>NZ_OZ245852.1:1657500-4108413 GCF_965228995.1 Novosphingobium sp. | reverse complement strand
GGTGCTGGGCGGTGCTCCGGCGGATCAGGGCCACGGTGCCATCGCCTATCTGACGCGCCCGGGCAGCCCGATCATCGAACTGGTGGCGCGCGCGATCACGCCGATGATGGAAGAATGGTGGGCCGCGACGGAGTGAGCGAAGGAATGAGCACGACATGGCATGATGTGCTGCCCGAGGCCGGGTTCCCGGCCGAAGGCAAACTCGCGGCGCGCGTGGCCGGCTGGCACGTACTGGTGCTGCGCGCGGACGACGGTAGCTTCCGCGCCGTCAACGATCGCTGTACGCATCAGGCGGCTCTCCTTTCCGAAGGGCGCGTCCGGCGGGGCGCGGTGATGTGCCCGCTCCACGGCGCGCGCTTCGACGTGCTGACGGGCAAGTGCCTCGGTGCGGCCTATCCCGATCTGCGGATCTTCCCGGTGCGCGTGGAAGCGGGGCAGATCGCGGTCGAAGTGCCCGATGCGCCGCCCGGGCCGGGCGAAATGCCGGTCATTATCTAGTTTTCGCCGACCGAAAGGCCGGTTACCGGGGGCGGCAGTGCTGCCCCCGATGAACCTCTGCGCTCCCGCTGCGCAGTGCGGCGCCATTGGCATGAGTATATTCCGATGCTGTGCCGGCTGGAATGGCCGCCCTAGAGGACAGTTCGTGCCGGCGATTGCCTGTTCCCCCCGGTCATAAAGACC
Source organism: Novosphingobium sp. (assembly GCF_965228995.1). Lineage (GTDB taxonomy): Bacteria > Pseudomonadota > Alphaproteobacteria > Sphingomonadales > Sphingomonadaceae > Novosphingobium. The sequence continues at coordinate 4,107,732 of NZ_OZ245852.1, read as the reverse complement.
CAATCGCCGCCGCTTCTGCGTTCGGCAAACCAATCCCGTGGGCGTTCGCGTCCCACGGTGCCTTCGGGAAAGACACTGCACCGCGAACCGCCCGCTGCCATCCGGCCGCGCGGCCCGTTTGCAGCGTCCCCGCCTGATCCTCCTACCCAAGGGCTGCACCCTGCGGCTCCAACAACAATGAACGGACTTTTCATGAGGAAAATTCTAGTCGGCCTTATGCTGGCCACCAGTACGCTGGGCAGCAGTGCCTATGCCAAAGACACCGGACCCTACATCACGCTTGAAGGCGGCGCGGTGAAGCAGGAGCGTTCGGTTGTGTACGGGCCGCTTGGCGCCGAGCATACCAACCGCTTCAAGACCGGCTGGGAAGCGGGCGGCGCGCTTGGTTATGACTTCGGCCATTTCCGGCTCGAGGCTGAAGGCTTCTATGCGCGCTCCAACCTGCGCAGCCAGACGCGGCCGGTCGGCACCCCGCTGCCCAATGGCGAATACACCCCCAGCACTGGTCTCGTGGGCCGCACCAGCACCATCGCAGCGATGGGCAACGCACTCATTGGTCTTGGCCACTGGGGCGGGATCAAGGCCTATCTCGGCGCCGGTGCTGGCTATGCCACGACCCGGCTGAGCGAAGGCCTGCTCGGCGCGGTGCCGCTGACTGACCGCGATCATGGCTTTGCCTGGCAGGCGCTGGGCGGACTGACGATGCCGATCGGCCGCAATGTCGATCTGGGTATCAAGTACCGCTACTTCCGCCCCGATGGCGCGAAGACATTCCTCGCTGCCGATGGCTTCTACCGCAAGGCCGACTTGCGCTCGCATTCGCTGCTGGCAACGCTGACGTTCAACTTCGGCAGATCGGCAGCGGATCCGGAACCTGAGGCCGCACCGCCGCCCCCGCCGCCGCCCCCCCCGCCGCCGCCTCCTCCGCCCCCGCCGCCCCCGCCGCCGCCGGTCGCTTCCTGTAATCGCGGGCCGTTCATCGTGTTCTTCGATTGGGACAAGTCGGACATCTCGCCAGAAGCAGCCAGCGTGCTGGACAATGCGGTTCAGGCCTACGGCAACTGCGCCAATGTCGGCATCATGCTTGCCGGCCATACCGACAGCTCGGGTTCCTCGAACTACAACCTCGGCCTCTCGGCACGCCGCGACAGCGAAGTGCAGACCTACCTGACCGGGCATGGCATCGCTGCCGGTTCGATCACCAGCAAGGCGTTTGGCGAGGCCGACCAGCGCGTGCCCACGGCAGACGGTGTGCGCGAAGTGCAGAACCGCCGCGTGGAAATCAGCTACGGCCCGGGTTCGGGCTTCTGATCCGGCACGTCGGATAAGGGCCTTCAGGCCATGGCAACGGGGTCGGCGCAAAGTCGGCCCCGTTGTCGTTTCAGCGATCAGCTTTCGATCATCAGGACCTTGCGGGCGAGTTCGGGCAGCGATCGCACGCCCATGCGGTGCATGATCTCGGCGCGGTGGTTTTCGACAGTGCGCTGGCTGATGCCGAGATCGGCGGCGATGTTCTTGCTGGGTGCGCCGGCGAGGACCATGTCCATCACTTCCCTCTGCCGCGCCGTGAGCGCGGCATAGCACGCCGCCGCCTCGGCCTGCGCGACATCGGCGATGCGGATGGTGAGCGATTGTTCCGCGGCGCGGTCGATGCTGTCCATCAGCGCATCGCGCCCGACCGGCTTGGTGATGAAATCGCAAGCGCCCGCGCGCATTGCCGCCACCGCGAGGCCGATGTCCCCGTCGCCGGTGATGAGAATGACCGGCAGGTTATCCCCGCGCGCGCGCAGTTCGCCGAGCAGGCCAATGCCGCTCAGCCCCGGTAGATGGGCATCGACCAGCAGGCACCCCGGGCGGCCTGCGCGGTAGACTGCGAGGAAGTCCTCGGCGCTGAGGAAATCTTCAACTTCGCGGCCGTGCGCGGTGAGCAGGTTGCGGATGGCTTCGCAGACGTGTGGTTCATCGTCGATCACATAGGTCACCGGCGCCAGTTGCGGCGTGATTCCAGGGGGCACTCTGGCTGCGGGGGCAGGCGCGGGTGGGCACAGCGATTCCACTGCACGCAGCAGCGCGGCAGGGATGACCGGCTTCTTGAGATGGATGCAGTCCGCCTCGGCAATGCTGGTCCGTGCCGCGGTCGAGATATCGCCGGTCAGCACGATGGCGGGTAGCGGCCGCCGCAACCGCAGCCTGAGAGCGTTGAGCAAGTCCACCCCGCTCTGGCCTGCAGGCAGGTTGTAGTCGGTCAGCAGGATATCCGGACGGATCGCCCCGACCGCGACCAGTCGCAGCGCTTCTGCCGAATCAGGGGCGCAGCTGACCATGTGACCGTTGTCCCGCAGCAGCTGCGCGATGAGATCGAGCAGATCGGGATCATCCTCGACGACCATGATGGCCGATGGGCGCGCGATGGGTTCGGCCTCGGGCGCGGGATCGGGTGACGGATCGGGCTGGGGCGAGGGCAGCAGCTGCGTCTCGCCCTTGCGCAAGGGCACGGTGATCGCAAAGACCGAACCGCGCCCCGGCAGCGAGCGGACTTCGACCGGATGGCGCAGCAGCCGGCCCAACCGCCGCACGATCGAAAGCCCGAGGCCCAGCCCGAGCCCGCTTTCGCGCGCGGGATTATCGACCTGGTGGAACTCCTCGAAAATGCTCTCGAGCTGCGATGCCTCGATGCCGATGCCGGTATCCCAGACCTCGATCCGCAAGTCGTTGCCACGCCGCCGGCAGCCCAGCAGGATGCGCCCGGTGCGGGTGTACTTGACCGCATTGCCGAGGAGATTGCGGACCATCTGCTCAAGCAGGCGCGGATCGCTTTCAACCCAGGCCGCGCTCGGCATGAAGCGGAGCGAAAGATCGCGCGCCTCTGTGAGCGCAAGGAACTCGCCGTGCAGCCGTTCGAGCATCTCGTCCACAGCGAACACCACCGTCTCCGGCTGCACCGCGCCCGCCTCGATCTGGCTGATGTTCAGCAGCACGTCGAGCATGCCCGATAGCGCGCCCAGCGTCTTGTCGAAGCGCGCCATGAGCTCTGCGGCGCGCGCGCCGGTCACGTTGGGGGCGAGGAAATCCTTGAGCAGCGCCAGCGCCTGCAGTGGCTGGCGCAGATCGTGGCTGGCGGCGGCAAGAAAGCGCGACTTGGCTGCGTTGGCGCGCTCGGCTTCAAGCTTGGCTTCCTCCAGCGCGGAGGTTGTGCGCTTGCGGTCGGTGATATCGGCAAAGGTGATCACCACGCCTTCGATGCGGCCGTTGTGCGCGCGGTAGGGAAAGATGCGGCGCAAGTACCAGGTATCGTCGGGGGCCTGCACTTCGCGCTCGATCGTTGCCTCGCTGTCCAGCACGCGCTGCGCATCGCCCAGCATTTCGGGATCATCGGCAATCGGCCTCAGATCTGCCAGCGGCCGGCCGACGTCGCTCGCGAGCACGTTATAGAGCGGGCTGATCGCGGGCGTGAACAGACGGATCCTGAGCGCGGCATCGAGGAACATCGTGCCGACCTTGGTGCTGTAGAGCACGTTCTGCAGATCGTCCGAAGCCAGTCGTTCGCGATCAAGGGTCTCCTGCAACTGGCTGTTGAGCGCAGTCAGCTCCTCGTTGAGCGATTGCAGCTCCTCCTTCGAGGTGATCAGCTCCCCGTTCGCCGACTGGAAGCCCTCGTTCACCGAGCGCGCCTCCGCGTTGATCGCCAGTTGTTCGAGGCTGGCGATCTCGCTGTCATGGATCGAGATTGTCAGTGCGGCCCGCGCTTCGGAGAGCTCAAGCTCCAGTCCGGCAATACGGCTTGCCTGCTCCAGCGCGAGGTGTTCACGCGGGGCGCCGCTGCCGCTCGGCTGCTCTGCCCGGCTGCGCCGCGCCGCTGCGATCGATCCCCCGATTGCGGGGGAAACCGGCGGATTGCCGGCCGAACTCGGCTCGTCCGGGCGGAGCCGTGCAATGTGGCGGTAGCAGCATTCGGTGCCCGCCACCGGTTCAAAGCGTCCATCGGGCCTGGCAACGGTTTCCGCCGTACCCAGCAGGAGGACGCCGCCGTCCTTGAGCGCGAAATGGAACAGCGAGATGATCCGGTCTTGCGCGGCGGCATCAAGATAGATCAGCAGGTTGCGGCAGGAGATGAGATCAAGCCGCGAGAACGGCGGATCGCCAAACACATCATGCACCGAAAACACGATATGACCGCGCAGCGCAGAGACAACGCGGTAGCCGGCATCTTCCTCGGTAAAGTACCGCGCGAGCCGTTCGGGCGGGACGAGGGCGGCGATATCGTGCGGATAGAGCCCCTCGCGCGCGGTTGCGATGGCACCGGGATCAAGATCGGAAGCGAAGATCTGAAGCTTGAGGTGCCTCCCCGCGCGCGCCAGCGCATCCTGGCAGATCATTGCGATCGAATAGGCCTCTTCACCGGTGCTGCAGCCGGCAACCCAGATGCGAAGTACCTGCCCGGGCGACAGCTGCTCGATCAGGTCCGGCAGAACCTCGCTTTCGAAGCTTTCGAAGACCTTGGGATCGCGGAAGAAGCTGGTCACATTGATGAGCAGGTCGCTGACCAGTTTCGCGCATTCTGCCGCGTCGCCGCGCAGCCGCGCGGCATAGGCAGCCATATCGCCCGGGTTCATGGCAAGCAGCGCCATGCGCTGGGCGATCCGCCGGGTGATCGTGCCGGGCTTGTAGTGGTTGAAGTCCTGCCCCGTGGTGTCCCTGAGCGCGGCAAGGATCGCGGCAAGGCCTGCGCTCGTTTCGGAACCGCGCTCCGAAGCGGCGATCGGCTGTTGCGGCAGACTTTGCCTGGACGCTGGGTCAGGTGCCGGATGCCGCCGGGCTACCACCGCCTGAACGAGGCAACGTGCCTCCTGCACAGGGGGCGCTTGCCGTGAAGTCTCTGCATCATGTCGTGCCCCTTGCGATAGAGGGGCCTAACACACTTCGTTAGCGCCCACCCTATTCCAAATGGGCAGGGCGAAGGGCCGCCCGTCCGATTGGATGAGCGGTCCGTTCGCAGCGGCGGAGTTTATTTGCCGATATGAATCGCATTCAGAGAGGCGAGCAGGCCGAAGACCTGAAGCAACCAGAGGACCACCGCGATCACCACGACGGCGTTGAGGATGGATTTGATCTTGCCATCCATCGGCAGGTAATTGTTGATCAGCCAGAGAATGACCCCGACCACGATCAGAATGACGATAAGATTGATCAGTGACATGACATGGTACTCTTGCAGAGGCCCCCTCGGTCAGGGCCGGTAAAATTCGAGAAGCCCGTGCCGGAACTTCGCCGCAGCATAAGATCCGGCACGGTCCCCGTTGCCTTGGCCCGATCCTGCGGGAGGGGAGGCATTATCGGGCCGAGACGCAGTCAGTTGTGAGGATGCCCGGCGGCATCGTCATGGGCAGTGCCCTGGTCAGGCCGGTGGCCCATACGGTCGTTCCTGCCGTAAGCGTTCGCTGCGCCGTTGCCGGGGCCTGGGTTGCGAGGACTGGGCTGCGCCGCCCTCTCACCATGCTGGGGCAAGCGATAAGGTTCCGCCGCAGATCTGGGTATGGACGCATGGTCGCGGCGCTGCTGGTCCTGGCCCTGGCGATTGTCGCTGCGCTGATCCTGGCCGTGCTGGCCTTCGCTCTGCCGCCGGTCATGCATCCGGCCGCGGTTGGAGCCTTCGTCACGGCGCTGTTCCCGCTCACCCCATTCGGGGCGGTAGCCGCTGTCGTACTGCGATTGCCACCGCTGACGCTCGCCATAGAAGCGGCGACCCTGATAGTGGTTGTCCCAATAGGAGCCGAACAGGAATGTGGTCACGCCGATGCCCATGCCGGAGGCAATTCCCCGGCGGCGCCCATCGTGACTGATGCGCAGGGCATCACCTGCGATCCAGCCGCGATCGCCCCGGTAGGTCACGTCGCACCAGCTCCAGTCACGCAGGCAACCCTGCAGGTTGACCATCGAGCCGCGACGGAGCGTGCGCACGCTTGGATAATCGCGCAGCGGCCCCGAATAGAGCCGCGTGGGGCCGGAAGTATAGCCGTGGATGCTCTGCGCCGCGGCGGGGGCAAGCGGCACGGTAGCGGCGAGTAGCGCCGCGAGGGTGAAGATAGAACGCATGAAGCGGTCCTTTTGATGGGGTATGAATGGCGCGGGGCACGTGGTGTTCGCGCCTGAATGCTAGATCCGGCCGGTCAGCAGCATGATCACGACGATAATCAGGATGATCCCGATCACGCCGACCCCGCCGTGGCCATAGCCATAGCCATAACCGCCCAGCTTTCCGCTGAAGCCGCCCATCAGAAAGATGACGAGCACGATTACGAGTATCAGACCAAGTGACATGAAAATCCTCCCAGGTTTGGCCGGATCGCTCCCTCATTCGGGGAGCGCTTCGGCCAGAAAGTGTAAGCGGGTCGCGCGCGCCTCAGCGGCAGCGGACGTCCCGCGAGCGATCGATTTCGCGGCCGGCAGCCCCGCCGAGCACCGCGCCAAGTACCGTGCCGAGAACTTCGGAATTGCCCGGGGCAATCACGTTGCCCAGGGCGCCCCCGGCCACCGCACCGACGACGAGGCCCGTGGTTCCGTCCGAACGGCGGCAGTAGTAGCGGCCGTCATGACCGCGGTAGACGCGGTCGCTGTTACCCATCCGACGCTCGTGATACCGGCCCTGATCCTCGCGGTAGTAGCGATCGGCTTCATAGCCGCCGTAGCTGGGGTCGGGCCGATCGTAGTCGTAGCGACTCCACTGTGAATTCATGGATTGGCCGCCGCCATATTCAGTGCATCCCGCGAGAAGGCACAAGGCGATCGGGGCCATCAGGATTTTGCGCATTCGCTTGGTTCCTTGTGAAGCGAGCCAGGCCGAGCGAAATTGCCGCAGCCGGACGCCACATGGGCCCGTTGACCTTAGGCTTGCGGGCAAAGCGCAACAGGATCGGAAACTACCCAGATCGCGAAGGCTGATGCTCGTTGGCGGCAAGGGGGGGGCCGCGATCTCAAGGGCACGGCGGCGATCCCGCCGCTCAGCGCATAGAGCGCGCCAATCCCGGCACAGGCCATGCATTTCAGGAATCCAGGGCGTTCACCGATCCCGTCGGCGGGACACGTTCTGCAAGCCCGGCAAGCCCTTCGCCTGCGTGGGCTGCGCGGGCGCACGCAATCGGCCCGCCGTGCGTTATGATCACGACCACGCCCCGTTGCGGCGCACGGGCGAGTGCCGCGGCAGTGCGATGGAACAGCTCGCACGTCGTCTCACCTGTGGTGCCGGGGCGGAAGCTGTGAGGATCATCGATCATGCCGTCCATCATATTGCCGGTGGCGCGGTAGATGGCATTCCAGGTCTGGCCCTCCCATGCCCCGAAATGGCGCTCCCGCCAAAGCGGCATGGCGACCGGGGTGATTCCGAGACGGCGCGCCAGTGGCAGGGCCAGCGCGCGAGTCCGGCGCATGTCGGAATGAATGATCGCATCCGGGCGCAGCGCCGCCAATTCGCCGACCAGCGCACGCGCCATCGCCTGCCCCGCGCGGGAGAGGCCCATGTCGCTCTGGCCATAACAGCGCCCGGCCCAGGCTCTTGCCACAGGCGGGTGGCGCACGAGGATCAGGCTGCGGGCCATGCAGCCGTCATGCAGAGCAGCACGATCAATTGCCCGACATAAACCGAGAAGCCCAGGCAATCGCCAGTAACCCCGCCCAGATGCCGGTCCAGGAAGCGGAAAAACCAGCCCATGAATGCGGCTGAAAGGGCGCATGCCAGCAACATCGCTTCGGGTCGTAGCCACAGGATCGGGAGGATGAACGGCATAAGCACACCAGTGGCGATGGCCAGTTCGCGGGTGCCGGTGCCTGAAACGATGTCACTCGCCATGCCGCGAATGCCGGGCGGGGATGACAGCAGGGCCTGCGGCACAACCGCATGCCAGCGGCCAAATGCCGCCGAACCGATCAGCGCGGGCACGACAAGCCCGGCGGGAACCGCACAGAGCAGCGCCGCGCGCAGGCCGATCGCCAGAATCAGCCCGACGCTGCCATAAGCACCGACCCGGCTGTCCTTCATGATTTCGTGAATGCGCTGAGCTGTCTGACCGCCCCCGAAACCGTCGCAAAAATCGGCGACAGCGTCTTCGTGGAAGGCCCCGGTCAACCGGGCTTCGACGATCAGGGTTATCAAGACAGCCACGCTGCGCGGCCAAAGGGCTTCGCTCAGCGTCAGGACGCCCGCGCTGACCATGCCGACAAGGCCGCCAGCCAGAGGATACCAGCCAGCAGACCGCACCATTCCAGCCGCAACATCATCGGCATGCAGCCTCGATAGGCCGGGCACGGGAATGCGCGTCATGAACTGGATCGCCAGCAGGGGCGGCATCCACCAGCGCAAGCTCATGCCGGCAGCTCGCCCATGATTTCGGCCAGCGTGGCCACATCGTTCAACAAGGCGGCGGCGCTATCGAGCAGCGGAAGCGCGGTAAGCGCTCCGCTGCCCTCGCCCAGCCGCATCCCCCAATCGAGCACCGGTTCCAGTCCGAGATGAGCAAGTGCGGCGCCGTGCCCCGGTTCGGCGGAGCGATGCGCCGCGATCATCCGGCGGCGCGTGCCCGGGGCAAGCTCTTCGGCAATCAACGCGGCAGCGGTCGTCACGTAGCCATCGAGGAGCAGCACCGCGCCCAGCGCCGCGCCTTCGGCATAGAAGCCTGCCATGGCCGCGATCTCGAAGCCGGCCACGGCGGCGAGTGCTGCCTTGTCTCGCCGCCCATCAAGCCGCGCGACCGCGTCTGCCACGATGCCGCGCTTCACAGCCCGCATGGCCGCATCCGCGCCCGCGCCGCTGCCGGTGGCGGTATCGGCAGCGATGCCGGTGAGCGCGTGGGTGATGCAGGCGGACGGGGTGGTGTTGCCGATCCCCATTTCGCCCGCGATGAGCAGGCGAAACCCCTCGGCCACGGCGCGGCGGGCCTCATCCGCGCCCAGCGCCCAGGCGGTATCGAACTGCGCTTCGTCCATCGCCGGGCACCGGCTGAGATCCGCCGTTCCGCGTGCCACCGCCGCCGCGCGGTAATGCGACGGGTATGGGCGGGCTGGCGGTTCGGCCATGCCGGCATCCACCACCCGCAAGTCCGCGCCGTGCGCCCCGGCCAGCGCGGTGCTGCTGGCGCGGCCGTTCAGGATGGTTGCGACCATCGCAGTGGTGACGGCAGATGGCCATGGGGTGACCCCTTGCGCCACGACCCCGTGGTCGCCCGCAAACAACACGATCCGACGCGGGCGGATGACCGGGCCAAGCGATTGCTGCGCGACAGCCAGTTCAACCGCCAGCGCCTCCAGCCGCGCCAGGCTGCCGGGGGGCTTGGCCAAGGCATCGAGCCGGGTCTGGACGGTATCGGGTGTGATTGTCATCGGACAAACCTCGTGCGCGAGGGGGGAAGCGGGGCCTGCCAGCCATGGCGGACCAGTTCCGGCGTGAGGCTCTCCGTTTCGGGATAGCCAAGGCAGAGCAGCGCAACGAAGCGCCAGTCTGGCGGAACGCTCAGCATCGTGTTGACGGCGGCGGGCTCAATAAGCGAAACCCAGCCCAGCCCGATCCCCCGCGCGCGCGCCGCCAGCCACAGCGTCTGGATCGCGGCGATGACCGACCAGCACAGCGTTTCGGGCATGGTCGCGCGGCCAAGGCCGTGGCCGGTTTCGGCAGTCTCGTCGCAGAAGACCGCAACGATTTCGGGCGCTTCCCGCAGGCCGTGGGGCTTCAAACCAGCGTAGATCGCGCCGCGCTCTGCTGCATAGGCCTGGCCCGCAGCCTGCTTGCAGGCGTCTGCAGCCCGCGCCAGCGTTTCGCGCCGTTCGGAACTTTGCACCCGAACAAAGCGCCAGGGCTGGGCATTGCCGACCGATGGCCCGTGGCAGGCCAGTTCGAGCAGTTCCTCCATCGCGCCGACCGGCAGGGGCGCAGGCTGAAAATGGCGCACATCGCGCCGCCATGCGAACAGCAAGTCCAGGTCGCGGCGGAAGTCTGCGCTGAACACGGGGCCGCTCATCCGGCTTCGCCGGCAATGGCCAGCAGCCTGTCTGCGCTCACATGGCGTTCCAGATCGGCGGCCAGGCGATCGAGCGCGGCATCGACGGCCACATCCTGATCCAGCCCGGCAGACGGGCCACCGATCCAGCCGGGCCGCTGCTCGGCCAGATTGAACAGACCATGGACATAGCAGCCCGCGATCCGGCCATTGGGGCTCACTGCGCCTTCCGCCCGGCCATCAGCCATGCGCAGCAGCGGCGCGGCATCACCCGCGGTAACGCCGCAGTGGATCTCGTATCCGGTGAAGGCACAGCCATCGGCAATGCGGGTGCCGCGCACTTCGCGCACTGTCTTGTCGTCGCGCATCACCGTATCGACCGGCAGCAGCCCAAGGCCCGATACGGTCTCGGGCGGGCCTTCCACTCCGCCGGGATCGGCAATGGTCCGGCCCAGCATCTGATAGCCGCCGCAAATACCCAGAACCCGCCCGCCCCGCCGGACATGCGCGGCGATGTCGATATCCCATCCTTGCGCACGCAGGAATTTCAGATCGGCGATCGTCGCCTTGGTGCCGGGCAGGATCACCAGCGCCGCGCCGGCCGGGATCGGATGGCCGGGCGGCACCATCGTCAGCTTCACCCCCGGTTCCTGCGCCAGCGGATCGAAATCATCGAAGTTGGCGATGCGCGAAAGCATGGGGATAGCCACTTCCACTGCGCCCACGGTGGCAACTGGTGTATCGAGTGTCACGGCATCCTCTGCGGGCAGCAGGCGCGCTGCCGCCAGCCACGGGATCACGCCAAGGCCCTCCCACCCGGTCAGGCGTGCAATCGCCGCATAACCTTCATCGAACAGGGTAACATCGCCGCGAAACTTGTTGATGAGAAAGCCGCGGATCATGGCGGCATCATCGCGGTCCAGCACGGCCTGCGTGCCGACGATGGAGGCGATGACCCCGCCCCGGTCGATATCGCCCACCAGCACCACCGGCACATTGGCGGCGCGCGCAAAACCCATATTGGCGATGTCCCCCGCGCGCAGGTTTATCTCGGCCGGGCTGCCTGCCCCTTCGACGAGCACCAGATCGGCGGCGGCGCGCAGGCGCTGGTATGACGCCTGCACCGCTTCCAGCAGTTCGCCCTTGCGGGCCCGGTAGTATTCCGCGCCGAACGTGCCGTGAACCTTGCCGTGCACGATCACCTGCGCGGTGCGGTCGCTGTGCGGCTTGAGCAGCACCGGGTTCATATCGACCGACAGCGGCACCCGCGCGGCCACTGCCTGCAAGGCTTGCGCCCGCCCGATCTCGCCGCCATCGGCGGTGACGGCGGCGTTGTTGGACATGTTCTGCGGTTTGAACGGCAGAACTTTGAGCCCGCGATTGGCGAACAGGCGGCAGAGCCCGGCAACCAGCACCGATTTGCCGACATCCGATCCTGTGCCCTGCAACATCAGCGCAGCCATGCCAGCACCCCCACACTCAGCCACAGCAGAAGAACCGCCCGCAGGAATACCCGCAATGCGCGGCGAAGATCGGCGGGGCCGGGACGCGGGCCTTCGCCCAGCGTCTGGCGCGCGTTCCATTCCCCGTCATAGAATGCGCCGCCGCCCAGCGTTACGCCCAGCGTGCCTGCCATTGCGCTTTCCGGCCAGCCTGCATTGGGGGAAAGGTGATTGCGGCCATCGCGCCGCAGGATCCGCCAACCGCCGCCGCCCGCGAGGCAGATCAGCACCGCTGCAATCCGGGCCGGAACCCAATTGAGCACATCGTCCATCATGGCGCTCGCCTTGCCAAACAGTTCGTAGCACGCGTCGCGGTGGCCGATCATGCTATCCGCCGTGCTGATACATTTGAACGCGAACAGACCGGGCAGGCCGAGCGCCAGAAACCACACAGCGGGCGCTGCAATGCCGTCGCAAAAGCTTTCGGCCAGCGTTTCGATGGCGGCAGCAGCCACGCCGTTTTCATCCAGCGCGGCGGTATCGCGCCCGACGGTGCGCGACAGGGCCGTGCGCCCGGCGTCAAGCTGGCCGCGGTCCAGCGGATCGGCAACGGCGGCAACGTGGTTCCACAAACTGCGCTGGGCAAGGCCAGTCGTGGCGATCAGGATCACCACCGGCGTTCCGGCCCAGCCTGGCGTAAGGCATTCAATCGCCAGACCGAACCCTGCGCCGACCAGGAGCAACACCAGCATGGCCGCAATTCCGCCGCCCGACTGATACCCCTCGCGGTTCCAGCGCCGGTCCATCGCCGCGATCAGGCGGCCCGCCCATGTCACCGGGTGGCCCACACGGCGCAGCAGCCACTCCGGATAGCCCAGCGCGGCTTCGACCAGCAAAGCGGCCAGCAACTGTTCGGGCCGGTCCAGTATCATGAGAGCCTCGCCACAGGCACGATCAGCGGTGCGCCATCCTCGTCGTGCCCGACATGGACCCGCACGCCGTAGGCAGCCGCGAGCAGCGCCGGGGTCATCACCTCGGGCACCGGTCCGGCAGCGAGCACCTGGCCGTTCTTCATCACGATCACGCGGTCGGCCAGCCGTGCGGCCTGGGTCAGGTCGTGCAGAACCACCGCCACCCCCGCGCCCTGGCCTGCTGCGGCGCGCAGGCACGCGGCGGCATCGAGCTGGTGCGCGGGATCGAGGCTGGCAAAGGGTTCGTCGGCCAGAATCCAGCGCGGTTCACCCGCCAGCACCCGCGCCAGCAGCACGCGCGCCTGCTCTCCGCCGGAAAGTCGTTGTGCCTTGCGGCTTGCCAGATGGACGCAGTCCGCCGCGGCAAGCGCGGCGCTGATGGCGCGCTCGTCATCCGCGTGCAATCCCCAGCGGCCGCGATGGGGCAGGCGGCCCAGCGCGACCAGCGCCCGGACGTTGATGTTCCAGTGGATGTCCGCCTGTTGGGGCAACAGGCCGATCAGGCGTGCGCGGTGCGGCGGGGAGAGCGAGGCCAGCGGCTGCCCACCGAGCGAGACCTGTCCGGTATCCGGTTCGCGCAGGCCCGCGAGACAGGAGAGCAGCGTGGATTTTCCGGCACCGTTAGCGCCAAGGATCACCGTCACCGCGCCAACCGCCAGAGTGCCGGTTACCGAGCGCAGGACGGGCCGGTCGCGCAGAGTGAGCGACATGGATTCGAAGGACAGGTCCATCACGCCAGCTCCCGCCGCATGCGGAACAAGAGCGCGAAGAAGAACGGCGCACCAAGGCTCGACATGGCGATGCCGAGCCGCAGTTCGGAGACGGAGGGCAGCAGGCGCACCAGGCTGTCGGCCAGCACCACCAGAATGGCCCCGGCGAGCGCGGAGGGGATAAGCAGCGCCGAGGGGCGATCGTCCACCAACGGACGGACCATATGCGGGACCATCAGGCCGACAAAGCCGATGATCCCGGCCAGCGCCACCGATGCGCCCACTGTCAGCCCCACGCCCAGCACAATGAGCCACTGCAGCCGCGCCATATCAACGCCCAGCGATTGCGCGGCCGGTTCGCCCAAGGTCAGCGCATCCAGCGCAGGCGCGGCGCGCAGCAATGTCGCCATGCCCAGAAGTGCTGGCAATACCGCAAGGCGCACGTCATCCCAGCTGCGATCGACCAGCGCGCCCATCAACCAGGTCACGATTTCGGACGAGGCAAACGGCGTCGGGGCGAGGCTGATCAGCAGGCTGGTGAACGATCCGGTGAGGCTGGCGAGGATCACGCCCGCCAGCGTAAACAGGATCAGGCTGCCCGAACGGCCCGCCAGCAGCGCCAGCGCGGCCATCCCCGCCGCTGCGCCTGCCAGCGCAAACAGGGGCAACAGCGAGGCCTGCACCGCATAGCCGAAGAACAGCGAAATCACCGCGCCCAGCGCGGCGCTGGAGGAAACGCCGAACAGCCCGGGATCGGCCAGCGGATTGCGCAAGTAGCCCTGCATCGCTGCCCCCGACATGCCAAGGCACAAACCCACCAGCGCACCCGCGCAAGCGCGTGGGCCGCGCAGTTCCATGACGATCAGCGATTGCAGATCGCCCGTGAACCAATGGTCGAACGCGATCCAGTGCCGCCCGGCCAAAAGCGAGAGCAGCAATGCCGTGCAAAGCGAGGTGAGCAGCGTGAGGTTGAGCTTCACAGTGCGTTGCCCAATTCGCGGCGCACTGCGGCCAGACGGGCGACCGACCGGATGATCACCGGGCCGCCGCAATGCAGCAGATCCGATGGATAATCCGCGATGCGGAAATGTCGTCCCGCCTTCTTGAGCGCCGGGTGCGCCAGCATACGGTTGGCATCGCCGTCTCCTGCGCCCATGTCGGCCCGGCCGGCCAGCAGCACACGCGGCGGGTTCAGGAACATCCCCTCCAGCGGCAGAACGTCCCATTTGCGCAGGCCCGCTTGCGGGCTGAGATTGCGAAAACCGGTGCGGGTCAGCAGTTCATCGGCCAGCGTGCCCTTGCCCGGAACCAGCCCGCTGCCCTGCCAGATCAGCGCGGATGCAGCGGGACCTGTCCAGCGGCCTTTCGTAAGCGCGGAATCGATGCGCTGGTTCAGCGCGAGCCCCGCTTCCGGCTGGCCGATCCGCGCGGCGATTGCCGTAATCTGCGCCTTGTTTTCGGCGACTGTTTCGGGAACCGTGGTCTGCAACAGGGGGATGCCCAGTCGCTTCAGCGCGGCGATCGTCTGCACGGCTACATGGGGCCCGGCGATCACCAGATCGGGCTGGGCCGCGATGACATCTTCGGCGCTACCGCCCACGGCGGGATAGCGCATCGCCCAGCTTAACGGCACCGACGTGGCACGCGGATCGTGCGAATAGGCGCTGATCGCTGCGATTTGCCCGGGCGCCGCCACGTCTTTGAGCACCGCGTCCACGCACGGGTTCATCGAGACGATGCGCCTTGGCGGGCCTTGCGTTGCAGGCGCAGTACGCCCACCCGCCGCACCGCACCCCGCCGGCAGAGCAACGAGCGCAAGAAGGGCGGCCAGCCGGATCAATATTCGACACCCTTTTGCGCCATGAACCCGGCCTTGAAGGGGTGCTTCACTTCTTCGAACTCGGTCACCAGATCGGCGATCTCGATCAGGTCCGGCTTTGCATTTCGCCCGGTGATGCAGATGTGCTTTTCCAGCGGACGAGCCTTCAGGAATTCGACAATCTCGGCGATAGGAAGGGTATCATCGCGCAGCACGATGTTGAGTTCGTCAAGAATGATGAAGTCGTAGGCAGGATCGAGGATCAACGCCTTCGAACGCTCCCACGCGGCCCGCGCCGCTGCAATGTCGCGCGCGCGGTCCTGCGTGTCCCAGGTGAAGCCGTTGCCCATCACTTCGAAGGTCAGAAGGTTCGGGTTGGCGGCGAAAAACGCCTTCTCGCCGGTGTCCCAGCTGCCCTTCACATATTGCAGGATGCCCACTTTCATGCCCCAGCCGAGACTGCGGATCGCCATGCCGAAAGCAGACGAGGACTTGCCTTTCCCGTTGCCGGTATGAACGATAAGCAGCCCGCGTTCGATGGTCTTGCGCGCCTGGATCTTGTCCTGCGCGACTTTCAGTTTTTTCATGCGCGCGTTGTGGCGGGCGTGCCCGTCGTCGTCCGCTATGCCGTGTTCGCTCATGCCGCTGTCCTCCATGTTTGCAGGGACTGGGCCAGTCGTGCCCAGTCCGCATCCGTGCCGGGAATGCCCAGCCGCAGCTGACCGGGTCGGTCGGCGAAGGGGCGCACCAATATGCCGTCGCGGCAGAAGTGGCTGAACAGGCCGGCAGCGTCCGCTTCATCGCACAACCTGAAATTGGCAGTGCCGCCCGCATCCTCGAGCCCATGTCTGGATAATAGCGCCGCCAGGCGCGCGCTGCCCTGTTGCAACCGCTGTCGCTGCAAATCCTGCCAGGCAAGGTCGCGGTAGGCCGCCGTCCCGATAGCTATCGCCGGCCCGGAAATCGGCCAATCCCCCAGCAAATGGCGAAGCCCTCGGATCACCGGCTCGTCGGCGATGACAAAGCCCAGTCGAACACCGGCGAGGCCAAAGAATTTGCCGAACGAACGCAGCACGATCGCACCGCCGCGATCGGGCAGGATGCTGACCTCAGGCATGGCATCGGCAAACGCCTCGTCGATTATCCGGATGCTGCGCAGTTCCCGCAGTCCTTGCGGCTCGATCACCGCGCCATCGGGATTGTTGGGATTGGCGCAGACCAGGAGATCCGAACCGCGCGCCTCTTCGAACGAAAGCACGCGTGCACCGGGCCAGGCTGCCCGATAGCCGGAGTAGCTCTGCCCGATGATCGCCTCCCCCTCGGCCGGCAGAAGTCGGGCCAGCAAGCGGATGGCAATATCGCTGCCCGGAACCGCAGCGATTTGCCGGGCATCGTCGACGCCGAACACGCGCGCCGCTGCAAACTCCAGCTGTTCCAGTGCACTCTGCAGAGGCAGTGATTGCCAGGTCTGTGGCTCGATGGCCGGCAGCGGCCAGGCCCACGGGCTGATACCCGTCGACAGGTCCAGCCAGGGGCGAGGTGCAGCCGGATAAAGCTCCGCCGCCGCCGTTGTCTGTCCGCCGTGCCACATCAGTGCGGTGTGTTGGTCCATGGCGCTTTTCCGGCTCAGAACGCCAGCCGGACGCCGGCGTAGGCGGCGCGCCGGGGCGTGCCATAGCGGAAGCTGGTTTCGTACTGCGCGTTGAACAGGTTCTCGATCCGGCCATAGACCTCGATGCCTTGCTTCACCGGCAAAGCGGCGCGCAGATCGACCAGTACATAGCCTGCGAGCTTGCGGGTGTTGGCGGCGTTGTCGAAACTCGCGCCCACGTGCGTGATCGTCGCACCGGTCTTCAATCCGAATGCCCAGTCATAATCGATCGAAGTGTTGACGCTGTGCCGGGGCCTCCGCACGAGATCGCGCCCGGTGGCAACATTGGTGGCTTCGACATAGCCATAATTGGCCTGCACCCGCAGCGCATCGACCGGCTTCAGCGCAAGCGCGAATTCAAGCCCTTGTGCCCGCGCCCTGGCCACGTTGTCATAGGTGCCATTTGGCCGATTGGCGCAAATGCCCGCCAGCACGGTGCAGCCGACGAAGTTGATCAGGTCCAGCGTATCGCGGTGAAACCAGGTCGCAGCCACCTCGATCTTTCCGCCGAGCAGCTGCTGGGTGACGCCCGCATCCCAGCTGCGCGAGGTTTCGGGCCGCAGGCCGGTGTTGCCGTATTCGCTGAACAGCTGGAATAGGGACGGTGTCTTGAAGCCTTCGCCATAGCTGGCGCGCAAGGTGGTTGCGCCGGCATTGGGCGTGAGCACTGCGTTTGCCGAGAACGTGGTCTTGCCGCCGAACGTATCGTGATGATCGTGGCGCAAGCCTGCGCTCAGGGTCAGGCCGGTTACCGGTTTGGCACTGAGCTGGCCGTAGACGCTGTTGATCCGAGCCTCGGCCCGCAAAAACGGGCTGCCATAGCTTGAGGAACGGAAGCTGGCCTTTTCCGTCTCCGCCCCGAAGATCGCGCTCACCGCCTCGATCAAGGCAAGATTGCCCTGATATTCGAACCGCTCGTTGCGGCCTTTGGCGTTGAAGGTTTCGAAGGGCGTGCCGCCCGTCAGGTCGGTATTCCGCCGGCGCGTGTCGGTCAGTGTATAGGCGAAGCGGTTGCGAAAGCGGCCGTCCAGCAGGGCTGCGTTCAGCCCGGCATAGCCGACCAGTTCCCTGGCCCGGGCAAATTCGGGAGTATCGCCAAAGCTGAAGCTGGGCGGCGGAAAGCCGTCGATGCCCGCCTTGCCATCGGAATACCAGCCGCGCAGATCGACCGAGATGGCATCCGACACGGCGATGTTGAACTTCGCATTCGCCCCGAAGTTGCGATAGCCGTCGCGCTCCTTGCCGCCGCGCGCTTCGTTGAACGCCGAAAAGCCATCGGTGCGCAGATAGCCTGCACCAAGACTGGCAGAAACGGGACCGAACTGGCCCGATACATTGCCGACAACGCGCGCCGTATTGCGCCAACCGTACTCTGCAGCGACATTGGCAGCGAGCTTCTCGGTCGGTGCGCGGGTCACGATGTTCACCACACCGCCAATGGCCTGGCTGCCCCACAACACCGACTGCGATCCGCGAACGACTTCGATCCGTTCGATATTGCCGGTCAGCAGGTTGCCGAAATTGAATCCGCCGCCAGGCGCCGAGGGATCATTGATCTTGACCCCGTCGATCAGCGCAACGGTCTGGTCGCTTTCCGCCCCGCGAATATTGACCGAAGTGGTGGTGCCAAGTCCGCCATTGCTGGTGACGGTAACGCCGGGCACCGAGCGGAGCAAATCGCTCACCGCAACCGATTGCCGCGTGGCGATATCATCGAGCGTCAGCACAGTCACCGACTGGGCGACTTCGGCAGTGGTCTGCGCGGAGCGGTTGGCAGACACGATGATGGTGTCGGCCTCTTCAGCGCGCACTATTGCAGGCACGGACGCCGCCGCGATGAGTAGAACGGATTTGATCAGACGCACGGGTTTCCCCCTTTTGAACAACTTCAAAAGAGCCGCACGGCAGCGATCACACGCAGGATACGAATCCCCACGCATGCGACTCTGGCTAAGTCGTCACGCGAGGAATTCCTCGATCATCGCCCGGCACACCCCGTCCGCGCGAAAGAACGACTGTTACGGGCAGGTCTCCTGGCTCTCGGGTCAATGCGGCCGCTTCACCTTCCCGGCCCGAACGGACCAGTGGCATAACGAAGCGGCTACTCGCCGATCACAGTTGCGGGGGCAGCTCCGGATCATGGCGCAGTGCCATTCCCGAATTCCCTATTCATCCCATCTCTGGGAACCTGTAACGGCGGCAAGTATGTCGAAGGCCGGCGCGTCTGGCAAGGGGAAGCAATGACGGGCAGAGTGGTTCTGGTTCTCGGCGGAGCACGATCAGGCAAGAGCAGCTTTGCAGAACAGCTTGGGGATGCCCTGGCGGGCCAGCACATCTATCTCGCCACCGCGCAAGCGCTCGACGATGAAATGACCAGCCGCATCGCGCGCCACCGCGCTGACCGCGCCAGTCACTGGCACACGGTCGAATGTCCGCTGGAACTGGAAGAATCCATACGGGAACATGACGGCAAGGACGCCGTGCTGCTGGTCGATTGCCTGACCATTTGGCTCAGCAATCTGATGCTGGGCGACCATGACGTGGCGGCCGCGCGGGACAGGCTTGCGAAGTTGGTTGCCGATATTCAGGGCGTGCTGCTGCTGGTTTCCAACGAAGTGGGCCAGGGTATCGTCCCGGACAACGCGCTTGCCCGGCAGTTTCGCGATGAGGCGGGCTGGCTCAATCAGGCAATGGCGCGCGCCGCCGACGAAGTCTGGTTTGTGACTGCGGGCCTTCCCCAACGGCTGAAATAGGAAGAGCGAGCCCCGTGTTCACTGGCCCGGGCTGATCCCGCGGAAATCGTTGGTCCGCCGCCGTTCACCTCAGCTTTTCATGGTTTTTCGTGAAGAGTGCCACCATCTCTTCCAAGTCTTTGAAAAGATGGTGGGCGCGGCAGGGATTGAACCTGCGACCCCACCCGTGTGAAGGGTGTGCTCTACCACTGAGCTACGCGCCCGTGCGGCGGGCCTATGCGCTAGGCATGGCGGCCGAACAGGCGGGCGCCTCTGCCATGGCGGCGCTTGATTGACAAGTGGGGCGATCAAGATATTTGCGGCGACCATGACCGAAGAAGCATCCCCTCTCGAATCAGGTGGGCCCGAATCCGCCGCTCCCGCACCCGCTGCCGGACCGGACGTGCCCCCCGATCACCTCGCGATCAATCCGCGCAGCCCGTTTTTCGATGCGGAGAAGCTGCGCCGTGGCATCGGCATCCGCTTCAAGGGCACGGTGCGCCGCAATGTCGAGGAATACTGCATTTCCGAAGGCTGGGTGCGCGTGCAGGCGGGCAAGACCATGGACCGCAAGGGCAATCCGCTGACGCTCAAGCTCTCCGGCGCGGTCGAGGCATGGTACGAAGATCTGGGCGAGGACGCGCCTGTCGCCAAGCTTTAGTTCGCCATTTGGGCGCCTCGATGGCGCGGTTTATGAGTTTACGGCCTAGTGGGGCAGCAGCCGCCCCCGTTCCTGCTCCACCAGGGCCGTCAGCCATGTCTTGAAGGCCTGCACTCTGGCCAGGCTGTGCGTATCCTTGTGCATCACCAGCCAGAACGATCTTGTGATGCGGCGGTCCGGCAGCACAGGCATGAGGCGTGGGTCGGCATCGCCGATGAAGCACGGGAGCACGCCGATGCCGGCGCTCGCCGCGATCAGGCGGTGCTGCGCGTTGATCGAGGAAGAGCGCACCGTTGCGGCGAGGCCCGGTTCGATTTCGGCGAGATAGCGCAGTTCGGGGGCATAGAGCAGATCGGGTACATAGCCGACGAGCGCGTGGCCCTTTGCCAGATCCCCGGGGCGGCGCAGCGGGGCGTGGCCTGAGAGATAGTCCGGCGAGGCATAGAGCCGCAGGTGATAGTCCGAGAGCTTGCCGGCAATGACCGGCCCGGCGCGCGGGCGCGAGAGCGTGACCGCTAGATCCGCCTCGCGCTTCGAGGGGCTGAGGAAGCCGGAGTTGGCGACGAGATCGATGACGAGTCGCGGGTGCGCGGCGGTGAAAGTGTTCAGCGCGGGGGCGACGATCCAGCTGGCAAAGCCTTCGGACAGGCTGACGCGCAAAAGGCCCGCCGGGCCGCCGCCGCCGTGTTCGGCAATGCGGCTGGCAGCGCGTTCCATCGCTTCGACTTCGACCAGCAGGGCCTCACCCGCCTCGGTGAGCACCTGGCCTTCACGCGTCTGTTCGAACAGGGTGGCGCCGATGCGCGTTTCGAGCCTGCGCAGGCGGCGGCCCATGGTGGTGGCATCGACGCTCATGGCCTGCGCCGCGCGGGCAAGCTGCCCGGCGCGGGCAATGGCGAGGAAGGTCTGGAAATCGCTCCAGTCGGGAGGCTGCATCATTGCAGGCCTCCCTCGCATTTTCTCACCTTGCTTGCAATTGATCCGGGGTGCAGTGAGCTTCACAAATTCGTCAGGAAAGGATTCCGTGCATGCGCCAGATCGATCATTTCATTGTCGGCGGTTCGGGCGGCGCCCCGGCGCGCAAGGGTCCGGTGTTCGATCCCAATACCGGCGCAGTGCAGGCCGAAGTCGCGCTGGGCGATGCCACCACGCTGGAGCGTGCGGTGCAGGCCGCGCTGGCGGCGCAGCCCGCCTGGGCCGCAGTCAACCCGCAGCGCCGCGCCCGCGTGATGTTCGAATTCAAGCGTCTGGTCGAAGCGAACATCGACGAACTGGCGCACCTGCTGTCCTCCGAGCATGGCAAGGTCATTGCCGATTCGAAGGGTGACATCCAGCGCGGGCTGGAAGTGATCGAGTTCTGCTGCGGCATTCCGCATGTGCTCAAGGGGGAATATACGCAGGGCGCCGGGCCAGGCATCGACATCTATTCGATGCGCCAGCCGATCGGCATCGGCGCAGGGATCACCCCGTTCAACTTCCCGGGCATGATCCCGCTGTGGATGGCAGGCGTGGCCATTGCTACCGGCAATGCGTTCATCATCAAGCCTTCCGAGCGCGATCCTTCGGTGCCGGTGCGCTTTGCTGAACTGTTCCTTGAAGCGGGGCTGCCCGAGGGTATCTGCCAGGTCGTCCACGGCGACAAGGAAATGGTTGACGCGATCCTCGATCACCCGGCCATCGGCGCGGTGAGCTTCGTCGGCTCGTCTGACATTGCGCACTATGTCTACAACCGCGGTGTCGCAGCCGGAAAGCGCGTGCAGGCCATGGGCGGCGCGAAGAACCACGGCATCGTGATGCCGGATGCCGATCTCGATCAGGTGGTCAACGATCTGGCGGGCGCTGCCTTCGGTTCGGCAGGCGAGCGCTGCATGGCGCTGCCGGTGGTCGTGCCGGTGGGCGATGAGACCGCCGAACGGCTCAAGGCCAAGCTGATCCCGGCGATCGAGAAGCTGCGTGTCGGCATCTCGACCGACAAGGACTGCCACTACGGCCCGGTGGTGACCGCCACGCACAAGGCGAACATCGAGCGCTGGATTGATCGCTGCGAGGCGGAAGGCGGCGAGATCATTATCGATGGGCGCGGCTTCACCTTGCAGGGCCACGAGAACGGCTTCTTCGTCGGCCCGACGCTGATCGATCACGTGACGGCAGACATGGAAAGCTACCAGAACGAGATCTTCGGCCCCGTGCTGCAAATCGTGCGCGCCAAGGATTTCGAGGAAGCGCTGGAGCTCCCCTCGAAGCACCAGTACGGCAACGGCGTCGCGCTGTTCACCCGCAGCGGCAATGCGGCGCGCGAATTCGCGGCGCGGGTCAATGTCGGCATGGTCGGTATCAATGTGCCGATCCCGGTGCCGGTTGCCTATCACACCTTCGGCGGCTGGAAGCGCTCTGCCTTTGGTGACACCAACCAGCACGGTGTCGAAGGCGTGAAGTTCTGGACCAAGGTCAAGACCGTGACGCAGCGCTGGCCCGATGGCCTGCCTGACAGCGGGAATGCGTTCGTCATCCCGACGATGGGGTGAGGCATGACGAAGGTGCGCGTCTCCAGCGGATCGCCGATGGAGCCAATTATCGGCTTCTCCCGGGCGATCCGCACGGGCAAGCAGATCATGGTGGCAGGCACGGCGCCAATCGAGCCGGATGGTTCGAGCACGCCGGGGGATGCGGCGGCGCAGATGGAGCGCTGCTGCGCCATCGTGGCAAAGGCGATCGCGGACCTTGGTGGCGATATCGCCGACACGGTGCGGACCTGCATCTACCTCACCGACCGGGCCGATTTCGATGCAGTGGCGCGGGTCCATGGCAAGTGGTTCGGCGTGGCACG
Source organism: Novosphingobium sp. (assembly GCF_965228995.1). Taxonomy (GTDB): domain Bacteria; phylum Pseudomonadota; class Alphaproteobacteria; order Sphingomonadales; family Sphingomonadaceae; genus Novosphingobium. Next base: position 4,084,936 of record NZ_OZ245852.1, on the reverse strand, counting down.
GCCTGCAACGACAACGCTTGTTGTTTCGGGTTTCATCCGGCCGGAATGGAAGGTCGAGATCGAAGCCGAGGTGATGGAGGCATGATCGGCGGGCAAGGTCAGGAATGAGCCGCACCATGCACCGGCACTTCTTGCCCGGCGGCTTCGCGGCTGCGGCTCACCACCGCCTCGAAGCGTTCATGGTAGCGCGGATGTTCGGTGCCCAGCCAGCGATCCCACCAGGTGAAGTAGAGCCCGAAGTTGTAGCGCCCCTCGCTGTGGTGAAGATCGTGGTGCGTTGTGGTGGTCAGCCAGCCCGTCCACGGCGAACGGGTGAAGCCCGGCCAGGCAAGTTCGAAACCGGCGTGGCCGAAGGCGTTGCGCGCAATCTGGTGGCCAAGGAAAATGAACACGGCCCATGGCTCTGCGGGTGCGACAAGGGTGATCGCGGCGATCATCAGCGGGACTATCACTGCCTCGAACGCGGCCTCGCCGGTGGCGAAGCTGTAGGCGGCCCAGCTGGTCGGCGTGCGGCTGAGGTGGTGGACCGCGTGAAGCATGCGGAACATCGTCTTGTGATGCATCCAGCGGTGCATCCAGTAGAAGTAGGCATCGTGCATCAGGATCAGGGCGGCGGTCTGCCACAGGATCGTCGTGAGAACGGGCGCGCCATCGTTGAACGCGATGGCGCCCAGCGCGATCAGTACCACCGTGATCAGATCGACGACGGCGAACACCGCCATCGACCACATCGACTGACGCATTTCGCGCAGGCGGTCGGCATGGGTGGCGCGGCGCGCCTGGATGCGGCGATCGGCGATGCGGCTGGCCAGCAACCAGCACAGCAGCGCGACACCGGCGGCGCCGATGAAGTATCGCAGGCTTTCGATCCAGATGCTGTCGAGCATGCGGTGAACGAGGAACAGAAGCGTGATCGGCATGGGGCTCTCCGGGAAGGGGATGCCCGTGGTGTGTCAGAGCCGCGTCATGCTGGCTCCGCGCGGCCCGAAAATGCTGATGCTTTCCGGAATCGATCAGGGTTTTTCAGGATCGGCAAACGCGGCGCGGCGGTACTCGGTGGGGGTCTGCCCCACGCTCTCGCGAAAGGCGCGGTTGAACGTGGCGAGCGAGCCGTAGCCGAGGTCCATCGCGATAGTGAGGACGGGCAGATCGACGCGCGCCGGATCCGCCAGCACAGCTCTCGCCTCGGCGATGCGGTGCGCGTTGAGGAAAGCCGAGAAGTTGCGGTGGCCGAGGCGGCGGTTGATCAGGGCTCGCAGGCGGTGCTCGGGCACATCGAGCTTGGCGGCGAGCGTACCGATGGTAAGGCCAGGCTCGAGCCAGACACGGCCCGCCATAACGGCATCGAGCTTGCCCTTCAGGACGCGTTCGGCCGGGCTCCAGTCATCGCCCGCAAGCGGTGCGCCCACTCCGCGCGGCGGTGCGAGCAGCGCGGGGTCGGCTTCCAGCATGGCGGTGCCGATTCCGAGTATCGCCAGCGCGATCACCACCGACTGGCTGACCAGCATCCACGCCGGTTCGTGGCCGAAACCAAACCACGCCTCGCTTGCGAGCACGCCGATCGAAAGTACCGCGACGACCAGCACGAAGCCCACGCGGAACCGGCGGCGCTGCTCGACGAGATCGTCGTCGCGTTCACGGACCGCGATGATGATGGCGTGGATCACCAGCGCTGCGGCGGTGAGGTGGCCCACGGCATCGGCCAGCGGGATCAGTGGTGCCGTCCAACGGCGCAGCACGAAGACCATCACACTGGCGACGATCAGGCCAAACCCGGCAAGGCCGATGCGCCTATCGACCGGGCGGTCGAACACGACATGCGCGAAAAGCCACAGGAACAGTGGCGCGAGATTGCTGGCAAGCACGACAGCAAGGCGCAGGGGCATCGCGAGCGCCATGAACTGCGGGCCGGAATTGATCAGATAGCCAATCACGCCGATCAGCAGCGCCACTGTCACGCGGCGCACCGCTGCCCAGGCAGCGCTGCGCCAGACAACAAGCGCCACGAGTACGAGCTGGCCGATGCCGATCAGGCGCAGGGCAATGTCGAGGCTGGCGGTATCGAGGCTTTCCATGCGCGGCCGGTTATGGCCCGCGCTCGCCCCAAGGTCCATGGCCTGCGCCAAACCTTGCCTGCCCCCGCGCATCGGCTAGGACCCGTAGTGGCCCCGTGGCGCCTCTCGTTTTCACCCTCCCTGCAATGCAAGGCCAGAGCATGACCGACCAGTTCGCCCTTACCGACGACCAGCTTGCCATCCAGGAAATGGCGCGGCGGTTTACCGCCGATGCGATCACCCCGTTTGCAGCGCAGTGGGACGAGGAGCACAGCTTTCCGCTGGACACGATCAAGGCAGCTGCGGAACTCGGCTTCGCCTCGATCTACGTGAGCGAGGAAAGCGGCGGAATCGGGCTCGGGCGGCTGGACGCTGCGCTGATCATGGAAGCCATGGCCTATGGCTGCCCGACGACCAGCGCCTTCATCTCGATCCACAACATGGCTTCGTGGATGATCGACCGCTTCGGCGGGGACGAGATCAAGGGCCGCTATCTCCCCGAACTCGTCACCATGGACAAGATCGCCAGCTACTGCCTGACCGAGCCGGGTTCCGGATCGGACGCGGCAGCACTGCGCACCACGGCGCGGCTTGAAGGCGACCATTATGTGGTCAATGGCACCAAGCAGTTCATCTCGGGCGGCGGGGTGAGCGATATCTACGTGACGATGGTGCGCACCGGCGATGCCAGCCCCAAGGGCATTTCGTGTCTGGTGATCGACAAGGGGACGCCGGGTCTCAGTTTCGGCGCGCCGGAGCGCAAGCTGGGCTGGAATGCCTCGCCCACCGCGCAGGTGATCTTCGAGAATGTCAAAGTGCCGGTAGCGAACCGCGTGGGCGCGGAAGGCGATGGGTTCCGCTTTGCCATGGCCGGGCTCGATGGCGGACGGCTCAATATCGGGGCCTGTTCGCTCGGCGGTGCCCAGCGCTGCCTCGATGAAGCGATCAAGTATGCCAAGGACCGCAGCCAGTTCGGCCAGCCGATCGCCGATTTCCAGAACACCCAGTTCCAGCTTGCCGACATGGCGACCGAGCTCGAAGCGGCGCGCGCGCTGCTTTATCTGGCGGCGGCCAAGGTGACGAGCAACGCGCCCGACAAGACGCGGTTCTCGGCGATGGCCAAGCGCTTTGCCACCGATACCGGCTCTTCCGTGGTCGACCGCGCGCTGCAGGTGTTTGGCGGCTACGGCTATCTCAAGGACTATCCGATCGAGCGCTTCTGGCGCGACCTGCGCGTCCACCGCATCCTTGAAGGCACCAACGAGGTGATGAAGCTGATCATTGGCAGGGATCTGCTGCGGCAATGATTGCACGCAGCCTCGCCATGGTGACGATTGTCGTGCCCGACTATGACGCGGGGCTGGCGTTCTTTGTCGGGACGCTGGGCTTCGATCTGATCGAGGACACCGATCTCGGCGCGGGCAAGCGCTGGGTCGTCGTCTCCTGCGGCGAGGGCGCGAAGCTGTTGCTGGCGCGCGCGGCGGATGATGCGCAGGCCGCCGCGATCGGCAGGCAGGCCGGCGGGCGGGTCGGGTTCTTCCTCCACACCGACGATATTGCCGCGAGCGAAGCGTTGCTGCGCGAGCGAGGCGTGATGATTGAGGCGGCACTGCGCCGCGAGAGCTATGGCGCGGTGCTGGTGTTTCGCGATCCCTTCGGCAACCGCTGGGATCTGATCGAACCTCTGGCTCCGCAGGAGATGGGAAAGGCCGCATGACAGACGATATTCTTGTCCGCACCGAAGGGGGGATGGGCGTGCTTTCGCTCAACCGGCCCAAGGCGATCCACGCGCTCAACCGGGCCATGGTCGATGGCATGACGGCCGCGCTGCTGGCGTGGCGTGATGACCCCGCAATCGGCGCGGTGATCATCGACCATTCCGAAGGACGCGGCTTCTGCGCGGGCGGCGATATCGCTTTCCTGCGCAATTCCGCGCTGACCGACGAAGGCGCTTCGGGCCGCAAGTTCTTCTTCGACGAATACCGCCTCAACCACCTGATCATGACGTATGAAAAGCCCATCGTGGCGTTCATGGACGGGATCACAATGGGCGGCGGCGTCGGCATCGCCGATCCGGCACGCTACCGCGTCGCGACCGAGAACACCCGGCTCGCCATGCCCGAGACCGGTATCGGCCTGTTCCCCGACGTGGGCGGCGGCTGGTTCCTTTCGCGCATGAAGGGGCGGCTGGGCCAGTACCTTGCGCTCACCGGGGCGCGGATGGACGGCGCGGAATGCCTCTGGGCGGGCTCTGCGACGCATTACCTGCCGGCCGCCGCGCTCGCGGAAGCCAAGGCGAAGATTGCGGCGAATCCGGGCGATATTCCGGCGATCCTGCACGGCCTTGCCGCCGTGCCGCCTGAGCCCCGGATTGCGGCTCAGGCGGACGATATCGCCCGGCTGTTCGCCTCGGACCGCTACGAGGACATCCTCGCCGCGCTCGCCGCCGATGGCAGCGAATTTGCCGCCGCCACGCTGGCAACGCTCCACACCAAGAGCCCGCAGACCTGCAAGGTTGCGCTGCGCCAACTGGCGACCAGCCTCACGCTGCCCGATTTCGCCGCGAACATGGTGATGGAATACCGCATCTGCAGCCGCGTGCTGGTGCGCCCCGACTTTGCGGAAGGGGTGCGCGCGGTGATCGTGGACAAGGACAATGCCCCCAAGTGGAACCCGGCGACGCCCGAAGGCGTGACCGACGAAATGCTGGACGCGATCTTCGCGCCCCTCACTGATAGCGCAGAATGGAGCCCCCTATGACGTACGAGACGATCCTTGTCGAACAGCGCGGCGCGGTCACGCTGATCACGCTCAACCGCCCCAAGTCGCTCAACGCCTTGAATTCGCAGGTGCTTGAGGAACTGATCGTGGCGTTCGGCGCCTATGAAGCAGACCCCGGCCAGCGCTGCGCCATCCTGACCGGTTCGGGCGAAAAGGCCTTTGCCGCAGGCGCAGACATCAAGGAAATGGCCGACAAGGCCACGACCGATTTCTACACCGGCGACTTCTTCTCGCGCTGGACCAGCCATATCGTGAAGGCCACGCGCAAGCCGTGGATCGCGGCGGTGAACGGCTTTGCGCTAGGCGGCGGGTGCGAGCTTGCCATGATGGCCGATTTCATCATCGCCTCGGAAAACGCCAGGTTCGGCCAGCCCGAAATCAAGCTCGGCGTTGCGCCCGGCATGGGCGGCTCGCAGCGTCTGACCCGCGCGGTCGGCAAAGCCAAGGCGATGGACATGTGCCTCACCAGCCGGATGATGGACGCGGTGGAAGCCGAGCGTTCGGGCCTCGTCAGCCGCGTCGTGCCGCTCGCTTCGCTGATCGATGAGGCGGTTGCTGCAGCTGAAGCCATCGCGGCGATGCCGCCGGTGGCCGTGATCGCCAACAAGGAAATGGTCAACGCCGCGTTCGAGATGACGCTCGACCAAGGCGTGTTGTTCGAGCGCCGCGTGTTCCAGGTGCTGACCGCGACCGATGACAAGGCCGAAGGCATGGCTGCCTTCATCGAGAAGCGCCCCGGCGTGTGGAAGGGGCGGTAATTTTGTAGCCCTCTCCCCTTCAGGGGAGAGGGTTGGGAGAGGGGGCGAACGTCGCAAACCCCTCTTCAACTTCGGCTAGGCGTCCTTCGACAAGCTCAGGACTGCCAAGCCTTCGTATCCTCTCCCCTCAAGGGGAGAGGGCAAGGAGAGTGGGTATGAAAATCGCATTTATTGGCCTCGGCAACATGGGCGGCGGCATGGCCGCAAATCTCGTCAAGGCGGGGCATGACGTCCACGCGTTCGATCTTGCCGAAGCGGCGCTGGCGCGCGCGCAGGAGAACGGCTGCACGACCTATACCTCGGTGAAGGAAGCCGTGCAGGGCGCGGATGCCGTGGTTTCGATGCTGCCAAACGGCGCAATCGTGAAGGCGGTCTACACCGCCGACGTGATCGGCCAGGCGCCCGCATCCGCACTGCTGCTCGATTGCTCGACGATCGACGTCGCCACCGCGCGCGAAGTGGCCACGCTGGCGGCGGATGCCGGCTATGCCATGGTCGATGCGCCGGTTTCGGGCGGGATCGCGGCGGCCAACGGCGGCACGCTGACGTTCATGGTCGGTGGCAGCACCGATGCCTTTGCGCGCGGTGAGCCGATCCTTGCCGCCATGGGCAAGGCGGTGATCCATGCCGGTGATAGCGGGGCAGGGCAGGCGGCAAAGATCTGCAACAACATGCTGCTCGGCGCCTCGATGATCGCGACCTGCGAGACCTTCGCCATGGCGGAGAAGCTGGGGCTCGATCTTCAGACCTTCTTCGACATCTCGTCCAAGGCTTCGGGCCAGTGCTGGTCGATGACGAGCTATTGCCCGGTGCCGGGTGTCGGCCCGACAACCCCGGCGGACAACGGCTATCAGGGCGGCTTTGCCACCGCGCTGATGCTGAAGGACCTCAAGCTCGCGATGGAAGCGGCCAAGGGTGCCGGGGCCGAAGTACCGATGGGTGCGCGCGCGGCGGAGCTTTATGCGGCCTTCGCCGATGCGGGCAACGGTGGCCTAGACTTTTCGGCGATCATCAAGACGCTTTGAGGTCTAGGCCTCCAAAATGCGCCCAACCCCGCTCACCCTGAACCTGTCGAAGGGTGCTGACGCGACCGTCGTGCTGTGATGCTTCGACAAGCTCAGCATGAGCGGGGCTGGTATCAGGGCGTAAGTGTCGGAACCGTAGCTCAGCGCACGCGGCTGGCGATGATGCGGCCGATCGGGTCGCGGGCAAGGCTGGGGGAGACCGCGAGGGTGCGGTCTTCCCGCTCCTCTATGCGTGGCTTTCCATTGTCACGCGCGGCCAGCGGGCGGCGCGTCGGCGTGCGGGTCGTCTCGGGGACGATTCCCTTGAGGAAATCGGGGCCGATGCGCGAGGTGTAGGCCGCCTTCGGTGCCTCTGCCGAAGCAAGCACGGTCAGGCGTTCATTGGGAAGCGGCTTGCGGTTATAGATGAAGCCCTCGACCGGCCAGTGCGTCGTGCCGAGGCCGCCGAGCGGGGCATACCACACGCGAACTTCGCTCCAGTCGTTCGCCGGGGAAACGTCGACCGCGCGGACGTTGTCCTCAGGCTGGCCGCGCCGCCCATCGATGGGCGACCAGTTGGCATGGCGCAGCAGCACCGTGCGCGAATCGATCACCCGGCTGACGGCGGCAACATGGCCGAGCTGCATGGCGCCATAGGGGCGGAAGGCCATGACCGCGCCGGCTTTGGGGCGCGTGCCGCGGGCATAGCGACCGGCCGCCTGATCCCACCAGGTATGCGCATCGCCGTAGAGCTGGATGCCGGAAACCTGCCTCGCATACGGCACGCACTGGATGTAGGGGAGCGCAAAATCGCGCCCGACATTTCCGGCACCGTCATCCGCGCTATCATAGCTTGAACCGGCCAGATCTGGCGCGATCGGACGCGCCTGGGCCACGGGGGGCACTGCGGCGAGCAGAAAGAGGAGTGCGATTCGCAGAGGTGCCGTGCTCATGCAGCCACCATTGCCGCCGTGTGGTTAAAGCGGCTCAAGCGAAGCTGGTTAATGCCCCTTAAGCTTAACCCTTAGCCGGAAGGCCAAGCCACGCTGCGCTTGCGTTCCGGGCGCGTTGGGGCCACGGGAGGGCCATGCTGCCCCAGGTTATCATCATTGGCCGGCCCAACGTCGGCAAATCGACGCTGTTCAATCGGCTGGTCGGCAAGAAGCTCGCGCTCGTCGACGACCAGCCCGGCGTGACGCGCGACCGCCGCTTTGGCGATGCGGATCTGCTCGGCCTGAAGTTTACCATAGTCGATACGGCAGGCTGGGAAGACCTCGATCCCGAGACGCTGCCCGGCCGCATGCGCCAGCAGACCGAAGCCTCGCTGGTGGGCGCGGACGTGGCCCTTTTCGTGATCGACGCGCGCGCAGGCGTGACCCCGCTTGACGAGGAAATCGCGCGATATTTGCGCTCCAGCCGCATTCCGATCGTGCTCATGGCCAACAAGGCCGAAGGGCGCGCGGGCGATCCGGGTCTCTATGACGCCTTCGCGCTGGGCTTTGGCGAGCCGGTGGCGTTTTCCGCCGAGCACGGACAGGGCCTCGCCGATCTGTTCGAGGCGCTGCGCCCGCATATCGAAGGCACGGACGACGAGGACGACATGCTCCCGCCAGAGGGCGAGGAAGACGAAGAGGAGTTCGATCCCGAATCGGTCCTCAAGCTCGCCATCGTCGGGCGGCCCAATGCGGGCAAGTCCACGCTGATCAACAAGATGCTCGGCGAAAACCGCCTGCTGACGGGGCCCGAGGCGGGGATCACGCGCGATTCTATCGCGATCGACTGGCAGTGGTTCGATCCCGCCAGCGACGCCTACCGCCCGGTGCGGCTGATCGACACCGCGGGCATGCGCAAGAAGGCGCAGGTCGTCGAAAAGCTGGAGAAGATGTCCGTCGCCGATGCGCGCCGCGCGATCGACTTTGCCGAAGTCGTCGTGCTGCTGCTCGATGCGACGCGCGGGCTGGAACATCAGGACCTCAAGATCGCCTCGATGGTGCTCGAGGAAGGGCGTGCGCTGATGATCGCGATCAACAAGTGGGACGTGGCGGAGGATCCCTCCGGCCTGTTCAACGGCGTGCGTGCCGCGCTCGAAGAAGGCCTTGCACAAGTGCGCGGAGTACCGCTGCTCGCGGTTTCGGCGCGGACGGGCAAGGGGCTCGATCAGATGCTCAGCGCGGCGTTCGATATCCGCGCGGCTTGGTCCAAGCGCGTGCCGACCTCGGCGCTCAACCGCTGGTTCGACGATGCGCTCGCCGCCAATCCGCCGCCGGCACCGGGCGGCCGCCGCATCAAGCTGCGTTACATCACGCAGGCCCGCATCCGCCCGCCGAGCTTCGTGATGTTCGGCACGCGGCTCGATCAGCTTCCCGAAAGCTATCGGCGCTATCTGGTGAACGGCATCCGCCGCGAACTGGGTTTCGATGCGGTGCCGATCCGGCTGACCTTGCGCAGCCCGACCAACCCGTTCGCGAAGAAGTAGTCCGCGCCATGCCCGATACCGCCCTGCCGCTTGACCCTGCGATCCTGCCGCACAGCGCTGGCAGCGCGATCCTGCGCGGCATCCGGGGCAAGTGCCCGCGCTGCGGGGGTACGCATCTGTTTACAGGCGGGCTCAAGCCGGTCGAGCGGTGCCGGATGTGCGGGCAGAACTGGACGCTGCACGCGGCCGACGATTTCCCGCCCTATATCGCGATCCTTCTGACCGGCCACTTGATGGCGCCGGTGATCATCGGCCTCGGCAAGATCGAGAGCCTGCCGGAATGGGCAATGATGCTGATCGCGCTGGTCCTGGCCGCATCACTGATCGCCGCGATCCTGCGCCCCGCCAAGGGCGGCGTAATCGCGCTGCAGTGGTGGCTGGGGATGCAGGGCTTTGCCGGGCATTCGGGGAAGGTTGAGGCTGGGGTGGCGTAGTCCTCCCCATTTTCACGAAGTGCAAATGGGGAGGTGGCAGCCCGCAGGGCTGACGGAGGGGCCTCTACCCCTCCACCACCCGCTACGCGGGCGGTCCCCCTCCCCGTTTGTCCTTCGGAAAAACAGGGAGGACCAGACATCACACGCATTTGGCGTAAGGCGGTAAATGGTTCGGCATGAGCGCATGGATTATGGCCGCCGCTTAACGTCGACACATCGCGCCAGCTTTTCGTGGTTCGGATAGTCGATGCAGTAGCCGAGTTTCTCAAGCTGCTCTTCCTTGGCGGTGCCCGCGTCGCAATCGGGCGAACCACTGACGCCGCCGCCCGCATTCACACAAGCAGCATTTAGCCGCTTGATCGCCTCGTAGAGTTCCACCGCCGCACTTGTAAGCTTGTGCTCGGAGACCGAATTCTGGGCGGGCGTAACGGAGGCCGGGACCGTCGCCGAAATGCTCGGGGTCGGCTGGCTTGTCTTCGTTTCTTGCGGCTCTGTCTGGTTGGCAGGCAAACTGCAACCGCTCAGGAGCAGTGCAAACACCCCTCGTTTATAGGCGAACCCCCTCACAAAAAGTTGTTCGGCCAGATCATCGTGCGCCACATATGCGCTGATGGCGAACCATCATAGCCCAGCCCTTCCTCCGGCTCCTTGAAGTTCCGTCCGATCACGTCTTCCAGTTCCTCCGGTTGCACCACCGGGAAATCGTCGAAGAAGTAGGTGTCGTAGAGCGTCATCTGCCGCGCGGTCATGTACCACTTGTGGTTCTTCGCGTACTCGGCGTCGCGCAGCAGGTAGTCCGGCACCTGATAGTCCGGGCCGAAGAAGGCGTGGTAGCTTTCGGGGTAAGCATAGCCGGCGGCTTCATCGGGCACATAGCGCAGCGCCTGGTGGTACTTCACCGCGAAGGCCACTTCGGGATCGACATAGGGCTCGACCAGCTGCGCGCTCCAGTAGCCGTGGTCGCAGCGGATCAGGCAGCCGTTGGAAATGTCGTGGAGCAGGCAGGCCATTACGACCTTTTCCGGCAGCCCATCATCCAGCGCGCGCTTGGCGCTGACAAGGAGGTGGCGCACGGTGATATCGCCGAAGCGGCAGCGGAAGAAATCCAGCAGGCGCGGGCGCTCGGGCATGCGCGGGAGCGCGGGGTTGTCGCCCATCATGAACACCGTCTTGGGGTTCAGGCGCTTGAGCAATTCGCCCTCGTTGTCGACGAAATCGGTGCCCTTCCAGCCAACGGGCGAGGGGTAGATCAGGCGTTCGCGGCCATCCTGCGGCCACTCTCTGTCCTTGGGGGGTCTGGTGTCGTCGGTCATGTGCGGGAGGGTAGGCGCGGCGCTGCCACTGGGCAAGCGCCGCGCCGATGCCTCAGAGGACTTCGAACAGCCCCGCCGCGCCCATGCCGCCGCCGACGCACATCGTCACGACGACATGCTTCGCGCCCCGGCGCTTACCCTCGATCAGCGCGTGCATCACACCGCGTGCGCCGGTCATGCCATAGGGGTGGCCGATCGAGATGGCGCCGCCGTTGACGTTGAGCAGCTCGTTGGGGATGCCCAGCTTGTCACGGCAATAGAGCACCTGGACAGCGAAAGCCTCGTTGAGTTCCCACAGGCCGATGTCATCCATCTTCAGGCCGAAGCGCTTGAGCAGGGCGGGGACTGCAAAGACCGGGCCGATGCCCATTTCATCCGGCTCGGTGCCAGCAGCGGCCATACCGACATAGCGGCCCAGCGGGGCGAGGCCCTTCTGCGCGGCAACCCCGGCTTCCATCAGCACGACGGCGGCCGAACCATCCGAAAGCTGGCTGGCATTGCCGGCGGTCACGATGCCACCTTCGATCACGGGCTTGAGCGCCTGCAGGTTTTCGAGCGTGGTCGAGGGGCGGTTGCCCTCGTCCTTGGTGAGCGTCACGTCGTGCATCGTGATCTCGCCGGTTTCCTTGTTCTGCACGCCCATCGAGGCGCTGGCCGCCACGATCTCGTCATCGAACTTGCCCGCAGCCTGCGCGGCGGCGGTGCGCTGCTGCGATTGCAGGGCGTATTCGTCGCAGGCTTCGCGGCTGATGTTGTAGCGCTTGCCGACGGTTTCAGCGGTCTGCAACATCGGCATGTAGACCGCGTTGTGCATGGCAATGAGGCTGCGATCAGGCGCGACGCGCATGTCCTTGGTCTGGACGAGGCTGATCGATTCCTGACCGCCCGCGGCGACGACATCCATGCGGTCGACAATGATCTGCTTGGCGGCCGTGGCGATGGTCATCAGGCCCGATGAGCACTGGCGGTCCATGCTCTGGCCCGAGACGGTGACGGGCAGGCCCGCACGCAGCGCGACCTGGCGGGCGATGTTGCCGGCCTGCGTACCCTGCTGAAGCGCCGAGCCCCACACGACGTCGTCGATCTCGGCGCCTTCGACCCCGGCGCGGGCGACGGCAGCTTGCAGCGAAAGCGCGCCCAGCGTCGCCCCGGGGGTGGCGTTGAACGCGCCCTTGTAGGCGCGGCCGATGGGGGTGCGGGCGGCAGCGACGATAACGGCATCACGCATGGTTGGTCTCCTTGGAACTTGTCAGAGGGGGGCTTGAGCAATGGGATTGCCGCCGAAGCGGTCGCGCAGTTCGCGTTTCAGCACTTTGCCGATCGGGCTGCGCGGCAGTTCATCGATCACTTCGATGCGGGAAATGCGCTGGGTCTTGCCGAGTGCGCGGTTGGCTTCGACGCGGATGGCTTCGGGATCGGCGGCAGGATCGGCGAGGACGACGACGGCCAGCGGGGTTTCGCCCCATTGGTCGGAAGGGATGCCAACAACGGCCGCTTCCTTCACCGCGCTCTGGCGGGTCAGTTCGGCCTCAAGGTCGGTCGGGAAGATGTTGAACCCGCCCGAGATGATCATGTCCTTGGCGCGGTCCATCAGGATGAGGAAGCCGTCCTCATCGAACCGGCCCACATCGCCATGGCGCAGGTAGCGGTTGCCCTCCGTGTCGTACCATTCCATCTCCCGCGTCTTGGCGGGCTGGCCGTGGTAGCCGTTCATCATGATCGGCGAGCGGCCGACGATCTCTCCAACCGCGCCTTGCGGCAGTTCGTTGCCGTCCTCGTCGATGATCTTGATGACGTGGCCGGGCGAAGGCTGGCCGACGGTGTGGAGCTTGTCGGGATGCTTGTGCGCGACAAGGTTGGTGGTCGCGCCGCCCTCGGTAAGGCCGTAGCCTTCGACCAGGCCGCCCGGCCAGCGCTTCAGCACATCGGCTTTGAGCCAGGCGGGGAACGGCGCGGAGGTGCAGGACTTGAGCCGGTAGCACGAGAGATCGAAGCTATCGAAATCCGGGTGCTCCATGATCCGGCGGTATTGCACCGGCACGAGCATGGCATTGGTGACCCGCTCGCGCTCGCTGAGTTCCAGAAAGGCGCGGGCATCGAACTTCTTCATCAGCACCACTTTGCCCGCTGCCGTGAGCGTGGGGAGGAAGCTGACGAGCGTGGTGTTCGAATAGAGCGGCGTCGAGCAGATCGTCGCGCTGTCGTCGTCAAAGCCGGAACCGAGCCCGCGGCGGACATATTCGTGGCGCATCTGGTGCGACTGGACGATGCCCTTGGGAACGCCGGTGGTGCCCGAGGAATAGATGATGTTGAAGGGGTCTTCCGGGGCGGGCAGGCGTTCCTCCGGCTTCGCGCCTGCGGGGGCGATCCACTCGGAAAAGGGAACGCCCGCCGCGCTGTCATCGAGCGCGATGCGCTTCACGTGATCCGGGAAGGGCAGGCCCGCGAGCCCCTCCGCCATGGCGGCGTCGAGCAACAGCACGCGGCTGGTGCTGTCGGCCAGCATGGCGAGCACGGTGGGCGGCGCGGCGGTCGAGGTGAGCGGTGCCGCGACGGCCCCGGCGCGCAAGGCGCCGAGGAAGGCGAGCCCGGTGTTCACCGAATTGCTCGCCGCGATGGCGACAGGCTCGTTCGCCGCCACCCCTTCGCGCTGCAATGCTGCGGCCACGCGGTCGAGCATGGCGTCGAGACCGGCCCATGACAGGCGCGTGGTCTCGTCCGCCAGGGCGATGGCCTCACCCCTCCGCGCCGCGTGAGCGCGCAGGATCACGCTCAGCGGAATGAACGGGGCTTCGACGATATCCTCAATACGCATGGCCTGATCGCCCTCAGTCGAACGTTTCGCCGGCTGCGGCCTTCTTCGCCAGCAGCGGGGCAACGGGGAGGCCGTGCTTTTCAAGGCCGGCGACGACCGTGCCAAGGCCGATGTGGCTTGCCCAGAACATCGGGCCGCCGGTCCACGCGGGCCAGCCATAGCCATTGAGCCAGACGGTATCGATATCGGAAGCGCGCTGCGAGATGCCTTCCTCGAGGATGAGCGCACCTTCGCTGATCATCGGATAGAGCAGGCGTTCGAGGATTTCTGCCGCGTCGATCGTGCGCTGCGGCTTGCCGGCCTTCGCTGCCCATTCGGCGATCAGGCCGCGCGTGACCGCAGCCGGCGTGCGCTGGCGGTTCTCGTCGTAATCGTAGTAGCCCTTGCCGGTCTTCTGGCCCCAGCGCCCTTGCGCGCAGAGCGCATCGCGCAGGGTTTCGATGCGGCTGGGGTCGCGGTGCCAGCCGATGTCGAGGCCCGCAAGGTCCGCCATCTGGAACGGACCCATCGGGAAGCCGAATTCGAGCAGGGCGTTGTCAACCTCGGCGAAGTCCGCGCCTTCCATGATGAGGGCATTGGCCTGCTCCTGCCGCTTGCTGAGCATGCGATTGCCGATGAAGCCGTCGCACACGCCCGAGACGACGGGGACTTTGCCGATCTTCACCGCGAGCGCCATCACCGTGCCGAGCACATCTTTGGCGGTGGCCGAGCCGCGCACGACTTCGAGCAGCTTCATCACGTTGGCGGGGGAGAAGAAGTGCATGCCGAGCACGGCTTCGGGGCGCTTTGTGCAAGCGGCGATCTGGTTCACGTCGAGGTAGCTTGTGTTGCTGGCAAGGATCGCGCCCTGCTTCACGATGCCATCAAGCTTGCCGAAAACCTCCTTCTTGACGTCCATGCTTTCGTAGACCGCCTCGATCACCAGATCGGCATCTGCAAGCGCGCCGAACTCGAGCGTCGGGGTCAGGCGGCCCATCGCAGCTTCGGCGAGGGCGGCGTCCAGCTTGCCGCGCTTCACGGTGTTCTCGTAGTTGCGGCGCATGGTGGCAACGCCGCGGTCGAGCGCTTCCTGCGTCATTTCGACGATGGTGACGGGAATGCCGGCAGTGAGGAAGTTCATCGTGATGCCGCCGCCCATGGTGCCCGCGCCGATGACGCCGACCTTGTTCACGGGAAGCAGCGCAGTGTCGGCGGGAATATCGTCGATCGTCGCGGCGAGTTTGCGCGCCGCATCGATGTGCTCTTTCGCGCCGGAAATGGGATCGGACATCGTGGTATCTCCTTGGGTAGGCTCAGGCGTGACTGCGCGTCATCGCTGAATAGACCAGCGTTTTGAGCTGGCGGCGGATGGGATAGCTGGATGAGGGGAAAAGCTGGGTCATGAAGACCATGTGCAGCTTCTCGACCGGATCGACGAAGAAGGCGGTCGAATGGATGCCGCCCCAGTGGAATTCGCCGCGTGAGCCGGGAATCAGCGTTTTGGCCGGATCGATCACGACGCCGAAACCGAGGCCGAAGCCGATGCCGGCATTGCCGGATTCGCTGAACAGCGCTTTGGAAAGCGTCGTAAGGTCCGCTCCGCCGGGGAGGTGGTTCGATGCCATCAAGGCCAGCGTCTTGGGCGAGATCAGCGGCGCACCGCCCTTGGCGAGCGCGGCGCAGAAGCGGTGGTAGTCCGTCGTCGTCGAGAGGAGGCCACCGCCGCCGCTTTCGAAGCGCGGCGCGCGCAGGGTGTTCGACTTGTCCGCATGGTCGATCAGCGTCGGCGCGCCCAGCGGATTCCAGGCCCAGCTATCGGTAAGGCGGTGCGCCTTTTCGGGTGGGCAGTGGAAGCCGGTATCGACCATGCCGAGCGGGGCGAAGATGCGGGCCTGGAAGAATTCGCCGAGGCTCATGCCGGAAAGCCGCGCAACCACCACGCCCAGCACATCGGTGCTGACCGAGTAGTTCCAGCTCGTGCCCGGATCGAATTCTAGCGGGAGCTTGGCGAGTTCGGCAATGAAGTGATCGCTGCCGGGAAGCGAGGCATGCCCGTCAAGCCGGCCCTTGCGGTAAGCGGCATCGACATTGGTGCGGTTCTGGATGCCGTAGGTCAGGCCCGACATGTGGGTTAGCAGGTCGACCATGCGCATCGGATTGGTCGCTGCGCGGGTGGGGAAGAACGGCGCATCGCCGCCGCCGCCGTTGTAGATGCCGAGCCCGGCGAACTCCGTGATCACCTTGGTGACGGGATCGTCGAGCGCGACTTTGCCCTCCTCCAGCAGCATCATGAATGCGGTGCTGGTGAGCGGCTTGGTCATCGAGGCGATGCGGTAGATCGCATCTTCGGCGAGCGGCGTGCCATCAGCGCGGGCCTTGCCGAGCGTGATGCGGTGAATGGGCTGGCCTTCGCGCGCGATCAGCAAGTCGCCATGGGGCAGCAGGCCGGGGGCGACATAGCGCTCGTCCAGAAATGCAGCGATGCGGGCAAGGCGGCCGGCATCGAAGCCGTGGGCGGCAGGATCAGCAAGCGCGATCATCCGAACACCGCCACCGATTGCAGACCGTGCATGACTTCGACACCTTCACTGTTCCACAGGCGCAAGGTTTCGCTGCTGAAACCGTTGCCCATGTGGTTCGAGCTGGTTTCGAGCAGCCACCAGCCTTCGCGCGTTGCGGGCACTTCGCCGAGGATCGTCAGCGCCCAGGTGATCGAGCTGATCGGGCCAAGGCGCTCCATCGCGCGGGCCGAGCCGGGGGGCAGCGCATCGCCGATACCGACAAGTTCGGCGACAGGATCAAGGTCTGCGCGGTCCTTCAGACGCACCCAGCGGCGGATCGTGCCGTGGGGCGAGCCGCCGGCCGGATCGGCGCGGCGCATGTCCATCCGCGCGGTGAAGGCGGGGGCCATGTCAGTGGAGCCGAGGCTGGGGGAATCTTCCGGCTGGACGAGCTCCGGCTCGATCCTGGCCGCCACGGAGCCGTTGCTGCCGCGCCCGGCGCCAAACAGCCAGAGCGTGCGCTGGACGAGTGCGCCGTCGCAATACAAGGAGGTTTCGACTTGCGCGACACTGCGGCCCTGCCGGAGCATCACGGCTTCAGCTTCCAGATGTTCACCCACCGGCGCGACGAAGCCGACTTGCGCTGCGCGCAGCGGGGGCAAGCCCGGAAAAGCTTTCACGGCGGCGGCATAGGCGATCGAGGCAGCGGCGCCGCCATACATCGTGCGGCCCTGCATCCAGCCAGCCGCGCCATCGAGCTTGAAGCGCCCTTCACCCAGCGGAACAAGCCGGGCCGCGAGCGCGCCGAGGCCCATGTCTGCTTCGTGCAGCGCCGGTTCGACCGGGTCCGTGCCATCGGCTGGCGGCAAATTCTGTCCCCTCTCGCGAATCTTCTCGGTGGCGCCGGATTAGGTCATCAAGGGGGATCAGGGAAGCGCTTTGCGTGGGCGCGCCAGCCGGAAAAACACAGCAATTCCCACGGATTTGGTGGCTTCCGCTACGGCATCGGGCGGTTTGGCGGGCCTTGCTGCAAGGCGGGGCTGACACTAGTCTTGCCCGCAACCAACTGCCGCCGATCCGAGCGGCCCCCCTGAGGATGTCATGACCGAACCGAACCCCGAACCAACTTGCGCACTTCCCACGATTCCCGCCGGCTGGCCCGTGCATACGCTGGCCGAAATCCGCGCGGAACTTTGCGCGCCCGGCCAGCCGTTCGAGATGGAAACCGTGACGATCCGCGGTGTGCCGACGCGCGTGTGGAAGAATGCTCTGCCCGATCTGCGCGGCGTGCTGGCGGCGGCGCGCACGCACGGCGCTGCCGATTTCCTCGTCTACGGCGAGGAGCGAGTGACCTTCGATGCCTTCCACCGCGCGGTGGCAGCTCTGGCGGCGGCGCTGGCCGCGCGCGGCGTGGGCAAGGGCGACCGGGTGGCGCTGGCCATGCGCAACCTGCCGGAATGGCCGGTCGCGTTCATGGCCACCTGCGCGATCGGGGCGATCATCGTGCCGCTCAACGCGTGGTGGACGGGCGAGGAACTGGCGTTCGCGCTGGAGGATAGCGGATCGCGGGTGCTGATCGCCGATGCCGATCGCTGGGCGCGGATTGCGCCCCACGTTGAAGGGCTGCCGCTGCAGCAGGTGGTCGTATCGCGCGGTCAGGGCGAGGGCGCCGAACGGCTGGAGGATCTGATCGGCGCACCTGCCAGCTGGCCTGAGTTGCCCGATGCGGAACTGCCCGAGGCGCAGATCGCCAGCGACGATCCCGCCGGCATCTTCTACACCAGCGGCACGACCGGGCGGCCCAAGGGCGCGCTTGGCACGCATCGCAATCTCACCACCAACATCATGACCAGCGCGTGGAGCGGCGCGCAATCGGCGCGGCGGCGGGGTGAAGGACTGCCTGAGCCGCGCCCGCGCGTCATCCTGCTCGCGGTGCCGTTCTTCCACGCCACCGCCTTTTCCGCGACCCTGATGGGCTCGCTCGCCGGTGGCAGCCGGCTCGTGCTTCTCCACAAGTGGGATACGCTCGCGGCCATGCGCCTGATCGAGCAAGAGCGCGTGACGATGACCGGCGGCGTGCCGTTCATCGCCTGGCAGCTGATCGAACATCCGGATCGGGAGAAGTTCGATCTCTCGAGCCTCGAGGCCATCGCCTATGGCGGCGCGCCTTCCGCGCCCGAACTCGTTACGGCGATCTGGCAGACCTTCGGCGCGCTCCCCGGCAACGGCTGGGGCATGACCGAGACCTCTGCGACGGTGACCCACCATATGGCCGAGGACTATCTCAACCGGCCATCGAGCTGCGGCCCGGCGGCTCCGGTCGCCAGTCTGGAAATCCGCGCCGACGATGGCGTTACCGTGCTGCCGCCGAACACGGTGGGCGAGCTTTGGGCGAGCGGGCCGATGATCGTCGCAGGGTACTGGAACCGCCCGGAGGCGACCGAGCAGACGTTCGTGGACGGCTGGGTGCGGACGGGCGATCTGGCACGGCTCGACGACGAAGGCTTCTGCACCATCGTCGACCGCGCCAAGGACGTGATCATCCGGGGCGGCGAGAACATCTACTCGATCGAGGTCGAGAACGTGCTCTACGAGCATCCCGCCGTGACCGACGCGGCGCTGGTGGGCATCCCGCACCGCACTTTGGGCGAGGAACCGGCGGCGGTCGTTTATCTGTCGCCCGGCACGGAGGCGAGCGAGGAGGAACTGCGCGCCTTTGTCGCGGCGCGGCTCGCGGGCTTCAAGGTGCCGGTGCGGATTGCCTTCATCGCCCAGACCCTGCCGCGCAACGCCAACGGCAAGGTCCTCAAGAACGAGCTCAAGGCCATGCTGGCTGATTCCGGGCTGGCAGAAACGTGAGATGGCGCCGCCATGCGTGCATGCGATGATGGCGGCGAGGATAAGGGAGAGCAGGACATGACTGAAGAAGCAACCGCAGGCGAGCGGCGCACGGGTGGATGCCTGTGTGGGGCGGTGCGCTATGAAACTTCGTGGCCGCCGCTGCTGACGGGCGTGTGCCACTGCCGCCATTGCCAGAAACAGGCGGGCACGGCCTTTTCGGTGCTCGTCGCCGTGCCGTTTGCCGCGCTGGAGCGCAGCGGCGAGCTCACCGTCTATGAGGACGGCAGCGAATCGGGCAATCCGGTCATGCGCAAGTTTTGCGGCACGTGCGGTTCGCCCGTGTTCAGCGAAACGCGCGACGGGATGGCGCAGGGCATGATCTTCATCAAGGCCGGCACCCTCGATAACCCGGACGAACTTGCGCCCACGGTCCATTTCTGGACGACCAGCAAGCAGAACTGGGTGACGCTCCCCGAAGGCGCGGCCTTGCTGGATAAGCAGTAACCGCGCCCGCCAGTCCCGGGCCTGATCCGGGCCTGATCCGGGCCTGATCCGGGCCTGATCCGGGGTGGCGAAGCGGGCGGCTGTGCCTCTTCCTATTCAATGCGCCAGCTTGTTGGAGGACGGCAGGATGGCAATATGCTGCGTGCAAGACCAGCGCGTAAGGTGAGGTTTGCCTTGCCGAACCTGCGCCGCTCACATTCAGGATCCGCCATGGCTGACATTGACCCCCAGATCGACCGTTCCGACCGCTGCCCGGGGATCACCTATACCGATATGCTGGCAGCCGACACGCGCCCCGCGCCCGATTACCTCGTGATGGAATCGACGCAGGAACTGGGCGACGAGCCGCTCGATCCGGATCGCTATACCAGTTCCGCGTTCAAGGCGCTGGAAGACGAGAAGATGTGGCCGAACGTGTGGCAGTTCGCTGCGCGTGAGGAAGACATGCCCGATCCGGGCGATACCGTGGTCTACGAGATCAATGACAAGTCGTTCCTGCTGGTCCGCCAACCGGACGACAGCGTGCGCGCGTTCTACAACGTGTGCCTCCACCGCGGGCGCAAGCTGCGGCTGGAAAGCGGGCGCGCGATCAACTTGCGCTGCCCGTTCCACGGCTTCACCTGGAACAACGACGGCAGCCTCAAGGAAATCCCCTGCTCGTGGGACTTCAAGCACCTCGAAGACAAGGACCTTTCGCTCCCCGAAGTGCGGGTCGAGCGCTGGCAGGGCTTCATCCTCATCACCGAGAACCCGGATCTGCCGGGCTTCCGTGAGTGGATCGGCCCCGGCGTCGAGCATTACGACAACTGGCGGCTCGACGAATGCACCACCGGCGCGTGGGTCGCCCGCATCGTGCCGGCGAACTGGAAGGCCGTGTCCGAGGCGTTCATGGAAGCGTGGCACTCGGTGGTCACGCATCCCCAGATCCTGCCGTTCACCGCAGATGCCAACACGCGGTATGATCTTTACGGCGATCACATGAACCGGGCGATCACGCCCAATGGCACGCTTTCGCCCCACCTCAAGGGCAAGGACCAGCTCTATGTGATCAACAAGCTGGCCGAATTCCTCGGCGCGGGCGATGGCCGCGGCCGCCGCAATGCGAGCGATCCGACCGACATCAAGGGCTTCGATCCGGCCGATCCGCTGCTCGCGCGCAAGGTGCTGGCAGAGGCCAACCGCGAAGGCTTCGCGGCGATGAACGGGCATGATTACTCGCAGGCCTCGGACAGCGAGATGCTCGACAACCTGACCTACAATATCTTCCCCAACTGGAGCCCGTGGGGCGGCTTCGTGCCCAACATCGTCTATCGCTGGCGGCCGTGGAAGGATGCCGATCACTGCCTGATGGAAGTGCGCATCCTGATGCGCGCGCAGAAGGGCGAGAAGCCGGCGCGCGGCCCCGAGATGTTCATGATCCCCGATGACCAGCCCTTCGCCTTTGCCGGCCACCTCATCGGTGCAGCGCTTGCGGGCGTGTTCGATCAGGATATGGAAAACCTGCCGCACGTGCAGCAGGGGATGAAGGCATCCAAGAACAAGCGGCTGGAACTCGGCCACTATCAGGAAACGCGCATCCGCCAGTTCCACCGCACCATGGACAAGTACATTTCCGGCGAATTGCCCAAGACCGCGTGATGCATCGGCTTGAAGGGCGCGTCGCGCTGGTGACGGGCGCGCTGCGCGGCATAGGCCTTGCGGCGGTGGAGCGGCTGCTGGCCGAGGGCGCGTCGGTGGTGCTTACCGACCTTCCCGATCCCGGTGCGGCGGACGTTGTCGCAGTGCTCGGCCGGTTGGGGCCTTCCGCGCACTACCTGCAGCTCAACGTGACGCAGGAGCCTGATTGGCAGGCGGCCGCCGAGCAAGTTCGCGCCGATCACGGGCGGCTCGATGTGCTTGTCGCCAACGCCGGCACCGATTGCACCGCGCGGGTCGAGGAAATCAGCCTTGCCGATTGGCACCGCGTCATGGCGGTCAATGTCGATGGCCTGTTCCTTGGCGTGAAGCACTGCGCGCCGCTGATGGAAGAAAGCGGGCGGACCACGCGCGGCGGCGCCTCGGTCATCGCGATCAGCTCGATCATGGGGATCGTCGGCATCGCCGATGCTTCGGCCTACAACACCTCCAAAGGCGCGGTGCGATTGTTCTGCAAGGCAGTCGCGATCGAGTTTGCGCAGAAGCGCATGCCGATCCGCGTCAATTCGGTGCACCCCGGCTTTGTGCGCACGCGGCTGCTTGAGGAAGGCATGGCGGGCTGGGTGGAGAAGGGCATGGGCGCCTCGGTCGAGGCCTTGATGGAAGGGCTCGGCGCGAGCACGCCGATGGGGCGGATTGCCGATCCTGATGAAATAGCACCGGCCATTGCGTTCCTCGCCTCGGACGACGCGAGCTACATCACCGGCGCCGAACTCGTCGTCGATGGCGGGTGGACCGCGCAATAGGGTAAACCACGCACTCCCCTCGTCCTTGCTCCGCTACGCTCGCCATGACGAAGTTGGAGCATTCGCCTGGCCCAAGCGTTCGGCGTTGGGAGCGAAACCAAGCAGTCCGGAGCGGCGAACAACACCGCTCCGGATCACTCAAACCACACTCACCCCGCCGAAGGCCGGTGCGCCGTGTCGGACCAGTCCTGCCGCGCAACCCACTGGGCCAGCGTTTCGAGCTCGATGCCCGGCAGGCGCTCCATCATCGCTTCGGTGTTCACCTCGAAGGGCTTGGTCGGCGCGTTATTGTTGTAGTTGTAGAACGCGGCGATGCCGGCGGAGAAGGGCTTGCGCTCGGCCTCAGACATCGAATCGCCCAGCGCTGCCACCAGCAGATCGCCGAATTCCTCGGGCGTGCAGGGATCGTACTTTACCGTGTAGCCGAAGTGATCGGACAGAATCTGCGCGACCTGCGGCGGCAGCAGCCGCTCCGGCCCGCCGATATTCATCCATGTGCCTTCCATGTCCGGCCGGTCCATGGCGTGGATCATGATCTTGGCGACATCGTCGAGGCTGATCCAGTTCGCGCCCAGGGTTGGCTTGTGCGGATAGACGTAGCGCTTCTCGTGCATGATGAACGGCCGCGCCCAGTTGGTGAGCAGGTTGTCCATGAACAGCACCGAGCCGAATACGGTGGCCGGAACCCCGGAGCGGAACAGCGCGTTGATGCCCGCGGTGTTGCCGGCATAGGTGAAGGCATCGCCCGGCTTGTCCGGAATCCAGCTCGAGGTGTTCCAGACGAAGCGCTTGGCGTCGACTTCCTTGGCCGCCTCGCCGATCCAGCCGGCGAGTTCGGCGCGGGAATCCCTCAGTTGCAAGGGGTGGTTGTAGAACACCGCATCCGAACCCTCGAGCGCCTTGGTGTAGGTCGACCGATCATAGAGATCGATCACCCGCGTCTCGATATCGGCGTTGGTCGGCCCGAGATCGGGCTTCTCGTTGCGCGAAAGCGCGCGGACCTGATGCCCCGCGGCGACAAGCTGGCGCACTTGTGCCAGCCCTTGCCGACCGGTTGCGCCCACGACGGATACCAGTGCCATTTCGCATCTCTCCTTTGGGTGGAAGCTGCCCGGCTCTCGCGTCCGGTGCAGCTGGAATTTCTGGACTCAGCTGCGGATCGCGCTGGCCCCGTCGACATTGAGGTCGGTGCCGCTGGTAAAGCTCGAGTCCTCGCAGGAGAGGAACAAGATCGCGCGCGCCACTTCGTCGGGCTCGCCCACGCGGCCCATCGGATGCGCCGAGGCCATCACCGCCTCGATCTGCTCCGGCGTCGCGCCGCCCGCGTTGAGGTAGCGGTTGTACATCGGCGTGCGGATCGCGCCGGGATGCACGGTGTTGGCGCGGATCGTGAGGCCCCGCTCGGCGCAATCGAGCGCCACGGTCCTGGTAAGGTGCGTGACCCCCGCCTTGGAGGCGCAATAGGCCGCCATGTTGCCCGAAGCGCGGTGCGCCAGCATCGAGCCGACGTTGACGATCGTCGCATTCTCGCCCGATGCCGCCAGCGCCGGGATCGCCGCGCGGCAGCCATAGAACGAGCCCGTCAGATTGATATCGATGTGGCGGTGCCAGCTATCGAGATCGACATCGACGGTATTTCCCGGTTCGGAAATGCCCGCGATATTGCACAGCGTGGTGAGCTTGCCGAAGCGCGCCAAAGTCGCTGCGACCGCCGCTTCCCACTGCTCCAGATTGCGCACATCAAGCTGCACCGCATCGGCATTCGGGCCGAGTTCGGCAGCGTAGGCCTTTGCCTTGTCCACTTGCAGGTCGCCCAGCATCACGCTGCCGCCCTCAGCCACGAACAGCGCCGCAACCGTGCCGCCAATCCCTTCCGCACCGCCCGAAATGAGCGCGACCTTGCCGGTCATCTTCCCCATGAACTAGCGCTCCAGAATGCACACACCGGAAAGGCCGGGTGCGCCGTAGACGTGGCTGTAGGCGGCCTTGGGCGCGCCCGGCACCTGCCGCCCACCGCCGCGCCCGCGGAGCTGCACGGTGTTTTCATAGACCTGCCTGAGGCCCGAAGCGCCGATCGGCTCGCCGCAGGCCAGGCATCCGCCATCGGTGTTCACCGGCAGCTTGCCGGTAACCTCGGTGCGGCCTTCACGCAGCCACTGCTCCTGATCGCCGTCCTTGCAGAAGCCGTTCTCGGCCATGTGCATGATCTCGGCGCCGGATTCGGTATCCTGCAGCTGTGCGACCGAAATGTCCTCCGGCCCGATGCCGGCCTGCTCGAAAGCGGCCTTCGAGGCGAGGATCGTAGGCTTGCCGCCGTTCTCGATATCGACTGAAGGCGCGAAGACTTCGAACGAGCCCGGCGGGCGCGTGCGCACCGCAACGCTGGCGATCCTGACCGCATCCGCGCCCAGTTCGCGCACTTTCTTGCCGCTCGCCAGGATCAGCGCCACCGCGCCTTCGGCGGGGGCGCAGAACATGTATTTCGTCAGCGGATCATTGACCA
Organism: Novosphingobium sp.; assembly: GCF_965228995.1. GTDB lineage: Bacteria > Pseudomonadota > Alphaproteobacteria > Sphingomonadales > Sphingomonadaceae > Novosphingobium. The sequence goes on along the minus strand of NZ_OZ245852.1, from coordinate 4,060,532 downwards.
TCGGCGCGTTGAGGATCGTTTCCAGATCGACCGGCGAACGCCGCCAGGCATGATCGGCGTGGACACCGTTGCGGAAGGCCTTCTCGGCCACGCGGCCCAAGGTTTCGCGGCTGATCCCGTAGAGCTGCATATAGCGCTGGATCTTCAATGCGAAGAACTGCGTCGTCAGCATCATGCCGGTCTGGCCGTACCATTCGGGCAGGCCGTAATCGCGCGGCTTGGCATTGAACGCGCCGCGCGGGTGCTTGTCGAAGCCGACAGCCAGCGCCACGTCGAACTCCCCCGCCGCAATCGCATTGCGCGCCGAGGCGAGCGCAGAGCCGCCGGTGGCGCAGCCGTTGGCAACGTTGATGAACGGCAGGCCGGTGAGCCCCAGCTCATTGACCATGATGTCCGCGCTGCCCGCTGCGGCCGAGCCGCCATAGGCGCAGCCCACATCGGTCCATTCGATCCCGGCATCGGCCATCGCCTGCCGTACCGCGTAGACGCCCTGATCGCGGCCCGAACGTCCGTCAGTGCGGCCGAAGGGGTGGATGCCCGCCCCGATGATATAGACGTCTTCCATCACGCTTTCTCCGGACGAAACGCATAAGTCGCGCGGGTCGCGTCAAATGGCGCAACCACGAATTCCATCGGCATGCCGAGCTTCAGATCCTCGAGCTTCGCATCCACGATGCGCGTCTCGACGATCACCTCGCCGGGCAGCTCGACATAGCCGAGGAGGTAGGGCTCGAACGGTTCCGGCCCTTCGAAGGGCTCCTTCGGCTGGAAGTCCTGCCGGGTCCACGACCACAGCGTGCCCTTGCGCGAAAGGCGCCAGGGCTCGACGCCTTCCGCCGCATCGCCGCTGGGGTAGGGGAACACGATCTTGCCGGAGGGAAGCCGCCCGCCGATCAGCGCCGGCTCCGCCTCGTTGGTCCACAAGTTTGCCGCGATGGGCTCAAGCTGCACCATAATGCCTTTCCCGCTGGGTCGGACCGGTTCTCGTAAGGTCCCGTTATGCCGGGCATCGTGGCACCAAATCCCGGGACCGACGATCATTGAAAATGGTAGGCGCGCGGCTGGCCCCTCCCCCTTTGTGTTAGTCGCCGCGGGTGCAGCGAATGCCTAGCCCTATGCAACAAGAAGGAGCGAGCGTCTTGGGAGAGCATCGCCACTATCGCCAACTCGTGCTCGCCGTCATCACCTTCGGCGGGATGCTCAATATCGCCGACCGGCTGATTCTCTCGATCATGATCGAGGATATCAAGCACGCGTTCTCACTGACGGATACCGAGATCGGCCTCGTCACCGGCTTTGCCTTCACGCTGCTCTATGTCGTTTGCGGTTTGCCGCTGGCCTGGCTGGCAGACCGCATGAGCCGCCCCCTGATCATTTCCCTCTCCATCGCCACGTGGAGCCTGATGACCGCGCTGTGCGGGACGGCGACCGGCTTCTGGACCTTCTTCCTCGCGCGGATGGGTGTGGGCATCGGCGAATCCGGCAGCGGCCCCGCGGGCACTTCGCTCCTCACCCAGACATTCAAGGGTCACGAACTTGGCCGCGCCATGGGCATCTATTTCCTTGGCCCCACGCTCGGCACTGCGGCCGGGCTCATGCTGGGCGGCGTGCTCGCGCATGCGGTCGGATGGCGGATGACCTTCCTGCTGCTCGGCATTCCCGGCGTGCTGTTCGCGATGTTCGTCTATTTCACCGTCAAGGAACCGGGCGGCCGACCCGTCCCGCCCAAGGTCAGCGTCGCCGAGGGCATGGCCGCATGGCTCGCCGGCATTCACGCGCTCCTGGCGAACCGCGTGTTCCTCGCCGCTTCGGCCGCCTTCGGATGCATGATCGTGACGGGCTACGGCTTTGCCACCTGGCTTGCCGCGATCATGCTGCGCAATTTTGCAGTCTCCACCGCCGATGTGGGCTTCTACCTCGGCCTTGCCTTCGTCCTCGGCGGCATTCCGGGGCCTTTGCTCGGCGGCTACCTCACGGACTGGCTGGTGCAGCGCGATGCGCGCTGGCGTGCGTGGCTTCCCGCCTTCGCCACACTCGCGTGCTTGCCGATCTACCTCGCCGCGCTGCAAAGCACGAATTTCTGGACGTTTCTCGGCCTGTTCTCGTGTGGCTACCTCGTGTTCCTCACCGCGCAGGCGCCGACAGTCTCGCTGATCCAGCTCGCCGTGCGGCCCGACGAGCGCGCGATGGCGATGGCGGTCGCGATGATCTTCAACAACTTCATCGGTCAGGCGCTCGGCCTGTTCCTCATCGGCCTAGCCAGCACCACCCTCACTCCGATGTTCGGGACCAAGGCGCTCACCTGGGCGGTCATCGGCGTCAGCGCTGCCTTCGCCGTCCCTGCGGCGCTGTTCTACCTCTATGCCGCCGGCGGCATGGCCAAGGGTCCCCTCAAAATGATCAATGGCCCCGACTCCCTGCACGCGTAAACTGTTGGTAAGTCCTAGGGAGAGCGGACAAATGGTGGAAACCAAGACCGGGCACGACCGCACTGCCGGCGTGACCTACAACGATGTGATCAAGGCGGACACTGTTCCGCCGCCGCCGGTCTATCTTGAGGATTCGCCTTATCCGGGCGGCGTGACCACGGTTGCCACGCACCGCTACTGGAGCAAGGAAGAGCACGAGCGCGAAGTCGAACGGCTGTGGAAGCGCGTCTGGCAGATGGCCTGCCACGAGGATGACATCCCCAACGTCGGCGATACCTATGTCTATGAGATCGCGGGCCTTTCCTTTATCCTGGTGCGCAATGAGCCCGGCGACGGGCCCGGCGCGGTCAAGGCATTCCCCAACGCCTGCCTTCACCGCGGCCGCCAGCTTTGCGAAGCGCACAAGAAGGGCCTCAAGGTGCTGCGCTGCCCGTTCCACGGCTGGTCCTGGCACCTTGATGGCAAGCTCAAGGAAGTGCCCAGCCACTGGGATTTCCCCAGCGTCACCGAAGAGGAATACTCGCTTCCTGCCGTGTCGGTCGGCCACTGGGGCGGCTTCGTATTCATCAATCCGGATCCGAATGCCGAACCGCTTGCCGATTTCCTCGGCGATATCGACCGCCATTTCTCGCTGCCGTTCAAGCGCCGCTACAAGGCCGCCCACATGGTCAAGCGCCTGCCGTGCAACTGGAAAGTGGCGCAGGAAGCCTTCATGGAATCCTACCATGTCGTCGGCACGCACCCCGAACTGCTGCCGATGTTCCTCGATACCGGCTCCAAGTACGACGTCTGGCCGAACATCTCGCGCGCCATGTCCGCCTCGGGTCCGCCGAGCGCGCACACCGATCTCGATGCGCCCGATCCGTCCGCGTTCCCCGAAGGACAGGCCTTCACCAGCTTCCGCCACCCGCTGTCCGGCCACGTCTATCGCCGGATCGAGGAAAACCGCGTCGAAGTGACGCACCCGAATGGCAAGACCGGGATCTTCGACATGACCGGCACGCATGTCTCGGGCGAAGTCGTCAGTGCGGACGCGCATATGTGCAACTGGATCGGTGGCAAGATCATCCCGGGTGAGGAAAACATGCCCACCCGCTTTGCCTCGGCCTCGACGGAGGACTTCCGCGCCGATGCCGCGCGCGATCGGCGCGAGCTCATGCGCCCGCAATGGGGCGATGCGATCGACCAGTTCAGCGACGCCGACATGATCGACGCGATCTTCTACTCGGTATTCCCCAACCTCCACCCGTGGGCGGACTTCAATCCGATCTTCTACCGCTTCCGGCCGGACGGGGATAATCCCGAGCAATCACTGCACGAAGTCATGTACATGGTGCAGGTGCCCGAGGGAGCCGAACGCCCGGCACCTGCCAAGTGCACCTTCCTCGACCTTGAGGACGACTACACCAAGGCGACCGAATTCGGCAGCTATCTCAACAAGATCTTCAACCAGGACGGGCTCAATCATGCCGCCGTCCAGAAGGGCCTGCACAACCATCCCAAGGGCGAGGTGATCTTCGCGAGCTATCAGGAAAGCAAGATCCGCGATTTCCACAACAAGCTGAACCGCTGGCTGGAAAGTGAAACCCCGCCGAAAAGCCGCTAGGAAATTCACGGTAGCGGCCTCCTCGCGCAGTGCAGAGGGGGCCGCTTTTTTGCGCTCCTGAAGTGCCGGAAAACACCGCAGCGGGGTTGCTGCGAAGCCGTGCCCGCCGCTACGGAATCCGTGCGTTTTTGCAGTCACACTGCGCACAAAATGCGGCGGCCTGTCACCCTTTTTGATAGTTGCTGTTCGCCCCCCTTACCCTAGCCTAGCAATCGGGATTGTGGGCGCAAAATCAGGCAAAAACAGCATGATATGCCCCCACCGACAGTTGGGAGGATTTCTATGGGGTTGAGGACAATCGCGTCGCCATTTCGCGCCGCGCTTTTTGCGGGCGTAGCGGCAGCATCACTGGCAGTTCCGGGGCTGGCGCATGCCGCCGATGCTGCGGCAGCAGGGGCCACTGGTTCCACCACCGCGGATGATGGCAACGCGATCACGGTTATCGCGCGCAAGACCACGGAAACGCTGCAGAACGTGCCGGTGACCATCTCCGCGATCAGCGGTGAAGCGATCAACCGCGATCAGGCGACCAAGGCCGAAGCGCTTGGCACGCACATTCCGACCCTGAACATCTACACCGGTGGCTCGGGCTCGGGCGGCTCGATCGCACTGCGCGGCGTCGGCTCGTCGGCCATTTCGGCTGCGTTCGACTCTGCGGTTGCGCTTGATATGGACGGCGTCCAGCTCAGCTCGATGCGTCTGCTTCAGGCCGGCTTCTTCGACATCAAGCAGGTCGACGTGCTCAAGGGCCCGCAGTCGCTGTTCTTCGGCAAGAGCGCGTCAGCCGGTGTGCTTTCGCTGCGTTCGGCTGATCCGACCAAGACCTGGGAATTCGGCGGCAAGGCCTCGTACGAATTCGAAGAGCACGGGTATGTGGTGGGTGGATACCTCTCGGGTCCGGTGACGGATACGCTCGGTATCCGCGTGGCCGCCCAGTATAACGACATCAGCCAGTACACCAAGATCCAGCCGGGCATCGCGGCACAGATCCGCAATCGCGGCATGCGCGATTTCGTCGGCCGGCTGACCTTGCAGTACGATCCCTCCAGCGCCTTCACCGCCAACCTGAAGGTCAACTACGTCCGCAACCGCAACGACGGTGCTATCGGCCACCAGGACATCTACTGCGGCAAAAATGGCCGAGCTGACGAGGTTGTTCTGCTCGGCGGCGCGGTCGCCGTGCCTTCAGGCGCGAACTGCAACATCAACGACCGCTACTATGCGATCAGCGACCCGTCCCCCACCCAGAACAGCAACTACCCCACCGGTAGCGCCGCGGGTGACGGCAAGTATCCCGGCCATCCCTTCGGCAAGACCGATATCTGGCTGACGCGCCTGAAGATGGACCTTGATGTTGGTGCCGGCCTGAAGGTCAGCTCGGTGACCGGTTATTTCGCCATCAAGTCGATCGATTCGGACACCTACAGCACGGTCGGCACCGGCCCTGCGTTCAACCCGAACGGCATTCCGCTGGCGCTTATTGCGCCCCGGCTTGCGGCCAACAATGCGCCCGGTTCGGCGCAGGGCTTCGGCTCGAGCGACCCGCTTAACGCCACCAAGCAGTTCACACAGGAACTGCGCCTTTCAAGCAACTGGAGCGGCCCGTTCAATTTCATGGTCGGCGGCTTCTACGAACACCGCAATATCGATTTCGACACGTCGCAGCAGGGTGTGAACATCTCGATCATCGCGCTTGATCCGGTTACGGGCAGCGCATTCGACTGGTTCAAAAAGCACCACACGACGACCTCGGCGTACTCGTTGTTCGCCAGCGGCTCGTATGACATCACCGAGCAGCTGGAGCTTTCGGGTGGTGTTCGCTGGACCAAGGAAGACAAGGTCAACACGATCTCGGTGCCCTATGTGCACGCCTTCCTCGCGGCCACCCCTGCCTTCATCAGCAGCGGGTTCTTCTCGGGGCCGATCCCGTTCAAGGATCAGAACTGGTCGCCGGAAGTCACGCTGCGCTACAAGGCCTCGGATGACCTCAACATCTATGCGGCGTACAAGACCGGCTACAAGTCGGGCGGTATCGACAACAGCGCGCTGCCTTCGAACAGCCTCCTCGGCTTCAACAATCCGGCAACGCGCGATGCGGTGGCGGCAGGCCTGAAGTTCAAATCGGAACGGACCAAGGGCGGCGAAATCGGCGTGAAGTCGCAGTTCCTGGGCCGCACGATCACGCTCAATGGCTCGCTGTTCTACTACAAGTTCACCGATCTGCAGCTGCAGGTGTTCGATGCGACGAAGGTGCAGTTCCGCACCTTCAATGCCTCGGAGCTGACGACCAAGGGTGTTGATATCGACTTCACCTGGCGCACCCCCCTCGAAGGCCTGCGCCTTAACGGTGCACTGGCCTACACCAAGGCCTCGTTCACCAAGGACCTGATTTCGGCAATCACTGGCGAAAATCTCAAGGGCCGCAATGCAGCCCGCGCGCCGGAATGGGCCGGAAATGCTGGCTTCGATTACAACGTGCCGATCGGAAGCTCGCTTGAATTCGGTGCTCACGGCAACTTCCAGTTCTCGGGAAGCTACTATACCGACACCACGAGCTTCAACGATTACAAGCAGAAGTCCTACGCAACTGTCGATGGCGGCATCTCCATCGGCCAGCCCGACGGCAAGTGGAAGCTGGCGCTGGTCGGCATCAACCTTGCCGACAAGCGCTACGTCGTCTCCAGCGGCTCGCGTCCGTTCCTGGCCCCGCCGGGTGGCTATGGCACCCCCGGCAGCGCGACATATGTTCCTCAGGGCGACGACCTCAACGTCAACCTGAACCGCGGCCGTCAGGTCTTCGTGGAAGCCAGCTTCAAGTTCTGATCTCCACACGTCAGAACGTGCTGAGGAAAGGCCGTCCCGGGAAACCGGGGCGGCCTTTCCTCTTGAGGGCCGGGTGCTTGTCCCGGCAGAGGCGCACGCCTGCTCTGGATTCCCGCCTGCGCGGGAATGACGAAGGTATGGGACAAACAGCTGGTCACCCGCGCGCCCTTCGGCCAGCCGCTTGCAGCAGCCGCTCAGGATAAACCAAACGAAGCAATCCAGAGCGGCACAGAGCCGCCCCAGGATTGCTTCGTCGCTTTGCTCCTCGCAATGACGAACTGTTAACCGCTTTGTCTCGTCATCCTCGCGCAGGCGGGGATCCAGAGCGGCAAATCGTCGCGCTACCAGCTCCGGTCAGGCCGCCACCACCCGCACCGGGATCGCGCTTTGCAGCACCATGCCGGTGATCGGATCGGCATCGTCGGCATCGTCGATCAGGCGGTTGGTCGATGCGCCAACGGTCATCACATCATCCTTGCCGGAATCGTCGTTACCCCAGGCGTGCGACATCGAGATCACCCCGCGCCGCACCTTGTCGCTCGCGCTGGCGACCGCGTGGATCGAGGCAACGCGCGAGGCGATCTCGATCACTGCGCCGTCCTTGACGCCAAGCTCGGCAAGATCCTCCGGATTGAAGTAGGCCGGGTTGGTCGGCATCTTCTTCTTGAGGAATTCGGAGATGTGGCCGTTGCTGTTGTAGCGGTGCTTCGACCGGCGCGAGATCAGCCGGAAATCGAATCCGTCCTTCTCCGGCCGATGCGCCGCATAGCCCGCGAAAGCTAGCGGCATCGCACCCGCAGCCAGCTGGAACCTGTTCGCCGCATCGGGATCGGCAGGTTCGATCACCGCGTGCACCTCGGGATAGAACATCGCGCCGCCCGGGGTCGCGCTCTCCAGCGAATCCGCGCGCGCCTTGCTCGGCTTCACGAGGCAGCCGTGCGAGATGAGGTCGAGCATCGTCATCTTGTCCGGCACTGCGTCCATCGAGCACGGCCCGCCCGGCAACTGGAGCTGCAGCCCAAGGTGCTTGGCGAGCCACCACAGCATCTCGTACTCGTCCATCGTATCGCCCGGCGGCGGCACCATCGCCTCCCCGTAATGCGCATAAGGCTCCTCGCAGAACGGCTGCGAGACGTTGTTGATGTCCTCACGCTCAAGGCACATCGAAGGCGCAAGGATCACGTCGGCGCGCTTGGCGCTGGCCGACATGTAGGGATCGACCTGGACGAACATGTCGAGCGTTTCGAGCGCCTTGCGCACCTTGCGCTGGTTGGGGAAGGCGATCTCCGGGTTGCCGCCGATCGAGATCAGCACCTTGATCTGCCCCTCGCCGGGGGTGAGGATCTCGTCCGCCAGCACCGGGCACGGCATTTCCTGCCCCAGCTTGCCGATGCCGCGAATGCGCGATTGGGCAAAGCCTTCGCCGAACATCGGCATCGGCGGCGCGACCTGGGCCTTCTTGGGGCCAGCGGCGAAGGGCATGAACACCATCGGGTTCGCCACCTTGTCACCCGCCTGGTTGAACCGCGCACAGACCACGTTGAGCGCGGTCACGAGGTATTCGGTGAGCGTGCCGCGCCCCGCCATTTCAGGCCCTGTCCCCGTCACCACGCGGCCCTTGGCGGCGCGGGCAAACATGCGGGCGGCCGCGACGATCTGCTCCGCCGGAACCCCTGCGCGCGTTTCGGCGATCTCTGGCGTGAAGTCCTTCACCGCATCGGCCAGCGCATCAAACCCGTCGACATGCGCCGCCACGAAATTGCGGTCGTAGAGCCCTTCCTTGATGATCACGTGCAGCATGGCGCCAAGCAGCGCCGGATCCTCGCCCGGCTTCACCTGCAGGTAGAGGTCGGCGAGATTGCCGGTGTCGCTCTGCCGCGGATCGGCAACGATCACCTTCATGCCCCGCGCCTTGGCATCGCGCAGGCGGCGCGAGGGCGAGAACGGCGGGACGCCCCCGCTCGGCGTGTAATGCGATACCAGCGGGTTGTTGCCGACGAACATGACCACGTCGGACTCCTCGAAATTGTTCGGCCCGCCCATCCACTGGCCGTAGCGCGCGGTGGTGAACACCTTGGCCGGCTGGTCCACCGTCACGCTGGTATAGTAGTTGCGCGTGCCGATCGCCTCCGCCAGCGCGTAGGAGGTGCCCAGCACTGCGCTGTTCTGGAACGCGTTGGTGCCGCAATAGAGCGCGACGGCATGGGGCCCGTGCTCGGCGATCACCGCCTTGATCTTGTCGGCCACCAGCTTGAGCGCATCGGCGGTCGAAGTCTCGACGAACTCCGCGCCCTTCACCCCGCCCTTGCGCACCAGCGGGCGCAAATGCCGTTCGGGCAAGTTGTGCATTTCGGGCATCTGACGGCCCTTCACGCAAGTATAGCCATTGAACAGCGGGTTCTCGGGATCGCCCCGCACCGCCGTCACCTTGTCGCCCTCGACATCGACCAGCATGGCACAGCTGGCGTGGCAGAAGCGGCAGAAGGTACGCAGGGTCTTATCGGCCAAGACACATCTCCCTAGTGTTTTGAGCGCGAAAGCTATCGGCAATCCGGAGCCGGGCACACTGATGAAAGAGAGGGTAGGCCGGTCAATTCCGCCAGTACCCAAGACTGGCGATCTGGGCTTCAACGAGGACCAGCGACGCAAGAGGATTACCGCGATGACCACCGAAAACCGCCACTGGATCCTCGCCCGGCGCCCCGTCGGCAACGCCTATGCCGATGCGTTCGCGCTCAGCACCGAAACGCTGCCCGCGCTGGCAGATGGCCAGATCCTCGTTGCCAACAAAGTTCTCTCGATGGACAGCGGCACCCGCATGTACATGACCGACCGGCAGGATAGCTACCAGCCCGGCACACCGCTCGGCGCCAAGCTGATCGGCACGGTGCTGGGCGTGGTCACCGAGAGCCGCCATCCGGATTACACGGCCGGAGACCGCGTGCGCTGTTATGGCCAATGGGCAGACTATTCGGTCGTCGAGCCCGGCGCGACTTACTGCACCGTGATCGACCACGCCCATGCCGATCTCAAGGAATACGTCGGGATCTATGGCGCCAACGGGTGGACCGCATGGGTCGGCGTCGTCGAGACCGGCGCGGCGCAAGCGGGCGAGACCTTCGTCGTTTCGGCTGCCGCGGGCTGCACCGGGCTGATGGCAGGCCAGATCGCCAAGGCGCGCGGCTGCCGCGTGATCGGCATCGCCGGAGGTGCAGCCAAGTGCGACTTGCTGACGCACGAATATGGGTTTGACGGCGCGATCGACTACAAGTCCGCCAACGTCGAAGCCGAACTGGCGCGGCTCTGCCCCGATGGCATCGACGTCTATTTCGACAATGTGGGGGGCGAAATCCTGGACGCGGCGCTGGCCAACATGGCGCTGTTCGGGCGTGTCGCAGTCTGCGGGCTGATCACCAACTATATCGCCGAGGGGCCTGTTCCCGGCCCCTATCGCTTCGATCAGGTGCTGATGAAGCGCCTGCGCATCGAAGGCTTCTTCTCGCCCGACTTCTACGCCCGCGAGCCGGAGTTCAATCCGGAGCTCTCCCGCCTCGCCGCCGCCGGCCAGCTGCGCCTGCCGTTTGAAGTGAGCACAGGCCTTGCGGAAACCCCCGTCGCCTTCACGAAGCTCTTCACCGGCGCGAATATCGGGAAGGTTGTGGTGGAGCTATAAGTTCCTCTCGTCATTGCGAGCGCAGCGCAGAAATTCAGGGCCGTTATGCACGGCTTCCCCTTGTAATCGCTGGACAAGAAGCCGGCGCGGTGCGACCAACCGCGCCGGTTTCAATTTGCACGTGGGGCGCTTTCATGCGGTTGCTTCGGGGAATATCGGTACTGGCTCTGAGCTTCGGGCTGAGCACAGCGGCGCTGGCGGCGGACAAGCCCGCTGATCCTGCTAAGCCGGCCGAGACGGCAAAGGTCGCCCCCGCCGCACTGTTCCAGCCTGAGGAAGTGGCAAGCGAGGGCTCGGTCACCGTGCGCGGCGCGCGGATCGACTACAAGGCGGTTGCGGGCACGCTGGTCGTGCATCCCAAGGGCTGGGACGATGCAGCAAAGCCCAAGGCCGATGCGGCCGGCGATGATGCTCCGGCAGAAGCCTCGATGTTCTACACCGCCTATTTCAGGAAAGGCGCGCCCGCGGCGGATCGCCCCATCATCTTCGTGTTCAACGGCGGGCCGGGTTCCTCCACCGTGTGGCTCCACATGGGCGCCTTCGGTCCGCGCCGGGTGGTGACGGCGGACGGCAGCCACACCGCACCGGCGCCCTACAGCGTGGTCGACAACGCGGACAGCCCGCTCGATGTGGCAGACCTCGTTTTCATCGATGCACCGGGGGCGGGTTTCAGCCGGATCGCGGGAAAGGACAAGGAAAAGGCGTTCTACGGCATCGATCAGGACGTCCATGCCTTTGCCGATTTCATCAAGCAGTTCCTGAGCAAGTACCAGCGCTGGAATTCGCCGCGCTATCTCTTCGGCGAAAGCTACGGCACGCCGCGCGCGGTGGCCCTGGCGGCGAAGCTGCAATCGGCGGATGCGGTCGATCTCAACGGGATCATGCTGCTTTCGGTGACGCTCGCGTTCGATTTCTGGGCCGATGCGCCGCAATGGAATCCCGGCAACGACCTGCCTTATGTCGTGACCCTGCCGACCTATGCGGCAACGGCGTGGTATCATAACCGCGTGCCCGGCGGCCGCCCGGCAGAGCTCGCGCCGTTCCTCGCGGAAGCAGAGCACTTTGCGACCGGTGAATATGCAGCAGCGCTGATCGAGGGGAACGACCTTCCGGCCGAGCGCAAGCAGGCGATTGCCGAGAAGCTGGCGCGCTACACCGGCCTGACTCCGGCCTATATCCTGCGCTCGAATCTCCGGGTCAATCTCGGCCAGTTCAACCGCAATCTGGTCGACGATAGCGGGCAGACCCTCGGCCGGCTCGATACGCGCTTTACCGGGCCGAGCCTCGATGTGCTGAGCCGCGAGGCGGAGTATGATCCGCAGTCCACCGCGATCAGTTCGGCCTATGTCTCGGCGTTCAATGATTATGCGCGCACAAAGCTCGGTTATGGCGCGGGCAAGGCGTTCAAGCTGTTTGCCAACGTGGGCGACTGGGACCTCAAGCACACTCCGCCAGGCGCCGGTGGCGCGGTGGAGGGCGCGGCGAACGTGCTGCCGGACCTGGCCTATACGATGAAGACCAATCCTACCCTGCGTGTGCTGGTGCTGGGCGGATACTACGATACGGCGACGCCCTATTTCGAGGGGCGCTTCCAGATGCGGCACTTGCCGGTGCCGGAGAACCTGCGCGGGAATATCTCGTACAAGTATTACCCGTCAGGCCACATGGTCTACGCGCACGAGGATTCGCTCAAGGCGCTGCACGATGACGTGGCGGCGTTTGTGAAGGGGCGCTGATCGAGCGCGTTCCTCCCCTTCGTCTTTGCGAGCGTAGCGAAGCTACCCAGGGCGTAAATGCGTGGCGCTCTGGGTAGCTTCGCTACGCTAGCAAAGACGAGAGTTGGGGGCGGCCTCGGGAGGAGCGTCGAAGCTGGCGGTCAGGTTTGCCCCGCCAGCCACCGCCGGGTGGCATCCGCCACGACCTTGGCGCGCGCACCCGGATCCGGGAAGCCATCGCGCAGCGCCTTGGAGCGCAGTTCGATGCTGAGCGGAATGCCGGGCGGCAGGCCCTTGTACATCTCCGCCAGCGGCAGGGCGCCTGCGCCGCATTGCTCGCGCAGGTCGATGGCGTCCTCGATGATCGCGGCGAAATCGGCAGGATCGGGGCGCTTCGCTGGCGCGTCACAGAACTGGGCGTAGGGCAGGAGATCGCGCGGCACCTTGGCGAGATCGGCGGGCGGGGTCAGCGAGCGGTCGACATGGATCGGATCAATCAGCAGCGCCCGCAGCGGGTGGCCGACCTGATCGAGCACGCCGAGCGCCATCGCGAGGGTCTTCACTTCGGTGAAGATGCCGAACTCCAGCGCCACGCGCAGGCCGGTGCCCTCGGCATGGACGCAAAGCTCATGGAGGCGGGCAGCAGTCGCCCCCATGTCCGACTCGGAAGAAACGCACAGCACGTTCTTCGCACCAAGCTCGGCGCCAACATCGATCACCTTCTTGTGCAGGCCCATGTCGCTGCCCGGCTGGATCCAGATGACTTCGACATCGAGCAGCGGCAGGCCGGTGTCCGCCAGTGCCGCGCGCGCTTCGCGGGTCTGGGTGCCCGTCCAGGTTGCGGGATCGACCCAGAGGCCGACCTGATCGAAACCGCCGGCCAGCGCGGCGCGGATGGTTTCGACGGGGCCGAACTCGGGCACTACGCCCGAGGCGAGGCTGATCGGGTTCATCAGATCGACCACCCCTAGATCGAGCTGCCGCCGTCGATGCGGAATTCGGCACCGGTGGTGAAAGTCGATTCGTCAGAGGCGAGATAGACCGCGATGGCGGCGATTTCCTCGGGCGTGCCGATGCGGCCAATGGGGTGGACGGCGACCCACCCTGCATAGACTTCGTCCGGATTGGGCACCTGCGCCAGCACCTTGTCGAGGATCGGGGTGCGGATCACGCCCGGGTGGATCGAGTTGCAGCGGATGCCGTAGCCGCTCTTGCCGCAGTGCGCGGCGATTGATTTGGTCATGATGGCAACTGCCGCCTTCGCGCCATTGTAGGCCACCAGATCAGCGGTGGCCTTGATGCCGGCGAGCGAGGACATGTTGATGATCGACCCGCCGTGCGCCTTCATTTTCGCAACGGCATATTTGCAGCCAAGGAACACGCCGACGACGTCGATCTCGAATTCATGACGGAACTGTTCGAGCGTGACCTGCTCGATATTGCCCGCGGTGGTGATGCCGGCATTGTTGATCACGCAGTCAAGCGTCTCGATACCATCCATGGCGCCGGCCCAATCGGCTTCCTGTGTCACGTCGAGGTGGATGTAGCTTGCCTTGTCGCCAAGCTCGGCGGCCAGCGCCTTGCCGTTTGCATCATCGATGTCCGCGATGACGACCGATGCACCTTCGGCGACAAAGCGCCGCGACATGGCAGCGCCAAGGCCCGAGGAGCCGCCGGTAACGAGGGCGGTCTTGCCGTTCAGTCGCATTCTCTTTTCCTTCTCTATCAATACGTCCAGCCCACCCCCGCTCACCCTGAGCTTGTCGAAGGGTGTTGGCGCGACCGCCGTGCATGATGCTTCGACAAGCTCAGCATGAGCGGGGGTGGGGAGGTATCCTACGTGTTCGCCGGATCGACCCGTTCCCAATCATGGTAGGCTTGCCGCGTCACGATGATCCATTCGCCATTCCGCTTTTCCATGCGGTCGCAATAGCGGCCCGCGACGATCCAGTCGGTCGCCTTGCCCTGCGTCGGCACCGGGGTGCCTTCGGTGTGGCCAGCCTCGATGAAGTGGTAGGCGACGAAGTTGGCTTCGGTATCGACGCTGAGGCCATCGGGCGCGAATGCGAAGTGGACATTGCCGATGGTGTGATGCGTCGCGGGGATCGTGCCCAGCACGGCACTGGCAAAACCGATAAACTCGTCCGGCGATCCGACGAATGTGGAATGCCGGTGGACATGGTCATCGGCGAAGCACGAGCGCACCAAAGCCCAGTCTTTCCGGTCGATTCCCTTGCAATAGCGGTGGAGCAGATCGCGCACTTCCTCGCGCGCCAAGAGCTCGTCCATCGTCAGCGCCACGGCCCCACCCCTCTCTTTTGCTAGTAACGTCTGCCTAGCATCCGGGGTGAATTGGTGGGAACTTGCATAATTGAGAGGAACGCCGCGTTATGGGCAGGCTAGCCGGAAAAGTCGCGATCATCACTGGGGCTGCCAAGGGCCTTGGCGAAGCAGATGCGCGCATGTTCGTGCGCGAAGGCGCGCGCGTGATCCTGACCGACGTGGACCGCGAAAACGGCGAGCGGGTAGCGGCCGAGATCGGCGAGATGGCCGAGTTCCGCTACCTCGATGTGCGCCACGATGCGGAATGGAAGGCGCTCGTCGATGATGTCGTCGCGCGGCACGGCAAGCTCGATGTGCTGGTCAACAACGCGGGCGTGGTCGAGCTTGGCGATATCGAGACGCAGACCGAGAAGGACTACCGCTTCATCATGGCTGTAAGCGCCGATGGCACGTGGTTCGGCTGCCAGCATGCGGTGCGCGTGATGAAGGAGACGGGCGGCGGTTCGATTGTCAACATGGCCTCGATCGCATCGGTCCAGGGCGAAAGCGCGGTTGCGGCATATTGCGCAGCAAAGGGCGCGGTCGAAGGGCTGACGCGCGCGGTGGCGGTGCACTGTGCCAAGAGCGGCTACAACATCCGCTGCAATTCGATCCACCCGGCCGGCATCCTCACGCCGATGGTGATCGAAGTGGGGCGGCAAGCGGCGCTGATGCGCGGCGCGACCGAGGCGCTGAACGGCGGCGCGGCCGCGACCAAGCTCGGCGAGCCTGATGACATCGCCTATACGGTGGTGTTCCTCGCCTCGGATGAAAGCAAGTTCATCAACGGCGCGGCGATCCGCGTGGACGATGCGAAATCGGTGATCGCAGGCAACGCCTGATATCCGGGCCCGAGCCCGCAGCAGGGCACCCCGACCAAGGAAGGATCGGCACATGATGGATCAGCAGACGGTCGATACGATCAAGCGGCTGATGGAATGGGAAGCGGCGCGGACCGCTCCGCCTCAAGGTTTCCCGCATCTGCCGGACCTGCCCGCCGGGCGCTACACGAGCCAGGAGTATTACGACCTGGAGCAGCAATACATCTGGAAGAAGAGCTGGCTGTTTGCGGCGCACCTCGATGAAGTGCCCGAGCCGGGCAGCTTCATGCAGTGGGGCAATGCGGGGCAGCCGCTGATCATCGTCCATGGCATGGACGGTGTGGTTCGCGCTTTCTACAACACCTGTCGCCACCGCGGCGCGCCGGTGGTGACCGAGCAGCGCGGGCGCAGCCCACGCCTGATGTGCGGCTATCACAACTGGACCTACAAGACCGACGGCGAGCTTGTCGGCGTGCCCGAGGCGCAGGATTTCACCGGCCTCGACAAGAGCTGCCGCAGCCTGATTTCCGTGCGCTGCGAGATGTACGGCAAGCTGATCTATGTAAACCTCGATGAAAACGCGGTGTCCCTGCGCGAGTGGATGGGGCCGATCTGGGACGAATGGGAGGAATTCGCGTTCGACAAGGTGAAGCTCGCCGCGCGCCAGTCGTTCGATCTCAAGTGCAACTGGAAAGTGGCGATGGAGGCCAACATGGAAGTCTACCATGTGCCCTTCATCCATGCCGAAACGGTCGCGCCGCTGGTCGATCACAAGCGCAATGTGAATACGATGTACCCAAGCGGCCACGCGCGGATGATCGCCCCGGCGCCGAAAAACACCAACCGCGAGCACGTGCGCGCGATCGATAATCCGCCTGAATGGAAGTCGATCGAAACGGTGGGCGAACTGGGGCGCACCACCACGCAGAGCTACACGATGTTCCCCAACTGGGTCTCGCCGCTCTCCAATTTCTTCATTCCGCCGCTGATCTTCTGGCCGACGTCGCTCAATACCACCCGGCTCGAACTCATCACCATGGCGCTTGATTGGGGAGATGGACCGGTGCCGGACTTGTGGACTGTGCCTGACGGCCAGGGCGGGCGCGAGATGAGCCCGATCATCCAGGAAGACACCCAGTTCGGCGAGGCGATCCAGAAATCGATGGAAAGCGACGGCTTCAAGTCCGTGCCGCTGAGCTATCAGGAAGCACGCATCTACAGCTTCCACCAGACCTGCGACAAGATGATCGGGCTGGACCGGGTGCCGCCACATCTCGCCGTTGAGCAGGTCATCGGCCAGGACTGGGTCTGGCCGAACGACCCGCGCGTCGCGCAAATGGAACGGCAGGCGGAAACCGTATGAGCATTCTCGACGGTTTTCGCATCGACGGACAAGTTGCGGTCATCACCGGCGCGGGGAAGGGCATTGGCCGCGCCATCGCCATCGCGCTGGCCGAGGCAGGCGCGGACGTGGCGCTGGGTGCGCGCACGGCAGCGGATATCGAGGCAGTGGCCGAGGAAATCCGCGCGCGGGGGAGGCGCGCCATTGCAGTGCCGACCGATGCGACTTCCATGGCGGCGCTCGAAAACCTTGCCGCGCGGGCGGCGGCGGAACTCGGGGCGGTCAATATCTGGGTCAGCAATGCCGGCGGCATTCCAGACGGTAATCCGCGCTACCTGACCAAGACCACCGAGGCGAGCTGGGACGCGCAGGTCGATCTCAATCTCAAGGCGGTGTGGATGGGCGCGGTCGTCGCCGCGAAGGCGATGGGCGAGGCCGGCGGGGTAATCCTCAGCACATCCTCGCGCGCGGCCCATGGTCCGCAGGCGAAAAACGGACCTTATGCGGCGGCCAAGGCCGGGGTGAACAGCCTGACCCAGACGCTCTCGCGCGAGCTGGCGCCGAAGATCCGCGTGAACGCGGTCGCGCCGGGACCGATCCCCACGCAGAACTTCAATGAATGCATGCGGACCGGCGACGAGACCGCACGCGAGGCGCTGCGCGAGATGATCCGCATCCCGCTGCAGCGCTATGGCCGCGAGGAGGATATCGCAGCGGCGGCGCTTTATCTCGTTTCGCCGGCGGCGGGGTGGGTGACCGGGCAGTGCCTCTATGTCGACGGGGGGCTGTGATTTGAGCGAGACCACCGACGTTCTGATCATCGGCGCAGGCGCAGCCGGCATGGCGGCGACGCTGTCTGCCCATGCGGCAGGCGCCGAAGTCACGCTCGCCGAGAAGGGCGAGCGGCTCGGCGGCACGGCGGCGGTTTCGGGCGGGATCATCTGGGCGGCGAACAATCCCCGCATGCAGGCCGCCGGAATGGCGGACAGCGAGGCAGAAGCGCTCGCGTATTTCGGCAGCCTCGATCACGGCGAGATGGATGCCGAGGTGCTGGGCGCCTTTGTGCGCGAGGCGCCGGATGCGCTGGCATTTCTGGAAGAAGCGGGCGCGCTCGCCGTCAGTATCCTGCCGAGCTATCCCGATTATTATCTCGACCGGCCCGGGGCAAAGCCCGAGGGCGGGCGCGCGCTCGATAACGAACTGTTCGATTTCACCACGCTCGGCCCCTGGGCGGAGAAGGTGTTCAGCGACGGCGTGATCCAGCGCATGATGCTGCGCGAAACGCCGCTCGGCGGCAGCAGCGGATTTGTCGATCCGGCAGAGCTCAAACGCCGCGCGGATGCGGACTTGCGCGGGTTCGGGCAGGCGATGATCGGGCGGCTGCTGGCGGCCTGCCTTGCACGCGGGATCGAGCCGCAGCTGGGGCTCAAGGCCGAACGGCTGATCGTCGAAGCGGGCCGCGTGGTCGGCGTGGAGTTTGCCGGAGGCCGCAGCATTCGCGCAAGCCGCGGCGTAATCCTCGCGACCGGTGGGTTCGAGTGGAATGAGAGCCTCAAGAAAACCTTCCTGCGCGGACCGCTCGATATGCCGGCTTCGCCGCCGGGCAATACGGGCGACGGGCTGAAGCTTGCGATGTCGGTCGGCGCGGGGCTGGGCAACATGACCTCGGCGTGGTGGGTGCCGACACTTTCCATCGGCGGTGCGCACTGGCCGGGCGGCGAGCAGCGCGCCGCACCGGTCCTGATCGAGCGGACGCTGCCGCATAGCCTGCTGGTCAACCGGGAGGGCAAGCGCTTCTGCAACGAGGCGAACAATTATTCCTCGCTCGCGGGCGCCTTCCACCTCTTCGATCCGGCGACTTACGACTATCCCAACAATCCCGCCTGGCTGGTGTTCGATGCGCAATACCGCGCGCGCTACCCGATTGGTCCGGTGATGCCCTTCGATGCGCTGCCGGACTGGGTTTTTGTGGGCGATACGCTGGAAGAACTGGCCGCCAGGATCGAAGTCGATGCTGCACAATTGCTGCAAACGGTGGAGCGTTTCAACACGCATGCAGCGAAGGCAGAAGATCCCGATTTCGGCCGCGGTGTTAGCGCCTACGATCATTTCTACGGCGACCGCTCGCGGCCCGGCGCAGCGGCAACCTTGGGGCCACTTGCGCAGGGTCCGTTTCACGCCGTGCAGCTCAAGCTGGGCGCGCTGGGCACCAACGGCGGCGCGCGGACCAATGCCGCCGCGCAAGTGCTCGATGTGGAGGGCGATCCGATCCCCGGTCTCTACGGTGCAGGCAACGTGATCGCGTGCCCGACTGGCAGTGTCTATGCCGGCGCGGGCGGTACTTTAGGTCCGGCACTCACCTTTGGGTGCATCGCCGGGCGGACGGCCGCGCGGCTGGCCAATCAATAGGAAGGGCATTCAATGAAGCGCATTCTGGTGCTGGGCGCTACGGGCGACCAGGGGCATCCGTTGCTGACGCGGCTGATCGCGGCGGGGATGACGCCGGTGGCGGGCCTGCGCAATCCGGCGGCGCTGGCGGGCACCGAGTTCGCCGAAGTCGAGACCGTTGCGGCGGACATCTATGACGAAGCCTCGATGATCGCGGCGGCCAAGGGCATGGACGCGATTGCTGCGCACCTGCCCTTCGTGTTCGACCGCGCTCTGGCGCAGAAGATGGGCGCGAACATTGCAGCGGCAGGCAAGGCCAATGGGGTGAAGCGCATCGTCTTCCACACCAGCTGTCATATCGCGGACGAGGATATCGGCAGCCCGGCGATGGACGGTCGGCGCGATATCATCGCGGCGATTGCGGGCAGCGGCTGCGAATGGGCGATCATCGAATCGCGCGTGTTCATGGACAACATGATCCGTAGCTGGAACAAGCCCGGAATCGTCAACAAGGGCGTGTTCGCCTACCCGGCCAAGCCCGATCTCAAGATCTCGTGGATTTGCCTCGATGACGTGGCCGCGTTCATGGTCGAGGCTCTGGCCAATCCTGACCTCCCCAGCGGACGCTACCGCGTCGGCGGGCCGGAGGCGCTGGTGGGCGACGAAGTGGCGGCGACGCTGAGCAAGGTTTCGGGCAAGTCCATCGTGTTCAAGAGCCTGACGCCCGACGATTTTGCCTCTGCGATGAGCCTCCTGGTGACGGGATCGCCGGACGTGAAACCAGCCTCGATCTACGACGGGATGGCCCAGTTCTACCGCTGGTACAACGCGCAAGCCCAATCGCCGCTTGTGGTGACGCCCGAGGAGATGGCGGCGCATTTCAAGCACAAGCCCGCAAGCCTTGCCGAATGGGCCGCGCGGCAGGACTGGAATGATCCGCGCGACCCCGCTCTGGCGACGCGCATGGCGGGGATGGGCCGGTAGTGCCCTTTGGGGGCTCATTCAATTCGGTAGGTCCGTGCTTGCGGCACTGCCGCTAGTCTCGCCTTCAACACAACGCTTCCTGGAGATTCCGACGTGACTGAAACCCGCCAATGGCTGCTCAATGGACACCCGCGCGGCCGCCCCATCAACGATGACGACCTCAAGCTCGTGACGACCACGCTGCCCGAACCGGGGCCGGGCCAGATGCTTTTGAAGACGCATTATCTCGGCTTCGATCCGGCGCAGAAGGGCTGGATGGAAAACATCGCGGACTACGTCGCACCGATGGCGATCGGAGACGTCATGCGCGGCTCGGGCATCGTCGAAGTCGTGGCGAGCAATGGCGGCAAGTTCCCGGTGGGGACCACGCTGGCCGGCTCGATCAACTGGAGCGAATACCTCGTCCACGATGGCGAGGGTCTGATCCCCTGCATGCCCGATTTGCCGCCGACGGCAATGCTCTCGATCCTCGGCACCACGGGCGTGACGGCCTATTGCGGCCTGTTCAAGGTGGGCGAGCCGGTGGCGGGTGATGTCGTCGTCGTCTCGGGCGCGGCAGGTGCCACTGGCTCGATCGTCGGCCAGCTGGCAAAGATCGCCGGCTGCACCGTGATCGGTATCGCGGGCGGGCCTGAAAAGTGCGAGTGGCTGGTCAAGGAAGCAGGCTACGACCACGCCATCGATTACAAGGCCGGTCCGATCCGTGCGCAGCTCAAGGAACTGGCGCCGCACGGCATCAACGTGATCTTCGACAATGTCGGCGGCAAGATCCTCAACGACATGCTCGCCTGCATTGCCACCAATGCCCGCGTGGTGATCTGTGGCGGTATCAGCCGGTACGAGACCGGCAATCTGCCCGCGGGTCCTGAAAACTACTTCAATCTCGTGTTCCGCCGCGCGCGGATGCAGGGCTTCATTGTGCTCGACTGGGCCAGCGAGTTCCCGGATATCCGCCGCCGTCTGGTAAAGTGGGTCAACGAGGGGCGCCTCGCCTACCGCGAGGACGTGCAGCAAGGCTTTGAAAACGCACCTGCCACGTTGCAGCGGTTGTTCTCGGGCTCGAACAAGGGCAAGCAGCTGCTCAAGCTTTGACGGTTAGGAGATAAGGCCATGGCTACTGTTGCGATTACCGGTGCTGCCCGGGGGATTGGTCTTGAACTTGCTGCGCAGCACGTTGCAGCAGGGGATACCGTTATTGCCCTCCCACGGAAGGCCAGCGCTGGGCTGGAGGAGCTTGCGGCGTCTTCAGGCGGGAAGCTCACGATACACCTCTGCGACGTGGCTAGCGATGCCTCGGTGCGCGCAGCGGCGGCAGCGAGCGGCGATGGCCAGATCGACGTGCTCTACAACGTGGCGGGCGTGACCGGCCCGATGGGGGGCGAGCTTGAAAGCGCCGATTGGGATGCGTG
This sequence comes from Novosphingobium sp., assembly GCF_965228995.1. GTDB lineage: Bacteria > Pseudomonadota > Alphaproteobacteria > Sphingomonadales > Sphingomonadaceae > Novosphingobium. The sequence continues at coordinate 4,039,020 of NZ_OZ245852.1, read as the reverse complement.
GAATGAGGCTTTCGCGATCATGGTGCAAGGCCCGCTGCGCGTGTTGCAGGCGTTCCTGCCGCGTCTTGGCGAAGGCTCGAAGGTCATGAACATCACCAGCCAGCTCGGCGCGATGGCCTGGCCGATGGGCGGCATGTATGCTTATGCCTCGGCCAAGGCGGCGCTCAACCGCCTGATGCGGTCCGTCGCGATCGATCTCAAGGGCAAGGGCATTGTCATCGGCCTGATCCATCCCGGCTGGGTCCAGACCGACATGGGCGGGCCGCATGCGCAGATTACCTCGGAGGAAAGCGCGTCCGGCATCCGCAAGCTGGGTGCGGAATGGTCGCTCGAGGACACTGGTGAATTCCGCAAGTGGAACGGCGAAACGCACGCCTGGTAAGGCGTGGCTCAAACCTGATCACAAGGTGATGCACAAGGAAAGCCGGCCCTGCCAAAGGGCCGGCTTTCGCGTTTGGAAAGCCTGCGCGGCGCCGGAGCAATGCGGTGTAAAGAGGCGGTCGTAGCGATCCGGCACATCTGCCGGTTTCCCTATCAAAAGTGCTCAAACGCCTTATAAACAGTTGAGCGTGGGTGCGGGATTGGTACCCTTCCTCCTGTTCGCCGACCCCCAGAGAATCCGGGCGGCGAAGTCATGAAGCGGGAGAGGGAAAATGCGCCAGATTGATACGGTGCGACTGGAAATTCGTTCTGGCACGGCGCGCCTCGCCCTGCTGGCCATGCTCGTTCCGGGCACGCTGCTGGCCGCAAGCCCCGCGCTCGCCGCTGCTGATGCTGCGGCACCGCCGCAGTCCGGAGCCTCGGCAGAAACACCCGCCGCGAGCGGTGTCGAAGACATCATCGTGACCGCCCGTCGCCGCTCGGAAAGCGTGCAGAGCATCCCGGTATCGGTGCAGGCGATCAGCGCCGCGACCGTTCAGGCGCGCGACCTGACCAGCCTTGAAAAGATCGCTGCGGCCACCCCGCAGTTCACTGTCGCGCGCGCCTCGAACGGTGCCGGCGCCCAGCTTACCATGCGCGGCATCGGCTCCAATGCGACTTCGATCGGCATCGAGCAATCGGTCGCGATCGTGGTCGACAGTGTCTATTATGGCCAGGGCCGCGTCATCAACGAGGGCTTTTTCGACCTCGCCCGCGTCGAGATCCTCAAGGGTCCGCAGGCGCTGTTCTACGGCAAGAACGCGACTGCCGGTGTGATCAGCTTGACCACTGCCGATCCGGGCAAGGACCGCGAGATCATCGCCCGCGTCGGCTACGAGCTCAATGCGCGCCAGCTTTATGGCGAGCTGATCTATTCAACCCCGCTCAGCGAAACGCTTGGCCTGCGCCTTGCGGTGCGCGGCTCCAAGATGTTCGGCGGGTACTATCGCAATGCTGCAGGCTCACAGGCCTACAACACGTTCGATGTTGCAACCGGCACGCTCAATCCGCACACCGCCGCAGCGGCTGCGGCGGACCAGCCGCAGGAACGTGAACTGATCGGCCGCGCCACGCTGAAGTACGATGGCGGCAGCGGCCTGACCGCGACGCTCAAGGCCTCGGGCTCGTGGAACGACACGATCGGCAACGGCTGGAACTATTCTGCGGTCCGCTGCCCGACCGGCGCAACTGCGCTGAATCCTGCCTACAAGTGCGACGGCGGCTTCAAGCTCTACCAGAACAATTTCCCCACCGATATCGCCCAGGCGACGCCCTATGGCCGCAGCAACGGTGATCTCTACAACACCTACAAGTCGTGGCAGGCGACCGGCACGATCAACTATGACATGACCAATGTCACGCTGAACTCGGTCACCAATTACAACTGGAACAACAACAAGTTCGGCTGTGACTGCGACTTCCTTGGCGGCGGCGTATGGGCGACGGAGAACGCCAGCTATCACGCCTTCAGCCAGGAACTCCGCGCGCTGACGAAGTTCGATGCGCCGGTCAACATCATGGTCGGCGGGCTTTATCAGAAGACCAAGCGCACCTTCTTCCAGGCCGTGCTTTTCGCCAATATCGAGAACTCGGCGGCGCCCACCGGCATGCGCTATGTCGCTTATGCCAAGGATTCGGCGACCGATGGCGAGACCCTGTCGGCCTATGGCCAGGCGATCTGGAAGATCGTCCCCACGCTCGAGGCGACCGCCGGCGTGCGCTACACGCACGAGACCAAGAAGAGCTTCTTCACGCAGCCTTACGTGAACCCGGCGCTGACCGGCATTTTCCGCCCGCAGAGCGCGGCGACCAACGGCGTGCTCACAGGTGACCAGACGTTCGCGGACTGGTCGCCTGACGTGACGCTGAGCTGGAAGCCCAATTCGGACGTGATGGTCTACGGCGCGTACAAGACCGCCTATAAATCGGGCGGCTTCTCCAACAGCGCGATCAACTCCGCGCTGGTGACGAACAATCCTTCGGCTGACCTCGCGTTCAATCCCGAACGCGGCCGCGGCTTCGAGGCGGGCATCAAGACCACGCTGTTCGATCGCCAGCTGCGCGCGAACCTGACGCTCTACAACTACAAGTACACCAACCTGCAGATCGACTATTTCAACTCGCAGGTCTTCGCCTATGTGACCTACAACGCCGGCGCGGCGCGGTCGAAGGGTGTCGAGCTCGAGCTGGAATATGCGCCGCGCGCAGTGCCCGGCCTCTCGCTCCACGGCACGCTGAACTACAACCGGGCGCGCTACATCAACTTCATTTCGCCGTGCTGGTCGGGCCAGAGCATCGCGGCGGGCTGTTCGCTCACTTCGGCCGATGGCCAGCCGCGGCAGGATCTATCCGGCGCACCGACTTCCGCCGCGCCGGAATGGACGGCCACCGCGGGCGTTTCCTATGAAACCGAAATCGGCAAGGGCCTGAAGTTTGGCGGCAATGTCGATACGCGCACCTCAAGCTCATACCTCGGATCGAGCTTCGGCGATCCCTACACCCGCCAGGCCGGCTATGCCGTGGTCGATGCAGGGCTCCGGATCGGCGCCGAGAATGATCGTTGGCAGCTTGCCGTGATCGGCAAGAACCTGACCAACAAGTTCTACTTCATCGGAGGCGGTACCGCGCCGCTGACGGGCGCGGGCACCGGCACCAACAACGCGACACTGGGCGATATCATCGGCTATGGTTCGATGCCGCGTACCGTGCGCCTGCAAGCCACGTTCAGGTATTGATGCAGGGCGGGGAGCGGAGAGAAGGAGCTTGAGGGCATGAACCTTGAAACCAGTCTGCCTCTCCCCCCCGAACCCGGTGCCGCGCGCTGCCCGGGGCCGAGTACGCGCGACATCATCCTGGCCGACGGGCAGGAGGTGCCGCCCGCGTTGATCGCCGAGGCCTATGCCTTCGCGGGTGATGCAGACATCGCTTACGACCGGTATATCTCGCCCGATTTCATGGCGCGCGAGTTTACCTACATGTGGGCGCGAACCTGGCAATGGGCGGCGCGAGAGGAGCATATCCCCGAGGCGGGCGATTACATCACGTATGATATCGGGCCGTGGTCGATCCTGATCGTGCGCGGCGATGATGGGGAAATCCGCGCCTATCGCAACGCCTGCCTGCACCGGGGTACGCAACTCAAGCGGTCTGACACCAGCGGCAGTGCAGTGGAAATCCGCTGCCCGTTCCATGGCTGGCGCTGGTCGCTCGAAGGCGAGCTTTCGCACCTCCCCTGCCGGTGGGATTTCCCGCATGTGAAGGACGAGGAATTCAGCCTGCCGCAAGTGCGGATGGAAACCTGGGGCGGGTTCGTATTCATCAACCTCGATCCCGATGCGCGGCCGCTGAAGGAGCAATTGGGTCCGCTTGCCGAGCATTTCTCGGGGCGCTGGGACCTCTCTGACCGGCGGATTGCGCTGCACCTCCAGAAGGAACTGCCGACCAACTGGAAGGCCGCGCAGGAAGCGTTTCTCGAAGCCTACCACGTCTACGAAACGCATGCGCAGGCGCTGCCCACGGCGGCCGATGCCAATGCGCAATATGACCTGTTCAGCGACCACGTGACGCGGTTCGTGCACACCATCGGCGTGGCGAGCCCGCATTACACCAAGCCGCAGACCGAGGCCGAGCTGTTCGACCGGATGCGCGTAGGCGGCGGACCGCTTCCCGAAGGCCGCACAGCGCGCTCCTATGCTGCTCAATTGCTGCGCGAGCAGATGTCGGCTGATCTGGGTGTGCTGCTCGATGTCTATTCGGATAGCGAGATGCTCGATTCCATCGAGTATCACCTGTTTCCCAACATGTGCCTGTTCCCGGGCGTCTCGCTGCCGATGATCTACCGCTTCCGGCCAATCGGCAACGATCCCTCGCGCTCGCTGTTCGATCTGATGTTCCTCAAGCTGGTGCCGCCGGGAACGCCGGTCGAGCATCCGCCCGAGCCGGTGCGGCTGAGCGTGGAGCAATCCTATGCCGAGGCGCCGGGGATGAATCCCGGACTTGGCGGGGTCTACGATCAGGATACCGACAATCTGGCGCTGCAGTATCAGGGCTTTCTTGGCTCGGCGAAGCGCGGGCAGACACTGGGGAATTATCAGGAGGCGCGCATCCGCCAGTTCCACCAGACGCTCGACCAGTATCTGGCGAAGGCCTGAACGATGGATCCGCTCGACCGCCTCGTTTCGTGGCAAGCCATCTACGACCTCAGCTGCGACTATATGCGCGCGCAGGACCGGCTCGATCGGGCGCTGCATATCTCGGTGTTCCATGATGATGCGACAACCGATTACGGTGCGGGCTGGCAGGGCGATGCGCCGGGGTTTGTCGAGTTCGCGCAGCGGGTGCTGACGCCGCACAAGGCGAACCACCATATGATCGGGCAGGTCCGCATCGATTTCGAGAGCCCGGACCTGGCCTTCGGCGAGGTCTATTTCCAGGCGCACCACCGGATTGCTGCGGAAGGCGGCGAGCGCGACATGTTCGTCGCGGGGCGATATGTTGATCGCTATGAGCGGCGCGGCGGCGTGTGGAAAATCGCGCATCGCAGCGAGCTGGTCGACTGGGCGCGCGATGAGCCGGCAGCCGACTTGCCCGGAGGCGAGACAATGTTTCCGTGGGGTGCCCGCAGTCCCCATGATCTCAGCTGCCGCCGTGAGGAGATGAGGCTGCGATGAGCAGGATTTGCCCGGAAGAGCTGGCCGACCGGCTGGCGATCATGGACGTGCTCAACCGCTATGCGCGCGGGATCGACCGCTGCGATCTGGCGGTGCTGCGCGAGGTGTGGTGGCCTGAAGCGGTCGCCGATTACGGCACCGGCGAGGTCAATGCGCTGGCGTGGTCTGAAGGGGTTGTGCCCGCGCTTGCTGCAATGCGCCGAACGCAGCATTTTCTAGGCAACATGCTCATCGATATCGACGGCGCGCATGCTACGGCGGAGACCTATTGCCGCGCGTGGCATGAAGTGGATGGGCCCGATGGTCCGCTGGAGATGGAAGTGGGCGGGCGCTATCTCGACCGGCTGGAGCGGCGCGGCGATGACTGGCGATTGCTACACCGGCGCTACGTGCTCGATTGGAGCCGCAATGGTCCATCGACCGCGCAGTGGGACGGTCCGCTCTATGGCACGCTGACGCGGCATGGGAAGCGCCTGCCCGGCGATCCCCTTTATACCGGAGACTGAAAAGATGGCCGCTGACCTTGATCCCCGCGTGGCGCTGCTGCTCGACAAGATGGCCTGCACCGAGCTCGTTCACCGCCTCGCGCGCGGGATCGACCGCTGCGATGCCGATCTGGTGCGCGCAGTGTTCCACCCCGATGCAACCGACGATCATGGCATGTACCAGGGCACTGCTGCTGACTTCGTGCCGTGGGTCATGGACGTGCTTTCGGGCATGCGCCGCACGCAGCATGTGATCGGCAATGTGCTGATCGAGGTCGACGGCGACAAGGCGCAGGGCGAGGCCTATTTCATTGCGCATCACCACATTCCGGGTGAGAGCGGCGATAACTTCATGGTCGCCGCCGGGCGCTATCTTGACCGCTTCGAGCGGCGGGGCGGCGAATGGAAGATTTCGCATCGCCACGCCGTCTATGACTGGAGCACAGTCGCGCCCTCGACCGACATGTGGGACCGCGCTGCCATGCCGGGCTATGCCTTCGGCGCGCGCGGCCACGCCGACCCATCCTACAATCACTTTTCCGGTGCCTGAAACAGGAGACCATGACATGACTACCGAGGCTCAACTCGCCCGTGCCCGTGCCACTTCGCTGGCCGATATCTCCCCGCTGGCCGATCCGCCGCTCGGCAATGCGCCGATCACGCCCGATCGCTATTTCTCGAAGGAATGGGCCGACCGCGAATGGGAGAAGGTCTGGACCAAGACCTGGCAGATCGCGGGAACGCAGGCGCAAGTTCCCAACGCGGGCGATTGGCTCACAGCCGATTTCGGTCCCGAAACGATTGTCTGTGTGCGGGGCGATGATGGTGCGGTGCGCGCGTTCTACAACGTGTGCCAGCACCGCGCGATGCCGGTGGTGACGGGTGAGCAGGGCCATTCCAAGCGGCTTGTGTGCCCCTATCATGGCTGGACCTACGACCTCGCCGGCAAGCTCAAGGTCGTGCCCGACGAGGCTGATTTTGTGCAGGGCTCGCCTTGCGGCAAACTCAACCTTGTCGAGGTGAAGTGCGAGACCTGGGCCGGGTTCGTATGGATCAACATGGACAAGGACGCAGCCCCGCTGCGCCAGTTCATGGGGCCGATTGCCGACCAGATCGATACCTACCCGATGGATGCGATGGTGCGCACGCACTGGGTGACGATTGAAGGCAACTTCAACTGGAAGCTGGTGCAGGACAACTTCAACGAGAGCTACCACGTGCCCTTCGTCCACCCGCAGACGAAGTTCGTGATGGAATACGGCTACAACCACTGCCAGTTCGATCTCTACCCCGAAGGCCATGCGCGCATGTTCATGCCGGGTGCGGGGCCGACCAAGCAGCTGCGCGGCGGCGAGGCCGAGACGCTCGAAATGCTGCGCGAGGAGCTGGAGTTCTGGGACCTTGATCCCGAACAGTTCCGGGGCGGCAAGACCGGCGAGATCCGGGCGGCGCTGCAGAAGGCGAAGCGCGAGAAGGGGGCGGAGAAGGGTTTCGACTTCTCGACCTATCACGACGACCAGCTGACCGACCACTGGCACTACACGATCTTCCCGAACCTCTCGTTCAGCCTCAAGCCCGACGGCAATATCTGGCTGCGCGCGCGGCCCCACGAGACCGATCCCGAGAAGTGCTACTTCGACATGTGGTACATGACACTCTTTCCCGCAGGCACGACGCGGTATTATTCGCAGTCGATGTCCGAATGGGTCGATGTTTCGGTGCCAGCACCGCACGTGCAGGGCAAGTGGGGCGAGGTTTCGGCGGGGCCCGGTATCGATCAGGACGTCTCGGTGTGGGAAGCGCAGCAACGCGGCCTGCATTCGCGCGGCTACCAGCGCGATTACCTGGCGTGGCAGGAACGCCGCGTGCGCTATTTCCATCAGAATCTGGAAAAGTGGATGGCGGGGTGAAGTGATAGCCCTCTCCCCTTCAGGGGAGAGGGCATTACCTCAGGCCACCCTCACCAACACCTTCCCGATCGCACCGCCGCCCAGCATCCGTGCATAGGCGGCGAGCGTGTTTTCGAGGCCGGGGGTTTCGTCGAAGCGTGAGACGAGACTGCCTTCGTCGTGCCACTGGCGCAGCGGCGGGATGAATTGCTCGGCGCGGTGGAAGTGATCGGGGACGAAAAAGCCCTCGATGCGCAGGCGCTTCATCAGCACCTGATCATACCGCGCGGGGCCGGGCAGCGGCTTGTCCGCATCGTAGGCGGCAACGAGGCCACAGACCGCAACGCAGCCGTAAAGCGCCATGTTGGGGAGGATGGCATCGAGGATCGGCCCGCCGACATTGTCGAAATAGGCATTGAGCCCGCCGGGCACTTCCGCAGCGAGGCGGGCGGCGATGTCGTCCGCCTTGTAGTCGATGGCGATATCCGCGCCCAGTTCCTCGGTCAGGTAGGCGCACTTGGCCGGGCCGCCGGCGATGCCGACAATACGCGCGCCGAGGTTGCGCGCAACTTGCACCGCAAGGCTGCCCGTCGCCCCAGCAGCGGCGGATACGGCGATCCACTCGCCCGGCTGGATGCGCGCAGTGTCGCGCACGCCGAGCAGCGCGGTCCAGCCGTTCATGCCGAGCGCGCCGAAATGCTCTCGCAGATCAGGCAAGCTTTCGTCGAGCGCCATGAGCCCGGCTTCTGCGGGCGTGACCACCGAATAGTCCGCCCACTGGCCAAAGCCGCGCACGAGCGTGCCTTCGGGGAAAGCGGGATCGCGGCTCTCCGAAATTCGTCCGATCACGAGGCCGGACATCTTGGTGCCGAGCGGCAGCGGCGGCTGGTAGCCATCGGTGCGCGGGCTCATCCACATGCGGGTGCCGGCATCCATCGAAAGCCACTGCGCGGCAATGCGGACCTGACCTTCAGCAAGCGGCTGCAAAGCTTCCTCGCGGAAGGAAAGCGCACTGGCGAAATCGTCGCCCGAGGGGTGGGCATCGAGCTGCCAGAAGCGGTTGGTGGTCATGTGAGGAGCTTTCAGCGCAGGCGGATGGTGGTGATGAGATCGCGCGCAGGGGCGCCTTCGCGGCCATATTCCCTGGCGGCATCGGCAACCATCGCGTAGAAACCGATGAGACTGGGGCGCGGGACATAGAGCTCGGTCATGTGGCCAAGGCTCGCGCTGGTATCGGCGAAAGCATAGACGAACCCGTCGGCCATTTCCGCACGCATTGCGCAAGGCGCACCTTGCGCAGCAAATTCGGCCAGCGCAGCATCGAAATCCTCGACGAAGACCGCGACATGGTGGAGCCCATAGCGGCCCGAACCTTCCGGATACATGTCGTGGAACGGGGAGGGGCCGGGATTGTTCTGCTGCACGAACTCCACCATCACTTCGCCCCATTGCCCATAGGCAGAGCTGTGATCGTGCAGCCGCTCAACCCCGCGATGCACCGTGCGCGCGAGGGGGATATTGTCCGCCACGAAGAACGGGCCCGAGCCATAAACCGCGTGATGCGCAACCGCCGCCACGCGCACGTCTGCGCAGAAATAGGCGACCTGCCGGATGGGCAGGCCAGCCATCAGCTGAACAGACTCTCCGGAGCTTCGATCAGCGCTTTCAGCGTCTGCAGGAAGCCCGCACCCGCCGCACCGTCAATCGCGCGGTGATCGACCGAGAGCGAGAGCCTGATCTGGCCCTCGAACGCAATGTCGCCGTCCGCCGTTTCGGTCGCCACACGGTTGATCCCGCCGACTGCGAGGATCGCGCCCTGCGGCGGATTGATGATCGCGTCGAACTCCTCGATTCCGAACATGCCGAGGTTGGAGATGCTGAAAGTGCCGCCGTCCATGTCATCAAAGCTCAGGCGGCCAGCCTGCGCCTTGTCGATCAGCGCGCGGGTAGTCGCCGCGATCTGCGCGATGTGCATCCGGTCGGCCTGGCGCACGATCGGGGTGACGAGGCCCTTGGGGCTCGCGACCGCGATGGCAACGTCGGCGTGCGGGAAGCTGTGCACCGCGTCAGCGGCAACCTGCACGTTGACATCCGGATGGCGGACCAGTGCCATGGCAACAGCCTTGACGAGGTAGTCGTTGATCGACGCCTTGGTGCCCATGACCATGTTCGCCGTCTTGCGCAGCGCGACGAGTTCATCGACCCGCGCCGAGACGCGCAAGTAGAAGTGCGGGATGGTCTGCTTGGCCTCGGTGAGGCGGCGGGCGACGACCTTGCGCACTTTGTCGAAGGGCTGGACGACGGGCGTATTGGCAACCGCCACGAAGGGCGCACCAAAAGCCGGAGCAGGGCCTGCTTCGGGCGCGGCGGGCTTCACCGCGCCGAGCACGTCAGCCTTGGAGATGCGGCCGCGCGGGCCGGTGCCCGTGAGTGTGCTCAGGTCGATGCCGTACTGCGCGGCGAGGCGGGCGGCGAGCGGCGAGGCAAACACCGCGCGCGTCTCGGCCGGGAGTTCGGCGGGGCCCTTCGGTGTATAGACTGGCTCCGGGCGCATCGCCTGGACAACGTCCTGATAGGTTATGCGACCGCCTCGGCCCGAACCCTGAATGGGCTCGATGTCGACGCCGTTGGCTTCGGCAAGCTTGAGTGCTTCGGGGCTGATCGGCCGGTTGGTGACGATCTTCCTGGGCTCCGGCGCGGTAGCTGGAGCGGGTTCCGGTGCAGCCGCGGCGGCCGGGGCCGCATCGGTGCTGGTTGCCTTGGCGGCGACGCCGGTTTCCGCGGGCTTGAACGCGGCAACGAAGGCATCGACTTCGGCATCGGTGGTGGCGGGATCGGTGAACACGCCGAGCAGCGCGCCCACCGGCTGCGGCTGATCACTGGCGGGGACGAGCACGCGCTTGAGCACCGCGTCGTATTCCGCTTCGACCTCGTTGGTGATCTTGTCGGTTTCGATGAGACAGATGACCTGGCCGCGCGAGAAAGCCTCGCCTTCCTTGACCATCCATTCAGCAACCGTGCCCTCGGTCATTTCGATGCCCCACTTGGGCATGCAGAAGGGGCGGATATCAGCCATGTGGCTACTTCCTTAGCGGTAGGAGAGGACCTTGCGCACCGCCGCTTCGATCTTGGGGATCGAGGGCAGGTACGCGGATTCCAGCTCGCGCGCGAACGGGACGGGCGTGTGCGGCGGAGTAACGCTGAGCGGCGGGGCCGTGAGGCTGGCGAAGGCCTTTTCGGCGACCATCGCGCAGATATCGCCGGCCAGGCTGCAGCGCGGGTTGGTCTCGTCGACCACCACGAGGCGGCCCGTCACTTCGACCGAATCGAGGATCGCTTCCTCATCGAGCGGGCTGGTGGTGCGCAGATCGATCACATCGCAGCCGATGCCTTCGGCGGCCAGCTTGTCCGCCACCGCTTCGCAGAAGCCGAGCAGCAGGCCGGTCGAGACAATCGTCACATCCTTGCCCGCACGCGTGAGGCGCGCGTGGCCGAAGGGGATCATGAAATCCTTGTCGTCGGGCACTTCGCCCTTCACGCCGTAGAGCGCCTTGTGTTCGAGGAAGATCACCGGATCATCGTCGCGGATCGCGGTGCGCAGCAGGCCCTTCACGTCGGCCGGAGTGCTCGGCATGACGACCTTGAGGCCGGGCATGCCGGTGAGGATCTGGTGCACTGCCTGGCTGTGCTGCGCGGCGGCGTTGTAGCCCGCGCCCCAGGCCATGCGGATGACGGCAGGGCACTTGGTCTTGCCGCCGAACATGTAGCGGAACTTGGCGAGCTGGTTCCAGATCTGGTCAAGCGAAACGCCGATGAAGTCTGCGAACATCAGCTCGGCCACCGGGCGCTTGCCCGCGAGCGCAAGGCCCGCCGCCGCGCCCATGATCGCGCTTTCCGAGATCGGGGTGTCGATCACGCGGTCGCCGCCGAACTTGCCGTAGAGCCCGGCCGAAGTCGACCAGATGCCCCCGATCGCTTCGGGCCCGCCAGCGGTGCCATTGCCGCCCACCACGTCCTCGCCCAGCACGACGACGTTCTCGTCGCGCTCCATTTCCTCGGCGATCGTGGAGAGGACCGCCTCGCGATACATCATTCTTGCCATTGGTCGCGCTCCCCGGGAATCAGTACGAAATGTAGACGTCTTCAAGGACGTCTTCGGGCTTGGGCCGCGGGGCGGCCTTGGCCTTGGTTACGGCGGTTTCGATCGCGTCCATCACATCGGCATCGACGGCATCGAGATCGGCATCCGAAAGGAGGCCCGCGCCGGTGACGCTGGCGCGGAACTTCTTGAGGCAATCGCGCGTCTCGCGGATGCGGTCGAGCTCGCCCGGGCCGCGATAGCGCTGCGGATCGCCTTCGAAGTGGCCGAAGAAGCGCTCGGTATCGAACTCGACCGCCGCCGGGCCATTGCCGGGCACGCGCACGTATTCGAGCACTTCGCGCATCGTTTCGAAGACCGAGAAGAAATCGGTGCCGTCACCGCGCCACACCTTCATGCCGAACGCCTGCGCGCGGCTGGCAATGTCCTTGTCGGTGCCGACTGCGTATTCGAAGCCGGTGTGTTCGGAATAGTGGTTGTTCTCGAACACGAAGATGCAGGCCGCCTTGGTGACGACGGCCATGTTCATCGCCTCGAACGTGGTGCCCTGGTTGCACGCACCGTCGCCGGAGAAGGCGATCGAGACGTGGCCCTTGCCGTCGATCTTGGCGGCGATGCCTGCGCCCACCGCGATAGGCGCGCCCGCGCCGACGATGCCGTTGGCGCCAAGCATGCCCTTGTCGATATCGGCAATATGCATCGAGCCGCCCTTGCCCTTGCACAGGCCATCACGGCTGCCCCAGATCTCGGCCATCATGCCGTCCACGTCGCAGCCCTTGGCGAGGCAGTGGCCATGGCCGCGGTGGGTGGAAACGATCTTGTCGTCTGACGAAAGATGCTCGCACACGCCGACTGCAACCGCTTCCTGGCCGCAGTAGAGATGCGTGAAGCCGGCGATCTCGCCGGTCTGGATATCGACGTGGAGACGTTCCTCGAACTCGCGGATGACCTTCATCTGGCGATAGGCCCGCAGCAATTCGTCGCGGCTGAGTTGCACCTTCAATCTCCCGGTTTGCTGGCCAGCGCGGCGGCGGTGGCCGCGCTCGGATCATGGTTTCACTTGGCCACCCGGCGCACCGCTTGAGAAGCCATAAAAGTGATAGGTAAGCGCGGAACTCTGCGCAATCAGCGATCCGTCAGCGATCCGTGCGAGGCACTGTGCTCCCGGCGATGATCGAGGCGCCATCGTCGATAACGTGGCTCTGGCCGTTGATGAAGCGGCTCTCGTCCGAAGCGAGGAAGAGCACGAGATGGGCCACATCCGCAGGATCGCCAAGGCGGTTCATCGCGGTGGCGGCATCGTGGACGGGGGCCGCCGCGCCGAGATCGGCGAGCTTGGCCGGCAGGCTCCGCACCATCGGCGTATCGATCCCGCCGGGCAGCACCGAATTGCAGCGCACGCCGCGCCCCTTCTTGATCGAATAGGCGGCGGTGGCGCGGGTATAGGCATCGATCGCGCCCTTGGCGGCGCAGTAGGCGGGGAAGGTCGGCTCGCCCTGGATCGCGGCGATCGAGGCCATGTTGACGATCGATCCGCCGCCGTTCGCTGCCATCGCGGGGATCGCGTGCTTGGTGCCGAAGACGACACCGTCGAGGCTGACCCCCATGATCTTCCGATAAGCCGCTTCGGTCAGCGTTTCGGGATCGCCGAATTCAACGATGCCGGCGTTGTTGACGAGCACGTCGAGCCGGCCGTGGCGGGCCGCCACAGCGGCAATCAGCGCTGCCCATGCGGCTTCACTGGTGACGTCGAGGTGGTGGTACTCGGCTGATGCGCCCAGTTCGGCCGCAAGCGCGCTGCCCGCCGCGTCATCGACATCGGTGAGGATCACCCGCGCGCCTTCGGCCACAAACAGCCGCGCATCGGCAGCGCCGAGGCCCTTTGCCGCACCTGTGATGATCGCGACTTTGCCCTTCAGACGGTCCATTTCAGCCCTCCTGCTTCACCGCCCCGGGGCGCGGCGGGCCGGCTTCGCGGGCGACGAGCGCACAATCATGGTAGTGGATCGTGTATTCCACCATCAGCCCGTCGACGCAGCGGGTCGTCTCCGCCAGCGAAGTGCTGATGCGGTTGCCGGTAAGCTTCGAGGTCATCGTCATGCGCAGTTGCAGGCAGAAGTAGTTCTCGTCCGTCAGGATGCCGAGCCGGTCGACGACCACGTCGTCCCAGTAGCTCCAGACATGCGGGAACAGCCGGATCAGCGCATCCTGCCCCTTCCAGTCACCGCCGAAAGGAAGCTCGGGCGGTTCGTGGACGACGTAATCGGGCGAGGTGATCGCCATCACCCCCGCCCAGTCGCCCTTGTCGATGCAGGCGAGCATGGTGTGGGCGAGCTCGAGCGGGGTCTTGCTCATCAGCTCAGAACTGCACGCGCTTGGTGAAGCCGCCGTCGATCACCAGATTGACGCCGGTCGAGTAGGACGAGGCGGGGCTGGCGAGAAACACGACCGAGCGCGCCACTTCGTCCGGCGCGCCGAGGCGGCCCATCGGCATCTGCGCCTTGATGCTCTTGTAGAAGTCCGGCATCGCGCCCTGGATCATCTCCCAGCTGCCGCCGGGAAACTCGATCGGGCCGGGCGAGACGGTGTTGACGCGGATGCCCTTGGGCGCAAGCGCCTGCGAAAGCTGCGAGGCATAGGTGATCAGCGCGGCTTTGATCGCGTTGTAGGCCTGCGGCATGATGAACGTCTCGATCGCGGCGGTGGACGACATCACGATGATCGAGCCCGCGCCCGAGGCTTCCAGCGCAGGGGTGAGGGTTTCGATGCCCTTGACCGCGGCCATGATGTCCACGTCGAGGCACTTCTGCCAATCCTGCGTGGCGCCTGCGCCCGAAACGCTGGCCATGTTGATGAAGATGTCGCAGCCGCCGAGCTTCTCCACCGCGCCATTGAGCCACGCGACGTAGCCGTCGATGTTGCCGGTCATGTCGAACGCATCGCCGTGGGCCTTGCCTTCGTTGCCCGCGAGTGCGGCGAGCGCGGTATCGATCTTGCCCTGATCGCGCGAGAAGAACGCGACGTCGGCGCCTTCGGTGGTGAGGATCTTGAGGACTTCGAGGCCGATGCCGCGGGCCCCGCCGTTCATGATGACTTTCTTGCCCTTGAGACCCAGATCCATCGCGCTCTCCATCCATAGCCGTCGCCCGGTGAACCCGGGCCTTTGTTGCGGCAGAATAGCCAAAACCGGCGTCCTGACAGCGCGCGGATTTGATAGTTTCTGGCCGGTCTGAATCGCCTTAGGCTCCCCCCAATTGGGAGAGAATATGGCTATCACCGGACCGATCGAGGACCAGCTCGCCATCCGCGCGCTGCACGACAACTATGCCGACGCCGTGTTCCGGCGTGACGCGGCTGACTGGGGCGCGCTCTGGGCGGACGACGCCGTCTGGGATCTGGCAGGGCACATCGTGAACGGCAAGGAAGCCATCGTCGGCCTGTGGACCGGCGCGATGAGCACATTCGCCTTCGTCGGCTTCTTCTACCAGACCGGTGCCATCGCCATTGACGGCGATACCGCCACGGGCCGCGTCTACACCAACGAGACGCTGGAGGACCTCGAGGGCAACCTGCGCCGCAGCATCGGCCGCTACGAGGACACTTACGTCAAGCGCGCCGGAACATGGGCTTACCAGAGCCGCAGCTTTGCAATTCTGAAGGGGTATTCGTGATGATCGTCGTAGTCGCAGGTGAGATCGATTTCGCGCCCGAGGTCCGCGACGAGGTGCTCAAGGACGCCCAGCCGCTGATCGACATGGCGCTCGCCGAAAAGGGCTGCCGCCACTACGCGTGGAGCCTCGATCCGCATCACCCGGGCCGCATTCACGTGTTCGAGGAGTGGGAGACCGCCGAGGATCTTGCCGTGCACCTGCTGGCCGAATCCTACTTCAAGATGGGCGCGCATCTCGCCGGGTTCACCATCCTCGGCGCCAACACGCGCAAGTATCGCTGCGACATCTCGGAGCCGGTCTATGGGCCCGACGGCGTGGCGACGGCAAACTTCCTCACCGCACAGGCCTAATGGCAAAGGAAACTAAGGCATGACCAATCTCTCGGGCAAGGTTGCCGTGGTGATCGGCGCGGCGGGTGCGGGCAACATGGGCCAGCACATCGCCCAGACTCTCGCCGATGCGGGGGCCAAGGTGGTCGTGGCGGGGCGCAAGGCGGATGAGCTGAGGCGGTTTGCCGGTGTGATCGCCGGTGACTGGGCGCTGTGCGACCTTTCGAAGAAGGCTGATGTGGAAGCTCTGGCGACCACCGTGCTGGAGCGCCACGGCAAAGTCGATATCGCGATCAACGCGACGGGTTGGGGCCTGCTAAAAGGGCTGCACGAGATCACCGAGGAAGAGCTCGACCAGATCATCGCGCTGCAGCTGAAGGGCGTGCACTACTTCCTCAGCGCCTTCGTCCGCGCGATGCCGCACGGTGGTTCGCTGATCCAGATCTCCTCGGCCACCACGCAGTGCGTGATCGACGATCATGCCGCCTATATCGCCACCAAGGCAGGCTCCGAAGCACTGATCCGCTGCGTCGCCAACCAGTACGGCCCGCAGGGCATCCGCGCCAATGTGCTCTCGCCCGGCTTCACGCTGAGCCCGATGACCGAGCAATCGTTCGCTGTGCCCGGCCTCGCCGATGCCTTCGTCAAGGAATATCCGCTGGGCCGTGTCGGCACCTCGGAAGATATCGCCAAGGCCGCGCTGTTCGTGGTGAGCGATGATTGCTTCATGTCCGGCCAGAACCTGCAGATCAACGGCGGCCTGACCTTGCGCCGCAACCCGCGGCCAGGTGAGATCCAGGCGGCCGTGGGCGCGGCAGTGGCTGCACTGCAGGCACAGAGCTGAGGTACTGCTCTCTCCCCTTCAGGGGAGAGATACGCAGGCTTGGCGCGCAGCGCCTAGCCGGAGTTGAGAGGGGCAAGCGCAGCGCGAGTTCCCCTCTCCCAGCCCTCTCCCCTGAAGGGGAGAGGGCTTATCATTACCCCGCCTTCTCCGCTTCCATCTGTGCCTTGATCATGGCGCGCAGCTGGTCCTTGCGGATCTTGCCAGAGGCCGTGCGCGGGAAGGTTTCGACCCATTCGATCCGTTCGGGACTCTTCTGCCTCGCAAGGCCCGCCTCGCTGACAAAGGCTGAAAGCGCGGCCATGTCCGGCTTCTCCTCGCCTGCCGGGATCAGGTAGGCGCAGATGCCTTCGCCAAGGCGCGGGTGCGGCATCGAGACGACGGCGGCTTCCTTGATGCCTGCGTGCAAGTGCAGCACGTCCTCGATTTCCTTGGCGCTGATGTTCTCGCCGCCGCGGATGATGAGGTCCTTCTTGCGCCCGGTGATGACCAGCGCGCCTGAGGGGGTGATCTTGCCGATATCGCCCGTGCGGAAGAAGCCGTCGTCGGTCAGCGATTCGCGGGTCTGCTCCGGATCGGCATAACCGAGGAACATCGCCGGGCCGCGCACGAGGATTTCGCCGTCGGTGCCGTGCGGCACTTCGTTGCCGTCATCGTCCACCAGCCGCAGTTCGTAATCGAGCGCGGCGCCATCGGTTTCGGCAGCTTCCACAAGGCTGTTTTCAGGCAGGATGCCCGGCGTCGCCAGCGGGACTTCGGAGCTGCCGTAGACCCGGTAGGCGCAAGGGTGCGCGAGGCGCTTGTTGGCGGCGTAGACCAGCTCTGAGGGGATGGCCGCGCCGCCACAGGCAAAGCGGCGGAAAGTGGGGAGCTTGGACCCGGCAGCCTCGGCAGCATCGCACAGTTCCTGCAGGAACGGCGTGGCGGCAACGGTGGAGGTGATGCCATAGCGGTCGATCAGCTCGACCGCGTCCTTGGCCTTCCACACTTCCATCAGCACGACCTGGCTGCCCGATGCGAATGGCTTTTCGAGGCCGCCTGAAAAGCCGCTGATATGCGTGACGGGCGAGGGCATCAGCGTCACGTCGTTCGGCACGCCGCTATACTTGCGCCCGAACTGCGCCACGCGGTCCAGCGTGTTATGCGAATGGAGCACGCCCTTGGGTCGGCCAGTGGTGCCCGAGGTGTAGAGAATGAGCTTGAGCGCGTTGGGATCAACCTTGTCGAGCGGCGTATTGAGGCCCCGGCCATGCTCGACCAGCGCGGCGAAATCGGGGGTACGCTCGCTGGGGCGCACGTAGATCACGTGCTTCAGGTCCGGCAGGTGCGGGCGCACCCGGTCCATCATCCCGGCAAAGTCGTAGTTCCGGAAGCTCTCGGCCACAAAGAACGCGCGGGCTTTGCTGTCGCCCAGCATCTGGATCACTTCGGCATCGCGGTAGATCGGCACGATCGGAGCAATCACGAAGCCACCGAGATTGGCAGCAAGGTTGATCACCGAGGCTTCGACCCAGTTGGGGACCTGGAAGCCGATCACATCGCCGGTGCGCAGACCCAGATCATGCAGCCCGCGCGCCAGCGCCTCGCCGTCTGCCAAAAGGCTGGCGTACGTCGGCGCGGTAGGATCGCCGAGATAGACCACCTTGTCCGGATCGGTTTCGGCCCAGCGGCGCGCGTAATCGCCGATGGTCATATTGGTCCAGCTGCCGTCGGCGGCATACTGGGCAAGGTGCGCGGGTATCGTGGCCATGGGGAACTTTCGTCAGTTTGCGCCTTAGTTGGACAGGGTCTGCCGGTAGAGCGGGTTGTCCTCGGCGTAGTAGTTGCAGTGGAAGCCGCTCGGCACGCGGAAGGGGATGAGCACGCGGGCGATGGGGCCCGCGGCGATGTCCTTCGCGGCGAAGATCGCCAGTTCGCTGGTGCCGCTGTTGGCGGGGTGGACGAGCGTCATGGCATAGCCGTCCGCCTCGTCCGTGCTGCCGAGGCGCGGAGCGAAGACCAGTTCGCCCGCTGCCGCGCCCGCGCCGAAGTGCCAGATGTCTTCCTCGCCGGTCTCGGTGTTGTAGCGCAGCACGGCGTCCATGCCCTCCACCCGGCCATCGCGCGATTTGAGGTTGATATTGGCGAAGCTGTGGCGGCTCTTGCGCGTCATCCGCCGGTCGTCAGGCCTCGGGAACTGGATGTCGCGCCCGTTGAGGACTTCTTCCTTGATCCAGCCGGTGTTGCCGGTGGGGTCGATGGTCCAGCGGCGCAGGTTCTGCTGCGTATCGAGATGCGTGCGCCGCGCGCCGGTCTCATCCGGGAACAGCGCCGTGCCATTGGCGGCGGCGACATCGGCGATGATCTTGCCGTCCTCTTCCCACACGTTGAGCTCGTGGAACATGTGGCGCGGCTCGAACTCGAACCACTGGATCTGGTCCGCCGTGCCCTCGCGCGGCATGACCGCGAACTTGGTCGGGCGGTCGTTGACCCACGCGGTCATCGGACCGCCCGCGGCAAAGCGCTTGAGGTCGGTATCGATCGGGATGAACGGGAAGATCGCCCAGTTTTCCGTCAGCAGGAAGGTGTGCATCAGGCTGAAGTGCGGCATCGGGATGATCTCGGTCTTGCGGATCGTCCCATCCGCCGCAACCACGTCGTAGCGCATTTCCGCCGGGCCCATCATGCCGTGGATGGCAGCGCCGGTGTTGAACATCTCGCCCGTCGCATAGTCCACCTTGGGATGCGCCGAGAAGCTGGAGGTGACGAGGCCGCCGTAGGTTTCCTCGTGCAGAGTATCCAGTTTGCGCGGATCGAGCGCCACCGGCGGCGCGCCTTCCATCAGGGCGAGAAGCTGGCCGCCGTGGAGGATCACATTGGTGTTACCGGTGTTGTAGCGCTTGCCCTGGACGCTCGGGTCAGACGTCATCGGATTGCCGAAGATGCCGAACAGGCGGCGCCCGGCGGCCTTCTCAAGCTCGAACTTCTCGGTCTTCACCCAGCGGTTGCGCATCGAGACGCGGCCATCCGCAAACTCGAAAGCGAAGACCATGCCGTCGCCATCGAACCAGTGGTAGTCGCCTTCGCGCGGCGGATAGAGCGGATCGGGGCCGTTGCGGTAGAACATGCCGGCAAGGTCGTCGGGCAGGTTGCCCACCACGATCAGATCGGGCGCATCGGCCTCGAAGCGGATCGGCGCGTGGTGGCCAGACAGGTAGGGGTGCTCGAAGAAGGGTTCAGCCATGGCCCGGATATCCTCCCGAAGGATCTTGTCGCCGCGCTGGGTGGCGGCCTCGTTGCAGTGTGGGTGCGATGGGGGGCGCGTTCACCTGCCAAAATGGGGAGTGCGCCTGCCTCCCACCGCACCACCTGGACCGGCAAAAATGACAGTCGTCTTGATGGCGGCGGGGTCTAGGCTCTAGCGTTCGGGGCGATGCCGCCGACCGGCGTGCGCCCACCCGATCCAGGAGCCTTTCAGTGACCGATAACCGCCGTTTCCTGCTGGTCCGCCGCCCCAACGGCGCGCCCGTGGCCGAAGATTTCAGCCTTGTTTCGGAAGCCTTGCCCGATCTGACGGACGGCCAGTTCCTGATCCGCAACCACTATGCCTCGCTCGATCCTGCCATGCGCGGGTGGATGGATGATGCGCCAAGCTATATGCCGCCGATCCCGCTCGGCACGCCGGTGCGCGCCTCGACCGTGGGCGAAGTGGTGGCGAGCAAGGCGGATGGCTTCCCGGTGGGGCAGTGGGTTTCGGGGCTGAACGCCATCGAGGAATACTCGGTCTCGCAAGCCGGGGGCTTCAGCGCGCCGATCGATCCCACCATCGTGCCCTCGCCCACGAACTTCCTCTCGGTGCTCGGCGCGGTGGGGATGACCGCCTATTTCGGCTATCTCGAAGTGTGCAAGCCGCAGCCCGGCGATGTCGTCATGGTGACGGGCGCGGCGGGCGCAGTCGGCTCGCTCGTTGGCCAGATCGCCAAGCTCAAGGGTGCCAGCAAAGTCATCGGCATCGCGGGCGGTCCCGAAAAGTGCAAGCGCCTCATCGAACGCTATGGTTTCGACGTTGCCATCGACTACCGCGGCAAGACCGTCGACCAGCTTTCGGCAGAGATTGCCGCCGCCGCGCCGCAGGGCGTCAACGTGATCTTCGAGAACGTCGGCGGTGATATTCTGGACGCCGGGCTCAACAATCTGGCGATGCATGCGCGGATCGGCCTCTGCGGCCTGATCAGCGAATACAACAATGCGGGCGAAAAGACCGGCGCGCGCAATGTGTGGCAGCTGATCGTCAAGCGCGCCTCGCTGACTGGCCTGCTCGTTGCCGATTACGTGCCGCGCTTCGGCGAGGGCATTGCCGCGATGGCGGGCTGGATGACCGAGGGCAAGCTGGTGTTCGACGAGCATGTCGATGAAGGTATCGACAACGCCTTGCCGGCGTTCCTGCGGCTGTTCAGCGGCTCGAACGACGGCAAGATGATCCTGAAGCTGAGCTGATCATGGCCCGCTCGCTCCTCGTCCTGTCCGGCGGACATCCTTACGAGGAAGCGCCCTTCGCAGACTTCCTGGCGGGGCTCGGCGATTGGGACGTCACGCATTACGTCCATCCCGAGGCAGAGGCGCGCGTGGCTGCCGGGGCCGCCGATGCGGCGGATGCCGTGCTGTTCTACGACATGCCCGGCTACACCTTTGCCGATGGCACGGTGAAGACTGCACCGCCGTCAGAGGAATTCAAGGCGGCGCTGGAGCGGCGCTTTGCCAGCGGGCGCGGGGCGGTGATGATGCACCATGCCATCGCCGGCTGGGCCGAGTGGCCGCAGTGGAGCGAGTGGCTGGGCGGGCGGTTTCTCTACCAGCCGGGCGAAGTGCGCGGGGAGATGAAGCTCGATTCCGGCTACCGCCACGATGTGGACTACACTGCCGAACTGGTGGCGCACCATCCGGTGCTGGAAGGTGTTCCGGCGACATTTCTAGTGAACGACGAAGTCTATCTCGGCGAAGTGTTCGAAGCGGATGTGACGCCATTGATCCGCGCGCAGCACGAATACGTGGCGGCAAACTTCTATTCCGCCGCGCATGCCGTGGCGGGCCGGATGTTCGACAATGCGGACTGGCCGCATCCGCCGGGTTCCAATCTGGTCGCGTGGACCAGGCAGATCGGCCCGGCGCCTATCGTCTACTGCCAGTTTGGCGATGGGCCGCACACATATGCCAACCCTGTCGTCCGCCGGATAATCGCCAATGCGCTCGAATGGACGGCGCAGGGCTTGGGGAGAAGCGCATGAGCCCGCAGGAAATCGTCGAGGCCTTCATCGCCGCGTGGAACCGGGGCGATGCGCCCGCCGCCTTCGCGATGATGGCCGAAGATATCGTCTGGCATAACATCCCGATGGAACCGGCCGTGGGCCTCGCCGGGGTTCAGGCGTTGATGGCGCAGTTTCCGCCGATCGAAGGCACCGAGTGGATCACCCACCACATTGCCGCCAGTGGCAACGTTGTGTTGACCGAGCGGACCGACAAGTTCCTCGTCGCTGGGCGCTGGCGCGCGATCCGCGTTTCCGGAACGTTCGAGATCAACGCCGAGGGCAAGGTCGCCAGGTGGCGGGACTACTTCGACATGGGCGAATTCCAGCGGGAGTTTGCCTGATGGAAATCATGCGCGGGCGTGATCTCACCGGGCGGCGCGCGGTTGTCACCGGCGCGGCTTCGGGCATGGGCGCAGCGGCGGCCGCGCGGCTGATCGCCGAAGGCGTGGCCGTGCTCGGCGTCGACCGGGCGAGCGAGGGGATCGTCGGCACGCATACGCTGGTGGCGGACCTCGCCGATCCAGAGGCCATCGCCGTGATTGCCGGAGCGGCGGAAAGCCTGCTCGGCGGCTGCGACATTCTGATCAACAACGCGGGCGTGTGCCCCAACGGCCCCTTCGCCGAGATGACCGAGGAAGCGTGGAACTCGGCGCTTTCCATCAACGTGACCGCGGTGATGAAGCTGACCCGCGCGCTGATGCCGCTGCTGGGGGCCTCCGGACGCGGGCGGGTGGTCAATGTCGGCTCGATCATGTCGCGCTACGGCGATGCAGGGCTGGTCGCCTACACGACCTCGAAGCACGCGGTACTCGGGCTGACCCGCGCACTGGCGATGGAACTGGGGCCGCGCGGGATCACGGTGAACTGCGTACAGCCGGGCGCCATCGCGACGGGGATGACGCGCGATCTGTTCGAAGGCACACCCGGCGCGAAGGACTATTACGCTGGTCGCTCGGCGCTTGGCCGGATCGGGCAGCCGGAGGACGTGGCCGACGTTATGGTCTTTCTCGCGACAGATGACGCGCGCTTCCTCACAGGGCAGGGAATCATGGTCGACGGCGGGGTGATGGTGCACAGCTGAACGCGTGCCCTGGAGGGCAGGGCGACCTAGCATTTTCGCGCGTGGCACGGGGTATTTGACGGTGCCAAACCGATGCGGAACGAACTGAGGCCAAGAGTGTCGGGCCATGAGCGTAAGGCCAGGAGTTTAGGGATCGCCATGAATGAAATGACCAGCGCCAAATCACTGCTTGATCCCGAGGTGATGCAGAACCCGTTCCCGCTCTACCAGTGGGCCCATGCCAACGCGCCCGTGATCGAACTGCCGGAAACCGGCATGAAGATCGTGATGAGCTACGACATGTGTTCGGAAGCGGCGGGGCGGCCGGATGACTTCTCGAACGATTTCAGCGGCGTCCTTTCAGGTGCGCTGGCCGAGGACCCGGAAGTGAGCGGCATTCTGGCCGAAGGCTGGCCGCAGATGAACACGCTGCTGACCGCCGATCCGCCGGTCCACACGCGTTTCCGCAAGCTCGTCAACCTCGCCTTCTCGATGCCGCGCGTGAACGCGCTCGAAGCCGGCATCCGCGACAAGGTCAACAAGCTGATCGATGGTTTCATCGACAAGGGCGAGTGCGACTTCGTGACGGAGTTCAGCGTCGGTCTGCCGGTGCAGGTGATCTGCGAGCAGCTGGGCTTCTCCGAGGCCGAACGCGCCGATGTGAAGCGCTGGTCGGATGCCTTTGCCGACCGGCTTGGCCACATGATCCCGCGCGAGCGCGAGATCGAGTGCGCGCACGAGATCGTGGATTTCCAGCGCAAGCTCAAGGTCAAGATCGATGCGCGGCGCGAGCAGCCGACCGACGATCTGCTGTCGGACGTCGTCAACGCACGGCTCGATGGTGAGACCCCGCTCAACGATGCCGAGATCCTCTCGATTGCGCAGCAGCTGATGGTGGCGGGCAACGAAACCACCACCCATTCGCTGGCGGGCGGGATCGTCCATCTCGCGCAGAACCCCGATCAGCAAGACAAGGTCCGCGCCAATCCCGCGCTGATCGGCAACATGATCGAGGAAGTGCTGCGGCTAGATACGCCGACCGCGGGCATGTGGCGGCTGGTGACGAAGGATACCGAGCTTTGTGGGCGTCCCTACAAGGCAGGCGAGATGATCATGCTGCGCTATGCTGCAGCAAACCGCGATCCGGCGAAGTATCCCGATCCGGACAAGTTCGACGTCGAGCGCACAAATGCCCGCACGCACCTCGCATTCGGCAAGGGCATCCACATGTGCGTGGGCAATATGCTGAGCCGCAAGGAAATGACCGTCGCCTTCACCGAGCTGCTGCGCCGGCTTGACGATATCCGTATCAAGGACGGCGCGGAGCTCAAGGTTTCGCCGAACCTGCTGCTGCGCGGGTTCGTCTCCGTTCCCATCACGTACAAGAAGGCTGACGCGTGAACTTCGATCTCGACGAGAACCAGGAGCTGTTCAAGGCGGCGGTCGAGCGCTTCTGCCTCGGGCAGGACGTGGCGGCGCGGCGTGCGGCAAGGGCGCAGCCGGGCGGTATCGACCGCGCGCGGTGGAAGGAGCTGGCCGAGCTCGGGCTGATCGGGCTGGCGGCTGGCGAGGACGATGGCGGCATGGGCGGCTCGCACGGCGATCTCGCCGTCGTGGCGCAGGCGCTTGGCCATGCGCAGGCGGTGGAGCCGTGGCTCGAATGCGGGTTCCTGCCCGCGCGGCTGCTGGCAGGCTCGGCGCATCTGGAAGGCGTGATGGCAGGCGAGACCATCGCGGCGTTCGCCTTCGCCGAGCCGGGACGGCGCTTCGTGATCGACGCCCAGGGCGTCAAGGCGCGTGGCGGCACGCTCTCCGGCACCAAGCAGTTCGTGCTGGGCGGCGGCGCGGCGGACATCTTCGTGGTAAGCGCGGAGGAGGACGGCAAGACCGCTCTCTATGTCGTCGATGCCAAGGCCCCCGAAGTCGAAGTGCGGCCCTATCCGGTGGCGGACGGCGGCGTTGCGGCGATCGTGACGTTCCATGATGCGGCAGCGGAAGGTCCGCTTTCCGCCGATCTTCCCGCAGTGATCGACGAAGTGCGGCTGATGGCGGCGGCGGAGATGACCGGGATTGCCCAGCGGCTGTTTGCCGATACGCTGGAATACATCAAGACGCGTGAGCAATTTGGCCAGCCGATTGGCCGCTTCCAGGTGTTGCAGCACCGCATGGTCGATGCCTATGCGCGGGTCGAGAGCGTGCAGTCCGCGATTTACCGCGCGCTGCTGCAGCCTTCGGCGCCGATGGCAGCGATCAAGGCCCACGTCGCGGAGAACGCGATCTGGGTTGCCCATCAGGCAGTGCAGCTGCACGGCGGCATGGGCATGAGCGACGAACTGGGGATCGGCCACGGGCTCAAGCGGATCGTGCTTCTGTCGAAGTTGTTCGGCGATCCGGCGAGCGATATTCTGGATTACGCCCGCGCTGCCTGAGGCGCGCGGAGCTTTGGAGTGAATTGAATGACCAAGCGGATTGACGCCCACTTCGTGGCCGCAGGCAAATACCACGATATCGATTTTGCCCGGCTCGAGGTGCTCAAGCTGCTTGCCGAGCATCCCGAGATCCGCACGACGGTGGCGATGGACTTCTCCAACACCGAGCGGCTGGAGCAGTGCCAATTCCTCGTGACCTACACCTGCACCGTTCTACCCACCCCCGAAGAGACGGTGAAGATCAAGGAATTCCTTGATCGCGGCGGGCGCTGGCTGGCGCTTCATGGCACCAATTCGATCCTGAAATTTGTCGAAGGGGGGGTCGATTGCCCCGAAGAGCGCGACGACGTGATGGAAGTGCTCGGCACCCAGTTCAAGGCGCACCCGCCGATCGGAGCGTTCCGCGTCGAGGTGGTCGACAAGACCCATGCGCTCACGCAGGGCCTCGAAGATTTCGACGTGATCGACGAGCTTTACATCATGAAGCAAAAGGCGCCGATCAAGGTCCTGATGCAGACGCGCTTCGATGGAGAGGCGACCGGCTTCATTGAGGCCAACTATTCGAATGTCGTCGTGCCGATCCTGTACTTGCGCGATCACGGCAAGGGCGGGGTGCTCTACAACACGCTCGGCCACTGCCGCAGCCACTTCGATGTTATTGAATTGCTGCCCTTTTGGACACATCCAGAACGCTGTGGTTGGAACTATCCCGTCTATTACGAGACCCTGCGTCGCGGCATTCGCTGGGCCATGAGTGAGATCGCCTGAGGGATATTGGCTATGGATATGGATTTTGCCCCCGAGGACCTCGCCTTCCAGCAGGAAGTGCGCGCGTTCCTCGACGATAAGCTCAACGCCCGCTTGCGCGAAGGCGCGGCCAATACGCCGAGCGTGTTCACCGAACCGGACATCACGCGCGAATGGCAGGCGATTCTGGCCGAAAAGGGCTGGCTTGCCACCTCGTGGCCTGTCGAGGACGGCGGTCCCGGCTGGACGCCGACGCAGAAATACATCTTCGAGAAGGAATGCGCGATCGCCGGCGCGCCTTCGCTGCCGATCCTGGGCCTGCGCCTCGTCGGTCCGGTCATCTGCCACTTCGGCACGCCCGAACAGAAAGCACGCTTCCTCCCCCGCATCATTTCGGGCGAGGATTACTGGTGCCAGGGCTATTCCGAGCCGGGCGCGGGGTCTGACCTTGCTGCGGTGAAGACGCGCGCTGAACGGGTCGGCGACAAATACGTCGTCAACGGCTCCAAGATCTGGACCACCCACGCCCATCACGCCAACTGGATCTTCGCGCTCGTCCGCACCGATCCCACCGTGCAGAAGCAGCGCGGCATCAGCTTCCTGCTCATCCCGATGGAGCAGCCGGGCGTCAGCGTCTCGCCCATCGTGACGATGGCGAATGACCACGAGGTCAACGCGACCTTCTTCGACAATGCCGAAACCCCGGTCGATAATCTGATTGGCGAAGAAGGCCAGGGCTGGACGATTGCCAAGTTCCTGCTCGAAAACGAACGCGGCGGCTCGTGCGCGGCGCCGGCGCTGCTGGCCAAGCTCGACCGGATCGAACGCTGGGCGCGCGAGGAAGCCTCGGGCACCAACGGCAGCATGATCCACGATCCCAACATTTCGCAGCGGCTGGCCCGGCTCCGGCTCGAGGCGCAGGCTTTCGAAGTGACGGAGCTGCGCATCCTTGCCGAACTGGCCAAGGGCCGCCCGGCCGGCCCGCAGACCTCGCTGGTCAAGCTGACGAGCTCCAACCTGCGGCAGGCGATCGACGAACTGGCAGTGGATCTGTTCGGCTATGACGGGTTGCAGCTGCCCGTCACCCGCCCGCTCTATGGCAACGAGGCACCCGAATACGTCGGAAGCCGCGCGGCGCAGCTTTCGATGCCCGCTTACCTCAATGGCCGCGCCTACACGATCTTCGGCGGCTCGGACGAAGTGCAGAAGACCATCATCGCAAAGCAAGTCCTGGGTCTCTGACCTGTTACCCGGAAGCCCCACATCCGAACCGTTTCGGATGGGGCTTCCGCTACGGCACGCACTAGGTTAGCATGCGAATCGACCCGGATGCCGGAATAACCGGCACCGACGAGAGGATGCAGCATGGACTGGGCGAACACCACCTTCGAGCAGGTGACGATTCGGGCCGTTGAAGACGTGCGGCCCGCCGCAATCGCCATCCGCGATATTGCCTTGAAGCTTGACCTGCGCATTGCGGTCTGCCCCGACATTTCGTCGAAGGAGCAGATGCTCGATGCCGATGGCAAGATCATCAACGCCGACATCTTCGGCTGGACCGCCGATGGCGAGCGGTGGTGGGAGAACGGCACGCTGGCGCTTTCCTCGCCATTCCCCCGCGCGAGCCGCTATGAAAGCGAGCCCTTCTGGTGCAACGCGCACGGCGCCTTCACCGTCAGCCGCAACAACTACCTTGAGGATCTGAACTTTTCGGAGTTCCACAAGTTCAGCAAGGCGCGGGCGATGATCGTGATCCCCTCGCACCTCTCGTTCGGCCAGATTGCCGCAGCAAGCTTTGTGCCGGTGGACAAGACGCTCGATGACCTTTCGGACGTGTTTGCCGAGCACGGCGATTTCCTCGGCGCGCTGACCCGGCGCTTCGTGGCGAGCTACGTCAGCACGATGCGCACGCAGCAGTGGATTCCGAGCGACTGCCGGCTTTCCAAGCGCGAAGTCGAATGCCTGCGCTGGGCCGCAATCGGCAAGACCGATAAGGAAATCAGCCTGATCCTGGCGCTCAGCCACGCAACGGTGCGCTATCACATCCAGCGCGCGGGTGAGAAGCTTAACGCCGTGAACCGCAGCCAGGCTGTCTTCAAGGCAGGGCAGTTGGGCTATCTGGGCGCGGCGGCCTGAGGGCGACCTGACCGGAGCCAGGCGCCCAGGCGGCCCAACCACAAGTTCGTCATCCCCGCGAAGGCGGGGAACCAGGGATGCCTAGCACTTTGGTCGCTCTGGATCCCCGCCTGCTCGGGGATGACGACGTTTCAGGGGCGAGGTTGGCGTCGGGCGCAGGACCAGGGTGAGAGGCGGTTCAGACCCCCATCATCCCCGCCGTGCTCGCACCGTCGATCCCGTATTCCGAGCCCGAGATAAACCCGGCCTCGTCCGAAGCGAGGAACGCCACCAGCGCGGCCACTTCCTCCACTTGCGCCATCCGCCCGATCGGAGCCATCGCTTCAAACTGCGCGCGCGCGGCGGCGCTGTCGGGCGAGCGGTCGATCACACCGCGGATCAATTCGGTCTCGACCACGCCCGGGTGGACCGTGTTGACGCGGATCTTCGTCTTCAGGGTGGCGCAGTGGAGCGCCGAGGATTTCATCAGCGCGATCAGCGCGCCCTTGCTGGCCGAATAGGCGACATAGTTCGCCAGCGGCCGGTAGGCGCTCATCGAAGAGTTCACCACGATGGAGCCGGTGGGCCCATCCGGATTGGCGCGCATCGCGCGGATCGCGTGCTGGATGGTGAGCATCACACCGGTGAGGTTCACCCCCATAACGCGCTCCCACGCTTCCATGGTGATGTCCTCGACGCTGCTATCGCCGGTTTCGATACCGGCGTTGGCGAAGGCCACGTCAAGCCGGCCATGCTCGGCCTTGATGCGGGCCATCAGCGTGTCCCACGCAGCTGCATCCTCGACCCGGTGCGCAACGAACTGCGCGCCGGTTTCGGCGCAGAGCGCGGCGGCGGCTTCGGCCTTGGAGCCGGTGAACACGACCTTCGCGCCCTCGCTCGCCAGCCGCCGCACGGTGCCTGCCCCGATGCCCGAGGTACCCCCGGTGATCAGCGCCACTTTTCCTGCGAACCGTCCGCTCATTGCTCTCTCCCTGATATCGTGGCGCGATCCTAGAGCGCGCGGCGGCGGCGCCCTACTGGCAAATTTGATCTGGCGGACGGCCCCCATACGCCTCGTCATTGCGAGGAGCGAAGCGACGAAGCAATCCAGAGCGGCTCAGTCTGACGCTCTGGATTGCTTCGCTACGCTCGCAATGACGAACTGTAGGGGCAAGGGACAAGCTGAGCGGTGGCTTACCGCACCCAAACCCGCCGCTCGCCAACCACGGCAACGCCCCCGCTGGTGCCAACGGGTTCCACCGCGCCATCCATGAAGAAGGCCAGCATCGCCGGGTGCGCCACATCGATATGGCAGAGCGTGCGCTTGCCCTCCGGCGTGCGGGCGATCACCACGCCGCTCGAAGGCACCCCCTCGCGGTTGTGGAACACGGTGTAGCTCTCGACCGTCGCAGGGCCGACATAGTCCTTGTCCAGCTCCGGGATCGCCCCACGCGCGGCGTCCGCTGCGGCCTGATAGTCGAAATCCTGCGGGAACTGCGCCGCGGCGATGGGCTCGCGCGAGACGACGATGCAGTGGTTGTCGGTCGCGTAGCCACCGTTGGCGAAGAGGAAGCCGGTCTTGCCGTCGCCGCCGCGCAGCCGCTCCACCATCGAGACCACCGCATGGCTCATGTAATTGGCAATCGGTCCGCCGCCGAAGGTGAGGCCGCCGAACACGGTGGCGGGCTTGTCTACCGGCCAGCCGAGCACCCGGCGCGCCATCTTGGGGACGCAAGGGAAGCAGCTGTAAAGCTCGACATGGTCGAAATCCGCGCCGGTCATCTGATTGAGATCGAGCGTGCGGCGGATCGCGGTGTCCATGCTGGAGGAGCGGTCGTAGCGGTCGCGGCGGAGGATGCTGGGGTCTTCCTTGGCGGCGGCACCCATGCCGACATAGATCAGCCGCTCTTCGGGAATGCCGCGCCGCCGCGCTTCGGCGAGGCTGGCGACGAGAAAGCCCGCGCCCTGATTGACCGAGGAATTGGCAACCGTGAGCTTGGTATAGGGGAAGGCCAGCGGCCGGTTGGCGGGGCCGGGGGTAAGGATTTCCTCGGCGCTCACCGCCTTCCTGATCCACGCGCCTTCGTTGGCTGCGGCAACCTCGCTCATCCCGGCCCAGATCGCGCCGCTTTCCGCCTGCGCTTCGGCGAGTGTCTGGCCATAGGCGGCGCGGCCCGCGTTCTCGTAGATCGGGTAGACGTCGACCGGCGCGGTCAGCCCATGGGCCTGCGCATAAGTGGGATCGCGCCGAGTGGAGACATTGCGCACCGCGTTGTAGCTCTTGTCTTCGCCCTTTGCGGCCACCGCAGCGAGGCCGGCGGCAGTGCGCAGCGCTTCGGCGCCGACCACGGCAGCGAGCTTCACTTCGCCCGCGCCGATGCGGTTGGCCGCTTCGTTGAGCAGGCGGATCGGGGTGTCGCCGTGCGGGGCTTCGGACTGGTAATTGACCGCCGGATTCGCGCCGATGGCACCGGCCACCCGGTCGCACAAGTTGCCAAGATGGCGGAAGCTGATCTGATCGACGATGGCGAGGCTGTCGAGGTCAGCCAGCAGGCTCCCGCCCGCATCCGCTTCGGCAAGGCGCAGCGCAGCGGCCATCAGCCCCGGCGGATCGAGGCCGAGTTCGGGGCTTGCGGGCCGGTCGTTGAGCTGGCCGACGCCGATGATGACGGGGATGCGTTCGGGATCGGTCATCAGGGTCATCGGGCAGTCTCCAGATAGGATTTGGTGGCGACCATCTCGCGGATCTTCTCCGGGATGGTTTCGAGCACGCCTTCTGCTTCGAGCCTGGCGCATTCGGCTTCGTCCATGCCCAGCCAGTCCTGCATCACGGCGTAAGTATCCTGGCACATGAGCGGGGCGGGGCGGGCCTCGGCATCAGGGATCGCATGCCACATGGCCGGGCGGCGCTCGGCGATCATCGGTTCGGGCAGAAGGTCATGCTGATCCTGCCGGAACAGGCCGCGCGCGGCGTAATAGGGATGATCGGCGAGATCGGCGGCGCGGAGCATCGGGGCGGCCGGGACACCGGCGGCTTGCAGGGTCTCCGCAGCTACGTGGCCGGACTTGTCCGCCAGCCATGCGCTGAGGTCCTGGCTGCCGATCACCGTGGAGAGGCGGTGATGGTCGGCCTCATCGCGCGGAGTGACAACGCACCATTCGTCCTCCCCGGCGCAGGCAAAGACGCCCGATGACGCACCTTCGCGGGAGGGAAGATCGAGCGCACTTCCAGCGATCTCGGCCGCGAGATGGGCGAGCATGACTTCGGCCTGGCTCACATCCACATGGCCGCCGCGCCCGGTGCGCCGGCGGCGCGCGAGGAGCGCCATGACCGCGCTTGCCCCGATGCGGCCGCAGACGTGATCGGGGTAGATCGTGACCGAATCAGAGAAGCTCTCGGGATCATCGGGATAGCGCCACTTGTGCGTCAGCCCAGCCGCGGCGCGGACGAGCGGGCCATAGCCCATGCGCTTGGACCACGGCCCGGTGGCACCGAACGCGCTCGATTCAACCGCAATGAGGCGCGGGTTGATCTGGCTGAGCTCCGCATAGCCGAGGCCGAGCGATTCCAGCGTGCCGGGCTTGAAATTCGAGAGCATCACATCGGCATCGGCGACCATGCGGCGCAGCAGCGCCTTGCCGTCCTCTGATTTCAGATTGAGCCCGAGGCTGCGCTTGTTGCGGTGCCCGGCGCCGAAGCTGCTCGACAGGCCGATCTTCAGCCACGTCTGGCGCGAGCCATCGGGGAAGGCTGCGGATTCGATCTTCACCACGTCCGCGCCGAGATCGGCCAGCAGGCGGCCAGTCTCAGCGCCGACCACGATCACTCCGAGATCGAGCACCTTGAGGCCTTCCAGCGGGCGGCTGGCCTTGGCCATCACCGGCGCGGGGGCCGGGCGCAGGGCCGCGGTGCCGGGGTGGATCGGCCCCATGCGCTGCCCGTCGATCACCATCAGGCCATCGGGAAAGGGCACGCGGCGGCCGCCGGGCAGCTCGGCCTCGGTAAATGTGCCGCGCGCGCGGACATGATCGGCGGCGAGGCAATCAGCCAGCGTGTTGAGCCCTGCCAGCGGGACGCCGTGCTGCTGCCCCAGCGCTTCGATCTCGGCGCGGGTCTTGTCCGCCAGAAACGCCTGCATTGCCGCAAGCAGTTCCTTGCTCTTGAAGCGGACCATGATGTCGCGAAATTCGGGACCGGCAAATTCGGCGGGCGAGCCCATCATCGCGTGCATGCCCTGCCACTGGCGCGGGGCGAGGATGCAGAGGCGCACGTAGCCATCGGCGACGGAGATGATCGGATATTGCACGCCCCGGGGCGGCCGACCCGGCGGCAGCGCGGCGGCGGGGCGGCCATTGGTGGCACTGCCCGAGATACCGAAAGCGGGATCGAGCGCCTGCATCGCGCCATCGAGCGCGGCGTAGTCGACATGATCGCCCCGCCCGGTGGCGAGCGCCTGCGTCAGTGCCGCCATGGCGACGAAGACGCCTTGCGCCACCGCGCATTGCAGCGCGATTTCGCCGGGCGGAAGCAGCGGCGCGCGGCCCTTGATGCCGGATCGCGATAACTCTGTGGTGAGCGCGTGGAGCACGCCGTCGGTCCACTGCCAGTGCGACCAGGCGGTGCCGAGGCCGAAGCCGGTGGCCGTCATGCGGACGAGCGCCGGATTGGCGGCGTGGATTGCCGCCCAAGCGAGGCTGACCGGCGCGGCAGGATCGGCTGAGAGGTCTTCCAGCACAAGATCAGCCCCGGCAAGCCATTCGGGGAGGCTCGCCGCGTCAGCGCTTTCGATGCGCTTGCCCAGGTTGGCGGTCCAGTACGCGAGTTCGGCGCGGGGATCATCGACGGGGCAGGCGCCGCGCCCGGCCACTTCGAGGCGAATCACTTCGGCACCGAGTTCGCGCAAGGTCCGGGCGATTCCCGCGAGCGGGCTGGCGACAAGATCGACCACGCGGAGGCCGGACAGCGGACGGTCGATGGCTTCCTGCGGCACGTTCAAACCCCTCCCGCAATATTATTGGACGAGTGGTGTCCATAAAAGATAGGAAGGAGCCATGCAACGCACATCCGCCGATTCAACGCTTTTGACAGGGCCGCGCCCGCGCGGGCGTCCGCGCAATCCGGAGTTCGAGGCGCGCATCCTCGCGGCGGCGGCGCAGGTCTACGGCGCGGGGGGCTGGGCCGGCTTCAGTCTCGATGCGGTGGCGCGCGCCGCGGGGATCGGCAAGTCAACGCTCTATGCCCGCTGGACGAGCGGGGAGGACCTGCTCTGCGCGATGATCGAGGGCCGCTGGCAGGCGCTGGCGGCAATCGATACCGGCAGCCTGCACGGCGATCTGACCGCCTTCGGTGCGCTGGTGCTCGCGCGCTATCTGGAGACGGGCGGCGGCGTGGCGCGGCATCTGCGGCGCGATCTGGCGGGGCATCCCGAGCTTGCCGCAAGGATCGGGCCGGTGCTCGGCGCGGTGACGGCGCAGGCCATCGCGATCCTGCGCCGGGGCCGGGCGCGCGGGCAATTGCGCGACGGGGTCAGCGCGGCACTCGCCTCCGACATGCTGCTCTCCGCGATGGAATCGCAAGCGGGTCGGCTCGGCCCGGGGGAGACCATGAACGAGGTGGCGATCAGCGCTTATGCGGCGCGCGTGGCGGATTTGCTGATCGGCGGGATCGCGGCATGAAGGCGCGCGCTGTCAATATGGGCAGGTTTGCCTCGCCGCGCGCCATGACAGAAACAGGCAGCGCGTCCGCAGAGGCGCGAGCAGGGAGCGGGGCATGACCTATCGCACGATCATGGTCGAAAAGCGCGGCGCGGCAGACTGGCTGACGCTGAACCGGCCACATGCGCTCAATTCCATCTCGCTGGAGATGGTGGACGAGCTATCCCACTATTTCGGCGAGCTGTTCAACAACCGCGAGACGCGGGTCGTGGTGATGCGCGGGGCGGGCCGGGCTTTTTGCGCAGGCCTCGATATCAAGGACCGTCAGGAAACCGATCGGCCCGATCCCTTCGGTGGGGGCTTCGGCTTTCAGGGCCATCTCGCAGACGTCTACGTGAAGATGCGGCGCTGCCCGCAGCCGATCCTGGCGCTGGTCCACGGCGCGGCCTGCGGCGGAGGCTTTGCCTTTGCGTTGGCGGCGGACATCCGCGTGGCGGGCGAGAGCGCGAAGATGAATGCGGCTTTCATCAAGCTCGGCCTGTCCTCCTGCGATATGGGGGTGAGCTATTTCCTGCCCCGGCTGGTGGGCGCCTCGGTCGCCTCGGAACTGATGCTGACAGGGCGCTTCATCCATGCGCCGCGCGCGCTGGCAACAGGGCTCGTCAGTGAAGTGGTGCCCGATGACCAGCTTGAGGCGGTGGCCGAAGGCTATGTCGAGGAAATGCTCGCTGCCTCGCCGCGCGGCCTGCGCATGACCAAGGAGGGCCTCAGCCTCGCGGTCGATGCGCCGAGCCTCGAGGCGGCGATGGCGATCGAGAACCGCAACCAGCTGATGACCGCCGCCAGCCCCAATTTCGCCGAAGGGATGCGCGCTTTCCTCGAGAAGCGCCGCCCCGACTACATTCCAGACTGAGCGGCCAAAATGAACGGAAACGCACCGATGACGCATCCCAGATACCCGCTGATGTTCTCTCCGCTGACGATCCGTGGGAACCGGCTCAAGAACCGCATCATCATGGGCTCGATGCATTCCGGCCTCGAAGACCAGCCTGATGCGGCGGAACGGCTTTCGGCCTACTTCGTCGAGCGCGTGAAGGGCGGCGTCGGCATGATCATCACCGGCGGCATCACCCCGCATGAAAGCGGCGGGCGCGGTGCAAAGCTGAGCGAGCCTTCCGAAGTGCCGATGCACCGCGCGGTGACCGATGCGGTCCATGCAGCGGACCCCGAGGTCAAGATCTGCATGCAGATCCTCCATTCGGGTTCGATCGCCAATGTGCGCGAACCGGTGGGGCCTTCGCCGGTGCGCTCGCGGCTGGCGCGCGTGGCGCCGGTGGAGCTCGATGAGGCGGGGATCGAGGAGCAGATCGCGGCCTTTGCCAATTGCGCGGCGCTGGCGGCCGAGGCGGGCTACGACGGGGTCGAGATCATCGGCTCGGCGGGATACCTGATTTCGACGTTCCTGGTCGAGAAGACCAACCAGCGCACCGATCGCTGGGGCGGAACCTGGGAAAACCGCATGCGCTTTGCGGTAGAGGTGGTGAAGCGCACACGCCTCGCACTTGGTGACGACAAGATGCTGATCTTCCGCATTTCCGCGATGGATATGCTGGAAGGCGGCCTTGCATGGGAGGAAGTGACCAGCCTCGCCAGTGCGCTCGAAGCGAACGGGGCGGACGTGATCAGCACGCACTTCTGCTGGCACGAAAGCCAGGTACCGACGATTGCGACGATGGTGCCGCGCGCGGCCTTTGCGCAGGTGACGGGCAAGCTGCGCGAGGCTGTCTCGATCCCGCTCATCACCAGCAACCGCATCAACATGCCGCATGTGGCGGAAGAAGTGCTGGCGCGCGGCGATGCCGATCTCATTTCGATGGCACGGCCGATGCTGGCCGATGCGGAGATCGTCAAAAAGGCGTGGGAAGGCCGTGAGGACGAGATCAACACCTGCATCGCCTGCAATCAGGCCTGCCTCGATCACACCTTCACCGGCCAGCTGACCAGCTGCCTCGTCAACGCGCGCGCTTGCCGCGAGACGGAGATTACGGTTGCTCCGGCCACTACCGCGCGGCGGATCGCGGTGGTCGGCGCCGGGCCGGCGGGCCTTGCCTATGCCACGATCGCTTCGGGGCGTGGGCACAAGGTCACGCTGTTCGATGCGGCGGTGGAAATCGGCGGGCAGTTCAACCTCGCCCGGCGAATCCCCGGCAAGGAAGAGTTCGACGAGACGATCCGCTACTTCGGGCGGATGATCGAAGTGAACGGGATCGAACTCAAGCTCGCCACCCGCGTCAATGCCGATATGCTCGCGGCGGGCGGGTTCGACGAAATCGTGATCGCGACCGGGATCACGCCGCGCAAACCCGCTATCGAGGGCATCGATCACCCCAAGGCGGTACGCTATGTCGATGTGATCACCGGCAAGGCTGAAGTGGGCCAG
Source organism: Novosphingobium sp. (assembly GCF_965228995.1). Lineage (GTDB taxonomy): Bacteria > Pseudomonadota > Alphaproteobacteria > Sphingomonadales > Sphingomonadaceae > Novosphingobium. The sequence continues at coordinate 4,002,885 of NZ_OZ245852.1, read as the reverse complement.
AAAGTCGCGATCATGGGCGCAGGCGGGATCGGCTTCGATGTGGCCGAACTGATCACCCATGCCGGCATACCGGGTTCGCTCGATGTCGAAGTTTTCGCCAAGGAATGGGGCATCGACTTCAAGAACCACCCGCGCGGCGGCGTGACCGGCGTCGTGCCCGAAGTCGCCTCCAGCGGGCGCGAGGTGTGGCTGCTCCAGCGCAAGGCCAGCGCGGTTGGCAAGGGGCTCGGCCGCACCACCGGCTGGACGCACCGCATCACCCTGCAGCGGCGCGGCGTGCAGATGCTCGGCGGGGTGGAGTATGACCGGATCGATGATGCCGGCCTCCACATCCGCGTCGAGGGCGAACCCCGCCTGCTCGCGGTCGATACCGTGATCGTGTGCGCGGGGCAGGAACCGGCGCGCGGGCTCTACGACGAGCTGGTGGCGCGGGGCCTGGCGCCGCAGCTCATCGGCGGGGCGTTCGAGGCAGCTGAACTCGATGCCAAGCGGGCGATCAAGCAGGCAACCGAACTGGCGGTGGCAGTCTAGGCGCTAATGACTTCACAGTGATCTCTTTACGTCACCCCCGTGCTTGGCACGGGAGTGGCCTGGTCTTCTGGCCCGGTGTCAAATGGGGAAAGCCAAGGCCCGGAGCCCAGTCCGGGCCGACGATTTCAAGTGATGTCATTGTGCTCTGGCGTCGGTTTTGCCGGGAGCCATCGCTGTCCTACAAGCCCGCAATATGAGAGGCTGCGGGAATGCGTTTCCCCGCCCTCTCCGCGCGCCGTGATGGAAACTTTGCTAGCGGGTCGCAGCGCGCGATCCGCAGCGGCGATTCCCCGATCCGGCCATTGATCGACCGTGCCGATCAAAAGCGCCGCACTGATCGAATGCAGTTATTCCTCAGGACTGTGTCAACTGTGTCAACTTGTCCCAACGCGGGACTCAGCGCGGCGCCGCTATTGGCTGCGGCCGCGGGCCTGGACGGCAAGGCGGCGGGCTTCGACTTCTTCGGGCTTGACCGCCGAGTTGGCGGCGGAGGAGCGGCTGGCTTCGAGCGACATGCCTTCGCCGAACGGCAGGGCGTAGCCTTCATCGATCAGCGCCTTGTAATTGCGCAGGAATGTCGGGTCGATCGAGGCCATGTCGCGCGCCAGTTGCTGTGCGGCGGGGAGCAGGTCCTCTGGCGCCACCACCCGGTTGATCAGGCCCCAGCGCTCGGCTGTGGCGGCATCGAGGAAGTTGCCGGTGAAGGAGAGTTCCTTGGCGCGGCTGATCCCGATGAGCCGCGGGAGCTTCTGCGAGAGGCCCCAGCCGGGATAGACGCCGACGCGCGCGTGGGTATCGGCAAAGCGCGCATTGGTGGAGGCAATCAGCACGTCGCAGGCAAGCGCGACTTCAAAGCCGCCGGTGATCGCAACGCCGTTGATCGCGCCGACCACCGGCTTGCGGCAAATCTCGATGGCCTTGACCGGATTTTCGGACGCACCTTCCGCATTGGCCGCGCCGAGCGCACCGGCCGTCGAGCCCAGTTCCTTGAGATCGAGACCGGCGGTGAAGGCGCGGGTGCCGGCGCCGGTAAGCACGACGGCGCGGACGGCATCGTCGGCATCAAGCGCGGTCATCACCTCAGCAAGGCGGGCCCGCAGCGCTTTGGACAGCGCGTTCATCGCCTCGGGCCGGTTGAGCGTGACGGTGGCCACGCCATCGGCGATATCAACGAGAATGAGGTCGGTCATGAGCTGGGTCCTTCGGTGCACCGGGGGCTATTGACCATGGCGCGCCGGGCCATGCACCTCTGCTTATTGCGGGGGCTCTGCGATCCCGCCGTAAAGGTCCATGAAATTGCGCGCGGCGTCACGCTCTGCCGGGTCCTTGAAGGCGATATCGAGATCGGGCGCGCAGCCAAGGATATGCATCAGCGCCCAGAGTGCGAACCGCCGCGCAGGATCGGTCTCCAGCCCGAAATCGACGGCAAGCCGTTCCGACCCGGCGCCGAGCTCGGCAGCGCTGAGGCCGGCAAGATCTGCCGTGCCGAAATAGCGGCGCATGAGATCATCGAATCCCATCGTTCTGCATTCCCTCAAACGCGAACGGCACGCGGGAGGGATACTCCCGCGTGCCGTTCTGGCTCAGTCTTCGCGCCCTGCGGGTGCGCGACGTATCCGCCGTTCAGCCAATCAGCCGTTCAGCTTGTCCTTGACCGACTTGGCAGCGGCGAAGGTCAGCTTGCGCGAAGCGGCGATCTGGATGGTGGCGCCGGTCGAGGGGTTGCGGCCTTCACGGGCCGGGCTTTCCTTGACCTTGAACTTCCCGAAGGCGCTCAGCGAGATTTCCTCGCCCTTGGCAGCCGCATCGGCAATCGCCGCGAACACGGTGTCGACCAGCTTCTTCGCATCGGCCTTGGTGAGGCCAGCGCTGGCAGCAACGGCTTCGGCGAGTTCAGCAGTATTCATGATCGAAATTCTCCAACGGTTGGACGGGCCGGTTAGCTTGGCGCGCGGCCTGCGTCCAGCCTTGTAGAGGCCAAATCCGCTGGAATCTGGGGGAATCTGCTGAGCTGGGGCGCCGAGGCGACACGAGGAGCCATTCAATACACGGGCGCGCGAGAACAAAGGAGGGGGAAGGGGGCACTCAAACGGACATAACTTCGGTTCTGCGTAACCCGGTGGATGCCGATTCATTCCTTACCTTTCGTAACTATCTTAGGGAAATGATCGGCCCTGGCACTATCGGGCGCAGGCTGATCGAGAGGATGTGCAACGCGCGACGCTGGTGCGCATTTGCCGATCATTCCGCGCGCAGTGCTGCGAAGCTATGCCCGGCGCTTTGAGGTTATTTTTCATTTACCAAACACCCGGCGATGCCGTAGGAAAAGCGCGTAGGTCGCCAAATGCCGATCACCGCTCCGGATATTCCTGACCAACGAAAGTCAGGAAAGCGGACGCTTGGGGGAAGTGGGGCAATGGCTGGTGATTTGAGGGACAATAGCCGATACGATACGGGCTCGTGCTGCCACAGGGCGGATCGCGCCAACCGCAGACCTGCGTTTCTGGCAAAGGCTGCGGTGCTGCTGATCTGGCTGCTCGCCGCAATGGCACTGGCCCCGTCCGCGTTTGCGCGCGAACCGCGGCTAGCCCTGGTGATCGGCAACAGCGCCTATCAGGGCTTCGACCGGCTCGCCGCCACGACGACCGACGGGGACCGCATCGCCGCCGCGCTCAATGGCGCCGGGTTCCTCGATGCGGCCGGCACGGGGCCGGTGATCGCTCACCGCGACCTGACGCGCGAGCAGATGCTGGCGCTCATCGACCAGTTTGCAGCCAGGCTGAAGGCGGCCGGGCCCAATGCTTTCGGCATGCTCTACTTTTCAGGACACGGAGCCGCGCTCGGCACCTTCGGCGATGTGATGCTGCTGCCGGTGGACGCGGACCACACGCTCAACGTTGAGGCAACCAGCCTGACGCGGGCCGCTATCGCGCGCAAGCTGCTCGGTTCGGGCGCGCAGAACGTGCTGATCGTGCTCGACATGTGCCGCAATGTGCTGAAGGAGCCCCCGCTCCCGAACGCGCCGCCCGATGCGGCCACAGCGCCGCCCGCCGGTGAGACCGGACCGGACGGGACTAAAGGACTCAAGCGGATCGTGCGGCCATCCGATCTGCTGGCGCGGCCGGACCAGGGCTATCTCATCGCCTATTCGACCAGCCCCGATCAGGTCGCCTTCGACAATGGCACGTTCTCGCGCATCCTCGCCGAAGAGATCCGCCGGCCGCAGCAGGACATCGCCGAGGCGCTCAAACGCACCTCCGATCGCGTGGCGATGAGCGCGATCCAGTCTCAGTCCAGATTCCAGAAGCCGACATTCGACTACGGGCTGCAAGGGGCTCCGCCGTGCTTCATCAGCTGCGGTGCGGCCAGCGAGGGGCGGTTCCTCGATTGCGCGAACTGCCCCTACATGCGGATCGTTCCGGCAGGGCTGGCGCAGATCGGATCTCCGGCGAACGAACCCAAGCGCGGCGGCGATGAGCCGGTGCAGACCGAACAGCGGATCGAGCATCCCTTCGCCATCAGCATTTATGAGGTGACCATCGCCGAGTGGGACGCCTGCGTCCGCGACAAGGCGTGTCAGCCGATCAACGGCTGGAGCAAGGACAATCCAAACCCGCTGATCCCCGCGACCGGCCTCGGCTATCCCGATGCGCAGGCGTTCACCAGATGGCTTGCCGCGCAAACGGGGCGGCATTACCGGCTGCCGACCAGCACGGAATGGGAATATGCCGACCGCGCCGGGGCGGCCACAACGTTCCCGTGGGGCGATGCGATCTCACCGAGCGACGCCAACTATGACCAGACGGCGAGCTATCGCGGATCCGAGACAGCGCCCTATCGCGGCTATCCGGAGGCAGTGAACGCCTATCCGCCCAATGCCTTCGGGCTCTACCAGATGAACGGCAATGCCTGGGAACTGACCGGTGACTGCGCAGACAAGCGCTGCACGGCGCACACCGCGCGTGGCGGTTCGTTCCAGAGCACGCCGGATGAACTGCGTTCGGCCAATCGCTTTGCCGTTGCGGACGGCAAGCGGCGCTCGGACATGGGGCTCAGAGTCGTACGGGACATCAGCGATGACGAGGTGGTGCAATAGCGGACACGGCCTCCCACGGGGCCGGACGCAAACAGGAGGGGTAACAAGCGATGTTCAAGAGAGCCTGGACGATCACGATTGCGGCGCCGGCGGCGGCGGGCAGTGTCTTTCTTCCGGTCCCCGCGTTTGCGCAGACCTACATCTGTACCGGAACTTGTCCGCAGGTTCAGGGATCCAGTTCTGCCGAGCCGCGTTATGGCGGCGCGAACTCTCTCCAGTTCCAGGCGGCCTCGGTCGGGCTCGACATGTTCGATATCCAGCCCGAAGGCCCGGACCGGTTTCTGCCGGAGGGCGATTCCGATACGATCGGCGGCGCCTTCACGTATGGCAAGGCGGGCTTCCAGAAGGTCGAGCGCCTCGATCTGCACTACCAGCACGCGCGGAGATTTCGCGAGGGTTCACGTGCGCGGCTGGTGTTTGATCTGCCGGTCAATATCCTCCACGCCGACAAGGGCACGGTGATCGTCCGCAATCCGCCGACGCCTGATATCAGCTTCGGCTTCGGCGGCGCCACCAATGTCGCAGCCACGGCGAGCATTGGCGTAGAGCTTCCGGCAAGCTCGAACTTCGTGATTACGCCGCGCGTGTCCTATGGCAACAGCCAGGCAGGCGGCTATTTCCTGTTCGATGCCGAGGTGCTGGGCGCTTCGGTGAGCGCGCGCTACCGCCTGCCCAAGGTCGGACGCGGGGAGCTCGTTCTGGGCGGCCTGGTTGGCTACTCGCACGAGATCAAGACGTTCCTGTCGAAGCAGATTCTGCCCGCGAACGAGGATTTCTGGACGATGCGCGGGGGCATTGCCTATCAGCTGCCGCTCAAGGCTCGCATGTTCGGACGGCAGGCCTCCATCCGCGCGAGCTACGTCTATACCCGCGAGACAGGCGTGCCCTTTGCGATGTTCGAGCAGGTCCACGAAGTTGGCTTCAACATCGGCGTCCGCACGCGCGAGGTCGCGATGAAATCGCGCTTCGAGCAGCTCCGGTTCGGCGTGATCTACACCCATGCGGTCAATGCGTTCACCAGCAAGGCCAGCTATGACTCGGCCACGCTGACGTTCGGGTACCGCTTCTAGGCGCGGCTTTACTTCACGTCGCTGAGCCGCTTCAGGGCATCGTTGAGCATTTGATCGACCGCGGGATGATCCCGGTCGTAAGCTTGGTAGATCTGCTTGGCGACGTTGAAGTTGCCATTCACTTCCTCGCAAGCGGCCAGATTGTAGCGCAGGCTAAGTTGCTTTGTTGCAGCGCCTTCGCCGCCCATCTGCTCGAACATGCCGCAGGCCTTGTCGGGTCGGCCCGATTTGAGCTGATCGATGGCAAGCGCGAGCCGGGTCTGGCCGTCCTTGTCGAACTCGGGGAACTTCGTCTTGAAGCCGACCTTGGCTTTGCGCGTCTTGGGCGTCAGATCGGCAATGACCGACCTGACCGCATCGAGGCGGATCGCCGTCATGATACTGTCCGGGGTAAGTGCCTGCTGCTCCTTCTTCTTGCCGAACAATCCCCCGAATATGTCGCCGAGCGAAGATGACCGCACCATGCCGCCACATACATCGGTCACCGAATCCCGCTTGATCTGCCGCTGGTAGAGGATCTTGCCGGTGTCGGCGGCATAGATGACCGGCGTGACGGTGTAGCTGCCCTGATACTTGAAACAATCGATCGGCACCTCGGTGCAGACCTTGTTCTGGCAACTTGTGGCCGCGCCGATGTACTTGTCGGTCGTCACCGCGGCTGAGGTTATCGTCCCCCACAGCAAGCCTTTGACACCGAGGCGATCAGCGGCAGTGCGGGCATAGACCGTATCGGGCGGGCTCTTGCGGGTCTTGCCGGGCGCGGCGCCGCTGTCCTCCGTTCGGATTGAGAAGGCTGGCCGGTTGCCAATCCGGATTGCCTGAAGCTCGCCCGCCATCGCTGCGGAAAAGTTCTGCCCGTCCACGCCTCGCAGCGGAATGACCCCGATCGACGGGAGGTTGAACACGTCGTCGTAGTTGCTCGGCAGGCGCTGGTCATAACTGTAGACGAACTGCTGCGCCATCGCACTAGCCGGGGCAAGCGAGAGCAGGAGCACAGCCGCCCGGAGCAATGGCAGAATGCAGCAGGGCACCAGGCGTATGGCAAGGTTCATCGGATGCGGTATCATTCGTCAGTATCCTTGGGCAGAACCAGCTGGATGCTGATCGGTACCCCCAACCCGTCGTGCTGGAGATTGACCGAGGCGCGGCGGTCCCGATCGAGGGCGCTAATCACACCTTGCGGGCCGACCGGCGTCACGCTGTTGAACTTCAGAATCACGTCACCTGTATGCAGCGTGCCATCGAATGGCGAACCGGCAGCAACATCGGCAACATAAAGACCCGGCTGGCCGTAGCCGCGGCCCTGCAGCACAAGACCGTAGCCCCTTGCGACCGGCACGGGTTCGGCTGGCGGGGGAGCAGGGGCAGCGCTCGCCGAAGTCAGCTGGGCGGGCGCAGCGGCAGCCGCATCGCTTTGCGACCTGGGCTGTGCAGCCAGGCTGGATGTCGAACCCGGCTGGAACATCCAGTCTGGCGCATCAAAAATCCCCTGTTGATCGGGGCGCTGATCGATGCCCGAAAGCTGGCGCATCTGCCTCGAGACCAGCGTAGGCAGCGAGGAGAGGCGCAGCCCTTCGGTCGTCAGCGCGCTTGCCAGCGCCCGTGCAAACGGGCTGTTGGCGCCGCCATTGCCATCGTTAGCCTTGAGCCCGGGCTGCGTCGCCAGAAGCACAACGACGTTTGGCGGCAGATTGTTCTCGCGGGCGAGTCCGCGCGTCGTCGCAATCGACCGGGTTCCCTGCGACCAGCCGCTTTCACTGGCAAAGGGATTGTCGCGGCAGGCATCGAGAATGACCAGCCGCACATCGATCGCCCCCGAAACGGCGGTGATCAGGGTCGAGGAAGCAATGGCGGAGCCGTCGATCTCGTCGGGTGTATCGGCCTTGGCATCGGCGGGCAAAAGCCAGTTGCGTCCACCGGTTTCGACCCCATGGCCGGCATAATAGATGATGGCTGCTTCGGCGCCGGTCGCACTGCGGCGAAAGGCGCTGATCGCGGCCCAGAGCGCAGTGCGGCCCAAGTCCTCGGACCGGGTCAGCTGGGTTACCTCAAACCCGTCCTTGCTGAGGGCCTTGGCCACGGCTTCTGCATCGGTGCGGGGATTGGCAAGCGAAGGGACCGACTGATACTGCGAAATGCCGATAACAAGCGCGACCCGGCGACCGGCGGCAAGTGCCGTGCCGTGGGCGCAAAGCCCAATCAGTACTGCGAGGCCCATCAAGGCCCACCGCCTGCTCTGCACGAGATATGCCCCAGAATTCGGATTGTAATAAATCTGAAGTCGGCGAGGCTCGAAAGAATCCCCCTTAACTCGCCCCGCGAACTACGTATTAACTTCAACACTAGCGCGAAGGAGCGTCAAGGGGTTGTGTTGCGCTGCAAGGTCAGGGGCTTTTGGGTGGCAGCGGAAAAGTGAACTCCACCCGGCGGTTGAGCCGGTAGCTGTCCTCGTCATCGCCGCTGTAGAGTGGTTCGCGCGAGCCCACGCCTTCGGCCGTCAGTTTGCCGGCAAGGTTCGGCGCAATCGTGAAGAGCGCCGCGATGACGGCGCGCGCCCGGCGCAGAGATAGCGCTACGTTGGCTACCACGTTGCCGCGCGCATCGGTGTGGCCGCGCACGAGGATCTTCGTCGCACCGCCCGAATCAAGATTCCGCGCGATCTGCACCAGATCGGCCCGCGCAGCTTCGTCGATCACTGCGCTGCCAAAGGCGAAGCGGATCCGCGCGGATGAACGCACCGCCACGCCGAAGGAGCGGCATTTGCTCGTTTCATCGGAACCGGCGACCCGGTTCTGCTCTGCGACCGTGGCGAGATCGGCCATCTTGATCACCTTGTCGATCCAGTCGGGATGGTCCGGCTTTCCCGCCAGCCGCTCGCGCAGCACTTTCATGCGGTACATCGCGGTGGTGAGATCGCTGCGCTGCAAGGCCACTTCGATCAGCCGTCCGAGCATCATCGGCTCCAGCGTGGCGGAAGCGTCCTTCGGCGCATCGCTGAGCTGCGCGAACCCGCTGCGCAGAAGGTGATCGGCATCGTCCATCCGGTCATTGCGCATCGCGGCCATTCCGGCCTCGTAGAGATCGAATGCATTGCCGGGATCAAGCTGGGCAGGCGGAGAGAGTGCATTGGCGCATTGCGCCCTTGCCGGAGCGGAGGCGGTGAGCAGTATCAAGGCAAGGGCCATCGCCGGTAGGGCAATCAAGGTACGCATGGAGATGCTTCCTTCGTCTGGCAGGGGCTGACCGTGCGCACGTCGATGGTCGCGGCCGCATAGGCATGGCCTCGCGCGGCCAGCCATTGCGCCAGTCCGCTGGCTTCTGCGCTGCCGAACGGTGCGCTGAGATTGGACCACGCCTCGATGCCCGCGGGCTGCGCAGGGAACGCCAGCACTACGACCTGATCGAGACCGGCAGGATCGGTCGCAGCCGTCCGGCCGAAGGTCTGGACCGCTCCGGCAGGCACGCGCTGGTTCTCTTCGCCGCTGGTCGGCCAGAGCAGGTTCAGCCGGCCCTGGGGATCGATATCGAGCACCAGATACCAGACCGGCTCACCCGCCTTGACGGCGAACTGCAGGCTGTCGCGCCCGATCACGAATGTGCCGCCGCGGGCGGTCGGTTCGGTGTCGGCGACGAGCGCGATCTTTGCCCCGCCTGCTGCCACCAGCCGCCGTGCCCATGCGGCGGCGCGCAGCCGTGCGACAATGGCTTCACCCGAAACGTCGAGGGCCACCAGATCGCCAGCACCATTGGCCAGCGTGAGCCGGTCCGGCGCGGTTCCCGGGGTGACCATCATGTCTGCAGCACCGGTGACCAGCGCGATCTCGCCCGAGCCGCGCAGGGCCGAGCCCAGTGTCGCTGCGCTTTCCGGAATCGCGACGCGCAGCCGATCAACTTGTTCACCCACCGCAAGCGCCGGGGCGCCCGGGACCGGGCTGAAGATGATCCCCTTGGGGTCCTGATCGAGCGAGGGCAGCAGCTGCGGCGACTGGGCGAGATGCTTGGCGGCCAGATCCTCCAGCACCGCACGGCGCAGCTCGACAAAGCTGACCTTGCCATCATGGTCATAGTCCGCCGGGGCCAGCCCCTCGAACACCCGCAGCAAGGCGTTGGTGAGCGCGCCCTTGGGCTTGCCGTCGACCGTGAGGCTGGCGCGGCTCTGCGCCAGGTCGGCCGCCTTTTCCGTGTCCGAACTGGCGGAAAGCATGAGCACGTTGCGGTAGGGGTAGACCGGCGGCGTGAAATCGCCGGCCTTGAGCCCGGCGGGCGGCTCCGCGCTGTCACCGAGCGGCACGTACCGATTGATCACCGCGCCCTGAGGCGTCCCGATGCCGCGCGCGATATTGCCCGAAAAACAGCTGTCCGAAATGATGATGACCTTGCGCCCGCCGCGATCGAGCGGTTCGAGCGCGAGGGGGCGGATATCGAGGCGGCCGCTGATGAGGCGCTCCCCGATATTGTCCATATTGCCCCAATCGAAATCGGCGGGGATCCACGCGCTGGTGCCCTGCGGCAAGCCCGTCCGGCTGTCAGGATCGCGCTGGCTCGTGCCGTGGCCGGAAAAGTAGATCAGCACGGTATCGCCCGGCTGCGAGCGGGTGACGAGTGCGGCCAGCTCTGCGCGGATGTTCGCGCGGCTCGCATCGTGATCGAGCAGCACGCTGATGTCTTCGGGCCGGACGCCGATCTGGCTCTCGACGACACGGCGCATCGCGGCAATATCGAGCGGCGGCCCCTCCAGCGAGAGCCGCGCCCGCTCCCCCGGGGTCGCCAGCCCGACTCCGTCGAACTGCCCGATGCCGATCAGCAGCGCGATGGTCCGCGCCTCTACGGCGGCAGGCAGCACCAATCCCGCCGCTGCTAGCGCCAGCGCCAGGCCAAGGCGCAGAGCGGCGGGCAGCGGGCGGTGCGGTTTCATCTCCGATCCTCCATCGCGTCCGCGCTCAGCAGCCTTGCGCGCTGCAGGTCTGCGCCTCGAGAGAGGTCGCCCAGGCGGTGACTTCAACCGACGACTTGCGGACGCCCAGCGTTATCGCGCGGGTCGCATTGCCCTTTTCGAGCAGCTGTTCGAGCGCGGCAAACGAGGGAGTGTAGAGCGCCTTGCCCGAATGCGCATCGGTAGCGCTCTGCACCAGATCGAGCGGTTCCTTGGTGAGGACTGCAGCGATCAGCGTCTTGCCGAACGGCGCGGTGACCGGAAAATAGATCTCCTGACCATCGATCTTGGGAATATCGGCGGGAAGCGTGATCGCTCCTGCCGTGACATGATTGTCTGGCGCGTTCTGATTGGGGAAGAGAAGCGTGATGCTATCATCGGGGCCGACGGCGAGAACGCTCAGATAGCCTTGCCCGGGCAAGGTAATCTTCATGTGGACCTCTTCACCGGCCTTGTACCGGGCTTGCAGGCCCGAAATTCCGAGCCTCGGCAATCCTGCGGCAATCTTCAGCACCTCGCGCCAGTTCGGGCCGCCGCCGGCTGACGTGTCGCTCAGCTTCATCGGGCTATCGATCAGGACATCGGACCCGTGGACTTCGGGGTGGAACACTTCGCCCGACGCGTCCGAGGCTTCCCGCGCGATATAGGCCGAAGCCAGCTTGACAGTTTCGCGCGGCGATATTGCGCCGTCGGCTGATTTCCGGGCGATTGCCTGCGTGACCCCGACCGTGAACATGCTGCCCGCATCGGTGGCCAGCGCGGATTCCTCATCGCCCGCCGCCGCCATCGAGACATAATGCGCCGAAGCCGCGACGTCCTTGGGCAGGCCGATGCTCACCGCGCGGTCGATCGAGGGGGCAGGAGTGCTCGGCATCCCGGGCCAGACGAGGAACTTGCGGACCGCCCTGACTGTTCCGAGCACCGGATGCCCGAGCGCGATGTTCCGGTCGATCGAGCCGGAATGACAGGCATCGACGACGAGGGTGATCGACTGCACCCGCGCCCGGCGGAACAGTTCGGAGAACTCCTCGCCGACAACCACGCCGCGCAGTGTCTCGCCGCCATCGGCCGTGGTGACCAGAGCGGCGTCGGCAGCAACAATGGCGCTGTGGGTTTCGAAGTGTCCCTCGGCGTTCGGAATGTCGACCCGGGTGCCGTGGCCGCTGAAGTAGATCAGGACGTGGTCTGTCGGCTCGGCATCCTTGACCAGCAGCTGCTCAAGCTCATCGAGAATGGCACGGCGGGTCGCGGCGCGGTCTCTCAACTCGATCACGGATTTGTAGCCGAGCCGGTCGGCGACGCCCTTCATCATGTCGACGTCAAGCCCGATGCCGGGCAGATCGTTGCCTTCAAGGCTTACGAACTTGCCCACGCCGATGAGCACCGCAGTATCCTTGGCCCAGGCCGAACCCGGCGCTGCCGCCAGCGCGAAACCTGCCATTCCGACCAGAGTTGACCTTACCATGCTATTGAAAGGGTTCATGAAAAACCTCCATGGCGCGCTGCGGGCGGATCGTGACGAGATCCGTCAATTGGGATCGAACAAGGGATGCTGCGGCTTCGTTCGTACGTCTGCGGCATCCGGCGCAGGCGCGGTGCCTGCTGGCGGTGGGGCCGTGGGCGTCGGGGGCGCCGTGCTGGCACCGCTAGCTCCGCCTTGCGCCAGGCCGGGCATCCGAGACGGACCTGACACTGCCGGAAGCGGGTCCGATGCCGGGACGAGCGCGGGCGTGTCCGGCTTGGCGGTGCCGAACAGCTTGCGGATTGCCACAGTATCCTCGCTGGAGAGAGTCAGTGGCTTCTGCGGATCAAATCCGCGCGCGCTGCAATAGTTCATCAGCGAGTCGGGATCATACCCGGTCAGCAGATCGAGATCGGACAGGCTCTGGTGCTGGCGTTGACCCGGTGCGAGCCCGTTGATGCAGTCTGCCGGTGTTTCAGGACGATCCTGCTCGTGGATCAGCCCCAGCACGTGGCCGAATTCGTGCACGGCAGAAAAGCGCAGGCAGCGTTCCTGCTTTCCGGCGCACCCGCTGAAGCCGGGGCGGCGCCAAAGGTGGAAGTTCATATAGACGGTCTGCGCATGCTTGGAGAGGGCATTCGTCCCCACCATCGCGCGCGGCCATTCCGCATCGCTGACGAGGATGCGCACCATCTTCGCAGGACCACCTCGCTCGTCGCAATCACGCCAGCCGGAAAGACGCACGTCCGCCGCGGCTTCCCAGGTCTCGTGCACGGCCTGGCGAACGATCGCGCGCGCGGGGGCGTCCTCGGCTGCAGGCTTGAGCCAGCACACCGGGATATCATGCTGCCGCCACTCGACCGAATGCAGCGAGGCGCCCTTGCTGACGACCATATGCCCGCCGCTCGGCATGATCTGGTCGCCATCCGCCCTCAGCACCGGATTTGCGGCGACCGGCGAGGTGCCCAGCGCAAGGATCAGGGCCAGCCAGCGCGAAGTGACGCTCATGGCTGGACCTCCGCGTCCTGGATTGGATCGGCAGACTGGCGATAGGTGATCCCGGCCAGCGTCAGCGTTTTCCCGTCGGCACTGACACGCAATGTCCGCCGTTCTTCCGGGGGCAGGGGCAGACCCTCACCGCCGCAGCGGCTGCCCCACCGGATGAGCCGCCCTTCGACGATCTCGATCTTGTCGACCCAACTGGCCATCAACTGGCTTGCATGCATGGGGCCGCCACATTTGTAGCCTGCGCGGAAGAGATAGAAGGCCTTGCCATCCAGCCCGGCGATGGCTCGGCCGGGCGGATCAGCCGACCTGGGAGGGTGATCGCCATAGTGGCCGCAACCGCCGATGGTCGCAGTCAGGAAAGCCAAACCGGCGATCCGCTTCATCAGCATCGTTCACTCCCTCAGCGGATTCTTGTTGTCAGCCTGCTTACGTCGTCAGAACGCGGCACGCACAATTACCGGTGGGGTGAGCGCCGCAGTCAGGTTCGGCCGTTGCCGTTATTTATCTGCGATCCCGCTTGAGGCTCATGCGCCGTTTGCCCTTGCTCGGTTCATTCGCGGCAGGAGCAAGGCGCACATCTTGGCCCTCTTGCTGCAACTATGGTTAAGCCCAATTTCCTAACCGAACAAGCCTAATGACACAGTGCGATCCGGCCGCGTTTTCGCATGGCTCCTTGGTCCCGCGAGGTGTACAATGCCCCCGCTGGCTGGCGCTGGCCTCTCTCGCCATTGGCCGGCAGCAAATGGGAGGACAGACACATGGTTAACATGGGTAGAAAACGGCCAATCGATACCGGATATCGCAAATGGCTTGTCGTGGGTGTCTTTGGCGTGGCCGCAGGGACGCTTCTTGCGCTCACCGGTCCTGCGTTTGCGGAGCAGATGGGCGGCGCGGCCGGAAGCCTCGTGAGCGATGCGGAAGCCACAGCTTCGGCCAAAGCCTTCGCGGCACATCCCGGCGGACCGGCGGCAGAAAAGGGCCTGAACCTCGGCAAGAGCAACCCTATGGCGCCAACCATCGAAGTGCTCGAGCCGCATGTCGATGCCGCGACCAATCCGCCGTTTGATGTGCGTGTAGTGGCCCATCCGCATGATGGCCTGGCGATCGACCACAATTCGATCCGCGTCCGCTACGGCTTCTTCCGCATCGATGTCACCCAGCGCATGCTCGCGCTAGGCCATTGGCAAGGCAATGAATTCATCGTCAACCACGCGAACGCCCCGGCCGGTACGCACTGGTTCTACGTCTCACTCGCCGACACTGCGCGCCAGGAAGCGAATGTGGCGGTCAAGGTGGTCGTAAAGTAGCGCGGCTGATCCCCGGCATGGCCATGACACGCCGCTGGTGCGGGTCATGCCGGCGGCGGAACTGGTCCAGAGCGCGCAGAGCGTGCGACCCAAAACAGTCGCCCGGATCCCTGCGGCCTTTTGGATATTTTCGGGGCTATGTGGAAGCAAGCCTGGCGGAGACGGAGGGATTCGAACCCTCGGTACCGGTAATCCCAGTACGACGGTTTAGCAAACCGTTGGTTTCAGCCACTCACCCACGTCTCCGGATCGCAGCGGCGAGGGCGCGCTATAGCGAGGGAGTGGGGGGGCGGCAAGGGGCTTCCTGCTGATGATTGTCACCGGTTTCGCGAGGCCGCGGCAGATTCGCCTCGACGCGAAATCGACTCGGCTCATCGCCGGTTCATTGTGCCGGGCGAAGAGATGAGGGCCTGATAGAGTGACAAGGGTTCCGGCCGAAGAACCGGTAATGGGCCGCAAGATGGGAATTGCACAATGAAGCTGTGCCAAAGCGTCGTGATCGGGCTTGCCGCGTTCGGACTGGTGCTGGGCACCGGCGCGCAGGCGCAGGTCCAGCAGATCGACCCCAATACCGCAATCGACGCGGACCTGCAGGCCAGGCCCGGCGCGCCCGCGACTACGCCGCCACCGCCGCCGCCGCCGAGCACAGCGGCGGCACCCGCTGCGACGACGAGCACCGGCGATCCCTCGTTCTCCTCGCCCGCTGCTGCCAGCGCATCAGCTGCACCGGGCATGGCCTCGATCCCGCCTGCTGGCCCCGCACGGGGCACCGCGGCCGATGGCACGACCTACCGCGAGGATGACCTCATCGGCGCAGCCGAGGGCGTGTTCGGCAGGGGCGCCAAGGGCCTTGCCATGATGATCCAGGATATCCTCAAGAAGCAGGGCCAGCCCAATGCCTATATCACCGGGCGCGAGGCGGGCGGTGCGGTGGTCGTTGGGCTGCGTTATGGTTCGGGCACGCTCCACCACAAGATCGAGGGCGAGCGGCCGGTCTACTGGACGGGGCCTTCGCTGGGATTCGACCTTGGCGCCAATGCGGCGAACACGTTCGTGCTCGTCTATAACCTCCACGATAGCGAGGACCTGTTCAAGCGCTTCGGTGCGGGCGAAGGTCAGGCCTATTTCGTGGGCGGCTTCAACGTGAGCTATCTGCGGCGCGGCGATATCGTGGTGATCCCGGTGCGCTTCGGCGCAGGTCTGCGGCTTGGGGTCAATGCGGGTTACATGAAGTTCAGCCGCAGCCAGAAGTGGATGCCGTTCTGAGCTGGTAAAGCATGCCCGCAGCCCCTTGTGCCCGGCGCGGTTTGGGGGCAAAGGCGCGCCCATGCTCGAGACCCTGAACGCCCAGCCCGCCGATGCGCTGCTTGCGCTGATCAAGCTCCACAATGCCGATCCGCGGCCGACCAAGATCGACCTCGGTGTGGGCGTCTATCGCACTGGTGAGGGCGATACGCCGGTGTTTGGCGCAATCAAGGCGGCCGAGCGCATTCTGCTCGAAACGCAGGATTCCAAGGCCTATCTGGGGCCCGAAGGCGACATGGGCTTCGTCCATGCGCTGATCCCCTATGTGTTCGGCACCGATTTCGATCGCAGCCGGGTGGAGGGCATGCAGGCCCCCGGCGGCACCGGCGCGGTGCGCCTTGCGGTGGAAGTGGCTGCGCGCGCGGGCGCCAGGCGCATCCTCATGGGCACGCCTTCGTGGCCCAACCATGCGCAGATCGTCGCGTCCGTGGGCCTTGAGCTCAAGACCTTCAAGCACATGACCGCCGACGGTACCGCCGACCTTGAAGCGCTGCGCGCCGCGCTGGCCGATGCTGCGCCCGGCGATGTCGTGCTGCTCCACGGCTGCTGCCACAACCCCACCGGCGTGGACTACACGCCGGCGCAGTGGGACGAGATCGCGCCGATGGTGGCGGCTTCGGGCGTGCTGCCGCTGATCGACCTTGCCTATCAGGGGCTGGGCGACGGGATGGAAGCTGATGCCTATGGCCTGCGCAAGGTGCTTGCGGCAGTTCCGGAAGCGCTGGTAGCCTATAGCTGCGACAAGAACTTCGGGCTCTACCGTGACCGCGTCGGCGCGTTCTATGCGGTGACGAGCGACGCTGCGGCGCTGGCCAATGCCATGGGCAACGGCGCGACGATCGCACGCGCGAGCTGGTCGATGCCGCCCGATCACGGCGCGGCGGCGGTGCGGCTGATCCTGGGCGACAAGACGCTCACCGCGCAGTGGATCGACGAGCTGACTGCGATGCGCGCGCGCATGGCTGAAGTGCGCGAGCGGCTCGCCGCCGCGCAAGCCATCGGGCCGATCAGCATGGCCCCGCTCGGGCTCCAGAAAGGCCTGTTTTCGATGCTGCCGCTTTCGGGTGAGCAGATCATGGCGCTGCGCGAAAAGCACGGCGTCTACATGGCGGGATCGGGCCGGGTGAACATTGCCGGTCTGACCACCGGCAATATCGAGAGCTTCATTGCTGCTCTGAAAGATGTGGCCGCCTGAACCGGCAGGCGTTCAGCCTGCCGACGCCAGGCTCTGCATCCGCTTGAGATAGCGGGCCAGCACATCGATCTCGAGGTTCACCTCACGGCTCGGAGTGAGTGCACCCAGCGTCGTCACTTCGGCGGTGTGCGGGATGATGTTGAGCATGAAGTGGCAGGCGCCGTCGGGCTGGTCTGCCAGATCGTTCACGGTAAGCGAAACACCGTCAACCGTAATCGAACCCTTTGCGGCGATGTAGGGCGCAAGTTCGGCCGGTGCCGAAACGACAACGTGCCACGAGCCGCCGGTGCGATCCACCGAGACAACATGGCCGACGGCATCGACGTGGCCTGTCACGATATGGCCGCCAAGTTCGTCACCCAGCTTGAGCGCGGGTTCGAGATTGAGCGCGGCATGTTCGTGCCACTGCGCGGGAGCGGTGCGGCGGATCGTTTCGCCCGAGACATCGACTGCGAACCAGCCGTCCCCCGCGGTGCCGCCGCGATCCACCACTGTCAGGCACACGCCAGAACAGGCGATCGAGGCACCGATGGCGATCTTCGCCGGGTCCATCGCGCAGGCTATCGTCACGCGCGTATCGCCCTTGGTGGCGATGGCATGGATGCGGCCGACTTCGGTGACGATGCCTGTGAACATGGGTTTGCGGTCTCCTTCAGCGGATGCGGTCGTAGACGTCGAGCGTGTCGCTGCCAAGCCGCCGCTGGTCGCTGAGCTGCCAGCGGCCATGCGCTTCGGCGAGCGAGCTGAGGCCGATATCACCCAGGCCGGGCTGCCCGGCGCCGATCAGGATGGGCGCGCGGTAAAGCAGCAGGCGGTCGACCCGGTCAGCGGCAAGAAACGCCGCGCCTGCGCCTGCGCCGCCTTCGATCAGGAGGTATTGCGCATCGTCGAAACGCCCTTTGGCGGGATCAGCGATGGCCTGCCATCCGGCAGGCGCGGTGCCGCGTGTCAGCACCCAGCGTGCGGGGCTGCGGGCTGCGAGGCCGGGAAGGCGCACGTCGAGCCGAGGGGAATCGGCGCGCAAGGTTGCACCGCCGACGAGGATGGCATCAGAGCGGGCGCGCTGGACGTGGCCATGTGCCCGCGCTGCGGGGCCGGTGATCCACTGGCTGGTCCCATCGGCCATGGCGATGCAGCCATCGAGCGAAGTGGCGAGCTTGAGCGTGGTGTGCGGACGGCCAAGGCGCGCGCGGGTGAGATAGCCTTCAAGCGAGCGGGTGGCTGCGGGGGAAGGCAGCAGCGTGGTTTCGATTCCCGCCGCGCGCAGCAGCGCAATTCCGGCGCCTGCGGTGCGCGAATCGGGATCCTCGCAGCCGATTACCACGCGGCCGAGGCCAGCTTCACGCAAGCTGTGTGCGCAGGCCGGTCCGCGCGGGCTTTCGTGGGCGCAGGGTTCAAGCGTGACATAGGCAGTGGCACCGCGCGCTCCTGCGCCTGCCTGCGCCAGCGCTTCGGCCTCGGCATGGGGACGACCGCCTGCGCGGGTCCAGCCGCGCCCGATCACGCGGCCATCTTTGACGATCAGCGCGCCAACGGCGGGATTGGGACGGCTTAGTGGGCGCCCGCGCGCCGCAAGTGCAGCGGCGGCATCCAGCCAATCGGCATCGGAGATCGCCACCGGGTTCAGGGTGCCTTGGGGGCGCCGGGCGCGGCGTTGGCCGTGGGCTTCACCACCAGACGATCGAGCAGCGCCTTGTCGCGCGCCGCTGCGGCACGGGCTTCGGCTTCACGTTCGGCCTTGCCTTGCCGGTCCATCGCTTCGGTATCGAGCCCGGTGGCGGCACCGACCGCCTTGTACATCTTGCGCACCTCTTCGGCGCGGGCCTGTTCTTCCGCCGCTTCGGCACGGGCCTTTTTCGTCGCTTCGATATTGCCGGCGATGATTTCGGCATCGCTCCGGTCGGCACGCCAGCTTTCGAAATAGATCACTTCGGGCGGGCGAGGCAGTCCGCGCCCTCCCTGCTGCCACATGACCGAAAAGATGCCGCCCGTGACCAGTATCGCCAGCGCCAGCGAGCGCAGGCGGTACTCGCTTGGTGCGCCGAGGATCTTCCAGAGATCCTTGATCGCGCGAACCGGGGAGACGTTGCGGAAAAACTCTTTCATGGCGACCTAGATAGAACGTGGTGTGCCCGCGCGCCAGTGTTGGCGGGAGGATCGGGACGAAAGGGCCGCGCCTCCTCTCAGCCTTCGCGGCGACGAACTAGCCGAAGGCGTGGTACAAACCGCGGCCTTCAGCCTTGAGCCAGCGGTTCGCCCGCTCGATCGGTGCTTCGTAAAGCTCGGCAAGATGGGCATGGAAAGCCGGGCTGTGATCGAAGTGCGTCATGTGCGCCACTTCGTGCGCGACGACCGAACGTCGCACGAAATCCGGGCCCATGATGAGGCGCCAGTTGATGCGGATGACGCCGCGGCTGCTGCAGCTGCCCCAGCGCCTGAGCGCGCGCGAGAGGGCCAGTTTCGGCACCGGCTGGCCGGCGCGGGCGCAATAGTGCGCAAGATCTTCCCCTGCAAGGCGCATCGCCTCGCCCTCCAGCCAGCGGCGCAGACGGCTTTCGATGCCGTCCTGCGGGCCGCCGATGACGATCTCGCCGGGTTGGAGCGCGGGACGGCGGGCTGCGCCTTCGCGCCACTCGATGCGCAAGGCCTCGCCGCGATAGCGTAGCGTGGAGCCCGGCTCGATCCGCACCGGGGCGGGGATGCGCGCAAGCTGCGCCGCAAGCCAGTCACGGCGCTGTTCGGCAAAGCGCAAGGCATCAGCGGTGCGGCCCCATTCGGGCATCGAGATGCGTGCCTCGCTGCCATCGGGCGCGAGCCGCAAGGTGATCCGGCGCGCAGTGCGCAGGCGGCGGACGACGACGGGGAGTTCTCGGTCGCCAACGCACAGCACGCGGGGCGCAGGGGTGGGGGCTACCGCACCGGGCTTGCGCACCCGGGCAAGCATGCGCGGCAGCGAGATCATCGCCGCCTCCCGGCTGCGAAATCCTCCGGCACGATGTGCTCTTCGAGCGGACCCGCCAGCACTTCGCTGATCGCCTTGCCGATCACCGAATGGCCGGCGCGGCGTACTTCCTCGCGGTCTCCGCATTCGAGGTAATGCCAGGCGGGCAGGGGCTTGCCGTCGGCGCGGAGGCGATAGGCGCACGTCGCAGGCAGCCAGGGCACTTCGTGCACCAGCCGGGGGGTCAGGCGCAGGCAATCGGGCACCATGGCCTTGCGGTGGCGATAATCGGAGCAGCGCCCGGTCGAGAGATCGAGCAGGCGGCAGGCGACGTTGGTGTGGTGGACTTCGCCGGTGTCCTCATCTTCCAGCTTGTGGAGGCAGCACTTGCCGCAGCCATCACACAGCGCTTCCCATTCGTCACGGGTCAGCGCCTCGATCGGCTTTTCCCAGAAGCGGCCGGAGGAAGGCGGCGAGCCGGGCATCAGGGCTTCAATGGACCCATTTGGCAAGTTCGTCCGCCACCGCATTCGCATCCTTGTCAACCGGCAGCAGCGCGATGGGCTGGCCTTGCGGGCCCATCAGATAGGCGGCGCGGCTATGATCCATCAAGTAGTCGTTGGGGCCGGTGCCCTGACCCTTCTTGTAGTAGACCGCATAGGACTTGGCGATCTGGGCGATCTGGGCATCGCTGCCGGTGAGGCCGATAAGTTCCTTGCCGAAATGCGCGGCGAACTGGCCGACGGCTGCGGGCGTGTCGCGCGCCGGGTCGATCGTGACGAATAGCGGGACGACCTTCGCTGCAAGCTCAGGATGCGCCTTGGCGAAGCGGTGATAGCCCTGCATCAGGACCTGCAGATCGAGCGGGCAGACATCGGGGCAGAACGAATAGCCGAAATAGAGCGTCGTGTAGCGGCCCTTGAAATCCGCCGCGTGCACGGTCTTGCCGGTCTTGTCGACCAGCGTGAAATCGCCGCCAATGGCTGCCCCTTCGAGCGGCGGCGGTTCGCTGGAGGCGCTGCCGCAGGCGGACAGCACAAGCAGTGCGGTGGCGGCAAGGGCAGCACGCATGCGGATACGAATAGGTCTAATGGGGTCCATGGCGCGGCGGTTCATGCTCTGCTAACCATCGCCTTGCAAGGGGCGAGTCTGTCATCAGACGGGCAGAATGCGCGCTTTATCGAGAAGGACAAGGCAGACGTGATGAGGGACAGGACCGTGATCGCACGCGCGTTTCGCGCAGGTGCCGCCGCAGCCGCGCTGCTGGGCGCGCTGAGCGCCGTGGTGCCGGCGCACGCGCAGTTTTCCGAAAGCTACAAGTTCCTTGAAGCCGTGCGCAAGAAGGACGGCCAGAAAGTGACCGACGCGCTCAACCTGCCCGGTTCGCAGATCGTCAACACGCGCGATGTCAGCACCGGCGAGAGCGGGCTCCACATCGTGACAGCGCGGCGCGACCTGACGTGGATGCAGTTCCTCGTCGCACATGGTGCCAACGTGAACGCGCGCGATGCCAAGGGCACGACGCCGCTGGTGCTCGCTTCCAACCTCGGCTTCATCGAAGGCGTCGATTACCTGATCAGCGCGGGCGCCAAGGTGGACGAGCCCAACAACACCGGCGAAACCCCGCTGATCACCGCGGTGCATCGGCGCGATCTTGCCATGGTGCGCGCGTTTCTGAAGGCGGGCGCCAATCCCGATCGTCCGGACAATTCTGGCCGCTCTGCGCGCGATTACGCTTTGCTAGATGGCAAGGACAGCCCCGTCGCCAGCGAGATCGCCAATTCGGCCAAGGGCGGCACCGCGGGTCAGAAGAAGACCTACGGCCCCTCGTTCTGATCGGACCGCACATGATCGGCACTGCCACCGCTCACCTTACGCTCGAGGACCTGCGCCTGACGCTCGCCCCGCATATCGCCGAAGCGGCCGCCTTCGATGGCTGGACCGAGGCGGCGTTGAACGAGGCTGCGGAGATCGCCGGAATCGACCCCGGCGCGGCGCGCTTCGCCTTCCAGGGCGAGGGCGGGCAATCGGCCGCGATGGCGATGATCACCGCTTGGGCGGGCAGCATCGACCGCGCGATGGCCGAATCGCTCCCGGCTGACCATCTCGCGAAAATGAAAGTGCGCGAGCGGATCACCGCGCTCGTCACGTTCCGGCTCGACCAGATCGCCGGGCGCGAGGAAGCGCTTCGGGCCGCGCTCATCGAGATGGCCAAGCCGTGGAACGTGGCGGCTGCAACCAGGCTCGCCTGGCGCAGCGCCGATGCGATGTGGCGCCTCGCAGGCGATACCGCGACGGATTACAACCACTATACCAAGCGCGCGATCCTCGGCTCGATCTATGCCGCGACGCTCGCGGTCATGGCCGAGGACAAGAGCGAGGACCGCGAGGAAACGCGCGCCTTCCTCGCTCGCCGGATCGATGGGATCATGCGCTTCGAGAAGGCCAAGGCCCGCTTCACCAAGCCGAAGGACGAAACGTTCAGCGTGACCAGGCTGCTCGGCCGGTTGCGCTATCCGGCGCGGTGAGCTGCAACAGTTATTGCGAATGACTTGCAATTGACTTGCAAAGACTCAGGCGCTGTGGCAGCGCTCATTGGGTGACCCTCGACGAACTCCCTCTTGGCATGCCTGCACGGATCATCTCCGCTGATTGGGACGCGCTCGTGCCCGAGGAGGCGCAGCGGCTCAAGGCGCTGGGGATCGAGGAAGGCGCCGAAGTGCGGCTCGCCTATCGCGGCGTGTTTCTGGGGCGTGATCCCATTGCCATCGAGATCGGCCGGATGACGGTGGCGCTGCGGCGCGTCCATGCCCGGGCGATGCAAGTTGTGCCTGTACCGGTAGCCGCCGCATGACCCGGCAGACCATGGTCGCAGCGCTCGTCGGCAATCCCAATGCGGGCAAGAGCGCGCTTTTCAACGCCCTGACCGGCGCGCGGCAGAAGATCGCCAATTATCCGGGCGTGACGGTGGAGCGCAAATCGGGCCGCATGCTGCTGCCGAGCGGCGAGCCGGTCGAACTGGTCGACCTGCCCGGTTCCTACAGCCTCAATCCGTCGAGCCCCGACGAGGAAGTCACGCGCGACGTGATCCTGGGCCGCATGGCCGGGCAGACGCAGCCCGACGTGCTGGTGATCGTGCTCGATGCCTCGAACCTCGAACAGCATCTGGTGTTTGCGCAGGAGATCATCGAGCTTGGACGGCCGGTGGTCATCGCGCTCAACATGGTGGACCTTGCCGAACGCGACGGGCTGGTGATCGATCCCACCGCGCTGTCCTCGGCGCTTGGCGTGCCGGTCTTCCCGACCGTGGCAGTGCGGCGGCGCGGGCTGGCCGAACTGACGGCGGCAGTGGCTGCGCTGCGCGACCGGGCGCTCGACGACGAACCGGCGCACCGCCCGCACGTGACGGCGCCCGAACGGCGCATGCTGGCGCGCCAGATCGCGCGCGGGGCGATCCTTTCCGAAACCGCGCAGCACCGCATCCATGCGCAGCTTGACCGGGTGCTGCTGCACCCGTGGCTGGGCCCGCCGGTGCTGCTGGTTCTGCTCTTCGTGGTGTTCCAGGCGGTGTTCAGCTGGGCCGAGCCGGTCAAGAACGTGCTCGACGCCGGCTTCACCGCACTCGGGGACGGCGCGCGCGGCGCGCTGCCCGCCTCGCTCCTGCGCGATTTCCTGACCGACGGGGTGATTGCAGGGGTCGGTTCGGTCGTGGTGTTCCTGCCGCAGATCCTCATCCTGTTCTTCTTCATCCTGACGATGGAGGCAACAGGCTACATGGCGCGCGCCGCCTTCCTGATGGACCGGGCGATGGCAGGCGTGGGCCTTTCGGGCCGCAGTTTCATCCCGCTGCTCTCCAGCTTTGCCTGCGCGGTACCCGGCATCATGGCGACGCGCAGCATCACCGATCCCAAGGACCGGCTGACCACGATCCTGATCGCGCCGCTGATGACCTGCTCGGCGCGGCTGCCGGTTTATACGGTGATCATCGCTGCCTTCATTCCCAACAAGCAGGTGCTCCCGGGCGTCGGCCAGCAAGGCCTTGTGCTGTTCGGGCTCTATGTCTTGGGCGTGCTCGGCGCGATGGGCGCGGCGCTGTTGCTGCGGCGGACGGTGACCAAGGGCGCGGCTTCGGGCTTCATCATGGAAATGCCCAAGTACCAGTTGCCGACAGTGAAGGATCTCGCGCTCGGGCTGTGGCAGCGCGCCTACGTGTTCCTGCGCCGCGCGGGGACGATGATCTTCGGCGTGACGGTGGTGCTGTGGCTGCTGCTCAATTTCCCGCGCGCCGAGAACCCGCAGGATCAGGTCAATGCCTCGGTCGCCGGCCATATCGCCAATGGCCTTGCCGTGGTGATCGAGCCGATCGGCTTCAACCGCGATATCGCGCTGGCGCTGATCCCGGCGATGGCCGCGCGCGAAGTGGCCGTCAGCGCGCTCGCCACGACATATGCCGTGGGCCAGAGCGACGACGCCGCGCAAGGGCAGGCGCTGGGGGATCAGCTCAAGTCGCACTGGAGCCTTGCCACCGCGCTCGCCTTCCTCGCGTGGTTCGTGTTCGCGCCGCAATGCATGTCGACCATTGCAGTGACCCGGCGCGAAACCAATGGCTGGGCGTGGCCAGCCTTCATGCTCGCCTACCTGTTCGCCCTTGCCTATGCGGCAGCGGGGATCACCTACTGGATAGCGGTGGTTTTCGGGCTGGGCTGACGTTGTGGAAAAATGGGCAGCTCACAGACTCGCTCTGATCGGCGGCAGGGGCTAGGCCTTGGCCTCACACGGTACAGGATCGCGAATCAATGGCAGGCAGCGTCAACAAGGTCATTCTGATCGGCAATCTCGGGCAGGACCCCGAGGTGAAGAGCTTCCAGAACGGCGGGCGCATCGCCAACTTGCGCATCGCCACCAGCGAACAGTGGAAGGACAAGGCCACCGGTGAGCGCAAGGAGCGCACCGAGTGGCATAGCGTCGTGCTCCAATCGGATGGGCTGGTCGGCGTGGCCGAGCGCTTTCTGAAGAAGGGCAGCAAGGTCTACATCGAAGGCCAGCTGCGCACCCGCAAGTGGCAGGATCAATCGGGCAATGACCGCTACACGACCGAGATTTCGGTCGGCGTCGGCGGTTCGCTGACCATGCTTGACGGTCCGCAGGGCGGTGCAGGCGGTGGCGGCATGGGCGGCGGCGGCGGCCAGCGTTCGGGCGGCGGCTGGAACGAAGGCGGCTCCTCCAGCGGCGGTGGCCGTGCTGGTGGTGCCTCGTCCGGTGGCGGCTGGAATCAGGGTGGCGGCGGTTCGCCCGCGGGCAGCTTCGGCGACGATCTCGACGACGATATTCCGTTCTGAGCCGCGGCTCAGAAGGATTGCAGCCCAATTCCCAAACCGCTCATGCTGAGCTTGTCGAAGCATCACAGCGCTAACGTTGCGCCAGCACCCTTCGACAGGCTCAGGGTGAGCGGGGGAGGGAGGAAAATCAGGTCCCGCGCGTATCCCCGTAAAGGTGGATGTGCAGCCGGTCGGTAAAGCGCCAGCCATGCGTGAGCGCGCCGCCGGCGAGCCACTTCGAACGTTCGCGCAGCACTTCGCTTGAGGTGCCTTCGGGCATCACGAAGAGCCGCTCGGCCGGGATGCGGTAGATTGCCTGCAATTCGGCGACTTCGTTCAGATCATCCTCGCTCGCAATGACGAACTTGAACCAGGCCTTCGGACTCGCTGCCCACTCGCGCATGAGGTCTGGTACGATGGCGAGGGCCTCGGCATTGCCGGAATGCGAGAGCTTCGGGCTGACGTTGAACTGATCGACCAGCTGGGTAATCGCGTGCGGCGGCGGGACGCTGCCGTTGGTCTCGATCTCGACCTCGAGCGTGGGGATCGCCTCCTTGAGCATGGGAATGAGCCGCCCGAGCGCCGGGGCCTGCAGCAGCGGCTCGCCACCGGTAATCACCAGCCGCGTCGGCCGTAGCGCGAGAATGCGCATGGCGACTTCGCGCACTTCGAGCGTGATCTGGTTTTCGCTGCGCTCGAACGTCAGGTCATCCCGGTGCGGGCGAATGTCGCCGGTGAAGCGCCAGGTATACGCCGTGTCGCACCAGCGGCAGGCAAGATTGCAGCGAGAAAGCCGCACGAACACGCAAGGCCGCCCTGCGGAGGGGCCTTCGCCTTGCAGCGAGGGGAAGATTTCCGGTTCCCCGGGCGTGGTGGTGGCGAGCGTCAGGCTCATCCGAGGCGCGCCAGTGCAGCGGCGAGGCGGGTGGCCTCGGCGCTGTGGTGGGCGTGATCGGCACGGGCCTTCTCGACCGCTTCGGGCTTGGCCTTTTCGGCGAAGGCGGGGTTGGACAGGCGGCCTTCGAGCGACCTGGCTTCCTTCTGCGCGGCGGCGAGCGCCTTTTCGAGGCGGGCCTTTTCGGCGGCGATGTCGATCACGCCTTCGAGCGGCACGATAAGGCTCGCATCCCCTGCGCCGATCTGCATGGCAGCGCCCGCCGGGGCCGGGGCGAAGTGGATCGCGCTGAGCCGGGCAAGGCGCTCGATTGAGGCCGGGTTGTTCGCGATCACCGCGCGAGTCGCTGCACTCGGTTCAGGCAGATAGGCTTCAAGCCGCGCGCCGGGGGCAATGCCTAGCTCGTTCTTGGCACCGCGCAAGTTGGAGACCAGCGCGATCAGCCACTCAACCTCGGCCTTCGCCGCCGGATCGACGCCCGCTTGCTGGGCGGGCCACTCCGCCACGATCAGCTCCGCCGAGCGTTCCCCCAGCGCATGCCACAGTTCTTCCGTCACAAACGGCATGAACGGGTGAAGCATCACCAGAATCTGATCGAGCACCCAGCCGGCCACGGCGCGGGTCTCGTCGTCGAAGCTGCCCTTGATCAGTTCGATGTACCAGTCGCAGAACTGGTCCCACACGAAGTGGTAGATCGCATTGGCGGCGGCATCGAAGCGTAGGTCGGCCATGGCCTGATCGAGCGCGGCCACAGTCTCGACCACCTCGCCGATGATCCAGCGGTTGACTGCGCTGGTGGCGGCAGGTGCGGCAACGGTGGTGCTGCCGGTGATCCCGTTCGCCATGCAGAAGCGCGCAGCGTTCCACAGCTTGGTTGCGAAGTTGCGGTAGCCCTCGACCCGGCGCTCATCCATCTTCACGTCGCGGCCCTGGCTTTCCATGGCGCACATGAAGAAGCGCAGCGCATCGGCGCCGTACTTGTCGATCAGCAGCAGCGGATCGACCACATTGCCCTTGGACTTGGACATCTTCTGCCCGTCCGCCGCGCGCACCAGTCCATGCAGATAGAGCCGCTTCCACGGCACCTCTTTCATGAAGTGAATGCCCTGCATCGCCATGCGCGCATCCCAGAAGAACAGGATATCGAAGCCGGAAATGAGCAGGTCGTTGGGGTAGTGCTTGGCGAGCAGGGAACGATGCTTGCCCCCCACACCCGTCTGCCCTGAGCTTGTCGAAGGGTTGTCCTTGCTTTCTGCGGTTTGCGCGAGGCCCGAAGAAAAGGACGGTGCTTCGACAAGCTCAGCATGGACGGGGTTGGGGGAATCGTCCTCCGGCCAGCCGAGCGTGGCGAAAGGCCAAAGCGCGGAGGAGAACCACGTGTCGAGGACGTCCTCATCGCGGGAAAGCGTGACTCCCGCGCCTGCCTTGGACTGCGCTTCTTCCTCGCTCTCGGCGACGTAGCACTGGCCATCCGAGCCATACCAAGCCGGAATCCGATGCCCCCACCACAGCTGGCGGCTCACGCACCAGGGCTGGATGTTCTCCATCCAGTTGAAGAAGGTCTTCTCCCAGGTCTTCGGCACGATCTCGATGGCGCCCGAACGCACCGCTTCCATCGGCGCCACGGCGAGCTTTTCGGCATCGACATACCACTGGTCGGTCAGCCACGGCTCAATCACAACGCCGCCGCGGTCGCCGTAAGGCGTCTGGATCGTGCGGGGCTCGGCGTCGTGCTCGGTCTCAAGGCCTTCCTTGTCCCGCGTCACATGCGGCACAAGGCGGCCGGCTTCCTTCATCCGCTGCACGATCAGCGCGCGCGCATCGAAGCGGTCCATGCCGAGGAACTCGTCCGGCACCAGCCCGTCCGCCGTTTGCACCACGCGCGCTTCGGCATCGAACATGTTGAGCATGTCGCCCGCCTTGATCCCGGCGCGGCGGCCCACTTCGAAGTCGTTGAAATCGTGCCCCGGCGTGATCTTCACCGCGCCCGAACCGAGTTCCGGATCGGCATGTTCGTCGGCCACAATCTGCAAACGCCGCCCGGTCAGCGGCTGCACCACGAACTTCCCGATCACCGCCGTGTAGCGCGGATCATCGGCGTTCACCGCCACCAGCATATCGGCCAGCATCGTCTCGGGCCGCGTCGTCGCGACTTCGATATAGTCCAGCCCGTCCGCGCGCACCGCGCCATCGGCCAGCGGATACCGGAAGCGCCAGAACGAACCCTTGATCTCACGCGTCTCGACCTCGAGGTCCGAGATCGCGGTCTTGAGCTTGGGGTCCCAGTTCACCAGCCGCTTGTCGCGGTAGATCAGGCCCTGATTGTAGAGATCGACGAAGACCTTCACGACCGCCTTGGTGAAGTGCGGGTCCATCGTGAACTGCTCGCGGCTCCAGTCCATCGAGCAGCCGAGCCGGCGCAGCTGGCCCGTGATCGTGCCGCCGCTTTCCGCCTTCCACTCCCACACCTTCTCCACGAACTGTTCGCGCGTGTAGTTGGTGCGCTTGTCCTGCCGCGCTTCCATCTGGCGTTCGACCACCATCTGCGTGGCGATCCCGGCATGGTCGGTGCCGACCACCCACAGTGCGTCCTTGCCGCGCAGGCGTTCGTAGCGGATCACCACGTCCTGCAGCGTGTTGTCGAGAGCGTGGCCGATGTGGAGGCTGCCGGTCACGTTGGGCGGCGGGTTCACAATGGTGAAGGGCGCGGCATCGGGGCGTTCGGGGCGGAACAGGCCGTTCGCCTCCCAGTGGGCATACCACTTGGCCTCGAGCCCGGCAGGCTCGAACGTCTTGGCGAGGGTTCCGGCCTCGCTCGCTTCGGAAATGGTCGTATCGGTCATGATGCGCGGCCTTGCCATCGCTGGGACGGCGCTGCAAGTATTCGCGCTGGCGCGCCGCGCTTGCGGCTGGGGCCGATTTCCCGCATGTAGCCATTACCATGCGGGCATCAGCCGATTTTTCGACCGAGCAGGTCGCCGAAGGGGCGGCTACGCTGGTGTTTTCCGGCCCGATGACCGTTTCCTCGCTCGGCGTAATCGATCAGCGTCTGCGCGCTCTCGAGGGCCCGTTTGCGGCCATCGATCTCAGCCATGCAACGCGGATCGATACCGTGGGCGCCTGGACGGCGTGGAGCCTGTCGCAGCGCCTCGATGCGCCGATCACCGGCGCCTCGCCCGAGGCGGAGCGGCTGATCTCGGCGATCAGCGCGGTGGACGACAACACGTCTCCGGTCGAAGCGCACCGCCTGCCGCTCCTGCTGCGCGTGCCCGATCATGTCGGCCAGGTCATGACCGGGCTTGGGCACGGCATGCTGCTGGTGCTCGGCTTCCTTGGCCAGATCGTGCTGGCTAGCGGTGTGCTGCTGCGCCATCCGAGCCGGTTTCGCATGCGCGCATTGGTGCACCAGATGGAGCTGATGGGGGTCAATGCGCTTGCCATCATCGGCCTCATGAGCTTCCTTGTCGGCATCGTGATCGCGCAGCAGGGCGCTGTGCAGCTCAGGCAGTTCGGCGCCGAGATCTACACGGTGAACCTCGTCGGCCGGCTCTCCTTGCGTGAGCTTGGCATTCTGATGACGGCGATCATGGTCGCGGGCCGCTCCGGTTCGGCATTCGCTGCGCAGCTCGGCACGATGCGGCTGACCGAGGAAATCGACGCGATGCGGACCATCGGCGTCTCCCCGATCGAAGCGCTGGTGATCCCGCGCCTGCTCGCGACGATGCTGATGATGCCGCTGCTTGGCACGTATTCGGCGGTGATCGGGATCATCGGCGGTGCGGCGCTTTCGGCGCTTACGCTGGGGATTCCGTTCTTCACTTTCCTCGCGCGTATTCAGGAAGTGGTGCCGGTCCACGATGTGTGGGTAGGCCTGATCAAGGGCCCGGTGTTCGGCCTGATTGTCGCCACATCGGGCTGCTTTCAGGGGCTGCAGGTGAAGAGCGATGCCGAGGAAGTCGGCACGCGTACGACGGCGGCGGTGGTCATGGCGATCTTCATGGTGATCGTGCTCGACGCGTTTTTCGCGGTGTTCTTCTCGGAAGTGGGCTGGGGATGAGCGACGAAGGACTCATGACCGCCTGCGCGGTGCCGCCCCCGGCAGGGAGCGAGGCCGATCTCTATCCGATCCGCGTCCGCGGCCTCCGCAATGCGTTCGGCGAGCATGTGATTCACGAGAACCTCGATCTCGATGTGCGGCGGGGCGAGATCCTTGGCGTCGTGGGCGGTTCGGGTACCGGCAAATCGGTGCTCATGCGCTCGATCATCGGGCTGCAGATTCCCGAAGCGGGCGAGATCGAAGTGCTCGGCAGCCCGATCACCGATGCGCGCGATGATGATGACATCGATATCCGTTGCCGCTGGGGGATCCTGTTTCAGGGCGGCGCGTTGTTCTCCACGCTTACGGTGGCGGAGAACGTCGAGGTTCCCTTGCGCGAGTTCTATCCCGAGATCACCGACGAGCTGCGCCACGAGATCGCGCGCTACAAGGTGCTGCTCTCCGGCCTGCCCGCAGAGGCGACGAGCAAGTATCCGAGCGAGCTTTCCGGCGGCATGCGAAAGCGCGCCGGGCTCGCCCGCGCGCTGGCGCTCGATCCCGAGCTCCTGTTCCTTGACGAGCCGACCGCCGGTCTCGATCCCATCGGCGCGGCCGGGTTTGACCAGCTGATCCGCAGCCTGCAGCAGACGCTGGGCCTCACCGTGTTCCTCATCACCCACGATCTCGATACGCTTTACGAGATCTGCGACCGGGTGGCTGTGATCGCCGACAAGCGCGTGATCGCAGTGGGCACGATCGCCGAACTGATCGCGACCGACCACCCGTGGATCAAGTCCTACTTCAACGGCCCGCGCGGCCGCGCCGCGATGGCTGCGAATGAGCGTAACGAGCGTGGCGGTGCTCTTGGCACTGCGGATGTTCAGGCATAGGGATAGCCGATGGAAACGCGCGCCAATCATATCTGGGTGGGGATCGTCACCATCCTGCTCATGGCGGGGCTGGCCGCGCTGCTGATCTGGATCGCACGGTTGAGCCAGCACGAGCAGAACGACTACGATATCTTCTTCAAGCAATCGGTCGATGGTGTCGCGAAGGGCTCGGAAGTGTCTTATTCGGGCGTCCCGGTCGGGCAGGTCAAGGAAATCACGCTCTGGGAAAAGGACCCCAGCTTCGTGCGCGTGCGGATCAAGGTCGATCGCAAGGTGCCGATCCTCCAGGGCACCACCGCGAGCCTGCAAGGCAGCTTCACCGGCGTTTCGACGATCCAGCTGGCGGGCGCGGTCAAGGACGCACCACCGATTGATGAGCCGGGGCCGGCTGGTGCGCCGGTGATCCCCACCAAGCGCAGCGGGCTTGGCGAGATCCTGTCTAACGCGCCGCTGCTGCTCGAGCGCCTCGCGACCCTGTCCGAACGGCTGACCATGGTGCTTTCGGATCAGAACCAGAAGGCGTTCGCGAATATTCTCGCGCATACCGACCAGCTGACCGGCAACCTCGCGGGCGCTTCGCCCGAGGTGAAGAAGTCGCTGGCCGAATTGCAGCTGACGCTCAAGCAGGCGACTATCACGCTCGCCACGGTGGACAAGCTGGCAAATTCGACCGACGCTTCGATCAACGATCCCGCGAACGGCCTCGCCAAGCAGCTGCGGACAACGCTCAAGTCTGCGCAGGCAGCGGCTGATTCGCTGCAGGCCACGATGGATGAAGCGAAGCCCGCTGCGAAGCAGTTCAACGACCGCACCTTGCCGGCCTTCGAATCGGCGCTGCGCGATATCGAGGCCACCTCGCGATCGATCCGCACGATGACCGACCAGATCAGCGACCGCGGCATCAGCAGTGTCGTGGGAAGCCCCAAACTGCCGGACTACAAGCCATGAGCGCCCGCATAATCCGAACAATTGCCGCAACGGTTGTCTTGCTCGCTGCGCTGAGTGGCTGCGTGAGCATCGGAGCGAAGCCGCCCGGCACCTTGCTGAGCCTGACGCCGGAAACGGCACCAGCCATCGGCGCCAGCAGCAGCGGCGCACTCGGCGATGCGACCGTGGTCCTCGAACCCGCGGCGGCGGCGCCGGTTTCGGTTCTGCGCATTCCGGTGCAAATCGATGCGGCCAGCGTCGCCTATATCAAGGGGACGCAGTGGGTCGAGCGGCCGAGCCGGGCGTTCCAGCACCTGCTGGCCGAAACGCTGCGCGCGCGGGGCAAGGGACTGGTGGTTGAGGCAGACCGCGGCACCACCGGCACGCGCATCGGTGGCCGCCTGCTGGCGATGGGCTTCGATGTGCCAACCCACTCCGCGGTTGTCCGCTTCGATGCGATGAAGTGGCTACCCGATGGGCGGATCGAGACGCGCCGATTCGAGAGCACCGTGGCGGGTATCGATCCTGATCCTGACGCAATCGGCCCGGCGCTCAACCACGCCGCCAACAAGGTCGCGGCCGAAATCGCCGACTGGGTCGGCTAACCCCGCGCCAGCACGGCAAACCGCGCGGCTGCCGCAAAGGCGGCGTGGCGGCGGGCGCGGCGGACCAGGGCTTCCTCGTCCTTGCCCCAGAGCTCGGCCTGCCAGTCTTCCTCCAGATTGGCGGCTTCCCACAGCGCGTCGATGTCTGCGCCGGGTTCGACTGCCATCAGCCCCAGCACCAGCGAGGCTGCGAGGGAGGCGGTGGTCTTCACCGCAGCCAGCGTGAAGCCATCGCGTAATTCAAGCTCTTCGCGCAGGCGGGCCAGCGTTTCATCGGGCTGCGGGCGGTGCATGATCCCTGCCACGCGCACGAACCGCACGTCCCAGCGCGATTCGGCGGCGGCGAGCACCGGGTCCCACACCGTGCGCTGGCGGATGCCGAGTGCTTCGTCGGGCTCGGCGCGGTAGCACAGCGTATCGGTCTCGGCGTAAGGGATGAGCTCTTCCACCACCGCCGCCTTGCCGGGGACGACCACGTCGATTGCATAGTCGGTCAGATCGCGGAAGACGAAGCGCGCGGGATCGATTTCATCGCCTTGGCCAGACCATTCAGCGGCAAGCGCTTCGGCCAGCGGGGCGCTCGGCACGATCTGGGCGCGTCCGCCGACAGTGCGCAGGGGCCGGCCATCGAGCATGACCCGGAAGCCCGTGCCTTCCGCGGCGACGGTCACGGCCTTGTAGAACCGCTTCACGGACGGCTTTTCCAGCGCCGCGCGAGGAAGAGGGGCGCGACGAAGAAATCGAGCAGGCCCGCGCCGATCAGCACATAGCCCGCCGCTTCGGGCAGACGGTGCAGCCAGCTGATATTGCCCGAGGCGATCAGCACCCCCGCAAAGGCAAGCACTGCGCCCGAGAGCCGGACCAGTTGTAGCACCGCAAAGCGCGCGGCGGCGGGATCAGGAGAATCAGTCACTGCTCGCTCTCAAAAACCAAAACACAGCCGTTCGTGTCGAGCGAAGTCGAGACACCATACGCCGCGCCCTGTGTCTCGACTTCGCTCGACACGAACGGAGGGTTTGTGAGTGATGTGCGGCTCATTCCATGCCCTTCAGCAGCAGGCGCAGTTCGGCGATCGATCCTGCAACCGCTTCCGCCCCGGCTTCGACCAGTTCGCGTGGATGGTGGTAGCCCCAGTCGACACCAATGGCGCGGACCCCGGCGTTGACAGCCATCGCCATGTCGAAGGCCGTATCGCCGATCATTGCAGTCTCGCTCGCCGCTGCGCCGCTTTCGGCGAGGCAGGCCTCGATCATGCTGGGATGCGGCTTGGAAGGGTGACGATCCGCGGTCTGCAGCGTGATGAAGTGCCCGGTGAGGCCATGTGTCTCGAGGCAATGGACCAGGCCGCGGTCGCTCTTGCCGGTGGCGACACCGAGCAGCCAGCCCGCGCCAGCCAGTTCCTCGATCAGCCCGGCAATGCCTTCATAAAGCGGCTCGGCCACCTGGCCCGCCATGCGGCGTTCGCGGAAGGCGTCGCGGTAGAGCTGGGCCAGCATTGCGTGATCATCGCCCGTGCCATCTGGACGCAGGCGGCGCATCGCCTCGGGCAGCGAGAGCCCCACGACGCGGCGGGTGGCGTTGCGATCCGGCGGGGTCAGACCTGCGGCAGCGAAGGCGGCATCCATCGCGGCGCAGATATCGGCCTGGCTATCGACCAGCGTGCCGTCACAATCGAAGATGGCAAGGCGCAAGCTCATGATCCGAGCCTTTCCATCAGAGCCGCGAGGGCGAGCTTGCCTTCGCCTTTGAGCCCCTCGATCAGCCGCGCGCGCTCTTCGGCGGGCTTGTTTTGCGAGAGCTTCACGGTGGGCCGCCAGGCCTCGACCGTCAGTTCGAAGCCGACGATCATGTCCATCATGCGGTCGCGCTTGATCCGGGCCATCTTGTCCATGGTCCAGGGCGTGCCTTCGGCGACGCGCGCTTCGTGGTGAGCGGAGACGTCTTCGAGCAGCGCATGGAGGCCTTCGCGGTCCATGCGGCGGATCGGCCCTTCCATTTCGAGCGCGAGGTAGTTCCACGTCGGCACCTGATCGGGATCGCAGTACCAGCGTGCCGAGATATAGCCGTCCGGCCCGTTGACCACCGCGAGCGCCCGCGCACCATCGAGATGGCGGGTAAGCGCATTGCCGAGCGCGAGGTGGAAGCGCAGCGTGCTCGCCTCGGTCAGGAGCAGCGGCACATGAGCGACGCGCGGGCCATCGGGCGTGGTGAGGAACACCATGCCGAAGCCGGCTTCCGCGATCAGCGCGGAAAACAGCGCGCGCTCATCGATTTTGGCATCGGTGCGGAAAGCGGGATTCGGGTGCATCAGCCTCTCGGACTACGGCGCGGCGCCCCGCTGGTTGGACCTTTGGGCCTCCCGCCACCTGAAGTGCCGCCGCCGGTCTTGCCTGCCGCCGGCGCGCGGCGCACCGGCTTGCCGCCGTTGGCGCTGCGTTCCGCCGCATTGCGTTCGGCAGAGGCGCGGCCTGCCGATGCGCGCGCGAGCGCGGTGCCGGTGGGAGCCTTGCTTCCCGGGCCCTTCTTGACGCCTGCGCGCGGCTTGGGTGCGGTGCGGCCGCTTGGCGGGGCATCGGCGCGCTTGCGGCGCTCCCCGCGGCGTTCCTTGCGGTATTCCTTGGCATGGGCCTTGGCCGCGCGCTTCTCGATCACTTTGTCCGGCACCAGCTTGACCGGCTCCAGCGGCAATTCGCCATCAGCTTCATCGAAGCCCAGCTGCGCCATGCTGGCCGCAAAATGCTCGGGCAGCGGCGCCGTCACGTCGAGCAGATCGCCTTCGGGATGTTCGATGCGCAAACGGCGCGCATGGAGATGCATCTTGCGGCTGATCGAACCGGTCAGGAATGCGGCCTGCCCGCCATACTTGCCGTCGCCGACGATGGGATGGCCGATCGCCGCCATATGCACGCGCAGCTGGTGGGTGCGCCCCGTGAGCGGCTGCAGCTCGACCCAGCAGGCCGAATTGCCCGCGCGTCCGATCACCCGGTAGCGGGTGCGGGCGGACTGGCCTTGCTCGCTTTCGTCGACCATCATCTTCTCGCCGCCGGTGCCCGGCTGCTTGGCGAGTGGAAGCTCGATCAGGCCGTCCTTGATATCGGGCACGCCGGTGATCAGCGCCCAGTAGATCTTGCGCGCGGTGCGTCCCGAAAAGCGCTTCGAGAAGAACGCAGCGCTGCCCGGGGTGCGCGCGATCAGCAGGACGCCCGAGGTATCCTTGTCGAGCCGGTGAACTAGGCGCGGCCGCGGGCCCTTTTCCTCGGCATAAGCATCGAGCAGGCCATCGACATGTTCGTGCGTGCCGCTGCCGCCCTGTGTGGCAAGCCCGGGCGGCTTGTTGAGCACGATCGCGGCGCGGTCCTGCGTGAGGATCATGCTTTCAGCGAGAGCGATCTGTTCCTCGGTCAGTGGCTGCTTCGGCCGCGTGCCCTTGATCCCGGCCGGCGCGCTGCCACCCGGCGGCACGCGCAGGACCTGGCCCTTTTCGAGCCGCGTATCGACATCGGCGCGCTTGCCATCAACGCGCAGCTGCCCGGTGCGCGCCCAGCGCGAGACGGTGGCAAAGCCAACCGCAGGCAAATTGCGCTTGAACCAGCGGTCGAGCCGAACACCGTCGTCATCCTTGACGACAGTGAACTGGCGGACGTCGTCCGGATTGCCACCTCCGTTCGCAGCCCCGCTCATGCCGTCACCCGCATCAGCCAGAGGCCGCCGAACAGGGCGGCAAAGCCCGCAAGCAGCGATACCGCGACATAGCTGGCGGCAAGCCCCAGTGCACCGCGCTCTACGAAGAGCGCGAACTCCAGCGCGAAGGAGGAAAACGTGGTGTAGCCGCCGAGCACGCCGACACCCAGCAGCAGGCGCCAATGTTCGCCGCCCCCACCTGAACTCGCGCCATGCCGCGCCAGCCAGCCCACAAGGAGCCCCATCGCAGCGCTACCCAGCACGTTCACGGTGAGTGTGGCCCAGGGGAAGGCGCTGGCCGAAACCGGGCCGAGAGCGGCAAGAAACAGGCGGCCAGTTTGATAGCGCAGCCACGCGCCGAGCGCGCCGCCAGCGGCGACAGCAAGGCCGGGCGGAACCGTGGCAAGCAGAGGCGGGGTGGATGTCATCGGGCAAGCCCCTAACGCAGGCGGGCGCCAATTGCACGAGATTGCTTGCCTTGCGGGGGCGCTTTTGGTAGCGGGCGCCGCGTGAGAGCCGATCCGTTCGGATTCGGCGCGTTTTCTATTTCTGCCATTTTAGGTGACTCCCGCGTGGGCGGGCTCTCGCCATCAGCATTGAGGTGTAGCGGTTTATGCAGATTCTCGTTCGCGACAACAATGTCGACCAGGCCCTTCGCGCGCTCAAGAAGAAGCTGCAGCGTGAGGGCGTGTATCGCGAGATGAAGCTGCGCCGTCACTTTGAAAAGCCCTCGGAAAAGCGCGCCCGTGAAAAGGCTGCTGCTGTCCGCCGCGCCCGCAAGATGGAGCGCAAGCGGCTTGAGCGCGACGGCGGCAAGTAAGCTGCTTCAAGGGCCGGGTGATCCCGGTCCTTAGCCTCTTGCGAACAGGGTCCGGCTGGGCCAAGAGGGCGCCGTAATCGCGGCGCCCTTTCGCTTGTCCGGCATGTGCTGTTCCGGCGTTCGGGCTTGAGATGGGAGCCGTCCCGCCGGCTCCGCAAAAGGGGAAGACATGTCGGAAATCACCCGCGTTCCGCTCCAGCCGGTCGGCAAGGGATCGCTCACCCGCATCTGGATCGGCGTGATTCTCGCGCTGCTGATCGGCGCGACCGCCGCCTGGGCCGTGCGCTATCAGGGACTCGTCGTCGAAACCGTCACGGCGGGCTCCGGTCCGTCGCCGAAGCCGGGTGATGTCGTGCTCGTCAACTATGTCGGCCACCTCACCAGCGGCAAGGAATTCGACAAGGGCTCGCAAGTGGCGATGCCGGTCGAAGGCGTGATCCCGGGGTTCAGCCAGGGACTGCAGAAGATGCAGCGCAAGGGCAAGTACAAGCTGATCATTCCCGCCGCGCTCGCCTATGGCGCGCAGGAGCAGAAGAACCCCACCACGGGTGAGGTTGCCATTCCGGCGAACAGCGATCTCACGTTCGATGTCGAGCTGCTTGATTTCAAGAGCGCGGCCGAGATCGAGCAACTCCGCCAGATGCGCCAGCAGATGCAGCAGCAACTGGGCGGCGCGCCCGGCGGCGGCCCCGTTGGCAATGGCGGCGCTGAAAGCCTGCCGCAGCAGCCCTGATATCCGTTCCCGGCTGATTGGCGCCCGCGCGCCAGTCGGCCCCAGTCCTAGCGAAAGAACGTCATGTCCGTAGACACCGCCACGGTGGCCAGGATCGCCTCGCTGGCCCGCATCAAGGTGACCGATGAAGAGATCGCGGCGATGGTGCCCGAACTCAATGGCATCCTCGCCTGGGTTGAACAGCTCGGCGAAGTGAACGTGGAAGGGATCGCGCCGATGACTGCGGTGATCCCGAACCAGCAGCGCCTGCGGGATGACGTGGTGAACGCCGATCCGCTGACCGGCGGCGACGTGCAGGACAAGGTGCTGTCCAACGCGCCCGCTGGCGAACATGGCTTCTTCGGCGTGCCCAAGGTGATCGAATAATGACCAGTCTCACCGACCTTGGCGTTGCCGCAATCCGCGACGGCGTGGCGAAGGGCGATTTCACCGCGACGGAAGTCGCAGGTGCCTTCAACACCGTCGTTGCCGAAGCGCAGGACGCGCTCAACGCCTTCATCACGCTGACGCCCGAGAAGGCGCTCGAAGCCGCCGCCGTCGTCGATGCGGACCGCGCTGCGGGGAAGCCGCTCGGCAAGATGGCCGGTGTGCCGATCGGCATGAAGGACCTCTTCGCGACCACGGGCACCAAGACGACCGCCGCTTCGAACATCCTCGGCAATTTCGTGCCGCCTTACGAATCGACCGTCAGCCAGAAGCTGTGGGATGCCGGCGCGGGCATGCTCGGCAAGCTCAACCTCGATCAGTTCGCGATGGGCTCCTCGAACGAGACGAGCGCGTTCGGCAATGTGGTCTCGCCGTGG
Organism: Novosphingobium sp.; assembly: GCF_965228995.1. Classification (GTDB taxonomy): domain Bacteria; phylum Pseudomonadota; class Alphaproteobacteria; order Sphingomonadales; family Sphingomonadaceae; genus Novosphingobium. The sequence goes on along the minus strand of NZ_OZ245852.1, from coordinate 3,964,329 downwards.
CGGCGCGAAGGCAGCGACGCGCAGCTGGCTCCCGGCGGCTCCTCGGGCGGGTCCTCCGCCGCCGTCTCCGCGCGCATCGCCCCTGCCGCGACAGGCACCGACACCGGCGGCTCGATCCGCCAGCCCGCCTCGTTCACCGGCATTTCGGGCATCAAGCCGACCTATGGCCGCTGCTCGCGCTGGGGGATCGTGGCGTTTGCATCCAGTCTAGATCAGGCCGGCCCGATGGCGCGCGATGTGCGCGATTGCGCGATCATGCTGGAAGCGATGGCCGGCTTCGATCCCAAGGATTCGACCAGTCTCGATATGCCGGTGCCGGACTGGGAAGCCAATCTGAACGCCGACCTGCGCGGCAAGAAAGTCGGCATCCCGCGCGAATACCGCATGGACGGGATGGACGCCGATGTTTCCCGCGTCTGGGACGAAGGCATCGCCTGGCTCAAGGACGCAGGCGCCGAGATCGTCGACATCAACCTCGCGCACACCAAGTACGCGCTGCCCGCCTACTACATCATCGCCCCTGCTGAAGCTTCTTCCAACCTCGCGCGGTATGACGGCGTGCGCTACGGCCTGCGCGATCTGCCGCAGGGCGCCGGGCTGCAGGACATGTATGCCGCCACCCGCGCTGCCGGGTTCGGCGCGGAAGTGAAGCGCCGCATCCTGATCGGCACCTACGTGCTCTCGGCGGGCTTCTACGACGCCTACTACACGCAGGCGCAGAAGGTCCGTACCTTGATCAGCCGCGATTTCATGGACGCGTTCCAGAGCGTCGACGTGATCCTCGCCCCCACCGCGCCGACCGCCGCGTTCGGCCTCGGCGAGATGGTGAGCGATCCGCTGGCGATGTACCTCAACGACGTGTTCGCCGTGCCCGCCTCGCTGGCCGGCCTGCCCGCGATGTCTGTGCCTGCGGGCCTCGACCGGCAGGGCCTGCCGCTGGGGCTCCAGCTGATCGGCCGTCCGTTCGACGAGCAGGGCGTGCTCGATGCGGGCCTCGCGATCGAAGCCCGTGCGGAGTTCACCGCGCGTCCGACTAAATGGTGGTAGGAAGAGGGAGGTGGTGTTACCTAAGGTAACACAGGAGAGCCACGATGAACGCGCATAGCAGGATCGAGCAGGAAACGCTGGTCAACATGACCAGCAAGGGTCAGGTTCTGATCCCGAAAGCTTTGCGTGATCGAGCCGGATTGAAGGCGGGCCAACCCGTGCGCGTGGGCACCAATGACCGGGGTGAGACAGTGATCCTGCCGGTGGAAGGTGCTACGCCAGAAACGCCTGAGCAGCGCCAGGACCGCGTGCTTGCGGCGATCGATGCGCTGGCTGGAAAATACCCCAATCCTGATGGCATGACGACGGATGAGTACATGCGGGAAATACGGGGCGATTGGCAGCCGTGATTCTTGTGGATTCGAATGTGCTCATCGATTTGTTTGATCGTGATCCTGATTGGTTCGAGTGGTCGAAGTCTCAAATTGCCCGCAGTGCGCTGGGTGCGAATCTAGCCGTAAACCCGGTCGTTATCAGTGAGGTGGCAACGGGCTTTGAAAGCCTTGAGCGCTTCAATGCTGTTCTGGCTGCTTTACTGATAGGTTTCGAGCCGCTTGATGCAGCATCGGGGTATCTGGCAGGCCGCGCCTTTCAAGCCTATCGCGCTCGTAGAGGTTCCGACACGCCCAAGCTGCCGCTGCCCGATTTCCTTATTGGTGGCCATGCACAAGCGCTTGGTGCAGCCATTCTCACCCGTGATGCCCGTTTCTATCGCAGCTATTTTCCAAGCGTGCCGTTGATAACGCCGGAGTAATCTGATCGTGACCGAATCCACTTATCGTATCCAGGGCGCAACCGGGGAATGGGAGGTCGTCATCGGCCTCGAAGTTCATGCGCAGATCAGCACGCAGGCGAAGCTCTTTTCGGGCGCCGCCACCGCGTTCGGCGCGGAGCCCAACACGCAGGTCAGCCTTGTTGACGCTGCAATGCCGGGCATGCTGCCTGTGCCCAACCGCGAATGCATCCGTCAGGCGGTGCGCACCGGCCTTGCTGTGGGCGCGCAGATCAACAAGTGGTCGCGCTTTGATCGCAAGAACTACTTCTACGCGGATCTGCCGCAGGGCTACCAGATCAGCCAGCTTTACCACCCCATCGTGGGCGAGGGCGCGATCGAGGTGCAGCTCGATGACAAGAACCCCGAGAGCACCAAGACCATCGGGATCGAGCGCATCCATGTGGAGCAGGATGCGGGCAAGCTGATGCACGATCAGCACCCGACGATGTCCTACGTCGATCTCAACCGTTCGGGCGTCGCGCTGATGGAAATCGTCAGCCGGCCGGACATGCGCTCGCCGGCCGAAGCGGGGGCCTATCTCGCCAAGCTGCGCACGATCCTGCGCTATGTCGGCTCGTGCGATGGCAACATGGACCAGGGCTCGATGCGCGCGGACGTGAATGTCTCGGTGCGCAAGCCCGGCGAACCGTTCGGCACGCGGACCGAGACGAAGAACGTCAATTCGGTGCGCTTCGTGATGGCGGTGGTCGAGCAGGAGGCCAAGCGTCAGGTCGGTGTGCTTGAGGATGGTGGCAAGATTGTGCAGGAAACCCGGCTCTACGATCCGGACCGCAACGAGACGCGCTCGATGCGCAGCAAGGAAGATGCGCACGATTACCGCTACTTCCCCGATCCCGATCTGCTGCCGATCGAGCTTGACGACGCGTTCCTCGAGGAATGCCGCGCGAGCCTGCCCGAACTGCCCGATGCCAAGCGCCACCGCTACGAGACGGTGCTGGGCCTTTCCGCCTACAACGCCGGCGTGCTGACCGCCGAGGTTGAAACCTCGCGCTGGTTCGAGGCGCTGCTTGCCGCGAGCGCGGAAAAGCAAGGCAAGCCGGAGAGCGAGGTTGCCAAGCAGGCGGCCAACTGGCTGACCTCCGAACTGTTCGGCGCGCTGGGCAAGGTGGGCAAGAGCCTGCTCGAGAGCCCCGTCAGCCCCGAAGCGGGCGGCGAACTGCTGGCACTTGTCGGCAAGGGCACGATCTCGGGCAGCGCCGCCAAGCAGGTGCTCGAACTCATGCTCGAAACCGGCGACGCCCCCGCTGTGATCGTCGAGCGCGAAGGCCTGACGCAGACATCGGACACCGGCGCGATCGAGGCCGCGGTCGATGCCGTGCTCGCCGCGAATGCCGACAAGGTCTCCCAGTACAAGGGCGGCAAGGAAGCGCTGTTCGGCTTCTTCGTCGGCCAGACGATGAAGGCAATGCAGGGCAAGGGCAATCCGGGGCTGGTGAACGAGGTACTGAAGGCGAAGCTGGGCTGAGCGGGGGGCCTGGCAAGCCGGGCCCGGCGTTCTCCCCGGCAAGATGCGAATTCGTCTTCCAAACGGGCGAACGATGTGCTGCTATTCCCTCAATCAATGGGGGCTAGCCTTGTTTCGAAATCATGCTTTGACGGCCGTGTTGGCCGCCATCTTTGTGTCTGCGCCGGTTTCGGTGCAGCAGGCAGCGGCGCAGGAAGCCGCACCGGTACAGCTTGCGAATCCGGCTGTGGCCGCCGCTCCAGCAGCGCCGACGGCAGCCACTTCGGAGGCCACCATCCCTTCGCCTGAGGGGCTGGTGATGCCCAAGCTCGATTTCACCCCGACGCCGGAAATCGAGCAGGATTACGACAAGTACTTCTATTTCCACCGGGCCAACACAACGTTCGCCGAAGCCTATGTCGACATCCATGAATGCGATGCGCTGGCGAGCGGAAGCAGCATTTACTACGATAGCACGGCCGGAAATGCTGCCGCCTTTGCCAACTACGGCGTGTTGACCGGCGCGATCGGCAGCGCCATCGGCAGTGTTGTCGCCGATGCGATCTTCGGCTCTGCCGCGCGGCGGGCGCAGCGACGGGTGAACCTGCGCAACTGCATGCATTTCAAGGAGTACCAGCGCTACGGCCTGAGCCGCGACTTGTGGACCGAGTTCAACTTCGAGGAAGGTATGGGCCGCAAGAAGGAAGACCGGCGCAACGATGCGCTGGCGCTGCAGGCGCTGGTCGCCTCCGGCCCGACCCCGACGACGAAGGAGCTGGGGCTGTGAGGATCGTGCGTAATCTGATCGCGGTGGCGCTTGCCGCAACCTGCCTCACCGCAACCGCGCTGCGCGCCGAGCCGGTCGAGGAGAAGAACGTCGTTTCCGGCAAGGTGAAGTTCGATCCCGCCAGGGGCTATATCTTTGTCAGCGGGCCCAGTCGCTGGTGGGGCACGTTCCTGCGTGTGCCCGATGACACGACCCGTGCGGACTGGGAGAAGGACCGGCAGAAGGCATTCCAGAAAGCGCTCAAGTCCTATCGTTCCGAATATGCGCAATGGCTGGCAAACAAGGCGCAACTGGAAGAGCACAAGATGAAAGTGCCCGATGCGCCGGTTGAGCCAAAGCTGGAAGCCTTCCAGTTCGATCCGATCGAGCTGCGCGATTCTGTCGGGTTCGGTCCGCAGTTCGTCTACGCCAAGGGCGAAACCGTGAGCTACATGACGGCGGTCAAGCCCGGGACCTACATCTGGTATGGCGCAGTCCTTGGCGGCGGCGGTGTTCCGGCTGGGGGCACGTGCCTGTGCATGGGGACGGTGCATTTCGAAGTGAAGGCCGGTGCGATCACCGACCTTGGCAATTGGCTGCTCACCGCTCCGCGTATCGATCAGGACATGGACTACGAACGGCTCATGCAGAAGGAAGCCAACGAGAAGCGCGTGGCCGCAGGCAAGGAAGCACGCCTGCCGCTTGTGCTCGGTGAGACCAAGTACGGCCTGCCTGCCACTCTGAAGGACTGGCCGCACGAGCAGGCCGAGTTCCACGCGCACGGCAAGCTCAACAACCTCTACGGTATCTTCATCTCGCGGCTATCGCCGGTTCCCGGCGTGCTGGGGTATCACCGCGATACCGTCGTGGACTTGCGCACCGGGCAGGAGATCGAAAGCCCAACGCTGGTGAGCCGGGCCAAGATCAAGCAGTGAGCGGTGAGGGGCCTTTGGCGGGCTCTCACCCAACCCTCACTCCGCCTTCATCACCTCCACCGGCAAGCCCAGTCCATCGAGCTGCGGTTTGACCTTGGCGGCATCGCCGACAACCACCCAGACCACCTTGGACGGGTCGATTGCCTTGCGCGCTGCAGCGTCCAGATCGGCCGGGGTCATCGTGCGGTAGCGCGCGGGGAGCGTGGCGTAGTAGTTGTCCGGCCGCTTGTAAGTCTCGATCTTGGCGACGCCGTCGAGCACCGCGCCCGAGGTTTCGAACGCGCCCGGAAGTTCGCGTGCGCTGCCCTGGGTTGCGAGGGCGGCTTCTTCGGAGGTGGTGCCCTTGGGGCCGAGGTAACGCGTCATCTCGCCGCGCAGTTCGGTGATCGAGGGGCCGGTCTGGTCGGTCTGGACGGGCGCGTAGATCATGAACAGCAGCCGGTCGGCACGGTCGTTGACCAGGCTGGCGACGCCGTAGGACCAGCCCTTGGTTTCGCGCAGGTTGGTGTTCATGCGGCTGAGGAAATCACCGCCGAGCACATCGTTGGCGGTGCGCAAGGTGACGGTATCGTCGGTGCCCTTGGCGGGGATCACTTCGCCGCCGAGGATCATCGATTGCGGTGAACCCGGCCGGTCGATCAGGACGATGCGCGGGGCGGGCGCGGGGATCGGGGCGGAGAAGTCCTTGACCGGCGGGGCCATGCGGTTCGAGGGCCAGTTGCCGAAGCTCTTCTCGAGCAGCGGAACGACAGCGGCGAGCGTGGTATCGCCCACGACATAGATCGTCGCGCGGTCCGGCCGCAGCCAGCGGGCGTGGAACGCGGCGAGGTCAGCGCGTGTCAGCTTACTGACCACGTCCGGCTCGCCCGTGCCGCTGGGGGCATAGCCATAGGGATGCGCCGGGCCGTAGATCGCGGGATAGAGCACCCGGCTGGCCAGCGCATAGGGATCGGTGCGCTCGGACTGGATCGTACTGAGCTGCTGGTTGCGCACGCGTTCGAGCTCCGCCGGGTCGAGCGCCGGGTGGCGCACGTAATCAGCAAGGAGATCGAGCGAGGGGGCCAGATTGGGCACCAGCGCGTTGAGTTCGAAAGCGGTCGAATCCGGCATCCCCATGCCGTTGATCGAGGCGCCCAGCGTTTCCTTGGCGCGGGCAAGCGCGGAGGAATCGAGGCTGGTCGTGCCCTCGTTCATCAGGCGCACCAGCAGTGCGGTCGTGCCGCGCGCATCTCTCGGATCGGCGGCGTAGCCCGCATCGAACGAGACGCGCACCGAAACCACCGGCACCGCGCTGCGGCGGGCGAACACGACCTTGATGCCGTTCTTGAGGCTGGTCCGTTCGATGGCGGGGAAATCGAGCGTGGGGACATTGCCGGCGGGCGGGATCTTGCTGCGATCGGCATCGGTGCTGCTTGCGGTGAGGCCGACAGGGGCCGCCGGAGCCGCAACAGCAGGCGGCAAGGCCGGATCGCCGCCGCGCGCTTCGCCGCCGCCAGTGCGGTCCCCGGGGGTGACGGTGAGCGCAAAGACCGGGCGCTTCAGCCACCGCGCCAGCGCATCGCGCACGGCAGCCGGGGTCAGCTTTGCCGCTGCTTCGAGTTCCGTGCGGTAGTGGGCCGGATCGCCCGAGAAGATCAACCCTTCGGCGAGCGTCGAGGCCTTGCCGCCGCCGCCCACGGATTCGAGCGAGCGGATCTCGCTGGCGGCGAATGTGGTCGCGGCGCGGGCGAGTTCGTCAGCGGTGGGGCCTTCGGTCATCAGACGCGTGAGCTGTGCATCGAGCGCGGCGCCGACCTTGGCCGGGTCGGTACCCGGCTTGACGTCGGCCTCCATCACGAACTGGCCGCCCTGCGCGAACACGTCGGCGTGCGCGGAGGCTGAAACGGCGGTCTGCGCGCCGCGCACCAGCGCATCATCGAGCCGCGAACTGGCAAGTCCGCCGAGGATCAGGCCGCCGACCTGAAGCGGAAGGTAGTCCGGGTTGTCGAGCCCGGGGATGGCCCACATGCGGTAGACTCGGGTGGTGGCGACGCGGTCCTGCACAGTGCGGGCGACAGGCGCGGGCAAGGTCGGCACCGGGACGCTGACCGGCTGGACGACGGGACCGGCGGGAATGGCGCCGAACCACTTCTCCACTTTCGCCTTCGCAGTGGCGAGATCGATATCGCCCGCCAGCACCAGCACCGCGTTGTTCGGGCCGTAGTGATCGCGGAACCAGCCCTTCACATCGGCCAGGCTGGCGCTGTCGAGATCGGCCATCGAGCCGATGGTGGTGTGGTGGTAGGGGTTCCCGGCGGGGTAAAGCGTTTCGTACTCTTCGTATTCGATGAGGCCGAAGGGGGCATTATCGCCCTGGCGCTTCTCGTTCTGGACGACGGCCCGCTGGTTATCGAGCTTCTCCTGTGTGACCGCGCCGAGCAGGTGGCCCATGCGGTCGCTTTCGAGCATCAGTGCGCGGTCCAGCGCGGCGGTCGGGATCGTCTCGTAGTAGTTGGTCCGGTCGAACCAGGTCGTGCCGTTGGCGTCGGTCGCGCCGACTTCCTTGAGCGGGGTGAAGAAGTCGTTCGGCGCGTTTTCCGAGCCGTTGAACATCAGGTGTTCGAAGAGGTGGGCAAAGCCGGTTTTGCCGCGCGGTTCGTTCTTGGAGCCGACTTTGTACCAGACCGACACCGCGACGACCGGAGCCTTGCGATCGGTATGGACGAGGACGGTGAGGCCGTTGGGGAGCGTGAAGCGCTCGTAGGGAATGTCCACCGCCTTGACGAGATCGGCCACCGGCGCCGCCGTGATCTGCGGAGCGGCAGGATCGGCGGCGAGTGCGGGCACGGCGGCCAGCAGGACCGGGAGCGCGAGAAGAGAAGCCATCAGCGAACGGGACAGCGAACGGGGCATGGTGATCCTGCGGCTGGCGCGGCGTGCCGGACGGCAGCTGCGCTGAGGGGAGTGGTCGCTCTGTTTCAGAGCATGGGACGGCTGAACAGAAGCTAAATCGATTCGGGCGGCCGCTTGCCCTGATGGGCGTGGCTGCGGCGACCAAGTTGACACAGTTGACACTGTCCTGAGGAATAATTGCAATCGATCAGTAGAAGGCTTTTGATCGGCCAGGTCGATCAAGGGCCAGGGCAGGGCTGTGCAGACTGACGTCATACGTTCGAGCATAGCGGCAAAGCCGCGTGTAGGACAATCAGTGCCCGACGAACGCCATCTGGTCATCGACAGGTGTGCGCTGGTTGGCGCGGGCTGATACCCATCAGGACAGCGTCATTTCCGGGTCTTTACGTCACGTTGCGGGCCGACCTGGCCGGGCGTGGACGGAATTTTGATCCATGTCCTTGTGTGGCCGAAATGACACACTACCTTTGGGTCATCAGGAGGAAATCCAACCCATGAACCTCGAGAAATTCACCGATCGCGCCAAGGGCTTTCTGCAGGCGGCGCAAACCGTTGCCATCCGCAACAGCCATCAGCGGATCGCGCCCGAACATGTGCTGAAAGCCTTGCTGGAAGACAGCGAGGGCATGGCATCGGGGCTGATCCAGCGCGCCGGGGGCACGGCTTCCGTTGCGCTGGCCGAAGTGGACAAGGCGCTGGCCAGGATCCCGGCCGTTTCGGGCGGCGGGGCGCAAGCGACCCCCGGGCTCGACAACGATGCCGTGCGCGTGCTCGACGCGGCCGAGCAGATCGCGGCGAAGAGCGGCGATGCCTATGTGACCGTCGAGCGCATGCTGGTGGCGCTCACGCTGGCGACCACGACTGCAGCAGGGCAGGCGCTCAAGACCGCGAACGTGACGGCGCAGTCGCTGGAAGCAGCGATTACCGCGCTGCGCGGCGGCCGCACGGCAGACAGTGCCGGGGCGGAGAATGCCTATGAGGCGATGAAGAAGTATGCCCGCGACCTCACCGAAGCGGCGCGCGAAGGCAAGCTCGACCCCGTGATCGGGCGCGACGAGGAAATCCGGCGTACGATCCAGATCCTCGCGCGGCGGACCAAGAACAATCCGGCGCTGATCGGCGAACCCGGCGTGGGCAAGACCGCGATTGCGGAAGGGCTCGCCATCCGCATCGCCAATGGCGACGTGCCCGACAGCCTGAAAGACCGGAGGCTGATGTCGCTCGACATGGGCAGCCTGATTGCGGGCGCGAAGTATCGCGGCGAGTTCGAGGAGCGGCTGAAGGCCGTGCTCGACGAAGTGAAGGGCGCCGAGGGCGAGATCATCCTGTTCATCGACGAGATGCACACGCTGATCGGCGCCGGCAAATCGGAAGGCGCGATGGATGCGGGCAACCTGCTGAAGCCGGCGCTGGCGCGCGGCGAGCTGCATTGCATCGGCGCGACGACGCTCGACGAGTACCAGAAGTATGTCGAGAAGGACCCCGCGTTGCAGCGGCGGTTCCAGCCGGTGTTCGTGGGTGAGCCGACCGTGGAGGACACGATCTCGATCCTCCGGGGCCTCAAGGAGAAGTACGAGCTGCACCACGGCGTGCGGATCACCGATGGCGCGATTGTCGCGGCGGCGACGCTTTCCAACCGCTACATCGCGGACCGCTTCCTGCCCGACAAGGCGATCGACCTGATGGACGAAGCCGCCAGCCGGCTGCGCATGGAAGTGGAGAGCAAACCGGAGGAAATCGAGAACCTCGACCGGCGGATCATCCAGCTGAAGATCGAGGAAATGGCGCTCGCCAAGGAGAGCGACTCTGCCTCGAAGGACCGGCTGGCCGCGCTGCGCGAGGAGCTTGCCAATCTGGAGCAGCAATCGAGCGAGCTCACCACGCGCTGGCAGAACGAGCGCGACAAGATCGCCGCCGAGGGGAAGCTCAAGGAAGCGCTCGATGCGGCGCGGATCGAGCTGGAGCAGGCGCAGCGGCAGGGCGATCTCGGCAAGGCGGGTGAGCTGGCCTATGGCCGGATTCCCGAGCTCGAGAAGCAGCTGGCCGAGGCGCAGGGCATGGCGGAAAACGCGCTTCTGCGCGAGGAAGTGACTGCGGACGATATTGCCGGGGTGGTCAGCCGCTGGACCGGGGTGCCGGTCGAGCGGATGCTGCAGGGCGAGCGCGAGAAGCTGCTGAAGATGGAAGAGACCATCGGCAAGCGGGTGATCGGACAGCGCGATGCGGTGGTCGCTGTGTCCAAGGCGGTGCGGCGTGCGCGGGCAGGGCTGCAGGACCCGAACCGGCCGCTGGGCTCGTTCCTGTTCCTTGGCCCCACGGGCGTCGGCAAGACCGAACTGACCAAGGCGCTCGCGGGCTTCCTGTTCGACGACGACAACGCGATGGTGCGCATCGACATGTCCGAGTTCATGGAGAAGCATTCCGTGAGCCGGCTGATCGGCGCGCCTCCGGGCTATGTCGGGTATGATGAAGGCGGCGTGCTGACCGAGGCGGTGCGGCGGCGGCCCTATCAGGTCGTGCTGTTCGACGAGGTGGAGAAGGCGCACCAGGACGTGTTCAACGTGCTGCTGCAAGTGCTCGACGATGGCCGCCTGACCGATGGGCAGGGCCGCGTGGTGGACTTCACCAACACGCTGATCGTGCTGACGTCGAACCTCGGCAGCCAGTACCTCGCGAACCTTGAGGAAGGGCAGGACGTATCGGTTGTCGAGCCGCAGGTGATGGACGTGGTGCGCGCGCACTTCCGGCCGGAGTTCCTCAACCGGCTGGACGAGATCATCCTGTTCCACCGCCTGGGCCACGAGCACATGGCACCGATCGTCGATCTGCAGGTAGCGCGGGTGCAGGCGCTGCTGAAGGACCGCAAGATCGTGATCGACCTGACCGATGCCGCAAAGCGCTGGCTGGGCCGGGTGGGCTACGATCCGGTCTATGGCGCAAGGCCGCTGAAGCGCGCGGTGCAGCGCTACGTGCAGGATCCGCTGGCCGAGCGGCTGCTGGGGGGCGAAGTGCCCGATGGCAGCACGGTGCGGATTGATGAGGGTGACGGCGCGCTGACGTTTGTGGTGGAGTGAAGCGAGGTAGATTGGATCGCGCAGAGGCGCGGAGGCGCTGAGAAGAAGGAAGGATTGAAGGCGGCTGCGCCGCAGGCTTCGACCTTTCTCTGCGTCTCTGCGCCTCTGCGCCTCTGCGCGAAATCATTCTTCGCTAGTGCACGCCTCGCAGCTTTCGCCTGACGGCACCGCGCGGCCGCAGGTGCGGCAGAGCGTATGCTCGCCCTCGGCGAGGCCGTGGCCCAGCGCGACGCGTTCGTCGAACACGAAGCATTCGCCATGCCACAGGCTTTGCTCGGCGGGCACGTCTTCGAGGTAGCGCAGGATGCCGCCCTGGAGGTGGTAGACCTCCTCGATGCCTTCGGCCTTGAGGAAGGCGGTCGATTTCTCGCAGCGGATGCCGCCGGTGCAGAACATCGCGACTTTGCGGGGTTTGCCTTTGCCGAGTAGCCATTCACGCTCGCGCCGGAACCAGCCGGGGAACTCGCTGAAGCTGCGCGTTTCTGGATTGATGGCGCCCGGGAAGGTGCCGATGGCGACTTCGTAGGCATTGCGCGTGTCGATCACGATGGTTTCGGGATCGGTGATCAGCGCGTTCCAATCGTGCGCAGCGACGTAAGTGCCGACACTGGCGAGGGGATCGATGTCCGGCTCGCCCATGGTGACGATCTCGCGCTTGATCCGCACTTTCATGCGGCCGAAGGGCATGGCGGGGGCGGCGGAATACTTCACATCGAGATCGGCGCAGCCGGGGAGTTGGCGGATATGATTGAGGACGCTGGCGATGCCATCCTCGCTGCCAGCGATGGTGCCGTTGATGCCTTCGCGGGCGAGCAGGAGCGTGCCCTTGATGGCTTGCGCTGCGCAGAGCGCGAGAAGCGGCGCGCGCAGAGACGCCGGGTCATCGAAGCGGGCGAAGCGATAGAGCGCGGCGACGGTGAGGGGGGCGGGCTGGGGCATGGCGCGTTGCGGTAGTGGATTGCTTGCCGTGGGCAAGGCCCATTACGCGTGCAGCCCCCTCAATCAGATGCGAACGCGCTTCCAATGCAGGCGGTTGTAGTGCCCATCCGCAGACACGTTTTTGTCGGCTGTCGTGCGGATCGTGAGGATATCGCCCGAGATTGAAAAGCGGCGCTCATAGACGAGCCCGGGACCTGTCGGATCCAGCGAGGCCTCACAATGATGGCGCACGATTCCGGCAGCTTCGTCGACATCATAGGTCCCGAAATAAGCCTCGTAGGTGTCGAGGAACGGCAAGCGCTGTGCGTCTGGTACCCGGTCGAAGGGTGTGGCGGGATCAAGCGTTGCGCGGGCGCTGGCAATCTGCACGGCAACGATGCGCTCGGGCGTATAGATGATCGTGCCCTTGTAGGGGCCTTTGCGCCCGTCCAGATCTAATTCCCGGCCGTCGGCCAGCACCGTTGCGGCATCGAGCAGCCGCCATACACCAACCAGCGGAAGGCCGGGTGCAGACGCCGCAGTAGGTGCTGCAAGCCCCGGCGTGGCCAGCAGGCCAGCCATACCGCCAAACATCGCTGATCCGAAAACACGCCGATCCATCATTGCGGCTGCCCTTTTTTCACGCCTGCGAACAGGATGAGTATGGGCAGCACTTCAACGGATCAATGTGGTTGCACCAGATCGGATGGATGGCGCGCAAAGGGGCGATGTGGTGGAGGCATTCGCGGCGGTCTTACCCCTCCGTCAGCCCTTCGGGCTGAACTAGCTCGGGGAGGAATTGGCTCACGCCCCCGCCTTCACCGCGTATTCCCACGCTTTATCCGCCAGTGGGCCGACGCGGTCGGACATGGTCTTGGCGTGGGCGCTGCTGGCGGTGCCGTCGAGGTAGCGCTTCTTGATGCCCTGGATGATGCCGGCGAGGCGGAAGTAGTTGTAGGCGAGGTACCAGTCCATGCCGGCGATGACGTCGCTGCTCGTCTTTTCGCAGTAGCGGGCGACGACTTCGTCAAGCTCGGGGATGCCGAGGGCTGCGCGGTCGAGGTCCATGACACCCGAGCGGCCGCCGTTTTCGGTCGACCACGCCATCGCGAAGTAGGTGAAATCGGCGAGGGGATCGCCGAGGGTGGAGAGTTCCCAATCGAGCACCGCGAGCGGCTTGGGCGCACCGTGGGCGAAGATCATGTTGTCGATGCGGTAATCGCCGTGGACGACGCTGGTGCGGGTCTGTTCGGGGAGCGTGCGCGGGAGCCATTCGATGAGGCGTTCCATCGTCTCCATGTGCTCGGTTTCCGATAGGCGGTACTGCTTGGTCCAGCGATCGACCTGGCGGCCGAAGTAATTGCCGGGCTTGCCGAAATCGCTGAGGCCGACAGCATCGACATCGACGCTGTGGAGCTGGGCGAGCGTATCGACCATGGCGAAGTAGGTGGCGCGGCGGTCTTCGGGGGTCGCGCCGGGCATCGCGCCGTCCCAGATGGTGCGGCCATCGACGCAGCCCATGACATAGAACCAGCTGCCGGCGACTTCGTCATCGGTGCACAGGCCATATTGCGGGGCGACCGGGAAGCCGGTGGGGGCCAGCGCTGCCTGCACCTTGTATTCTCGGTCCACCGCATGGGCGCTGGGGAGCAGCTTGCCATAGGGCTTGCGGCGCAGCACGTAGGGGCCTGAGGGCGCGTCGATCCGGTAGGTGGGGTTGGACTGGCCGCCCTTGAACTTCGAGACCGTGAGCGGGCCTTGAAAGCCCGCCACGTTGGCTTCGAACCATGGGGTGAGCTTGCCTTCGTCAAGCTTGTCCGCGCCTTCGGGGGCGACGGTGCCGGTGAAGGCGGCCTGGGCGTCGATGGCAGGTTCAGTCATTGGCGCTTTCCCGTTTGAGACATCTGCACTTCGGCCGCCCCACACCCGTCTGCCCTGAGCTTGTCGAAGGGGTGTTCTTTCCTTTGAGCGATGCGCTTGGCCGCAAAAGAAGGACAGTCCTTCGACAAGCTCAGGATGGGCGGGGTTTGGGGGGGGGGCTAATTTCGTTGGTCAGATCACTGGCCGAACACGATGACCGAGCGGGCGGCGTGGCCACCCTTCATCTTCTCGAAGCCTTCGTTGATGCTTTCGAGGGGAATGCGCTCGGCGATGATCGTGTCGAGATCGAGCAGACCGCGCATGTAGAAATCAACGAGGCGGGGGAGATCGACCGGGAAGTGGTTGCCGCCCATGATCGCGCCCTGCAGCTTCTTGCCCGAGAGCAAGTCGATCGCGGAGAGGCCGACTTTGTGGTTCAGCGGCATCATGCCGAGGATCGTGGCGGTGCCGCCGCGGCGCAGCGAAGCGACGGCGAGATCGCCCGAGGCGGGGCGACCAACGGCTTCGATGGCGTGGTGAACGCCGCCCTTGGTCATTTCCTGGATCTGTTTGGCGGCATCGGGATCAAGCGCATCGACGACGTCCGTCGCGCCGAGCTTGATCGCGAGTTCGCGCTTTTCGGGCATCGGATCGGCGGCGATGATGCGGCCTGCACCGGCGATCTTGGCCGCGTTGATCGTGGCGAGGCCGACGCCGCCGCAGCCGATCACCGCGACAGTCTCGCCCGGAGTGACCTTGCAGGCGTTGAAGATCGTGCCCGCGCCAGTGGTAACGGCGCAGCCGATGACGGCGGCGCGGTCCAGTGGCATTTCGGGATTGATCGCGACGCAGGCGTGTTCGTGGATGAGCATCATTTCGGCAAAGGCCGAGAGATTGAGCATCTGGTTGACCATGCTGCCATCGCTCGAACGGGTGAGGCGCGGGGCCTCGCCGGGACGGCGGCGGGTATCGCCGCCGAGGCAGAGCGACATGCGACCCGTGACGCAGAATTCGCAGTGGCCGCAGAAGGCCGAAAGACAGGTGACGACAGCATCGCCCTTCTTGACCGTGCGGACCTCGCTGCCGACTTCCTCGACGATGCCGGCGGCTTCGTGCCCGCCGACGCAGGGCATCGGATGCGGGTAGGTTCCCTCAATGAAGTGCAGGTCCGAATGGCACAGGCCGCAGGCGACGGTGCGGATCAGGACTTCGTGCGGGCCGGGCTTCGACACGGTGAGCTGGTCGATGACGAGCGGGCTGCCGGCTTTTTCGAGGATGGCGGCTTTCATTGTCATATTCTCCGACTGTGCGGCTCCTCCCCCGTGAGGGGGAGGCTGGGTGGGGGCGTACTGCCTTGCCGAGACGCCGAACGCCCCTCCCCGGCCCTCCCCTCACGGGGAGGGGGAAGGCCGGAGCGGGTCTGATCGCTTCAGCGCGAGATTGCCATGTCGCCCGAGGTGAAGCCCGGGTCGCTCGGCAGATCGGTGTGGCGGGCATATTCGATGCGCGCGACGGCGCGGGCGTGGACTTCGTCCGGACCGTCCGCCAGGCGCAGCGTGCGCTGGTGGGCGTAGGCTTCGGCGAGGCCGAAATCTTCCGAAACGCCGCCGCCGCCGTGGGCCTGAATCGCATCATCGATGATGCGCAGCGCCATGTTGGGGGCCTGCACCTTGATCATCGCGATTTCGAGCGCGGCGGCCTTGTTGCCGACCTTGTCCATCATGTCTGCGGCCTTGAGGCAGAGCAGGCGAGTCATCTCGATATCGATGCGGGCGCGGGCGATGCGCTCTTCCCACACCGACTGCTCGGAAATCCGCTTGCCGAAGGCGACGCGCGACTGGAGGCGGCGGGCCATCTTGGCGAGCGCTTCCTCGGCAACGCCGATCGTGCGCATGCAGTGGTGGATGCGGCCCGGCCCGAGGCGGCCTTGCGCGATCTCGAACCCGCGGCCTTCGCCGAGCACGACGTTGGAGACGGGGACGCGGACGTTTTCGAGCAGGACTTCCATGTGGCCGTGCGGCGCATCATCATAGCCGAACACGGGGAGGTGGCGCAGGATGTTAACGCCCGGCGCGTCCATCGGAACGAGCACCTGCGACTGCTGCGCGTGGCGCTTGGCCGAGGTATCGGTCTTGCCCATGACGATAGCGATCTTGCAGCGCGGATCGCCGAGGCCTGAGGACCACCACTTGCGGCCGTTGATGACGTATTCATCGCCTTCACGCACCATCCGGGTTTCGATGTTGGTCGCGTCCGACGAGGCGACGAGCGGCTCGGTCATCAGGAAGGCGGAGCGAATCTCGCCGTTCATCAGCGGGCGCAGCCACTGCTCCTTCTGTTCGGCCGTGCCGTAGCGGTGGAACACTTCCATGTTGCCGGTATCGGGGGCGGAGCAATTGAACACTTCGCTGGCCCAGCCGATGCGGCCCATTTCCTCGGCGCAGAGCGCGTATTCGAGGTTGGTGAGGCCGGGGCCTTCGAATTCGAACGTTTCATCGACATGGTGGTGGCCGCCGTTGCGCGGAGGCATGAACAGGTTCCAGATGCCGGCGGCCTTGGCCCTGGCCTTCTCTTCCTCGACCACCTGCAGCACTTTCCAGCGTCCACCGCTGGCCTGCTCGGCCTTGTAGTCCCTGTGGCGCGGGCGGACATTGGTCTCGATGAAATCGCGGACGCGATTGCGCCAGTAGACCTGCCGCTCGGTGGGTTCGAAATCCATGTTTGCTCTCCTGCGGTGCGGGTGTGTGGCACCGCTCTTGTTTGTTGATTTAATCTGTCGGTTAAACCTTGCGCCAGATCAAGCGCCAGTTTCGTCAGGCAGCTGCTTCGGCCGCCGCTTTCATCTGGCGCAGCGCTTCGAACAGATCAGGCACTTCGGGATCCCACGAATGGCGCGGGCCGATGGTGAGGCCGCCATCGACGATGATCGAGGTGCCGTTCACGAAGCTCGCCGCTTCGCTGCACAGGTAGAGCACGGCTTCGGCGATGTCGCTCGGCTGGCCGCCGCGTGCGACGGGCTGGGCGGCCTGGCTCATCATCGCGATCGCGCCCTTGGCCTGCGCCTCGAGTTCGGCAGGGACTTCGAGCGAGGTGGTGAAGATGTTGGTGTTGATGAAGCCGGGCTGGACGGCGTTCACGCGGATCTGGTGGCGGGCAAGATCGGCGGCGCTGGTCTTGGTCAGGTGGAGCACGCCCGCCTTGGCGACAGCGTAGGCGTTTGGCGAGTAGCCGGGTCCGACCGCAGCGACCGAGGACGTGTTGACGATGGCAGCGCCCTTGCGCCCGATCATGTGCGGGACGGCATAGCGTATGCCGAACGCGACCGAGCGCAGCAGGAGGTGCATCGTGCGGTCCCAGCCTTCGGGCTCGATCTCGTCGATCCTGGCCATGTCTCCGCCTGCCCCGGCGTTGTTGAACACGGCGTCGATCCCGCCGGTTTCGGCAGCGGCGCGGTCCATCAGGGCCTTGATGTCCTCGCAGTTGCAGACGTCGCAGCGCACGGTGTGGACTTCGCCGTTGGATTCGGCGGCGGTGGCGGCAAGGCCGGCTTCATCGATATCGGCGGCATAGACTTTCGCGCCTTCGGCGGCGAACTGGATCGCGGTGGCGCGACCGATGCCCGATGCCGCGCCGGTGACGACGACGGTCTTGTTGTGGAATCGCATGGGAACCTCTCCGTGGTTTTGATTTTGGCGCGAGCTTAGGCCCAAGCGTCCCTTCGTCAATGCCGATCGGCTTTACGCTACGGCATGCGCCAATGGCGCGGATTGGCGGAAAACCGTGCTGAAATCGGTGCTTGCCAGCGTGCTGCGAGTCGCCTTAACCTCTCGATTAAGAGAGGAGCATAAGCGATGGCTGACCTGGAGACCTTCCGCGCGGAAATCCGCGCGTGGATCGAGGCGAACTGCCCGGAAGAGATGCGCCGGCCCGTGCAGGGCGAGGACGACATCTGCTGGGGCGGGCGCAATTTCGTGTTCAAAAGCGCGGCGCAGAAGGCCTGGATGGAGGTCTGCGCGGCCAAGGGCTACACGGTGCCGGACTGGCCCAAGGCTTATGGCGGCGCGGGGATGAGCCCGGCGGAAGCGAAGGTGTGGCGCGAGGAACTGACCCGCGCCGGGGCGCGGCCGCCGCTTTCGAGCTTCGGCATCTGGATGCTGGGCCCCGCGCTTTTGAAGTTTGGCACCGAAGAGCAGAAAGTGCTCTATCTGAACCAGATCGCGCGCGGCGAGATCCGCTGGTGCCAGGGCTATTCGGAGCCGGGTTCGGGGTCCGATCTCGTCAGCTTGCAGACTTACGGCGAGGACAAGGGCGACCATTGGGTCGTCAACGGCCAGAAGATCTGGACCTCCTATGCCGACAAGGCCGACTGGATTTTCTGCCTCGTCCGCACCGACAAGACCAATGTCTACCAGGGGATTTCGTTCCTGCTGTTCGACATGACGACGCCGGGCGTGACGACCAAGCCGATCAAGCTGATCAGCGGCAGTTCCCCCTTCTGTGAGACGTTCTTCGACAACGTGGTGGCGCCCAAGCACCAGATTGTCGGCCAGCTTAATCGGGGCTGGGACGTGGCCAAGTACCTCCTGGGCCATGAGCGCGAGATGATCTCGGGCGCGGGCGGCGGCGAGCAGACGAGCACGATCGGCAAAGTGCTGGCGCGGGGCGGGCTCGATGAGCCGATGCTGCGCGCGGAGCTGGCACAGTTCGATATCGATGCGCTGTCCTTCGCCGCAATGGGCGAGAAGTTCCTCGACGAGATCAAGGTCGGCAAGGCGCATCCGGCGCAGCCCAACATGATGAAATACGCCGGGACCGAGCTCAACAAGCGGCGGCACGAACTGCTGATGGCAGCTGGCGGAAGCACCGCGCTCGAGTGGGATAGCGAGGAAACGCGCGGCGGCGCGCCGGCGCGTTCGTGGCTGCGCACCAAGGCCAATTCGATCGAGGGCGGGACGAGCGAGGTCATGCTCAACGTTGTCGCCAAGCGCATTCTCGAACTGCCGGGGGCCTGACACGCAATCCTCCCGCCAACCGCTCATGCCGAGCTTGTCGAAGCATCTGGCCCGGCCGTGGTGCCGGCACCCTTCGACAGGCTCAGGGTGAGCGGAGGGGGGAGATATTCTCGAATTTCTATGGCTCAGGAGCAAATCCATGCCGCTGTATTATAATGAAGATCAGGCCATGCTGGCCGATTCTGTCACCGGCTTCATGGCCGATGAGGGCGGGATCAAGAAGCAGCTGCGCCACTGGCGCGACATCAATTGCAAGGACGGCTTCGGCCACGGCCTGTGGAAGCAGTTTGCCGAGATGGGCCTTACCGGCATGCTCGCGGCGGAAGCCGATGGTGGGCTTGCGATGGGGCATGTCGAGGCGGGGATCGTGCTCGCCGAGATCGGGCGGAACCTGACGCCTTCGCCGTTCCTCACCACCGCGGTGATGGGCGTGACGGCGCTGTCCGAGGCATCGGACGAGCTGCGCGGGCGCTGGCTGCCCGGGGTGATTGCGGGCGAGACGGTGCTTGCCATGGCGATCGACGAGGGCGCGAAGCACAAGCCCGAGAAGATTGCCTGCCGCGCGGAGCGCGCAGGGAATGGTTTCCGGCTGACGGGTGCCAAGGACTTCGTGGTCCAAGGCACTTCGGCCGATGCGCTGATCGTTGCGGCGCGCACATCGGGGAGCGACAGCGATGCGGACGGCGTGACGCTGTTTGCGGTGCCCAAGGACGCGGCGGGCATCGGGCACACTGCGGTGCGGCTGGTTGACAGTTCGATGGCGAGCCATGTCCGCTTCGACGGGGTGGAGCTCGATGGTTCGACCGTGATCGGCGAAGTCGATGGCGGGCGCGGGCTATTGAACAAGGTGCTGAGCGCGGGGCGCATCGGCGCGGCGGCGGAGCAGACGGGCGTAGGCAGCGGGGCCTTCGCGATGACCACGACGTATCTCAAGACGCGCAAGCAGTTCGGCAAGCTGATCGGCGAATTCCAGGCGCTGCAGCACCGGGCGGCGCACCTCTATTCCGAGCTCGAGATTGCCGAGGCCGTGGTGCTGAAGGCGCAGCAGCTGCTCGATGGCGGGTCTGAGCGGGCGGAGCTGATGGTTTCGGTGGCCAAGGCCAAGGCGGCGCGCGTGTGCAATCTGGCGGTGCGCGAGGGCGTGCAGATGCACGGCGGCGTGGGCATGACCGACGAATACGACATCGGGCTCTACATGAAGCGCGAGCGCGCGCTGACCGAGTTCATGGGCGATGCGAATTATCATGCCGAGCGCGTTGCGCAGCTCAGCGGCTATTGAGGAACAGACAGATGGATTTTGCCAAGCTTTTCAGCCTTGAGGGCCGCGTTGCGGTGGTGACGGGCGGTTCGCGCGGTATCGGGCGGATGATTGCCGAGGGCTTCATCGCGGCGGGCTGCGAGCGGGTCTACATCACGGCGCGCAAGGCCGCAGTGGTTGAGGAAACCGCCGCCGAACTGGGCCCCAAGTGCATCGCTCTCCCGGGCGATATCTCGTCGTTCGCGGGGATCGAGGCGCTGGCCGAGGACCTTGCCCAGCGCGAGAGCCATATCGACATTCTGGTGAACAACGCCGGCGTGGCCTGGGGTGCGGAGTTCGATGATTTCCCGGAGATGGGCTGGGACAAGGTGATGAACCTCAACGTCAAGACGCCCTTCTTCCTCACGCAGAAGTTGCACGGCCTGCTGAAGGCGGGAGCGGTCCATCAGGCGGCCAAGGTGATCAACATCGCCTCGATCGATGGCCTGCGCGTCAACCCCTGGGAAACCTACAGCTATCAGGCTTCGAAGGCGGCGCTGGTGCACCTGACGCGGCGCATGGCGGCGCGGCTGGTCAAGGACAACATCATCGTCAACGCGATCTGCCCGGGTGCGTTTGCCTCGGAAATGAACAAGGCGGCGGCGAAGAACCCCGAAGCTTCGGCGCGCGGCATTCCGCTCAAGCGTATCGGCAACCTGGAGGATATGGCAGGCGGCGCGATCTTCCTTGCGAGCCGGGCGGGTGACTATGTGATCGGCACGCCGCTGCCGATCGATGGCGGCATCGTGAATGCCTATATCCCGGAAAATCACATCAACCCGCTGGGGGAGTAAGGCCGATGGCTCGCGCGGTTCACCAGCTCGCCGATGGGTTCCACTTCGGCGAGGGGCCGCGCTGGCATGCCGATGACTCTGGTGGCCGGCTGTGGTTCAGCGACTTCTACAGCAAGACCATCCGCTCGGTCGATCTGGCGGGCGATCACCGGATCGAGCTGGAGCTCGATGACCAGCCATCCGGGCTGGGCTGGATGCCGGATGGTTCGCTGCTGTTTGTCTCGATGCGCAAGCGGCAGGTCTGGCGGCGCTGGCCGGACGGGCGGCTGGCGCTGCACGCTGATCTGGCGGAGCTGACCGCGCATCTGTGCAACGACATGGTGGTGGATGGCGAGGGCCGCGCCTACGTCGGCAATTTCGGCTTCGATCTCGACCATGAACTGCGCGCGCGGGGCGTCGGTGCGGTGCTGGCAGATCACCCCAAGGCCAATCTGGTGCTGGTGCAGGCGGATGGTTCGGTATCGGTCGCCGCGCCGGATCTGAGCTTTCCCAACGGCACGGTAATCACGCCCGATGGCGGGACGCTGATCGTGGGCGAGACGCTGGGCGCGCGGTTGACGGCGTTCGATGTGGGCGTGGACGGGGCGCTTTCGGGGCGGCGGGTCTGGGCCGATACGAGCCCGCGCGTGCCCGATGGCATTGCGCTCGATGCCGAAGGCGCGGTGTGGATTGCCAATCCGCTGGCACCCGAATGCGTGCGGATTGCTGAGGGCGGGGCGGTGCTGGAGGTCGTCTCGACCGGCGAGATGCCGTGCTATGCCTGCATGCTGGGCGGGCCGGAAGGGCGGCACTTGTTCATGCTCTGCGCACCCAGCAGCGATGCCGAAGTGGCAAGAAGCGCGGCAAAGGGTGTGGTCCTGGTGGCCGAGGTGGATTCCGCCCGGGCGGGGCGGCCATGAGCGGGCGTGACGTAGAGGCGGCGCAGGGCATCGGCGAGTGCGAGCTTGCGATGACGCGCTGGTTTGGAGCGCCACGGCCGCAAGTGTTCAAGGCGTGGTCGGAAGCGGCGCTGTTTCGCCAGTGGTGGGCGCCGGAGGGCTTCGGCATCACTTTGCTCGAGTGCGATCTCGATATGCGTACCGGTGGCTCGTACCGGCTGGTCTTTGCCTTTGGCGAGACGCAGACGATGGCGTTCCATGGCACTTATCCCGATGTCGTCCCCGATACGCGGATCGTGTGGACCAATGCCGAAGACCCTGATGGGGCGATCACGACGGTGACCTTCGCCGACCAGGATGGCGGTACCCTGGTGAAGTTCCATGAGCGCTATCCTTCGCGGGAGGCGCGAGATGAGGCCCTGGTGGGTTCGGCGGCGGCGCTGCCGCGGCAATTGGATCAGCTGGCGCAGTTGCTGGAAATCTAAGCGCCTCAGGGCCGCATCAGTTCGCGTACGAAGCCGATCAGGCCGGTCTGGCGCGCGCGCTTCATGCGTTCGGCGTGGAGGATTTCGCGGACCTTGTCGAAGCACGCGTCGATATCGTCATTGACCACCACGTAGTCATAACCGTCCCAGTGGCTGATTTCGGCGCGGGCGCGTTCCATGCGGGCGGAAATGACTTCGGGGCTGTCGGTCCCGCGTCCGGTCAGACGGCGGCGCAGTTCCTCGATGCTGGGGGGCAGCAGGAACACGCGAACCACGTCGGTCTCGAGCTTCTGGTAGAGTTGCTGCGTGCCCTGCCAATCGATGTCGAAAAGGAAATCCCGGCCTTCGCGCAGGCCGGCCTTCACTTGCGCCTTGGGCGTGCCGTAGCTGTGGCCGAAAACGTGCGCCCATTCGAGGAACTGTTCTTCCTCGACCATGCGGTCGAATTCGGCCTGCGTGACGAAGTGGTAGTCCTTCCCGTCAACCTCGCCCGGGCGCATCGGGCGCGTGGTGGCGGAGACCGAGAGGCGGATCGCGGGATCGGCTTCCAGCAGCATGCGCGAGATCGTCGTTTTGCCCGCGCCCGAGGGCGAGGACATGATGAACATCAGGCCGCGGCGGTGGAGCGCGTCGGACGATTGGGGAGTCGGCTGGACCATGCGCGCTGTTGGCGCATGGGGGCCCGGAAGGTCAAGTCTTGCGCTGCTTCCGGCGCTCATGCAGCGTCTTGGCGAGCAGCGCGCCGCCGACGATGATCGCGCCGGGGACCGAGCGGGTCGCGATGCGGGTGGCAGCGGCCGTCAGCAGCCGGGCGCCGAGGCCGACGCGCTTGTTTGTCTTTGTGGCCTTTGCAGCCTTTGCGCCGGCAGCTTTCGCGGCGGCTTTGAGCGCTTCGGGTGCGGCGCCGAGGATGCCGCGATCGACGCTGCGCTTCAGCAGGGTCGAACCGGTGCGCATGGCGACGCCGGCGAGGATCGCGCGCGCCACCGGGCCTACGGGATCGGATGCCGAATCAGTGACGGGTTCGGGTGCTGGAAGTTCGGGGGCCTTGTGGGCGGGCCCGGTCATTTCTTCCGGCCGAAATCCACGGTGACGACATTGGAGCCATCATCCGCGCCTGTCGGTTCGCTGCCTTCGGGCGAATCGTTTTCCGCATCATGCGGCGGTTCGTCCTCGTCCTCGTGCTCGCCCGCTGTCTGGAACTGGAGGCCGAAATCGACTGCCGGATCGACGAAGGCGGTGATTGCGCTGAACGGGATCACCAGCGTGGAGGGGATCTGGTTGAACGAAAGGCCGACGCTGAAGCCTTCGGGCGTGACCTTGAGGTCCCAGAACTTGTTCTGGAGGACGATGGTCATTTCGTCCGGAAAACGTTCCTTGAGCCGTGTCGGGATGGCGACACCGGGCGCGCCGGTCTTGAAAGTGATGTAGAAATGATGCGCGCCGGGGAGCGTGCCGCCTTCGCTTTCAACCTGGCCGAGCACGCGGCCAACCACTGCGCGCAGGGCTTCCTGCACGATCTCATCGTAGGGTATCAGGCTGTCTGGTCCATCGCTCATCCTTCTTAGGGTGGCTTGGAGCCGCGCGCGGGTCAAGGGGGTGCGAGGTGCAGGCGATTGATTCTGCCCGGAAGTGGCCTATAGGCCCGAGACATGCGCACCGGATCGATCGCCCGCACCACGCACGAGACCGCCATCAAGGTTTCCGTGAACCTCGATGGCACCGGCACTTTCGACGTCAGTACCGGGATCGGCTTCCTCGATCACATGATCGAACAGTTCAGCCGCCACTCGCTGATTGACGTGACGTGCCACGTGAAGGGCGACCTGCACGTCGACCAGCACCACACCACAGAAGACAGCGCGATTGCGCTGGGCCAGGCAATCGCGCAGGCGCTCGGCGACAAGAAGGGCATCACGCGTTACGGCACGGCCTATTCGCCGATGGACGAAGCCCTTGCGAGAGTTGCGCTCGACATATCGGGCCGGCCGGTGCTGATCTGGAAGGCGGAATTCACCCAGCCGCGCCTTGGCGAGATGGATACCGAGCTGTTCGAGCACTGGTTCCAGTCGATCAGCCAGGCCGCCGGGATCACGCTGCACATCGAATGCCTCTACGGCCAGAACAACCATCACATCATCGAGGGTATCTACAAGGGCTTTGCCCGCGCGATGCGCAGCGCGGTGGAGATCGACCCGCGCAAGGGCGATGCGGTGCCGAGCACCAAGGGCATCCTCGGTGGCTGAAGTGCTCCTTCGACAAGCTCAGGACGAGCGGTACAATGACTGAAGTCATTGCCTTGGTGGACTATGGCGCGGGGAACTTGCGCTCGGTCGCCAATGCGCTGAAGGCGGCGGGGGCGGAAGGCGTTGCGGTGACGGCGGACCCCAATGTGGTACGCGCGGCGGATCGGATCGTGCTGCCGGGTGTCGGCGCGTTCAAGGCCTGCATCGAGGCGCTGCGCGGTGTGCCGGGGCTGG
Organism: Novosphingobium sp.; assembly: GCF_965228995.1. Lineage (GTDB taxonomy): Bacteria > Pseudomonadota > Alphaproteobacteria > Sphingomonadales > Sphingomonadaceae > Novosphingobium. Next base: position 3,939,651 of record NZ_OZ245852.1, on the reverse strand, counting down.
TCGAGGCGATGAGCGAGCGCGTGCTGGTGGGCGGCGCGCCGTTCCTCGGCATTTGCGTGGGGATGCAACTGCTGGCGGACCGGGGCATCGAGTTCGGCGTGACCGAAGGGCTCGGCTGGATCAGCGGCGAAGTGCGGGCGATCGAGCCGAGCGATGCGAGCATCAAAGTGCCGCACATGGGCTGGAACGATGTTGCGCCGATGCACCACAACGAATTGATCGTGCCGGGCGAGGCCTATTTCCTGCATTCCTACCACTTCGTACCCGAAGAGGGCGCGAGCGTGGCGGCGATGACCGATCATGGCGGCGGGATCGTCGCGGCGGTGGGGCGCGACAATGTGCTTGGCGTGCAGTTTCACCCGGAGAAGAGCCAGGACTATGGGCTGGCGCTCTTGGGGCGTTTTCTGGAGTGGAAGCCGTGATCGTATTTCCCGCGATTGACCTCAAGGGCGGGCAGGTTGTGCGGCTGGCCGAGGGCGATATGGCGCGCGCGACGGTCTATGGCGATGATCCGGCGGCGCAGGCCACGCTGTTTGCCGAGGCGGGCTCGCAGTATCTGCATGTGGTCGATCTCGATGGGGCCTTTGCCGGTGAGGCGGTGAACCGCGCGGCGGTCGAGGGCATCCTCAAGGTGTTTCCGGGGCATGTGCAGCTGGGCGGGGGCATTCGCAATCCGATTGCGGTCGATGGCTGGTTCGATCTGGGCGTGAGCCGCGTGGTGATCGGCACGGCGGCTTTGAAAGACCCCGAGTTCGTGAAGGATATGGCACGCGCCTATCCGGGCGGGATCGTGGTGGCGGTCGATGCGCGCGACGGAATGGTGGCGACCGAGGGCTGGGCGGAAGTTTCGGACGTTTCGATTGTCGATATGGCGCGGCGGTTCGAGGATGCGGGGGTGGCCTCGATCCTGTTTACCGACGTGGGGCGCGATGGGCTGCTGAAAGGCTGCAATATCGACGCAACGCTCGATCTGGCGCGCGCGACGCGGCTGCCGGTGATCGCCAGCGGCGGGGTGAAGGGCATCGACGATATCCGCATGCTCAAGATCCATGAGGCGGACGGGATCGAGGGCGTGATTACCGGGCGGGCGCTGTTCGAGGGGCGGCTGGATTTGGCTGCTGCGATTGCGATGGCTGAGGCGTGATGCGCTTGCTCTCTCCCCTGCAGGGGAGAGATACGGAGGCTTGCGAGCTTGCTCGCTAGCCGTAGTTGAGAGGGGCTTGGAGCCGCGCCATTGCCCCTCTCCCAACCCTCTCCCCTGAAGGGGAGAGGGCTAAGGAAGGAAGTCCATGACCGTCCGCGTCCGTGTCATTCCCTGCCTTGATGTGCGCGATGGGCGCGTGGTGAAGGGCGTGAACTTCGTCGATCTGCGCGATGCGGGCGATCCGGTCGAGCAGGCGCGGGCCTATGACAAGGCAGGCGCGGACGAGTTGTGTTTTCTCGATATCTCGGCGACGCATGAGGGGCGCGGGACGCTGCTCGATGTCGTCGCGCGCACGGCTGAGGTGTGCTTCATGCCGCTGACCGTGGGCGGCGGGGTGCGCACACCCGAGGATGCGCGCGCGCTGCTGCTGGCAGGGGCGGACAAGGTCGCGGTCAATTCGGCGGCGGTCGCGCGGCCCGAGCTGGTCCGCGATATTGCCGAGCGGTTTGGCGCGCAGTGCGTGGTCGGCTCGGTCGATGCGCGGCGGGTGGCGCCGGGCAAGTGGGAGATTTTCACCCACGGCGGGCGCAAGCCGACCGGCATCAATGCGCTGGCCCATGCGGAGAATCTGGCCAAGCTGGGGGCTGGCGAACTGCTCGTCACCTCGATGGATGGGGATGGGACGCAGGCGGGTTATGACCTCGAGCTGACGCGGCGGATTGCCGATGCGGTGCCGGTACCGGTGATCGCGAGCGGGGGTGTCGGCAATCTGGAGCACCTTGTCGCGGGCGTGCGCGAAGGCCACGCGAGCGCGGTGCTGGCGGCTTCGATCTTCCATTTCGGCACGCACTCGATTGCCGAGGCGCATGCCGCCTTGCGCGCGGCGGGTATTCCGGCGCGGGGGTAGAACGAACAGACTGTCGGATTTATTGACAAATGCCGTCGTGGCGCTGCGGGCATTAACTAAGTAACTACCCTTATATCCTTGATTTCCAGCGCATTGGCACAGGGTTTGCATTAACTTTCTGGCAAGGTCTTGTATTGGAAATCCCCGCGTGTTCCGCCTTATTCCCGTTGCCCTTGTCGTGTTTGTTTCCACCGCCACGGCTGCGTTCGCGCAGGCAAGCGGCGGTACAGCCATTCCCGAACCCACCGACGGCGCACTGTTCGCCATCGGGCTTGCCGGACTGATCATCGGCCGCCGGGTGGCGAGACGCAAAGAGGACTGAAGCAGCGGCCCGGCGTTTGGCGCCGGGTGTCTCGACTTCGCTCGACACGAACGGGGATGCGTTGCCCCGCTTGACCTTCACCGGGCAGCGCGCCATGCCCGTTGGGATGTCTTCCTTACCCGATCCGACCACGCTGCTCTCCCGCCTCGAGGCCACTATCGCTGCGCGCCGCGCGGGCGGTTCGGCTTCTGGCCCTGACGCCAGTTACGTCGCCCGGCTCCATGCCAAGGGGCGCGGCAAGATGGCGCAGAAGGTGGGCGAGGAAGCGACCGAAGTGGTGATCGCCGCGCTCACGGGCGCGCCTGAGGCATTGGTGGGGGAAGCGGCGGACCTCCTCTTCCACCTCCTCGTGCTGATGGGTGATTGCGGGGTTTCGCTGGCCCAGGTGACCGCGGAGCTTGAGCGGCGCGAGGGCGTTTCAGGGATTGCCGAGAAAGCCAGCAGGAGCTCTTGAACCATGGCGGTCGATGCCACCCAGCCTTACGACGACCAGAACGTTTTCGCGAAAATCCTGCGCGGGGAGATCCCGTGCCGGAAGGTCCATGAGGACGAGTGGACGCTCGCCTTCCACGACATCAATCCGCAATCGCCCACGCATGTGCTGGTGATCCCCAAGGGCGCCTATGTGAGCTGGGACGATTTTTCGGCCAAGGCTTCGGATGCCGAGATTACCGGCTTCGTGCGCGCGGTGGGGCATGTCGCGCGCGAGGCGGGGCTGGTCGCGCCGGGGTACCGCCTGCTGGCGAACACGGGCACGAACAGCCATCAGGAAGTGCCGCATCTGCATGTGCACGTGTTTGCAGGCCGTCAGCTTGGCCCGCTGCTGGCGCGGGTGGACTGAAAGCGCTGGCAAAAGGTTAACAAATCGCCTCGTTTGATCTTGCCTCGCGAGTCGCGGCAAGGCTAGGACAAGCCGCTCATGCCTGTCCCGCTTCCCCCTTCCGGCTGCTTCGACGGCACGCGCCACCTTTATGCCGTGCGCGTCTACTTTGAGGACACCGATCTTTCGGGTGTGGTCTATCACGCCAATTACCTGCGCTGGTTCGAGCGGGCGCGGTCGGACATGCTGCGGCTGCTGGGTATCGATCAACGCGCGGCGCAGGAAGCGGACGAGGGCGCTTTTGCCGTCACCGATCTTGCGCTCAAGTATCAGCGGCCCGCACGGCTCGACGATGATGTGGTGATCGAGAGCACGGTTGCCGAAGTTTCGCGCGTCACGTGCAGTCTGGTGCAGAAAGCGCGGCGCGGCGATGAATGGCTGGCCGAGGGGCAGGTCCGCGTTGCGTTCGTTTCACCAAATGGCCGCGCGCGGCGGCTGCCTGCGCATTTCCACTCCGCTTTCACGGCGCTCCTTGCGTCTCCCCCTGAAGGGTCTGTTCGTCCATGATGCTTTCCGTTCTTGCTGCTGCCGCTGAGCCAATCGCTGCAGGCGTCACCGCCGGCATGCCGACCCGGCTCAATCCGGTCGCGCTGTTCCTCCACGCCGATATCGTGGTGCAGGTGGTGATGGGCGCGCTGGTGCTCGCCTCGGTGTGGGTCTGGACGATCATCGTCTCGTTCTCGTTGCGGATGGGCAGCGCCGAGCGCAAGTGCTCCAGGTATGAAGCCGCGTTCTGGGAAGCGCGCGATGTCGATGCCTTTCACAAGGAAAGCGGCGGCAAGGACGTGCCCAGCGCACGGATCGTGACGGCGGCGCTGGCGGAATGGCGGCGCTCGACCTCGGGCAAGTCGATCGACCGCGAGGGCACGCGCCAGCGGCTCAATTCGGCGATGGAAAGCGTGGTGACGGCAGAAACGGACCGGCTGGCAGGGCGGCTCAATTTCCTCGCGACGGTGGGCTCGGTAGCGCCGTTCGTCGGGCTGTTCGGCACGGTGTGGGGCATCATGGACAGCTTCTTCAACATCGGCGCGCAGCAGAATTCCTCGCTCGCGGTGGTGGCACCAGGCATTTCGGAAGCGCTGTTCGCGACAGCGATCGGCCTGTTTGCGGCGATCCCGGCGGTAATTGCCTACAACCGCTTTTCGCACCGGGTGAACCGCTTCGAGACGCGGCTGTTCCGCTTTGCCGACCGGTTTCATGCGACTCTGAGCCGCGAGTTGGAGCAGTAACGCCATGGCGATGAACACGGCATCCGGCGGCGGCCGGCGCGGGCGGCGGGGGCGCGGGCGCGGCGCGGCGATGAGCGAGATCAACGTGACGCCGCTGGTCGACGTGATGCTGGTGCTGCTGATCATCTTCATGGTGACCGCGCCGATGTTGACCGCAGGCGTGCCGATCGACCTGCCCGACAGCCGCGCCGAAGCGCTCAAGACGGAGCAGAAGACGATCACCGTCAGCATGGACGGCGAGGGGCGCATTTTCCTCGACGATCAGGAACTGGCGCCGGGCGAACTGTCCGACCGGCTGGCGGGGCTGGCGACGGCGGGCCCCGGCGGCAAACCGCCGCTGGTGACGTTGCGCGCGGACCGCAGACTCGATTATGGCCGCGTCGTGGGGGTGATGGGCGCGCTCAATGCGGCGGGGTTCAAGTCGATCTCGCTGGTCACCAACGGTTCAGTCACGGCACCCTAAGCGGCATGGCAATGAGTGCCTCGTCCTCCCCTTCCGGCCTCACGCGCGAGGAAGCGCTGGCGCTTGTCATCGCGCTGGCCGCGCATGTGGGACTGATCGCGGCGCTGACACTTGCGCCGCCGGGCAAGTCGATCATGTCGCCGCCCGAGCGGATGACGGTGACGTTTGCCGACAATATCGCGGATCAATCGACTTCGCCGCAGCCCGATGCCGAGGCCGCGCCCGATGTTGCGCCAGTGCTCGGCGAACCTGCGCCGGAGCCTGCGCCGCCGCAACCCGCACCGCAGATCGCGCCGCCCCAGCCCAAGCCCGCGCCCGCGCCGCTGCCCCCGCCGCAAGCCAAGCCCGCGCCGCAGCCCAAACCTGTTGCGAGGCCGCAGCCGCGCGCGGTGCCAGCGCCTTTGCCAAAACCTGTCGCCAAGCCCGCACCGCCAAAGCCTGCCGCAGCCGCGGCGGCTCCGGCAGACCAGCGCTTGCGGCGGCGTCCCGATGCGCCGACGGGGGCGAGCCGGATCGGCAACGATTTCTTGAGCGGTATTCCCGGATCGAGCAAACCGGGGGCCGCGACGACGCCGCCTGCCGCTGCGTTCGGACCCGAAGTCGCCGCTTCGCTGGTCAGCGGGATCTCGCGCCAGATCAAGCCGCACTGGAGCGCGCCGCAGGGCGTGGATGCCGACAAGCTGGTGACGGTGCTTTCGTGGAATCTCAATCCCGATGGAAGCCTTGCCGGGCGGCCCGTGGTAGTATCGCAAACGGGGATCACTGATTCCAACCGCGCGCAGGCGCAGCGCCATGCTGAACAGGCGATCCGCGCTGTCCAGCTTGCGGCGCCGTTCGAACTGCCCGCGCCTTATTATGCCAAGTGGAAACGCATCGCGAGTTTCCGGTTTGACAGGAAGTTGTCGCAATGAAGCCTGGTTTTGCCGCTTTTCTGACCACGCTCGCGCTTGCTGCGCTGGCCTCGCCGCTGGCCGCGCAGCAGGCGGCGCCGGCCAAGCCCGCTCCCGCCGCGTCCGCTTCAGTGCCAGCCTCTGGCGCAACTGCGGCGCCAGCCGACGAAGGCCTGACCGGTTCGGTCACCGATGACAGCGACTGGCAGGACCTCGGCATCGCCATCCCCACTTTTCCCACCAACGAAACCCTGCCGACAGCGGCGGATGGCGGGAATACCGAGGCGCTGGGGCGCAATCTGGCGCGGGTGATCTATGGTGATCTGAAGAGCAACGGGCTGTTCAAGCCGGTGGGGCCCGATGCGCTGCCCGCGATCGGCTTTGGCGAAGTGACCGCGCCCGCTTTCCCGAACTGGCGCGCGAAGTCCGCTGAAATGCTGGTGCAGGGCTTCGTCAAGGCCGGGGCCGATGGGCGGCTGACGGTGGGCTGCTATCTCTATGACGTGGCGCTGGGCAGCGAGCTGGCGCGGCAGGGCTATGTGGTGAAGCCCGAAGAATGGCGGCGCGCGGCACACAAGTGCGCGGACATGGTCTATTCGCGGCTTTCGGGGGAAAGCCCGTTCTTCGATAGCAAGATCGCCTATATCGCCGAAACGGGGCCCAAGGATCATCGCCGAAAACAGCTGGCGATCATGGATTCGGACGGGGCGAACCACCGCTTCATCACCAACGGACAGGCGACCGCGCTGACCCCGCGCTATTCGCCCGATTACAGCAAGATCGCCTACCTCAGCTATCTCAACGGCACGCCGCGCATCTATGTCTATGATATCGGCAGCGGGCAGCAGCGGCTGGTGACCGAAGGCAAGGGGCCGACCTTCGCGCCGCGCTGGTCGCCCGATGGCAAGTATATCCTCTATTCGATGGCGATTGCCGGCAACACCGACATCTACCGCGTGCCTGCAACCGGAGGCGATTCGGTGAAGCTGACGGATTCGCCGGGAATCGACGTGGGCGGCAGCTATTCGCCCGATGGCCAGAAGATCGTGTTCGAAAGCGACCGGTCAGGCAGCCAGCAGATCTATGTGATGAACGCTGATGGGACGAACCAGAAGCGCATCAGCTTCTTCGGCGGCCGTTCTGCCACGCCCGAATGGAGCCCGCGCGGGGATCAGATCGCCTTCACGCACATCGCGGGGAACTTGCGCATCGCGGTGATGAACCCTTCGGGCGGCGAGATGCGCTACCTTACCGATAGCTGGCAGGATGAAGCGCCGACCTGGTCGCCCAACGGCCGCATCGTGCAGTTCTTCCGCACCGCGAAGACCTCCGGCAGGACCTCGATCTGGCAGGTCGACCTGACCGGGCGCAACGAGCGGCGGCTGAATACGCCGGTCGATGCTTCGGACCCTTCGTGGGGTCCGGTGCTGCCGTAACCTTCTACCAAAACAGTTTGCCGATTCGCCTTGTGCGATGCACTCTGAACGTAAATGACCAAGGAGACCGTAACCGTGACCCGCAAGATCCTTACAGCCCTGCTGCTCACCTCCGGCCTCGCGCTTGCGGGCTGCGCCACGAAGCCCAAGGAACTGCCGCCGCAGCCGACCGGCGCGACCGGCACCACGACCACCACGCCGCCGACGTCGACGCAGCCGCTGGGGCCGGTGCCGGGCAGCCAGGCCGATTTCATCGCTTCGGTGCTGGGCGATACGATCTTGTTTGACACCGACCGCTACAACATCGACAGCGAGGATCAGGGCATCCTGCAGAGCCAGGCACAATGGCTGGCACGCTATCCCGGCAAGCGCGTCACCATCGAAGGCCACTGCGACGAGCGCGGCACGCGTGACTACAACCTCGCGCTGGGCGAGCGCCGCGCCAATGCGGCGAAGAACTATCTGGTAAGCCTGGGCATCGATGCTTCGCGCATCACCACGGTGAGCTATGGCAAGGAACGCCCGATCGCTTTGGGTTCGGACGAGGCAAGCTGGGCCAAGAACCGCCGTGCGGTGACAATCACGGTCCAGTGACAAAGGATTAGAGCCACTTCGATGGCACGGTATGGCAGATCGGTTGACTGGGGCTTCCCTCGCTGGCGCGGCTATGAAGGCGCGCGCGAGGCGGCCCAGGTGCGCCTGTGCGACCGGGCCGGGTGCGAGGAAAAGGGCGACCGGCCCGCACCCAAATCGCCCAACAACCCGGACCGGTGGTATTTCTGCGAGCGCCATGCCGCCGAATACAACGCCGGGTGGAACTACTTCGAAGGGCTCGACAAGGAAGAGGCCGAACTGCGCGAGAAAGCCGAGCGGGGTGAAGCTTCCGGCTACACGCAATCGGCCTATCAGAGCTGGGCGGGGCCCGGCGACGGCAGCCGCAGCCGCGACGAAATGCGCGCCCTGGAGGCGCTCGGGCTGGAAGTGGACGCCGATTTCGAGGCCGTGCGCAAGGCGTGGCGGTCGCGGGCCAAGGAAGTCCATCCTGACGTGCGCCCCGGCGATGACGCGGCGGCGGCGGAGTTCCTGAAGCTCCAGACGGCCTATGAAGTGCTTCGCGCTGCGGAAGAGCGGCGCGAGTGGAAAGGGCCGGACGGGGGTTGAATTCGTTCACGGTGTTTGGCGGATAGCCACCACCCCCGGCCCCTCCTCTGACGAGGAGGGGGGCTTTGAACCTCAATCGCGCTTGGCCAGTTCTCCGCTAAGCAATTCCTCGATCCGCGCCTGATCCGGGAAGCCTTCGCTGACCCAGCGGGCCTCCACCGCGCGGAGGATGCGGGCGACTTCGGGGCCGGCGCTGACGCCGCGTTCGACGATCATGCCGCCTTTGAGCGGGAACCGGGGGATGGCCCAGCCATCGAGCGCGGCGGGGCTGAGTCCGGCGATCAGCAGGCGGTCCAGCGCGGCTTGCCGGCCAAGCTTGTAGGCGAGCGGGCGGGCAGCCTCTTCCGGCGTAGTGCGCGCGGCGACGAGTGCGAGGTGCTTGCGCTGGGCGAGGCTGAGGCGCAGGCGCGCGCCGATCTGCTCGGCAAGCTGTGGATCGGCAGGCAGCAGCGCGGCGAGGCGGCGGAGCGGTTCGGGCGCGATGCCATGCGCGGCTTCGGCAGCGAGCACCGGCGCGAGCGCGGCGGGGTCCGCTTCGGGCAGGATGACCCCGAGCACGCCGAGATCGGCCATGCGCACCACGGTCGGCGCCGGATCGGGCAGCGCGAGCAGGGCGAGGAGTTCGCTGGCAATGCGCTCACGCGAAAGGCCCTTGAGGCCGGGGGCGAGCGCGCTGCAGGCGATTTCGGCCGCCGCATCGGCGGGGAGCGAGCCGAACCGGGCCTGGAAGCGGAAGTAGCGCAAGATGCGCAGGTAATCCTCGCGGATGCGCGCTTCCGGATCGCCGATGAAGCGCAGGCGGCGGGCTTCGAGGTCTACGAGGCCGCCGAAGAAGTCGTGCACGCGCAAGTCTCGCGGATCGGCGTAGAGCGCGTTGATCGTGAAATCGCGGCGCGCGGCGTCTTCGGCCCAGTCCTGCGAGAAAGCGACCGTGGCGTGGCGGCCATCGGTGGAGACGTCACGGCGCAGCGTGGTGATCTCGACCGGGCCCCCTTCCAGTATGGCGGTGACGGTGCCGTGGGCAAGGCCGGTCGGGACGCTGCGGATACCTGCCGCTTTGAGGCGCGCGATCACCGCTTGCGGCTCGAGCGGGGTCGCCATGTCGATATCCTTTACGGGCAGCCCGAGCAGCGTATCGCGCACCGCGCCGCCGACGTAGCGGACAAGGCCCGAACAAGTTGCTTTGGCGCTGGCGGGATCGAGCGCGGCGACGAGCGCGGCGAGGTCTGCGCGGCGCGTCCAGCTGGCGGCGGGCAGATGCACTTCAGCCATGCCAGCGGATCCGCTGGGCGAGATTGGCGATGATCCCGGCGGTGACGCCCCAGATGCGGTGCTCGTTCCACATGATCTCGATGTAGGAGCCGCGGCGCCCGGCCCATTCGCTTTCCCGGCGGGCGTGATTTTCCGCGTCGAGCACAAAGCCGAGCGGTGGTTCGAACCAACTCGCCACTTCGGCGGGATTGGGCTGAAGGGCGAGGTCGGGCGGGACCATCGCGAGGACGGGGGTGATGTCGTAACCGGTGCCGGTGCGGTACTGGTCGGTCGCGCCGATCACGTCGACCAAGGCGGGATCGATGCCGAGCTCCTCATGCGCCTCCCGTAGCGCGGCCTCGATCGGGGTCTCGCCTGCATCGAGCTTGCCGCCGGGGAAGGCGGCCTGCCCGGGATGCGCGCGCATGTGCGAGGGGCGGTGGATGAGGAGCACGCCCGGGCCTTCGGGATGATCGGGCCGGTCGGTCACGGCGATGAGCACCGCGGCGGGGCGCAGGGGCGTGCCGGGGAGCGGGCGCCAGTCCTCGTAGGCGGGCGGCACCGGATCGGCGTGACCGATCGCGAACAAGTCGGCAAGGCGCTCGCGCAGGCTCATGCCGGCAGCAGGCTGAAGTACGCGCCCTGGCTTTCGACCGCCAGCGCTTCCGGATCGGAGAGCGTGAGCGCGTGGTCGATCAGCTGGCCATAAGTGCTGCGGTTGAGGCGCGCTTCGGTGCCGTGGCGCACGGCGAGGTAGAAGGCGGGGACTTCGGACGTACCGGCGGCGCGCAGCGGGTGATCGGGGCCGGCAAGCACGACGTCGTCCGTATTGAGGCGGAAGGCGATGACCGGGCGGCGCTCAGCGTCCTCGCGCACGTCCATGTCGGTTGCGATGAAGGCGGCATCGTCCACCGCTATCGCGAGCTTTTCGGCGGGGGTGACGAGCCAGTGCTGCCCCTCGGCATCGCGCGTGAGGAGCGAGGAGAAGGCGCGGACCATGGCGGGGCGGGTGATCTTGCCGCCCTCGTGAAACCAGGTGCCGTCTGCGGCGATGCGCATATGGCTTTCGCCCGTATGTGCTGGAGCCCATGTATCGACCGCTGGCAGGCGGCGCGCGGCAACGGCCTCGGCGAGATCGGCGAGGGAAAGCGCGGCTAGTTCTGCTGGCGGTTCATATGGCACGCGTTCGCGATGCCAGATCAGATCAGCCGCGCCAAGGGCCGAGCATGCCTTCGCCCGGGAGGACAGCGGGATTGGCGGTGCGGCAGAGCAGGCGCGCCGGGTCCCACGGCCCGGGCAGCTTCCAGCCGCTGGTATGCGCGGCGGAGAAGCCGAAGAAGCGGCCGTAGTAATCCGCATCGCCGATCATCACTTGCGGCAGCGGCGCGCGCGGATCGATCGCGGTGAGGCTGGCGGTAACAAGCGCCTTGCCATAGCCTTTGCCCTGCAAGCCGGGCAGCACCGCCACGGGGCCGACCATGATCATCGGATTCGCGCGGCCATTGGCGTCGTTCAGCGCGACCGGCCAGCACTGGATCGTCCCGGCGATATGCTCGCCCTCGTCAAGCGCGGCGAAGGAGAGGCCGGGGAGCCACTCGGTCCCTTCGCGCACCTTGTAGGCCGTGCGGGCGAAGCGGTCCGGCCCGAAGGCGGCATCGAGCACATCCTCGATCAGCGCGGGATCGATATCGGCAAGCGGGATCAGCGTGGCCAAGGCGGGCGGGCTTTCTCGGTAAGGCAGCGGAAGCGCGCCGATAGCGGCCAAGGGGGTGCGGTACAAGCCGCGCGTTAGAGGATGATCTCGACCGGGGCAGGGGCCGGCATCGCATGCAGCTCCCAGAAGCGCTGCGCGATGGTTTCGGGCGCGAGCGGGGTGCCGGGCAGGATTTGCCCGGTGACGGTGACGGTGCCGACGCGAATGGGACTGCCCTCCATTTCCTTGTGCAGGCTCTGCGCGAGGTTGCGGATGCCGGCCTTGCCCACGGCGAGCGAGGCGGCGGGGAGCCAGCCGGTGGGATCAAGCGCGAGGCCGCCGCCCGTTAGCAGGATCGAACCGCGGCCACGTTCCTGCATGCCGGGCAGCACCGCCTGCACCGCTGCCAGCGCGCCGCCGACATTGACGCGGAAATCGCCGACCAGCGCATCGAGCGGGATCTGCGAGGGCGGGGCGGGGGTGGCGCTATAGGCGTTGTAGATCAGCACCTCGATGGGGCCGTGCTCGGCCTCGACCGCGCGGACAGCTGCGCCGAGCATCGCGAAATCACTCGCATCGACGCCCCGCATATCGAGGCTGTGGCCCTGCGCGGCCATTGCGGCAGTAAGCGCGGCGGATTTCTCAGGGCTGCGGGCGAAGCCGGCGATGGCATAGCCGCCTTCGGCAAAGCGCTGCGCCAGCGCGGCGGAAAGGCCGGGGCCCATGCCGATGATGAGCGCGACGGGACGAGTGGCGGACATGCGCGGTACTCCTCTTCCGGTGACCGTCTCAGGCTGCGCTGGCGGTCTTGTGGTCTCGCAATACAGCGTCCTGCGGGGCGCTGTACATGAGGAACGCAAATGGTTGGCTAGCCCCCCGGCTAGACCTTGGCCAAGAGCCGCAGCCGCGAGTTGAACTCGCCGCGATCGACGTAGCAGCCGTGGAGGTGGCGGAAGCCGGTGGTCGGGTCGAACGCCTCGCGCCCGTGGAGCACGCGGCGGTTGTCGAACACGATCATCTCGCCCGCCTTGAGCTTGAAGGTGAGTTGGTAGGCCGGATCGCGCGTCATCGCCATGAAGGTGCGATAAGCCCGGTAGTATGCAGGCATCACGTCTGCTGGCATATCGAACGTGGCGGCGATGTGGGCATTCCAGCGGATTTCGCTGACGGCGCCCGCGCGGTCGAGCGTGATCACCGGCGCATGGGTGCGGATATCGGCGTCGCGATCATGGAAGCGGAAGGGGATGGCGACTTCGCTGAGCAAGCGGAAAGCTTCGGCGTCTTTGACGCGCAGGTCTTCGGCCAGCGCATAGCCATCGGCGAAAAGCGAGCGGCCGCCTTCGGCTTCGTTGGCGAGGCAGTGGAGGAACTGGAAGCCGGGCGGCACTTCCTGGTTCGGAAGATCGGTGTGCAGCGGCAAAGTGACTGCAGTGTAGGCGAGGTTGTTGGGCAGGGGCCGGCTGATGACCTCGAAGGTCATGCCGAAATTGGTTTCGCGCAGGAAGCCGATGCGGCACGCGACATCGACGCCGGCATCGATGCGAGGCTCCAGCCGGTTGACCAGCGAGAGGCCGATCGCGGCAGTCTGCTCCAGCCATTCCTTGAGCACGGTTTCCTCATCGAGGATGCGCCTCGCCGAAAAGCGGGGGACACCTGCGGGGGTGAGATCGGCGCGCCAGAGGCGAGGCGGGATTGCGGCGGGGTCGGCAGGAGGGCGACCGGGGCGGTGGTCTGCCAGCGCGGCCGTGGGCATGCGGCTGGTGTGGCCATCGGCGTAGTGAAGGATCACGGTCTCGCCGGCATGTTCGGCGTTGAGCAGCACCGGCTCCGGATCGAGCGTGAGGAGATCGAGCACGCGCTCTTCGGTGTGCGGGTGGAAGGCACTGGGGCAATTATCGCGCAGCCAGAGCGTGGGGTAGGTGGCAGACGTGCCGTCCGCCCAGGTTGCGCAGAGGGCGTCAGGGCGCGCCTCAAGGCTTGAAAGTTTCATCGAATATGTCCCGTCATGTCACTTTGGTGATCGCAGCGTGGTGGATCAACCGAGTGGTGGCGGGCGCCAGTCCTGCACTTTGCCATAGCGGATCGACGCGGGGCGCCGGCCGTGGGCAAGGTCTGAGCAGGCGAATGTCATAATTGTGCAGCGTATGGCGTAAGGCTGGCGGCAACAAGCGCAAAACCCGATGCGCCCTCATTGCCACCTGCTGCGGGGCATGCCACCTCTGCGAGCGATGGATCACTCGCATGGCAGCGCTGCCGGCCCGGCACGGGGCACCGCCTCGTTTGTCCCCACCCTGATCGGTATCGGCGCGGCAACGGCGGCGGCGCATATCGGCAACAATTTCACGACTTACCTCGTCGGCGGGCTGATGGACCGTTTCGGATTCACGCCTGTCGCGATGGGCGCGTGGAACATGGCCGAGACGCTGAGCTATGCCGCGGCGATGTTCCTCGTCGCACCCCGTGCCCGCGGGCTCGATGCGCGGGTGCTGGCGATGATCGCGAGCGTGGTGGTGATCGCGGCGCAGGCCGGCTCCTCGCTGACGGGTGCCTATCCGCTGCTGCTTGCGGGAAGGATCGGGACCGGTCTGGGCTTCGGGCTGATGAACAGCGCGCTCAATCTGGCGGCAGGGCGCACGGGGAACCCGGCGCGGTGGATATCGCTCGGCATTGCGGTGCAGACCTTGCTCTATAGCGGGATCGCGATTGTGGTGCCGCTGATCGGGCGGGACTATGGCGAGCAGGGCATGTTCCTTGGCCTTGCTGCGATGTCGTTGCTATTCGGCCTGTGCGCGCTGCTGCTGCCCGGGGGCAAGGGCAGTGCCGGGAGCGCTTCGGCAGGAACTGCGCCCATCGGCGCAGAGGGCCTGCGGGTGCTGGCAGCGATGGCGCTGTTCGCGTTCGGATCGCTGGCGATCTGGCCCTTCATCGAGCGCACCGCGCATGCCATCGGCATCCCGGCGACGCAGTTCGGGCTTTATCAGAGCGCGGCGGTGCTCGCGAGCGCGGTTGGCAATGCGGGGCTGGCGCTGGTGATCGGCCGCCTGCCGCGCGCCTGGCCGCTGGCGGCGGCGCTGGGGTCCTGCGCGCTGATGTGCGGCCTGCTCACCACGGTGGCGAGCGAGGCGGCGTTTGCGGCAGCCTTTATCGCGTTCATGGTGAGCTGGTTCCTGACGTATCCGCTGTTGCTGCGGCTTGCCTATGCCCAGCCGGCGGGTGAGCGGCTGGCGGTGATGACGACGGGGACATGGCTGCTTTCACAAAGCCTCGGCTCGCTGGCGGCGGGCGCGATGGCGCAGGGCTTTGGCGCCTACACGCTGATCGGGCCGGTGGGCGGGGTGATCTGCGCGCTGGCGATTGTCGCGGCCATGCCGGTGGCGCGGCGGCTGGACAGGGAGGTGGGCTCAACTTCAAGATGAGCCCCCCAAACCCGCTCACCCTGAGCTTGTCGAAGGGTGCTGGCGCAACTGTTGCGCGAGATGCTTCGACAGGCTCAGCATGAGCGGTTTCAGGAAGGGAGCCAGCTAGGCGGCGCTGGCCAGATAGGCATCCAGCCGTGCGACCAGCGCAGCCTTGTCTGCCTCGGGAAGCCACGCGGCTTCGAAGCCGTTGCGGGCGATCTGGCCGAGTTCCGCGCGGGTGAGCTTGCTGCGGGTTACGGCGCGCAGGAGGACGTCGTTGATGTACTCGCTGGCCATATAGGCGGGGTCATCCGATGAGATAGTGACTTTGAGACCGGCGTCCAGCATCGAGCGCACGACATCGACCGGCTGGGCAAGTCCGCGGCGCAGGGTGCCGGAAAAGGTGGGGCAGACGGTGAAATAGGTGCCTTGCTGCCTGGCGTTGGCGACGAGTTCGGGCGACTGGACGATATTGCCGCCGTGGTCGATGCGGTCGACCTTGAGATCGACCAGCGCGGTACGGATGTTCTTCAGGGTATCGACCTGATCGACATCACAGTGCGCGGTGACGTGGAGGCCATTGGCGCGGGCCTTGGCAAAGTGGGCGGCGAACGTTTCGGGCGGGTGGCCGGCTTCATCGGAATCGAGCCCGACGCCGACGAGGTGCTGCTTGAACGGAAGCGCGGCATCGAGCGCGGCCATGGCGGTATCGGTGGGGAGATCGCGCACGAAGCAGAGGATGAGCTGGGAACGGATGCCGAGCTTGGCCCCGGCCTCACGGCGGGCGCGGGTGATGCCCATGATGATCGATTCCATCGGCACGCCGCGCTTGAGGTGCTCCTGCGGATCGAAGAACATCTCGGTGTAGATCACGTTCTGTGACGCGGCCTTCGTCAGGTAGGCATAGGCGAGATCGTAGAAATCCTGTTCCTTCAGCAGCACCTTCATGCCGTCGTAGTAGATTGCGAGGAAGCTCGGGAGGTCGTGGTAGTTGTAGCTGGCCTTCATCGCGGCGACGTCGGCGAAGGGGAGGTTCAGGCCATTCCGCTTGGCGAGCGCGAACTTCATCTCCGCCTCGAGCGTGCCTTCGAGATGGACGTGGTATTCGCTCTTGGGCAGGCCCTCGATGAACTGCACGAGCGCGGGATCGATGCCCTCGGCGGGGGCGGCGGCGTGGGCGGAATTTGAGGCCCAGCGGGGAACCATCGCGGCGGCGGTGAGGCCCGCCATAAGTGTGCGGCGTGTGATCATGCGTCGGCCCCCGGTTTTCCCTGTGGTGCGACATTCGGGGTGGGCGCGGGCAGGGTCAAACGGGTTTTGTGCAATGGGCCGTGCTGGAAATGTGGGCGGGGCGCCAATGACCCCTCCGTCAGCGCTTCGCGCTGCCACCTCCCCATTTGCCCTTTCGACAGGCTCAGGGGAAAATGGGGAGGACCGTCCTGATCCTGCAGGTGGGTCGGACGGGTATTCCTCAACTCTCCGCGAACGTGAAGGGTTCCGGCGTCTTGCGGTAGTCGTCCGGCAGAATCTCGCGGCCCAGCGGCGGTTCGGCGCGGGCGGTGCAAGTGGCGCGGTTGCAGAGGCGGCAGGTGACGCCGATGGGCGTGGCAGCAGGTTGCTCGCCGCGCGCATAGATCAGTTTGGGCGCATGTTCGGCGGTGCAGCCAAGGGCGATGGCGCGCAGCACGGCAGGGCGGCCATGGGCGCCGCCGCCGGAGGTGACGCTGCGCGCGACGCTGAAGAAGCGCTCTCCGCCTGGGAGTTCGAGCCACTGGGTGAGGACTTCGCCCGGGCGGCGGAAGCAATCGTGCAGGATCCACAGCGGGCAGCCACCGCCATGCGCGGCGAAGGGGAAACCCGCACCGTCCAGCCGTTTGGAGACATTGCCCGCCGCATCGACGCGGATGAAGAAGAAGGGCACGCGCTCCTGCCCGGGGCGGTTCAAGGTGGTGAGGCGGTGAGCGACTTGCTCGAAGCTTGCGCCAAACTGGCCGGAAAGTGCCTCGATATCATAGGCGCGCGCTTCCACCGCGCGGGCGAAGCGGTCGTAGGGCATTATCAGTGCGGCCGCGCCATAGGCGGCCAGCGCGCGTCGGACGAGCTGCGCCGCGGTCTCGCTCGAAAAGCTCGCCCCGCGGACGAGGGCGGCGATCTCACCGCGCAGCGCGGTGTAGGCGATGTGCAGCGCGATCTGCCAGCGGCGCGCCTGCGGGCTCAGCGTCTCGTCGATCAGCAGCTGTTCGGCGTGGCGATCATAGCGGCGCAGCGCATCCATCATGATGTCTGTGGGCATGAGGCGCACGCGCAGACCCTGTCCGCGCAGATATTCGGCCAGACCGCCTTCCTGCAGGCCGCCGAGCTTCTCGATTTCCTCGGACAGGGCTTCCGCCCGGCTGTCGAGCGCGGGGAAATAGTTGCGGCGGTGGGCGACGAATCGGCGCGCTTCGGCCAGCGGATCGGCAGCATCCCCGCCCGCGCCGCCGCGATAGGAGGCCAGCGCCTGCTGCTCCCGCATGTAGGCGGTATGGAGGCGCAGCATGGCCTCGGTCACGCCGGGATAGCTGGTTGCAACGTCGGCCACTTCGAGTGCGGGCAAATCGATCTCCGCGAAGATCGGATCCCTGAGCACATCGGCAAGGCGGCGGGCGTAGTCGTCGCGCTCATCGGCGGCCAGTTCGCTGACATCCAGCTTGTAGGCCTTGGCAAGGCGCAGCAGGAGATCGGCGGTGAGCGGGCGCTGGTTGCGCTCGAGCAGCGCGATGTAGCTGGGCGAAATCGCGAGATCATCGGCCATGACGGCCTGGGTGAGGCCGAGTTCGCGGCGCAGGCGCTTCAAGCGGGGGCCGAGGTAGAGCGGGCGCGATTCCATGGGTTCGGGTAGTCCTGTGAAGCCTATACAACTTTACAAGCATATTCTGTAAAGTTTGACAACATGACTGCGCTGCGGGTTTCGCCGCGCGGGTCGCGGGTCTAGCCGGGGTGCATCAAGCCTACCCCAGACAGGAAGCAAGACCCATGACGTATTCCCAGACCATCAACGAAGCCGCCAAGGCAATCGCACAGGGCGGCAAGCCGTGGGACGGGATCGACGCCGCTTCGGTGGCGCGCATGCGTCTGCAGAACCGCTTTCAGACCGGGCTCGACATCGCGAAGTATACCGCCAAGATCATGCGCGCCGACATGGCTGCCTATGATGCCGATCCGGCGAACTACACCCAGTCGCTCGGCTGCTGGCACGGGTTCATCGGTCAGCAGAAGCTGATCTCCATCAAGAAGCACTTCGGCACGACCAAGGGCCGCTACCTCTACCTTTCGGGCTGGATGGTTGCCGCGCTGCGCAGCGAGTTCGGCCCGCTGCCCGACCAGTCGATGCACGAGAAGACCAGCGTTCCGGCGCTGATCGAAGAACTCTACACGTTCCTGCGCCAGGCCGATGCGCGTGAGCTGGGCATGCTGTTCCGCGAACTCGATGCGGCGAAGGCTGCGGGCGACGCGGTCAACACGCACCGCCTGCTGCACAAGATCGACGAGTACCAGACCCACGTCGTGCCGATCATCGCCGATATCGATGCGGGCTTCGGCAATGCCGAGGCGACCTACCTCCTCGCCAAGAAGTTCATCGAAGCGGGCGCCTGCTGCATCCAGATCGAGAACCAGGTTTCAGACGAAAAGCAGTGCGGCCACCAGGACGGCAAGGTCACCGTGCCGCACGAGGACTTCGTCGCGAAGATCCGCGCGGTCCGCTACGCCTTCCTCGAACTGGGCGTTGATGACGGGATCATCGTTGCGCGCACCGACAGCCTTGGCGCAGGCCTCACCAAGCAGATCGCCTTCGTGAAGGAACCGGGCGACATTGCCGACCAGTACAACAGCTACCTCGATTGCGAGGAAGTCGATGCCGCCACGCTCGGCCACGGCGATGTGTTGATCAGCCGCGACGGCAAGCTGATGCGCCCCAAGCGCCTGCCTTCCAACCTGTTCCAG
Source organism: Novosphingobium sp. (assembly GCF_965228995.1). Classification (GTDB taxonomy): domain Bacteria; phylum Pseudomonadota; class Alphaproteobacteria; order Sphingomonadales; family Sphingomonadaceae; genus Novosphingobium. The sequence goes on along the minus strand of NZ_OZ245852.1, from coordinate 3,920,893 downwards.
TTCCGCCCCGGCACCGGCGAGGACCGCTGCGTGCTCGACGGCATCAACAGCCTGCAGAACGGCGCGGACCTGCTGTGGATCGAAACCGAGAAGCCCCACATCGGCCAGATCGGCGGCATGGTTCGCCGCATCCGCGAAGTGATCCCCACCGCCAAGCTCGTCTACAACAACAGCCCGAGCTTCAACTGGACACTGAACTTCCGCCAGCAGGTCTACGATGCGTGGGTGGAAGCGGGCAAGGACGTCAGCGCTTACGACCGGGCGAAGCTGATGAGTGTGGACTACGATGGCACCGCGCTGGCGGACGAAGCCGACGAGCGCATCCGCACCTTCCAGCGCGATGCGGCGCGTGAGGCGGGGATCTTCCACCACCTCATCACGCTGCCGACCTATCACACGGCGGCGCTCAGCACCGACAATCTGGCGAAGGAATACTTTGGCGATGCGGGCATGCTGGGCTACGTCAAGAACGTCCAGCGCGCGGAAATCCGCCAGGGCATCGCCTGCGTGAAGCACCAGAACATGGCAGGTTCGGACCTGGGCGACGACCACAAGGAATACTTTGCGGGCGAAGCGGCGCTCAAGGCCGGCGGCGCGCACAACACGATGAACCAGTTCGCCGCCTGACGGCAGGCCCACCTCCGACCCCTCCCACATGCAGGAGGGGCGAAGGGGGCAAGTAACAATTCTTGAGAGGAGCAAGGACAATGGCTGAACCGACTCGGGCCCGTGCGGTCCTTTCCACCGAAGACTTCAAGCTCATCCGCGAGGCTGTGCTGCACTACCTCAAGGTGATCGAGGACCAGCCGGAATCGGTGAAGTTCTCGCACCTCTATCACCGGCTTGGGAGCGCCATGGGCCGCTGAGGCCTGCGCTTGCCCACACGAGACTTTCCTGGGGAGGAAAGCTGGCCCGCCGTGCGATCGTTCGCGCGGCGGGCCTTTTTGGTCTGGCTGAGCGGGAGGGGCAGACCGTTCGCCCGCCCGAGCAGACCTCAGTCTGTGAAGCGGGGTGCCCAAGCGAGACTTTCACGCGGGCAAGATCGACTCGCTGGTAATAGTCTATCGTTTTAGTAGAAATTGGCTTCCGACTCAGGAGCCGACTCGATGAAGACCGCGCTGATCATCCGCCATGTGCCGCGCGAAGGCGTTGCGGGCTTTCGTGCACCGATCGAGGCAGCGGGCTATGTTATCGACCGGGTCGACGTGATCGATCACGATTTCCATGCGCTGGATCTCGTCTCACCCGATCTGGTGGTGATGATGGGCGGGCCAATGGGCGTCTATGAGCGCGAGGCGCATCCGTGGATTTCCTGCCAGCTCAAGCTCCTCTCGCGGCGGCTCACGGCGGAGCGGCCGACGCTCGGGGTATGCTTCGGCGCGCAGATGATCGCGGCGGCGCTCGGCGCGGAGGTCTATGCCGGGCCGGTCAAGGAAATCGGCTTTGCGCCGGTGACGGTCCACGATCCGGAGGGGCCGCTGCGCCATCTCTCCGCTGTGCCGGTGCTGCATTGGCACGGCGATACCTTCACCTTGCCCGAAGGCACCGAACTGCTGGCATCGAGCCCGGTCTATCCGCATCAGGCGTTTCGCAAGGGGCGCAATGTGCTGGCGCTGCAGTTCCATGCCGAGATGGGCGAGGACGAGCGCTTCGAGGACTGGATCGCACAGGACATGGATTACCTGACGGCGGCGGGGCAATGCCCGGATGCGCTCCGCGCGGTCCATGCGGCTCATGGGCCGGGGGCGGTTGCGGCCGGGCGGGCGATGATTGCGCAGTGGTTGGCGGGGCTGGTTTAGGGTCCCCTCTCCCCTGACGGTCAGAGGGCTTAAAGCCCCGCGCGCCATGCGCTCAGCCGCGCGACCGCATCCTCCAGCATCGCGGGCGGCTTGCAGTGGCACAGGCGCACGATGGTGGTGGAGCCGCCTGCCCCCTCCCACAGCGCGGACAGCGGGATCGAGGCGACACCGGCCTCGCGCACCGCGCGTTCGCTGAAGGTGCGGTCATCGAGCGCGAGGCCGCTGGCAGCAAGATCGATGCAGGCGAACCATGTTGCGCTGTTTTCGAGGACGGCGAAGCCCGCGCGGGCAAGGCCTTCGATCAGGGCGCGGCGCGAGGCGGACCATTCGGCGTGGAGCGCCGCGGTGACAGCAGGGTCGGCAAGTCCCTCGGCGGCGGCCCATTGCAGCATCGGCGGCGTGGTGAAGGTGAGGAACTGGTGCGCCTTTGCGAGCACCGCCGCCAGCGCGGCATCGCCGATCATCCAGCCGACTTTCCACCCCGTCGCGCCGAAGATCTTGCCCGCCGAGCCAATCTTGATCGTGCGCTCGGCCATGCCGGGCTGGGCCAGCAGCGATTGGTGCGCGCGGCCATCGAAGCGGACGGCTTCCCAGACTTCATCGCAGATCGCGACGAGATCGTGCTCGCAAGCGATGCGGGCGAGGAGGGCAAGTTCCTCGGGGCTGGCGACCGAGCCGGTTGGGTTGAGCGGATCGTTGAGGATCAGCGCGCGGGTGCGCGCCGTGACGGCGGCGCGGATCGCGGCTTCGTCATAGCGCCAATCTGGCGGGCTGAGCGGCACGAACACCGGCACGCCGCCCGCCCGGCGAACCAGCGGGGCATAGGCATCATAGGCAGGCGAGAACAGCAGGACCTCATCGCCCACACCGACCACGGCAAAAATTGCGGCGGCAATCGCCTCGGTCGCGCCAGAGGTGACGACGACCTGCTCGCGGGCGAGGGCAAGGCCTTGCGTCCGCCCATAAAACGCGGCGACGGCATCGCGCAGTTCGGGCAGGCCCATGCTCGGCGGATATTGCTGCGAGCGCGTTTCCATCGCCCGCATCGCGGCGGCGGTCAGCGCCGCGGGTGGCGGCGTATCGGGAAAGCCCTGTCCCAGATTGATCGCGCCCAGGCTGCGGGCGAGGCCCGACATGTGCTCGAACACGGTGACGGGCATTTCGGCGTAGATGGGATTGAGGCGCAAGTGGGTCATCGCGCCACACGCTAGCTCGCCTTGCGCGGCTGACAAGCGCCGCGCGCTGTTGTTTTCCGTCCGGAAGGGACGCGATACTTGCGGGATGCTGGCTGTGGAGGCAGTCACCCGCGAACCGGTCTCTGGAAGGAATTCCCTGCTCATGGGAGTTTTACAGGGAATTTTGAGATTTTTGCTCAAATTCCTAGTCCGGCGGCCGTCAGAGAGCCCAGCAGGCTCCGGACGACGGAGAAAATTCCCTGCGGGCGAAGCAGGGAATTTGCTTTTTGGTAACAGGGAACAAACCAGCAGATATCAGAAGCATTTGGGATTTATGGGTCTTGGCGGTCTGGTGCGGAGAAAGCCCGGATTTGCGCAAGGGCCACAACGAGTCCGCGCTCTATTTCCTGCAATTGGACCCTTATCTCTAACTCACTGTGCCCGGTCATGCTGAGCATCATCATCAACACCGGCCGGGAATTCGCGGCTAGTGCAAGCAGGTGCGCTCCGCTGGGCGCGGCGTGGCCGTTGATCCATGCCCGGGCTGTTTTGTCGCTGACACACGTCCACCGCATCACCTCCTTGGTCGCATACCGGCTCGTGCCAAGCTCGTCCCGCAGGGCTTTGCCAAGCTGCTCGGACAGGACTGATTCTGCGACGATGAATCGCGAATCTCGAAGTTGACTTCCGCTTTTCCGAACCATGCTTCGCCCTCCCCTGTTGTAAGTGTCGGAGTGGGCAGCGGTCTGGCTGCGACGCGCCAGGCGAGGCGTTTATGGTCATCAGATGGTTGGACACCGAGGGCCCTGACAAACCCAGCGAGCCACCCCGGATAAGGGCGGCCGAATATGTCCGCATGTCCACTGAGCATCAGCAATACTCGACCGACAACCAGTCCACTGCCATCCATCGGTATGCCGAGCTGCGCGGCTATGAGATAGTCCGGACATACGCTGACGAAGGGAAAAGCGGCCTCAACATCGGTGGCCGGCAAGCACTGCAGAATTTGCTAGAGGATGTTGAGGCTGGCCGTGCCGACTACAGCGTACTGGTTGTTTATGACGTCAGTCGCTGGGGGCGGTTTCAGGATCCTGACGAGGCGGCATCCTACGAACTGCGCTGCCGCCGCGCCGGGGTGCAGGTTCATTATTGCGCCGAGCAATTTGAAAACGACGGCAGCATCGGCTCCTCAATCATCAAGACTGTAAAGCGAGCCATGGCCGGTGAATATAGCCGTGAGCTGTCGGTCAAGGTGTTCGCCGGCCAGGCCAACCTGATCAGGCTTGGGTTCCGGCAGGGCGGTGGCGCAGGCTATGGACTCCGCAGGATGCTGGTTGACCAAGCCGGTATCGCAAAGGGTCTCCTCACCCGCGGAGAACACAAAAGCATCGCCACCGATCGGGTTGTGCTGGTGCCCGGACCCGATGCGGAAGTCGCTATAGTTCGCGAAGTATATCGGCTGTTCCTTGAATTTGGCCGTACCGAACATGAAATCGCTGATGAGTTGAATGGGCGGGGAATTGTGACCGACCTCGGGCGGCCATGGTCGCGCGGCACGATCCACCAGTTGCTGATCAACGAGAAATATATCGGCAACAACGTTTGGGCCCGGACGTCCTGCAAACTCAAGGGGGCCCATGTCCGCAACGCCCCAGCGGAATGGATCCGCGCCGACGCGGTGTTCGCGGGGATCGTGTCGGCGCGGCAGTTCGACGCGGCTCAAGCGATCATTCGGCAGCGAAGCGCTCGGCTCAGTAACGATGAGATGCTCGAGCGGTTGTCTGGGATTCTCGAGCGCAACGGCTTCTTGTCCGGCCTGATCATCGATGAAGCTGAGGGTTGTCCGTCGAGCAGCTCCTTCCGCTCCCGCTTTGGCAGTCTGCTTCGTGCCTACACCTTGGTCGGCTTTTCACCGGACCACGACTATCGCTACCTCGAAACCAATCGAAAATTGCGGGCGATGTTTCCCGGCATTTTTCAGTCTATTTTGGCTGGAATTGAGCTAACCGGCGGCACTGTCATGCGCGATCCGGTGACCGACCTGCTGACGATCAACCGGGAGTTCACCGCATCAGTCATAATTTTGCGTTGCTTCCAAACCTCGATCGGCACTCGGCGCTGGAAGCTGCGGCTGGATAACCAATTGAAGCCTGACCTCACGGTTGCGATCCGCATGGATGCGGCAAATGAGCAGGCTTTGGATTACTATCTGCTGCCTCGCCTCGACATGCGCGAGGCGACTTTGCGGCTGGCGGAGTTCAACGGCCTATCGCTCGACGCATACCGTTTCGAGACCCTTGCTCCGTTCTTTCAGATGGCGGCGCGCCGCAGATTTCGGGCGGCTGCGTGATGCCGGCGGTACTCGCCCAACGTGTCGAGTTGATCCCGGTTGACAGGATCACTGTCGTCAATCCGCGCTCGCGGAATAAGCGCAACTTTGAGGAAATCGTCGACAACATTGCCCGCGTTGGTCTCAAAAAACCAATCACCGTTAGCCGCCGCATGGAGGCCGGTGGACCATTTTACGATCTCGTATGTGGGCAGGGGCGTCTTGAGGCCTTTATCGCACTAGGCCAGACCGAAGTGCCTGCACTCGTGGTCACTGCTGATCTTGAGGATTGCTTGGTGGCGAGCCTGGTAGAAAATTGTGCGCGGCGTCAGCACAGCACGAGAGATCTGTTGCAGGACATTGCCGGTATGGGAGAGCGTGGGGCTTCGATCGCCGAAATCGCTCGCAAGACCGGGCTGACACAAGAGTATGTCCGCGGTGTTTCCCGGCTTATAGAAAAAGGTGAGCAGCGATTACTGCGTTCTGTCGAGAGCGGCTCGATTCCGCTCAGTGTCGCGGTGGAAATTTCCGAGTCCGAGGAGCACGAGGTTCAGGCTGCATTGGCAAGTGCGTACGAGCGCGGCTTGCTCAAGGGCCGAAAGCTACTGATTGCCAGGAAAGTAGTCGACAGTCGCCGCCACCGGGGCAAAGGCCTTGCGACCGTTGTTGGCCAAAAGCGTGAGCAGGTTTCTGCAGCAACCCTGGTTAAGGCCTACCAAGAGGATGCGGATCGCAAGCGATCGATGATCATGCGTGCGAATGGAACGCGCGATCGCCTGCTCTTCATCCTTGAGGCCTTGAGGCGGCTGTCACGCGATGAGCGGTTCATGGTTTTGTTGGAAGATGAGGATCTTGGAACACTTCCACAAAACCTGGCCGCGCGGTTACAGCCGCAGCTGGACGGTTACGCATGACCAGCAAAGCAAAAATACCCGTAAATCGTGCCTTTGAGGATGCAACCCTCCGCATTTCAATTAAAGATATCATACCTTTGCGTGACGTAGGCGCCGATGTGCGAAAGTATGTCAAATACGGGCAAATCGCGGCTTCCATCCGAGAAGTGGGCATTATCGAACCGCTTGTGGTGGTGCGGGATCCGAACATTGCGGGCAAATTTCGGTTACTTGATGGCCACTTGCGACTTGATATATTGATTGCGCAGGGTGCGAGCGAGGTGGTCTGTCTGATCGCGACAGAGTTTGAAGCGTTCACTTACAATCGCCGCATCAGTCGCATCGCCACCATTCAGGAACACCGAATGATCCTCAATGCCGTGGAGCGCGGGCTCTCCGAGGAACGGTTAGCTCGAGCGTTGAATGTAAATGTCACGAGCATACGCTTGAAACGCAACCTTTTGGTCGGCATTTGCCCCGAGGTCGCCGACCTGTTGCGCAACCGGTACGTGGCGATCCATGCATTCGCGGAACTTCGCAAACTCAAGCCAATGTATCAGATCCGTGCCGCCGAAATGATGATTGCAATGAACCGATTTTCGCTGGGCTATGTGAAGTCGATCGTGATTGCGGCTCCCAGCGACCAACTGGTTGACGGAAAACGGCCGCCGGTGCGGGGCCTGAGCAACGGTCAGATCGACATTATGACCGATGAGACTGCCCGCTTGGACCGGGAATTCAAGGTTATTGAGCAGAGCTATGGCGCTGATCATCTCGATCTGGTGCTGGCCTTGACTTACGTGACGGGCTTGCTGGACAACGCCATGGTCGTCCGCCACCTGGCACAGTTTCACGCCGATCTGTTGCAGGAATTTCAAAAGATTGCCGAGGTGCAAAAGGCGGCATGAAACGGGCCTCTACCCGATAACCTATTGACAACAAATCTCTTACTTCGCTTTCGCATTGTGTGAAAGCATATGACCGGCTATATTATGGTCATCCCCGACGCAGATTCAGGCCCTTTGTGGGCCGGCAGCAGCAAGGGACAACTTGAACCATACCGCAACGCGCAAGCGAGGCGGGATGGCAGTTGTCCGGCTTTTGCCTGATCTGCCCATCCCACTTCCTTGCCGAAGCAGCAGAGGAAGTGTCTATGACTAAGAAACCTCGCCCAAAACCAGGAACCGGGCGGATAACCAATCAACTTGCCGTGCTTGAACAGCGCTTCGGGCCGATCCAGTACAAACCGATTGGGGACCTGAGCGCCTACAAAGATAATCCGCGCAAACATCCCGAAAAGCAGATCATCAAGCTGATGACGGCGATGCGCGAATTCGGCTTCACCATCCCGGTGCTCGCCGATACCGACGGCATCATTATCGCCGGCGAGGCCCGCGTGGAGGCCGCTCGCCGGCTAGGTATGAGCGAAATACCAGTTCTTGTTCCCGATCAATGGAGCAAGGCTCAGATCCGGGCGTACCGGATCGCAGACAATAAGCTGGCGACGCTATCTACCTGGGATGATGAAATGCTCGCGGTCGAAATCGCCGCGATCATCGATCTTGGCGAGATTGAGATCGAGGGGTTCGGTTTCGATACCGCGGAAATCGATGTTCTCCTGGCCGGGGTTAAATCGGCTCCCAAGAGTGCTGACCCTGCAGACGCGGTATTTTCCATCCCGGAAGACCCCGTCTCTCGTGCTGGGGATCTGTGGCACCTTGGTCAGCACCGTCTCCTGTGCGGGTCGTCGCTTGATAACCTCGCCTGGGAAAAAGTGCTCGATGGCCGGACAGGGGCAATGGTCTTCTCAGATGCACCTTATAACGTGAAGGTGAGAGGCCATGTCTGCGGCCTCGGTAAAGTTCAGCACGCTGAATTCGCCATGGCGTCTGGCGAAATGTCCAAGACCGAGTTCACGAAATTCCTGACCGATGCGATTGCGCGCATGGCTGCTCATCTGCGCGATGGTGCGGTATGTGCCCTCTGCATGGATTGGCGTCACCTTCGCGAACTCTTCGCCGCAGTGGACGCTTGCGCCCTGACGACTATCAACCTGTGCGTGTGGAACAAAAACAATGGCGGCATGGGGTCGCTGTACCGCTCCAAGCACGAACTTGTGGTGATCGCCAAAAAGGGCTCGGCACCGCACACCAACAATGTCGAACTCGGCCGACACGGGCGCTACCGCACAAATGTCTGGGACTACGCCGGCGTCAACAGCTTCGGGGCCACCCGAATGGAGGACCTCGGCGACCATCCGACCGTCAAGCCGGTGGCCATGGTCGCCGATGCCATCCGCGATGTCACCAAGCCTGGCGATGTCGTGCTTGATGGCTTCATGGGCTCGGGCACGACAATCCTCGCTGCCGAGCGCACCAAGCGGATCGCATGCGGTATTGATATCGAGCCCGGCTACATTGATGTCGCTATCCGCCGCTGGCAGACCATGACCGGCAAAACCGCGGTGCTCGCCGAGACCGGCGAAACCTTCGCAGAGGTCGCGGCGCGCCGCGCCGCCGACACCCCCGATCAAGACTGATTGATCGGCCCCGGATGCTGACTGCTCCGGGGCCGACGCTGCTATTTTAGGACATGCCCCATGCCAATTCGCCCGATAGTCCCGCAGGCTCCTTCAGGTGTGGATGCTCGCACACCGGTCGCAGCCAAACCGACCGCCTCGCCATCCTCGCCTGCCGCACGCCAGCGCCGACGTCAGGATGGGGAAGATTATGCTCCGGCCGTGCATGCCGCAGCCTCTGCCGCCGAGCCTGCATACGAGGTCGGATATCGAAAGCCGCCCAAGCAAAGCCAGTTCAAGCCTGGGCAATCAGGGAATCCCAGAGGCCGTCCCAAAGCTGCCAAAGGGGTCAAGACAATCACGCGCGAATTGCTGCTGCCCAAAGTCTCGGTTCGCACAGCCGCTGGCGAGGTCCGGATGAGCCGCATCCAAGCGGTGTTCCACAAGCTCATGGAACAGGCGTTGAAGGGCAATGCCCGCGCCCTGAACCAACTGATCAATCTCTACGCCAGCGCGGTTCCCGATCAGCCAACCCGAGACTCCACCGACGTCCCAGAAACTCTGACGGCAACCGACGAGGCAATGCTCGCTGAATACGAGGCCATGATCCTTCGCAAGCAGGGAGTGCGGTCATGACCCACCAAGCGAGACGGTTGTTATCTATCCTGCGGCGATCCGATTTTTCGGCCTTCGTGATGAAGAGCTTCGAGACCCTCCATCCCGGAGAACCCGCGCTCGTCCGGCAGTGGTACATCATGGCCATATGCCATGCCCTCACCAGCTTGGGTGATGAAGGTAATCGGCGCCTCGTGATCACCGTTCCGCCGAGACACTTGAAGTCGATCACCGCAGCTGTCGCATTTACGGCGTGGCTCCTAGGCCATGATCCAGCGTTGAGGATCATGGTCGCCAGCTACAGTCAGGATCTCGCGCGGCTCCATTCCAATCTGACACGCACAATTATGGAGAGCGAATGGTACCAGGAGGATTTTCCGGGCACTCGGATCAGCGACCGGGGCAATCGCGCCAACGAACTCATCACCACGGCTGGCGGTGGGCGCAAAGCCGTATCCGTCGGGGGGTCGATAACCGGTTTCGGTGCCGATGTGATCATCGTCGACGATTGCATGAAGGCTGACGAGGCGAGAAGTCAGGCTGTGCGCGACGAGGTTCGTGCATGGTATGACAACACCCTGATCACCCGGCTGAACAGCAAGGCGACCGGCATCATCATATCGATCCAGCAGCGGCTGCACGAAGACGATTTGCCAGCGCATATGCTGGAAAAGGGCTATCCCCATCTCAACCTGCCTTCGATCGCGGAGAAGGATGAGTTGATCGCGATTGGCGGCGGCGAATTCCATCATCGCAAGGTCGGTGATCTGCTCAATCCGGATCGTGAACCGCAGGCCGTACTCGACCAGATCCGCCGCGATCTTGGGGCGGCCAATTTTGCTGCGCAGTATCAGCAAGACCCCGTGGCGCCCGAAGGCAACCTCATTCGCATGGAGTGGTTCGGCAAGTATTCCGAAGCGCCGGAGCGTCACAAATTTCTCAAGGTGATCCAAAGTTGGGATACCGGCATGACGGCAGCGCCAACCAGCGACTACTCCGTTTGCACGACCTGGGGATTCGAGCGCAAGAAAAGCAAATGGTATCTTATCGACGTGCTGCGCGAGCGTCTCGAGTTCCCGGATTTGAAGCGTGCGGTCATTCGCCAGCAGCACATATGGCAGGCCGATGCCGTGCTGATCGAAGATGCCGGTGCCGGCAAATCGCTGTGGCAGGAATTGCGTGCGTCCGGTCCATTCTTACCGAAAATGATCCCAGCCATCGCCTCTAAGGAGGAGCGTTTCAACGGCTGCCTCGCCGAGGTCGAGGCTGGGCATCTGCTGCTGCCGGTCGACGCACCATGGTTGGCAGCCTTCCGTTCGGAGTTGAAAGCTTTTCCGAGCGGCCGCTATGACGACCAGGCCGACAGTTTCAGCCAGTTCGTCAACTACCAACTCCGAAACTGGAAATGGCTCCTGACGGAATATGGCAAGTCCGGCAGGGCGCGGCGCATCGTGCGCAATCGGAGGCGGCCTTGGTAATTTGCTTCGATGTGATCCCCTCGCTAACCGCTGGCGGGCCAAGTTATTACAGTTACGTCAGGTTTGACATGGCGCCGGTGGAGGTGGCCTTCATCGACACGGTGACTTCCGGCTATTGCCGATTGGAGAAGTAGCTCACGAGGCCTTCCGGATCGCTACAATTTGCGAATCACGATCGCGCCGCCAATCGCGGTATCATGGCCTTTAATCAAAGCCGCCGCGATGTCCTACTCATCGGCAACGTCAGATGATTCCGAGACCACCCGCGTTCCTAGCCCATTGGGGAAGCTGGCAAGCGGCGCTTCAACCGCACACTGGCGACGATCATCGCGATGCTGCCCGGGGAAAGCACAGCTGGGAACGGGATGCACAGCGCCGCCTTGCCCGAAGCCAGCATCGCTCCACGCCCTTTTGGGACGCGCTCGACGATAAATATCGTGCTGGCCGTCTGCTGTGGCGTCTCACATCCTGACCGGGGAGCTTGGGAACGAGCCACAGTGTCTTAGCCTAGTTGGCTCGATCTAAGGGCCACTTTGCAGCCGTTGCGCGAATGGAAGCGTATCCAAGCCCGTCAGATTGCAATTCCGCCAAGTGGGCAGCGCCCATGGCTCAGGAATCGCTTGACTGCGTTGTAGAGCAATATAATAGTCAATGTATTGACCATTTTTGGAGCGCTCGCGATGGAATCTGGTGCTGCATACCCGGTGTTCGATATCGACACCCACTATTACGAGCCTGCAGATTGCTTCACGCGGCACATGGAACCCAGATTTCGCGAACTAGCCGTGCACTGGCGAGATCTGCCTGACGGACGCAAATTGTTCGTGGGCGATCGGCCTTACACTTTCGTCAAAGACCCTACCTTTAGCTTCGTCGAGAAGCCCGGGAACCTTGCAGAAATGCTGCGGCAGGGCATCCACGCGCTCGAGGGCGGGGGTGACAAGCTGCCGCCGCCGCCGGAATTCGTGGCCGACCGCGACCGCCGCCTCGCCGTGCTCGATCAGCAGGGTATCGAAGGATGCCTGATGTTCCCCACGCTGGCAGTAACGATCGAGCACTTCATGCGCCACGATCCGGTGCAGACGTTTGCCAACGTCTCCAGCTTCAACAAGTGGCTCGAAGAAGACTGGGGCTATGCTTACAAGAACCGCATTTATGCGGTGCCGCTGCTGTCGCTCCTAGATGTGGACCTCGCTGTCGCCGAACTCGACCGCGTGCTGGCGCTCGGGGCGAAGGCTATTCATCTGATGCCCGGCCCCCAAGGCAACCGTTCACCGGCTGATCCGGCGTTCGATCCGTTCTGGGCCCGGCTCAACGAGGCCAAAGTGCCGGTGGCGCTCCACATCTCGGAATCGGGCTACAACGAACTGTTCTCCACTGCCTGGGGTGAACAGGCGAACCCTACCTCGCATGAACAGTCGGCGTTCCAGTGGACCAATTTCTTTGGTGATCGCCCGATCATGGATACCGTATCATCGATGATCTATATGAACCTGTTCGGTAAATTTCCAAACGTCAAAGTCTTCTCGGTCGAAAACGGCAGCCTCTGGGTCAATTATATCGTCAAGGCGATGGACAAGATGAAGGGCATGGGCCGCAACGGTCCCTGGCCTGGCGGCTATGTGAAGGGCAAGCCGAGCGAGATCTTCAAGCGCCACGTTTTCGTCTCCCCTTATTTCGAGGAGGATTTCGACGCGCTTGCCGCGGTGATCGGCTATGATCAGGTGCTGTTCGGCTCTGATTATCCCCATTCGGAAGGCCTTGCCGATCCGCTCGAATACAAGAACGACATCGCGCATATGCCGATCGAGACCCAGGCGCGGATCATGGGCGGCAACGCGCGCGATCTGCTGGGCATTTCCGCCTGATTGCATGACCGGAGCAGCTGCATTGCCCGGCTATCTGCGGGGTCCGATCATCGATCTGATGATGAGCATTCCTGGCGGAGAGGATCCCTACGGCTTTGTGCGGGCCGGTTTGCGCGGCGCCCATCGCGGCGATGCCGATAGCCTGCCCGTCGCCTACCTGTTCAAGGATGCACCAAAGCCGCCAGCCGATCAGCCCCCGGTCGATTTCGTGCTGGCCGAAATGGCCCGGTTCGGCATCGCGCGTGCGCTGATCGACGTGACCGCGTCCGATGGGCCGGGCCGGGCCGCGCGCCGTGCACATCCGGGCCGGTTCATGGGCAGCTTCGATGTCGATCCGAACACGGGGATGGACGGTGTTCGCGAGCTGGTGGCCGCTCATGCCGCCGGCGTTGTCGATGCGGTGAGCGCCATGCCCTCGGTCTATTCTCCGCCCGTGCCGATCGACGATCGACGCTTCTATCCGATCTACGCCAAATGCGTGGAACTCGGCCTGCCGATATTCGTGACCGTTGGCGTGCCCGGACCGCGCGTGCCCATGGCGGCGCAGACGGTCGATCGCCTTGACGAGGTGTGCTGGTTCTTTCCGGACTTGCAGATCGTGATGCGCCACGGTGCTGAACCATGGGAGGATCTGGCCGTGAAACTGATGCTCAAATGGCCGAACCTCCATTATTCGACCAGCGGGTTCGCGCCCAAGCGCTATCCTTCGGCCATCATCGATTTCGCGAACAGCCGGGGGCGCAACAAGGTGCTCTATGCCGGGTACTTTCCGGTGGGGCTCACGCTGGACCGGATTTTTGCCGAACTGCCCCGGATCGGCCTGAAGGATGATGTCTGGCCTGATTTCCTGTGGGGCAACGCCCGGCGCCTGTTCGGACTGCCGCAGACCGCGGTCGGCCAGCCATGAAGGTCTCTCCCGGTGCCGACGTGATGGCCTTTCGCCAGCGCGCGCAGGCATTTGTCGAGGCCAACTGGACCCGGCGCGGCTCGCACTGCGAGGCCAGCGCCATCGCGTTCCGTAAAGGCGCTATCGACGCCGGTCTGGCGCACCGCTCGCTCCCAGTTCATTGCGGCGGCCTCGGCGCGCCGTTCGATCCCGAGATCGAACGCGCGTGGCTGGCGGTGTGCGAAGCGGCGGGGGCACCGGCGCGGCCCGCCGGGACGGGCGTGCAGATGCTGGTGCCGACCTTGCTCGCGGCTGGTACGACCGAGCAGCAGGTACGCTACTGTGTTCCGGCGCTGACGGGCGAGGCAATCTGGGCGCAGGGGTTCAGCGAACCAGGTTCCGGCAGCGATCTGGCCTCGCTGCGCACCCGCGCCGTTCTCGATGGGGATCACTGGGTGATTACCGGCCAGAAGATCTGGACAACCCACGCGGAGCGGGCGCACTACATGTTCGCGCTTGTTCGCACCGAAGCGGAAGCGCCAAGCCATCAGGCCATCAGCTTTCTGCTGATCGATCTGCGCGCACCGGGGGTGGAGGTCAGGCCGATCCGGCAAATGACCTGCGAGCATGAATACTGCGAGGTGTTTCTTGATGGCGTGCGCGTTCCCGCCGCGTCCATTGTTGGCGCGCGGGGTGATGGGTGGCGCGTCGCCAATCTGCTGCTGCGCACCGAACGGGGCTGGATCGGGGATTTCATCGATGGCCGCTTCGCGCGGCTGCAGCACTTGGTGCTCCGGAGTACGCTGGCGGACGACGCCGCCTTGCGCGCGCGTCTGGTCGAAGTGGAGGGCCATGTCCTCGCGCACCGGGCGTCCACCTTGCGGCGGCTGACTGCTACCCAGCAGGATGCGCCCTCGGCGCTGATCGACCATGTCGCGAAGCTCTACGCGACCGATGTCATGAGCCGGATTTCGGAGGTGGCAGGCGACGTTCTGGCCGATGACCTTCTCGGCGCCAGCGACGATCCGTGGGGCGCGGGCGTCGAGACCAAAACCGGTTACTGGGTGCGCGATTGGTATTGGTCGATGGCCTATGCGATTGCTGGCGGCAGTTCCAATGTCCAGCGCGATGTGATTGCGCGGCGTGGGCTTGGGTTGGGCAGGGGCTGAACAGGCATGGATTTCGCGCTTTCGGATGAGCAGGTCATGCTGGAGGACGCGGCGCGCACGGCGCTGACGCGCAGCGCGGACATGGCGGCCGTACGATCCGCTTTGCGGGCCGGGCAACGGCTCGAGGCGGCCTGGCAGGCATTGGCCCAAGGCGGCCTGCTGGGCATTCTCGCGCCGGAAAAGCCAGGAGGCGCGGGCCTTGGCTGGCTGGAGGCGGCGCTGTTGGCGGAAGCTGTCGGGCATGGCGCGGTGCCAGTTCCGGTGGTCGATCAGCTGGTCGCCACTGCGATCCTAGCGGCAAGCGGTGCCTCAGTTAACGCGTTGCTCGCGTCGGCCATTGCTGGGGACACCAGTATCGCTCTGGCCGCAGCTGAAGCGGGCGGCTGGGAGCCCGCGCGATTTGCCATCGACCTGACAGACCGGGGCCTGACCGGAACGAAGCGGCAGGTCGCCTTCGCGGCGCAAGCCGATTACCTGCTGGTCATCGGCCAAGACTTTGCGGCACTGGCTGAACGCGATCCGCGCAGGGTCACCCTTTCGCCCCGGGTCGGCATCGATGGGATGATACCCCTGTTCACGGCGCAATTCGAAGCCAGCCCGGCACAACGCCTCACCGTCGATAAGTCCTCGTTGATGGCCGCGCAGTCGGGCGCCATGGTCCTGATTGCGGCATCGGCGCTCGGTGCGGCGTCGGCGGCGATCGAGCGCACGATCGGCTATACGACCGACCGGCGCCAGTTCGGCCAGCCTTTGTCCGCATTTCAGGCCGTGCGGCACGACCTTGCCGATCAGGTCGCGCTGCTCGAATCCGCCCGCTCACTCCTGTGGTATGCCGCCACGCTGCTCGATGAAGCGGATGCAAGCGCCGCGCGCGTCGCCCGCATCGCCAAGGCGCACATTACCGAGGCCGCCGTCACGGTCATCCGCCGCTGCGTTGTGCTGCATGGAGCAATTGGCTTTTCATGGGAGTGCGACCTCCAGATCTGGCTGAAGCATGCCATGATGTGCTGGGCCCGGTACGGCACACCTCATGCCCTTCGCTCCGCCGTGGCCGCAGGTGATATCGCGGCCCAAGCGGCATGATCGACTGGTCGGTCAGCGGGCCCGAATGCCACCACGGGCGGATGGTGCGCGTCTTCGGCAATCGCCCAGCCAGCTTGTGGGACGTGGTCGAGCAGACAGTCGACCAGCGCGGTGAAAGCGAAGCGATTGTCGATGGACCGGTGCGTGTTTCCTATGCCGGTCTGAAGGCGCGGTCGCAGCAGCTCGCGGCCTACTTGGCGGAGCACGGCATTGTCCGGGCGGACCGCGTGGCCATCGTCATGGCCAACCGTGACGACTACATTGCGGCACTGCTCGCCATCTGGTGGATTGGCGGTATCGCAGTGCCGATCAACACGCGCGAAGGCGCCAGCGAACTTGCGCATGCGCTGCACACGTCTGGCGCCCGTGCGGTGTTTTGTGATGCGCAGCAGACCGAACGTCTGGAAGCGACCTGTCCGGAGATACTGATCGCATCGGTCGAGACAATCGCCGGCTCCCCGGCCGGTTGCCCAGCGCGGGTCAGCACCGATGAGGATGCAGCGGCGGTCATCCTGTTCACCTCCGGCACGACCGGCGTGGCCAAGGGGGTGGTGTTGACCCATTGCAACATCGTGCACAGCTGCCTGCATTATCAGGTCGGTTTGCAGCTTGGCAGCGCAGAGCGCAGCTGCCTCGCAGTGCCGGCCAGCCACGTGACCGGGCTGGTCGCGATCATCGCCACGATGCTGGCGACGGGCGGCTGCATTATCGTGCTCGATCAGTTCCGCGCCGACCGCTTCCTCGCCGTGGCGAGTGCAGAGCGCATGACCCACACGATCATGGTTCCGGCCATGTATGCCTTGTGCCTGCGCGCGCCCGGCTTTGCCTCAGCAGAGTTGCAGGCATGGCGCATCGCCGGGTTCGGCGGCGCGCCGATGCCTCCGGCCACGCTGGAAGCGTTCGCTGCCCAGTACCCCGCGCTGGCGTTTTCGAATGTCTACGGCGCCACCGAAACCTGTTCTCCGGCAACGATTATGCCGGCCGAGGCGACTGCAGCCAGGCTGACCAGTGTCGGACGGCCGGTGGTCTGCGGCACGGTGCAGGTGGTCGATCCCGCAGGCCGCATCTGCGCGCCGGGTGAACCTGGCGAATTGTCGCTCGCCGGCCCGCAGGTTTCCCCCGGCTATTGGAATAATCCGGACGCGACCGCGCGCGAATTTGTCGACGGGTTCTGGCGCTCGGGTGATATCGGCATGATCGATGCGGACGGCTTCGTCTATCTGCACGACCGTGCCAAGGACCTTGTCAATCGCGGTGGCTACAAGATCTACAGCGTCGAAGTGGAACAGGCGCTCTCGGCGCATCCGGCGGTTGTGGAGGCAGCAATCGTCCCTGTGCCTTGCTCAGTGCTGGGAGAACGCATCCACGCCGTGGTCGTTCTTGCGGAGGGCGCGCTGTTCGCACTGGCCGATGCGCGCGCCCACGTCGCGTCGCTGCTCGCTGACTACAAGGCGCCTGACTACCTCACCGTCATGCCCGAAGCCTTGCCGCGCAACGCCAACGGCAAAGTGACGAAGCAGGCCCTGCGCCAGCTGGACCCCACAGGCTAGATCGGCACCATCACGCCGTTAACCGGGTGAACAAAGACCAGATCGGTCGGGTGGGGGATTTCCGCAAACTGGCCAAGCGGTTCGCCGGACAGGGAAAAGCGCGCAATGCTGTTGGTCGCGAGGCTCGCGACGAACAGCGTGCCGTCAGGCCCGAGCGCCAACCTATTGGGCCACTCGATTTGGCCAGATCCGAACTGGCCGAGGAACGCGCCGGAATGCGCATCGAAGGACAGGATCTGGCCGGTATACCAGCTGCAGATCAGCAGCCGCCCATCGGGAACGAAGAGCAAGCCGGAAGCGCCGTCCAATTCGGGATGCTCGGCGAACACGTCGATGAACGCGCCCGTCGCGCCATCAAAGCGCAGGACCTGATCGCCGCGAAAGCTGCTCACATAGAGGTTGCCATCGGGACCATAGTGCACGCCATCGGGCCCGTTGAGCCCGCCGCCCTGCGCAAAAGTGCCGCAGAACTCTCCGGTGCGCGGATCGAAGCGGGCGATCGTGCAGGCATGCGGCCCCTGACAGCGCGCGGCGCGCGCCGCCGCATCGCGGCCCTCGGCACCCTGGCTTTCGCCTTCCTCGCCAAACCCGCCGACCAGCAGGAATCCGTCGCGATCCACCAGCCCGGTGGTCGGGCGGCGGATGGCCGGGCAGACGACCCGGGCGAAGGTGCCATCCGGATGGTAGGCGACTATGGTGTCGCTGTGGTACCCGGACACGATGATCAGGCCTTCCTGCGTGATCGCGAGCCCATCGGGCGATTGCACACCGTCCTTGCCCACATCGATCTGCACGCCGAGCGCGGCGCCGGTCTCGGCATCGAAGCGGTGGATCTCGGCCATGCCGAGCGAAAGCGCATAAAGTTCGATCATGCGGCTGGGCTCCCGGCGGTCTGCCACAGCGGAGCAATGGCATCGGGCTCACAGATTTCGCGGGTGACCCACCGGCACATGCGGCGCAGCGGTTCGGTCGCGTCCTGCGGAATGGCGAAGCTGCCGTGCGCGGCATAACCCAGCGACACCAGCCGCTGCGCACCGTGAAGGGCAAAACGGTCGGCGATTGTCTCCAGCAAGGCATCGGGGTAAACTCCGACCGTCTGCGTGAAGGCATCGACCTTGCAGGCGATGTGGTCCAGCGTGTCCACTGGCACGAGATTGGCGCAGCGGTTGGCGAGCATCGGCGCAAAGTCGACTGGTTCGTCGAGCAAGGAAACGATGATCGCGCCTTCCTCGTCTTTGCCGCCGATCACGTCATACCATTCGGGATCGATGCGCAGCGCATCGATCCGCGCGCGCAAGGGGCGCGCGATGCCGTGCTTGGGCGGCGTGCTGATGTGCTCCGGCAGCGCGAGCATCGCGGCATGGACGGCTGCACCGAACCGTCGGGCCTGCGCAATGCCAGCCGCATCGGTGCCGCACAGCAGATAGACGGTGCGCGCGTTGACGCAGCCCTCCTGATTGACCGCGCCGATATCCGTGGCCAGCCTCACGGCCGCATCGGCCATCGCCTCATCGCTGGCGAAAGCTTCAGCGCCGACGATGCTCATGCTGCGCTTGGGGTCGAGCGTCACCAGTTCGATGCCGGGCTGGATATAACGCACGATGTGCGTGATCGAGGCGAGCCCGCCCCAGGCTACGATCTTTTCGATCGCAGACGGGGAGTAGACCTGCTCCTCGACCGCGCTGTCCCCCCCCTTCCAGTAAGCCACGCTAAGGTGCCGGGTGAGGGGATGGTCGGGCGCCATTTCGGCCATTGTCCGCCCGATCGCCAGTGCGGTGAAGGGATCGTTCGACGGACTTTTGATGATGGCATCGCCACGAACCACCGCATTGCGGATGATCGTGATCGCCGAGAGCAAAGGCGAGTTGCCAGCCACGACATGCACCGCGCGCGCGCCGAAGGCCCTGATGCCCACCTCGCGGCCATCTTCGAGCCGCGAGCGGACCCACCCTTCGAGATAATCGACCCCGACCAGCCGCTCGGCCATTTCCTGCACGGCACTGCGACGGAACAGTCCCGGCAATGCCGCATAGGATGCGCGCATCAGCGGCGGCGTGGTCGGCGCGGTGGCATAGCTGGCCTCAAGGGCCTGCGCGAGCAGGGGATTGCGCGTGACGTCCAGTCTTTCGCCGAGTTCCTCCAGATAATCGAGCACATCGTCAAACCGCAGCGCGAGCAGGTCCATCATCCGGCCAGGATCGGTCAGCGGCAGCCGCGCGGCATGGTGGCGCGGGTCCGGCGCGCGAAACGATATACCGCCGCCGCGGCCATCGAATGTCACGAGATCGTCGGCCACGAGCGATCCGCGCACCAGCATGGGGACAACAGGCAGGGCTTCAGTGTGCATGGCCGCTCTCCCATATTGGGGCGCCCGTGTCGGCAATATCCTCATAGGCGGCCACCGTTGCAGCGCAGGTGATCTTGTCGTCGCCCCCGTCACCGGCTCCCAGCCGGTCTATCGCCGCATCCAGATACGCGCCGCGCTTGCCGCAGCCGCAATCCTGCCCGCGGTACAGCGTGATCTTGTCGCCGGTCGTGAAGCCGCCCCAGCGTGTGTCAGGCAACAGATCGAAGAACGCGGCCTGACCGGTTTCAGCGGGGCCGGTTAGCGGCTTGCCCGTGCGCGGATCGAGCACGAACGGGATGATCCAGGGCGGCACATGGTAGTGCCCTAGCGCGCACATCGGAAAGATCGCGCTGAGCTCCGACATCGCATAGCCTTTCGATAGGCGGTCAACCCCGGCAAAGGCGCAGACCTGCTCTTCCCAGCCATCAGGCGGTTTCATCCCTTTGGCACCGCCACCGGTCAGGATGATCGAGCCGGGGTCGAAGACCGCCCGCTCGCCCCGCTGCAAGCCCGCAACGGCGAGTGGATGCAAATAGGTCCACGGCGCCGCCATGAAGACCCGCTTGCCGCGCAGGCTCTCGATGGTTGCTGCCAGAAACCGGTCGGTCTCGGCCGCGCCATTGGCGCGGGCGCGCAGGAAGTCGGCAAACCGTGTCTGCAGGGCGCCGGGGATCGGCGGTGGGGTCTGCCCGAGTGTTCGGGCATTCTGCAGGCGGCCAGCCAGGCTCAGCAGGTCCGCACTGGCGCGCCCGGGATAGAGCGCGTGAAACCGCGCTTCGTCGCCCTTGCAGAATTGGCTGAGGTATTGCTCGTTCCAGCGCATCTGCGAGCCGGCCCCGCTGCGGTAGAATGGATAGATTACATCAACGGCTTCGCCCGTCGTGCCTTCGGCAAGGTAGAGCACGGGTAGTTGCGCACCCGCCCGCGCATATTCCTGCTGCGTCCACGGCAGGAACGACATCGTGCCGGTGGTGCCCGAGGAATGGCACAAGGTGAGCTCGGTTTGCTGCTCCAGCCGGATGATCCAGTCATCGATGGTGGTGCAGCCGCCCAGATCGACGCCGCCCAGATCGACTGTTGTCAGCCGCGCCAGCCAGCGGGTCATCGCATCGAACCGGCCGCGCGTCAGCAGGGCCGCCGGATAGGATTTGTAGACCGCGTGATCGAACAGCAGCGGCACGACATCACCGAGCCTATCGATCGTGCTGATCCCGGCCATGTCCGCCATCTGGCCAAGCGCGGGGAGATGGTCCCGCAGGCTGGTGAGCCGCGCCGCCAAGGCGCCGAGCTGCAGGGTAGCCAGTTCTGCCGGGTCATCGGCGTAGATATCCGCCAATGACCCGCCATACCACTGCGCCGGATCGTGTCCGAACGCAGCCATCAGAACCGCCACTTCACTTCGGCACCCCAGGTGCGGCCGATGGTGACATTCTCGGTCGATGTGCCAAGTGCCTGCCGCAGGAAGTTGAAGTCGGCGACTGAATGCTGGTCGTCAGTTGCGTTCTTCAGCAGCATCGCCAAAGTCACCGGACCAATGGCAGCCTCGGCGCGCAGATTGACGATCGTGTAGTCGATCTGGCGCCCGCCCTTGGTCAGCGGCTCGCTCGCCGGACGATAGTTGAACACATGGTAGCCGTTGGCGAAGAAGGCGAGACTGCCGAATCGGGTGGGCATGCGATAGGTGATGCCCTCCGAGAGCTGCGCATCGGACGTGAAGCGGAACTGCGAGCTGCTGAGGTCGGTCACACCATCTCCGTCGAGATAGCGATCGTAGTGCGCGGCAAGGGTCGCGAGCGAGCCATCTAGCGTCAGCCGCTTTGTGGGCCGCCATGTGGCCTCGACTTCCACGCCCTTGAAGGTCGCCTTGGCGGCATTTTGGATCAGGGTCGAAATGCTGCCGCCCGAGGCAATCTGCTGCGTGACCTGCAGATCGCTCCCCTTGGTGTAGAAACCGGCGAGGTTCAGGCGCAGCTTTCCGCCGAGCAGAGTGGATTTCAGACCCACCTCGATCTCGCGAATGGTTTCGGGATTGAACGGCGCCGCATCCACGCCGTTCCTGCCCGCGCGCACGTTGAAGCCCCCGCCGCGGGTGGCCTGCGAAATCTTGGCATAGCCCAGAACGTCGTCGGCCAGCCGGTAGTCGAGCGAGGCAAGATACGAGAAATAGCCGAACTTGCGGCTTTGCCGGCCCAGGCACTGCGTCGATCCCGGCTGACCGGCCGGATCGGGGCCATCGACATCGATCCCCTGCGGAATTTCGCAGCGGATGAACACCGGCGCGGCGGGGTTATTGAAGCCCAGCGTGAAATTGCTGATCGCAATCGATTTTTCGTCCCACGTGTGGCGCAGGCCACCTGTCAGTCGCAGCCGGCTGGTCAGCTCGAACGTGCCTTGGGCGAACAAGGCATAGCTCTTGTTCCTGCCCGCAGCGTTGTTGTCCGCCTGATTGAACCCGGCGATCAGCGGCAGGAAGAAGTTCTGGGTGTTGTTGAATCCGGTTTCGGTGAAGTAATAGGCGCCCGTCACCCAATCCAGCTTTTCACCAAAGGCCTGGCCCAGAAGCTGGCCTTCCACTGAGTGCTGCTCGCCGCCGAATTGCGCCGAGGCGCTGACGATCAGCGCCGGCGTTCCATCGAGATCGTACTGCCGGTCATCGGAGAATTTGCGCCAGCCGTAGATGAGCTTGGCCGAGACGCCGTCGCCGAGCTTGTAGTCAATGTTTGCCGTCACGCTTTGCACGCGCCCGTTGATGAACCCGGCTTCACCCGATGCGATCTGGTCGCGGGCCGTGTTCAGGTACGTGGCAATGTCGGGGTTGGGGCGGACTCCAGATCCGCCAATCGGCAAGGGCACCGGGCCGACCGTGCCCTGCAGGAAGGTTTCCAGCGCGGCCAGACCGATTGGCCCGCCGGGTGCGGCAAGGTTGGTTGCATCGAATGCGCGCAGCCGGGAGGCCGGACCATTGAGCACGCGCGGTCGATAGTGCTCATAGACGACCAAGACGTCGAGGTCCTTGCTCGGCTGCCAGCGCAGCGATGCGCGGCCAAGCCAGTCGTCGCGGCCGTCGCGGGTCTTTCCGTCGATGATATCGCGGATATAGCCGTCCGAGTTGACATACTGGCCGACAAAGCGCGCCGCCAGCGTGTCGCTCAGCGGGACATTGAGCACGCCGGACAAGTCGACGCGATTAAACGTGCCGTAACCGCCCGCAAGCCATCCTGAAAGGCCCGCTTCCGGATCGGGCCGATTGGTGAAGACGCTGATCGCTCCGCCAGTGGTGTTGCGGCCAAAGAGCGTGCCTTGTGGGCCTTTCACCACTTCGATGCGCTGGATGTCGATCGGATTGAACGCTGCGCCATCGGTGCGCCCGACATAGACATTGTTCACATACGTGCCGACCGACGGATCGACCGAAATCAGCGATTCCGTCTGCACCTGCCCGCGGATCGAAGGCAGCGAGGACAGCGCCGCGTTCGGAATCTGGCCGATCTGCAAGCTCGGGACGCTTTGCTGCAGATCGAGCGAGGACGTGATCGAACGAGATTCAAGGCTGGCCGTGGTCAGCGCAGTGATGGCCAGCGGCACGTTCTGCAGCCGCTCTTCTTTTTTGCGCGCGGTCACCACGATATCCGCGATTGTCTCGGTGGTGGCATCATTTGGCGATGCCTGAACGCCGGTCGGCGCGGTCTGCGCGATGGCGGATAACGGGCAAGCGAGCGCGGCATAGGCGCAGCCCAGCAACAGGCCTTGACAGGTCTTCATCAAACTCCCCTCCTCAGTAATGCGCCGCCCGTCTATCGCGAGCTAAAGCGCTTGAAATTCAGCGTTTTGCGACTTGTGTGCCTCCGGCCAGCTGCCATTGCTGGTAATCGAGCTGCAGCATGCTGTGCGGCCATGGCGGCGGGATCGCGCTGGCCTCGTCAAGCCGCGTGCGTTGCTCGGCGGTAAGCGTGAACGAAAGCGCCGCGAGGTTCTGCTCAAGCTGCGAGACGGTGCGCGCGCCCAGCACGGGTGCGGCGACATCCTCGCGGGCCAGCACCCATGCCAGCGCAACCGCTGCCGGGGTGGTCTCGCAGTCTTGCGCGATCGCTTTGAGGATCGCGGCGATGGCCAGCGCGTGCTCGGTGACTTTGCCCTGGGCGAGGTTCAATTCCCGCCGGGTCTTGCCGACGATGCTCAATGCGCCGCCGTCTGCTGCAACATCCTCGGGCCGGTACTTGCCGGTCAGCACCCCGCCGCCCAGCGGTGACCACGGCATGATCGCCAACCCCGTGGCCGCCGCCATCGGCATCAGGTCCCATTCGGCGCTGCGTTCAAGCAGGCTGTATTCCAGCTGAATTGCCACGAAAGGCACGTGCCGGGTGAGGTCGGCATAGGACTGCAACTGCGCAGCCCGCCATGCCGGAATGTCGGACAAGGCGGGGTAGAGAACCTTGCCCTGCCGCACGAGATCATCGAAGCCCCGGACCACTTCCTCGATGCCGGTCCGCCCGTCCCAGGCGTGCAGATAGAACACGTCGACATAGTCGGTTCCGAGCCGCTTGAGGCTCGCTTCGACCGACTGGATCATCGATTTCCGATGGTTGCCGGCCGAGTTGGGATCGCCGGGGTCCATGCAATTGGAATACTTGGTGCCGATCACCAGTCGCTGGCGCCGTCCCTTGGCGAACTCGCCAACCATGCGTTCACTGGTGCCGGCGGTATAGACATTTGCCGTATCGATGAAATTGCCGCCGCAATCGACGTAATGGTCGAAGATCTGCTGGGCCTCGGCCTTCTCGCAGCCCCAGCCGAGATCGTTGCCAAACGTCATCGCGCCAAGAGCCAGTGGGGAAACCCGCAGCCCGCTGCGGCCGAGCAGGCGATAGCTGTCGAGGAAGAGGGGGGAGGCGGTCATGCCCCGGCCATCGCGGCGGGCGCGTTGATCCGCGCATCTAGCGCCGCGCCGCCATTGGCGACAAGCCGCCCCGGAAGATTGCCGGTGGCAACAGTGTTCTCAAGGATCAGCTCGCCATTGACGATGACGTGGCTGATCCCCTGCGCGCGCACCACTCGGCGGTAATGGCCTCCCGGCGTGTCGTGGAGAACATCATACCGGCCGCGCACGTAATCGAGCGCGTCAAAATCATAGATATAGAGATCGGCAGCATACCCTTCCCTGAGCAGTCCGCGCTGATCGAGGCTGAGCACGTGGGCGGGGAGGCCAGACAGCTTGTAATGCGCGTCCTCAAGGCTGAGGCGGGCTTCATCCCTGACCATCCAGGTGATGAGATCGGTGGGATATTGCGCCCCGTTGTAGAACTTGGAGTGCGCCCCGCTGTCCGAAATGCCGGGCAGGACCCGCGGATTGGCCAGAATTTCGGCAACGCTGTCGGTATCGTAGCTGATGACTTCGCCGGTGGTGAAATCGGCCTCGAGGTTCGTGGCGATCAGCAGGTCAAAGAAGAAATCGACGACATGCTGGCCCAGCGTGGACGAGATATCGCCCATGGTTCGCCCTTCGAATGCGACATAGGGTACGACGCCTTGCGCGTTGATCAGTTCGAAGCTCTCGATCGATCCGCTCGCGCCGAGCTTCTTGGGGTCGTATTCGCGGCGCATCATTGTGCGATATGCAGGGTCGCCGACCAGCCGCAGCTTGTCCGTGCGGTCGCCGGCGGTGCTGAGCCGCGACCAGTTCGGGTCGGAATCCCAGCCATTGAAATCGAGCGCGTTGAATTCCAGCCAGGCCCTGAATGTGCCGCCTTGGCCGAACAGGTTCACGCCTTCGGCTGCGGTCTTGTCGATCCAGCCCAGAACCGTGCGGTGATGATCAGGGTGCAACCCGCTGGCAAACACGACATTGTGCAGCACCGGGCGGCGCGCGATGCGGGCGAGTTCGGCCGAAACGTGGCGGTTTTCGGCGGCGCCTGCCGTATCGGCGGTGATCTGGATGATCCCCTGATCACGCTCGCGCAGCACTTCGGCCAGCACATGCGCGTCCTCGATGGCCATGACATCGGTGGGCATCGGCGAGCCATCGAAATCGACGTGGCTGTTCGTCGTGCCCAGATGGATCATCGAAAAGCCAATCGCCCCGGCATCGAGCGAGTGATGCAAGATATCGCGTGCACGGGCCTTTTCAGTGGCCGATAGCGCGCGACCCTTGGCGAAATTGTTACCCGCGACATAGAGCAGCAGGGCGTTGAGCGGGACATAGGCGGCGAGGTTGACGCCCTTGGCCTGCCGAGCGAGATGCGCCATCCAGTCCGGAAAGCTTTCCCAGTCCCAGTTCATCCCGGCGACCATCGCACTGGTCGGTATTTGCTCGGTATTTTCCATCATCTGCATATAGCGGCCGCGATCCTGCGGTCGGCACGGCGCGAATCCGAAGCCGCAGTTCGAGAGCACGGCAGTGGTTGCGCCGTGCCAGCTGGATCCGGTGCACAGCGGATCCCAGTGCAACTGCGCATCATAATGGGTGTGAATATCGATCACGCCGGGGGCGACGATCTTGCCGCCCGCCTCGATCACCCGTGCGGCGCGGTCAGTGGGAATATTGACGCCGATTCGTTCGATGCGGCCATGCTTGATGGCAAGATCGCCATAGAAGCGGGGCATCCGGCTGCCATCGACGATGGTGGCATTCTTGATGACAAGATCAAAGGTGCTCATTTTCCAATCCCTTCGTGCGCCTCTGCGGGCGTCTCGAAATGTCTTCGGGTGCATTCCCTCTCGCGTGGCGCGCGCGCCACGCCCGTCGCAGCTAGAACGTCACATTGAAGGCCTTGCGCCACACCGCGTCGTAAGCGCGGTCGGGCAGCCAGCGGCGCATGGCTGGCAAGAGATGTGCCGCCATTCCAACCTTGTAGCGGGTCTTCGGCCGCCTCGCGGTAGCGGCGTGGACAATGGCTTTTGCAACCGCCTCGGGGGTCACGACCCCCTGGCGCTTGACGATCGCGGTTTCGGCCATCTCGCCCATCTTGTGCAGCAAGGGCGCATAGCGGCCCGTTCGCGCCTTGAGATTTACCGACGAGTTGCGCGCCATCGGCGTATCAACCACCGCCGGCTGAATCACCGCGATGTCAATGCCGGAGGAGGCAAGTTCAAAGCGCCACGAATCCGCCAGCGCTTCGGTGGCGTATTTGGTGGCATGATAGGAACCGCTGCAGGGCGTGGTGTGTTCCCCACCCATCGAGCTGACCAGCGCGACGCGCCCGCCGCCGCGCTGGCGCATCGCCGGGATCACCAATTGGATCAGGCGGGTCGGCGCGAACACATTGGTTTCGAACTGCGCCCGCATGCCGGCGATTTCGACTTCCTCGAGCGGGCCCAGAGCGCCATCGGCAGCGTTGCTGACCAGCAGATCGATACCGCCGACCTGGCCGACGATTTCGGCCACCACGGCTTCGACAGCTGCCGGATCGTTAAGGTCAAGCCGGATGGGCCGGCAGCCGAGAGGGATCAGATCGGCCATGGCCTCGATCCTGCGCGCTGCGGGAAACACGATGTAACCAGCGGCCGCCAGCTGCTTTGCTGCAACCTTGCCAATCCCCGAAGACGCCCCTGTCACGAGGGCGACACGTTGACCGGCCGTGTGATGCTCAGCTGTCATGGAAAAATCCTGTTGTACCGACCGACTCATCGGCGGTACGGCATATGTAAGAGGCTAGTACATAGCGGGACATTAAGTCAACACATTGACTGAAAATTGTCGCCCCGATCCGTTGAGGGTGAGTTAAAATATATTTTTCAATGAGATGGGAACGTAATCCCGCGGGCGATCACTTCCTTCATGATCTCGCTAGTGCCACCGTAGATGCGTTTGACCCGGGCCTCGGCATAGCGATGCGCCACCGGATATTCCCACATGTAGCCGTAACCGCCGTGGATCTGGACGGCCGTGTCCGCCACCCGGCTATACATTTCCGTGGTCCAGTATTTGGCCATGGCCGCATCATCCGCGGCCAGCGACCCGGTCAGCAGCTGGCGCAGGCAATCGTCGACATAGCTTTGCGCAACCGAGATCTCGGCGCGCATGTGCGCCAGCTTGAACCGCACATCCTGATGGGCATGGAGCGGCTTGCCGAAGGTCTTGCGCTGCGCGGCATATGCCACCGATTCCTCGAAAGCGGCGCGCGCTGCGGGCACGCACCACAGGGCGATTTGCATGCGCTCCCACGCAAGTTCGTGCATGAGCAGTTTGAACCCGCCGTTCAGCGGCCCGAGCAGGTTGGTCTGGGGCACGCGCACATTATCGAAGAACAGTTCGGATGTATCCTGCGCCTTCATGCCCATCTTGTGCAGCGGCCGCTCGGCCTTGCCGAAGCCGGGCCGGTCCGCTTCCAAGATCACCAGCGAAATAGCCGAAGCACCCCCATCCTTCGGGCCGGTCTTGCAGGCAACGATGGCAAAGTGGCAGGTAAAGCCGTTAGTGATGAAAATCTTCGAGCCATTGATGATGAAGTCGTCGCCGTCTTCCACCGCCGTCGTGGCGATGGCCTGCACGTCCGATCCCGTTCCGGGCTCAGTCATCGCAATCGCGCCGATCATTTCGCCCGTGGCCATTTTGGGCAGGAACGCCTGCTTTTGGGCAGCACTGCCGTAGCCCAGGATATAGGGGGCGACGATATCGGAATGGAGCGAGAAGCCGGGCCCCTCGAGCCCGGCATGGCCCTGTTCCTCAAGCATGACCGCAGGAAAGCCCCGGTCAGCGCCCGCGCCGCCGAATTCTTCGGGCATGGTCGGGCACAGGAAGCCCTCGCGCCCCGCCTCCAGCCACATCTCGTGGTCAACATAGCCCTGCGCCTCGTAGCGCGCATGGTTAGGGCGGATGCGTGTTTCGAGAAAGTGCCGATAGGACCGGCGAAAGTCTTCGTGTTCGGCAGAATAGACGGTCCGTTCAATCATCGCGGGTCTCGCATGGGATAAAGTTTGGTTCGATCAGGGACGAGGCGCGACGGATCGCGGCGTGGTCCACCAACACGGTCATGGCCAGAATCACGAGGCCGCCCGAAAGCAAGCCACGCGCAAACGGGGCGCTGCTAAGCCCGAGGACCAACGCAACTGCGGCCACTGCAACGAGAGCTTGAATGGCGATCGAGCGCCGAAAACCGGCGATCTCGTCCAAGGCATGGGCGGCGGCATCCTGCGGCCCGGCAAATGCTGCAAAGCTTCCACGAAGCGCTGGCAGCTTTGCTGCGAACATGATGCCGCCCACCAGCATCAGCGCGCCGCCGCCGGCCAGGCTCGCTGCGAAGCCGGTGCGATAGCCACCATTGCTCGCGTCCGCGAGCGCGGCGCTTAACCCAATGATTGCGGCTCCGGCAATCTGCAGTCGGCGTAGCGCGCGTGATGTCGCGTCAAGATAAGGCGAGGGGTCCATGGTCGGGTGAGTATCGCGCAGCACAGATATTAAGTCAACGCATTGACTAAAAGCACTGGCGGAGATAGGGGAGGGCCAGCAGGCCACCATGCTGGGGTTGATGACCAGCGGCAGGATGGTCTTGCGGGTGGGAGCGGCATTGCGTGGCCAGACGGGCAGAAGGCAGGTCGCCTGCCTCGCCAGATCAACGCGTTCCGGTCCACCGGATCAACGCATTGCAGCAAGGAATCGCCATGTCATCCGCGCCCCTCACCGAATACGAGACCCTGATCGTCGAACGTCCAGCCGCGGCAGTGGCCCGCATTGTCATGAACCGGCCCAGGCAGCGCAATGCGCAGGACCTGCAGATGACTTATGAACTGCGCGATGCCTTCGACCGGGCCAATGCCGATGATACGGTCAAGGTCATCATCCTCGCCGGTGCCGATCCCCACTTCTCGGCCGGGCACGATCTCCAGAGCGATGGCCCCGCTGCCCTTGCCGATTATAACCATTCCGGCACATGGGCCGGCTTTGGGCAGCCGGGGGCGGAAGGGCTTTACGCCCGAGAGCGCGAAATCTATCTCGAC
This sequence comes from Novosphingobium sp., assembly GCF_965228995.1. Classification (GTDB taxonomy): domain Bacteria; phylum Pseudomonadota; class Alphaproteobacteria; order Sphingomonadales; family Sphingomonadaceae; genus Novosphingobium. The sequence continues at coordinate 3,891,250 of NZ_OZ245852.1, read as the reverse complement.
ATGTGCGAGCGGTTCCGCGCCATCGGCAAGCCCACCATTGCGCAGGTGCAGGGGCGCTGTGCGGCCGGTGGCCTGATGCTGGCGTGGGTGTGCGACCTCATCATCGCGTCCGACGATGCCAGCTTTGTCGATCCGGTCGTGGCGCTCGGCGTAGCGGGGGTCGAATATTTCGCGCACCCCTTTGAACTGGGTATCCGCAAGGCCAAGGAGCTGCTCTTCACAGCCGACGTGTTCGATGCGGCCGAGGCGCACCGCATCGGCATGATCAATCACGTGGTGCCGCGCGCGGATCTGGGCCAATTCACGCTGGCCATGGCCGGGCGCATCGCGGCCAAACCCGCCTTTGCGCTCAAGATGACCAAAGAGGCGGTGAACGCGGCCGAGGATGCAATGGGGAGGCGGCAGGCGATGCTGTCCGCATTCGTCATTCACCAATTGTGCCACGCGCACAACCGGCAGGAGTTCGGCGCAATCATCGATCCCCGGGGGCTGGGTGAGACGGTGCGCAAGCAGTTCATCGAGCGTTTGCGCAGCGAGCTCACCGGCCCGCAATTGTCGGCGGTGCTTGCCAATCTGGGCGTTGCGGAGTGAGCGGGACTCGCAGGCTGGTCCTTGCGGCCCGCCCGGTCGGCGTGCCCGATGCCGCCTGCTTTGCCGTGGAAGCGGCGGCCATGCGCGAACCGCAGCCGGGCGAGGTGGCGGTCGCGGTCAGTCACGTGTCAATCGATCCGGCCATGCGCGGCTGGATGATCGATGCGCCATCTTACATGCCGCCGGTCGGCACAGGCGAGACTATGCGCGCCTATGGTGCCGGGCAGGTCATCGCTTCGGAGTCCCCACACTTCGCTGAAGGCACCTGGGTCACCGGATTGCTCGGCGCACAGGATCATGCGGTTCTCCCCGCTGACAAGCTGCGCGCGGTGCCGACCGGGGTCGCACTGGCCGATGCGTTGGGCGTTGTCGGGACCACTGGCCTGACCGCCTTCTTCGGCTTCTTCGATATCGGACGGCCCATCGCCGGGGATACCGTGGTGGTGACCGGCGCGGGCGGTGCGGTGGGATCAGTCGTGGTGCAACTGGCACGTATCGCAGGTTGCCGCACCGTGGCGATTGTCGACAGTCCCGCCAAAACCGGCTGGCTGGAGGACCTGGGCGCAGACATGGTCATTGACCAGAGCGACGCTGACTGGCGCAGACCAGCGCGGGCGGCCATGGCCGGGGGGATCGACATACTGTTCGATGGTGTGGGCGGAGAGGTGCTCGACCGCCTGCTGTGGTCGATCAACGAGCGCGCTCGCGTCGTGCTGTGCGGCGCGATCTCACAGTACAACAAGGACCGGGCGTCTGGCCCCGGCAGCTATGTCGCCGCGATCACCAAGCGGGCGCGCATGGAAGGGTTCCTGCTGCAGGACTACCGCGACCGGTTCGACATGGCCGAAGCGCGGCTGGCACAGTGGGTTGCCCAAGGCGTGCTGTGCCAGCGGGTGACCGCCTACGAAGGGCTTGAAGCGGTGCCCCAGGCAATCGCGGCGATGTTCAGCGGGGCCAATATGGGCAAGACGCTGGTTGACCTGCGCGCGTCCAACGTGCTTCTGCAAGAAGCGACTGGTTAGGCCTCCTGGCTGGCGAGCATTTTCGCATAGGCCCGGCCGATATCGGGATTGCCCGATCCGCAGCTGAGGCCGCCGTCCACCGGCACAATTACGCCGGTCATGAACGCGGCGTCGTCCGATGCAAGGAAGGCGACAGCCGACGCGATGTCCTCGGGCTCGCCATAGCGGCCCAGCGGTATGGCTTCATTGGTCATCGCAACAAGCTGGGGAACAGCAAAGAGTCCCGCAGTCATCGCAGTGGCAATTGGGCCGGGGCACACTGCATTCACCCGGATGCCGTCAGCGCCGTGATCGATCGCAAGGGTACGGGTATAATTGATCACCGCGGCCTTGGTCGCCGAATAGGCGTGGCATCCGCGATCACCGCCCAGGCCGGCTACCGAACTGGTGTTGATGATCGCGCCGCCCCTGCCACGCATGTGCGGGATGGCGGCGCGGCACATGTAGAAGATGCTATTGAGATTGACCGCGACAATCCGCAGCCATTCGTCTGCCGGGGTATCCGGCGTGGCGTGAAGCTGGTTCGCAATGCCGGCGTTGTTGAAGAGGACATCGATCGAACCGAACGTTTCGGCCACGCGTTCGATGGCCGCGTTGACCGCATCCTGATCGGCGACATCGCAGCCCAGCGGCATCGACCCGGGAATGTCCCGCGCCACCGCCTGCGCAGCTTCCAACGAGAGGTCGATCAGAACGACCTCAGCGCCTTCCGCACCAAACCGCCTTGCGGTTGCGGCACCGATCCCGCTGCCTGCGCCTGTGATGACAACCGTTTTGCCCGAGAACCTCGCCACCTGCTTCGCCTCCATCCTGTCGGATCACGCTTTGGGGGAAGGGCAGGTGCAGGTCAATATAGTATTCGCATTGACTAAAGTCCGGCTTCACGCGCGTCCTCTTCCAGCGTGCGTAGATTCTCGCTCATCTGCAACAGCACCGCGACAGCCGTATGGCGATCCGTCTCGCTGGTGCCCTCCCGCAAGCCGGTGGCCAGCGCGCTGGTTACCGCGTTGATCTGCTCAAGGTGGGTCCGTGCCGCCGTGGTCATCGTCACGATACGGACCCGGCGATCCTGCTTGTCGGGAACGCGGGTCACCAGACCGGCGTCCTCCATTCGGGCCAGCAGCGCAGCCACTGCAGCCTTGTGCAGTTCCATCCGGTCACCCAGTTCGAGTTGCGACTGCGGCCCGAACCGGTCGAGAAAGATCAGCGCGGCTGCCTGCTGCGCGCTGATGCCGGCGGTCATCATCTTGCGATTATAGACACGGCGCATGCGCCGCGTCAGCTCGTTCAGCACGAACTCGATCGCCTGCGGCGGCTTCGCCTTTTGCATCAAACCCCCATTGCTGGAAATGCGTCAGTCATGGCCTTTTGGCGTGGATGGGGAATTTCGCAAGCGCTCTGAAAATCGAAATTGTAAATGCTTCTGATATTGCCAAATGGGCCAGGGTTCACCGATAGACGCAGGATGACCAAGTCGACGCCGGACTCCAAGACCCCGCCCCGCAAACGCGCCAAGGCCCTTGATCGCACCACGTACCAGCATGGTGATCTGCCTGCCGCCCTGGCACGCGCGGTGCTGGAAATCGTAGCCGAGCGCGGGGTCAAGAACATCTCGCTGGCCGAAGCCGCGCGCCGCAGCGGCGTGAGCAGTGGGGCCCCCTATCGCCACTATTCGAGCCGGGATGAGCTGGTCGCCACGATCGGAGTCGGCATTTATCGCCGGCTCAACCGGTCGCTGCGCGCCGCGCGTGAAGCGGCTGCGACCGGGCCGGAACAGCTCGCGGCCATGGCGCGCGCCTATGTCGAGTTCTCCGGTGCCAATCGCGCAGAGGTGGAGCTGCTTTTCCAATCGGGCGTGTCGCATCTTGACTACCCGGAGCTGGGGGCATGCGATGCGGAGGCCTATGCCGAATATCGCAGCGGTGCCGATGCCTGCGGGCTCGATCCGGCGCGCGCGCACGATCTAGTCTTCGCAGCGGCTGCGATCGCGCATGGTTTCGCCACGCTCGAAGTCGCGGCTACCGCCAATTACGCGATTTCGCGCGAGAGTGCGGGCATCAAGGCCGCCGAAGCCGTTACCCGCACGGTGACCGGCTTTCTCGTTGATGCCAGCAATGACCCTGCGTAACGTCAGCTTATCACGTCATGCAGCTCTATGGTCGGTGCACCGGCCAGTGCCATCGAAAGCATGATCGCGGCCTCGGCCACGTAAGCCATCTGGTTATGCTGGGCGAAAGCCTCGGCCGATTCATAGAGTTCGAAAATGCGGTAGGTTCCCGGCGTCGGGCCCTGCGCTATGTCATACCGCTCGCAACCGGCTTCATTGGCCAGCACTTTTGCGCGAACCTCGCACATAGATGCTACGAAGTGCTCTGCTGCTTCCGGCTTGATGGCGAGCGTGGCGAGCACGGCAACTTTGTTCGTCGACATTCCATTTCTCCCCAGGCGCCACATCCTCGTGATTCGGCGTTAAAAGTAAGAGGCTATTACTCAGCGCCGTTGCGAGATGACAAGCTTCGCAGGCAAAAATTTTGGCGCTTGGCAAAGTGGTGGAAATGGGCAATGGTGCCAAAGTAAGTGGTACTCACATTAACATCCCGGAGAGAATGAATGGCGGATCTTGATCGCGGAGCCGAGCTGGCCAGCCCGCGCTGCCCTGGCACGAGCCTGCAGGATATCATTGGCGCAGAGGCAGCCTTCCAGACGGTTCCGGCACCGCTGTTCCGGCAGGCGGCGGATGATGAAGGCAGCAACGAGCATTCGGTCGACCGCTATGTATCCTACGAGTTCCACCGCGCCGAAGTGGAGCATATGTGGCGCAATGTGTGGCAACTGGCTTGCCGCGAGGAAGATATTCCCGAAGTGGGCGATCAGCTGGTCTACGAGATCGCCGAGCACTCGATCCTGGTTGTGCGCTCGGCGCAGGATGAAATCTTGGCCTACCACAACACCTGCCTCCATCGCGGCCGGTTGCTGCGCACCGATGATGGTCATTCCGCGTCGATCCGCTGCCCGTTCCATGGCTGGAACTGGTCGCTCGACGGTGAGCTGAAATCGATCCCGTCGGACTGGGATTTCCCGCATGTCGACCGCGCGAAATTCTGCCTGCCAAAAGTTCATGTCGGGCGGTGGAACGGATTTGTCTTCGTGAACATGGCCAAGGAGCCGCAGCCCTTCGAAGCCTATCTGGGCGTTCTGCCGGAGCATTTCACCCATTGGCCAAATCCGGCGCAGGGACGGCGCAAGGTCGCCCATGTTGCCGCGATCGTCGACTGCAACTGGAAGGTCGCGATGGAGGCCTTCATCGAGGGCTATCACGGGCCGGCGACCCATCCGCAGATGGCGTTCTATGTGGGCGACGTGAACACTCAGTACGACGTGTTCGGCCCCACTGTCAGCCGCATGGTCAGCCCGCAAGGGGTCCAGTCGCCAGTGATGCGCTCGACTGTCGATGTCGCCACCATCGTGCGGACGATGGCGCATGATCTGGGTGTCGGTGATCCAGACGCGATCGTAATCCCCGAAGGCGCGGATGCCCGCACTGCGCTCGCCAGCCACATGCGTGCGATGATGGCCGTCGCGACCGGCAGCGACATGACCAATGTCTCGAATTCCGAGCTGCTCGAGGCGGTCCAGTACCACCTTTTCCCCAATATCATGCCGTGGGCCGGGGTGATGCCGATGGTCTACCGCTTCCGCCCAAATGGCGATGATCCGGATTCGTGCGTGGCCGATATCATGCTGCTCATGCCCGCCGGTCCGAACGGTGAGGGGCCGGTGCGCGTTCCGATCCGCTGGCTGCCGCGCAATCCCGATTGGCGCGAGGCCTTTGAATTCGGCGCGCTGGGGCCGATTTTCAATCAGGACATGCAGAACCTGCCGTTCGTCCAGAAGGGCATGAAAGCGGCGCAAAAGCGAACCCTTACGATCTCGCGTTATCAGGAAAGCCGGATCCGGCGCGTCCATGCGACGATCGACCGCTATCTGGAGCGCTAAGCCATGGCCGCAACGTTCAGGCACCCTTATCAGCCCGCCGACTACACGCTGCTGGAAGACGGGACGATCCACGTAACCGCTGTCGATTCCGGCGAGGAGGGCGTGTTCGCGCTGGGCGGTCGCTGGCTTTCGGGCACCTTGCGCGAGGCCGATCCCCACTACATCCGCTACGTCTACGATTGCAGCGCACCGATTGCGGCAATCGCACCGCAGATGCGCGGTGAAAGTGACTGATCCGATCCTGCGGGTCACGGCCAGCGCCGAGTGTGATCGTGCGCCGCCGGTCGCCATTGAATGTGGCGGATATCGGGTTCAGCCGCTGCTGGACGGCTATTTCACCATGAGCCTCGGTGATCTGGTTGGGGTGACCCCGGCCGAGATCGGCCCGATCCAGCAGGCCGCCGGGCTCGATCCGGATTCGATCGAGCTGCCGGTCTTCGCCTTCCTGCTGACTGGGCAGGGCCGCACGATTCTGGTCGATGCCGGCACATCCACCGGTATGATGGCCTCGCTGGGCAAACTGCCAGCCGCGCTGGCAGCGTTGGGCGTCGCGCCCGAAGCGATTGATGCGGTGCTGATCACGCACATGCACCCCGATCATCTGAACGGCATCACCTCCGCAGAAGGCACGCGGCTGTTCCCCTATGCCGACATCCTCATCGCACGAGAAGAATGGGCGTACTGGACCGACGCCGCGCGGCTCGAAGATGCAGCACCGCACATCCAGTACATTCTGGCATCGCACCGCCATGCCCTGGCGCCTTACCGGGAGGCCGATCGCATCCGCCTGTTCGATGATGGCGCCGTGGTCGCGCCGGGCATCGTGGCCCGTCTTCTGCCCGGGCATACGGCAGGCCATTGCGGCTTTGCGCTTGGCGATGCCATGCTCCTTTGGGGCGACGCGCTGCATCTGGTTCCGCTGCAACTCCAGTGTCCGCAATGTGCGCTGGGCCACGATCATGATTTTGCACAAAGCGAGCACACCCGCCGCCAAGTGCTCGGCGAGCTGGTAGAGACGGGCACCCTACTGGCCGGCGCACACGTACCTGCGCCCGGGATCGGCCGTATTGTCAGCAAGAGCGGCCAATATACGTTCGTGGCGGCCGGACCCGAAACAGGTTCGGAAAGGGACACACTATGACCACCTCCTCACGCGCCGAATTGGCCGCGCTGGCCGAGCGCTATCTCGCGGTCCTCGCCTCGGGCGCGATCGATCAGGCCGATGCCATTTTCGCGCCCGATGTCATCTGGCACTTCGGCGCCGGCATGACCGCGTCGGGTCTGGCCGGATGGCAGGCCATGGTCGGCGACTGGCTGGCGGCCTTTCCCGATCTCTGTCCAATTGATGCAATGACGATCATCGACGCCGAAACCGCGACGTTCTCCGTGCGGATGCGGTGGAGGGCAACCCACCGTCAGGCGTTCATGGGATTGGCCGCCACCGACCGGGAGGTCGAAAACGAAGGCGTATCGGTGTTCCGCGTGGCAGGCGGACGGATCGTTGAGGAATGGATTTTCGAGGACGTCGCCAATCTGGTGGCCCAGCTTGGGGATCAGTCGCCCGCCAACTGACCTGCCACGAGCTCCTTCACGCGCGCCTTGATCACTTTGTTCATGGCGTTGCGGGGGAGGGCATCGACGAACAGGTAAAACTCAGGGTGCTTGTACCGCGCCAGACCGGCACTGCAGCGCGCCCGCAAGGCCTGCTCCAGATGGGCAGCCGCAACCGTTCCGTCCGCTTCGATCACTGCGACAACCCGCTCACCCAACCGTTCATCAGCCAGACCGACGACCACGCCCGCACGCACCCCCGGCTCGGCCGCAAGGATGCGCTCGATTTCCGCCGGATAGATATTGGCGCCGCCCCGGATGATCAGGTCATTGCGGCGATCCTTGATGGTCAGATAGCCATTTCCATCAAGTGCGCCGATATCGCCGGTGTAGAGCCAGCCATCGCGCAAGGCTTCGCGGGTCGCCTCGGGCCGCTCCCAATAGCCCAGCATGGGCGAATAGACATGGGCCCACGGTCCTTTGCGCACTGCCCGGACCCTGATTTCGCCGGGCTCATCGGAAACAGCGGCAACGCCGTCGCCCCGATCGATGCCGATCTCGATATGCGGATATGCCCGGCCGCAGCTGCCCGCAGGCGAGGCCCCGTCCGGATCAGTTTCCGCTACACCCGCCATCGCCTCGGTGAGCCCGTACCCTGTGCCCAGTTCCACCCCGAAGCGAGCGCGATAAAGCGCGCGCAAGTCGTCGGTAACGTGCCCACCTCCCGCTGTCGGCAGAATGAGCGAGGCCAGCTTGGACTGATCGATATCGGGTCGGGTCAGCAGATCGTGGATCGTGGTGGGCGCACCGGCAAACGTTTGGATACCTTCTGCCTTCACCCACTCGGCAATGCCCAGGGCATCGATCCGGTCCATGCAGACACATGCCGATCCGTTGACCAGCGCGGTCACCGGGCCGAGCGCCATAAGGTTGAGAATGGTCAGCGGCAACGCGACACCGCGGCGCAGGGAAGGCTCCCACTGGCCTGCGCGGCCAAAGGCGCGGTTGGCAGCTGCTAATGCCACAATGTTGTGCTGGCTGTGGACAGCGCCTTTGGGCGACCCGGTCGTGCCGCTGGTATAAGCGATGGCAGCCGGCGCCAATGGATCTGGGGGCGCATAGCTGGCTGCAGGCCAGTCCAGCGCCAGCCCGCGAGACCAGTCACAATCCGGATCGCCCGGAATGAGCCCGAGCGTGAGGGGCAGGGGGGCATCCCCCGCTTCGGCGCGTTTTGCCAGAGTTTCGGCATCGGCCAGATAGACCCGCGCTCCGCAATCGAGCAGCATTTCGGCCCGTTCGCGCATCGTCAGCGCGCGCCCGATGCCGACCCAGATGAGCCCCAGACGCATGGCAGCAAGGAACGCGACGACCAGCTCGGTGTCGTTCACGGCCGTTGCAGCCAGGCGGTCGCCCTGCGCCAGCCCGAGCGAGGCAAGAAACCGGGTCGCACCCTCGACGCGGGCATGAAGCGCTGCAAAATTGTAGCGCGCGTGCCGGCCGACCAAAGCCTCACGTCGAGGCCACTGCGCCGCTGCAATCCGCACCGCAGCATCTACCGTGCCGGGTCCTTCCGGGATTGGGCGAGGCGCCGCGTGCGCCGAACTTGTCCTGGCAACCAGGCGCGAAACATGGTCTTCACCGGGCGTCATTGCGGAACACCTCCAAAACGCCGGACCGACAGACATTTGCCCGGCTCCTCGCCGCAAGGCCAATAGGCGGAGGCACTGACGGTCTGCCGCGTCAAAAGCCACCTGACAGGGTGACGCCAAAGGTCCGCGGCTCCGTGCGGATACCAAACGCCACATACGGCGGCGCAACGGCAAAACCCGAAATCGCGCGATCATTGGTCAAGTTGCGGACGAAAGCCGTGATCCCCAAGCGCCGCTTCCCAGACAGTTCCCAATTGTAGCCCAGGCTTGCGTCCAGCTTACCGAGGGCCGGGAAAAGGCCACGAGGATCGTTGCGTAAGTCCTGATAGAAGCTGGCGCTGCGGCTATAGCTGGCAAAGGCGTGAAGTTCGCCCGGGCCAACCGAAGCCGTGTAGTCGCCATTGATACCAAACGACCAGCTGGGCGCGCGGACCAGCTTGAGCGCCGAATTGTTGGTTGGTTGGAGTATGCCGCCAGAAACCAGCGTCGGTGCGGCGCAGGCACGTTCTGCAGGATTGGTGATCAAAGGCCCGTCAAGATCGGCACAGAAGTCCGCGTAGTGCGCATCAAGATAACTCAGGTTGCCACTTAGCGTCAGGCCGCGCAGCGGTGCCCGCCAGGTGAATTCGCCTTCGATGCCCCGCATGTGCGCCGTTGCAGCGTTGGCGGTAACGGTGGACGTTCCCTGAACCGGGTCCGCCTGGATCACTTGCTCCTGTTTGTTCGAATAACCGGTAATGAATGCGGCAATATTCAGCCGCAGGTGCCGGCCAAACAGGTCGCTTTTGAAGCCGATTTCATGCTGGTGCACGGATTCGGGATTGTAGGGACCGATCGCTGCGGGCGTGAATGTGCGGCCATTGAAGCCGCCCGACCGGAAACCCTTGCTGAAGCTGTAATAGACCATAATGCGCGGCGTGGCCTGCCAGTTGAGCCCTGCTTTGGGCGAAAAATCGGTCCAGGTGCGGCTATCGGACGCCGATGCGATCGGTAATGCGCCAAGCCCTGGGATGTATGTGAAACCAGCGCCTTGAAAGTTCTTGTGCTCGCTCGAATACCGGCCACCGGCAGTAAGGTTCAGGTTATAGGGAAGCTTGATATCCGTTTCGGCAAACAGCGCCCACGCGCTGCGCTGTTGCGCCGTGCGGATCTGAACTTGCGCGCCTGCCGGACCGCCAAAGAACGGAATCAGGTCCACGATGTCCTGCCGAAGTGCGATGTCGTCGGCGAAATAGAAGCCACCGACCGTCAGATTGACGTGACTGCCAATTTGGCTGTTGAGCCGCAGTTCGCTGGACTTCTGATTGAAATCGTAGTCGCGGCGCACACCGAAGACGTTGGCGGGCACCGAGTCACTGTCCGACGGCTGACGGTTGGTCGCTTTGCGATAGCTTGAAACGCTGGTCAGCTGACCTATCGGCGTGGACCAATTGACTTCCAGTGTGACGTTGTTCTGCTCGTCATGGTTGTAATAAGGTGTGCCTCCAAAGGTATCGCCCCCATCGAACGGCCCGCAGAATTTTAGGATCGTGCAGACGATTTCTCCACCGGGATTGACCGCATTGCCCGTGCCGGAAAGGTTGATCGTGGCCGGGGTCAGCGACTTGTCGTATTGATGCTGATAGCTCAGCAAGGCATCCACGTTGTCGCCGAACTTGGCCTTCAGGCTGGCAGTCACATCGAGAATATCGACACCCTTGACTCGCCCAGCCTGCAAGCTGCGAACGTAGTAATCGTCGCCGATCTTGGCAGCCGAGATGCGAAAAGCCAGCCTGTCGCCCATCAGCGGCACGTTAAGGACGCCTTTGTAATCCTGCCGGTTGTAATTTCCGAGCGTTACTTCGAACTTGCCACCGAACTCGCCCTGGGGCGTGGTGTGGCGGATGTTGATCACGCCGCCTGTCGTGTTTTTGCCGAACAAAGTGCCTTGCGGTCCGCGCAGCACTTCGACGCTCTCGAAATCAAATGTATTGACCAGCGCGCCGCGTGAGCTGCCAAGGAACACGCCGTCAACGACCACGCCGACCGCCGGATCGATGAACCGCTCGTTTTCCTGCACACCGATTCCGCGAATGAATATGATGGCATTGCCGGTGTTACCGTAGCCCTGCTCGATCAGCAGGTTGGGCACTTGCCCGCGCAGATCGACAATATTGGTCGCCGCCCGGGCCTCGAGCATGGCCGGGGAAACCGCGGTGACGGCAACTGGCACGGTTTGCTGTGACTCTGCGCGTTTGCGCGCGGTGACCACGATTTCCGGGATACCATCGGCGCTGTCTGCCGCAGTGCTGACGGCCGGTTCCCTTGTCTGTGCAAAGGCCGCGCCAGGCAGCAGCGCCAGAGCCATTGCGGCCGTTGAAACCATCTGCATGTGCTTGCCAATCATTTCCAATCCTCCCCCATGTCAGGCTTCTGTCGGGATTTGCTTCCCTTCTGGCCGCAATAAGTAATAGGCACTTACATATGCGTTGGTCAATGCCTCATTCGTGAGTTTGCTAGCCAGTTTCGCAAAAAAATCTTTTTGTTCAGTAGCTAAGTGGGAAAAATACGGTGCCGGTTGCGGCCCGATTTAACGGAATAGCCGTGCCAGAAGCCTTCCGGTCAGCCCGAAGGGAAGCGCCCCGATCCAGCGCGCGAGTCTGGCATCGAATCCGACTGTGCAGACCAGCTGGCGGTCATGGCGCTGCGTGATGCGCATGATGCCGCGCGCGGCCTGTTTGGGGCCGGCAGCGCGCGTCAATGTCTGGTTTGCGAATGCCGCCATCTTGAGCAGGCGCGCGTGATAGGCGGGCGGGTCGTTTGCAAGATCGGGTTCGGACACTCCGAAGCCGGTGTTGTGCGATCCGAGCATTATATACTTGACCGAGATGCCCAGCGGCGTGGCTTCATGCCAAAGCGCGCGCGAAAATCCCTCCAGCGCGTACTTCGAAGTGGCATACCCTGCCGAAAAGGGAATAATCGCCCGGCTCATGCCCGAGCCGATGTTCATGATCATGCCGCCTCGCCTCGCGCGCATATGCGGCAGGACCGCGACCGTCATGGCGATCGCGCCCAACACGTTCACGCCCAGGATTGCCCGAAACGCGCTCGCGCCCAGACCCTCGATCGATCCGGCCGGATTGATCGCCGCATTGTTGACCAGCAGGTCGATCGCGCCCTGCTCGGCGACGACTCGGCTAACCGCATCGGCGATCTGCGCCTCGTCGGTTACGTCGAGCGACAGGGCCATCGTGCCCGGGGGCGCGGTTTGGCCGCTCAGGATCCCGGCGTAAACAGTCCAGCCCTGCTCGGCGAACAGCGCTGCCACCGCCCGGCCGATGCCCGATCCTGCCCCGGTTACCAAGGCGATACGGTGATCTGCCTTTGCCAATCCCCGTCTCGATCCCAGTGCCGATGAAGCCAAGTCGATCATCGCGAATCCTCCATTCCCGTATCTGATCCATCTGGCGATTGACGGCCTTGCCGCGCCGATGTAATAGGCTCTTACAATTCTTGGCGTACAATGCGCAAGACAATCCCAGAGAGAGGCGATCATGGCTCCTACCCTCGGCATGCAACTCGTTTTCCAGAACTACTTCGAGGCCATGGGCGACGACGCCTTCTACCAGCGGGAGCTTGGGCTGGGGCTGCTCGGGGAACAGCTGGGCTTCGACCAACTATGGGTGGTCGAGCATCACTTCGACGACTACGCCATGTCGCCCGATAATTTTGCCACGCTGGCCTATTATGCAGCCCGCACCGACCGGATCGCTCTGGGCGTCGGTGCGGCAATTCTCCCTTGGAACGATCCGCTGCGCGTGGCCGAGAAGGCCGTGTTGCTCGATCATCTCTCCGGAGGGCGCACGCTGCTTGCCCTGGGTCGCGGCCTGGCGCGGCGCGAATACATCGGCTTCCGGCAGGATATGAATGAAGCGCGCGGACGGTTCGATGAAGCAGCCGCGATGGTCGTTCGTGCTTTGGAAACCGGCTTTGTCGAGAATGACGGTCCGTTCTATCCGCAACCACGGGTGGAAATCCGCCCGCGCGTTGTCCGCTCGTTTCAGGACCGGCTGTTCGCGGTTGCCATGTCGCCTGATTCGGTCGGCGCCGCCGCCGACGTCGGCGGCGCGATGATGTCGTTCGTGCAGGGCGGACCTGAGAAGATCCTTCCCTCGGTTGCGCGGTATCGGGAGCATTTCCAGCAGGTTCATGGTCGCCCGGCCCCCCGTGTCGTGCTGTCTGACTTGACCTATTGCCATTCCGATCCCGAGATCGCGTCGCAGCGGGCCAGCCAGTATCTGTCGCAGTATTACCTCTCGGTCATCAAGCACTACGACTTCGCCGGCGAACATTTCGGCGCGACAGCTGGCTATCAGGCCTATGCCGAGGGGGCGCGGCTGATCCGTGAGGCGGGGCATGATGCAGCCGCGCAGGGCTATGTCCAGGCCCAGCTCTGGGGCACGCCTGACCAGTTCATCAAGCGCTTCCGCGATCGCATTGCGGTGATCGGGCCCTACGATCCGAACTTTATCTTCAGCTACGCTGGCATGCCGTTTGACATGGTTGAGGAATCGATGGCCCTTTTCGCTGCCAAGGTAATGCCGGCGATCCGCGAGATCCTTGAAGAAGAAGACGCAAAGTTGGCAGCCTGAGAGTGGCGATTGATGTGCCTTTGAGATCTGAGGCAGTGCGCAAGTCTGTATCGCAGCAACAGGATTTTCGCGCTGCGATGCGTCGACATCCGGGGGCTGTGTGCGTAATTTCGACTGGCGATTGCGCTGCTCCGATTGCCACCACGGCTACTGCAGTTTGCTCGCTAACTGTAGAGCCACCCCAGATTGCTGTGTTCCTTGCGCAAGCGTCGGAAACCTGCCGCGCGATAGCGGGGGGAGGATCGACCGGAAAAACCATTGGTGCAGATGCATGCCGCTTTGTGGTCAATCTCCTCACGACGCGGCAGCAAGGTATCGCAGCTACCTGTGCTGATCCGGTAGCCCGCAAACAGCGCATGTCTCTAGGTTGGGACGGAGAGCCTGGTGCACCGCCACGCCTGTCGGGCGCAGCCTACCATATGGAATGCCTACTGGCTCGATCCGAAGTGATCGGAACGCATGTGCTTATCGTTGGCGAGGTGGTCGACGTCGTTGTGGCCGCGAAGGCCGATCCCCTGCTCTATCTAAACGGGCTCTGGCATTGCGCTGCATCCTTGAGCCAAACTGAAGAAATGGATTGAGACGTGTTCCAGTCAGACAACGCACCTCTTTCTGTCCCGGCCGGACTCGCTGACCTGATAGTCGCCGATGCGCGGCTCGCTACGATCGCGACCGGGTTCCATTTTACTGAGGGTCCGATCTGGGATCCGCGCAAGCAGGAGCTCCTGTTCAGTGACATGCCGGGCGACGTACGCCGCCGCTGGCGGCCGGGTGACGGCGTCACCGAAATCCTGCGGCCTGCTAACAAATGCAACGGCATGACGCTCGATTCCTTCGGCAATCTCTATGTTTGCGAACATTCGACGAGCCAGCTCGTCCGCGAAGCACCCGATGGCACGCGCACGGTATTGGCCTCCAACTGGCAGGGAGCGGAGCTGAATAGCCCCAACGACGTCGTTGTTCGCGCTGATGGAAACGTCTATTTTTCCGATCCGAGTTATGGCCGCATGCCGGTGTTCGGGCTCGAGCGAGACTGTGTACTGCCCCATCGCGGACTCTACCGCGTCGATCCCACTGGCCAATTGCATCTCGAAGTGAGCGATTGGCAGCAGGTCAACGGCTTGTGTTTCTCTCCCGATGAGACACTTCTTTACGTGAACGATTCAGAACGTGCACATATCCGGCGTTTCGAAGTCAACGCTGATGGATCGTTGGGCGCGGAAAATGTCTTCGCCGAGGATATCGGGACCGGCGAATTTGCCGGCGGTATCGTTGACGGAATGAAGTGCGATGAGCTGGGAAATATATGGGTAACCGGGCCGCATGGTATCTGGGTCTTTTCGCCCGACGGCGTCCACCTGGGCATTTTGCCCTTGCCGGAACACGCCGGTAATCTGACTTGGGGCGGTCCTTCGTGGACTGATCTCTTTCTGTGCTGCAGCACCTCGGTTTACATGGTCAAAACGACTGTCCGGGGCCACAGAGAAGGCTACATGACCGGGTGGGAGGCTGCGGCTTGAATGCGCAACCTTTCGATCCGGCTCAGCGGAGACGTGCGTTTGTCGCGCGGCGTTTCACCGATCGTGTGGAGGCGGCCATCGCGGCCCGGTTCGCGGTCGTGCGCCCGCAGAACGACCGCCCCGTCGCGCCCGCAGACCTTGTCGAGGCCGCGCAAGGCTGCACGCATATCTTCGTTTCGGTGACCGACCCCCTTCCCGGCTGGTGCATCGACCAACTGGCGCCGACCTTGCGCGTCATTGCGTCGCTCTCGGTGGGGCATGATCATATCGATCTGGCCGCGGCCCAGCGGCACGGCGTTTCAGTTCTCCTCACGCCGGACGTGCTGAGCGCGGCCTGCGCCGAACTGGCGATGATGCTGATGCTGGGCGCCGCGCGGCGGGGGCATGAGGCCGATGCGATGGTCCGTTCGGGCCAATGGCCGGGCTGGGCGCCCACCCAGCTGCTGGGCAAGGGGCTGGTCGGGCGGCGCCTCGGCATTCTCGGGTTGGGCCGCATCGGGCGCGAAGTCGCGGCCCGCGCGCGGGGGTTCGGCATGACGATCCATTACCATAACCGCCGGCCCGCCCCGGATACCGACGCCTGCTACCACGAGAGCGCGGAAAGCCTTCTGGCGGTCAGCGATGTCCTGTGTCTGTGCGCCCCGGGCGGCAGCGGGCTGGCGCCATTTCTGAATGCGCGGCGGCTCGCCCTGCTGCCGCGCGGCGCCGTGGTGGTGAACATCGCGCGGGGTGACCTTATCGACGACACGGCCCTGATCGCAGCTTTGCAGAGCGGGCAGGTCTTTGCCGCCGGGCTTGACGTGTTCGCGGGCGAACCGGAAGTCGACCCCCGTTACGCCAGCCTCCCCAATGTCGTGCTGAGCCCACACATCGGCAGCGCCACCGAGGAAACCCGCGACGCCATGGGGTTCCTGCTGATCGACGGCATCGACGCGCTCGACCGGCATGAGCGCCCGATCAACCAGCTGTGCTGAAGGCCAGGCCCGTTCGCGGCCGTTTGAACGTGAGGATTTCCGGATGACCGACGCTGCCATTTTGCTAGACCGGGCAAAAGCCCACGATCTGCTCATCGATCGCTGCCTGATCGGTGATCAATGGACGGGTGCCGACGATGGCCGGACCATCGCTGTCACCAATCCCGCCACCGGCGAACACCTTGCCGCCGTCCCCGATCTCGGCGTGGCCGAGACGCGCCGTGCGATCGATGCGGCTGCGGATGCGCTGCCGGGCTGGGCGGGGCGCACCGCACGCGAGCGGTCCACGCTGCTGCGGCGCTGGTTCGATGCCTGCATGGCCGCGCAGGAAAGCCTCGCCACGCTGCTCACGCTTGAACAGGGCAAGCCGCTGGCCGAAGCGCGCGGCGAGATCGCCTATGGCTCGGCGTTCATCGAATGGTTCGCCGAGGAGGCCCGGCGGACCTACGGCGACACAATCCCCGCCAACCGGCCCGGCCAGCGGATCGTGACGATCAAGCAGCCCGTCGGGGTCGTGGCCGCCATCACGCCGTGGAACTTCCCCAATGCGATGATCACGCGCAAGGCGGCAGCGGCACTGGCAGCCGGTTGCACTATCGTGATCAAACCCGCCTCGGCCACGCCGCTTTCCGCGCTTGCACTGGCCAAGCTCGCGCGTGAGGCCGGCATTCCTGCAGGCGTTATCAATGTCGTCACGGGTTCGGCCCGCGCCATTGGCGGCGAACTCACCGCCAATCCCAAAGTGCGCAAGGTCACCTTCACCGGCTCGACCGAGATCGGCCGCGTGCTGCTCGAACAGAGCGCTGCAACGATCAAGAAGGTCTCGATGGAACTGGGCGGCAATGCTCCGTTCCTGATCTTCGAGGATGCCGATCTAGATGCCGCGGTTGCCGGGGTGATCATTTCTAAGTTCCGCAATGCGGGCCAGACCTGCGTCTGCGCCAATCGCATTTATGTGGCCGACGCGATCTACGATGAATTCGCCGCGCGGTTGGCGAAAGCGGTTGCCGCGCTCAAAATCGGCAACGGGCTGGCCGAAGTCGAGATTGGTCCGCTCATCGACGGGGCCGCCGTCGCCAAAGTCGAAGAGCATATCGCCGATGCCATCGCTGGCGGCGCGCGGATCGTGCTGGGCGGGAAGCGCCACGGGCTGGGCGGATCGTTCTTCGAACCGACCATTCTCGTCGATGTTGCCCAGGACGCGCTGCTGATGCGCGAGGAGACGTTCGGCCCAGTCGCGCCGCTGATCCGCTTCACCGACGAAGCCAGCGTTATCGCCAGCGCCAATGACACCGAGTTCGGCCTCGCGGCCTATCTCTACACCCGCGACCTCGCCCGCGCCTGGCGCGTCGGCGAAGCGCTTGATTACGGGATGGTCGGCATCAACGAGGGCCTCATCTCCACCGAAGTCGCGCCGTTTGGGGGGGTGAAGCAATCCGGGCTCGGCCGTGAGGGATCGCGCTACGGGATCGAGGACTATCTCGAGATCAAATACATGTGTCTGGGCGGGATCGCCTGAGCTGGGAGGAAAAGAGGATGACGGATTTTTCAGGCCAGACGGTCGTGGTCACCGGTGCTGGTGGCGGGTTTGGTGAGGGCATCGCCAAGCGCTTCGCAAGGCTCGGGGCCAATGTTCTCGCGCTAGATCTCAACGCCGGCGAAGCTGACCGCGTGGCGGCAGACATCGTTGCCGAAAGCGGCATAGCGAAGGCTTGCGGCGCTGACGTCACAAGCTCGCAAGACATGGCCCGCGCGGCCGGACTGGCGCTCGAAGTGTTCGGCGGGGCGGACATCCTCGTCAACAACGCCGGTATCACGCACAAGAACAAGCCAATGCTCGAAGTCGACGAAGCCACGTTCGACCGGGTGTTCGCGGTCAATGTCAAAAGCATCTATCTGGGCGCGGTCCATTTCGTTCCGCAGATGCGGGCCAAGGGCAAAGGTGTGATTATCAACATCGCGTCGACCGCTGGCGTTCGCCCGCGCCCGGGGCTGACCTGGTACAACGGGTCAAAGGGCGCGGCGATTACGCTAACCAAATCGATGGCGGCCGAACTCGCGCCCGACCGGATTCGCGTTAACGCAATCAATCCGGTGATGGGAGCCACTGGCATGTTGCAGGATCTGCTCCCCGGCGAAGATAGCGAGGAGGTCCGCAACCGCATCCTCGCCACCATTCCGCTGGGCCGTTTCAGCCAGCCGCGCGATATCGCCAACGCGGTCACGTTTCTTGCCAGCAGCGAGAGCGATCTGATCACCGGTTCGATCCTTGAAGTCGATGGCGGCCGCTGCGTATGAGCAAGCGCTATCGGATCGCGTCCATTCCGGGCGATGGGATCGGCAAGGAAGTCGTGCCGGAAGGCATTCGAGTGCTGGATGCCGCCGCCGCAGCCTGCGGGTTCGCGATGGACTTCCGCGCGTTCGACTGGAGCTGCGAAACCTGGCGCGCCACCGGCCGGATGATGCCCGAAGACGGCATCGCCCAACTGGCCGACCACGATGCGATTTTCCTCGGCGCGGTGGGCTATCCCGGCGTCCCCGATCATCTCTCGCTCTGGGGCCTCTTGATCCCGATCCGACGGGAATTCGATCAGTACGTCAATCTGCGGCCAGTTCGGCTGCTGCCCGGCGTGCCCTGCCCACTGGCGGGCAAGAAGCCGGGTGACATCGATTTCTGGGTAGTCCGGGAAAACAGCGAGGGCGAGTACTCGCAGCTCGGCGGCCGGTTCAAGGGTGGTACGGAGGACGAGTTCGTCATTCAGGAAGCTGTGTTCACCCGCAAGGGCACCGATCGCATCCTGCGCTACGCCTTCGATCTGGCTGAACGGCTGCAGCGCAAGCACGTGACGTCGGCCACCAAATCCAATGGCATCTACCATTCGATGCCGTTCTGGGATGAACGTTTCGCCGCTGTCTCTGCGCAATATCCTGATATCACCGTGGACCAGTATCATATCGATATTCTGGCCGCGCGCTTCGTCATGAGCCCCGAGCGGTTTGACGTCGTCGTGGGGTCCAACCTGTTCGGCGATATCCTGTCCGATCTTGGCCCCGGGGTTACCGGCACGATCGCAGTCGCCCCCTCGGCCAACATCAATCCCGAACGCCGCTTTCCCTCGATGTTTGAACCGGTGCACGGCTCTGCGCCCGATATCGCCGGGCGCGGCATTGCCAATCCGATCGGGCAGATCTGGTCGGCGGCCATGATGCTCGATCATCTGGGAGAGCCGGAGGGCGCAGCACTCATCATGCGCGTGATCGAGGCCGTGCTGTCCGATGACCGGGTCCCGCGCACGCCGGACCTTGGTGGGACAGGGTCGACCACCGATCTTGGCAAGGCCATCGCGGCCAAAGTGATGGCGCTGTGATCGGGCAGGGCTAATTCTCGCCAAGTGAGCAACTGAAACATTTAATTGAGCGGAGATAAAAAGTGGCATCGACGGTTTTGATCACCGGCGCCTCGAGTGGCATTGGCGCTGCGGCGACCAAGCTCTTCGCGGCCAATGGCTGGAATGTGGTGGCAACGATGCGCACGCCATCATCCGATCTGGCATCCCCGCCCAACATGCTGACGCTGAAACTCGACGTGACCGACGCGGCCAGCATCAGCGCGGCGCTTGATGCTGCAGTGAGCCGGTTCGGCACGATCGACCTTCTCGTGAACAATGCTGGCTTCGGCCCGCTTGGTCCGATCGAAACGTTCGACGAGGCCGTGCTGCAGCGCCTGTTCGATACAAATGTTTTCGGCACGATCCGGATGGCACAGGCGGTCATCCCGTTGATGCGCAAGCGTGGCACGGGACGCATTATCAATATCTCGTCAATGGGCGGGGAATTCACCACCCCTTATGGCGGCGCCTATCACGCCAGCAAATACGCCGTGGAATCGGTGTCCGATGCCTTGCGCTACGAAGCCAAGGCATTTGGCATCGATGTCGTTGTGGTCCAGCCTGGCCCGGTGCTCACCCCGATGGCCCTCAGCGCCGCTGATATGCCCTTGCCCGCAGGCGACAGCCCTTATTGGGCACCCGTGAGCGCGATGAGCGGCATGGCCAAGCAGCAGTTGCAGTCCGGCAGCGGGTTCGTCTCGGCCAATGCTGTTGCCGCGACGATCTTCAAGGCGGCATTGGCCCGCAAGCCCCGCACCCGCTACAAAGTGGGCATGACAGCGCATGTCATGCCGTTCTTGCGGCGTTGGCTGTCTGATCGACAGTGGGACGGGATGTGGCGGATGATCCTTGGCCGCGCGGAAAAGGCGCTCGAACCTAAGGCCGCGCGCTAATGCCCCGCAGCGTGGTGATTACCGGCGGGTTTGGCGCGCTGGGGACGCATGTAAGCAGGGCTTTCCTCGCGCTAGGGGATTACGTCTCCCGCGTCGACGTCGCCCCGTCATCGGCAATCCCTCTCGTGGGCGGGCGCGATTTCCCCGGGGTTGATCTGACCGACGACGAAGCCTGTGCCCGCACTGTCGCCGCCATCGTGTCCGCGTTTGGCGGTATCGATGTTCTGATCAATGTGGCCGGCGGGTTCGTCTGGGAAACGCTGGATGGAGGGAGCTCTGCGTCCTGGCAGCGCATGTTTGCGATGAATGTGCTCACCACTGGAATGATGACCAAGGCCGCTCTGCCAGCGCTACTGGAAAGTCCGGCTGGCCGTGTGATCAATGTGGGCGCGAATGCTGCCGTGCATTCCGAAGCCGGGATGGGGGCCTATGCTGCGGCTAAAGCCGGCGTCCACCGCCAGACCGAAAGCCTCGCGGCAGAGCTCGTAGCAACGCGTGTTACCGTTAACGCTGTACTACCGAGCATAATCGATACCCCGGGCATTAGAGCGGCCATGCCCGCAGCAGACACTTCGCAGTGGGTGGAGCCGGAAGCCATCGCCGATGTTATGGTATTTCTCGCTTCGCCCGCCGGGCGCTCGATCTCTGGCGCGCTTATTCCTGTGACGCGCGGGACAGACAGTTCGGTAAGAGGATGACCCTACATTAATTGAAGTATAGTCTTATTTCTATTTCTGTTCATCCTGACTCTGTCCAGGATTAGCTCCCGGACATAGCAAGAGGCCCGACGCCTTGTCGGCCAGCTTAACTCCGGCCGACAAAGCGAATTCGGCAGGCATTATGAACCCAAGGGATGTGTGAGGTCGGGTCTCGATGTCTTTGGCAAAGCCACACGTCTTGGGCTGATCAATGAAGGAACTGAACCTGGCGATCGTCACAAACCGCTTACAGATTTCTGCTGCAGTATCGCCACCGCCGGACTTGCCCACCAGTTGCAGGTCAGGCATTCAGAGGTCAGGCGGGTTGCTGCAGCTATCACAGCGATTGGCGAAGCCCCGCCTGCTCAATCAGCGGCAATACTTCGCGGACGAAGCGGGGCAGTCCTTCGGCATAATCGACCCAAGTTAGCAGGATACCGTCGATACCGCAGGCTGACAGGCCAGACATTGCCGCGACGATGTCGGTAGGCGTCCCTAGCAACGGAACTCCACCAGCACCTGCCATGAAACTTTGCCGCATCTTGCTTAAGATTTCAGGTGGGACGGTTTGCGCACCGACAAGCTGATGCTTCAGGAACTCGTTGGCAACTTCATGGTCCCCGTAGATATCAGCATAGTGATCGACATACGCCAAAGCGTCGGAAATGCTGTCGCGTTGCACGACATAGGCGTGAACCCAAATCTGGATGTTCCGACCGAATTCGCGCCGCGCCAGGTCACGGTAGGCATCGACTTGCGCCTTGATGTCCTCTGGTCGTGGTGATCGTACGAGGATGAAAGCGATGTCTGCATGTTTGGCCGCGAACAACTGACCGGCATCCGAGCCACCTGCGTTCATAAGGGCGGGGTGAGGTTGCTGCAGCGGCTTCGGATTGGAGACAGCCTTGCGCAACTGCACGAATTTCCCATCGAAATCGAAGGCATCGCCCTCGGTCCAAAGCCGCTTCATGACCGTGATCCACTCGTCGGCATGGCCATAACGATCGGTATGCGTTCTGATGTCGGCACCGAACATTTCGATTTCGGGAGTGTACCAACCGCAGACGATATTGATCGCGAAGCGTCCCCCGGAGATGTGGTCTATTGTCGCAGCCTGCTTTGCTGCAACAAGTGGGTGGATCGTCGGCACGTGGGACGTGCTCATGACACACGAACGCGAGGTGAGTGCGCTTAAGGCGGCGGCCCAATTGTAAGTTTCAAACGTCCTTCCCGATGGGTGATCGTCGCCTGCGAATGGGCGCCACCGCGCGTAGGGAACAATGGTCTCGAAGCCAGCTTTGTCCGCTTCTTCCGCGATGGCACGCGAATTTGCCCATGTCGGAACGAAAGCCTCCGCGACCTTGGTCATGGCAACGCCAGGACCGTTGATACCAAAAATGCCGAGCTTCAGCCGATTTTCGTTGAACAGCGGGTTGGATGCGGAACGGGGATCGTCCCGATAGGGTTGCGACATTCTTGTGCCTCTCGCGGCCTTTTACGGCCTGCAGTTTTGTTTCAGCTGTGGGATTTTGCGCGCTCTGGTGGGGTTCACCTGCGCGCAAAAGCGCTATGGCTTCAAAACGCCGACGCGGCTGACGGGTCGGACGACGTCGAGCGGCGCTGCCAAGCCCGACATCTCGCATCCTCCGAAATAGAACCACGGGCGATAACCGAGTTGGCATCGAACCTCGGGATCGAGGGACATCATCACGTCGTCATCAATCGACAGGAACGGGTTCTCGAACTGACGCATATAGCCACGACCATAGTAGCAGAAGATGCCACGGCGAATGACGTCGGTGGTCCGGTTTCGACCGGTCCCGTGCAAAATGCGCGCGTCAAAAACCATGCATGATCCTGCCGGCGCCTGTGCAGCGATCGTGCCGGGTGGGTTTTCGAGCCCGTCGCCCGCCGCAACCCCGAGGTGCTCGTGATGGGCCTCAACCGCTTCGGGTGACCAAAGATGACTGCCAGGGACAACACGCGTGCCGCCATTTTCGTCGGTGAAATCATCAAGCATCCAGACCGTGTTCGCGGCCACTGGCACCGGTGTCGGGAAACCCATGTAAGCCTGGTCGATATGCAGACCCTGCGCCAGCGAACCTGGTAACGTCTTCACCGCGCCTACCAGTCCCAGCAGGAATGCATCGTCCAGAAGATGAGACAGCAGCGTATCCACCAGCGGATCAGCGACCACTTTGGCAAAGACCGCCCCTTTGTTGAGCAGATTGGAGATTCGTTCGTCATTTGTGGCGGGCAACAGGCCCCTCCCGATGGACCGTTCGCCTTCGATCTGTTCATCGAGCCGATTTTTCATCTCGGCGACGACATCAAGCGGCAAAGCCTCTGCTACAAAGCAGTATCCGTGCGAGTCGAGATCCGCGATCAGATCATCGACCGATCGGGTCGGTCGTGGCAGCGGTCTATCGGCTTGGGGCTTCGCCTTGCCCAAGCAACGCCAGACTTTAGAGGCGACTTCGGCTTGCTCGAATTGATCCTGAACCAGTCCGCCCGCTTGTTCCACCACCGTAGCCATCAATCCATCTCCACCGTTGTTGTGTGGGATGGGACATAGCTCAACGTTGAAACGAATAAAACCTTTTTCGTTTTTAATGTTCTTTTGAGATCGATTCATTGGATCGCGGCCCTTGCAAAAAGGCGCTCGTCCAAAGATCCACGATGCCCAGCACCGCGTCACGCCGCGAACGCTTGAGTTCAGTCAGCCGACGATCATCCAGAATGCTCGTAATCGACGAAGTCAGCATGAATTCGGCAAGCACACCATCGACATCCGCGCGCAGCAGAGGCGCGATAATGCCCCGTGCGTAGTCGGTGCCTTGTGTAAGATGAGTTTCAAATGCCTCGTAAAGGATCGGGTAATCCGTGCGCACTTGGTTCCAGAATGTATCATTGAAGCGCTCGCGGACATCAACGAAGGCAATAACCAGCGCCGACAACGCGTCGCTTGGTGCCGTGTTGGCGGTGTCCTTTGCTTGTTCGACGGCTGCCAGAAATCCGTCTGTCCAGTGATTGAGCATTGCACTGACAAGCTCGGTTTTCGTCGCAAAGGCCCGGTAAACCGTGGCGGTGCTGATCCCGAGTCCTTTGGCCAGATCGGCCATTACGACCTTGCGGACACCGACCAAACGAGCCCGTTCAGCGAACGCCTGTATGATTCGGTTTGCAGCTGTTTCCTTCACGTCATTCCTTCTCTTTCGAACGGGACACCAAGCCCCGACTTCATGTTCGGCGATGCCAAGCGGACAATGCCCTTGACAACAATGAAACGATATTCGTACATCTCGTTTCCAGAAGCCGAATGTCGTGAGATTAACGCATCAGGCGGCGGAAGACGAGCTTAAGCTCGCGCACAAGGAGGAGAGGTGAAGTGTTTCGAATCGCATCGCTGATAACGGCCTGCCTGATGTCATCCAGCAGTCTCTATGCGCAAACGCCAAAGCCACCAGCGGGAGCGGTCGGCGCAAGCGCCGTTCAGCCGAATGACGCGACCGGAGACATTATTGTTACCGCCGAGAAGCGTTCTTCGACATTGCAAAAAACACCAATCGCCATAACGGCGTTGACCGGTGTTGCGCTTGAGCAGCGCAATATTCAGTCGGCTGAGGCACTCGCCGTAGCTACTCCGTCTCTTCGCTATCAGGAATATCAAGGCAACGCGTTGCTGACCTTGCGCGGCATTGGCAGCGACAACATCACTTCCGGTGGCGACCCCGCCGTCGCCTTCTATGTCGATGGCGTCTATTTCGCCCGAACGACATCCGCTGAAGGGTTACTGTTCGACGTCGACCGTGTTGAGGTTCTGCGCGGTCCGCAGGGTACACTCTACGGCAGAAATGCGACGGGTGGCGCGATCAACGTCGTCACGCGGCCGGCCCAGTTCAACCAGACTGCGATGCTGGCAGATGCAACCTACGGAAATTATGACCGCGTCCGGCTAAGGGGTGCCGTCAATATTCCGCTCGCGACCGATCGGGCCGCAGCCCGGATCAGTGCCGTTTATGAAAAGCGCAACGGTTACCAGCGCAACCTCGCATCGACGGATCGCAGCAAAGATTTGGATGATGCCGATATCTTCGAAATGCGCGGCCAGCTTCGCCTTGCGCCAACTGATGCGATCGAACTGACATTGCGCGGCACATATTCCTACCGAGGCGGTAACGGGCCTGCGGAGAAGGCACTCGGCGCCTATCGGCCGCTGATCGTCGCAAACCCGGCTGGTGATCCGCCGGTACTGGCATTCCCCTACGACGCCGCAATTCCGTTCGGTTTTGGCGCTAGGGCCAATCCTGCGTCACCCCGGGAAGTCTACTTGAACGGCCCGAACCAATTACGGGTAAAGACCGCCAACATAGCGGCGACACTGAATTGGGAACTGCCCGACAGTTTCCTCGGCGGTGCCACTTTCCGCACGATCGTCGGATATCAAGATCAGCGCTTCAGGTTCACGCGCGATTCGGATATGTCCGAAGCGCAGATCCTGTTCAATGACTTCATTCGCCAGTTCAACAAGCAGACTTCCGTCGAATCGCAGCTTATATCCAAGCCGGGTAAGTTTGAGTGGATTGTCGGCGGTTATTATTTGCGCGAGACCGGTATCGACGATATCGGTATTTCCTACGGTCCGATCCCGCCGGGACTTGGAGCGTTTACCGTGCCCATCGGCCTCAAGCTCGACGTTACATCCACATCTGCCGCAGCATTCGGGCAGGGGACGATAAAGCTTTCGCCCTCGCTCCGCATGACGGCAGGACTGCGCTACTCGCATGACCGCAAGGAGGCGCTCAGCACGTTCAGCTTTGGCGGACCAACACAGACGCTTCCCGGCGCACGAAGTTGGGCAGCGGTCACCGGCAAGGTCGGTCTTGATTGGACGACCGCCGGCGGACAGTTGCTCTACGCTACAGTCTCGCGCGGCTACAAAGCGGGCGGGTTCTCCCTCGCACAGCCTGCTTACAACCCGGAATACATATGGTCTTATGAGGCTGGTGCGAAACTCGTGCTGCTCGATCGCCGGTTGCGGGCCAATCTTGCCGCTTTCTACTACAACTACAGCGATCTGCAGGTCAGCGCGGTGCGGACCGGGCCGAATGGCGCGCCCACCATTGTCGTCGATAACGCGGCATCGAGCACCGTCTACGGAGCAGAAGCCGAGCTTGTCGCAACGCCGATCGAAAAGCTTCAACTCGAGGCGACGCTCACTTATCTTCATGCCAAGTACGATAAATATGTAACTACCGACTCTGCCAATCCTGCGGCTGGTCTCGTTGATTTTGGCGGAAACGCCCTTCCGAACGCGCCCCGCTTCACCGCCACTATCGCTGCGCAATATGGAATTAATCTTGGCAGTGCGGGATCGCTGACGCCACGAGTTGCGTTCTTCTGGTCCGATCGCCAGTCGCTAACGCCATTTGCGCGACCGGCTACTGACATCCAGGGGGGATACACACGGACCGACCTCACATTGTCCTGGGCGAGCGCAAACCAGCGCTTTGGCCTGGAGGCGTTTGTCCAGAATCTCGAGAACAAGGACGTCCTTAACCGCGTCGCTTATATCGAACTGCTGAACAACTATCGTGCCAGTTACAATCCGCCGCGGACCTATGGCGTTCGCGCAAGCGTGCGTTTCTGATCATGGCGCGATCAACTGCCTTGCCGCAC
Organism: Novosphingobium sp.; assembly: GCF_965228995.1. Taxonomy (GTDB): domain Bacteria; phylum Pseudomonadota; class Alphaproteobacteria; order Sphingomonadales; family Sphingomonadaceae; genus Novosphingobium. The sequence goes on along the minus strand of NZ_OZ245852.1, from coordinate 3,864,657 downwards.
ATTCCGGCAACGCTGGATGGCGGCGAACTCTTGTGGCTCGACTTGGCGGTGATGCTCATGGAGCCCGCGCGGATGGTGGTCGCGCCATGAACAAGGCCGTAGTGATTACCGGTGTTTCAAGCGGCATCGGCGAAGCCTGCGCGAAGCTTTTCGTCGAACAGGGCTTTTTGGTATTTGGCAGCGTAAGGAATGTGGAAGACGGCGCGCGGCTTAAAGGTCTCCTGGGTGAACGTTTCACGGCCTTGACGTTCGACATCGTCGACGCAGAAGCGGTTGGCCGGGCGGCAGATTTCGTTCAATTGAAGCTTGGTGGCGAGACGCTCTTCGGCTTGGTCAACAATGCAGGCATGACGAGCGTCGGCCCGCTGATGCATTTGCCGCCGGATGAACTGCTTCGGACGCTGCATATCAACACAGTGGGCGCGCTGATCGTCACGCAGGCATTTCTGCCGATGCTCGGTGCAATGGCCGCGCCTACCAAGCGCCCCGGACGGATCATCAACATCAGTTCGGTCGGTGGCAGGATTGTCGCGCCGTTCGCCGCATCCTATCAGGCGAGCAAGCACGCAATCGAAGCCCTTTCCGACGGACTTAGAAGGGAACTTCTCATCTACGGCATCGAAGTGGTTGTGATCGAGCCCGGATCGACGGTCACGGCGATCTGGGACAAGAGCGACGGCTCGCTTGAGCGCTATCGCGCCACCGACTTCGGACCGGCCTTCGAACGGTTCCTCGATTTGTTCGGAAGGCTCGGGCGCAAGGGCTATCCGCCGCGCCGGATTGCGGAAGTGGTCCACCGCGCATTGACGGTTCGCCGTCCCCGTACCCGCTATCCGGTTGTACCCGGCGCTTTCCTGAACTGGATTGTGCCGCGAGCGCTGCCGGATCGTTGGCTGGACATCGGCATGGCGCGCGCGATCGGTTTGAAGCGGATTAACAAGGACTGACGGATTCCTGCCGGCCGTTTGGCCCGCGCCGCGCTTTGGCAAGGTCCATCCCTGATCGGCTCGAAACTCGCCGTTCAGACACCATCCGAAAGCAGCCGACGATGCGTTTCCTTCACGCGGCGGTCGATGAGATCGCGATCCAGTTGCGAGGCCTCCGCTAGGAATGGTTTGAACAACGCCCAGCCGAGGGCCAGCGCTGTGCCAACGACGGCATCGGCTTGTGCATTGGCAGAAGCGTCGGGCGCGCTCCCAGCAAGTGTAATGAACCTGTGTAGCCCGCCTTGCGGAATGACGAACGAGTCGGTTGGGGCGCCTTGCAGCAGGAGGAACGCGATAAGGCGCAGAAAACCGTCCTGTTCGCGCAATCGAGGAGCAAGCCGCGCTGCGGCCTCGCTTGCGTCCTTTGCACCTTCAATCGCTTCTTTGAATGCTTCGTCAAAGCGTGCGAGGACAGCCTCCAAGACCTTTTCCTTGGTGGCGAAATGCCGGTGGACAAGGCCATGATTGACTTGCGCGCGCGCGGCGATGTCGCGGATCGAGACGTCGGCGGGTCCTCGCTCGGCGAACAATTCGGCTGCAGCATCGATCACGCTCTCGATGATCTCCGCTTTGCCACGCGGCCGTTTGCTGACCACTACGGCACCTTCGCTGACGCTTTCAGACTGCGCTTCCTTGATGCTTGACAGAACTGTAGTCATTCGGTTACACCTACATGTAGTCGTTCGGTTGCACTTATCCGCAAGTAAGGCCGAAAGTCCAGAATGCTGAAAAACCAGCATCCCAGGAGGATGAATGAAGCTCGCACAGGTCGACTATCGTGGCCGAAGCTATGCCGCCGCGGTCGTAAACGGCAAGGTGATAGATCTTGGCTTGCCCACTGTCGCGCAAGTCCTCGGAAGCGGAAAGACGCATGCTGATCCGGGCGCTGACTCGGTGCCGCTGCAGGACGTGGCTTTGTTACCCCCCGTCAGCGATCAAAGCCGTATCCTTTGTGCTGGCTTCAACTATCGCAGTCACAGCACTGAATCAGGCGTGATTGCCTCCAAGGTCCCAACCTTTTTTACGCGCTTTGCCAGCAGCCTTGTTGGGCATCGTACGGCCATCATTCGTCCATCCGTTTCGGAAATGCTCGATTGGGAGGGCGAGATCGCGGTGGTGATCGGCCGTGGCGGCCACAGAATTTCCGCAGCGAGCGCCATGTCGCATGTGGCGGGTTACGTGCTCTTCGGCGACCACAGCGTCCGCGACTTTCAACTGCACGGGTCGCAAGCAACCGCGGGTAAGAATTTCGATGCAAGCGGGGCGATCGGGCCCTGGATCGTGACCAGCGACGAAGCTGGCGAAGTGGACGCTCTTGCCTTCACGACCACAGTCAACGGCCGGATCATGCAAATCGGCGTGCTTGCCGACCTTGTCCATACCGTCCCGGCGCTGCTCGCCTATGTTTCAACCTTTATGCGATTGAGGGTAGGCGATGTCATCGCGACCGGGACCCCGGCTGGCATCGGCGGACGCCGCCAGCCCCCGATCTGGCTTCGGCCTGGCGACACGGTCCAGATCTCGTCGCCGCAACTTGGCGACCTGACTAATCCCGTCGTTGCCGAAAACGCAACAGATAGCGTCAAGGGAGCAAGCGCATGAGTCTGACAGCCCAGCTAATCGATGCCCGGACCGTGCCGGAACCAACGCTGGAAGTCTGGCCCATCGCAACTGCGCGCGGACTGGATATACAGGACGCGCTCGCGCGGTTGGCTGACGGCCCGCCCGGCGCGGATGGCCGACGTGAGATCATCGTCGCTCACCCTTATGCGGATCCGCAGATGCCCGGACTTGCCCCTGCGATCGAGGTGCGCTTCGGCATTCTCCTGCCTGGCGAGCAAACAAAAGCGCGGCGGTCCAATGCCTCGTCTTTTTCCATGGCCCTTGCTGGCGGGGCCACCAAGCATGTTGGGGTCGCAGCGCGAGAGATCATGCCGCGCGATTCGTGGACAACGCCGGCGATGCAGATCGAGACGCTGAAGGCCGCACCATCCGAGGCTTTTCACTACGTAACCTTCTCGAACGCGCCGTTTCTCCAGAAGATCAATGCGCTCTATCGCGAATCAAATCCGCCGGCGGACGAAGATTTGAAGGCCGCGCTGGAACAGGGCGCCCTGCTTTCGGCGCATGTCACGCGCGCAAAGGAAGTCGCCGGCGGCCCGATCAGCCTTGGTGCTGGCTACGGGCAATTGCTGCCCTACGAGCATTTGATCGATCCGGAAGCGGTAGCCAACCCGCCCCTGCATTGGCCGTGGGCGGACCTTGCCCAGCAACTTGGCATCGTGCGCAACGTCGGCAAGGGTTACACGGGGCGGCCGCTCTGGTGTCTCTATAACCCTGCGACGGAGCGGAGGAACGGCACAACGCAATCGTTTTTCGCGACTGTGACGTCCGCACCCGCCAATGCCACGGGAAATGCCCACCGGCATATGTCCGCTGCCATCAACCTAATCCTCGACGGAAGCGGATATAGCATCGTTGGCGGCCAGCGCGTGGACTGGGCAGCGGGCGACATAATGCTGTCCGCGCCGGGCTGGGCGGTACACGGCCACTCTATCGGACCTGAGGGCGCGGTGATCCTGACCATCCAGGATCACCCACTCCATATCGGATCAGAATCGTTGATCTGGCAGGAGAACGTTGACGGTGGGCCGATCCTTACGCTCGGCTCCGAGGCGGGCTTCCAGACAAATCTTGCTGACGTGCGTGGGAGGAACTGACGTGCTCCATCTTGCCAATCCTGATTGCCCGCTAATCACGGCACTTGCCGATTTGCCGACCAGTCTTGAAGTGCCTAGCCAACCCGGCGCCAGGCCATGCTGATCAACGGTCCGGAATGGCTCTGCGGTTCGTTCACGCCGCTTGTGACCCCGTTTCGTGAAGGGCACGTCGATTACTGCGCGTTCGAACAGCTTGTCGATCAGCAAGTCGAGGGCGGCAGCCACGGCGTCGTCATCACGGGAACGACGGGAGAGCCGACGAGCCTGACCACGCATGAGCGTCTCGAATTGTTTCGACGTGCGGTGGCGGTGGTTGCCAGGCGCTGCCCGGTTGTCGCGGCCACCGGAACTCTGCGCCAGGATGAGACCATCGCGCTCACTGCCGCAGCGGCAGAAGCGGGCGTCACGGCGGTAATGGTCGTCGCGCCTGGTTTCATCAAACCATCGGCAGAAGGGCTTGGCCGCTATTTCGAAGCTGTTCTTGGCGCCGTCGAAATTCCGGCATTGCTGTACAATATCCCCGGAAGGGCCGGCGTCACCATCACGGCCGAGGTTGTGGCAAGGGTAGCCAGTGCATGCCCAAACCTCGTGGGGATCAAAACCGCATCCCCCGACCTCGAATATGTCACCGACTTGCTCGTCGCTCATGGTCCGCAGTTCCGAATATTCTGTGGTTTGGAAAGTTACACCTGGCCTATGATGGCCATCGGGGCCGCAGGTGTGATGAGCGCGGTCGGTAATCTGATGCCAAGGGTAGTTGCGGACATGTGCGAAGCCGTGTTTGCGGGCGACATGGCCATGGCGCGGTCGATCCATTTGAAGTTACACCGGCTTAACCAGTCGATATTTTTCGATACCAATCCCGGGCCACTCAAAACGATGATGGCGATGATGCGGCTTTCATCAGCCGAACTCCGGCCGCCATTGGCTGAGCCGAGCGCCGCTGTGGTCGCCAGGCTTGATGCCGTCCTGAGGGACTTTGGCGCATTGCCGAGTCTTTCTTGTGCAGGGCAAGCTTCATCTTGACCATGCTGGAGACTGTGGCGTGGTGCACCGCATTGTCAGTGCAAGCCCTGAGCGCGTGCACTGGCCCTGGTCGGACGAGAGGTCAGGGATTCTCGCGAGGCTTACGCGCACCTTGCTTCCCGGGTCTCATATCAAAGCAACGCGCCGTCGCGCTTCAGGCTTAGGAGAAATGCGATGACTACCGGTCCTGTCTGGCTAGGTGAGCGTGAAGTTAGTGCGTTGATATCGCTTAATGAGGCCATTGAAGCGATCCGCGATATACTGCACCAGGAGGCCCGGGGGGAGGCGTCCAACGTAGACAAGGCACTTGCTACGTGGCCCTTCGGCAGCCTTCATGCCCTGGGTGCCGTGTCGCACAACTCGAAGCTCGCCGCGTTCAAGACCTGGATCAATACATCCAAAGGTGCGTCTGCCGTGATCTCGCTGTTCGACGCCGAGTTCGGTACGCTGCACGCGATGATCCAGGCCGGCATGCTGGGCGCACTGCGGACGAGCGGAATTTGCGCGGTCGCGACCGACCTTCTTGCAGATCCGAGCGCCGATGAACTGGCTTTGCTGGGCACAGGACGGCAGGCGCCGCTCCAGATCGCTGCAGTCGGTACAGTGAGGGCGCTTCGGCGCGTTCGCATCTGGTCGCCCAGCATTGAGCGGCGGACAGCCTTTGCGGCGCGCTGCCGCGCGATGTTTCCATTCGAAATTATTGAATGTGAAACGCCCGAGATCGCGGTGGCCGATGTGCCGATCGTCTCGCTGCTCACCAGAGCCAAAGAGCCGTTTCTTTCTGCAGACGCCTTTGCGCCGGGCACACATGTCAATGCAGCGGGTGCCATCCTCCCTACGCATGCAGAACTCCACCCCGGTGCGCTGTCGCAGGCGGCGCTGGTGGTTGTTGATGACCGGGTTGCCGCCGCCAGGGATTCGCGTGAATTTCGCGAAAGCGAAAAGGCCGGCGGCTTTGGCGCCAGCGATGCTGCCACGTTGGCCGAGGTTCTTGCCAATCCACCCGCCTGGAACGCAGGGCGGCTATCGATCTTCAAGCCACTGGGTATGGGCCTGTCCGACCTTGCCGTCGCTGGTGCAGTGTTCGCCAAGGCGAGGGATCGGGCATTGGGGCAGCCGCTCGATCAGCAGCCACTGACACCGCCGCGATGGTTACTTCGATCGACCGATTGACTAATCGGTTGAGGCCGGAGGAAGGAAGATTCCAGATGTCGTGATTTTCGGCTTATCAACGGGAGTCATAAGGGCCGCGAACTTTGAATCGAGCGCGTTGTGGTCGGCAAGATCGACCGGGCGGGGCTTCAAGCGTCGCTGAGCTAGCTTTGCGCATCGGGTTGGCGCGACGGCATGGCCATATTCACCGCAGGCAATGACAAACACCTCGCAAAGATCGCCGCGATGACTGGGTATTGCCCAATATCAAAGTCATACTTCGCGGCATTGACGCATTGCGGGACGAGGCAGATGTCGGCCAGGCTAGGTGCATTGCCGAAGCAATAAAGCCCACGTCCGGCGTGGCGCTGTAGCTGTGCCTCCAGCGCTAAAAAACCCTGGGCAAGCCAGTGGTTGTACCATTGTTTGACAGCGTGTTCATCCGAGCCAAGATTTTCACGCAAATAATTCAGGACGCGCAGGTTGTTCAACGGATGGATATCGCACGCGATCATCTGGGCAAGGCTGCGCACGGTCGCACGGTCCAGCGGGTTGTCCGGCAGAAATGAAGGGTTGGGATGAATTTCATCGATAAGTTCGATGATCGCCAGTGACTGGCTGATGGCATGCCCACTCAGTTCAAGCGTAGGGACCAGCCCGGCGGGATTGAGTGCGAGGTAGTCCGGCAGCCGGTGTTCGCCGCGACGCAAGTGGTAGGAAACCGCTTGATATTCGATCCCTTTGAGATTGAGCGCGATGCGGACCCGAAATGACGCAGAGGATCGAAAATATTCGTGAAGGATCGGATTTGCTTCAGGCGCACTTGCAACCACAGGATCGACCGGTCGGTTCAAAGCACAACGGCCAGTTGCTTGTTGGTGAAGCTGGTGAAGCCCAGCGCGCCTGCCGCAGTCAGAAAGGCGACCGAACTGTCGCGCACCTGATGTGCCTTGAACGCTTCATCGGACTCCCACATTTCGCGCAAATAGATCAGTTCCTCGTTCTCAACGGGGATCATCACCGCATATTCGATGCACCCTGGTTCTGATCGGACAGTCGCAGCATAGTCCGCCAGCGCCTTGATCGCTGGGCTGCGGGCTTCACCTGCCGGCAAGCCAATTTCCGCCATTGTGATCACTCCCTTGGCAGCACTTTGCCGGGGCAAACGATCACTGCCTGGGGCAAGACTGGCGGCCGCCATCAACAGCAGCCGCTTTTGCGTATCGTCCACCAGGCTGACCAGAAACTGATCCTGTTCCAGGCCCGCGATCAAATCTGCTGCGGCACTGGCAGCGGTTTGCATCGTGTCCCATGGAATGCCGCCCGCAGCGATCTCCGGCGCGATCCCGAACAGTTTACCGCTCGTGACGAACGCGGTGTTGGTGATATCCGGGCAGAAGACCGTAACGCCAATCCCGCGCCCTTTTACATAGTCTGCCAAAACCCTGCTCATCGCGATCAACGCGGCCTTTGATGCGATGTATGGTGCAGCAAATGGCAGGTCATGGAACAGGCCGAGACCCGACGACGTGTTGACGATGCGCGCCCCCGGCGCCATCAGCGGCAGCATCCGCGCGATCGACCCGGCAACCCCACAAACATTGACCGCCATCAGATCCCGCCAGGCGGAATCGGGTATTGCTTCCCAAAAGCCACCGACCGAAACCCCTGCATGATTGATCAGCAGGTCCACCGTCCCGAACTGCTGTTTGGCCAGCGCTGCAAGATCGTCCAGCGCATCGCTACTGGCCATGTCACAGGCAACGGCCAGCGCCGTGCCGCCCGCCGCCTTGACCGCCTGTGCCGTCGATTGCGCGGTATTTATATCGATGTCGGCAAGCATGATCGATGCGCCACGCGCTGCCAGCTGCACCGCAATTTCGCGACCAATGCCGCCCACGCCGATGAGAACAACGCGGGATCTTTCGAGCTGCATAAAAAATTCCTTTGTATAAGAATTTCAATTTTCAGAAGTGCGTTCCAAACCGTATCCCGATTGTCCGGGGTGGAGCATAAGTCGCCCTGAATTGATTGATTATCTGGACATAGTCACCACGGACTTTGACGTTGCGATTTTCAATATTATCGACGAAAATCTCGACCTCGTATCTGTCAGCTGGTGTGTGCCATTTTAGCGATGCGCTGGACCGCGTATAGTTCGGCTGATCATCATAGGGGTGAACATCGAACGACCGCAGCAGTACGTGGGACGAATAAAATCCGTCGACGCGCGCAGTCAGCCGGCCGGCACTGTGCAGGCTGGCATCGTATTGAAGTCCTAAATGCGCTGTAAATTTTGGCGAATTGGGAATTTGCGCGCCATCAAGGCTGACCGAGCGAAGCAATGGATCTGCTGGGTCGATCGTGACATAATCTTTGTATCGGGCATGAAGATAGGTAACAGCACCGTCGACCGAAAAAGCCTTGCTGGGGCGCGCGGAAAACTCCAATTCAGCGCCATATATTTTGCTGTTAGCGGCATTCTCAGTCAGAAAAACTGGCGCGCCACCAGCGCCGGAACCCACGAATGAAACCTGCAGATCGCGATAGTCGTAATAAAACACCGCAGCATTGACCTGAACGGACCGGTTCAAAAAGAAATTTTTTGAACCGAATTCCAACGCATTCAACTTTTCAGGGTTGAACGATGGTTGCCCGGCAGCAAAGCCGCCCGCCTTGTATCCACGTCCGAACGAAAGGTAGAACAGGTTCTCCGGCGTGGCCGCAAAATCAACCGATGCCTTGCCGGTCAGGGCATTCCACACACGCGTTTCGGCCATGGTCGATATTGGGCCACCAATGCTGGTGGTATTGATGCCGGCCTTTTCATCCCGCGTGTAGCGCAGGCCGGCGGTAAATTTCAGGCGATCGGCCAACTTGTAAGTCGCCTGGCCAAAAGTCGCGAAACTTTTTGAGCGAAGCGCAAGATCAAGCTGGATCGGTACGCTCGGAATGCTCAGAGCAGCTGGGGCGGGACTATAGTCGACACCCGCGCTATCCGCGCCATTTTCATGAAAGCCATAGATTCCGGCGATCCATTCGACCGGTTTGCCAGACGGTGAAACGAGCTGGGCTTCGACGGAGTACTGCTCACTTGCCTGGCCGACGCGACTGTACAGGATGGTCGCATCGGTCGCATCGCTATCGTGCCAATAGCGATAGGTCTGCTTTTGCCAGCCTGAGATTAGGCGGAACGTCGCACCGCCGGCAAACTCGTCGGGCAGTGTCCATTCAAAGGTGCCGGTGACGGCCTTGGTTGATATGTGGATCGAATCGTTGCCGTTCAGATAGATTTGCCGCGGATCATCCGGGTTGGGGTGCGCGCCGTAACCAAATGGCCCGGCTCCATCGACCGGAAAGGTATAAGGCCCGACCATGATTGGCCTGAATGGACCGGTAACTTTGATGCTGGGGCCGGTTCCGCCGCGATTGGATATGGTGGTGCGAAGCGTCAGGTTTGCATCATTGTTGATGCGAAAACGCAGCTGGCCGCGGATAGAATAGGTGTCCAAATCGTCTGGACTGTTACCCGGATTGTTGAGATTGTGAAGATAACCATCATGGCGATCGTAAACGCCGCTGATACGAAGACCAATCCGGTCGTTGACCAAAGGCACGTTTATAATTCCGCGCAGGCGGCGGCGAGCATAATTGCCAAGCATCACGTCGCCTTCGGCCGAAGCAGCATTTAGGACGGCCGGATTCGTGATGAGGTTTACCGATCCCGCCGTGGCGTTTCTGCCGTAAAGCGTGCCTTGTGGACCGCGTAGCACTTCGATCCGCTGCAAATCGTAGAACAGACCTTCGGGTGCGGTCGAGCGTGCGGAGTAGACGCCATCTACATGAAAGGCGACCGCCGGGTCGCCGCCCGTGGTGATGCTGTCCGAACCGATGCCCCTGACACTGATCAACGCGTTGCCCTGAAATGTCTGCAACGTAAGATTGGGCACCTGCACGGTAAGGCGCGAGGCTTCATCGATATTGCGGTCGGCTAGCATTTTCTTGCTGAACGCATTGATGGCGATCGGCGTGGCCTGCAGGGTCGTTTCCCGCTTTTGAGCGGTGACGATGATTTCCTCGATCTGATTGCCATTTCGCGGGTCAGGCTGCTGGTCCGTTTGCGCTGTTTGCGCTGTTGCTGCGGTGGCCAAGCATAATCCCAAGGACATTGCTGACACTGCCGTTGCTTTGTCTCCTATCATCACGATCTCCCCCAATTGCCTTGTTGCAGGCCTTATGGAAAGACATGATACATTAAACCTTTCCATCGTGTCAACGCTGAACGCGTCAACGGTGCACGGCAATCGCCCGGCAGCGAATCATCCCTGAAATATTGACGCCTTTAGGATTGGTTCAGCGCAGCAAAGCTGCTTCATGTCGTAGCGAACCGGGCTAACCGGTCGCACTATCCGGCTTTGCCCGGTTTCCAGCGGCATAAGGTTCCACTGGGCCGCTTTCATGTTCCATGCTGCCGAATGCCCAAAGTTCAACGATCCCGATCACGGCATCGCGGTAGGTCAGGTTCATACCCCTCAGCCAATCGTCGTCGCGCGCCGCCTGGGTGGCGGCGTCCAGGATCATGTCGGCGACACCTTTAGGAATGCCGGGCTTGAGGAACTTCGAAAATCGGTGCCGAGCATTGCCGATTTCAGCATCAAGCATCTCGCGAAATCTTGCATAGGCTTCGGGATGATCGGTTTCGAGCTGTGTCCAGAAATTCTGCGGAAAAGCGCTCCACATTTCATGCCACCAGCAAATCAGCTCGACAATCTGGCTTCGCGCCTTCGCTGCCGATGACCAGTCCTCCGAAAGTCCGTGCTCGACAAATTCGACCGAAAGCAACTGCAGGAATGCGCTGACAACATCGCCCTTGTTACGAAAATGTCGATACAGCGTTTTGGTACTGATCCCAAGATCCGCAACGAGATCCGACATCGTTACCTCTCGCAACCCATGTTGGCGGACGCGCGCTCTGAAGGCGTTCAGAATGCGGGCTCTGGCCAATTCAGCTTTCATCGGATTCCTGCCTGCAATAATTCACGATGGAAAAATCAATAGGCATAGTCCTCCAGAGTGGAAACTCCCGAGTTCACAACCTTTTCCGGCGCCGCCTCGCGCCGCGCCTGAGCATCGCGCCTCAATCGGTCGTTGGCGATGCATGTTCGAACGGATCATGCTTCAGCATGCGAACACTTTCGGCCCACAATCGCTCGCAGTTTGCGCGGTCGTAGGAGTGGCGTGACGACCGCGATGCACGGCCATTCGCGAAAAATGCGCCGGAAACAGCCTTGTATGCTTCGTCAACAGCAATGCTTACAATGCGTGCTGCGGCGGCTTCGACTGGCTCGGCAAACCAGTGCGAGATCGCACCAAACAGTCTGAGCAGCCCGCGCGAGGTGTCGCGGCCCAGATTCGTTTTGACGACACCTGGATGCACGGCATTTGCCGTTACGCCGCTGCCGCGAAGTCGCTCTGCCAACGCGTAAGTGAACATCACGTCCGCCAGCTTGGACTGTATATAAGCGCGCGCGCCGTTGTAGCGTCGTGCCATCTGCAAGTCGTCAAAATTGAGCTTTGCCCACGGCACTGGCCCAGCGCTGATGTTGATCACACGGCCCGTCCCGGTGTGCGCCAGCAAGGGCAGCAGCAAGCCGGTCAGATGGAAATAGGACAGGTAATTCAGGGCGAAGCTGTACTCCAGTCCGTCGGTTGTAACCACGCGCGTGCTGTGGACGGCCGAGGCCGTGTTGATCAGCCCATCGACCGCATCAACGTGCGATCGAATAGCTTTGGCTGCAGATCGTACGCCATCGAGAGTGGACAAATCCGCCCCGATGAAAATGAGTGACCCAGGCGCCGCAATCCCGGAGACGGCGTCACGCGCGCGCTGTGATGGCCGGGCCACCCCCAATACTCGGTGGCCCCCGGCTACCAGTTGCCGCGCAACTTCATGGCCCAGGCCGCTCGATACGCCGGTCACGACGAATGTCCGTTGCTTCATGCCTCGGTTGATAAACCGATGTTGACAGTTAGGAAAGGAATGAAATATAAAACCTTTCCAATGACGCATCAAAATAGTGTTTTCCGGGAGAAAATTTATGGAAGACGTGAACGTCGTGCCTGATGTGGCTCCAGCGCCTGAACAGTACAAATTCGACAATGCAGACGAGATGACCCGCGTGTGGCGCTATCTCGCGCAACCGATGGTTGAACCCGGCCGGGCACTGCCGGTACCGACCCGGGACCTGGCGGCGTTGATCGCCGACTACGATACACATGGCTATTGCCTGGTTGCCAATGCCGCCGATCCCGAACTTGTCACCGCGCTCAAGACGCGAATTGTCGAGCAATTCGCCGGTGAACTGGCAGTCGGCCGGGCTCTCCAGAACCCTTATGGCGACGAACGCATTACCAATCTGCTCGCTAAAGGGGATGTCTTCCAGCGCATATTCCTGCAGCCGCTTATCGATGATGTGGTTGAGCATGCGCTTGGCGATTCCTTCATCATATCAACGGTTGCATCGGTCCGCACCAAGCCGAGGTCGCTTGCGCAGGGACTGCACATCGATCAATCCTATGTCGGGATCCCGACGCCCATGGCGCTCGTCTGCAATGCGGTCTGGTTGCTTGACGATTTTACCGACGCAAACGGTGCCACCCGTATCATTCCCGGAAGCCACCGCTGGTCGCCGGAAAAAATTGCCCAAATGCATGAAGGCTTGGCGCCATCCGGGGGGGATGGTTTGGCAGATCCTGCTGGAACCATTGCGGCCGAGGCGCCGGCGGGGACATGCATGATTTTTGACGGCCGCCTGCTGCATGGAACGGGCCGGAACAAGACCACTGACCAGACTCGGTCGGCGGTCTTTGCCTATTATTGCAGGCCGTTCGTGCGGCAATTCGAAAACCCGTTTCTTTCGATCCCGGACGACAAGATGATGTCGTTCTCGCCCGAGCTTCGCCAGCAAATCGGCTACCGGCCATGGACCATGGTCGGGGGCTGCGAGGCACCGGGCATGCCGGCGCCGCTTGATGTGGTCAGGCCGCTGCAACACCTTGGTGCCCTTCAAGGCTGAGCCGGGCGTTGGCCGGCCTGCACAAGGCAGTCGGCTGGAAAACCATAAATCATGGGATGCGATTGATGCTCGCTGATACCGATACCTTTGGCACCGCTCCGATCGAGCGCGCGCTGCTGATGCCCCACGATGCCGCCTTTGAATCGGCACGAACATCGCGCATCTGGCATGCGCGCCATCCCGCGCGGTATCCGGCGGCAATTCTGGTTGCACAGACCGAGGCGGATGTTGTGGCGGGTGTTCGCCTGGCAGCTGCGAAAGGTTGGAAGGTTGCGGTTCGTTCGGGCGGGCACAGCTTTCCCGTCTGGAGCTTGCGTGACGATTGCCTGCTGATCGATTTGGGTCAATTGCGCGAGATGACGCTCGACGGCGAAACGGGGATCGCAACCGCGACGCCGGCAATTCAGGGCGGCCACGATCTCAACGCGTTCTTGCAAGGGTATGGCAGGTTTTTTGCCGCTGGTGCATGTCCGTCGGTCGGGCTGGGCGGCTTTCTGGTTCAGGGCGGCATCGGCTGGAATTTTCGGGGCTGGGGCTATGCGGCAGAGCAAGTGGTCGCCATCGATGTCGTTGCGGCAAACGGAGAGTTGCTGCGTGCGTCCGAAACTGAAAATGCCGACCTGTTCTGGGCGATGCGCGGTGCAGGGCCAGGCTTTTTCGGGGTCATAACGCGCTTTCATGTGCGCACGCGGCCGATCCCTTCAGGCCTTGCCGCGACCACGCAAGTCTATCCGGTAAGCGCATTTGAAGCCCTGCTGAAATGGCTCGGCCAGACTCAACACAGCATATCACCCGATGTTCATCTGGTGCTGACAACGCTCGTACCCGACTTTCCGATCCCGGGGCACGAGGGCGAGCTGGTTGCGGTGGTCTGGGGCCTTGCCTTCAGCGAAACTTGGGAAGCCGCAGCTGCGGCGCTAGAGCCGCTGAATTCCGGCCCGCTGGTTTCGCAGGCCTATTTCACGATGCCTGATCAGCCCACCACGCTGGATGCACAATACGCATTTGTCGACGCTGGCCACCCGGCAAATTTGCGCTACCGGGTGGATTCGGCGTGGCTCGAAGGTGACTGGGACGCCATCGCCTCGGCGTCGCGGATGCTGGTGCTTGACCGGCCCCGCAATGAGCGCGGCCATACTTTCTTTCAGTTCGCGCTTCCGCGCCACGCACCCGATATGGCCATGTCGCTCAAGACCGATGTAATGGTCGGCGCCTATATCATCTATGCAGATGAAAAAGATGATGAAGCCTATCGTGCGTGGTCGCTGGCCGCGATGGGCGCACTGGAGCCGTTTACGGTTGGCCAATACTGGGGCGATTCTGACACCCAGCATCGCCGCGTCAAATGCTTGACCGATCCGGCGTGGGAGCGGCTGAAGCAAATCCGCGACAGGCGCGACCCGGATCAGCTCTTCGCGGGTTATCTGGCCGGTGACGAGGGATACGACAACACCAATGGCTGGTCTGGTGCGGTATGACTCTGTCACTACAGTCAGGAGGACAATGTAATGACTGAACCGCGCCGGGTAACCGATCGCTTGCGCGCCTATGTCCCGCAAGTGCCGCTCAGCGAGCGGGATTTGCGCTGGGCGCGCGTGCGCAAGCTTATGGCGACGCAGGATATCGATGCCGTGCTGTTTTTCGGAAACGATATCTACTGGGGCATGGGTATGGCGAACCTTCGCTACATGTTCCAGGTGGACAGCCAGATCGGCGCACATGCGCTGTTGCTGCCCGATGGCGATCCGGTGATCTGGAATGCACCCCCGCATATGAGCCGGCCCACCAACATGTATCTTGCGTTGCAGGATTGGGTGTCGGATTTCCGGCCTGCGCTGGGGCCGGCGGCGATGGTGCACGAAATTGTCAGCCGGGCACCTGGGGCAAGGCGCATCGGCTATGTCGGATTCAGCAACGCGGTCCAGCCATCGAGCGTTTTGGCCGCAGACCTCAATGCGATGACCGCCGGTCTGCCCAACGCGACATTTGTCGATTTGACGCAGGCGATGCAGGCGATGCGGCTGGTCAAGAGCGAGGTTGAGATTGATCTGCTGCGTCAGGCTTCGAAAATATCGCGGCTGACAGTTGACGCGATGGTACATGCCTGCGGGCAGCCGGGCGCGACCGAGGCCAGTGTCTTTGCCGAGATGATCCGCACTCAGATTGCCAACGGCGCAGAACCCAACATCTTCAATTTGATGGCTTCGGGCCCGGTCGACCATCCCGAGGATGAAATCTGGCACTTGCTCCATGGCTGCGAGCAGCCGCTTGCACCAACAATGCGCCCGCTCGATGCTGGCGATATCATGATTGCCGAATGGCACACCAAATTCGGCGGCTACCGCTGCCATTCCGAATATACTGTCTATCTCGGCAAGACACCGCCCGATCCGTTGAAGCGGATCTGGGATGTGACACTCGAATGCTTTGACGCAAGCAAATCGGCGCTGGTGGCCGGGCACACGATCCGCGAAGCCTATGAAATGATTGAACGTCCGGCGATCAGGGCCGGGCTGCAATGGGTTGAACTGGGCTTTCACGCCATGGGCACTGCATCGCCGGAGTTTCCTACTGTCGTCTATCCGCTACCGATCATGGAATCGTTCTTTCCGGGCATCGGCGATTTCGTGCTCGAAGAAGGCATGTGCTTTGGCAACAATATCGATCTGCACGATCCAGCATGGCGGACCGATGTTGGCTGCATGTATTCCGATTTCATGGTGGTCCGCCCTGGCGCTGCCGAGTGTCTGGTCGGCATGCCGCGTGAAATGGGCAGCGCGTTTTGACGGGGGCTGCAAACAGCGGCACCACATCTGCCGGCTGCCGGCCTGATTCATTGCCGCACCTGTTTCAGGATATGGCCAGTTTGTCACTGACCCCGTTGTGGGAAGTGCTGGGTAATCTTGTGCCTCCGCAGCCTCAGTCTCCGGCGTTGCCATGGCAGTGGCACTATGACGATATCCGCGCGTTTCTGATGCGTGCTGGCTCGCTGATCTCTGCCGAACAGGCAGAGCGGCGAGTGCTTATTCTTGAAAATCCCGGCCTGCCAGGCCAATCGGCAATCACTCCCTCGCTCTATGCCGGTTTGCAGCTTGTTCTGCCGGGCGAGGTGGCGCCTGCGCATCGCCATGCGCAATGCGCCTTGCGTTTCGTACTGGAAGGATCAGGCGGTTATACCCGCGTCGATGGCGAACCCGCAGTCATGCACCCGTTCGATCTGGTGCTTACGCCGGGCGGGCAATGGCACGACCATGGCAATGCATCCGATGGGCCGATGGTCTGGCTCGATGGGCTGGATATCCCGATCGTCAGGCTGTTTGATGCAAGTTATGCCGAAAAGTATCGTGAGCCGGTTTATCCCGACAGTGTTGCAGGCGGAGATACGCTTGCACGGTATGGGCAAAATCTTCGACCGATCCGAGGTAGCAGCGCTGACCGGCGGCCGCTAGCCCAGCCCTTGTTCCATTATCCCTATGCCGTATGGCGTCAAAGCCTGCGCCAACTTGCCGCCGCCGAACGACCTGACCCACATCTTGGCCATGCGCTGGAATTCACCAATCCCGCTGACGGTGGTTCGATCATGCCCACGATTTCCGCTGATGTCCGGCTGATCCCTGGAGGATTTGCAACCCGGCCGCGTCGCACGACCGCAGGAACCGTCGTGACGGTGGTGGAGGGCGCAGGCGAAGCCCTTATTGGTGACATCCGCTTCGATCTCGGCACGCGCGACGTGTTCGTAATTCCGTCATGGTGTGCGACACATTTTAAGGCGCGCACGGATCTGGTCCTGTTCTGTATGTCGGACCAGAGCGCGCAACAAAAACTATCCCTTTTCCGCGAGGTCAACGCATGACTATTACCCTGGAGCCCCCGGCACCGGTGCTTGCAGCTGTAGCGGGCGGCGGTTCATTCCCCATTCGCAGGGTATTTTGTGTTGGTCGCAATTATGCGGCGCACGCGCGCGAAATGGGGCGTGATCCTGACCGGGAACCGCCATTTTTCTTTACCAAATGGGCTGAAACCGTCGTGCCGGACGGTGCTATCGTGCCCTATCCGCAAGCAACAACCGATTTTCAATATGAGGCAGAGCTGGTCGTCGCGATCGGCAAGGGCGGCCGCAACATTCCCGTCGAAAGCGCGCTCGACCATGTCTTTGGCTATGCGGCCGGGCTTGATATGACCCGGCGCGATTTGCAATTGCAGGCCCGGGCGCAGGGCAGGCCCTGGGATACTGGCAAGAATGTGGAAGCGTCCTCTCCCTTGGGTCTGATCCATCCTGCCGCCGAAATCGGTCATATCAGCCGCGGATTCATCACGCTCGACTGCGCTGGTCAGGTCAAGCAATCGGCCGATATTACCGATCTGATCTGGCCGGTTGCCGATGTGATCGCCATTCTGTCAGGGTTGTACCGACTGGAGCCGGGTGATCTGATCTATACCGGCACGCCTGCTGGCGTCGGCCCGGTTGTACCTGGCGATAAGCTGATCGTCGAAATCGAAGGGCTGACGGCCGTGACGGTCACAATTGGTCAGCCGCTCGAATAACGGTTCACAAAGGCGCGATTTTGCCAGATTCATCGGACCGCCGGCGCCGACCTGCCAACACGCCAGTGCAGCGAAGCTGAACGACAGTTTCGGTTCAGACACTGAACACTTGGCCTAGGCGAATGAATGCAAGACTGGCAACATAGGCGAATGACAGTCCAGCAATCTTCCAAGGCGCGCCGTATCCCAACACGGGACCGACTGATCGCAGCCGCGTTTACAGTGGTTGCAAGGGACGGGTTAGCGAATGCCAGCGTCAAGACCATCGCCGGCGAAGCAGGTGTAGCGCCTGGGCTGCTCCATTACCATTTTCCCACCAGGACCGCGCTGCTTGAGGCAGCGCTAAGGCGGGGGCTAGATGAGTACCTTGCGGCATCGCGGCTGCGGCGCGCAGCCACGTCACCCGAACGGCAGATTGATGCTTTTTTTACCGCTGCGCAGTCTCTCGCTGCCGACGATCGGGAACTGATCCGGGTGCGGCTGGCATTTGCTGCGGCAGCCCTGTCGGACCATGATCTCCGGGTTGTGCTGCAGTCGCTCAATGCCGAGGCGCAAAGGGAGACGGCGATGGTGTTTGCCAACGCCCGTGGCGCGAACGAACCCGATGCAAAGGAACTTGCGCTGGCAGCCACGATCAAGGCGGCGTTTGACGGTATCATGCTGGCATGGCTCAATGATCCCGGATTTCCGTTAGCGGTCGCCGGGCGAACTCTTGAACAGGCGATGCGTGTTGCGCTTACCGCCTGAAGAGCCTTGACCCGCCACGCCAACGAGGCTAATTTGGTTGAACGACCAACCAAATTGGGGGCGGTAATGATTGTTGTCATGACGGGTGCGACGTCGGGTATCGGGCTGAAAGCTGCCGAACGGCTGCTGTCCTTGCCCGACATGCAATTGATTGTCGGCGCCCGCGATCCTGACCGCGCCCCTGCGATCCTGCGGCGCAAGGCGCAGCTGATCACGCTCGACCTCGCTGACCTTGGCAGCGTCGCATCCTTCGCGCACGAGGCGCGCAAGCTTGGCAAAATCAATGTCCTGGCGCTTAACGCCGGGGTTCAGAACGTGAAGGACACGCGGACAGCAGACGGGTTTGAGGCAACCTTTGCGGTCAATCATCTCGCTCATTTCCATTTGGTGCAGGCGTTGCAGGGCGATCTGCGGCCATCGGGCCGGGTTGTCATCACGGCCAGCGGCACGCATGATCCAGCCGAAAAAACCGGAATGCCCGGACCGCGTCACGCCGACGCCCAGTTGCTCGCGTATCCTGAAACCGATCCCGATCGAGATGCCAAGCCGGTCACGGCGGGGCGTCGCGCCTATACCGCATCAAAGCTCTGCAATGTGCTAATGGCCAGGGAACTGGCACGTCGCCTTGCTGTTTCGGACCCGGGTATCGCAGTGATCGCATTCGATCCGGCTTTCACACCCGGCACCGGCCTTGCCCGCAATTACCCAGGCCCGGTCGGCGCAATTTTTCGCCATGTTCTGCCATGGACTACCCGGCCCAGCGAAAGTGCCAGCACGCCCGCGCGGTCTGGCGAATACCTAGCGAACCTTATCCTGTCGGGTGCCTATGCGAAGGCGCGCGGGGATTATTATGCCGTGAAGGGCACCACTCTGCGGCACCAACCGCCATCTTTGCTGGCGCAAGATCCGGCGGTGGCTGGAGCATTGTGGAACGACAGCGAGCGCCTGATTGCCTCGGCCAGAAGTTTCAACCAGGCAGGTGCAGCATGACCGTCAATGTTTCGGCCCATCGCCGTTTCCCCTTTTCGCTTGTCGCAAAATGGGGTCTCAAAATTGCGCTGGCGGCGTTGTTTGGTTTTGCCGCGTTTGGCAAGCTTACCGCGCGTCCGGAAATGGTTGCACTGTTCACCAAGATTGGCCTGGGGCAGGGGTTCAGGCTGGTTACCGGCCTGATCGAACTCGCAGGCGCGCTGCTGCTGATCTGGCCCCGAACGGCGTTTTACGGCGCGGCTTTGTTGTCGGTGGCAATGGTCGGAGCGCTTATTGCGCAGGCCGGCCCGCTTCACGGTGATATTTTCCATGTGCTGGCAATCGGCGGCCTTTGTCTGCTCGCTGCGTGGATCGCACGACCAAAACCGAACTGACTTCTGCAATCGGAATGACAGGAACCCCGCCGATGACCAATGCTTTGCGCACCCCGGAAGACCGCTTTGCCGATCTGCCCGGCTTCGGCTGGCAACCGAACTATATCGACAGCCTGCCGGGTTATGCCGGACTGCGGATGGCCTATATCGATGAAGGCGCTGCCGATGCGGCCCAGGTATTCCTTTGCCTGCACGGCCAGCCATCCTGGAGTTATCTTTACCGCAAGATGATCCCGGTCTTTCTGGGGAGCGGCGCGCGCGTGATTGCGCCCGATCTGTTTGGTTTCGGGCGGTCCGACAAACCGGTGGACGACGCAGTCTATGGCTTTCACTTCCATCGCAACGCCTTGTTACAATTGGTTGAGGCGCTCGATCTGCGGCATATCACCCTGGTCTGTCAGGACTGGGGCGGATTGCTCGGCCTGACACTGCCTGTCGATACCGGGTTTGCCCAGCGGCTTGATCGCCTGCTGGTGATGAACACCACTCTGGCGATCGGAACCCCGCCAAATGACGCCTTCCTTGCGTGGCGCAGTTTCAGCCGCGCCAATCCCGATCTCGCGGTTGCCGCGCTGATGAAAATGGCGACCCCCATTCTCTCGGATGAAGAGGCCACGGCTTACGAAGCGCCCTATCCCGATGCCAGGTACAAGGCAGGGGTGCGCACTTTTCCCGACCTGGTGATGGTCGAACCGCATCAGGAGGGCGTGGCCGAGAGCCTGGCCGCTGCGACGTTCTGGCGCGATCAGTGGGCTGGAAAAAGCTTTATGGCCATTGGCGCCGCCGACCCCATTCTAGGAAGCCCGGCGATGACGGCTCTCCATGCAGGCATACGGGGCTGCCCGCCGCCGCTGGTACTCGAACACGCTGGGCATTTCGTGCAGGAATGGGGAGAGGAGATTGCAGAGGCTGCGATAGCCAGCTTCTACGAGCATGAGCCGGCAGCGATCTGATTGCCGAACTGACATCGTATCACAATCACAACCGCGCAGCCTTTTGCTTTGGTTGTGATTGCTGCTCCCGGCTTTCAGGGTTTCACCCCGTGCCATCGCGGCACACCGAGATGGGTATGAGCGAAGCCGCTCCGGTATTTCAGCCCATAGCCGACCATGCGGTCAAAACCGATGTGCGCCATCCAGATCAGCCCCAGTTGCACCGCAAGCTGCTCAGGCTGCAAAAATCCCAGACCAAGCAGTGCGGCGGGCGCCAGGTAACTATGGCTAAAGTTGTAAATCGCGGCCCCCCACGCCCGACCCGCAAGATAGCCCAGCATCGACAGGTCCGGCACCAGGAAAATCAATAAAAACAGATGGATGCTGCCTTCGGTGTGCGCATATGCAAACGCGGTCCCTGCCAACACCAACGCGCCTTCCAATCGCAGGATCGTGCGCGGAACGCCCAAAACGTTGCCGGTGATTTGAATGGGGTCGGCGGTCATAAAGCTGGCTCCTGCGCGGGTCCCGAAATGTTGGGGCCGGTTCGTGCAACCGGCTATTGCCCACTGTTCAGATGAACGCCATTGTGTAAGCATGTTGATCTGCTAAACAAAAATATATGATCGATCGTCCGTCCTGGGATCATCTGGCCACATTCCTGTCGGTCATGGGCAGCGGCAGCCTGTCTGCAGCGGCTCGCAACTTGCGGTTATCGCAGCCGACCATCAGGCGGCACGTCGATGAACTGGAACGCCAATTGGGGGTGGCGCTGTTTACCCGATCGCCCAATGGCCTCATCCCGACCGCGAATGCTCTGGCGCTAGTTGCTTATGCGCAAGCCATGGAGGGTGCGGCGGACGCGCTGGTCCGCGCTGCCAAAAGCGATGCGGTGAATGTTGCGGGCACAGTTCGCGTGACTTGCAGCGAAGTGATGGCTGGCGAAATCGTACCGGGCATTCTTGCGCCGCTGCTCCGCCAGCACGCTGCGCTGAATATCGAGATTGTCGCTAGCGATCGCATGGAAGATCTGCTGCAACGCCGCGCGGATGTTGCCATTCGCATGGTTCGCCCGGTGCAGGCCGCGCTTGTGGCGCGAAAGCTGGGTGACGTCAGGCTCGGCCTGTTTGCCAGCAAGCAGTATCTAGAGTATCATGAACAACCCATAGATATCAATGGTCTGGTCGATGGCCATAGCCTGATTGGTGGGGATCGCGATGACCAGTTGATGCTGGCACTGGCTGGACTGGGGCTTGATCCAAACCTGCTCCGCTTTGCCATCCGCACTGACAGCGGGCCGGCCCAAGTGGCGGCGATCCGGGCCGGGGTGGGTATCGGTGTCTGCCAGATCGGGATTGCTGCGCGCGATGCGTCGTTGGTACGGATCATTTCGGAACACAGCTTTGCGCTGCCAGTCTGGATCGTCATGCACGAGGATCTGCGCCATCAACCCAGTGTGCGTGCGGTGTATGACCATCTGGCCAAAGAATTGCTCCAGTACTCAGCACGAGTATCCTCTGACGCCGATTCATCATGACAATCGTACTGACTCATCAAACATTGAAAGCTCCGATAATCCAGCGGTGGACAGCGGCGATAGGTGGCATCCGGCGCAGATCACGGTGTACTGTCAACCACGGCGTGCGTACCGGCGGTGGCAGGGACGTCGGCAACACGATAAGGTTGGAATTTGCCTGTACAAACCGCCGGGCCACTACCCCAATGCCTGCGCCTGCCAGCGTTGCAGCGAACAGGGCGCGCGTGCTGCCGGTGCGCATCCGGATAGCTGGGGTAAGGCCCAGGCTATCGAGCCAGGCGAGTTCGGGCAGGCGACCAAAGCTGTCATCGTAAGTCAGGATAGGCCCGGATCTCCGGTAACGCTGGCGATCCGGCTACTGGTCTGTGGTGAGCAAGGCATTGATTTGCAGCACCGCAATTCGTAGTTTCTCGATGGTGAGGTTACGGCCTGTCGCCAAGAGCTGCATTTCAAGCGAAGCGCGTTCGCTTAGCCGTCCGCCTTCAGTCGGCATCTCGACCAAGCTCGAGAGTGGGCAATTGGTCAGCTCGGCGATTTTATCCAGAATGTCGAGGGGTGGTAGGCTTCGTCCCCGCTCGATGTTGGAGACCGCTTCGGTGGTGCGATCGATCCGCTCAGCCACCACAGCCTGGGTAAGGCCGGCGGATCGGCGCGCAGCTTTGACGCGGGCCCCAATGATTGACTTCAGATCTGTGTTCACGACCCGGATTTTGACGTCGGATCACCACCTGCGTAACCGATTCATAATTCTATTATATATTTGCGAATACGATCTGGACTTCGGGTTAGAACGAAGCATTCGCTCTGTTCCTGCTAACGACGAAGGTTCAGACCGATGACGCTTGTTCTCATTGATAATTCTGGCTCCACACTGGTGCCGCGAATTCCGCAAGGTGATGCCAACGCGGAACATCCACTGCGCGACCTGATATTTGAGCACCCCGCGATCCTGCCGCTGGCTGAACTTGAGCCCGAAATTGGCCGGGTCGTAGCCGTTGCCAAGGAGTTCTATCTTCCAGGGGCAGGTTTTGCCGATGTCCTGCTGGTCAGCGAATGGGGCAGGCTCATCATCGTCGAATGCAAGCTCTGGCGCAATCCGCAAGCCCGGCGCGAGGTGGTAGGGCAGGTCCTCGACTATGCCCGCCAACTCGCACGCTCCGACTACGAAACGCTCCAGGCAGCCATATCGAGCAACCGGCAACGTCGCGGAAATGTTCTCTACGAGCTGGCCCGCGAGGCTGGGAGTAGCATGTCAGAAGCGCAATTCTACGACCGGGTTGCACGCGACCTTGCGGCAGGGCGGTTCCTGCTGTTGATTGCCGGGGACGGCATCACAGAATCTGCGCGGCGCCTGGGAGAATACCTGCGGGACCAGCCCGGTCTGGCTTTTGATCTTGGATTGCTGGAAATCGCCGACTATCGCTTTTCCGACCCTACCACGGGCGAAGAGCGGCGTATCGTCCAGCCACGCTTAATCGCGCGCACACAGATCATCGATCGGTTCGTTATCCGCAGCGAAGTGCCGGGTATAACAATCGCGACGGACGACGACCCCAATATTCAGGTCTCTGCGCGGTCGCCCGGTTCGTCGTCAGAGAGCGTAACGGCATGGCGCAGCTTCATTGCGGATTTTGTCGCAGAGGTCAGGTTCGATGATCCCGCTCAGATGCCGCCGACCTGGGGCGGACCTGGCTGGATGAAACTGCCGTTCCTTGGGCCGGCAAAGCCACGACTCTATCGTTCCGCCAAATCTGGCAATGTCGGCGTGTACTTGAGTTATACAGATGCCGATGGGCAAGAGATCTATGCCAGCCTCCACGAAGATCGCGAGGCAATTGCCGCCGAATTTTTGGCCGCTGGCTTGTCTGAGCCCACCTGGACCAATGAAGATGGAACGGCGACGTTCGCGCTTGCGACCTCGTTCCCACAACCATGGGATGCTGCGAGGGAAGCCGAACAGCGTGCCTGGCTGGCGAGCGCTGCCAACCAGATGGTCAACAGCCTGCGCCCTCGCATCGCGCGGCTCACCGCGTGAGCGCGGCGAGCACCTGAACCATTGCTTCGGTGTCGCGGCGGCAATAGTCGAAGAGCGCGTCGCGGATCGCTGCGGCGCGCTCTGGCGTCGTGCCAGGATCGATCGCCTCGAAATATGCGGTCTGCGCGTCAGTGCCCGACTTGACCTCGACCAAGTCCTCATAGCCGATCGCAGCAAGGGTCGGCAGCACCGCTTTGATCGACCAACTGCCGCGCATGTCGCGATGATAGTAGTTGCGGCGCGCGATGGGCAGTAGATCAACTAGACGATCGGCGAGGCTCTGAAGCGAGGGCGCCAGATCGGGAAACTGCTCGGCAAGCCCCGTCAGGCACTGACGTTCGAACGAGGCATTCCAGGCGATCACAGCGCCGGTCGCCGGCAAGGCGGTCAGTGCTTCAGCACAAGCCCGCCGCGGATCCGAACCGTCGGCGGCCAGGAACGCGATGTGGTCTATTACCCCTTCCGCCGTCTCGATGTGAGCTGAGAACTGAAACGGCACCTGCGTGAATGGGCTCGTACCGATCCACCGCGGAATTGCGAACTGGATCGTCTCGAAGTCCAGAAACACCCGCGGGTATGCCCAGTCGGCAGTCTCACGGCGGACTGCCTCTGCGTCATGGTAGGCCTGGGCAGACAGGGTCGCTGCATGCACGCGGGCGAGCTTTGCATTGGTCATGGCGCCCACCGGCGCCAGGGTGAGGTCGGTGATGCCCTGCGCCAACAAGCTCCGTGCGACCTTTTTGCCAGCGGCATCAGGAAGTAGAGCCACCGGCCATTCCGGTGGTTGTGGCAGGTGCCGGCCGCAATAGGCCTTGAATGAGCACGTGAATGGATCGTCGCAGTGATCACCAAGCTCGCGCACGGGCTCATCGCCGCCCAGCATCTCACGGGCTTGCGCGACGACCTCGGCTCGCCTGGCGGCGATGGGCTCGACCATCGCGAGCACGGGCGTGTCGGCGTACAGCCCGGCGTAGTCGCCCTCGCGCGTAAGCATGAAGCTGCGATCGAGATGGCGGACCGCAGCTGAGCGCACATCGATGCCGCAGGAGCGCATGACCCAAACCTGGGTGGCGATGTCGCCGATATGGTAGGCCTTGACGCCAGTGGTGTTCTTGACCTCGGCGAGGTGCCATCCGCCATCGTGCGGTTCGATGATGTCGGCACGGATCAGCACCCCATCGTGGGCGAAGGTCGCCTCGAATATCGGGCGATCCCATCCAGCGGCTAGCAGGTCTGACGTCTGTTCAACTGCCGCCGCCAAGCCGTCGTTAGCATCGACCATGATGCCATCGGGGCGGAGCCTGCAGGCAAATTCGCCGACCACGTGACCTGCGGCGAACGATGCGCGTACACGGTCAGATTCTTCGGCTAGCTCTGGGCGATGCACGGACAGCCACAGCCGCTTCGGGCACTGCTCGAACAGGCTGATCTTGGATTTGGACAGGCCGAACCGGCGGGACGTCACGGCACGACCTCGCTTGTGAGCGCGGCAATGGCGTCGGCGATCACCATCAAATCCTGGCCGCAGCCATAAAGTTCGCCGGCAATGTCCTGTTGGCGTTGTGCAGCTAGGTTGCGGGCTTCACCCGCGCCTGCGGTTGCAACAGCACATTCCAGTCTGCGGCCGGCCATGGCGAACAGGCGCCGTGGCAGATCTGCGATCTCGTCGTCATCTAGCGTCATAGTGCAAGCAAGCGATAGGTCGGACCCAAAGTCCAGTGGCAATTTTAAGTCTTCCTAACGAAATTCAGCATCGGGTTCAGACACAACCCCAACCAACTCGTAGAAGGCCCAGAACCATAGAAATCTGTGCTTTGCTCGCACATTCTGTTCGACTTCGTTGCCACGGCAAGCATTGCTGTTCGTGACAAACGCAGCACCGAGTGCGGCGGACAGCCCCAGACAGCATCCCTGTCGGGGCTTTGGGTGGTGGGACCGGCATCGTGCCGGACAAAAAGCGAAAGCACCACCATGACCACGGACAAACTCAACGACCTCCAGATCATCCTGCTCTCGACCTCCAGCCGGAACGACAATGGCAACCTGCTGCCGCTACCCGGCGCTGCCGCTGGCGATCTCGCCCGGACTAACAAGGCCATCACCGCGCTCATCCGCAAGGGTCTGGTAGCCGAAGCGCCCGTTACCGATCGCAGCCTTGCCTGGCGCGATGCCGACCGGGACCCGACCGGAGTGTTCATCACCGAGGCGGGTGAAGCTGCGATCGGCCTTGGCGCAGCCGATGCCCCCACCGAAAGCAGCGGTGCGGAACCGGGGCCGGTCGAGCAATCCAATACGGACGGCGAGGAACCGACGCCGCAGGTCGCTCCGGCGCAACAACAGCGGGCCGGCAGCAAAACAGACATTGTGCTGGACCTGCTCCGCCGCCAAACCGGCGCGACCCTGGCCGAAATGGTCGCTGCCACCGGCTGGCTGCCGCACACCACCCGCGCCGCGCTCACCGGTCTGCGCAAGAAGGGCCATGCCATCGTTCGAAACAAGCGCGACAACATGACCTGCTACACCATTGAGGTGGCCGCCTGATGGCCCGGATCGATCTGGATCGGGAATTGGCTCGGCTGGCGGAGTATCCGCCAGCCGAACTTCGCGAGCGGTGGGAGCGGTTGACGGGTGGCCCGGCGCCCAATGTCAGCCCGCGCCTATTGCGCATGGCACTGGCCTGGGAACTGCAGGCCAAAGTCCATGGCGGACTCTCGCGCCGAACCCAGCAACGGCTCGCCCAGACGTGGCAAGCCAAAACCACCACTCGCGAAGTCCAGCCCGGTATGCGGCTGGTGCGCGAGTGGAATGGCAACGTCCACATCGTTCAAGTCGGTGAGGATGGCGTGATCCGCTGGAGCGGAAAGGCCTGGAACAGCCTGTCTGAAGTTGCCCGGGCCATCACCGGTACGCGTTGGTCGGGACCTGCCTTCTTCGGTCTCAAACAGAAAAAGGGAAAAGCAGCATGAAAAAGATCCGCTGCGCCATCTACACCCGCAAATCGAGCGAAGACGGGCTCGAGCAGGACTTCAACAGCCTCGATGCGCAGCGCGAGGCATGTGCCGCCTACATCCTCAGCCAGACCAGCGAGGGCTGGAGCCAAATTCCGGATCGGTATGACGACGGCGGCATTTCGGGCGGCACGCTGGGGCGTCCTGCACTCCAGCGGCTGCTCGCCGATGTGGCGGCGGGGCAGGTCGACATTATCGTCGTTTACAAGATCGACCGGCTGACGCGTTCGCTACTGGATTTTGCGAAGCTGGTCGAGGCATTCGATAAGGTGGGTACGAGCTTCGTCTCTATCACGCAGTCGTTCAACACCACCACCAGCATGGGCAGGCTAACCCTCAATATGCTGCTGTCCTTCGCGCAATTCGAGCGCGAGGTCATCGCCGAACGCGTCCGCGACAAGATTGCGGCATCCAAAGCCAAGGGCATGTGGATGGGCGGTACGCCGCCGTTGGGCTACCGACCCGACGGCCGCAGCCTTGCTGTAGTCGAAGAAGAGGCCGACCTTGTGCGCGCCATTTACAGCCGTTATCTCGAAATCGGGAATGTCCGGCTGCTGCTTGCCAAACTTGCGCGTGACGGGATACGGTCGCCGCAGCGGGAGACCGCTAATGGCAAAAGCTTCGGCGGCATTCCGTTCTCCAGGGGGCAGCTATACCGCCTTCTCTCTAATCCGATCTATCTCGGCAAAATCGAGCACAAGGGGCAGCACCATGCTGCGCTCCACCATCCTATTGTCGATCAGGCCATGTGGGATGAGGTGCAGCGCAGGCTCGCTGACAATGTAAAAGGCCATCGATCAGGCGTGCGATCTATCAGTCCAAGTCCGCTCGCCGGCAGGATTGTCGATGGCGACAATCAACCACTGATGGCAACCCACGCTTGCAAAGGCAAAGTCCGCTACCGTTATTACGTGAGTGCCGCCACACACCTCGATGCGGCCAAAGGGATGCGCATCCCGGCAAAGGAACTGGAAGGCGCTGTCATTGCCCGACTGCGCGATGCTCTGGCCGATCCCCTGTCGCTGGCAGTTAATATGGGCCTTCCCATCGAAGTGGACACGATGACGGGTCTGCATGATCGCGCGGCCGAGGCTGCCGCATCGGTCAACGGCAAAGCTCTTTTCGGATTGATCGAGAAGGTCAAAGTTGATTCTGAACGGATCGAATTCTCGTGTCCAGCGCCCGCCATTGCTAATCTGCTCGGGCTGGCGGTGGGGAAGGGCACCGCCAGCCTCACGTTTGATTTTCCAGTGCGCCTGAGCCGTACTGGCAAGATGGTGCGACTGATTGAACCTAACGGCGCTGCCGCAGCCCAAATGCCCAACGAGCCGCTGGTCCGGTTGATCGCCCGCGCGCATCGTTGGTGGGACGAACTTTGCAAGGGTGAGATTGATGTCACGCGCTACGCCGCGCAGGAGAAGGTTCCACCCTCCTACATGCTCCGCGTGCTGCGGCTTGCATTTCTCAGTCCGCAGGTGATTGATGCCATCATAGGCGGGCGGGCCCGCGCCGATCTCGGCTGCACCAACTTGACGCTTACGGAAGACATTTCGCCGCATTGGCAAGAGCAGGCTGCGGCGCTGCTGCCCACATAATAACGTTGGAATCGATCGGCTCTGACTTAAATGGTAACTTTCCCGGCTGTGGGCGCGTTCCTTCATGCCTGACCTTCGTTCAGGTAATAGCTTCAAAACGCGATGGACGCATTGTGGGACTTTTCTGCCATTTTTAGGCAGTCTATCGAACGGCAGGTTTGGCCAAAAGTGGACGTCAATTCGAGAGGCACGGATTGGCTACAAAGTTGGACGATTGGGACTTTCCGGAATCGGCGAGCGAATGCGGCAAGCTGTCGGTCGCTCATGTGATGTTCGACGTGCTGTGATGGTCGGAGTCGTAGGACCCGTAGGAACGCCTACTCGAGAGGTGTAATCGTGAGAAGCCGACCCTCGCTCGTATTTCGAAACCGACTGCTAGACGCCGTCAGCAAATAATTTGGAGCGCAACGCCGACTTGGGAACGTGCAGCGGTTCATCGTTTGCTCGGGGCGAGCAAAGCGTAGTTTGGGAATGACGCGCTGAGTAGCGGTCGGCGAGGCTCGAGACGATGCCTCGCGCTCGCATGTAGGCTAGCGATACGTTTGGGTAGTTCGCATAGAATAACGGTCGTACGCGGTGATTTCCTGCATTGGTAAGTCGAGAGGGCGCTGAAAAATCTTATCTTCGAGAAATTGAAGTTCCGGCTCAACGCGCATCCTCTCCAGATCAATCCACCACGATCGCGGTCCGAACTCTGCAGTCGCATTCCAGCGGTATCCACGTTGTCGCAGGATTTCACGCGCGTCGTAAGGCGCCTCTACCGCAAAGATCCGCCAACACGCCTTTCGCGCCGCCGCCAAAACTGTTTCGAGCACGCACCGCCCCGAACGCGGGAGGATCTGGGTCAGAAGCGCTATCCCCGCTTCGCAGTCATCCGAAGCGCGGTGGGCGTCGAAAAACAGGCCGAATGCCGCCAGTAATTCGCCAAGTCGGCGACCTTCGAACCCTTCACTTCGCCAATCGACATCGGACACCGTGCAGGCCCAGGGCTTTGCGATAAAGGCGGGCGTAATGCGCTCGGCGATTGGCCGGTCGAAGGCAGCGTTGTGCGCAACGACAATTGCGGCGCTCTCAATGAAACGAGCGACCGCAACCGGATCGATGCAATGTCCCGCGACCATGGCGTTAGTGATCCCGGTGATCCTAGTGATCTCATCGGATATCGGAGTCGACGGCTCTTTTAATTGATGAAACGGGGGGTGGACGGCGACGATTTCACCATCGAGGCGATATTCGAACGGCACGATCGCCAGTTCGATCGCTTCGCAGGTAAGAGGATCGAGGCCGGTGCTCTCGATGTCGAGAAACATGCCGAGCCGCGTCGGACTGTCATCACGCTCGGCGAGGCACGCGGTGAGGTCGAGCCGGCGCAGCACGCGATAGCGTCCCGACGCTTCGAGTTGGCGGGCAGCCGCCTCCAGCCCGTCACCCAAGATGCTGTCCCCGGACCCACTAAACACAACTTACGCCTGAAATTTCGAGTTGCCACAATCGCGCGGCACGTCGAGCACATTCTCGTCGGCTTCCCACGGATGCTTGTCCCCCAAATCGACAGCGATTTCACGCCAACTGTCGTCGACGTACAGCCAATCGGTCAGGGCCGGAAGGATCGACGGCGGCGAGTAATGCCACCGCTTTTCCCTAAAGGCAGCCGCGCGGCGGCGCAGCCATTCGGGATCGTCGGCAAAACAGACCAGCATGTCCAGCGCCGCCACCGTTTTTTGTAGGATTTCGGTGCGTCGCTGTTCGACCAGTGGATCGGAATCGGGCACGGCACGCTCATGGCGCCAGCTCGGCTCGGGCGCGTCGAGAACCTCCTGCACGGCGGCGGCGGCCTCAAGGAAGGTCATTTGCGCCCCGCCGACGAGCCGTCTACGCGGCGAGCGCTTGCGCGTGCCTCTGGCTTCGGGCGACGGATCGGGCTCAGTCGAGAAGACGAGCGGGAGATGCGCGACGAGCTGGAGCGATCGGCCCTGATAGTGCGGACGCGGCTTGAGGTCGGTGGTCCGGACCGGGTCAATATCTGCGATCACCATAGCCGCCTCCTTCGTTCCAAGCGGCCCGCTGTGCTTACTTTCGAGCTGGAAGATCCCCGGCGCCAACGAGCCGTAGGGCGTCGCCGTCTCCGTTCCCGACTTCCAGCCGTCGAGCCCAATGAACGCGCTGCCCCCGACGCTCCCCGTTGGCTCGACGGCATTGCAGAACGCCGTCACGAGCCCGGCTGCTAGATACTGGTTCTGCCCGAAGATATGATAGTCGGCTGACCGCGAAGTCATGGCCGGCAGAATGATCAAGGTCCGCTGCATGGCTTTGCCGCGCGCAAGTTCCTGCGGCTCGTCGACACTGCGGTAGGACGTCCAGCGGGCGAACACGTGCATGTCGTCGTTAAGCGATTTGACAGCTCCCAATCTCGGCCAGGGGATTCCGTAGCGTGAGGCGAGGCTTCTGTTTTCCTCGAGGATGCCGATGTAGTTGGAACTGCTGGCGTGTAGGAACATCTCCGAGCAGACGAGCTCCACTGTGTAGGTCCCGAGCCGGAAGGGATCTTTCTGGTGCGTCAGCAGAGGCTGCCACAATTCCTTCGCCGAAGGCCTGATCAGCTCGCCCGCGGCCGGCGAGGGATAGCGCTTGCGCCGAACCGCGCACTGAATTTGCGCTTTGTCTTCGGAGGCCCATGCATCGATGCAGGTCAGCAAGGCTGAATGCATCTCCCACTCGTACGTGCCGGCCGCCCCGGGCGTGAACGGCTGGAAGAACGGCGAGGGCCCGGTCGATGGAATGGCCGTCGAGATCGACGCGCCATCGGGAACGCGGAAGGTTCCGCACCAGACGGTAAGCGAGAGGTTCATCGCGGCAAGCTCGCGCGTCAGCCAATTCACCGTCTCAGGGCGCATGCTGTATTCCGGCAGCACGAGACCATCCACCTCGAAGCGGGCGCAAGCGCGGAGCACTTCGCGCATGATCGCGCGCCGCCGGCCTTCGGCGACAGATTGGAAAACGCCGCCGCCGTTCACCGTCTTCGCATCGACCGCCTTCCCATCGA
Organism: Novosphingobium sp.; assembly: GCF_965228995.1. GTDB lineage: Bacteria > Pseudomonadota > Alphaproteobacteria > Sphingomonadales > Sphingomonadaceae > Novosphingobium. The sequence goes on along the minus strand of NZ_OZ245852.1, from coordinate 3,832,891 downwards.
GACCACGTAAACCCTCGTGCTTGCCGCCGCTCGTGCCTGGCGCATAATAGGTGTCTGCAACGTCCCACTGCACGATCGCGACGCGCTGAAGGCCATGGCCGGGCTTAGCCCGCTGGCGCCATAGCGTGTCCTGCCATTGAATGATGCGGGCCATCGACTCGGTGGGCGACAATGCGCCCGCGTGTCTTTTGGCGTCTTGTGACGGCGCTTCGAGGGGCGAGTCGAAGACAGACTGAGCGGACCCAGTGCTGCTTTCCATTCGCATGTCTTCGCCATGAGCGCCTGCGCTACTCACCGTCGCATCGGTCTGCGCTCCTTGGGCATCTCCGGTGCTCGGCGTGACGGTCGGAGTTTGATCTTGGAAACTGGGCCCGCTTGCGACCGCCGCGTCGCTTGCAAGCGGCTCCCTTTCGGCTGTCGGTCCCGGCGAGCCGCAGAACGCGACTTCGGCCAAGCTTTGCGACACGAGGTGAAGCCCGACGACCCGGCCGTTGTTCCAAGCGACGGAATAGCGGTAGTGAATGCGGCCGTCCTGCTCGTCGCACTCGGTCGACAGCCGGCGCTCGCCCGCGATGTATGCTACATCGATCTGCCATTCGGACATGCGATGCGAGCTGCCATCCGCGAGGCGGAGCACAGGCCTTCCGTCGACGACTTCGCCGGTCCGCGGATTGACGGTCGAGCGCAGCACCTCGATGCGGATCGCCGCGGCCGCGGACAGTTCGGCCAAGTGATCTTTGAGGCCCTGAGGCATTGCGGCGCGAAGCGGCTCAAAGGCATTCCACGGCCAATCGCCATCGTCTGCAGTGTCCGGCGCCGCGGCCGCCACGAAAGGCAGCAATGCGGAAATCGCCGTTGCCGCCAATTCGAACCCGCTGGGCGTCATGCGCCACAGCGCTGGCCGCTCTTCCTCGGAGCTGACATTTGCCGGAGGGGTCACCTGCAACAGGGTCGAAACGAGGATAAGCCAGCCGAGCGGCGTAATCGCATCGCGTGCCGCCGCCGCCGCAGTGCGGCGCCCCGCGATGATTTGTCCGAAGGCCCGCAAAATACGCCGCACTTGAACTTCGGGATCGCCGTCGATGGCGCTCTCCGGGTCGTCAATCAGTGCGATCTCGCCGCCCAGGTGTGGCGTGACGAAGGACAGGTCGATCGGGAGGTTGTGCAGGCGTTCGAGACTGTCCTGCGGCAAGGCGGCCGCCATTTCGAAGGCCAGCGCGCGCAGTTCGGCCATGGTCCCGAGCAGAGCAAGCCCAAGGGCAAATGATTTCAGCGGGACCGCGGCCGCGTCGTCCAGCTCATCGCCCCGCGCCTCGACGCGGTGCGCCGCGGCAAACCAGGCCGCAGCGCTCCGCCGCTGATCGGGAGCAGACGAATGCTCGTCGGGCCACAACCGGCCTGCGGCAGGAAGGGCCCGGCTCACCCGCCGCGCAGCCCGCGCTGCGATCGCCGCCGGCCGGCCGCTATGGTTCGCATCGCCCGCCGTGCCCAGCCGTTCGCTCATGAACACGCCTTCGGCAGTAGCCGCAACGAGATAGGTCGCCTGCCGGTCGGGAAGCTCGGTCGTGCCGAAGGCGTTGAGCAGTCGCAGCGCGCGGGCGATGCGCGTCGGAATAGCGCCGTCCTCGGTTCGCAAGCCGGCGCCCCAGCGATCGGCGCCGGTAAGCCGGGGCAGCACGCGCGCCAGGATCGCGTCGCGGCGGTGTCCGTCGCGATCGAGCTTGGTATCGCCATGGCCCTCCAACCCTGTGATATCCTCGGCGGGGCCTTCGGACCGGCGGCATAGGTCACGGACCGCCCACCCGTACCGCCAGTAGTCGGCGTCGAGCAGATGAACAGGCCGCGCTTCCAGCGCGTTTCCATTCCGCACGAAGGCGTGGCCATCGACCGCTTTACGCGGCGCTGTCCAGCAGACGAGGGTCGCGCTGTGAATGTCAGGCGCCCCACTCGCGTCGACAGGGGCAAAAAAGGAGAAGGCAGTTGGAACCGGTATCTGTTCGGTCGCGGCGACCAGCAGGTCGCAGTAGGATCCATATCCCCCTTCATACAATGCGGCGATATCCAACGCATCCCAGTGCAATTCGAGGTCGAATAGCGGCCTGATACCAACAGCCAGATCGGCCTTCCACAGGTGGAGGAAATCGTGTGCGCTGGAGGATTCCTGTCGCCACCGCGCGCCCACCGGACGCGGCGCATCGCTGCGCGGAGCGGCAAAAAGCAGATGGCCGGCCTCGCACCATAGCAGCACACCCGAGGCTTCGAGACCCGGAGGCGATGGTAGCGCCTTGGCATCGCTTTGGTTCGCGATCATCCGTATCAGCCGTGGCCGAGACTGCGCGATGGCGGCGAAGTGTCGGTGGGCTACGTTGACGAGCGTCGCGGCGGCGTCGACTTCCACGGTATCTATCTCGCCTTGATCCGCCGCGCCGGGCGTCCAGATTTTCAGGATCTTCTCGACAACCTGCCCGATCCGGGTCGCATGTGGATCGCTAGGCGGAGCTGGTGACAGATCCGAAGTGCCGGCGTCGAGCCGTTGCAGATTGACCAGTGCCGTTTCAAGGCGGCGAAAGGCGCTGCGCGTTTGTTGTTCGGAGGGGACGGAAAGTCCGGGAAGGCCTGGATCGAAATCGCCGTCGTGGCGATAGAGCGACAGTCGCAGGCCCTCGGGCAATAGGTTGACGCCCTCGACGGGTGAGAGGTACGACTTCAACGCTGCGAACGGATGACCGTCGACGGCGACATTCGCGTCTTCGAGGACGGACAGCGCCAGACAGGCGACGATGGCGATCTGGCAGCGGATATCGTGACGCTCGAGGAACGATTGCGCGCCCGCGCCGAGGAAGGCGCTGGCCAAAGGCGCAAAGAGGTCGTTGAGCACCGCCCTTGCCAGCCTGACCCGCCTATCCGCCCAGCAGTCGCGCGCATCTTCCCCGAGCGCCGCGGGGATATGGGCTCGCAGCGCGCGTTCGATGGCTTCAAGCGCCGCGAGCGCGATATCGAATGGAGTGTCGGCCATCCGCGCGCCGACGTCGACGCGAAGCGCTTCGGTGCGAAATGAGCGGGCGATCTCTGCAGCCCCCATGTCCTGTTGTCCCGCCGCAATCAGCCAGAGACGTCGGTAGGCGTTCGCGCGGTCGCCAAATCGCACTTCAGCGGCGCGAAACGCGCGTTCCAGTCGCTCGTAGATCCGTTCCGGGCGCCTGAGGTCGTCGAGTTCGGGGTCGAACAGGAGACCCAGCGCGGTACGGCGATCGATGTCGCCGGCATCGGCCAGCGGATCCATCGTTTCGGTCACGGGCATGTCCGCCAAGGGACCCGAGAAGCCGAACCCCATACGGCTGTCGGTCAACCATTCGCGCGCCTCCTCCCGCGTCATCAGCGGCGGGGTCGGATTCTTGCGATTGAGCGACAGGCCTCGCAGTTGGAGGTGAGTTTCGATTTTCCGCCGCAAGAGTCCGGCCACGTCGGCGTTCGGGCAGATGATGATAATGTCGTCGACGTAACGCGCGTAGGCTGCGCTGCATCCGCCTCGGCGCCGTTCGCGCCGCGCATCGTCGCGGTTCGTCGGCGCGTCATTGGCGCCGCGTTCGCCTAGCCCCCAATCGTTCTCGGTATCGTCCTCCTGATGGGCGGCGTCGATGCGCCGGACCTCGGCCCGCATCATGTCGTCGAGGTCGAACAGCGAGATATTGGCGAGATAGGCCGACAGATCGGGACCTTGCGGCAACCCGCTGAGGCGCGCAGTGGTGCCCGTCTCGGGATCGGCATGCTCACTGTGGAAGGCGTGACGAAGTAGGAAGTCGGTGAATACGTTAGCGCGGTTGGCCGCGTCTGCACCAGTGCCGGGCAGCAGCAGCGGAGCGAAGCCCAGCGGTCCGCGGTCGGCCTGCGCGAATTGGGCGAGTGCGCGCTCGAGCGGCCCTTGCAGCGCGTCGCCGATCACGTCGCGCCGGACGAACTCGTAGAAGCCGGTGATATCGAGCCGCAGTATCTGCAGGTCCTCGTGTCGATAACGTCGGAGCTTGCCATCGAGATGGTCGATAAAGGCGCGCCAGCACTCGAAGTATGGGCGAAAGATGCCCTCGCGCAGGGGCGGAGCTTCGCCGTTCACGATCCCCATGTCGACCTGGTAGGCGAAACTCAGCGCCTCGGTCTCGCCCTCGGCGCCGGTTCGATAGATACCCTTGCCGCCCGCCCGCCGATCGAAGCGGACGGCGGGAATCCGGTCGGAAAATCCCGGTGCACCAGGACGATCGCGCAGCAGTTCGATTAGCGCGTATTGTTGGAGGAGCGCGTCTGCCGCGACGGGCCCGGCCTTCAGGCGGTAGCGCCCGCCGCCCTTGGGGAGATCGCGGGCGAGGAGCGGCGCCATCGGACCGTCGCCTATTTGCAGCCGCTCTCGGTGGATATGGAACAGCGGCGTGGCAGCGACCGCCAGCCGCTCCCAGGCCTCGTCATCAAGAGGATATTCGCGACGCTGCGTGGAAGATCGGCCGACAGTCAAGGCGGTGATTAGGTCGGCGCGCGGATCACCCGAGGTCTCGCGCCCATCCACCGGACTTGGCGCCGCGACCGCCGTTACGGCGCCGTAGTTGCGGATCGTCGCGGCGAAGCCGGCGAGCTTATCCTCGATGGCGAGAGGCGCCAAGGCCCTGTCCCAGTTTGCATCGGGAAGGCTGTGGGCGATGCGGCGCGCACTGCTCGCCAGTTGCACGGGGGACAACGCGCCCAGATCGATGGGAAATTCGCGAAGACCGGTTCGCACCCCGAGCATGAATTCGAGCGCGCCGTAGGCTCTCTGATCGAGCAGGCCAGCTGCATCCGCGTGGACCAATCCGCGCAGATAGGTGTCGGGATCGGCCTTGTCCGCTTGCGCCGGCGGCACCACGACCTCGATCCCGAAGGCGGCGCCGCCGTAGAGCAGGCGCAGCAGCGACAGGATCAAATCGTAAGCGCCGTCCAGCCCTGCGGTGTCGGGGTCGAGAAACAGGCGAAAATGAAAAGGACGATCGGCTTGGCTGGCGATATCCGCAAGTCGCTCGAGCGCTTTGACCTGGCCGAGCGCGGCCCGCGATCCGAGCAAGGCAACCGCATCAAAGCCGAGCGATTCCAGGCGCAACTGATCGAAAATGCCTTCGACGACATAAACTTGCGCCGCGGTTCCGCGCAGCTCGCGCCGACTGAGCGTGGCTTCGACGCGATCGGCGCCGTAGAGAGTATCGCGTCGTGGGAAGTCGAACGAATAGAGATAGCGCGGATCCTCGTTTCCGAGAGCGCGCGCGGCGAACCCAGCGGGTACGCCGCCGCCACTCACGAGCGGGAAGACGATCCGCTTGCCCGAGTAGAAGCCTCGCAGCCAGTTTTGCGCTTCGCCCTCCGGGAGCGCCGCTGCCTCGGGGCGCAGAACTCCAGCGCCGCACAGCGCCTCTTCGAGCACGCGATCGCCCGACGCTTCGCGGCGCAGCGCGGTGAGATCATAAACGCCAGCGCCGATCTTGCGGAGCATGTCGGGCGCGAACCCGCGACGCTCGGCGATGCGCACAAGTTCCTCCTCGTCGGATCCGTCCCGCACTCGCTCGGCAAACTTCTTGGCGCCGCTCCGCCGATCAACCGCAGGCCTTCGGTCACCTTCGGCAAGCGAGATGCCTGCGTGGGGCGCCAGCCATTTGACCGCATCCCAGAAATCGAGGCCGTTACGGCGCTGCACGAGCGAGAGCACATCACCGTGCGCACCGCAGGCGAAGCAATGAAAGTTGTCGCGTTCTTGTGCCCGCTGATAAAGATTGAGCGAGGGATTGCGGTCGTCATGGAACGGGCAGAGCGCTTTGCGAGGTCGAGACTCTTTTCGATCCACTTGAAGTCCGAGCGCAGTCGCGACGGCGACGATGTCGCTTCGCTGAATTATGTCCCTAACGTTGGTATTCTGCTTCGATTTCAATGCCAATATCCCCTCAATTAGTCCCTGTAACAGATAAGCAGTTTAAGCTGATTAAAAAATAAGCGACGTTTGGCGGCGAGGTGAGCTGCTGGATCCAAATGCTCAGGCAAAGAAGCTTTGTCGGCCACAATAACTACAAGCAGTTAGGAGGTTTGGCTAGGCGGACGCGTGCGTGCAGTGGAGGCGATTAATCGTTGCTAGGATGAGGCTTTCGGATGAGATTCAAGACAGGCTCTCAGACATCTGCCAACGACGGGTTTCGGCGCAGGCAGACTTTCATGCGCCTGCCTCGGAATGGCTTAAGTTGGTCGGGACAAGCCTCGTAGTATTTCCTCCTTCGGCCGGCAGACGTTCTTCCGATGGCCAATTCTGGCCATCGGAGAATGAACATGGAAAAGCTTGAATCCGAAACCACATCCCCCAAGCGTCAGGTCTGGAACGCCGGGCGCGCTGTCGGCGCAAAGCGAGCGCTCAAGCCAAAGCAAATATGGGAGATCCGCTTCTACCTCAATCAGCGCCGCCGCCTGCGAGATCGGGCCTTATCGCGCGTCGCCACTTCTATCGCGATTTACTACCCGATCGCGATCAGTTCGACCTTGCCCATATCTGGCATGAAGTGCGCGAACATGCGCGCCTCCGATTTGCCAAGGGCGCCGAAGCGAAACGCTATAATATCCTGCAAAAGGCGAGCTATCTTCTGGTTGTCGTCGGCCTTCTTCCGCTGATGGTGGGCACAGGTCTTGCCATGTCTCCCGGCATGGATGCGGCGTGGCCATGGTTGCCCGAAATGTTTGGCGGGCGGCAGGCTGCGCGGACCCTCCATTTCCTGACCGCCAGCGGCCTCGTCCTTTTCGCGGTGGTGCATGTCGCGCTCGTGATCCTTTCGGGCCTGCTCAACAACATCCGGTCCATGGTCACCGGCAGCTACACGATCGAGCATGGAGACAGCCAATGAGCAACTTCCGATTTTCCCGGCGCGCACTCTTGGTGGGATCGGGCAGTGCCTCGGCCCTGCTGCTGGCCGGATGCGACCGAGTGAATGAAAATGCGCCAGCACGGCGCCTGCTCGGTTCGCTCGACGATAGCACCCTGACAGCCCAGCGGTTCCTACAAGGCAAAAACGCGCTGGCGCGCGAGTATCGACCCTCGGATATCTCGCCTGACTTTCGCGCCAATGGCACGACCATGCCCGGTGGCGATGCCTATGCCGATGCCATGGCCAACGGATTTTCAGACTGGAGTCTGGTCATCGACGGCCTCGTCGATCGCCCGCTCACATTGTCACTCAGCCAATTGCGGAAAATGCCAGCCCGTACGCAAATCACCCGACACGATTGCGTGGAGGGCTGGAGCGCGATCGGGAGTTGGACAGGCGTTCCGCTTGGCTTTTTGCTCAAGGCCGCTGGCCTCAAAACCCATGCGCGTTACGCCGTCTTTCATTGCGCCGACAATCTTGATGGCGAGCCGGAAAAGGGCGGCATCCAAAGCCCGGGCCAATATTACGAGAGCATCGACCTGATCGACGCTTTCCATCCCCAAACCATTTTGGCCTATGCCATGAATGGCACAGCACTTCCGGTTGCCCATGGCGCGCCACTTCGCCTGCGCGTCGAACGGCAGTTCGGCTACAAGCAAGCCAAATATGTCCAGCGCGTCCAAATCACCGACAGTCTCGCCAGCTTCGGGTCTGGCAAGGGCGGCTATTGGGAGGACCGCGGCTATGCCTGGTATGCGGGCATATGAAGCATTCGAAGCTGGCGCCCAAGCCGGGGTAAAGGCTTTGTACCTTTCGGTCATTTCATCCGCAGAGGATATGATGACATGACCGCCTCGCCTATCAACCGCCCGCAGACCTTCGGTGAGCTGCCGGGTCATCATTTCTCTGCTAACCGGCATCATACTGCCGAGGCCTGCAACGGTTAGCGGCGCCGGCCCTCTTCCCCGGTGATGATTTCGGCGCTGAACGAACGGCAGACCTTCCCGTTTGGTCGACAAAAAGCTGTCAGTCAGAACTGTCCGCAATTCCAGCCAATTCGGAAACTGTACTGGGCTCTTTCTGGGTGGAGAATGCCTGCAATTTGGACGAGGAATTGACTGGCAACCCCTCTCTCCAAAGTGCAGTTTGAGGGTGGAAGGTCGCAGACTTGCGCGCCTTTCGCGTCTTTGGTCCGAAACCGGACCCAGATCGATGACTTGCTGGCTGGGGCGGGAGGATTCGAACCTCCGAATGCCGGTACCAAAAACCGGTGCCTTACCACTTGGCGACGCCCCAGCAGGAAGGCGGGCTTATAGCGGCGCGTTCATGAATGAAAAGGGGCGGATGGGGCAGGATTTTGCCCCATCCGCTGTACTTTCAGAGCGTTCCTTCCGGCAGCGCGGCGAAATCGGCCGCGCTGTGGCGTTCGAGGATGCCCTTGTTGGTGTTGACGAGGCGGCCGCGCCTGGTGCCGGGGCGCGCGTCGATCTCGGCGACCCAGCGGCCGACGGCTTCATATTCGTGCATCGAAAGGAACGTCGCCGCATCGCCATAGGCGTCACCGCGGTAGATGTTGCCGAGCCACGGGTAGGCGGCCATGTCGGCGATCGTATATTCTTCGCCGCCGAGGAAGCGGGTTTTCTTGAGCTGGTTGTTGGCGACGTCGAACAGGCGCTTGGTTTCCATGGAATAGCGGTCGATCGCGTATTCGATCTTGACCGGCGCATAGGCATAGAAGTGCCCGAAGCCGCCGCCCATGAACGGGGCCGAGCCGACTTGCCAGAACAGCCAGGAAAGCACCTCGGCGCGGGCGGGGCCTTCCTTGGGCAGGAAGTGACCGAACTTTTCCGCAAGGTGCACCAGCATCGCGCCCGATTCGAAAATGCGGAAGGGTTCGGGCCCGCTGCGGTCGACCATCGCGGGGATCTTGGAATTGGGATTGATATCGACAAAGCCGCTGCCGAACTGGTCACCTTCGAAGATCTTGATCAGCCAGGCATCGTATTCCGCAGCCGTAATGCCAAGCTCGAGCAGCTCCTCGAGCATGATCGTGACCTTCTGGCCATTGGGCGTGCCGAGCGAATAGAGCTGGAACGGATGCTCGCCCACCGGCAGCTCCACTTCCTTCTGCGCGCCGGCGGTGGGGCGGTTCACGCCGGCGAAGGCACCGCCATTGGCCTTGTCCCAGGTCCAGACCTTGGGGGGCACATATTCTTCGGACATCGGGAACTCTCCTTGGGGATGTTATGCTTGCCCCAAGAGTGGCGCTGCGCCGGGCGAATGGCAAGGCGCAGGGCGCGCACAGATATTCTGCAGTGGCCCCACTTATTTCTATCTGGCGGGTTTCTCCATCATCGATCCCCCCGTGGGAGGGCATTGCGTGGCGGGCCATGTCACCGCCATGCCGCAACACCTCACTTGACAGCGGTTCGGGGGTGACGACTAATCGCGGCTTCCATCCCCTTAAGGAAGTCCTGCACCATAATGGCGACGGTGATCGGTACCCGCTTTGCATCCTTCCATCGCTGGGACAGGACCGCCGTGATGCTGTGCGTGATGGTCGTCTGGATCGTCATCCTCGCCGGATTCGGCTGGGATATGGTTCAGAAGGCCGCGGCGGGTCGCAGCTTGCGCTATCCGTTGATCGTCCACGCGCATGCCGTGACTTACGGGGCATGGCTTGTGCTGCTGGCTGCGCAAGTCGTCCTGATCCGCACGCGCAACATCGCGCTGCACCGGAAGCTGGGCATGGCGGTGCTGGCGCTGTGGCCGCTGATGCTGATTCTCGGGCCAGCCGTCGCGCTGTCGCTCAAGATTGCCAAGGTCACGATCAAGGCGTCTTCGCTGTCGTTCATGGCGACCCAGTTCACCAACGTGCTCGGCGCGGTTGTGCTGATTGCGGCGGGCTTCCTCTACCGGCGCGACGGCGCGGCGCACAAGCGGCTGATGCTCATGGGCACGATCGCGATCACCGAGCCCGGGTTCAGCCGCCTGATCGCCGATCCGATCGGAGACTGGCTTGGCGAGGGCTATTGGCAATATTACGCGGCCACCTACCCGGGCACCCTGCTGTTGATGCTGGCGCTCGGCGGGTATGACGTGCTGACGCGGGGACGGCCGCACCCGGCATGGGTTGCGGCATTTCTGTGGGTGCTGGCGAACGAGATCCTGGCGACATGGCTGTACTACCAGCCGTTCTGGCTCAACTGGATGCGCGCGCTGACCGGCCATTGAGTGCGGCGCGGGCGCGGATCATCTGCCGCGGCCTAGCGCGCGAGCGTCTCCAGCGCGGGGACCAGTTCGTCGAAATGGTCGATCACCGCATCGGCGCCGAGTTCATGCGCCGGCCGATCGTTGAAACCGAAGCTGACTGCGACGACCGGCATGCCCGCCGCGCGGGCGGCGCCGATATCGAAGGTCGTATCGCCAACGAAAGCCGCCCGTCCCCCACCGCTCCGCGCCACCATTTCGTGGAGCATGTCGGGCGCAGGCTTGGCGCGGCCGGGGCCGAGTGTATCGCCGCCGATGATCGTGGCGAAGCGGGGGGTGAGGCCGAGCTCGTCAAACAGGCGGCGGGCGAGATCCTCACGCTTGTTGGTGGCGATGGCGAGGTGGACACCGCGCGCCGCGAGCGTTTCCAGCATGGCCTCGCCGCCGGAGAACAGCACGGTGTGGTGGGCGATGTTTTCGGCGTAAAAGGCCAGCAGGCGCTCCTGCAGGGCGGCGAAATCGATCCCATCCTTCCCGCCGCTCGCCTCTAGCGCATTGTGCAGGAGCTGCGCACTTCCGCCGCCGATATAGCGCCGCGCCTGGTCCAGCGGGACCAGCGGTCGGCCGACATGGGCCAGCGCATGATTGAGCGCGTGGCCGATATCGCAGGCGGTGTCGAGCAGTGTGCCATCGAGGTCGAAACCGACGATCTGGAAGGGAAAATCCGTCATGTCGCGATCCGTGGCGGCGCGTTCTGGAAACTGCAAGCAAATGCTGGCAAGGAACGCGCATGACCGAAGCTTCCTCCCCGCCTGAACGCCCCGTCGCGCTCGTTGTCCTCGCCGCTGGCAAGGGCACCCGCATGAAAAGCGACCTCCACAAGGTGCTGCACCCGATCGCTGGGCGGCCCATGCTGATGCACCTGCTGGCGAGCGCCGATGCGCTTGGTCCCGCGCGCAAGGTGGTCGTGGTCGGCGCGGGGCGCGAGCAATTGGCGGCGGCGCTGGGAAATAGCGCAGAGCTTGCCGTGCAGGACCCGCAGCTTGGCACCGGGCACGCGGTGCAGCAGGCCGAAGGCGCGCTGGCCGGGTTCGCGGGCGACGTGCTGATCCTTTATGGCGATGTGCCCTTCGTGCGCACCGATACGATGCACGCGATGCTGGAGCGGCTGCACGGGGACGATAATCCGGCGGTGGTCGTGCTGGGCTTCGAGCCTGACGATGCGCTGCAATATGGCCGGGTGATTGCCGAGAACGGCCTCGTCCAGAAGATGGTCGAGCACAAGGATGCCACCGAGGCTGAGCGTGCCTGCCGTTTGTGCAATTCGGGCCTGATGGCGGTGCGCGGGGACGAGCTGTTTGCCCTGCTGGCGCGGGTGGGGAACGACAACGCGCAGGGTGAATATTACCTCACCGATATCGTCAATGTGGCGAACGGCGATGGCCGCGTCTGCGCGGTTGTGGTGACGGGTGATCCCGATGAAGTCGCCGGCATCAACAGCCGCGCCGAACTGGCCGAGGCGGAAGCGCGCTGGCAGAAGAAGCGGCGGCTGCAGGCGATGGCCGATGGCGCGAGTCTCGTGGCGCCCGAGACGGTATGGTTCGCCTGGGATACCGTGCTCGGCCGCGATGTGACGGTGGAGCAGAACGTCGTGTTTGGCCCCGGCGTGACCGTGGCGGACAACGTGGTGATCCACGCGTTCTGCCATATCGAGGGCGCGCGGCTGGATAGCGGCACGTCGGTCGGCCCCTTCGCGCGGCTGCGCCCCGGTGCGGTGCTGGAGGAAAAGGCGCGGGTCGGCAATTTCGTCGAAGTGAAGAACGCGGTGCTCCATGCGGGCGCGAAGGCCAACCACCTGACGTATCTGGGCGATGCCGATGTGGGCGCCGGCGCGAACATCGGCGCGGGCACGATCACCTGCAACTATGATGGCTACTTCAAGTATCGCACCGTGATCGGCGAGCGGGCCTTCATCGGCTCGAACTCCGCACTGATCGCGCCGGTGAAGATCGGCGCCGATGCCATTGTCGCCGCGGGCAGCGCGGTGAGCCGCGATGTGGCGGATGGCGAGCTGCGGCTGGTGCGCGCCGAGCAGCTGGTCAAGCCCGGCTGGGCCGACCGCTTCCACGATGCGATGAAGCGCAAGAAGGCCGAGCGCAAATGATCGCGATTTTCGCGGCGGGCCCTGATCATCTCGATGGCTGGGCAGCGCTGCGGCATGCGTTGTGGGATGAGACCCCGGCAAGCGAGCATCGCGCCGAGGCGGAAGAGCAGCTGGTGGAGCCCGAGCGGTTCCTCAATCTGGTGGCGCTGAGGGGCGACGAGGTGGTCGGCTTTGCCGAGGCTGCGATCCGGCATGAATACGTGAACGGCTGCGAGACCTCGCCCGTCCTGTTCCTCGAAGGTATTTTCGTGGACGAGGCGGTGCGGCGACAGGGCCTTGCACGGCGGCTGGTGCAAGCCGTGGCGGATTGGGGCCGGGCGCGGGGGTGCCGCGAGTTTGCATCGGATACGTGGCACGACGATCTTGAGAGCCATGCCTTCCACCTCGCTGCCGGTTTTGCCGAGACCGAGCGGGTGGTTTATTTCCGGCAGGAGCTTTGAAGATGCCGATTGCCCAGCTCAACGTCGCCCGCTTCCGCCGCCCCAAGGCCGATCCCGCCAACCAGCCGTTCATGGACGCGCTCGATCACGTGAACGCGCAGGCTGATGCGGCCGACGGGTTCATCTGGCGGCTGGTGGGGGACGGCGATGCCAACGATGCGACCGCAATCGAGGCGGTGGCAGGGGACGCGGATTTCATCGTCAACCTCTCGGTCTGGCGCGACGTGCCCTCGCTGGAAGCCTTCGCCTATCGCCAGGCCGATCACCGCGCGGTGCTGGCGCGGCGGGGCGAGTGGTTCGAGCCGATGGAGCCTTCGCTGGCGCTATGGGAGGTGCCCGAGGGCCATTTCCCGAGCGTGACCGAGGCGCTCGATAAGTTGGCGCAGCTGGGCCGCGAGGGGCCGGGCGCGGCGGTGTTCACTTTCAAGTGGTGGCGTGAGAACCGTTAGGGCGACGAGCGGTGGATACAAACCACATTCACCCCCAAACCCGTCTACCCTGAGCTTGTCGAAGGGCTGTTCTTTCTTTGCGGGACAGCGCTTTTGCCGCAAGAACAAGAACAGTGCTTCGACAAGCTCAGCATGGACGGGGTTTACGGCCTAATAGTACCGCGCCGCAAAGCGGTCGATGAAGGCGACTAGATTCGGCGTCTGGCCGATGGCGCGGCGCACTTCGCTTTCGAGCGGGGCGCGCCAGATGTTGACGAGCTGGGCGTAGACCACCGCGTCGGTCGAGCTGGGCGTATCGCCGAAGAACCAGTCCTGATCCCCGAGGATCGCGGCGAGCGCGTTGATGTCGCGGCGGCCAATGGCGGCGATTTCCTCCGGGCTGTGGAGGCCCATGCCGTGACCGGCGAGCTGCTTCTTAACCCCGTGCCGCGCCACGGGGCCAAGCACGCGGCGCAGCGGCACGGCGAGGCCGCCGAGCACGACATCGCGGAATTGCTGCCAGTTTGCCTCGTTCACCCAGCGATCATTGACCATCGTCCAGTAGAGGTTCTCGTCGATCAGCCGCTGGATCGCCACGGCCACGCCGCGCTGGGCCGAGGTGAGGTGGGCATCGGGATCGACCCCGAAACGCTGGGCAAGGTGCGCGATGATGAAGGTTGAATCGCCGATTTTCTCGCCGTCCAGCTCGATCCACGGGGCCTTGCCCTTGGGGCCCGCGAAGGGCGTGGCAGCGGTGATTGCCTCATGCTCGATTCCGGTCATGCGCAGCCATGCGTCGAGCTTGAGGCAGAACGGGCTCACCGTCGGCAGGCCCCAGGCGCCGGGCAGGTGATAGACTTTCAGCTTGCTGGCCATGTCGGACGTCCCCCCGTTTTCCGCCTCGGCTGTACGGACTTGTTTACGCCTTGAGACTATCGTGCGGGGAAGGGGTGGCAAGCCCCTGCTCGGCTCTTGACATGATATCATGATATGATATCGCGATATCACAATGACCCGAATCCTCGCCGATCTGCCCGAAGAAGACATCCAGTGGCTCGATGCCCGTGCTGCGGAGCAAGGCAAGTCGCGCGCCTCGGTGCTGCGTGAAGCAGTGGCTACCTACAAGGCGCAGGCCGCGTCTTCGGGCACGGACTGGATCGATAGCGGCTTCGGTCTGTGGAAGGATCGCACCGACATCGGCGATTCCGTCGAATGGCAACGGCGCGAACGAGCGTCGTGGACGCGCCCCTGGGATGACGACTACGAGGCAACCAAAGCGGAGTTCCCGGACCTGTTCGATGCCGAAGATGATCGCCAGCGCGCCGTTTATATCGCCATGCGCCGTGCCGCCGCCAACCCGGAAGATGGTGCCGCGTGAGCGACTATGCGTTCGATGCCAACATCGTTATCGACGCTCTGCTCGGCTATGATCGCGCGCGGACCGAGCTCAAGCGCGCCGCGTCGGCGGGACGGCGGCTGTGGCTGAGCCGCATGGCATGGGTCGAGATCCTTTCGAAAGGCGAAGGCCAGACCCTGCGCGAAACCGAAGCGTTCCTTGATCGGTTCGCCATCGACGAGATCGATGTCGAAATCGCATCGCGCGCTGCCGCCCTGCGCCGCGAACGGCCCCGCCTGAAATCGCCCGACGCGATCATTCTTGCCACCGCGCTCACCCGCGGCCGCGTCCTCGTTACCCGCAACACCAAGGATTTTCCGGCCGAAATGCCGGGCATCCGCGTACCTTACACCCTCTGAGCGAAGGCGCCTCTCCCCATGTGCGGAATTATCGGAATTGTCGGCAAGGAACAGGTCGCGGACCGGTTGGTGGATGGTCTGCGCCGCATGGAATACCGCGGTTATGACAGCGCGGGCATCTGCCTTGTGGCGGATGACCAGTTGGTCCGCCGCCGCGCCGAGGGCAAGCTGGGCAATCTCGTGCTCGAACTGGCGCGCCATCCGGCCTCGGGCCACATCGGCATCGCCCATACCCGTTGGGCGACCCACGGCGCGCCGACCACCAGCAACGCGCACCCGCATGCGACGGGCGAAGTGGCGCTCGTCCACAATGGCATCATCGAGAACTTCAAGCCGCTGCGCGATGCCCTGATCGCGCGGGGGCGGACGTTCGAGAGCGAAACCGATACCGAAGTGGTCGCGCATCTCGTGTCCGAACAGGTCGAAGCGGGTCTCAGCCCTCAGGATGCGGTGAAGGCCGTGCTGCCCAAGCTGCGCGGCGCCTTCGCGCTGGCCATCGCATTCCGCCAGCATGACGACATGCTGATCGGCGCGCGGCTCGGCTCGCCGCTGGTGGTGGGCTACGGTGCCGGAGACAATCAGGGCGAGACCTACCTTGGCTCCGACGCGCTCGCGCTCGCGCCGCTGACACAGCGGATCACTTATCTCGAAGAGGGCGACTGGGTCGTCATCACGCGCGAAGGCGCGACGATCTACGACGTCGACAACAACGAGGTGACGCGCCCAATCGTCGCCTCGGGCGCGACGGCGGCGGCGATCGAGAAGGGCGAGTTCCGCCACTTCATGCAGAAGGAAATCTTCGAGCAGCCGACCGTGGTCGCGCAGACGCTGCGCAGCTACTTGCGCCGGATCGACCAGACCGTCGCGCTGCCGCAGATCGATTTCGACCTATCCAGCATCAGCCGCGTGACCATCGTCGCCTGCGGGACGAGCTTCTACGCAGGGATGGTCGCGAAATACTGGTTCGAGCAGTTCGCGCGTCTGCCAGTCGATATCGATGTAGCGAGCGAGTTCCGCTACCGCGATCCCGTGCTGGAGCCGGGCGGCCTTGCCCTGTTCATCTCGCAAAGCGGCGAGACGGCGGACACGCTGGCGGCGCTGCGCCACTGCAAGGCGGCCGGCCAGACCATCGCGGTGGTGGTCAACGTGCCGACGAGTTCGATGGCGCGCGAGGCGGACCTCCTGCTGCCGACCCACGCCGGGCCCGAAATCGGTGTCGCCTCGACCAAGGCGTTCACCTGCCAGCTTGCCGTGCTCGCCGCGCTCGCTGCGCACCTTGCGGTCAAGCGCGGCCGCCTCAGCCGTGAGGAAGAGGCCGACATCGTCAACCAGCTGGCCGAAGCACCCGCTGCATTGAACGCTGCGCTGAGCCACGACGACGAGATCGCCGCCATGGCGCACCTCATCGCCCCGGCGCGTGACGTGCTCTATCTCGGACGCGGGCCGGACTATCCGCTGGCGCTCGAGGGCGCGCTGAAGCTGAAGGAAATCAGCTACATCCATGCCGAAGGCTATGCCTCGGGCGAGATGAAGCATGGGCCCATCGCGCTGATCGACGAGGCGGTGCCGGTGATCGTGCTGGCGCCCTCCGGTCCGCTCTTCGAGAAGACCGTGAGCAACATGCAGGAAGTGCGCGCGCGCGGCGGCAAGGTCGTGCTCATTTCCGATGCGGCGGGGATCGAGGAAGCGGGCGAGGGCTGCCTTGCCACGATCGAGATGCCCAAGGTGCACCCGCTGATCGCGCCGCTGGTCTATGCCGTGCCGGTGCAGCTGCTCGCCTATCACGTGGCGGTGGCGAAGGGGACCGACGTGGACCAACCGCGCAACCTGGCGAAATCGGTCACCGTCGAATGACCGCAGCGGCCGCGCAGCTGGCGCGAGAAGGCGGGACCGGCCCTCTCGTTCGCGAACTGCCGGTTCTGCTGTTCATTGCTGCGTGTTCGCTCATCATCCGCATCTGGTGGATGAGCAACCCGGTCGTCGATCACGACGAGCAGTTCTACTCCTACGTGGCGACGGCGATGCTCGACGGGCAGGTCCCCTATGTCGACATCTGGGATCGCAAGCCGGTCGGGCTGTTCCTGCTGTTCGAGGGCGCTCATGCCCTGCTGGGGCGCGGGGCCACGGCCTATCTGATCATGGCAGACCTGTTTGCCTGCATCGGGGCGTGGCTCGCCTATCGCATTGCCGCGCTGCTGGCTGATCGCCGCACAGGCTGGGTCGCGGCGCTGCTCTATTTGCTGGCGATGACGGTGTTCGGCTGCCGCGGCGCGCAGAGCGAGTTGCTGTTCACGCCGCTGTGCCTTGGCATGATGTATCTCGCCATGGCTTGGCCGGGGTCGCTGCGGGCCGCGCTGCTAGCCATGCTGCTGGGCGGCCTTGCGCTCCAGATCAAGTACACTGCCGCGCCGTTCTGCGCTGTATTCGCCGCCTTCGTCCTGATCGAGGACTACCGCCGCGAGCGGGCTTTGCTGCCGCTGCTGGGCCGGGCCTGCCTCTACGCGCTGGTCGGCCTTGCCCCTACCTTCGCGGTTGCCGCTTGGTATGCGGCGGCGGGCCATTTCGATGACTTCTTCTACGCCAACTTCGTCTCGATCTTCGAGCGCAAGACAAGCGTCGGACGCTTTCACCCCAAGACGCTGACGGTCATATCGCCGTTTCTGCTGATGATCGCGGCGGGGGTCTGGGCATGGTTTCGGCTTGGCCAGACCTATCCTCGGCGGGCCAGTGTTCTCGTTGTGCTGATGACCGGAGGCGCGCTCGCCTCGATCTATTTTCCCAGTAACGTGCTGGCCTATTACTACGCGTTCCTTGCCCCGTTTGCAGTGTTGCTCGCGGTGCCGTTCTACGATCTGCGCCAGCGTGCGGGCTGGTTCGGCGCGGGCCTGCTTGTCGCGGCGCTGGTGGTGGTCGGCAACTTCCCGGCCAACATCGCTGGCGGGCGCGCCGATGTGGCGCAGTTCCGCGCGCTGGTTGACCGGATCAACGCTGGCGGCGAGCGGCGCAGCCTTTACGTTTTCTCCGGGCCGACGGCGACTTACACGGCCACGGGTACGCGTCCGAGGACGAAGTATCCCTTCCCGTTCCACAGCGCCGAATACTTCGAGCACGGCGCGCTGGGGTGGCCGCAGGAGGCGATCGTCGCGGAGTTCCTCGCCCGCCGCCCGATGTTCGTGCTGACCCGTTCGGACTACAAGCTCTATGCAGGATCCTACACCGCGCCAGTCGTGCTGGGCGAGATGAGGGCCCACTACGCCGAGGTTGGCCGGTACCTCATCCTTGGGGATGGGCTCATTCTGTGGCAGCGCCGGCCGGATGGCCCGCCCGGCGCGACCTGACCGCGGCGGTTCAGCCGCTCAGCGCCTTGCCGATCGAGAGCAGCAGCTCGACCGCGATCAATACGATGATGGCGACTTCGAGCCGGACCGCGCGCTTGTCCTGCGCGATATCGAGCAGCACGTCGGTGAAATCGCCCAGCGCGCCGAACTTGCGTTCGAGCACTTCGGCGCGCTCGCCCAGTTCGTACTCGGCCTCGAGCCGGGTGTAGAGCCGGTCGAGATCGGGGTGATCCCACAGGAGATCGGGGCGCTCGCCCGCTTGCGCCGTGCCCATGACACGGTGCCGCGCGGCCAGTACGCCGCCGACCATGCGCATGACCGCGCGGATGGAAAGCCGCGCCTTGCCGTTGACCTGGAGGTCGGCAACAAGCGGTACGCTGGAATCGAACACTTCCGACACGAGCATTTCATCGCGCGAGAGCATCACGCTGTGCGCCAGCACGGTGGCGACGAGCAGAAGGCGCGGGATCGTATCGTCTGCAAGCTGGATCACGCCGTCGTCATCGACGCGTTCCTTGCCGCCATCGGTGATGAGCACGCTGGCGGTCTCGATCTCCCGCGTGCTGGCGGGTTCCTGGACATGCGCGAGGAGCGCCATATCGAGCGCGGGGATGCGGTCCTCCACGGTGCAAAAGGTGACCGCGACGCCGTAGCGGAAGGCGAAGGTCAGCCCGGCCGCCGCCGCGAGATCACGCAGCACGATATCGGCGGAGAGCCCGCGCGTATCGATCCGCGTACCGAGATGCCGGGCATGAACGATCAGCTCCTCGCCCGGCGGGAGCGCGCCCAGCGCCACCTCGTCGGGCCAGCCTGGCGGTTTGGTGGTGGCAGGTTGGGCACGAGCCGCCGTGTCAGGCATGGACGGCTTCCTTGCGCAGCGCCTTGATATGCTCTGGCCCGATTCCGCAGCAGCCGCCGATGATCGAGGCGCCAGCTTCGTGCCAGGCCGCAGCGAAACGGCCATATCCCTCGGGCGTCAGATCCTCGCGGATCGGGCAGAGCGCGCTGTTGGCTTCGGCATCGGCGGCCATCGGCGGGAAGGCGTTGGCGTAGACGCCGAGGCGGACCGGGCTGTCCGGACCGAGTTCCTCACGCGCGGCGCGCACGGCGGCTTCCATCACTTCGGGCTGGCTGCAATTGAACAGCAGCGCCGCTGCGCCGATTTCCTGCGCAAGGCGGGCGGCTTCGGCAACGCTTTCGCCCGAGCGCAAGGCGGGCGCGGTGGTCGGCCTTTCGTCCTCCAGCGTGAAGGAAAGCCACAGTGGCTTGCCCGTTGGCGCGGTGAGCGTGGCGGCAAGGCGTGCTTCGACCAGCGAGGACAGCGTTTCGGCCAGCCAGTGGTCGATGTTCGGCGCGAGGGCTGTCACGAGCACCTGAAGCACCGGGCGGGCGCGGTCCAGATCGACGAGATCGGGGCGGTAGGACCCGCAGATCGGGGGCAGCGATCCGGCGATGAGGACCTTGCGCCCCGTTGCCGCAAACTCTGCATCAGCGACTTCGCGCGCCAGCCGGCCGGCCAGCGCGGCCAGCGCGGCGCCTTCGGCGGCAAAGCGCTCCTCGCCGATATGGAAGGGGACGACCGCGTAGGAATTGGTGGTGATCACGTCCGCCCCGGCCTCGACATAGGCGCGGTGGACGGCGCTGACGAACTGCGGACCCTCGATCAGCGCAAGCGCTGACCACTCGGGCTGGCGGAAGGGCGCGCCGCTGCGGGCAAGCTCGCGGCCGGTGCCGCCATCGAGGATCAGGAGGGGGGCTGTCATGGCCGGAACTGTGCTCTCTTCGTGGTCGTTGCGGAAGCGCTAGCACGGCCTCGCCGGGAGTGGCAGGGGCGCGGCGAATGCGGCTGTTGGGAGAGTTGCCGCAATCGCGGCGAAAATAAACCTTACCAGCTTTTTTACTCGCCTTTTCAGAATTTTGCGTGACCCGCAAGGGGCTGGGCAGGCTGCGGAAATTTCGATGCGCTTACCATTGCGCAAGGTTTCCCCACTAGATCGAAGCGGGTGAACCGAACGACCGATCAATCCTTGCCTGCCCTGCCTCGGGACCTTCCGGCCATGGCCGTGTTGGGCCTCAGCGATTCGGCGCAAGGTGATTGGGGGCGGCTGCGCGGTCTGCAGTATTCAGGGCTGGCGCGGCTCACGCGGCCGCGGCTTGTCGCGCATGGGCTTGCCGCGATGCTGGTGGTCCAGGCGCTGTGGGGCGCGATCCCGGCTGCCGTGCTGTTCGGCTGGGCGGGGGTGCTCGCCGGCGTGCTGATCTGGGGCGCCAACTTCGACCATACGCTGGAGGACGCCGATCGCCGCCGGATGACGCGGCACGAGATCCACCGCCACACCGTCTGCACCGTCGTGGCCGGGGTGATCTGGATCGTCCCGATCGTCGCGATGTCGCCCTTCGCATCGCCCGAGCAGCGGCTGCTGGTCTGGACGATCATGGCGATGCTCATGGCCGGAACCGCGCTTGCTTTCGCAGCGGTGCCGCTTGGTGCGGTGCTGTTCAACGCGATCCTCGGTGCGGCCAGCGTCGTGGTGTTCCTGTGGTTCGGCAAGGTGACGGCGGCGGCGGCGGCGGTCACGTTCATGATCTTCCTGTGGGTCGGCAGCCTCGAAGCCGCGCGGATGTTCCTTGCAGGCAAGGTGGCTGAGGCGGGGGTCGCGGAAAAGAGCGAAGTCGTCTCGCTGCTGCTGCGCGAATTCGAGGAAGGCGAGGCGGACTGGCTGTGGCAGACGGATTCCAATCGCCGCGTGCGTTCTGCTTCCCCGCGCTTTGCCTTCGCGCTCGGCGAGGATCCCGAAGATATCGACGGCAAGCCGCTGATCCAGCTGGTTGCGGGCTCGGCCTGGGAAAGCGGCCACTTCCATTCCTCGCTGCATGATCTGGCTGAGCGACTGAAGCGGCGCGAGAGTTTTTCGAACCTGCTGGTGCACGTGACCCTGCACGGCAACAATCGCTGGTGGGAGCTTTCCGCTTCGCCGCGGTTCGACGACAACGGCAATTTCATGGGCTTCCGCGGCGTCGGATCGGATGTCACGGAGCAGCGCGAGAGCGCCGACAAGATCGCGTACCTCGCGCGCTACGACACGCTGACAGGCCTGCCCAACCGCCTGATGCTGACCGAGACGATGGGCGATGCGATGCGCGAGGCGGATCGCTGGCGGATGCGCTGCGGCTTCATGATGATCGACCTCGACCGGTTCAAGGCGGTCAACGATACGCTCGGGCACCTTGTTGGCGACCAGTTGCTCGCCAAGGTTTCGGGCCGCTTGAAATCGCTGATGAGCGAGAACGAGCTGTGCGGACGCCTTGGTGGTGACGAGTTTGCGATCGTGGTGCGCGACGCAGGCGATGGGACGCGGATCCGGCAAGTGGCGAAGGCGGTGATCAGCGCGCTGTCGCAGCCCTACGAGATCGACCACCACACGCTCTACGTGGGGGCCAGTGTCGGATCGGCGATCGGGCCGCGCGATGGTGCGACGGTCGAGACGCTGATGCGCAATGCCGACCTTGCGCTCTACCGCTCCAAGGATGAGGGCGGCGGGATGCACTTCGATTACGAGCCGGCGCTGCATGCGCATGCCGAGGAGCGGCGCAAGCTCGAGTTCGCGCTGCGCCACGCGCTGGAACGCGGCGAGTTTACGCTCGCCTATCAGCCGGTGGTCGATGCGGCGACCGAAGCGCCGGTGAGCTTTGAAGCGCTGCTGCGCTGGAACTCGGCGGATCATGGCCCGGTGAGCCCCGCCAAGTTCATTCCGCTCGCCGAGGATACGCGGCTGATCGTGCCGATTGGCGAGTGGGTGCTGCGGACGGCTTGCTTCGAGGCGATCAACTGGCCGGATCCGATCAAGGTGGCGGTCAACGTTTCGGGCGAGCAGCTGCTTGATCCCAGCTTTGCCGAAGTGGTGGTTTCCGCGCTGGCTGCGAGCGGGCTTCCGCCGCACCGGCTCGAGATCGAGGTGACCGAAAGCATTTTTGTGCGCGACGGCACGGCGGCGCAGCAGACGCTGGAGCGGATCATGTCGCTGGGCTGCGGCGTGGCGCTCGACGATTTCGGGACGGGTTACTCCTCGCTTGGGTACCTCAGGAAACTGCGCTTCTCGACCATCAAGGTGGACCGCAGCTTCGTGCAGGGCGCGGCGCGTGATAATCCCGAAAGCCTTGCCATCGTGCGCGCCGTGGTGGCGATGGCGGACAGCCTCGAGATGTCAACGACTGCGGAAGGTGTTGAAACCGAAGAGGAACTTGCAGTGATCCGCCGCCTCGGCTGCAAGAAGATCCAGGGCTACTTCTTTGGCCGCCCGATGAGCGCGCGGGACGCGGGCGGGCTGTTTGACACCATCGAATGGCGCCGCAAGCAAGGCGTCGCCTGACCGCTCAGGCGGCGACGCCGAGGCCTGTCAATACGCTTTCAAACAAGGCGCGGCCATCGCTGCCGCCCTGCGCGGGTTCGATCATGCGTTCGGGATGCGGCATCATGCCGAGCACATTGCCAGAGGCGTTGAGAACGCCGGCGATATCGCGCTGCGAGCCATTGACCGGCTCACCGTAGCGGAAGGCGACGCGGCCTTCGCCTTCGAGGCGGTCCAGCGTATCGGCATCGGCGAAATAGTTGCCATCGTGGTGCGCGACCGGGATCGTGATGCGCTGGCCGGCGGTGTAGCGCGCGGTAAACAGCGACTGGTTGTTTTCCACCACCAGCGGCACATCGCGGCAGACGAAACGGATGCCGGCATTGCGCATCAGTGCGCCGGGGAGGAGCCCCGCTTCGGTGAGGACCTGGAAGCCGTTGCACACGCCGAGCACGGTGACGCCCCGGTTTGCCGCAGCGACGACCGCCTGCATGACTGGCGAACGCGCGGCCATTGCGCCTGAGCGCAAGTAGTCACCGTAGGAAAAGCCACCGGGCAGCGCGATGAAATCGAGGCCGGCGGGCAGATCGGCGTCGCCGTGCCACACGCGGTGGACCGTGCCGCCGGTGATCTGCTCGATCGCCACGGCCATGTCACGGTCGCAGTTGGAGCCGGGGAAGGTGATGACAGCGGCGGTGAAGGGCATGGCGGGGGGCTTTCTGTGTGTCTCGACTTCGCTCGACACGAACGGAGGGGGCGGAGGCGGGTTCCGCTCAGGCGACCTTTTCGATGCGGAAGTTCTCGATCACCTGGTTGGCGAGGAGCTTGCGGCACATATCTTCCAGCGCGGCGTCGGTCGTGCTGTCTGCCACGTCCATTTCGATCAGGCGGCCGGCGCGCACATCGTTGACGCCTTGGAAGCCCAGACCTTCGAGCGCGTGGTGAATGGCGCGGCCCTGCGGATCGAGAACCCCGTTCTTGAGGCTGACATGGACCCTGATTTTCATTGGGCGATCTTCATGGGTGAGAGGCCTTTCCTGGCGGCATCTGGGAGACTCGGGTGCGCCTATGCTCCGGCGCGGCGCGAAGCGCAAGTTGACACACTTGACACAGTCCAGAGCGAAAATGGACGAGCCCTGCCCGTGTGGGGGCGAAGCAGGTTGGGTAGCGCAAAAAGGGCGGAAATCCGGGCCATTCGCGGTGCATAGCAAATTGCGCCCGAGTAGGAAAATCGGCGTATGGCGCACGGGCCGACTTTTAAATAACAGACGCGTCTGTTATTTATTCTAGCATGGCCCGAGTCACCCCTCCCGATCGCCTTGACCGCGTGCTCGAAGCGGCCCGCGATGCCTTTGCCGAGCGGGGATTTGCCGCGACGCCGATGGAAGACATTGCGCAGCGGGTGGGGATCAGCCGCAGCGCGCTCTACAGCCTGTTTGATACCAAGGAGGCGCTGTTTCGCGCGCTGGTGGAAGGCATGATCGAGCACGTGCTGCCCGAGCCGATCCCCGACCTTGCCGACTATCCTGCACCCGATCTGCTGCGGCGCTTCATCCGCGTGGTGATGATGCGGATGGCAACCGGGAATATCGCCTTTCTGCCGCGCCTGATCATCGGCGAGGGGCAGGCCTTTCCCGATCTGGTGCGCTATTATCACGATGCCGCGATCACCAGGGTGTTTGCCGCGATCGAAGAGATCATCCGCCACGGCGTGCGGCGCGGCGAGTTTGTCTGCGCGGACCCGGCGCTTGCCGCGCGGAGCGTGGCGGGTGGCATGATCCTGACCGCACTTTGGCGCATCGTGTTCGTGCCGGTGGGGGCAAAGCCGATGGATATCGAGGCAATGGCGGTGAGCCATGCCGACCTTTTGCTGCACGGCCTGATGACTGATGGAGTTTCCGCATGAGCCTGCGCCAACGCCTGCCGATCCTGTTGCTGCTGGCCGTGCTGGCGGGAGCCGCGATCTGGTTGCTGACGCGGCCGACAGCGCCTGATCCGTGGCTGGGCTATGTCGAAGGGGAGGCGCTCTATGTCGCGGCGCCGGTTTCGGGGACATTGGCGAGCCGGCCAGTGGAGCGCGGCGGGCGGGTGAGCGCGGGCGCGCCGCTGTTTGCGCTCGATCCGCGCACGGCTGATGCCAGCACGGCGCAGGCCGAGGCGCAAGTGGCGGGGGCGCAGGCCTCGCTCAGCGATCTGGGCGCGGCGCGCGAGCGGACGCCGGAGATCGACGTGGCGCGGGCGGCAGAAGCTTCGGCGCGGGCGCAGCTGGTGCGGGCGGAAGCGGATTTCCGCCGCTTTGCCGATCTTGCCGCCAAGGGCTTTGCCAGCCGCACCCAGCTCGATGCGGCGCGCGCGGCGCGCGACAGCGCGGCGGCGCAAGTGGCGCAAGCGCAGGCACAGCAGCGCAGCGGCGAACTGAGCGTGGGCCGGCAAACGCAGCAGGCGGCGGCGACCGCGCAAGTGCAGGGCGCCAAGGCAGCGCTGGCGGCAGAAGCGCGGCGGCGGCAGGAAATCGCGCCGGTATCGCCGGCATCCGGGCAGATCGAGCAGACCTATTTCAACCCCGGCGAATGGGTCCCGGCGAACCAGCCGGTGGTCTCGATCATTCCCGACGACAAGCGCAAGATCCGCTTCTTTGTGCCGCAGGACAAGGTGGCGGGGCTGCACCCGGGCATGCCGGTGCGCTTCAGCTGCGATGGCTGCGGAGCGGAGCGGACGGCGACGGTGCGCTATATCGCGCCGCGCGCGGAATATACGCCGCCGGTTATCTACAGCGAGCATGCGCGTTCGAAGCTGGTGTTCATGGTCGAGGCCATGCTGCCGGCGGACAAGCTGCTGCCGCTGGGTTTGCCGGTGGCGGTGCGTTCGCAATGAACCTGCCCCTCCACCATCCTGCGGATGGTCCCCCTCCCCGTACCGGGGAGGAACTGGTTATCGATGTGCGGGGACTGACCAAGCGGTTTGGTGGGCGGACTGTGGTCGATGCCGTGGATCTGGGGGTCGCGCGCGGGCGGATTTGCGGGTTTCTGGGGCCGAACGGTTCGGGCAAGACGACGACCTTGCGGATGATTTGCGGGCTGCTCATCCCCGATGCGGGGGAGGGCACCGTGCTGGGGCTGGACTTGCGCACGAAGCGCGCCGCGATCAAGGCGCGCGTGGGGTATATGACGCAGAAGTTCGGGCTGTTTTCCGATTTGACGATTGCGGAAAATCTCGAGTTCTTCGCGCGGGTCCATGGGCTGGAGCGGCGCAAGGAGCGGGTGGCCGAGGCGCTGGAGAAGCTGGGGCTGGCGACGCGCAGCGATCAGCTGGCAGGCAAGCTTTCGGGCGGGTGGAAGCAGCGCCTCGCTCTGGCGGCCTGCGTGCTGCACGATCCCGAAATCCTGCTGCTGGATGAGCCGACCGCGGGCGTCGATCCGCAGGCGCGGCGCGAGTTCTGGGAGCAGATCCACGATCTGGCAGCGGGCGGGATGACCGTGCTCGTTTCCACGCATTACATGGACGAGGCCGAACGCTGCCACGAGATTGCCTATATCGCCTATGGCCGGATGCTGGCGCGGGGGAGCATTGCCGAGGTGGTCGCGAGATCGGGCCTCAAGGCCCTGCAAGGCGAGGGGCCGGGTGCGGACCGGCTGGCGAAAGAGATCGAGGCGCGGCCAGGGGTGGCGATGGCGGCGCCCTTTGGCACGGCGCTGCATGTCTGCGGGCCGGATATGGCGGCGCTGCATGAGGCGGTGGCGCCGTGGGCGGGGGCGATCACCTTCCGCGAGGCGAGCCCGAGCCTGGAGGACGTGTTTATCCATCTGATGCGCGGGGCCGAGGATAACTCGGTGGTGGTGCGGGGATGAGGGAGCGTTTTGGAGATTCGCGCAGAGGCGCAGAGGCGCAGAGAAGTGAAGAGGTTTGTTCGCGCAGAGATCGCAGAGATCGCAGAGCCGTAGAGGAAAACGGCGAAACCGCTTCTAATTCGAAAGCCCGCATGGAACATTCAATTGCCTGCGGCGCACACGCCATCGCTGCGGCCTCTGCGCCTCTGCGCGAACTCTTCTACGGAGCAAGCGCATGAGCGCCACGCCGCTGCAGCGCATCGGGGCGATGGTGTTCAAGGAAGTGCGGCAGATGCTGCGCGACCGGGGCACGGTGGGCATGATGCTGGTCATGCCGCTGATGCAGCTGATGATCTTCGGCTATGCGATCAACAGCGATCCGCGCGGGTTGCCGATGGCGATCGAGCGGGGAGACAATTCTGTGTTCGCGCGGTCGATCGACGCGGCGCTCAGGAACACGACGTATTTCAAGGTGACCGAGCTCGTCGAAAGCCCGGGCGCGGGCGAGGCGCTGCTGCAGCAGGGCAAAGTGCAGTTCGTGGTGACGATCCCCGCCGATTTCGGCCGCGATCTGGTGCGGGGGCAGCGGCCGCAATTGCTGGTGACCGCGGATGCGACCGATCCCTCTGCCACTGGCCCCGCGATCAGCGCCATCGGCGAGGCGGTTTCTACCGCGCTGGGGCATGATCTGATCGGTCCGCTGGCCAGCCGTGCGGCAGGGCAATCACCCGTCGATCTGGTGCTCCATCGCAGCTACAATCCGGAAGGGATCACCAGCCACAACGTGGTGCCGGGGCTGCTCGCCATCGTGCTTTCGATGACCATGGTGATGCTCACCGCGCTATCGGTGACGCGCGAGGTGGAGCAGGGGACGATGGAGAACCTGCTGGCGACGCCGCTGCGCCCGTTCGAGGTGATGGTGGGCAAGATTGTGCCCTACCTCGGCATCGGGGTGGTGCAGTTGAGCGTCATTCTGCTGGCGGCGCGGTTCCTGTTTCAGGTGCCGTTTGCGGGGCCTTTGCCGCTGCTGCTGGGATCGACGCTGCTGTTCATGATCACGAGCCTTGGCCTCGGCTTCACGCTATCGACGCTGGCGCAGAGCCAGTTGCAGGCGATGCAGATGAGCTTCTTCTATATCCTGCCATCGGTGCTGCTCTCGGGCTTTGCCTTTCCCTATCGCGGCATGCCGGTCTGGGCGCAGACGCTGGCCGAAGTGCTGCCGACGACGCATTTTATCCGCCTGGTGCGCGGGATCATGCTGAAAGGCTGGGGACTGCTCGACGCGCTGCCGGAGATGGGCGTGCTGGCGGCGATGCTGGTGCTGCTGGGATCGCTGGCGGTGCGGCGGTATCAGGATACGGTCGCCTGAGCCGCATTACCCCTCCGTCATCGCTTCGCGCTGCCACCTCCCCATTTGTGCTGTGCAAAAATGGGGAGGACCTGCGTGTCAGTCCTTCCTCGGCAGGGCGTAGCTTGCTGGCGCTGCCGGTGAAATTGGCGCTGAGACGGGCGCCGGAGCGCCTTCGGGGAGAACGAGCGCGATGACGGCCTGATCGGGGGCGAGGTAGCGCCGGGCGAGGGCCTGGAGATCGGCGGGAGTCACTGCGTCGAGGCGCTCGCGGGCCTTCTGGTAGCGCTCGATGCGATCGGGCTGGCTCTGCGCGCGTTCGGTGAGGGCGAGCCAGCCGGCGTTGGTCTTGAGCATGTTGGCCAGCCGCTCGCGCATCGGGGCGCGGGCGCGGGTGAGGATGTCGGGGTCGACCGGGGCGGCGGCGAGATCGGTGATGGTGCGCTCGATCGCGGCGCGGGTGGCGGCGACATCGGCGAGATCGACCGAGGCGTTGACGCTGAATGTGCCCCAGCCGCGCCAGACCCGGCTGAGCGAGGAGGCCGCGCCGGGCGAATAGGCCTTGCCAAGCGCCTCGCGCACGGTGTCGAGCACTTCGATGCTGGTGACTTCCTGCAGGAGTTCGAGGCCGATGGCGGTCACGGGGTCGCTGTCGTCGGTGGTGGGCCAGACGTAGCGGACGATGGCCTGGTTGGCCGCGCCCTTGTGGCGGATCACGGTGAGGCCGCGGGTGGGGGTGAAGCTGCGCTGGCGGGCTTCGGCGTAGGGGCGGAAATCCTCCTCACGCGCGGGCAGGGCGCCGAGGGTGCGGGCGACCATGGCGATGGCGGCATCGGGATCGAGATCGCCGACGAGGGTGAGCTCGATCGCGCCGTGGGCGAGGCGGTCGCCGATATCGGCCTTGAGCCTGGCGAGGGTGAGCGCCTGATAGGTCTCGGGCGGCTGGATGGTGAAGCGCGGATCGCCAGCGGAGAGAATGGCGGGGAGCGTGTTGGCGAGCGCGGCGGCAGGGGTGGCATCGCGGCGCGTGAAGAAGCTCGTCATCGACTGGTGGTAGACGACGTCTGCCGAAGGGCGCCAGCCGGGATCGGAAATCGTGGCGGCGAGGAGCTGGAGCTGGAGTTCTAGATCGCGGCGCGTGGTGCTCGCGCCGAGGGCGAACGTATCGCCCGAGGAAGCGATGTTGGTGCCGACCGAGCGGCCGGCGAGCAGGCTTTGCAGATCATCCTGGCTGTGCTTGCCGAGGCCGCCGGTGGGGATCATCGCGGTCATTTCGGTGGCGGTGGGGTTGTCCCGGGTATCGAGCATTTCGCCGCCATCGATGTGGAGGCGCACCAGCACGGAGTCCGTTTCGAGATCGGTGCGCTTGAGATTGAGGCGCACGCCGTTGGTGAAGCGGATCTCGCGCAGGCCGATGTCTGCGCGGGTGGTGTCGGCGGCGATGGTGCCGGGCGTGCCGAAATCGGTATAGGCAAAGGTGCCGGTGGAGGCGCCGGAGCTGGTGCGCAAGGGCGCGCGGATGTCCTCGTTCCATGCGGCGGTGAGGGCTGCCGCT
Organism: Novosphingobium sp.; assembly: GCF_965228995.1. GTDB lineage: Bacteria > Pseudomonadota > Alphaproteobacteria > Sphingomonadales > Sphingomonadaceae > Novosphingobium. The sequence goes on along the minus strand of NZ_OZ245852.1, from coordinate 3,803,563 downwards.
CCGCCATCCGGCGCGGTGCGGCCCTGGAAGCGGATCAGCGGGTTTTCGAGCGGGATCGCATCGGCGCGGAGCGCGGCGAGCACGGCGGCGGGGGTAAAGCTGGCAGCGTGGCGGTTGAAGCGTTCGAGCGCGGAAGCCGGGGTGGTCGGCACTTTGTCATCACGCAGGAGATGGAGAGCCGCGCCGACCAGCGCATCGTTGCTGCGGGTTTCGGCTGAGGCGGCGGCGTTTTCGATACTGGTGCGCGCGCCCGCGACCTGTTCGGCGACTTCGGCATCGGTGAAGCCCTTGGCCAGCGCCTCGCGGTAGACCTGCGCGGCGGCGAGCAGGCCGGTGCGCCAGCCGTTTTCCGCCGTATCGATGACGAGATTGGTGGTGCGGCCGATGTGGAAGACTTCGCCGGTGCCGAGCCCGGCGCCGCGGAACGGCGGCTGCGCGGCGCGGCTGAGGCGCAGCAGGCGGCGATTGATCACGCCGTAGCCGATCTGGCGCAGGAGAGCCACGCGGCGGTTCTCGGCGGTGTCCGGCTCCTTGCGCCAGCGGCCGTGGCGCGAGACCGTGACGCGTTCGGACAGGGCGGGATCGAGGTGGACATGCGCGGCGCCCTGCTGGTCCACCAGCACGCGGCCTTGCGCGGGGCGCTTTGCCGGGGCGCGGGCGGGCCAATCGGCAAAGCGGGCGCGGATCGCGGCTTCGACCGCATCGGCATCGATATCGCCGACGACGATGAGCGTGGTTTTGGCGGGGACATATTCGCGGGCCCAGAATGCCTTGAGCGCGGCGGCGGTGGCGTTCGTGAGCGAGTCCACGGTGCCGATGGGCAGGCGGCCGGGAAAGTGCGCAGCCGGATAGAGGAAGGCCATCTGGTCCTTGCTGTTGTCCAGCGCGTAGCCCTGCCCGTCGCGCAGTTCGGAGAGCACGACGCCGCGCTCGCGCGTTACCGCGGCCGGATCGAAGCTGAGCTCGCTCGCGGTTTCGCGCAGCAGCATGAGCGCGGTATCGAGCAGCTTCGGATCGTTGCGCGGCAGGCTGAGCAGATACATCGTCTGCTCGAAGCTGGTCTGCGCGTTGGTGTCTGCGCCGAAGGCGAGGCCTTCGCGCTCGAGCAGCTTGACCATCTCGCCCTCCGGCACGTGGGCGGAGCCGTTGAAGGCCATGTGCTCGACGAAATGGGCAAAGCCGCGTTCGTCATCGCGCTCGTCGAGCGAGCCTGCATCGACCTGCATGCGCACTTCGGCGGTGCCCTTGGGCGCTGCATTGTGGCGCACGATGTAGCGCATGCCATTGGGCAGGCGGCCGAAGCGGAACGCGGGATCGGGCGCGAGATCGCTGTGCTCGAACGCCCAGACGGGCGGAGCCTTGGCCGCCGCCGGGGCGAGCGGCGCGCCGAGGATGGTCAAGGCGAGGAGGGCGAGGGCGAGGAAGCGAGAGAAAGCGCGGTACAGCATCACGGGGGGTTTTGGCGGTTGGCGGGTGAATGCGCAATGACACTTGGTGCGGCGGGAGAGGATGCCGCTTGGCAGGGCGCGGCGGGGTGTTAAGCTCACCCCCGACAGGCTCAAGGGGAATATCCATGAAAATGCGTGCGGCGATTTTGGCAGGACTGTTGCTGTCTGCTTCGGGGACGGCGTGGGCTGCGCCCGCCAAGGCTCCGGCCTATGACGAGCGGCCGGCAAAGATCGAGCAGCCGGTCCAGATGCGGGACTACGAGCGCCGCGCGGTCGATATCCCGATGCGCGACGGGGTGAAGCTGCACACCGTGATCCTTGTCCCCAAGGGCGCGAAGGGGGCCGCCATGCTGTTGACGCGCACGCCCTACAACGCCGAGGAAATGACCAGCCAGCACACCTCGCCGGTGATGGCGGTGGCGCTCGATGGCTATGACAGCGCGCCCGATGTGGTGACGGGCGGCGGCTATATCCGCGTGGTGCAGGATGTGCGCGGCAAGTACGGTTCCGAAGGCACTTATGTGATGAACCGGCCGTTCGTCGGCACCTCATTGAACCCGACGAAGACCGACCACGCGACCGATACGTATGACACGATCGACTGGCTGGTGAAGAACGTGCCCGAAAGCAACGGGCGCGTGGGCATCATCGGGATCAGCTATGACGGCTTCACCACGCTCGCCGCGCTGGTGAACCCGCATCCGGCGCTGAAAGTGGCGGTGCCGATGAACCCGATGGTCGATGGCTGGCGCGGGGATGACTGGTTTCACAACGGCGCGTTCCGCCAGTTCGGCCTGAGCTACATCTGGGAGCAGATCGCAACGCGCGACAATTCCAACAAGTACGAGATGGCCGAGGCCGACGCCTATACCCACTACATGAAGTATGGCTCGGCCGGAGCCTTGGCGACCGCTCAAGGCATCGACCAGATCGGGTTCTGGCAGAAGCTGAAGGCGCATCAGGCGTGGGACGGCTTCTGGCAGGAACAGGCGATGGACAAGGTGCTGGCGAAAGCGCCGCTCAAGGTGCCGACCATGCTGGTCCATTCGCTGTGGGATCAGGAGGATATCTATGGCGCCCCGGCGGTGTGGAAGGCGCTGAAGCCCAAGGATTCGGAAGGGCTGCTGCACCTTTCGATCGGGCCCTGGTACCACGGACAGGGGATCGACCGCGCCGACATGCTGGGCGCGCTGCACTGGGATGCGGATACGGCCAAGTGGTGGCGGAAGAACGTGCTGGCGCCGTTCCTTTCGCACTATCTCTACGACACGCCGATGGACGTGGCGACCGTGACCGCGTTCCAGAGCGGGACCAAGCAGTGGCAGCGCCTGCCGGGCTGGCCCGCAGCGCCTGCAGCGAAGAACCTCTACCTGCTGCCGGAAGGCGGCCTTGGCTTCACGCCGGCTGCGAGCGCGGCAACGGCGGACTATGTGTCCGACCCCGCCAATCCGGTGACTTACGAAGCGCGGCCCAACAAGCCGCAGGGCTATGATGGCAACCCGTGGCCGACCTGGCTGGCGGACGACCAGCGCCCGGTTTCGGGGCGGCCCGATGTGCTGACTTTCACGGGCGCCGTGCTGGACAAGCCCGTGACGATCGCGGGCGCGCCGGTGGTGCACCTCACCGCCTCGACCAGCGGGACGGACAGCGACTGGGTGGTCAAGCTGATCGACGTCTACCCCGATGCCGTGCCGGGCGACCGCGCGATGGGCGGATACGAACTGGCCGTGGGCATGGACATCTTCCGCGGCCGCTTCCGCGAAACGCTGAGCGAGGCGCGGCCGCTGAAGGCCGGCGCGCCGCTGGGTTATGTGTTTGAACTGCCGCAGGCGAACCACGTGTTCCTGCCGGGGCACCGGATCATGGTGCAAGTGCAATCGAGCTGGTTCCCGCTTTACGACCGCAATCCGCAGACGTTTGTGCCTTCGATTTTGGACGCCAAGCCGGGGGATTATGTGAAGGCGGTGCAGAAGGTGAGCGTTGGGGGTGAAGGCGGGAGTTATATTGCGCTGCCGGTGGTGGAGTGAGGGGGGGCAGAGGAATTGGGGCTTGGAGAGTTCGTTGCTCTCAGAGGAATTTGCGATGGATATGGAGTGGAGGCAATTCGAACTTGCAGTGACGCAGTTTTGTCGCGCGCTCGCGCCGGAAGCAAAAGTAACCCATGACGCGGTCATTCCGGACATCGACACTGGAACACCTAGGCAGCGCGATGTGTGGATAGAAGCATCGATTGGAAACTTTTTCCCAGTAAAAATCCTCGTTAGCTGCAAGCGATATAAAAGAAGGTTAAACATACAGGATATCGATGCATTTATTGGAGAGCTAATTTCTTCGGGCGCTCAAAAAGGGGTAATATATAGCTTAAATGGATTTACAAAAACAGCGATAGAAAAGGCTCAGGTAAAGGGAATATCATGCTGTATATTATTAAAAGGCAAGCCTCCTCCGATCCCGAATTTATTATCGCTACGAACTTTCTTCGCTAGAGAAGAGCTGCAGATTTTTGAAGAGAATTCCAATTCTGAGTTTGAATTTTCCGATCTTTTGGAAGTTGAAGTTCCTTTTGAGGGAAATGTCCTCCCAGCCTTTAAAATAATCTCAAAATACTTTGATCACGATAAAAATGAACTTATTTCGAAAGATAGCAATAAACTTCCCTATGTTCTTATAAAAATAACAGTTGCTGAGAACTCTTTGGGGAAAATGGTCAGTGTGGGCGTAAGAAATACTTGGATTATATACATGGCGGAGAATGGTGCGCACCTTGTGAATGGATCGTATTCGTTCACGGAGAGCGAATTTCGCGGATCCATGGCTTCTCCAGCTATAGACACTTGGAGTGATCATCCTGGAGACGGATGGAAGTTATCAAGTACAGATGAGCTCTATGCAGGAAATTTTGTAAGATTTGTCGCAGAATACAATTCTGTTGAGCCAGTTTTGTCTGATTATATAAAACAAAATAGGACTACGGTGACCGATTGCTAAATCCCCAATCCCAAGCGCGGCGTTGTGTTTGTCGCTCTGGATTCCCGCCTTCGCGGGAATGACGAAGGATGGGGTGAAGGCCCGGGACTGGTTTGGGGATGCAAGGGCTGTGGCCCTTGCCCGCCGGAGGCTCTTTTGTTCTGAGGTTGATACCCCTCCGTCAGCCCTTCGGGCTGCCACTTCCCGATTTGTGCGTGCCGCAAAAATGGGGAGGGCTTTTGAAAATACGGTGACACCTTACTCAATCCCATCGCGCGCGCAGCGAGGCAATCCAGAGCGGCCCCACAAAGCCGCCCCACGGAATTGGGGATTTCATAAAGTGTTACCGTAGTCCGATGAGCTGCTCAGAGAGTTCCCACAACCTGGCGGCATTGCCGGCGTCAAGCGCATAAGGAGCATAGCCGCCGGTGAAATCGGTTGGCCGTTTCACGACTTGCATAGCCTCGTTGCAGTCCTCGAAGTAGCGTCCTCCTATTCCATCGACCAGCGATGATACCGCGAGCAGCACGGTAGTTGACGCCCCCTGTTCGATGGTCTTGCGACGCTCGACAGGTGTCTTGAGCCCGCCCGTATGCTTTTGCAATCCAGTCGAAATGGCGCCGGGGTTGAGCGCGTTCGAAAGGATGCCGTCGTCTCGCCACCGTTGCGTGATGCCGACGGATAGCAGCGCTGTTGCCGACTTCGATTGCCCGTAAGCTCCGATCGGGGTGTAGGGGACGAAGTCAAACCCAAGGTCGTCAAACAGTACTGGCGAAAAGAGGTGGCCGCTTGAACTCACCGAAACGACACGCGCGCCATTTGCGGCGGCGAGAAAGCGGCGCAGGCCGAGCGTGAGGGCAAAATGGCCGAGATAGTTCGTACCGAACTGCAGCTCGAAACCCTGCGGCGTCCGTTCAAGTTCCGGGATCGCCATGATGCCCGCGTTGTTGATCAAGACGTGAATCGGCCCGGTCCACGCGCGAACGAAGGATTGGACGGAACGCAGGTCTGACAGATCAAGTTCCCGAACCTTGATGGCAGGATTGCCCGTAGCGTGGCGCAGGCGTTTGGCGACCTCAAGCGCTGCGCTTGGTCGACGCACAGCCAGAGTGACCTCGGCGCCGGCGCTTGCAAGCACGCGAGCCGTTTCAAGGCCAATGCCAGCCGCACCGCCGGTAATCACGGCCTGCTTTCCGGTAAGCTCGTTGCCGTCGGCGACCTCATCGGCAGTCGAATAGAATCCGAAAGGAGTCTTCAGTGGTTGCATGACGTCCTCGTATCGAAGTAGCGCCGGTCTTGGCGAAACGCTTCGCGATACAGTGGTGTCGTGGGCGCCGGTGCAACAGAGAGTTGATGCAAATTCTTGCAAGCAGGTGTTTGCTGGTGAAGAATTTGGCCGGATAATGTGGATTATATTACGGTCACACTTTACCAAATCCCCAAATCCCCAAATCCCCAAATCCGAGGGGCGGCGTTGTGTTTGTCGCTCTGGATTGCCTCGCTACGCTGGCGATGACGAAGGATGGGGTGGAGGCCCGGGACGGGTTTGGGATGCAAGGGCTGTGGCCCTTGCCCGTCCTTCGACAAGCTCAGGATGAGCGGGCGGTTGCTTTCCCTTTACCCCTCCGACCCGCCTGCGGCGGGCCACCTCCCCATTTGCACTTCGTGAAAATGGGGAGGAGCTTTGAGGCTTACTTCTTGCCGCGGAGTTTGCGGTGGGCGCCGAGGTCGAAGACTTCGCTGGGGCCGCCGTCGTTTTCGAGCAGGCCGAGGCGGCGGGCGACTTCCTGGTAGGCTTCTTCTTCGCCGCCGAGATCGCGGCGGAAGCGGTCCTTGTCGAGCTTTTCGCCGGTGACCATGTCCCACAGGCGGCAGCCGTCGGGGCTGATCTCGTCGGCCAGGATCACGCGGGCATAGTCGCCGTCCCAGATGCGGCCGAACTCGAGCTTGAAATCGACGAGGCGGATGTTGATCGCGGCGAACAGGCCGACGAGGAAATCGTTCACGCGGATCGCCATGCTGGAGATGTCCTGCATCTCCTCGTTGCTGGCCCAGCCGAAGCAGGCGATGTGCTCTTCCGCCACCAGCGGATCGCCCAGCGCATCGTCCTTGTAGTAGTATTCGATCAGGGTGTGGGGCAGCGGCTCACCCTCTTCGATGCCGAGGCGCTTGCTGATCGAGCCGGCGGCGACATTGCGCACGACCACTTCGATCGGGATGATCTCGACCTGCCGGACCAGCTGCTCGCGCATGTTGAGGCGGCGGATGAAGTGCGTGGGGATGCCGATGTGCGCGAGGCGGGTGAACACATACTCGCTGATGCGGTTGTTGATCACGCCCTTGCCGTTGATCGTGCCGCGCTTCTGCGCGTTGAAGGCGGTCGCGTCGTCCTTGAAATACTGGATGATCGTGCCGGGCTCGGGGCCTTCGTAGAGGATCTTGGCCTTGCCTTCGTAGATCTGGCGGCGACGGGACATGGGCGAATCTTTCACTGGCGCTTTCGGCAAAGATAGGGCCGAAACGGTAAATCAAAAGCCCCGGCGCGTGCGGGATATCACGGCGAAGCGATATCGGCGCAGGGCCGGGGCGTCGCTGCGCCCTTAGGGCAAAACGCCCGTTCACGCAAATGGGCGCATGCGGCGACTGTTGTTCGATAAATTGGAACAATAAACGTGAATTTATCCGGCTGAACCAGAGCAATCGTGCGCTTTACAAGCATCTCAGACAGCGCGGAGGGCGCGATTCGGATGCTCTCCCCAACAGCAAAGGAATTGTGCGATGGCAAAGGTTCTGGTTCTCTATCATTCGGCCTATGGCCACGTGGAAACGATGGCGAACGCGATCGCCGAAGGTGCGCGCGCGGCGGGCGCCGAAGTGGACGTGAAGCGCGTGCCCGAAACGGTGCCCGAGGAAGTCGCCAAGGCCCATCACTTCAAGCTCGATCAGGAAGCGCCCGTCGCCACCGTGGCGGAGCTGGAAAACTACGATGCGATCGTGGTCGGCACCGGCACGCGCTTTGGCCGGATTTCCAGCCAGATGGCGGCGTTCCTCGATCAGGCCGGCGGGCTGTGGGCGCGCGGCGCGCTGCACGGCAAGGTGGGCGCGGCGTTCGTTTCCACCGCAACGCAGCACGGCGGGCAGGAGACCACGCTGTTTTCGGTGATCACCAACCTGCTGCACTTCGGCATGACCATCGTCGGCCTCGATTACGGTCATCAGGGCCAGATGCGGAACGACGAGGTCGTCGGCGGTGCGCCTTACGGGGCGACCACGGTGGCCGGCGGCGACGGCAGCCGCCAGCCGAGCGAGACCGACCTTGAAGGCGCACGCTATCTGGGTGCGCGCGTGGCGACGACGGCGGCGAAGCTGTTCGGGTAAATCGTGCGCTGCGCGGGTCGGAGAGGCCGATTACCCCTCCGACCCGCTTCGCGGGCCACCTCCCCATTTGCACTTCGTGAAAATGGGGAGGACCGGGTTTGCGTTTTTGGTATGTGGTGGATTTCCTTCGGCCTCGCTAGATACGCGGCGCTGAAGGAGACTGCCCCATGGCCCGCGCCGAAACGATTGCCCTGCTGACCCGCTATTACGCCGCGTTCAACGCGGGCGACTGGCAGGGGATGCTCGATTGCCTGGCAGACAATGTCGCGCATGATGTGAACCAGGGCGAGCGGGTCACCGGCAAGGACAAGTTTGCCGCGTTCCTTGGCCACATGGAGCGCTGCTACAAGGAAGAGCTCAAAGATATCGTGCTGATGGCGACCGATGACGGTGCGCGCGCGGCTGCGGAGTTTGTGGTGCACGGCGCCTATCTCGCCACCGACGAGGGGCTGCCTGAGGCCGCTGGCCAGACTTATGTGCTGCCGGCCGGCGCGTTCATCGCGGTTGAGGGCGGGCTGATCACGCGGCTGACTATGTATTACAATCTGGCGGACTGGACCGCTCAGGTGGTCGGGTGACGGTTACCGTCCGCCCGCTGACCGGCGCGGAAATCGGCGCGGCGCTGGGGGATCTGGCGATGCTGCGCATCCGTGTCTTTGCGGCGTACCCCTATCTCTATGACGGCGATGCGGCTTACGAGGCGGAGTACCTCGCCGAATATGCAGCGGCGGCGGATGCCGTGCTGGTTGCGGCGTTTGACGGGGCGCGCATTGTCGGCGCGGCGACGGCGGCGCCAATGGTTCACCAGAAGGCCGAGTTCAGCGCTCCCTTCGCGGCGCGCGGGCTGGATGTGGAGCGGTTGTTCTACTTTGGCGAGAGCGTGCTGCTGCCCGAATATCGCGGGCACGGGGTTGGCCATGCGTTCTTCGATCACCGCGAGGCGCAGGCCAGGGCTTGCGGGGCGAGCGCGGCGTGCTTTGCGGCGGTGATCCGGCCGGACGACCATCCGGCGAAGCCCGCGGGCTATGTGCCGCATGACACGTTCTGGACGAAGCGCGGCTATGCCGTGGTGCCGGGGCTGGTGACGGAGCTGGCGTGGAAGGAGCATGGCGAGGAGGGCGAGAGCCTGAAGGCCATGCAGTATTGGCTGAGGAGCTGGGCCTGATGCGCTACACCATCGCCGCCGCGCAGTATCCGATCGAGCAACTGGCTGACTGGGCGGCCTATGCGGCAAAGCTGACGCGCTGGGTGGCCGAGGCGGCGGAAGGCGGCGCTGCGCTGGCGGTGTTTCCCGAATATGGCGCGATGGAGTTGGCGAGCCTCGAACCCGAAACCATGGGCGATCTGGCGGGATCGCTGGCCAGCGTGGCGGGGCTGATGGCGCGGGTGGATGCGCTGCATGCAGAGCTTTCCGCGCGGTTTGGCTTGCACATTCTGGCGGCGAGCCTGCCCCGGCTGGACGGCGACGGGCGCTATCGCAATGCCGCGCGGCTGTTTGCGCCGAATGGCAAGAGCGGCACGCAGGACAAGCTGGTGATGACGCGCTTTGAGCGCGAGCAGTGGTTCGTTTCGGCGGGGGTGGACGGCCTTGCGCTGTTCGAGACGGCGCTGGGCAAGATCGCGGTGCTGATCTGCTATGACAGCGAATTTCCGCTGCTGGCGCGCGCGGCGGTCGAGGCCGGGGCCGAAGTGCTGCTGGTGCCGAGCTGCACGGATAGCCTGCATGGCTACTGGCGGGTGCGGCTGGGGGCGCAGGCGCGCGCGCTGGAGGGCCAGTGCTATGCGGTGCAAGCGCCGACGGTGGGGCTTGCGGAGTGGTCTCCCGCGGTCGATGTGAACCGGGGTGCGGCGGGGGTCTATGGGCCGCCGGATCGCGGTATGCCGGAGGACGGGGTGATCGCGCTGGGCGCCGAGGGCGAGAGCGCCTGGGTGTTCGCCGAAGTTGATCTGGCGCGCGTGACGGAACTCCGCGCCGATGGCGGCGTGCTCAATGCGCGGGACTGGCGCGATCAGCCGGGAGCGGGGCCGCTGCCGCCGGTGCGGGTGGTCTCGCTGCTGTAATGGATACGGCATAGCGGGTGGATTATACCGGGAGTTTCGCCATGATGATCCGCCTGTTGCTGCTGGTTTTGGGATTGGTGATGACCGCTGCGCCGCTTGCCGCCAAGCCACTGATTTTCGCGCATCGCGGCGCATCAGCGCTGCGGCCGGAGGAAACGCTCGCGGCTTACGAGAAGGCGATTGCCGACGGGGCCGATTTCATCGAGCCGGACCTCGTGCCGACCAAGGACGGCGTGCTGGTCGCAAGGCATGAAAGCAACATCACCGAGACCACCGACGTGGCGAACCATCCGGAGTTTGCCGCACGGCGGGCGGTGAAAGTGATCGACGGCAAGCGGCAGGAAGGCTGGTTCACCGAAGACTTCACGCTGGCGGAACTGAAGACGCTTCGCGCGAGGGAGCGGCTTGGCGCGCTGCGGCCCGAGAGCATGGCCTATGACGGGCGGTTCGAGATCGCGACATTTGACGAAATCGCGGCGCTGGCGGCGCATGGCAAGGCCGCCAGCGGCAAGCCGGTGGGGCTGATTCCCGAGATCAAGCATCCGACGTATTTTGCAGGGCTGGGCTTTGACACGGCGGGCAAGCTGGTCGCGGCGATCAAGGCTTCGGCCTATTTGCGGCGCGCACCGGTGATCGTGCAGTGCTTCGAGGTCGCGACGCTGAAGCGGCTGCACAGGGAACTGGCGGGGCAGAGGAATGTCGAGCTGTTCCAGCTGATCCAGTCGAGCGATGTGACGCAGCCCGCAGATGTGATCGCGGCGGGCGGCACGCTGACCTTCGACGAGATGGTGACGCCGCAGGGCCTCAAGGAGATCGCAGCCTATGCGCAGTGGATCGGTCCGCCGCTGCGGCGGGTGATCCCGCTGGACGCCGCGGGCAATTCCGGTGCGCCTGCCGCGTTGATCGCGGACGCGCACCGCGCGGGGCTGAAAGTGGGCGTGTTCACCTTCCGGCCGGAGAACCAGTTCCTGCCCGCGAACTTGCGCCGCGGCGAGCCGGGCGCGCGCTGGCCGCAGGGGATGGTCGCCGATGTGCGCAGCTTTGTGGCTGCGGGCGTGGACGGGTTCTTCACCGACGACCCCGCGCTGGGGCGCGCTGCGGTGGACCACAAGGGGTGACGGATGCCGCGGCTTTGGCTAGGGCTGGCGAGATGATCACGAATGAAACTGGTCCGCGCTGATGGACGCCGCACAGCAGGTTCACGAGCAGTTTCTTGCCGCACTGGACAGTGGCAGGCTGCAGCGCAGGAGCAATCTGGGGCTGGCAGCCGTTGGCCTTGATCCGAAGCGCGCGGCAGCGGTGCTGCATAGCCAGATGGTGAGCCGGCAGCTCGACCGGCTATCGCGCAAGCTGCAAGCGCGGGGCGAGGGGTTTTATACCATCGGGTCTTCGGGGCACGAGGGGAATGCTGCGCTGGCCGAGGCGCTGCGTGTGGATGACGTGGCGTTTCTGCATTACCGTGATGCCGCATTCCAGATCCACCGCGCGAACCGTGTGCCGGGCGAGAACCCGATGTGGGACATGCTCCTTTCGTTCACCGCGAGCGCGGAGGACCCGATTTCGGGCGGGCGGCACAAGGTGCTGGGTTCGAAGCGGCTGGCGATTCCGCCGCAGACGAGCACGATTGCGAGCCATCTGCCCAAGGCGGTGGGCGCTGCGTTTTCCATCGGGATTGCGCGGCGGATGGGGCTGGATGAGACGACGCTGGCGAAGGACGGTGTGGTGCTGTGCTCGTTCGGCGATGCATCGGCCAATCATTCGACCGCCGTGGGCGCGCTCAACACGGCGGCCTGGGCGGCGTTTCAGGGGACGCCGATGCCTATCGTGTTCCTGTGCGAGGACAACGGGATCGGCATTTCGACCAAGACGCCGATGGGGTGGATCGAGGCGAACTGGTCTGGCCGGGCGGGGCTGCACTATATCCAGTGCGACGGCTGCGACCTCGCCGACGCGTGGCGCGGGGCGAGCGAGGCGGTGGACTACGCGCGGCGCTACAGGAAGCCGGTGTTCCTGCACATGAAGACGGTGCGCCTCTATGGCCATGCCGGGAACGATGTGCAGCAAGTCTACCTCAGCAAGGACGAGATTGCCGCGGACAATGCGCGCGATCCGCTGCTGGCAAGTGCCGCGTTGCTGATCGAGGAAGGCGTGATGACCGCCGCCGATGTGCGCGCGGCCTATGATGCCATCGAGGCGCAATTGCTGCGGCAGGTGGAACTCGCAATAAAGCGCCCCAAGTTACCCGATGCGGCATCGGTGATGGCGACCATCGTGCCGCCGAAACGCGAGGGCGCGGAGCGTCCGCTGGCGAGCGCGGAAGCGCGGGCGGCGATCTTTGCGGACGAAGCGGCGGTGATGGAAAAGCCGCAGCATATGGCGCGGCTGATTTCGTGGGGCATGGCGGATATCCTCCTGCAATACTCCAACGCGATCGTTTGCGGCGAGGATGTGGGGCCAAAGGGCGGGGTTTATAATGCGACGGCGCGGCTGCACGCGCGGTTCGGATCGGCGCGGGTGATCAATACCTTGCTCGATGAGCAGGCGATCCTGGGGCTGGCCATCGGCGCGGCGCATAATGGCTTGCTGCCGATGCCCGAGATCCAGTTCCTCGCTTACGTGCACAATGCCGAGGACCAGATCCGCGGCGAGGCGGCGACGCTCTCGTTCTTTTCGAACGGGCAATATACCAACCCGATGGTCGTGCGGATTGCCGGGCTGCCCTATCAGAAGGGCTTTGGCGGGCACTTCCACAACGACAACAGCCTTGCGGTGTTCCGCGATATTCCGGGGCTGGTGATCGCGGTGCCAAGCTCTGGGCGCGAGGCGGTGCTGATGCTGCGCGAATGCGTGCGGCTGGCGCACGAGGAGCAGCGGGTTGTGATCTTCGTCGAGCCGATTGCGCTTTACATGACGCGCGATCTGCACGCCGAGGGGGATGGGCTGTGGACCTCGGTTTATGAGGCGCCGGGGGTGAGCGAGATCCGCGTGGGCGAGATTGGCGTCCTTGGAGAGGGCAGCGATCTGGCGGTGGTGACGTATGGCAACGGGGTTTATCTATCGCTGCAGGCGCAGAAGCTGCTGGCGGAGCAGGGCGTTGCGGTGCGGGTGATCGATCTGCGCTGGATTGCGCCGCTGGCGGAAGACGCGCTGCTTGAGGCGGTGGCGCCGTGCGGGCGCGTACTGGTGGTGGATGAGTGCCGCGAGACGGGATCGCAGAGCGAGGCGCTGCTGGCGCTGATGGCCTTGCGTGCGCCGGAGAAGGCGCTGGGCGTTCTCGCGGCGACGGACAGCTTCATCCCGCTGGCGCGCGCGGCGACGCATACTTTGCCGAGCCGCGACATGATTGTCGCCAAGGCGCTGGAGATGGTGCGTGGCTAAGGAAACAATCGTCGTCGTTTGCCCGGGGCGGGGGACCTATAATGCGCCGGAGCTGGGCTATCTGGCGCGGCATCATGCCGGATCGCCGTGGCTCGCGCATTTCGATGGGGTGCGCGCGGCGGCGGGGAAGCCGACGCTGAGCGAGCTGGACGGCGCGAAGACGTTCGATCCCAAGCTCCATCCGCGCGGGGACGTGGCGGCGCCGCTGATCCATGCCTGCGCGTTTCTGGATTTTCTGGCGCTGGACCGCGAGCGGTTCGAGGTTGTGGCCGTGACAGGCAACTCGATGGGCTGGTACACCGCGCTGGCCTGCGCAGGGGCGGTATCGGGCGAGCACGGGTTTGCCATTGCCGATGCGATGGGGATCAATTCGCAGAAGCACGCGCCCGGTGGGCAGGCGGTGATCGTGATGGCGGGGGAGGACTGGCGCGTCGATCCGGAAACGGCGCGCGCCGTGGAAGCGGCCTGCGCGCAGGTGGGCGTGCTGCCTTCGATCCGGCTAGGCGGGATGCTGGTGGTGGCGGGGCCGGAAGCGGCGCTCGACGCGCTCAACGCCGCATTGCCGCCGCTTCCGCGTCCGCCGCTGCGGCTGCCGGGGCATGGGCCGTTTCACACCCCGCTGATGCAGGCGAGCGCCGATGCGGCGCGCGCTTCGCTGCCGGTGAGCTGGTTTGGCGCGCCGGCCGTGCCGCTGATCGACGGGCGCGGGGCGATCTGGCGGCGCTTTGAAAGCGATCCCGCCGAGCTGTGGGACTATACGTTCGGGCACCAGATTCTGGCCCCGTATGACTTCACTGCGGCGATGACCGTGGCGCTGAGGGAGTTTGCGCCCGACCGGGTGCTGCTGCTGGGGCCGGGCGAAACGCTGGGCGGCGCCATCGGGCAAGCGATTGTTGCACATCGCTGGCTGGACATTGACAGCAAATCCGTGTTTTCACGTAGGCAGGAAGAGGATCCGTTTCTCGTCGCAATGGGCCGCGAAGCCCAGCGGCGGCTCGTCACCGTTTGACCCATGGGGCCGCATGTGAGCCAGCCGTCCGTCCTGTTCGTGTGCCTTGGGAATATTTGTCGCTCTCCGCTAGCGGAGGCTGCGCTGCGCGTGGAGGCGGTGGCGGCGGGGCTTGCCGTGACCATCGATTCCGCGGGAACCGGAGGCTGGCACGCGGGCGAGCCGCCAGACCCGCGCGCGATTGCCGAGGCGGCGCGCCACGGGATCGACATTTCGGGCTACCGCGCGAGGCAGGTCCGCTCTCAGGATTTCCAGCGCTTTGGCCATATCTACGCGCTCGACCAACAGAACCTGCGCGATCTCAAGCGGATCGAGCCAAAAGGCCTGCTCGGCCGTTCGACCGCGCGGATCAGCCTGCTGATGGACATTGTGCCGGGGCGCGAGGGGACGGCGGTGGTCGATCCCTATGGCGGGAACGCCGAGGATTTCGCCCAGACCTGGGAAGACGTGCGCGAGGCGGCGCGGCATATCGTGGTGCGGCTGGGGGGGTAGGCGGGATGGGCAAAGCCGAATGACGGTTTGCGCCGGTGGGTTCAACCGATCGATGCAACGCTCGGCACCCGCCATAGCGGCCGTAGTCAGGCGCACCACCTAGCAGCAAAGCAGCCATTAGAGCACTTTCCGACCAACCTGGTTCACCGTGACGGAGCCGATTTTGGCCCAGCGCGAGGATCGAGGAGGGAGCTATGCTTGCCCATAGTGACCGACGAGAGACGCTGCGATGGGCCAAAAGCGGCCCGCCCCTTCGGGGTTGCGACAGGAAGCCCCTCGGCCAAATGTCTCTATGGCAGCGTCGCGCCGCTGGCACGGGCTACCAGCCCGCACTGCGCGGCGCTCCTTGCCGATGGGCTTCCTGACGCAATCACGGTGAACCAGATTGGTCGGAAAGTGCTCTAAAGGCCATCACCGCCTGACGGGCGTGAATTTCTGCACACGTTGGCCGGTAATATCGACGACAAATACTTCATTCCGAGCGTCTACCGCAACGGCATGCGCCATTCGGAACTGCCCGTCGTAGTTGCCGTAACGGCCCAAACGCTGCAGCACTCGCCCGTTGGTCGTGATTACAGCGAGACCAGATCGGTCCAGACCGGTGTCCGGCTGCTCGCCGCCGTCCGCTACGACCATCCTGCCACCGGGCAATAGCGCGAGCCCATAGGGCCGCCCGATCTCGCGCGATCGGATCTGTCGAACAAACCGCCCGTCGCCGGTGAAAATCTGCACCCGATCATTCTCCCGATCGGCGACGTAAACGAGACCTGTCTTATCGACAGCAATCGAATGAGGGGTGTTGAATTCGCCCGGGCCGGAGCCAGGGCGTCCCCATTGGAAAAGGAATTTGCCACTGGGAGAGAATTTGACGACGCGGGTGTTAATGTATCCATCGGCGACATAAAACGAGCCGTCTGGCAGCACGGCAACTTGGGTCGGTCGGTTGAAGTGATGATCATCTGCGCCGGCAACGCCCCGCTCGCCGAGGACCATCAGCAGGCGGCCGTCGGGGCTAAATTTGAATATCTGTTGCAGTGCGACGTCGGTGAGCCACACATTATCATGATCGTCGACAAAAATTCCGTGCGGCATCGAGAAAAGGTTGGCACCCCACTCGCGGAGAAAGCGGCCCGTTTTGCTATCGAAGATAGCCACGGTGGGAAGCGCGATGTTGGTCAGGGGAAGCGGCTCCGACCAGACGCGATCGGCCCGGTGGAAGACGAGCACTTCCTGTTTGGAGTTTACCGCAACACCGGCAGCCGATCCCAAAATCCGGCCCGCCGGTAGATCGGGCCAGCCATGTGCAACTTGATATTGGACACGCGATGACGGTCGAGCCGCGAAGCTGGCAGGGGCCAAGGTCATCGATAGAGCGAGCACCGCCAACCGCAATCGAACCACCGTTACCCCCCCTGTCTGAACGCACCTCCGCCCTCACCGCGCTGACATAAATTCCCTTGCGGGGCAATGTCGCTGCTCAGCTACCATCCGCTAAATGCAGCCAGTCCGCTCCCCACCCAATCTCGGTCGTTTCGCCAGCAGTAGTGCTCGCGTCCTTCGTCACTCCGGCGAAGGCGGGAAGCCATGGCGGCGACAGCCACGGCCGCGGTGTTGGTCTCTGGATCCCCGTCTTCGCGGGGATGATGAGCAGGTTTCAGGCACTCGCCCGCTCGCGTCGTTCGGCATCGAGCAATGCGCGCTTGCGAGCGAGGCCCCAGCGGTAACCGCCGAGGCTGCCATCGGCGCGCAAGGCGCGGTGGCAGGGGATGAGCAGCGCGATGCGGTTGGCGCCGCAGGCGCTGGCGGCGGCGCGCACCGCGCGGGGCTTGCCGGTGGCGGCAGCGACTTCGGAATAGCTCACGACATCGCCGGGCTTCACCGACATCAGGAAGCGCCAGACGCTGATCTGGAAGGCCGTGCCGCGCAGATCGAGCGGGAGATCGGGGCGCGGGGCGGCCTGATCGAGATGCGCGGCAAGCGCGGCCATCCAGGCATCGAGCGGGGCATTTGCCTCCGGGCCAGCGGGGGTGAGCGCTGCCTTGGGAAATTCGGCGGCGAGCTGGCCTAGCAGGGCTTCGGCGCCGGTTCCGAACTGGACGAAGCAGACACCGCGCGGCGTGGCGGCCATCAGCAGGGGTCCAAGCGCGGTTTTGCGCACCGCATAGGTGATCGCTTCACCCGCGCCGCCGTGGCGATAGGCGCTGGGGGTCATGCCGAGGCCGCCGTCCACGGCTTCGTAGAGGCGACTGGTCGAGCCGAAGCCCGCGTCGAGACCGGCCTCCAGCACCCCATCACCTTCGCGCAGGGCCAGCTTGAAGCGGGCGAGGCGGCGGGCGGCCTGATACTCGCGCGGGGAGACGCCGAGCGCGGCCTTGAATGCGCGCTGGAAGTGCGCGGGGCTCATGCCCGCCTGATCGGCGAGGTGAGTGAGCGGGAGGCTCTGATCGGCGTGGGCGGCGATATAGGCGGCCATGGCTTGCATCAGCGAACTGGCCGGTTCCTGCGCGGCGGCGGGGTGGCAACGGCGGCAGGGGCGGAAACCAGCGGCTTCCGCTTCCGCCGGGGCGGCGAAAAAGCGGACGTTCGCGCGCTTGGCCTGCCGCGAACGGCAGGAGGGGCGGCAGTAGATGCCGGTGGTCTTCACCGCATAGACGAACTGGCCGTCCGCGCTCCTGTCGCGCGCGGTGACCTGCTGCCAGCGGGCTTCGTCGAGGGCTTCAGGGTTTGCCACGGGCTGGGGGTAGCGTGCGGGGGCGGGGATTGCCAAGGGCATCGGGGTTCTCCTGCTGGGACAGGAGCGGTGATACGCAGCGGAGCGCGGCGGCGCGCTCCGCTGCTTGCGGTGCAATTGGCGGTCAGGCCAGCGCCATCAGGCTGGCGTTGCCGCCCGCCGCCGTGGTGTTGATCGAGAGGGTGACTTCCTCGAGCAGGAGATCGAGCGGGTATCTGGCTGTCGTGCCCGGCAGCGGGGTGTGCGCGGTGACGATTGCGCCTTCGCGCAGCGCGAGCCGGCGCGTGGCTTCAGCGATCAGCGCGGGTTCGCCCGCGAGGAGCGCGGCGGCGAGATCGGGGATGCGCTCCAATGGATCGCGCGCCCATTCGACGCGCGCGGCGAGCGCGGCGGGGAAGTCTGCCGGGCGGGCGGCGACGGGGCCGCCGGGGGCGACGACCGCGCTGTTGCCGGTGGCAAGCACGGCGGCGATCTGGTGCCAGAGCGCCTCGACGCTGCCCGCGATGCAGGCGATGCGTCCGCGCGCGGCGAGGCGCCAGGTGTTGCGTTCGCCGACGGGGCCGGGGAGTTCGGCCTCGTGGCCGAGGCGCGAGGCGGCGGCGGCGCTGCGTGCGGCCACGGCTATGGCGGTGAGGCCCTGGCCTTCCGCCCACTGGACGAAGGGTGCGATGGCAGGGTCTGGCTGGCGGTGGCTGGCAGGTAGCGCGGGCACCGCACCGGGCGCGAAGCGGGCAAGGTAGAGCGGGCCACCGGCCTTGGGCCCGGTGCCGGAAAGGCCGCAGCCGCCGAACGGCTGCACGCCGACGACCGCGCCGATCATGTTGCGGTTCACGTAGAGATTGCCGGCGTGGACGGCGCGCGTGACGCGCGCGACGGTCTGGTCGATGCGAGTGTGGAGGCCGAAGGTGAGGCCGAAGCCCGAGGCGTTGATGGCTGCGATCAGGGCATCAAGCTCGTCCGCGCGGAAGCGGACGACGTGGAGGACGGGGCCGAAGACTTCGGCCTTGAGATCGCGCGGATCGGTGAGTTCGATCAGGGTGGGGGCGATGAAAGTGCCGTTTGCGGTCTCTGGCCCCAGCGGCATTTCTGTGACCGGGAAACCGGCTGCGCGCATGGCGGCCACGTGCGCGGCGATGCCTTGCCGAGCGCGCTGCGAAATGACCGGGCCGACATCGGTGGCAAGCTGCGCGGGATTGCCCACGGCGAGTTCGGCCATTGCGGCCTTGAGCATGGTGAGGGTGCGCTCGGCAATGTCTTCCTGCAGGCAGAGCAGGCGCAGCGCGGAGCAGCGCTGGCCCGCGCTATCAAACGCGGAGGCGAGGACGTCTGCCACGACTTGTTCGGCCAGCGCGGAGCTATCGACGACCATGGCGTTGAGGCCGCCGGTTTCGGCGACGAGCGGGACGGGGGCGCCGTGGACGGTGAGGCGGCCTGCGAGCGAGCGCTGAATGGCGCGGGCGGTCATGGTGGAGCCGGTGAAGACGACGCCCTGCACTTCGGGCGCGGCGACAAGGGCCGCGCCGATCTCGCCGCCGCCGGGGAGGAAATGGAGGACCTCGGCAGGGACGCCTGCGGCGTGGAGCATGCGCACGGCCTCAGCGGCGACGAGCGGGGTTTCGGGCGCGGGCTTGGCGAGCACCGGGTTGCCGGCGGCGAGCGCGGCGGCGATCTGGCCGGCGAAGATCGCGAGCGGGAAGTTCCACGGGCTGATGCAGACGACAGGGCCGAGCGGCTGCGCTGCGGCGGAGAGGTGGCGGGCCTGCGCGGCATAGTAGCGCAGGAAATCGACCGCCTCGCGCACTTCGGCGAGGGCATTGGCGGCGCTCTTGCCTGCTTCGCGGATGAGCAGGGCGATAAGCGCCGCGCGCGCGGCTTCCATCGCGGCGGCAGCGCGTTCGAGCATGGCGGCGCGGGCTTCGGGCGGTGTGGCAGCCCATGCCGGGGCGGCGACCGCAGCGCGGGCGGCGGCGCGCGCTGCGTCTGCGGGGAAGGCCGGGTGGACATGGCCGACGACGTCGCGGTGATCGGCGGGGTTCAGCACGCTCTGCGCGGGGCGAGCGGCATCGCCGGCGCGGAAGGGGCGCGCGGCGCTGGCGGCGAGGGCTTCGCCCAGAGCGGCGAGGGTGGGTTCGTCGGCGAGATCGAGGCCCCTGGCGTTGGCGCGATCCGCGAAGAGGGCTTCGGGGAGCGCGATCGCGGGGTGGGTGGCGCCGGGCAGAGGCTCGGCGGCAATGGCGTGTGCCGGATCTTCGATCAGGGCTTCGACGGGGACGTCGGGATCGGCGATGCGGTTGACGAACGAGGAGTTCGCGCCGTTCTCCAGCAAGCGGCGGACGAGATAGGCGAGCAGCGTCTCATGCGTGCCGACGGGGGCGTAGACGCGGCAGGGGCGGCCAAGCTTTTCGGGGCCGACGACTTCCTCGTAGAGCGGTTCGCCCATGCCGTGGAGGCACTGGAATTCGTAATCGCCGGGGGTGAAGTCTGGTCCGGCGAGGTGGAGCACGCTGGCCAGCGTCTGCGCATTGTGCGTGGCGAACTGCGGGAACACGGCATCGCGCGCGGCGAGGAGCTTCTGTGCGCAGGCGACATAGGCGAGATCGGTGTGGACCTTGCGGGTGTAGACCGGGAAATCGGCGAGGCCGGCTTCCTGTGCGCGCTTGATTTCGGCGTCCCAGTAGGCACCCTTGACGAGGCGCACCATGATCCGGCGCTGGCTGGCGCGGGCGAGCGCGACGATCCAGTCGATCACCATCGGGCAGCGCTTCTGATAGGCCTGGATGACGAAGCCGAGACCGTTCCACCCGGCAAGGCTGGGCGCGTGGGCGAGGGCTTCGAGGATATCGAGCGAAAGTTCGAGGCGGTCGGTCTCCTCGGCGTCGATGTTGAAGCCGATGTCGTAGGACTTCGCGAGCTCGGCGAGGGCGAGGACACGGGGGAGTAGCTCGGCCATGACGCGGTGGGCCTGCGCGCGGGTGTAGCGCGGGTGGAGCGCGGAGAGCTTGATCGAGATACCGGGACCCGCGATGATCCCGCGCCCGGCGCTGGCGGTGCCGATGGCGTGGATGGCGGCGGTATAGGCCTCCATATAACGCGCGGCATCGGCAGCGGTGGCGGCGGCTTCGCCGAGCATGTCGTAGCTGAAAGTGAAGCCCTGTGCCACGCGGCGGCGGGCGCGGGTGAGCGCTTCCTCGATCGTTTCGCCCATGACGAACTGTTCGCCCATCATGCGCATAGCGACATCGACGCCGCGGCGGATGACGGGTTCGCCAAGGCGGTGGACCATGCGGGTGAGCGCGTGGCCGAGCCCGGCGGCATCGACGCTGGCAGTAAGCTTGCCGGTGATCACGAGGCCCCAGGTGGCGGCGTTGACGAAGAGCGGCTTGTCCCCGCCGAGATGCGCGGCCCAGTTGCCGGTGGCGAGCTTGTCGCGGATCAGCGCGTCGCGGGTGGCGTCGTCGGGGATGCGCAGCAGCGCTTCGGCGAGGCACATCAGCGCGACGCCTTCGTGGCTCGAGAGCGCAAATTCCTGCACCAGCGCTTGCACGCCGCCGGGCCGGGCCTTGGCGCGCAGGCGCTCGATCAGGCCGCGGGCAGTGCTGGCGATGGCGGCGCGGGCAGATTCGGGGAGCGTGGCGGCGGCCAGCAGCGGGCGCACCGCTTCGGGCTCCGGAATGCGCGTGGCCTGCGTGATGGCGCGGCGGAGCAGGGTTTCGGGGGCGATGCGGGGGGCGAAGGCGGGGAGGCTGAAGGCTGGGAGGCTGAAGGCTGGGAGGCTGGGCATGGGACGTCTCGATCTGAAGCCACGTTGCTCCCAAACCCGTCTGCCCTGAGCTTGTCGAAGGGTCGTCCTTGCTTTCCGGCGCGATGGCTGGGGCAAGGGGTAGGACGGTCCTTCGACAAGCTCAGGATGGACGGGGTTTGGGTCTCGGTTGGACTTTATCACGGACGCTGCAGGCTTTATGCCTCATCTGTATTGCCTGATTGGCTATTTGGCCTTAGTTTTCGTGATATGGCAGGCGATATGGATACAGATGGTGCCAATGGCGGGCCGCTAGACCGGTTTGACCGCGCCATCCTGGGCATTCTCGCGGTGGATGGGCGGCTGCCGATAACCGAACTGGCGCAGCGCATCGGGCTTTCGAAATCGCCGACGCAGGCGCGGCTCAAGCGGCTGATCGCGGACGGCTATATCCGGGGCTTTCGGGCGATCCTTGATCCGCGGAAGCTGGGGATGGACCATGTCGCGTTCACCGAAGTGAAGCTTTCCGATACGCGCGAGGCGGCGTTGGAGGCGTTTCGGCAGGCGGTGCTGCGCATTCCCGAGATCGAGGAATGCCACATGATCGCATCGAGCTTCGACTATCTGCTGAAAGTGCGCACGGCGGATATCCGCCGCTACCGCGAAGTGCTGGGCGAGAAGATCTCGAGCTTGCCGCACGTGGCGAGCACTTCGACCTTTGTGGCGATGGAGACGGTGCGCGAATCCCAAGATTGAGGGGAAAACATGATCACAAAATGGGCAGGTTTGGCTTGATTGGGCTGTGTAGCGCCCCCGTGGCTTGGATAATGTGATCACATTGTGCGTTGACAGTGGGCCGCCCTGTCCGGTATTTCTGCCGAATGACCGACCCTGTCCTTGATCATTTCTCGCCCGCCTCGCCCTATGCCGGCATGCCGACGTACTACGCCGCGAGCGCCAATCCGACGCCGCGGCGGCCCGAACTGCTGGGCGAGGAACGCGCGGATATCTGCGTGGTGGGTGCGGGGTTTACCGGCATGGGCGCGGCGCTGGAGCTGGCGGAGCGCGGCTACAAGGTGATCGTCGTCGAGGGCGAGCGCGTGGGCTGGGGCGCTTCGGGGCGCAATGGCGGGCAGCTCGTCAATGGTTATAGCCGGCGCATGCAGGAAGTGCGGCAGCACTACGGCGCGGAGGCGGAGAAGGCGTTTGGCGCGATGGCGCTGGAAGGCCAGAGCATCATCCGCGAGCGCGTGGCGAAGTACGGCATCGCGTGCGACCTGCGCGCGGGCAATGCGATCATGGCGATGAGCAAGCCCCAGCTGAAGGTGCTGGCGGAGCGGACCGAGGAATGGCACCGCCACGGCCATACGCAGATGTTCCTCGCCGAAGGCGCGGCGGCGCGCGAGCATAGCAATTCGGATCGCTATATCGGCGGCATGTTCGATCCTATCGGCGGGCACATGCATTCGCTGAATTATGTGCTGGGCGAGGCGGCGGCCTTCGAGAGCCTCGGCGGGCGCATTTTCGAGCATTCGCGGGTGACGCATGTCGATCGCGGGGCGGAGCCGGTGGTGCACACCGCCAAGGGCCTTGTGCGCGCGAACAAGGTGCTGGTCTGCGGCAACGCCTATCTCGGCGATGCGGCGCCCGATCTTTCGGGGCGCGTGCTGCCGGTTTCGAGCCAGGTGATCGCGACCGAG
Source organism: Novosphingobium sp. (assembly GCF_965228995.1). GTDB lineage: Bacteria > Pseudomonadota > Alphaproteobacteria > Sphingomonadales > Sphingomonadaceae > Novosphingobium. The sequence goes on along the minus strand of NZ_OZ245852.1, from coordinate 3,780,660 downwards.
GTGCTGGGGGACGAGCTGCTCGAAACGCTCTTTCCGACCAACTACTGCATCGAGGATATCCGCTATATCCCGGACTATTACCGGCGCACGGCGGATGGCCGGCTGCTCTATGGCGGCGGCACGATCTATGGCGGGTTCGATCCCGCCTCGATCGAGGGCAAGATCCTGCCGCAGATGTTCCAGACCTTCCCGCAGCTGAAGGGCACCAAGGTCGAGTTCCAGTGGAGCGGCAATTTCGCGCTGACGATGACACGCTATCCGCAGATGGGGCGCGTTTCGGACAGCGTCTATTTCTCGCAAGGCGATAGCGGGCACGGGGTGACCACGACGCAGATGCTGGGGCGCCGTCTGGCCGAGGCGATCGACGGTCAGATGACCAAATTCGACGTCTTTGCCTCGCTGCCGTACATTCCGTTCGTGGGCGGCAAGCTGTTTCGCGTGCCCTACTGCGTGGTGGGCGCGTGGTACTATGGGATGAGGGATCGCCTTGGAATCTAGGGACGAATCCTGAATCTCAAGTTAGCTTGAGGTGTGATTCAGGTTCCTGATTCCTTTCAATGAGTTGATTCATCCGGCGTGTCGGGGCGGAGGGTGCTTTGCTGCGCTCTGGATTCCCGCCTGCGCGGGAATGACGAAGATGGGGTGAGGACTTTTCGTTGATCCGTTTTCTGTCGCCCCGGGCTATACACGGGGTTGGGCTGTTCATCTGACGCGGCGCCCGGAAAGAAAAGCCAAGGCCCGGATCAAGTCCGGGCCGACGCAGTTGGCGGGGGCTGAGCCTGGCTTTCGAGGGCAGTGCGGACCTTGTCGATCAGGCTGGGCTTCCATTCGGATTCTGCGCCGACCAGTTCGGGGCGGTCTGCGCTCCAGCCGATCAGCATGAGCGTGCGCATGAGGAGGAACAGGTCGAGCTGCGCGAGTATGTTGCCGGGTAGCGCGCGGCGGCTGGTGTAGCCGGTCAGGAAGCGTGTCCGCAGCTGGGCGAAGTCCGGCTCGCTGCTGGCGCTCCACAGGCTGACGGCCATGTCGAAAGCGGGCCAGCCCCAGGCGCAGTCGTCGAAATCGATGAGGCCCAGATGGCCCTTGCTGACAAGGACGTTGGCGGGGTGGGCGTCGGCGTGGATGAGGATCAGCGGGTCGGTGAAGCTCGCGAGACGGGCGGCGGCATGGTCGCGCGCTTCGGTGAGGAGCTGGCGTTCATCGGCGGTGAGGCAGGGCAGGTCCCAGAAGCAGCCCCAGAAGGGGTTTTCGCCGACGAGGCCATCAAAATCGAGGCGGTGGCGGGTGAAGACGGGCGGCGGGGACCAGCTGGCCGTGGCCTTGTGGAGATCGGCGAGGAGCGTGCCGGTGCGTTCGAACCAATCCCAGGTACCTGGGCCGCGATCCTTGCCGATCAGGCTTTCGAGCGTCTGGCCGGGGTGCCAGAGAGTCAGGCCGGCAAGGCGGCTGCCTTCGGGATCGGGTGTGGGGACTTCGGTGTACCATGCGCCGCCCGTGGTGCGGCGGCCGGTTGGGACGATCAGGCCATGGGCGGAGAGGTGCGCGGTCAATTCGCGTTCGGACTCGAGCGCTGGAAGCGCGTGGTAGCCGGGGCGGTGGAGGCGCAGGGCCCATGTGGTGCCATCCGGCGCGTCGGCGCGGAAGACGACGTTTTCGCTTTTGCCGACGGGGTGGGGTTCGGTGCCGGAAAGGCCGAAGGCGGCGAGCGCGGCGCGGGCGGCGGGGAGGTACGCCTCGATCTCAGGCATGCGTCGTGACGCGGTCGAAGGCATCGAGGAAGGCGAGCGCATCTGCGCGGGGGAGGACGAGTGGGGGGCGGATCTTGACGCAGTTGTTGAACGCGCCATCGACCGAAGTGAGGAAGCCTTCGCGGCGGAGCGCGCAGACGAGAGCGAAGGCACGGGCGGCGTCGGGCTCGCCCTCCGGGTCGACAAATTCGGCGGCGAGGAACAGGCCCTTGCCGCGCACGTCGATAAGGCCGGGGGCGTGGCCGAGGCGCTGTTTCAGCGCGGCCTTGAGCTCGGCGCCGAGCGTGCGGGCGTGGTCGACGAGACCCTCTTCCTCGATCACATCCAGCACGGCGAGGCCGACCGCGCCCTGCAGGGGGCTGGCGGCGAAGGTGTTGAAGTAGCGGGTTTCGGTGCGGAATGGCTCGACCACTTCGCGGCTGGCGGTGGTGGCGGCGAGGGGGAGGCCGGCGCCCATCGGCTTGCCGGTGACGATGATGTCTGGCGTGAGGCCGACATGGTCATAGCCCCACCATGTGCCGCTGCGGCCATAGCCGGCTTGCACTTCATCGGCGATGATCAGGCCGCCTTCGGCGCGCACCAGTGCGACGGCCTTGGCCATGAAAGTGGCGGGGATATCGGGCAGCCCCTCGTTGGCGAGGATGGGGCAGAGGATGAGCGCGGCGAGGCCTTGGCCGCTCGATTTCAGGTCTTCGATGGCGGCCTTGAGGCGCGCGACATAGGCGTCTGCGAGGACTTCTGGCGCGAGGCCGGGAGCGAGGGGGCGCAGGGTTTCGGGGAAGGGGATCGCGCGGATTTCGGGGTGGCGCGTGTCTCCGGCGGGGAGGTTCGTCAGCGCGCCGACCACGGTGTTGTTGCCGTGGTAGGTGTGGTTCGTGCAGACGACACCGCGGGCGCCGGTGGAGATGCGGGCCATGCGCAGCGCGATTTCGATGGCTTCGGTGCCGGAGCAGGAGAACACCGCGCTTTGCGTCACGCGCTGGAGCGCGGTGAGGCGTTCGGCCAGAGCAATTGCGGGCTCGCTCAGGTAGCGGCTGTGGGTGTTGAGCGTGGCCTGCTGGCGGGCCATCGCCTCCACGATCCGGGGGTGCGCGTGGCCGACGGACGCGACGTTGTTGTACATGTCGACATAGCGGCGGCCATCGGCACCGACGAGGCTCGCGCCCTCGCCCCGCACGAGATGGAGCGGTTCATCGTAGAACAGCTTGGCACCGCGCCCGAAGGCACGGTCGCGGCGTTCGATAAGCGGATCAGGCCCAGAGTCAGGCGTTGCGGAGGTACCAGTCATAGTCGAGCGCGGTGACCTCGCTGAAGAAGCGGTCCTGTTCGGTGCGCTTCACCGCGCAGTACATTTCGACGAAGGTATCGCCGAGATAATCGCGCATCAGCGCCGAGGCGTGGAGCGCATCGATCGCGGCGTACCAGTTGCCGGGGACCTGATAGGGGCTGTCTGCTGCGGCCTTGTAGCCATCGCCGACGACCGCCGGGCCGGGATCGATCTGGTTCACCATGCCGTGATGGACGCCCGCGAGCATGGCTGCGAGCGCGAGGTAGGGGTTGGCATCGGCCCCGGCGAAGCGGTGCTCGACATGGCGCGAAGCGGGCGGGCCAGCGGGGACGCGCAGGGAAACCGAGCGGTTGTTGACGCCCCAGATCGGCGCGGTGGGCGCGTAGGAATTGGCGCGGAAGCGGCGGTAGGAATTGGCGCCCGGAGCAAAGATACCGAAGGCCTGCGACTGGGTTTCGCGCAGGCCGCCGATGGCGTGGCGCATCTGCTCGGTGCCTTCGGGGTCTGTGCTGGCGAAGACGTTCTTGCCCGCAGCGTCCGCCATGCTGAAGTGCAGGTGCATCGAGCTGCCGGCGGAATGGCTGAAGGGCTTGGCCATGAAAGTGGCGGCCATGCCTTGTGTTTGCGCGACGCCCTTGGCGAGGCGCTTGTACATCTGCGCTTCGTCTCCGGCGCGCAGCGCGTCGGGGCGGTGGTGGAGCGTGAGTTCGACCTGGCCTTGCGCATATTCGGAAATCACCGCTTCGAGCGGGATGCCCTGCACATCGGCCTGCCGCCAGAGCTCCTTGAAGAAGGGGGCGAAGTCCTGAATGTCGGTGAGGCTGAACACGTCGATAAGGTGGGGCTGCGCGGCGGTGTGCGGCGAGCGGGCGAGGTGGACTTCGCCGCGCGGGCCGCGGACGGGATCGACGAGGTAATATTCGATCTCGCAGGCGACGACGGGGGTGAGGCCGAGCAGCTTGAACCGATCGACCACGCGGGCGAGGACGTGGCGCGGATCGAGTTCGCAGGGGGTGCCATCGGCGTAGTACATCGATGTGATCACTTGCGCGACATCATCGCCCAGCCACGGTGCCTTCACCAGCGTGCCGGGGACGGGGCGCAGCATGTAGTCCGGATCGCCGTTGCCCCAGACGAGGCCGGTGTCTTCGCAGTCCTGCCCGGTCACGTCTGCCACCAGCATCGAGCTGGGGAACAGGCGGCCGTTTTCGTAGATCGGCAGAAGCTCGCTCTTGCGGACGCGCTTGCCGCGCGGGACGCCGGAGATCGCGGTGAAGATCACTTCGATGAAGGCGATCTCGGGATTGGCGGCGAGGAAATCGCGCGCCTCTGCCGGGTCGGCGATCATGGATTGCGGGGCGGTCATGGGTCGGAACGGTCCTCGGGAGCTTTCGTACCGGGTGGTATGGAGCGGGGCGGGGGGTGTCAATCGGGCTTGGCGCGCCCGCGAAAATGTGATCACATGGTGGGATGACGGCAACAGATCTCGTTGCGGAAACGCAAGGCGGTGCGGACGACCTGCGCACGCTGCACCAGCAGGTGCTGGCGCGGCTGCGGCAGAGCATCCTGCTCGGGCGGATCGAGCCGGGGCAGGCGCTTACGATCCGGGGGCTGGCAGCCGATCTGGGCGTGAGCGCGATGCCGGTGCGCGAGGCGCTGCGCCAGCTGGTGGCAGAACGTGCGCTCGAACTGATGGACAACCGGCGGGTGCGCATTCCGCCGATGACGATCGAGCGCTTCGACGATCTGATCGCGGCGCGCGTGGTGCTGGAAGCCGAAGCGGCGGCGCGGGCCATGCCTTATGTGACCGATGCGCTGATCGCGCGGCTGGAAGCCGAGGATGCGGTGATAAACGAGGCCGAGGCTGCGCGCGACTACGATAGCTGGATCGGCGCCAATTTCGCGTTCCATGCCATGCTGTATGGGGCGGCGGGGCAATCGGCCTTCCTCCCGCTGATCGAATCGCTGTGGCTGCAGATCGGCCCCTTCCTGCGCCGCGCGATGCGCACGCTTGCGGGCCATTACACGGTGGACCGGCATAGCGAGGCACTGGCGGCGCTGCGGCGGCGCGATACCATGGCGCTGAGGATCGCGATCGAGGCGGATATCCGTGACGGCATTGCACATATCGGCAGCACGCTGATCCGCAGCGACATGCTGGGCAAAGTACCTGAGGGCAACATGGCATGAGCGAACAGGGCGGCGAGCAGGGCCTGGCGAAAGGGGCGCTCTCGGCGCTGGAATCGACGATCATGGGGATCGCGGGGACATCGCCCGCTTTCACCGTCGCGGTGACGACCGGCACGATCTACGCCGCAATCGGGCCGCTTTCGGTGGGGAGCCTGCTCTACAGCGGCCTTGTCATGCTGGGCATCATGTTCGCCTTTGCCAATCTCAACCGGGTGATGCCCGATGCGGGCGCGGCCTTTGCGTGGGTCGGTGCGGTGTTCGGGCCGGTGTGGGGCTTCTTTGCCGGGTGGGGGCTGATGGTCGCCTCGGTGGTGTTCATGGTTTCCGCCACGCTACCCGCCGCGACCGCGACCTTGCTGCTGCTGGCGCCCGGCGAGGTGGAGAATACCCCGCTGGTGACCGCCATCGCGGCGGTGTGGCTCACGCTGGTGACGTGGATCGTGCTGCGCGGCATCAAGCATGCCAGCACCGCGCAGGTGATCGTGACGGTGATCGAGGCGGTGATCGTCGTGGCGCTGCTGGGTGCGGCGGTGGTGTGGTTTGGCGGGCATCCCGCGCATGTGCCTGCGGCCGCGTGGATCGCGCCGGGTTCGTTCACGTTCAAGTCGTTTGCCGATGGGGCGATCGTCTCGGTGTTCTTCTACTGGGGCTGGGACGTGACGATGAACCTGGGTGAGGAAACCGAGCCCGAGGACGCCTCGAAAGGCGCGTTCTGGGCGATGATCAACCTCATCGTGTTCTTCGTGATCCTGATGACGGTGGTGCTCATCGCGCTTTCCGACAAGGAAATCGCTGCGGCCAACACCAACGTGCTCTATGCGATTTCGGCCAAGATATTCCCGGCGCCGTGGAGCTATCTGGTGGTGCTGGCGACGGTGCTGAGCACGGTGGGCGCGCTCGAGACGCAGATCCTGCAGTTCAGCCGCAGCATGTATTCGATGGCGCGGGCGGGCGTGCTGCATCCGCGCTATGCAGCCGTGCACCGCGAATGGCAGACACCCTGGGCGGCGACGCTGGTGATCTGGGGCTTTGGGCTGATCCTGCTGTTTTCCGCGTCCTACATGCCTTCGGTGGCGATGATCCTGCAAAGCTCGATCGAGGCGATCGGGCTGCAGATCTGCTTCTACATGGGGCTGACGGGCTATGCCTCGGCATGGCATTTCCGGGGTTTGCTGAGAACGGACCTGCGCGCGGCGTTCACACATGTGATGATGCCGCTGCTGGGCGCGCTGTTCATGACCGGCGTGGCGGCGTGGACGATCCCGACGTTCAGCCCGGTGGTGCTGACGGTGGGAATCGGCGGGCTGGCGCTCGGCGTGATTCCGCTTTCGCTGGGCGCATGGCAGAAGGCGCGGCGCACCGCCGCGAGCGCGTAAGCGCCCGCAATCCGGAGCAGAAATAGGCTCCGCGTTAACCGCATGTTCGGTCTGGCCTGATAGCCCTGCAGGCTGGAGACCGGATTTTGAACGACGTATCCTTTACCATCAGCCCGGGGGAGGCAGGCCCTCCCGGAGCCAGCGAGGCTGATGTCAGCTTCGCCGTGCTGCCGTGGCGCGCGTGGGATACGGAGGCTGCGCGCGCGGCGTGGGGTGCGCTGGCCGCGCGGGCGGGGACGCCCAATCCGTTTTTCGAGCCATGGTATCTGCTGCCCGGCCTCGCGCGGTTCGATCCGCAGGAGCGGATCCGCATCGCGGCAATGATGCGTGGCAATGCGCCCGAAGCGCTGGTGCCGGTGCAGCGCGCGCGGCGCTATGGGCGGCACCCGCTGCCGCATCTGGCGGTCTGGCTCCATGCCAATGCGTTCCTGGGCGCGCCGATCGTGGCGGAAGGAGCGGAAGAGCGGTTCTGGGAAGCGCTGCTTGATTGGGCGGATCGCAATGCCGGCGCTGCGGCCTTTTTCCATGTCGCTGCACTGCCGCTGGAATCCGCTCTGGCCGAGGCGCTTTTGGCGGTCGGCGCGCGGCAGCGTCGGCAGGTCGTGCTGGTCCACCGCGAGGAGCGCGCGATGCTATCCTCGCCGCTCGGGCCGGCCGCGTATCTGGAGCATGCGCTGCCGGGCAAGAAGCGCAAGGAACTGCGCCGCCAGCAGGCGCGGCTTGCCGAGCAGGGCAATCTGGCTGTGGTGCGGCGGAACGATGCGGACGGGATTGGCCCGTGGATCGAGCATTTCCTCGCGCTGGAAGCGGGGGGCTGGAAAGGCAGCGCGGGCAGCGCGCTGGCCTGTGCGGGCGAGACGGCGGGGCTGTTTCGCGAGAGCATGGCCGCTGCGGCGGAGCGCGGCTGCCTCGAGCGGCTGAGCCTCGAGCTCGATGGCCAGCCGATTGCCATGCTGGCAAGCCTGATCGCGCCGCCGGGGGCGTTTTCCTACAAGACCGCGTTCGACGAGCGCTATGCGCGGTTTTCGCCGGGCGTGCTGCTGCAACTGGAGAACCTTGCGCTGCTGGAGCGCCCGGGGATCCGCTGGGCGGACAGCTGCGCGGCGCCGGACCACCCGATGATCGATTCGCTGTGGCGCGAACGCCGCGCCATCGGGCGCTTTTCCATCGCGATCGGCGGCACCTTTCGCCGCGCCTTGTTCGCCCGCATCGCCAAATTCGAATTGTCGCGCAATCCGCAGGGGCTGCCATGAATTTCAAAGCGTTCAGGCCGGAAGCGCGCGCCGCCTTCGCGGCCGCCTATCCCGAAGTGCCGCACCGCCTGACTCACGACTTGCGCGGGCATCCGCTGCTGACGCTGGAGGCGCTCGCGGAGCTGGCTGAAGCGCTGCCCGAGCAATCGCGCGAGTATAACCGCGCCGATCTGCCGGTGGGCCTCAACGGCATCGTTCCGCCGAGCAATGGCCTCGGGATCGGCGAGACGATCCGCCGCATCGCGGACACGGGCAGCTGGGCGGCGCTCAAGAACATCGAGCAGGTGCCGGCCTACCGCGAGCTGCTGCTGGGCCTGCTGGAGGAACTGCGCCCCGCCATCGAGGCGCGCACGGGGGCAATGCTGCGGCCGCAAGGCTTCGTGTTCATCACCAGCCCGAACGGGGTGACGCCCTATCACTTCGATCCCGAGCACAACATCCTGCTGCACCTCGCGGGGGTGAAGACGATGACGCTGTTTCCGCAAGGAAATGCGGATTACGCCCCCGACGAGACGCACGAAACTTATCACACCGGCGGCGGACGCGAGCTGTTCTGGCGCGACGACATGGCGCGCGGCGGCACCGAATGGAAGCTGCGGCCGGGCGAGGCGCTCTACGTGCCAGTGATGGCGCCGCACCATGTGCGCAACGGGCCGGCCAGCGCGATCTCGCTTTCGATCACCTGGCGTTCGGAATGGAGCTTTGCCGAGGCCGATGCGCGCGCGTTCAACGCGGTGCTGCGGCGCATGGGGCTTTCCCCGCGCGCGCCCGGGCGCTGGCCGCAGGACAACCGGGTGAAGGCCGCCGGTTGGCGGGTGCTGCGTCGGCTTCCGGGGCTGGGCTGAGGGAAGCTTTCCGTTGACGCAAACGTCAGGCTGGGCGATGCGCTTGGGCCATGACTGATAACTCCGATCCCGCTGATCTTGTCGCCGGCCTGCTGCGCCTGCTCGATGTTGCCGATGGCGGCTCTGGCGACCACTTCATCGGTGCACGCAAGCCCGGCGGGGCGGGGCGCGTGTTTGGCGGGCAGGTCATCGGGCAGGCGCTGGCCAGCGCCGAGCGCACCGTGCCGGATGACCGCCCGGTCCATTCGCTCCACGCCTACTTCCTGCGCGGCGGGAACGACGATTACGCCATCGACTTCGAGGTGATGCGCGATCTCGATGGCGGGAGCTTTGCCAACCGGCGCGTGGTGGCGAGCCAGCAGGGGAAGCCGATCCTGACCATGGTCGCCTCGTTTCACAAGCGTGAGCCGGGGATGGAGCACGCCGACGAAATGCCGCAAGTGCCAGAGCCCGAAAGCCTGCGCCGCGAGGCGGACTTGCGCGCCGAATATGCCCACAAGGTGCCGGAGCGGCTGCGCCATGTCATGCTCACCCCGCGCCCGATCGAGCTGCGCCCGGTGGAAGCGCAGCACTGGATGGGCGGCCCCCCGCGCGAGCCGCTTTCGCACACGTGGATGCGCGCGGTGGCACCGCTGCCTGACGACCCCAAGATCCACCGCGCCGTGCTCGCTTATGCCAGCGACATGACCCTGCTCAGCACCGCGACGCTGCCGCACGCGATCAGCTGGACCAAGGGCAACATGATGGGCGCGAGCCTCGATCACGCGATCTGGTTTCACGACGATTTCCGCGCCGACGAATGGCTGCTCTATGTCTGCGACAGCCCATGGGCGGGCCGCGCGCGCGGGTTCAACCGGGGGCGCATCTTCACGCGGGAGGGCAAGCTCGTCGCCAATGTGGCGCAGGAAGGGCTGATCCGGCCGCTGACCAAAAAGCCCTAAGCCTGAGGTCTACTTGCCGGAAGGGCATTTCACGATCGCTTCGAGCAGGGTGGCCTGCACGAGCGAGGACGACACCATTGTCAGCAGCCGGTTGGGGTTTGTCCTGTCCGATACCGCGATCACGATGGCGTCGAACGCCTTGCAGCGCTGCAGCGTGGTGATCCCGGCGCCGTACTGGTTGCCGATCATCGTCAGGTAGCGATCATAGGGATCGGTGCGGCGCGAGACCTTGGCGGCGGGCGGCTTGGCCGGGGCGGGTGCTGCGCTCGCCGTGCGGGCGGGCACCTTGCGTGCGCCAGTTGCGGCGATGGCCAGAGGAGCAGCGGCATTGCCGGCTGTTTTTGCGCCTGCCTTTCCCGCGATCGCCTTGCCGGACGCCGAAGGGGTGGGCTGGGGTGCCGGGTTCGCACCGCCGGTGAGCGGGGCAATCGTGGGCAGGGGCCTTGTCTTCAGGCTGCGCAGGAACGTCGCGACCCGGTCGTTCGCGTCGGTAAACATCATGCGGCGGGCGCTGTTCATATCATCGAGGTGTTCGAGGATCGGCACGCCGACAAGGCGGCAGCGCACGGCTACGCCCATCATCATGGTCTGAAACTCGACAATTCGTGCGGCCTGCACGGTTGCCGCATCGGGGCAGATCGGCGGCACCGGCGCCGCCGACTCTGCGGCGACGGGAGCCAGTGCGAGGGCGAGCGCACTTGCCATCCCGGCACTGCGTGAGAGACGGATCACGGCTGCTTCGGCGCCTCGCAGGGGATGATCGGCACGGCCATGAGCGTGTTGAAGGCGCTCACCAGTGCCGATTGCGCGGCGAAGGCGGCGGCGGCGACGGGGCCATAAGCGCGGGCTTCGGAGGCGACCGCGTTCATCGGGTTGATATCGCCGCTGAGCTGGTTGGTATCGTAGAGATCCTGGAGCTGATGCATGTAGGCGATGGCGGCATCGTTGTTGCGCTTGGAGGCTTCGACCGCGGTGACATAGGTCCCATCGTGGAAGGCATTGCGCGCTTCGGCAGAGCAGAAGCTGGCCGGGAACGCGACCGGCGGGATGGCGGCAAGCTGCGGGCGCGGCGGCAGAGCAAAGCCGGGCGGAAGCGGGCCGACGGCAATCGGGCGGGACTCTGCGGCAGGCACGGCGCGGGCTGACAGTGCGGCGGCATCGGGCACGGCCACGGGCGGCCCGGACACTTCGACAAGGCGCGGCGGCGCAGCAGCGGGGGCGGCTGCCGGGGTGGCCATCGGCGCGGCAGGCGCGGTGAGCGGCGCGGTATCTGTTGCTGCTCCATCGGCCGTATCGACGATCGGCGATGGAGCAGCCGCGCCGAGGCGCTGGCTATCTCCCAGCGCGCCGAGCAGACGGCGCAGGGCATCGCTTTCGCTGGATTCGGGCGCGGGTTCGGTCGGCGGGGCGGCGGTGACGAAGGGCGCGGTTTCGGATTCGTCGTGGGCTGCCGGGGTTGGAACGGGGGAGGGCCTGGGCGAGGCTGGCGGCGGTGCCACAAGGCGTTCGCGGCTCGCGCGGGGCTGGGTTCTGGTTGCGGCGGAGGCAAGCTGCGCGCGAGCAGGGGCGGCCGCTGGCGGCGGCGCAGTGATGGCGGCTTGCGGTGCGGACGCTGTCACGACCGGCGGCGTGGCAGCGGGGGCTGTCCGGACCTCCTGCACGGCCGGCGCCGGAGCCGCGAGAGGCTGCTGCGCTGGCAGGCTGGCCGGTGCGGCGGGAGCGGGAGCCGGGGCAGCAATCGAGGCAGCAATCGGGGCAGCAATCGGAGCTGGGGCGGGCGCCGCCATCTGGCGCAGCCGCGCAAGCTTGACCCGCGCGACGGTCGAAAAGGTGCCGTTCGGATATTGCGCGAGGTAAGCTTCGTAGAGCGCCGGATCGTTACCGCTTTCGACCGACTGCCAGAATGTGAGTTCGAACTGCGAGCCGACTCCGGTGGTGGCCGTGCCCTGAGCCCACACCGGCACGGACAGCGGCAGAGCCAGCGCAGCAAGCGTTGCGGCCCATCGCAACGGCCGTTGCGGTACGCGCGCGCCTGCCTTGTAGACTTCCTTGAACGCCACCGTGCCCCCCGGATCGCCGACCGCTTGTCTGCGGTAGGTCATGATCCCTATCACAGGATAGTAAAGATTCTTAGCCGATATGGGCCGATCCGGGCCGAAACGCCCTCCCTGTTGGACAGGTGCTGCTTCGCGAAAAGCCGGGACGAGCGGCAAGCAGTGCGTGCAGGGGTTCTGTCAGGCGCCGGGGTGGTAGAAATCGTAGACCGCCTGCGCGACGGCGGCGCTGACACCGGGCGCGCGCTGCAGGTCTTCGAGGCTGGCGGCGCGGACCTTGCTGGCGGTGCCGAAATGCAGCAGCAGCGCGCGCTTGCGGGCGGGGCCGATGCCGGGGACTTCGTCGAGCGGACTCGCGGTGATTGCGCGGCTGCGCTTGGCGCGGTGCGCGCCGATGGCGAAGCGGTGGACTTCATCGCGCAGGCGCTGGAGGTGGAACAGCACGGGCGAATTGACCGGGAGCATCTTTTCGCGCCCGTCCATGAAGTGGAACACCTCGCGCCCCTCGCGCCCGTGGTGCGGGCCCTTGGCGATGCCGATCAAGGTGACGTCCTCGATGCCCATCGCTTCCAGCGTTTCGCGTGCGGCGGACAATTGACCCTTGCCGCCGTCGATCAGCACGAGATCGGGCCAGATGCCGGCCTCGCGATCGGGATCGTCATCCTGCGCTTTGGCAAAGCGGCGCTGGAACACTTCGCGCATCATGCCGAAATCGTCATTGGTCTGCGCGGTCTTGATGTTCCACTTGCGGTACTGGCCGGTCATGAAGCCATCGGGCCCCGCAACGATCATGGCGCCGAGCGCGTGGGCGCCTTGCACGTGGGAGTTGTCGTAGACTTCGACACGGTTCGGCGATTCGCCGAGTTCGAGGAATTCGGCCATCTCGCGCCAGGTGCGCGCCTTGGTGCCGCTTTCGGCCAGGCGGCGTTCGAGCGCTTCGACGGCGTTGCGCTGGGCCTGCTCCATCAGGCGGCGGCGGTCACCGCGCTGGGGGACCGAGATTTCGACTTTGCCGCCAGCGGCGGGGTAGAGCGCTTCGGCGAGGAGATCCGCTTCGGGTAGGTCCCGATCAAGCAGGATGAGGCGCGGCGGGGGGACTTCCTCGTAGAACTGGGCGAGGAAGCTGGTCATGACTTCGGCTTCCTCCAGCCCTTCGGTATGGCCGGGAAAAAAGGCGCGGTGGCCCCAGTTCTGCCCGCCGCGGATGAAGAAGGCCTGGATGCCGATCTGCCCGCCCTTGCTCGCCATCGCGAAGACATCGGCGTTGCCGACGCCTTCGGCGTTCACCGCCTGGCTGCCCTGAATGAAGGTTGCGGCGCGCAGCCGATCACGCAGCATGGCGGCGCGTTCATAGTCGAGCGCTTCGGCGGCCGCGCTCATCTGCGTCTCGATTTCCTTCTGCACCGCGCCCGATTTGCCGCCGAGGAAGTCCTTCGCCTGCCGGACAAGTTCGGCATAGCCTTCCTCGCTGATGCGATCGACGCAAGGGGCCGAGCAGCGCTTGATCTGGTAGAGCAGGCAGGGCCGATCACGGCGCGACATGTAACCGTCGTTGCAGCTGCGCAGGAGAAACAGCTTCTGCAGCGCGTTGATCGTGGTGTTGACCGAGCCGGCGCTGGCGAAGGGGCCGTAGTAGTTGCCCTTGGCGCGGCGCGCACCGCGGTGTTTCTGGATGCGCGGGAAGGCGTGATCGGCGCGCAGGAGGATGAACGGGAACGATTTATCGTCGCGCAGCAGCACGTTGTAGGGCGGGCGATAGCGCTTGATCAGCTGCGCTTCGAGGAGGAGCGCCTCGGCTTCCGAATTGGTCGTCACGATGGTCATCGAGCGCGTCTGGCTGACCATGCGCTTGAGGCGCTGGGGCAGGCGATCCACTTGTATGTAGTTCGCAACGCGGTTCCTGAGCGCGCGCGCCTTGCCGACATAGAGCACATCGCCGCGCGCATCGTGCATGCGGTAGACGCCAGGCTTGGGCTTCAGCGTGGCGACGACTTCGCGGATCGCGGCGACGCCGCGTTCGATATCCGGCTGGTCCGAACCGCGCACGGTATAGGTCGCCTTGTCCTCGTTGAAGCGTTCCGAGGCCTGCGGCAGCAGGGGTTCCGGCACTTGCGGCCCGGAATGCTGGTCGGAAACGGGAGGGGGACTGCGGCGCGCCATGGCTGGGACCGAGATAGTGGCCCGCGCACGGTTTGGGGAGAGGCGGCGGGCAGATATCCCCGCGCGCAGACCCGCCTATAAGGGAAATCCGCTAGGGCCTCGGCGATGGCCGCTTAAGAGGTGCGGGCGCAAAGGCACGCGCATCATGAACGCCCAATCTCGCAAGCCGACCATCCCGACGCCCCAGATCACCGGGCGCCGCTCCAAGCCGCGGGTGCGGCTCCATATTCCGGCGCATGTCATCCTGCTGCAGGGGCTCGTGAGCTGCCAGCTTGACGACCTTTCGCAGGCCGGGGCGCGGGTGACGATCGCGGGGAAGCTGCCCGGGTTCGGCGCGGGCGTGGTGCTGCAGACCAATCGGCTGGACGTGTTCGGCACCGTCGTCTGGTCGCAGGGCGCGTGCTTCGGCATCGCGTTCGAGGAACCGCTGCCGCTGCACGAGGTGGTCAACGAGCGGCACTTTGCCGATGCCAATGCCGGTCATGAGGCCGCGCCGTACCGCCGCAGCGGCCGGCCCGGCTTGCGCGAGCGGCCGAGGCTGCGGGGGTATAGCTGAACCCGCCGATCAGAACTGCTTGCGCAATTCGATACTGAACACACGGCCCTCCGGATTGAGGTAGCCGCGCTGGTAGCGCAGCGGTGTCGCGCCGGTCTGATCGGTGACCTTCTGGACGGTATCGAACAGGTTGTTGATGCCGAGGGCTACGCGCGTGCCCTTGAAGAACGGCGCACGGCTGACAAGCTTGGGCATGCGGCCGAGATCGATGAAGCCGCGCAAGTTGAACGTCGCCAGATCGCCGAAATCAAGCCTGCTGGCGCCCGGGATGCCCCCACTACTCGCTTGGGCGCCATCGACATGCGTGCCGCTGGCATAGGTGCCCGAGATGCGCAGGCCGAAGCCGCGGTAGAAGCCGCCGCCTTCGAGCGTGGCGCTGCTGCGGGAAATGCCTGCGCCGGCAAGCGCATCGCCACCTAGCAGATCGAGCACGCGCCCGCCGGGAACGATCCGCGCTGTCTCGGCAAGTTCCTGGGTATAGGCGATGCTGAGGTTCCAGTGGCCGCGCCCGTCGCCGCCGAAGCCGCCGCGCCCCCCGCCGCCACCGGGGCCGCCGCCGCCGGGGCGAGGTCCGCCGGGGCCGCCGCCCGGCCGGCGCATCCCGGCAAAGGCACCGCGCCGCGCATTGGGATCCGGTTTGCCGAACGGACCGCCGAAGTTGAGGCTGGCGCGCATGCGCGAGCCGGTGGTTTCGGCAAAAGTCACCGCGCGCTCGTCCACGCTGACGATCCGCCCGCTGGGATCGCGCGTGACGCGGCCGGGGAAGGCCGCTTCGACATCGGACGTGAGCAGCGGGAAGGCGTTGGTGGTATCGAGCGAGCGGTTGCGGAAGTATTCGACGAGGAGCGCGGATTCCTTGCCGATTGGCAGATCCCAGTTGGCCGAAAGCTTGATATCGCGCTGGCGCTCTTTCTTGAGCGCGGGATTGCCGCCGGTGAGGACGGTGGCGAGGACGCTTTCTCCCCGGGTGAAATCGTAGAGCGCCACGCCGGTGGTGACGGTGACCGGCGCGCCGAGATCGGAGAGGCCGGGCGCTTTCTCGCTGGCGATGTAGTTGGCGGCGAACGTCAGCTTGGGCGTGACGCCCCAGGTGATCCCGGCGCCCCACGCGGTGAGGCCGCCGAAATCGGAGACATTGTGCGCCTCCGCGTTCACGTTGAGCGAGATATCGCCGAGCTTGCCGCCGAAACTTTCGCGGCGGCTGGTGATGGGCAGGTCAAGGCTGAAGCCGGCTTGCGCATCGCCGCGCCGGAGGCTGGCGGGCGTGCCAAGCTGGCGCGAATCCGAGGAGTGCAGCCCTGAATAGGCAAAGCCCGCCTTGAGCGTCAGGGCGGTCTGCCCGCCGGGCAGGCGCAGCGGCGATCCGGTGAAGGTGGCGAGCGTGGTTGCGGTGTCGCTCTTGCTGCGGGCAATGCCCTGCGGCGTGGGCAGGATCGCATCGGCAGGGAGCGCGCCGGTGGGGGACAGCGTTCCCTGATCGACGAGGGTCTGCAAGCCGGACAGATCGGCGCGCGCGTCAATCGTGGTGGTCGTGGCGACATGCGTGCCGTCCGCCGTCCACGCGAGCTGCCATGGCCCGAGCGGGAGGTTGAGCGTCGCACCGGCGGAGACGGTATCAGACACGGTGCGGCTGGCGAGCGGGGCGGGCAGCAGCGTGGTGCGCTGCGTGAGGCTGCCATCGGGCGCGGCGAGGACCACCGTGTTGAGCCCATTGAGGCTGCGGTTGTCATTGCGCTGTACGAGGCCGTTGAGCGTGACCGAAGCACCGGCGCCGAGCGATTTTGCCCAGGTGCCGTTGAGCGCGGCGCTGCGCGCATCGGCGAGAAGGGTGCGGAAATCGCCCGGCCGGGGATCGGACGCAACCGTCGCTGCGCCGGCCGCGGCGGGCTGGACAATGCCGCGCTCGGCCTCGGTCAGGGGGGAGCGACGTTCGAGCGTGCCGGTGAGGTTGAGGCGGCTCGCCTTTTCGATGCGGGTGAGGGTGGCTTCCTCATTGAGATCGCTGAAGCCGCCCGCGCCGGGGAGCTTCACTTCGGTTTCGCTGCCGAAGCTGCGGAACTTGTCCTTGAGGATGAAGTTGACGACGCGCTGATCGGGCCGGAAGCCGTATTTGAGCGCGACTTCCTCGGGCAGCACTTCGACGCGGCGGATCGCCTCGGGCGGGATCGAGCGGATCTCGCGGAAGCTGGCGATGCGCAGGCCGTTCAGGAGGATCGAAGGCGTGCCATCGCCGCGCCCGCGCCCCGTGCCTGTCTGCGGCGCAAGCGCGGCAAGCAGCGACTGGAGCGAGCTTGCGCCATAGGCGGCGATATCGTCTTCGCTGAGCGTGACGATGGGCGGCGCAGTGGTCTCCACCTCGCCCCGGATGCGGGTGGCGACGACGACGATATCGCCCTCGGGGTCAGCTTCCGGATTGGGCATGTCGGCAGCCGAATCCTGCGACGTTTGCTCGGTGGGCGGCGCGGCGGGCGTGGCAGAGGGCGCACCACCCGGTATCCCGGCGGGGGCGGCTGCGGCCGGAAGCGGTGTCAGCGCGAGCAGCACCATGGCCGCAGCGCGTTCTGGCAGTACCATCGCTCAGTATCCTATTGACGGACCGGGCATTCCTGCGCGGTGCGAGGTTGCTGCCCCCCTTCGCCGCTCCTAGGTCGGCGTACCTCTGCCCGACAATGACCCTTTCGTATCATTTTGTCGCAGCGCAGCAATCGGCTTCCCGCTTTCCTTTTGTGCCGCAAGTCGCTATGCGCGCCGGCCAAGGGCGCGTTTTCGCGCCCGTTTGCGTGTTTCAAACCCACCCACGAAAAGGCAATCGACCCCGCCTATGGCGAAAGAAGAACTCCTCGAGATGCGCGGCCAGGTGGTCGAACTGCTGCCCAACGCGATGTTCCGCGTGAAGCTGGAGAACGAACACGAAATCCTGGGCCATACCGCCGGCAAGATGCGCAAGAACCGTATCCGCGTGCTGGTGGGCGACGAGGTGCTGGTCGAATTGACGCCTTATGACTTGACCAAGGGCCGGATTACCTATCGCTTCATGCCCGGTCGTTCGGGGCCCGGTCAGTTTTAATGGGTCAGTTCTAATGGGTCAGTTTTAAATGGGTCAGTCCTGATGGATCGATTGTGATGGACGGCGGTGTGGCCGCCGTGCCGTCAGCGCCTGGGGATCCCGAACTCGTTCTGGCCTCGGCCAGCCCGCGCCGCAGGGAGTTGTTGGCCCGGCTCGGCCTGACCGCGCCGCGTATCCTTGCCACCGATATCGACGAAAGCCCGCTGCCCGGTGAAGTGCCGCGCGCCCATGCCGTGCGCCTCGCCGCCGAAAAGGCGCGTGCGGCGGCGGTGCTTGCACCCGGGGCGGTGATTCTGGCTGGCGATACCGTGGTCGGCGCCGGCCGGCGCATCCTGCCCAAGGCCGAGGACGAGCAGACCGCACGGGCCTGCCTCGCGCGGCTTTCGGGCCGGCGGCACCGGGTGTTTTCGGCGATTGCCGTGCTCACCCCCGATGGCACGCTGCGCGAGGCGCTGAGCGAGACGATTGTCCGGTTCAAGCGGCTCGAGCCTGCCGAGATCGAGGCCTATATCGCCGGGGGCGAATGGTACGGGAAGGCGGGCGGCTATGCCATTCAGGGCAGCGCCGAGGGCTTTTGCATCTGGCTGGCGGGGAGCCATTCCGGGGTCATGGGCCTGCCGCTTTATGAAACGCGCCGCCTGCTGCGCGCGGCGGGGCTGAAGATCGCCTGATATGCCATCGGTTTCCGGGCCAGAATGGTTGATCGAAGCGGGCATCGGCGAAGAGCGCGCGGTCCTTGTCGAGCAGGGCGAGATCGTGGCCGCGCGCGTGCAGTGGGACGAGCCGTGGCGTGCAGGCGCGGTGGCCGAAGCACGGCTGGGCGCGCGCATCCCCGGCACCCGCCGCGCCGCAGTGCGCCTGCCCGATGGCAGCGAGGCGCTGGGAGAGGGCTTTGATCCCGGCCTTACCGAGGGGCAGCCGGTGCTGGTGCGCGTGACGCGCTCCGCCATTGCCGAGAAAGGCCGTGCCAAGCTGCCGCAGGTGCGTGCCGCCGCGCCGGGAGATGCGCCCCGGCCCGCGCCATCGCTGCTGGAGGAGCTTTCCGCCGGGCCGCATCCTGTGCGCAGCGTGCCGGTGCATGGCGGCGCTTTGGCCGAGGCGGGGTGGGACGATCTCGTGGCGGAAGCGCTTGGCGGTGAAGTCATTTTTGCCGCGGGCAGCCTCGTGATCAGCCCGGCGCCCGCGATGACGGTGATCGACATCGATGGACCGCCGCCGCTGCCAGCGCTTGCGCTCGCCGCAGTGCCAGCGATTGCCGCCGCGCTGCGGCGCTTCGATATCGGCGGATCGGTGGGGGTGGATTTTCCCTCGCTCGCCGAAAAGGCGCAGCGCCGCGCGGTGGACGAGGCACTGGCAGGCGCGCTTGCCGCAGCGGGCTGGCAGGGCGAGCGCACCGGCATGAACGGCTTCGGCTTTGTCCAGCTGGTCTCCCGCCTTGAACGGCCCTCGCTGATCGCCCGCTTCGCCCGCGCGCCTGCCGCCACCGCGGCGCGCCGCATGCTGCGGATGGCCGAGCGCGTGGCCGAGCCGGGGACGCTGCTGCTCACCGCGCACCCCGCCGTGCGCCGCGCGATGCGCGAGGACTGGGAAGCCGAGCTTGCGCGCCGCACCGGGCGGCGCTTGCAGTGGCACGAGGACGCGGGGCTTGCGCTCGGCGCGACCTTCGCGCAGGCGATTGCGGCATGAGCCAGCCTCCCGCCCCAATTCGCCGCTGCCCCATTTGCCGCAAGCCGCGCGTGGCCGAATACGCGCCGTTCTGCTCATCCCGTTGCCGCGACCGCGATCTCGTTAACTGGCTGGAGGAAGGCTACACCCTGCCCGGGCCGGTGCACGATCCCGAAGGCGATCCCGAGGTCGATATTTAGGTATCTTGGGACTGGACAAGGTGCCAAGCCTTCGCCATAGGCGCGCTTCCAACGCGCGGAGGAGCCATGTCGGCCATCCGCAGGCGGCGATGCCCGGGTAGCTCAGTTGGTAGAGCACGTGACTGAAAATCACGGTGTCGGCGGTTCGACTCCGTCCCCGGGCACCATTGGCTCCCTCCGAATGTCGCGTTTCGTTTACGCTGACTCAAATCGACAAGTAGCGATGGCGGATTTGTGGCGGTTCGGCGTCCGCTCTTGTCGTGCTCCCCTGAAATGTGACCGCTTTTTGGTAAAGTCCGACGGCAAAAGCGACCTGCTGTTCCGCGATCATCGGCGGCGGCAATCTGGGAATCCTTTTGCTGCCGATGATCTGGTGCCAGGCTAGCTTCTTACGGCCGAGGGATTCTGTAAACTGCCGCCGTAATCCCAAATCGGACTAAAACTTGAAATTTCAAGCTACAATGGAAGAATATCAATGATATAAAAAAGAACTTAGACTGATTCGGAGCTGTTCATGGCGATCATTACCGGCACGGGTAACAACGATACCTTGTCCGGCACCTCTGCCAATGATCAGTTCACCGGCGGCGCAGGGAATGACATTTTTGCATTCACGGGGCGCCTGTTCGGTGAAGACGTAATTACCGACTTCGTGAGAGGTCAGGACCGGATCAATCTCTCGGCCCTTGGCATTGCCGATCTGGCGACGCTGTCGCCCTACATAACGGAGGACCTCGGCAATTCCTTCATCCGCTTGGTCTACGATAGCTCACTCGAAACGATTACGATCAAAGGTGTTCTGCCAAGCCAGCTGACAGCCAGCGATTTCATCTTCAACACTGCGACGACTGCGCTATCGCTCACAGGAACGGCCAATGGCGACATGCTGTTCGGCGGCAATGGCAACGATACGCTGAACGGCGGCGATGGTGACGACGTTCTCGACAGCGGTGCCGGTGCCGATAAACTCATCGGCGGCACTGGCGATGACTGGCTGCGGGGCGGCAGTGGGAATGACATTTTTGGCTACACCGCTCGTCGGTTCGGCAACGATGTGATCGCAGACTTCGTGAGCGGTCAGGACAAGATCAATCTCGCGGCCGTTGGTGTGGCCGATCTGGCGACGCTGTCGCACTGCATGTCTGATGATGGTGGCACTACCGTGATCCGCCTGATCTATGGCGGCGCATCGGAAACCATTACCATCCTCGGCGTTCAGCTTAGCCAGCTGACGGCGGACGATTTCATCTTCAACACTGCGACGACGGCGACGTCGCCCACAGCGACCGGCGCCGACGACGTGCTGTTCGGCGGCAATGGCAACGACACCCTGGACGGCGGGGGTGGTTACGACGATCTCTACGGCGGCGCCGGTGCCGACACCCTCATCGGCGGCCTTGGCGATGACT
The DNA here is from genome assembly GCF_965228995.1 of Novosphingobium sp. Taxonomy (GTDB): domain Bacteria; phylum Pseudomonadota; class Alphaproteobacteria; order Sphingomonadales; family Sphingomonadaceae; genus Novosphingobium. Next base: position 3,759,908 of record NZ_OZ245852.1, on the reverse strand, counting down.
TGCTTGTGGGCGGCAGCGGAAACGACACTTTTGTCTACACCGCCCTTCCGTTCGGCAGAGACGTGATCACGGACTTCGTGAGAGGTCAGGACCGGATCAATCTCGCGTCCCTTGGCTTTGGCGATCTGGAGGCGCTGTCGCCCTTTATCTCGGAGAACCTTGGCAACACCGTGATCAGCCTGCCCTACTCAAAGGGATCAATCACCATCAGCGGCATTCTACCGAGCCAGCTGACCGCCAGCGACTTCATCTTCAACACCGTGACGACGGCGACCACGCTTACAGGAGACATTGGCAGAGATTTGCTGATCGCCGGAAATGGCAACGACACGCTGGACGGCAACATTGGCGACGACGTTCTCATCGGCGGTGCCGGGGCCGATACGCTCAACGGCGGCAAAGACAATGATACGCTGTTCGGCGGGAGCGGCAATGACAAGCTCGTTGGCGGCTCGGGTGCGGACACGCTTACCGGCGGTACGGGCAACGACACCTTCTCGGGGAGCGCAGTGGAGCTGAACGGTGATACGATCACCGATCTCGCTATCGGAGATCGTATCACCTTTACCGGGGCCGCAGCGGTCGGCAGCCCGGCGTTTACCTATTCGCTGAGCGGCAACACGCTCACCTTCACCGGCGGCACGCTGAACCTGCAGAATCGGCGCCCGGGCTATACCGTCTCGGCCATTTCCAGCGCATCGCCGTACGACGTGGATCTCGTGTGGCAGCGCGCCAGCGTGAGCAACGATTTCAACGGCGACGGGCGCGGCGACATTCTGTTCCGCGGCCAGAACGGATTGCTGGCCTCCTGGCAGCTGAATGGCACGTCGCTCAATGGCGGGGGCAATCTGGGCAATCCGGGGCCGGCCTTCTCGGTCGTGGCGCTGGCCGATTTCAACGGCAATGGCAGTACCGATGTCCTGTTCCGCGACCGCGGCGGCCTTCTCGCCTCCTGGCAGCTTTCAGGCACCGCGATCACCGGCGGGGGCAACATCGGCAATCCCGGATCGGCTTATGCATTCGTCGGTACCGGCTATTTCAACGGCGATGGCAATGCCGATCTGCTGTTCCTGAACACACTGACCGGGGTCTATGCCAGCTGGCAGCTGAACGGTGCGGCAATCACTGGCGGCGGCAATATCGGCGCGCCGGGGGCAAGTTTCGTCTACAAGGCAACCGGTGATTTCAACGGCGACGGCAGGAGCGACATCCTGTTCCAGAACGCCAATGGCACCTATGCGATCTGGACGATCAACGGCACGGCGATCACCGGCAGCGGGAATGTCGGCAACCCCGGGGCGGCCTGGTTCTTCAAGGGCGTCGGCGATTTCAACGGCGACGGCAGGAGCGACATCCTGTTCCAGAATGCCGATGGCCGCTATGCCACCTGGGACCTTGATGGCACCGCAATTGTCGGCGGTGGCACCATCGGCAATCCCGGCACCGCCTTCACCCTGGCGGGGATCGACGATTACAACGGCGACGGCCGGTCCGACCTGATCTTCCGCAACGTGAATGGCGCCCTGGCGACATGGACGCTGAAGGATACCGCCATCATCGGCGGCGGTAACGTGGGCAACCCGGGCGCGGCGTTTGCGGCCATCGCCGCGCCTGAGGCGCACAGCTTTGCCGCTCTGGCATTCCAGCAGACAGGCGGCACGGTTGCGACATGGCTGGTGGGCAGCAACCGCATTGTCGGCGGCGGCACCCTGGGCAATCCCGGCAGCGGCTGGAAGGCACGGGCAGTCGCGGATTTTTCGGGTACGGGCGAGAGCGACGTGCTGTTCCAGCACACCGACGGACGGCTGGCGACGTTCAGAAGCGATGGCAGCAGCTTCATCGGCGGCGGCACCATCGGCAATCCGGGCGCCGGCTGGGAGTTCCGGGCTGCGGCCGATTTCAACGGCGACGGGCGCGCGGACATCCTGTTCCAGAACACCGCGAGCGGGGCTTATGCCACCTGGGACCTTGCCGGTACCGCCATCATCGGCGGCGGCAATGTGGGCACGGCGGCCGGGTTCAGCTTTGTCGCGGCGGGCGATCTTGACGGAGACGGCAAGTCCGACGTGCTGTTCCGCAACGCGGCGGGCACCTATGCCGCCTGGCTGCTCAACGATACCGCGATCACCGGCGGCGGCAACATCGGCAATCCGGGTGCAGGCTGGACCTTCAGGGGCCTTGGCGACTTCAACGGCGACGGCAAATCCGACATGCTGTTCCAGAACACCGCCGGGACTTACGCAAGCTGGGATCTGGACGGCACCAGCATTGTCGGCGGCGGCAACATCGGCAACCCGGGCGGCACCTTCCAGCTTGCGAAGATCACCGACCTCAACAGCGACGGCAAGAGCGACCTGCTGTTCCACGACGCCGGCGGTACGTACGCTTCATGGCTGCTCGACGACACCGCGATCATCGGCGGCGCCAACCTGGGGAACCTTGGCGCAGAATGGATGCTGATCTGACGCATATCCATAAACGGGATTGACCGAACCCGCTGCCGTCAATCAGGCTGTCTCCAGCGACTGGAAGGGCGCGAGCTCCGGCGATTTCAACGGCGACGGGCGCGCCGATATCCTCTGGCGCAAGGTCAGCGGCCAGCTGAGCGGGTGGCTGGAGCCCATAAACCGGCAGGCAGATTGAAATCACTGCTGTCCGGCCCGACTAGCGGGCCTTATCCCCGCAGGCTGCGAGCCTCCTCGATCAACTGCGCCCGGATCCGCCGCTTGTCGATCTTCCCGTATTGCGTCAGCGGCAGCTCCGAAACGATGTGGACGGTCTTGGGGACCTTGTAGGCCGATAGCCGGGCTTTCGAGAACTGGCGGATATCCTCAGCCTCGGCTCCCTCTGCGGCAATCAGCACGGCCGTCACCGCCTCGCCCCAATCGGGGTGGGGAATCCCGACAACCGCAGCTTCGCGTACAGCCGGGTGCTGGCGCAGCACGCCTTCGACCTCGGTCGAGTAGACGTATGCGCTTGTCCCTCAGCAAGCGGCCGATCCGGCGCGGCACCCACGACGATCATGAAGGGCTGGGCCTCCAGGTCTTTCGCGCGGGGCAGATCGGCGTGGGTGATGAGGACCTGCGCGCGGCTGTGCGCGAGGCAGTAGCCTAGTTCGGGCACCCCCATCTGCTCGTTGAGCGGCACCCGGATCGCAGCAAGCTTCTGGATCGCGAACTCGCTGACGACATATTCGCAGCTGTTACGCAGATGGACCGCCACCACGACCCCGGGGCCGACACCCAGACCGGCCAGCCTACCAGCCGGATCGCCTATTCGGTCCTTGAGGTGCTGGCAGGGCGCCCTATCGTGTGGCCGCTGACTTTGCCGATGTGCGCTCCGGTCAGTGACGGCGCGGCGGCGGCGGTCCTGTGCACCGAAGCGGGCTTGCGCAGATCTTCGAGCTGGTCACGCAGCTACGCGGCGAAGCCGGAAAACGGCAAGTCGAGCGCGCAAGGGTTGCTGTTGCCGAGAACGGCGGCGGGCTATGGGGCGTCGAAGAAGCGGTGTGCGTTGTGTCCGTCTTGTCTCGGACCGGCTAAACGAAGGGCAGATCAAACGGACGCCATTCAACGCGCCGAATAACGACAATTGGCCTCCTTTCTTTGCCTTTGCACGCTTCGACGGGCAAGCAGCTTGCTGCGCATTACCAACCGCTAAAGCGCGCGATGCTGGGGCGACACCGCCAGGCAATGTGATCCCCTCCATGACGAGGTGATACGATGCATACCATGTTCGCGCTCGCCTGAGCGCTCTTCACGAATTGGCCTTTGCCTGCCGGACGGGACACCCCGCGGCGCCTGACGGGCTGATTCTCCTGACCTGACCGATCTGCCAGGCACGCCACGCGGCCCCCGGCGCGCGCAGAGCTGCGCATTGTCCTCTCCCGCCCCGCGCGTGTGCTCGTGGCACCGTAGCGGACCAATTTTGCCGCCTTCCATCCGCCAGCCGTCCCCGGCGAGCGCGGGATGGGGGCGCCATGTTCCTCCCGTTTCAGGTGATCTCACGATGTCTTTCGTCACGCGTTCGCTCCGGCAAGAACACGACTTCGGGCGTGATCAACATCACCAGCCGCAAGCCGAGCTTTACCCCGGAGTTTTCGGGCTGGGCGGATGTCGGCAACAAGGGCTTCTACCAGCTGCGTGCTTCGGTCAGCGGGGGGATCATTGCGGACAAGCTGGCGGTGCGCATTTCGGGCGCGATCAGCCAGAACGACGGCTTTATGCCCAGCTGCGCGCGGCGAACGAGCCGCTGAGCGAAGTTTCCCAGAACAAGGGCACCTCGGAAACGCACCCGGCGCTTTCGGCCAATGACGAGTTCGCGAACTACGAGCTCTTCGACAAGCTGCTGATCGGCAACCAGCCGAGCAAGCCCGCCGGGTCCTACTGGCGCGATGCGCTTGGACGCGGGCTGGTGCTGCAGCAGAAGCTCGGCGTGAACCCCTACAAGGATGGCGCCGAAGGTTCGAGCGACCTGCACAGCGGCCTGCAAGTCTCCACCGCGCAGGAGTATGGCGGCATTGCCACCGCCAATCTCGGTGGCGGCCGGCTGAACCGGGAGACGGCGGAGCAGGCGCTGGGGCTCAAGCCCTCAGGGCTTTCGGCGGGGCTCAACCCGGTGGTGCTGAGCCCCGGCGCGCTCACCGGTGTCTGGGCCGAAGCAAACACGCGCGAGGCGATCTACGACGCGTTCCGCCGCAAGGAGACTTACGCGACTTCGGGCAGCCGCCTGAAGGTGCGCTTCTTCGGCGGGTGGGACTTTGCCAGCTGCTTTGTCGCGAAGCCCGGCTGGGTCCACGATGCCTACCGCCTTGGCGTGCCGATGGGCGGCGATCTGCCGCTAGGCGCAAGCGGCAAGGCGCCAAGCTTCGTGGTGCAGGCGGTGAAGGACCCGCTCAGCGGCAATCTCGACCGGGTGCAGGTGGTCAAGGTCTATGTCAAGAACGGCAAGCAGCAGGAGAAGATCTTCGACGTCGTGGGGAGCGGGGGGCGCAAGATCGATCCTGCCACCGGCAAGCTGGCTCCCGTCGGTTCGACAGTCGATCTCAAGACCGGCAAATGGGACAATTCCATCGGGGCGGCGGAGCTTGCGACTGTCTGGACCGATCCCACGTTCAAGGCCGATCAGCCCGCCGCCTATTACGTGCGCGTGCTGGAAATCCCCACGCCGCGCTGGTCCACCCTGCGGTCGATCGAGTTCGGTTTGCCGCTTTCGAAGGACGTGGCGCCGACGATCCAGCAGCGGGCCTGGTCTTCGCCGATATGGTATACGCCAGCGCGCAGCCGGGGGTGAGCGGGGATGGGAGCGGGACGTGGCTGCCGGAAATGCTGAGGGGGGAAGCCGCAAAGCTCCCCCCCGCGCCGTGAATGGACTCGAACCAGTGGCACCGCTCCGCCAAACATCGAAATGCTGGCAGTCGTCCATCATCACGCCGAGCCAGAAAGGTATCACCAATGCGGCGGTGGGCCTAACGATTCGGGCCTGCCGCCGCTCGGTTTGCCGCATCAGGCGGGCCGGTTATCGCGGTCCTGCACAGGCTGCGGGGCATGCAGCACATCGCTGGTTGAGACCCACCGCACGAGGTTGTCGCGCACGACCCAGAGGTAGCTGTTGTAGTCCTGTTCGGGGATGTCGGGCATCGGCCTGATCTTGATCCCGATGGCCGGTCCCTCGATCCGGTTTTCGGCAATCATCAGGTAATTGCCCAGTTCGCCCCAGACGCGAATGCCATGGCGCCAGCCCCCGCGTTCCTCGCTCCCGTCGGCGCGGGTCAGCAGGTTGCGATCGATCCGCCCGGTATTGGCGTTGCCGAGAAATATCCCCGACGGCCAGTAATGCAGCGATGATGGCAGGGCGAGCGCGAAGTCGTTGTCGCTGATCCGTGCGTTGAGTGTGCTGCGCCGGCCTTTGGCCGAATTCACGCTGGTCCCGACATGCGCGCCGCTGGCAAAGCCGCTGGCGCGATTGGCGCTGATCGTGACGTTCTTCAGCACCGCGCCGCCGCAGGTGATCGCCTGCCGGGCGCCGGTGGGGGCCACTGCTGCCGAGGCCTTGTACCAGCCTTCCGCCTCGGCCGATTTGCCGCGCAGCCGCGCATCGCTGGCGAGCGCCATCGCCAGCCCGCGGATCTGCCTGGCCAACTGGTCGGCGCTGCGCGGCGCCGGGGCCGAATAGACCGAGGCATCGTTATACAGCTGCGCCCAGGTCTGAAACTTGAGCGGCGAGGCGAATTTCACCCCGAACGCGCCGAATTGCAGGCCATTTTCCGTGGCCACCAGCCGTCCGCTTTCCGTCGGCTGCACGCGGCGCCGCACAGGCTGGAGCGTGAACCCGCCCGGCAGCAGGGTGGCGAGCGCGAGCGACTGGCGATCGGCGACAGCAAATCGCCGACTGCGCCGCGCGGCTTCCTGCAGGACCATGCTGACGGTTTCGGGTGCGCGTTCGGGCTCGGCCATGGCGCGCTCGGTCAGGCGTTCGAGATAGGCGGTCACCGCTTCCTGGTTCGGCTCGCGTCCGCCGTCGAAGGGAGTCTCGGCCACCATCTTGTCCCATTCGCCTTGCGGCACCGGCGAGAGGAACTCGGCTTCGAACTGGCCGAACCGCAGGATCCGGTGATCGGGCAAGGTCCTCGCCTGCGTGAACGTGGTAAACCGGTCGATCAGCGCGTGCGCCACGGTCTTTTTCCAGGCCTTGCCATCGGCGACCAGAGCATCGCCCAGCTCGGCGCTGCGGCGGGCTGCGATCAACTCGTTGCCGGTGATCGTCGCGTCCTCGCAGTCGGTCACGAGGATGCCGTCCTGCAGGAACCCGGCGATTACGCGGTTGTCGGTGACCCGGGCGAGCTTGATCGGCCTTTCCTCGCTCCCCGCGATGGTCAGCGCGGTACGCCCGGTCACCAGCTGGCCGCCGCAGCGCAGGGTGGCGTGGCGGACCTCGCTGATCGTGCAGCCGCGCAGGGTGAGCGAGCCGTTGCGGCCTTTGACGCTATCGGCGTTCTTCTTGTTTCCAAGCGCAATGTCGCGCGTTTCGAAGCGCAGCCGCTCGACCACGGCGCTGGCAAAGCCATCGAGCTCGAGCACGGTCTCGCCCCGGACGGCGAGCAGCACCGTGCCATCGCCAGCACCCGACAGCTTGATGTTGCGCCCGCCTTTCAGCACCACCGGCCGTTCGGTCTTGAACAGCCCGCGCTGGAAGCAGACCGCGATGTCCTGGCTGAAATCCATGGCTTCGAGCAAGGCCACCCAATCGCTGCCTTCTGGGATGACATAAGTCGAACAACCGCCGTGGCTGCCTTCATGGTCGAACCCGGCCGAGAAGATCATCGGCGGAGTGCCCGGCTGGAGGCCGTCTTCGAGATCGGCGCTGACCTGATGAACGTCGTTGGGCATGGCGGGATCGATCGCAAACGTGACCTCGCTGATACCGTCGGGTCCGGTGGTCAGGATCAGATCGGTGCCGGTTGCGGCGCCATGGGCATCGGTGACAGTGTCAGCCGCGCCGGCGGGGCCGAGCACTTTCCAGTGAACCCGCGCGCCGGGAACCGGGCTTTCGCCGCGCATTACCGCGACGCGCAAGGTGGCGGGCAAGGTCGCAAGGCCAGCGGCGCTTGCCGGTGCCATCTGGCCATCGCCGCCGCGGTAGAGCAGCGCGCAGTCGGTCAGCGTGGCGAGCGGGATCCTGAGATCGGTGATCCCGGTGGCGGTGATCAGCGCCAGCGGGGCATAGCGCACTTCCGGTCCCTGCGGCGGTTCGGCGACATTGGCCAGCGTGCCCTGCGCCCAGGCCATGGTCCCGTCGGCCCGGACCGCGCAGGTCCAGTAATCGCCGCGCCGGAACCGCGCCGCCGCGCCGCCGGTCAGCTGGATCGTGATCCCGTCGCCGAGATCGATCACTGCGGAATCGGTTGCGCCGGCCATCGCGACGGTCGCGATGCCGCTGGGCGTCGTACCACCCGGGGCGGGGAACATGTCCCACAGCCGCAGGAACCAGTTTGCTTCATCGGCAGGCGTGGCCGGGGCGGCAGCGCCGGTCGCCGCGACGGTGACTGCGCCGACCTCCTGCAGGGTGACTTCCTCATCGGTCGCCTGGCTGACGGAAAACAGCCGCTCGGCCACCGGCATCGGGCTAAGCCCGCTATCATCGTGGAGGTTGACCAGTTCGGCGCAAGTGCCCGGCGCGAACCAGTTGCGCGGATCAAGCGCGGCGGGCGCGACCGTGATGCGGTTGGTGTCGATCCTGGTCACCCGAGCCATCACGCTGGCGTTGCGCCGCGAAAACTTGAGCTGGAGCCCGTCGAGCTTGTAGCGCGGTCCATCCGGGCGCTGTTCGGCCACGATCCCGCCGTGGACTTCGACGCGGTAGAGCAGGTTCTCATGCCGCGAATAGCCGCTTTGCGGGGTGAGCGAGCAGATGTCGGTCGGCCCGCTCAGGGTCTTGAGGATAAACGCCAGCTTGCCGCTCGAGGCCGCTTTCATCGCCAGCCAGGCCGGATCATTGAGCGGATCTGCCGGATTGGCGACCGTGACTGCCAGCACTTGCCAATCGTTGAGCGACCGGCCTGGCGCCTGGGCATCGCCGAGGCCGGCATCGGCCATTGCCCGTTCCTCGACCGGATCGATATGCCGCACCGCCGCGCGCGCGGCGACGAGCGCGGGCAGCGTCATTGCGGTGTTCCACGGGTGGTACTGGGTAGCAAAATTGGCGGGGTCGGCGTTTTCCAGCCGCCAGCCGTCAATATAGCCCTCGCCGGTGCCGATGGTCGGCGGCGCGCCCGCGCCGATCGCAAAGCCGGTGGTGCCGGCGGGATAGACCAGCCGCCCTGGCGAGCCCATCACGGCAAGCGCTTCGGCCTCGATCCGGCCCAGTTCCATCTGGGCGTGCTGGTTCAGATCAGCGTCGAGCAGGACCTGGCCTTGCCGGGCAACCACGCCGCGGCGCAGACGCTTGTCGCGCTGGGGCACCCGCAGCCGGGTGGCGTCGTTGCGTATCGTCATGGCCGATTCCTCCGCAGGGCAACCGCGCTGGAGCGCGTATCGTCGATCAGTCCGGCTTCGTTGCCGAACGGGATGTAGTCTTCGAACAACCGCCGCATGTTGGCGTAGCGCAGCCCGACCGCGACGGCGGAAAACGCGCCGATCTCGGCCTCGGATTCGCCGCCCATGCGGATCGCTTCGGGGCAATTGGCGGCGAGCATCGCCACGGTGGGCTCATCGAGCGAGGTATCGAGCAGTTGCGGGGTGACCGAGAGCGCCGCGGCTTCCTGCTCGGGCGGGGAGAGCGCCGCACCCTTGGCAGCGGCGGCCGCGCCGGCGGCAAGCTGCGGCTGGCACCGGAAGGCGCGCGGCATGGTGGAGCCATCCGGTACCCAGCTGTAGCGGACGCAGCCGGCCTGGGTGCGGGTGACCGTGAAGGGCGCGGCGAACATGACGTTCGTGGCTTCGAGTTCCTTGCAGCGCCCTGCGCCGAGCACTGTGACATTGCGCAGATCGGTTTCGAGCTTGTACGCATCGAGCGCGAGGCCGGCTGCGCCATCGGCGGAGACCACGCTATCGGCAATCGCCAGCGATCCCGTGGCGGGAGCAGGGCCGAAATCGAGCCGCACCGCGCCGACGATCGAGCGGTTGATCCGCAGGCTGCTGCCGCGCAGCGGCGCGGTAGTGGAGAGCGCCGCGCCGCCCGGCGCGCGCAAGGTGCAGTAGCGGATCAGCAAATCGGACACCGCCCCCGCGCGCAAGGTCAGCCCGCCGGTCAGCGACAGCCCATCAAGCACCAGCCGGCCGCCGACCGCACCGGCGGCCTGCGCCGAAACAGCAAGCGGCACTTCGACCACGAAGCTGCGCCCGGCGCGCACGAGGTAGCCCAGCAGCGCGGGATCGGGATCGACGCCGGGCCGGGCTTGCTGGTCTTCAAAGCGCGAGGAAACGATGGTCAGCTCCGCTCCGCCGGGCAGGCTGATTTCCAGCGCGGCATTCCCGCCCGCGCGGCCGCAATCGGTTAGGACGATGAAGCCCCGGTGCCCGGCGGCGGCCACGCCGTTCCACAGCGCCACGGCAGCCGCGAGCGATGCGGCTGACGAAACACCGGGAGCCAGCGGGAGATCGCGCGGGCCGACCAGCCAGACATGCGTGGTGACGTCTGCCGCGGTGACGATCTGGAATGGAACGTCGGGCTCATTGCGGTCGAAGGGCCCCGCCGCGATGGCGCGTCCGATCCCGTAGGCATAAGCCACGCGCACTGCCTGGACGGGCGTGCCGGGCAGCGGATCCGCGAAGATCATCCGGCCCGTCACCGGATCGAAGGCGCACGTGACCGGGCTGTTTGCGTTATGTGGCACCGGCCCTGCTGCCGAGCCGGTGAACCAGCTGTGCGCGCGTTGCGGTGCGGGACGTGCCCCTGCCGGGCTGGGGGGCGTTTCGAGGTTGGCAATGCAGACCTGTTCGTCGGGGACGCGGTCATAGACCAGCTTGCCTGCGACCGTTCGGCCAAGGAACACCGCAAAGGGCTGCCCCTCGCCATCGAACCACGGCACATCGGCGAGCGCGGCATCGCGGCTTTCGAGCGCGGCGGCGCGCCGTTCTTCAAGTTCGCGGTGAAGCGGCAGGCGCTTGAGGCGGCTTGCCAGATCGGCCTCGGACACGCGGTCAGCCCCGTCCTGCGAGCGGCGATCGGGATTGAACAGGCGCAGCACTGCGCCTGGCACGGCGGCGAGCTGATAGTAGCCAGCCTGCACGATGCCGCCAGGCGACCACGGCGCAGCGAGCGGGACGCCCGCCATTTCGACTTCACTCAGCCCGGCGGTGCCTTCGGGGGCGGCATACGTCGGCCCGAGCGGGCGGACGACATGAACTCCGACATGCGGAACATGATGCCGCCCGCCGGCCCGCACGATCGAGCGCAGATCGACGAGACGCGGCAGCACATCGAACCCGGTTGCGGTGCGCGCGGCGGTTTCGCCGGGGACCAGCAGCGCCGTTGCGGGCCGCTCGGGCCGGACATCGGCAAGGTGCGCGGTGCGTGAGAGCCGCATGAAGTATTCGACTGCCACGGCGCCGAACCCGCCGACGTCGGCAGCCAGCGCCTCCAGCACCCGCGCGGTGCCTTTGCCGCGGCGATAGCGCATGGTGTTGGCGACATAGGCGCGGGTGTTGAGCCCGGCGTCTTCCGGCAGCGGCCGCAGCGCCACCGCGCCGATCAGCGCGGCAATATCGTCGAGTGCGCCGGGCGATGCGGTTTCGGCGAAGTGGCCTGCGTAGAGAGCGTCGATTTCGGCTTCGATCTCGGTCGTGCCGAGGGCGAGCACGCTGAACAGGGCTTCGAGCGAATGGCCGCTCGCTTCATCCAGCGCGCGGATATGATCGGGCAGCAGGCTCAGCAGGCGCTGTGTTTCGCGCGCGAGGCGGGCAGGGCTCAGCGGCTTGCTCATGGCTGCATTTCCCCGAACAGGACCTGGGCCGGATCGATCGACAGTAGCCCGGCCGGGTTGAACTGGCCGGTAAGCGGATCGAGCGAGGGCCCCGGGCAGGCGAGCCGCCCATCGGCTTCGACCGGCTGCCCTGCCGGCAGCGCGAATACCGCGAGATCGGCTGCGACGACGCCTTCCACGCCTTGCGCGGCGGCCAGCACTTCGCTGCGGTGAAGCGCGCGCGCGAACGGCCGTGCGGCGGCGCCGAAGGCCTCGCCCAGCCGGGTCCGCAAGGCTGCTTCGATATCGGCGCGGCGGTACGAAGGATCGTGCGCGAAGGCGAGGGTGATCAGCGGGTGGATGCTGGTGAAGCCGGCGATCCGCACCGCCCGGCCCGGCACCGCGACCCGCGCCAGTTCGGCCTTGAGAGCGGTCACGATATCCGAATGCGGATCAGGTGAGCGCAGCTCGCTATCGGCCAGGGTCAGGCAGACGACCTGGCGCATGCCGGCGTAAAGCAGCGTAGCCAGCGCCTTGCCGACCCCGCGATAAGTGGCAGCAAAGGCTTCATAATCCGCGAGGCTGACCACCTTGTCGAGCGTGCGGACGGACATCGGGGCGGAGCGGCGAATGTCTTCGATCGTCTCGGCCGCGCTGCCGCCATCGGCGCGGACCGGGTTGGTGATTGCCTTGACCCCGTTCACCGGGCTCATCGCCATGGTGATCCGCCCGGGATCGAGATTGCCGCTCGTGCCGCCGCCGGTCCGGTAGAGCGCGGTCACGTTGTTGAGGCCGCTCGGTAGCCGCCCGGCCAGCTGGACCACCGCCTGTCCGTCGCGGCCCATCCGCACGGTATAGGCGCGGTCGGCTTCGCTGAGGTCCATCAGATTGGCCGTTTCCGACCACGCCCGCCCGCCCACGCGCACTTCGAGCGCGGGGGCATAGCCGCGCGGGTTTTCGGCGGGGACGAACGACAGCGGCTTGCCTTTCAGCGCAAAGCGCTGATCGCGCGCCCCTGCCTTGCCGGAGCCGATGATCTCGGTTCCGCTCGCTGGCGTCTCACCGTGGCTGGCGCTGACGCAGTTGCCGAGGAGATCGAGCGTGACCGAGCGGAACTGCATCGCGACGTCGGTTTCGAAGAACACGGTTGTCGTGCCATCGCCATTGAACTGGACCGATTTGACGACCGCAACTTCGGCCTGGCGCGGCCCCGGCACCCCGGCGGCGCTCCATGCTTCGCCGGCCAGCACGACGCGGCGCCCTGGTGGCAGCTCGATCTTGCCGGGCAGGGTGAGCCGGTCGGCCGGGGCGGGGAGGACCACATCGAGCGGCGGGCGCAGCAGTTCAAGGCTTTCGGTTTCGAGATGGACCGCAAGCTCGCGCACCAGATAGCGCAGGCTGGTCGAAGCGGCGTCCAGCGCATTCTGGTCGCGGGTGAGGTCGATGGTTTCGAGGGTGATCCGGCTGATCTTGGCCGAAAGCAGGAAGCCGGTGCGGGCGCGTTCTTCGGCTGCGGTGATTTTGGTGAGGGTCGGCGCGGTGACTTGCGCCATGGCAAACGCGATGGCCTCCTGCTCGGCTTCCTCGGCATATTCGATCGCGGTCAGTTCGGCCGAGTAGATCTCGCCGATCTTGACCTTGTGCTTGCGGTGGATTTGGAACTCGTGCTTTTTCGTCGGGATGATGTGCTTGGTCGAGCGCGCGAGCAGGACCAGCCGGTCCTTGAACGCCTCGGGATAGGACGCGTCGAGATCGATGGTCCGCGCGTCCGCCGCGCCGGGGGCGCCGACTTCGAAGCCGCTCCAGCCGATCACGTTGCCGCTATCGTCATAATCGACACCTAGCGCGGCCTGGACATCCGCGCCGACTGCCCGTGCATCGGGTGCGGTGGCGCCGAACGGCGCGGCGCGGCGCGCGAGGATGATGACGCGTCCCGCGCGGTCTGCGGCGAGTTCCGGGGTGGTTTCGACGCCGCGGGCGCCGATGAGGTGAAAGCGCGTGTAGGACCTGGCGGGATCGGCAGGATCGGCCACGCGCTCGGCTTGTGCGATCTGCCCGATCAGCCAGTGATCCCTGGCGCCTGTCTGCGGCGTGAAAGGCACGGCGAGCATATCCCCGGCGCGGGCCGCGCTGGTGACGCCGGCGGTGCAGACCACCGTGGTCGACGCGCCGATTTCGGGCAGCGGGCTGATGGCGCGGATCGCATTCCAAACGCCGCGCGCATCGAGCTCGGCAGCGGTTTCGAACACTTGCGGCAGTTCGTTCTGCCCCGGCATGGAGGCGACCTTGGCGCCCTTGGGCACCGTGACGCGCTCCGGCGCGCCGGGCAGGGTTTCCAGCGCGAAAGCGAGCGTGGTCGAGGCTGACAATGCGGGGCGCGGTTCGTAGCCGATCAGCCGGGCCAGATCGACCAGCGCATCGCGGTCTCTGGTGCGCAGGATCGTACCGTCATCGGCCAGTCGCGCCCCGTTCCACGCGAGCACGTGGAGCCCGCCGGCATAGGCATCGATCAGCGCGATCGCCGGATCGTCGGTACTGCGCACCCCGAGACCCGACAGCGGCCGCGATGCGCCGACCCGCGCCGACGCGATGGAATCGAGCATTCGCTGGCGGATCGCAGCGTGGCGGAAGCGCAGCGGATCGCCGACCGGACGTTCGAGCAGCGCCGCCGAGCCGCCGCAGCTGGCGCAAGTGCCGCAAGCGCAAGGATCGCTCATCGTCCGCCTCCCATGTCGAGCCCGAGACGGCCGCGTTCGGGGAAGTTGGGATCGTCGGCCAATTGCAGCACTTCGAGCATGCCCGGGCGGATCACACCTGCCTCAAGTTCTCCGGCAGCAGGATAGCCAAACCTGTGGAAGCGCTTGGGCGTGACGCTCTGGACGCCGTCCACCGCCATCATCGCCGCGATCAGCTTCGAGAGGTAGAGCGGCGATCCGAAGCTGAAATTATCGGGGTGGAAGAACCCCCGGTGGTCCCCGCCGCCGGGCTGCAGGGCTGCGCGCAGGGCTGCGGCGACGGTGCTGCGCAGGGTATCGGGCTCGACACAGACGAGGAACTGCAGATCGAGCGCCACGGTCCTTGCCCCGCGCAGCGCGATATCGAAACCGATCAGCCGGAAGTGCTCCATGTGGCGCAGCAGGTCGCGCTCGAATGCCTTGTCGAGCGCCAACCCGCCGGTGCGATCGATGTAGAGCAGCATCGTCTGCCACGCCCCGGTCCACATCGGCACGGCGACGGCATTGGCGACTCCCGGATGGCGCAGCGCGGCGTCGGCATAGTCCTGCGGGGTGACCGCGCGGTCCTGTCTGCGGAAGGCAACCGGCGCATTGATCCGCACCTGACTGGCGGGTTCGGGCGCGGTTCCGCCGCGCGCGGCGATCGGGTTGGACACCGCGATGTGGCGGCCTGCAAGTGCGTCGGGGAGAACGAGATGGGCGAGCGCGCCCGCGCCGATGTTGGCGTCTGGCCGCGCGGCGAAGCGGCCGCGCGCGGTGATCCGGAGATCGGGCTCCGGCTCCAGCCCGTTGATCCCATCACCGAAGCGCAGCGCGAGGTGGCCGTCGATGGCGGTCTCGATCACGAACTCGCGCGAGAACCGGCTGGAGCGGAGCAGATCGGGCCGCGCCTGCCAGATCCCGAAATCGTCGAGCAATTCGAACGCGGGCAGGCACCTCGCCGGATCGATCGTGGTCAGCGCGCGTGCCGAAAGCGCGGCATCGGTATCGTTGAGGCGGAACAGCCGGGTCCGCGCGACATCGCCGCGATCAAGCTCCGGGTTCCAGCCATATTCATCGAGCGGGGCGGGCGGATCGAGCCGGGGCGTAAGCGCGGTCTGCTCTGCCGGCGCAAGCCCGAGATGGACCGGCGGCGGCATCGAGGCGCCGTGATCGGCGAGCATCAGGTTGCCCGCCGCCTCGGCACAGGTGACCATCGCCGAACTGCCAAGCCCGCCCGCAACACGCGCCTGGATCGTGAGGTCGAACGGCAGCGCATCCTCCTCGCTCCATTCGGCGAGCACCAGCGCGAGCCCCGGCTTCAGCACATCGTTGACCGGGGTGACGCGGGTCAGCCTGACGATATGGCGCAATTCGGGCTTCGCATCGGTCGCATCGCCGGTGACGGGCGATGCGATCTCGGCGAGCAGCAGGAACTCACCCGCGGTGAGCGCTCCGCCGCCTGCGCTGCCATCGACCAGCGTCGCGGCGGTGCTGCCGCGCGGCAGGGTGCAGGCCTCGTCCGACCAGGTGTGCAGCATGATGTGCGTCCGCCATGCCCAGATCCTGAGATCGGCCACGGTCTCGAACACCGGCCCCGCCGTCTGGCCGAAGCGGGCATAGGCAGGCGCGGGGATCACGGCAGGCGTATCCGGGCGGCGCACGAGCAGCGGGCTGGACGCCGCGATCACTTGGCCGTCGCTTGGCGCATCGAGCGGATCGATCCGTGCAAAGAGCCGCCCGCTGGCCGCCTCGCCGGGGATGTAATCGACCAGCCGGGCATGGCGAGTGAGCGATGTGCGGCTGCGCGCGGTCGAGAGAAACGCTTCGGTGCCGACCCAGTCGAGCCGGTAGCTCATCTGATCGGCGCGGTAGGCCAGCGCTTCGACCAGCGTGGTGGTGAAATCGACCGGATCGTCCTCGCGGAAGCCGGGGACCAGCGCGGCCATGCGATCAAGCAGGAGGCGGCGAAAGCCCTGATAATCGCGGGCGCGGTAATCGAATTCGGGATCGGCACCGAGCGCCTCGGCCGGTTCGTCGCACTCGGCCGCGCAATCGAAATCGCCCGCGCAGGAAATCTTGAACGAAAAGTCGACCGCCGCCAGCCGCCCGTCGAAGAACGCAGGCGGCGCGATCCCGCCCGCGCCGGCGACCACGGCCAGCGTGTACATCGAAAAATCGGTCGGCTGGCCGCCCTCAAGCTTCAAGGTGTAATCGGGCAGCGGGGTGCCGGACGGCGGCACCAGCGAGACTTGTGTCGGCACCGCAAAGCGCACGCCCCCGGTGAGGCGGAAATTGGCGATGGTCAGCGCCGGGCTGCCTCCCGGCGCCGGCTTGACCAGATAGACATCGATGAAGATCGGATCGCTCAGCTGCGGTCCGCTGCGCACTTCGACATAGTCGATCCCGGTGAACGGCACCGCCGGGTTCGAAAGCTCGGTCCGGCGCCGTTCGTCGCAGCACTGATAGCGGTCGGCGCTCATGTCAGATCCTTGCGCACGGCGACCCGGCCGCCGGTCTTGCTGGCGCGGATTTCGTAGGTGACGACGACTTCGAGCCGGCCTTCATCCTCGGCAAAGTCAACGCTCAGCCCCTGCAGTTCGAGGACCTGGCCGAGCCACAGGGTAATCGTTGCCTGCAGCGCGGCTTCGAGCGCCAGTGCCGCCGGGCTGTTGCCGGCCTGGAACACCATCTGCCGCACCGGGCTGCCGAGATCCGGACGCATCACCCGTTCGCCGATCATGGTCATGATCAGCAGCTCCAGCATCTGCGCGACTTGCGCCTCGCTGGCATAGGTCACGGTGCGGCTGCGGCCATCGGGGCCGGGTGTGAAGGGAAAGGCCAGCCGGGTCATGTCGCCACCACCCGCACTTGCGATCCGGCGATGATCGGCGGGCCGCCCGGGATTTGCGGGGCCGACATGCACAGCGCGACGCAAGGGTTGATCAGGACCGGCTGGCCGCCGGCCAGCACCCGGGTCGAGCCCACCAGCCAGCGGGTGGTGACGCAAGGCTGCGGCGTGCCGCTCGGTAAAGTGAAGGCGCAGCCCGCGACGATGCCCTGATCGGTGACCACCGCAACCGGCAGGCCCGAAACCATCACCCGCGGGCTCGCCGCGACGATGTTCAGAGCCCCGCCGTGGGGGCAGGTGGCGCTTGCCGTGCTGTGCAACACCGGTCCGGGCATGCCGGGTCCTCTCCTGAACAAATGGCGCCTAGGTGATCGTCAGCGCGCCGCCGTTGATGATCACCGATGGTCCGACCATGGCGATGGACGCGCCCTGGCCGTTTGAAATCACGATGCCGCTGGCCCCGATCGAAATCATCGCGCCCGCGATCGTCTTGATGAAAACCTGCTGGGCCGGATTGTCCGACAGCGTGATGCTGGTGCCGGTGGTGGTCTGCAGGTGGATATTGGGAGTGACCGGCGTGGCCCCGGCCAGCGCCTGGACCGGTAGACCAGCCGGATCGGGCCAGAAGCTGCCGCTCCACACCGGATAGTCGGGATCGCCCGCTTCAAACTCGACCCAGACCATCGACGCTATCGCCGGCAGCGCGACAATGCCCGACATGCCCTTGCCGGCAAATTGCAGCGCCGGCAGGGCCCAGGTCGAAGGGAAGGGGCCATAGCGATCGGCCAGCTGGACCTGGACCCGGCCCTGGTTCATCGGATCGAGATTGTTCAGCACCGTCGCCCGGTACTTGCCGTAATAGCGCGGTCCCTCGCTCATAGCGGCACCGCCGGGACATTGCTGACCAGCCCGTCGCGCTGGAGCTGGAAGGCCTGCTTCCAGCTGCCCCGGCCGAGCGTGTGGGTGACCGAACGGACGTAGTAGAGCCCGTCATGCGCGATCCCGGCGCCGCGCACGCCGATGATCGAGCGCGCGTCGATCGGGGCGCCCGAGCGCACGAGGTCGATGGTCCCGCTGGCCGAAATCGGCTCGGTCCCGCCGCGCTGGGCGAGCAGTAGCGCCATCGCCTTGGGGAATTCATTGCGCTCGGTTTCGACCGGGCGGATCTTGGTCGGGATCAGTGGCCGGGCCGACAGCGGCGGCGCGAGCAGCGAGATGTTGGGCACCGGCACCGGCACCGAGAAGCCGGCGACCTTGACGAAGCCGTAGGGCATCACCGCTGCGTTGCCATCGGCGCTGAAGCTCATCGAATCGATGTTGCTGGCGTGATCCATATCGATTGTGAGTGCCGGCTGCGGAAGGCCCACGCGCAACTTCGGGCCCCAATAGGCGGTGTTGGTCCCCGGTGCCGGGCCGGGGGTGACGTAGAATTCGTAGCCCGCTTCCTTGGC
This sequence comes from Novosphingobium sp., assembly GCF_965228995.1. Classification (GTDB taxonomy): domain Bacteria; phylum Pseudomonadota; class Alphaproteobacteria; order Sphingomonadales; family Sphingomonadaceae; genus Novosphingobium. Next base: position 3,741,491 of record NZ_OZ245852.1, on the reverse strand, counting down.
CATCTTTTCGAGATATTCGTAATCGGTGCCCTGCTGGTGGGCGTAGGACTTGATCGGCAGTTCGATCGTGCTGAAGATTTCCGGGATCGGCACGGGGATCATGCCGAACATCGCATATTTGGCGATCAGGGCGCCGACGCGCAGGAATGTCGGCATGCCCGGAAACGGAAAGCCGGTGAAATCGACCAGATCCATGTAGCCGCTGACATCCTCGCCGGTGATGGTCAGCTTGTTTTCGCCGGGGCTCGCCGAAGCGGTGACATCCTGCCGCTTGATCGGGCCATCGGCGAGCACCTTGGGCACGCCATTGATCGTGGCGACGAGGATCACCCGGATCATCGGATCGAAATAGCCGGCCGGCAGCAAGGTGGTCGCGATCGGCGAGGTCTTGGAATAGGTGAAACTGATCTGGAAGCCCGAACGCTGGCCTACCGCCGAGGTGACTTGCGCGCTTTCCAGCGCCTCGATCACGGCGACCGGCACCGGTGCCACCGCGACGGGCCCCATCAGGAGGGTCAGGGTCACACCCCTAAGCGTCGCCATTGTCGCCCATCTCCAGCGGGAGGGGGATGACGATCAGGCGGCCTTCGGGCCCGGCCGCTGTGCCCGGATCGGCATCGCCATTGGCATCGCAGATCCGCCAGTAGAGCTCGGGATCGCCGTAGCTTTGCGCAGCCAGTCCATCGATCCGCTCGTCTCCATCGGCGCGGTGCCGGTCCAGCGCTTGATACCGGGCCATCTGCGGGATGATCCGCCGGGCGAGGTAGCGCCGAGTGGTCCCGTCAGGCAACGTGAATTCGGATTGCGCTACGCCGGCGTAGCGGCTGTTGGGCGGGAACATATCGGTCATGGCACCCCCGTGAGGCCGAGCGCCTGCATGTTGGGCGGCTTGCGCTTGGACAGCGTATCGCGCCGCCGGGCCGCCGCCATGAACAGCTGTGCGCCCTTCGATCCGAACGCCAGATCGTCGATCGAGAGCACCCTGAGGCCGAGCGAGATGCGCGCGCGGATCGGATTGAGCCGGGTATCATAGGCTTCCTCGACCACGCCGAACTCGGTGATCCGGACGGGCACGAGACGGTTGCGGCCGAGCGCGAGCAGAACCATCGGGGAAGGCAGCGGCAGGACCTCCAGCGTACCGGTGCGGGCGAGCGCGTCCGCTGCCTCGAGCGCGGCCGGGTCGGGGGTCAGGATCGCTTCGAGCTCGGCCAGTTCGGGCGCGATCCCGTCCTGCACCGTGGCCTGGTTCTGCTGCGGATGTTCGAGCCGGTCGGTCGCGTCGAACTCGATCTCGAGCTTGATCGTCTCCACCGGCGGCCCGACCAGCCGCAGCCCTTCGAGCCGGTCGCCCGCGTCGATCTTGGCCCCGCGCGGGGTGAGCGAGCGGTGCAGCGTATCGGGGTTGTACTGGAACGCCACGGTCCGCAGCACGAGCTTGCCCTCGCCGTCCATCAGCACGAAGCCGCCGCGCAGGGTCTGGGGGGATCCCGGAAAAGTGGTCATGCCACGCGCCTCATATCTTGTTGCCGACATAGTCGTGGCCGCCCGGCGGGCGGGCGTTGGGATCGTAGTTGGGGTTGGGTTTTTCCTTGTTCTTGCGCCGGTTGATGATGTCCTTGATCAGATCGATCGGGTCCATCTGCGGGAGGGCAGCCTTGTCCTGCGCGCCGGGCATGGCCTGCCCCGACCCGAAACTGGCGCTGAGCTCACCGAAATCGAGCGTCTTTTTGCCAAGGTTCTGGGTGTAGCTGGCGATGTCGAAATCCCACGTGTGCGAAAACAGGCCCCAGGCTGCCGAGGCGGTGACTTCGCCGCCGATCTTCAGCGTGGCATCGAGGCTGAGATCGACCGAGGGCTTGACCCCGACCTTGAAGTTGCCTTGCGCATATTCCCCGGTGGCCTCGGCCTTGGCGTGCGCAGTTGCATCGAGCGAGGGGGTGACGTTGATCCCGCCGTCGAGTTCGGCGAGCCCCATCAAGGCATCGGCGCCGATGTGCGCGCCCAGCGTGCCGTAGATCTTCGCGCCGACCGGGCAATCGAACTTGCCCACCAGCTTGGCCACGACGTTGGGATTTTCCTCGAGCGGGTCGAACGAGCCGGTGATCTTGATCGATTCGACGATCGCGGGGCCGATGTAGAAACCGTAGCCGACGCTCGCGGTCAGCTGGGCATAGACGGTGACGCCGAGGATCGGGGTCGGGACCGTGAACTTCGGGCTCTTGATCTTGAAGATCTCGTGGTTGTCGCGGCCATCCTTCGGGAACCGGTCGAACAGGGTGTAGGGCCCCAGCGTCAGCGAGCCGGTGATGTGCAGGTGGTTCTGCTTATCGAGTTCGACTTCGAGTTCGGGCTTGATCGTGGGCGTGATCTGATACGCGATCTTGCCTTTGCCCCAGATCGCTCCGGTCTCGTCGATATGGGCTTCGAGGCTGCCCTTGCCCTTCTTGTCCTTCGTTTCGACATCGACATTGCCTGTGCCGGAGACTTTTACGCCGCCCCCGGAAAAGCGTTCGTAGACCATGTCGATATGGCCGCTCCAGGTCCGGAAATGGAACCCGCCGCCGCCGGTTATCTTGAGGTAATCATTGCGATAGAGAACCGTCGCCTCGATCTCGTCGACAATCTTGAAGGGCTTTTCCCATTTGCCCTTGAAGCTGTAGGTGATGCTGCCCTCGACCCACTTGGCCTTGAGGTCGAAGACCTTGTCCTTGATTGTGATCTTCGCGCCGCCCTCGGCCTGGATATCGAGCTCCTCGCCTTTCTGCTGCATGACGACGGAGGCATTGATCACCGTGTTCTTGATCGCGCTGCTGGTGATATCGAGCCGCCCCGACCAGCCCTTGTCGGACGCGTAGCGGATCTTGCCGCTGGCCCCTTCGGCGCCGGGAATGCCCGGACCCGGCGTGATGTTGCCTTCGGCGATGAACGCCCCGCCTTCGTATTTGGCGGTAACATCACCCACCACGATCGGCTTCTTCTGCGGCCCCAGTTCAAAGTTCACCGTGCCGCTGGGGACCAGCTTGGGCGCCAGTTGCAGATCGAATTTGCCGCCGGTGAAGCGGAACCCGGGGATCGGCGACTTGAGGCTCTTGGGATCGATATCGCGCGAAAGCGTCATCGTGTTTTGGGTGAAATTGAAGTGGATATCGCCGAGGAACTTGATCCGGGGATAGATAACGCCCGAACCGGTCAACTCGCCCTTGTCGGTGATGGCGAGCGAAGTGACGAAACCGGGGCTGAGGTTGGGATATTCGAACGGGATCTTCCGCGGTCCTGGCGCGATTTCGAACTTGCGGGTTTCGCGCGCGGGATCTGCCGCCGCCGGCTCGCCCCCGCCCGCCGGCGGATTGGCCGCTGCGGGCGCGGCGACTTTCTCGGCCTTGATCTTGACGATGGAATCGGTCGGCTTCAGCTTCTGCATCGCCTTGTGATCGAACTCGCCGATCGCTTCATCGAACTTGCCCGCAGGCCCGGCGTCACTGCGGATGTAGTTTGTCAGCTTGAGGCCCTGCACCACCCGCTCTGCCGCGGTATCGATGGCCGAGATGCCCTTGTCCTTGATGTTGGTGACCGCGTGATTGGGGCCCGACATCAGGTTGACCGGCACGCCTTCGGCGGCCTTGATCACTTTCTCGCTGCCCTTGACCTTGGTGCTGATCAGCTTCTCGATTTCGAAGCTGGGATCGGGTGGCCCCTTGTCGACCTCGACTGCCGTGTAGAAGATCTGGATCTGTGTGGCCTTGGCCCCGCGCATGCCCGGTGCCCGCAGTTCGCTGACCAGATCCTTGACCTTGTTCCACGATTGGCTGCCCGAGGCCGAATTGCGCTTGTCATCGAACAGCTGGAGGTTCGACGGCACGCTGGCCCCGCCCATGTGCTTTTCGACCATGTGATCGACTGCGCAGCCGGCGGCTCTGATCCCCCCGGCCAGTGCGGTCACGAACTTCCGGTTGGTATCGAAGTTCCTGGAATTCGCTCCGGCGGGCTTGTCGAGCACGGCCACGACTTCGGGGTCGGTCGAGGCGAGGACCGCCTTCGACAGCACGGCGAAGCTGGTGTAGCCGTACTTGGCAAGCCACTGCGACTGGTATCCTTCGGAGGACAGGCCCTCCTTGTAGGACGATTGGCTGCCGGTGATGTAGACCGTCGAAACCGCGCCGCCGCGCTTGTAGGCTTCCTGCACCGCATCATTGGCGCCCTTTTCGAGCGGCATCTTGAACACCGGGCCGTGGCGGACGCCGAGGTAGGCCGGGGCGAGATCGGCGGGGTTGCTGTCATTTTCGAACCCGGTCACCCAGGCAGGTACGTTCTTCGCGCTTTGCGTGGTCTGGCCTTGGGGAGCCGTGGCGGCTGATGCCGGGTCTGGGGCTGGATCGGGCGCCGGGGCCGGGTCCGGCGCGGCGGTGGGCGCCGGTTGATCCCCCGGCGCGCGGAACACGGCGGGGGCGCCGATGCGCGACAGTGCGGGGGCGGCGCGTCCAGCGGTAACTGCGGCGGCGGCGCGGTCGGCCTGGCCTTCGAGTTCGGCGTCCGCTGCTGCGGGGAGCGGGCCATCGGCCTTCATCTGGACCCCGCCTTGCTGGACGGTGTGCGCCAGTTCGTGGGCGATCAGTGCGCGGCCCATGGCGGTTTCGGGGCGGTAGTGGCCCTCGCCGAACACGATATGGTCGCCAGCAGCATAGGCCCGCGCATTGAGGTCGCGGGCGTGATCGTGCGCGCGGGCGTCGTCGTGGACGCGGACTTTGCCGAAGTCCTGCCCGAAGCCGCTTTCCATGGTTTGGCGCGTTGCGGAATCGAGCGGGCGGCCAGCGTCGGGGATTGGCGGTGCCATCATCGCCCCGCTTCCGCCGAGGCCGGACTTGGCCTGCACCAGCTTCGCCCCCGCCGAGACAAAGGGCGCAGACGGGGGCAGCACCGGGCTCGGCTTGGGGAGGAGTGCGGCCTCCCTCATGATGGCCGCCTGCCTTGCGCCTGCTGCACGGCATCGAGGATGCGCAGGGCAAGGTCATCGGCTGCGCTGCGCCGGGCAGGCGGTGCAGTGCGGCCCGCGATGGCGGCTTCGAGCGCGGCTGGCAGCGCTTCGGCAAGGCGCCGCGCCTCGATCCGCGAGGCGCCGGTGATCCGCAGCGATCCGATCCGCAGATCGACCTGCTGGCCGGGGAGGCGGGGGAATGCGGCCCGGCTCATTCGGCCGCCTCCAATGTGTGCGGCGGGGTGCCCCAATCGATCCGCGGCATCGGCAGGCCCTGCTTGCGCAGCTCCTCGGCAATCTCGCGCGTGATCAGATCGGGGGTGATCGTCCCACCGGCCTCGGCGGCGAGGAACGCCGCGCCCAGCGCGACCGAACGGATCGCCCCGCCGCTGAGTTGCAGCCCGGCGAGCGCCTGCCAGTTGCTCGCCTCGAGCGGGGCGTCAGGCGGGAAGGCGCGCTGCCACAGCCGGATGCGCTCGGCCCGGCCCGGCAGCGGAAATTCGAGGGCGAAGCGGAAGCGGCGCTGGAATGCGGGATCGATCGCGTGGGCGAGGTTGGTGGTAACCACGGTGAAGCCGCCGAACGCCTCGATCCGCTGGAGCAGATCGCCCACTTCGGCGTTGACGAGCCGGTCGGTGGCATGGCCAACCTCGCCCCGGCTGCCCCAGATCGCATCGCCTTCGTTCCACACCATCACCGCGCCGGTGCGCTCGGCTGCGGCGAAGGCGGCGGCAATGTTCTTGGACGTTTCGCCGATGTACTTGCTGATCACCTGGCTGAGGTCGATGGTCATCAGGCGCAAATCGAGCGCGGCGGCGAGCACTTCGGCGGCCATGGTCTTGCCGGTCCCGCTCGGTCCGGAAAACAGCGCCGCAACACCGCGCCCGCGCCCGCCCATCGCACGGTCGAAGCCCCATTGGTCGAATACCAGCGCAGCATGACGGACATGGCTTTCGATCCGCCGCAACGAGGCTTCGAGCGGTGGCGGCAGGACGATATCATCCCAGCTGTAGCGCGGTTCGGCGATGGTGACGCCGGGCAGGGAGGAGGGCACATGGGCGCGCGCGGCCAGATGCCACAAGGCGCGGGTGGCCGCCGGTGCGCTGCCTGCCCGGTCTATCGCTGGTGCAGCGCGCACCGCGACGGTCTCGATCTCGGCCGTGGAAAGCCGGAACTGCCCGGCGACTTGGGCCAGCCCCGGCCCGAGCAGCGCCGCGCGGCGCGGACCGAGCGCCATATGCCAGCGGTCCAGCTCGGAACTGCGGCTGGTGACGGTGGCGAGCGACCACACCGCGCGGCTGCAGCGCAGCAGCAAGGGCTGTCCGGTCAGCAGCACATGCCCCACCACTCGCTCGGCAAATCCGGCGGTGAGCGGCCCGCTGCCATCCTCGACATCGATTACGAGGGCCGCGCCTTCGATGGCGGATTCGCGGCTCCAGGCCGTCGCCAGCCGCTCGCGCGCTTCGGGATCCGCGGGGATGTCCGAGGAACGCAGCAGCGCCGTTTGCAGTCCAAGCCGGGCGAAGGCCGCTGCTGCGATTTGCGGTTCGAGTCCGATGGCCTGGATGAGCGGCGGCAACTGGCGGTCGGGCGCCGAGCGGAGCGCCTCGGCCAGCTCGGCAGCTAGCGCCGGACTGGCGAGATCGGGATCCGCCGCGAGCAGCGTGAACCGTGCGCTGAGGCCCGGATCGCGCGGCGCGGCTGCGCTCAGCCGGTCCGCCAGCGCTTCGGTAAGCCACAGCCGCGCATCGATCCGGGGCGTATCGCTCTCGCACTCGACCAGCGCAAACCGGCGCAGGCTCGCGCCCGCCGCAAGGCTTTGCCCGGCAAGATCGGGGAGGAGCCGCTGCGCCAGCCACAGCGGCAGGCCGCGCCGGTTGTCACGGGTCTGGCCTTGTATCGCGGTGGTCACCGGTTCGCTGAGGCCCGCGCAGTCGAGGACCGCGATCAGGGCGGCTTCGGCCGGATCGAGCACAAAGCCCGGGACGATCCGCGCCATCGCTGCGGCTTGCGGTGCGGCTTCCAGCCACGCCACAACCGCCCGGCGCTCAAGCGGCGCATTCTCGGCCAGCGCGATCAGCAGGGCCTGCTCCAGCACCGACCCGCTCATGGCAGAGGATCCAGGATCGAGAGCGTGATCGAGGCGGCGTCCGCATCCTTGGGGTTGGCGCGCGACCTGACGGTGAGTTCCATATCGACCACTGGCGGCCCGTCGGGCGTGCTGACCTCGGTATCGAGGAACGTGGTGGTGACAAGATAATAGGCGCTCGGCCGGATCGGCGATTGCAGGGCCGACCACAGCTTGGTCGACATGTCGATATCGAGGGGGTTCTGGCTGATCTTGATGCTTTCCGGGTGCTGGCGGACATCCCACAGCGGCTCGCCGGTCAGCTGGTCCATCGGGTCCTGCGAAGGGTTCGGCGGCGGGGTTGCGTCGAGGATCGCAAAGACATCGGCGCGTTTGACGATAGCGCGGCGGTGGAACGCCGTCATCGCGAGGCCCAGCAGCGTTTCGCGCTCGAGCCCCGCTCCGGTCGCGGCCAGCAGGTAGTGCAGATCGAGCACCAGCGGCATGCGGGCCGAAGGGCTGCCGTCGTTCTCCTGATAGGGCACCGCCATCGAGCGATAGGCCGCGTTTGGCGCGACATGGTGCATGTATAGGTAGACCGCGCTTGGCTCCTTGTCGGCGACCGGACCATTGCCGCCGCCGCCCGCAGCCGCGCTGGTCGGCGAGGGGCGCGGCGGCGGTGCGATCAGCACGGATGGCGGAACTTTCGGGTTGTAGGCCGCGGTCAGTTCCTGCTCGATCATCGCCTTGAGCACGTAGGTCGTGGCGGGAATGGCAAACATTGCGCTCATCGCCGGTCTCCCGGCATGCGCAGATAGTCCTCGAGCGTGATCACCGGCCCGGGCCGTTCGCGCTGCCGCGGCGGCGCGGCGGCGGCGCTATCGCCGATGCGGATATCGAGCCGGTCGATCGTGATGACGATGGGCGCGGGCGCGCTGGCGGGTACCGGCTCGGCAGCAGCTGCGGCCTGTTCGGCCTGCGCCATGAGAAGGACTGCGGGCGTGGCCTGGGCGGGGAGAGCGCGTGTGTCCGGTTCTGCAGCAAGCGGACGCGGGGCGGCGATGAGCGGCGGCTGGCGCTCGCCGATTTCGGGGGCCGGCGGCGCTGAAGTGCGATCATTCGCGGCGGGCGCAAGCGCGGTGACGGGCTGCGCGGGCTCGGGCGGCGAAGCGTGTTCGGCGGCATCATCGCTGCGGCGAACCGGACGGGCGTGCAGCGGTTCGGTCTGCGCTGGTGGCTGCTGCTCGGGTGGGGCGCCCGGTTCGTTCCTCGCCGCCTGGCCCATGATGTCCTGCGGTTCGGGCGCTAGCTCGGCCGATGTGGCAGGCCGGGCCGGGATCGGCGAGCGGGCCGGCGTGGCCGCCGGTTCAGTCTCGGGTTGCGGCGCATCGGCAGCGCGGGGGCGGCTGCGCGGTGCCTCGATCAGCGGGGGCGGAGTTTCGCTTTCGACCTCCTGCGGGGCCGGCCAATCGTCCTCGCCAGCCGCTTCGCCTTCGAACGGCAAAGGCATGCGCGGCTGCGCGGCAATGGCTTGCTCGCGAGCACCGCCGGTGCCTGCGGCGCGGGCCAGAGCGGACCAGTAATCGCTCATCGCGCGCTCTCCTGATCGAGCGAGCGCGGGCCGCGCCGTCCGGCAATCAGCTCCACGTAGCGTGCGCGCCGGGCGGCTGGCAGGGCCACGATGGCTTGCTCACTCCAGCCGTAAGCCGCCGCGATCACGTCGATGTCACGCAGCAGCAGATCGGCCGTGCGGGTCAGTTCGGCGACGACGAAGTCTTCGAGCACCACGTCGGCGCTGAGGGGACTGCCGCAGACGCTGCAATCGGAATCGATTTCCAGCCGGGCGAGCGGATCGAGTTCGTCGAACCGTTCGCCGAGCGCGGCGAGGTCATGGGGGGCAAGTTCCAGCCCGGGGTCATCAGCGCAGCGGCGCGCCACGGCGAGCGGATCGGAGCCAAGCGCCTCGATATCGGCCATGGTCGGCAGGCGGAAGCTGCGCCCGGCAAAGTCGATCCGCGCGCCCGGGGGTGGTTCGGGCAAGGCCTTCATCGCGCCCAGAGGCAGGATGAATTCATTGCTGGCGGCGCACGACGGACACACGACATGCGCTTCGACCGGGCGGTCGACCCATGTCTCGAGCAGAGCGATCAGCCGGCGGTTGCGCTGGCCAAGCGTGTCCCGCGCCAGTTCGGCAGCGGCGAGACCCAGCGAGGCCGCCAGCCGGTGTGTCACCGGCCCGGTCCCGCTAGTCCGCCAGACGTCCAGCAGTTCGAGGAGTTCAGGCCTGCCCATCGGCCGGATCAAGGCTCAACGAAGCTAGGCTCTTTGGGCTCCGTCACCGCATAGTCACGTTCCCAGCCTTCTACTTCCAGCTTGATCTTGGCAATCGCGACCGCGTTGGCATTGGCGTCGAGATCTGGGAGTGACTGGTATTCCGAAACCCAGCACCGGTAGAGGTTGTAGGAAATGACCGTCTGACCCGCCTCGTTCATCAGCTCGATGATGATATCCTTGCGGAAATCGGCGAGCGAGACTTCGCCGCCCAGCGAGGACTGGAAGTTCCAGACCTTGTTGGCCCACTGTTCGAAATCGGAATCATGCGTGACCCCGCGTTCGAGCGTGACGGCGTCGAACTCGGTTCGCCCCGGCGCCTTGAAGCTCGTCGACGGATCCCCGCCCGAGCGGAACTTGGTCACTTCGGTCGTACGCTTGAGCGTCGATACCTTCGAGACCCCGGCGACGTAGCGGCCATCCCATTTCACCCGGAACTTGAAGTTCTTGTAGGGATCGAAACGCTGGCTGTTGACGACAAACTGTCCCATGTTCGCTCCCTCCTCAGGCGGCCGGTTGCACGATTTGGCGAAGGCTGATCACGACGAATTCAGCCGGCTTGAGCGGGGCGAAGCCCACTACGATATTGACGATGCCCTGGTTGATATCGTCCGGGCTGGTCGTGCCCGCATCGCACTGCACGAAGTAGGCGTCGCGCGCGGAGACGCCCTTGAAGGCGCCCAGCCGGAACAGCCCGTGCATGAACGTGGTGGTGTTGAGCCGCAACTGCGACCACAGCACTTCGCCATTGGGCTTGTGCACGGCCCAGCGCAGCCCTTCGCTCAGGCTGCGCAGGATGTAGTTGGCGGTGCGGATCACCGGCACGTACTTCCACTCGCTACCCACCGCGTTGGCCCCGTCGTAAGTACGCGAGCCGTAGCTGACGACGCCGTAGAGCGGGAACTTGCGGATCACGTTGACCCCGACCACGTTGAGCGTGCCGTGTTCTGAATCGGATAGCTCGATTGCCGGTCCATAGGCGCCCGAGACCACCGCTTCGGTACCGGCGGGGGCTTGCCAGACGCCGTATTGCGCATCGGTCCGCGCGAAGATCCCGGCCATGGCGCCCGAAGGCGGACGCTCGGCAATCGTTCCCGGCGCAAGCGGATCATCGACGCGGATGTTCGGGAAATAGAATCCCGTGCTGCGCGCCGAAGCGGGTTCGAGTGACAGCCGGCTGACCTTGAAGGCCTCGGCCGACCCGACATCGCTGACATCCGGTGGCGGATCGAGCAGCAGGAAGGCAAACTTGAGCGAGCAGATCCGCGCCGCCTCGCTGTAGACCGACAAGGCGTTCGTGTGGTGCAGCATCGTGGGATTGGTCGGCGCGGCCCGGACCAGATCGGGCAGGCACAGGATATTGAAAAACGGATCCGGCGTTTCGAGTTCCAGCACGGCGTTCTTGAAATCGTTGTCCGCGGGCTGCCCGCTCGCATCGCCGGCAAGGCCCGCCACCACGCTCGCGGCGACGACCTGCGAACCGGCAGCTGGCAGATAGGACCCGCCCAGCCGATAGCGCGACGGATTGGTCACTTTGGCCGCGCCGGTGATGCATTCGACGAGGAACGAGGTCCCGCCGCCGGGCGCGGCAAGCGTCACCACGGCATCGAGCAGGCGGTTGTCGCGCGCCGGGCTGCCCGGCTGCGAGGTCCGCAGCCACAGGTACTTGCCCCCTTCGCAGATCGCGGCAGAGATCTCGACGCCTTTCATCTTGGCCGCGAGCGCCGGATTGCTGCGGATCGCCAGATTGACCGCAGTCTGCAGCGCAAAGGCGATGGAACGCGGATTGGTCGGCTTGGGGGTGTTGACGGCGAAGATCTCCACGTCGGGAATCGAGACCGCAAGCGCGGCCTGAACGGTGCCCCCTGCATCGCGCACGGCGATATTGACTGTCACCTTGACCGACCCGGCGAAATTGCCAGCCATCGGCATGGCGACGAGTTCGTAGACCGTGCCGGTCGTGACGGGCCGTTCCGCGTTGATGGCGGTCGGCGGCATATCGAGCTTTACCAGCCGCGATCCCGTCGCTTCGTCATTGACGACATCGAGCGCGAAGCGGGCACTGTTCGATGCGACTGACAGCCCCGAGAACCGTTCGACAGTTCCGCTTCGGGCATCGATTACCGACAGGTTGAACAGTTTCTGCTGGGCCGAAGTGGCGCTGAAGGGAAAGGCGCCGATGTCGAAGCTGTCGATTTCGACATAGAGGTCGTTGCTGGCGTCGCCCGAGCTCAGCGCCTCGATCGAAATCGACGTATTGGCGCTGCCATCGCGCTGCAGCGCGGTCTTGGCCGGTAGCGCTCCGCTGGCTTTGACGCGCTTGATGATCGCTTCGCTGCCGCCGTTGGCAAAGAAATGCAGCACGCCGTAAGAGAGGTTGCTGGTCTGGCTGAGGCCGCCGAACAGGCGCTCGAACTCGCCGAAGCTCTGCACCCGGGTGAGGCGGCTATCGATCCCGGAAGCCGTCGGCCCAACGAAAAGCGCGACCGAAGTGGCCGCGCCGGAAATCGAACGCACCCCGCTGGGGACGAGCTGGGTGTAAATTCCGGGATGCTTCAATTGCAACATCGGCATGGCTCCACCTGGGCGGGCTGCGCGAAAATCCGGTCAATTGGGAGCCGGAAACAAGTCGGCAGGCGCGATGACAGACAAAACGAACCGCCTTTTTATAAAAAGGCGAAGTCGGTAGCTAGAAGTCAGCGACCTTTTTCGTTTTTCTTGAGCGCAATGCGTAGTTAACGGCTTCGGAAACGGCGTTAACTAAAGTCAAGTGCATAGAGAATCGGCTTAGATTCGATTGGATCAAGGTATGAATATGGCAAAACGAGTCAATGCATGATCTCGTTTCATCGGCGAACGCGGCAAGGTTTGCGGCAGGCCGAGTGAAACCGGGGCGAATTACTTCGGCCACCCGGGTGGGAGGGGTTCGCTATCAGGAAAATTTGAACGGGGGGCGAGTCGCGGCCCCCTCAACCATCAGGTCGGGGAGGGGAGCGATATCCTGCAGGCGCCCTGGTAGATGTGACCGGGGTCAAAGCGCGACAATTCCGTGGCGCGCAGCATGAACAGGTTGGCGGTGCCTGCTGCGGGATCGATGCTGCTGATCACGATGGCGTTGCGCAGCTGATCCTTGATGAAGCCCATGGTTTCGACCCGCTCCGGCCAATAGTCCACGACCTGATCGAACTGGGCCTTGTGCTGCGGGGCGATGTGATCCGGGTCCGACAGGATGCGCGAACCTTCGCGCACTTTTTCGGGCGTCTCGTTGATGTCCGGCGGAGGGGCCGTGCGGGCAGGGCCGCCAGCAAGCGCGAAGACGAAGCGATGGTGGCTGTCGAACTTGAGATCGGCGGGTGTCTGGGATTTGCTGGCGTCGAAATTCGTTACATGGCCGACATCGCAAGTAAGCACACGCTCAGGCAGGACTGCCGGTGCCGCCGACGCGGTTGATCCCAAAGCGCCCAAAAGCGAAGCCAGCAGCAGGCCGCGACCCAAATACATGTCCGAATAAACCCCCGGATTCGGCGAGATCGCCGTCACGAGGCCATTGACCACGAATGTGTCAATCGGGTGAAACATTGCCGGGCCATGCGCACATTAAGGAGGGCTTAATGGTCGAATCAGGAAGGTTGCGCGTGTGGTCGTTCATGCCGGGTTTGCTAGTCCTCGGCTGGATCATGCTGGGCCTACTCATGTTTGGCCCTGCTCCTGCCCATGCGCAGGACGCGAGCGGCGCGCGGCGGTTTGCGACCGGGATGGCCTCGCCTTTGTTTTCGGCGCCCTGGGGGAGCGAAGCCGCACCTGCAAACGAGACGGGTTCTGCGGATAGTGCGACGCTTGTCGCGTCCTCCCGCTTCGTCCCGGCTGTCGCGGCCGGGGACCAGGCGCGCGCGGTCGACTGCATGACGGCGGCGATTGCCTATGAAGCAGGCTACGAGCCGCTTGCCGGGCGCGAGGCTGTGGCGCAGGTGATCCTCAATCGTCTGCGGGAGCCACGCTTTCCCAAGACGGTCTGCGGCGTCGTGTTCGATGGATCGCAGCGCCGGACCGGGTGCCAATTCACCTTTACGTGCGACGGATCGCTCGCGCGGCGGCTGCGCGGCGACGTGCTCGATGCAGCGCGGGTCACCGCCGTCTCGGTCCTTGACGGGCTGACGCCCGACCGGGTGCGCGGCGCGACGCATTATCATGCCAACTACGTCAATCCCTACTGGGCCTCGACCGGCCAGGTGACTGCGCGGATCGGTGCGCACTTGTTCTACCGCATGCCTGCCGATGCGGGGCGGCTTGCGGGAGGGCCTGTTATCACGCGCGGGGAGAGCGGGCTGGCGGCGGCTGCGCTGGCGCCCGCGCTGATGCCGACGTCGCGTTCAGCAGGGCGCGGGCACGGGCGCATTGCGGCGCGCCAGCCAGCGGCGGCGCCTGCGCGGTTGTTTGCGCCGTGGGGCCTTGCGATGACAGGAATGAGTGCCGGCGCAAACGCGCAGGAACCCTGAAACGATCAGTTCCAGCTGCGGATCCGCCACAGCCGCGCGGTGCCTGAGACGACTTCCACTTCCGCCTCCCGGTGCGCAAAGGCGCCCTGGATTTCCGCATCGACCATCACCGTGAAGGGGCCCCGATCGAGCAGTTCCGTTTCGCTGAACGCGAGCGCGGTGCGGGCACCGGCTTGTTCGCGCGACTGGATCAGCGATGAGACGGCTTCACCGGCGGGGAGCATGACTGCCATCGCGCGGGGATCGGCGCGTGCAGGATCGAACGAGCGGGCGCCGGGCGAGACGGTGATGATCGGCGCGATCCTCGCGGCAAGCTGCGGTCCGATGCCGCGGATCCGCGCGAGTTCGGACGTGCTGCGCAGCGGGCCATTGCGCGGCGCGATGCCCGCGGCGGCGTAGTCTGCGGCTTCGGCGCCATCGGGCCGCGCCACATCGTCATCGTCGATCCAATCGAGCAGCGAATCCCGCGCCTGTGCCAGCGCGCTGCCTTCGAGGCCCTGTTGTTCGAGCAGGCGGACGAGCGTCGGCTCATCGATCGCGTTGATCGGGACTTTGCCGCGTTCGTAAACCAGCCGGATCTGCAGACGTGCGCCGTCGAACTCGGTTGTCCAGGGCCGTCCGTCGGCAATGGCGGCGGCTGTAGCATCGCCGTCGATCACGCGGTGAATGGCGAGCGCCGCCCCGGCATCGGCCGCCGCGACAGCCCGCGCCCGGGCAAGTTCGCCGCCGGTGCGGGCGATTGCCATGCGCGCCCAGTCCATCATCTCGAGCGAGAGCAGCGCCAGCACGGCCATGGCCGCGACCGCTGCGACCATCGCGTAGCCATCGGGCTCCGGTTCACCGGCTTCCGGCTGCCGGGTCCGGCTCACGGAATGGCGTTGCCCGAGCCGAAGGGGCGGACCATCCGCAGCTTGTTCCGCAGTTCCTCGGTGGCGGCGCGGCCCTCATCCGGATCGTGCAGCACGTGGGGTTTGAGCAGCACGATCAGCTCGGTGCGCTTCTGCACTTTCTGCTGATTGCCAAAGAGGCCGCCGAGCACCGGAATGCGCGAGACGAAGGGAATGCCGTTACGGATGTTCTGGGTGTTGTCGCGGAACAAGCCGCCGAGCGCGATCACCTGGTTGTCGGCCACGGCGACAGTGGTGGCGATGCGGCGGGTGGAGATCGTGGGCGATTGCTGCTGAGTTTGCGCGGAAGGCGCGGCATTGCTGATGTCGCTGACTTCCTGGCTGACATCGAGCTGGATCACGCCGCTGGCGTTGACGCGCGGGGTGATCTTGAGGATCACGCCGGTATCGCGGTATTCGATCGTGCTCACCACAGAATTGGTGTTGGTGAGGTTCGTGGCGGTGCCGGTCGAGATCGGCACCTGATCACCCACCTGCAGCGCGGCGGTCTGGTTGTTGAGCACCAGCAGCTTGGGCGCGGAGACCACCTTCACGCTGGTCCGCTGCTCGAGCGCCTTGAGCGAGGCCGAGATGCTGCTGCCGGTATAGGCATAGCTGAACGTGGTGGCCCCGCCCGGTGCGGTGCTGGCAGTGCCGACGCCGAGGCTGTTGCCATTGCTGTTGAAGTTCCACTGCACGCCGAAGCCGAGATCGTCGTTGAGGCCGACCTCGGTGATCGCCGCTTCGATCAGCACCTGAGTGGGCGGCAGATCGAGCTTGCGCAGCGCGTCCTCGATCACCGCGTATTGGCGCGGGACGGCATAGACGAGCACCGCGTTGTTCGTTTCATCGGCTGTGACGCGGGTGGCCTGCGCGGCTTGAGGGGCACCTGACGTGGCCGAGGGCGCATTGCCATTGCGCGGTTCGGGCGGGGGCGGAGGGGGCCCGAAGCCGCCGGACTGCTGGGAAGATGGCTCCGCGCCGGTGCCATAGGGCGCATCCGCGCCGCCGTTCTGCCCGCCGATACCAGCACCGACCCCGCCGCCGAAGGCCATGTTGATCGTGCGCGTGAGATCACGGGCGCGGCCATTTTGCACGCGGTAGACGAAGATGCGCGGCTCGGCGCTTTCGCCTTCGCGGTCGAGGATTTCGACCCAGCGCTGCACATCGATGAGGTACTGCGGCTGCATGGAGATTGCGAGGATGCCGTTGACCTGGTCCATCGCGATCAGGCGGACGAGGCCGTGCGTAGGCGAATCCGATGCGTTGATCAGCTTGTCGAGCGAGGGCACGATCAGCCGCGCATCGGTGCGGTGCGGAACATAGAGCGCGAAGCTGGTGTTGCGCAGCCAATCGACGTCAAACTGCTTGAGGAGATCGCGCGCGCTGCCGCGCTGCCCGGTCGTGCCGGTGATGGTGATGGACCCGGTCGCCGGATTTGTGGCGGAGACGACCCCCGGCAGCACGGTATCGAGCACCTTGCGCACTTCATCGGTATTGATGAAGCGCACGGTGATCACTTCGCTGCCGAACCCGGCAACATCGGCCCCGACCGGCGCGTTGGCAGAGGCGACGGGCTGGATTTCGAAGCCGCCGACGACCGGGACCAGTGCGAGGTTGGAGGCGCGCAGTGCCTCTTCGAGCATGGGCAGCAGCGCATGGCGCGCCACTGGATAGGGGGTGACGAACGAGACAGTACCCGAAACGCCCTCCGCGATCGTGTAGTTGCGGTGGAGCAGATCGCCCAGCACGGTGCGGGCAACCACCGCGACGTCAACCGCTGGCAGATTGAGCGTGATATCGCCATGCGCGGGCGGCTTGGCGACCGGGCGGGCGGCGACCGGAGCAGGGGCCTCGCCCGCGAGGATCGTGGTGCGCACCTGGGCGCCGGACGGCAGGGCAATCGCCGGGGTCTGCGGAATCTCCGGGGCCGCCATGTGCTGCTGCTCGCCGGTCTGGTGGCCGAAGGCGGGCATGGGGAGAGCCGGCGCTCCATGCTGGTCGAGCGGCATCGACGCGCCCGGTGCGGCGATGACCGGCAGAGCAAAGGCGGCTGCGAAGGGCGACAGGATGCGAGTCATTATTGGTCTTCCGAAGCGGGAGAAAGGGGCGTCATGCGGCTGCCGAAGGGCACGCTCAGCGAACCGGCGGGGCCGGAAAGCCGCGCCGCTGAAGGCGTGAGCGCGACGAGATTCCAGCTGCCGAGGCGGCTGCCGACACCGGCGTAGGAAATCCGCCCGTCCGGCCACTGGACGATGGCACGCATGGCAGGACCGACGCGCACGGTTCCGGCGATGCGGATGCCGCCGAGCGGATCGGCCGCAGCGCTCTGCGCGCCGCCCGCAGCACCGCTGGCGCCGCCGGGCGCGAACAGCGCGCGCTGCGCCAGTACCGGCGGCAGGCCGACCTGCGGCGGTGGCTGCGGCACCGGCGGCAAGGCAAGCCGGGCGACGGCAGCGCGCGTAATCGGCGCAAGGTCCTGCGGGAGCGCGAACTGCACCGCGGCCAGCACGCCCAGCACCGGGACGAGCATGGCCGGCAGACGTGCCGGACTACCGCGACGCGGCCAGGCGAACGGGAAGAGAGGCTTCAAGCTGGACATCCAGTGCAGAGGCGCGGCCGGTGACGAGGGATTCCTCGCCAGAGACCACGAGCGAAGTGATGACGACCGCGGGCCGGGCATTCTGCACGAGCACGAGGAAGCGGTTGAGCTGATCGGGTGAAAGCCGGGCGCGCAGGCGGCATGCGACGCGGGCGCGCGTGCCGGGCAGGTCCTCGGCGCCGCGGAATGAACCGCCGGTCTGGACGAGCGCGGCCTGCAGCCGGTCGCGCAGGATGGCGGCGGCTGTCGCTGTATCGGGCGCGATCTGGATCACGGCGCCAAGCGCGCGGCCCCGCGCTTCGGCAGCAGTGCGCAGGCGCGGCACGGCGGCGATCAGGCGGTCGTTGGCAGCAACCCGGGCCGCGAGATCGGCGCGCTGCGCGCTGCGCTCGGCAAACCCGCGCACGAAGGGCGCCGCCACGAGCAGCCAGAGCGCGCCGATCACCGCAACGAGGATGAGGAGCGCGACGAGGCGGGCCTCGCGCGGGGAAAGCGTGCGTCCGGTCATGGTCTGGCCTTCCCGGCGCCCGGGGCGCTCACCACGATGTCGAAGGGGACGCCGAGCGGCGTACCAGCGGCTTCCGCGCCGCTTTCGCCCGCGCTGTCGGCATAGCGAACGGTGACGAACCCGGCCTTGCGCAGGGCCCCTGCAACATCGGACTGGGGCGGGCGCATGCCTGCAAGATGCAGCGCGGTGTCCTGCCAGCCCCAGCGCTGCAGCCAGACCCCCGGCGGCAGCGCGGCAGCGACTCTGCCCATGAGCGCAAGCGGCTCGCCCGCCTTGCGCTCGGCAGTTACCGAGCCGGCCAGCGCAGTATCGGCGCGGATGCGGCCGTTGATGCGGCGCGCAACGGTGAGCGCGGGTTGCTGCTGTTCGATCACGTCATTGAGGCGTTCGATCGCCGCCACATCGCGCCAGACGATCAGCGCGAGGTTCAGCGCGAAGAGCGCGGCCACGATCGTCCACCACAGCCGGGCACGGGCCGCTTCATCAGGAACGAGCCCGGCGCGGGCGAGCGCGGGCAGCAGATCGATGGCGCCGCCATCAGGCAGCGGCGCGAGCACGGCGACGGGAGGCGTTGGCCAATCCGCGATGGCCGCTGCGAGCGTGCGCGCGGCATCGGGGGACAGGCCGGCAATCGTGGTGAGGCGGCGGCCGCCGGACGCCTTGGCAGCCCCCCCGCCCGTTTCGGGCACGGCGGCGATCACGGCTGCCATGCCCGGCGGGAACGGCATCAGCCGGTCCGCTTCGAGCCGGACCATCGCATCGAGCGCGCGGGGCGCCACGGCGGGGAGCTCGACTTCGCGCACGAGCGCAAGGCCCGGCGGCAGCAGCACGGTCCAGGGCTTGCTGCGCGGTGGTTCGGGCGCGAATGAGGCCGGGCCGGGCGCATAATCCACCGCGCTCGCCGCAGGCTGCATCGCCTCCGCCAGACGCGCCGGAACCATGGCGCGAAGCTGGCCCAGCCACCAGCGGGTCCCATCAGCGATCCATCCGCCGACGGTCTGCATGTCCGCATCGAGAATGCCGCGTCCGCTCATGCCGGGTCTCCACAGGGTGCGCTGCCGAGGACGCGCGGGCACTCGTCCGGTGCGACGGCGCGGGGATGGACGATGAGATCGACCCAGCTCCGCCGGTCGCCTTCGGGGAAGCGGACGATGATCCGCACCAAGAGCGGCAGCGCGCGCCGCGTGGTCCATTGCCGCTGCCACACTCGGCCAGAGCCAGATAAAGTGCCGGGGGCGGATGCCGTGCCGAAATAGGCGAGTTCGAGATCGGTGGTGCCGTCCAGCAGCGGGATCGCGCTCCAGCCGGCGAGGCTGGTGGAGCGGTCATCTGCCAACGGATCGAGGCTGCTGCGATGATAGAGCGAGACCCGGCCATCGCCCGAGCGGGCGAGGCGATAGCGCCACAGCGCATCGGGTGCAGCGGCGTCCACCGGCGTGCCGACCCAGTCCATCACCGCGCTCTGGCCGCGAAAATCGACCGCCGAACCGGGATTTTGCGGATCGGGTGCGGGCAGGATCCGTTCGAGCCGTTCGCGCAAGGCGAGCTGCGCGCCCGCGATCTGCGCCAGCGCATGGGTTGAGGCGCGCCCGGTGTGGACGACCCCCTCGATGCGCCCGACCGCTGTCGCCAGCAGCAGCGCGGTGAAGCCGGTGACGGCCAGCGCGACCAGCATCTCGACCAGCGAGAACCCGCTTTCGCGGCTGTCAGGCAGGGTGGTGATCATAGCCGGACGCGCACGCTCTTGAGCGTGACCAGCGGCGTTTTTCCGTCGCTCGAAACGGTGACGACGACGTCTTCGAGGTTCACGCGGTCCAGCGGATCGGAGAGGCCATGGGGCTCGTGCGCGACTTGCCAGCCAAAGCCCTGATCGCGGCCGGAGGGTGTGTCATCGCCGCCCATCGCGCGGTCGAGTGCAGAGCGGGCGACCATGACCGCGAGCGAGCGGCGGCTGGCCGCGCCTTCCAGCTGCGCGTCCTGCACCAGCGTGGAAAGAAACGCGGTGACCGCCGCAGCCGTGATCGCCAGCGCAACCAGCGCTTCGACGAGCGAGAAGCCCGCTTCGCCGGGGGCAGGACGGATGGTGGCGGGCTTCATGGCTGCGCAATCGGATCGACAGTGCGCGTGGCGGTGCCTGCGCTGATCGCCAGCGCATCGCCGCGCGCCGATCCATCAGGGTAGTAGGCGGGCTTCCGCGCGGGCCAATCGACGCGCGCGCCGGCTGGAAGCCTGGCCACGATCTGGCCGTTGGCAAGGAGCACGTCAGTCGCGGAGGCATCGGGACCGAGCTGGACCACATGGCCGCGAGTGAGCGCCTCGACGCGCGCGCTGACGATGGCGACGGCCACGGCGCGCGCGGCGTGATCGAGCGTGCGCCGCGTGTTCACGCGGTACAACTCGGGAAACGCGATCCCGGCGGCGAGGCTCATGATCGCGACCGCCACGAGCAGCTCGAACAGTGTGAATCCGGCATCGATGCGGCGCGGCAAAAGGCTACCAGTTGCCGACATCTTTCGCCTCGCCGGTTCCGCCGACTGCGTTGTCGGAGCCAAGGGAGAACACGTCCACCTCGCCGTGCTCGCCCGGCACCTTGAACTGATAGGGGTGGCCCCAGGGATCGTTCAGCGCGGCGCTTTCTGCGATATATGGCCCGTTCCATTCGGGATGCCCGGCCGGAGCCTGCACGAGCGCCTTGAGCCCTTCCTCCGCTGTCGGGAAGCTGCCCATGTCGAGCCGATACAGCTGCAGCGAGGCGGAGATGTTGCGCGCCTGGACGTGCGCGGCCTCGCTGCGAGAAGTGCCGAGGTAGCGAATGACTTGCGGGCCGACGATGGCCGCGAGCAGGCCGAGAATGGCAAGCACGACCAGCAGTTCGAGCAAGGTGAAGCCGTTGGCACGTGCGGCGGCCGCGTGGCGACGGGCGGGAGGTGTGCTTTTCATGGTTGTGCAACTGCCAGTTCGTTGAAGCCGAGGATGGCGGACATCACCGCGGCGATGATGCCCGCAACAGATGCGCCGAGAATGACGGTGATCGCCGGGGTCAGCACGGCGACGAGCCGCTCAAGGCGCGTCTGCACGTCTGAATCGAGGACCTCGGCGAGCCGGGAGAGCATCAGCGCGAGCTGCGAGGCTTCCTCGCCCGTGCGCAGGAACGCGACTGCCATGCGCGGCAGGACGCCCGCCTGCGCGAGCGGTGCGGCAAGGCCGCCACCTTCGCGCAAGGTCGCCACGACACCGTCGAGCGCTTCGCCCATCACGCTGTTCGCCACGGTGCGGCGGGCGAGCGCCATGGCTTGCGGCAGCGGCACCCCGCCTTCGACGAGCGCGCCGAGGGTATGCGCAAAGCGCGCTGTTTCGATCCGCCGGACAAGCTCCCCCACCAATGGCAGGGCAAGCACCGTACGGTCGAAGCTGCGCCGCACGGCCGGGCTATGCCGCAGCCGCATGATCGCAAGCACGAGCATTGCCGCGAATAGCAAGAGCGCCGGCCACCACTCGCGCAGGGCCCGGCTCAGCGCCATGATCATCAGCGTTGCCCAGGGCAGGTCGCCTTGCGCCGTTGCCAGCATCGTCTCGAACTGGGGGACGACGAACAGCAGCATCAGCGCGATGACGCCGATCGCAATGACGAGCAGCGCCGCCGGATAGATCAGCGCCGAGATGATCGTGCGCCGCAGGTTCGCCGCCTGCTTCAGCATCACCGCGAGCCGGTCCAGCGCATCGCCGAGCCGACCGCTGGCTTCCCCGGCTTCGGCCATGGCGGAATCGGCGGGGCTAAACAGCGCGGGATGATCGAGCATTGCGCGCGAAAGGGGCGCGCCTTCGCGGACCGACTGGAGCAGGGCGGCAAGCGCGCGGGAAGCTGCGGGATCCTCGATATTGTCGATGGCGAGCGCCAGCGCGCGGTCGAGCGGCAGGCCTGCCTTGAGCAGAACGGCCAGTTCGCCGATCAGTTGCAGCTCGATTTGCGCCGAAGCGCGCCGCGTCCGGCTTTCGCCCGCCGCCTGTCCGGGCTCAAGCGAGACGACGAACTGCCCGCGAGCGCGCAGGGCCTGCACCGCATCGGCAGCGCTTGCCGCCTGCACTTCACCCGAAGTCGGCGTGCCGCCAGCCGCGCTGACGACGCGGTAGCGAAAGGCGGTGACGGTGCTCATTCCGCGAAGCTCACGCGCAGGACTTCCTCGATGCTGGTGAGGCCCTGCGCCGCCTTGCGGTAGCCGTCAGCCATGAGGCTGTGGCGGCCCTGCCGATCGGCCGCTGCTTCGATCGCTGCGGCATCGTTGTTCTGCAGGATCAGGCGTTGCACCTCGGGCGTGATCGGCAGGTATTCGAACAGCGCAATCCGGCCGGCATAGCCGGTGTGCTGGCACTGGGGGCAGCCCGCGGCCTGATAGAATGTGCCGTGCTCCACGCCCGCCGCGGCGAGCAGCGCCGGATCGGGCGCATGGGGAACGCGGCAATGCGGGCACAGGCGGCGCACAAGCCGCTGCGCCATCACGCCGGCCAGCACCGAAGCGAGCAGGAACGGCTCGATCCCCATGTCGGCAAGGCGTCCTATCGCCCCGGCGGCAGTATTGGTGTGGAGCGTCGAAAGGATCATGTGCCCGGTCAGCGCCGCGCGCACGGCAATGCGTGCGGTCTCCCCGTCGCGGATTTCGCCGACCATGATGATGTCGGGATCCTGGCGCAGGAACGAGCGCAACGCGCCCGCGAAGCTGTAACCGATGGCCGGTTGTACTTGCGACTGGATGACGCCGGGCAGCCGGTACTCGATGGGATCCTCGATGGTGAGGAGCTTGCGCTTTACACCGTTCAGTTCGGCGAGCGCAGCATAGAGCGTGGTCGTCTTGCCGCTGCCGGTCGGCCCGGTCACGAGGACGATGCCGTGCGGGCGGTGGAGCACGGTGCGCCATTGCTGCGCCAATGCCTCGTCAAAGCCGAGTGCAGCAAAATCGAGCGCGAGATTGCTGCGATCGAGAATGCGCATCACCACGCTTTCGCCGTGGATCGAAGGTGCGGTAGCCACGCGCAGATCGATCTGGTGGCCGCGTACGGCAAGCCGCAGCCGTCCGTCCTGCGGCAGGCGCCGCTCCGCGATGTCGAGCCCGGCCATGACCTTGATGCGCGCAACCGCGCTGCTCCTGAGCGCGGCCGGGAGCCGATCGGCCTCCCGCAGTTCGCCGTCGATGCGGAACCGCACGGACAAGTCGTCTTCGGAAGGCTCGAGGTGAATGTCGGATGCGCGCTGGTCGACCGCCGAGGAAATGAGCCGGTTCACCGCGCGAATCGCCGGAGCATCGCTGACGAGATCGCGCAGCCGCTCCATCGCCTCGCCATCGACCACGGCAGCTGCCTCGTCGTCAGCGGCAGCGCTTTCCGATCCGGCGGCGAGCTTCTCGATCAGGGCGTCGATATCGGTGGCGCGGACCAGCACACTCACCACCGGGCGGTGCCACGCGCTGGCGAAGGCGGCTTCCACGAATGGGTCGAACGGATCGGCGACAGCCACCGTGACAGCGGCGTCGCTGCACGCAATCGCGACCGCGCGAATGTCGCGCAGGAACGCAAGCGGCATCGGCGGTTCGGAGGCCAGCGCGCGTTCGGGCGCGGGGACGACCGCGAGCCCCGTGGCGCGTGCGAGCGCATCCTGAAGCGCCTGTTCGCTGACCATGCCGAGCCGCGTGGCGATGACTTCGATGGGTTCGCCGCTGGTGCGGTGTACGGCCTCGATTCGCGCAAGAGCATCTTCTGAAAGAAGACTGCTTTGCGCGAGAAAACGCGACATGGATGGACGGAGGGAATCGGCACGGGTTTCGGGCAGCCCTTCAGCCCGCGCGCTCGCTTGCTTTAACGATTGAAAAAGCAAAGGAATGTCCCCGAAATACTGCAGCAGTATGCCCCACGCCGAAGCGAGGCGCGGCCCCGAACGGCGGTATGTGCGCGTATTTAGACATTCCCGTTACAATATGGACTTTTCGCCCGCCGTTATTTTATCCCACTGATCGTAAACAGGATTACTGGAATATATTCTTACTTTGACAGAATTTAGACCAATCCTGATCGGTTCAGAATCAGCCGAATTAATCACATTTCTGTAATTTTGGCTCGCTATCGGGGGTGCACCGGAACTCATCTCGTTTCGGTTAAGGGGGAATCAGGTTTTAAACAGCTTGCGGCGAATGCACGCCATCTGTTCGTACAGCGATGTATGAACGGAAGCGCTGGCGTTCACCTTGGCTATTCAAGATCACAAGTTTCCGGGGTCAGGTAATTGCAAGTAAACTTCGTAACATGCGAAGTTTACCGGTGATCTGGCCACGCTGATCGACCCATTTTGCTCGTATTCGTCTTTGGAAGGAAGATCCAATGTTGAAGCTCAAGTATTCGCTTCTGTCAGCGACGGTTGTTGCCGGTCTCGTTGCGACCCCCGCTCACGCGGCTCTCCCGCCGTTCACGCCGGCCCTGCCGGTTCTGCCTGCCGCTGGCCCGAACGACGGCGATGCATCGATCCACGGTGTCGGCGCGACCTCGATCCAGAACGTCCTTGTTCGCGAGATGAACTGCGTCGGCATCGACCACAAGCGCGGTGACGGTCAGCCGGGTCAGGCTGGCGCTGCCGGTGCGACCGGCTCGCTGAAGTCCGTTCCGGCAGGCAGCTACAACCCGACTGTCGCATCGGCGACCAACCCCGCGCTCAATTGCTCGGTTGCGGATACCTCGACTTCTTCGACCAACATCCAGCCGCTGTTCCAGGGCAAGTATGTCGGCGCAGGCTCGGGCTTTGGCCGCAAGATGTGGCGTCAGTACAAGGACAACTTCGACGGTTCGCCGACGAACGGCACGACCCACGTGTTCAACCCGTTCAACACGGTCGGTGAAAACACCGCCTCGCCGGATGCGCGCTGGAGCCACGTGCAGTTCGCGTTCTCGGATACCCCGATCGCGCCTTCGGACCTCGGTGAATACAACAACGGCGGTACCGACTCGGTGACCGGCACGTTCACCGGCGCGGCTGGTTCGGCCGGCGCTGCGGTGCAGTTCCCGCTGTTCGTCCTGCCGATCGCGGTCGCGTTCAACTCGGTTTACGGCCTCAATGCCAGCAACCAGCCGATGACCTTCAACGGCCAGATCGACGCCGCGTTCAACGGCACGACCTACAAGACCGTGCGTCTGAGCCGTCAGGCCTACTGCGGCATCTTCAACGGTGCGATCACCAACTGGAACGATCCGATCCTCCAGGCGCTGAACAAGAAGATCGCGCTGTTCGACACCGTGAACGACACCAAGGCCCGCTGGACCGCCGATGGTGCTCCGATCCGTCTGATCGGCCGCCTCGACAACTCGGGCTCGACCGACGTGTTCTCGCGGCACCTGTCCGCGGTCTGCAGCCTCGCAGGCAACATGCCCACCGGCAAGACCAACGTCTTCGCCCGCGCTGCTGAAAACCTGCCTTACAAGGCTTCGGCGAACGGCAACCTCGACTTCACGGTCGTGCGTGAAGACACCAACTACAAGCCCGGTTCGGCGCAGACCAAGTTTGCCGGCGATACCAACCTGGTTTCAGGCGACTACTTCGACGGCACTTCGGTCCAGCACATCGGTGGCGCCACGACGCCTTCGGCTGCGCCGACCGGTTCGCAGGGTTCGGGCCTGTTCATCGTCACCAACGGTGGCGGCAACGTCGCGAAGTTCATCGGTCTTGCGCCGGACTACGCGCTGAATGGCGTGCTGCTCAACGGCAAGGTCGGTTACGTCTCGGCTGACGCGATCAAGCCTTCGCCGGATGCTCCGGCCGCTGCGGTCGGTTCGGTCATCGGCGCTTCGCTGCAGGTTGGCACCACGGTCCTCTACGCTCAGCCGTCGGTCGCCAAGGCGGTTCAGGCATTTGGTGCTGCTGCCACGCAGATCCTGCCGCCCGAATCGGACTCGACCGGTGCCTACACGCCGGGCGACACCCGCCTTGTGCGCAACGCTGCCGGTGCTTCGGTGGCCGCTACCCGCGACAACCCGATTGCCTGGACGGACGTGCTCTACAGCGGTTCGAACTCGCTGGCCGCTCCTGCCGACGGTTATCCGATGGTCGGCACCACGCAGTTCTTCGGCTACACCTGCTACACCGCGACCAACCGCCAGCAGATCGTGAATCTGCTCGGTCTCGCGCTCGGCGGCGTGAAGAAGAACTCGGCATACGGCGCGGTCAATCCCAACACGTTCAAGGGCACAAGCCCCGCGAACTTCGGGATCTTCTCGTCGGGCAACATCGGGATCGTTCCGCTCGCGTGGCAGACCGCCATCATCCAGACCTTCTTGTCCAAGTCGGCGGTCAGCGCCGACCTGGCTGCGAAGAACCTGTACATTCAGGATGTGGTGGAACTCGCCAAGTCGACCCGCGCCACCCCGACTCCGACTTCGAACGCCAACCCGGCCTGCGCCACCCTTCCGGGTGCCTGATCCGGCGAAGTGATGGCCTGATGGCCGTTTAATGAAGGGTCGCGAATGTTAATTCGCGACCCTTTTTAAATACTTGCACTGTTCTCGGACACTGCTGGCAGGCTGCCATCAGTGACTCTGTAACACTGCTTACACACAGCGCTGCCAATGCGCTCTACGGGGCCTAGGGGGCACTTATCTCAATGCGCGACTTTTGCAGGCTGTTGCTAACGGCGTGCGCGGTTGTGCCGGCAGCAGGGTCGGCGCAACGCGCCTGGGCCGATGAAGCCGGGGTTCAGGCGGTGCCGCCGCAGGCCGAAGCTGCGCCAGATACGTTTTTCATCCAGGCCTTTGATATTTCTGGCGTCTCGCACCTCACGCAGGATGAGGTTGAGCGCGTTGTCTATCGATTTTCCGGCCCTGGGCGGACAAAGGACGATGTCGAGGCCGCACGCAAGGCGATCCAGGACGCCTATGCCAAGAAGGGCCTCGAAGCCGTCGTCGTCGAAGTGCCGGTGCAGGATCGCGATTCGTTCGCGCAAGGCATCGTCCAGATCGCCGTGGCCGAAGCGCCGGCCGGTTTGATCCGCGTTGTCGATGCCAAATACCACTCGCTTTGGGTTGCGCGCCAGCAGGTGCCATCGCTCAAGGAAGGCAAACCGATCGATTTCAAGGCGTTGCAAGGCGACCTCGCGATCGCGAACCGCTTTCCCGACCGGTCGATCAATCCCGAATTCAAGCCCGGACGCATCCCCGGCACGGTCGATGTC
The DNA here is from genome assembly GCF_965228995.1 of Novosphingobium sp. Taxonomy (GTDB): domain Bacteria; phylum Pseudomonadota; class Alphaproteobacteria; order Sphingomonadales; family Sphingomonadaceae; genus Novosphingobium. The sequence goes on along the minus strand of NZ_OZ245852.1, from coordinate 3,714,427 downwards.
GATTTGCGCATGACCGATGAGCGCCCGCTCCACGCCTCGGTCGATTTCAACAACGACGCCAGCCCCAACACTTCGCCGCTGCGGACTTCTGCGAGCGTGCGTTACACGAACCTCTGGCAGGCCGGGCACAGCTTCGCCTTCACCTATATCGTCGCCCCACAGAACCGCGCCGAGACCGAGGTCTTCTCAGCTTCGTACACGGTGCCGCTGCTCTCCGCGCCGTGGTCGTTCTCGCTTTCGGGCTACCATTCGAACAGCAACGTGGCAGCGGCAGGCGGATCGGCGGTGCTCGGCAAGGGCTATCAGATCGGGCTGCGCGCGATCTGGCAGCTGCCCGCCAGCCGCACCGTGCAGACGATCAGCTTCGGCCCCGATTTCAAGAGCTTTGAGCAGAAGATCCTGGTCGGCTCGACCCTCGCGAATTCCTCGCCGATCCGCTACATCCCCTTCGAGGTGGCCTATTCGCTCGCCGGTGGAAGCGACCGTTCGAGCTATCAGGTGGGGCTTGCGGCCACGGTCGGCCTGCGCACGATCAAGGGCGAGGTATGCATCGTCGTTTCGGGTATTTGCGTGCCCGCGGACAGCTTCCAGAACCGGGAGCAGTTCTCCTACGAGAACTTCGCGCACGTCAATCTGAACCTCCAATACACCCGCAACCTCACGAGCGACATCGAGGCCGACCTGCGGCTCGCCGGCCAGATTTCCGATTCGCACCTCATCACCAACGAGCAGTTTGCCGCCGGCGGCCTGCATTCGGTGCGCGGTTACTATTCGGCTGAAGCGGTGGGTGATGACGGCGTATCGACCAACCTCGAAGTGCGCCTGCCCAGCCTCGCCAACTGGCTCGCCGGGCGCGGATCGCTGTTTTCGTGGCTGAACGACGCCCGGTTCTACGGCTTTGCCGATACCGCCAACCTTTACATCCGCAATGCCACGTCCGGCCAGACATCTGCGTTCCACCTGGTGGGCGTGGGCGGGGGCCTGCGCTGGCGCATGTTCGACAAGATCTCTGGCGAGCTGGTGGGCGCGGTGCCGCTGACGAACGGCTCCGTTACCCGGCGCGGACGCCCGCGCGTGAGCTTTGAGATGAGGGGAGAATTCTGACGTGACTTCGACTTTTGGGGGACCGTCGATGCTTCGGCGGATATCGCTATCTGCGGTGGCGCTGCTTGCCATCCTGCTCGGCTTCGTTGCTGCCGCCGCGCCCGCGCGGGCGGCCAGCGATGCCTGGTGGAACAAGGAATGGAGCTACCGCAAGGCGGTGTCGGTCGACCTGTCGCCGTCCGGCGTAAACGTCAGCGGCCCGGTTGGCCGCACGGTCGTGCTGGTCCGCCTCCATTCGGGCAACTTCACCTTCACCGATGCGATGCCGAACGGCGCCGACCTGCGCCTTGTCGATAGCGACAACAAGACCCCGCTGCCGTTCCATGTCGAACGCTTCGATGCGACGACAGGGATCGCGGCGGTCTGGGTTTCGGTGCCCAACCTCAATGGCGGCGAGAAGCGCACGATCTGGCTCTATTTCGGCAACAAGAGCGCGCCCGTCGGCGCGGACGAAAAGGGCACCTTCGATCCCGACACGATGGCTGCATGGCACTTTGCGGAAAAGCCCGGCCAGCCGAGCGCTGACAGCACGGCCAATGCAAACGGCGCCAAGGCCGCGCCTGCCGGGATCGACGATGGCGGCATCATTGGCGGTGCTGCGCGTTTCCCCGGCCAGGGTCAGCTCGAAATCGCGGCCTCCGGTTCGCTGGCGATGCCCGCGGCTGCGCCTTTCACGTTCACCGCATGGGTCAAGCCGGACAACCTTGCCGGCACGCAGGCGCTGTTTTCGCGCGGCGGGTTCACCATCGGCCTCAACGCCGGCGTACCCTTCGCGCAAGGGCCGGGCGTTTCCGTGCAGGCCAAGACAGCGCTGAAACAGGGCGACTGGAGCCATGTGGCGTTCGTCGCCGACGGGCAGAACCTGCGACTCTACGTCGGCGGTGTCGAACAGGGCACTGCGGCCGGCGCGATGGCGGCCCTCGATGGTTCGATCTTCCTCGGCGGTGCAACCGGACAGCCCTTCACCGGCGAACTCGATGAAGTTCGCCTTGCCAAGACCGCGCGCCCGGCAGCGATGATCCTTGCCATGGCGCAGGCCGAAGGGCCGGGTGGCAAGCTGGTTTCGGTGAGCGAGACCGCCGAGAAGCAAAGCTCGGGCGGCGGCGTGCTCTACTTCATTGTCAGCAAGCTCGAGCCGATCGACCAGGGTGTCGTCGGGCTGTGCCTGCTGCTGTTGTCCTCGGCGATCGCGCTGATGGTGAACAAGGTCCGCTACCTCAACCGCTCGGACAAGAACAACGCCGACTTCATGAACGTGTTCCGTTCGCTGGGCGACGATCTCGTGCCGCTCGACGAAGTCGATGGGCTCGATCCGGCGCGGGCCAAACGTCTGGCGGGTTCACCCCTCGGCCGCATCTATACGAGCGGTGTTGAGGAACTGCAGGTGCGCAAGCGGCGCTGGGGCAGCCAGCCGCTGTCGAGCGAGGCCATCAGCGCGATGCACGCGGCCGCTTCGGCGGTGGTGGTCGAGGAAAACCAGAAGCTCGACAAGCTGATGGTGATTTTGACGATCGCGATCTCGGGCGGCCCGTTCATCGGGCTGCTCGGCACCGTCATCGGCGTCATGACCGTCTTCGGCGGCGTGGCGATGGCAGGCGACGTGAACGTGAACGCGATCGCGCCGGGTATCGCGGCAGCGCTGCTTGCCACGATCGCCGGCCTCGCCTGCGCGATCCCCTCGCTGTTCGGATACAACTACCTGAACGGCCGGATCACCACGGTGGCCGATCAGATGCGTGTGTTCATCGAGCAGTTGATCACTCGCCTCGCCGAGATCCAGCGCGATGAGGCGACCGAAAACGAGATGATGTCGGCAGCGGCTGCCTACTGATGCGCCCGCTGGGCTAACCCACGAAAGGAACTGACCGATGGACGTTGGTGGCGGCCGCAAGGCCTATGACGACATCAATATCACCCCGATGCTCGACCTCGCCTACGTGCTGCTCGTCATCTTCATCCTGATGGCGACGGCTTCGGTGCAGGGGATCAAGGTGGACTTGCCCAAGGCAAGTTCGGCCAAGAGCCTCGAGCAACCCAAAACGATAGCCATAACCGTCAACAACCAGGGGCAGATCTTCATGGACGCCTTCCCGGTGACGCTGGCGGATCTCGAGACGCGCCTGCGCAACGCCAAGGCATCCAACCCGGACGTGCCGATCGTGCTCAAGGGCGATCAGACCGCACAGTATGGCAAGATCACCGAAGTGCTCGACTTGTGCCGACAGCTGGACCTGAACAAGGTCGGCCTCGTCACCGGCAAGCCGACCGCGTCCTGATCCGAGCGAACCGGTGGTCACCCGAGTCCCCCAGCCCGATCCGGAAACGGAAGGTGGCGCCAGAAAATGGCTGCCGCTCTTGCTGGGCGGTGTCCTGCTGGTGGCCGTGCTGTGGTATGTCTTTTCGCAGCTGACCGCGACGAGCGGAGTAAAGGTCGAGGCGCCGCCGCCGCAGGCGGTCGAGATGCTGCCGCCGCCTCCTCCTCCGCCGCCGCCGCAGCCCCATCCGCCCGAGCCGCAGGCGAAGCCCGACCCGGCGCCTGTCCCGCAGAACGAACCGCCCAAACCGGCAGCTGCTCCGGTGACGATCAATGGCCCCGCGCAGGCCGGTTCGGACGCGTTCGGCCTGCAATCAGGCACCGGCGGCGGCCTCGGCGCGCCGAGCGGCACGGGCAATTGCGCCGGGCTCAATTGTGGCGGCGGGGGCGGCGCGAGCATGGGCGAGGTGTTCTACCGCCGCTATCTCAGCGCCGTGCTGCAGGAGCGGATCTCACGCGACAACCGGCTCAACCGGCTGGTCTTCGCGGCCGACTTTGCCATCACGATTTCTTCCGGCGGCCGAATCACGCAGGCCTCGCTGCTCAAGAGCAGCGGCAGCGGTGACCGCGATGCTGCGCTGCGCAGCGTCCTGATGGCCGTCAGCAATCTCGACCCGCCCCCGAGCGGCGTCCGCTTTCCGCAGCGCATCACCGTGCGCGGAAAGCGAGCCATCTAAATGACTGGGTCCAGGACCATGCAAGAAGGACGAACAATGATGCGCGCGAATTCGGGCGGTACACCCCGCCTGGCCCTCGTGGCGGCGGGATTGCTGGCGGGCACCGTGCTGGCGCCAGCCTCAGCCACCGCGCAATCGGCCGACGCTGGGGCTGCGGCTGCGCAGCAGCCGTCGGGCAACGCGATGATCAACCTCGTGCGACTGCTTGTCGCGCAGGGAACGATCACCCGCGAGAACGGCGACAAGCTGATCGCGCAGGCCATCGCCGAAGCGGATCAGGCCAATGCCGCCGCGCGCGCTGCGCAGGCGGTGCCCGGCGTGCCGTCTGGCGCTGCAACCGGGGCTTCCGCTGCGGCGCCGACGGCGATGGCAGCGCCGCCGCAAGGCACGATGCGGGTGCCCTATATCCCGCAGGTCGTACGCGATCAGATCCGTGACGAACTGCGCGCCGATGTCATGAAGCAGGCCAAGGCCGAAGGCTGGGCCAGCGCCGACAAGGCCGCGCCCGAATGGACTGAGCGGCTGCGCCTGTTCGGCGATTTCCGCATCCGCTCGCAATCGAACCTTTTCAGCAAGTTCAACTCGACCCAGCTGCCGAACTTCCAGGCGATTGTTGCGGCCGGGCCGCTTGACCTGATCAACAACCAGATCCCGTTCCTCAACACCACGGTCTCGCGCTACAACCAGCTGCGCTATCGCCTGCGGCTGGGCGCCGAGGCGAAGATCACCAACGGGATCAAGGTCGGCATCCAGTTAGCCTCTGGCAACGATGCGGGGCCGGTAGCGACGGCGAGCAACCTTGCCGGCGGCCTGTTCAAGCGCAATCTCTACCTCCAGCAGGCCTATATCGAAGGCGAGCCGACGACGAACGTGACGCTGTGGGCCGGGCGCTTCGAGAACCCGTTCTGGACGACCGAGGCGCTCTACGACAACGATCTGATGTTCGACGGCGTCGCCGCCGAGGCGCGCTTCAACCAGCGGCTGTTCGGCGCGCTCGACTGGACGGTTCGGGCGGGCGCTTTCCCGCTCGATTTTGGCGGCACCAACTTCCCCGATACGGCGACATCCAAGCTGACCAGCCCGCAGAAGTGGCTGTTCGCCGGGCAGCTTCAGGGCACCCTGCATCTTGCCGGGCATACCGAGTTTTCTTTCGCTGCGGGGTGGAACAAGTTCCTCAACCTCGAGGGCCGTCCGTCCGAACCCTGCGCGCTGTATCTTGGTGTGACGCAGTGCTCGAGCGACCAGACCGCCGCGTTCTATGTTCAGAAGGGCAACTCGCTCTCGTTCATCCGGCGCATCGTGCTGGATCCGAGCCTGCCTTCGACCACGGTTCAGGCGCAGCCGCAGCTCCTTGGCCTGACCCAGCCCTACACCGTGCTCGATCTGCGCGGCCAGCTCAGCTTCCCGCTACAGGGCGAAAACCGCGTGACGTTCGGCGGCGAGTATCTGCGCAACCTCGCGTTCCGCAAGGACTACGCCTGCCGCTACGGACAGGCGGGCCAGCCGGTCAACAATGGCGGCAGCGGCGGCAGCGGCAACATCTGCGATACGGACACGACCAAGCGTACGCCTTATGTCGCAGGCAATCAGGGCTACAGCTTCACGCTTGAGGTTGGGCGGCACGAACCGTGGAACTTCGGCGAATGGCGCGCTTTCGGCGAATGGCGCTCGCTGGAAAGCGATGCGGTGCTCGATGCCTTCACCAACGACGAGTTCCATCTCGGCGGCACCAATGCACGTGGCTTCATCCTCGGGGCGCAAGCTGGGCTGTTCCACAACACCAACCTGCAGGTGCGCTGGTTCAGCGCCAACCAGATCACTGGCGAGCCACTGGCCATCGACGAGGTCATGATCGACCTGAACGCGAGGTTCTGATGCGCACTCTGCTTCTGCTGGCGGCTTCGGCCATGGCTTTCGCCTCCCTCATCGGCCCAGCGCACGCCGCTGCGCCTGCGCCGACCGCGCAGATCGACCGCGCACCGGCAGACGCCGCTGCGGGCGCCGAAGCACAAGTCGAAGCGCTGCGCGAGCGGCTCCTGGCGAGCCAGCAGACGATTGCCACGCTGGAGCGGGAACTCGCCGAAGAGAAGAACCGCAGCGTCGCGTTGGACCGGTGCCGCGTGAAGAACGGCAGGCTGGTGCGCATCGGACGCCAGTTGGTGGAAGGCTATCAGGCCCGCTATCGCCAGAGCCACAAGGACCCGTTCCAGCTGGGCCGCCGCCGGTTCGAATTCGAGATGCAGGCGCTGTCCGAAGCGCTTTACGACACGCAGACCGAAGTGCCGCCGCGGCCAGCGGACCAGCCGGCTCCCGCTGCCGGGGACGCTGCACCAGCGCCTGAAGCGGCCACGCCCGAAAAGCCCGCCCCAGAAGCGCCCGCTCCGGCCGGCGCAAGCGAATCCTGAGCAGGGCAACCACGATGACCCACCACACCGCCCGCGCTGCATTCTCCGTCCGCGCTCTGCTCGGCAGTGTGAGCGGGGGCGCGCTGGTGCTCGGCATTGCAATGCCGCAAGTTGCGCACGCACAGCTCGCGCAGATCCGCGCCAATGCCGGCACGGTGACGGTGGGCACCGTTTCTTCGGGCCCGACATCGGGCACCTTGCGCAGCCCTTCGATGCAGGCTGCCGTCGCGCGCCAGCAGGCGCTGCAGGACCGCGCCAAGGCGCTGGCGGGCTATGTCACGACCGCCCGCAGCGCGGCGCTGGCCTCGATCCGGAAAACGCCGACGGACGGCATCTCGGACAAGGGCCTGAACCCGATCGCGCCGGTGCGCGCGGCGACGCTCTATGTCGCCGCGGGCGCGAGCACGACCACGATCAAGGCCAATGCGGTGCCGGATTCGGTCAGCGCGGCGAAGGATCCGACCGGCGTCAACACCTGGGAAGGCGCCAGCGCGCCGGTCCAGACCACCGACAGCGCCGGCAAGGTCACTGTCACGATCGACCAATCGCAAAGCCGGGCGCTGCTGACCTGGCGCAACTTCGACGTCTCGTCGAATACCTCGCTGGTCTTCAACCAGAAGCAGAACGGCGTTTCCCAGAAGAGCTGGAGTGTCGTCAACCGCGTGGTCGATGCCAAGGATCCCAGTGTGATCCTCGGTTCGATCAAGGCCGATGGCACCGTGCTGATCCTCAATGGGGCGGGCGTGCTGTTCGGCCCGAATTCGCAGGTCAATCTCCACTCGCTGGTGGCGAGCAGCCTCGAACTCGGCAACTTCGCTTCGGGCGTCACGGCGGTCGGGCAGAAGCAGTTCTTCGTCGCCAGCTCGATCAAGGACCGCAACACCGCCTACCTCCAGAACGGCCTGCTGCTCTCGGGCGTGTCGAGCTACAAGGCGCAGTTCCTTTCCGCCTTGTTGCCGAGCGGGCTTTATGACGTGACGAGCAGGCTGCCGGTGCCGAGCACGCTCGAAGGCGATGTGGCGGTCTACGGCGGCGCGCAGATCACGGCGGATTCGGGCGGCATGGTCGTGCTGGCCGGCCCGACGGTGGTGAACGCCGGCGTCATCAATGCATCCGATGGCCAGGTCAGCCTCCAGGGCGGCCGGCTGATCGGCGCCACCACTTCGACCGGCGCTGCGGGATCGGCCGATCAGAACGTGCGCGGGCTGATTTTCTCCACCCAGACCCCTTCCGCCCCCTCGGCGCCGAGCGACTCGCAGCCCGATCAGGGCAGCGTGGTCAATTTCGGCCTGATTTCATCGCGGCGCGGCTATCTCTCGCTCGGCGCCGGGGTGTTCGGCACAGTCGAGAACACGGGCCTGCTCAGCGCAACGACCAGCGTCTCGCGCAATGGCAAGATCGCGCTGATCGCGGGGTCGGTCACCCTGACGGGTTCGGACGACCTCAACCACGCGAGCGGCATAACGATCACTCCGGACGACAACGGGGAGACGATTCCGCAAGGCAGCCCGGGCAGCCCGCCCAACTTCAAGACCTCGCAGCTGACGGTCGGGGCGTCGATCTCGAGCTACCTCGCAGCCGATGGATCGGGCGACGTAGCCCTGCTGCCCTCGATCTTCCACATGGAACGCAATGCCTTCGTCTTCGCGCCCGGTGCGAAGGTGGTCATCGGGCACGATGCGGCGCTGGGCAATTTCGCGATCAATTCCGCGGTGCGCGCTTCGGTCACGATCGACGAAGGCGCGATCATCGACGTTTCCGGCCTCAAGGATGTTTCTGTAGACGCCTCGCGCAATGCGGTGACGATCAACCCGGCCAAGCGTAACGAACTGCGCGACACGCCGAACTACCGCGAACTTTCCGCAGACGGCCGCTTCACGCTCAATGGCGAGAAGCTGGTGGTCGATCCGCGCATTTCCGGCGTCCGGAGCGACGGCGTTGCCTGGGTTGGCTCGCCGCTGCTCGAAGCGGCTTCGGCAACCAGCCAGATCCCGGTCACGGCCGCGGAACTGCTGACCAAGGGCGGCACCATCAGCATCGATATCGGTGCGGTAACGGCCTCCAACAACCTCGACGCCAGCACGCTCGGTGCGATCAATATCGCGCGCGGCGCGCTCTTTGACATCTCCGGCGGCTGGACGAGCTACAAGGCGGGGTTCCTCGCCACGACCCGGCTGATCACCAGCGACGGGCGTATCGTCGCCATTGCCGATGCGGACCCCAACGATTCCTACGTCGGCGTGGCGGACGGGTTCACCGTCAGCCAGCCGCGAACCGGCACCACCGACTCATTCGGCAGCGCGGTGATCGCAGGCGGCCGGTTCGAGGCCGCTTACGATGAGGGCCGCGACGCTGGCGCGCTGATGGTCGTGGGCAGCCAGATTGCCTTTGACGGCACAGTCAAGGGCGATGCCTTTGCCGGGGCCAACCAGATCGCCGCGGCGACCGAGCCGACCGGAACCTCGTCCATCGACGGCGATCCGCGCAAATTGCAAAAGGGCGCGGCGCAGTTGCCTGCGGGCGGCCTTTTCCGCATCGGCGCGTTCAGTGGCAGCTCGGATATCGGACTCGGGCAGGATATCGCGGTCAATCGGGGCGGCCTTGGCGGCGGCATAGCGACGCTTGCGCTCGATGCCGACATGCTGCGCGGGGCAGGTCTTTCCGCGCTGATGCTTCAGACGAGCGGACGGGTTTCGCTTGATGCGACCCTGCGCGGTGATGCTGCCCTGACGCTGGTCGATGGCGGTATTCTTGCAATCGACGCGGGCCGCTCGATCACGCTTGATGGCGATGTGCGGATCGCGGGCGGGCGGATCGCCGCGCGCACTTATGCCCTCTCCTCGGTGTTTGCCGCCGGCATCGGCACCGTGGGCAACCCCTTCCGCAGCGATGACGATATCTCGCTCATCTATGCGAGCGCCGATGATGCGCAGCGGCTGTTCGACCTTACCGTCACCGGCAAGCTTTCGACAGCCGGGCGGTGGGTCAACGACTTCGCCCAGAAGAACGCGCCGCTTGGCGCGGCATGGATCAACGGCGGCTCGATCAGCCTCACGGTCGCACCGCGCGTTTTCGTACCTGTAGGTGCGAGCGCGAGCGCGGCGACCCGCGCGGTCGATCTTTCGGGCAGCCTGACCATTGCCGGATCGGCCCTGCTTGATGTGAGCGCGGGCGGCTACGTTTCGGCGCAGCGCCGGTTCAGGCTCGATGCGGCGGGCGGCGATATCACCCTGCGCAACGAGACGACGTACGCCTCGGTCGTGCCGATCCTCGCCGATCCGGCAGACAGCGCCGGCGGCGTGGTGCAGGGCCAGGGCGTTTCCTTCACGCCGCTCGATGCGACACCATCGACGGTTGGCGTGACCCCGGCGCTGGTGCCCGCCGAGCAGCGCAGCGTGGTGTCGTTCTCGGCCTCGTCGCTGCGCGGCTTCGGGTTCTCGGGCGGCGGGGCGTTCAACCTCATCTCGCCCGATGTGGTCTTCGGGACTGCCAGCGGAAGCGCCACGGCCACCCGCATCGGTCTCGATTTCCTGCAGCAGACCGGGTTCGGCACGCTTGGCGTCACCACTTATCATTCGCGGCTGGTATCGAACCTGTTCGACAACGGCAGCACCGGCCTATCCGCCTTCTTCGACACGACCAGCCTCACGATCGGGAAGGGCGAGACACTCGACCTGACGCAAGTGACGCTGCCGACCGTGCTCGAAAGCAATGCGCAGCAGCGGCTGCTGACGCTGGCCAGCGGCGGGGACTTGTTCTCGGTGTTGCAGCCGGTGGTTCCGGTGGATGCCTGGTATCGCAAGGCCGCCAACCTCAAGCTAGGCGGGCTGATCGAGCTCGACGTGCTCGAAGGCGGCAGCATTACCGGCGCGGTCAAGGCGAGCATTGTTACGCCCAAGTTGTTCAATGCAGGCTCGATCGTGCTGCACGGCGGCTCGATCACGCAGGAGGCCAGGCTGCCCTCCGCGCTCGATGCGAGCGGCATCGGTCTGGTTGACAAGGCGCAAGGCGGCAGCGGGTTCGATGCGGTGTTCGGCGCGGCAGACGCGCAGGGCCGCTATCGCCTCGATGCGCTCAATACCGCCGGCCTCACCAACGCCGATGGTTCGGTGCAAACCAACAACCAGATCTTCACGACCCCGGGCGCCGAGCATTTCCTCTACTTCGTCGGCAAGCTGGGGGCGAGCGAGGGCGTGGAGCTGGGCAATGGCAGCGTTACCGACCTCTCTGGTGCGGTGCTGTACGATCCGACCGCGCCTCTGCGCAGCGACGGCAGCCAGTACCGCTTCGGCAAGCTCTTCGCGGGCGGTTCGCTGACCACGGCTGCCGCCTACCGGCCGCAGACCGACACCAGCTACGCCTTGTTCGAGAACCCGGCCTACGGCTTCCCGGCCTATCCCGATCCGACCAGCGCTTCGCCAAACCCGCCGCCGCAGCTGGCGAACGTTGCTGCGCGCACCCTTGTTGCGCGGCCGGGTGCCATGCTCGATATCAGCGGGATTTCGGCAACGCTCGATGTTGCCGTGAGCGCCATCGATTATGCCCCGTCGCTGCAGTGGAGCAACGGCGGCACTCTCGCGCTGCGCGGGGGCGGATCGCTCTCTGGCGCGATCGTGCGCGCAAATGGCGGCACCGCGCAGGCCACCGGCGGAACGCTGGCATGGCTGCGTCCCGTGATCCAGGCCGCCGACGACGGGCGAGGCCTTGCCAATGTCGCCTTTGCCGATGGCATCGAGCGCGCCGGGTTCTCCAGCCTGATCGCCTATGGCGGGCTGACGCTCGATGGCAAGTTCACGCTTTCGCTCGGCAAGTCGCTGCTGGTGCAGTCTGCGCCGCGCCTTAACGAGGATGCCGTGGGCACGAACGCCGCCGTCGCGATTTCGGCGACACGCGGGACCGACGCCACCATTTCTGCGCCCTACATCGCGTTTGCCAGCCGCAGCGGGGCCGTACAGGCCTCCACCGCCGCGACCGGGGACGGCAAGGTGCGGTTCTCCGCCGGGGCATCGGGCATCGATGTCCTCGGCAGTGTACTGTTCGGGCCTTCTATCGCTTCCACCCGGCTCGACAGTGTGGGCGATGTCCGGCTCATCGGTGTCGACGACCGCAACGACCGGACCCAGCTGCCGGTGCTCAATGGCAGCGTGGTATCGGCGGGAGACCTGACGTTCGATGCGGCGCGCGTCTATACCGCGACGGGCGCGGGCAATCTGCAGCGCATCCTCGAAGGCGAAGCGGCCGGCACATCGACCGCCAAGCTGACCCCTTATCTGATCTCGGCGCTGGGTTCGTCCTCGATCACCTTCCTTGGCGATCATATCAACAAGCAGACGCCGCTTTCGGCGGGATCCTATCTCAGGATCACCGCGAACAAGGTGTTTCAGGACGGCTTTCTTGCCGCGCCGCTCGGGCGGATCGAATTTGGCACCTCCGCGGCACCGATCGACACGCTGGTGTTTGGCGCAGGCAGCATCACGACCGTTTCGGCGGGCGGACAGAAGATCCCCTACGGCACCACGACCGACCTCAAGGAATACTTCTTCACCGCGGGCAGTTCGTCGCCGATCACCGTGACGCCTTCGGGCGAATTGCGGCTGACCGGCAATGCGATCACGGTGCAGGCGGGCGGCCTCGTCGACGGATCGGGCGGCGGCGACATCTTCGCCTACGAATTCGTCTCGGGCACGGGCGGCTCACGCGATGTACTGAGCCGGTTCAATACCGATGCGTTCAGCTCGAACGACTACGACACCGCGACCGGCACCGGTTACCAATATGCCGACCACCGCCAGGTCTATGCTCTCGTGCCCGCCGATACGGCGGCGAAGATCGCGTTCTACGATCCGATCTATTCTGCGGACTATGTCGGCGGCTCCTCGCCGACCAATCTCTATGGTTCGGACGCGGGCCTCGCGGTGACGCTCGATGGCGGAAGCGGCATCGCTGCGGGCCAGTACGTGCTGATGCCCGCACACTACGCGCTGCTGCCGGGGGCCTACCGCATCGTCGAAAACACCGACACCTCTGCGCCAGCGGCCGGCGCCTCGCAAGTGCTGCGCGATGGCAGCATCGTCATGGGCGGCACCTACTCGACCGCCGGGACCGCGCTTGCGGAATCGGCGCGCCGGTCGTTCACCATCATGTCGCACGATACGGTGCTGACCTATTCGCGCATCGAGACGACCAGCGGCAGCACATCGATTTCCGATGCGGCGAATTCCGCCGGCAAGGCCGCCCCGCGCCTCGCGCTCGATGCTGCGCGCGTGGTGCTGGCGCCGCTTTCGTCGCTCAAGGTCGAAGGCACCTTCAACATGGCGCCGGGCACCAAGGGCCGCGGCGCCGAAGTCGACATTCTCGGCCGCGATATCATCATCAATCATTCGGGCGAGGGCGACGCGGGCTCGCTGGTGCTGAGCGACACCACGCTTGCCAAGCTCAATGCGGCGAGCCTGCTGATCGGCGCGACCCGGCAGGACAATACCGACGATACCACCACGCTCAATGTCTTCGCCAACCGGATCACCGTGGGCGCGAGCACCCGGCTAACCGTGCCCGAAGTGATCTTCGCGGTAGGCGGGCGGGGCGCGCGGCTGACGTTCGCCGACGGCGCGAAGATTACCGCGACGGGCACTTTGTCCGATACCCGCGCAGGCGATTACCTGATCAATTCCGGCACGGCGGTCGATCCCACTTACGATCAGACCGGGATCGGATCGATCCTGCGCCTTTCCGGCGGGCCCGAGCGCCTTGTCGCGCGGGTTGGCACCGTTGCAGCCGCCAACACCAACCGCCTGGCCACGCTCGACATCGGCGCAGCGTCGCTGACCGGTGCATCGCTGCTGATGGAGACGAGCCGCAATCTCACGGTGGATGATGGCGCGCAGCTTGAGGCTTCCCGCATTGCGCTGGTCGGCGATGCGCTGAGCTTCGGCACGGCGGGCGGGATCGGCGCGAAGCTCGAGGCCAAGCTGGCCGCCGCTGATTCGCTCACCTTGCGCTCATCGGCGCCGATCGCGTTTCTCCCGGGCAGCCGGCATGTTTTCCGCAGCCTGACGCTGGACACGCCCGCTGTCGCGCTGGCAGGCTACACCGGGGGCAGGGATACGCTGACGCTTGTCAGTGACAGCCTGCGGCTGACGAACTCTTCGGGCAAAGCGGCGACCTGCTCCACCATTTCGGGCGCGCTCTGCGGTTCGACGGGCAATGTCCTCACCATCGAGACCGGCACGCTGACGCTCGGTTCGGGCACGCTGCGGCCCTACAGCTTCGATGGCGGGCTGAATCTTACCGCCTCCAAGGGCATCTACTATTCCGGCAAGGGCAAGCTCGATCTCGGCAGTGCGTCGCTCACGCTGGTGACGCCGTTCATTGTCGACCGCGCCGCCGTGGTCGACCTGACCAAGGCTTCGGCCGCGGCGAGCGACACGGTCACGCCCGCGGGCAACTACACGATCCCGGTCACGCCCGACTATACCTTCGCGACGACCGGCGCGGTCGGCATTTCCGCGCCGGTGCCGGCTGCGGGAGCGGCTGTGCCCACGGCCACCGGCATCCGCGCACCGGGCGCTCATCTGACGTTCGGCGGCGCTGGCAGCCCGGTGGACAGCCTGACCGTCGATGGCACGCAGATCGCGGCCACGGCCGGTGTCATCGATGCGCAGACAAAGGGCGCGATCACGCTGTCAGGCTCGGCCTCGCTGGCAACGGTCGGGTTCAGCCGGACTTATGGCGACAGCACCACCACGACGACGGTTTCGGCGGGCGGAGGCACGGTCAATCTCGTTTCGCTGGGCGGCGGCATCGTGCTGGGCTCCGCTGCGTCGATCAGCATCGACAACGGCATCGGCAATGCCGGACGCCTGAACCTGCTTGCCAGCAACGGCGCAATCGCGTTCGGCGCCACGCTCAATCCGGGCGTGACGGGCAGCCGCCTTGCCTCGCTGACGTTCGACGCCGGCCAATCGGCGTTCGACCTCGACGGATTTGCCCAGCGCTACGGCACCCTGTTCGGCGGCGATATCGCCATCCGTGCGGGCAAGGGCGACATGACGCTGGCGGGCGGGCACCGCCTCAAGGCTGGTTCGATCTCGCTGACGGCCGATGGCGGCAGCATCGTGATCGGCGGAACGCTCGATACCTCGGGGGCAGATCTTTCCAAGCTGACCGCAGTCCAGGCGGCACAGGCCCGCGTGAACGGCGGCGACATCGCGCTCTGGGGCATGGCCGGGGTGACGCTCCAGACCGGGGCGCTGCTTGATACGCACAGCTCGGGCTATGCCGATACCGACAGCCGGCAGGCCAGCGCGGGTGACGTTACCATCGGCATCGGCAACACCGGCGGGGCGATCACCATCGCCGACGGCGCGAAGCTGGATCTTTCGGCGACCCGCACCGTGGCGGCAAATGCTGATGGCCGGACCGGAAACCGGCTGCTGCCGCGGACGGTCAAGGATCCCAGCACACTCGTCAGCACCACCGTCTATGATTTCGTTGCGGCAGATACCGGCGGCAACCTCACGCTGCGCGCACCGGTGTTCGGCGCCAATGACGACAAGATCGACTTGCGCCTGCACGGCCTCGTCAGCGGTGCGCAATCGGTCTCTGTCGAGGGCTACAAGACCTATAACCTCGACGAGATCGGCACCTCGGGGCTCTACAGCGGCGTCATCGCGACGCCCAATGCGGTGTTCCTCGACACCACGCCGGATGGCAACAACATCCTCTCCGATGTGTTCAAGGGCGCTGACGGCACGGCCTCGATCCCCTGGTTCATCCAGCATTTCGGGGTGAGTGCGGTCGACGGCAGCAGCCTTGCGGGCATGCGCCTGCGCCCCGGCGTGGACCTCGTTTCCGCGACCGACATTGCGCTGACGACCAACTGGAACCTTGCGGCTGGCACCGTCAACGTGGCCAAGGCCATAGCCGACGGGCTGATGACCGAAATCCCCGAACTGGGCCCGGGGCCGGGCAACAAGCCCTACTACGCGGTTGTCGCCGGGCAGGAAGGCAATCTGCTCGAGAACTATACCGCGTTCCTCTACCGCGTCGGCGCCAAGGCGAGCGGCGAGGCCGGGGTGATTTCGCTGCGCGCGGGCGGCGGCCTCGATATCGCGGCAAGCATCAGCGACGGCTTCTTCACATTTGCCGACAAGTCCGACCCCACGTGGATCAACTACCAGCTCGGCGGCGGAGACCGGACCTACAATCCGGCGCTGCTGCTTTCATGCGGGACCACGCTCGATTGCAAGTCGCTGGCCAATTTCACCGACGTTTCGGGCGGAAACACCGCGGCAAACGCTGACAACACGCTCGTCGTCGCCCTGGCGAAGTTCTATCAGGGCGCGCAGCAGGGCGATGTCGGCGTCGCGGCGCCTTATATCGGGCGCAACAACGACGTTACTGCGACGGGCTATGCGATCGATCCGAATACGGGCGAGCTTTCGGGCGACGCCCTCGGCTTTGCGCAGCTTTTCCCGCTGCTCTCGGATGGCTCGGCGATCCGTTCCACCAGCCTGCGCTTTGCCGCGGGTGCCGGGACTTCGGTCTCGGCCAATCCGCTTCATGTCGACCACGCGACCAACGCCAACATCATCGTCGAGGGCGAGAAGAGCTACGCGCTGACCGCCACGCAGGGCAGCGCCCGCATCGGCACCGGCGTGAACCTCACGCTTGCTGTCCCGACCAGCGCGGTCGGTGCGGGGCCTGTCTTCACGCTCGACAATCTCCTCGGCCAAGGCGGCACCGGCAGCGCTGCGGCGGCAGGGCTTGCCAGCGATACCTACACGACGATGACCTGGGGCACCGGCGCGGTTGGCGCAGCATCAGAACTGCGCAGCGCGGCACAGGCCTATTTCGGCAGCAGCAACGCTACCTTTGTGCGCAACAGCGCGGGCGTCATCACCGGGGTGGCCGCGCCGCTTGGCGCCATGCTCGGCTTCCTGAACCAGTCGCAGGGCCTGATCCTCGAAGGGATCAAGGCCGGCACGGGTGGCTATCCCACTGGCACGCTCAAGGCGCCGACGGTCGGGAATTACGGCTCGCAAGTGGCCTATACGCACAGCCTCGTGCGCACCGGCGATGGCAGCATCGATCTTGCCGCATCGGGCAACATCGATCTGCGCGGCGGGGCCGATGCGATCTATCGCACGGAAAAGGGCGTCACGTCCTCCGTCTCCCGTTCGACCAATGCGCAAGTTGGCGGGACGGCGATCTACACCGCAGGGCACCGCGTCGCAGCCTCGGCGCTGCTCGCCAATGTCATTGGCACCAATGCGCTGATGCGCGCGCCGGTGGCCAGTCCTTACCAGTCGATCGCGGCGCAGGACGGCGGCTTCATCCCGTCGCCGAAGGGCTTCGATGAGCAGGCCGCCGTGTTCGCGACTGGCGGCGGCCGGGTCACGCTTGATGCCGGCGGCAGCATTCTCGGGCGGCGAGACGTCTGGTCCGAGACGTTCCTCGGTTCGGGCGCTTCGCTCGGCAACAACCTCGTGTCGAGCTTCGACGTGACCCAGATCGGCGACAGTTCGCAGCGCTGGCGGCCCGGCGTGGTCGGCCAGGACACCGAAATCGCCATTGCGCCCAAGTATTTCACCAGCGGCGTGGGCGCGCTTGCGGGCGGGGACGTCACCTTGCGCGCAGGCGCCGATGTTTCGGATCTGACCGTTGCACTCGATTCGGCGGTCACCACCGCAACGGCGAGCACTGCGAGCGGCACTTCGACGGCACTCGTGCAGGTCAATCTCGGCAGCGGCGACCTTGACGCAACGATCGGCGGGAACCTCGCTGCCGGTCAGATCGACGTCGCGACTGGCCGCGCGACGATCTCGGTGGGCGGCAGCGTTACGGCCTTTGGCGAGGAGCGCATTTCGTCAACCAGCGACGATGCGCAATACCTGCGCCTGCGCACCAGTGGCAGCGCCGTCACGCTTAGCGCGCTGGGTGACATCGCGTTGGCCGGGGTTTCCGCGCTGGGCGCCTGGCGCGACGGGAACGCCCGGGGCAAGTACGATGCGGCAGGTTTCTTCACGCCCGAGGCCGCGTTCAGCGCGGTGGCAACGGGGAGCCTGCGCTATATCGGCAACCGCGTCGATCAGACCGTGCCTTTCCAGATCGGCGCAGGCAATGCCGGCATCTTCGCCGGCCACGTGCTGACGCCGCATCTGTCGCTCGCCGCGCTGGAAGGCGATCTCACGATGCCGGCGCTGCCGTTGCTGCTCTACCCGGCGCCGACGAGCAATCTGCAGCTGTTCAGCGCGGGCAACCTGTCCTCGCTCGTCATCGCCATGAGTGACAGCGATCCGTCGCTGCTCCCCGGCGCATTCTCCGCTGCGGAGATCAACCTCGATTCGCTGACGGCATCGGGTTCGGGCAACGTCACCGCGCTGGCAGGGCTTGGCTTCGGCCTCCCGGGTGTCGACATCACGACCAGCGACACACTGCTGCGGCTCTATCACAACGAGGCGAGCACGCATGCCGGCGACCACACGGCGGCCGAGATCTACGCCGGCGGCGATATTGCCAACTCGGTGATCAACCTTGCCAAGCAGGCGCGGATCACCGCTGGGCGCGATATCGTGAACCTCTACTTCACCGGCCAGAATACCTCCGCCGCCGATACCACCACGATCACTGCCGGACGCGATATCCTCGGTACGACGACATCGTCTGCCTCAGCGAACCTGCCCTACATCGTCAGCAGCAACTTCCTGCTGGGCGGGCCGGGTACGTTCCAGGTCCAGGCCGGGCGTGACATCGGGCCGTTCATCAACTCGGCAACAATCGACAACATCAGCTATGCGGGCGGCATCCAGACCGTCGGCAACGATGCCAACCCGTGGCTGGCCCCGGTCGGCGCGGATCTTTCCGTGCTGTTCGGCGTCGGCAAGGGCATCAACTACGACGGCCTGACCACTACCTACCTCAACCCCGCCAATGCCGCGAAGCTCGATGGCGCGCTGTTCGTGCAAGTGACGGACGAGCTGGGCAACGATCGGCCGGACTGGACTAAGCCGATCTATGCCCCGATCCTTGCGACCTGGCTCAGAAGCCATGCGCCGGATGCCTTCGCGGCGATCTTCGGCTCGACGTCCTATCCCGATACCACCGACGGCAATGCCGCGCTGGCGGCCGCTGCCTATGGCCGGATGACGGACCTCTATACCGCGTTCCAGGGGCTCGATCCGCTGCTTCAGCACGGCTTCCTCGTGAAGGAGCTGTTCTACAACGAACTCCAGCGGACCCCTTCGATCCGCGCCTATCGGGCCATCGACACGCTGTTCCCCGCCGCCTGGGGCTACACAGACAACCTCGCCCAGTTCACCACCGATCAGGCGACGGTGAACGCCGATCATCCGCTTGGTCAGCCGGTGCGCAAGCTTGCCGACGGCCAGCCGGTCAAGGCAAACCAAATCGTCACCGGCAGCATCGATCTCCGGCTTGCGACGCTCGAAACCACGCGCGGCGGTGACATCACGATCCTTGGGCCGGGCGGCAACTTCATCGGCGGTTCGGTCGTGCGTACGTCTGAACAGGCGGCGCGGCGCGTCAGCCGCTTCGGCGTCGGTCCGACCTCGAGCCTCGCCTACGGGCAGATCAACAACACCAACGTGCGCGCGATCGACAGCATCCCGATCGGCTACGAAGGCGTGCTGAGCCTGCGCGGCGGCAAGATCTACAGTTTCACGGACGGCAGTTTCCTGGTGAACCAGAGCCGCGTGTTCTCGGTTGGCGGCGGCAACATCGTGATGTTCTCGTCCAACGGCGATCTCAATGCGGGCCAAGGGCCGCGGAGCGCGTCCAACTTCCCGCCTGTCACCGTGCGCTTCAACCTCGACGGCTATGCCGAGGTCGATAGCGCGGGTTCGGTATCGGGCGCGGGTATCGGCGCATTCAAGCCTACCCCCGATTCGCCGGCCTCGTCGGTCAGCCTGATCGCGCCGGTCGGCACCGTTGACGCGGGTGACGCGGGCGTTCGTGCTTCGGGCGACGTTGTCGTCATCGCGGCGCGCGTTGCCAACGCCGATGCGATCAGTTCGTCGAGCGGTTCGATCTCGGGCGTACCCGCCTCCGCGCCGGCAGCGGTGGCAACGCCGGCAGGCGCCAACGCCGCAGCCACTGCGCAATCGAACGGACAGAACGGCAATGGCAATGCCGACAAGCGCTCGATCATTACCGTCGAAGTGCGCGGCTTTGCCGGGTCCGACCCGTGCGATGATCCGAACGATCCGAACTGCAAGACGAACTGACCGAGATTGACACATTCGATGACGAAAAAACCCCGGCTGTCATCGAAACACCGCCAATTCGACACAAATGTGCAACGCGTGCCGCATACTGCCGAACGGGGTTGAGGGGGCATATTGACCGCACATCGGCGTGGGGACGCCGGCGGTTGTTTCGCGCCTGAAACTGCGAACGAACACCTTCACCAGTTTGGCCGTGCGGGCGGCACATCGCGATTTTCGCGAGACGCTGCCGTGCGCGCTACGAAGTGCGAGAGAGGCCTTGTCAGCACGGCGCAGCACTACCAGCAAGGGCACGGCGCGGCGCAAGGCGAAAGCAGGCGCGGCGATCAACGATGTCGAACGCCTGCTGTGCTCCGCGTCGCCCGAGGGGCGGCTCGATGCCTTGCTGCCGCGCGCCGGCAAGGCCTGGGCGATGGAGTTGCCCGGGCTCGGGATGTTCGGGGAGTGGCCGGAAGGTACGCGGCCGACACGCATCTGCATTGCGACCGAGCAGGTCATGGGCCCGGTGCGCAACGGCGGCATCGGCAACACCTACGGCGCCCTTGCGATCATGCTGGCGGAAGCCGGGTTCGATACGACCGTGCTCTACTTGCGCGGCACCAAGGTCGAGACCGATACGATCGAGCACTGGATCGACCATTACGCAAAGCTCGGCGTCAAGCTGGTGCCATGCCCCGATTATGCGGCGGCGGACGGCTTTGCATCCAATGCCGATCGCTGGCTGCGCGTGCCCTACAACATGATGCGCCATCTGATCGAGCATCCGATGGATGTCGTGCATGTCTCGGAATGGCGGGGCGCGGGCTACCTTTCGCTGCTCGCCAAGCGGCAGGGCCTGGCGTTCAAGGACACGCTGTTCCTGGTCAAGACGTCGTCGCCGTGGATGTGGAACCGCCTCTATGGCTCGCACACGCTTGAGCGCGCGGACGATCTCGTGAAGATCCATGCCGAACGGCGCAGCGTTGAAATGGGCGATGTGGTGATTGGCGGAAGCCTCCACCTGCTGCGCTGGATGACGAGCCAGGGCTATGCCCTGCCCGAAGGGCGCTGCTTCGTGCAGCCCAACGTCGCCACTTTCGCCAAGCTTGAGACGCTGATGCACCGCCGCGCCTTGCCGCGCGGGCAGCGTACGCCGATCGACGAACTCGTGTTCTTCGGCAGGCTTGAGGCGCGCAAGGGCCTCTTCATCTTCTGCCAGGCGATCCGGCGGCTGATCCGCAAGGGCGTGGCGCTGCCGAAGCGGATCACGTTCATGGGCAAGCCGGGCGGCCGGATGCCCTCACATCCCGATCACGATACCGACGATTTCATTCGCGAAGTTTCGCGGAGCTGGCCGGTCGAAGTCCAGATCCTCACGGATTTTCAGCAGTACGATGCGGTCAAGTATCTGCTGGATGGCGCGCGGCTGGCGGTCATGCCTTCGATTATCGAAAACAGCTCGATGGCGGTCTACGAAGCGGCGATCTGCGGAATTCCCTGCGTCGCGACCGATGTTGGCGGCAATTCCGAACTTATCGCGGCCGGGGACCACGAGGCGGTGCTGTGCAAGCCGCACCCGGTCGCGCTCGGCGACAAGCTGGAAGAAGTGCTGCGCCTTGGCGGCATGGTGCCGCGCCCCAGTTTTGACAACCATGCCAATCTCGATGTGTGGCGCCGCTTTCACCGCCAGCTGGGTGGCCCGCTGCGCGAAGAACTGCTCGATAAGGCGCGGGGCAGCAGCGAGCCCGCCTTTGCGTCCACGGCAGCAGTCGGGATTTACTACACGGGCGATCTCGCCGCTTTAGAAGAGACGCTCGCGAGCCTCGCGCAACAAGATGGCACGCTGGCCGAAGTGCTTGTTGCGGTCGATGCCGAAGAGGCCGGGGCGCGCGATGCCGTTTGTGACGCGCTTTCGCGGCATGCTTTCGCGCACCGGGTGGTGGATGCCTTCGATCTGGATGCGGGTGCGGCTTTCAACAAGCTCGCGGGAGAGACCCAGGCGGCGCGGATGCTGTTTATGTGGGAAGGCGCATGGCTCGCACCCGGTGCGCTGGCGACGCTGGTCCGCTGCGCTGAGAACGCGCAGGCGCACGTGCTGACCTACCTCTACCGTGAGCGCTCCGAGACCGGCGGAGACAAGCCAGGAAAGCTGCGCGCGACCGTGATCAGCGGACCGACCGACAGCTTTCTGTGGAACGATCTCGTCGAACTGCCGCTGATGGTGGACCGCGCCGCCTTCCTCGATCTGGGCGGGTTCACCACCGATTACCGCGTGCTCGGCCACGAAAGCGAACTGATCGCCCGCGCGCAGCTTGCCGGCCTTGTCTGCCAGACAGTCATGGCCGAGCTCGGCACTATCCAGCCGCGCTCGCCGGCGTGGATGCAGCAGCGCGGCTATGATCTCTCGGCCAGCAGTTTCCGTCTGATCCGCCCCATGCTTGCGGCCACGCCGCTCGGCATGCGCGATCTGCTGCTGCTCTCGCGCGGGATGCACCTGCGCGCGGCAGCGGGTGAAGCCAAGGCGCGGGGCGGCGATGCCGGGGGGCCGGAAAACGTGCTGATCCGCATGATGGCCGGGCTCGCCCGCAATAGCGTGCGCCGCGTGAAGCCGGTGCAGCAGGACAGCAACAAGGATGGGGTATCGCTACCGTCAGGGGGAACGATGCCGAATGCAAAACCTGACCTTCGCGACAGGGTATGATGGGGCGGTCGATGAGCAAGAAGATACTGGTTACGGGCGGCTGCGGCTTCGTGGGTGCCAACCTTGTGCCCCGGCTCGAAAAGGCCGGACACTGGGTGCGTGTGCTCGATTCCGAGGCGCTCGGGCGGCGCGAATATCTCGGCAGCTTCGAGGGTGAATTCCTGCGCGGCGATATCCGCGACAGCGATGCGCTGGACACCGCGCTGCAGGGCATCGACGCGGTGATCCACCTTGCGGCCGATACGCGGGTGATCGATTCGATCGAGGATCCGCTGCACAACTTCGACGTCAACGTGGTCGGCTCGTTCCGCCTGCTGCAGGCCATGCGCGCGCGGGGCGTGCCGCGGCTGATCAATGCCTCGACCGGCGGCGCGATCATCGGCGACGTACCGCCGCCGGTGCACGAAGGCCTCCTGCCCCGGCCGCTCGCGCCCTATGGCGCTTCGAAGATGGCGGTCGAGGGGTATCTTTCGGCGTGGAGCGGCAGCTACGGGCTGCGCTCGCTCTCGCTGCGGTTCGCCAATGTCTATGGTCCGCGCTCGTTCCACAAGGGGAGCGTCATCGCGAGCTTCTTCAAGCAGATCCTGCGCGGCAAGCCGCTGGTCGTCTATGGCGATGGATCGCAGGTGCGGGACTTCATCTTCGTCGGAGATCTGTGCGATGGCATCATTCGCTCGCTGGATTGCGATGTCTCGACCGTGATCCAGCTGGGTTCGGGCGTGCCGGTTTCGATTAACCATCTGATTGACCTGATTCGGGACGTTGTCGATCCGCTGCCGGTGCGGGTGGAGTATCGCGACGCACGGCGCGGCGAGATCGTCGAGACCTGGTGCGACATCTCTCGGGCCCGCGGAATGCTGGGATTTGAGCCGTCTACCCCGCTTCACGAAGGCCTGAAGAAGACATGGGCATGGTTTCGGCGCAGGAACAAGCGAGCTATTGACCGACTGCTGGTCGCCAGCAGCGATGTAGCAACCCTGTCACAATGGCAGCCTATGGATTTTGCAAGGGGCGAAGAATCAGTAATCGATACTGATTTATCCATTTGAATATATTGGGTAAATTACGCAGTTGATTCTGATCATACTACAGTTCGCACGAGATCGATTGCAAGACTAACTCGATGGTATTCGTGCCGTGGAGTGTCTGGTTACTGTAATCCGGCGTCCAGCATGGACTGTCGGTCCGAAGTTTTGCGCCTTTTTGGGGGTAGTTAGAAATGCTTCTTTTCATTGACGATACCCGCACGCTCAAGCTCGTGCGCCAGCCCGACAATGGACCGCGTGAGGTTCTGGGCAAGGTGAAGAAGCATGATCTGCAGCTTCCCGAGGAAATTCTTGTCCAGCTCGATACCGGTGAGATCGAGGAAGTAGAAGCGGTGTTCGATCTGATGACCGAAGGCGAAGCACACCGCATGCGCGCCGCCGCCGCTGCCTTCCCCACCACCGTGCGTGAAGTGCTTGCCTACTATAAGGACGGTGCTTCGCCAGTTGAACAACGCTGGATCCTTGGTGCGCTGCTCGAAGGTCTCCGCGTCGTTCGCCGCCACGACCGGCAGGCCCTGGCCTGAAGTCAGGTTCGGCGGCGGCAGACCTATGCCCGCCGCTTCCTCCTCAATGGGGTGGCATCATGGAAACAGTCATCATTCTCGGCGGTGACGGCTTTTGCGGCTGGCCTACGGCGCTGCATCTGTCGCACATCGGCTACAACGTCATCATCGTCGACAACTTGTCGCGCCGGAAGATCGACATTGATCTGGGTGCCGATTCGCTCACGCCCATCCGTCCGATCGACGTGCGGATCGAGGCTTGGCGCGAAGTCAGCGGCCGCACCATCCGCTTCGAGCGGCTGACGGTCGGGCAGGACTATGACGCGCTGGTCGATCTTATCCGCCGCGAACGCCCGAAGGCCATCGTACACTTTGCCGAGCAGCGCGCCGCGCCCTATTCGATGAAGGGTTCGGCCGAGCGTCGCTACACCGTGCGCAACAATCTCAACGGCACGCATGATGTGCTCTCGGCAATCGTCGAGACCGGGCTCGATGTCCACCTCGTCCACCTCGGCACGATGGGGGTCTATGGCTACGGCACGGCGGGGATGACCATTCCGGAAGGCTATCTGCCCGTGCGGGTGGACACGCCGGCGGGTGAGCAGCAGATCGAGGTGCTCTACCCGGCGCATCCGGGCAGCGTGTACCACATGACCAAAGCGCAGGACGCGCTCTTCTTCTGGTACTACAACCGCAACTACCAGACCCGGATCACTGACCTGCACCAGGGTATTGTCTGGGGCACGCAGACCGCCGAGACTTCGGCCGATCCGCGCCTGATCAACCGTTTCGATTATGACGGCGATTACGGCACGGTGCTTAACCGCTTCCTCATGCAGGCGGCAGTCGATTATCCGCTCACCGTGCATGGCACCGGCGGGCAGACCCGCGCCTTCATCCATATCCGTGACAGCGTGCGCTGCATCGAGCTCGCCATCGCCAATCCGCCGGCCAAGGGCGAGCGCGTGGCGATCATGAACCAGATGACCGAAACGCACCGCTTGATCGACCTTGCCCGGATGATTTCGGACATGACCGGGGTTGGTTACCAGCACGTTCCGAACCCGCGCGTGGAAGCGAGCGAGAACGAGCTGAATGTGTGCAATGCCTCGTTCCTGAAGCTCGGCCTCAAGCCGACGCATCTGCGCGAGGGTCTTGCCGCAGAGGTCTCCGAGATCGCGCGCCGCTTTGCCGACCGCTGTGACCGGAGCAAGATTCCGTGCCACTCGCATTGGTCGACCGAGCGGTCTGAGCAACGCCCGGGGCCGACGCTGATGCTGGTGAACCGGAAGGACGACCTGCACTTGCCGATTGCCATGTAGGCCGGCTGCCGGGGGCACGACGCGACAATGCTGGGGGATTTCGAGACAATGGTTGGTGAACGCGAAGGCACGCCGCAGGCGGGGCCGGCGGCTGAAGGTGAAACTGCGCCGGAGAACACCGTAACCGGGGGCGATCTCGCTGCCCGGCTGCCGCGTGGCCGCACCGCTGTCCGCAGCGGAGAGGCTCCGCCGCCGCTGCGTTCGGCGCGCGAGTTCTGGAGTGCGGAAGCCACCCAGGCCGATCCCGCCGTGCTGCCGCCCGGCACCGAAGAGGTGCCCGACAAGGGTGTGTTCTTCACGCGGCCTGCCGTGATGAGCGGCATTCCCGCCGCCGAGGGCGGGGCGGGCGATCAGCAGATCGCGCTGCCGCGCCGCCGCACGCGCAAGTCGCTGGGCCGGCGCATCTGGTTTGGCGCGTCCTTCATCGCGCCGGTGGTGCTCGGTGCGATCTACCTCTTCCTGCTCGCGCCCGATCAGTACACGACCGAGTTTCGTTTCAGCGTGCGCGTGCCTGTGGGCCAGCCGGGGTCGATGGCCTCTGGCGGCGCTTCGCTTTCGGCGCTGTTCGGCGGCAACCCGACGCCCGGCACCGACCTGCTCGATAACTTCACCGTCGCCGATTATGTGCGCAGCCAGCAGGCTGCGGTCGACCTCGACAAGAAGGTCAACTTGAAGGTGATGTACAACAAGCCGTCCGATCCCTTCTCGCGGGTGGGTGATGGCGCCTCGGCCGAACGGCTCGCGCGGTATTGGAAGAACATGGTCTTCTCCGATTACGACGTGACCACCGGTCTCGCCGTGGTCCGCGTGAAGGCCTATTCCGCGCAGGACAGCTACGCGATCGCCAACACCTTGCTGCAGCAGTCGAACGATCTGGTGAACCAGATTGGCCAGCAGTCGCAGCAGGATACCGTCCGTTTCGCGCAGCAGCAGGTGCGCCGGGCGAGCCAGCAGGTGACCGATCTGCGCCGCCAGATTGCGGCCCTTTCGGCCCAGCGCAAGGGTATCGACTCCCCCTCCAGCGGCGTGTTCCGTGCCAACGGTGATCTGTCCACCAACACCCGCACCAATATCGCGCAGATCCAGGCGCAAATTCAGGTGCTGATGGCGCAGCTGCACAATCCCGATGCGCCGCAGATCCGCCTGCTGCGCGAACAGCTTGCCGCCAACGAGCGCGCGCTCGCGGCTTCGGTTGACGTGGTTAATTCCGAGCAATCGAACCAGTATGCCGATCTCGTAGGCCAGCTTCAGGCTTCGCTTACCGTGCTGTCCAACGCGCAGGCGGCGCTCAGCAATTCGCAGGCGATGGCCGATGCGCAGCGTGTCTACCTGACGACCTACGTGAAGCCCCGCGTGGGTGAGAGCCCGAGCGGTCCTGATCGCCTTGCCGAACTGATGCTGTTGGCGGTGATCGCCGCGATGGTCTGGATGATCGGCCTGCTCGTGAGCAATTCGGTCATGGAGCATGGCCGGTGACGTCGACTTCGTCTGGTTCAGTGGCCGGCCAACCGGGTTCCGAGGGCGCACTGTCGCCCTGGAATTCGGTGCGGGTGGCGCTGCGCAGCCAGATCAATGTCTTTACCGCGCTGCTCTACCGCGAGGCGGAAACGCGCCACGGCCAGAGCTTCGCGCTCGGCTATGCGGCGGCGGGCGTCGAGCCGCTGGTGATCGTCGCGACCATCGGCGTGCTGTTCTCCGCGCTCAGCCGCACGCCGCCTTATGGGCACAGCCTGCTGCTGTTCCTCGGCACTGGCGTGTTCCCGATCTACCTGTTCATCCACACCTCGCTGCGTATCCGCCAGCCGCTCAACACGTTGGCGCACCGCAACCGCTTCCCGATCGAGCGTCCGCTCGATCACCTTATGGTCCATGCTGTGCTGCATGTCGTGAGCAGCGCGGCGGTCGCGGCGCTGTTCTTCCTCGGCCTCTACTGGTTCGGCGGGGTGGAAGCGGCGATCCCGTATGACCCGTTGACGGCGGTTACGGCCCTGTCGACGCTGTTCCTGCTCGGTCTCGCCACCGGTATCTTCAATGCCGTGATCGCGCGGGTGGTGCCGGTGTGGGACATCGTGTGGCCGGCAATCGCGCGCGCCTCGCTGCACTTTTCCGGGCCCTACTTCGTTGCCGCTTACCTGACGCCTTCGCACCGTTTCTATTTCGGGCTCAACCCGGTGATGCACGGCGTGAACTGGTTCCGGCATGCATTCTATCCGTTCTATCCCCAGGCCCTGACAGACCATTTCTATGTGCTGATGGTCTCGCTGGTGCTGTTCACACTCGGCCTGCTGCTCGAGACGGGAACGCGCCGCTATCTTGAAGAGAAGGAATGACCCGATGATCCGCGTCGACGGACTGAGCCACGCCTACGCCAAGGGCCGGCCGATCTTTTCGGAGCTGGACCTCGTTATCCCGACGAACCGGCGCGTCGCCATCCTTGGCGGCACTGGCAGCGGCAAGACCACGCTGCTCAATCTGCTGGCCGGCATCGAAGCGCCGCAGAGCGGGCGCATCGAGCGCCACGCGCACCTGTCCTTCCCGGGCGGTTTCCAGCGCGGCTTCCGCCAGACCAGCACTATGCGCCAGAACGCGATGTTCGCCGCGCGCATCTACGGCGCCGATCCGGACGAGGTGGTGGAGTTTCTGAGCGACGTCTGCCTGATGCAGGATGAGCTCGAATTTCCCTTGCGCGAGCTTTCGGTGCAGACGCGCATCGCGTTCAGCTACCTGCTGACCTACACGCTGCCGTTCGATTGCTACCTGTTCGACAACGTGATCGGTCCGCCGCAGCCTGAAGTGCGCGAGCTCTGCGCGCGGCTCTATGCGGCGCGTGCAGCCGAAGCGGGCACGATCCTCGCCACGCGCCAGCCGCGCCTGGCAGAGCTCTATTGCGATTGCGGGATCGTGCTGGGGCAGGGCGGCGCCCGCTTCTTCGATACCATCGCCGATGCGCTGGCCGCCTTCGACGGCAGCGCGCAGCCGGCGGCAGCGCCAGCCGCTTCGACAGCACCTGTCGCCGATCCGATCGACGAGGCTGCTGCCCAGCCCGCAGTGCTCACCGAAGGTGCAACTTCGGCGTGAAGCGCAGGGCCGCCCGATCCTGGAGCGTATGCGCGGCACTTGCAGCACTTCTATGCTGCGAGCCTGCCGCTGCTGCGCGCCGCGGGGAGGGCGCACAATGCTTTGCTGCGACGGATCCGGCGGGCCTGCCGTTCCGGGTGTTTCAGCAGGCGCCCCCGCCGCAGCGCGGTGGTGCGGGCTATGACCACTATCCGCTGACCGATGCCGCCACGATGCAGCTGGGCAAGCTTGCCACAGCGAAGCGCGGCGTGGGGTTATGGTACTTCCAGTGGGGCAACCGCTCGACGGCGCCGCTCTATAACCGCGCCGGGGTCCTGCTGCCGCGCAAGCCGAACTTCCAGCCCGCTTCGGGTGCGCTGCGCCGCCAGCGGACCCCTTTCACCACCGTCGAGCGCGCCAATGCCTGCACGCTGGCGCAGACAGCCCGGCTGCTCGGCATCGATGCAAAGGGCGCAGCCATCGCGCGCGAGGCGGGGATCACGCTCGCCGCTGAGCGCGAGCGGCCCGATGTCGGCGCAGTTGGTCCGGCGGACCTGTGCGTGCTCGCGGCCAGCCGCTTGCCCCGCAGCGCTACCGGCATCTTTCTCGATTACGAGGTGGGCGACGGCCGCACGCCGGAACAATCGCTCGCGTTTTTGCGGCGCTTTGCCGAACTGGTGCGGGGCGCAGGCCGCAAGGCCGGGGTGATGATCAACCCGCTCGATGCGCCGAGTCAGGCGTGGACCGGGATCACCGGGCCGGTCGCGCGCGAACTGGTCTCGCAGTTCGATTACACCACGATCTGGCTTTGGGCCCGCAACGCACAGGGCGATCTTCCGGCGAGTTATGCCCGGCAGATGGAACTGCTGCGCCAGGGCGGCAAGATCGACGGGAAGCGGGTGCTGGCGCTGTTTGATCTCGCTGGAACGACCGAGGCCGATGCGCGCTTCGTCCACGAGGCGATCCGCCGCGATGGCCTTGCCGGTGCGATGTTGTGGCGCAACCGGGCAGTGCAGGGCGGGCCCTGCGACAGTCCGGTCAATCGCAAGACCGCCCTGCTGGTGTTCGGCCGGCTGTTTGGCGCTGAACCGGCGCGCCGGTCCGAAAAGTTGATGTAGGAGAGCGAGATGCCGCTGCTGGTCCTTTCCGGCGATCAAGCGATGGTCAATGTCAAAGCCAATTCGGCTTCGTCATGGCCGCAACGCGGAGAACTGGGCAATCGCCTCGAACCACTCGCGCGCCCGGGTTTCCGGCCGTCGTTCCGCTTTTCCGCGGGCGAGCGGATCTTCACGATCGGCTCGTGCTTTGCGCGCAACATCGAAAAGGTGCTCGAGAGCCAGGGTTTCCTTATCCCGACGCGTGACATCATCCGGGCCGATCCGGAATTCGGGCGGATCGGGCACAATATCCTCAACAACTATGGCGCGCCTGCGATTCTCAACGAAATCCGCTGGGCGCTCGATCCGGTGCACAGCTTCTCCGAAGAGCAGGCGTTCTTCGAGATCTATGATGACAAGTTCATCGACGTCCACCTGAACCACGCGCTCAAGCCGGCGCCGATCGAGGTGGTGCGCGCGCGTCGCCGTGCCATCCTCAATGCCTATCAGGCCCTGCGCGATTGCCGGGTGGTGATCATCACGCTGGGCCTCGCCGAATGCTGGTTCGATCAGCAGACCGGCATTTACCTCAACACCGCACCGCGCCGTTCGATGATCCGCTCGTTCCCGGAGCGCTTCCAGCTCCACGTGCTGAGCCATGACGAAGTGCAGTCCGCGATGCGCGAGACGCTGGCGCTGATCCGCCAACATGGCCATCCCGATGTGCGGGTGATCCTTACGGTCTCACCGGTCCCGCTCGGCGCGACGTTCCGTGAGGACGACGTGATGGTCGCCAACGCCTATTCCAAGGCGGTGCTGCGCACAGTGGCCGAGGCGATCACGCTGACGCACGACTTCGTCGATTACTATCCGAGCTACGAGAGCGTAACCCTGTCCGAACGCCAGCATGCGCTGGAACCGGATCAGGTCCACCCGACCAAGGCCGTGATCGAGCTCAACACGAGCCGCATGGTGCGCAGCTATGTCGGCGCCGAAACGCTGGACGTCGAGGCCATCCGCGAATCGATCGTCGAGAACCCGCAGGCAGTCATCGCCACGCTGGGCGAACGGCTCGACCTTATTGAACAGAACCCCGATCTTGCGGTGGCGCTGTTCACTGCGGCGGCCAAGCTCAACCGCATGGACCTGCTCGCCAAGACGCTGCCGTTCGTGCGCGGCCAGATCCCGGGCGACGAGATCACGCTGGCGCGCGCGCGGATTGCGATGGCGGCGGGCAATGCCAAGCGTGCGCTGCTGCTGCTCGAGCGTGAGCCGCAGCGGCGTGCGGTGAAGAACACCTACTGGTCGATGCGGCTTGATGCGCTGATCGCGGCGGATGACCTTGAAGGCGCGCGCAAGGCGGCGCGGGCGTGGTCTGAATTCAGCGTGCGCACGCCCGAACCCTATCGGCGGCTGGCGCTGGCCTGCGCTTCGCATGGCCTGAATGACGAGGCCGAAACCTTGTTCCAGATGGCGCTCTCATTGGCCGACGACGAGCCGCGCACCCTGCTCGACTATGCCGAGATCCTGCGCACACAGGATCGGCACGAGGAGGCGGAAAGCATTCTCGCCCGGGTCGAACCGGGCAATCCGGCGCAGACCGAGCGCCTGCAGAACCTCAGGCTGTGGAAGAAGCGCGCCGCTGCCCCGGCGGTCGGAGCCGCGCCGGCAGCAGGGGTAAGGCGCCTGCCGCTTCGCGCTGTGCCTCCGTCGGACGGCACGCCCGGCCCGCACGGCAAGTTGCAGCGCGCATGAACCGGCTCCGTAGCCCGTTGCGCCGCTCGAGTTTCGCCAAGGCCCCGCCTCTGCGCGCTGGGGTTACCTGCACATGTCCTGCACACATCGAGGTCAACCGTGAACAAGATTGAACCTGCCGCCCACCGCACGTCGCTGCTGCGCGGCTCGCTGATCGAGATCCCCTCTGAGCGGCTACCGCTGGCGATGGGCCGTGGAGGCCTTGCGCTGCGGATGGCCGCGGTTGCAGGCCTGGCCCTGTCGCTTGGAGCCTGCGCCACGATGCCGGCCCAAGGCCCCTCGGCACAGGCCATCTCCAAGGAATCGATCGACAACGCGCCGCCATTCCTGATGGTCCCGGTCGATCGCATCGTGCTGACCGCGCTCACGGGCAAGACCGGTGACGACCTATCGCCGCTGACCAGCGCGGAAGCGCCGCCGCAGGGCACGATCCACATCGGCGATACGGTGTCGGTCACGCTGTGGGAGTTTGGCAGCGGCCTGCTTGGGCCGATGCCCAGCGGCCAGGTTCCCGTGGGCCTCAGCGGTGCGCAATCGGCAACCGTTCCCAACCAGACTGTCGACCAGTCCGGCACGATCATTATCCCCTTCGTCGGCGAGGTCAAAGCCGCCGGCCGCACCCCGCGCCAGGTTCAGGCAGATATCGTGAAGGCCCTGCGCGGCAAGGCCAACGAAACACAGGCGCTGGTCCAGGTCGTGCAGACCGTGGACAACGCCGTCACCGTGACCGGCGACGTATCCAAGCCGGGCCGCTTTCCGCTGGCGCTCAGCGGCACGCGCCTGCTGGATGCTGTCGCCACCGCGGGCGGTACCACCGGCAAGGCGCGCGAGATGCTCGTCCAGCTGACGCGCGGCGGGCAGGTGCGTTCGCTGCGCATGTCCGCGGTGCTGCGCGATCCGACCCAGAACATCTTCCTCAAGCCCGGCGATCTCGTGACGCTCGATCACGAACCGCAGAGCGTGGTTGTCCTTGGTGCGACCAACAAGCAGAGCGAAGTGTTCTTCGGCAAAGCCCGCCTGACGCTTGCTGAAGCCATCGGCAACGGCGGCGGCCTCATCGACAAGCAGGCTGATCCTGCCGGCGTCTATGTGCTGCGCTATGAGCAGACCGATGTCGCCAAGCGCCTGCGCACCGAGGCGTTGCCGGACTACCTCACGCTCGGCGATACCGTGCCGGTGGTCTACCACGTGAACTTCAAGTCGGCCGAGGGGATGCTGCTGGCGCAGTCCTTCCAGATGCGCGATCAGGATCTGGTCTACGTCTCGACCTCGGATTCGGTGCAGGTTGGCAAGCTGGCCACCCTGATCAATTCGGTCACCCAGATCTTCAAGCGCAATACCTACAGCGCGTTCAGCTACTGACGATAGCGGGTCTCAGGCCACCGATCCTGGCTGAGCTCAGGTGATCGTGGCGGAGAGCGCTTCAGCCAGCGCCTCCGCCACAACCGCGTTCAGGCGCCGAAGCCGCCGTCGATGGTCTGGAGCGATCCGGTGATCATCGCGCCGTGGGGGCCGGCGAGATAGGCGGACAGTTCGGCAATCTCGTCCGGGCGGGCGTGGCGCTTGATCGCCATGAAGCTGTGCATCATGGCAGCCATGGGCCCATCGGCCGGGTTCATCTCGCTGTCGGTCGGTCCGGGCTGGATGCTGTTCACGGTGATGCCGCGATCCCCGAAATCGCGGGTGAGGCCGCGCACCATGCCCTGCACGGCGGACTTGGTCATCGCATAGGCCGCACCGCCCGCGAAAGGCATGCGATCACCGTTGACCGAGCCGATCACGATGATGCGCCCGTTGTCGTTCATGCGACGCGCGGCTTCCACGGCGGCGTGATAGGGCGCGCGGATGTTGACGTCGATCATGTGGTCCACGGCATCGGGATCGAGCGTCAGCGGATCGCCCATCACCAGCGTGCCGGCATTGATCACCAGCACATCGAGCGGCCCGCGGCTGGCAATCGTGGCGGCCAGCGCATCGCGGTCGGCGCTGTTGGCCTGAATCGCTTCCGAGCCGGTTTCGGCAGCGAGCGCTTCGGCTGCATCGCGCGATCCGGCATAAGTGAAGGCGGTGGCGGCACCGTCGGCGGCGAAGCGGCGCACGATCGCGGCGCCGATGCCCCGGCTCCCGCCGAGGATGAGGACGTTCTTTGCGGCAAGGTCAGTCATGGTCAGTTTCCTTATCTTGGGGGGTCCGTTCTGGCATTGGCCGAAAATGCGGTCTGCCCGGGCCCCTCTGCTGGACCTGAAGATGCCGATAATGCATCGTTCGCACTAGCCGCCCGATCCGGGTTCTTGCTGACGGAATAGCCGAACGATGATGAAGCTCGATGGCTTGGCCGCGTTCGTCACCACCGCCGATGCCGGCTCGATCAGCGCGGCGGCGCGGCGGCTGGGCCTCGCCAAGTCGGTGGTCAGCGAGCGGCTGGCCGAGCTTGAGCGCACGCTGGGGGCGACACTGATCCAGCGCTCGACGCGCCGCCTCACATTGACCAACAGCGGCGAGACGTTTCTGCCCCGCGCGCAGCGAATCCTGCGAGAGATGGAGGCCGCCGCTTCGGAGCTCGATGCGAGCAGTGGCAAGCTCGCCGGGCCGCTGCGCCTTTCGGCGCCGGTCGGCTTCGGGACCCTGCACCTGGGCCCGGCGCTCGCCCGGTTCCTCACGGACCATCCAGAAATCGAACTCTCGCTCGAACTGGACGATGCCTTCGTCGATGCGGCCACGGGCGGGTTCGATGCGGTGCTGCGCCATGGCGCTATCGGCGATGGGCGGCTCATCGCACGGCGGCTTGCCGCAAGCCGCCGCCTTTTGGTCGCCGCACCCGATTATCTGGCAGCGCACGGCGTGCCGCGGAGTCTCACCGATCTCGAGGCGCATCGCGGCATTCTCTATGCAAACCGCACCGGTGACTGGCGCTTTGCGACGGGGCAGGGCTGGACGGTGGTCCGCCCGCGGCCGGCGCTCAGGGTCAACAACGGGCTGGTGATGCGCGATGCGGCGCTGGCCGGTCTGGGCCTGGCGCTGCTCCCCACGTTCTTCGTGCATGAGGACGTCCGGCGCGGTGCGCTGGTGGAAGTGAACCCCGGCTGGCCTGCGGAAGGAGCCGAGCTGTTCCTCACCTATCCGCGCGATCACGGTGCCTCGGCCAAGATCCGCGCGCTCGGTGATTGCTTGCGCCGTACCTTCGGCGATCCGCCCTACTGGGAAGCGTTCTGAGCGTCTGATCGCGCTCCATTGCCTTCCCCACCTTTGCGAAGGTGGCGAGGGGTTTGAGAGGGGCACAAAAAAAGCCCCTCCGGTGAGGGAGGGGCTTCGAGGCATTGGTTATTCTTACCGGGTGATCAATGTCCGGCCTGCGCCGCCAGCGCTGCCAGCAGCAGCAGGGCGACGATGTTGGTGATCTTGATCATCGGGTTCACGGCCGGGCCCGCGGTATCCTTGTAGGGATCGCCTACCGTGTCACCGGTGACGGCGGCCTTGTGGGCTTCGCTGCCCTTGCCGCCGTGGTTGCCGTCTTCGATGTACTTCTTGGCGTTGTCCCATGCGCCGCCGCCCGAGGTCATCGAGATGGCGACGAACAGGCCCGAGACGATCACGCCGAGGAGCAGCGCGCCGAGGGCGGCGAAGCCGTTTTCCTGGCCCCCGACGGCGGAGATCACGAAGTACACCACGATCGGTGCAAGCACCGGCAGCAGCGACGGGATGATCATTTCCTTGATCGCGGCCTTGGTCACGAGATCGACGGTCCGCGCGTAATCAGGCTTCACTTCGTAGGTCATGATGCCCGGGTTTTCGCGGAACTGGTCGCGCACGTCCTTCACCACGTCACCCGCGGCGCGGCCCACCGCGGTCATGCCCATGGCTCCGAAGAGGTAGGGCAGGAGCGCGCCGAGCAGGAGGCCGACGATGACGTAGGGGTTTTCAAGGCTGAACGAGACGTTGAGGCCCGGGAAGAACTCCCGCAGGTCGGTCGTGTAGGCGGCGAAGAGCACCAGCGCGGCTAGGCCGGCCGAACCGATCGCGTAGCCCTTGGTGACGGCCTTGGTGGTGTTGCCCACCGCGTCGAGCGCGTCGGTCTTCTCGCGGACCGAATCATCGAGGCCGGCCATTTCGGCAATGCCGCCGGCGTTGTCGGTGACAGGGCCATAAGCGTCGAGCGCGACGACCATGCCGGCCAGCGCCAGCATTGCGGTGGCGGCATAGGCAATGCCCATGAGCCCGGCGAGCTTGAAGGCGATGATGATACCCGCGCAGATCACCAGCGTGGGCAGTGCAGTCGATTCAAGGCTGATGGCGAGGCCCTGGATCACGTTGGTGCCGTGGCCGGTTTCCGAAGCCTTGGCGATCGAGCGGACCGGGCGGTAGTTCGTGCCGGTGTAGTACTCGGTGATCCAGATGATCAGGCCGGTGATGACGAGGCCGACAAGCGCGCAATAGAACAGGATGCGGCCCGTGTAGGCTTCCCCGCCAATGTGCGCTTCCATATCGCCGCCGAGGCTGTGGGCGATGGCCCACCAGATCGCGGGGACGGAGAGGACGGCAGTGACAAGGAAGCCCTTGTACATCGCGCCCATGATGTTCGTGCCGCCTCCCAGGCGCACGAAGTAGGTGCCGATGATCGAGGTGACGATGCAGACGCCGCCGATAAGCAGCGGCATGGCCATCAGATCGAGCAGGTTGGGCGCGCCCTTGAGAAGCAGCGCAGTGAGCACCATCGTGGCGCCGACGGTGACGACATAAGTCTCGAACAAGTCGGCGGCCATGCCGGCGCAGTCACCCACGTTGTCGCCCACGTTGTCGGCGATCACGGCGGGGTTGCGTGGGTCATCTTCCGGGATTCCGGCCTCGACCTTGCCGACGAGGTCGGCGCCGACGTCAGCAGCCTTGGTGAAGATGCCGCCGCCCAGGCGCGCGAAGATCGAGATCAGCGAGGCGCCGAAGGCCAGCGCGGTAAGCGCCTGAACCACGGTGCGATCGCCGCTGCCGACGGTGTAGCCGGCAGGGCCGGTGAGGTACCAGAAGAACACCGCGATCGCGAGGAGCGCGAGGCCCGCCACGAGCATGCCGGTGATCGCGCCCGCGTTGAACGCAAGCGTCAGGCCCTGTTGCAGGCCCTTCTGCGCGGCGGCTGCGGTGCGCACGTTGGCGCGGACCGAGATGTTCATGCCGATGAAGCCGGCAACGCCGGAAAGGACGGCGCCGATCACGAAGCCGGCAGCCGAAATCGGCCCCAGCGCGACAGCGACGATCACGGCGACGACTACGCCGACAATGGCGATCGTGGTGTATTGCCGGCGGAGGTAGGCTTGGGCGCCTTCCTGGATTGCGGCGGCGATTTCCTGCATTTTGGCATTGCCGGCATCAGCGCCGAGCACCTGGCGGCTGGTGATGAAGCCATAGACGATGGCTAGCAGCCCCAATGCAATTGCGGTTACGGTTAAACTCACTTCAGACACCCCCTTATTCTGTCACCGGCCTGTTTCGGCCGGTACCCGTCGTTCGCGGGTCGGGGGCGGAGGCTAGTGCATAAATTTCACGCCGCAAGCCTTTACGTATGAATTTTCAGCGATGTTCGTAGCCGAGTGGGCCTTCGGGCGGAGTATCGCCGAGGAGCAGAGGCGCAGTGCCGCGCGGCAGGACGGTGCCGATGCGGTGTGCCGGGCAGGGCGGTGCGGTGCCGGAGGGAAGGGTAAACAGCAGCTCGTAATCATCGCCCCAGGCGAGCGCTTCGCGGGCGCGCTCGGCCGGCAGCTCGGCGGGAAGGGGGATCGCGGCTGGATCAAGCGCGAAACTCGCCGCGCTGGCCTCTGCCATGCGCCTCGCATCGAGGAGCAGGCCATCCGAGACGTCCATCATCGCGGTCACCAGCGGTGCCAGCGCGCGGCCCTCGGCGAGCCGGGGAACGGGGCGGCGGTACGCGGATGTGTCGGCAGAAGTGTTACCGGCAGAGAGCGCTTCGAAGCCCAGCATCGCCCTGCCGACGGGTCCGGTGATCCAGATATCGTCGCCCGCCCGCGCGCCGCTGCGCGAGGGGACGGGGCGGCAAGTGGCGCGGCCCAGCGCGGTGAGGCCAAGGGACTGCGGGCCGGGTGCGCGGACCGTATCCCCGCCCAGCAGGGGCACGCCGAAATGGGCGAGCGCTTCGCCGAGGCCTTCGATGAAACGGGCGTGGTCGCCCGCGAGAGTATAGCCGAGCAGAACGCCGACAGGTTCGGCGCCCTTGCTCGCAAGGTCCGAGAGATTGGTGGCGAGGAGCTTCCACGCGACGTCTGCCGGGTCTTGCGCCGGGAGCCAGTGGACGCCTTCGACCATCATGTCGTGGGTGAGGATCAGCGTCTCGCCGCCCACCTCCAGCACCGCGCAATCATCGGCAAGGCCGCGCGCCGCCGGGTGCGTTGCCAGCGCCTGCAGGGCGGTGATGAAGGCGGATTCGGGGGTCATGGGATTACGCCTGCCAGACCCCGCCCCGTCCCCATCCTCGTCATTGCGAGCGCAGTGAAGCAATCCAGAGCGTCACGCATGGCGGCTCTGGATTGCTTCGTCGCTGCGCTCCTCGCAATGACGAAGCTCGGGGGAGTAGGGTGGGGTCGCACCCCGCCTCAGTCCCCGGTAAACACCGGCGCGCGCTTTTCGAGGATCGCGTTGACGGCTTCCTTGTGGTCCGCCGTCTCATGCACGATCGCCTGGAACGCGGCCGAAAGCTCGAGCACGTCGCCCGCGCGGCCGTGCTGGGCCTCGCGCAGCAGGCGCTTGGTCAGGCGCAGCGCGCGGGGGCTGTTGGCGGCGATTTCCTCGGCGAGGGCCACGGCCTTGTCCAGCAACTGGTCCGCCGGGACGACATCGCCGACAAGGCCGATGCCTTGCGCATAAGTCGCATCGAACGTGCGGCCCGTGAGGAAGAGTTCCGCCGCCTTCGAATAGCCCACGATCTTCTGCAGCGTCCACGCGCCGCCATCGCCGGGGATGATGCCGACCTTGATGAAGCTGGCGGCCATCTTCGCCGTGTCCGCCGCAATGCGCAGATCGCACACGCAGGCCAGATCAAGGCCGAGGCCGATGGCATGGCCGTTGATCGCGGCGATCATCGGCACTTCGCAATCGAGCATCGCACGCGTCGCGCGCTGCACGCCGCGGCGGTAGTTCGCGGCAGTCGAATCGGGCTGGTCGAGCGGGCCGATGCCCTTGCGGTCGCGGATGCCCTTGATGTTGCCGCCGGTGCAGAACGCGCGGCCCGCACCGGTCAGCACGATCGCGCTGACCGAACGGTCGTTCGCGAGGCGGAAGAAGGTGTCGACGATGTTGTCGCAATCTTCCAGCGTGCCGATCGCATTCATCGATTCGGCGCGGTCCATGGTGAGGATGGCGACGCGCCCGCGGCGCTCTTCGTGCAGGAATGGGGTCATGACAGCGGCTCTCCCGATTTGCCCCTCTGGGCGGTTCCACTAGCAATCTTGCGATTGCGATGGCCTCGCCGCTGCCATAGGGATGCCGCCGATGCAAATATTCCCGCTCCATCCGTTCCTCCCCGAGGGGGACATTCCCGCCCTGCGCCAACAGGTCCGTGATCTCGTGGCGCAGCATGAAGCCCGCTGGCCGATCGAGCTGCGCGCCAATTGCTGGTTCAGCTTCGACGAGGAATTCTCGAAGGCGCTGGGCAAGGCCGGCCTGCTCGGCATGACCTGGCCCAAGCAGTATGGCGGGCACGAGCGCACGCTGCTCGAACGTTATGTCGTGCTGGAAGAGCTGCTGGCGGCGGGCGCGCCGGCGGGGCTGCACTGGATTGCTGACCGGCAGACGGGCCCGCTCCTGCTGCGCTACGGCACCGAAGCGCAGCGCGAGAAGTACCTGCCCGGCATGGCGCGCGGCGAAATCTACGCCTGCATCGGCCTCTCCGAACCCGGCTCGGGATCGGACCTCGCCAGCGTGCGCACCTCGGCGAAGAAGACCAACGAGGGCTGGCGCATCAACGGCCAGAAAGTGTGGACCAGCGGCGCGCACAAGAGCCACGCGGCGCTTACGCTGGTGCGCACCGAGGAAGGCAGCGAGCGCCACACCGGCCTGTCGCAGATGATGATCGACCTCGATACGCCGGGGATCACCATCCGCCCGATCATCGACATGACGGGCACGCACCATTTCAACGAGATCTGGTTCGAAGACGTTCTCCTGCCGCACGATGCGCTGGTGGGCGTCGAAGGCAATGGCTGGAAGCAGGTTGTTGCAGAGCTCGCGCTCGAGCGTTCGGGGCCGGAGCGCTATCTCTCCAGCCACATGCTGCTCGTCGCGTTGATCGACGCCATGGGGCCCGAACCCGATGCGCCGACCGCGCAGCTGATCGGGCGGCTCACGGCCGAAATGTGGACGCTGCGGCAGATGTCGATGTCGACCATCGCCAAGCTGGCGGCGGGCGAGGACCCGGTGGTCGAAGCGGCGATCGTCAAGGATCTGGGCAATGCCTATGAACAGGCCCTGCCCCGCGCGGTGCAGGCGGCGGTGAACGCGGATCTGGCGGGCAAGAGCGACCTTTCGCGCCTGCTCTCGTGGATCCTCGTCGCCAGCCCGAGCTTCTCGCTGCGCGGCGGCACGCCAGAAGTGCTGCGCGGGATCATTGCTAAAGGTTTGGGCCTCCGGTGACTCCGTCCCCCTATCCCCCAACCCCGTCCACCCTGAGCTTGTCGAAGGGCCGTCCTTTTCTTGAGATCGAGCACTGCGCCGCAAGGCAAAAGCAGTCCTTCGACAAGCTCAGGACAGACGGGATGGGTTTGAGCCCCTATTTTTCAGGACGAAGCCAATGAGCGACAATCGCACTTTGCTCACCGATATGGCCGCTGGCCTGTTCGCCGATCTTGCAGGCAAGACCTTTGCCGAAGCCTGGCCGCAAGTGGCCGAGGCCGGGTTCTCTACGCTGCTGGTGCCCGAGGATGCGGGCGGCTTTGGCGGGGACTGGGGCGATGTCCTGGCCGTGCTGCGCCTGGCCGGCCTCAACGCGCTGGCCGCGCCGCTGGCCGAGCCGGTGATCGCGCATTACCTGCTCGCGAAGGCAGGGATTAACGCGCCGGAGGGCCTGATTTCCATCGCCGCACCCGGAGCCCGCGTGCCCTATGGCCGCCATGCTGCGGCAGTGGTGCAGGTGGAGGGCGGCACGCTCTCGCTCTACCACGCCGATGCCTGCACGTTTGACGAAGGGCTTTCGCTTGCGGGTGAGCCTTGGGACGCCGTGAGCTTCACCGGCGCGGCGGCGGAGGCGGCTGCTTGCGACGTCGATCTGCTGGCGCTCGGCGCCTTCGCCCGCGTGGCGCAGGCGTCTGGCGCGCTGGAGGCGGCGTTTACGCTCGCCATCGATCACGTGAACACGCGCGTGCAGTTTGGCCGGGCGCTTGCGAAGTTCCAGGCGGTGCAGCAGGCGATGGCCGAGTTCTCCGAGGAAGCGGCGGCGGTCGATGCCTCAGCCGCAGCTTGCGCGGCTGCGCTGGATTACGGGCACGCGAGCTTCGAGATCGCGGCGGCCAAGCTGCGCATGGGGATCGCTGTGGACCGCGCCGTGCCCATCGCGCACCGCATGCACGGCGCAATCGGCTTCACCATCGAATACGCGCTCAACCACCTGACTCGCCGCCTGATGGGCTGGCGCAGCGAATTCGGCGGCGATGCCTTCTGGGCCGAACGGCTGGGCAAGCGCGTGGCTGGCCTCGGCGGCCACGGCCTGTGGCGCGAAATGGCGGCGCGGACGGACCGGTTGGTAGGGTGAAGGGGTCGTCCCTCAGATGGAGCGCAGAATGTCCTGCGCCGCGCCAACCTTCCTGTCGGTCTCGATCCGTTCGGAGTAGCGGTCGACGAGCTGAGCAGCATGCGGGCGCAGCAGAACGGTAAAGCGCACCAGTTCCTCCACCACATCGACAATGCGGTCGTAATAGGCCGAAGGCTTCATGCGGCCGGTTTCGTCGAACTCTTCATAGGCCTTGGCGACGCTCGACTGGTTGGGGATCGTGAACATGCGCATCCACCGCCCGAGCAGACGCAGCGTGTTGACCGAGTTGAACGATTGCGAGCCGGCACTGACTTGCATGACGGCAAGGGTGCGACCTTGCGTGGGGCGCAGGCCCTTGTAAGCGAGCGGGAGATGATCGATCTGGGTCTTCATGATCCCGGTGATCTGCCCGTGCCGCTCCGGGCTGCACCAGACCTGCCCTTCCGACCATAATGAATGCTCGCGCAGTTCATGAACCGCGGGATGATCGTCTGCCGCGATCTGGTCGGGCAGCGGCAGATCGGAGGGATCGAAGATCCGCGTCTCGCAGCCCAACAGCTGGAGCAGCCGTGCCGCTTCCTCGACGACGAGGCGCGAGTAGGAGCGTTCGCGCAGCGAACCATAGAGCAGCAGGATACGCGGAGGTGGATCTGCCGGACCGAGGCCAAACGCGGGCTGGCGGTGGAGGTAGTCCGGCTTCAGCGCGGGCAAATGCTGTGGATCAATGAGGGGACGCAGCCGGGTATGGGTGGATGTCATGCCGCGTCCTCTCCCGCAAAGATGGCCTGCCCGGCCAGCAGCGCCGCGCCAGCGCCGATCAGCTGGGCTGCTACGAAGGCGGGGACATCGGCGGGCGCAATCCCGGCAAAGGTATCAGTAAGCGCGCGCGCCAGCGTGATCGCCGGGTTGGCGAAGCTGGTCGATGAAGTGAACCAGTAAGCCGCGACGATATAGAGCGCGACGGCGGCGGGCACGCCCTGCGGGCGGTGGCGGAGTGTGCCGAGGATCACGAAGACAAGGCCGAAGGTCGCAATGAACTCACCCGCCCACTGACCGGGGCCGGTGCGCACTTTGGTCGAGAGCTCGAATATGGGGTGGGCGAACATGAGATGTGCGGCCCAGACACCGGGGATCCCGCCGAGAAGCTGGCCGGCGATCAGTCGCAGCGCAGTGCCCGTGGAGAGGTCTCCGCGCAGGCGGAACACCAGAGTCACCGCCGGATTGAAGTGCGCCCCCGAAAGCGGGCCGAGCATGCCGATCAGCACGAACAGCATGGCCCCGGTGGCGATCGTGTTGCCCAGCAGAGCCACTGCCACGTTTCCGCCGGCCAGCTGTTCGGCCATGATGCCCGAGCCGATCACGGTGCAGAACAGGAAGAAGCTGCCGATCGCCTCGGCCCAGAAATCGCGGTTCATACCGCGCCGTCCATGCGGCCGATCACGGACAGCAGATCCTGCAACTTGCCGGGCTCCATGGTCTCGAACGGCGAAGCCAGCAGGGCGCGCACCCGAACGTTGAGTGCCTGCCAGGTTGCCTCGAAGGCAGCATCGACCGCCTCGTCACCGCCCTCGACATCGGCAGGATCGGGCAGGCCCCAGTGGCCCTTGATCGGGGCGCCGATGAACACGGGGCAGGCCTCCTGCGCGGCATTGTCGCAGACGGTGATCGCAATATCGATCCGGGGCGCGCCCGGAGCAGTGAATTCGTTCCAGCTCTTCGAGCGGAAAGGTGCGGTGTCGATCCCGCGGCGTGCCAGCAGGCGCAAGGCGCCGGGGTGCGGCACGCCCTTGGGTTTGCTGCCGGCGCTGTAGGCACGCAGGCGGCCTTCACCCAGCTTGGCCAGAATGGCCTCGCCAAGGATCGAGCGGGCCGAGTTGCCGGTGCACAGCACCAGCACGCCGGGCAGTTGGTCGGTCATGAGTGTTCCCCCTGGAAGTTACGTGCAATCGCACATCAGCGCGATGTCCCTGAGCGGTGCGCAGATTTCGGTAGAGCCGCCGCAGCAGTCCTCCATCAGGAACTGGAGCAATCCGGTCATGTGCGCATAGCGCACCGAATAAATGACCGATTTGCCAGCCCGCCGGCTCTCGATCAGCCCGGCATGGGTGAGAATGGCGAGGCTGCTGGACAGCGTGTTCGGCGGCACTTCGAGGCGGCGGGCCAGATCGCCAGCGGCGATCCCTTGCGAGCCCGCACGCACGAGCAGGCGAAAGGCCTTGAGCCGCCCTTCATGCGCAAGAGCCGAGAGGCCGGAGACGGCGTCTTTCATTTCCATGATTCGACGATATTGGAAATGATGAGGCCCGTAAAGTACCTTGGCGCGGATCGCTCAAGCAGATGCCGTGGCCCCCCGGCTGCGCAAAACAGGCGGTGCTGGTGCCATCCCTTGACCCCACACCTCGCACACCTTAATCGTTCAATTAAACGAACGTATACGGGAGTCGATTGCCATGGCTGTAGCCTATATCGTTGATGCTGTGCGGACCGCCGGCGGGCGCCGGAACGGGCGGCTTGCAGGAGTGCACCCGGTCGATCTTTCGGCGGCGACGCTGGATGCCATCATCCAGCGGACGGGGATCGATGGCGCGGCGGTCGAAGACGTGATCATGGGCTGCGTCTCGCAGGGCGGGCAGCAGGCGGGGCAGGTCGGGCGCAATGCCGTGCTCGCCGCGCGGCTCCTGCCGGATTCGGTTCCGGCCGTCACCATCGACCGCCAGTGCGGCTCCTCGCAGCAGGCGATCCAGTTTGCCGCGCAGGCGGTGATGTCGGGCACGCAGGACATCGTGATCGCGGCGGGTGTGGAAAGCATGACCCGCGTGCCGATGGGCTCGACCGCGATCTTTCACATGAAAGAGGGGCTGGGCAACTACAAGTCGCCGCGCCTCGAAGAAAAGTATCCGGGCATCATGTTCTCGCAGTTCATGGGCGCGGAAATGATCGTGAAGAAGCATGGCTTCACCAAGGATCAGCTCGATCAGTTCGCGCTCTCCAGCCACC
This sequence comes from Novosphingobium sp., assembly GCF_965228995.1. Taxonomy (GTDB): domain Bacteria; phylum Pseudomonadota; class Alphaproteobacteria; order Sphingomonadales; family Sphingomonadaceae; genus Novosphingobium. The sequence goes on along the minus strand of NZ_OZ245852.1, from coordinate 3,670,481 downwards.
TCAAGGCGATTGCCGCGACAAACGCGAACGCGTTTGGCGGTGAGATCGTGCCGATTGCCATCGAGACGCCGGACGGCCCGGCAATGCACACGGTGGACGAGGGCATCCGCTTTGACGCGAGCCTTGAATCGATCGCTGGCGTCAAGCTGCTCTCGCCCGATGGCTCGCTGACGGCGGCAAGCGCCAGCCAGATCTGCGACGGCGCAAGCGCGGCACTGATCGTTTCGGAAGCGGCGCTCAAGGCCCATGGGCTCACCCCGCTGGCGCGCATCCACAACCTCACGGTGACGGCGGGCGATCCGGTGATCATGCTGGAAGAGCCGCTCTTCGCCACCGACCGCGCGCTGCAGCGGGCTGGCATGAAGATCGGCGATATCGACCTCTATGAAGTGAACGAGGCCTTCGCCTCCGTCCCGATGGCCTGGCTGAAGCACACCGGCGCGGACCCGGAGAAGCTCAACGTCAACGGCGGCGCGATTGCGCTGGGCCATCCGCTCGGCGCTTCGGGCACCAAGCTGATGTCCACGCTGCTCCATGCGCTCAAGGCACGCGGGCTGCGCTATGGCCTGCAAACGATGTGCGAAGGCGGCGGCGTCGCCAACGTGACGATTGTCGAGATGATGTGATCACTTGGGGTGTGGTTGAAGGCCCACCTCAACCTCTGCCTCCTTCGACATGCTCAGGATGAGCGGGAGGGGCTTCAGTTTGATTTCAGGAGAAAATTGCCATGAAGCTTGATAGTTCCGTTTCCGCCGTCGTCACCGGTGGCGCCTCAGGCCTTGGTGCCGCCACCGCGCGGGCGCTTGCCGCGAAGGGCGTGAAGGTCGCGATCTTCGATCTGCAGAAGGAAAAGGGCGAGGCACTTGCGGCCGAGCTCGGCGGCGTGTTCTGCGAAGTGAACGTGACCTCGGACGAGAGCGTGGACGCCGGCTTTGCCAAGGCGCGCGCGGCGATTGGGCAGGAGCGCATTCTCGTGAACTGCGCGGGCACCGGCAACGCGATCAAGACCGCCAGCCGCAGCAAGGAAGACGGCTCGATCAAGCACTTCCCGCTCGAAGCGTTCAACTGGCTGATCCAGATCAACCTCGTCGGCACGTTCCGCTGCATCGCCAAGTCGGCTGCGGGCATGATGACGCTCGACCCGGTGGACGAGTTCGGTGAGCGCGGCGCGATCGTGAACACCGCCTCGGTCGCGGCCGAGGACGGGCAGATCGGGCAGGCGGCGTACTCCGCCTCGAAGGGCGGCGTTGTCGGCATGACGCTCCCCATCGCACGCGACCTGATGAGCGAAGGCATCCGCGTCAACACGATCCTGCCGGGCATCTTCGACACCCCGCTGCTGGCCGGCGCGCCGCAGAACGTGCGCGATGCGCTTTCGGCTTCGGTGCCGTTCCCCAAGCGCCTCGGCGTTCCGGCGGAATATGCGCAGCTTGCGCTGACCATGATCGAATGCGGCTATTTCAACGGCGAGGACGTGCGCCTCGACGGCGCGATCCGCATGGCGCCGCGCTGATAATAAACAGGGACAGTCCCCATTTTTGGGGGCTGTCCCTGTTTTTGGGAGAGAGCCGAAAATGGCCGAATATTCGCAGATCCTGCTCGATGTGGCCGATGGCGTCGCGACGCTGACGCTCAACCGTCCGCACAAGATGAACGCCTATACGCGCACGATGATGTCCGAGATCATCGACGCGTTCGACCGGACCGACGCTGATGACAGCGTGCGGGCGGTGATTGTGACGGGGGCGGGCGACCGTGCGTTTTGCGCAGGAGCGGACCTTACACCGGACGACGGCGCGCGGCCATTCTCCGATCCGACCGAGGTGCCTTTGACAGACCCCAAAGTGCGCGATGGCGGCGGTTTCTGCACGCTGCGCATCTTCAATTCGCAAAAGCCGGTGATCGGCGCGATCAACGGCGCAGCAGTGGGCATCGGCGCCACGATGCAGCTGCCGATGGATTTCCGCCTCGCCAGCACATCGGCGCGCTTCGGCTTTGTTTTCGCGCGGCGCGGGATCGTGCCCGAGGCGGCCTCGAGCTGGTTCCTCCCGCGCATCGTAGGCATGAGCCAGGCGCTCGAATGGTGCATGACGGGCCGCGTGTTCGGCGCCGAGGAAGCGCTTGCAGGCGGCCTTGTGCGCTCGCTTCATGCGCCCGAGGACCTGCTGCCCGCCGCGCACGCACTGGCGCGCGAGATTGCCGACAACACCAGCGCGGTTTCGGTCGCCATGACGCGCGCGATGCTCTGGCGCAATTCCGCCACGCCGCACCCGATGTATGCCCACCGCGTCGACAGCCGCGCGATCTACCAGCTCTCGCGCGGGGCCGATGCGAAAGAAGGTGTGGCCAGTTTCCTCGAAAAGCGGGCACCGGCCTACCCGGGCCGCGTTTCTTCGGATATGCCCGGATTTTACCCGTGGTGGGAAGAACCAGGCTGGGAATGAAAGAGCAGAAGATCGTGGCGACTTTGGGGGAAGCCGGCGGCGAACAGCCGGGCGCAAGAGAGCTGCTGCTGGAGACCGCCTCGCAGATCATGCGCGAGGGCGATCAGGTCGATATCTCGCTGTCCGAGCTCTCGCTGCGCTCGGGGCTCAATTCCGCGCTGGTGAAATACTACTTCGGCAACAAGGCGGGGATGCTCGGCGAATTGCTCGACCGCGACATGGTGGCGATCATCAAGTCGGTCGAGGCGCTGCTGGCCAAGGACAGCATGAGCCCGGAAGCCAAGCTGCGGATGCACATTGCGCGCTGCGTCGATACCTATTTTGCGTTTCCCTACCTCAACCGCCTCCTCATGCGGCTGGTGCGCGACAGCGATCCGGCCGAGGCGAAGCGGATTGCCGACAAGTATCTCGCGCCGCTCAACAAGGCCTATGACCGGCTCATCAGCGAGGGCGTGAAGGCAGGCGTGTTTCGCCCGATCGATCCGCAGCTGTTCTACTTTACCGTGACCGGCGCGGCGGACCGGTTTTTCTCGGCGCGGCTGGTGCTGCGGCACTGCTTCGATCAGGACACACTGACCGAGGAACTGCGCGACCGTTACCGTGAACATACCGTCGATTTCATCATGGCGGGCATTCTCGCGCGGTGAGGGGTGGATGCGCTTTTGCTTGCGCGGCGCGGCGGCAGGCCTAGAACCAAGGGATGGCTGACACTCAGACCAGGTTGTCCGACTTCATCCCCTATCGCCTCGCGATCACGTCGAACGCGGTCAGCAGCCTGATTTCGGGCGAATATCACAGCGAATTCGGCCTCAAGATCCCCGAATGGCGGATCATGGCCGTGCTCGGCGATGCCGGCCCGCTGACGCAGCGGGATCTTGTGCGCGCGACACTGATGGACAAGGTAGCAGTCAACCGCGCCTGCAAGATGCTGGGCGAGCGCGGCCTTGTCGCGCGTAGCCCGAACGAAGCGGACGGCCGTTCGCACCACTTGTGGCTGACCGACGAAGGCCGCGCGATGTATGACCGGATCTGGCCCAACGCGCTGTCGACCTATGAAAAGATCTTTGCTGCGCTTTCGCCGACTGAAACGGCGAAGCTGAGAGCGCTGCTCGACAAACTGTTCAACGCGGTGCGCACCATCGAAGGGGAAAGCCCATGAAACTGGCAAGCTTGCCGCAGCGGCGGGATGGTCGTCTGATCGTCGTTTCGGATGATCTGGCCTGGTATGCCGATGCCGATCACATCGTGCCGACCATGCAGGGGCTGCTCGACGAATGGGACCGCTTTGCGCCCTATCTCGAAGCGCTGGCGATCGAGCTGGAGCACGGGGCGATCCCGCGCAAGCGCTTCCATGAGCGCGAGGCGGCGGCCCCGCTGCCGCGCGCGTTCCAGTGGGCCGATGGCAGCGCCTACGTCAATCACGTCGAACTGGTGCGCAAGGCGCGCGGGGCGGAGCTTCCGGCAAGCTTCTGGACCGATCCGCTGATGTATCAGGGCGGCAGCGACGATTTGCGCGGGCCCCGCGATCCTCTGACCCTGCACGATGAAGCCTGGGGCGGCGACCTCGAAGCCGAAGTGGTGGTGGTGACTGGGGATGTGCCGCAGGGCGTCTCGCCTGCGGGGGCGCTCGATCACGTCCGACTTGTCGGCCTTGTCAACGACGTATCGCTTCGCGGCCTCATTCCCGATGAACTCGCCAAGGGTTTCGGCTTCGTGCAATCGAAGCCTGCCAGCCACTTCTCGCCAGTGTTTGTAACGCCCGCGCGCCTTGGGGGGGCCTGGTCGGGCGGCAAGCTGCATCTGCCGCTGCATGTCGACCTCAATGGCCATCCCTTGGGCCGGCTCGAGGCGGGTGAGGAGATGACATTCGATTTCGGCACGCTGATCGCGCATCTGGCGAAGACGCGGAAGATCGGGGCAGGTTCGATCATCGGGTCGGGCACGGTCTCCAACCGCGATCCCGATGGCTCACCGGGGCGGCCCGTGGCTGAAGGCGGACGCGGCTATGCCTGCATCGCCGAACAGCGCATGGTCGAGACGATCCGCCACGGCGCGCCGACGACGCCGTTCCTGCGTCATGGTGATACGGTGCGGATCGAAGCCAAGGATGCCAAGGGCCACACCGTGTTCGGCGCGATCGAGCAGCAGGTGGTGCGGGGGTAGGGAAGGAAGTTACCCCTCCGACCTGCCTTTGGCAGGCCACCTCCCCATTTGTCCCTTCGGGAAAAATGGGGAGGACAAGGACACAAGGTTGCACCTTCTCTCCTCCCTATTTTTCCCGAAGGGACAAATGGGGAGGTGGCAGCCTGCAGGGCTGACGGAGGGGTTCTCTCTTACGTCTTCCGGTTGAGGAAGTTGTCGCTGATCGAGCAGGCGGCGGGGCCAAGGATCACGATGAACAGCGTCGGCAGGATGAACAGGATCAGCGGGATCGTCATGATCGCCGGGAGCCGCGCTGCCTTTTCTTCGGCGCGCATCATGCGTTCGTTGCGGAATTCGGCCGAGAGCACGCGTAGTGCTGATGCGAGCGGCGTACCGTAGCGCTCGGTCTGGATCATCGTCGTCACCACGCCCTTCACAGACTCGAGATTGACCCGGTAGGCGAGGTTTTCGAACGCCATGCGCCGTTCGGTCAGGAAGGAGAGCTCGATCGCGGTGAGCGCAAACTCATCGCCGAGTTCGGGATAGGCGCGGCCCAGTTCGCGTGCGACGCGGCCGAAGGCGGCGTCCACGGTCAGGCCCGCTTCGGCGCAGATCACCAGCAGATCGAGCGCATCGGGCAGACCCTTGCGGATCTCCTTGGTGCGCTTGTTGATGAGGTTCTTGATCCAGATGTCGGCGCCCTTGTAGCCGAATATCACCGCGCCCGCGAACAGGCCGAACTTCTTGTAGGCCGGCCAGAGCGGGAAATAGTTCACCCCGTAGATCAGCACGCCGAACAGGATGCCCAGCACGATCGGACCGATCATCCGGCCAAGCACGACCGCAACCGCCCATTCCTTCTTGCGGATGCCGGCCTGCGCCAGCCGCTGCTGGATGTCTTTCAGCTGGCTGTCCTGGAGCACTTTCAGCGATTCGAGGAACGACTTGATGTTGTCGGTCGTCTCGTTGCGGCGGACGATGCTCTGGCGCTTCTTGGCGTTGACCGTGACAATGCCGGCCTTGAGCTGATCGCGCCGGTCATTGAGCGCCTTGACGCGCTTGGCCATCGGATCGCGCACCGTGATCGCGGCATAGATCGCCAGCAGCATCGCCGCGGCGGCGATGCCCACGAGGATCGAGCCGACGTAGATGACATCGACGCCGAGGAGGGTGGGGCCATGCGGGGGAGGGTTGACTGCCATGATGGGTCTCAGATCTCGAAGTTGACCATCTGCGCCATGATCCAGGCGCCGAGGCTGAGCCAGACAAGGCCGCCGAGGCCGGCGATGATGAGTCGCTCGTCAACGAAGAATTGCCCGAGGTAACGCGGATTGATCGAGTAGATCAGCGCGAACACGATGAACGGCAGCGAGCCGACGATATAGGCCGAGGCCTTGGATTCAGAGCTCATCGCCGCGATCTTGAGCTTCATCTGCGCGCGCTTGCGCAGCACGTCGGCGAGGTTCGCCAGCGTTTCGGCAAGGTTGCCGCCGGTTTCGCGCTGGATCGCCAGCGTGATGCAGAAGAAGCTGAATTCAGCCATGTCGAGCCGGTTCGCAGTGTCCTGGAGTGCATCCTCCATCGTGCGGCCGACCTTCATGCGATCGGTGACGAGCTTGAATTCCTCGCCCACGGGGCCGGGCAGTTCGCTGGCAACGACGCTGAGGGTCTCGGTGATCGGCAGGCCAGAACGCAGGCCGCGCACGAGCAGTTCGAGCGCATCGGGGAACTTGGCGACGAAGTTCTTCTTGCGCTTGTTGATCGCGCGGCCAACCATCCAGTGCGGAACGCCCGCACCCACCGCCACGCCCGCGCCAAGGCCCAGTAGCAGCGCGCCCGACTTGATGAAGACGAGCAGCGCCACGCCGACCGCGATCCCCATCGAGACGTAGACATACTGCGAAAGAGTCCAGCCCTTGCCGGTCTTGTGCAGGCGCAGCGCCAGCGCTTCGATGCGCGATCCGGAGCCCGCCTTGCGATAAGTCGTCGGCTTGCGGTTCGCGACGGCCTTGCGGTACTGCGCCTCGACTTTGTCCAGCGCGCTTTCCGAGTGGCGGAAACGCACGGTCTGCAGGCGGCGCGAGGCTTCGCGGCTCGCCGAAGGACCGCTGAGCGCAAGGAACATCAGAGCCAGAACCAGCGCAGCGCCGACGCCTAGGATCACGAGTTGCATCATGTTCATGGCCGTGTCCTGCCAGTTCTCTCAGTGCGTGCGGGGCCGGCGCGCTGGTCCCTTGCAGGGCCATTGCGCCGGCTGCGGATCATGCGGGGGTTCCGGCCTTGGACTTGCCGGAGCTCAGGATCTTCTTGAAATCGAACTTGCCGAGTAGCGAGGTCTTGGCACCCGGAGCGCCGCCGTTCTTGTCGGCGCCCTTGTCCGCAGCCTTGGCCTTGCCTTTGCCCTTGACCTCGACCACCTCGCCATCGCTTCCCGTGGCGATGATCGCGGTGCCCAGATCGCGCATCGCGGCACCCGCCTTGCTGGCGCGGTTGGCGGCGACGAAAGTCTGGCCGAGCTTGGCCGCATTGGCAGCGGCCTTGATATCGTAGGGCACGACATAGTTGATCTTGCGCTCGATCGAAGCTTCGAAGTCCGAACGGCTGATCTCGCCCACGCCGGAGTGGACCTTGTTGGCCACCACGATCGTTTCGGCATGCTTGGCGTTGGTCTTGAGCCACGAAAGCAGGCGGATCGCATCGCGCGCACCGGCAAGGGTGAGCTCGGTGACCACGACGACCACGTTCACATCCGCCAGCAGGTGCGGGAAGTTGATCAGCATGTTGCGCGGCAGATCGATCATCGTCATTTCGAACGCGTGGCGGAATTCCTCCTCCAGCTGAACGAACGCGCTGCCGTCGGTCATCAGCGGTGAGCTGATCGGGGCTTCGGCCGAAAGGATCGCCAGGTTGTCGTTGGCGCGGATCATCGCGCGTTCGATGAACAGGCCGTCGATGCGGCTCGGATTGTCGATCGCGTCGGTCAGGCCGCGGCCGGGTTCGAGATCGAGCGTCAGCGCGCCGGTGCCGAAATGCACGTCGAGATCGAGCAGCGCGGTCGGCATGCGGTGATCGCTGCTGAACAGCCAAGCCAGCGAAGTCGCCACAGTCGAGGCACCGACGCCGCCGCGCGTGCCGACCACCGCGGTCGAAACGTGGCGCTTGGCGGTCGCGCCGTCAGCCGACTTGGGCGAGGCGAAGATCGCCTGCGCCTGAACCAGCGCATCGCGTACCTGGCCCGGCGTCAGCGGCTTCAGGAGATAGTCCTGAATGCCCGAGGCGAGCAGGTCGCGGTAGAGGCGCACGTCGTTGACCTGACCGACCGCGATCACCACGGTGCCGGGCTCGCAGACTTCGGCCAGCGCGTTGATGTCGCTCAGCGGGTCGCCGCTTTCGGACAGGTCGACCATGAGGATGGCCGGGCTCGCTGCGATCGAGAGCGACTGGATCGCATTGCGCAGGCCGCCCTTGTTGCACTTTTCCGGCTGCCAGCCCATGTCGACCGAGACCGGACGCAGCACGTCGAGCGCCGCATCGTCGCACATGAAGGCCGCGAACATGTCGCGATTGCCGGTTTTCCAGGTCGCACTCATCGCTCAGTTACCCCCAACGGACTTGCTGGAAACGGACTTCAGGCCCCCGGCACCGGTCGGTGCCTGCTCGCGGTAGGAGTTGATGGCCTTGGTGTTGCTCTGGACCAGCGTTGTGCTGGCACCCTTGGCGCCGTGCACGAGGTCTTCCTTGTTGGCGACCATCGCGGCCATGTTGCTGTTCACCGCGCAGCCGTAGTTGGGCGAGGTGGCATTGTTGGTGCGATTGTCGATCTTGTCGGACCAGTCCGGGCAGCCGGGCACGCTGGCCTCGGTGCGCGAGACGACGATCCGCGCGGTGCCGGGGCCGATCGGGCCTTCCGTCACCGGGGCGACATCGGAGAGGAGAATGCCGAAGCGGCCGGCCACCTGCTCCACGGACGTGCGGGTCTGGTCGGAATCGACCGGATCATCGACCGAAATGCGGTCCCCGTAGCCAAGGTCGAGCGCATCGAGCCAGCCGGCAAGGCGGCGCTGTTCGGAGACGGCGAGGCCGCCGCCCGGCAGCGTCGAGACATCGAACACGAAGCTGGTGCGCTGGACGACCGGCTGGCGCACGCTTTCAAGGCCGCGGTTCATGTCGGCCGAAGGGGCGTTGCACGCCGCAAGCGGCAGGCTCAGCATGCCAGCGAGGAGAAGGACCCTGCCGGCGCCCCCGGTGGGACGAGCGATGCGCGGCAGGCGAAAGGACACGGAGCGAATGGACATGGTGTAGCCCTTTCTCACTGGATGCTGAAGCCGGGCGCAGCATCAGCGCTGGCCTGACGATTGCGGGCGGGACGCGGCGCCTTTTGCGACGCAGCGGCCGGTGCGGCGGGCGCTGTGACAGCGTCGGGCAGCGGCGCATCGAGCGCGCCGACCTTCGGGCCGTTGGACTGCACCGTGCCGGACTTCTCCTTCGGCTTGGGGCGGTCACCGCCGGTGTCGCCATCGGCTTCGATGTGGCCGAGGATCTGTTGCAGCGCGGTGGCCGACTTGTAGCCATCGGTGGGCAGCTTGATCTCGCTCGAATCGACCGGGTTCACGAGGTAGGGCGTGACGATGATCACCAGCTCGGTCTCGCCCTTGCGGAACGAAGTCGAGCGGAACAGCGAGCCCAGGATCGGGATATCGCCGGCACCGGGCATCTTGGTGATCGTGTCCTGCGCGCCGTTGCGCAGCAGGCCCGCGATCATGAAGCTCTGGCCCGAACCCAGCTCGATCGTCGTCTCTGCGCTGCGTACGGTGAGCGCGGAAACGGTGAAGTTGTTGCTGATGATCGCGCCGTCGGACGAAAGTTCGGACACTTCCGGCTTCACCCGCAGCGAGATGCGCCCGTTGGCGAGCACGGTTGGGGTGTAGGCAAGGCTGATGCCGTACTTCTTGAACTCGATGGCCGTGTTGCCGAGGCCGGTCGAAACCGGGATCGGGTATTCGCCGCCCGCGAGGAAGTTGGCGGTTTCGCCCGAAAGCGCGGTGAGGTTTGGTTCAGCGAGGCTGGTGACGAGGCCGATGGTCTCACCCAGATCCAGCGCGGAAAGCACGTTGAGCCCGAACAGCTTGCCCATCACGGCAAGAGTCGACTGGCCCTGCAGCGGCGTGATGTTGGTGCCGGGCTTCTCGATGAACTTGCCCGGATTATTCAGATCCGGGATTTGCCCCGTCACGGAATTTCCGATGCCGAGCGGCAGCTGCGGATTGGTGGTGAACGTCGAGCCGGCGGAACGACCGGTGTTCACACCGAACTTGGTGATATTGCCGTTGCCGTCGATCGTGGTGATGTTCGTGCCGATCTGGCGCACCAGCGAGCGGTTCACTTCGGCGAACTTCACATGGAGGTTCACCTGCAGCGGCGTCGCCATCTTGAGGCGGCTGATCACGTTGGTCTTCTCGTCGACGAAGGCCTTGACCAGGCGCTCGGCTTCGGCGGCATCCTCGGGCGCGGCAATCGTGCCGGTGAGCAGCACGGTGTTGTTCATCGTCGAGGTAACAATATGCGCCTCGGGCATGGCGAGCTTGAGCATCTGGTCGATGCTGTCGATGTTGGTGCCGACGCGGACGTTGGCCGACCACACCACATCGCCCGCCGAGTTGCTGGCATAAACGGTGGTTTCGCCGCCCGCCTTGCCGAACACGTAGAGCTGGTTGGTCGACTTCACCTGCACATCGGCGATGGCGTCGTTGGCGACGAAGACGTCGGTCATCTTGCCAGGCAGCGTGACGAGCTGGCCGCGACCGATCGAGATCGCGATGCTACGCGCCGGGCTGGTCACCGTCTGGGCCAGGGCCGGCGCGGGGGCCGTAGCGAGCGCCAGCGGCACGGCCAGAGCGGCCATGGATGCGGCAAGCGAGAGCAGCTTGGTTGCGATAGGGGCCTTCATGATCTTGCCTTTCGCGGGCGCAGTTTGGGCCTTGAGGGAAGCGAGGGTGTTCATTTCAGTGGCTCCCTACGCTGACTTCCTGGGTGTCCTTGCCGCGAGTGACGCGGACAACCGGGCCGGGGGCGAACAGCGAGCGTCCCGCAGGGGTGAGCATCGGTCCTGGCGTTGCCGCTCTCGGGACCATCGAAGAGATCGCCTTGGCCATGGCAGCAGCCGCGGCGGCCGGATCGGTCGGGCCAGCGTTCTTGGGCTGGAAGCGCGAGACATCGCCGCCGGTCACGTAGCTGTTGCCACCGCTTTCGATGGGTTTGCCCATGGCCTGCTTGATGATCTTCTCTTCATCGGCCTTGCTGGTGCCGGCGGGGATCTTCACCTGACCCATGGCAATCGCCTGGTCGAGTTCGCTCGAGTTGTCGGCCAGCGAGCGCAGCGAGAGGCTCAGCGTACCGATGGTCTGCGCCACCGCGATCTTTTCGGCGATCTTGGGCGTGGCTTCCACGGTCACGGTACTGAACGTCTTCACGCGGGTCTTGCCCTCGACCTGCTCCTGCTCGGTCGACTGATCGGTGGCGAGCACGCGCAGGTTCTTCATGATGGTCTCGGCCGCCTTGAGCGGTTGCGCCGCGCCCTTCACCGTCTGGGTGAGCACGAGATCGATGTGGTCACCGGGGAAGACAAAGCCCGCGACGGCGGTGCGTGCGCTCACCGGAATGGTGACAGCGCGCATGCCCGGCCCGAGCGCGGCGGCAAGGAAGCCGCGGTCGCCGGGGGAGACAAGGCTGCCCTGCGTCACCGGTTCGCCTGCCGTGATCGGATGGCGCACAACGGTGCCGAGCAGCTTCGACATGTCGGTCTTGTCTTCGGTGAAGTAGACGTCCTGGACGAGGTCCTTCGGCCAGGGCTGATAGCCCATGGCGTCAGCCGTGATGATCGTTCCGGCCGGAAGCGCACGGTTGGCGACAAGCACCTTCGCACCCATCTGTACCTTCGCGGCGGCCGCTGCCTGCGGCGAACCAGCGCCCGCAAACAGGCTCCTGGCAGCAAAGGCCGTGCCGATCGCCACGATCAGCGCCCCTACCAGCAGCAACAGCTTCTTCCTGTCCATGGCTTCAATCCTGCCGTTTGATCCGCCCGCATCCTTCGGGCAAAATGGTTAAGATAGCGTCAGCCCGCCGAAACGGTGTGAATCGCGGTCCAATCAGTCGTCGTGATGATCCAGAGTCCGGCCGTCGCGATGGCGATGCCGTAGGGAATCTTGAGCTTGTCCTTCTGGCGCCGCGTGATGTGCCACATGCCCATCGTGATGGTCAGCACGCCGCCCGCGAGCGCCATGATGACCAGCAGCTTGAGGAACAGCAGCGCCGGCATCCACAGCGCGAGAGCCGAGAGGAGCTTGACGTCACCGCCGCCCATCGCCTTCAGTGCGAAGAGCCCGGCGAGGACGAGGAACGTGACCAAGGCGAGCCCCAGCTGCAGCGCGACACCCGGCCACAGAGCGAGGCCCGATGCCCACCAGAACAGCGGAGCACCCGCGGCAACGGCGGCATTCAGCCAGTTGTCGATCTGGCGGCGGCGGATATCGGTGAAGGCGGCAACCAGCAGCGCGATTGCCAAGGCCCCGACCAGTCCGTAAACGATGTGAGTTCCCTGCATGGGGGTCTCTTACGGGACAATCACTTACCAAACGGTAACCAAACAGGCGCCGCATTTCCGCGTACTTGTGGATGCTGCCAAGGCATTGTGACGGGAGTGCTGGCGTGAGCACAAGGTTGGACGATTCTTGCGAAGCCAGGCGCGCCATCCCCGCCCTTGCGCGGGAATGGCGGTGGGCCTTGCCCGATGGCCACGAGATCCGTCGCATCAGCCTTGATCCGCCTGCCGGCACAGCGCCGCGCGGGTCGATCCTGTTCATGCCGGGGCGTGCCGATTTCTACGAGAAGTATCTGGAAACGCTTGAAGAATGGGCTTGCGCCGGCTGGCATGTAAGTGCGGCTGACTGGCGCGGTCAGGGGGCCTCCGGGCGCATGACGGCGAACCCTCTGGTGGGGCATATCGAGGACTTCTCGATCTGGATTTCGGACCTTGGCGCGCTGTGGCGCGACTGGGTGCGCACGGCCCCCGGACCCCATGTTCTGGCCGGTCATTCGATGGGCGGACACCTGGTTTTACGCGCTGTAGCAGAAGGTGCAGCAAGCCCCGATGCGGTCGTTTTGAGTGCACCGATGCTAGGATTTGTGACATCAATCCCTCAGTTTGTTCAGCATATTTATGGAAAAATCATGTGCGGCATCGGCGATCCGCAGCGCATGGCATGGAAGACAAGCGAGAAGCCCGGCGCGCCGAGCGATGATCGCATGAGCCTGCTGACCCACGATGCGGACCGCTATGCCGACGAGCTGTGGTGGCGCGCGGCGCGGCCCGAACTGGAGATCGGCCCAGCCAGCTGGCGCTGGGTCGAGCGGGCGGCGGCCTCGATCGAGGAGCTGCGCGCACCGGGCGTGCTCGAAGCGGTCATGGCGCCGGTGCTGGTGCTGGCGGCCATGCGCGATGCGCTGGTTTCGTGGCCTGCGATCGACGAAGCCTCGGCGCGCCTGCCGCGCGGCGAGCTGGTGGCATGGGGCCGCGAGGCACGGCACGAATTGCTGCGCGAGGCGGATCCTGTGCGCGGTCAGGTCATGGCCGCGATTGCCAGCTTCCTCGATCGTGCAGTCCCTGCCAGAGCAGCGTGAAGCCATGACACCTGAGCATTTCGATATCGCCATCGTCGGCGCCGGTATGGCCGGCTCCAGCCTCGCCGCCGAATGTGCCCCGCACGCGCGCGTGCTGCTGATCGAGGCGGAGGATACCCCCGGCTACCACACCACCGGCCGTTCCGCCGCGTTCTGGCACGAGACCATCGGTGGGCCGCAGATCTATCCGCTTACGGCGGCGTCTGGCCCGTGGCTGGCCGAACACGGCTTCCTCAGCCCCCGCGGGGGCCTTCACATCGGGCGCGAGGATCACCGCAGCACGGCGGAAGCCTTCGTCGCCGAGTTCGCCGCGGCGGGCGCGCGGATCGAACTGATCGGGCGTGAGCGCCTTGAAGACATCGTGCCGGGGCTGCGGCCGAACTGGATTCTCGGCGCTTGGGAGCCGGAATGCGCCGATATCGATGTCGCCGCGATGCACCAGCACTACCTCGCCGCCGCGCGCAAGACGGGCACCGTCCTGCGGGTGCGCGCTCGGCTTGATGGGGCGGAGCGCGAAGGCGGGGCCTGGCGGCTTGCGTGGAGCGGTGCAGCCGGGCCGGGTGAGGCGCGCGCCGGGCTGCTCGTCAATGCGGCGGGCGCGTGGGCCGATACCGTCGCGGAGCTTGCCGGCGCCGCGCCGCTCGGCGTCCAGCCGCTGCGCCGCTCGATGGTGCAATTGCGCGTCGATCCGCTGCCGCCTGAGGCGCTGCCGCTGACGCTCAGTTTCGATGAGGACTTCTATTTCCGCCCGCAAGGCGGCCGCCTTTGGCTTTCCCCGCATGACGAAACGCCCGATGTGGCGCGCGATGCCGCGCCCGAGGAACTCGATATCGCGCTGGCGATCGACCGGATGGAACAGGCGGTGGACTGGAAGGTGCTGGGACTGGAACGGCGCTGGGCAGGCCTCAGAAGCTTCGCGCCGGACCGGCTGCCGGTGTTCGGCTTCGACCCGGCGCGGGAGGGCTTGTTCTGGTTTGCCGGGCAGGGCGGCTTCGGCATCCAGACCGCCCCGGCCGCAGCGCGTCTCGGTGCGCAGCTGCTGCTCGGCCTTCCGCGCGATGCGATGACCGGGGCCATCGACGCTGCGTGTTATTCCCCGGCCCGGTTTGCCTCATAGCGATACATTTGGGACTCCCCCCGCGCCCGCCGCGTGCTAGACCGCTGTGGGGTCCGTAAATTTACCTAGGGAGTTAAGGATATGGCGCACCGTTTCGAGATTCGGAAGAACAAGGCCGGCGAGTTTGTCGCCTACTTCTGCTATAACGATGAAACGATTTTCTGGACCGAAGGCTACAAGGCGAAGGCCAGCGCGAAGAATGCCATTGACTCGGTGCTGAAGAACGGCCCGGGCGCCGAAGTGGTCGATACCACGACCGACTGACCGCCTTCAGGCTGCGATGGCCGCATCGCTGGCGAGCTTGTCCACCCGCTCGTTTTCCGGGTGGCCATCGTGGCCCTTCACCCAGACCCATTCGATCTTGTGCGGGCGCGCTGCAGCGATCAGCGCGCGCCACAGATCCTCGTTCTTGACCGGCTTGTTGTCGGCCGTCTTCCAGCCCTTCTTCTGCCAGCCGAACACCCATTTGGTGATCCCGTCGAGGACATAGCGGCTGTCGGTATGGAGCGTGACCTGGCAGGGCTGCTTGAGCGCCTCGAGCCCCCTGATTGCGCCCATCAGCTCCATGCGGTTGTTGGTCGTCTCGCGCTCGCTGCCGGAAAGTTCCTTTTCCACCTCGCCCATGCGCAGCAGCGCGCCCCAGCCGCCTTTGCCGGGATTGCCCTTGCAGGCCCCGTCGGTGAAAATCGCGACGTGCTTCACGCAAAAACTCCCGGATTGGCCTTGTAGAAGCCCAGCCGCCGGGCCGGGCCCATCGGGTCCTTGGGCGTGACCAGCGCATCGGCGGGCGTATTGAGCCAGTCCCACGCGCGGCTCATTGCAAAGCGCATCGCCGCGCCTTGCCCCAGCAGCGGCAGCGCCGCGCGCTCTTCCGCGCCGAGTGGGCGAACGCTTTCATAGCCTCCAATCAGCGCCTCGGAGACGTCGGCGCGAAAGGCGTCATCCTTGTCGAAGCACCACGCGACATGGGTGACGGCCAGATCGTAGGCGAGGATATCGTTGCAGGCGAAGTAGAAGTCGATGAGGCCGGTTACCTTGTCGCCCAGCATGAGCACGTTGTCCGGGAAGAGATCCGCGTGGATCACGCCGGAGGGCAGGCCCGCGGGCCAGGCCCCGGCAAGGCGCGGCAGTTCGTGCGCGACGATGTCCGCGAGATCCGGATTGATCCGCGCGAGGCCGTCTGGCCCGCAGGCGCCGGCCAGCCGCTGCCATTCCACAACCCCCATGCCATTCGCACGGCTGCCCGGAAAATCGGCCGCCGCAAGATGCAGCCGCGCAAGTTCGGCGCCCACTGCGCGCGCCTGCCCCGCAGTCGGTGTGCTGACCGAAACGCCCGGAAGATACTCGATCAGCGCCAGCGCCTTGTCCTCACCGGCAGGCCCGGGCCGCGTGACGTAGAGCTGGCCTTCGCGGTCGTGGATCGTGCGCGGCACCGGGCACCCCCGCGCGGCAAGGTGATCGAGCAGCGAGAGGAAATAGGGCAGGTCCGCCAGTTCGATGCGGAACTCGTACATGGTGAGGATGAAGCGCGCGCCCGCTCTGTCATGGCCAGTGGTTTCGAGCAGCCAGTTGCTGTTGGAGACCCCTTCGGCAATGCCCTTCGCCGAAACCAGCGTGCCGACATCGAAACGAGCGATCAGCGCGGCCATCTCCTCCGCGCCGAGGTGTGTGTAGACTGCCATGGCGTTCTGCTTCAGTCGGTGAGCTGGCGGGGCAGCTTGAACACCATCTTCTCGACCGTGGTGGTCACGGTTTCCTCCTCGACCACGCGCCATTCACGCAGCCTGTCGACCACTTCGCGCACCAGCAGTTCCGGCGCTGAAGCCCCGGCGGTGAGGCCGAGAGTCTTGACCTCGGCAAGCCAGGCCGGATCGATCTCGCTCCCGCGCTGGATCAGGCGGGCAGGCGTGCCCTCGCGCTCGGCCACTTCGACGAGGCGGAGCGAGTTGGAGCTGTTGGGCGCGCCGATCACCAGCAGCAGATCGCAGCGCTCCGCAATCGCCTTGACCGCGGCTTGCCGGTTGGATGTGGCGTAGCAGATATCCTCGGCGCGCGGCCCGCTGATTTCCGGGAAGCGTGCGCGCAGCGCCGCCACGATCTCGCGCGTGTCGTCCACCGAAAGCGTCGTCTGGGTAAGGAACGCGAGCGGCGTGCTCTCCGGAAAATCAAGCGCCGCCACGTCCTCCAGCGTCTCGACCAGCGTGATCGAACCTTCCGCCACCTGGCCCATCGTGCCGATCACTTCGGGGTGGCCCTTGTGCCCCACGAACAGGATATGCCGTCCGGCTTCGGCATGCCGTTCGGCCTGTCGGTGGACCTTGCTGACGAGCGGGCAGGTTGCGTCGAGCCATTCGAGCCCGCGCTGCGTTGCGGTGGCGGGGATATCCTTGGGCACGCCGTGCGCGGAAAAGACCACGGGCTTGCCATCGGGCACTTCGTCCAGTTCCTCGACGAAAATCGCGCCCTTGTCCTTGAGCCCGTCCACCACGAAGCGGTTGTGGACGATTTCGTGGCGCACGTAGACCGGTTCACCGAATTGGCCGAGCGCACGCTCGACGATCTCGATGGCGCGGTCCACCCCGGCGCAGAATCCGCGCGGCGCGGCGATGAGCAGCTTGAGCGGGACAAGCGCGGCCTTCGATTCCTGCGGCAAGGCGGCGGGCGATTGGGTCGTGGTGGTGGTCATCGGCGCCAACCTTAGCAGGGGGGCAGTCGCCCGGCAAACCCGCTGCGAGGGGCATGCACCATTGCACGGCGTTCAGGCATGCGGCATTGCGCCGCGGGGATGCGGTGGCTAGAGGAAGCGCGGTGCCTCTGATCGGGGCGCTCACCAAGGATGCCTGAATGACCCTGCCCGCCTTCCGCCCGTCTGTCCTCCGGCGCTTTGCCCCGCTTGCCGCGCTGGCCCTCGTCGGCACGCTCGGCGCCTGCAAGGGCGGCGGCGGCGAACTGGTGGTGGATGACAGTGTGGGCGTCACCGCGCTGCGCAGCCCATGCCCGCTGGTCGAGATTCCGGACATGACCGGCGACATCACGCTGTTCTCCGCGCCCGGCCGCACCGATGCCGGCGCAATCGACCTGACGGCGTCGATCACCAATCTGCGCAGCACCTGCGATGATGCAAAGGGCCAGACCGTTCTGCGCACCGACGCGACTTTCGATGTCTACGCCCGCCGCACCGATACGCACGGCGCGCGCCGGGTGGTGCTGCCGTATTTCTCGGCCGTGATGCGCGGCGGCAATGTCGTGATCTCCAAGCGCCTTGGTTCGGTGACGATCGATTTCGCTGACGGGCAGGAACGCGCGCAGGCGCAGGGCCGTGCCGGCTCGACGATCGACCGCAGCGAGGCCACGCTGCCCGATAGCGTGCGCAGGCTGCTCAACAAGAAGCGCCGGGCGGGCCAGGCCGATGCGGCCACCGATCCCCTCGCGCTGCCTGAAGTGCGCGCGGCGCTGGCCAAGGCGAGCTTCGAGCTGGTCGTCGGCTTCCAGCTGACGGATGCACAGCTCTCCTACAACGCCCGTCGCTAGGCATTCCCTCCGGCGCGCGCTTGGGCTAACGGCGCGCTCATGACCGAGACTGCAACCGCACCCGCCGCTCTTCCCCTGTTTGCCGATTTTGCCGGTGTGATCGACCGCGCGCTCGACGCGCTCGTCGCCGCAGGCAGGCTGCCTCAGGGCCTTGCGCGAAGCGGGGTGACCTGCGAGCCGCCGCGCGAGGCGAGCCATGGCGATATCTCGACCAACGCCGCGATGGTCCTGGCCAAGCCCGCCGGCACCAACCCGCGCGCGCTCGCCGCGCTGCTGGTAGATGAACTGACGCGCGAGCCGCGCGTCGCCTCCGCCGAGATCGCCGGGCCGGGCTTCATCAATCTGCGCCTCGCCGATAGCGCCTGGCTGGCCGAGCTGGCGCTGATCGCGGCGAAGGCCGGCGACTATGGTCGCTCCGTGATGGGCGGGGGCAGCATGGTCAATGTCGAGTATGTCTCGGCCAACCCCACCGGGCCGATGCACATGGGCCACTGCCGCGGCGCGGTGGTTGGCGATGCGCTGGCCAGCCTGCTCGAATTTGCGGGCCACCGGGTGACGCGCGAATACTACGTCAACGATGCGGGCGCGCAGGTCGATGTGCTCGCGCGGTCAGTCCACTTGCGGTACCGCGAAGCGCTCGGCGAAGATGTTGGCGCTGTGCCCGAAGGCCTCTATCCGGGCGACTACCTCGTGCCGGTCGGGCAGGCGCTCGCCGCCGAATTTGGCGATGCCTATGCCAAGGCGCCCGAAGCCGAATGGCTCGTGCCCTTCCGCACTCGCGCCGTCGCGGCGATGATGGACATGATCCGCGACGATCTGGCGACGCTCGGCATCCACCACGATCTGTTTTCGTCCGAAGCGGCACTGCAGGCCTCGGGCAAAGTCGATGCCGCCGAGGCGTGGCTGCGCGCGCACGATCTGGTCTATGATGGCGAGCTCGAGGCGCCCAAGGGCAAGCTGCCGGACGATTGGGAACCGGTGGCGCTGCCGCTGTTCCGCTCGACCAGGTTCGGCGACGATCAGGACCGCCCGATCAAGAAGTCGAACGGTTCGTGGACCTATTTCGGCGCTGACCTCGCCTACCACTTCCAGAAGGCGCAGACCGCCGACGCGCTCGTCGATATCTGGGGCGCGGACCATGCCGGTACGGTCAAGCGGATCAGGGCCGCGGTCGCCGCGCTCACCAGTGCCGATGGCGCAAGCCCCAAGCCCTTCGAGATCAAGCTGGTCCAGATGGTCCAGCTGATGAAGGGCGGCCAGCCGTTCAAGATGTCGAAGCGCGCGGGCAATTTCGTCACGCTCGCCGATGTCGTCGATATGGTCGGCAAGGATGTGGTGCGTTTCACCATGCTCACCCGCAAGCCCGATGCGCAGATGGACTTCGATTTCGACAAGGTGGTCGAAGCCTCGAAGGACAATCCGGTGTTCTATGTCCAGTATGCCCATGCGCGCATCCACTCCACCTTGCGCAAGGCGGCGGCCGAAGCCATTGCGCCCGCGCCGGAACATGTCGCGCTGCTGGGCGTGGAGGAGCTTGGCCTCGTCAAGCTCGCCGCGCAGTTCCCGCGCGTGGTCGAAAGCGCTGCCGCCGCGCGCGAGCCGCACCGGGTGGCGTTTTTCCTTTATGACCTCGCCGCCGGCTTCCATGCTTACTGGAACGTCGGGAATGACCGGCCGGACAAGCGCTTCATTGTGGCACAGGATGCCGCGCTCACGTCGGCACGACTATTCCTCGCCTCACAAATCGGGCAAGTGGTGAAGAACGGATTGGCCTTGTTGGGCGTAGAGGCCGCCGAGGAGCTTTGAGGCAATGGTTATCAGCGGGATCGGCGAAGACGACGAAAACGGCGGCCATGATGGCAACTGGGGGGCACAGGCGCACGAAGCTGCAGCAGGCGTGATCGCTGCGGCGGACGATCGCCTCGCGCTCGGTGACGAGGAACGCCTGCCCTGGCTCGAAAGCGCCGACGATGTCGATTTCGACGAACCGGGGTCTGACAACAGCCGGATGATCGGCTTTGGCGTGCTGGCGGTCCTGCTGCTCGCGGCGCTGCTCGGCGGGATCTACTGGATCTCGCACCGGGGCGGATCGAGCGCTGCCGCCGATGGCAGCCTGATCGCGGCGAACAAGGAACCCTACAAGATCGCGCCCAAGGATCCCGGCGGAAAGACCTTCCAGGGCACCGGTGATGCCAGCTTCAAGGTGAGCGAGGGCCAGAAGCCCGTTGCCAACCTTGCCGGCAGCGCCGCCCCGGCAACAACCCCCGCCGCAGCGCCCAAGCCATCCGCAGCGGCCCCCGCGCCCGCACCGGCCGGGGCGACTTCGGGCGTTGGCGTGCAGGTCGGCGCGTTCTCGACGAGCGCGTCTGCCGAAGCGGCGTGGACCAAGCTGGTCACCGCGCACGAAGCGCTTTCGGGCCTGTCGCACCGCGTGATCGAGGGCAAGGCCGATATGGCGACCGTGTTCCGCCTTCAGGCTGTGGTGGGCGATTTCGCCGCCGCCAACGCTCTCTGCACCAAGCTGCAGGCCGGCGGGCTCAAGTGCCAGGTGAAGCGCTGATTTCATCGAACCACACGCGAATGCGCGGCACGGCTTGCAGCGCCGTGCCGACGTGGTCGTAAGGCCCTTGCGGCATCAACTTGATATTGCCGCCCAGCTTTGCCGAGACTGCGGCAAACTGCTTTGAATCCTGCGGTGAAACGTCGGTGTCCCTGTCGCCGTAATAGAGCCGCAGCGGTGCCTTGGGCGCCCAGCGGAAGGCCTCGTTCGCGGCTAGGCCATCGGTAAACCAGTTGGACTGGTGTGCCTCGATCGCGGCCATGGCTTCGGGCCGGAACAGATCGCGCGGATCGGCCGGCAGCGCGGCGTCGATCGCATCGACTTTGTGGTTGCCGTCAAACAGGCCGGGCAAGATCCCCGCATAGCGATCCGCAATCACCGCGGCGAGCGGCTGGTGATACTGCGCGGCATAGGAGGCCGCGATATAGGCGAGATAGAGCGAATGCTTGTGCACGAAGGCATAGGGAACGCTCACCCCGGCAAGATCGAACGCGCCCGAAATCGCGGCAGCTGCCTTCACCGTCACGCCGGGAATGGGGCGCGCCTCCAGATCGCGCTGGACGATCGCGGTGGCATGGCCCCCTTGCGAAAAGCCGGTCAGGTAGAGATCGGGAGAGAAGGGCAGATGCATCGCCCCCGACACTTGCCGCGCGGCGATCACCAGATCGCGCGCCGCTGCGGCAGTCGCCGGGGCGTGGATATAGGCCGGCGCGGCATGCGATTGGCCGAGCCCGAAGTAATCGGGCGCCAGCAGAATATAGCCGCCCCCGGCAAACAGCGCGGCGGGGAGCAGCCCTTCCTGATCGCCCGGCGCGGAGGGGGAGGCAGTGCGGTCCGGGCTGGTGCCGTGGAGATACATCGCCGTGCCGCGGGGCGCCGCGCCGCCCAGCGTGCGATAGGGTACAGCCATCAGGCCCGAAGCCTCGACCGGCTGGCCCCCGGCCTGCGACCAGTAGCGCACGCGCAGCAGTTCTGCGCCGTCCGAAATCGGGGCGCGCACGGGCAGGGCCAGCATCAGGAGCCCGGTCAGCACCAGCCGGTTGTGCCCGCCGACCCGCTCCACCGCGATGACCGACCCGGGCGTCTTGCCGGTAAAGCGCAGGCCCGCAGGATCGGCATAGCGCGGCGGGGACAGGACCCACGCGGTGGCGCCCGCAAGGACGACAAGGGCGAGCAGGACATAAGCGAGCTTGCGCAGCATGGGCACGGCTCCGGCAGGCAGGGGGTCTGCAATGTTGAGCATTTTGCCCGCAGGGTGGCAAGCATGGCCGCATTCCGGCGCTTTTCCCCCGTGATCCACAGCCCCCGGCCTTGCCAGGCGTGCGCATTTGGGCGAATCCACCGCGATGCTCCCGGCGATCTTTGGCCTATCGGGCCTGACTCTCAGCGATGACGAGCGCGCCTTCTTCCGCGATGCCGATCCGGCGGGCTACATCCTGTTTGGCCGCAATGTCGAAAGCCGCAACCAGCTGCGTGCGCTGACCGATGAACTGCGTGCGCTCCACGGGCGGGAGCGCACGTTCATCTGCATCGATCAGGAAGGCGGCCGCGTCGCGCGGATGAAGCCGCCGGTCTGGGCCGCCTATCCCCCCGGCGCGGCGTTCGACCGGCTTTACGAGCGCGCGCCGATCAGCGCGATCGAAGCCGCACGCGCCCATGCCGAGGCGCTGGGGCTCGATCTGGCCGAAGCGGGGATCAGCGTCGATTGCCTGCCGCTGCTCGATGTGCGGCAGGATGGCGCGCACGATGTGATCGGGGATCGCGCCCTGGGGCACGAGCCGCTGCGGGTGGCGGCGCTTGGCCGGGCGATGCTGGAAGGCCTTGCGCGCGCGGGCGTCGGCGGCGTGATCAAGCACATGCCGGGCCATGGCCGCGCCGGGGTGGACAGCCACAAGGAACTACCGACCGTGACCGCGAGCGAGGCGGAGCTCGAGACCGACCTCGCCCCCTTCCGCGCGCTGAAGGACAGCCTGATCGGCATGACCGGCCATGTCCGCTACACGGTGTGGGATAATGCAAACCCGGCCACGCTGTCCTCGACGGTGATCCGGGAGGTGATCCGGGGGCGCATCGGTTTCGATGGCCTGCTGCTGACCGACGATCTCGACATGCAGGCGCTCGGCGGCGCAGTGCCGGACCGTGCGGCGCGCGCGCAGGCGGCGGGCTGCGATATCGCGCTCAACTGCTGGGCGAAGATGGACGACATGATCGGCATCGCCAGCGCGCTTGCGCCGATGTCCGCTGAAACCGCGACGCGGCTCGAACGCGCGCTCGCCGCCACAAGTGATTTCACCGCCCCGGTCGACCACGCGCGGCAGGCTGAGCGTACCGAAACGCGCGACCGATTGCTGGCATTGGCGGCGTGATCGAGGAAACCGCCCTTGCCGTGCCGTTGGCAGGCGATGACTGGGACGAGACCCCGCTCGATGTGCCGCCCGAAGCGCGCAGCGGGGAGCCGGACACGCTGACGCTGGCCATCGACGGCTGGGAAGGGCCACTGCACCTCCTGCTCGATCTGGCGCGGCGGCAGAAGGTGGATCTGCTCAAGATCTCGATCCTTGCGCTTGTCGATCAGTACCTCGAATTCGTGGAACGGGCGGGCGCGCAGCGGCTTGAACTGGCGGCGGATTACCTCGTCATGGCAGCCTGGCTGGCGTGGCTCAAATCGCTGCTCCTCCTGCCGCGCGATCCCGAAGTCCAGCCGAGCCCCGAGGAACTTGCGCTGCGGCTGCAACTCCGGCTCCAGCGGCTCGGCGCGATGCGCGAGGCCGGCGCCCGGCTGATGGCGCGCGACCGGCTTGGCCGCGATGTCTTCCCGCGCGGTGCTCCGGAGGGGCTGCGCATCGAACGGCAGGTGCGCTGGCAGTGCGATCTCTTTGCGCTGATGCAGGCCTATGGCCATGTCCAGTATCGGGGGCGGCCCGTGGTCCACATGGTCCGCGCGCGGCCGGTGATGACGCTGGAGGCGGCCATCGCGCGGGTCGAGGCGCTGATTGGCGCGGCGATCGACTGGACCGAGCTTAGCCTGTTCCTCCCGGAGCAGGAGCCGGGAGCCGATCCGCGCCTCGCCCGTTCGGCGCTGGCGTCCAGCTTCGTTGCGGCGCTTGAACTGGCCAAGCAGGGCAAGGTCGAACTGGCGCAGGAAGCGACGTATGCGCCGCTGATGCTGCGCCGGGGTCGCGGATGAGCCCGCAGGACGAGATCGAACGCGCGGTCGAGGCAGCGCTGTTCGCCGCCGAAGCTCCGATGAGCGCGGAAGACCTTTCGCGCCATCTCGGCGGCGCCGATGTCGGACCTGCGCTTGAAGCGCTCGCCGCGCATTATGCCGGGCGGGGCGTCGAACTCGTCAGGCGCGGGGATCGCTGGCACTTCCAGACCGCGCCCGATCTCGCGCACCTCCTGCGCCGTGAGCGCGAGGACGTGCGCCGCCTTTCCCGCGCGGCGACCGAGGCGCTGGCGATCATTGCCTATCACGAACCTGTCAGCCGCGCCGAGATCGAGGCGATCCGCGGTGTGCAGACTGCCAAGGGCACGCTCGACGTGCTGATGGAAGCGGGCTGGATCAGGATCGCCGGTCGCCGCGAAGGCCCCGGCCGCCCGACGATCTACGCGACGACGCCGGAGTTTCTTGCGCACTTCGGTCTCGAATCGCGGCGTGATCTGCCGGGGATCGAGGAACTTCGTGCGGCGGGGCTGCTTGATCCGGTCGAGGCGGTGTTTGCGGGTGAAGCGGACGAGGAACCCGATGGAGCGCACGACGAAACAAACGAAGCTTGACGAATCTTCGCGAGCTTGCTGGCAGTTTCGGCCAAGATGTCCTATCTGAAGGGACATAAAGGAGAATACCCATGGGCGCTCTGTCCCTTCCGCATCTGATCATTCTGGCGCTGGTTGTCCTCATCCTGTTCGGCCGTGGCCGCATTTCCGAGATGATGGGCGATTTCGGCAAGGGTATCAAAAGCTTCAAGCAGGGCATGAGCGAGGGCACGGATACGCCGCTCGTCCAGCCTCCGGTGCAGATCCAGCAGCAGCCGGCAGCCCCCGTCGCGCCTGCGACGCAGCCCGAGCAGACCGGCTCCGGCCCCGCAGCCTGATCCAGCACACACCACAGGGCTGATACGATGTTCGGCATTGCGCCAGACGAGATGCTTCTCGTCGTTATCGTGGCGATCATCGTCATCGGTCCAAAGGATCTGCCGCTGGCGCTGCGCACTGCCGGGCGCTGGATCGGCAAGATCCGCCGCGTTTCTGGCCACTTCCGCACCGGTCTCGAAACCATGATCCGCGAGGCGGAGATGGAAGAGATGGAGCGCAAGTGGAAGGAGCAGAACGCCGCGATCATGGCGGCTAGCCCCGCACCTGATCCCGCCGCCGGGCAGACTGCAATCGCTGCGATCGACCAGAACGATCCTCCGCCGCTCATGCAGTCGCTGCCCGCTCCCGTCGCTGTTCCGATCGATCCCGAAATCGCCGCCGTCGCGCCGACGGAACCTGTCGGCGAAATGCTCCCCATTGCCGAACGCCCCGCCCGCGCCCGCGGACCGGCGGAGGGGGCTGCATAATGGTGAGCGATATCGACGAATCGCAGGCCCCGCTGCTCGATCATCTGCTTGAGCTGCGCACGCGGCTGCTGCGCTGCGTCTATGCCATCGCGGTTGCGTTCGTGGTGTGCTTCTTCTTCGCCAACCAGATCCTTGGCATTCTGGTCCACCCGCTCGTGCTCGCGTTTCCGGCGGGCCAGGGCAAGCTCATCTACACCAAGCTCTATTCGGCGTTCTTCGTCGATCTCAAGGTCTCGCTGTTCGCGGCGTTCCTGATCAGCTTCCCGGTGATCGCCAACCAGCTCTGGGCGTTCATCGCGCCCGGGCTCTATGCGCGCGAGAAGAAGGCCTTCCTGCCCTTCCTGATCGCGACGCCGATCCTTTTCACGATGGGCGCGAGCCTTGCCTATTTCATCGTGATGCCCACAGCTTTCCGCTGGTTCATCGGCTTTCAGGGGGATCGCGGCGGCCTGCAGCTTGAAGCGCTGCCGGGGATCGAGGAATACCTCAACCTTGTGATGCAGTTCATCTTCGCGTTCGGGATCAGCTTCCTGCTGCCGGTGCTGCTCATGCTGCTGAACCGCGCGGGGATCGTCACCCGCGCGCAGCTCGTGGCGGCGCGGCGCTACGTGATCGTCGGCATCACCGCGCTCGCCGCGGTGATCACCCCGCCCGACGTGCTCAGCCAGCTGATGCTCGCGATCCCGCTGATGATCCTCTTCGAAGGCACGCTCATCGTGATGCGCTTTGCCGAGAAGAAGGACGCCGAGGAAAAGGCCAAGGCCGAGGCCGCGACTTCAATCTAGGTCAAGTTGACACGGTTGACACAGTCCTGAGCGGAATATGCGGCGGAGGGCTTCGTGCTGCGGGCCAGGCGCGCGCGATAGTGCCGCGCGGCGCGCGGCGCGCGGCGGATGCTGGGAAATTCACGAGGTTCAAGGAGCAGATGTGGCCCCATGCCATAGGACGGTGCGTGTAGGACAGCCCGTACCTGCGGGATGCAGGGTCAGAGCGTTGACCAGCTAACGCTGGTGATGCGCCAGCCGGACCCGGTTCGGATCAGCGCGAAGGTGAAAACGCCTTTTTCTTCGGTTGGCTTGCCATTGGCCAGAAATGTCTCCGTGGTGGGCACTACGGCATAGGCATGGTCATCGGTCACGTCGGTGGTGCTGGGCGCGGCGAGGGCGATGTGAAAGTCCGTCACCCCGTTTGCCTTGAAGAAGCGGTCGCCGTCCTTGATCCAGTCTGCGAACGAAGACCAGTGATAGGGGGCAAACGAATCCGTGATCGCGGCTGCCGGTGCAAAGGCGATCGCCGCCCTGCTCATCTCGCCTGAACTCATCCCTTCAGCAAAGGTCTGCAACGGTGCAAATACGGCTGGATCGACCTCCTCGGCCAAGGCCGGCGACGTGCCAGCCACCAGCAGCGAACCCACGATGAACAGCATTCCGATAGGCTTCATAATCCGATCCCCGGCTGAGAGGTGCCGCGACACCTGATCCTGACGTTCCCGGCCAAAGCGCCCGCCGCCTTGTGCCTCAATCCCCCCGCTTCACCCCGAAACCGTGCCGGGGGAAATGCACGTTGACCGCGCCGGTCAGCGCATGTTCGCGCCGGATGACGATGCTATCGGTGTCGCAGTGGAGCAGGGTGCCGCGGCTTGGCATCACGCCGTAGTCCACCGGGGCGACATCGACGGTGGTGCCGGGCGGGATGCCGGGCAGGTCGCTCGTCAGGTCGATGGCAAGCGGATCGGCCTCGCGCGCAATGGCGAGGGCCTCATCGGCCTCGATGTCCTCCCCGCCATGCTGTCCGAAGGCCCGCATCCGGTCCATCCAAGCCGAGATATGGGCTCGGCTGGCCAGCCAGTCTGCCATGCCGCCGCCAGCGTGGATGAACCACAGCATGTGATAGACGGCGAAGTCGGCCACGCTCCACTCGGCGCCGAACAGGTAGGGGCGGCCATCGCCAAGCTGCGCCTCCATTTCAGCGAGGAACCGGGCATAGCGCGCCTTCGCTTCATCGACCGGGGGGCGCCGCACTTGCGCGCCTTGCGCGAAATTGGCGCGGTCTTCGGCAAAGGCCTGTGCGCTGGCGGGATCGGCGAAGAAGCCGCCCATGTTCTCGGGCAGGAAGCGCAGGGTAACCGCCGCCCAGAACAGTTCGGTATCGACCCAGCGCGCAAGGGTCTGCGCGGCGAGGCGGTTGCCGGCCGGAAAGAGGCTCGGGCCGCTGCCCATGTGGTCCAGGTATTCGGCAATCAGCGCGGTGTCGCAATAGACGTCTGCGCCAACCTGCAGCACGGGAATGCGCCGATAGCCGCCGGTGAGCGCAATCGTCGCCGGGCGGGGCATGACCATCGAGACCTGCAGCGAGCGCCATGGCAGCCCCTTGGCGCCAAGGATGGCCCGGACTTTTTCCGAGAAGGGCGATTCCGGGTAATGGTGCAGGATCAGTTCGGCCATCGCTTTGGTCCCTACTTCTTGACCGGCTCAGCCCCCGCTGCGCCGCCATCTGGCTTGGCCGCATCCCACACCTTGCCGCCGCCGACCCAGGTTTCGAGTACCCTGGTCTTGCGGATTGCATCGGGCGCAGCGGTCA
Organism: Novosphingobium sp.; assembly: GCF_965228995.1. Taxonomy (GTDB): domain Bacteria; phylum Pseudomonadota; class Alphaproteobacteria; order Sphingomonadales; family Sphingomonadaceae; genus Novosphingobium. The sequence goes on along the minus strand of NZ_OZ245852.1, from coordinate 3,642,869 downwards.
TCGGATCGGTATCGACGAAGATGAAATCGGCGCGCAGGCCCGGGGCGAGGCGGCCAAAGCGCTTTTCGGCGAACCCGGCATAGGCGGCCTGCGCGGTATAGCCGGCCAGCGCCGTCTCGCGGTCCACGCGCTCCTGCGGCTGCCAGCCTTGCGGGGGCTGGCCGTTCTCGTCCTGGCGGCTGATCGCGGCGGCAAAGCCGGCCCAGGGGTCGGGGAGTTCGACCGGCGTGTCCGATCCGAACGCCAGCACCGCGCCGGTCGCCTTGGCCGAGGCCCAGGCATAGGCCCCCGCGAGCCGGTTCGGCCCGAGCCGCGCTTCGGTCATGAGGCGGTCCGAGGTTTGGTGCACGGGCTGCATCGAGGCGACAAGGCCGACCGATTTCGCCACGCGCGCGGCAATCGGCCAGTCGGCGGGGTCGATCACTTGCGCGTGTTCGATCCGCCAGCGGCGATCACCCTTGTAGGTCTGCGCAAGGTCTTCCATCGAGCCGAGCAGCACGGCATTCGCTTCGTCACCGATGGCGTGCACGGCGATCTGGTAGTTGTCCATCGCGGCGCGGCTCATCAGATTGCCGAGCTGGGTCTGCGTCAGGCGGGGAAGCCCGCGCGTATCAGGCCTGTCCGCATAAGGCGCCTTGAGCCACGCCCCGCGCGAACCGAGCGCGCCGTCCATATAGAGCTTCACGCCATTGAGGCGCAGCCGGTCGGCATAGAGCCACGGGGAGGGGCCGGGCCCGCCGATCTGGATCGTGTTCTCGATCCCGGCGCCATAGGCCATGATCCGCACGTAGAGCGTGTTGAGATCGCCTGCGCGGCGGAAGGTCTGCCAATCTTCCATGGTCGAGCCCATGTCGGCGACGGCGGTGAGGCCGCGCCGGTAGAACTCGCGCTGGGCGAGCGCGAAGGCGGCGTCATAATCGCGGGCCGTCGGCGGCGGAACATGCGCGCCGACGAGAACGGAAGCGTTGTCGACCAGCACGCCCGCCGGGCTGCCATCGGCAAGGCGGATGATCTCGCCGCCAGTGGGGGCCTGGCTCGCGGCGGTCACTCCGCCAGCCTTGAGCGCGGCCGTATTGGCCCAGCCGGCATGCCCGTCCGCTCGTTCGAGCCAGACGGGGCGGTCGCTCACGGCGGAGTCGAGTTCGGCAGCGGTCGGGAAGCGGCCAAGCTTCCAGCGTTCCTGATTCCAGCCGCGCCCGATCAGCCACGGCCGGTCCGGATGCGCCTTGGCATAGGCGGCGATCTTCGCCAGCGCTTCTGCGAGGCTGCCGGTTTCCGAAAGATCGAGCGTCAACGCGGCAAAGCCGGTGCTCATGACATGGACATGCGCATCGATCATGCCGGGCAGCATGATCCGCCCCATGCCGTCGATGCGGTACTGGAAGCCCTTCTTCGGGGTCTTCTCACCTTCGTGGATGAGCGCCTTCACCACGCCGGCATCGTCCATCAGCATGGCCTTGAAGCGCTCGACATGGCCGTCCGCGCCGATGGTCTGACCGGACACGTTGTCGATGAGGGTGTCGGCATGGGCGGGAGCAGCGACGAATGCCGCCAGCGCCGCCATAACCAACGGGCGCATCATCACGCGCCGCCTCGGCGCGGCAGGCGGCGGATCAAGGCGCTGGTATCCTGCCGGCCGCCACCCAATGCCTGCACATCGGCATAGAACTGGTCGATGAGCGCGGTGGTGGGCACGCTCGCCCCCACGCTGCGTGCTTCCTCGATCGCGAGGCCGAGGTCCTTGCGCATCCAGTCCACCGCGAAGCCGAAATCGAACTCGTCCTTCGCCATGGTGTGCCAGCGGTTGTCCATCTGCCACGATTGCGCGGCGCCGCCCGAGATCGCCTCGAACACCTTGTCGAGATCGAGCCGCGCCGCCTGCGCGAAGCGGATCGCTTCGGAAAGACCGGCAATGGCGCCCGCAATGCACATCTGGTTGGCCATCTTGGCTGTCTGCCCCGCGCCAGGTTTGCCGACATGGACCACGCGCTTGGCATAGGCGGCGAGCACCGGACGCGCCGCGTCGACGGCCTTGGCACTGCCGCCGCACATGATCGAAAGCGTACCCGCCTCGGCACCCGATTGCCCGCCGGTGACAGGCGCATCGACGCAGAGCAGTTCCTTGTCGCGGCCTTCGACCGCAATCTGGCGGGCGATGCGCGCCGAAACGGTGGTGTGATCGATGAACAGCGCGCCGCGCTTCAAGGTGGAGAACGCCCCGGTCGGGCTGAGCACGACGTCCGAGAGGTCATCGTCGTTGCCGACGCAGGTGATCACCACATCCGCGCCTTCGGCCGCTTCCGCCGGGCTTGCCGCCACGCGCCCGGCAAGCCCCGGGTTTGCGGCCTGCCACGCTTCCACGCGCGCCGGGCTGCGGTTGTAGATGGTGAGATTGTGCCCGGCGGCGCCAAGATGGCGGGCCATGGCCCCGCCCATCACGCCAAGGCCGAGGAACGAAACGTTGAGCCCTGAGGGCTGGGATGTCGGAGCTGCGTCGGTCATGCCCGGCGTTCTAGCCGCTTTGCCGCGCGCCGCCAGCCAGAATCGCGAGGGGTCGGCGCAAACGGCGCTTGCCGCCCATGGGGCGCGCGGGGTAGCGGCGAAGCCATGTCTCGCCCCTCCGGATTCGCCGCGCTCGCCATGCCCGTGTTCTGGCTCTGCCTGATCGGCGCGGTGACGCTGGCCCTGCTGCCCCAGCCGCCGGGCATTCCCGGCCTTGGTGACAAGTCGCAGCATATGCTCGCCTTCGGAACGCTCGCGTTTCTGGGCGCGATTGCCTTTCCGCGCTTCCCGAGGGTGCATCTGGCGGAGCGGCTATCGTTCCTGGGCGCGCTGGTCGAGGTCATGCAATCGATCCCCTCGCTCCACCGCGATTGCGATATCCGGGACTGGATCGCCGATACGATAGCCATCGTGGTCGTGCTGCTGCTGCTCCAGATCATCAATTTGCCGCGCCGGCCGCGCTGAACGCAACGAAGGTTCCCTTGAGGGCAGGTTTCGATTAGGGGCCGTAGCCCATGAACACGACCACCACCGCCTCCGCAATGACTGGCGCCTCGCTGTTGACCCTTGACGATGTGCGCGCCGCTGCTGCGCGGATCGCCGGGCAGATCGTGCGCACGCCCACGCTTTACAGCAAGACGCTGAGCGAGATGACCGGCGCGGAGATCTGGCTGAAGTTCGAGAACCTGCAGTTCACGGCAGCCTACAAGGAGCGCGGCGCGCTCAACGCACTGCTGCAGCTATCGGACGAGCAGCGCAGTCACGGTGTGATCGCCGCATCGGCGGGCAACCACGCGCAGGGGCTTTCCTATCACGGCACCCGGCTCGGCATGCCTGTCACCATCGTGATGCCGCGCACCACGCCGACGGTGAAGATCATGCAGACCGAAAGCGTCGGCGGCACGGTCGTGCTCGAAGGCGAGACCTTCGACGAGGCCTACGCCCATGCCCGCAAGCTCGAGGCCGAGCGGGGCATGACCTTCGTCCATCCGTTCGACGATCCGCAGGTGGCCGCAGGGCAGGGCACCGTGGCGCTCGAAATGCTGGAGGACGTGCCCGAGCTTGAAACGCTTGTCGTTCCCATCGGCGGCGGCGGGCTGCTTTCGGGCATGGGTACCGCAGCGCGCGCGCTCAAGCCTTCGATCGGGCTGGTCGGCGTGCAGGCCACGCTGTTCCCCTCGATGTATGCCAAGCTCAAGGGTCTCGATCTGCCTTGCGGCGGCGATACGATCGCGGAAGGCATCGCAGTGAAGGAGCCGGGCACGTTCACGTCCGCCGTGCTTAAAAAGATTGTCGACGATATCGTGCTGGTGAGCGAGCCGGCGCTGGAAACCGCCGTTGCGGTACTGCTGCAGATCGAGAAGACCGTGGTTGAAGGTGCGGGCGCAGCCGGGCTGGCCGCGGTGATGACGCACCGCAAGCGCTTTGCCGGGCGCAAGATCGGCCTCGTGCTGTGCGGCGGCAATATTGACACGCGCCTGCTCGCCAACGTGCTGCTGCGCGATCTCGCCCGCTCGGGCCGCCTTGCCCGCCTCAGGCTCACCTTGCAGGACCGGCCGGGCGCGCTGTTCAAGGTGGTCGAGGATTTCAACCGCCATCAGGTCAACATTCTGGAAGTCTGGCACAACCGGATCTTTACCTCGCTGCCCGCCAAAGGCCTTACCGCAGAGATCGAATGCGAGGCGCGCGACCGTGAGCAGATCGACCTGCTGGTCGCGAGCCTGCGTGCCAAGGGCTACGATGTGACGCAAGTCGAGCTCGGTTAAGCCTGTTTCCTCACATTTCGGGTCCGCCGCATCCCGTTTCGGTACGCCGCGCGGCCGCTTCTCGTTTCCGGGGCAAAATCGCTGCTGATTAACTACCTTTGATGGTTAATCGCTCTTTCACCAATCGCCGGGGTGAGGCATGTTGCCCTTGTCAGCGCTCCCGGATGGTCCGGAAGCACGACAATAGGATACCGCCCCGGCCGTGACTGCGCCCGTCCGCTTTCCCCGCTTCTTCGTGACCAGTCCGATGCCGTGCCCCTATCTGCCGGGGAAGACGGAGCGGAAGGTCTTCACGGAGCTCAAGGGCCCCAATGCTGACGAGCTCAACGATGCGCTGGGCCGCATCGGTTTTCGCCGCAGCCAGACCGTGGCCTACCGCCCCAGCTGCATCGATTGCACGGCCTGCATTTCGGTGCGCGTGGCGGCGAACGAGTTCGTGCCCTCCGCCACCCAGCGCAAGAACATGCGCCGCAACAGCGATCTCGTCGTCAGCGCGTGCAAGCCGTGGTCGACGCCGGAACAATTCGAGCTGCTCCAGCGTTATCTGGCGGCTCGCCATCCCGGTGGCGGCATGGCCTCGATGGACGAGATGGATTTCGCCGACATGGTCGAGCACACCCCGGTCCAGAGCTTCGTGATCGAATATCGCGAACCTGGTATCGACGGGAAGCCCGGCCGACTCGTCGGCGCATGCCTGACCGACCGTCAGGGCGATGGGCTGTCGATGATCTACAGCTTCTACGAACCCGATCATGCCGAGCGGCGGGGGCTTGGCAATTTCATCATTCTGGACCACATCCTTCATGCCACCCGGATCGGTCTTCCCTATGTCTACCTTGGATATTGGGTCGAAGGGTCGGCGCGGATGCAGTACAAGGTTCGCTACCGGCCGCTCGAACGGCTGGGGCGCGAAGGATGGGAACGCTTTGACCCCGATGAGCAGGCCCGCGCGATCGATCGCGCTGCGACCGCAAGGGGAGCGGACCGGCGAATCGCGGACGATACCGGCAAGGACGGGCTTGCCGCAGCCCAGGCGCAATACCGCCACATTTGAAGCACTGCGGGCGCTGCTGCCGGCCGTTCTGCTCGCCATTCTGCCGCAATTGGCGCACGCCCAGTCGCGTGAGGCGGATCAGGCGCTCGAGGACCTGATCCCCGATTCCGCGATGGACGACCCCAAGGCCTGGGCGAACCAGACCGACGCCGCCAAGGTTGCCGTACCTGACCCTGCCACGCTGCTTTCACCCGATGCGATTGCGCCGCTGACCGGCATTCCCGCGATCACTCTGGCCTGGCCCGATGCTTCGGAACTGCCTGCCATAACGCCGCTCACGCCCGATCCCGATATCGGCGCGGCGGCCGAGCAGGCGAAGGCCGCGGGCGAAGCGCTTGCCACCGATGTCGATCCGGGCAGCGGCCGCGGCATCGGCCAGATTCCGGGCGCGAGCATCTACCCGATCACTCCGCAGCTTGCGCTCGCGTTCCCGCCGGATGAAGAAATTCTGCCCGAGCGCGAGGCTGTCACGGCGCGGTTCGGCGCGCTTGCGACACTGCGCAAGTTTGGCAACGAAGAAGACAACCTCGCCCAGCTGACGCGCCGGGCGCGGCAGGATACCGATCTGCTCCAGCAGGTGCTCCGGGTCTACGGGTACTACGATGCCGAAATCTACCATAGCACCACCGGCTATGCCGCACCGGCTGAAGGCAGCGGACCCGCGCCGGCGATCGATCTCAAGAAAGTCGGCGTGCGCTTCGATGTGCGCCCGGGGCCGCGCTACACGTTTGCAAGCATCAGCCTGGGCGATATCGCCGCCGCGCGCGATGCGGATGCGCTGAAGCGCGCCTTCGCGCTCGCGCCGGGCGATCCGGTCAATTCCGACCGCATCGTTGCCGAACGCGATCACCTGATCACCGCGCTGGGTGAGGGCGGCCATGCCTTTGCCAAGGTGGGCGAACCCGATCTTGGGATCGACCATGCCCTGCGCACCGGTGATCTCACCTTGCCCGTCACCAGCGGCGGGCAATATGTGATGGGCGATATCCACAGCTCGCTGCCCGATTATCTCTCCTCCCGCCACCTTTCGCGCATGGCCCGGTTCCGGCCCGGCGATCCCTTCCGCAAATCGCGGGTCGATGATCTGAGGCAAGCGATCCTTGCGACCGGCCTCGTCTCCTCGGTCACGGTCACCCCGCGCGAAGTCACGCCCGCGGCGGACCCGCAGCCGGGCATCGCCGATGTGGACGTGACGCTGGCCAAGGCGCCGCAGCGCACGATTGCCGGGCTTATCGGCTATTCGAGCGGCGAGGGCGTGCGGGTCGAGGCGAGCTGGGAAAACCGCAACATGTTCCCGCCTGAAGGCCTCGTGCGGTTCCGCGGCGTGGCCGGTACCCGCGAACAGCTGGCGGGCGCGACTTACCGCCGCAACAACTTCTTCGGGCGCGATCAGGTGCTCACCGCCGATCTCTATGCCCAGACCCGGCGCACCGACGCGTACAATGCGCGTACCATCTCGTTCTCGACGGTGTTCGAGAAGCAGACGACGCTGATCTTCCAGAAGGCTTGGGTCTATTCGGCGGGTGTCGAACTGCTCGCGACCAGCGAATTGCCCGCCGCCGCCGGCTCGACCCGCACCACCTATTTCATCGGCGCGCTGCCCTTGCGCGGGGCTTATGATGGCAGCGACGATCTGCTCGACCCCAAGCGCGGCGTGCGCGTTTCGCTGCGGGTAAGCCCGGAAATCTCGGTGCAGAACGGGATGCGTTCCAACTACGTGCGCGCGCAGTTCGATGCGAGCGCCTACCAGCCCGTCAGCCACAGCGTCGTGCTGGCGGAGCGCGTGCGGATCGGTTCGATTCCGGGCGCCAACGTGAACAGCATCGCACCTTCGCGGCGGTTCTATGCCGGCGGCGGGGCCTCGGTGCGCGGTTTTGCCTATCAGGCAGTGGGGCCACGCGATGCGCTCGGCAATCCGAGTGGCGGGCGCAGCCTGTCAGAGTTCTCGCTCGAGGCCCGCGTCAAGACCGGGCTGATGGGCGGCGCGGTGAGCGTGGTGCCGTTCGTCGATGCAGGCACGGTGGGCACCACGGCCTCGCCCACGGTCAACGGCCTCAAGGTCGGCGTGGGCCTTGGCCTGCGCTACCAGACCAGCTTCGGCCCGATCCGCATCGACCTTGGCACGCCGCTCAATCCGGCCAAGGGCGATAGCCGCGTCGGCGTCTATGTTTCGCTGGGGCAGGCGTTCTGATGGCGAGCAGCCCGCCAGACGCGGTGCCGCCACCGGCCATGCCGCCGCGCCGGGGGGCGATCCGCCGTCTGCTCGGCTGGGGGCGCGGGCTGGTGCTGGCAGGGCTGCTGTTCCTGCTGGCGATGGGCGGGGCGGTGGTCGTGCTCGATTCCTCGCTGGGCCACCGCTTCGTGGCCGACCGCATTGCCGCGATCGAAGCCGCATCGGGGCTCAAGATCCGCATCGGGCGGATCGACGGCACGCTGTTCGGCGCGATGAGCCTGCACGAGGTGGTGCTGAGCGATGGCGAGGGGCGCTTCATGGTCGTGCCCGAAGCCACGCTGGACTGGCGCCCGCTCGCCTGGTTCGGGCTCGACCCGCGCTCAGGCCTGTTCAAAGGTCTCGATATCCGCTCGCTGGTGCTCAAGCGCGGGACGCTGCTGCGCGCACCGCAGCTGAAGCCGGGGGCTCCGGACGAGCCGATCCTCCCTGATTTCGACATCCGCATCGACAAGTTCGCGGCGGAAAACCTTGGCGTCGAGCGTAGTGTGATGGGCGAGCGTCGGCGCATCGATTTTGCCGCGCGCGCCGATATCCGGGGCGGTCGGGCCTTGATCAGCCTTGGCGGGCGGCTCGGCGGGCGCGACCGGCTGCGCCTGCGGCTCGATAGCGAGCCCGATCGCAACCGCTTCGCGCTCGACTTCATCTACAACGCCCCGAAGGACGGCCTGCTGGCGGCGCTCACCGGAGTGAAGCGCAATATTGCCGCGCGCGCGGGCGGCAAGGGCACGTTCCAGGAATGGCATGGCTGGGGCGCTGCCAGCGACAATGGCCGCAAGCTCGCCGCATTCCAGCTCGAGAACCGGTCCGGGCGCTACACGCTCGCGGGGCAGGTGTTCCCCGGCGATCTCTTCGGTGCGGCAGCGCGGCGCGTGAGCGGCGAGAAGCTCTCTCTCGTGGCGGAGGGTAGCGGCAGCGGCGGCGTACTGCGCGGCCGCGCATTTGCTGGCGGCGCGGCCCTCGCTGGCACGGCGCAAGGCGCGCTCGATCTCATCAACAACCGCGCCGAGGCGGTGAAGGTCCATGCTGTGCTCGTCCGGCCCGAATTGCTGCTGGCGGGCTCCGGCGTCGACATCAAGGGCGCGCAGCTCGATGCGACGGTCGACGGCCGCTTCACCGCACTTGCGATCATTCATGACCTGCGCGCCGCGCGGCTCGCCAGCGGGCCGGTGCTTGCGGAAGGGTTGCGCACCGCCGGCACTGCCCATTGGGACGGCAAACGCCTGCGCATTCCGCTCGCGCTCACGGCGCAGCGGCTGAAGACGGGGCAGGCGATGGTCGATCCGCGGCTGCCGGGCGCGCGGCTGACGGGCGATCTCGTGCTGGCGGGCGGCAAGCTGACCTCGGACCGGATCGACGTCACGATGAAGGGTGCGTCGGCGCGGTTGGCACTCGATGGCGATCTGGTGCACGGCCGCTATGCGCTTTCGGGGCCAGTCACGGTGCGCGGCATTGCACTGCCCAATCTGGGGCTGGCCGATGGCGACGCGCGGATCATGCTCGGCTTCGGGGGCGGCGGGCCGTGGCTGCTCACCGCCGACGGTGCAGGGCGCATGGCCCGGATCGACAACGCGACGCTCGCCAATCTCACCGGCGGCAATGTGCGCGCGCGCGGGGCGATCTCGCTGGGCGGCAACCAGCCGCTGATCGTGCGCCGGGGCGAGCTGACGTCTGCCAAGCTCACCATGGCGCTGCGCAGTTGGACCCAGGCGAACGGCGTCACCACGCTCTCGGGCCAGGGCCGCCATCAGGACTACGGACCTTTCACCTTCGATGCGGCGCTGGCCAAGGATGGCCCGCGCGCCACGCTCGTGCTCGCCAATCCGCTGCCTGCCGCCAGCCTCAAGGACGTGCACCTCGCACTCGCGCCTGAAGGCGACGGATTCCGCATCGAGACCAACGGCGATTCGCGCCTCGGCACATTCAGCGGCCAGCTCATGCTCACCGCGCCCAAGGACGGGCCGGTGCGGCTCGGGATCGAGCAGTTCACCGTCTACCAGACGAAGATCACTGGCGCTGTCGAGATTGCCAAGGCGGGCGTGACAGGCAGCCTTGCGCTTGCTGGGGGCGGGGTGGCCGGGACCGTCGATCTGGCGCCCGATGGTGCAGGGCAAGCGCTCAAGGCCGCGATTACCGCCAAGGCGGCGCGCTTCGGGGGCGATAATCCGATCGCGGTCGGCAATGCCGAGATCACCGCCGAGGGCCGCATCGAAGGCGGCGACACCACGCTTCAGGCCTCGCTCAAGGCCGAGGGGATCAGCGCGGGCAAGCTCTTCATCGGCCGCCTGATGGCGGATGCCGCGCTTGTTAACGGCTCGGGCAGCGTCACCGCGTCGCTCGCCGGGCGGCGCGGCACCAGCTTTGCGCTGCAGGGCACCGCCGCGTTCTCACCCGACAAGGTCGTCGCCTTCGTGGCGGGTGATTACGCCGGGCGCGCGATTTCCATGCCGCGCCGCGCGGTGCTGGAGCGCGAGCCTGGCGGGGTCGGGAGCGGCGAGGCTGGCGGATGGCGGCTCCAGCCGACACAGATCGATTTCGGCCGGGGCAGCGTGATCGCCAGCGGCCATGTCCTCGGCGGAGCGACCAAGCTCAAGGTCATGCTCTCGCGCATACCGCTTTCGGTGCTCGATATCCTGCTGCCCGATCTGGGTCTCGGCGGCCTCGCCTCGGGCGTGATCGACTACGAGAACGATCACCTCGGCGCGCCCTCGGGCCACGCTGCGGTCGAGGTCAAGGGCCTGACGCGTTCGGGCCTTGTGCTGACCTCAAGGCCGCTCGACCTTGCGCTGGTGGCCGAGCTCGATCCCGCGGCGCTGCAAGTCCGCGCGGTGGCACGCGAGGGGGCGGCGATGCGCGGCCGGGTCCAGGCGCTGGTGTCTGATCTGCCGCGCGGCGGCACCATGCTCGAGCGGCTGCGCGGCGGCACGCTCAAGGCCGAGCTGCGCTACAGTGGGCCGGCGGAGTCCCTGTGGCGGCTCGCGGCGATCGAGGTGATCGATCTCACCGGCCCGCTTGGCGCGGCCGCGAGCGTGACGGGATCGATCGACCACCCGGTTATCACCGGCGCGGTCGCCACGCGCGCGCTGCGGGTGCAGTCGAACCTCACTGGCTCCGATGTCCGCGATGTCGAAGCGCTCGGCAGCTTTGCCGATGCCCACCTCAGCCTCGCGCATTTCAGCGGGACTACGCCGGGCGGGGGCACAGTGAGCGGCAGCGGCACGGTGGACCTCTCCAACGTGACGACCCACGGCGTCGGGCTCGACTTGCGCCTTGCTGCCACAAATGCGCTGCTGATCAACCGCGACGACATGGCTGCCACGGTCACCGGGCCGCTGCGGCTGATCTCTGACGGCATCGGCGGCACCATCGCCGGGCGCGTCCATATCGACCGCGCGCGCTGGACGCTGGGCCGCGCCAATGTGGCCGAGCAGCTGCCCTCGATCACCACGCACGAGACCAACCTGCGCGCCGATATCGCCCCGCCGCGCGTGGCCTACACGCCGTGGAAGTATCTGATCGACGCAGCCGGCAGCGACCGCATCGACGTGCGCGGGCTCGGCCTCGAAAGCGAGTGGGGCGCCGATGTGCGTTTGCGCGGCGATACCGCCAATCCGCAGATCTTCGGTTCCGCCGATCTGGTCCGCGGGGGCTATGAATTTGCCGGGCGGCGCTTCGATCTCACTCGCGGGCGCATCCGCTTCGTCGGTGAAGTGCCGGTCGATCCCCGGCTCGATATCGTCGCCGAGGGCGATGCCAACGGGGTGAGCGCCAAGATCGCGATCACCGGATCGGCGCTGAAGCCCCAGATCACGTTCAGCTCGGTCCCCGCCTTGCCCGAGGAAGAGCTTTTGAGCCGCATGCTCTTCGGCAGTTCGATCACCCAGATCTCGGCGCCTGAAGCGGTGCAGCTTGCGTCCGCGCTTGCCAGCTTCCGCAGCGGAGGAGGGCTCGATCCGATCAACAAGCTGAGGAATGCCATCGGGCTCGACCGGCTGCGGATCATCAGTGCGGATGCCTCGATCGGCCGGGGCACTTCAGTGGCGGTCGGCAAGTACCTCGGGCGGCGCGTGTTCGTCGAACTCATCACCGACGGGCACGGCTACAGCGCAACGTCCGCCGAGTTCCGCATCACGCGCTGGCTGGTGCTGCTGGGCACGATCTCGACGATCGGCGACGAGAGCCTCAACCTCAAGGCATCGAAGGATTATTGAGGCAATCGGGCCAAACAAAAACCCCGCGCTACCTGAGCAGCGCGGGGTTCTGTTTCAGCCATCACGCAAGGGTCATGCCCCCGCGATGGTCTTCAGTTCCATGAAGTCCTTCAGGCCATAGACGCCGCCTTCGCGGCCATTGCCCGATTGCTTGTAGCCGCCGAAGGCACCGCCCTTGACGCCGCCCCACTGGTTGACCGCAACGAGGCCCGCGCGCAGGCGGCCGACAATGCCCTTGGCCGTCTCGACATCGCCGGTGACGACTGCCGAAAGCCCGTAGGCCGTGCGGTTGGCCAGCTCGATGCCATCCTCGATGCCGTCATAAGTGGTGATCGTGGCGACCGGGCCGAAGGTTTCCTCGCGGAAGATCGTCATGTCGGGTGTCACGTCGGAGAACACCGTCGGGCGGATGTAGTAGCCGCGATTGACGTTGTCGGGCAGGCCCGGGCCGCCTTCGAGCAGCGAGGCGCCCTCGGCAATCGAGGTATCGATCAGCGACTGGATCTTGGTCCACTGCGCCTTGTTGACCACCGGGCCGATATGCGCGCCGTCCTCGGCCGGATTGCCGACCTTCACCGCCGCGAAGTAGTTCTTCACGAAGGTCTCGGCCTCTTCCTTGCGCGACTTGGGGACGAGGATGCGGGTCGGCGCGATGCAGCTCTGGCCGGTGTTGGCGACCACGCCTTGCAGCGTGCCCGGCAGCGTCGCGGCAAAATCCGCGTCCTCAAGCACGAGGTTGGGCGACTTGCCGCCCAGTTCCTGATGCACGCGCTTCACGGTGTCGGCCGCGTTCTTGGCGATCTGGATGCCGGCGCGGGTCGAGCCGGTGAAGCTCACCATGTCGACATCGGGGTGCACGGTAAGTGCGACGCCGACGCCCAGGCCATCGCCCTGAACCAGATTGAACACGCCCGCAGGCACGCCGGCCGCATGCATGACCTCGGCAATGATCACCGCGTTCGAAGGGCATTCTTCCGAAGGCTTGAGCACGATCGTGTTGCCCGCGGCGATGCACGGGGCAATCTTCGCGCAGATCTGGTTGAGCGGCCAGTTCCACGGCGTGATCGCGGCGACGACGCCGATGGGTTCATGGACGAAGCGGGCGTTGGCGCCGGGAACCGGCGATTCCCATTCGAAGCCGTCAAGCGCCTCGAGCGTGCCGAGGATGTAGCCGATGCCCGCACCCACTTGCGCGGTGCCGGCAAAGCCGATCGGCGCGCCCATTTCTTCGCTGATGACCTTGGCAAAATCGGGAATACGCTTCTTGTATTCATCGAGAATGCGCACGAGCAGCGCCTTGCGCTCTTCCACCGGGGTGGCTGCAAAGGCGGGGAACGCGGCCTTGGCGGCGGCGACAGCCTTGTCGACATCGGCCTGGCTGCCAAGCGTGATCGCCGCGCAGGCTTCCTCGGTGGCGGGATTGATCACTTCGTGGCGCTTGCCGCCTTCGCTGGGGGTCCACGCGCCGTTGATATAGTGCTGCAGATGCTCACGCATCGGAGTTCTCCCGATATGGTTAGGTAGTCAAACGGTTAAGGGTTTATCCCCGACCTTGGCAAGTCGGGTACGCAATTGCAACGCATTTGGCGACGGGCGGGCCCCTGCCGGAAAAATCCGCCGGGAAGCGCATGCTAACCTTACAAATCTGCTGCATTTCCGTCAGAAAATAAGCATTTCGCACGGTGTTCCATAGGCGGCGCTAACCGTTTCTTTCCATCCTGCCGGTAAATCGGGTGCGATGGGTCTGGATCACAGCAGCCGCGGCCTTGGCACGCGATCGTCCGTGCGCAATTTGCGCACAGGATGGATCGCGCTTGCGACGTTCCTCGCGCTGATCGGCCTATCCGCGCTCCTTGTCGCCGTATTCGCCGGTTCGACTCGCATTGCCGACGAACTGGCGCGCGAAGATGAGCGCGTGCTCGTCCGGCGTTATCTCGACCAGCTCGGCAACTCGGTCGTGGCGGCGCAGAAGGTGCAGCTGACCTGGGACGACGCCATGCGCAATGCTGTGCTGGCGGACAACGAGGCCTGGGCGAACCACTTCCTCGGCGATTTCGTGTGGAACAACCTCGATACCGACGCGATGTTCCTCGTCCGGCCGGATGGGTCGCTAGTCCACGGCTGGGCGCAAGGGCGGCCGACCGATTCCGGCTATCAGGAAGTGCGCTGGCCGGTCGAGGATCTGATCAAGCAGGCCAAGCACAATGTGCCGCTGGGCGGCCGGATTGCGGCGATGAAGAAGCTGGCCGATATAGAGTGGCCGGTGGCGGATTCCGGTCAGCCGCTCAACCGCTGGGCGGCCATGCCCGTGCTGCGCCACGGCCGTCCGGCGTTTCTGTCCGTCGTCTCGATCGTTCCCGACAACAACTACAACCTGCTGAAGCGAGAGCCGAACTATGTTGCCACCTTGCGCTATCTCGATGGGTCGATCCTCGCGAAGATGGGCGGCGATCTGGTGCTGCGCGATATCAGCTTCGTGCCCGATGAAGCGCGGATCGGCTCCGCCAATGCCGTTCCGCTGAGCAGCGCACGGGGCGACAACATCGGCTGGATCACGTGGACGGCCAAGGTACCCGGCCCCAAGATTGTCGAGCGCACCGCGCCGGTGCTGGCGACTTTCATCCTGTTCTTTCTCGGTGTCGTGGCGGGCGGCTCGATCATCGTGCGGCGCATGCGGCTTACCGCCAATGAGCTGAAAGCCAGCGAAGCGCAGGCCCAGCACAATGCGCTCCACGATGCGATGACCGGCCTGCCCAATCGCGTCTATTACATGCAGCGTCTGCGTGCCCTGCTGAACGAGTTCATCGAGGGGCAGGCGAAGGGCAACCTCTTCGTCGCCTATATCGATATCGACGGATTCAAGCTGGTCAACGATACCATGGGCCACCATGTCGGCGATGAACTGGTGCGCCAGGTCGCGCACCGCCTTCGGGAGGCGCTGCCGCGCGAGTCCTTCATCGCGCGCTTCGGCGGTGATGAATTCGTGCTGCTCCACGCCAGCGAAGATGGCGCGCGCGCGGCAGACCGGCTGGGCAGCAAGATCATCCACCTGATGCGGAGGCCGTTCGTCATCTCGGGCAACACGCTCGAGGTTTCGGTCAGCTGCGGGATCAGCTGGGGGCCGGAGCAGAGCGAGGACCCCGGCGAACTGCTGCGCCGCGCCGATATCGCGCTCTACCGCGCCAAGCAGCGCGGCCGTGGGCGCTATCGCCGCTTCACGCCCGACATGGATGCCAGCGTCAAACTGCGCCGCGAAATGGAAATGGAGCTGCGCCTCGCGATCACCCGCGGCGAGCTTTCGATTGCCTACCAGCCGGTGGTCGATACCGGTACCGGCGTGATCAACGGCTTCGAGGCCCTGCTGCGCTGGAACCACGCCGAGCGCGGCGAGATCCGTCCGGACCTGTTCGTGCCGATTGCCGAACAGGGCGGCCTGATGATCCCGCTCGGCACCTGGGTGCTGCGCCATGTCTTCACCGAGTGCCGCGATTGGCCGGATTGCGACATCTCGGTCAATCTGTCGCCGCTCCAGATCATGGCGGGCGATTTCCTGCCGATGCTGGCGGGCCTGCTCGAAGAGACCGGCATGGACCCCGAGCGGCTGGTGTTCGAAGTGACCGAAGGCGTCATGCTCGATCGCAGCGCGCATGTGATCGGGGTGCTGCGCGAGCTCAATCGCATGGGCATCCGCGTCGCGCTCGATGATTTCGGGATCGGCTATTCCTCGCTCTCGTACTTGCGCTCGTTCCAGTTCGACCGGATCAAGATCGACCGCTCGTTCGTGCAGAATATCGAGCGCGACCGCGATGCGCACTCGATCCTTTGCGCGATCACCACGCTGGGCAAGACCTTGCGGATGAAGGTCGTGGCGGAAGGCGTGGAAACCGAAGTGCAGCGTCTGCTGGTGCAGGCGGCGGGCTGCGAACTGGTGCAGGGTTACCTGTTCTGGGCCGCGGTGCCGGCTGAGGAAGCGCGCGGCCTGCTGGTCGAACGGGATGCCGAGGCCGTGCTGCGCCGCGCGTCCTGATGGCCCTGCTTAGGGTTTGGCGTTCTCGGGATCGGGCAGGATCGTCATGTCGGAGGCCTGCCAGGCGGGCGCGACGCTCACGGTAAATTCGAGCCTGCTGTCGGCATCGATCCGGTGCGGCACGCCCGGCGGCAGCAGCACGACCGACCCTTGCGCTACATCCTGAACCGTGCCGCCGATGGTGACGCGGCCCTTGCCGGCGGCCACGACCATCACTTCGCTGCCTTCGCGCGTCACCGTCAGCGGGATCGCGGCGCCTTTCTGGAGCACGAACCGCGCGACGCTGATCGCTTCGGAATGCTGCGGCGCGGTGCGGCCGACGAGTTCCTCCACCGCTACCGGGGGGACGAGCGCGGGCTTCGGAGCGGCATTGCCGGCGGGGCGGCGAGCGGATTCGCCGCGCGTCAGCTCGGTGATCTCGCGCGCAAACTTGGGATAGAGCGCGGTGAGCTCATCGCGGTAGCCCGGTTCGTAATCGGCATATTCGAAGCCGGGCGAAAGCGTGTTGGCGCCGAAGCTCCAGGCCGTGGCGGGATCGCCGATCGGGCGCGCGCCCATCCATGTGCCGCGCGGCACCATGATCTGCGGCTCCTCACCCTTCAAGACATTGCTGCCCCAGATCCGTGTCTCGCCATGGCCATCGGGATAAAGCAGCAGGATCTGCGCCGGGCTGCCGCCGTAGAAATGCCAGAGCTCATCAGTGGTGAGCCGGTGCATCGCCGAGAAATCGCTGCGGGTGAATACCGCGTAGATCGCGGTATAGGCCCAGCGCTTGCCCTTGTAGCGCTCGGCCAGCGCGCCTTCGATCACGTCGTCGCTCTTGAAGGTCTGCAGGAACCACGGTCCTTCGTGGGGGATATTCTGCATGTGATAGTGATCGATGATCGCGCGCGCGGCGGGCGGCATCGGATCAACGGCAGCGGGCTCTGCGGCTGCGGCGGAGCACCACAGCAGGGCGACTGCGGCAAATATCGGTCTGATCATGGGGAAGCGTGTTGGCAAATCGGCAGGGACTTGCCTACTCGAAAAGTGCTGGCCGAAATCCGCTGGCCGAAATCCGCTGGACGTCTCAGCCAGCCTTCGCGGCGGTTTCGGCACTTGCCGTTACGGTGCGCGGATAGATGAAACCCTTGGCCGCGCTCGGGCGCAGGCCAAGCGAGCGGGTGGGGGCATACCACACGCGAACTTCGCTCCAGTCACCGGCGGCAGACACGTCTACCGCCATCACGCCGCGCTCGACCATGCCGGGGCGCGACCAGTTGGCGTGATTGATCAGGATATGGCGCTGGTCAACGACCTTGCTCACTACCGCGACGTGGCCATAGGGCATCGAACGCGTACCGGCGAAGGCAAGGACGGCTCCGGCCTTGGGCGCCTGGCCGCGCTCGTAACGGCCTTCGGCATGGCTCCACCAATCGCGCGCATTGCCGCTGAGCTGCACCTCGGAAACCTGCCGCGCGTATGTAACGCACTGGAGGCGGGCCTGCGCTGCGGAGGGCAGGGCGAAGACCGAAAGGAGTGCGAGAAGGGCTGCGACCACGTTCTTGTGCATGTGCAGCATCACTAAGGATTTGGGCCGATTCGAGGAGTCCGCCGGCCTTCCGTTCATCCTGCGGCCATCTCCGTTCATCCCGAGTCCATGTGGGGCTGTGGAAAAAATCACAGCAGAGCGGATGCGAGGGTTTCGGCGAGCGGCGCTGGCGCTCAGGGACTCTTCCACAGAAGCATGAGCGATCCGCCATGCAGCGCTTCGATAACTTCACGCGTGCGCGAAAGCTCCAGCGCGGTGCATCCATCGCTCCGGCCAATCCGGCCAGTGTTGGCGATCCATTCGGGCGACACGTAATCGGCGCCGTGCATCACCACAAACCGATCGCGGGCGTTCGAATTGCTCGCCTCCAGCCCATCGAGGCGCATCGATTTGCCATGCTTGCCGTCGTAGATTTCAGCGCAGTTATAGACCCCAAGCGACGAGCAATTCGAACCCGGCGTGTTGCTGAATATCACGGCATAGCCATCGTCGGCTGTGCCTTCTGAACCGACCCCGTGTGCACAGAGATAGGCCACGGTGGTTCCGTCCACCCGATCAAACAGGAAAAGGCGTGGCTTCGCCGAGTGGAGGTCAAAATTGACGATCGCCCAAAAGCGGGGATTGCTGCCGGGGCGGTTCTGATTGCGAAAGGCAAGCAGGCGGTTCATCGCAGGGATCACACCGACATCCGACGCCAGCTTGAGCAGAACGCTCTCGTCGTGGGCCGGCGTGGCCGCCAAGAAGTTCGCTGCCAGCACCGCAGGTTGAGCTTCCACCACGCGCGGCCACGCTGCGTGGACATGTGTGGTGTGCCCGGCGTCGCCCGGCCCTAGCACCTCGGTCGCGCCCAAGGTCCGGCAAAGCTTCTTGAAAGCCGGCACCTTTGTGTGGGCCGCGTTCACACCCACACCATCGATTACGTTGAAATCGGCTGAAATTCCCAGGTAATGGCGCGAATTGGCGGTGTGACTGCCTCCGACTATCTCGGAGATCGAGAACGTATAGGTCTCGGCAAGCTCCAGAATTCCGCTAAGCAATCGGGTATCGAGCGGGACAGTGCCGCCAATCGCAGTGCCATAATTGCTGCGTGTTGCGGGCTTTCCCGCAGCGGTGTCGATCATGTTCTGGCGAGCATTCGCCTGATCGACGACGCCCGATGGATGCACCGTGGCGAGCGTGATCCTGTTGCTCGCGAGAATTTGCGCGGCGAGCGCTGCGGCGGTCTGGGTTGCCGCCGACACAACAGGTTCAACGGCGGACAGCGGAGCAAGATCGACATCCGACGGCAGCTCGGTTTCGCCGTGGAATTCGATAACCTCCTCCTCCGGCTTCGGTATCTTGATCGCGCTGAATGTGGAAGTTGCACCGCCATCGTCCACGGGGGTCCCGTTGGCGATGATCGGTACGATCGACAGGTCCCAATTGCCGAGATTGATTTCCCGAAGCAGGTCCTTGGTCCGATAGGCGCTCGGGCGGACGTCCGGGTTGCTGTTGTTCATCAGCCAAGTGTTGCGGATCGTAACGTACTGAAGAATCCACGCCTTTTCATCGCCACCTTGTGCGGGTGGCTTCTCCGGAAACCGAGAGCGCAACAGCGGCAGGATGCTTCCGCTATGGATGAAGGAGTCGTAGATGACGAGCATCGACAGCGCCTGACTGAAGCCATTGGCGTCCGCCCATTTTCGTGCAGGCGTAAAGTAGGCCTTGTCAAAGAACGCATCCTGTGTCGCGCGCATGACGGGATCTTCGTCTCCGGCCCTCTTCAAAAGATCCTTGAATGTCGCATTATCCACCAAAGCGACCTGGCCAATTTTTGGAGCATAGGAACCCAGCTCGGTGGAGTACTTGCCGCCAGCCGCAACATACATCTCGACCAGTTGGCGTAGATTTCCGTATTCCGTTGTCTGCGAACGGCCGTAGGTGATCTGCCGGATCCTGTTCGGTCCGTCACGATAAATGCTGATCGCGCCATATTTGCCTGCCGGCGTCCCGGTTTCGAAAACATTTATGACCTGTTCGCAAATGCGACGTTGCTGGTCGGTGAGCTTGATCATGAATTCCTCCCTGAAGCTGCTGCCGACTGCCGCTTGCTCGAGCAAATTCTAGTTCAGGCGACGCGTTGTATGGTGGCGCAGGATTCAAGAATAAAATGAATCCATCAAAACTTCCTGATTCTCAAATAGAAAGAATCAAGGTCAGATATTTGTTTAATAAAATCCCAAATAAGTCATCTGTCAAGTAGATCGACCTTGCCTCACAAGTCAAAGCTTGGCCCGGACGTCCGCAGATTCCCCTCTGGATGGTTCCGGTTTCGCATATTGAACGGAGAAATTGTCAAAAATCTGTCTATTGCCAGCATGTTAGGCCGTAAGGTCATCAACCTCGCCATTTAGGCGTCCCTCAGTGATTGGACCAAACCGGTCCATTTCTGCGTCGGAAAGGTTCGAGATATCGACATATCCCTGTTCCTTTCCCCCTTGCACTGAGCCGCTTTGCCTAAAACCTTGTTGGCGCGATTTATGAGTTCGCCGCCCGGGGATTGCGTGCGGTCGCCACTGTCTCATTCGCCAAAGGAAAAGGGCGCCCGGACCGAAGTCCGGACGCCCCTTTCTAGCCAAGCGCTGACCCCTAGGATCAGGCGCTGTAGTACATGTCGAACTCGACGGCCGAGGGCGTGGTTTCCCAGCGCATCACTTCGGGCCACTTGAGTTCGATATAGGCTTCGATCTGGTCCTTGGTGAACACGCCGCCCTGAAGCAGGAAGTCGTGGTCGGCGACCAGTGCGTCGAGCGCTTCGCGGAGCGAACCGCAGACGGTCGGCACTTCGGCGAGTTCGGCCGGGGGCAGATCGTAGAGGTTCTTGTCCATGGCTTCGCCCGGGTGGATCTTGTTCTTGATCCCGTCGAGGCCGGCCATGAGCAGCGCCGAGTAGCACAGGTATGGGTTGGCCATCGCGTCAGGGAAGCGGAATTCCACGCGCTTTGCCTTGGCGCCCGAACCGTAGGGAATGCGGCACGAGGCCGAACGGTTGCGCGCCGAGTAGGCGAGCAGCACGGGGGCTTCGTAGCCCGGCACCAGGCGCTTGTAGCTGTTGGTGGTCGGGTTGGTGAAGGCGTTGAGGGCCTTCGCGTGCTTGATCACGCCGCCGATGAAGTAGAGGCACATGTCCGAAAGGCCGGCATAGCCGTTACCGGCGAAGAGCGGCTTGCCACCATCCCAGATCGAGATGTGGGTGTGCATGCCGCTGCCGTTGTCGGTCTTGATCGGCTTGGGCATGAACGTTGCCGTCTTGCCATAGGCCTGCGCGACCTGGTGCACGACGTACTTGTAGACCTGCATGCGGTCGGCGGTCTGGACGAGCGTGCCGAAGGTGAGGCCGAGCTCGTGCTGGGCCGAGGCCACCTCGTGGTGATGCTTGTCGCAGGGCAGGCCCATGTCGATCATGGTGCGGACCATCTCGCCGCGGATATCGACGCAGCTGTCGACCGGAGCGACCGGGAAGTAGCCGCCCTTGGCGCGCGGACGGTGGGCAAGGTTGCCGGCTTCGTAATCGCGGTTCGAGTTGGTCGGCAGCTCGATATCGTCGATCTTGAAGCCGTTGCCGTCGTAGCCGTCGTAGAACTTGACGTCGTCGAAGATGAAGAACTCGGCTTCGGGGCCAACGTAGACGGTGTCGCCCACGCCGCTCGACTTGACGAAGGCTTCGGCGCGCTTGGCGGTCGAGCGCGGGTCACGGGCATAGAGCTCGCCGGTCGAAGGCTCGACGATGTCGCAGCAGATGATCATCATCGGGGTGGCCGAGAACGGATCGACGTAGACTGCATTGAGGTCCGGCTTCAGGATCATGTCGGACTCGTTGATGGCCTTCCAGCCCTCGATCGACGAGCCGTCGAACATCAGGCCGTCTTCCAGTTCGTCCTCGCCGAGCACGGTGGAGACCATCGTGAGGTGCTGCCACTTGCCCTTGGGATCGGTGAAGCGCAGATCAACCCATTCGATTTCCTCGTCCTTGATGCGAGCGAGAATTTCCTTTGCAGTAGCCATCGCTGGTCCTTTAACTGGCCCCCGCCCATGCAGGGGCGCTCAGTGAACAAAAACGTGAGGTCACAAGTCTGGAGAAGCCGCCGGCCCGCAGCCACCCCGGTTGAAGTGTGATCCGCTTCTAAATGGCGTCGTTATCGCGCTCGCCAGTGCGGATGCGCAGGGCGCTTTCCACCGCGAAAACGAAGATCTTGCCATCGCCGATGCGCCCGGTCTGCGCCGCTGAGGCAATCGCCTCAACCACACGCTCGACCATCGCGTCTGCCACCACCACCTCGAGTTTTACCTTGGGCAGGAAGTCGACGACATATTCGGCGCCGCGATAGAGTTCGGTATGACCCTTCTGCCGGCCAAAGCCCTTGGCTTCGGTGACGGTGATCCCGGAAACGCCGATTTCGTGCAGCGCTTCCTTCACCTCGTCCAGCTTGAAGGGCTTGATGATCGCTTCGACCTTTTTCACTCGATCAATCCCTGCAGGCAAACCGGTTCATGGGCCTTGGCCCTGTCCGGCGGTTGGTATTCGTACGGAGCCCGATACCTGATGTGCTATCCAAGAATCGTGCCACGCGGGTACACCGCATCACTAGGACAGGAATGGGCGGCGCGAAAGCAGGAAATCCGCGGCTCCGGCAAGATTGCAAGGCGCGCGCACGGCTCTACATTGCGCAAGTTGCGCGCCTGTGGGTGATTGTTGCACAAGATTTGCGCAAGCCCTGCCTTATTTTTAGGCAGATAGCCCCTCCGTCAGCCCTGCGGGCTGCCACCTCCCCGTTTGTGCTTCGCAAAAATGGGGAGGACCTGAAGTGCCTCTTTATTGGTCCTCCCCATTTTCACGAAGTGCAAATGGGGAGGTGGCCCGCCGCAGGCTGGTCGGAGGGGTTCTTCTATCCCGCGTAGGGCGGACGGTGCAGCCCGGCCGGGCTCAGCGTGAAGATTTCGCAGCCGGTTTCGGTCACGCCGATCGAATGTTCGAACTGCGCAGAAAGCGAGCGGTCGCGCGTCACCGCCGTCCAGCCGTCGTCGAGCAGCTTCACGCCCGCCTTGCCGAGGTTGATCATCGGCTCGATGGTGAAGAACATGCCGGGGCGCAGTTCGGGCCCGGTGCCCTTGTGCGCGGCGTGGATCACTTCGGGCGCATCGTGGAACAGGCGGCCAAGGCCGTGCCCGCAGAATTCGCGGACCACGCCGTAGCGGTGGCGTTCGGCATGGGCCTGGATCGCCGCGCCGATATCGCCGAGCCGCGCGCCGGGGCGGACCTGCTCGATGCCGATCATCAGGCACTCGTACGTCACGTCGACCAGCCGCCGCGCCTTCAGCGCGACATCGCCGACAAGGTACATGCGGCTGCAATCACCGTGCCAGCCATCGAGCAGCGGGGTCACGTCGATATTGACGATATCGCCTTCGCGCAGGATGCGCGCCTCGGACGGGATGCCGTGGCACACCACGTGGTTGATCGAGATGCAGCACGAATGGGTATAGCCGCGGTAGCCGAGCGTGGCGGGAACCGCGCCGCCATCCAGCGTCATCTGCCGCACCGTATCGTCGATCGCGGCGGTCGAGACGCCGGGGCGCACCAGCGGCACAAGCGCATCGAGGATCTCGGCGGCAAGGCGCCCGGCCTTGCGCATGCCTTCAAAGCCCGCGGGGCCATGCAGCTTGATCGTGCCGTCACGCGGCATCACATCGGTTTCGTCGGCGATCACATAGTCGGTCATCCCGGCCATGTAGCGTGTCTTGCCCCGAATTGCGAGATCACTGCGCGACAAAGGCTGCCTTGTATTCGGGCTTGGCGGCAGCGACCACGGCGGCGGTGACCGGCAGGGTCACTTCATAGCTGCCTTCCGCATAGGGCCCGGCGGCATAGGGCGAGATCAGGAAGCCGATCCGGTCAAAGCCCGTGTGGCCCTTTGAACCGAGGATGACGGTCTGGTCGGTGGGATCGATGCACTTGTTGAATTCGCCTACGGGATCGCCAACCTCTTCGCCCGCGCGCTTTTTCGCGCGCTCGCGTTGGAGCTGCACGCAAAAGGCCTTGAGCACCGCCGCCTTGAGCGCCGCTTTGGAGGCGAACAGATCGGTTGCGGTCCGCTTCTGGTTTGCCGCCTTGTCCCACAGGATCGTGTCGAAACCGTAGTTGGGGTGCGCGCCGCCGGTGTAGCTGCCGACCAGCGTAGAGAGGCTCAACCAGCCGGGCAGATCGGTGACCACCTGCCACTGGCTCGAGGCGGTGTAGGCATTGAACGGAAAGCCTTCGGCCTTGGCGTCCTTGCGGGCTTCGCCTGCATCGGAGGCGAGGCCAGCCTTGGTGCGGGCGAGATCGGCTTCCAGCCAGTCGCGCAAGGCGGGGATCGCGGCAGCGGCGGCGGGATAGCTATAGGTGAATTCGTAGAGGTCGGTCTTCTCGTTCACCTTGCGCGCTGCGGCGGTGGGCGCTGGCGCAGGCGCGGGCGGGGCCGGGGGCTGCGCGGATGCGCTGGCAGAAGCTTCGGTGGGCAGTCCCGCGGGTGTGGCAGATTGCTGGCAGGCGGCCAGCGCGAGGAGCAGGGCAAGCGCCAGGGTATTGGAAGCAGGCGGGCAGTGCATGCAGTTTCCTCTCGCACTCACCGCGAAGCTGCGGCAAGGATCATGGCCACGATGAACCAGCTTGATGCACTGATCCAGCCCGATCGCGGCCAGAGGGCCATTCCGCTCCATTTGACCGACAAGGCGAGCCTTGCCGGCTGGCTTGCAGGCCTGACCGCTGCGCAGCGCGCCGTGCTCGCCGGGCAAGGCTTCGAGGGGGGCGCGGGCGAAACCGCGATCGTCCCCGATGCTGCCGGGGCGGGCGAGGGGTGGTTTGCGGTGGCGGGCGTGGCCGATCCGGCGAAGCTTTCGAGCTGGTGCCTGGCCCCGCTTGCAGACCGGCTGCCCGCAGGCACGTACCGGCTTGCCAATCCGGGTGCCGAAGGCCCTGCGCTCATCGGCTGGCGGCTCGCGCAGTACCGCTTCGATCGCTATCGCAGCGACCCAACCGAGAAGGGCGCGCGCCTGCTGCTGACGGGCGCGCTGGCTGCGATGAATGCGGCGCTGGCCGAAGCCGATGCCGTGATCCGCGTGCGCGATCTGGTCAATACTCCGGCCGAGGACATGGGGCCCGCACAGCTTGAAGCCGAGGCGCGCTCGCTCGCCAAGGCGCACCACGGGGTGATCCACGTCGTTTCGGGCGATGGCCTGGAGCGTGATTATCCGATGGTCCATGCAGTCGGCCGCGCCGCGGCGCGCAGCCATGCGCCGCGGATGATCGAGATCGAATGGGGCGATCCGGCGCACCCGCGCCTCGCCATTGTCGGCAAGGGGGTGTGCTTCGATTCCGGCGGGCTCGATTTGAAGCCGAGTTCGGGCATGGCACTGATGAAGAAGGACATGGGCGGCGCGGCGCATGCGCTGGCGCTCGCGGGGCTCGTGATGGGCGCGGGCCTGCCGGTGCGGCTGCAAGTGCTGGTTCCCGCGGTCGAGAATGCGGTGTCGGGCAATGCCTTCCGCCCGGGTGACGTGCTACGCTCGCGCGCGGGGCTATCGGTCGAGATCACCAACACCGATGCCGAGGGGCGGCTCGTTCTCGGCGATGCTCTGGTGCGGGCATGCGAAACCAGGCCCGAACTGCTGATCGATTTCGCCACACTGACCGGCGCGGCGCGCGTGGCGCTCGGGCCCGATCTGCCCGCGATGTTTGCTCGCACCGATGAAACGGCGAATGGCCTGTTGACGGCGGGCCTCGAACGCGATGATCCGTGCTGGCGCCTGCCGCTCCACGATGGCTACCGCGAGATGCTGAAGTCGGACGTTGCGGACTTGCAGAACAGCCCCTCGGGCGGGTTCGCCGGGGCGACCGTGGCGGCGCTGTTCCTCGATCGGTTCGTGGCCGAAGGGGTGGACTGGGCGCATTTCGATACGTTCGCCTGGCGCCCTGTTGCCAAACCCGGCCGGCCCAAGGGCGGCGAGGCCCTGGGCCTGCGTGCGGCCTGGGGGCTGATCCAGTCCCGTTTTGGAAAAGAGCGCGCGCCTTGAACCCGGAGCCCGATGCCTCTAAGCGCCCGGCTTTCGCATTTGCCCGAAAGCCTGACGTGACCGATCTGATCCTGCCCGCCTTGAAGACGTCGCATGCGCTGACGGGCCCCGCGCCCAAGGTCGATGTCCACGCGCACACCCGCGCGGTCCGCGGTGATCTGGCGCATGTGCGCTACGCCGGGCAGGTCTTCGTCTCGCACTACGCCGTGCCGATGCCGCACACGGTGGGCAGCGCCGGGGCAATCTTGCGCGCAGCAGGGCGCGACGATGCCGACATGATCGGTACGCTCGCTGCTGGCGAGGCATTCAATTTGCTCGATAAGGCAGGCGGCTGGGGCTGGGGGCAGCAGGGCGAGGATGGCCTTGTCGGTTATCTGCCGCTGACGGCGCTGGAACCGTGACCGCGCAGATTTTCATCGACGGGGCGGCGGGCACGACCGGCCTCGAGATTGCCGACCGGCTGGCGGGCCGCAGCGAGTTCGCCCTGATCGCGCTGAGCGATGCCGAGCGCAAGGATGCGGGCGCCCGCGCCGAGGCGCTCAATGCGGCGGATGTCGCGATCCTGTGCCTGCCCGATGATGCGGCGCACGAGGCAGTCTCGCTGATCAAGAATGACCGCACCCGCGTGATCGATGCCTCGACCGCGCACCGGGTTGCGAGCGGCTGGACGTATGGCTTCCCCGAAATGGTCGGCCGTGAGGCGGTGGCGAATGCGAGGCGGGTCTCCAATCCCGGTTGCTACCCCACTGGCTTTCTTGGCCTGCTCGTGCCGCTGCTGCGCGCCGGGCTGCTCCCGGCGGACTGGCCCTATACCGTCAATGCCGTCTCCGGCTATTCGGGCGGCGGCAAGGCACTGATCGCGCGGTTCGAGGATGATACCGACATCGCCTACCGCGCTTATGGCCTTGGCCTTGCGCACAAGCACATCGCGGAAATGCAGGGGCATGCGGGCCTCACCCACGCCCCGATCTTTGCTCCTGCGGTGATCCCCGCGCATCGAGGCATGGTCGTTGAAGTGCCGGTGCCGCTGGCCGCCATCCCCGGCGCTGCAGCGCCCGATGCCCTGCGCGCGGCGCTGGCCGCGTTCTACGATGGCAGCCCGCTGGTGCGGGTGTGCGATGGCGTGCCCGACGAACTGCTCCTGCGCCGCTCCGACGCGCCGCGCGACGGGCTCGATCTCTATGTTTTCGGCAGCGAGGACGGCGGCCAGGCGCGGCTTGTCGCGCTGCTCGACAATCTCGGCAAGGGCGCCAGCGGCGCGGCGGTGCAGAGCCTCAACCTGATGAACGGCCTGCCCGAAACGGCTGGGCTGCGCCTCTGATGTGGCCGAAACCTGATCCGGTCCAGCCGGGGCAGGAAAGCGTGTGGGACTATCCGCGCCCAGCCGTGGCGCGGCCATGCTCTGCACATGTGGTAATCGAGCATCGCGGGCAGATCATCGCCGATACGCGCCGCAGCGTGCAGACGCTCGAGACCAGCCATCCGCCGAGCTACTACATTCACCCCGATGATATCGCACCGGGCGTGCTGCGCCGCGCATCCGGCTCGTCGCTGTGCGAATGGAAGGGCGCGGCGGTCTATTGGGACGTGGTGGTCGCTGGCGCGGTGCTGCCGCATGTCGGCTGGAGCTACCCGGGCCCGACGCGCAGCTTCCTTGCGCTCAAGGATCATGTGGCATTTTATGCCGCGCCGTTTCACCGGTGCAGTGTGGATGGCGAGACGGTGATCCCCCAGCCGGGTGAATTCTACGGCGGGTGGATCACCAGCACGGTGGCCGGGCCCTTCAAGGGCGGGCCGGGCAGCAGGGGCTGGTAGGGCGCGCACCACCAGCGCCAAGAGAATGCGGATTGAAGCGAACGGCAGAAATGTTCGCCGTTGATTGGTTTCGAAAATTCGAAAAACCGTATCAATTGGTATGAAGTTCTCGAGCTATATACTTCAATCGTACCATTCGGGATGATGTTCTTTTAGGCGATGACCCCGCTTGAGGCGGGTAAGGGCGCTTGCCCTTGGCGTCGTCATAAGTAAAAAGACTGCATGCCATCCGATATCGAAATCTCGCGCGCGGCAACGCTCCAGCCCATCCTCAAGATCGCGGAGCGCGCGGGCATCCCCGCCGCGGCGGTCGAGCCCTATGGCCACTACAAGGCGAAGCTCGATCTGGCGCTGCTGGAAGGCCAGGCGGACAAGGCTCCCGGCAAGCTGATCCTCGTCACCGCGATCAATCCGACCCCGGCGGGTGAGGGCAAGACGACCACCTCGGTCGGCCTCGCCGATGCGCTGAACCGGATCGGCAAGCGCACCATGCTGTGCTTGCGCGAACCCTCGCTCGGCCCGTGCTTCGGCACCAAAGGCGGCGCGACCGGGGGAGGCTATGCGCAAGTCGTGCCGATGGAGGATATCAACCTCCACTTCACCGGCGATTTCCACGCGATCACCAGCGCGCACAATCTGCTCGCCGCGATGATCGACAACCACGTTTACTGGGGCAACACGCTCGATCTCGATGTGCGGCGGATCGTGTGGCGGCGCGTGCTCGATATCAACGACCGCGCGCTGCGCGATATCGCGCAAGGGCTGGGCGGGCGCGCCAATGGTTTCCCGCGCGAATCCGGGTTCGACATAACGGTCGCTTCGGAAGTGATGGCGATCCTGTGCCTTGCCGAAAATCTCGAGGATCTAGAGGCGCGGCTGGGCCGGATCGTGATCGGTTATACGCGCGGCGGCCGCCCGGTCACCGCGCGTGAACTCAAGGCCGATGGCGCGATGGCCGTGCTGCTGGCGCAGGCGATCAAGCCTAATCTGGTGCAGACGCTGGAAGGCAATCCCGCGCTCGTCCACGGCGGGCCCTTTGCCAACATCGCGCATGGCTGCAATTCGGTCCGGGCGACGCGCGCGGGGCTCACTCTGGCGGACTATGTCGTGACCGAGGCGGGTTTCGGCGCAGACCTCGGTGCGGAAAAGTTCTTCGATATCAAGTGCCGCCAAGCGGGCCTGAAACCGGCGGCCGTGGTGATCGTCGCCACCGTGCGCGCGCTCAAGATGAACGGCGGCGTTGCGAAGAATGCGCTAGCGCCCGCCGACGTCGACGCGGTGCGGCGCGGCGGGGTCAACCTTGCGCGGCATATCGAAAACGTGCGCCAGTTCGGCGTTCCGGCGGTCGTGGCGATCAACCGCTTCCACACCGATAGCGACGAGGAAATCGCCGCGATTCAGGCCATCGCGGCCTCTCATGGTTCGGAAGCACTGGTCTGCACGCATTGGGCCGATGGCGGCGCTGGCGCGGTCGACCTTGCGGAGCGCGTGGTCGCCATGGCCGATGCGCCTTCGCAGTTTGCGCCGCTCTACGATGACGACCTGCCGCTGTTCGACAAGATCAACACCATCGCCACCCGCATCTACCGCGCCGAATCCGCGATTGCCGATCCGGCGGTCCATGCGCAGCTGGCCGCTTGGGAAGCGCAGGGGCACGGTGCGCTGCCGGTCTGTATCGCCAAGACGCAGTACGGCTTCTCGACCGATCCCGCTGCACTTGGCGCGCCCACCGGTCACGTGATCTCGGTGCGCGAGGTGCGGCTTTCGGCGGGCGCGGGCTTCGTCGTGGCGATCTGCGGCGAGATCATGACCATGCCCGGCCTCCCGCGCGTGCCGATGGCGGAGGGCATCCGCATCGATGCCGACGGGCAGATCGAGGGGCTGTTCTAGTCGGGCAGGCCCTACTTCTTCTCGAAATTCAGGGCCGGCTTTTCGGCATCCGGCAGCGAACCGCCCATCAGTTTGGCCAGTGTCGGCGCAATCGCGCGCATGTCGATCTCGCCCAGC
Organism: Novosphingobium sp.; assembly: GCF_965228995.1. GTDB lineage: Bacteria > Pseudomonadota > Alphaproteobacteria > Sphingomonadales > Sphingomonadaceae > Novosphingobium. The sequence goes on along the minus strand of NZ_OZ245852.1, from coordinate 3,613,635 downwards.
TTGCGGCCTGCGGGGATGCCCTTGCCCATGATCATGAACGTGGAGCGCATCTCAGGCGCGGCGGGGAAATAGCCGTGCATGCCCTTGACCGGTGAGGGGAAAGCGAGCGGCAGGTTGCCGTTCACGAAGGGACCGGCCACCGCGCCGATCTTGAGATTGACGTAGAAGCTCGCGTCGGGATTGCCGCCTAGTGCGGCAATCGCGGGACCTTCGATCACCTGATCGAACTTCGCGGCCGGATCGGTGGCGAGCTTGTCGAGCACGGCCTTGACCTTGGCCTTGAGCGCCGCATCCTTGGGCCGCGCCAGGCGGATCGCGAATGAGCCGCCAGAACCCCAGGGTGTCGCGTCGGCGGAGGCGATCTTGCCATCGGGCCCCAGCGTGACGAGGCCCGCGTCGATGAACGGGCGGTAGAGGTTGATCACGGTATCCACCGGCGCGAAGCCATGATCGCTGACCAGTGCGATCACCGCATCGGGATGGACCTGCTGTTCCGCCGCGATCAGCTCACCGACAAAGCCGTCGATCTGTTCGAGCGTCGCATGCGATTCGGCCGAGCCCGGGCCGGTCTCGTGCTCGGTGTGATCGAGCGATGCGAAATACATCGTCATGAAACCGGGCTGATGCTGCACGATCATTTCCACGCCGAAATCGGCGCGGATCTGGTCGCCCAGCAGGTCTTCGGCCTTGCCATCGGCATAAGCAGCGCCGGTCTTGGCTTCGAGTTCATCGATGAGGCCCGGGGTCGCGAGGGCTTTGACCAGCTTGCGGTCGTCGTCATGGCCGGTGCGCCAGATCTGCGGCAGGTTCCATGTCACGTTGGTGGCCGCGACGGAGACCGGCCAATGCACGTTGGCGGTGGTTAGCCCGGCATCGTGGGCCGCATCCCACAGAGTACGGGCCTTGTTGTCCGCGGCATACCAGAACCAGCCGCCCTGGTTGATCTGCAGGGGATCGTATGTCGTGTTGTTCACGATCCCGTGCAGCGCAGGCGATACGCCGGTGATCAGCGTGGTGTGGCTGGGATAGGTCACCGTGGGCAGCACGCCGACTACGCCGGTGGCGTACGTGCCCTCTTCCACGAAGCGGCGGAGATTGGAGACCCTGAGGCCGCGGGCTTCGGCATCGAGAACGTCGCCGGGCCGCAGCCCGTCGATCGAGATGAGCAGGACGGGAGCGGCGCGCGCTTCCCCTGCCGCTGCGGCAGAAAGCACGGGTGCAAGAAGCGCAAGGGCGAGGGGAAGCGCGCGGCGCATCAGAAGCCTACCTTCACGGTCGCGAAGACCTGACGCGGGGCGCCGGCGAGCAGCGTCTGGTTGTCGCCGCTGTTGCCGAAGCCGTTGGACCCGATCGTGGCGACGTAGCGCTTGTCGAACAGGTTGGTGGCGTTGACCTGCAGTTCCACCGGCTTGCGCAGACCAAGGTCGAACCGGTAGCCAAGCGTCGCATCGACGAGCGCGCGGCCGGGGACCGACTGGTCGTTGGTGTAGGTGAAGTAGCGCTTGGACATGTAGTCAACCCCGACGCGGCCATAGAGCGGGCCTTGATCGTACGAAACTTCGCCGTGCACAAGATGCTTGGGGCTGTCGGTCACCGTCTTGCCCGAGGTCGGGATCGTGGTGACAGTGCCATTGGCCCGGATGACGACGTCGTTGCGGTAGGTGTTGTCGTTGTAGCTGTAGGACAGCAGCGCCGAGACACCGTGGCCGAAGCGCAGTTCGCCGCTCGCCTCGATGCCCGCCGAGCGGACGCCGCCGACGTTCTGCAGCGCATTGGCCGCGCCCACGATGCCGACCGAGGTCGGGATCGCCAGCAGGCGGTTGCGGAAGTTCACGAGGTAGCCTGCGAGCACGCCGTGGAACATGCCGCTTTCGAGACGCAGACCCGCCTCATAAGTGTCCGACTGTTCGGGTTTGAGGAAGGGCTTGATCGCGTCAAAACCTTCCTGGCTCGAGGAGAACGGACCCGCCGTGGTGGCCGAGGCGAAAGCGCGCGTCACCTGCGTGAAGCCGGCGAAGGCTTCGATTGCGGGGGTGAAGCGATAGCTGATGCCGGCGTGCGGCTGGAACCAGTCGGTGGTCGAAAGATCACCCTTGGTGCGCCCGCCCGCCACGATCGGATTGGCGTGGTTGTTCACCTGGAAGCCTTTCCAGCCGAGGCTGATCTTGGCGTCGCCCAGCTTGATCTCATCCTCGACGTAGTACTGGAACGTCTTGGTGTTGAAGGCGATGTCCCACTGCGTGAAGAACGGATCGTGCTGGAACTTCAGGTGGTCGCGGCCCGGATTGGTGCGGCTGGTATAGGCATAGAAGCGCCGCGCCTGATCGAAGTCGTTGTTCTCGTACCACGCGCCGACGGTGATGTTGTTCATCCCGAGATCGGCATTGAGGCTGCCGAACACGCCCTTGCGGTTGATATCGTATTCGGTGGTACGCAGCGCCAGCGGCACGCCGGTCGGGCTGTTGACATAGGGCGTGCCCCAGGTGCCCTGGCCCGAGTTCTTGTGAAGGTAGGTCTTGACCTTCAGCGTCACGTTCTGCGCCAGCGGCGCGGTGAGACCGACGGCGGCCAGCGTATCGCGGCGCAGGCCCGAGGCGTCGTAATAGGCGTCGTCCACGGTCTTGATCGGGCCGGGGTAGACCTTGCCGGCTGCCGGGTTGAGCGGCGTGGTGCCGCTATCGCCGCGGTTGGCGGCAATGTCGGCAACCTGCACGGCCAGCGCATACTTGCCCGGGCCGAAGTTGTCCCAATCGTAGCCGAGACGATTGATCTGATCGAGGCTGAGGTCCTGATAGTCCTGCTCGGCGCGGTCGGAGTAGCTGAAGTAGCCGTCGAGCGTCACGTCGCCGAGCGGCAGGATGCCCTTGGCATTGATGTTGAGCTGGCGCTGCTTGCCATCGCCCTTCCACTTGTCGGTGGTGGCATAGACGACCGACGCGAAGGCGCGCGCACCGTTTGCAGTGCCGATCCCGCCACGCAGGAAGCCGCGCCAGGTGTTGTTCGAACCGTACGTGCCGCTGGCATCGAGGCCGAGGGCGTTCTTCGGATCGATCGAATAGAAGTTCAGCGTACCGCCGAGGTTATTGGTCGACTGCGTATCGATCGCGCCCGAACCCTGGCTGACCACGGTCGAACCGATGTTCTCGGCAGTGATCGCGCGGCTGATGTGCAGGCCGTTGTAGTTGCCGTACGACATGTCGCCCAGCGGGATGCCGTCGAGGTTGAAGCCGAGCTGGTTCTGGTTGAAGCCGCGCAGCGTGATGCGGGTCGACCATTCATACGTGCCGAAAGCATCGGCCGACTGGAAGTTCACCGAAGGCAGCTTGGCGATCGCACGCAGCGGGCTGGTGCCGGCGGCCTGGATCGCGAGATCGGCGCCCGAAAGCTCCTGAACCTGGCGGGTCTTGCCGGTGCCGTAAACGACGATGGCTTCGGCGTCGCCGGAGTCCGCGGGAGCGGCAGTGTCGGTCGCGGCGGCAGCCGGAGCGGTCTGCGGTTCGGACGCGGCGAGCGCGGGTGTTGTGGCGGCGGCGAATGCCGTCGTGGCGAGCAGGATGGTAGCGAGGCGCATAGTTAACTCCCTCATGGCCTTATTAGTGCTGCGCCCGCTAAGAGGAATTTGTGACACTTTTGTGTTTATATTTTAGAATCTTACGACTTACCCCGTGTCATTTTATTGCAACGCGGAATAAGGTCCACATCGGTTTAAAATTCAGGAAGACCGGCGGCGAAACGATGTTACGGCACGATGGATCGCAGCGCATGGAGGCCGGGTTCAGGATGCGTTCAGCCTGCAGGTCGCCGCCTGCCGGCCCTCCGGAACCCTGCGCCTGAGCGTTCCTTCCGGCCTCCCGATGGCTCGAATCGCGCACGGCAAAACGCCCCGCACGCGTTGCCGCGGCGGGGCGCTTTTGCAATTCGGAGAAGGCTGCGCGCCGCAGCGCGCGCCTGCTCAGTCTTCCGGCGCGATCGTGACCTTGAGGCCGTCGAGATCGCCGGTGAGCTGCACCTGGCACGAGAGGCGCGAGGTGTCGTTGCGGTGATCCGAGCTCTCGAGCAAGTCGTTCTCGTCTTCGCTCATCTTCGGCAGCTTGTCGGCGAAGGCGGGGTCGACATAGATGTGGCAGGTCGCGCAAGAGCAGCACCCGCCGCACAGCGCGAGGAGTTCGTCAAAGCCGTTGTCGCGGATCGCTTCCATCACCGAAAGGCCGGCAGCGGCCTCGACAGTGGATTCTTCACCCGAGCGGTTCACCACGACAAGCTTCGGCATCGATCATGTCTCCTGTTGAGAGCCGCGGCTGCACGAGTCCGCGCTCTCTGGCCCCATTTGACCGGGGCTGCTATCGCGCGGGTGGTCATTTGGCAAGGTGCTGCGCTGCATCATGGCCTTAAAAGGAAAGCTGCCACGCATGGGCCTCACCGCCAGCCAGATTGCCGAAGGCCTAGACTATGTCGGCGCGAGGAACCCGAAGATCGCCGAGGCCGTCGCGCGCGTCGGCCATCCCGAGCCGCGTATCCGCCCGCGCGGCTACGCCACGCTGCTGCGCACGATCGTCGGCCAGCAGGTCAGCGTCGCCGCCGCCGCGTCGGTCTGGAACAAGCTGGAGGCATTGCTCGGCGATGCCATGCCGCCGCAGGACCTGCTCGAAGCCGATTTCGATTCCCTGCGCGCCTGCGGCCTTTCGCGTCAGAAGCAGGGCTACGCGCGCAGCTTGTGCGAACTGGTGGTGACGGGCGAGCTCGATCTCCACTCGCTGCCCGAGGATGACGAGGCCGCGATTGCGCAGCTCACCAAGATCAAGGGCATCGGCCGCTGGTCGGCGGAGATATACCTGCTGTTTGCCGAAGGGCGCCCGGATATCTGGCCGGCGGGCGATCTTGCCGTGCAAGCCGGCATGGCGAAACTGCTCGGCATGGCGGAGCGCCCGGACGAGAAACAGGCCCGCAGCCTGGCCGAAGATTGGCGCCCGCACCGCGGCGCGGCGGCCATTTTCACCTGGCATTGCTATAACAATCCGGCGCTGTAGTCTGGCCCCCAAGCGATAGCGATCAGGGTGTCAGGTTGTGGGCCAGAAGACGATCTTCATCACCGGCGGCGCCTCGGGCATTGGCCGCGCAGTTGCCGAGCGCTTCGGGCGTGCGGGCTGGTTTGTCGGCATTGCGGATATCGACGAGGACGGCATGGCCGGCACGGCTGCGCTGATCCCGGCGGGCTTCTCTTCACAGCACAAGCTTGATGTGCGTAACCGCGCCGCGTGGGACGTGGCGCTGGCCGATTGCGCGGCGGCCTCGGGCGGCAAGATCGATGTGGTATTCAACAACGCCGGCATTCCCATCGGCGGGCGCATCATCGATGTGAGTTCCGAAGAAATCGAACGCACGCTCGATATCAACCTCAAGGGCGTGATCTGGGGCGCGCAGGCGGCTTATCCCTGGCTCAAGGCTTCGGCGCCTGGCTCGTGCCTGCTCAACACCGCGAGCGCGGCCGGAATTTACGGTGTGCCGGGCGGTTCGATCTATTCCGCGACCAAGTTCGGCGTACGCTCGATCACCGAATCGCTCGATGCGGAATGGAAGATCGATGGCATCATGGTGCGGGATCTGATGCCCGGCTTCATCGAGACGCCGCTGCTCGACCACGCACCCAATCGCGCCTCGAACGAAGACATCCGCGGTCGCGTGCGCGAAGCTGGACTGGAGATCACGCCGGTGAGCGCGGTCGCCGAAGCGGCCTGGGCTGCCGTCCACGGCAAGAAGCTCCACACGCTGGTAGGCAAAACCGCCAGCCGCCTCGCTTTCGCCGCTCGCTGGATGCCGGGCGCGCTGCGCAAACAGGTGGGCAGCCAGAGTGGGCCGTTGGGGGGGTAGGGTGCCGCAGGTACGAGCCAAATCGGATCATTTGCCCTGCTGCAATACCTTTCGGCGCTGGTAGTCTCCTGGGGGCTTGGCGCTCCCGCGTCGCAAGGCCTTGGGGGGCAAGCGCGCGAAGATGGATGCAAAGACGATCCCGGCGGCCCAAACCGCCTCGGGCCATCTCATCCGCAGCCTCGGCTTCTTGGGGCTCGCATCGGTCGTATTCAACGGCGCAGTGGGCGCGGGCATCTTCGCGCTGCCGGGCACGGTCGCTCACTTTTCCGGAGGCTGGGCACCGCTTGTCATCATGGCCGTCGGATTGGCGATCCTCCCGACTGTTGTTGTGCTGGCGCAGCTCGCGGGCCTGTTCGATGAAACCGGTGGGCCCGTTCTTTATGTCAGCGCCGCCTATGGCCCGCAGGCCGGGTTTCAGATTGGCTGGATGCAGTGCCTCGCCGGCACTTCGTCCGTCGCAGCGAATGTCAACTTGCTGGCGGACTATGCGCTTGGCCTGGTTCCCGCAGCCAAGTCCGGCGCGGTAATGCATGCCGCCGTCGTTTTTGCAGCGATCGGCTTCATTTTATCGATCAATCTGCTCGATGCGAAGCGAAGCTCGGGCTGGATCAATCGCATTTCGGTCGTGAAGCTGCTTCCGCTGGCATTGCTCATCCTGCTCGCCTTGCCGCGGGTCGCGGGCGGGCACGCGCCCCGTCCGGCGACTGAATGGTCACTCGCGCAGGCGGCGATCCTCTCGGTCTATTCGCTCGGCGGTTTCGAGGGCGCGCTGTGCATCGCCGGTGAGGCGCGCGATCCCCGCCGTGATCTGCCGCGCGCGCTCATCAGCGTGTTCCTTGCTGTCGCGGCGCTCTATGCCCTGTTGACCTGGGGCTATGTGGCGACAGCTTACCAGCCGGGCCTCGAGGACAAGGCCTCGCTGGTCACTATGGCATCCGTGCTGGCCGGAACGGCGGGAACGACGATCATGGGTGTCACCGCGGTGATCTCGATTTTCGGGGTCACCATTGTGACGACTCTCGTGGTCTCGCGCCGCATCGTTGCGCTGGAAAGCATCCGCGGGCTACCGGCATGGTTCGGCGCAATCCGCGCCGATACCGGCCTTCCTCGCAATGCGGTGCTCGTCACCATTGGCGTGATCAGCGTGCTGGCGATGAGCGGCGGGTTTACCGCACTCGCCGCATTGACGGTGATTTCCCGCCTTACGGTGTATCTCGGTTGCGCTCTTTCGCTGCCTGCGATCCTCATCAGGCGCGGCCTTCCGGTTTCGCCTCTGGTGATGGGGATCAGCGCGGCCGCAGCGGCCATGTGCGTGGCGCTGATGACCCAATGCTCTCGCGAAACCTGGGCAGGCTTTGCCCTTGCCCTCGCCATCGGCCTTGCCGTGAAATGGATGGCCGGTCGGTCGATTGTGGCGGCTCCTCTCGCGGCGGGTTAAACCCCAAACTCGTCAATCGCTCTCGCCAGCGCCACGTCCCGCGCGCTCAGCCCGCCTGCATCATGTGTGGTCAGAGTGATCTCGACGCGGTTATAGACGTTGAACCACTCCGGGTGGTGATCGGCTTTCTCCGCCAGGATCGCCACGCGGGTCATGAAGCCAAAGGCCTCGGCGAAATCGGTGAAGCGGAAGGTGCGCGTGATCGCGAGGCTATCTTCGCGCAGCGCCCAGTGGGGCAGGGCGGCAAGGGCAGTGTTGCGCTCGGTTTCGGTCAGCTGGGCAATCGCCATAACTTAGGTCTCCTTGGCAGTGCGCCCGCTTTCCCCTATCGGCAGAGACGATGCAACCGTGCCGTCTCGCTGCCTATGATATTGCCTGCCGGCGCGGCGACCGGCTGCTGTTCAAGGGCGTGGGCTTCGAACTCACCGGCGGGGAGGCGCTGCACCTTGCCGGGCCCAATGGTATCGGCAAGTCCAGCCTTATGCGCATCCTCGCGGGGCTGCTGCGTGCCTATAACGGGCACGTCGAACACGAGGGTGCGCTCGCGCTTTCGGATGAACGGCCCGCGCTCGATCCGCATCAGCCGCTGGGTGAGGCGCTGGCGTTCTGGCGGCGGGTTGACCAGGCGGGTGAGGCGCGCGCGGACTTTGGCCTTGAAGACCTGCTCGATGTGCCGGTGCGCTACCTTTCCACCGGCCAGCGCAAGCGCGCGGCGCTGGCGCGGCTCGCGGCGAGCGGCGCACGGATCTGGCTGCTCGATGAGCCCCTGAACGGGCTCGACACGCATTGGGGCGCCAGCGCGCAGGCCGCGATCGAAGCGCACCGGGCGCTGGGCGGGATCGCCGTGATCGCCTCGCACCAGCCGCTGCAATTGCAGAAGCTGCGCACGCTATCGCTGCTGGAGTACCTGCCGTGAGCGCGCTCTGGACGATCTTCCGCCGCGATCTGACGCTGCTGCTGTTCGGCGCGCCGGGGCGGGGCGGGGCGCTGCTGCCGCTGCTGTTCTTCCTCGCGGTCGCCATGCTCTATCCCTTCGCGGTGGGGCCCGATGCCAAGCTGCTGGCGCGCACCGGCGCAGGCGTGATCTGGGTGGCGGCGCTGCTTGCCGCAATCCTCCCGCTCGACCGGCTGGTGGAGCCCGATCTCGAGGCGGGCTTCTTCGACCAGTGGGCGCTGCGCGGAATTGCCGAGGAAGGCGTGCTCCTGCTGCGCATTTTGGCCCACTGGCTGAGCTTCGGCGTGCCGCTGATGCTGGCAGCGCCGCTTTCGGCGGGGCTGCTCAATCTCGATGGCGCGCAGCTGTGGACGGTGGAGGTCGGCCTGCTGCTCGGCACCCCGGGCCTCGCTGCCATCGGCGTGACCATCGCAGCGCTGACGGCGGGCCTGCGCGCAGGCGCCGCGCTGGGCGGGCTGCTCGCCATTCCGCTGGCGGTGCCGCTGCTGATCTTCGGTGCCGGCTCGCTCCAGCCGGGCGGGGAGGGCGGCCTGCTGCTGCTGGCGGCCTCCAGCCTCGCTGCTTTGGCGATTGCGCCGTTTGCAGCGGCGGGGGCCATTCGCGCCGGGCGGGAGTAGCGAAGGGGTTTCGCGCCTCGCCGCAGGCTTTCATTCTGGTAGCAGGACGTCGGAGAGAGCGCGGCTGCGCCGCATGGTCAAGAACTCCGCGCCTCTGCGCCTCTGCGCGAAACAATCACGCTTCCGCCCCTGAAAGCGCAATTGCGTTGCGGCCAGCGCAGCGGGGCATTACCTCCCGCAGCATGACAAACACCGCGCCGCCACCCGCAATCGTAACGGATACGCTTTCGCTCATCGGCAACACGCCGCTCGTCCTGCTCAAGGGGCCGAGCGAGGCCGCGGGCTGCGAGATTTACGGCAAGTGTGAGTTCGCCAATCCCGGTGCTTCGGTGAAAGACCGCGCCGCGCTGTGGATCGTGCGCGATGCGGAAGGCCGCGGTGCGCTGAAGCCCGGTGGCACAATCGTGGAAGGCACGGCAGGCAACACCGGCATCGGCCTCGCGCTCGTCGCCAACGCGCTGGGCTACAAGTCGGTCATCGTGATGCCCGAAACCCAATCGCGCGAGAAGATGGACACGCTGCGCGCGCTGCGTGCAGAGCTCGTGCTTGTCCCCGCTGCGCCGTTTTCCAATCCGGGCCACTTCGTCCACACTTCGCGCCGCATCGCCGAGGAGACTGAAGGCGCCGTCTGGGCCAACCAGTTCGACAATATCGCCAACCGCCGTGCCCACATCGAAAGCACCGCGCCGGAAATCTGGGCACAGATGGAAGGCCGCGTCGATGGCTTCATCTGCGCAGCGGGCACCGGCGGGACGATCGCGGGGGTCGGCTTCGGCCTCAAGGCCTTCGATGAAAACGTCACCATCGGCCTCGCCGATCCGCACGGCGCTGCGCTTTACAACTATTACGCGCATGGCGAATTGAAGTCTGAAGGCTCCTCGGTCGCGGAAGGGATCGGGCAGGGGCGCATCACCGCCAACCTCGAAGGCGCGCCGATCGATACGCAGTTCCGCATTTCGGACGAGGAAGGCCTTGAATGGGTGCGCCGCCTCCTCGCCGAGGAAGGGCTGTGCCTTGGCCTTTCGAGCGGGATCAACGTCGCGGGCGCGGTCGCGCTGGGCAAGCAGCTCGGCCCCGGCAAGCGCGTGGCGACGATCCTGTGCGATACGGGTTTCCGCTACCTCTCCTCGCTTTACAACCCGGAGTGGCTGCGCGCGAAGGGGCTGCCGGTGTTCCCCTGGCTGGGTTGATCTTTCCCTCGCTGGCATAAGCGGCTAGAAACGCGCGGATGGCATTCTTCGGCCTCATTCCTGATCGCAGCCCGGCGCCAGAACCTGTGCCGACCGCTGGCGAATCCGCGGCGGAAACCGCGCGCCTTGCCGCGCTGCAGCCCGCCTATCCTGGCCCGCGCGAACTGCGCGCGCAGGCGGTGCATCGGCTCCAGATCGGGCTGTTCGGGCTTGCCGGCATGCTGCTGATCGTCAGCCTCGCCAACGTGATCATGGACCGCGCCAAGCAAGTCGAACGCACCACGTCCGGCACGCCCGCCGCCGCTGCCGCGAGCCCGAGCCCGAGCCCCAGCGCCGCCAATGATCCGCTGGTCGATATGGGCGTCGCGCCCGAACTGCCGGTTAACGGCGGGGGCGCAGGCGGCGCCAAGCCTGCACGTCAGGCGCCGCGTCCCAACGGCAACTGAGCTTTATTCGCAAGATTCTGATCCTGGCGATTGGCGCGCTGGCGGCCTGCAGCAAGCCGTCTCCGCCGCCGCCGCTAGGCCTCTTCACCAGCCTGCCGATCCTGTGGAGCGAGGCGGACGGTGTTTCCGCCCAGCTTGCCGCGCCAGCAAAGCCGCACTGGGCGCGTCCGGTGCTGGAGGAAGGCCGGCGCCTCGTCCCGCTCGATACGCTGCTTGCGCCCGGGCCGCTCGCCGATCTGCTGATCGCGCAGCCGCGTCCGCTGGAGCCAGCTGAAAACGTCGCGCTCGATGGCTGGGTGCGGAGCGGCGGGCACCTGCTGCTGTTCGCGGATCCTTTGCTGACGTTCGACAGCCGCTTTGCCCTGGGCGATCCGCGTCGCCCGGCGGGGACCGTGCTGCTCGGCCCGATCCTCGCGCATTGGGGCCTTGTGCTGCGTGAGAAGGCCGAAGCCGGGGAAAGCGCGGGAACGCCGTTTCCCGTCCAATCCCCGGGCGAACTGCTCCCCCTCGCGGGAGCGCCGCAGGAATGCCGGATCGAGGAAGCCGGGCTCATCGCGGATTGCCGGATCGGCAAGGGTTCCGCGCTGATCGTGGCCGATGCGGCGCTGTTCGACTCCGCTGACGGCCCTGACTCGGCAACGCGCGCGCGGGCCTTGCGCCTGCTGCTGCGGCGGGCCTTCGCGCGCTGACTGGCGCAGCACGGGAAGCCGCGGGAAACGGCTGCGGGAAATCACGGGAACGAGCAGAGCCACCCCGGGCAGGGTGTGGGCGAATCCCGGAATCTGGCGGAAATGCGTGATTTCGTCCGGGGTGCTCCGATGCAGCCTAAGCCTATGTGATTGCCCCGAGCAGAGATTCATCCACTGGAATCAACGTCTGGACGCAATTTCCCGCATTTTCCCCTTTTCGCCCGGACCCTCCCGCGTTAAGACAATACCCCATCAGGACGGACTCCATGACGCATCCGCGGGGGATGAGTCGGCCACGCGGGTGTGCGCGGCCGGGTTGGGAGGCTTTCGTCCGTTGCGGGGAAGCGGCACTTGGCTGGGGCGCAGTCGCAGTATTGGGGGCAGGGCTTTTCGCCGCGCGGCGAGAAGAACCGTTTTGTCCTCCCTGCGGACTTCCGCCAGACGGTCAAGGAAGCTTCACGCGGCAACCGCATCCTCTGCCTCGACAAGCACGCCAAGCATCCCTGCCTCGTCGGCTTTGGCGAATCCCGCGCGGACAGCTTTGCCGAGATGCTCGCGCATGAGGAACGCGTCGCGATCGAGCGCGGCGAACCTTTCGATATCGACGTCCGCGCCGCGCAGATCGCCGGCTTTGCCAGGATCAGCTTCGATGATTCCGGCCGTTTCGTGCTGCCCGAATATCTCGGCGAGCAGGCCGATATTGGCGATGCGCTCTATTTCCACGGCGGCATGCACCAGATCACGATCTGGGCGCCCGATGCGCTGTTTGCGATGGGCCCCGAGTGGGACTCGGTCAAATCCGCCTGCCGCGCCCGTATGGCCGAGTTCTCGGCCAAGGCAGCCCGCAAATGAGCGGCGCGCCCCATATCCCCGTGCTCCTCGATGAGGTGATTGCCGCGCTGAACCCCGCAGTCGGCAGCATGATCGTGGACGCCACCTTCGGCGCAGGCGGATACACCCGCCGCCTGCTCGGTGCCGGTGCCACCGTCCATGCCTTCGATCGCGACCCCGATGCGATTGCGGCCGGGCGGGCCTGGGGGGAAGTTTCAGAAATGCCGCCCCGGCTCGTGCTCCACCCGCGCCGCTTTTCGGAACTTGCCGAAGGGTTGGCCGAAGCGGGGGTGGCATCGGTGCAGGGCGTGGTGTTCGATATCGGCGTCAGTTCGATGCAGCTCGATCAGGCCGCGCGCGGGTTTGCTTTCTCGAGCGATGGCCCGCTCGACATGCGCATGTCGCAGTCCGGTGAAAGTGCTGCCGATTTCCTCAACGGTGCGAGCGAGGAAGCGATTGCCGATGTGCTCTATCAGTACGGCGAGGAGCGCCAGTCGCGCCGCATCGCGCGCGCCGTGGTCGCAGCCCGTCCGCTGACGAGCACCGGGCAGTTTGCCAATGTCGTGCGCAAGGCGCTCGGCTACCGGCCCGGCGCGCCCAAGGATCCTGCCACGCGCAGCTTTCAGGCGGTGCGCATTCACGTGAACGGCGAACTGGATGAACTCCACGCCGGTCTTGCCGCTGCCGAACGCGTGCTGGCGCCCGGCGGCCGCCTCGCCGTGGTCAGCTTCCACAGCCTTGAAGACCGGATCGTCAAGCAGTTCCTGCGCGAAGGCGCGGGCGCGGTGCCGGCGGGTTCGCGCCACCTCCCCATCAACGCACCCGCCGCTGCGCCTGTCTTTGAAAAGCCCTCTGCCGCGATCCGCCCCGGCGCGGAAGAGCAGGCGCGCAACCCCCGCGCGCGCTCTGCCACCTTGCGCTGGGCCGTGCGCACCGCCGCGCCTGCAAGGGGAGCATTGGCAGCATGATGGTCAGCGCCAACCGCTTCCGTTCGATCGGCTGGATCGCGCTGCTGCTCGTCTGCGCTGCGATCGTCATGGTGCTCGCCTTCCGCGTCAACGCGCTGCGCAGCCAGGTGCACCGCACCGAGCAGCAGATCGTCGCGCTGCGCAAGGAGAAGCTCTACCTCGAGACCGAGGTGGAGACCCGCGCGAACCAGCAGCAGCTCAAGCTCTGGAACGATGTCGAGTTCGGCTATGTTGCGCCCACCGCGGGCCAGTACCTTTCGAACGAACGCCAGCTTGCCGCCTTCGCCAAGCCCGACGGCCCCGATTCGCCGACCCCGATCCGCGTAGCGAGCGCGGACGATGCCGTCGCGGCTGAAGCGGCGTTTCCCTCGGTGATTTCCGACATTGCCGGTGCGGCCGATATCGCGGCGCCGGTGACCACCGCGGATGACGACGACAAGGCCGCCGCCAAGCCCGCCGATGCTGCCGATCGTGCCAGCGCCACGGCCAACCTCGGCGCGCGCCTCGCAATGGTTGCCCCGCTCAAGAAGGATGGCAAGGACAAGGCTGGCAAGGCTAAGGCCGACAAGTCCGGCAAGGCCAAGGACGGCAAGGCCGGCCTCGCCAAGTCCGGCAAGTCTGCCAGGGACGATGCCGCGCATCCCGGCAAGGGCGCCAGGCTCGCGGCAGGCAAGACGCAGGCAAAGCCCGGCAAGTCCGCCGGGGCCAAGGCTGAAAAGTCCGCCAAATCCGCGAAGCCTGCCAAGCCGGCGCATGGGGGGAGCAAGTCCGCCCCGTGAATTCGCTGACCGCCTCTGCCGCCATCGCCACCGGCCGGGTCCAGCTCGCCAACGTGCGCCAGAACGCGCTTGTCACCGCACGCGTGCGCGCGCTGTGGATCATGCTGCTGTTCGTGTTTCTGACGCTGACGGCCTGCGTGCGCATCGCCCAGCTCGGCCTGTTCGAGCAGACGCCCGAGCGCACCTCGCTGGCCGAAGCTCTGCTGCCTTCGCGCGGGGAAATCACCGATCGCAACGGCGTGGCGCTGGCCCGCGCCTTTGCCTCCTACTCGCTGTGGTTCAATCCCAAGGCGCTGGGTGAGCGCGGCGCGCCGCTGGTCAAGACGCCCGAGGAAGTCGCCCGCGCACTTGTCGGCATTTTTCCGGATGCCGACTACGCGGATCTCGTCGCGCGGCTCAAGGCTGGCAAGTCCTGCTACTTGCGCCGCCGGGTATTGCCGGAAGATGCCAACAAAGTCTTCGCGCTTGGCGAACCCGCGCTTGAATTCCCGCGTGAGGAGCAGCGCTTCTATCCGCAAGGCTCGCTCGCCGCCCATGTGCTCGGCTATGTCGATGAGGCCGGCAAGGGCCATGTCGGCATGGAACAGGTGCTGGAGCCGCGCCTGCTCGATCCCGCCTATCGCGGCACCCCCACCGCGCTCTCGATCGATGCGCGGGCGCAAGGCGCGCTGGAAGACGAGCTTGGCCGCGGCATGCTGGAAACCAACGCCAAGGGTGCGGCCGGGGTGATCCTCGATGCCGATAGCGGCGAAGTGGTTGCGCTTGCCTCGCTGCCCTCGTTCAATCCCAATCGTTCGGATCTTGCCTACAACGATCTCGTGTTCAACCGCGTGTCGAACCAGGTTTACGAGCTTGGTTCCACCTTCAAGCCGATCACAATCGCCTCGGCCATCGATGCCGGCGTCGTGACCGACATGGCCGAGCGGTATCCGTCGGTTCCGTTCAAGATGGGCAGCTTCACCATTCACGACAGCCACAACTTCGGCGCATCGCTCAATGTGCCCGAAGCGCTGATCCACTCTTCGAACATCGTTCTGGCGCATGTTGCCGACAAGCTTGGTCCGGTCGCGCTGAAGCGCACGATGGAGCAGCTCGCCATGAACGAGCGCCCGACGATCGAACTGCCCGCGCGCGGTTTCCCGCTGTGGCCCCGCGGCGGCGGCGAAGGCGGCAAGGGCGATTGGGCGCGGCTGACGACGATGACCGTAAGCTACGGCCACGGCATTGCGGTCACGCCGTTGCACCTTGCCGCAGCCTATGCCGCGCTTGTCAACGGCGGGATCTGGCGCCCGGCCACGCTCTACAAGGTCGATCCGGCGCACGTGGCTCCGGGTCGCCGCGTGTTCCAGGCCTCGACCAGCGCGCGCATCCGCCAGCTGCTGCGCATGATCGTGGTCGACGGCACCGGCCGCAAGGCGGATGCGCCCGGCTTCCGCGTTGGTGGCAAGACCGGTTCGGCGGAAAAGCCGGGCGGGGGCGGCTATCGCAAGACCTCGCTGATCGCCACGTTCGCGGCAGCTTTCCCGATGGACAAGCCGCGCTATGTGGTGATCGTGATGCTCGACGAACCCCAGGCCACCCAGCAGACCAGCGGCCAGCGCACGGCGGCGTGGAATGCCGCGCCCATCGTCGGACGGCTGGTGCCGCGCATCGGTCCGATGCTCGGCGTGGTGCCCGATGCACACCATGATGTGGACATTTCCGACCTCAGCCCGCTGGTCGGCTCCGGAGAAGGCGAATGAACCTTGCGGCCCTTGCCGCTGCGGCGGGTATCGCGCTGCCTGAGGGCACTGCTGTGCAAGGCCAGGCGAACGTCACCGGATTTGCCATCGATCACCGAAAAATCGCCCCGGGCACGGTGTTTGGCGCCTTTGTCGGCACGCGGGTGAATGGTGAGGATTTCATTGCAGACGCCGTCAGGGCGGGCGCGATTGCCGTTGTCGCGCGGCCCGAAGCCCGGGTGGAAGGCGCGGTCCATATCGCCGATTCCGCGCCGCGCCGGGCCTTTGCGCGCCTTGCCGCGCCGTTCTTCGCGCCGGTCCCTGAAACGCTCGTCGCCGTCACTGGCACCAATGGCAAGACCTCGACTGTCGAGATGACTCGCCAGCTCTGGCGCATGGCGGGATTCCGCGCCGCCTCGATCGGCACGCTCGGCGTGACCACGGCGGACGAAAGCGTTTCCACCGGGCTCACCACGCCCGATATCGTGACGTTCCTCGCCAATCTCGCCGGCCTCGCGCGCGAAGGGGTGAGCCATGTCGCCTACGAAGCCTCGAGCCATGGGCTCGACCAGTTCCGCAATGAGGGCCCTCGGGTCGCAGCCGGCGCCTTCACCAACCTCAGCCGCGATCACCTCGATTACCACGGCACGATGGATGCCTATTTCGCGGCCAAGATGCGCCTGTTCGGAGATGTCGTAGCCGAAGACGGCACGGCCGTGATCTGGGCGGACGATGCCTGGTCCGCGCAAGCGATTGCGGCGGCCAAGGCGCGCGGATTGAAGCTCATCACGGTGGGCGAACAGGGCGAGACGCTGAAGCTCCTTGCCCGCACCCCCACGCAGCTGGGCCAGACGCTGGAGCTCGCTTTCGAGGGCACCACCCGCAAGCTCGATCTGCCGCTCATCGGTGCCTATCAGGCGGCCAATGCGCTGGTCTCGGCAGGGCTCGTCATCGCGACGGGCGGCGATCCGGTGGCCACGCTGGCCGCGCTTTCGCGCATTCAGCCGGTGCGCGGGCGGCTCGAGCGCGCGTCGATCACGCGGCAAGGCGCGCCGGTCTATGTCGATTACGCGCACACGCCCGATGCGATCACCGCCGCCATTGCCGCGCTGCGCCCGCATGTCGGCAAGCAGGGGCGGCTGATCACCGTGTTCGGCGCGGGCGGGGACCGCGACGAAGGCAAGCGCCCCGAAATGGGCCGCGCCGCCTGTGCCGGTTCGGACGTGGTCATCGTCACCGACGATAACCCGCGCGGCGAGGATCCCGCGCTGATCCGCGCCGCCGTGATGGGCGGCTGCGACGCGCGGGCCCGCGAGGTGCCCGGCCGCCGCGAAGCCATCGCCGCCGCCATTGCCGCAGCGGGGGCAGGCGATATCGTGCTTGTGGCCGGCAAGGGCCACGAGCAAGGCCAGATCGTGGGACGCGGCGAGGCATCACGCGTCCTTCCCTTCGATGACGTGCAAGTGGCGCGGGAGTGCAGCCAATGAATGCCATGAGTGCCCTCCTGCAATGGCCGGCCGAGCCGAGCGATGCCATCGGCCTCGCGCTGTGGACGGCGGATGAAATCGCCGCGGCGACCGGCGGCAATGCCTCCGGCACGTTTGAAGTTTCGGGCTGCGCGACCGATAGCCGCGAAGTCCAGCCGGGCGACTTGTTCATCGCGCTCAAGGGCGCCGAAAGCGATGGTCACCGCTTCCTCGAAGGCGCTTTCGCGCGCGGGGCTGCCGCGGCGCTGGTTGAATACCCCGTGCCCTATCCGCATGTGCTGGTCGAAAGCACCACGCAGGCGCTCGTCGATCTCGGCCACGCCGCCCGCGCGCGGGTCGATGCGATGGACGCGGTGGTCATCGGTGTGACCGGCTCGGCGGGCAAGACCGGCGTCAAGGAAGCGCTGTTTGCCGCGCTCGATCGCGGCAGCCGGGGCCGTGCGCATCGCTCGGTCAAGAGCTACAACAACCACGTCGGCGTGCCGCTCAGCCTCGCGCGGATGCCCGCGCGCAGCCGCTTCGGCGTGTTCGAGATGGGGATGAACCACGCTGGCGAGCTTGCGGCGCTGACCCGGCTGGTGCGCCCGCACGTGGCCATCGTCACCACCATCGCGCCCGCGCATATCGGCCACTTCTCGGGCGAGGAAGCCATAGCCGAGGCCAAGGCGGAAATCTTCGAAGGGCTCGAAGCTGGCGGCACTGCGATCATCCCGGCAGACAGTCCGCACTTTGCGCAGCTGCGGGAAGCCGCGGCGCGCCATGCAGGCGAAGTCGTCAGCTTCGGACGCGGGGCGCATGCCGATGCGCGCCTGCTTGATGCGGTGCCCGCGCCGGGAGGCGGCACGCTCGTGACGGCTGCGTTCTCCGGCCCGCTGGGTGCGCGCAAGCTGTGCTACACGATTGCCCAGCCGGGCGCCCACTGGGTGGACAATTCGCTCGCTGTCATGGCCGCGGTTGCCGCCGCCGGGGGCGATCTCGGTGCGGCGGGGCTTGCGCTGGCGGAGATGGAAGGGCTGGCCGGGCGCGGCGCGCGCCATGTGATCCCTGCGCCGGGCGGCGATGGCTCGGGCAAGGCCCTGCTCATCGACGAGAGCTACAACGCCAACCCCGCCTCGATGCGCGCGACCATTGCCTCGCTCGGTGAAGTGCCCGCGCGCCGCCGGATTGCCGTGCTCGGCGCGATGAAGGAACTGGGTGATGCGTCAGGCGACTACCACGCCGGCCTTGCGCAGCCGCTGATCGCCGCGGGCGTCGAACGGATCATTCTGGTTGGCCCCGAAATGGCCGTTCTTGTCGCCGAACTGGGCAGGGCACTGGGGAAAAACGCAGACCCCGCGCTTGCCGCGCGAATCGAACTCGACCATGCCGGAAGCGCTGCAGAAGCGGCGGAATGCCTGGCTGCGGACGCACCGCAGGGCGGCGACGCCATTCTGGTGAAGGGGTCGAATTCGGTCGGGCTCGCAACACTTGTGCGCGCGCTCACTGCAAAGGCCAAAACGGGCGGGGCCAAGACGGCCGGGGAAAACTGAATGCTCTATGTTCTGGCGCATTGGCTGCATTTCGAGGGCATCGCCAATCTGATCCGCTATCAGTCGTTCCGTTCGGGCGCGGCACTGATGACCGCGCTGATCATCGGCCTCATCATCGGCCCGCGCTTCATCAACATGCTGCGCGTGCGCCAGGGCAAGGGCCAGCCGATCCGCGCCGATGGCCCGCAATCGCACCTCGCCAAGCGTGGCACGCCGACGATGGGCGGGCTGATGATCGTGATCAGCCTCGCGATCTCGCTGCTGCTGTGGATGGACCTCACCAGCAAGTTCGTGTGGGCCTGCCTCGTCGTTACGCTGGGCTTCGGGCTGATCGGCTTTCTTGACGACTACGCCAAGGTCACCAAGTACGCCCATGCCGGGCTTTCCGCGCGCATTCGCCTGCTGGCCGAATTTGCCGTCGCAGGCATCGCGCTCGCGCTCGTGGTGACGGACACCAACCTCTACCTCCCCGTGTTCAGCAATCTCTACGTGCCGATGGGTCCGACCTACTACCTGTTCGCCGCCTTCGTCATCGTCGGCGCGGGCAATGCGGTGAACCTGACTGATGGGCTCGACGGACTGGCCACGATGCCGGTGATCATTGCGGCGGGCACTTTCGCGATAATCGCCTATCTCGCGGGCCGCGTCGACTATGCGCACTACCTCGGCATCCAGCACGTGCCGCGCGCGGGTGAGCTTTCGATCTTCTGCGGCGCGGTGATGGGCGCGGGCCTTGCTTTCCTGTGGTTCAATGCGCCGCCCGCTGCGGTGTTCATGGGTGATACCGGCAGCCTCGCGCTCGGCGGTACGCTGGGCGTCATCGCGGTTTCGATCCACCATGAGATCGTGCTCGGGATCGTCGGCGGCCTTTTCGTGATGGAGGCGGTTTCGGTCATCGTGCAGGTCTTCGTCTACAAGCGAACCGGCAAGCGCGTGTTCCGCATGGCGCCGATCCACCACCATTTCGAGCAATTGGGCTGGAAGGAATCGACCGTCGTGATCCGCTTCTGGATCGTCTCGATCGTGCTCGCGCTGCTCGGTCTCGCCACGCTGAAGGTACGGTAAGCGTGCCGTGGCAAAGCCCATGATCGTCTCCCCCGCCTTTGCCGGCAAACGCTACGCAGTCCTCGGCCTTGCGCGGTCGGGGCTTGCGAGCGTCGATACGCTGCTGGCAAGCGGGGCCGAAGTTACCGCGTGGGACGGTCGCGAGGACGCGCGCGCCGCTGTCGAAGGGCGCGCCACTATCGCCGATCCGCTGGCGATCGATCTCACCGGGTTCGACGGCATGGTCGTCTCCCCCGGCGTACCCCTGAATCGTCACCCCATCGCTGCCCATGCCCGCAGCTTCGGTGTTCCGATCATCGGCGATATCGAGCTTTTCGCGCAGGCCCGCGCCAGCCTGCCGCCGCACAAGGTCGTCGCGATCACCGGCACCAACGGCAAATCGACCACTACTTCGCTCGTCCACCATATCGTCAAGGAAGCGGGCATGCCGACAGTTATGGGCGGCAATATCGGCCTGCCCATCCTCGGCCAGCCGCCGCTGCCTGAAGGCGGGGTCTACGTGCTCGAACTGTCGAGCTACCAGATCGACCTGACGTATAGCCTGCATGCCGATCTCGCCGCCTTCATCAACCTCAGCCCCGATCACCTTGACCGCTACGATGGCTATGAAGGCTACGGCGCGTCCAAGGCGCGGCTGTTCCAGATGCAGCAGGCGGGCCAGTTCGCGGTGTTCGGCTGCGGCGATGACGATACCCGGCGCATCGCTGCCGAGATCGCGGCGCACCGCCCCGAAGGCGATATCGAAGTGGTCGATCCTTCCGCGCTGACGGGTCAGGCCGAGTGGCCCTCGCTGCAAGGTCCGCACAATCTCCAGAACGCAGCAATTGCGGTTGCGATTGCCAAGCGCCTCGGCATTGGCGAACCCGTCTGGCGCGCCGCGCTTGGGAGCTTCGTCGGCCTCCCCCACCGCATGGAGCGCGTGGCGGAGGCGAACGGCATTCTCTTCATCAACGACAGCAAGGCGACCAATCCCGCTTCCACTGCGCCAGCGCTCGGCGCATGGCCGCGCGTCCACTGGATCCTCGGCGGCCTGCCCAAGGGCGACGACCTTGATGCCTGCGCCCCCTATTTCAGCCATGTCGTGCAGGCCTACACGATCGGTGAGGCCGGCCCCCGCTTTGCCGATATCCTCGAGCCCGTCATGCCGGTCCAGCGCAGCGAAATGCTGTGCGACGCGGTGCGTCAGGCAATGGACGCGGCTGAGCCCGGCGATGTCATCATGCTCTCCCCGGCCTGCGCGAGCTTTGACCAGTTCCGCGATTTCGAGGCGCGGGGTGACAGCTTCCGCCAGATCGTCACCGCGCTGATCGCCGAACAGGGCGCCGGGAGTTCACAGGCATGAACGCGCACCAGCCCACCCGGCAGGTCGCCACCCCGCTGCCCGGCGGCGGTGTGCGGATCGCGCCGCGCACCAATCGCTATCGCCGCACGCGCCGCAGCGAGCTCGTGATCTGGTGGCGCGAGATCGACCGCGTGCTGCTCGCGCTCGTGCTCATGCTTGTCACGGTAGGCACGGTGGCGGTCGCGGCCTCGTCTCCGGCCAGCGCCCACCGGCTCTCGACACCGGGCAAGACGCTGGGTGATCTCTACTTCTTCTGGCTGCACTTGCGCTGGCTCACCGTCGGGCTTTTCGCGATGTTCGTCGCCTCGCTCCTGCCCAAGGAAACCACCCGCCGCCTCGCCATTCTGCTGGCGGCGACCATGCTGGTTGCGCTCGTCTTCGTGCCGATCCTTGGCAGCGAAGTGAAGGGCGCCAAGCGCTGGCTGTGGATCGGTTTCAGCCTGCAGCCTTCCGAATTTCTCAAGCCCGGCTTTGCCGTTGCGGTCGCGTGGATCCTCTCGTGGCGTGTGCGCGATCCCAATATTCCGGTGATCGGGATCACCATCGGCCTCATGATACTGATTGCCGCGCTGCTGATGGCGCAGCCAGATTTCGGCTCCACCGTGCTGTTCGCTGGTGTGTGGTTCGTTCTCGTGCTGCTTTCCGGACTTGATCTCACCAAGATCGGCTGGACTGCCGGCGGCGCCGTCGTCTCGGTCCTGCTGGCCTATTTCTTCTACCCCAACGCGACGCACCGCATCGACGCGTTCCTTTCGGGCGGCAGCGAGTTCGATCAGGTGGACCTCGCCATGCGCACGCTGGTCAGCGGCGGTTGGAGCGGGGCGGGGCTCTGGCTCGGCAGCCGCAAGATGGCGCTGCCCGAGGCGCATACCGACTACATCTTCTCGGTCATCGGCGAAGAGTTCGGCCTGATTGCCTGCGCGCTGATCGTGGTGCTTTATTGCGCCATCGTCATCCGCGTAATGATGCGCCTGGCGGATGAGGAAGACCTGTTCACCGTGCTCGCCGCCGCCGGGCTCACCGCGCAGCTGGCGGGGCAGGCCTTCATCAACATCCTCGTCAACCTCCAGCTTTTCCCCTCAAAGGGCATGACGCTGCCGCTCATCAGTTACGGCGGTTCCTCGACCATTGCGCTGCTGCTCGGCGTCGGGTTCCTCCTCGCCATCACGCGGCGCAATCCCTATCTTTCGCGCGAGACGATGGACCTGAGGGAGCTCGTGCGCACATGACGAATCACATCCCCGGCGTGTCGCGCCATTTCGTTCTGGCGGCGGGCGGCACCGGCGGGCACCTCCTGCCCGCTTTCGCGCTGGCGACCGAGCTGGAGCGGCGCGGGCATCATGTCGCGTTGGTGACGGACGAGCGCGGCGCGAAGATCCCCGGCAAGCCTTCATTCCTGCCCGCGCACGTGCTGCCGGCCGGCCGCCTCGGCAAGAATCCGATTGCGCTCGCCAAGGGCCTCGCCGCGATCTGGCGCGGCCGGGCGATGGCGCTGCGCCTGTTCGAAAGCTTCCAGCCGTCCTGCGTCGTCGGCTTCGGCGGCTATCCGGCGCTCCCCGCGCTGCTGGCCGCGCGCGCGGCGAACATCCCCACGGTGATCCACGAACAGAACGCCGTCCTCGGCCGGGTAAACCGCCTGCTGGCAAAGCGCGTCGATGCCATCGCCACGGCCTACATGGAAGTCGAGCGGCTCGATCCCAAGCTCTGGGCCAAGGTCCACCGCGTCGGCAATCCGGTCCGCGCGGAAGTCCTTGCGCTGCGCGGCGAACCGTTCCCGCCCTTCTCGGAAGACAGCCTGTTCCGCGTGCTGGTGACCGGCGGCAGCCAGGGCGCCACGATCCTCTCCGAAGTCGTGCCCGATGGCCTTGCCATGCTCCCGCCGGCGCTGCGCCACCGCCTGCAGGTGACGCAGCAGTGCCGGCCCGAGGATATCGAGGCCGTTCGCGCGCGCTATGCCGGGCACCAGATCCCCGCCGAGCTCGGCACCTATTTCGAGGACATGGCCACCCGCCTCGCCGATACGCACTTGTTCATCGGCCGCTCCGGCGCCTCGACCATTGCGGAGCTGACTGCAGTCGGCCGCCCGGCGATCCTCGTGCCGCTCCCCATCGCGACCGACGATCATCAGGCCGTCAACGCGCGCGAGATGGTGAAGGCGGGCGGCGCCCGCGCGATCCGCCAGTCGGGCTTCACCCCCAAGGAACTCGCCAAGCAGATCCAGACCATGGCGCTCGATCCGACCTCGCTCGCCAATGCCGCCCACGCCGCTTGGAACTGCGGCTTGCCCAATGCGGTCAAGGACCTTGCCGACCTTGTCGAAAGCTTCGGCGGCGTGCCGCTGATGGACGTGATCCGCATGGAAGGCGCCGCGCAAACGGCCAGCACCCAGCAGGCGCTTGCCCGGGAGACCGCGGAATGAGCCGCGACGTCCTTGGTCCTCCCCATTTTTGCGAAGCGCAAATGGGGAGGTGGCAGCCCGCAGGGCTGACGGAGGGGTTTTCCCTCGCCGCCGATACCCCTCCGACCCGCCTGCGGCGGGCCACCTCCCCATTTGCGTCTGCGACGAAAATGGGGAGGACCATGTCTGCCTGCGGAGCATGTGCATGAAAGGCGTCGGCACCGAGATCGGGACGATCCACTTCGTCGGCATCGGCGGCATCGGCATGTCTGGCATTGCCGAAGTCATGCACAACATGGGCTATAGCGTGCAAGGCTCCGACATGGCGGAAAGCTATGTTGTTGATGGCCTGCGTGCGCGGGGCATTCCGGTGATGATCGGCCAGCGCGCGGAGAACGTTGCGGGCGCAGCGGTTGTCGTCACCTCCACCGCGGTGAAGCGCGACAATCCCGAAGTCGTTGCTGCACTGGAGGGCCGCATCCCCGTGGTGCGCCGCGCCGAGATGCTGGCCGAACTGATGCGCCTGAAAAACACCGTTGCGGTGGCGGGCACGCATGGCAAGACGACCACCACATCGATGGTCGCCTGCCTCCTCGATGCGGGCGGGATCGATCCCACCGTGATCAACGGCGGCATCATCAATTCGTACGGCTCGAACGCCCGGCTGGGTGACAGCGACTGGATGGTGGTCGAGGCCGACGAGAGCGACGGCTCGTTCCTGCGGCTCGATGGCACGCTGGCGGTCGTCACCAACATCGATCCCGAGCATCTCGATCACTACGGCTCGTTCGAGCGGGTGAAGGACAGCTTCGTCGAATTCATCGAGAACGTGCCGTTCTACGGCGCGGCGATCCTGTGCATCGATCATCCCGAAGTGCAGGCGATCATCCCCAAGGTGCGCGATCGCCGCGTGGTGACCTACGGTTTCTCCGCGCAGGCCGACGTGCGCGGAGAGGCGGTCACGCCAATCCCTGGCGGCAACCGCTTCACCGCGGTGCTGCGCCAGCGCGATGGCAGCTTCCGCCGGATCGAGGGCATCGAGCTGCCCATGCCCGGCCGCCACAACGTGCAGAACGCGCTCGCCGCTGTCGCCGTCGCGGTCGAGATGGGCGTTTCGGAAGATCTCGTCCGCACCGGCTTTGCGAAGTTCGGCGGGGTCAAGCGCCGCTTCACCAAGGTTGGCGAAGTGGACGGTACGACGGTGATCGACGACTACGGCCACCACCCGGTCGAAATCCGCGCCGTGCTTGCCGCCGCGCGCGAGGGTGTCACGGGCCGCGTCATCGCGGTCGTCCAGCCGCACCGCTTCACCCGCCTGCGCGATCACATGGAAGACTTCCAGGGCGCCTTCAACGACGCCGATGTGGTCTATGCCGCGCCGGTCTATCCGGCGGGCGAGCAACCGATCGAGGGAGTCGATAGCGCGGCCATGGTCGAAGGCATCAAGGCGCGCGGCCACCGCTCGGCGCACCTGATCGCGGGCGCTGACGCATTGGCCGAGGAACTGGCGGGCGTGGTCCAGCCGGGCGACATGGTCGTGTGCCTCGGCGCGGGCGATATCACCAAGTGGGCGGCAGGCCTTGCCAGCGCGATTGCATCGCAGCGGGGGGCGGTGTGAGCATGCAGGCGCCACCCCCAACCCCCTCCTCTGAAGAGGAGGGGGCTCTCGATCTCCCCCTCCTCTTCAGAGGAGGGGGTTGGGGGGTGGTGGAACACGTGCGTAGAGGCAAACTCACGCCCAACGCCCCGCTCGCCCCGCTGGTCTGGTTCAAGTCCGGCGGCACGGCTGAGTGGCTGTTCGAGCCCAAGGACGCGGCGGACCTGCAGGACTTCCTCGCCGGTCTCGCGCCCGATGTGCCCGTCATGGCGCTCGGTCTCGGCTCCAACCTGATTGTCCGCGATGGCGGGGTTCCTGGCGTTGTCGTTCGCCTCGGCAAGGCGTTCGCCAAGGTCGAGCGCGTGGACGAAATCACGCTCAATTGCGGCGGCGGTGCGAGCGGCATCCTCGTCTCCAGCACCGCGCGCGATCATGGCATCGCGGGCCTCGAATTCCTCCGCTCGATCCCCGGCACCGTCGGCGGCTTCGTGCGCATGAACGGCGGTGCCTATGGCCGCGAGGTCAAGGATATCCTGATCGATTGTGACGCCGTGATGCGCTCGGGCGAGATCGTCACGCTGTCGCTCGCCGATCTCGGCTACACCTACCGCCATTCGGAACTGACCGACGGCAGCATCGTCGTCGCCGCGCGCTTCCGGGGCCATCCGGGTGAACCCGCCGCGATCCAGGCCGAGATGGACCGCATCTCCGCCGCGCGCGAGGCGAGCCAGCCGCTACGCAGCAAGACCGGCGGCAGCACCTTCAAGAACCCTGATGGCCACAAGGCCTGGGAACTCGTCGACAAGGCCGGCTGCCGGGGCCTCACATTGGGCGGCGCGCAGGTCTCCGAAAAGCACACCAATTTCCTCATCAACACGGGCGAGGCGACCAGCACCGAGATCGAAGCGCTGGGCGAGGAAGTCCGGCGGCGGGTGAAGGAACAGTCGGAGATCGAATTGCAGTGGGAAATCCAGCGGGTGGGCAAAGCATGAGCCTGCCCAAACTCCATATCGCCGTCCTGATGGGTGGCTGGTCGAGCGAGCGCCCCGTCAGCCTCATGTCCGGGAACGGCGTCGCCGATGCGCTTGAAGCGAAGGGCCACCGCGTCACCCGCATCGATATGGGCCGCGACGTTGCGCAGCGCCTTGCCGAAGCCGCGCCCGATGTCGTGTTCAACGCGCTCCACGGCACGCCTGGGGAAGACGGCACCGTGCAGGGCCTGATGGACCTGATGGGCCTGACCTATACGCACTCCGGCCTCGCCACCTCGGTCATCGCCATCGACAAGCAGCTGACCAAGCAGGCGCTGGTGCCGCACGGCATCCCCATGCCTGGCGGGCGCATGGTGAAGAGCGAGGAGCTATACACCCGCGATCCCCTGCCGCGCCCTTATGTCGTGAAGCCGGTCAACGAAGGTTCTTCGGTCGGCGTCGCCATCGTGACCGCGGGCGGCAATTATGGCGATCCGATCAGCCGTGACAGCATCGGCCCGTGGAACGAATTCGACGAGCTCCTCGCCGAACCGTTCATCCGCGGGCGCGAACTCACCACCGCGGTGCTGGTCGATAAGGCGCTCCTCGTCACCGAACTTCGCCCCAAGTCCGGCTTCTACGATTTCGACGCCAAGTATACCGACGGCATGACCGACCATATCTGCCCCGCCGAAATCCCGGACGAGATTGCGGAGGCCTGCAAGGACATTGCGCTCCGTGCCCACCAGCTGCTCGGCTGCAAGGGCACCAGCCGCAGCGATTTCCGCTGGGATGACGAGCAGGGTGTCGAAGGGCTGTTCCTGCTCGAGGTCAACACCCAGCCGGGCATGACCCCGCTCAGCCTCGTGCCCGAACAGGCGCGCGCGCTGGGTATGGATTATGGCGATCTGGTCGAGGCGATTGTCGCCGATGCGCTCGCGCATGCGAAGAAGGAGGCCTGAGGCATGGCGCAGACCATTCGTCGGGGCGGCAAGGCGGTGCGGCGCGCCGCAGCAGCCAGCGGGACCAAGCGCAAGGTGACCGCCGCGCGCCGCCAGACCGGTTCGGTGATCGACCAGATCATGCAGTGGATGCCGTTCAGCGAGGAAACGCTGCACCGTATCCTGATGTTCATGATCCTTGGCGGCGCGGTGGTGCTTGCCTGGGTTGTCGCCAGCATGGCGGGCGTGCCCCAGCTGGCCGAAGCCGAGATGGCGATGATCTCTGCCAAGTCCGGTTTCGAGGTCAAGCGCGTTGAAGTGCGCGGCGTCAACCGCATGAACGAACTCAAGATCTACGAGAAAGTGCTCGGCCAGCGCGATCAGGCAATGCCCCGGCTCGATATTGCGGCTTTGCGCGATGAACTGCTCCAGCTTTCATGGGTGAAGGACGCCCGCGTCTCGCGCCAGCTGCCCGATACGCTGGTGGTCGATGTGATCGAGCGCAGCCCCAATGCCGTGCTGCGCCGTGACGGCAAGCTGACTCTGATCGACGAGACCGGCCACCCGCTCGAGGATGTGAACCCGGCCAAAGCCAAGGGCTTGCTCGTGCTTTCGGGCAACGGCGCGGAAGACCGCGTGCCCGATCTCGTCCACTTGCTCGATACCGCGCCCGCGCTGCGTCCGCAGGTTGCCGAAGCCGAATGGATCGGCAATCGCCGCTGGAACCTGACGTTCAAGACGCGGCAGGTCCTCGCGCTGCCCGAGGGCGAGACCGAATCGGCGAGCGCGCTGCTTACGTTCGCCCGCATGGACGGCGTGGACCGCCTGCTCGGCGGCAAGGTGGCGAGCTTCGACATGCGCAGCACCGACCGCATCTACATGCGCGTTCCGGGCCGCGCCGATGCCGCTGCCGCTGCCGTCCGCGCCGAAGCCAGCGCCAAGGCCGAAGCTGCCACTGCCAGGACAGAGGCCGCGCGCGCTGCTGTTGCCTCCGCTGCGCCTGCAAAGGCACCCGGCAGCAAGACCGCACAGGATTGATTATCCGGCCATGGCAGCCCCGCGCATCACCAAGGTCTTTGCGGCCGTCAATCTCGGCTCGTTCCGTGTCTCGGCGATCATCGCCGGGCTGACCGAGGCAGGCGAGATGGTCGTCATGGGCTCGGGCCACCGCCAGTCGCAGGGGATCAAGCGCGGCTACGTGACCGACATGGTCGCCGCCACCCATTCGGTACGCGATGCGATCGAGCGCGCCGAGAAGATGGCCAACGCCAGCGTCCAGAGCGTGTGGATCGGCTGCTCCGGCGCGGGGCTCGCCAGCACCACCGCCAAAGTCGAGGTCGAGATCGGCGGGCGGCGGATCGAGAGCGACGATATCGATCACCTGCTGATCGCCGGGCGTGAGGTGATCCAGCCCGATGGCCGCACAGTGCTCCACGCCCAGCCCGCGCATTACACGCTCGACGGGGCGGACGGCGTGCCCAATCCCAAGGGCCTCCATGCCGAACGCCTCGCGGTCGATATCCATGTCATGCTGGCGGACGGTGCGCCGGTCCGCAATCTCAAGGAAACGGTCGAGAACGCGCATTTGCGGGTTGAGGCCGTGGTCGGCTCGCCCATCGCGGCGGGGCATGCCTGCCTCTCCACCGAGGAACGCGAACTGGGCGTCGCGCTGATCGAATTCGGCGCCGAAGTCACCACTGTCTCGGTCTATGCTGGCGGCATGCTGCTTGGCATGCAGGCCATCGCGTTCGGTTCGGGCGATATCACCGATGCCATCGCCTCCGCGTTCGGCATTCGCCGCTATCAGGCCGAGCGCCTGAAGTGCATGGCCGGTTCGGCCCTCGCGAGCCCCGCCGATCACCGCGAGATGGTGCCGGTGAGCGCGCCCGGCGATCCCGAGCAGGGCGCACCCGTTGCGCGCCACGCCGATGACAAGAACCGCATCCCGCGCGCAGAGCTTGTCTCGGTGATTACCCAGCAGCTTGGCGTGTTCACCGACGAAGTGGGCCGCGCGCTCAAGGCGCTCGGTTTCAATGGCAAGCGCGGCCAGCAGGTCGTGCTCACGGGTGGCGGCGCGCAGCTTCCGGGCCTTGCCGATTATGCGCAGGCGGCTCTTGGCCGTCCGGTGCGGATCGGCTCGCCGCCGACGATGCTGGGCCTGCCGCCGGGCCACGCGACGCCCAGTTCGTCCACGCTTGTGGGCCTCATGCTCTATGCTGCGGCCGATCCGGTTGACATCCGCAAGATTGGCCCGACCTGGGGGCCCACGCAGTCTTACAGCGGGCTTGGCCTCATCCAGCGCATCTGGCGCGCGATGAAGGACTATTTCTGATGGTGGAAGGCCGTTCAAACCCTCCTACTTGTGGAAAAACCTGTCGAAGCTTTGATTCGGTGAAACAATCCGTGCCAAAGCAATTATTACGATTTTCGGGGCTCCGTTTCCGGCCCCCCGCAGACCCGCACGGGAGAGCGCTATGAGCATCAACATCGGACCGCCGGCCATCGACGAACTGCGGCCGCGCATCACCGTCATCGGCGTGGGCGGGGCGGGCGGCAACGCCATCGCCAACATGATCAACGCGAAGATCGAAGGCGTCGATTTCGTCGTCGTCAATACCGACGCGCAGGCGCTCAACAATTCTATCGCCGATAACCGCATCCAGCTCGGGCCTGACATGACGCAGGGCCTCGGCGCTGGTGCCCGTCCCGAAGTTGGCCGCGCTGCTGCGGAAGAAACGATCGAAGACATCGAGCGCGCGCTGGAAGGCGTGCACATGTGCTTCATTGCCGCAGGCATGGGCGGCGGCACGGGCACTGGCGCCGCGCCTGTCATCGCAGAGGCCGCGCGCCGCAAGGGCGTGCTCACCGTGGGCGTTGTGACGAAGCCGTTCCTGTTTGAAGGCACGCGCCGCATGCGCGCCGCAGAAAGCGGCATTGCCGAGCTGCAGAAGCATGTCGATACGCTGATCGTCATCCCGAACCAGAACTTGTTCCTCGTCGCCAAGGCGGAGACCACGTTCAAGGAAGCGTTCCAGCTGGCCGACGAAGTGCTCCAGCAGGGCGTGCGCTCGATCACCGATCTCATGGTCATGCCGGGCCTTATCAACCTCGATTTCGCCGACGTGCGCTCGGTCATGGGTGAGATGGGCAAGGCGATGATGGGCACCGGCGAGGGCGAAGGCCCGAACCGTGCGCTCGAAGCTGCGGAACGCGCGATCGCCAACCCGCTGCTCGATGGCGTCTCGATGCAGGGCGCCAAGGGCGTCATCATCTCGATCATCGGCGGCGATGACATGAAGCTGCTTGAGGTGGACGAGGCCGCGAACCACATCCGCGAACTGGTCGATCCCAACGCGAACATCATCTGGGGTTCGGCATTCAACCCGAACCTCGATGGCAAGATCCGCGTCTCGGTGGTCGCCACCGGGATCGAGCAGAGCGCAGAAATGGCCGAATCCGCTGCCCGCCCGGCAACGACCGGCGGCATGCGCGGTCCGGCGTTCCCCGGTGGCATGGGCCGCACCGCTGCGCCCGAGCCGGCACCTGCTCCCGCGCCCATCGCGGCAGAGCCGCAGCCTTTCGCGCCGCCGCCCGGCTATGTCGCGCCCGAACCGGTTGCTGCCGAGCCGGAAGCCGCTGCCCCCGCTGAAGAACCGCTCGATCTGACGCTCGACCTGTCCGACGCGCAGGAAGCCGCAGCGCCTGCTGCCGAACCGGGTGAGCTCGAGCTTGGCCTGGGTGATGCGGAGCCGATCCCGCCGCGCTTCGGCCGCGCCCAGCCTGATCCTTCGGCCGAAGCGCCGCGCAGCGCGCCGGGGAGCACCTTGTTCGAACGGATGGCCAATCTCTCGCGCGGCGGTGGCCGTGTGGGTGAGGAAGATGCCGAACCAGAGGATGGCAGCGCGCTTAACATTCCGCGCTTCCTCGGCCGTCAGAACAACCAGTAAAACGGCACGGCCCGGCGCAAGGGTTTTGGCAAGGGGGTGCATGCCGGTTAGGCGCACCCCCTGCCTTCCCACTCCGCCAGGATTGCCGTCGGCTCAGCTTTGCGTGTCCCCCCAAGCCGCGATAAGGTCGGCCCCATGATCCGCCGTCTCCTCCGCTCCGGGCTCCCGCACCGCCTATCGATTGCCCGCTTCGGGCTCGTCGCGGCTACGGCGCTCGCGGTTGCCCAACCCGCCATTGCGGCGCAGCGGACGGGGCCGGTCGATGATGACGCGGTTGAACCGGTCACCACCACGTCGATCCCCGTCGTCCAGTCGACGGTTCCGAGCCCGACTCGCCTGCTCAATGCCGCGCTCGCCCGTCTCGCGCGCGATCCCCGCGATGTCAGCGCTCTGCTCGATGCCGGTGGTGCGGCGCTCGATCTGGGCGATAACGATGCGGCCATCGGATTTCTCACCCGCGCCGAACAAGTCGCGCCCGGCACCGCCGGCGTCCGCGCGCGGATGGGCATCGCGATGCTGCGCTCGAACCAGCCGTTCGAGGCGATCCACTGGTTCGATCTTGCCGAGCAGGCCGGTTTCAACCGTGTCGAGATCGCCACGGATCGCGGCCTTGCCTACGATCTCATCGGCGATAATGCCGCCGCGCAGCGCCAGTACCAGCTCGCGCTCACCGCCGGCCAGAATGACGAGGCGAGCCGCCGCTACGCGCTGAGCCTGGTGATCGCCGGTGACCGGCGCGGCGCCGAACAAGTCATCCAACCCCTGCTCGAACGCAGCGACCGCGGGGCGTGGCGGGTGCGCGCTTTCATCATGGCGATTGCCGGGCAGAGCGACGAGGCCGAAGGCATTGCCAAGGCGACGATGCCGGCCGATCTTGCCACCGCGATCTCGCCTTATTTGCGCTACATGCCGCGCCTCACCCCGGCGCAGCAGGCCGCTGCCGCCAACCTCGGACGCTTCCCGCGCGCCGCCGATATCGGGCGCGATGATCCGCAGATCGTGCAATATGCGCTGGCCCATCCGCGCGCGCCGCGCGTCGATGCCGCGCTTGTCCCGCAGGGTGAAGCGCTGGGCGCACGCGGCCGCGACGATCGCTCGAAGCGCCGCCGCCCCGGCAAGGAAGACCGCCGGGAAACTGCCGTCGCTGCAGCGGCTCCGGCGCCCGCTCCCGCAGCGCCTGCCGTCAGCGCGCCCTGGGGCCTCCCGCCTGGCACCCGCACCGCCGCCGCTGCGCCGCAGCCGGCGCCGCCCACGCCGCAGTTCCAGACCTTGCTGGAGCAGGCGCCCGCGCCGACTCCGCCGCCAGCTGCGGCGCAAGCGCGTCCTACTGTCCTGTCCAAACTCGATGTGCCGCCCGGCACGCCGCTGAGCCCGCCGCCGGCGCCGCAGCCGCGCGTTGTTACTCCGGGACCCGTACCTGTGCCGACGCCGCCGCAGCCAATCGCCCCGCCGCCGGTGCCGAAGCCCGCCGTCACCACTCCGGCACCCGCACCGGTGCAGGTGGCAACCGCGACGCCGACCGCGCCCGTGCCAGTCTCGGCGCCCACTACTGCTGGACCGCAGCTCGCGCTCGTCTCGCCCCCGCCGTCATCGGTGCCTGCGGCCCAGACGCCGGTCACACCAACGCCCATACCGTCCGCGCCAGTCCCACCGCCTGCGCCCGCGCCGACTCCGGCTCCTGCCGCAACGCCTCCTGCGCCAACACCGCCGCCCGCACCGGCTGATTTCCGCAGCGCGTTCGATGGTTTCAAGCCGCCCGCACAGGAAACCGCGGCCACGACTGAAGCAGTCGATCTCGCGCGGATCGAGGCGCTGCGCGAATCGGCAGCGAAGGCCGCGGCTGCCAAAGCCAAGGACCGCAGCGCGAAGGATCGCAGCGCCAAGGATCGCGGGGAGCGCCCCGACGGCCCGACCGCCGTCTCGCGCACGAGTGATCAGGAAGCGGCCGAACCCGCCGTGACCCGCAGCGGCAGGGAAAAGGCGGCCGAGAAGGACATCAAGGGCAAGAAGGATAAGCTCGCGCTCGATACCGACTGCCTCGACGCTTCCGCCAAGGGCAAGGCCGGCAAGGGCAAAGGCAAGGCCGCGCCGGCAAGAGGCAAGGCCGCCGCGAAATCTGGCACGAAATCCGCGAAGGGCAAGGCCGCTGCCGAAGCCCAGTGCCCGCCCGAAAACGGCAAGGCAGCCAAGGCCAAGGCGAAGGCGGAGCTCGCGCATGCCAGCCGCATCTGGGTCCAGGTGCTCACCGGCTCGAACCGCGCGGCGATGAGCAAGGAGTGGGATCGCCTTGTCCGCGAAGCCGCCGCGCTCAGGGGACGCAAGCCTTCGATCACCCCGTGGCGCAGCAATTATCGTTTGCTCACAGGGCCTTTCGCCAGCGATGCGGAGGCTCAGGCTTTCGTCGAGAAACTGCGCGGCGAAGGTGTCAGCAGCTACCAGTGGACCAGCCCGGCAGGCCAGGCGGTAGACAGCCTGAGCGTGAAGTAGTTGGCGTGGAGGACCGGCGGCCTCCCACCGCTTCTCCACAGCTTATGAACAGACTAGTCGAGTTTTGCCCAGCCCCGGACGGGGCCCCGATTGCCGCCACGGGCCTGCTCCGCGATGGCACGCAGGTGCCCAGTCCGGGTACTTGAGGAACACGCGATGCGCACCGGCCATGAAGACAGCGAACGCGAGGATGCGGCGCCGGTCGATATGCTCGCCTCGCTGTTCGAGGCGCGCGGTTGGCCTTGCGAGTTCGTGTCCGAGGACGAAATCCACGGCGAGATCCAGGGCAGCTGGGCCAGCTACCAGCTCCGCTGCATCTGGCGCAGCGAGGACCACGTCCTCCAGATTCTCTGCCTCCCCGATATCCGCGTCGCCGAAGAAAAGCGCGGCGCGATGTTCGAGATCATGGCGCTGATCAACGAGCAGGTCTGGCTTGGCCACTTCGATATCTGGTCGAACGGCTCGGTCCTGCTCTATCGCCACGGCCTCATGCTGGGCGATGATGGCCTGCTCAGCCTCGTCCAGGCGCAGACCGCGATCGAGGCGGCGGTGGATGAATGCGACCGGTTCTACCCGGCGTTCCAGTTCCTCCTGTGGGGCGACAAATCCCCCGCCGAAGCCCTCGCCAGCGCCCTCATCGACGCAGCCGGCGAGGCTTAGCCAACCCCGCCAACCTTCCCACCGTTCGTGTCGAGCGAAGTCGAGACACCACCCGCAGCGCCTGGTGTCTCGACTTCGCTCGACACAAACGGGAAAAAAGGCTGAAATTCTGTCAGCCCCCATCTTCCGGAAAGGGGCAGGAGACCTGACGTGACCTTTTCCCTTCTCCAGTTCGGCTGCGGCAACATGGGCGGCGCGATGCTGAACGGCTGGCTTGCCGCCGGGTTCGATCCGGCCGCCTTCACCGTGGTCGATCCGCTGCTGGTCGAAGCTCCTACCGGCGTCAGCCTGCTGCGCGAAGCGCCGGAAGGTGCGCTGCCGGCCGATGTGGTGCTGCTCGGCTTCAAGCCGCAGCAGTTCGCTGCTTCTGCCGCCGCGATCCGGCCGAATGTGGGGGAGGGCACGCTGCTGTTCTCGATCCTCGCCGGGGTGGATCTTGCCACCTTGCGCGGCGCTTTCCCGCAAGCCGCCGCCATCGTGCGCGTCATGCCCAACCTTGCCGCGGCAATCGGCAAGTCGCCCATCGCGCTCTACGGTGATGCTGCGGGCGCCTTGCGCGAGCGGGCCGAGGCGCTGATGGCCCCGCTCGGCCCCGCCGAATGGCTGGCGGAGGAAGGCGCCATGGATATCGTCACTGCGCTGGCGGGCTCCGGCCCGGCCTTCGTTTACCGCTTCATCGATGCGCTGGCCGAGGGCGCCGCCACGCTCGGCCTCCCGCGCGCCCAGGCCGATCGGCTCGCGCTCGCCATGGTCGAAGGCGCCGCCGCGCTCGCCGCGTCCGCCGCCGATGCGCCGGGTGAGCTCGCCCGCCGGGTCGCCAGCCCGGGCGGCACCACCGAGGCCGGGCTCAAGGTGCTCGATGCGGATCAGCGCCTCGCCGAGCTGATCACCGCCACCCTGCGCGCCGCGCGCGACCGCAGCGCGGAGCTGACAGAGGCCGCTAGGAAATAGGGCCAGAAAATAGGGCCAGAAATTGGGGACACTCCCTATTTTTACTGAGCCGGGCCAAAACCGGAACTTATTACGCTTTGACACACTCTGTTATGGCCCCCGCGCTTGAAAAGGCGTCGCTTTGGGGCGATATTGGCAGCACTCGGTCCATCCCGGGCCGAAACGGAGTTTGGTACGTCATGGCAAACTGGAATGACCCCCAGCCCTCAGGCTGGAGCCCGGCAGGCTTCGGCGCTGCGGCGGGTCTCGCCGGGCGCGGCGCCGCGTATGATGCGGGTCTGCGCCGCTACATGCTGTCGATTTACAACTACATGGCCTCGGGCGTGCTGCTCTCGGGCGTGGTCGCGCTGTTGTTCGCCTCGACCGGCATGGCCGAGGCGGTGTTCGGCACCCCGCTGCGCTGGCTCGTCGCGCTCGCCCCGCTCGCCATCGTCATGGTCATGAGCTTCGGCATCAACCGGATCTCGACGACCACGATGCAGGCGCTGTTCTGGGCCTTCAGCGTGCTGATGGGCATCTCGCTCTCGGCGATCTTCGCGGTCTACACCGGCCCGTCGATTGCGGCGACGTTCTTCGCCACCGCGGGCGCCTTCGCCGGTCTCAGCCTCTATGGCTACACCACCACGAAGAGCCTGTCGGGCTTCGGCACGTTCCTTATCATGGGTCTCGTCGGCATCCTGATCGCCAGCGTGATCAACATCTTCCTGCAGTCGCCGGGCCTTGCCTGGGGCATCAGCTTCCTCGGCGTGCTGATCTTCGCAGGCCTCACCGCCTACGATACGCAGAAGCTCAAGCTGATGTACGATCAGGTCGCGGGCACGGAATTCGCCGGCAAGATGATCGTGCTCGGCGCGCTCACGCTTTACCTCGATTTCGTCAACATGTTCACGTTCCTGCTGCAGTTCATGGGCGATCGCCGCTGATCTGAAGCCGGTTCGGTTCACATTACCGTGCCCGGCGGGCCATCCGGCTCGCCGGGCATTTTCTTTGTGCGATAGGCCGGTTAAACCGCGCGTCAGCCTTTTTCCGGGGGAACCTTCTCGCATGCCACGTACCTCGCGCCCTGCGGCGCCTGTTTTCCAGACGATCGCCCGGTTCCTCCCCGCCGCCGTGCTCGCGGCTGCGCTGGCAAGCTGTGCCGCGCCCGCGCCGCCGCCACCCCCGCCGCCGCCCCCGCCGGCGCCCAAGCCCTATATCCCGCCGCCGCCCAAGCCGACCCCGCCTTCCGGCGCGAGCGACAGCCTCGCCATCCCTCCGCTCGATGCCAGCGGCCTGCGCCAATCGGTCAATCGCAACATCTCGCCCACGCAGATGCTGTGGAACCTGCGCTCGGCGTTCAACGTCGCTGCGCTCAACTGCAACGATCCCAAGCACGCCGAGATCCTGCCGCGGTACAAGACGTTCCTGAAAAACTACAACATGACGCTGGCCGCGGCGAACCGCAAAGTCGATGCCGAGTTCAAGACCCGCTATGGCGCCAAGTTCACCGCCCCGCGCGAGGCTTACATGACCTCGGTCTACAACCACTTCGCGCTGCCGCCGGCCATGCCGGAATTCTGCAACGCGGTGCTGGCAGTTACGGGCGATCTGGAGTCGCTCACGCCAGCAGCGCCCAGCGCGCCCACCCCGAAGACGGCACGGGCCAAGGCTGCCGCACTCAAGGCGCCGCCACGGGTGATTACCCTGAAACCGGCCGAGCTCGAGGCTTTTGCCGTGCGCAGCCTGCCGAACATCGAGATCGTCTACGACGATTTCTACCGCCGCTATGAGAAGTACCGGGTCGATCTCGCCGAATGGAACGCGCGCTACGGCCCGCCGACCGCCTCCGCGACGGCCGCGAGCGGGACGCCTTGAAGGGTTTTCACCGAATACCCAAACCGCGCATGCTGAGCTTGTCGAAGAATAACAGCGCGACGCGGCCGCGCCAGCACCCTTCGACAAGCTCAGGGTGAGCGGGTCATGAGATGATCCGGCGTGTTTCATTTTGCACTTGGCAAGCGCGGCCCCGCTGGGCTAAGGGCCGCGCTCCCGGCAGGGCAGCGTTCGCGCGGTCATGCCGGCGGATACTGGGAACGGGGCCGTAGCTCAGCTGGGAGAGCGCGTCGTTCGCAATGACGAGGTCAGGGGTTCGATCCCCCTCGGCTCCACCAGTATGCCGTAAATTGGTCCTGAGCGGCCTGCGAACGGCACCTTTCTGCGCTTCCGGTGCTCACGGCCATCAAGGCCGCTGCGCCGGTTCGCGAACGGCACCATTCTCGGCTCGCTCAGAGCCAATTTCCGACATACTGGTCTTCACCGCCAGCGGGTCGGGACAAAATGTCCTCTTTCCGTTAGAACTGTCCCATGCATTTTCTCGACCAGGCCAAGATCTTCATACGCTCGGGTGCGGGCGGGCCGGGTGCGGTCAGCTTCCGGCGCGAGAAGTATGTCGAATATGGCGGCCCCGATGGCGGCAATGGCGGCAAGGGCGGGGACATCATTTTCGAGGCGATCAGCGGCCTCAATACCCTGATCGACTTCCGCTACACCCAGCACTTCAAGGCCCCGCGCGGCGGCGGCGGCGCGGGCAAGAACCGTACCGGCGCGGGCGGCGATGATCTTGTCATCAAGGTCCCCGTCGGAACGCAGGTGATCGACGAAGACGGCGAGACTGTGCTCCTCGATCTCAGCGAGCCGGGCATGAGCGCAACCCTCCTGCGCGGCGGCGATGGCGGACGCGGCAACCTTTCCTACAAGACCTCCACCAATCGCGCCCCGCGCAATGTCGGCCCCGGCTGGCCGGGCCAGGAAATGTACGTCTGGCTGCGGCTGAAGCTGCTCGCCGATGCGGGCCTTGTCGGCCTGCCCAATGCCGGCAAGTCCACGTTTATCAACCAGATCACCAACACCAAGGCCAAGGTCGGCGATTACGCCTTCACCACACTGCGCCCGCAACTGGGCGTGGTGCGCCACCGCAATCGCGAATTCGTGCTGGCCGACATCCCCGGCCTGATCGCGGGCGCTGCCGAAGGGGCAGGGGTGGGCGACCGCTTCCTCGGTCACATCGAGCGCTGCCGCGTGCTGATCCACCTGATCGACATCAACGGCACCGACCCCGCCGATGCCCTGCGCATCGTCGAGGAAGAGCTTGAAGCCTACGGCGGCGGCCTTGAAGACAAGCCGCGCCTGATCGCGCTCAACAAGATCGACACCGTCGACGCCGAACTCGTCAGCGCCTTCCGCGCCGAACTGCGGGCCGCCGGCGCTCGCCGTGTGTTCCCGATCTCGGGCGCCACGGGCAAGGGCATGAACGCGCTGCTCGATGCCGTTCTCGATCACCTCCCCGCCGCCACCGCCACCGAACGCCCGGAAGGCGAGGTCGAGGACGCGGCTGATCAGGTACCTTGGTCACCGATTTGAGTTGAAACTCGTCATCCCCGC
The DNA here is from genome assembly GCF_965228995.1 of Novosphingobium sp. Lineage (GTDB taxonomy): Bacteria > Pseudomonadota > Alphaproteobacteria > Sphingomonadales > Sphingomonadaceae > Novosphingobium. The sequence continues at coordinate 3,575,338 of NZ_OZ245852.1, read as the reverse complement.
GCAGGCGGGGATCCAGAGCGGCATAGCGCCCCGCCCGCGATCAGCACGGACGGCTCAACCCAGCCCCTTCCCGCGCCGCCGCATTTCCCCTAAGCGGCGGCCACCATGTCCGTCGAGAACCTTCCCCAACTGACTGATCCTGCTGCCGCGCCGCGCCTTGTCATCAAGGTCGGTTCGGCGCTGCTGGTGGGCAAGGATGGCGCGCCGCGCCGTGCGTGGCTCACGCTGCTGGTGGCGGAGATCGCCGCCGCCCGTGCGCGGGGGCAGGATGTGATTGTCGTTTCGTCGGGCGCGATTGCGCTGGGCGCGCGCAAACTTGGCCTTGCGCGGGGCGGGCGGGGGAGCCTTGCCGATGCGCAGGCCGCCGCCGCCGTCGGCCAGATCGCGCTGGCCGGGCTGTGGGCGGAGTTGCTCGCCGCGCATGGCCTGATTGCCGCGCAAGTGCTGCTCACGCTCGAGGACCTTGAGGACCGCCGCCGCTATCTCAATGTCACCGCCACGCTCGGCACGCTGCTCGCGTCGGGCGCGGTGCCGGTGATCAACGAGAACGACACCGTCGCGACCGAGGAAATCCGCTTCGGCGATAACGACCGCCTTGCCGCCCGCGTCGGGCAGGCGGCGGGCGCCAGCGCGGTGCTGCTGCTCTCCGATATCGACGGGCTCTACGATCGCGATCCCCGCCTTGAAGGTGCGGTGCGCATTCCCGTGGTGCGCGGCGTCACGCCGGAAATCCACGCCATGGCAACCGGCGGCTCCTCTTCCGGGCTCGGCTCAGGCGGGATGACCTCCAAGCTCCAGGCCGCCGAGATCGCGGGCCTTGCCGGGATTGCGCTCGCGATCATCGATGGCCGCCCGGATAGCCCCATCGCCGCCGCCTTTGCCGAGGAACGCGGCACCCTGTTCTGCCCGCCCGGCAAGGCCCGCGCGCGCAAGGCCTGGCTTGGCGGCAAGCTGCGCATGAAAGGCGCGGTCACAGTCGATGCAGGCGCCGCCGCCGCCCTCGCGCGCGGTTCCAGCCTGCTCGCCGCCGGGGTCACAGCGGTCGAAGGCACGTTCCTGCGCGGCGATGCGATTGCCGTCAACGGACCGGATGGCGCCGTGCTCGCGCGCGGCCTCAGCGAATATGACGCTGCGGAGTGCACCGCGCTGATGGGCCACCCTTCCGCCGATCATGATGCGCTGCTCGGCTATGCGCCGCGCTCGGCGCTGATCCACCGCGATCAGCTGGTGATGCTGTGAACGCAGCGGGAGGCGATCTCGTCGCCGTTACCGGGGCGACCGGCTTTGTCGGGCAGGCGGTGCTGCTCGCCTCAGCCCGCCACAAGATCGAGGTGCGCGCGCTCACCCGGCGCAAGCAGCGCCTGCGCGGCGGGGTCGAATGGATCGATGGCGATCTGGCCAGCAAGGATGGCCTCAAGCGGCTGATGGATGGCGCCAGCGCGGTCGTTCATATCGCCGGGGTGGTGAACGCGCCCGATGCGGCCGGCTTCGAGGAAGGCAACGTGCAGGGCACCCTGCGCGTGATCGAAGCGGCGCATGAAATGGGCGTGAGCCGCATGATCCACGTCTCGTCGCTCGCCGCGCGCGAGCCGCAGCTCTCGCTCTATGGCGCATCCAAGCTGCGCGGCGAGAAGCTCGTCCGCGCCTCCGGGCTCGATTGGACCGTGGTGCGCCCGCCCGCCGTGTTCGGTCCGCGCGATACTGAAATGTTCGAGCTGTTCCGCCTCGCGCGCCGGGGGATCGTGCCGCTGCCGCCGCCGGGCCGGCTTTCGGTCATCCACGTCGCCGATCTTGCCGAGCTGCTCCTCGCCTTGCTCCCCGGCAGCGAGGCGACCACGCACCAGATCTTCGAACCCGATGACGGCGAGCCGGGCGGCTGGACGCATGTCCGCCTCGCTAAGGCTATCGGTGCTGCGACCAATGCAGGGACCGGGCGCGAAAAGCCGATTCGCCCGCTCTCGCTCTCGCCCCGGATGATCGGCCTTGCCGCCCGCGCCGATCGCTTGCTGCGCGGCCGCAAGGCCAAGCTCACGCCGGACCGCGCGCGCTATATCTGCCATCCGGACTGGACGGTGGGGGAGGGCGCCCAGCCGCCCGCATCGCTCTGGCGCCCCCGCATCGACACGCGCGAAGGGCTCCACGCCACCGCGGCCTGGTACCGCGAGGCGGGCTGGCTGAAGTAGAGCATCGTTTGGACCGAGAGCCGTCGCCTCCCCAAACCCCGCTCATGCTGAGCTTGTCGAAGCATCATACGCGTCGGTCGCGCCAGCACCCTCCGACAAGCTCAGGGTGAGCGGGAGTTGGGAGATCAAGGGGGCTCAGGCAGGCTCGACCAGCCCCGCCAACCGCGCGGCGACCATCGCCTGCAGCGGCAACCGCGCTTTCATCCGCACCGCCAGCAGCGCGGTGCCGCTCACCTTGCGCTGCACGAACAGCGTGTCCATCGGCGGCAAGTGCCAGGTGTCACGGTCCTGCGCCACCGGCTCGCCGAAATCGCGTAAGCGGGCCACGAAGCTGCGGTCGGCGAAGTCGAAGATCTCGGCCTTGTTCACATGTTCGAGGATAACCCCGATCACACCTTCAAACGCCGCGCCGTGCCGGGCCATCTGCTCTTCCGAGGCAAAGCCCACCTCGCAGATCCGGCGCTTGAGCTCGGCGGGATCGCCGTCGAGCCCGGCCTGCATCATCCGCCGGTAGGCCGTCTGCGTCTCTTCCGGCACGCCCCGCGCCGCGCCGAAATCGAGCAGCACCACGCGGCCCGTTTCCGGCTGCCAGCGATAGTTGGCAAAGTTGGGATCGGTTTGCATGAAGCCGAAGGTGAACAGCTCGCGCAGCACCAGATCGAGCATTGCGCCCATCACCCGGTCGCGCACCTCCTGCGGTGCATCGGCCAGCGTATCGATGGGCTTGGCGGCGATGAAGTCCATCGTCAGCACGCCGGGGCCAGTCAGCTCGTCCACCGGCGCAGGCACCACGAACTGCGCCTCGCCCGCCAGCATCGCGCCGTAGCGGCGCATCTGCTCGGCCTCGCGCAAGTAATCCGCTTCCTCGTGCAGCTGGCGCTTCGCTTCGGCGAGCAGCGGCGTGATATCGAGCGCCTTTGGCAGCAGCCCCGAAACGCGCAGCAAGGTCGCCACGTTGTCGATATCGGCATCGATGCTCGCCGCGATCCCCGGATACTGCACCTTGACCGCCACGGTGCGCCCATCGTGCATTACCGCGCGGTGGACTTGCCCGATGGAGGCCGCGGCAATTGGCGTCGCTTCGAAGCGCGCGAACTTCCGCCGCCAGTCCGGCCCCCACGCGGCGGCGAGCACCGTCTGCAACTGCTTGGGCGGCATGAAATGCGCCGCATCGCGCAGCCGCGCGAGGATCGCGGTCAGTTCCTGCGGCAGCAGATCACCCGCATCGAGCGAGATCATCTGTCCCAGCTTCATCGCCGCCCCGCGCAGCCGCGAAAGCTGCTCGGTCACGCGCGTGGCATTGGCGGGAGTGAGTAGCAGGTCCGCCATCGCCGGCCGCTCGCCGCGCGCCAGCCGCTTCGCGCCCTCGGCGATCACTCCGCCAGCGACACCGCCCGCCAGCTGGCCAAACGCGGAGAAGCGGCCGAGGCGGCTGGTCGGAACCTTGCGATACCTGTCGTCGCTCAACGCATCATCCTTTGCAGCGCGGGCCGCACCCGCAGAAACCGCACATAGGCCCATTCAAGCGCCGAGAGCACTACGGGAATGCGCGCGATCAGGCCCAGCGGAAGCAGCAGCGGGATCGCCCGCCACATCGCGGCAAACGCCGCCGCGCCATCGAGCAGCACGCCATCCTCGCGCGCATGGAGCCGCGCCAGCAGCAGCGTCCGGTCACGCGGGCAGGCGGCGCCGTCCTTGCTCACATCGACAAAATCGATCCGCCGCGCCCGGTCCAGCCGCCGCATCAGCGCAATCTCGCGCGTGCAGAGCGGACAAGCGCCGTCATACCAGACAGTGAGCGGGGAAGGGGGCATGCCGACCCGCCTAGGCCTTCGGGAGAAGTCCTCACAAGGTGCTCAATGGTGAGGGAGACCCAACCGCCGTTGTGCCCCCCCAACCCCGCTCATGCTGAGCTTGTCGAAGCATCAAACGCAACCGTAGCGCCAGCACCCTTCGTCAGGCTCAGGGTGAGCGGGGTTGGTAGGGGGAGATAAGTGCGCCTCAGAACGCCGGATCATACCCCGGAGGCAGTTCGCCATCGCTCTCGCTCGCGGGCGAACCCGGCACGTGAATGCCGCATTCCACCTTGTCCCAGCCCTTCCACCGGCCCGAACGCGGGTCTTCGCCCGGCGCGACCTTGCTGGTGCAGGGGGCGCAGCCGATCGAGGGATAGCCCTGCGCCACCAGCGGATGGCGCGGCAGATCGTGGAGCGCCATGTAGGCTTCCAGATCCTCGGACGTCCACGAAGCGAGCGGATTGAACTTCAGCCGCCCTTCCGCGTCGGTCCGGTCGATCTCGAAGCGCGGGAGGCCCGAACGCGTGGACGATTGAAAGCCCTTGCGCCCGCTGATCGAGGCATCGAACTCGAGCAACGCGCGCGCCAGCGGCTGCACCTTGCGGAGATCGCAGCAACCATCAGGGTCCCACGACCAGCGCAGCCCGTTCTCGTCCTTCTTCGCCACCAGGTCCATATCCGGCTCGACAATCAGGAGGTTGGTCAGCCCCAGATGCGCCACCAGTTCGTCGCGATAGGCGATCGTTTCCGGGAAATGCTTGTGCGTTTCCAGAAAGATCACCGGGATCGCCTTGTCCACCTCAGCAATCAGGTGCAGCAGCACAGCGCTTTCAGCGCCGAAGCTGGAGACGACCGCCACCTCGCCGATCAGCTTGTCCTTCAGGACGCTGCGCAGCATTTCGGGCGTATCGGTACCGCGAAACAGGTTGTTGAGCCGGATCGCATCACTTTCGGTGAAGCGCGGCCCGGTCGAAAGCCGGTCGATCTGGCGGGTCTCGTTAGAGGCCATGGCGCTTGGCCCAGATGGGCGAGCGGCCGTCCACCGTCTTCTGATAGACGTCGGGCCAGGTCGCGAAGGCCTGCTGCGCCGCTTCCGGAGCAATCGCCTTGGCGGGCGCAAAAGCATCGAACCCGCAGCGCTTCATGTGGCTCAGCTGATCGAGCAGCACATCACCAGTCGCGCGCAGTTCGCCCTTGTAGCCGTACTCGCGCAGGATCCGCGCCGAGGAATAGCCGCGCCCGTCGCCATAGGCCGGGAAGCTCACTTCGACGAGCGCGATGCGGCCGATGTGCGGCAGCAGCGCGCGCGCATCCTCGCCCGGCTCGATCCGCACGGCAGCCGCGTTATCGGAAGCCAGAAAGTCCGCCAGCGAAAGCACGGGGGCACCGCTCGCCGTATCGACGCGCAGGCGCAAAAGGGACTCAGCCATAGATCGCCTCCTTGAACGGCGCGGCGCCAATGCGGCGGTAGGTATCGATGAAGCGCTCGCCCTCGGCGCGCGCCTTCAAATAGACTTCGGTCGCGGTCTCGATCGCATCGACGATCCCGTCCTCGCTGAAGCCCGGTCCGACGATCTGCGCGAGCGAAGTATCCGCCGCTTCCGAGCCGCCAAACAGCAGCTGGTAGTTCTCGGTGCCCTTCTTATCGACACCCAGGATGCCGATGTGGCCCGCATGGTGATGCCCGCAGGCATTGATGCAGCCCGAAATCTTGAGCTTCAATTCACCCAGCGTCCGCTGCCGTTCGGGTGAGGCGAACCGCGCCGAAATCTTCTGCGCCAGCGGGATCGAGCGCGCATTGGCAAGGCTGCAATAATCGAGCCCCGGGCAGGCGATGATATCGCCGATAAGGTCGAGGTTCGCGGAGCCCAGACCTGCCGCATCGAGCTTCTGCCACAGTGCGTAGAGATCGCTCTGCTTCACATGCGGCAGCACGATGTTCTGCGTGTGTGTCACGCGCAGTTCGTCGAGGCTGTAGGCCTCCGCCAATTCGGCCATCAGGCGGATCTGGTCCGCCGTGGCGTCACCCGGAATGCCGCCCGCAGGCTTGAGGCTGATCACGACCGCCTTGTAGCCCGCCTGCTTGTGCGCGGCGGTGTTCTGGTCCGCCCACACGGCAAAGTCGGGATCGCTGCGGTCATAACCATCCGCCAGCCCGCTCTCGAGGCCGGGATCGGCAAAGAACGCCGCAATCCGCTCGAACTCGGCCTGCGGCGGCTCCAGCCCCAGGGTGAGGATATGCGCGAACTCTTCCTCGACCTGGCGGCGGTATTCGTCCGCCCCGATCTCGTGGACGAGGATCTTGATCCGCGCCTTGTACTTGTTGTCGCGGCGGCCGTAGCGGTTGTAGACGCGAAGGCACGCCTCGGCATAGCTCACCATCTGCAGCGCGGGCACGAAGTCGCGGATCACCGGCGCGATCATCGGGGTGCGCCCCATGCCGCCGCCCACATGGAAGCGCGCGCCGATCTCGCCCGCTTCGTTCGTCACGATCTGGATGCCGATATCGTGCAGCCGCATCGCCGCGCGGTCGGTATCGCTCGCGATCACCGCAATCTTGAACTTGCGCGGCAGGTAATCGAACTCCGGATGGAAGCTCGACCACTGGCGCAGCAGCTCGGCATAAGGGCGCGGATCGACCAGCTCGTCCGCCGCCGCTCCGGCGAAGTGATCGGAGCTGATGTTGCGGATGCAGTTGCCGCTGGTCTGGATCGCATGCATCTCGACGCCTGCGAGATCGGCCAGGATCTGCGGCGTGTCTTCCAGCTTGATCCAGTTGTACTGGATGTTCTGCCGCGTGGTGAAGTGGCCATAGCCGCGGTCATACTTGTCGGCGATATCGCCCAGCAGCCGCATCTGGCGCCCATTGAGCGTGCCGTAGGGAATGGCCACGCGCAGCATATAGGCGTGGAGCTGGAGATAGAGCCCGTTCTTCAGCCGCAGCGGCTTGAACTGGTCCTCGGTGATCTCGCCCGCCATGCGCCGTGCCACTTGCCCACGGAATTCCTCCACGCGTGCATCGACCATCGCCTGATCGTATTCGTCATACTGGTACATGTTCAGACTACCTGCTTCGCGGCTTCGGGATCGCCGGGGCGGAGGGAAAGGTCGAGCCGGACCGTGGGGCCAAGCGCGCGGATGCGGTCCTTGATATGCGCGGGGCGCACGCCGTCTGCGGTCTGCGTCGCGGCGATCGCATAGCCCGCGTTCACGCGCTGCGCGGCTTCTTCGGCGGCGAGGATCGCATCGGCCGCATCGCCGACGTCAACCGCGTCGTTCACATCGCGTGACCAGCCTTTGCCGTCCCACCACACGACATCGCCGGACGCCAGATCATTCCCCGTCAAAATCTTCACGCCGCATTCTCCGCAATCTTCAGGAGTTCATGAGCCTGCTCGCGCGCGGTCACTTCGCCGATCACGATCAGGGCAGGGCTCTTCACCCGCTCCTCCGCCACCAGTGCGCCAAGGCCCGCCAGCGCCCCGCGCAGCACGCGCATCGTCGGCCGCGCCGCGTTCTCGATCACCGCAACCGGCATATCGGGCGCAAGGCCGTCGGCCATCAGCTTCTCGGCAATCGCATCGCTGGTGGCGACGCCCATGTAGATCACCAGCGTGCGGCCGACGCCGGCAAGGCCCGCCCAGTTCTGATCGGCAAGGCCCTTGCATTGCCCGGCCACGAAGCTGACGATCGAGGCACTGTCACGGTGCGTCAGCGGAATCTGCGCCGCCGCCGCCGCGCCCAGCGCCGCGCTCACGCCGGGCACGACCTGCACCGGAACCCCGGCGGCATGGCAGGCCTCCGCCTCTTCACCGCCGCGCCCGAAGATAAACGGATCGCCGCCCTTCAGCCGCACCACATCGTGCCCGGCCAATGCCTCGCGCACCAGCAGCGCATTGATATCGTCCTGCTGCATCGTGTGCCGCGCGCGGCTCTTGGCGACCGAAACCAGCCGCGCATCTGCGGGGACCAGGGCCATGATCGCCGGATCGACGAGCCCGTCATGCACCACCAGCGTCGCCGCGCTCAGCAAACGCGCCGCGCGCAAGGTCAAAAGGTCCGGATCCCCGGGGCCTGCGCCCACGAGGTAGACGGTTCCGATTCTGCCAGAATCGCTAGAGGCGGGCGAATTGCTCATGGGCGCCAGATGGTCCCTGCGCCCCGCAATCGCCAGCGAGGAATGCTAGGGGGAGGGCTAGGTAAGCTTTAGCCGATTGCCCACCCTCGCGCCCGCGCCGAAGTCTGCTTGTCTTCCCCGTTTGAACGGGTCTTAATGAAGCCAAGTTCAAGAGCGGGGGAGAAGCCGAATGGAACTGGTGCACGAGTTCACCTTCAGAGCCGGTCTGAAGCCGCCGCTTCCGGTTGGTGCAGGCCCCATCGGCACCCGCATGTACTACGAGATCGACGGCGGCGAAGTGGTTGGCGAGCGCCTGAGCGGAACCATCCGCGGGGGCGGCGAGTGGGCTCTGATCGGGCCCGATGGCTTCCTCAGGGTCGACGTCCGCGCCCAGGTAGAAACCCACGACGGGGCCTTTCTATACGTGCAGTATTTCGGCCTGCTCGAAATGAACGCCGCCGTCATGGGCGCCATCGAAAACGGCACCGGGACCGAGTTCACCGATCAATACTTCTGCACCAATCCGAGGATTGAAACCGGCGACCCGCGCTACAGCTGGGTCAACACAACGTTCTTCGTCGGCGAAGGCCGCGTCCTGCCCGGGCTCGGGATCGAATACCGCGTCTACCGTCCGTCTAGGGGGGCGGCAGGCTAGCGCAACTCAACTGGCTTCGCTATCCCCGCGCCCCTTCAGCGCCTCCGCCAGCAGCCGCAGCCCGTCCGAATCCCGCAAGGTCACGTCCGATTGCGGCAGCGGAATGCTCACCTCGCTGTCCCTCAGCGCATGCCATGCCGCCTTCAGCACATCGGAACGCACGTTGCCCACGCCGTTTTCCGGGTCATTGATCGAGATGTAGATTAGCAGTTCGATCGCGCTCGGCCCGAAGGCGTTGAGCAGGATCGAAGGCGCCGGGTCCTGCAACACGCGCGGCACTGTCTGCGCGGCTTCCAGCAGCAGCCGTTCCGCCAGATCGAGGTCGCTGCCGTAAGCCACGTTCACCGGGATCGTGATCCCCACCATGCGCGAGGAGTAGGACCAGTTCTCCACTTGCGTGGTCATCAGGATTTCGTTCGGGATCAGGATCTCGCGGTTGTCGCGCGTCGTCACCGAAACCGCGCGCACGCCGATCCGGCTGACCTCGCCGAAGGTGCTGCCCTTGGTGTCAGTCAGCGCGATCACGTCGCCCGGCTTGATCGAGCGGTCCATCAGGAGGATCACGCCCGCGATCAGGTTGCCGAACGTCTTCTGCAGGCCAAAGCCCACTGCGAGGCCGAAGGCGCCCGAAAACACCGTCAGCGTGGTGAGGTTGATGCCCACCGCATCGATGCCGACGAGCACCGCCACGGTCCACACCGTCACCGTCATCAGCTTCTCGCCCAGCGCGCGCTGCGTGCCGTCGAGGCCCTTCATGCTGCGGACCGCGCGCCGCCCGACCCGGCCGGCCAGCCGCCCGAACGCGATCACCGCGATCACGACCACGATCATCCACACCGCGTTGAACAGCGAGATATGCGTGCGGCCGACATCGAAGCCGACATCGTCGAGCGAGGCGGCCCATTCGGCAATCGTGCGGCGCAATTTCGAAAAGTCGCTCATGCCGCTGCACTCCATACACCGAGCGCGCGTTCGAGATCGGCGATCAGATCGGCGGTATCTTCAAGCCCGATCGAAAGCCGCACCCCGAACCGGTCGCCCGCGTCCAGCCCCGGCAGCGGCCAGGGGCTCGCGGTGCGGATCGGTGCGGGATCTACGGGCGTGGCAAGGCTCTCGAACCCGCCCCACGAATAGCCGATGCCGAACAGCGCCAGCGCATCGATGAGCGCATCGCGCGCTGCCGAAGTGCCGCCCTTCAGCACAAAGCTGAACAGCCCGCAGCCGCCGGTGAAATCGCGGCTCCACAGCGCGTGTCCCGGCGATCCCGGCAGCATCGGGCAAAGCACTTTGGCGATTTCAGGCCGCGTTTCCAGCCACTCGGCAATCGCCAGCGCCGAAGCCGTCTCCTGCGCCAGCCGCAGCCCCATCGTGCGCAGGCCCCGCAGCATCAGCGAGGCATCATCGGGCGAGACCACATTGCCCAGCCCCTGCGCCCGCAGCCGCAACTTGCGGTGCCATGCCGGCCCCGCGCTCGCGCTGCCCATCATCGCATCCGAATGCCCGCCGACATGCTTGGTCAGGCTCATGATCGCGATATCCGCCCCGCGCTCCAGCGCCGGAAAGCCGAGCGGCGAGGCCCAGGTGTTATCGAGCACCACCGTCAGCCCATGTGCCTTGGCGATGGCGGAAAGCGCGGGAACATCGCAGACTTCGATAGTCAGGCTGCCCGGCACCTCCAGCAGCACCGCCTTGCTGCGCGGGCAGATCGCCGCTTCGAACGCCGCCGGGTCCGCGGGATCGAACCAGCGCGTCTCCACGCCGAAATCCTTGAGGAGGCCGCGCCCCATCGCCCGGCTAGGCTCATAGGCATTGTCGATCATCAAGATCACATCGCCCGGCCGCAGCACCGTGAGCAGCGCGCCCATCATCGCCGCGACGCCCGAAGGATAGAGCACCGTGCCTTCCGCCCCCGGCTCCAGCGCCGTCAGCGCCTCGGCCAGCGCCCACTGCGTCGGCGCGCCGCGGCGGCCATAGTAGAATTTCCCGTCAACATTGGCCGGATGCGCCCTGAGCGCTGCCATATCGGGATAGAGATGCGTGCTCGCCCGGTAGATCGGCGGATTGACCACCGCGCCGGGATGCTCCGCCGTCCCCGTCCAAGCCGCGCGCCGGCCTGCGCCGACCAGCCGCGTGCCGGTGCCGAGGTGTTCGTTGTCATGCTCTGCCATGCGCCACTCTTAGGGGCATTTTGCGGCGAAGGGAATCGTGCAGTCCAACCCAAACCCAGACCTGCCCCAAAACCCAAATCCCAAATCCCGCTCATGCTGAGCTTGTCGAAGCATCGCACGCAGCGCCCGCGCCAACACCCTTCGACAAGCTCAGGGTGAGCGGGGAAGGGGGGCCCCGTTACGCTCTCCCGTTGAACCAGTCCGTCGCGACAATGAAGCGTTCCGCAGCCAGCGGCGTATCGAATGGACCTACCAGCCTGCCCTCATGCCGAGGCGCAAACGTCGTTCCCTCAACCCGATCGCTTTCCCGCAAGTAAGTCTTGCCCCAGCGGAACTTCAGAATTTCGGCGCAGCGCTTGCCGTCGGCGCTGTAGAGTGTTGCTGCAATGCGATAGGCCTTTCTGGCCCGCGAGGTTTCAAGGCCCTTCGAGCGCAACTGCCTCCACCATCGCATCGGCGAAAAACCGGCCATTGCCCCCTACCGCGCCGCCCCCGTCTCCTTCGGCGTTTCGGGATCAGCGCCCCACTCCGTCCAGCTGCCGTCGTAGAGCGCGGCGTCGTCCTTGCCGATGAGGTGCAGCGCGAAGATCAGCACGTTGGCGGTCATGCCCGAACCGCAGCTCGAAATGATCGGGCGGGAGAGGTCCACGCCCGCCGCCTCGAACACGGCGCGGATTTCGGCGGGGCTCTTCCATGTGCCGTCGGGGCCAAACAGGCTGGCGTAATAGACATTGCGCGCGCCCGGGATGTGGCCGCTGGCGAGGCCCGGCTTCACTTCGGGTACGTCGCCGGTAAAGCGCCCCGGCCCCCGCGCATCGACGACCAGTTCGCCTCCGGTTTCAAGGTTTGCGAGCACATCGGCCTTGCTGCGCACGGTGCGGTCGTCACTCCACACCGTGAAGTGCCGGTGCCGCAGCGTTTCGCGCCCTTGCGCGCAGGGGCGGCCTTCCGCTTTCCACTTGGCGATCCCGCCATCGAGCAGCGCCACGTTCGCCGCGCCGAACATCGTCAGCATGAACCACGCGCGCGTGGCCGAGCGGATCGGGCTGTCGTCATAGATTACGATGCGGCTGCCATCGCCAAGCCCCAGGCTCTGCATCCGGCTGGCAAACCGCTCGGCGCTGGGGAGCATGTTCATCCCCGGCTGCGCGGGATCTGTCAGCTCGGCGAGGTTCATGAACACCGCCCCCGGGATATGGCACGCCTCATATTCGCGCAGCGGATCGCGCCCGTGCTCGGGCAGAAAGGCGCTGGCATCAACGATGCGCAGATCACTCGCGCCCAGCTCGCTGGCGAGCCACTGGGTCGAGACCAGGGAATCCATGGGTCAGCTCCGTCCTGCATGCGGCCCGTCTGTGCGGGTCCTTGGGGGTGAGACTAGTCGCGCTGTGCAAGTGCAGCAAGAAGGAAGAAGGGCTCGCGCAGAGGCGCAGAGGCGCAGAGTAATTGTGCTTGCGGCGCAGCCGCTCTGGTAAGTTGGCGCGGCGCACGCAAGTCTGGAGCGGCTTCGCCGCAAGAAGGCCATCTCCGCGCCTCCGCGCCTCTGCGCGAAACCCGCTTCCTCTTCTGCCCGCTTGCCCCGCCGCGCGCCGGGGTGCAAAGGCGCGGGCGCAAGAAAGGACCCGTCATGACCGATATCGGCGCCACCCCCCTCCACCTCGGCCAGACCAGCAGCCTGCCCGCCTCGCCGGAAGAGGCCGTCCTCGATTATGTGCCCAATCCGCGCGCTGGCTCGCTGTTTCTGGTGCGTTTTGCGGCGCCTGAATTTACCTCGCTCTGCCCCGTCACCGGCCAGCCTGATTTCGCACATCTGGTGATCGATTACGCGCCGGGCGAGACGATCGTCGAATCGAAGTCGCTCAAGCTGTTTCTCGGCGCGTTCCGCAATCATGCCGGCTTCCACGAGGATGTTACGGTTGGCATCGGCCAGCGCCTCTTTGCCGAGATGCAGCCGCGCTGGCTTCGCATCGGCGGCTACTGGTATCCACGCGGCGGCATTCCGATTGACGTGTTCTGGCAGTCGGACGCGCCCCCCGCCGGGCTGTGGGTGCCCGATCAGGGGGTCGCGCCCTATCGCGGCCGAGGCTGAGGCGGGGGTTGAGCCGGGGGCTGGGGCGGGGGCTGCTCAGCGCCCCCAGTAACCGCCGGATTCCCGGGCGATCCAGTCGCCGATGCGGTCATAGTCGCGGCTGATCTTGCCCACCGCGCGCCAATCGCCTTCGCTGCATTCGTGCTGTTCTTTCCACTGCAGCTTGTCGATCGCGCCCTGGATGCGCTGCGCGGTCCAGCCGTCGATCCGCCCGCGGTTCACTTGCCAGCGCAGTTGGCGCTCCAGCCCGTACCCGCGCTGGCCCGAGCAGGTGCCGCCAAAGTCACCGCGATCGCCCTGCCAGCCGCCGCCATACGGTTGGGCATAGCCCCAACCGTTCCCGCGCCAGTCATGCGCGCTTGCCGTACCACCCAGGGCCATCGCGCTGCCAAGTGCGAGCGCGGTGGCAAGAACCTTCGTCGTCGTCTTCATCGTCGTAACCCTTCACTGGTGCCGATGAAGCCATCGTGCCTGATTCGCCTTGGCATGAGCCTGAATGCCATGTTGGCTTTCGTTCAGGTTTATGGCCACTTTGCTGAACAAGATGTGCAGCCTCTTGCGCACACCCCGCTCCCTGCCGAAAAGGATGCGCAGGGAGGGCGCCGGCACATCAGGCCGCCCCGGGAGAGAGCATGCACAAGAACGGCGATACCGATTTCACCGGCCGCAAGGTCCTCGTCGTCGGCGGATCGAGCGGCATCGGCAACGGCATCGCCCATGCCTTCCGCCAACGCGGCGCGGCGGTGCATGTCTGGGGCACGCGGGCGCGGGCGGAAGACTATGATCCGGCCGAAGGTTCCGATCTCGCCGGCCTCGGCTACACCTCGGTCGACGTTGCCGATCCCGATGCCATCGAAGCCGCACCCTTGCCCTTCGCCAGTCTCGACATCCTCGTCCTTTCGCAGGGCACCGTCGTCTACAAGCGCGGCGAATTTGCGCGTGAGGGGTGGGACAAAGTCATGGCGATCAACCTCGACAGCCTGATGAACTGCGCCCGCAAATTCAAACCGCAACTCGCCGAGGCCAGAGGCAGCTTGATCACGGTCAGTTCGGTCGCGGGCTTCGGGGCCAATGTCGGCAACCCCGCATATGCCGCCTCAAAAGCGGGCGCGGTCAGCCTCACGCGCACGCTCGGCAATGCCTGGGCGGGGGAGGGCATCCGGGTGAACGGGATTGCCCCCGGCCTCGTCGATACCAAGCTCACCAAAGTGACCACCCAGAACCCGCAGCGCCTCGCCGGCTCCATCGCCCGCATCCCGCAAGGCCGCCTCGGCACGCCCGAGGACATGGCCGGCGCGGTCCTGTTCCTCGCCTCCCCGCTCGCCGCCTATGTCACGGGGCAGACGCTGATTGTCGATGGAGGGCTCACGCTGTGAGTGCACTCCCATCTCGCCTCCCCGCGTCCACCATTCCGCTCACCCTGAGCTTGTCGAAGGGTGATTGCCGCAAGCGCTGCGCTATGATGCTTCGACAAGCTCAGCATGAGCGGGTGCGGGTGCGGTGCGAGAGGAATACGGCAGCGAAAGGCCCCTGCGCATGAAGGCCCTGCGCTACTACGGCGCGCGCGATGTCCGCTATGAAAGCATGGACGATCCCGCGCCCCAGTCCCCCGCGGATGCCGTGGTGCGCGTCACCGCCTGTTCGATCTGCGGGTCTGACCTCCACATCTACCACGGCCACGGCTTCTCGGAAGACAAGGGCTTCTGCGTCGGCCACGAGGCGGTGGGCGAGGTTGTCGAAGTCGGCAGCGGCGTCCAGCGCCACAAGGTCGGCGATCTCGTCATGCTCCCAGCCGCCGTCGGCTGCGGACGCTGCCGTTCGTGCCTCGCGGGCGTGGTCCACACTTGCGAGTTTGGTGCCAGCGCCTGCTACGGCCTCTCCGCCCGCCTGCAAGGCTCGCAAGCCGAAGCCGTGCGCGTGCCCGCCGCAGACATGAACGCCGTCCCCATCCCCGAAGGCGTGAGCGAAGAGCAGGCGCTGATGATGACCGACGCGCTGGCGACGGCATGGTTCGGCGCGCGGCAGGCCGATATCCGCCCCGGCAGTTCGGTCGCGGTAATCGGCCTCGGCCCCATCGGCCTGATGGCGGTGGAAAGCGCCTTTGTGATGGGCGCGCACGTGGTCTATGCGATCGATCCGATCCCCGAACGCCGCGCCATGGCCGAAGCTTCGGGCGCGATCACGCTCCACCCGGACGAGGCGCTTGAACGCATCAAGGCCGACACCAAGGGCCGCAAGCTCGATTGCGTCGTCGAAGTCGTCGGCAGCGACGCGACGGTCGATTTCGGGCTGCGCCTGGTCCGCCCGCGCGGCACCGTCTCGGTCATCGGCGTCCAGCAATCGCGCCGCTACGCCTTCCCGCTCGAACGCGCCTTCGCCGCCGGCCTCACCTTCCGCATCGGCACGTGTTCGGTGCCCGAGGAACTGCCCGCGCTGTTCCCGCTCGTCCAGTCCGGCCGCCTCAAGCCCGAACGCACGATCACCCACCGCATGCCGCTCAGCGCAGGCGCGGAAGCCTACCGCCTGTTCGAGGCAAGGGAGGCGGGGGCGCTTAAGATGGTGCTGGTGCCGGATTGAGGGTCGCGAGGCATTCCCCCTCCCGTTCGTGTCGAGCGAAGTCGAGACACCGGGCGCTGCGTATGGTGTCTCGACTTCGCTCGACACGAACGGGAGGGGGGAAAGTCCTTCCACCAAAACCGCTCATGCTGAGCTTGTCGAAGCATCAAACGCAACCGTCGCGCCAGCACCCTTCGACGAGCTCAGGGTGAGCGGTTGGGGCAAACGTTTCTACCCCGCCACCACCAGCTCCACCCCAGCCGCGCGCACCATCGCCGCATGGTCCGGCGCAATCCCCGCATCCGTCACCAGCACATCCACCTCGTCTAACCCGCACACAATCGTGCCTGAACCGGAAGCGAACTTCCCCGAATCCACCAGCAGGATCACCTGCTCAGCCCGGTCGATCAGCCGCCGCTCCGCCGCCACCAGCACAACATCCTGTTGCATTACCCCCTGCGGCCCGACCGCCGCCGCGCCCATGAACAGCTTGGGCGCGTGGAAGCGCGGCATCGATTCCTCGCCCGCCGCTGCCAGAATGATGTTCTGCTCGCGAAACACCGTGCCCGAAGGCACCAGAATGCGCGTGCCGGCCTGCGGCAGCAGCGCGTTCACGATGTGGAGCGAATTGGTCAGCACTTGCAAGCCGAGCCCGGCCAGATGCGGGCACATCTGCAAGGTGGTCGTTCCGCCGTCGATCATCACGCCTTCGCCGGCCCCGCACAAAGCCGCCGCCGCCGCGCCGATCGCGCGCTTGGCCGCCATGTTGCGGTTGATCGATTGGTCAAACGGCGTGCCCGCCAGCTGCAGCACCGGCCCGCGCGGCCCTTCCGCCAGCTTCGCCCCGCCATGCACGCGCACGATAAGGCCCAGATCCTCCAGCCGCGCCAGATCGCGCCGGATCGTCGCGGGCGAGGCATCGAGCGTCGCTTCCAGCTCGCGATAGGTCACGAAGCCGGTGCCCTGCATCGCCTCGACGATCACCTTTTCGCGTTCCGCCGCGTGCACCCGTGCCCCCTTGATTAATTCCAATCAGAAACCGTCATGCCGCTCGGCCTCGAGTTGTTCAAGGCTTTTGCCCTCGTTGCGCGGCGCCCAGGCAAAGCCGATCACGCCCGAGATCACGAGGAACCCCGTCAGGATCACCGCCAGCGCGGTAAAGCCCGTCGCGGTCAGCAGCGGCACGAAAAAGCTGAAAATGCCAAGGCTCACGCGCACCACGGCAAAGCACACCCCCTGCGCGGTCGAGCGCAGCATGGTCGGAAACTCCTCCGCGCTCCACAGCTGGAAAAAGCTCTGCGCGCCGAACCCGCCGCCAAACTGCAGCAGGAACACATAGAGCAGCGCCACCGGGATCGTCAGCGGAAACACCACCAGCAGCCCCATGCCGATCACCTGAATGACTGCCGAAATCGCAAACAAGGTGCGCTGGTTCACCCGGTCGGCCAGGTTCATGAACACCAAGCCAATCGAGGCCATGCCGATGGCAAAGCTCAGCGCCTGAATGCCCACCGCCTGCGCCTGCGTCGCCGCGCCCACGGTGCGCAGGATATAGGGGAAGAAGAAGCCGTTGGTCCCGGCCCACAGGTTCCAGAAGCCGTACATGCCGACGAGCCCAAGGATCGAGGCGAGATGCTTGCCCTTGAACAATGAGGAAATCGGCGGGCGCTTTTCGCCCGAGGCCTGCGCCTCGGTCCACCGCACCGATTCCGCCATGCGCGAACGCAGGAATGTCAGCCCCAGCGCGATCACCAAAAGGTGCGCAAACACGATCCGCGCGCCAAGCTCGCCGAGCCCCGTCAGCGCAAGGCTCATCAAGAGCACCACGACCGGCCCCAGATACCACAGCACTTGCGCCATGCCCGAATGCCGCGCCCGCTGCCCGTCCGGCGCCCCTTCGGCGATCAAGGACCACGAGGCGGGAATATCAGCCCCCACCGCCAGCCCCACGATCAGGAACCCCGCCACGATCATCCACGGCGCGACGGCAAACACCAGCAGCGCCATGCCCGCGGCATAGATCAGCATGTCCCACTGGTAGATCGTCTTGCGCCCCAGCCGGTCGCACAGGATGCCGCCCACCAGCGCGCCAATCCCTGCGCCAATCGCATTGGGGCCAAACGCGCCGAGCAGGCCAAGGAACCCCGGCGAGAGGTGGTAATGCTCCTGCCACAGCGCCAGCGCCACCGATCCCGCCACGATCGAGCCCGCATCGATATAATTGGCGAGCCCCGCCAGGATCGTGTCACGCCATGCGGTGTTCCCGCGCGCTGCCTCGCCCAAACCCTATCCCCCCACCAAATTGTCCCGGCTGATCGCGCTCACCCGCGTGCAACCCGTCAGCGCCATGGCGACGCGCATTTCCGCCGCGATCAGCCCCAGCATTTTCGTAACCCCGGCCTCGCCGCCCGCCGCCAGCGCGAAGGCCCATGCGCGGCCCAGCAGCACGCCCTGCGCCCCCAGCGCCAGCATGCGCACCACATCGAGGCCCGATCGCACCCCGCCGTCCGCCAGCACCGTCAACCGGTCCCCCACCGCATCGACAATCGGCGGCAAGGCGCGCGCGGTCGAAAGCACGCCATCGAGCTGCCGCCCGCCGTGGTTGGAAACCACGATCCCGTCCGCCCCCACAGCGGCGGCCTGCTTCGCATCCTCCGGATCGAGAATCCCCTTGAGGATCAGCGGGCCAGACCACTCGCTGCGGATGAAGTCGAGATCGCGCCAGTTGATGCCGGGATCGAAATTCTCGCGCATCCACGCGAAGAAATCCTCAAGGCCGGTCCGCCCCTGCAGCACCGGCGCGATATTGCCGAGGTGATGCGGACGGCCGCGTAGCCCCACATCCCACGCCCAGCCCGGCCGCATCGCCGCCTGTCCCGCACGCCGCAGATCGCCCAGCAGCCCCGAAGCGCCCGCAAGCCCTGAGCGCACATCGCGGTAGCGGCTTCCTGGCACCGGCATGTCCACCGTGAACACCAGCGCCGAGCATTGCGCCTCGCGCGCCTCGGCCAGCAGATCGCGCATATGGCCCCGGTCGCGGATCATGTAGAGCTGGAACCAGAAGGGCTTGGCCGCCGCCGCTGCCACTTCACCCAGCGGGCAGACCGAAACGGTGGAGAGCGTGAACGGCACCCCCGCCTTCTCCGCCGCGCGCACCGCCTGCACTTCGCCCCGCCGCGCGTTCATCCCGGCAAGGCCAATCGGCGCGAGCGCCACCGGCATCGCCAGTTTCTGGCCAAACAGCTCCGCCGAAAGATCGATGTGTGCCACATCGGCCAGCACCCGCTGGCGCAGCGCGATATCGGCCAAATCCGCCACATTCCGCCGCAGCGTCGCTTCCGCATAGGAGCCGCCGTCGAGATATTCGAACAGGAAATGCGGCAGCCGCCGCCGCGCGGCTTCACGGAAATCGGCGATATTGGCGATGATCACGGCATGGTCTCCAGCAGCCAGCGCGCGCGATAGGCAAGGAAATCGCCGGCCAGCGGTTCCACCTGCCGCAACCGTGCCGCCGGCACCAGCCCCGGCTCCGCCAACCGCAGCGCGCCGAACGCCGCGTCGCATGGTCCATCCGCCACCATCACGCGCGTGTCCGGCCGCAGCGCCGCCAGCGCGCGCACGAAGACCTCGGCCCCCGCAAACCGCCCCTCGATCAGCAGCGTGTCCTTCGCGCCGATCAGCTCGAGCGCAGCATCCGCCATCAGCGCGCCATAGAGGCACGCGGCGGCGCGCTTGTCCGCCGGTTCGCCGATCCACCGCGGCGCGTGATCCGGAAACGGCCCGCATCCCGGCGCCAAAGTCGGTAGCAGCATCGCGCCCGCCGCCAGTAGCCCCGGCACATCAGCCAGAAGCGCCTCCTGCTCCGCCGGATCATCGACCGCCGCGCCCCCGGCGGCCAGTTCAATCTCCCGCCCGCCCATGAACCGCGCCGAAGGCACCGCGCGGCCTTCGATATCGACGTTCACCAGGCAATCGCGCCTTTCCGGCAAGACCGGCGCTTGCCCCCGCGCCCGCCGCATCGCGACGAACCACGTGCCGGTGGAAAGCACGGTCGCTTCATGGTCCGCAATCTCGGCAAACCCGCGCGCGCCGTGCAGCGCCGCGTTGGAATCATGCACGCCGGCCAGCACGCGCACCTGCGGGGAAAGCCCCGTCGTCGCCGCAATCTCCGGCTTCAGCGTGCCGACCATATCGCCGGCACGCGCCAGCGGCGCAAACCGCTCCGCCCAGCCCATGCGGACCGCCAAGGTCGAGAACGCAGCGGCAGCCGGTTCCCACAAGTCGGTATGACACCCCAGCGAGCTTACCTCGCTCACCGCCGCGCCGGTCAGAAACCACGCCCAGTATTGCGCCCAAGGCAGCAGCGTCACCCCCTCCAGCGCGCCCCGCTCCTCCAGCGACCACAACTGCGCACCAAGGTTCAGTCCATGGGGCAGGGCGGGGGAGCCCGTCACCGCAAAAGGATCGCGTGCTGCCCGGTAGTGCGCCATCACGTCGGCCGGGATCGCGGCTTCATAATCCGCCGGCGCAAAGGCCAGCGCGCCATCCCGCAGCGCGGCCACCCCCGCACCGTGCCCCACCGGCACGATCGCCTCCACCGGATGGGCAGGCCACGCCCCCAGCGCCTCGATCAGCCAGCCCGCAATCCCCGCCACATCGAGCGCACCGCCGGCCACACCATTGGCCCGCGTGCGCACATCGATTCGCCGCCCGGCGCGGTCCCACAGGGAAACCTTGGCCAGCGTCTTGCCCAGATCGATCACGATGTACGCGCCTTGGTTCAGCGCCTCTCTCCCTTTGTCTGAAACGATCATTATCAATCAATATTGATCGTTTCCAGTAAAAATGTTAGCAGGCTCATCAAGCGCAGCTCCTTTGCTGCCGCCGGAAGGATGCCATGAACGCCGCCACAACCCTATCCGCCGCGATTCCCTTTGCCGTGCCCACCAGCCGCTGGGACGACGCCCATGCCGCCACCCTCAGCTCGGCGGAATTGCTGCTCTATCGCTCGAACCTCCTCGGCAGCGACCTTACAGTCACCAACTTCGGCGGCGGCAATACCTCGGCCAAGCTCACCGGCACCGATCCGCTCACCGGCGAGGCTGTCCTCGTCCTCTGGGTCAAAGGCTCGGGCGGCGATATCGGTTCGATGAAGCTCGATGGCTTTTCAACGCTTTATCAGGACAAGCTCCTCGCCCTCGAAACGCATTATTCCGGCCCGGACGACGACGACGCAATGGTCGGCTTCCTCCCCCACTGCACCTTCAACCTCAACGCCCGCGCCGCCAGTATCGACACCCCGCTGCATGCGCTGCTGCCTTTCGCCCACGTCGATCACGTTCATCCCGATGCGATCATCGCACTAGCCGCCAGCTCGGGCGGCGAGGCGGCGACCCGCGAGATCTGGGGCGGCAAGATCGGCTGGCTGCCGTGGAAGCGCCCCGGCTACACCCTCGGTGTCAACTTACGCGATTATGTCCGCGCAAACCCTGAGGTGCAGGGCGTCATGCTCGCCGGCCACGGGATCATCTGCTGGACCGACAGCGCCAAGGCCGCCTACGAACACACCATCAGCCTCATCGCCGACGCCGCCCGCTACCTGAACGCCGCACTCGCCGGAAAGCCCGCATTCGGCGGCCAGGTCATCGCTCCGCACCCGGACCGCGCGGCCATCGCCGCCGATCTCATGCCCCGCCTGCGCGGGTTGATGAACGGCAGCCGGCGCAAGATCGGCCACTTCTCGGATGATGCCGAAGCGCTCGAATTCACCGGCAGCGCGCACTTCCAGCGCCTCGCCGCGCTCGGCACATCGTGCCCCGACCATTTCCTGCGCACCAAGATCGCGCCCCTCACGCTCGACCCTGCGCGCCTGACGGACGACGCCTATCTGGCGCAGCAACTCGCCGATTACCGCGCGCTCTACGCCGCCTATTACGAACGCTGCAAACGGCCGAATTCGCCCGCCATGCGCGATCCCAATCCGGTCGTCGTGCTCGTCCCGGGTGTGGGCCGCATCACTTTCGCCACCGACAAGACCACCGCGCGCCTCGCCGGAGAATTCTACGGCAATGCCATCAACGTCATGCGCGGTGCGGAAGCGATTGGCGACTACATCGCACTCGAGACCCAAGAAGCCTTCGACATCGAATACTGGCTGCTCGAGGAAGCCAAGCTCCAGCGCATGCCGGCCCCCAAACCCATGGTCGGCCGGATCGCGCTCGTCACCGGCGGGGCAGGGGGCATCGGCGCCGCCACCGCCGCGCGCCTCCTGAAGGAAGGTGCCTGCGTGCTGCTGGCAGACCGCGACGGCGAGGCGCTTGAATCCACGCGCACAAGTCTCGCCAGCCAGTTCGGCAAGGACGTGATCCGCACCATCACTTGCGACGTTACCGATGAAGCCGCCGTCGCCGCCACTTTCGCCACCTGCGCGCGCGAATTCGGCGGGCTCGACATGCTCGTCGCCAATGCCGGTATCGCCTCCTCCGCCACCATCGAGGAAACCACGCTAAGTCTCTGGCACCGCAACCACGATGTCCTCGCTCAGGGCTATTTCCTCACCGCCCGCGCCGCCTGGCCGCTCCTCAAACGCATGAAGGAGCAAGGCGGCACCTCGGTTGTCTTCATCGGCTCGAAGAATGCCATCGCCGCCGCCGCCGGGGCTTCCGCCTATGCCTCGGCCAAGGCCGCCGCCAACCACCTCGCGCGCTGCCTTGCCTTGGAAGGCGCGCCCGATGGCATCCGCGTCAACATCGTCAATCCTGACGCCGTGATCCGCGGCAGCCGCATCTGGGACGGTGACTGGCGCCGCGAACGCGCCGCCGCCAACAAGGTCGATGCGGGCGAGGAGCTCGAAGCCCATTACCGCAATCGCTCGCTGCTCAAGCGCGATGTTCTCCCCGAAGACATCGCCGAAGCCGCCGCCTGGCTCGCCTCCGATCTTTCGGCCAAGTCCACCGGCAACATGATCAATGTTGACGCCGGCAACGTCCAGGCGTTCACCCGCTGAACGGGAAGGGAAGACCAATGACCGAATTGCCCATCTCGTCTGACCTCATCGCGGACCGCAACGCCGCCCACCTCGCGGCGCTCGAAGACGATTACGCCGCGCTCGGCCGCAAGCTCGCCCGCGCCGGGATCGCAATCGACGCCATCAAGGCCAAGGTTGCCACCTTCTCCGTCGCCGTCCCCTCGTGGGGCGCCGGGCGCGGCGGCACGCGCTTTGCCAAGTTCCCGATCCCCGGCGAGCCGACCAATATCCACGAAAAGCTCGAAGACTGCGCGGTCATCCACCAACTCGGCCGTACCACGCCGCGCGTCAGCCCGCATTTCCCGTGGGACAAGGTGAGCGACTACAAGGCCCTGCGCGAAGAAGCCGCCGCCCTTGGCCTCGGCTTCGATGCGGTCAATTCCAACACCTTCCAGGACCAGCCCGGTCAGGCCCACACGTATGCCAACGGTTCGCTTGCCGCACAGGATGCCGCCACCCGCGCGCAGGCGGTGGAGCACAACATCGAATGCATCGAAATCGGCCGCCAACTGGGCTCCAGGGACCTTACCGTCTGGGTCGGCGATGGCACCAATTTTCCCGGCCAGCAGGATCTTGGCCGCAGCCTCGATCGCTATCTCGAAGCCGCCGCGCAGATCTATGCCGCGCTGCCGGATGATTGGCGCATGCTGCTCGAACACAAGATGTTCGAGCCCGCGTTCTACTCCACCGTCATATCGGACTGGGGCTCCTCGATCCTCGCCGCGCAGGAACTCGGCCCCAAGGCCAAGTGCCTCGTCGATCTCGGCCACCACGCGCCGAACGTGAACATCGAACAGATCGTCGCCCGCCTCCACCGCTTCGGCAAGCTCGGCGGGTTCCATTTCAACGACAGCAAGTATGGCGACGACGATCTCGATGCGGGCTCGATCAATCCGCACCAGCTGTTCCTCGTGTTCAACGAGCTCGCGGAAGCCGAGCTGAACCCGAGGGAAGGCTTCAACCCCAGCTACATGATCGATCAGTCGCACAACGTCACCGATCCCATCGAATCGATGCTCTCCTCCGCCGAAACCATCGCCCAGTGCTTCGCCAAGGCCGCGCTGGTGGACCGCGCCGCGCTCCACGCAGCGCAAGGAGCGAACGATACGATGATGGCCTTCCAGGCGCTGCGCCGTGCCTATAACACCGATGTCGCGCCGATCCTCGCGATGGCGCGCATGGAAGCCGGCGGCGCCATCGACGCGCTCGAGGCCTACCGCCTCAGCCAGTATCGCGCCCGCAAGGCGCAGCAGCGCAAACCGGTGGGGCTGGGCGCAGGGATCGTGTAAGCTCAAGCAATACTGCCCATGAAATCTGACGATATCTCGTCAAATTTCTGTCACGAAACTGGCTTTGCTGAGCCGGCGATGGTCTAGAGAGGGTAGGTTTTTACCGGGAGTCCTACCATCCGACAGATCGCCGCCTTGCCCTATCGCTTCGAAGACGTAGCCGCCGATACCCAGGTGCGGCTGATGCTGGTCACTTCGCGTGAGACCAAGCGCTGGGTCGTTCCCAAGGGCAATATCAGCGCGTCGATGCTCCCCCACCTCGCCGCCGCGCGTGAGGCTGAGGAGGAAGCCGGCGTCGCGGGCGCAGTCTGCCCCACGCCGCTTGGCAGCTATCGCTACCGCAAGAAGCGCGGAAACGGCGCCTCGCTGATGGTCGATGTCGATGTCTTCCCGCTCGCTGTCACGCGTGAAATGCCCACTTGGAAGGAACAGCACCAGCGCGAGCGGCGCTGGTTCACGCTGGCCGAGGCAGCTGATGCGGTGGACGAACCCGATCTGCGCGATCTCATCCGATCTTTTGCTGCATCCGAATTCAAGGCAGCGACACAGCGCACGAGTATGCTAGGAGCCGTCGCACATCACACACGGATCGGATCGATGTTCGCCTGGTTTCAGCGCCTCCTGCCCCAATCGGGCAACTTCTTCGACATGTTCGAAGCCCATGCCTCCACCGTCCTTGCCGCTTCCGACGCGATGTCGCGGCTGCTCGATGAAGGCTCCTCCAGCAACGATCACATCCGCGAGATCGTCGAGCGTGAGGCCGACGCTGACGAGATCACCCGCGCGGTGCTGCAAACGGTGCGCAAGACCTTCCTCACCCCGTTCGACCGCGGCGCGATCACCAGCCTGATCGGCGCGATGGACGATACGGTGGACGAGATGCATTCCGCCGTCAACGCGATCGCCATCTACGAGCTCAAGACATTCGCCCCCGAAATGCGCGACATGGCCGCGATCATCGTCGATGCGGCGCGCGTCATGGCCGAAGCGGTGCCCTTGCTGCGGGATGTGGCGCGCAACGGCACGCGGCTGCACGAGCTGACCGAGCGGCTGGTCCGCATGGAAGCCCATGCCGATGAAATCCACGCCGCCGGCCTGCGCCGCGCGCTGCGCGATTACGGCACCGCCGATACCCTGCGCTTCGTGGTCGAGCGCGAAGTCTACAAGCACCTCGAGAGGATCGTCGACGCCTTCGAGGATGCAGCGAACGAGATCGACGGCATCGTCATCGATCATTCCTGAGGGAGTGGGGTCATGCACCAGCTTGCCTTCCCGCTGCTTGTCGGGCTGATCGCCATCGCGCTTGCGTTCGATTACCTTAACGGCCTGCACGATGCCGCCAACTCCATCGCCACGGTCGTCGCCACCCGGCTGCTCACGCCGGTGCAGGCGGTCCTGTTCGCGGCGGTGTTCAACGCGGGCGCCTATTTTCTCACGATCAGTTTCCCCAGCCTCCAGGCTGTTGCCGCCACCATCGGCAAGGGCCTGATCGACAAGGACCTCGTCACCCCCGCCGTCGTCTTCGGCGCGCTGATCGGGGCCAGCTTCTGGAATATCCTCACCTGGCTCAAGGGCATTCCTTCCTCGAGCAGCCATGCGCTGGTGGGTGGCCTCATCGGCGCGGGCCTTGCGCATGCGGGCCTTTCCGGGATCCAGTGGAGCGGCCTCAACAAGACCGTCATCGCCATCGTGCTCTCGCCCACCATCGGCATGATGCTGGCGATGCTGGTGATGCTGGTGACCAGCTGGGCCTTCCGCCGCTCCACCGCGCGCGAGGCGGAGACGCGCTTTCGCTATCTGCACCTCATTTCCTCGGCGGCCTATTCGCTCAGCCACGGCCTCAACGATGCGCAGAAGACGATGGGTGTCATCACCGTCCTGCTCTATTCGACCGGGCGCCTGACCGGCCCGTTCGAAGTGCCGCACTGGGTTGCGATCAGCTGCTACCTCGCAATCGGGCTCGGCACGCTCACGGGCGGCTGGAAGATCATCGAGACGATGGGCGGGCGCATCACCAAGCTCTCGCAACACCAGGGCTTCAGCGCCTCGCTGGCTGGCTCCATCGTGCTGTTCGGCGCCTCGGCCCTCGGCATCCCCGTCTCGACCACCCACACCGTGACGGGCGCGATCATCGGTGCCGGCACCGCCCGCCGCGCTTCAGCGGTGCGCTGGGGCGTGGCGCAAAGCGTGGTCGTGGCGTGGATCATCACGATCCCGGCATCAGCTGCCGTCGGCGCGCTGTTCTACGCCCTGACGACGCTGTTCTAGGGTCCGCTTCCCAACCTTCGTCATTCCCGCGCAGGCGGGAATCCAGAGCGGCATGGGCCCACCGTCGCGCACAAACGCCCTGGACCCCCGCCTGCGCGGGGGTGACGAAAAATGGGAGAGTAGCGCTGAGAGTGATGGTGCCGGCTACAGGATTCGAACCCGTGGCCCCCTGATTACAAATCAGGTGCTCTACCAACTGAGCTAAGCCGGCTTGGGTTGCGTCCATAGCGTCAGGTGGCGCCAAACGTCCAGCCCTCGGTGCGGGCAATCTCGTCAGTCAGCCCAGCGGGCCGCCACAGCGCTGGATCATGCGCCACCTTGCGCAGCCATGCGGCGGTGATGAGCGCGTCGCTCGTGTGGTCATCCACCGCGCCCTCCAGTCCTGACGGCGCGCTGCCCAGCCGCGCCAGCGCTGTATCAAGCTCGCCCGCGTCCCGGATTTTCGACCGCGCTGCGCTGCGCCCCGCCGCCATCGCTGCAATCGTCGTGTAGATCTCGCAGATCACCGAGCCCGTCTCCGGCAGCGGATCAATCGGCCAGACCGGCAGCCGCCCTTGCAAGCGGTGCAGCACGCGCATCCCCGAAAGGCTCGATTTGCCCACTTGCGCCGCGCCGACCAGATTGAAGTTCGAGTAGGGTTTGCAGCCCAAGGCCTGCTGCGCCAGTTCGGTCACGCGGAATCGCCCGCGCCCGCCGCCGAACGCGGACCCCTCGCGCCCGCCATGCCGCCGGAAATGCGGGCTCGCCTCGGCATGATCGACAAAGGCCCCCACCGACAAGTGCGGCTCATCCGCGCAAACCCTGTCGATCAGCGCCCACAAGGCCCTGGCATCTGCGGGGCTCTCGGCCCAGCCGGGAAAGAACGCGCCCTTGTCGGCAAACGCCAGACTGATCCCCAGATCCATCCCCACCAGCGTGTCCGCGGGCAGCGCGTTCTGCAGCCACCCCAGCACTTCCGGCCTTGACCAGCGATGCCCCGGCCGGACCAGCTTCGGCGCTGCCGCGCCTTCGTCGCAGATCGCCAGCGCAATTCCCCGATGCCGCTCCCCCGCCGCGCCGGACCAGTCAATGGCGGCGAAGTGCCGAAACCTTGCGGAAGTCACGCCCCCCGCCGCTCGCGCCGCTTCTTCTCCCACCAGTCCAGCCGCTTCAAAATCTCGCGTTCGAACCCGCGCTCCACCGGCTTGTAGAACTCCTGCGCGCGCATGCCTTCGGGCCAGTAGTCCGCGCCGGAAAAGCCATCTTCGGCCTCGTGGTCATAGGCATAGCCTTCGCCGTAACCGATATCCTTCATCAGCTTGGTCGGCGCGTTGAGGATATGCGGCGGCGGCGCGAGTGATCCCGTTTCCCGCGCGCTCGCGAACGAAGCCTTCTGCGCCGCATAGGCCGCGTTCGATTTGGGTGCCGTGGCAAGGTAGAGGCAGGCCTGCACGATCGCCAGTTCCCCCTCCGGCGAGCCGAGGAACTGGTAGGCATCCTTCGCCGCAAGGCACTGCACCAGCGCCTGCGGGTCCGCCAGCCCGATATCCTCGCTGGCAAAGCGCACCAGCCGCCGCAGCACGTAGAGCGGCTCCTCGCCCGCTGTCAGCATCCGCGCCATGTAGTAGAGCGCGGCTTGCGGGTCCGATCCGCGCAGCGCCTTGTGGAGCGCGGAAATCAGGTTGTAATGCCCGTCGCGGTCCTTGTCGTAGACCGCGACGCGCCGCATCAGGAACTTCGCCAGCTCCTCCGGCCCCAGCGGCGCGGGGAGCGATACATCGAACAGCGTCTCGGCCTGCCCGAGCAGAAACCGCCCGTCCCCATCGGCAGAGGCAATCAGCGCCTCGCGCGCCGGCGGGGTCAGCGGCAGGCGCAGCCCGGTCAGGTCCTCCGCGCGGCTGAGGAGCGATCCCAGCGCCTCGGCATCGAGCCGGTGCAGGATCAGCACTTGCGCCCGGCTGAGCAGCGCGGCGTTCAGCGCAAAGCTCGGGTTCTCGGTCGTCGCGCCCACCAGCGTGACGGTGCCTTTTTCCACATAGGGCAGAAACCCGTCCTGCTGCGCGCGGTTGAAGCGGTGGATCTCGTCCACGAAGAGCAGCGTCTTGCGCCCGAAGCCATCGCGCATTTGGGCCATCGCCTCCGCCTCGGCGAAGGCTTTCTTGAGGTCCGCCACGCCCGAAAACACCGCGCTGATCGCAACATAGCGCAGCCCCACCGCATCGGCGAGCAACCGTGCAATCGTGGTCTTGCCGGTGCCCGGCGGGCCCCACAGGATAATCGAGGAAAGCTTCCCCGCCGCAACCATCCGCCCGATCGCGCCGTCCGGCCCGGTCAGGTGATCCTGGCCGACGACCTCGCCAAGGTGCGCCGGACGCAGCCGCTCGGCCAGCGGCGCATCGTGGCCGGCAGTATCGCGCGGCGTTTCGGCGGGGGAGGGGGCGAAGAGGTCGGACATCAGAGTCCCGCACTACCAACCCAGACCAGCACCGTCACCCCGGACATTATGCGGCGCGGGCTTCCACACGAACCGCAGGAAGAAAGGCAAACCCCGGGTCAAGCCCGGGGTGACGAGGGAAGAACCGGAAAACCAGTCAATCAAACCATTTCCGTCACCCCGGACTTGATCCGGGGTTTGGCTTCTTCGGCACTGGCAAGCTCGGCGTCCGACCCCCCAGCGGGCACCCGCAAACAAATTTCCATCCATCCTCTTGCCAAGAGCGTTTTAAGATATATCTTAGAGCCATCATGAAGCATCAAGGATACACAATGCGATTCGATAGACACGGCCATGGACATGGCCACAAACACGGCCTCGGGCACCACTTCGCGCTCAAGATGATGGCGCGCGGTTTCGGCGGCGGCTGGGGCCATCGCGGGGGTTGGGGCGGCGGTTTCGGCGGCGAGGACTGGGACGACGATGGCCCGGGCTTCCGCGGTCGCGGCCGCCATGGGGGAAGGGGCGGCCGCATGTTCGGCCCGGGCGAACTGCGCCTCCTCCTCCTGCTTCTGCTCGATGAGCAGGACCGCCACGGCTATGAACTGATCAAGGCGATCGAGGAACTCGCCGCCGGCGCCTATGCGCCCAGCCCCGGCGTGGTCTACCCCACGCTCCAGCTGCTGGTCGATGAAGGCATGATCACTGAAGTTCCGGGGGAGGGCGCCCGCAAGGCCTTCACCATGACCGAGGCCGGCCGCGCCGAACTTGCCCCCCGGCTTGAGGAAGCCAAGGCCGTCGTCCAGCGCCTCGGCGATTTCGGCAAGGCAAGGGAGGCAGCCGAAGGCCGCAGCGGCAGCCCGCCCTTGCGCCGCGCCGTGGCCAATCTCATGGTCGCGCTGCGCCACAAGGCCGGCGGCGGGCTCGACGAGACCACCGCCCACCAGATCGCCGATATTCTCGACGAAGCCGCGCGCAAGATCGAACGTCTGGGAGCCACGCAATGACCGCCGCAGCCACTGCCAAAGTCGTCACGCAGCACGCCAGCAAGTACCTCCAGCAGGTCTGCAAGCACTGGGAACACAACCTGGCCGTCACCTTCGATGCGGCGCAGGGCACTGTCACCTTCCCCCGCGATGCGCGTGGCGCTTCGTGGGCGGGGGACGCGGTAGTCACCTTCACCGCGCACCCGGACACGCTCGAATGCCACATCGCCGCGAGCGAGGCGGGCCAGCGTGACGGCCTCAAGGGCGCGGTCGAGCGCCACATCGATCGCTTTGCCTTTCGCGAAGCGCTCGCCTGGGCCTGGACCGATCTGGATTTCGATCCGGACGCCTGATTGCCAGCCCGCTCTCTCCGGCGTAGACTTGCCCCTACGTCGGAGAGGGAAAAACCACATGGGACTGAACGCCAAACCCAAGACGCCCCCGTCGTTCTGGATCATCGCGGTCCTCAGCCTCTTGTGGAACATGTTCGGCTGCTACGATTACCTCATGTCGAAGCTGTCCCCCGCCAGCTACTTCGCGGCCAACGGGATGAACGCCGAAAGCGCCGCTTATATGGCCGCGCTGCCCGCGTGGCTCACCGGGTTCTGGGCGCTCGGCGTCTGGGGCTCGCTGCTGGGCTCGCTCCTGCTTATCGCCCGCTCGCGCCAGGCCGCTCCGGCCTTTGCGCTCTCGCTGCTCGGGCTCGCCGTCAGCCAGCTCACGCAGGCCTTCTGGCTCCACCCGCCGCAGCCCGCGCCGATCGGGCTCACGCTGACGATCTGGTCCGCGCTGGTCTTCTTCCTGATCTATGCGCGCAGCATGGCCGCCAAGGGTGTGCTGCGCTAGCGCCGCGTCAGCGCGTTCTTCTGCCGGATCAGCCGCAGATAGGTATCCGCCACGGCCTGGTTGATCGCATCCCAACTGAAATCGAGTGAGCGCTTCTCGCCCGCCGCACCGTGGCGCGCGCGCATCTCCGCATCCTCGACATAGGCGCGCAGCGCCTGCGCAAACTGATGCAGCGCGCCGGGCACGATCAGGCGGCCCGAAACGCCATCGGAAACGAGGCTCTGGCTCCCGGTCGCCGCCGCTGCCACCACCGGCACGCCGCAGGCCATCGCCTCCAGCGTCACGTTGCCGAACGTCTCGGTAACAGAGGGGTTGAAAAGCACGTCCATCGCCGCCACCGCGCGGCCAAGGTCCTTGCCGCCCTGAAACCCGGTGAACACCGCGCCCGGCAGCCGCGCCTCGAACCACGCGCGCGCGGGCCCTTCGCCCACCACCATCACCCGGTGCTGCGTACCTTCGCGCGTGCCCCGGCGCTCCAGCTCGTCGATCGCGTCCGAAAACACGTCGAGCCCCTTTTCCATCACCAGCCGGCCGAGAAAGCCGATCACCACCTCGTCGTCGGCAATGCCAAGGCTGCGCCGCCATTCCAGATCGCGCCGACCGGGGTTGAAGATCGTTCGGTCCACCCCGCGCGACCATAGCGAGATGTCATAGTTCATCCGCTCCTCGCGCAGCACTTGCGCCATCGATTCCGAAGGCGCCACCAGCGCGTCGCAGCGACGGTAGAACCGGCGCAGCAGCGCGGTCAGGATCGGCTCCAGCCAGGCCATATTGTAATACCGCGGGTAGGTATCAAAGCGGGTGTGCACGCTCGCCAGCACCGGCAAGGAGCGCGCGCGCGCCCAGCTCACCGCGCGGTGTGCGGCCGGATCGGGCGAGGAAACGTGGACCACATTGGGCTGAAACGCCTTGAGATCCGCGCGCGCCTTGCGGCCCAGCCAGAGCGGAATGCGATATTCCGCGCGCCCCGGCAGCGGCAGCGAAGGCAGCCCGACGAGCTTGCCCATCGAGGGGAACGCGGGCTTCCTCACCTTGGGCGCATAGACATGGACTTGCGCGCCCTGCCGCTGGAGATAGCCTACCAGCCGGTTGAGCGCCTGGTTCGCCCCGTCGCGCACATAGTTGTAATTGCCGCTCAGCAGCGCCACGCGCAGTCCCTTGAGCGGCGCTTCCGTTGCCGGAGTCGTTTCCTGAGGGGGCTCGGTCTTGGCGGTCTCGGCGGCGGGGTCCATCCGCGCGGCCATAGTGGCTTTTACCCTCTTAAGAAAGGCGCACCGGTCACCTGCGGGCGGAGCGCCGCGCAAGTAACCGGTGCGAGCAGGGTTATCGCGGGGGCAGGGCGGTAGCCGGACCCCGGAGGCAGTTGGAATTTACCAGCCGCGCCAGCCTCCGCGATGCTCCCAGCGTTCGTGATCTTCCCGGCGCTCGTGATCTTCCCAGCGCTCGTGCTCGCGCCACCGCTCGTAGCGCGGGTCATAGCCCCGCCACGCCGGGTACTCGCGGTAGACCGGGTAGGCCGGATAGTAATACCCGCCATAATACCTCGGCCGATTATCGTAGCGCACGTAGACGTCGGAATTGTGATCCGATGCGATCGCTGCGCCCACGGCAAGGCCGAGCACGCCAGCGCCGATCGCCACTGCGGTGCCGTCGCCGTGATAGCGGTGCGCTTCGGCCGGCACGGCCATCGCCATGCTCCCGGCTGCAAGTGCAGCAGCGACAAGTCCTGATTTCCAAAGCTTCATGGCTCTTCTCCTGCGCTGGCCGCATCACGGCCCGCGTCCATGGTTGATAAAGGAGCTTCCCCGCCCTGAACCGTTTCTGAAGCGGCGCGCCCAATGCGGCGCGCCGCCCCGAACCTGCGATCAGCCGCTCTGATCAGTTACCGCGATATCCGTCCTGCTCGCTCTCCGGATCGCGGTAGCCGCGCCGGTCGTAGTAACCGTCGTTGCCCTGCGGGTAGCCGTCGCGGCTGTAGCCCGGCTGTCCGCCCTGATAGCGCTGGTCATAGGGGTCGCCATTATAGGAACCCTGCCAGGTCGGCTGACCCCGGTACTGGCCCTGATACTGGCCCTGATACTGGCCGCGATAGCGGTTGTCATAGCGGCGGTCGTAGTGGTCCCGGTTGTGGTTGCTGTTCGCTGCCGAGACGATGATCGCGCCGAGCGCCAGCCCGATGATCCCGCCCGCGATGGCCGCGCCGGTGCTGTCACCGCCGCCGTGGTGGCGATACCCGCCGCCGTAGTAAGGATCCGCCATCGCCGGGGTGGCGCTTGCCAGCGCGCTGGCGGCAAGGGCGGTGGCCAGCATGGCCTTCTTCGCGAAACTGATCATGGTCCGTCTCCTGAGGCGAAGGAAAGGCCAGCTGGAACATCCCGCTGCGATTCGTCGCCGTCGAATATCCGTCTAGCGCGCGCTGGCTGAACGCATGTGGGACGGAGCTTGCAGGAATCGTTCATATTTAAGCCGTCTTTTCTGAACGCCCGTTCGCACCGCACGGCTTTCGGCTGGCTCCAATGGTAAACAAAATGCACTTGAATCATGATTTTACAGATACCTCCTAATCCGAACCATCTCTGAAATCAGAGACTCCGGATCGCGCCCCCGGCGTGGCAATCCGCTCGTCATGTTCCTGAATGGGGAAGGGCGTTCATGACGATTCGCGATATTCAGACCGCGCTGGCCAAGGCTGGATACCGGCCCGGCAC
This sequence comes from Novosphingobium sp., assembly GCF_965228995.1. GTDB lineage: Bacteria > Pseudomonadota > Alphaproteobacteria > Sphingomonadales > Sphingomonadaceae > Novosphingobium. The sequence goes on along the minus strand of NZ_OZ245852.1, from coordinate 3,542,237 downwards.
GATCGATGGCGTGTGGGGCCGGCAGACCGCCGCCGCGCTGCGTGCGTTCCAGAAGGCCAGGGGACTGCGCCCCGATGGCGTTGCCGGCCCGCAGACCTTGGCCGCGCTCGCCGCACTTTCCGCGCCTCCAGGCACCGTGCCCGCCCCGCCGCGGCCCCCGCTGGTCTGGCTCGCCGAAGCGCGCCATCTCCTCGGGCTCAAGGAAGGCCCCGGCGCGATCGACAACCCGAAAATACTCCAGTGGGCAGAGGATATCGGCCAGCGCCTCTACACCTCGGACGATATCCCCTGGTGCGGCCTGTTCGTCGCGCACTGCATCGCCGCCACCCTTCCGCACGAACCGCTCCCCGCCAATCCGCTCGGCGCCCGCGCCTGGGGCAGCTTCGGCCACAGCATCACCCCCACGCGCGGCTCGGTCATGGTGTTCTGGCGCAAGTCGCGGCAGAGCGGCCTTGGCCATGTCGGCTTCTATCTCGGCGAGGACGCAGGCGCCTACTGCATCCTCGGCGGCAACCAGTCTGATAGTGTATCCCTCGCATGGATCGCCAAGGACCGCCTCGTCACCGCCCGCTGGCCCAACTCCTTCGCCCCGCTGCTCGAAGGCCCGACCATGCTGGCAAGCCGCACCGCAGGGCTTTCGGTAAACGAGGCCTGAGGGAGGCGCTGCACGAAGCCCGCAACCTTTCGTGCCCCCTTTTTCGTGCCCCCTTTTTTTCGTCCCCCCCCCCATTTTTCGTCATTGCGAGGAGCGCAGCGACGAAGCAATCCAGAGCGTCACACACGGCCGCCCTGGATTGCTTCGCTACACTCGCAATGACGAAGTGAGGGGGGCGGAAACAAAAAAGGGCGGCCCGCAAAGGCCGCCCTCCCTGTCTCACCTCTGGGCCGAAAGCCCGCTCAAGTTCACCGCTTGATGCGCGGCATGCCCATGAAATCGCCTTTGCCCACCTTCACGCCCTGCGCCCGCAGGATCGCATAGGCGGTCGTGGCGTGGAAATAGAAGTTGGGCTGCGAAAACGAGAGCAGGAAGTTCGCGCCGGTGAAGGGCAGCTTCATCTCGCCAAACGCAAACAGCGTGTCATTCTCGCCAAGCGCATCGAACTCGGCCTGGTCCAGCGCGGAAAGTTCGGCAATGGCGCCCTGAATGGCCGCGTGGAGACCCGCGAAATCGGTCGGCCACGGCGAAAGATCGGGCCCGAACTGGCCAGCCCTTACCCCCGCGATAGCCCCCACCGAATGCGCCGCGCAGCTCTTCACCTGATAGCCCAGCGGCAGCATGTCGGGCGCGAGGCGCGCGTCGATCAGATCGCTGTCAGCGCGGCCATGCTCGGCGCAAAACGCCTCCGCCTTGCCCAGCAGCTTGTCGACAGCACCCAGGATCTGGAGGTTGGAAGGCACAACGGCATCGTAAAGGGAAATCGGCATGGTCCTGCTCCGTTTGTTTGGGTGCAGCCTATGTCATTGCCGGGCAGTCAGGTCCATGCCCGCGTTCCCAAACAAAAAGGGCGGCCCGCAAAGGCCGCCCCTCGTGTCTCATCCGAAAGCGGAAGCGCTTACGCCGCTTCCTTCTTCCGCCCGGCCTTCTTGCGCTCGTGCGGATCGAGCAGCGCCTTGCGCAGGCGGATCGACTTCGGCGTCACCTCGACCATCTCGTCGTCGTCGATATAGGCGATGGCCTGTTCCAGCGTCATGATCTTCGGCGGGGTCAGGCGGATTGCGTCGTCCTTGCCGGTCGAACGGAAGTTCGTCAGCTGCTTGGACTTCATCGGGTTGACTTCGAGATCGTCGGGCTTGGCGTTCTCGCCGATGATCATGCCTTCATACAAAGGCGTGCCCACGCCCACGAACAGGATGCCGCGCTCTTCCAAGGGCCCGAGCGCATAGGCCACAGCCTCGCCCGCGCCGTTGGAGATGAGCACGCCGTTCTTGCGGCCTTCGATCTTGCCCTTGTAGGGGCCATACTTCTCGAACAGGCGGTTCATGATTCCGGTGCCGCGCGTGTCCGAAAGGAACTCGCCGTGATAGCCGATGAGGCCGCGCGACGGGGCGGAGAACGTGATGCGCGTCTTGCCGCCGCCCGAAGGGCGCATGTCGGTCATCTCGCCTTTGCGAGTTGCCATCTTCTCGACGACCGTGCCGGCGAACTCGTCGTCCACGTCGATCACCACGGTCTCGTAAGGCTCGGTGCGCCCGCCGTTCTCGTCCTCGCCAAACAGCACGCGCGGGCGGCTGATGCCAAGCTCGAAGCCCTCGCGGCGCATCGTCTCGATCAGCACGCCGAGCTGCAGTTCGCCGCGGCCTGCCACTTCGAAGCTGTCCTTGTCGGCGCTTTCGGTCACGCGGATCGCCACGTTCGATTCGGCCTCGCGCTCCAGCCGGTCGCGGATCATGCGGCTGGTCACCTTGGTGCCCTCGCGGCCCGCCATCGGCGAATCGTTCACCGCAAAGCGCATCGAAAGCGTCGGCGGATCGATCGGCTGCGCATAGAGCGGCTCGGTCACCGTCGGATCGGCGATCGTGTTGGCCACCGTCGCCACGGTGAGGCCCGCGATGGAGATGATGTCGCCCGCCTTGGCTTCGTCCACCGGCACGCGCTCAAGCCCGCGGAACGCCATGATCTTGGAGGCGCGGCCCGTCTCGACGATCTTGCCGTCGCGGTCGAGCGCGTGGATCGGCGAGTTCACCTTGATCGTGCCCGACTGGACCTTGCCCGTCAGGATGCGGCCGAGGAAGTTGTCGCGGTCGAGCAAGGTCACAAGGAACTTGAACTGCCCGTCAACGTCGGCGGCCGGCGGCGGCACGTGATCGACGATCTTCTGGAACAGCGGGGTCAGCGTGCCTTCGCGTGCGTCCTGGTCCTCGCTGGCGTAGCCGTTGCGGCCCGAGGCATAGAGCACCGGGAATTCGAGCTGCTCGTCGTTCGCGTCAAGGCTCACGAACAGGTCGAACACTTCGTCGAGCACTTCCTGCGGGCGGCCATCGGGGCGGTCGATCTTGTTGACGACGACGATGGGCTTCAGGCCCAGCGCCAGCGCCTTGCCGGTCACGAACTTGGTCTGCGGCATCGCGCCTTCCGAGCTGTCCACCAGCAGGATCACGCCGTCGACCATGCTCAGGATGCGTTCCACCTCACCGCCGAAGTCGGCGTGGCCCGGGGTGTCCACGATATTGATGTGCGTGCCGTTCCACTCGACCGAGGTGCACTTGGCGAGAATGGTGATCCCGCGCTCCTTTTCGAGATCGTTCGAATCCATCGCGCGCTCTTCCACGCGCTGGTTGTCACGGAACGTGCCGGACTGGCGGAACAGCTGGTCGACCAGCGTGGTCTTGCCGTGGTCGACGTGCGCGATGATCGCGATATTGCGCTGGGAATTCGAAACGGGGGCGCTGGCCATGGGGTATGCTTTCGCTTGCAGTCGGGTGGTCCGGCACACGGCGCTTGCGCGCCCGACCGGGTCCGGCCGTCGGGGGCCAGATCATGGGCGCGGCGCTTACCCGCAATTGTGCGCTGCGGCAAGGGCGCGCGGAGGGCAAAGCGGTGGCAAGCCTTGCGGTGCGTCCCATTTCGTGGCTCAAGTGCGGCAGCGCCGCCACGGCACGAGGACCACCGCGATGAACTGGATGCTGCTGCCCTACCGCCGCTATGCCGAGTTTTCCGGCCGCTCGCGCCGCCGGGAATACTGGATGTTCGTGCTGTTTTACGTGCTGGTTTTCATGGCGCTCAACCTTCTGTTCGGCACCAATGAGCTTACCCGTACGCCCACCGGCTTCGGCTATGGCAGCCGCCTGGTCGGCGGGGGCGGCATGATCGGCGGCCTGTTCGCTCTCGCCAGCTTCGTCCCCGCGCTGGCGCTTTCGGTGCGCCGCCTCCACGATCAGGACCGCTCCGGCTGGCTCCTCCTCCTCGGCCTGATTCCCTTCTTCGGCGGCTTCGCGCTGCTCGTCCTGATGTGCCTAGATGGCACCCGCGGCCCCAACCAGTACGGCCCCGATCCCAAGGACCCCGGCAACGTGGACGTATTCCGTTAGGGCCACCCTCGTCACCAAATCCTCCTCGTCATTGCGAGGAGCGCAGCGACGAAGCAATCCAGAGCCGATGCGCACGAGGATGTGTTTCGCGCAGAGGCGCAGAGGCGCAGAGTCGGTGGTATCGCGGCGCAGCCGCTTTGTGGTCTTGAAGTAGAATCCAAAGACGGGCCTGCGGCGCACGCAGTTCCTCCGCGCCTCCGCGCCTCCGCGCGAACCCCAAATCAAAGCGCCCGCAGCGCCTCAGCCGGCCTCGTCCGCAGCACCGATAGCGATCCCGCCACTGCCAGCACCATGACGAGCGCCACGCCTCCCGCCAGCACGGCGAACACGCGTCCCCAGTCCGGCGACCAGTCGAACTCGAACAACTTCACCACCACCAGCCACGCCGTCCCGTCGCCCAGCACGAGCGCCACCAGCGCCAGCACCGCGCTCAGCAGCGCATATTCCGCCGCCAGCAGCGCCAGCAGCTGCCCCCGGCTCGCGCCCAGCACGCGCAGGATCACGCTGTCATACTGGCGCGCCGCCCGCGCCGCCGCGATGGCACCGGCCAGCACCGCAAGCCCCGCCAGCACTGCCACGCTCGCCGCCGCAAAGATCGCGGTGCCAACTTGCCCGAGCAGCGTCCGCGCCTGCCCGAGCACTGGCCCCACCTCGATCACCGAGCTTTCCGGCAGCGCCCGCACCAGCCCCGAAAGGATCGCGCGGCGCACGGCTGGCCGCTTCTCCGGCGCCCCCAGCGTGATCGTCGCGGCATAAGTGTGCGGCGCGTCCTCCAGCGCATTGGGGCTGAACACCAGCGCATAGTTGAATCCGAAGGACGACCAGTCGATCCGCCGCAGCGAAGCGACCCGCGCCTCACGTTCGGTGCCGAGCAGACTGATCCGCAGCTTGTCCCCCACTTTCAGCCCGATCGCCCTGGCCTGATCCTCGTCGACCGAAACCAGCGGCTCGCCCGCATAGTCCTTCGGCCACCAGCGCCCGGCGGTCAGCACGTTGCCGGGCGGAATTTCCGCAGCATAGGTCAGCCCCCGGTCGCCTCGCAGCAGCCACGAATCCTCCGGGATCGCCTTCAGCGTGGCGACATCGGTCATCGCCGCCTCGGGCCCATAGGCGATCACCGTCCCGCGCAGCGAAGGCACCATCCGCACCGTCGCATGCGGGGCCGTGCGCGCAACAAGCGCCTTGAACGTTTCCGCCCCGGCACCCCTCGGCACATCGAGCACGAAGTAATCCGGCGCCCGCTCCGGCACGCGCTTGGCGATATTGGCATCGATGCTCGTCTGCACCGCCGCCAGCAGCACGAAGGCCGCCAGCGCAAAGCCCAGCGCCACGACCAGCGCGGAAGTCTGCGACCCCGGGCGGTGAAGGTTGCCCAGCGCCATCCGCAGCAAGGGCCGCTTCGGCCGAGGGAGCCGCGCCGCCAGCCACGAAAGGCCGCGCCCGATCAGCGCCAGCAGCGCAAACACCGCCGCCGCCCCGCCAAGGAACCCCGCCGCCAGCATGGGCTGCGGCGATGTCAGCACCGCCAGCGCGGCAATCCCCGCAAGCCCCGCGCCCACTGGCAAGACCCACAGCGGAATGCGCCACCCGCGCCCGACCGGCGCTACCCGCGCGCGCAGCAAGGCCATCGCAGGCACCCGCCGCGCATCGAGCAGCGGCGGCGCGGCAAATGTCAGCGCGATCAGCAAGCCGTATGCCCCCGCGACGGCAAGCGCGCCCGCGTCCACGGTGAAACCCGGCGGGATCGGCAGCAGCCCTTCCAGCGCCCGCGCCAGCAGCGGCGTGATCGCCACACCCAGCAGCAGCCCCAGCGCGATTGCCGCGCCCGCCGCCGCCGCGATCTGCAGCAGATAGATCCGCACCACATCGCCCGACCCGGCGCCGAGGATCTTCAGCGTCGCAATGCTCGCCCGCCGCGCCTCAAGGTACGAGGATACGCCCCCCGCGATCCCGATGCCCGCAATCCCCAGCGCCGCCAGTGCCACCAGCACCAGAAACTGCCCCATCCGCTCGACAAACCGGTCCAGCCCCGGCGAAGCCTTGTCGCGCGTGCGCACCTGAAAGCCGCTGCTCACAAACCGCGCCTTGAATGCGTCTGCCAGCGCCGCCGGATCGGCCTTCTCCGGCACGCGCAGCCGATACTTCCACCGCGCCATGCTGCCCACTTGCACCAGGCCGGAAGCGCTGAGCGCCTCCTCGCTCACGATCACCGTCGGCCCAAGCGCAAAGCCTTCCGACAAACGGTCCGGCTCGCCCGCGATCACCCCGCCGATGATGAGCTGCGCATTGCCGATCTTCAGCCGGTCGCCCGCTTTCACCCCCAGCCGGTCGCCCACGCCGGGATCGATCCACGCGGTCATCCCCTGCGGCGCACCTACGCGGCGCCCGCCTTCAATGGTGAAAGCACCATAGAGCGGCCACTTCGCATCGACCGCCTTGAGTTCCACCGGCACCGCATCGTCGGCGCTTTCCGCGCGGCGTGCCCCGTTCTGCTGGGCCATCGCCTGCAGCCGCACGCCCTGCGATACCGTGCCAAGCCCGCGCATCGCTGCCAGCTCATCCGCCGCCGCCGCGCGCCCCGCCAGCGTGAATTCCAGATCGCCGCCCAGCATCGATTGCCCGCGCGCGGCCAGCTCGCGCCCGATCCCGCCCGTCAGCGTCCCGATGGCCGAAAGCGCCGCCGTCCCTAGCACGAGGCACACGATCAGCAGCCGAAGCCCGCGAAACCGCCAGTCCAGCCCCCGCCGCGCGAGCCGCCACGCGAGCGCCCAGCGGCTCATGATCCAAGCCCGCCCGCGCTGCCCTTGAAGCCCCTCTCCGTTGGGGAGGGGTCGGGGAGGGGTGCCCACCGCTGCCGGTTCACGCTGCGCCGTCCGAAATGATCTGCCCGTCCTCCAGCCGCACGATCCGCCCGCAGCGCGCGGCGAGCGCTTCGTCATGCGTCACCAGCAGCAGCGTCGCGCCCACCTCTGCCACTTGCGCAAACAGCAGGTCCGCCACCGCCTCGCCATTGGCATGGTCGAGATTGCCCGTCGGCTCGTCCGCAAACACCAGCGCCGGGCGCGGCGCCAGCGCACGGGCAATCGCCACGCGCTGTTGCTCGCCGCCCGAAAGCTGCGCCGGATAATGCCCCATGCGGTGCGCGAGGCCCACGGCCTCCAGCGCCGCGCGCGCCTGCGGAGCCGCCTCGCGCGCGCCCGCCAGTTCCATCGGGGTCGCCACGTTTTCCAGCGCGGTCATCGTCGGCAGCAGGTGAAAGGCCTGCAGCACCACGCCGATCCGCCCCCGCCGCGCTGCGGCCAGTGCATCCTCGGAAAGCCCCATGAAATCCTGGCCCCCCACGCAGAGGCTGCCGCCATCCGCGCGTTCCAGCCCAGCCAGCACCGCCAGCAGCGAGCTCTTGCCCGAACCCGAAGGCCCCAGCAGCGCGACCGTCTCCCCGGCCGAAACCGCAAGGCTCACACCGCGCAGCACATTCACCCGCGCCTCGCCTTGTCCAAGGCTCAACGTCAGATCACGTGCGTCGATCAACGGGGAAGGGGAGGGCGAGCCGGTGGCGGAACTTGTCACATCCCGCTATTGCCACGGATCGGTTGCACCTCGCAACCTAGCCCTTGAGGACTCCCGATGCGCCGCCTCGCCTTGCTTCTTCTCGCTGCTCTCGCCGCCTGCTCGAAACCGGCCCCCGCGCCCGAAGCGCCCACAGCGCGGGCAAGCTCCGCGCCCGCCATTCCCGCCGATGCTTCGGTCATCCTCGCCTTCGGAGACAGCCTCTACGCCGGCTACCGCCTCGCCCCCGGCGAAGGCTATCCGCCCCGCCTCGAAGCCGCCTTGAACGCGAGCGGGGTCAAGGTCCGCGTCGTCAACGCCGGCGTTTCGGGCGATACCACCGCCGCCGCGCGCGAACGGCTCGCCTTCACGCTCGATGGCCAGAAAGTGAAGCCCGCGCTCGTCCTCGTCGGCCTCGGCGGGAATGACATGCTGCGCGGACTTCCCCCCACCGAAACGCGCGCCAATCTCGATGCCATCCTCACCGAGCTCGACAGGCGCCACATCCCCGCCATGCTCACCGGCATGCTCGCCGCGCCCAATCTGGGCAAGGACTACGTCAGCGCCTTCAACCCGATCTACCCCGCGCTCGCCGCCAAACACAAAGCGCCGCTCGTGCCGTTCTTCCTGCAAGCCGTGATCGGCAACGACAAGCTTCTGCTAGACGATCACATCCACCCTACCGCGCAAGGCGTCGACAAGATCGTCGCAGCGACGAAGGACGATGTCGCCAAGGCCCTCAAGGCCGCGACGGCGCGCTAAGGCCCCCCGCCGCCACCCCGTCACGCCCCAGCCGGCAATCCCGCCGTCATTGCGAGCGTAGCTCGCAATGACGATCCCTGGGTTTGGCAGAGCCAAACAGATCCAATCCTCTTGCACCCCTCTCCAATCCATGGCTCATTCCCCTTCGGCGAGCACACCCGCGCGCGCCAAGGGGGACCACGCAATGGAATGGATGCTCATGCCCTATCGGCGTTACGCCGATTTTCAGGGCCGCTCATGCCGCCGCGAATACTGGATGTTCACGCTGCTCTCGGTGATTGTCGCTTTCGGCACGGTCGTTCTCATGGCGAGCGGCGGCGGGCTCAGCGCCAATGGCGAAGCCGCGCCCAGCGTGCTGTTCTGGATCGGCGGCGCCATCCTCGTGATCTGGGGCCTCGGCTCGATCATCCCCTCGATTGCGGTGCAGGTTCGCCGCTTCCACGATCAGGAACGCTCCGGCTGGATGGTCTTGCTCGGCTTCATCCCCTATGTCGGCGGGCTTATCGTGTTCATCTTCATGTGCCTCTCCGGCACTCGCGGCCCCAATCGCTTCGGCCCCGATCCACTCGATCCCTCGAACGTCGATATCTTCAACTAAACACAACTTTCCCCCTACCTTCGTCATTGCGAGCGAAGCGAAGCAATCCAGAGCGTCACGCACCACCGCCCCGGATTGCTTCGCTATGCTCGCGATGACGAAACCTCAGGCTATCCCCGCGCCACCGCCCCATCGGCCACGCGCCACACCGCCGCGTCTGCGCCCAGCGGCTCGAACGGCGCAAGCTCCGTCCCCGTCATCCACACTTGCGCGCCCGCCTCGCCAAGCCGCTCATACAAGGCCGCGCGCCGCACCGGATCGAGGTGCGCGGCGATCTCGTCCAGCAGCAGCACCTGCGGCCGCGCCCCCGCCGTCAACGCCGCATGGGCGAGCACGATCGAAATGAGCATCGCCTTCTGCTCACCGGTCGAACAATCCGCCGCCGGTGCCGCCTTTGCTGCCAGCGTGACGCCCAGATCATCACGGTGCGGCCCCACCAGCGTCCGCCCTGCCGCGCGGTCACGCCGCCGGCCTTCGCGCAGCGCGAGGCGCAGCGCCTCCGCCTCCACCGGCCCGCCTGCCACATAAGCCAGCGCCGGCCGCGCAAACGGCGCTTCGGGCAGGGCTTCCAGCGCCCCCGCCAGCCCCGCGACCAACCCGCTCCGCGCCCGCACCAGTTCCGCGCCCGCTTCGGCAAGGCCCGCCTCGATCCCGTCAAGCCACAGCGGATCGGGCTCCCCCGGCGCTTCGAGCAGCCGATTGCGTTCTCTCAGCGCCGTCTCATAGCGGCTCGCAGCGCGCGCGTGCCCCGGCTCCATCGCCAGCACCAGCCGGTCGAGAAACCGCCGCCGCGCGCTCGCGCCTTCGGCAAAGAGGCGGTCCATCGCGGGCGTCAGCCAGGTGATCGAAAGCCATTCGCCCAGCCGCGCCGCCGGACCTTCGGCGCCATTGATGCGCACAGTTCGCCGGCCCGGCGCGCCGGGCGATGTAGACGTCGCCAGCGCCACTTCGCCGCTTTCCAGCTCTGCCGCCACGGCAAAGCTGCCGTCCCCGCCGCGCCCCGCCATTTCCGCCGGCTGCGCGCGCCTCAGGCCGCGCCCCGGCGAGAGCAGCGAGATCGCCTCCAGCACGTTGGTTTTCCCCGCGCCGTTCTCCCCGATCAGCACATTGAACCGCGCCGTCCCCTCCAGCCGCGTCGCGGCATGGTTGCGAAAATCGCGCAAGGTGAGGCGGGTGAGGGGCATCGCAGGCGGCGTTAGAAGGTTTCGGCAGCGTGCGCAAAACAAGGAAGGGGTTTCGCGCAGAGGCGCAGAGGCGCGGAGGGGTTGCGTCGGGCCGCAGGCCCTTTTTCTGCATCATCGCGGTTAGGGGGACATGGGAATGGAGAGCGGCTTCGCCGCAAGCACTTTCCCTCCGCGCCTCTGCGCCTCTGCGCGAATCAATCTTGCTGCCTTTACGCCACTTCCCCCCGCTCCAGCAGCCCATGCTTCCTCAGGCAATGCCGCAGCTGATCATACGTCAGCCCCAGCGCCTTTGCCGTCTGCCGCTGGTTATAGCGGTTGCGGCCCAGATGGTGTTCCAGGATCGCCCGCTCATGCGCATCGACCGCGCCGCGCAGGTCGGTCACCCCGTCCAGTTCGGGCCGCAGCGCCGCCGGGGCAGGGGCCTCCGCCGCCGCGCCGCCTGCCGCAGGCGCTTGCTTGGCTGGCGCCGGGCTCGCTCCCGAAGGCCGCCACGGGCTTTCGAACGGATCGAACTGGATATGCCCGATGCCGCGGCCCGGATCGTCCCAGCGATAGACCGCGCGCTCCACCACGTTGCGCAGTTCGCGCACGTTGCCCGGCCAGGCGTAGTCCTCCATCGCCCGCGCCACATGCGCGGCAAAGCCGGGCCATGCCGGCCAGCCGAGCTCCGCCGCCATCCGCCGCCCGTAATAATCCGCCAGCACCGCAATATCCCCCTCGCGCACGCGCAGCGGGGGCAGGGTGATCACCTCGAAGCTCAGCCGGTCGAGCAAGTCCGGGCGGAACCGGCCTTCGTCGGCCATTTTCGGCAGGTTCTCGTTGGTCGCCGCCACGATGCGCACATCGACCATGATCGGCTTGTTCGCGCCGATCCGCGCCACTTCGCCATATTCCACCGCGCGCAGCAGCCGCTCCTGCGCGCCCATCGATAGCGTGCCCAGCTCGTCGAGAAACAGCGTGCCGCCATGCGCTTCCTCAAACCGCCCCGCGCGCGCCCGGGTCGCGCCGGTAAACGCGCCCGCCTCGTGGCCGAACAGTTCCGCCTCGATCAGGGTCTCGGGCAGCGCCGCGCAGTTCATCGTCACCAGCGGTTCCTGCCACCGGGTCGAGAGGCGGTGGAGGCGTTCGGCGATCAGTTCCTTGCCGGTTCCGCGCTCGCCGATCACCAGCACCGGGCGGCGCATCGGCGCGGCGCGGCTGGCGCGCTCCACGGCATCGAGGAAGGCGCTGGACTGACCAATGAACTGGACTTCGCGATCCATCCCGCACCTCGCTTCGTGACCTGTCCCAACCTCTAGCAGAATTTCCCAAGTCTAAGCAAGAATCCCCACATGACCGCTGCTGCCGATCCGACAAACCCCAGCAATTCCGCCTCTTCCGCGGTTTGGCACGCCCCATGCAAAGCAAGGATCAATTCCCGCAGAGGGAACCAACAGGAGACTTTCGATGTACAATGCCCGCTTCTTCTCGACCCAGCTCGGCCGCGCGGCGCTGATCAGCATCGCAGCGATGATGGCGCTCAACGTCGCCGTCGCGACCCGCCCCGTTTCGGCTGCCGCTCTCCAGGTCGTCGCTTCCAGCGCCGCGATCACGGGTGAGCTCGCCTGATGGGTGCCGATACGCCTGTGCGGCCTGCTGGCAGCGCCAGAGCCACAGGGCGCTCGCAATCCCGTTTCGAAATCGAGCTCGGTGCGCTACGCCGTCCCGATAGCGAAACCCTGCGGACTTCCGCCTCGTTCACCTCCGGAGCCAACCTGATGGGCATCTTCTCCCGCACCCGCGACATCATCGCCGCCAACTTCAACGACCTGCTCGACAAGGCCGATGACCCCGCCAAGATGATCCGCATGATCATCATGGAGATGGAGGAAACCCTCGTCGAAGTGCGCGCCTCTGCGGCCCGCACCATCGCCGATCAGAAGGAGATGGCCCGCCATGTGGCGAAGCTCGATCGGCTCCAGGCCGATTGGGCGGACAAGGCGCAGCTCGCGCTCTCCAAGGGCCGCGAGGATCTCGCCCGCGCCGCGCTCGTGGAAAAGAACAAGGCGGCCGACATGGGCGCCCAGCTCGCTGGCGAGATCAAGGTGCTTGACGATTCGATGCGCGCTTACGAGATCGACATCGAGAAGCTCCAGACCCGCCTGCGCGAAGCCCGCAGCCGCCAGACCGCGATCGCCGCCCGCCTCGAAAGCGCCGAGAACCGCGTCCGCCTGCGCACGCTGATGACCAGCGAGCGCGTCGACGAAGCCCTCTCGCGGTTCGACCAGCTCGAACGCCGCGTCGATTATGCCGAAGGCCGCGCCGATGCGCTCAGCCTCGCTGATGGCCAGCAGCCCGGCCTCGCGGACGAGATCGCCGCGCTCGCCGGGCAGGACAAGGTCGACGAGGAGCTCGAGGCGATGAAGCGCGCACTCGGTCAGGCCGAGAAGAAGGAGGGCTGATCCATGGAGGACGTTGTGGTTCCCATCGTTGCCATTCTCGGCATCTTCGTGGGCCTGCCCTGGGTCGTGCTCCACTACATCACCCGGTGGAAGACTGCCGCCACGCTCACCTCGGGTGACGAGGCGCTACTCGAGGAGCTCTACCAGCTCGCCCGCCGGCTCGATGAACGCATGGACACCGTCGAGCGCCTCGTGGCGGCCGACAATCCCGAATTCCGTCCTGCGCGCGTCCTTCCGGACCTCGACAGCGACAACCAGAAACTGCGCGAGCTGGACCGCATGCTCGCTGAAAAGAGGGGGACTTCCAAATGAGCAACCAGCTGCCCCAGCGCACCCGCTTCTATCGTGACAAGGTCAACGGCAAGTTCATGGGCGTGTGCTCCGGCATCGCCGATTACACCGGGATCGATGTCCTCTGGGTCCGGATCGCCTTCCTTGTCCTTGCCTTCTCGATGGGCTGGCCCTTCCTGATCTACTTTGCGATTGGCCTGCTTGCCGAAAAGAAGCCGGCCCGGCTTTACGTCGACCGCGAGGAGCAGAAGTTCTGGCAGGGCGTGCGCCAGTCGCCGGCCCGCACCGCACGCGAAGTGCGCTCGAACTTCCGCGATATCGACCGCCGCCTCGCGGAAGTCGAACAGTTCTACGTCTCGGGCAATCCGCGTCTTTCCGCCGAAATCGAAAAGCTGCGTTGATCGCCTGAACCACCAGGGGGAAATCACATGGACAACGGCACACTTGCGCTGATGGTTCCCATCCTTGCCCTGCTGATCCCGGTCCTCGCGATCTGGACCCAGCACCAGCGCAAGATCGAGGAAATCCGCGCCCGCTCGCTTTCCGAAACCAACGCCCAGGCCGCCGCGCGCGCCCAGGCGCTGGAGGAGCGGGTCCGCACGCTCGAAGCCATCGTCACCGACAAGAGCTACGATGTCGCCAGCCAGATCGAAGCGCTGCGCACGTCGGACATTATCAGGAGCACCAAGCAATGACCGCTGCCGATGCCATTGCCTTCGCCGCGCTGATGATCGGTCTCGTCACCATCTTCAACGTGATCGCCGAAATCTACAAGCGCACGCTCGCCCACAAGGAGCGCAAGCTCGAACTCGCCGTCAAGGAAAGCGCCGAACAGGCCGCCAGCTTCGCCGCGCAGGCGCAGAAGCTGGAACAGCGGGTCCGCGTCCTCGAACGCATCGCCACCGATCGTCAGGGCCAGGAGGTCGCCGCGCTTGCCAGCGAGATCGAAGATCTGCGCACCGCCGCTGCCAACTGAAACCCGCCAGCCAACTCTTCCCCTCGAACCCTCCCCAAGGACTGATCCATGAGCTTCTGGAGCGCCATAGTCGCGATCGTTGCCATTCTCGCTTTCGCCAACACGCGCAGCGCCCGCCTGCGCGCCAGGTACCCGCTCGCCGACCTGCACGATGCCCCCGCCGCCAGCCCCGCGCTTGAACGCGAAGTCATCGAACTGAGGAAGCGCGTCGAAGTGCTCGAACGCATCCTCACCGATGGCCGCGATGCCAGCCGCCTCGCGCAGGATATCGAAGCCTTGCGCGAACATTGATCTTGAGCCCTCTCCCCTGCAGGGGAGAGGGTTGGGAGAGGGGAAACCCCCAAAAGGAGAGCCGCCATGCCTTTCACCACTGCCGCCGTGCTCGCCGCTGCCGCGCTGGTGGCCATCGCGATCCTCGCCCGCACCGCGCTCACCGCGTGGAACGGCTGGCTCGATCTCAAGCGCGCCGAAATCGCGCGCCCCACCGATGGCTCGCCCCACGCACTCGGCATGATCGACCTCAGCGATCTCAAGGAACGCCTGCGCAAACTCGAAGCCATCGCGGCGGGCGTCGATCTCTGACCATCAAGGTCCTCCCCATTTTTGCGCAGCACAAATGGGGAGGTGGCCCGCCGCAGGCGGGTCGGAGGGGTATTTTCCTTCCCCACCGTCCCGCTTGCCCCGCCTGCACGATCCGCTATGTCCGCCCGCCATGAGCCAGCTCGACGACATCCTTGAAGAGTACGAATTCCTTGACGCGGACGAACGCTATCGTCTGCTGATCGATCTCGGCCGCAAGCTCGAACCCATGCCCGAAGCGCTGAAGACCGACGCCACGCTCGTGCGCGGCTGCTCCGCCAGCGTCTGGGTCTATCCGGTGGCGGGCACCGGCGATGCGCTGCATTTTCTCGCAGACAGCAACGCCGCGATCACCAAGGGCATCGTCGCGCTCGTCCTCGCCGCGGTGCAGGACCAGCCGGCAAAGCAGGTCGCCGAAACCGACATCGCCGCGCTGCTTGCGCCGTTCGACTTGAAGAACCAGCTTTCGTCGAACCGCACGCAAGGCGTCCCCAACATGATCGCCCTCGTACGCGAACACGCCGCGCGGATCGCGGCAGCTTGATGGTGCCTCCCCCCAACCCCCGCTTATGCTGAGCTTGTCGAAGCACTGTTCTTCTTGCGGCTGCAGCGCCGCGTCGCCACATGGGCGGCACGTGAGCGCAATGGCACAAAGCGGACTCGCAACATGAAGCGCCACCTCTGGACCGGCGCCGGCCTCATGTTCGTCGGCATCGGCGCGGTCGGCGCGGTGCTCCCGCTGCTGCCCACCGTGCCGTTCCTGCTCCTCGCGCTATTCTGCTTCGCGCGAGGCAATCCCGCGTGGGAGCAGCGCCTGCTCGATCACCCCACCTACGGCCCACTGCTGCGCGATTGGCGCACCCGCCGCGCCATCCCCCGCCGCGCCAAATGGGCCGCGCTCATCGCGATGGGGATCTCGGTCGCGGTCACCGCCTTCACCGCCGGATGGCCCTGGCTCCTGATCCCCGCCGCCGTCATGGCCCTCTCCGGCACCTGGATCTGGACCCGCAACGAGTAGGCATGAAAAAGCCCTCTCCCCTTCAGGGGAGAGGGTTGGGTGAGGGGGCGGCACAACGCAGCACCGCCTTTGCGTCCCTCAGTCCACCGCGTCCCGCACCACCGCAATCCCCGCCGCGCGCTGCCGTCGCAGTTCCTGCTTCAGCTTGGCCGGATCGAGCGCGATGATGAAGCCGAAGCTCACCCCGCCTTCCTTGCCGATCGTCGCGTGGTGCAGCTTGTGCGCCTGCACCAGCCGCTTCGCATATCCCTTGCGCGGCACAAACTTGAACCAGCGCTGGTGGATCAGCCCGTCGTGGATCAGCGTATAGATGATGCCGTAGATCAGCACGCCCACGCCGATCCACGTCGCCGGCCACCACGCATAGGCGCCCACGATCAGCGGGCTGCCGATCATGAACCCGCTGATCGAGATCGCCGCGCCGACCACCGCATAAAGGTCGTTGCGCTCGAAAAAGCCGTCGTGCGGCTCGTGATGGTCGCGGTGCCACGCCCAGCCGAAGCCGTGCATCACATACTTGTGGCTGCTCCAGGCAACGAACTCCATCGCCCACACGGTCGCGAACACGATCAGGAATTGAATCATGCCGCTGCCCTTACACCACGCCGCGCCGGGTTCCCAGCCATCCTCTCGGGCATACCCCAAGAGAGTAACATAATTGCGCGAGGAGGGCCCGCCGCGCCTTGAAATGTCCGCGCGCCGGGTCTAGCGCGCAGGGCATGACCAGCACCTCTGCACCCCGTACGCTCTATGAAAAGATCTGGGCCGCCCACGTCGTGGAAGATCGCGATGATGGCACCAGCCTCGTCTACATCGATCGCCACCTCGTCCATGAGGTGACGAGCCCGCAGGCGTTCGAGGCGCTGCGCCTTACCGGCCGCACGGTGCGCCGTCCCGATCTCACGCTCGCGGTGCCCGATCACAACCTGCCGACCACCGCCCGCCGCGATGCCCAGGGCAACCACGTGCCGATTGCGGACCACGAAAGCGCCGCGCAGCTCGAAGCGCTCGAAGCCAATGCGCCCGCATTCGGCATCCGCTATATCGGCGATGCCGATGTGGAGCAGGGCATCGTCCACGTCGTCGGGCCGGAGCAGGGCTTCTCGCTCCCCGGCGCCACCATCGTCTGCGGCGATAGCCACACCGCCTGCCACGGCGGCCTTGGCGCGCTCGCCTTCGGGATCGGCACGAGCGAGGTCGAGCATGTGCTCGCCACGCAGACCCTGCTGCTCAAGCGCTCGAAGACAATGGAAGTCCGCGTCGAAGGCACGCTGCTCCCCGGCGTCACCGCCAAGGACGTCGTCCTCCACATCACCGGCGTGCTCGGCGCGGCGGGCGGCACCGGCCATGTCATTGAATATACCGGGCAGGTCATCCGCGACCTCAGCATCGAAGGCCGCCTCACCGTCTCCAACATGGCGATCGAACACGGCGCCCGCGCCGGCCTGATCGCGCCGGACGAGAAGACTTTCGCCTACCTCAAGGGCCGCCCCTACGCGCCCAAGGGCGAAGATTGGGACAAGGCCGTCACCTGGTGGCGCAGCCTCGCCACCGATGCGGGCGCCAAGTACGACAAGACGGTCGTCATCCAGGCCGCAGACATCGCTCCCAGCGTCACCTGGGGCACCAGCCCGGAGGACGTCCTCCCGATCACCGGCGTGGTCCCCGCGCCCGAAAGCTTCGCCGATCCGTCCAAGCAGGCCGCCGCCCGCGCCAGCCTCGATTACATGGGGCTTGAGCCCGGCCAGCCGCTCACTTCGGTCGAGATCCAGAACGTCTTCATCGGCTCCTGCACCAACAGCCGCATCGAAGACCTGCGCGCCGCCGCCGCCGTGCTCAAGGGCCGCAAGAAGGCCGCGAACGTCACCTGGGCCATCGTCGTCCCCGGCTCGGGCCTCGTGAAGCGCCAGGCAGAGGAAGAGGGCCTCGACAAGGTGTTCCTCGAAGCCGGCCTCGAATGGCGCGAACCCGGCTGCTCGGCCTGCCTCGGCATGAACCCGGACAAGGTCCCCCCCGGCGAACGCTGCGCCTCGACCTCGAACCGCAACTTCGTCGGCCGCCAGGGCCCCGGCGCCCGCACGCACCTCGTCAGCCCCGCCATGGCGGCGGCTGCGGCGGTGACGGGCCGGCTGACGGACGTGCGCGAATTGGTTGCATGAACTGGTTTCGCAAGAAGCGTCCCACCGACGCACTTGCGATCCTGCAGGGTGCCGAATGGAAATGCGCCGGGTGTGACAATGTCCACCAGGGCATGTTCGATATTGCTGCATTCGCGCCAGACCCATGGCCAGGTCCGGAAAGGTACGAATCCAATTCAGCCCTCAGGCTTGATGGCGATTTCCTTTCTGAGGATTTCTGCGTTCTGGGCGGGCGCCATTTTCTGGTCCGCTGCGTGCTCGAAATCCCTGTCACAGGGCTGGACCGGTCGTTCGGTCTAGGATGCTGGGGCACCCTCTCGAAAGAGAATTTCGACCTCTACGTCTCGCGGTTTGACGATGCCGACTATGCCGGTCTGGGGCCATGGACTAGCTGGCTCTGCAACGATCTGATGCAACTGGTTGGCAGCGAACCGATTGGCTGCCACATGTTTCCGCAACTGGATCGCCAGCGCCCGGTCTTGCGGGTACACGACGACGAGCATCCTATTGCACTGATGCAGGATCAGGGCATTGCGCCTGAGGATGTGCTCGGCATTTATGCCATGTACGGGCATCCGGTCTCGTAGGGCTGTTACTCGACCTGAGTTGACTAGATTCACGTGAAGTCCCACTCATTGCGCATGACTATGAGAACGCGCCATTCAAGTCGCTCCACTGTTGAAACGGTAGAGGGCAGTCAGGTCGTCTCTATCCCCGCAAAGCTCGCATTTCCTGCTAATGTCTCGAAAGTCGTGGTCCGGAAGCAGGGTGGTTCCCTTGTCTTCACGCCCGTCGACCTGTTTTGGGATGAGTTTTTCGCGCAGCCCGGAAGTGCCATTGAAGAGCCAAGTGATCTTCCTGCGCCCCCAGCCGCCTCGTGGTACGATTGAGCTTGAAGCCGGGCATGGCGAGTTATATGAGTTGCTAACTGCAACTTAAATTGTAATCGGACATCCCCATGCGCATCGTGATGACCGGCGCCACCGCCGGCTTCGGCCTCTATGCTGCCGAGCGCCTTCTCGATGCAGGCGCCACGCTCACCATCGGCGCCCGCAACCCCGCCGCGCTGCCGCCTGCGCTGGCAGGCCGCGTCACCGCGCTGCCGCTCGATCTCGATGCGCTCGCCAATGTCCGCACCTTCGCCGCCGCGCTGGGGGAGGGGCCGATCGACGTCCTCATCCTCAACGCCGGGCTCCAGCTCGCCAAGCCCGCCGTCAGCGCCGATGGCTTCGAGCGCACTTTCGCGGTCAATCACCTCGCGCACTATCTGCTGCTGCGCCTGCTCGCCCCGCGCCTCGCCACCGGCGCGCGGGTGATCCTCACCGGCAGCGGCACGCATGATCCGGTGGAGAAGACCCCGGTCACCCCGCCCGTCCACGCCGATGCCGCGCGCCTCGCCCACCCCGAAACCGATCCCACCGCGGAGAAGGGCGTGCGGCAAGCCTGCTTCCGCGCCTACAGCACCTCCAAGCTCTGCAATATCATGACCGCGCGCGAGGCCCCGCGCCACTTGCCCGGCATCGATTTTCTGTCGTTCGATCCGGGCTATGTCCCCTACACCGGCCTCGGGCGCGATAATGGCCGCGTGATCGCCGCGCTGGTCAGCCTGATCCTCCCGCGCCTGATGAAGCGCGATCGCACCAGCACGATCCCCCGCTCGGGCCAGTTCCTCGCCGATCTCGCCATCGATCCGCGCTACGCCGGCGCGCGGGGCGATTACTGGTCGGTGCGCAGCCCCTCGCTGGAGCGCATCGAACCCTCGACTCTGGCCCGCGATGATGATGCCTGCGCCCGCCTGTGGCAGGACAGCGCTCGCCTCGTCGGACTATGATGTCGCCCCGCCGCGCCACAGCAACGGCTGGTCGATAGCGCCTGATCGGGCGGAATCTGGCGGCCTGCCTCTCCCACAACGTTCCGCCGCAGTACCCGCACGGCGTACCCTCGGCACGCCCCGTCTGAACCGCTCTGTTCATGTGGCAGAAAGCTTGCTCCAGCAGTGAGGAAGGCGAAGTCGTTCATCTTGGGGCCGCAAAACCTTGCTGTGCACCACTCGGCTTCCCCCGCGGCGCCCCCGCGCGGCGTCATGACAGAGCTTGAAGGAGTAGCCCGATGCGTGCCCCCACTTCCGCAAAGACCGGCCTTATGCTTGCCGCCGCGCTTGTCGCGTCGCTGCCGGCCGGCTCACTCGCGCTGGCGCAGGAACTCCCGCCGGTCGATCAAAACCAGGCCCAGCCGACCCAGCAGCCTGCCGCCAATTCCGAAATCCACACCACCGTTGCCCCTACCGGCGATACCGCCACCCTGCCCAAGGGACCGGACATCAAGGGCGTGATCTCGCGCCGCAGCGCAGACCGCATGGAAATCACCGCCGATGATGGCACCAAGACCATCGTCAACGTCAACGATTATACCAAGATCCGCTCGAGCAAGGGCCTGTTCGGCATGAGCCGCCAGCAGCTTGCCGCCAATGCCCTGCTCAATGGCCTCCCGGTCACGGTCCACACCTTGCAGTCGGGCGATGCGCTCATGGCCGCTGATATCCAGTTCAAGGACAAGGATCTCAAGATCGCCAACATGATCCGCACCGGCACCAAGCAGGGCTTCGAGGAGCAGACCGCTGCCACCGCCGAAGTCCGCACGATGACCGAGGCGCTGCGCAGCCGCTTTGGCGATATCGACGATTACAACATCAAGGCCACCACCAACGTGAACTTCGCCTCGGGCAAGACGCAGCTCACGCCGCAGGGCAAGGCCGATCTTTGCGCCACCGCCACGCAGGCGCAATCGATCAAGAACGCAGTCCTGCTCGTCGTCGGCTATGCCGATTCCAGGGGCAATGAAGATCTCAACCAGCGCCTCAGCGATCAGCGCGCCACGCGCGTTGTCAACTATCTGCAGCAGACCTGCGGCTGGAAGCCCTACCGCATGCTCACGCCCAGCGGCATGGCCACTGCCAATCCGCTGGCAGATAACAGCACCCCTGAAGGCCGCGCCCAGAACCGCCGCGTTGCAGTCAACGTGATGGTCAGCAAGGCCGTCGACGGGCTCTGAAGACGGTATTTCTCGCAGTGACGCAGAGGAAAACAGGATCGCAAAAAGGCAGCGCTACCCGGCGTGCCTCAGCGCTCTTGTTTCCTTTCGCGTCGCTGCGAGCAGCCACCCCTTCGTCTTCTCAGCCACCCCTTCGTCATTCCCGCGAAGGCGGGAATCCAGCGCCGCGCACCACATGCCTGCGGATAGCCACCTCCGCCCGCTTGCAATCCCGGTCTGCCAAGGCCACTTCCATGGCTTGCGGGATCAAGGAGCACGTCCGTGACCAAGAAGACCGATAAAGAGAGCAGCAACAGCTGGACGGGCCCCGCGGCCATTGCCGGCGCCGCAATCGGCTCGGCCGCGCTGGCCGCAGCCTTGCTCTATTCCTCGCGCCGCAAGGAACGCGCGGATAAGGCCAAGCCCAAGCCCCCCGTCGATCCCATCGATACGGACTGACCTCTAGCCCTCTGCCCTTCAGGGGAGAGGGTTGGGAGAGGGGGTGTTAGAGCAACGCTGAAGCCTTGCGTCCGGCCCGCCCCACCGGCTAAGGCCCACGCCATGGAACCCGTCACCACCATCGATGGCCGCGCCATCCCGTTCGGCCGCAAGAACGTCGATACCGACGTGATCATCCCTGCTGCCTGGCTCAAGACGATCAGCCGCGAAGGTCTCGGTCGCGGCGCGTTCGAGGCGATCCGCAAGGATCCGGACAACATCTTCGACAGCGCCGAGTTCAAGGGCTCCCCGATCCTCATCGCGGGTGACAACTTCGGCTGCGGTTCCAGCCGCGAACATGCCGCCTGGGCGCTGCTCGATCTCGGCATCAAGGCCGTCATCGCGCCATCGTTCTCGGATATCTTCTCGGGCAACGCCTTCAAGAACGGCATCGTCACCGTCGTCCTCCCGCAGGAAGCGATCGACCGCCTGATGGAAGTCGCGGTGACCGAGCCTGTCCATATCGACCTCGAAGCCCAGACCGTGACGACCCCGTTCCAGGATCGCTTCACGTTCGAGATCGACGCCTTCCGCAAGCACTGCCTGATGGGCGGCCTTGACGAAGTCGGCCTCACCATGGCGCGCGGCGACGCCATCAGCGCCTACGAAGCCAAAGCCAGCGCCGAACGCCCCTTCCTCGTCCACCCGGCGTAAGTTTCTCCACCCGGCACCCCAAGTCCGTTCGTGTCGAGCGAAGTCGAGACACCATGCGCCGCGCTTGATTGGTTTCGCGCAGAGGCGCAGAGGCGCAGAGAAGCCGTCTTGCGCCGCAGGCCTTTCATTCCAGCGGACCTGAAATAATGAGCGGCGCTGCAGCAGGCGCCACCCCTCTGCGCCTCTGCGCCTCTGCGCGATCCAATCTTCGTACCCGCTGCGCCCTCTTGCTCCTCTGCGTCCTCTGCGCGAACCCCTTAACCACCCGCTTAAAAAACCCTTCCCAAGGCCGCCAAAACGTGGCTCAAAGGCGCCAACCAAAGCACCGGAGAGATCGATGAAAGCCCCCAATCCATGAAGGCTCTGCGCACCCACGCCGTCGGCGGCCCCGAAACCCTCACGCTCGACGAGATCGACGCGCCCGTCGCCGGCCCCGGCCAGGTCGTCGTCGCGGTCAAGGCCTGCGCGATCAACTACCCCGATACGCTCATGATCCGCGACATGTACCAGTTCAAGCCGCAGCGCCCCTTCGCGCCGGGCGGTGAGGTCTCCGGGGTCATCGAAAGCGTGGGGGAGGGCGTCACCCGGTGGAAGGTGGGTGACCGCGTGATCGGCATGTGCGGCAACGGCGGCCTCGCCGAAAAGGTCGCGCTCGAAGCCGCCCGCATGTTCCCGCTGCCCGAAGGCGTCTCCTTCGAAACCGGCGCCTCCTTGCTGATGACCTATGGCACCACCATCCACGGCCTCAAGGATCGCGGCCGCATCAAGGCGGGCGAAACCATGCTCGTCCTCGGTGCCGCCGGCGGTGTCGGCATTTCCGCGATCGAGCTCGGCAAAGCCTATGGCAACCGCGTGATCGCCGCCGTCTCCTCCGAGGAAAAGGCCGCCGCCGCACGCGAAGCCGGCGCGGATGATGTCGTGATCTACGGCCGCCCGCCCTTCGACAAGGACCAGAGCAAAGCCCTTGCAGACGCGTTCAAGGCCGCCTGCGGGCCTAACGGCGCAGACATCGTCTACGATATCGTCGGCGGCGATTATTCCGAACCCGCCGTTCGCGCCATTGCGTGGGAAGGCCGCTTCCTTGTCGTCGGCTTCCCCGCCGGCATCGCCAAGCTGCCGCTCAACCTCACGCTGCTCAAATCCTGCGACGTCTGCGGCGTGTTCTGGGGCGCCTTCACCGCGCGCGAGCCCGAACGCAATGCCGCCAACGTCGCCGAACTCTTCGCCCTCCTCAAGGAAGGCCGCATCAACCCGCGCATCTCGGCCCGCTTCCCCCTCGAACGCGGCGGCGAGGCCATCGCCATGCTGGCAGACCGCAAGGCGGTGGGCAAAGTCGTCGTCACGATGGGGTGATTTTCTTCTCCCTCCCCATTTTTGCGGCACGCACAAATGGGGAGGTGGCCCGCCGCAGGCGGGTCGGAGGGGTAAGCCCCCCTACCGCACCTTCGCCCACACCTGAGTCTTGCACAGCGGCCACACCACGCAGCCCTTCACCACCAGCTCCCCCGGCGATTTCAGCGAAACTGTCGCCGCATATGTCCCGCCGTCGTTGGGATTGTAGATCGAACCCTTCCAGCTCCCGCCCGCAGGCTTCAGCCCCCGGAAGAGATACAGGCCCTGCAAAGGCCGCCCGCGCAGCGCCGGGTCCTTGTTGTTGCGGTCAAACCTGTCGTCCGCGTCCCCCGATCCGCCGATGATTTTCCCGCACAGACCGCCATCGCACTGCGAAACCTCGACCAGCCCGCCGCGTTCGGGCGTGCGCCAATGGCCATAGGGGCTCACCTGCTCCGCCGCCGCGCCGGCTCCCGCCAACATCAACGCCCCGGCCATCACAACTTTACGCATCGTCATTCCCTTCCGCGTCGCTGCCCATAGGCTGGCAGCGCCAGCTGCCAGTGGATCGCCGCGCCGCGTAGCCCAAATCCTGCCAGTGCCGCCAGCGGCCATACAGCCATATTGGAGAGACCGGCCATATGCCCGCCCGCGCAGAGCGCCGAAGTGAGCGCGGCGGGTGTCACATAAAGCTCGGGCCGCATGATGATCGAAGGCCGCCCGGCGATCACGTCGCGAATCACGCCGCCCACGCAGCCGGTGATCACGCCCATCATCGCGGCGGGCACCGGCGCCACGCCCAGCGCCAGCGCCTTCGCCGTTCCCAGCACGGCATAGGCGCCAAGCCCCGCCGCATCGGCCCATTCGATCACCCGCGTGCCATCGCCCTGCCACCAGCGCGCCGGGCTGAACCACACCAGCAGCGCCACGCCCAGGCACACCGGTGCGGTCCACGCATTGTGCACCCAGAACACCGGCGCGCCGATCAGCAGATCGCGCACCGTGCCGCCGCCCACGCCGGTTACCACGGCAAAGAACGCCATCGTCACAAAGGTTTGCCGCATCCGCGCGGCCAGCAGCGCCCCGCTCAGCGCGGTCACCGCAATGCCTGCGGGATCGAGCGCCGCGATCAGCGCGAACACGTCCGAGGCCGCCGCATGGGGCGGGGCAGGCAGCTGAAGCACAAGCGCAGTCATCGCGAGGGGCTTACCACCAAACTTAGGCTGAAAGTAACCAACTCGGGGCTAGAATAGAGCCGAACCGGCTTTTTCCTCCAACAGGCACTCTGCTTCAGGTGAAAAAACTGCTCAGGAACTGGACCACTGACAGGCGGGGCAACCGGCCTCAGCCCGATGCGCCCGCTCCTGATGAAGCGGCGCACCGGCTCGCTGTGTTCGAGGATATCGAGCGCGGCCATGCCGGCTGGTTCTGGGCCACTGATGCCGCCGGCCGCCTCAGCTACATTTCCCCCGCCGCCTGCGAACGCTTCGGCCTCTCCGCTGATGCCCTGATTGGCCAGCCGTTCACCAGCCTGTTTGAAACCGATCCCGAAAACCCCGGCGAACGTTCGGATCGCCCGCTTCAGTTCCTGCTTGGCGCCCATGTGCGGATTGCCGATGTCACCGTCCGCCTCATGCCCGATCGCTGCGTGCCCGGTACGCGCCCGGCATGGTGGGCGCTGTCCGGCCAGCCCAAGTTCGATGTGACAACGCCGGGCAGTGCCAGGTTGGAAGTAGGGGGCGCCTTCCACGGCTATCGCGGCAGCGCGCGCGATATCACGCTCGAATACGAACGCCGCATCGAGGATTCGCGCCTCGCGGAGTTCGATTCGCTCACCGGCCTTGCCAATCGCTACCGCATCACCCGCCGCTTCGATTCAATGCTGGCCGCGTTCAAGGGCACCCTGCGCCCTGCCACGCTGATGATGCTCGATCTCGATCGGTTCAAGCATGTCAACGATACGCTGGGCCACCAGGCGGGCGATGAACTGCTCCGCCAGGTGGCGCAGCGGCTCACCCGCGTCGTCGGCATCTCCGGCGAGATCGGCCGCCTCGGCGGCGATGAGTTCCAGATCCTGCTCGCCGATCAGGAAGATCGCGGCAAACTGG
The DNA here is from genome assembly GCF_965228995.1 of Novosphingobium sp. Classification (GTDB taxonomy): domain Bacteria; phylum Pseudomonadota; class Alphaproteobacteria; order Sphingomonadales; family Sphingomonadaceae; genus Novosphingobium. Next base: position 3,517,050 of record NZ_OZ245852.1, on the reverse strand, counting down.
GCGAGCTGGCTGACAAGATCATCGCCGTCATTTCGCAGCCCTATTCGATTGACGACAACCATGTCGTCATCGGCGTCTCGATCGGCATGGCCATCGCCCCGTTCGATGGCACCGATCGCGAGGACATCGTCCGCGCTGCAGACCTTGCGCTCTATGCCGCCAAGCACGGCGGGCGCGGCCAGTTCCGCTTCTACTCGTCCGATCTCAAGGACGAGAAGGAAGAGCGCCGCCTGCTCGAAGAAGCACTGAAGGATGCGCTCGCGCTGGTCGCCGGCCCGGATGGCAAGCCGGATCCGGAAAGCTGGGAAGATCCCCAGCTCTCGATGGCCTACCAGCCCGTCGTGCGCACCGATGATCACACCGTTGTCGGCTTCGAGGCGTTGATGCGCTGGGAACACCCCCAACGCGGGACGATCCCGCCCACGGTGTTCATTCCCGTCGCCGAAGATACCGGCATGATCCTGGAACTCGGCGCCTGGGCGCTGCGGCAGGCCGTGCGCGATGCCGCACAGTGGCCGCATCCCTTGCGTATTGCGGTCAATGTCTCGGCAGTGCAGTTCGCCCACCCTGATTTTCCGGGCATCGTTGCCGATGCGCTCGATAGCACCGGGCTCGATCCCGATCGGCTCGAGCTCGAACTCACCGAATCCGTGTTCATGGGCGATAGCGAAGTAACCGACGGCGCCTTCAAGGCGCTCAAGGCTATCGGCGTCCGCCTCGCGCTCGATGATTTCGGCACCGGCTACTCCTCGCTCAGCTACTTGCGCGCCGCGCCGTTCGACAAGCTGAAGGTCGATCGCAGCTTCGTCGAAAGCTGCACGCTCAGCGATCAGAACAGCGCCAAGATCATCGCCGCGATCATTGGCCTCGCCGATGCGCTCGGCATGGAAACCACCGTCGAAGGCGTCGAGGCCTTCGATCAGCGCGATGTCGTCTGCGCCAAGGGCGCGCGCTTCATCCAGGGCTTCCTCTATTCGCCTCCGCTCGAACAGGAGGTGCTGCTCCACCGCATGGCCGCAGGCGAACTGCGCATCCCGCCCGATGGCCCGCAGCGCCACCGCCCGGAACGCCGCTCGGTCTATCGCCGCATCGGCGTGATCCACGAAGACCACCGATACGAAGCCCTGCTGCGCAATCTCTCGGCCACCGGCGCGCGCATCGAAGGCCTTGTCGGCGTACCCGTCGGCACCAGCCTCGTGCTCGATCTCGGCGCCGGCCAGCTCGCCGTCGTCACCGTCTCGCGCTCGGAAGACGCCACCATCGGCGTCGAGTTCGAAATCCCCCTCGTCAGCGACGGCGCCGGCGGCCTCGTCACCCGCTACCGCGCGAGCCCCTATGCGCTGGCATCTGCCGCCCGCATGGCCAGCACCAGCACCCCCCAGTTCCTCGAAGTAGAAGTCCGCAGACGGGCGTAGTGTGGCGGAACTGAAGTTCGGTTCCTCATTCAAAAGCTCTCGTCGGCCCGCGCTTGACACGGGCCGACGGGGATTTTCTGAACTGAGCTTCGGTTGCGGAGACCTAGACCTAGATCCTCCCCATTTTCACGGAGTGCAAATGGGGAGGTGGCAGCCCGAAGGGCTGACGGAGGGGTAATTCCTTCCCGGCACGGGGGCGGGGGACCACCAAAGGGGGTGGAGGCGCGCCCTCAGCAGGAAATAGTTTCGCGCAGAGACCGCAAAGATCGCAGAGAAGCGCCGGCAACCTGCCGCAGCCCCTCTGCGCCCTCTGCGCGAACCAATCTGCGGCAAGAGCCGCGCGCCTCAAATATGGATCGGCTTGCCGCCAATACCCATCGCCGCTTCCTTCAGCGCTTCGGCATGGGTCGGGTGCGCGTGGCTGGTATAGGCGATGTCTTCCGCCGTCGCGCCAAATTCCAGCGCCAAGGCGGCTTCCGCAATCATCGATCCTGCGACCGAGGCGATGCACCACACGCCGAGCACGCGCTCGGTCCTGGCATCGGCAATCACCTTCACGAAGCCGTCGGGCTCGTGGTTGGTCTTGGCGCGGCTGTTCGCCAGCATCGGGAACTTGGAAACCTTCACCTCGCCCTTCTCGCGCGCGGCCTCTTCGGTCAGCCCCACGCCCGCGATTTCGGGGAAGGTATAGACTACGCCCGGGATCACATTGTGGTTCACGATGCCCGTCTGCCCGGCGATGAACTCTGCCACGGCCACGCCTTCGTCCTCCGCCTTGTGCGCCAGCATCGGCCCCGGAATCACATCGCCGATGGCCCAGACGCCCGGCACCGAAGTGCGGAAATCATGCCCCGTCTCGATCTGCCCGCGCTTGTTCAGCTCAAGCCCGATCTTCTCCAGCCCCAGCCCATCGACAAACGGCCGCCGCCCGATCGCCACCAGCACGCAGTCCGCGCTCAGCGTCTCCGCCGCGCCGCCCGCCGAAGGCTCCACCGTCAGCGTCGCGGTCTTGCCCTTCACGGCAACGCCGGTCACCTTGGTGGAGAGCCTGATCTCCATGCCCTGCTTCTTGAAGATCTTGGCCGCTTCCTTGCGCACATCGCCGTCCATGCCGGGCAACAGCTGGTCGAGGAACTCCACCACCGTCACCTTCGCGCCGAGCCGCCGCCAGACAGAGCCCAGTTCCAGCCCGATCACTCCGCCGCCGATCACCACGAGATGCTCCGGCACTTGGCTCAGCGCCAGCGCGCCGGTGGAATCGACCACCACGCCCGCGTTGTTGTCCACCGTCACCCCCGGCAGCGGCGTCACGCTCGAACCCGTGGCAATCACCACGTCCTTCGCCGTAACCTTCTGGCCCGCCACAGAAACCGTGTGCGCATCCTCGAACGCGGCATAGCCCTTCAGCCAGGTCACCTTGTTCTTCTTGAACAGGAACTCGATCCCGCCCGTCAGCTGCTTCACCGAATCAAGCTTCTGCGCCTGCATCGCCGCCAGATCGAGCGTCACCGGCCCGGTCTTGATCCCATACTTGGCAAACGTCCCGTCCACCGCCTCGGCAAACTTCTCCGAACCATGCAGCAGCGCCTTGGAAGGAATGCACCCGACATTGAGGCACGTGCCCCCCAACGTCTCGCGCCCATCGGCGCAAGCCACCTTCAGCCCCAGCTGCGCCGCGCGAATGGCCGCAACATAGCCGCCCGGGCCGGCACCGATGATGAGGACGTCGTAGTCGTATTCAGCCATGGGAGATTACCTTTTCTGCGCCTGGACCCGCAGCGTCCGGCTCATATGCGTAACAATAGGGTCCCAGAATGCACGCTGGTCCGCAGGATAAGTCATATTCAGTTCAACGGTCTCGGTCGCATCGCTGGCGCCGACACGGTAGGTCCGACCGAACTTCTCGACATGGTAGACCACCTTGCCGTCCATGAGGCAGGAGTAGGCGAATATGTTCGTCCGGCTTATCCGATACGTGGCAGCGTTGGCACCGCAATCGACTGTTCGTTCGTTCACATGGGGCGTGGACCAGCTCAATTCAAAACTCGCCCGCGGGTCACCAAGCGCTACCTGAAAACTGTCGGCGTCAATTCGCTTTGCTGCTGCCGGAATCTCGATTGCCAGAAACTGATCGGTGAAGGGAACGAAGTGCAAGGGTTCCGCATTCGCGTGGAGGGGTAAGGCACCCGCCAGAAGCATGAACGCAAGAACCCCGCGCATAACGCCCTCACATATCAATCAGCAGCCGCGTCGGATCCTCGATCGCTTCCTTGATCGTCTTCAAAGCCGTCACTGCCTCGCGCCCGTCAATCAGACGATGGTCGTAGGAGAGCGCGATATACATCATCGGCCGCACCACGATCTCGCCATTTCGCACGACCGGCCGGTCCTCGATCCGGTGGAGGCCGAGCACCGCCGACTGCGGCGGATTGATGATCGGCGTGGACATCAGCCCGCCAAACACGCCGCCGTTTGAAATCGTGAAAGTGCCGCCCGCCATGTCGGCCATGGTCAGCGTCCCGTCGCGCGCCTTCTTGCCGTATTCGGCGATGGCCTTCTCGATTCCGGCAAAGCTCATCTTGTCGACATCGCGCACCACCGGCACGACCAGCCCATTGGGCGCCGAAACCGCGACCGAAATGTCCACGTAATCGAAGTAGACGATCTCATCACCCTGCAGCTGCGCGTTGACCGAAGGAATGTCCTTCAGCGCCAGCACCGAAGCCTTCGCGAAGAAGCTCATCAGGCCCAGCTTCACGCCGTGCTTCTTCTCGAACACGTCCTTGTACTTCGCGCGCGCTTCCATCACCGCGCTCATGTCCACGTCGTTGAACGTGGTGAGCATCGCGGCGGTTTCCTGCGCCTGCTTCAGCCGCTTGGCGATGGTCTGGCGCAGGCGGGTCATCTTGACCCGCTCCTCGCCCCGCCCGCCCGACGACGACACGGCCGCCACCGGAGCCGGGGCAGGGGCCGGAGCTGCCACCACCGGCGCGGGCGCGGCCTGCTTGGCCACTGCCGCCGCCAGCACGTCTTCCTTGGTCAGGCGCCCGTCCTTGCCGGTCCCGCGCACCGTTGCCGGGTCGATCCCGTGCTCCAGCACCGCGCGGCGCACGGCAGGCGAAAGCGCCGCCGCATCATCGACTGGGGCCGCCGGGGCAGGGGCCGCCGCCGCCGGAGCAGCAGCAGCAGGCGCAGGCGCGGCCGCAGCCACCCCGCTCGTCTCGATCAGGCCCAGCAGCGCGCCCACCGCCACGGTGTCACCCTCGGCAGCCACATGCGCGCCCATGATCCCCGCCACGGGCGAGGGCACTTCCACCGCGACCTTGTCGGTCTCGAGGCTGGCGATGGGTTCATCCACCGCCACCGCTTCGCCGGGCTGCTTCAGCCACTGGCCAACCGTCGCTTCGCTGACGCTTTCGCCCAGCACGGGCACTTTCACTTCGATAGACATAGATTGTCTTCCTGAGAAAATTGCGGCCGTTCAGGCCTTCTTCTTGGTCCGGCGCAGCTCGCCGCGCACCGAAAGCGAAAGCGCATTGCTCACCAGCGCGGCCTGTTCGGCGGCATGGCGCTTGGCAAGGCCCGTCGCGGGCGATGCTGCCGCCAGACGCCCGGCATAGCGCGCGCGCTTCACCTTGCTGTGCGCCGCCTTCAGCGATTCCTCGATCAGCGGCTCCACAAAGAACCACGCACCGTTGTTGCGCGGCTCTTCCTGGCACCAGACCACCTCTTCAAGGTTCGCCATGCGCGAAAAACGCAGCGCCAGCGGCTCACCCGGGAAGGGATAGAGCTGCTCCAGCCGGATGATCTGCGTATCGGTAATCCCCGCCGCATCGCGCGCCTCGATCAGATCATAGGCGACCTTGCCGCTGCACAGCACCACGCGCCGGGTATCCGCGTCGCTCGCCGGATTGAGGTCAGAAAGGATGCGCATGAAGTGCCCCTCGCCAACGAAGTCCGAAGCCTTCGATTTCGCCAGCGGATGGCGCAGCAGGCTCTTGGGGGTCATGATGATCAGCGGCTTGCGGAACGGCCGCTGCATCTGCCGCCGCAGCACGTGGAAGTAGTTCGCCGGGCTGGTGATGTTGCAGACCTGCAGGTTGTCCTCGGCGCAAAGCTGGAGATAGCGCTCCAGCCGCGCGGAGGAATGCTCCGGCCCCTGTCCTTCATAGCCATGCGGCAGCAGCATCACGAGCCCGTTGGCGCGCAGCCACTTGGCTTCCGATGCCGCGATATACTGGTCGATCACGATCTGCGCGCCGTTGGCAAAGTCGCCAAACTGCGCTTCCCACAGCACCAGCGTCTTGGGGTCCGCGCTGGCATAGCCATATTCGAAGCCCAGCACGCCGTATTCGCTCAGCGGACTGTCATGCACTTCGAACTTGCCGTGGGGCAGCGTCGTCAGCGGCACGTACTTGCGCTCGTCGGTCTGGTCGACCCACACCGCATGGCGCTGGCTGAACGTGCCGCGGCCCGAATCCTGGCCCGAAAGCCGCACGTTGAAGCCCTCGGTCAGCAGGCTGCCAAACGCCAGCGCTTCCGCCGTCGCCCAGTCGAAGCCCGCACCCTCGCCAAACATCGCCCGCTTGGCCTCGATCACCCGCGCCAGCGTCTTGTGGATGGTCAGGTCGTCCGGCACCGTCGTCAGCGTCCTGCCCAGCGCGTCGAAGCGCTTCTGGTCGATGCCTGTGGCCACGTTGCGCCGCGCGGTTTCCGGATCGGCCGGCTTGTTCAGCCCGCTCCAGCGCCCGCCAAACCAGTCGGCCTCGTTCGCCTTGTAGCTCTTCGACGCCTCGAACTCGTTCTCCAGCGTGGCGACGAAGCGGTCCTCGTTCTCGCCCTTCCAGTCCTTGTCGATCACGCCCTGCTCGATCAGGCGGCGCGCATAGACTTCCGAAACCGCCGGGTGCTGCTTGATCCGCGCATACATCAGCGGCTGGGTGAAGCTGGGCTCGTCGCCTTCGTTGTGGCCAAAGCGGCGATAGCACCACATGTCGACCACCACATCGCGGCCGAACTTCTGGCGATAGTCGATTGCCAGCTTGCACGCGAAGGTCACCGCTTCGGGATCATCGCCGTTCACGTGGATGATCGGCGCCTGCACGCCCTTGGCCACGTCGCTCGGATAGGGCGAACCGCGGCTGAACTGCGGGCTCGTCGTGAAGCCGATCTGGTTGTTGATGATGAAGTGGATGCACCCGCCGGTGTTGTAGCCCTTCACGCCGGAAAAGCCGAAGCACTCCCACACGATGCCCTGGCCCGCAAAGGCCGCGTCGCCGTGGATCAGGATCGGCAGCACCTGCTTGTGCTTGCCCTTTCCAATGTCATCGCGAAACGCCTGCTGCGCGCGCGCCTTGCCCAGCACCACCGGGTCCACCGTTTCCAGATGGCTCGGGTTTGGCTGAAGGCTCATGTGCACCTTGATCCCGTCGAACTCACGGTCCGTGCTGGTGCCGAGGTGATACTTCACGTCGCCCGAACCGCCGACGTCCTCGGGGTTCGCCGTACCGCCGGAAAACTCGTGAAAGATCACGCGGTAAGGCTTGGCCAGCACGTTCGCCAGCACGTTCAGCCGGCCACGGTGCGCCATGCCGTAGATGATCTCGCGCACGCCCAGCTGCCCGCCGTACTTGATGACGGCCTCGAGCGCCGGGATCATCGATTCCCCGCCATCGAGGCCGAAGCGCTTGGTGCCGACGTACTTCTTGCCGAGGAACTTCTCGTACTGTTCGCCGCGCACCACCGCCGCCAGAATGGCCTTCTTGCCGTTGGGGGTGAAGTCGATGCTCTTGTCGCCGCCCTCGATGCGGTCCTGCAGGAACTTGCGTTCCTCCACATCGGCGATGTGCATGTATTCAAGGCCGACCTTGCCGCAATAGTTGCGCTGCAGCACGCTGACGATTTCGCGCGGGGTCGCCCACTGCATGCCCAGCACGCCGCCGACAAACACCTTCTTGTCGAGGTCGGGGCCGACAAAGCCGTGGTATTCCGGGGTAATGTCCGCCGGCAGCTCCTGCCGTGCCAGGCCCAGCGGATCGAGGTCCGCCGCAAGGTGCCCGCGCACGCGGTAGGTGCGCACCAGCATCATCGCGCGGATCGAAGCGCCTGCCGCGGCTTCCAGCGCCGCTTCATCCAGCGGAGCGCCGGCAGCCTTCGCGGCCTTGGCGATCTCCACTTTCAGCGCCATCGGATCGAGCGCGCGGGTCAGGTCGTCGCCCGCGCCGGGATCGGTCACCGGCCAGCGCTGCGAAGCCCACGAAGGCCCTGCTTGCGGACCCTCCTGCAGCGGATCCACTTCGAAAGCGCGCTCTTCGTAACCCATATCTCACTCCTCTCGCCCCGGGGAGGGTGGGGCTTCGGACCATCCGGCACGGCTTTCGCGCACCGGTCACTTTCCCGCGGGCGTGTGCGCCGCCCGGAATACTAACCATGCAAACCCGCGCTGCTGCGGGGTTTACCCGTGTCCCGGCAAAAGGAGCGCACTCCCGGGCCCACGTAAAACTTCGTAGCTGAACGGGGCGCGAACCTGCTGCGGGCAGGTCTTCGCGCCCCGGTCCAGCTCTCAGGCGAGCCCGCTCAAGAGAGCGAGGGGTCGATCCCCTTGCACGCCACCAGCAGTTCCTTCACCGCATCGACCGAAACCTGCAGGCCGGCCTTGTCGGCCTCGTCCAGCTCGATCTCGATGATCTTTTCCACGCCGCCAGCACCGATCATCACCGGCACGCCCACGTAGAGGCCGTCAACGCCGTACTGGCCATCGACATAGGCCGCGCAAGGCAGGATGCGCTTCTGGTCGCTGAGATAGGCTTCGGCCATCGCGATGCCCGAAGTGGCGGGCGCATAGAACGCCGAGCCAGTCTTGAGCAGGGCCACGATCTCGCCGCCGCCGCTGCGGGTGCGCGCCACGATCGCGTCGATGCGCTCCTGCGTCGAAAGGCCCATCTTGACGAGGTCGGGGACAGGGATGCCGTTGACGGTCGAATAGCGCGTCACCGGAACCATCGTGTCACCGTGGCCGCCGAGCACGAACGTGTTCACGTCCTTGACCGAAACCTGGAATTCATCGGCGATGAAGTGGCTGAAACGCGCCGAATCCAGCACGCCCGCCATGCCCACCACCATGTGATGCGGCAGGCCCGAAAATTCGCGCAGCGCCCAGACCATCGCGTCGAGCGGGTTGGTGATGCAGATCACGAAAGCGTTCGGCGCATTGGCCTTGATGCCTTCGCCCACGGCCTTCATCACCTTGAGGTTGATGCCCAGCAGGTCATCGCGGCTCATGCCCGGCTTGCGGGCGACACCGGCGGTCACGATGATCACGTCCGCGCCTGCGATATCGGCATAATCGTTGCTGCCGGTGATCTTCGCGTCAAAACCCTCAACCGGCCCGCACTGCGAAAGATCCAGCGCCTTGCCCTGCGGCACGCCTTCGACCACGTCGAACAGTACGATGTCGCCGAGTTCCTTCTGCGCCGCGAGGTGCGCGAGCGTACCGCCGATGTTGCCGGCGCCGATCAGCGCGATTTTCTTGCGAGCCATGCCTATGCATTCCTTTCCCGGATACGCGGGACACGCGGCCATGCATGGCCGCCCGAGAGCTACCGCCATAAGGGCCTCCCGCGTCCCGCATGACGGGAAGGAATCCAAGCGGATAGGAGCGACCTAAGCCTGCAGGATGGTGATTGCAAGGCGCAAAAACCCGCACGAGTCGGGTTTTTGTGATAACAGTTCGCAATAGCAATAGGTGTTTCGGGTGGCTCAGGCCTGCAAGCTGGCCCGTGCCGCAAATGCGCGTTCCATTGCTCTGGCCATCGGCCCATCGAGCATCGCGCAGACCGCGATCCACCACTCGGCCCCGGCGCTGTCGCCGCTGCCCGCGGCGATTTCCGCCGCCTCGCACGCGCGCTGCGCTGCGGATAGTCCGTGCGCGGCAAACAGCCGCAGTGCTGCGGCGAGCAGTGCTTCCTCGTGGGCATCCTGATCGTTCGCGCCCGCGGTACGACCGCGCACGGCGGCGCCGTTGTCGTTGGCCGCGCGCGGCACCCGCAGCGAGCGGGGGCGAACCGCGCCCCAGTTCAGCCGCCAGTGCAGGCACGGCGAGATCATCCCATAGCGAGGGGCAAAGTGCAGCATGGGGGGGCTCTCCTCGAGTGGTGCGGTGAGCAGGGTCTACCAAGCGCGAATGAACAGAGCCTTCGCCCTTAGGGTAAAGGCAATACTAACTCTAGTTTATGGGTGGTAAAGCCCTTAAAATCAGCGGTTTGCTTGGCCGGAAAAGTTGTCCGCAGGCAGTGACCGCAGGCAAACTACACCCGAATCGGACTAAACTCAGCCCCCCGGCTGGGCAATCCACTTGCCCGCATTCTCGTATGCGGGATTGACCGTTGAGCCCCCCGGCAGCTGCCCGGCGCGGTAGAGCGCATCGCCCCCGCGCGCCTCGACTGCAGGCGCAAACTGAGGGCCACCGGTGGCGCCACCACCGCGCTGCTCGCCGTAGCCCGGCAGCGGCATCTGGCCGAACGAAGCCGCATTGCGCCCCGCCGCGCCCGGACCCGCCTGCGCAGTCTTGAGCGCCTCGATCCGTCCGGTCTCGAAAGCCTTCTCCAGCTGGATCGGATCAGCCACGTCCGCCGCCGCCGGAGTCCAGGTGCGCGGATGCGGCGCTGCGAGCGGCTCGCCCCCGGCATAGACCGCCGAGAACGCCGCCGGCCGCCCCGCCGCGCCGCTCCAGCGGTAGAACCGGTGCGCCCCGATCGTCCCGATGAACGCCAGGCTGTCCGCCCAGTAGGGATGCACCGCGCTCGTATGATAGTGCGTTGCCAGCCCCACCGGCGCATAGACATAGCCCGCCAGCGCATCCGCCGCCACGCGCCGCGCCCGGTCCCAGAACACCGCCATGGGCTTCCTCGCCAGCGATCCGTCGCAGGCAAAGCTGAACTGGCAGCCCGGCCGCTCCGATCCCTGATAGACCACGCCGCACACCGTCTTGGGCCAGGCCGGATGCGCCACGCGGTTGAGCACCACTTGCGCCACCGCGCGCTGCCCCGCATCGGGCTCGCTCGCCGCTTCATAATAGATCGCCGCCGTCAGGCACTGCAGCGCGCGGCTTTGGTCAAGGCTCGTCCCGTGCAGCATGATCGGCCGCGCCGCCGGTCCGCTTCCGGTGATCGGAGCCGCATCATCGCCATGGATCTGCGCCAATTGCGCATCCCACGCGGATTTCGCCGCATCGGGCGCGAGCATGCCCGTGTCATCGTTCGCCAGATAATAGAACGCCGAACCCGGGAAGCTGTCCCCCGGCCGCTCGAATGGCTGCAACCCGTCCCGCGCCTGCGCCGAAGGCACCCCCGGCGCGATCCAGCCCGGCCCCGCCAGCCACAGCGCAAACCCCAGCACCGCCACACCCGCGATTCCCGCCCAGCGCTTGAATTTCGCCTCCCGCTTGCGCGAAGGGGTGGGCATGTCACGGACAACCGGCGCCTCAATCATCGGCGCCACAGGCGTGGCCACTCGCCGAGGCGCCAGGGCCTCAGGCGGCAGTTTCACCGGCCGGTAGTCAATGATCAGTGGCATAGGGCAACAGCACTCGGAGCAAGGCACATCAGCACTACGGCACCCGCCCGCGCCCCGCACCTCGCCATTTCACCCCGTCCCGCTAAGGCACACCCCCCTGCCAGAGCGTTAACGCACCCGATCCGCCCCATTTTCACGAAGTGCAAATGGGGAGGTGGCCCGCGCAGCGGGTCGGAGGGGTTCTCCTTCTCCCACTTGCCCCAAAGTGCATGTCCCGCTACCACTCCGCCCGACGCCACCGGTGCCCGCAGCAGCGGGCTAAGAGGGAATCCGGACAAGTCCGCAAGGATCTGATCCCGGAGCTGCCCCCGCAACTGTGCCCGGATAGCGCCCTGTCCATCATGCCACTGGCCGCAAGGCTGGGAAGGCGGGCAGGGGGCGATGACCCCGGGCGAGCCAGGAAACCTGCCGGTGTGTGGTCGTTCCGCGGCCGGGCGGGGTGTACCGGACGCATGCGAGAGAGGCGCGCCAGCAAGGCCCCGCGTCAACTCCCGCCATGGACGGCAACGTCCATGGGCCCGTGGAGAACCGCAATGAACTCACGTCACAAAACCCACCCGCAACTCCCCCAAACCCGCGCAGACCACCAAACCCATCCCCAAACCCCGTCTACCCTGAGCTTGTCGAAGGGCTGTCCTTCCTTTGCGGCCCACGCGGCGCTCCAGAACAAGAACGATCCTTCGACAAGCTCAGGACGGACGGGGTCTGGCGGTGCGTTCCGCGTGCTTCTGGCAGCGGGATGGGCTTGCGCAGCGTTGGCGATAGCAACAACCGCGCAGGCGCAGACCAAAGCGAGCGAAGAACTGCCGGAGCCGGACATTTACGAATTTCCATCTCGGATCCGCCCAGAAACCATCACCGTCATCGCCACCGGCAGCCCCCAGCGCCTCGACCAGACCGGCCAGCCCATCACCGTCCTCACCGCCGCCGATCTCGCCCGCCTGCAAGGCCCCGACGTGACCCGCGCGCTCGAACAAGTCCCCGGCCTCACCCTCAGCCGCAACGGCGGCCCCGGCGCCTTCACCGGCGTCCGCCTGCGCGGCTCCGATTCCGAACAGGTCCTCGTCCTCATCGACGGCGTCCGCGCCGAAGACGTCTCCGCCCCCGGCGCCGGCTTCGATTTCGGCACGCTCACCACCGGCGGCATCGAACGCATCGACGTCCTGCGCGGCTCCAACTCGGTGACCTGGGGCAGCGCGGCGCTCGGCGGCGTTATCGCCATCCAGACCCGCGAACTCAATGGCTATGAGGCCAGCGCCGAAGGCGGCAGCCGTGGCAGCTTCGCCGGAGACGCTGCCGCCGGTCTCGCCAAGGACAAATACGCCCTCTCGCTCACCGGCGGCTACACCACCACCGATGGCATCAGCGCTGCCGCCATCGGCACCGAACCCGATGGCGCGCGTCAATGGCACCTCGGCGGCAAGGCCCGCCTCGATCTCGCCCCCGGCCTCTCGTTCGTGGCAAACGCCCGCTACGCCGATACCCGCACCGAGATCGATGGCTACCCCGCGCCCGATTACACGTTCGCCGATACCCCCGAATACCAGATCACCCGCCAGCTCTCCGGCCGCGCCGGCCTGCGCTACGAAGGCGCGTGGCTCACCCTGAACTCGGGCTTCGCCCTCTCCGATACCAAGCGCGATTATTACGATCCCACCTTCGGCACCGCGCCGTCGTACGGCTATCGCGGCCGCAGCGAACGCGCCGATCTCACCGGCCGCGCCACGCTTCCCGCAAACTTCGCGCTCGATTTCGGCGCCGACAGCGAATGGACGCGCTACTCCGGCACCTTCGATGCCGAACACCGCGCCCGCCAGACCAGCGGCCACGCCATGTTCGGCTGGTACACTGATGCCATCTCGCTCGCCGCCGGTCTGCGCTACGATGATCACAGCCGCTTCGGCAACGCCACCACTCTCGGCGCCAACGGCACGGTCCGCCTCGCCCAAAACCTGCGCCTGCGCGCCAGCTACGGTGAGGGCTTCAAGGCGCCCACGCTGTTCCAGCTCCTCTCGGACTACGGCAACACCGCCCTCCAGCCCGAACGCAGCCGCAGCTACGACGCTGGCCTCGAATACAAGAGCGGCCCCGTCACCGCTGCGCTCACGCTCTATCGGCGTGACAGCCGCAACCTGATCGCCTTTGTCTCCTGCTTCGGCGAGAGTACCGGCATCTGCACCAATCGCCCTTTCGGCACCTATGACAATGTCGGCAAGGCCCGCGCCGAAGGCGCCGAGGCGGAGCTTACCTTGCGCCCGGTCAGCACCGTCACCTTGCGCAGCCTTTACACCTGGACCCGGGCCAGAGACCGCACCTCGGGCAACGATCTCGCCCGCCGCCCGCGCCATGCGCTCACGCTCAGCGGCGATTGGGAAACCCCGCTCGCCCATCTTGCGCTCGGCGCAGACCTCAGGCTCACCAGCAACAGCTTCGATGATGCGGCGAACACCGTGCGCCTCCCCGGCGGCCCCGTCGCCACGTTCCGCGCCAGCCTGCCGGTGAACGACCGCTTCACCCTCTACGCCCGCGTCGAAAACCTCTTCGACAACCGCCTCCCCACCGCCGCCGGCTACGGCGCCATCGGCCGCGGCGCCTTCGCCGGCCTCAGAGTGCGCTACTGATGGCCAGGCCCACCCCCGGGTCCTCCCCATTTTTTCCTGAGCTTGTCGAAGGGACAAATGGGGAGGTGGCCCGCCACAGGCGGGTCGGAGGGGTATCCTTCCTCCTTCCCCCCCTCCTCTTGCACGGAGGGGGCCGGGGGGTGGTGCTGGCCGCACTCGCAGCCCTCACCGCCTGCACCCAAACCCCCACCACCAAAACAACCCACCGCATCCCCACGATCGTCAGCCTCAACCCCTGCGCCGATGCGATCCTCGCCGAGGTAACGCAGCCCGGCCAGCTCCTCGCCCTCTCGCACTATAGCGCCGATCCGCGCGCCGCCTCGATCGATCCGGCGAAAGCCCGCCAGTACCACACCACGCGCGGCACGCTCGAAGAAGTCCTCGCGCTGAAGCCCGATGTGGTGGTGGATAGCACCTTCGTGCCCCCCGCCACCGCCGCCGCCTATCAGCGCCTCGGCCTTCGCCTTGAGACGCTCGGCATCGCCAGCACGGTCGAGGAAAGCCGCGCCCAGATCCGCCAGCTTGCCGCGCTCGCCGGCAACCCGGCCAAGGGCGAGGCGCTCATTGCCCGCATCGAAACCGTGCTCGCGCAGACTGCTCCCGCGCCCGGCACGCAGCCCATTCCCGCGCTCGTGTGGGAGCCCGGCGGCATCGTCCCGGGGGACAACACGCTGATCGCCGATCTTCTGCGCCGCACCGGCTTTGCCAATTTCGCCGCCGCGCGCGGCCTCGGTCAGGCCGATCAGCTTCCGCTCGAACGCGTCCTCGCCGATCCCCCGCGCGTCATCCTCGCCGCCGGGTCAGACCGCGCCTTGCGTCACCCCGGCCTCACGAACCTCACCGGCACCGCCCGCGCGAGCCTCGATCCCCGCCTGCTCTACTGCGCCGGCCCCACCATCATCCCCGCCGCCCAGCGCCTCGCCGAAGTGCGCCGCACGCTCCCGCTCCTCCCCATTTTTGCGCAGCACAAATGGGGAGGTGGCCCGCCGCAGGCGGGTCGGAGGGGTCCTTTCCCCCTCAGTTTGTCCCAAGCGCTACCGAGCCCGAACCCGGCATGACCCGCCCCATCGCTCTCCTCATCGGGCTCCTCGCGCTCGCCATTCCGCTCAGCCTTCTCGCCGGGCAGGTCTGGCTGAACCCGTTTGCCCCGCAGGCGCCCAACGCCTTCGTCATCCTTGCCGAACTGCGCGCCCCTCGCACCGCGCTTGCGCTTGTCATCGGTGCCGGCCTCGGCGCGGCAGGCGCCGCGATGCAGGGCTATTTGCGCAATCCGCTTGCCGATCCCGGCCTGTTCGGCGTTGCGCCCACCGCCGCGTTCGGCGCGGTGCTCAGCCTCGCGCTCGGTCTCGGCGCGCTGCTTCCGCTCGCGTCGCTGCTTGGCGCCGCCGCCGCGATGGCGGCACTCGCGCTGATCGCGGGCAATGCCAGCGGCCAGAACAGCACCACGCTGTTCGCGCTCGCCGGGCTCATGCTCGCCAGCCTCTCGGGAGCGCTCACCAGCCTCATCATCAGCCTCGCGCCCAATCCCTTCGCTCTCAGTGAGATCGTCACGTGGCTCATGGGCAGCCTTGAAAGCCGCGCCTGGTCCGATGTCCTGCTCGCCGCGCCGCCCACTGCGCTGGGCCTGCTGCTGCTCGCCCGCGCCGCGACCGCGCTCGATGCGCTCACCCTTGGCGAGGAGACCGCCCGCTCGCTCGGCGTGAACCCCACGCGCCTGCTCTGGCTCATGGTGCTCGGCACGGGCCTTGTCGTCGGCGCAGGCGTGGCGGCTGCGGGGATCATCGGCTTTGTCGGCCTGGTCGTCCCGCATCTCCTGCGCCCCTTTACCGATCAGCGCCCCTCCAGCCTGCTACTGCCCAGCGCGCTCGGCGGCGCGCTCCTCCTGCTCATCGCCGATTGCCTCTGCCGCCTGCTGCCGCTCGCGGGCGGGGAACTGCGCATCGGCATTGCTCTCAGCCTCCTTGGCGCGCCATTCTTCCTGCGCCTGCTCCTGCGCCTGAGGAGCGAACTCGCATGATCCTTGCTGCCGAAAACCTCACCGTCCCCGGCCGCCTCACCAGCGTCAGTGCAGAGCTTCGCCCGGGCCAGCTCACGGCCATCTGCGGCCCCAATGGTGCAGGCAAGACCACGCTGCTGCGCGCGCTCGCCGGTCTCGAATCCGCGTCCGACCTTGGCCTCGTCACGCTCGGCGGAACCCCGCTGGAGGCCATGCCCTCGCGCACCCGCGCCCAGACCATCGGCTATCTCCCCCAGCAAGCGGCGCCTGCATGGAACCTCACCGCCGAAGCGCTTGTCCGCCTCGGCCGCCTGCCGCATCGCACCGCCCGCGCCGAAGACGATGCCGCCGTCCACGCCGCGCTGGCCGCGCTCGATGCCACTCACCTCGCGCCGCGCGGCATCCACACCCTCTCCGGCGGCGAGCGTGCCCGCGTTCTCCTCGCCCGCGTTCTCGCCGGCCAGCCCCGCTGGGTCCTTGCTGACGAACCACTCGCCAGCCTCGATCTCGCCCACGCCGCCGCGCTCCTCGCGCATTTCCGGGGGCTCGCGGATCAGGGCATCGGCGTCGTCCTGGTCGTCCACAGCCTCGCCCACGCCATGAACCACGCAGACCGCGTCATCGTCCTCCACCGCGGCCACATCGCCGCCGATGCATCGCCGCAGGCCGCCTTGTCCGAAGAACTCATCGAACACGTCTGGGGCGTCCACGCCCAGTGGACCGGCCCCACCGGCGCCCGCGCCCTCTCCCTCTAGCCGCAAGCCCTCTCCCCTTCAGGGGAGAGGGTTGGGAGAGGGGAACCTGCTCTGCGTTTCCAACCTTGCCCCCCGCGCCACCTTGCGCATGGCTGCCCCGCCACCCACGTGTCGCAAAACCTCCGCGCGCCTCTTGCCGGAATCGAACAAATCTGGAACAAACCGCCCCCATGTCCCTCAGCACCATTTCCATTCGCGGCGCGCGTGAGCACAATCTCAAGGGGATCGACGTCGATCTTCCGCGCGATAGCCTGATCGTCATCACCGGCCTCTCCGGCTCCGGCAAATCGAGCCTCGCGTTCGATACGATCTACGCCGAAGGGCAGCGCCGCTATGTCGAGAGCCTTTCGGCCTATGCGCGCCAGTTTCTCGAGATGATGCAGAAGCCCGATGTCGAACATATCGACGGGCTCTCCCCCGCCATCTCGATCGAGCAGAAAACCACCAGCCGCAACCCGCGTTCCACCGTGGCGACAGTCACCGAGATCTACGATTACATGCGCCTCCTCTGGGCGCGCGTCGGCATTCCCTATTCGCCCGCAACGGGGCTCCCGATTGCGGCACAAACGGTCACCCAGATGGTCGACCGCGTCCTCGCCCTGCCGGAGGGCACGCGCGTCTATCTTCTCGCCCCTGTCGTGCGCGGCCGCAAGGGGGAGTACCGCAAGGAACTCGCCGAATGGCAGCGCGCCGGCTACACCCGCGTGCGCATCAATGGCGATCTGATGGCCATCGAAGACGCCCCTGCGCTCGACAAGAAGCTGAAGCACGACATCGAAGTCGTCGTCGATCGCATCGCGGTGAAGCAGGCCGACGAAGGCTTCCGCACCCGCCTTGCCGATAGCTTCGAACAAGCCCTCAAGCTGGCAGACGGCACCGTCTACCTCGATCTCGCGGATACGACTGTTGAGGCGGTCAGCGGCGAGGGGGCAGCCCCCAATCCCGCTCAGCCTGAGCCTGTCGAAGGCCCCTCGGCCAAGCGCAAGGCGGGCATGAAGAAAACCGGCCTCCCGCCCAACCGCATCGTCTTCAGCGAAAAGTTCGCCTGCCCCGTCAGCGGCTTCACCATCGAGAGCATCGAACCGCGCCTCTTCAGCTTCAACGCCCCCCAGGGCGCCTGCCCCGCCTGCGATGGCCTCGGCGAAAAGCTCCTGTTCGATCCCCAGCTCGTCGTCCCCAACGAAGCGCTCAGCCTCAAGCAGGGCGCCGTCGTGCCCTGGGCCAAGTCCAACCCCCCGTCGCCCTATTACATGCAGGTCCTCGCCAGCCTCGCCGGCCACTTCGGCTTCAGCCTCGAAACGCCGTGGGAAAAGCTGCCGGGTGAGGTCAAGGTCATCATCCTCTACGGCACCGCCGGCAAGGCCGTCCCGCTCACCTTTATCGATGGCAAGAAGAGCTACACCGTAGCCAAGGCCTTCGAAGGCGTCATCGGCAACCTCAACCGCCGCATGCTGCAAACCGAAAGCGCCTGGATGCGCGAGGAGCTCGGCAAGTTCCAGACGGCGCAGCCCTGCGAAACCTGCCACGGCGCCCGCCTCAAGCCTGAGGCGCTCAGCGTCAAGGTCGCCGGCGCCGACATCTCCTCGATCACCCGCCTCTCCGTCGCCGCCGCGGTCGAATGGTACGGCCAGCTCGATGCCCAGCTCACCTCGCAGCAGAGCCAGATCGCCAAGGCCATCCTCAAGGAAATCAACGAGCGCCTCGGCTTCCTCAACAACGTCGGCCTCGATTACCTCAACCTCGATCGCACCTCCGGCACCCTCTCCGGCGGCGAAAGCCAGCGCATCCGCCTCGCCAGCCAGATCGGCTCCGGCCTCTCCGGCGTGCTCTACGTGCTGGATGAGCCCTCCATCGGCCTCCACCAGCGCGATAACGATCGCCTGCTCATCACGCTCAAGCGCCTGCGCGATCTCGGCAACACCGTCATCGTGGTCGAACATGATGAAGACGCGATCCGCACCGCCGATCACATCGTCGATCTCGGCCCCGGCGCCGGCGTCCACGGCGGAGAGATCGTCGCGCAGGGCGATCTCGCGGCGATCCTGACGAACCCCAACAGCCTCACCGGCCAATACCTCACCGGCGCCCGCCGCATCGAGGTGCCCAAGAAGCGCCGCAAGGGCAACGGCCTCAAGCTCACCGTCGAAGGCGCCCGCGCCAACAACCTGCAGAACGTCACCGCCTCCATCCCCCTCGGCACCTTCACCTGCGTCACCGGCGTCTCCGGCTCCGGCAAATCGAGCTTCACGATTGACACGCTCCACGCCGTCGCCGCGCGCACGCTCAACGGCGCCCGCGTCATCGCCGGCGCGCACGACCGGGTCACCGGCCTCGAACACTGCGACAAGGTGATCGAGATCGACCAGTCCCCCATCGGCCGCACCCCGCGCTCCAACCCCGCGACCTACACCGGCAGCTTCACCCTCATCCGCGATTGGTTCGCCGGCCTGCCGGAAAGCGCCGCCCGCGGCTACAAGCCCGGCCGCTTCAGCTTCAATGTGAAAGGCGGCCGCTGCGAGAAGTGCCAGGGCGATGGCCTCATCAAGATCGAGATGCACTTCCTGCCCGACGTCTACGTGACGTGCGAGGAATGCGAAGGCCGCCGCTACAACCGAGAAACCCTCGAAGTGAAGTTCAAGGGCCACTCCATCGCCGATGTGCTCGACATGACGATCGAGGACGCCGAGGAATTCTTCAAGGCCGTCCCCCCGATCCGCGATCGGATGCACATGCTCAACGAAGTCGGCCTCGGCTACGTCAAGGTCGGCCAGCAGGCCACCACCCTCTCCGGCGGCGAAGCCCAGCGCGTCAAACTCGCCAAGGAACTCGCCCGCCGCAGCACGGGGCAAACACTCTATATCCTCGACGAGCCCACCACCGGCCTCCACTTCGAAGACGTGCGCAAACTCCTCGAAGTCCTCCACCGCCTCGTCGATCAGGGCAACAGCGTCGTCGTCATCGAACACAACCTCGATGTGATCAAAACCGCCGACTGGCTGCTCGATCTAGGCCCCGAAGGCGGCGTCCGCGGCGGCGAACTGGTCGCCGAAGGCACCCCCGAAACCGTCGCCAAAAACCCCCGCAGCTTCACCGGCCACTACCTGGGCCCGCTGCTAACGCGCTGATGAGGAAAGCCCTCTCCCCTTCAGGGGAGAGGGTTGGGAGAGGGGCTCCCCACCAAAACCAAGCCACCCAAAAAGCAGCCTCCGGCGGGCAAGGGCCACAGCCCTTGCATCCCCAAAACTCTAAAACCCCTCCCCATTTTTGCGAGAGCACAAATGGGCCAGCCATCCCCTGAGGTCCTCCCCATTTTTCCCTGAGCTTGTCGAAGGGACAAATGGGGAGGTGGCAGCCCGCAGGGCTGACGGAGGGGTAACGGCGTCACACCCAGCGCCCGCCGGGGACACAACCCGCATATGCCCCCCACCAAAGCGAAACGAGCCACAGCGCAAAAGCAAAGAAGGGGGCCATCGCCCCCTTCACCCCCCACACTGTCAACGTGGGCGCCCACCCCGCACCAAAGCGTGAGGCTGCCCAGACAAAAGCCCTCTCCCCTTCAGGGGAGAGGGTTGGGAGAGGGGGGAAAGCCCACTACCCCGGCAAATCAGCCACCCGCAAAACCCCCGCCGCCGCGCATGCGCGTGAGTCTAATTCATTAGGAATTTGGAGACTTGTGTATCTTGCACTGCAATTCGGAGAAGAACAGAGTTCGCGGTTTGAAGCTGAGGGCGATCGCATGATGACCGCTGGCGAACTAGGCCACATCGAGGCTGATAAGAGCTCTGACATCGTAGTCCGGAACGGGGCCGCGAATCAAAAACGCCGCCCGTAGGCGGCGTTTTCTTGATCACCTAGGATCGGTTTTACCCACCAGTGTTCATAACGGGATCCTCCGAGACTACCTCATTCTGAGAACATTCTATGCCGTGGCTCTTTCCTAGCCACATGGCGTATCGGCTTGATGTCTATCTAGGCGATGTCCTTCAACAAAACAACCTGCCCTGCAGCGACCGCAATCAGGTGCACCCATGGCTGAAGAGCCTTAAGATTCCGTGACGTGGGAGTTATCACTGTCGCGCTGCGGAAATCTCTGCCGTGAGAAAGCGCATTTCGAATGTCTCGAATCGCCTTAGTGAAAAGTTCAACGCCTTTGGGCGCGAACGTCGATTGTTTCGCGGTGGCAGACACAAGTGCTTTTATGACAAAGCCCCCATCACATTTGAAATCCTTTGAGAACGCAGGGAGGTTTTCTTTAATTTCTGACCAAAGGAGGTTGGGGTCAATTGTGTCTTGGATCAATTGCGCAAAGCGTGCATATTCGTCAAGTTTTGACATCGAAAATGCAGACATTAATTTATCCGTAGTTTCGGATATATCATCAATCGCGTGAGGTGAATTGAGTATTCTCTTGACGGCTAAGCGTGTAGAACTCTCAAGATAAAAGAAAGATGCGTATTCCATTATCCGATAATAATATTGAAATCGCCTAGCAGGGTCTCCAAAGTTTGGTGCTTCCCAAAAACTTAGAAGATTATTATCTAATTTCTTACCATTTATCAATGAAGGAAATTTACCAGAAATATATCTCAGTCTAGGCATTGGCTTATTTTCGGATTCTGCTGGGTGAAGAACAACTATGGGCCCACTTTTGTCGTAATAACTTAAGTAAAAATTGAGATTATTTACAAATTCCACTGTCAATTCAGGATGAAAATCCAGACCATCAATCCAAAATGATACTGGATCTCCTAATGATTGATCAGGTTTTCCTCCTGGCCTTGTGGCCTTGTAGTGCCTATCAAATGATTGTAAGTTTCTAAAGCTTGTAGAAGACATTTTAAGTGGCAAAAAATTCTTCGCTATCGAAAGTAATCTTTCGCTTGATTTAGAAAAGTGGCACTTATAATTAGCGCCAAGATATTTAAATGTAAATCTTCTGCCAATTATGTCATTCTGGGAATCCGGAAGTTTATAAGCAGTCCATATGACTTCTAAAGATTTCTTATCAATGTGATAAATTGCCGTAAATCTCTCCGGCAGTATAATTTGATTTAGTGCGCTATAGAAATCGGCTGGCTCATCTTTAGGTATCATGAGAGCTAAAGATGCATCGTTCCATGGGCGATCGATAAATAGGTGAACCTCACTCGAGCGATTAACTTCAATGACAGATGAACACTCGTTCGCCTTCAAGAAAGGCTCCAATGCTTCGCGCGCAGCTTTCAAAGCTGCCGATTCGGCTTTCTGTTTTGTCGCCTCCGACATTTTTGCCCCTTACAACATCAAGATGTCAGCACGCTACCATGTGCAAATGAAAAACCAAGTAGGTACGCCAAGGACGATATTGTCATTTTATCCCCCCCTGTCCTACACACCCCCACCCATGCCACAATGATCCCCTTTTGTTCCAATCGGGAGTCGCACGGCATGTCACAGCACAATTCCAGCGGGTTCGGGCGCGGGTGGATTCCCATGGAGCGCGATATCGGGCTGCCCGATGATGTCGATCCGTTTGCGCCCCCGCCTCTTGCACGGAGGGGGTTGGGGGGTGATGGCTCTCCGACTGGTGAAGTGTATGCGGCAAGACACCGCCCCAACCCCTCCTCTGAAGAGGAGGGGCTCAAGTTCACCCCTGCACAGCCCTTCACCCCGGATCGCCGGGTGCGCTTCCTCCATCACCTCGCCACCACCGGCAATGTCCGCCGCGCCTGCGCGGCGGTCGGTGTCTCGGCGCAGGCGGCCTATGTCCACAAGCGGCGCGACGGGGCGTTCGCTCATGGCTGGGATGCCGCGCTGCTCCTCGCGCGCGATGCGGCGGAGGAAGTCCTCGCCGAACGCGCGCTGAACGGGGTGCAGGAGACGATCTTCTACCGGGGCGAGGCGGTCGGCCACCGCGTCCGCTTCGATGCGCGCCTGCTGCTGGCCCACATCGCCCGGCTTGATCGCCATGCCGATCAGGCGGTGCAGGAGGGTGCGCCCGCGCCGGGCATCGCCGCCCGCTTCGATGAATACCTCGCCGAACTGCGCGAAGCGGCGGAGCCCGGCGACGAACCCGCCTTCGCGCCGCCGGATTATGATTTCGATGCCCCGCCGCAATGGACCCCCGCGCAGCCCTCGCGTGAGGAAGCCCTCCTCGCCGCGCGCGAAGAGGTGCTCTATGACTTCCCCCCTGAATCGGAGGACCTCACCGCCGAAGCGCTCGCCGGGCTCGATCTCGATGCCATCGATCCGATCGATATCTGGCCCGAGGCGCTCGCCCACGCCCAGCACACCGCCGAAACCGCCGCCGCCGCCGAATGGGACGCCGCCAGCCAAACCCGCCTCGCCGCGCTCGACACCCTGTTCGCGCAGGACGCCGCGCCCCAGGATCCTCCCCATTTTTCCCTGAGCTTGTCGCAGGGACAAATGGGGAGGTGGCAGCCCGAAGGGCTGACGGAGGGGCAAATTCCGCCCCTCCCGGCCAAGGAACCCCCCATCGAAACCAAGTCCGCCAAGCTCCCTCAGGACCCTGTCAACCGTGTCAACTTGCGCGCCGTGATCGCGGCCCGTCAGCCCCGGCGCGTCACGCACCCCAGCGCAGCACATAGGGCTGGCGCGGTTTGCCGGTGATTTCCACCACCACCCGCCGCTGCGCCTGCGCGCCGCCGGGGCCGTGGGCCGTGGCGATGATCGTCACCACGCGGCCGCTCCAGTCGGCCGGATCGCTGATCGCCAGCGCCGGGCGCTGCCCCGCGATCTCGCGCTGCCGCTCGATCACAGCGGGTGAGGCGCGGTCGCCGTCGTTCATCACCTCGATCGCCAGCGGATCGGCGTACCGCTTGTCAAACGGCTTGCCGGCCACTTCCACCGTCGCGATCCGCGCCACGCGTTCGACCAGCGCGGGGGTGAAGCCGCGAATGTCGCCCAGCTCCTCCACGCTCTGCGGCGGACCGTTGCGCGCGGCGTAGCCACGGCGGCGATAGTCCGCGCTTTCCGCGCCGTTGCTGCGGGGCTCGTCGTCCTGGTCGATCCAGTCGTCAAAGCTGTCGCGCATCGTGGCGATCTGTGCGGGCGGCAGGCCGAGCGCGGCCATCAGCCAGCCGATGTTCTCGCCGTCGATGCGGTTGATCATGATCTTGCCTGCCTCGTCCTCGATCCGGATGCTGATGGGCACGGCGTTGAAGTTGGCGTCATACGTCCGCCCGTCGATCGCCCAGCGCGCGGCCAGGCCCGGGCGAGTGAGGTTGGCGAGCGCGATTTCCACCCCCGCATCGGCCGCCGCCGTCAGCCGCGCCCGGCTCGTCTCGGCCTCCAGCGTATCGAGCCGCGCCGCCGTCGCCGCCGCCGCCCCTGCCGCGAGCGCTGCCATCACGCCGATCCCCGCCACCACGGCAAGCATCGCGTAACCGCGCTCGGTCCGGGGGCGGGCGGGCGGTGTCACGGGATCTTGCCCTTGGTCTTGAACGGCTCGACCGACTGGATCTTGGCGCGCAGTTCCTCGGTGATCGCGGTGAGGTCATCGGGGGTCCGCAGCACATGCGGCTTGATCAGGATGATCAGCTCGGTGCGCTTCTGCGAATTGTCGTGGTTGCCGAACAGCAGCCCGCCCAGCACCGGAATGCGCGAGAGGATGGGCAGGCCGTTCTTCCCGAAGCTCTTGTTGTCGCGGAACAGACCGCCCAGCGCGATGACCTGCCCGTCCTGCACCGAAACCGTGGTGGCCACGCGGCGGGTGGTGATCGTGGGGGAATTGGTCACGCCGGTCTTGGTCTGCTGCACATCGCTCACTTCCTGCGAGATATCGAGCAGCACCGCCCCGCTCACATTCACCCGCGGGGTGATCTTGAGGATCACGCCGGTATCGCGGTACTCCACCGTGTTGGCCGAGAGCAGATTGCCCGAGCTGCTCCCGCCCCCCAGCGGCGTGACCTGCTGCGAAAGCACCGGCACCTGATCGCCCACCTGCAGCGCCGCGGTCTGGTTGTTGAGCACCATCAGCTTGGGCGCGGAGACAACCTTCACCGTCGTGCGCTCCTCCAGCGCATTCAGCGTCGCGCTGATGTCGTTCTTGTTCGAGTAGAAGTAGGAGAAACCCGGAAACCGTCTCGTCGGCGAACTGTTATCCCCTTCGCTCAGCGCGAAATTGGATTCGCCGGTCTGGAAGTTCCACTGCACCCCGTAGCGCAGCCCGTCATTGAGCCCGACTTCCGTGATCGCCGCCTCGATCATCACTTGCAGCGGCGGCACATCCAGCT
This sequence comes from Novosphingobium sp., assembly GCF_965228995.1. Taxonomy (GTDB): domain Bacteria; phylum Pseudomonadota; class Alphaproteobacteria; order Sphingomonadales; family Sphingomonadaceae; genus Novosphingobium. The sequence goes on along the minus strand of NZ_OZ245852.1, from coordinate 3,492,456 downwards.
TGCGCAGCGCATCCTCGACGATCGCGTAATCATGCACCGAACCGTAGACCACGACAGCGTTGTTCACCTCGTCTGCCGAAACGCGGACTTTCAGCCCGCCGCCGTCCGGCCCGCCGCCATTCTGGATCGGCGGAGAAGTCTTGTCCGCCCCGCCGCGCGTTTCGGGCGCGAAGGGATCGGGATTGTCGGGCGATCCGCTGCCACCTGCGCCGAAGCCGAAGCTGGCGTTGAGCGTCTTGACCAGATCCCGCGCCCGGCTGTTCTGCACGCGGTAAACGAACAGCCGCGCTTCGTTGTTCGTGCCCTCCCGGTCCAGCACTTCGACCCAGCGGCGCACGTCCTCGAGGTATTGCTTCTGCGCGCTGATTGCGATCACGCCGTTGATCCGCTCCATCCCGATCAGGCGGACAAGCCCGCGCGTCGGCGCATCCGGCGCGTTGATCAGCTTGTCGAGCTCGGGCACGATCAGCCGGCTGTCGAGGTTCTGCGGCACGAAGAGCGCGAAGGACATCGAGCGCAGCCAGTTCACATCGAACTGCTCGATCACCTTGTGCACGCTCTTGCGCTGCGCTTCGGTGCCGGCGATTACCAGCGCGTTCTGCGTCGTATCGAACGACTGGACCGCGCCGGGCACCACGGTATCGAGCAGCTTGCGCATTTCCTCGGCATTGGCGAACTGCAACCGCACCGTTTCGCTGCCGAAGCCGCGATCGGGGAGGAATTCGGTGCCGCGCGCCTTGGCCGCGTCGATCGTCATGATGCGGTAGCCGGTGCCTTCCCACACCATCGCGAGGTTCGCCTTCCTGAGCGAGGCCTCGAACAGATCGAGCAATTGCTGGCGGCCGACCGGTCCCGGTGTCGTCAGCCCCACGTCGACATCGCCTTCGAGGCTCACGGTGTAGGGTATGCGCAGCGTATCGCGCAGCACGATCTGGGCGAGGGTGCGCACATCGGCGCTCGGGATGGTGAACTCGATGTTGCCCCGCGGCGCGGTGCGCGTCCTTTCGCTGCTGCTGCCGGAAAGAGAGGGTGCAGGCTCACTGCCGCCCACGATGGCCGTTATCACGCCTTCGGGACGCGGGCTGGGCGCGGGCGCCGCCGCGGCAGGCAGCGCGCGCTCGACCGGCTCGACCGCCGCCTTGGGCGCGCAGCCCGTGACCGCGGCGAGCGCCAGTGCGGAGAGACCTGCCAGCCGGATCGAGGGGTGCTTATTCACTGTTGTTCTCGCTTGCGCTGGAAATGAGTGCGGAACCTGCCGCCGGAGCACTGGCGCCGAAGCCGATGCGCATGATCGTGCCGTCCTTGCGGAACCGGGCGCCGCTTGCCTCGATCCGCAGCAGCTGCCAGCCCCGATAGCTGCGGCCGGCAGCCAGGCGCAGCACGCGCCCGGTTCCCTCGCGGAGCAGCAGTGCCTGCGCGGAGCCGACCCGCAAGGCGCCGAGCACCAATGTGCCGCCCAGCGGGCCAACCGGCCTTGCGCCCACTACGCTCGCATCGAACGGTCCCGCACCGACCACGCGCAGCGGGGAAAACAGCGAGGAGCGTCCGGTCAGATTGGGAGCCGCGACGTCCGCGATGGCAGGCAGCCGCCGGTCCGGCGCGCGCGAGACACCCGAGGCCAGCGGCACGGTGGCGCCTTGCGGCAACGCGAGTTGCAGCGCGGCGCCCGCCAGCAGCACCAGCGCGAGCCCTGCGGGCAGCAGCGCACCGTTCACCCTATCGGGCCGGTACGAAAGGAGCCGTTGCTTCAATTCTGACATCCAGCAGATCCGATTTTGTATTGGTGAGCGCATCGTCGGCGATCACGGTCACGCTCTCGACAGCGAGTGCGGGTTTCAGGGCATTGAGGCGGGCAAGCAGGGCGGCGAGCTGGTCATGGCTCATCCGCGTGTCGATCGCGGCGCGCGCCCAGCCTTCCTCGGTCGGCATGGCTTCGGAGGCCTTGACGTCGCCGCCAGCCTCCTGCGCCGCCGCCTCCACGCGTTCGCGCAGCGTTTCGCCCGCGTCCTCGGCATCGGGAGCGGCGATGAACAGCGTCCGCATCTCACCGACCTGACGCTCGGCCTCGGCCTGCAGCGCGCCCACCGCGCCGATGCGCAGCTCGTTGGCATGGAACGTCTGGACGAGCGCATCGCGCCGGGCGGCGCGTTCGGTAAAGCCCGAAACGATGGGGCCGATCATGAGGGTGAGCACCAGTGAGGCCGCCAGCACCAGGACCAGCACGGCGATCAGCTTGCGCTCGCGGGACGAAAGCGGCCTCATGCGCCGTCCTCCGCCCACGGGCTCAGCACCAGATCGAAGGGCCGACCAGTCCCGGTTTCGGCCAGTGCTTCCGATCGGCTGGCCCGCACGCTGGCAAACAGGCCCGAGGCCTTGAGCGCCGAGACGACGTTGACGCCCGGCGCGGCATAGCCTGACAGCCGCAGACTCTTTCCGTCCCACTCGAAGCGCTGCACCCACGCTCGCCGCGGCAGGGCGCCGCTCACCTTGGCCATCAGCCGCAGCGGCTGGTGCGCTGCGCGTCGCGCATTGAGGGCGCTGACCAACCGTGCATTGCCGAGGACGCGGTCCTCGATGCGCCGTACGGCGTCAAGGGCAGGGGCCTGCGCTGCGACGAGTGCCTGCAGGCGGCCCACTTGCTGCTGGTTGCGCAGCACGGCTGTGCCGATGTTGATGAGCACCAGCACCGCAACCACCGCCCACCAGAACCGCGCTACTGCGGCGCGCGGCGGCAGCAGCCCCGCCGCGCGCATGGCAGGTGCAAGATCGAAATCGAGCCGTTCGCCCGCTGCGTCGAGCGGGCCCAGCTGCGCCGGGATGATCCCAGCCTCGCGCGCGGCAGCAGCGATCTCGCGCGCCCGGGCTATCGGCAGCGCGCCGACCTGCACTCGCAGCAAGCCCGTGTCGTCCGCTTGCCCTAGCGTGCGAATGCCGAGCACCACACTGTCCGCCGGAACGGGCATGATCCGATCCGCATCGAGCGTGATCATCGCGGCGAGATCGGCCTGCGGGAGGCGCGGCAGGGTGAGCGTCCGCACGAGGCAGAGCTCGCCCGGGATCACCAGCGCATCGGCCCCGGCGCGGCTAGCGGCGATAACCGCGCCGTGTTCGTAGCGGTGCCATGCGGTGAGGCTTCGGCCCCGGACTAGGCCCGCCGGGAGCAGTTCTTCGAGTTCGCGGAGCCACCAATCGAACCCGCTGCGCGCCATCCGCGCCAGCGTTGTCATATCGGTGTCGAGCAGTTCGGAGAGCGTCATCGCACCTCTCCGCAATCGAGGCTCTGGCGGCCATCCGGACAAGCTAGGCGCACGCCGCTCATCGGCCGCACGATCAGCACGGGCCAGCTGCGCGCATCTCCCGTCGCGAAGCCAAGGCGCATGCGCACAAGCTTCGGCGGCTCCGCGCGGTTGAGCCAGCGGTCCTGCCAGACGTCCTGCCCGGTGATGCGGTCTGCGCCGTAATAGGCAAGCTCCACTGTCTGCACCCCGTCCAGCAGCGGCGAGGCGCTCCAGCCTGCGACCGCAGGTGCGCGGATATCGGGGCCCGCCAACAGCGGTGCGGTAAAGAGCACGAGCTGGCCGCCAGCGGTGCGCTTGAGGCGGATTGCCTGCAGCTGGTGTGCGCCGCCTGCCGCAAGGCCGGGCGCGGTGAACGTCACTTCGTCCCGCAGCCCCACCATCGCGATCGTATCGCCGGCACCGCGCGGATCGACTTGCGGGCGCATCTGTTCGATCCGCGCGCGGAGCAGGTCCTGCGCGCTGGCGACCTGTTCGATCGCATCGCCCTGCCGGCGCGAGGAATCATCGAGCCGGACGATCAGATTGATGACCGAGGCCAGCAACGCCGAGATCATGCCGAACAGCGCGAGGGCGACCAGCATCTCCGCGAGGGTGAAGCCTGCCGCAGACCCGCGCTGGTTGAATCGGGAAACCGCGCGGCTCATGGCTGCGCTTTCAGTGTGGTCAGCCGCGCGAGCACCTTGCCGGTCGCGGCGTCGCTGACCGCAACGCGCACTGTCTCGAGCCGCAGGCCGTCTGCCGCCTCGCCCGCATAGCCCTCGCTCGAAACCGTCCAGGCAAGTCGGCCATCTCCCCCCCGCGGCGCGATGGCAGAGCCGGAACCCGGCACGCTCGCCGCCGTGAGCACCGAACGCGCGAGCAGCAGCGCCTGCCGCTGTTCGGCCGCGGCCGCGGCAGTGCGGCCCATCTGCCAGACGGTATCAAACACCAGCGCCGCCATCAGCGCGGCGATGGCCAGCGCCACCAATGCCTCTACCAAGAGGAAACCGCGCTCGCGCGGACCGGGTTGCACCGTTCAAACTCCGCTCTCGCCGGTCGGCAAGGCCGCCTGCAACCGGCCGCCTGCGCGCGACACTTCAAGCGTCGGCGCATCACGCCCGCTGCCAAGGACGAGCCGGCCGCCCGTCGTGCTGCCATCGGGGTAGAACAGGATGGTCTGCGGCCGCACGGTAAGCCGGATCAGCCCCGTGCTATCGAGCGTGATCCGGCGCGCGCCGCCAATCAGCAGCGCAGCGCCGCCCGGATCCGCCCGCAGCGTCACCGGCGCGCCGCTGCGCAGTGCCATCGCCCGCGCCGCTTCCGCGCCCGCCGCCACTTGCTCGCGCGCCACCCGTTGCCGCACCGCAAAGCGCGCGGTTTCGATCTGCGGATAGAGCAGCCCCGCGATCAGCCCGGTGATCGCCAGCACGACAAGCATTTCCAGCAGCGTGAAGCCACCGTGAGTGCCGGAAGGCCGGGGAAGGACCGGGGGAAGGTTGAGCGCGCGCTGCATGGCCTACCAGTTGCCGAGGTCCTTGGCCTCACCCGTGCCGCCCTCTGCGTTGTCCGATCCCAGGGTGTAGACGTCGATCTCGCCGTGCTTGCCCGGATTGGCGTAGCGATAGGGGTTGCCCCAGGGATCGGTGAGCGCCGCGGTATTGGGCAGGTATGGCCCGCGCCAGTTCGGCATGCCGGCGGGCTGGGTGACGAGCGCCTGCAGGCCTTCCTGCGCGCTCGGGTAGCGCCCCGCATCGAGCCGCAGCAGCTTCATCGCCGCGTCGACGTTTTTGACCTGGACCGAGGCTGTCTCGCTCCGCGAGCTCGAAAGGTACTTGATCACCTGCGGCCCGACGATCGCATAGAGCAGGCCGAGAATGGCGAGCACGACCAGCAGTTCCAGAAGGGTAAAGCCGTTGCGCGCGGGGATCGTGTTCCGGGTTCTCATTGTGCCACCGCCAAATCGTTGAAGCCGAGGATTGCCGACAGGATCGAGGCGACCATGGCCGCAACCAGCGCGCCGAGCGCGACGACGATGACCGGCGTCGCCACTGCAATCACCCGCTCGAGCCGCGCTTTCACATCGCGGTCGAGCACTGTGCCGAGCCGCGCGAGCATGGGGCCGAGCTGCGAGGTTTCTTCGCCGGTGCGGATGAAGCTGAGCGCCATGCCGGGCAGCACGCGCCGCTCGGCCAGTGGGGCGGCAAGCCCGCCGCCCTGGCGGACGATATCGGTTACTTCACCGATCCCGGCGTTCATGTGGCGATTGGTCAGGGTGCGGCGGGCGAGTGCCAGGGCATTCGGCAGCGGCACGCCGCCTTCGATCAGCGCGCCAAGGCTGCGGGCAAAGCGCACGGTCTCGATATTGCGGATGAGCAGGCCAATCTGCGGCACATCGAGGATCACCCGGTCGAACCAGGCCTTGCCGCCCGGCCGCGCCAGTGCCGCGCGCGCGGTCAGGCCCGCGCCTGCCAGCACGGCGAGGATGGCGAGGCCATGCGCACGCACGAACCGGCTGGCGCCCATCACGATGCGCGAGGCGGCGGGCAGCTTGCCCGGCGGTGCGGAAGCGAACAGCCCTTCGAACTGCGGCACCACGAACAGCAGCATGAGAAGGATCACGCCGAGCGCGATCACCCCGAGCGCGAGGGGGTAAGTCATGGCAGCGCCGATCTGGCGGCGCTGTTCGTCGGCCTGCTCCAGCATCTGTGCGAGCCGGGCCAGCGCCTCACCCAGCTTGCCGTTGGCCTCACCCGCTTCGGTCATCGCGGGGGCAAGGCCGGGGAAGAGATCGGGCTGCGCAGCTAGCGCGGCCGAGAGCGGCTTGCCCTCGCGCACCGCCACCAGCACTTCGGCAAGGCGCGCGCGCAGCAGCGGCTGCTCGACATTCTCGACCGCGATGGCAAGCGCCCGGTCTAGCGGCAGGCCCGCCTGCAGCAGCACGCCGAGTTCGGCAAACACATTGGTGATGAGGCGGGCGGGCGTCTTGCCGCGGCGCTTGCGGGCGGCTGGCGAACCCGGCTTCGGCTCGGCGATTTCGATCGGGCGCATGCCGGACTTGCGCATCGTGGCGATCGCGTCCGCGCGGCTCGCCGCTTCGATCTGGCCGGAAATGGCCGTCCCGCTCGCGCCCAGCGCCCGGTACTGGAAGGTGGCCACCCCGCTCAGTCCTCGCTCGCCACGCGCAGCACTTCTTCGAGCGCGGTAAGCCCGCGGCGCGCCTTGGCGATGCCGTCCGCGCGCAGCGTGCCGAACCCGGCGCGCGCTGCCGCTTCGGCAATCGCGCGGGTATCGGCGCGCTGGAGGATCAACGCGGCCATGTCGCGGTCGACGCGGATGAACTCGAACACGGCGGTGCGCCCGGCATAGCCCGAGCCCTTGCATTGCGGGCAGCCGACGGGGCGATAGAAGGTGTGGTCCTCGCCGGGGTGCGCTGCGATCCCCAGCCGCTCCAGCAGCGCGGGGCCGGCTTCATACGGTTCGCGGCAATGCGGGCAAAGCCGCCGCACCAGCCTTTGCGCCAGCACGCCCGTCAGCACCGAGGAGAGGAGAAACGGCTCCACCCCCATGTCGAGCAGGCGCGTGACGGCGCCCGCCGCGGTGTTGGTGTGCAAGGTCGAGAGGATCATGTGGCCGGTGAGCGCAGCCTGCACCGCGATCTGCGCGGTCTCGCTATCGCGGATTTCGCCGACCATCATGACATCCGGGTCCTGCCGCAGGAACGAGCGCAGCGCGGCGGAGAACGTGTAGCCGATGGCGGGGTTGATCTGGCTCTGCACCACGCCGGGAAGGCGGTATTCGATCGGGTCTTCGATCGTCATCAGCTTGCGTTCGGGCGCATTGAGGTGCGCGAGCGCGGCGTAAAGCGTCGTCGTCTTGCCCGAGCCGGTTGGCCCGGTCACCAGCATGATGCCGTGCGGCTGGGCCAGAGCGGCGAGGAATTGCGCTTCAAGCTTCGCGTCAAAGCCCAGCGACCTGGGTTCGAGCGCGAGGTTCGCACGGTCGAGGATGCGCATGACGACGCTTTCGCCGTGGATCGAGGGCGCGGTCGCGACGCGTAAGTCGATCTCGTGGCCACGCACCGTCAGCCGCAGCCGCCCGTCCTGCGGGAGCCGGCGCTCGGCGATGTTGAGGCCGGCCATGACCTTGATGCGGCTCACCACCGGCGCGCGCATCGCGGCGGGCTTGGGCGCCATCTCGCGCAAAAGGCCATCGAGGCGGAAGCGCACGGCAAGGCGGTCCTCGGTCGGCTCGAGGTGAATGTCGGAGGCGCGGGCATCGACGGCATCGGCAATCAGACGGTTGACCGCGCGGATCACCGGCGCGTCGCTCACCAGGTCCTTCAGCCGCTCGAGATCGCCTTCGTCGACTTCGTCTTCGACCCCGGCAATCACTTCGGCGCGGTAGAGCCGGTCGATGGCGGCATCGATGTCACCGCCGCGCGCCACGCAGCGCTCGACCCGGCGGCCGGTGGCAAAGGCGATGCCTTCCACCGCATCACGGTCCAGCGGATTGGCCATGGCGACCACCACCGCCGTGCCTTCGATGCGCAGAGGGAGGGCGCGGCGATCACGCAGGAACGGGGCGGAAACCTCGGGAACGGGTGCGGTTTGCTCCGGGAAGCTTGCGGCATCCACCAGCGCCAGCCCCAGTGCACGGGCGAGGGCACCGGCCAGCGCATCCTCTGAAATCAGGCCGAGCCGGGTGACGATCTTGTCCAGCGTTTCGCCGGTTTCGGCTTCGACGAGCCGCGCGCGTGCCAGCGCTTCCTCGGGCATCGCGGCCTCGCACCGCAGGATCGCGACAAGGCTGGCGGCCTCCGGGTTTGCCCCGGCGTTTTCAGCGGAAAGGCTGTCTGCCTCGCTCACCAGCCCGGCACCGCCGCCCGCCGCAAGCGAAGCAAGGGGAAGGGCGGCGGCGGACACCGACTATCGAACCTTGCGCGGCGCTGCGCACGATCCGCATCCGGCAATCCAGCGGCGGCAGAATTTATGCGCAGCATGTGACAAATCCATCCCCCGACCAGCGCCCCATGTTACCCTATTGAATGCGCTGCTTAGCACTGAAACTTGGCCGAAAATGCAGCAATCCGCAACACGCGCAAGTGAGGGGCTTGCGCGGTCCGGATCAACTGATTGTCACAAAAGCCGCAGGCCGGATTTCCGGCCGCGCAGAGGTGGCGTCGGGCCTAGTCTGCGCCCTGTGCGCCAAGCGCGCGGATCACGCGCGAAATCTCTTCTTCCGGGATTGCGCCTTCGGTCATCGCCATGGTCCCGGTGCGATTGTCGCGCACCACGATGGCGGGCGTTCCGGTCACTCCGGCGGCATTGGCGGCCTCGAACTCCTGTCCGAGCGCCTCGATCGTTTCCGGCGCATGGACGCAGGCGCCGAGCGCCTGCACATCGCGCACCCCGGCCTCCCGCGCGAGGGCTTCCACGCTGGTTCCGGCGGACGGGGGAAGGCCGGCGCCATTGGTCCTGGTCAATTCCATGTAGCGGTCGAGAAAGCGGTAGTAGCCCGGTGTCGGGGTCTGCCGACCGACGCAGAGCGCCGTTGCCGCCGCGATGAACGCGGCCTGCCCATGCATCGGCAGCGGCAACAACCGCACCGCAAGGTTCACCCGGCCGCCGCTGGCATCGACAACCTTTTCCGGCGTCCGTCCCAGCATCTTGCAGTAGGGGCATTCGGGATCGAGCCAGACGATCACGCTGAAATCACTCGCCGGTTGCCCGTAAACCGGTTCACGCGCCGCATCGACCGGCGCGACCGTCCCGGCGCCGTGCCAGATCGAACCGGGCTCGGCGTTCGCCGTAACCGGCGCTCCAACGAGGGCGACAAGGGCGGTCGCCGCCAGCAGCGGGCGGGCCAGAACAGAGCGGAGAGTGAACATCGGCGGGCCTTCGGCTGAAACTGTGTAACGGGCATGACAGCGGGACTTCGCCGATCGCCGGGGAGCATAGGCTGCGAAATGGCTCTAGGCAATTTGGCGCGATCTTGTATATCCCGCAATATAGCTGACTGGAGTTCCTGCGTGCTGTCTCTCTTCCGCCGTATCCGCCAAAGTCTTGCCCTGTGCGCGCTCCTGCTCGCCGCGCTCGCTTCTCCCGCGCATGCCGAGGAGCGCGGACCGCTCGTGCTGGCGGCCGCCAGCCTGCAGGAAGCGCTGACCGCTGCGGCCGATAGCTGGGCGAGGAAGGGCCACGCGCGGCCTGTGCTGTCGTTTGCCGCCTCCTCCGCACTCGCGCGCCAGATCGCGGCCAAGGCCCCGGCCGATCTGTTCCTGTCCGCCGATCAGGAGTGGATGGACTATATCGCCGCCCGCAATTTGATCGTCTCGACCACCCGGGCCGATCTCCTGACCAACCGCCTTGTCATCGTTGCCCCGGTCAAGAGCCGGGTAAACCTCGTCGTCCGGCCCGGCTTCCCGCTGGCGGCGGCGCTCGGCGGCGGGCGGCTTGCGCTGGCCGATCCCGATGCCGTTCCCGCCGGTCGCTATGCCAAGGAAGCGCTGACGAGCCTCAAGGTCTGGCCGAGTGTCGAGGGCAGCGTGGCCCGCGCCGAAAACGTGCGCGCCGCGCTGGCGCTGGTGGCGCGCGGTGCGGCGCCGCTCGGCATCGTCTATGCCACCGATGCACGGGCGGAAAGCGCGGTCCGCGTGGCAGGCTGGATTCCGGCGAACATGCATGCGCCGATCGTCTATCCGCTCGCCCGCCTCGCCGCCTCGACCAATCCGGAGGCAGAAGGCTTTCGCCGCTACCTCGTTTCGACGGAAGGCAAGGGCATCTTCCGCCGCTACGGCTTCGGTACGCGCTGAGCGCCGAAGGGTCCGGCATGGGCATGACCGCCGAGGAGTGGGGCATTGTCATGCTCTCGCTGCAGGTCAGCCTCGCGGCGATCTGCGGCGCGCTGCCGCTGGCCTTCGTGCTTGCGTGGGTGCTCGCGCGGCTGCGCTTTCCGGGCAAGATCCTGCTCGACGGGCTAGTCCACCTGCCGCTGGTGCTGCCGCCGGTGGTGATCGGCTGGCTGCTGCTGATCGCCTTCGCGCCCGATGGTCCTGGCGGGCGCCTGCTCGCCCTGTTCGGGGTGAGCGTGCTGTTCCGCTGGACGGGCGCAGCCATCGCGGCGGCTGTCATGGCGCTGCCGCTGATGGTTCGCGCGATCCGGCTCAGCCTCGAAGCGGTCGATCCCCGGCTCGAGCAGGCCGCGCGCACCTTGGGCGCCGGGCGTGCGCGCACTTTCGCCACGATCACGCTGCCGCTGGCATCGCCCGGCGTGCTGGCCGGCGCGGTGCTCGGCTTCGCGCGCTCGCTGGGTGAGTTCGGCGCGACGATCACGTTCGTTTCCAACATCCCGGACGAAACGCGCACCCTGCCGCTGGCGATCTACGCCGCGCTGCAGCTCCCCGGCGGCGACAGCGCGGTCTGGCGGCTGGCGGCGCTGGCAGTGGTGCTCTCGCTGGGCGCGCTGGTGGCGTCGGAAGCGCTGACGCGGGCTTCGGGGCAGGGCAGGGGAAGTCATGTCCTTTGACATCGACCTGACTCTGAAGCGGGGCGAGCGCACGATTGCCTGCCGCTTTGCCGCGCCGACCGGGATCACCGCGCTGGTGGGACCATCCGGCGCGGGCAAATCAAGCGTGCTGGAGGCGATTGCCGGCCTGTTGCGGCCCACGGCTGGCCGCATCGTTGTCGGCGGCGCAGTGCTTTACGACAGCGCGGCGGGCGTGAACCTCCCCCCCGAGGCGCGCGCCTGCGGCATGGTGTTCCAGGACCTGCGCCTGTTCCCGCACCGCCGCGTGCGCGACAACCTGACCTATGGCGAGAAGCTCGCCCCGCCCGAACGCCGCTTCCTGAGCCTCGACGAAGCGGCGGCTTTCCTCGACATTGCCCCGCTGCTCGGCCGCCGCCCGCGCACGCTTTCGGGCGGCGAGGCGCAGCGTGTCGCAATCGGCCGCGCGCTGCTTTCAGGCCCGCGCTTCCTGCTCATGGACGAACCGCTCACCGCGCTCGATGATGCGCGGCGCGAGGCGATCATCGCGGTGATCGAGCGCATCCGGGCCGAACTTGCGCTGCCGATCCTGCTTGTGAGCCACGACCGCGCCGATGTTGCCCGGCTGGCGGATCAGGTGGTGGAGCTTCGGCCCTGAGGTTGTTCTGCGCCCTCACTTCGAAGGTGGGGAAATAACCTCGGTTTGACGGCCCGGGCTGTCGTCAAATCTCCAGCTGGCTGCCCAGCTCGATCACCCGGTTGGTTGGCAGGCGGAAGAACACCATCGCGCTTTCCGCGTTGCGCACCATCCACGCGAAGAGCTTCTCGCGCCAGATCGCCATGCCCGGCCGCTTCGAGGCGATCAGTGTCTGGCGGGCGAGGAAATAGCTCGTCTCCATCGGCTTGAACGGCCCGCCCGCGCGCGTCTCTGCCGAGAGTTCGGCGGGCACGTTGGCTTCATCCATGAAGCCGATGCGGATGATCATGCGGTAGAAGCCGTGGCCGAGGTCTTCGACTTCGCGCCGCCGCTCGGGCGGCACATGCGGAACGTTCTGCGTCTCTACCGTCAGCACCACCACGCGGTCGTGCAGGATGTGGTTGTGCTTGAGATTGTGCAGCAGCGCGGGTGGAATGCCTTCCGCGTTCGAGGCGAGGAACACCGAAGTGCCGGCCACGCGCCGCACTTTCTGGCAGACCGAACCGAGGAAGATGTCGAACGGCATCGAATCCTCGGCCAGCCGCTCACGCAGGATGCGGCGCCCGGTTGCCCAGGTCGTCAACATGGTGAAGGCGATCCCGGCGACCACCAGCGGGAACCACCCGCCATCGGGGATCTTGGTGATGTTCGACGCAAAATAGGCGCCATCAACCAGCAGAAACAGGCCGGTGAAGAAACCTGCCACCAGCGGCGGCCAGCGCCAGACCAAGAACGCCAGCACGCCGAACATGCATGCGGTGATGAACATCGTCCCCGTAACCGCGATACCGTAAGCCGAGGCGAGGTTGCCCGAAGTCTTGAAGCTCAGCACCAGCAGCACGACCAGCACCAGCAGCGCCCAGTTCACCATTGGCACATAGATCTGCCCCGCCGCGCTCGCGCTCGTATGGCGGATGCGGATACGCGGCAGGTAGCCCAGTTGCACCGCCTGCTGCGAAACCGAGAACGCACCGGAGATGACCGCCTGGCTGGCGATCACCGTTGCCATCGTCGCCAGCAACACCAGCGGCAGGCGCAGCGCTTCAGGCGCGAGCAGGAAGAAGGGGTTCTCCACCGTCTCGGGATGGCGCAGCATCATGGCCGATTGGCCGAGGTAGTTGATGAGGAGGCACGGGAACGCCATGCCGAGCCATGCCAGCGTGATCGCGCGGCGGCCGAAATGGCCCATGTCGGCATAAAGCGCCTCGGCTCCGGTCACTGCGAGCACGATCGAGCCGAGCGCGAGGAACGCCAGCATCGGATCGAGCAGGAAGAAATGCACGGCGTGGAGCGGATTGAGCGCCCAGAGGATCTCCGGCGCCTGCAGGATCCCGGTCACCCCCAGCACGGCGATGGTGAGGAAATAGATCACCATGACCGGCCCGAACAGCTTGCCCACTGCGGCCGTCCCGCGCGACTGGATCGCGAAGAGGCCGAACAGGATCGCAATCGAGATCGGCAACACGAATTGCTCGAAGCCGGGGTGGACGACTGTCAGCCCCTCGACCGCCGAAAGCACGGAAACCGCCGGCGTGATGATCGCATCGCCGAAGAACAGCGCTGTCGCGGTCAGCCCGAGCATGACCATCACGTACGTCCAGCGCGTATCGGACATGCAGCGGCTCACCAGCGCGAGCAGGGCGAGGCTGCCGCCTTCGCCCTTGTTGTCCGCGCGCAGGATCATGAACACGTACTTCACCGTCACGATCAGGATCATCGTCCAGAACACGAGGCTGAGCACGCCGAAGATGTGCGTCTGGTCCACCTTCAGCGGATGGTGACCGATGAAGCTTTCCTTCAGCGAATAGAGCGGCGAGGTGCCGATATCGCCGAACACGACGCCGATCGCGCCGATGGAGAGGGCTGCGATGCCTTCTGAATGCGGGCCCTCGGAATGTGGGCCCTCGGACTGGTGATCATGGCAAGCATCGCTGCTCCCGGCGGATGGCTCCACCTCCGGCTGCGGGCTGGTTGCGGGCGTCGCGGCGGCTGCCGCATCGACGTCGCTGGATTCGGGGCTGGATTCGGGGCTCTCACCCTGAGTCGCGTTGCTGTCCATCGCCGCGCCGCTACTCCTCCCGGTTTGCACTTGCGAGAACTATTTTCCGGGCACCGGCCACGCCGCGCCTATGGCTTGGGAGGCGCGGCCGCAGCCTGGTCCGCCGGAGAGGCGGCCGGGGCGACCAACTGGTCGGCCGGGACGATCACGATGGACGGTGCCATGCGTGCTCCCGCCGGATCGCGCACCGGCCGGGCGGCCGCGCGCTCGGTAATCGCCTCCGCATCCAGATCGCCAAGAATCGGCGTCATCACTGGTATATCGCCGCTGTGCCGAACCCTGCCGAGATGGCGATCCGCATCATAGCGCGCGCCATCGGGCATCAGCCAGCTTTGCTCAAGTGCGCCCGCCGCAGCCAGCACGCGCGCCTTCGCGATATAGGCATTGGCAACCGCCGTGTTCGAATTGCTCCGTGCCACGAGCAGTTCGCGCGCGAGGTCCAGCACGTCGAGCGTGGTGATAAGGCCCGCGCGCTGCTGCAGGACCGCGCCTTCATAGGCCTTGCGCGCCGAATCCTCGGCATCCCGGTAGCTCGCGATGCCGGCCTGCTGCGCCTGCCAGTCGTTCCACGATGCAGCGAGGCTCGCCCGGCTCTCACGCAGTGAGGAATCGAGGAGGCGCCAGTCCGCATCGTTTGCCGCCGCCGCCTCGCTGAGCCGCGCGCGGCGCAGACCGCTTTCGAAGATTGGCCCGGAGATGATGAACTGCCCGCGCACATCTCGCTGCCGCAGATCATCGTTGTAGGCGCTCTGCGAGCCGTAAGTGGCGCTACCCTGGAAATCGATGCGCGGCAGAAGATCGGCCTTGGCGGCGGCGAGGCTCGAGCGCGAAACCTTCTCGCGCGCTTGCGCCGCGAGGATCACCGGGCTGTGCGTTTCGGCGAAAGCGTAGGCTTCCTCAAGCTGGCGCACCGGCAGCTGGAGCGGGTTGGGCGGGACGAGCTCGCCCGCCGGCATGCCGACCATGCGCAGGAAGCTCGCTTCGCTCGAGGCGGCATCGCGCTGCGCCGCGTAGACCTGCGCCTGCCCGAGCGCGACCCGGGTGGAGATCTGCTGGACGTCTGTCGCGGTCACTTCGCGCACCGCGAGCCGCGCTTTGTTGTCTTTCAGCTGGCGCTCCAGCGCGGCAAGGTTGTCCTTGGCGATGATCACCGCCGCCCGGTCGCGCAGCACGCCGATATAGGCTGTGATCGCATCGAGCAGCGCTTGCTGTTCGGTCGAGCGCAAGACCTGCCGCTGAAAGTCCAGCTGGGCGCGCGAGTTGCGCTCCTGCGAAGCATTGCGGCCGAAGGTGAACAGCGGCTGGGTGAGGATGGCGGAGGCCGTCGTGCTCCAGCCGGACAAGGCGATCGCGGGACCAAGCCGCTGCTGGAACCTGTCATACTGCCATTGCGCGGCGAGGCTGTAGTCGAGCTTGGGACCATAATTGGCCCGCGCCTGCACCACGCGGTAGTCGTAGCTCTTCACCGTTGCCCGCTGGGCCAGCAGCGCCGGCGAAGTCCAGTAGGCAAGCCGCAGCGCCTCGGTCAGCGAGGTAACCGGCGCCCCGCTGGCCGCGCGTTCGGCGACGTCGGCAGGGGTTTCCGCCGGCAGTTCGGGGCGAACCGCAATGCGATCGGCCTCGGGCACGGTGCTGTCTGTGGTATCGTCCGCCGCATCGCCTCTGATATCGCCACGATCGCGGCCGCTGTCAGGATCATCGGCGCCATAGCTGCCCCCCGGCGCGCCGGTATCGGGCGGCCCCTGCATGGGGGGCGTGGGCGCGGGCATGTTCTGCGCAAAGGCAGGGGCAATCACGGCGCAGGCCGCACAGGCAGCCAGCAGCGCGCTTCGCAAGGGAAGGGGAGCGATCACCGTCTTGCCGCTCAGTTGTCGCGGAAGGCGCGCATGAACTGGTCCATGAACGGCTTCGTGACGTAGGAGAGCATCGAACGGTTGCCCGTTTCGATATAGACTTCTGCCGGCATGCCGCTGCGCAGTGCAAGGCCTTCCTTCTTCACTGCGGCCTGATCGACTTCAATCCGCACCATGTAATAGGCCTGCCGGGATTCGGGGTTTTCGGTGCGGTCGGTCGCCACATATGTGACTTTGCCGAGGATCTCGGGCGTGGTCGGCCGGTTGAACGATGTGAAGCGGACTCGCGCGGTCTGGCCCTTCAGCGTCTGGTCGATGTCATTCGGGCTGATCATCGCTTCCACCACGAAGGTATCGCGATCGGGCACGATTTCCATGATCGGTTCAGCCGGACGCACCACATCGCCGATCGCGGCAAAGGCGATCTTCTCGATCACCCCGGTATAAGGCGCGCGGATCTCGCTGCGGTCCTGCTGGTCAGACGCGGCCACGCTGCGCAGTTGCTGCTGGTTGAGCGCGGTATTGACCTGCGCGAGATCCGTGCCGGCCTGCACGCGCCGCGTCTGGCCAAGCTGGATCGATTGCTCCTGCGCTTCGGTGATCTTGGCGCGCGCCTGCGCGATCTGGGCCTGAAGCGAGCCGACATTGCCGTCGAGATCGACCGCGGTGCGTTCCAGCTGGTTCAGGCGGTTGATCGTGACGAGCTGCTTGTCCCACAAATCCTTCACGCCTTGCCGCTCGGGCTCGATGAGCTTGCGCTGCTGCTTGAGCGCGGCGATCTGCGATTCCAGCCCGCGGATTTCCTCATTATATTGTTGGACGCGCGCGGCGAGCTGTGCGCGCAGGCCCGCTTCCTCGGTCTGGCGGATCGCGAAGAGGCGGGATTCGTCCGCCATCGCCTTGGCCGCGCTGGGGCTCTTCGAATTGGTGAGTTCGGGCGGGAACAGCAACTTGCCCGAACCGAGCCGTTCCGCTTCGAGCCGCGCCTTCTGCGCCAGCAGCTGTTCGACCGTGAGGTTGGAATAGATCGCATCGGCGCCCGTCACCCGGTCGTCGAGCCGCATGAGCAGTTGCCCCTGCGTCACGTGCTCACCGTTATGCACATAGATCGCCTTGATCACGCCGCCGGTGGGGTGAGCAATGCGCTTTACGCGCGATTCGACGCCGACCGCGCCGCTGCCGATCACCGCGCCGCCCATCGGGATCAGCGCGGCGAGCAGGAACAGCACGATGAGCAGCGCGCCGACCGTCATCAGCAAGCGCCGCAGCAGTACTGGCGCCTGCGCCTTGTCGGCCCCCTCCTCGCCGAACACCGGCAAAAGCTGGCGTGCGGGATCGGGAATGGTGGCGGGCATGTTCATGCGGTGGCCTCCTTCGCCGGGCTGCTGCCCTGGGCAGAACCTTGGGCCGAGCCCGGCGGTGAGCCCTGCGGTACCTGGCTGGGGGCGTTCTGGGCCTGCATGCGCTGCATCACGTCATCGCGCGGGCCGAAATCGGTCATCCGCCCGGCATTGATCACGGCAAGGTGCGTCGCGGGGCCGAGCGTGGCGGGGCGGTGGGTGATCATGATCACGATCCCGCCGCGTGCGCGCATGCCGGCGATGGCATTGGCCAGCGCCGCATCACCGGCCGCATCAAGGTTGGAATTGGCCTCGTCGAGCACGAGGAGGAACGGATCGCCATACAGCGCGCGGGCAAGGCCAACTCGCTGGCGCTGGCCGGCGGACAATTCCACTGCCCCAGCCGAGACCAGCGTTTCATACCCATCGGGGAGCGCAAGGATGACTTCGTGCATGCCCGCAGCCCTGGCTGCCGCCATAATGCCCTCGGACGTCGCTTCAGGATCGAAGCGCGCGATGTTCTGGCCGATCGTACCGTCAACGAGGTCGACCGTCTGCGGGACGTAGCCGAAATAGCTGCCCAGTGTTTCCGGATCCCATTGGTCGAGCGTTGCTCCGTCGAGCCGGACTTCGCCGCGGTTGGGCTTCCAGATGCCAAGGATCGCGCGCACCAGCGTGGTCTTGCCTGCAGCGCTGGGGCCGATCACTGCCAACACCTGCCCCGGCGCCAACGTGAAGGAGATACCCGACAGCGTAAAGCGCTGCGTACCTGGCGGTGCCACCCAGATATCGCGCACCGAAAGCTCGGCCGAGGGCCGATCAAGCGTGACGCCGCGAGTGGCGGGCTTGCGGAACGTGGTGACCGCCTGCGCGATCCTGCCCCAACCGGTGCGGGCCGCGATGAGGCCTTTCCAGTTGGCAATCGCCTGATCGACCGGCGCAAGAGCGCGGCCCGAAAGCACCGAGGACGCGAGAATCACGCCGCCGCTGGCCTTGCCATCAATCACCAGCAGTGCGCCGACTGTGAGGATCAGCGATTGCAGCAGCATGCGGAACGCTTTGCTAGCCCCGCCAAGCCGCGAGACGGTGCGCGAGAGGTAGGACTGCGCTTCGATAAAGCCGGTTTCCCAGCTTGCCGTGCGGGCCACGAGCCGCTCCTGCATGCCCATGGCGAGCGCGCTTTCGGCAAAGCGGATTTCCGAAAGCGCGGCGGCGGAGCGACGTCCGGTGATGGTCGAAAGCTCCCGCGATCCGGCTTGCGTGCGGCGGTTCGAGATGATCGCAATGCCGGCCATGCTGATCACGCCGGCCAGCGCCGTCACGCCCAGCCACCAGTGCAGGGCGAACAAGACAATCATGAACGTGATCACCCACGGAAGGTCGATCAGCGCGACCGGGCCCTGGCCAGCTAGAAAAGTGTGAATGGAATCAAGGTCTCGCGTGAACTGCAGGCCGTCGCCTTTGTCAGCGCCAGCGCGCAAAGGGCGCGTAACGGTGGCGTAGTGGACAGCTTCGAACAAGTCGTCGTGAACGCCATTGGCAATACCAAGCAGTGCTTCGTTCCGAATTGCCTCGAACACCGATTGGAACGCGTAGACCAGCAGCAGCATGCCGAACAGACCGACCAGCGTCGGCACACTGCGGCTCGGCAAAACCGAGTCATAAACCAGCAGCATGTAGGCAGAACCGGCAAATACCAGCACATTGAGCATGACGCTGGCAATTGCGACCAGAATCAGGCCGCTGCGATAGCGCGCCGCGAAAAGCCGCATGAATTGACGGTCTACGTTCATACTTCCCCTGTCACCCGGCGGCTAACCCATCGGAACCCCACCAGCAAGCGCACTTGCATCCTCATTGGCACCGGACTCGACCAATGCATTACTGCCGTGCGGTCTGGCAAAGGCCGATTGTAACGTAGTTGTCCCTCATCCGGTTCGGAAAATCGCAGTTTTTGACGCCGGATCATAGGTCCGTGACTGCCCGCAGAACATTGTTCAAGCTGACAAGAAACGCCATTAACCCATTGTTAGTAATAGCAAATGGTTAAGCTTTGCAGACAGGCTGCGCCAGCGCTCAGCCCTCGACAGATGGATGAAGGCGGCGGCGCGGAGCTAGCCTGAGCGCGTCGGAAATCTCGATGATCACCGCGACAGCGTGCGCTTCTTCCCCCGTCAGCCCCGCAAAATCGGGGAGGAAGGCCCGCGCTGCCTGAATGAGATTGCCCGGGCTTCGCTCCAGTTCGGAGCGGTACTCGGCAAGCGTGGCGCAACCGTCGATAGCCGCCCAGTCGATTCCGCCCGGCCCCGGCCGCTGGTGAAATGCCCAGAGCGCCTGCACCGCGCGCTCGGCCGCCGTGCGTGCCTGCTCGCCCGCGCCATCGGGCGAGGCGCGCAATTTGAGGTTCTGGCGATAGCGGCGCTGCCGCTCGGCGTTGGAGAGGGCCATACCGGCGGTTTGGCCGCGCACAGCATGCCGCGCAATCCGCAAGACTTGTTACGTAACACTGCCTATCGGGCGGCATTTCATTTTTGCGAAGAATGGATTGACCTTGGTCAATTCGCTGGCGCTCCGGCACCGCTAGATACGAGGATAGCGAGGTTTTCCAACCATCCAGTGAGAGATGCGGCCATGTCATCTTCGTCTGAAACAGGTTCCGATCCGCGAGCCCTGCGCCGCTCCATTCCGGGAACTGCCCTGTTCGACGGCGAACTGGCGGAACGCGGCTTTGCCCTCAACGCGATGTGCTATTCCTTCAACGATGCCGGGAACCGTTCGGCCTTCGTGGCGGGCGAGGACGACTATTGCCGCAAGTATGGCCTGACGCCGGAGCAGCGCGCCGCAGTTGCTGCGCGCGATGTGCCAGCAATGCTCGCGGCCGGCGGCAATGTTTACTACCTCGCCAAGCTTGCCGGCATCTTCGGGCTCAATGTGCAGGATCTCGGCGCACTGCAGACCGGGCGCAGCGTGGCCGAATTCAAGGCGATGCTCGTTGCGGCGCGCGCCGGGGTCGATCCCGCGCTCGGCGGGCTGCATCTCGGCCCACGGGCCCGTCAGGCGGAGACAGCATGATGGCACAAGTTGTCGGAGGATATTTCACCAGCCACGTTCCGGCCATCGGCGGGGCGATCCAGCGCGGAGATCAGGAGGCCGAATACTGGAAGCCCTTTTTCGACGGGCTTCCGCCAGTGCGCCAGTGGCTCGCCGATGTCGCCCCTGATGTCGCAGTCGTGTTTTACAACGACCACGGGCTCAATTTCTTCCTCGATGCCATGCCCACGTTCGCGGTCGGCGCGGCCGCGCGGTACGATAATGCCGACGAGGGCTGGGGCCTGCCGGTCTACAAGAGCTTCACGGGGCACCCGAACCTCTCGTGGCACCTGATCGAGGCGCTGGTCGAGGCCGAATTCGACATCACGACCTGCCAGAAAATGATGGTCGATCACGCGCTCTCGATCCCCTTCGAGCTGGCTTGGCCCGATGCCGGGGCGTGGCCGGTCAAGCTTGTGCCCATCGCGATCAATACCGTGCAGTTTCCGCTGCCATCACCACGCCGATGCTTCGCACTCGGGCGCGCAGTCGGGCAGGCGCTGCGCAGCTGGAAAGGCGATGAACGCATCCTGGTGATGGGCACCGGCGGCCTTTCGCACCAGCTCGAAGGCGCGCGCGCCGGGTTCATGAACCCGGAGTACGACCGGTTCTGCCTCGATCATCTGGCGGAGAACCCCGCTGCGCTGACCGTGCATTCTGCGGAGGAAGTGGCCGAGCTGGCCGGCACGCAAGGGGTGGAAATCCTCAACTGGATCGCCGCGCGCGGCGCGTTGGGCGATGCACCGCAGGCTCTGGTCATGCGCAACTATCACGTGCCGATCAGCAACACCGCTGCCGCTACCGTGGTGCTCGAGCCGGCCTGAAAATCGGCCAGGCGGTCAGCGCGGCGGGCCTATTCGCCGGGATCGTTGACCGCGAGCAGGGCGAGTTCGGTGCGGTTCTCGATCCCCAGCTTCTGGTACATGGCGTGGAGGTAGACCTTCACCGTGCCTTCGCCGATGCCCAGTTCGCTGCCGATATCGCGGTTGCGCATGCCGCGCGCGACGAGCCGCGCGATCCGCCGCTCGCGCTGGTTGAGCCGTTCGAGCGGGCCGCCGGTATCGGCGCTGAGCGAAAGATCGAGCGCGCGCTGGAGCAGCGCGGAATCAATGGCCTTCCCGCCTGCGTGGACTTTCTCGAGCACTTCGACGAGGCCGCCCTCGGCGCCGTCCTTGTAGACGATGCCCTCAACCCCGGCGCGCATCACTGCGAGCAGCTGGCGATCATTGATCCCCGCCGTCAGCAGCACCACTGCGCGCTTGTCCCCCCGCGAACGCAGGGCTTCCAGCGCCTGGACGCCGTTCATGCCCGGCATGTTGATATCGAGCAGGACGATCGCGGGATCATGCGTGGCGATCGCCGCCAGCGTCTCCTCGCCGCTGGCGGTAGCGGCAACCACCTGAAACGGGCTTCCCCGCAGCACGGCTTCGACGCCAGCGCGAATGAACCCGTGATCATCGGCAACAAGAATCGGAATCATCAGGCAATCCTATTGGGCAGGGCTATATCGAGCGTGGCACCGGGATGGTTATGCCAGATTGAAAGGGTTCCGCCCAGTGCCTCTACCCGTTCACTGATAGAGCGCGGGCGGGGCAGCGCGCAGTCGGCCGGGAAGCCTTCGCCGTCATCGGTGATGCGCAGCTGCAGGCCTGGCCCGCCGGTGCCGATCGAGACCATCACTTCGCGGCACGCGCCGTGACGGGCGGCGTTGGCCACGGCCTCGCGCAGCACCTGGCGCAGTTCGTGGGCAAGGCTGATCGAGACCGGCATGGGCCGCACCTGCGCGTCGAGCTTGACCGCGATTTGCCAGTGCTGGCTCATTTCGCCGAGCAGTGTCTCGAGTTCCTCCACGAGGTCGGTGCGGCGATCGCCTTCCTCACCTCGCCGCAAGCGCTGGATCATCGCGCGCAGCTCGCCCTGCTCGCGCCGAAGCGCGGTCTTGAGATCGTTGATCTCCGGAGTGGGATCATGGCCGTCCCGCACCCAGCGCGAGAGCGCCTCGAGCCGGAACAGGGTGCCGGCAAGGAACTGCGCGACGCTGTCATGCAGATCGCGCGCGAGCGCATCGCGCAGCGCCGCAGCGGATGCGGCCTGGGCGAGTTCGGCCAGATCCTCTCGGTCGAGTTCGGTGCTGAGATGGCGCCCGATCATCTCGACCAACGAAAGATCGTCCACGCACATATCGGGAATACCCCAGATCAGCAGCTGTCCGGGGCCGGCCGCCGTATCGAAAGTCACGATCATCGCTTCATCGACCCCGCACCGCGCGGCAAGCGGCGCGTTGACGGGGCCGGGGAGGGCGAGCGGGTAGGAACTGGGGCGGCTGATGATGCGGCGCCCGCGCACGCGGTCGATCAGGGCGGCGCGGTCGGGCTCGCCGAAGCTGCCTTCCAGAACTTCAGGCCCGAGCCGGTCGACGATCACTGCATAGCCCGAATCGCGCAGCAGCTCCGTCCACGGCTCCTCGCCGTGCGGCACGGCGATGGCCGCTCCGCGCGCCTGGAGCGCGACCCGGGCAAAGGTGAGGGTATCGACGAGAATGGCATTGCGCCGCTCGCCCGGCGTTCCCGGAGTACGCGGCATCGGCGCCGAGCGCGGACCGCGCTGTTCGCCGCTCAGCCACACCATCATCATCGACAGCACGCCGAGGTACATCAGCCGCCGCCCGTAGCGGTAGAGATCGATTGGCAGGTCGGACAAGAACAGGCCGCTGCCGATCACCAGGTTCAGCGCCACCAGCGCCAACGATGTCCACGCAACTGCGAACCAGCCCCAGCGCAAAGTGGCGCTGATCAGGAGAAACGCGGTGAGCGACATGAACGGACTGTTGAAATCTGCTTTGCCAGCTTCGGAGAAATAGACCGCCAGAACAAACGCCAGCGTGTCGATCCCGTGGACCCACGGGGCGAGGCGGAATTCCCACCACCAGCTACGCCAGGCGATCACGATCATCACCCCGGCGCCGGCAAGGTAGGCCGAAAGCAGGAGGTAGATCGTGACGCCCTCTTTCCGCGGAGCCGAGGGATCAATCAGGAGCGCAAGGAGAAAGACAAGTGCCATCGCGGCCCGGCTGGTCGCCAGAACCTTTCCGGTTCGCCGTGCGAACAACCGCGACCTCATTACGTCCTTTCTCCGCGGTTAATAAGAGTTTTAACCGATGTTAGGGGAAACTATGATTTTTCGGACCCTGCCGCAATGTCGGGTCAGCCTTTATGCCATGGATATCTGATTCAGTGATCGAGTTGATCTTGCGGCCAAGAGATTATTCCTTCACTTTTACCACCTTAATGGCGCTTTCGGGATCGCAATAAAAAACATGAGCAAGCCGGACCATATTGTCGTGTCGCCGCTCCCCCGGGGTGCGGAGGACCCGGACCAACCCCCGCCTGACCAAAGCCGGGCGCAAAGCGATGCGGTGAATTTTACCCCGCAACGCCCTTCGCCGGCCAGCCAGGCCACCCTGCTTTCCCTCACCGAAAAGCAGCGCGCGGTGCTGGACCTCCTGATCGAGCACAAGACCTCAAAGGAAATATCGCGCATTCTTGGCATTTCCCACCACACCGTCGACCAACGGATAATGCTGGCCCGCGCCAAACTGGGTGTTGCGACGCGGAGCGAGGTCGCCCAAGCATACCGCCGTCTCATCTCAGATATAGCCACAGCTGCATCCATATACGAACAATCCGTATATCGTTTTTCCGACGTCGCGCAGCCGCTTGATGCCTCGCATGAACGGGTTCGGGAAAACGCGACGGTCTGGAACCAAAGCCCGCCGAGCCGCCATGAAGCACTGCCAAAGGTTGTGTCTCAGAGGGGCGAGGTAGTGGCCGAGCCCTACCACCGTGTCCTCCCGGAGATGTTCGACGGGCCTTACGGCACGTATATCCGGCTCGGAACCATTGCGGTTTTCGCCATGTTCCTGATCCTGATCGTGATGGGTGGTCTCGCGATGTTTGCGCAGCTTTCGCAGATCATCGCGCACTGAGCTTGCACGAACCTCTCCGCACACTTGGATTGATCGGATCCCCGGGGGGCTCCAAGCAAGGAGAGACAGTGATGACTGCGTCTGCAACCAAGACCACGTCCGAGATGCCGCTTGCGGTGGCTCAACTGCGGATTGCCCGCGATCTGCATCAGGCCGAGGCCGCACTTGACGAAGCACTCGTGCGCCAGGCGCAGCTTCTCACGACCATGGTTGGCGCCCGCCGCGATACCGGCGTTGCGCCCTTTCTCGGGCAGGAGGCCCTGATGCGTCTCGTCAAGAGCCAGCAGGCCATGCTCGATGCCGGCGGCGAACTCGCCCGTGTCCATGGCCGTCTCAGCATGATCGCGGCTGAAACCTGCGGCGGCAACGACAAGTGCCCGCCAGCAGCGCTGCTCGAAAGTGCCCAACTCGTCGATGCTGCGGTCGTTGCCCGGGTGGCGTAATGCCCGCCCGGCTGGCTCTCCCTGGATCCTGATGTGCGATGGACTGGCTCTGGATTCTCCGTTTGGCGCTGGTCGCCACTGTGTTGTTCGCGGCCCGCAAGGGCGATGAACCCGAACAACTGGTGGCGGCGGTGCTCCTCTCCACATTCGTTCTGGATGTGGGTAATCACATGCTGTTCGGCGATCCGGCCTGGTACATGGTCAACCCGGGACACCTGGTAATCGATGTCTGGGCCTTCCTTACCCTCCTCTGGGTGGCGCTCTATGCCAATCGCGGCTGGCCGCTGTGGGTTTCTGCCTCACAGGTCCTCGTTGTGCTCGGTCATATCGCCAAGCTCTGGGAAGTGGACATGGTCCGCCGAGCCTATTGGACAATGACGCAAATGCCTTTTCTCTTCCAGATTGTCGTGCTGGCAATCGGCACCGGGGCGCATGTCGCGCGCCAGCGCCGCATCGGCCGCTATCATTCGTGGCGCATTGCATGATGGTGCGTACTGTCCGCCGCCATGAGCGGGGCCGCCGCCGCGCCGCCTTGCGCCGTGCCACCCCTGCCGCCCTCGTCGATGCCGCCGCGGCCAAGGAGGAGTTTGGCGCAGGCCAGCGCCCGGCCGTGCGCGACATCACGAATTCGCTCGCTCCTGCCCTGCAGGAGGCTTCGGCGCGGATTACGCCCGAAGCTCTGCTCGCCTTTGCCCGCGAGACTTACGCGATCCGCCGCCGCCGTGATCGGCACTTGCCGGGTGACCTGTTCGGAGAGCCGACCTGGGACATCCTGCTCGATCTCTATGTCGCGACGCGCGAGAACCGGTCCGTGCCCACCACCAGCGCCTGTATCGGGGCCAACGTCCCGCCGACCACGGCGCTGCGCTGGCTGCGCATCCTTGAGGCACGTGAATTGGTCGAACGAGAGGAAGATGACCGCGACGGACGCCGCACGTTCGTGCGTCTCTCGGCGCGGGGTCTTGCCGCCATGGACGATTACCTCCATGTCGCGCTCGCTACAGTCGAGCACGGCGTCGGATCGATCATGCGCCGGTCCGCGCCGGTTGCAGAGGCAGCCGAATAGCCCCCGGCTCCGGCCCGCCGGCGGCTTGATGCTTGACCGGCGGGCGGATCCGGCATAAGGGCGCCTCGTCCCGAATGGCTATCGGCCAATCGGTTCAACAGAGCTGAACATTGCCGGTGCGCGGCAAGTGGGGCCTCGAAGGCAGTTTTGCTGCCATTCGCGGGTCCCTCTTGTGTTTTGGTCCAGCCTCCCGAATCGGGAGCGATGGTCCACTCCTTGCCGCTAGCCGTCAAAGTAACCCGGTGGCGACTTGCCCCGGGTGGAGTGTTTTCGGCTCATGCAGCGCTCCGGTGCAAGGTCATTCGGCCTTGCCCGCCGCTGGATGAGATTTCCCGCAAACCTTCACCTGGTTCCTGCCGCGCCCGCAACCAAGGTGAAGAGTCCTTCATGCCCACTATCAACCAGCTGGTCCGCAAGGGCCGCGAACCGCAGAAGACCAAGTCCAAGGTCCCTGCGATGGAGCAGAATCCGCAGAAGCGCGGCGTCTGCACCCGCGTCTACACGACGACCCCGAAGAAGCCGAACTCGGCGCTGCGCAAGGTGGCCAAGATCCGCCTGACCAACAGCCGCGAAGTGATTTCGTACATCCCGGGCGAAGGCCACAACCTGCAGGAGCACTCGGTTGTGCTCATCCGCGGCGGCCGTGTGCGCGACCTTCCGGGCGTGCGCTACCACGTGCTGCGCGGCGTTCTCGATACCCAGGGTGTCAAGGACCGCAAGCAGTCGCGTTCGAAGTACGGCGCCAAGCGTCCGAAGTAAGTTTCATCTGGGATCGGAGCTGCAAGGCGGGCCCGGCCGGGCCCGCCGCGCTTCGAAGGAGTACGAAATATGTCTCGTCGTCGTCGTCCGGAAAAGCGGGAGATCCTGCCGGATCCGAAGTTCAACGATCAGATCCTGTCGAAGTTCATGAACAACCTCATGCTCGATGGGAAAAAGTCGGTCGCGGAAAGCATCGTTTACGGTGCCATGGAAACCATGCAGACCCGCGCAAAGGCGGATCCGCTGCAGCTGTTCCATGATGCGCTCAACAACGTGAAGCCGCAGATCGAAGTCCGCAGCCGCCGCGTCGGTGGTGCGACCTATCAGGTCCCCGTCGAAGTGCGTGCCGAGCGTGCACAGGCTCTCGCGATCCGCTGGCTGATCACCGCTGCGCGCAACCGCAGCGAGACCACCATGTCGGCGCGCCTTTCGGCCGAGCTGCTTGATGCGGCCAACAACCGCGGCAACGCGGTCAAGAAGCGTGAAGACACCCACCGCATGGCCGACGCCAACCGCGCCTTCAGCCACTATCGCTGGTAATCCGGCGCTGGTAATCTGGCACTGGTAATCTGGCGCTAATAACCCGGCACTAGTAAGGCGCACTGCCCAAGAGGGCCGCCGATTGGTCACAAACTGATCAGGCGGCCGTCTTGAAACGGTCACGCTAAAAGCACTATGGGGCGGGCCGCAACCTTACGGCCCATCCCGAACCCAAGGAACCTCCCATGGCCCGCAGCCATCCGCTCGAGCGCTATCGCAACTTCGGTATCATGGCGCACATCGACGCCGGCAAGACCACGACGACCGAGCGTATCCTCTATTACACCGGCAAGTCCTACAAGATCGGCGAAGTCCACGACGGCGCCGCAACGATGGACTGGATGGAGCAGGAGCAGGAGCGCGGCATCACGATCACGTCGGCCGCGACGACCTGCTTCTGGAACGACCACCGCCTGAACATCATCGACACACCCGGCCACGTCGACTTCACGATTGAAGTCGAGCGTTCGCTGCGCGTGCTCGACGGCGCGGTTGCCGCGTTCGACGGCGTTGCCGGCGTTGAGCCGCAGTCGGAAACCGTGTGGCGCCAGGCTGACAAGTATGGTGTGCCGCGCATGTGCTTCATCAACAAGCTCGACCGCACCGGCGCGAACTTCAAGTACTGCGTGCAGACGATCATCGATCGCCTCGGCGCGAAGCCGGCTGTGCTGTATCTCCCGATCGGTGCGGAAAGCGATTTCCGGGGCTTGGTCGACCTCGTCGAGCAGCGCGCGATCATCTGGAAGGACGAGAGCCTCGGCGCCGAGTTCTCCTACGAGGAAATCCCGGCTGACCTTGCTGACGAGGCTGCCGAGTACCGCAACACGCTGATCGAACTCGCTGTCGAGCAGGACGACGACGCAATGGAAGCCTACCTCGATGGCAACGAGCCCGACGTGGCGACTCTCAAGGCGCTGATCCGCAAGGGCACGCTCAACCAGTCTTTCGTGCCCGTGCTGTGCGGCTCGGCGTTCAAGAACAAGGGCGTGCAGCCCCTGCTCGACGCGGTTGTCGACTACCTGCCGAGCCCGCTCGACATCGAAGACGTGCAGGGCATCAACCCTGACACCGACGAGCCCGACAGCCGTGCCACTGCAGACGACGCTCCGTTCTCGGCGCTTGCGTTCAAGATCATGAACGATCCCTTCGTCGGTTCGCTGACCTTCACCCGCATCTATTCGGGCACGCTGACCAAGGGCAGCTACCTGAATTCGGTGAAGAACAAGAAGGAGAAGGTCGGCCGCATGCTGCTGATGCACTCCAACAACCGCGAAGACATCGATGTGGCCTATGCGGGTGACATCGTCGCGCTGGCCGGTCTCAAGGAGACCACCACCGGTGATACGCTGTGCTCGGAACGGCAGCCGATCATTCTCGAACGGATGGAATTCCCAGAGCCGGTGATCGAGCTTTCGGTGGAGCCAAAGACCAAGGCCGACCAGGAGAAGATGGGCATCGCGCTCAATCGTCTCTCGGCCGAAGATCCCAGCTTCCGCGTCTCGACCGATCACGAATCCGGCCAGACCATCATCAAGGGCATGGGCGAACTCCACCTCGAGATCCTGGTCGACCGCATGAAGCGCGAGTTCAAGGTCGAAGCCAACGTCGGTGCGCCGCAGGTGGCTTACCGTGAATACCTCGGCAAGCCGGTGGACATCGACTACACCCACAAGAAGCAGTCGGGCGGCACTGGCCAGTTCGGCCGCGTCAAGGTGAAGGTCACGCCGGGCGAGCGCGGTTCGGGCTTTGTCTTCAAGGACGAGATCAAGGGCGGTAACATTCCGAAGGAATATATCCCCGCGATTGAGAAGGGCTTCCGCGAAACCGCTTTGACCGGCTCGCTGATCGGCTTCCCGATCATCGACTTCGAAGTTCTGCTCTACGACGGCGCCTACCACGACGTCGACTCGTCGGCACTGGCTTTCGAAATCTGTGCCCGTGCTGCGATGCGCGAAGTGGCCCAGAAGTCGGGGATCAAGCTGCTCGAACCGATCATGAAGGTCGAGGTGATCACGCCTGAGGAATACCTCGGTGACGTGATCGGCGACATCAATTCGCGGCGTGGTCAGATTCAGGGCACCGACAGCCGGGGCAATGCCCAGGCGGTTGTCGCCATGGTTCCGCTCGCGAACATGTTCGGCTACGTGAACCAGCTTCGCTCGTTCACGCAGGGCCGTGCGAACTACTCGATGTTCTTCGATCACTACGACGAGGTTCCGGCGAACGTCGCGACCGAGATCAAGGCGAAGATGGCGTAAGCCCTTTTCCCGGCAATTCGCCACTCGGGCGAATTCCGGGTGATGGCAGGCTTGCATAAGCAAGCGGATCAATCTAGGGGCGGCGCCTGATTCAGCGGGCGCCGTCTCGAACCCGCAGTATCTGCAATTTTTTAGAGAAGAAGGTTTGAGCAATGGCCAAGGCTAAGTTTGAGCGGACCAAGCCGCACTGCAACATCGGCACCATCGGTCACGTCGACCATGGCAAGACCACCCTGACGGCGGCGATCACGAAGGTCCTCGCCGAAACCGGCGGCGCGACGTTCACCGACTACGCGAACATCGACAAGGCTCCGGAAGAGCGCGAGCGCGGCATCACCATCTCGACCGCACACGTCGAGTACGAGACCGCCAACCGCCACTACGCGCACGTCGATTGCCCGGGTCACGCTGACTACGTGAAGAACATGATCACCGGTGCCGCCCAGATGGACGGCGCGATCCTGGTCGTGAACTCGGCTGACGGCCCGATGCCGCAGACCCGCGAGCACATCCTGCTTGCGCGTCAGGTCGGCGTTCCCGCTCTGGTCGTGTACATGAACAAGGTCGACCAGGTTGACGACGAGGAAATCCTCGAGCTCGTCGAACTGGAAATGCGCGAGCTGCTGAGCTCGTACGGCTTCGAAGGCGATGACATCCCGTTCGTCAAGGGTTCGGCTCTCGCCGCGCTCGAAGGCCGCGACGATGCGATCGGCCGCGATTCGATCAACGCCCTGATGGCTGCCGTTGACTCGTGGATCCCGCAGCCCCCGCGTCCGACCGACAAGCCGTTCCTGATGCCGGTGGAAGACGTGTTCTCGATCTCGGGTCGCGGCACCGTCGTGACCGGCCGTGTCGAGACCGGCATCGTCAAGGTTGGTGAGGAAGTCGAGATCGTCGGCCTCAAGAACACCCAGAAGACCGTCGTCACCGGCGTCGAGATGTTCCGCAAGCTGCTCGATCAGGGCGAAGCTGGCGACAACATCGGCGCGCTGGTTCGCGGCGTGAAGCGTGAAGACGTCGAGCGCGGCCAGGTGCTGTGCAAGCCCGGTTCGGTCACGCCGCACACCGAGTTCACGGCTGAGGTCTACGTGCTGTCGAAGGATGAAGGTGGCCGTCACACGCCGTTCTTCGCCAACTACCGCCCGCAGTTCTACTTCCGCACCACCGACGTGACCGGCGAAGTTATCCTCCCCGAGGGTACCGAGATGGTCATGCCCGGCGACAACCTGTCGCTGTCGGTCAAGCTGATCGCGCCGATCGCGATGGATCCGGGTCTGCGCTTCGCAATTCGCGAAGGTGGCCGTACCGTCGGTTCGGGGGTTGTCAGCACGATCACGAAGTAATATAGGCCGCGCTCCGGCGGGGGATTCGCTCCCCCGCCGGCCGGTTTTTACGGATCAGCGGCCCGCTTTCTCCTCGCTTCATCAGCTGGGGCAGGGTGAGAGGGCGGAGCGGCTGGTCTTTTTGTTTTAGCTCTTTCGCATCGGTAAACGGACATGGACGCCCAGAATATCCGCATTCGCCTCAAAGCCTTCGATCACCGCGTGCTCGATCAGGCCACTGGCGAGATCGCTGACACCGCTCGCCGCACCGGCGCGCTGATCCGGGGCCCCATTCCGTTGCCGACGCGCATCGAGAAGTTCTGCGTCAACCGCGGTCCGCACGTCGACAAGAAGTCGCGCGAGCAGTTCGAGGTTCGCACCTACAAGCGGCTGCTCGATATCGTGCAGCCCAACGCCGCTACCGTGGACGCGCTCATGAAGCTCGACCTCGCTGCTGGCGTCAACGTCGAGATCAAGCTGGCTTAAGCCAGCTGACCCTGCCCCCGCGAAAGCGGGGGTCGCGTAAGAATTCGGTCCCGCTTCGGCGGGGCACCAGAGTTTAAGAGGCGACTGAGCCTCTCGGACAATGGGATACCTCCGGCGCCGGCCCAAATGGGCCACAGTCGGGCAAGCGTCCCCCGTTCGCTCCTGCCGCACCGGCGGGGGCACTCAGCCCGGACGGGGCGCGTTTCACATACGGGCTGAACACGCCTCGCGGGGATGGTCCTCGCAAGGCCTCTGTAAGGAGTATGGTCATGCGCACCGGCGTGATCGTTAAAAAGCTCGGGATGACCCGAGTGTTCCAGGACGACGGACGGCACGTGCCGGTTACCGTTCTGGCGCTTGAAAATTGCCAGGTGGTCTCGGTCCGCACCGAAGAGCGCGACGGTTACGTCGCT
Organism: Novosphingobium sp.; assembly: GCF_965228995.1. GTDB lineage: Bacteria > Pseudomonadota > Alphaproteobacteria > Sphingomonadales > Sphingomonadaceae > Novosphingobium. Next base: position 3,461,385 of record NZ_OZ245852.1, on the reverse strand, counting down.
GTTCAGCTCGGTGCTGGTCAGGCCAAGCAGAAGAACGTCGCCAAGCCGCAGCGCGAGCACTTCGCCAAGGCTGAAGTCGAACTGAAGATGGAAGTCGCCGAGTTCCGCGTCGCTGACGACGCGCTGCTCGAAGTCGGCTCGACCATCGCTGCCTCGCACTTTGTGCCCGGCCAGTATGTCGACATCACCGGTCACACGCAGGGCAAGGGCTTCGCCGGCGCCATGAAGCGTTGGGGCTTCGGCGGTATGCGCGCCACCCACGGTGTGTCGATCTCGCACCGTGCCCACGGTTCGACGGGTAACCGCCAGGATCCGGGCCGCGTTTTCAAGAACAAGAAGATGGCCGGCCACATGGGCGACCGTCAGCGCACCCAGCAGAACCTCGAAGTCGTCCGCACGGATGATGAGCGCGGCCTGATCTTCGTCAAGGGCTCGGTGCCCGGCTCGAAGAACGGCTGGCTGCTCATGCGCGACGCGGTCAAGATCGACCGCCACGCCGAGGCTCCCTATCCGGCCGGCCTCAAGCAGGCTGCCAACAGCAACGACACCACGGCGGCTGCCGATACGCCTGCGGAAGACACCGCTGCGGTCGAGACCGCCGTCGATGGTCAGGAGGGCTAAGTCGTGAAGGTTCAGGTCCTCAATCTCGATGGCACCGCAGCCGGCGAAGCCGAGCTCTCGGATGCCGTGTTCGGTGTGGCGCCCCGCGCCGACATCCTCCACCGCATCGTCACCTGGCAGCTCGAAAAGCGCCGTGGCACCGCCCGCGGAGCGCGTGAGCGTTCGGACGTGGCGCGCACCGGCAAGAAGCTCGGCAACCAGAAGGGTGGCGGCGGGGCTCGTCACGGCGATCGCGCGGCTCCGATCTTCATCGGCGGCGGCAAGGCTCACGGTCCGCGTGTCCGTGACTTCAATCCTTCGCTCAACAAGAAGATCCGCGCGCTCGGTCTGAAGATGGCGCTCTCGACCAAGGCTCAGTCCGAAGGTCGCGGTCTCGTCGTGGTCGACACGCTCGACACCGATGGCAAGACCGCCACGCTGGCCGCGACGCTCGCCAAGGCGGGCTTCGGCAAGAAGGTCCTCGTGATCGACGGCGAAGCGGTGAACGACAACTTCGCCCGCGCCGCGCGCAACATCATCGGGATCAACGTGCTCCCGGCGGTCGGCGCGAACGTCTACGACATCCTGAAGCATGATACGCTGGTGCTGACGCGCGCAGCGGTCGAAAAGCTGGAGGCGCGTTTCGCCCTCCCGGGAGGGGCTGAATAATGGCTAAGGACGCAATCGACACGCGTCACTACGACGTGATTGTGGCTCCCCACATCACCGAGAAGTCGACGCTGCTCAGCGAGCACAACGCCGTTGTGTTCAAGGTCGCCGACAAGGCCACCAAGCCGCAGATCAAGGCGGCCGTGGAAGCCCTGTTCGGCGTCAAGGTCACCAAGGTGAACACCTTGAACCAGGACGGCAAGACCAAGCGCTGGAAGGGCAAGCCCTACAAGCGTTCGGACTTCAAGAAGGCTGTCGTCACGCTGGCTGCTGGCCAGTCGATCGACGTCACCAGCGGTATCTGAGGCGCATAGACCATGGCACTCAAGAACTATAACCCGACCAGCCCCGCCCGGCGCGGCCTGATCCTCGTCGACAAGTCGTCGCTGTGGAAGGGCAAGCCCGTCAAGGCGCTGACCGAGGGCAAGAGCAAGACCGGCGGCCGCAACAACAAGGGCCACGTGACCAGCCGCGGTATCGCGGGCGGCCACAAGCAGCGCTACCGGTTCATCGATTTCAAGCGCCGCAAGTGGGACATGCCCGCGACCGTCGAGCGCCTGGAGTACGATCCCAACCGCACCGCGTTCATCGCTCTCGTCAAGTACGAGGACGGCGAGCAGACCTACATCATCGCGCCGCAGCGTCTCGCCGTTGGTGACACCATCGTCGCCGGTGAGAAGACCGACGTGAAGCCGGGCAACGCGATGTTGCTCAGCCAGATGCCGGTCGGCACGATCATCCACAACGTGGAGATGAAGCCGGGCAAGGGCGGTCAGATCGCCCGTTCGGCAGGCACCTATGTCCAGCTCGTCGGTCGTGACCGCGGCATGGTCATCGTTCGTCTGAACTCGGGCGAGCAGCGCTACCTGCGCGGCGATTGCATGGGCACGGTTGGCGCGGTCTCGAACCCCGACAACTCGAACCAGAACCTTGCCAAGGCCGGTCGCGGCCGCTGGCTCGGCCGTCGTCCGCTCACCCGCGGTGTCGCCAAGAACCCGGTCGATCACCCGCACGGTGGTGGTGAAGGCCGCACCTCGGGTGGCCGTCATCCGGTCACGCCGTGGGGCAAGCCGACCAAGGGCGCCCGTACCCGTCACAACAAGCAGACGGACAAGATGATCATCCGTTCGCGTCACGCGAAGAAGAAGAGGTAACACCCCATGGCACGTTCCGTCTGGAAGGGACCCTTCGTCGACCTGCACCTCCTGAAGAAGGCCGAAGTGGCCCAGGACGTCGGTTCGCGTGCAGGTCCGATCAAGACCTGGTCGCGGCGTTCGACCATTTTGCCGCAGTTCGTTGGCCTGACGTTCAACGTCTACAACGGGCACAAGTTCATCCCCGTCTCCGTCAACGAGGAGATGGTCGGCCACAAGCTCGGCGAGTTCGCGCCCACGCGCACGTTCCCGGGCCACGCCGCTGACAAGAAGGGCAAGCGCTGATGGGCAAGCCTAAATCCCCGCGCCGCGTTGCTGATAACGAAGCGCTTTCGGTGGGCACGCAGATCCGCGGCTCGGCCCAGAAGCTCAACCTCGTTGCCGGCCTCATTCGCGGCAAGCGCGCCGAAGACGCCATGAACATCCTCGCCTTCTCCAAGAAGGCGATGGCGGTTGATGCGCGCAAGGTGCTCGCCTCGGCGATCGCCAATGCCGAGAACAACCACAACCTCGATGTCGACGCACTCGTCGTCGCCGAGGCTTCGGTCGGCAAGTCGATCACGATGAAGCGCTTCCACACCCGTGGTCGCGGCAAGTCCACCCGCATTCTCAAGCCCATCTCGCGTCTGCGGATCGTGGTGCGTGAGGCTGCGGCCAACGGTGAGGAGGCCTGATCATGGGTCACAAGTCGAACCCCATCGGTCTGCGCCTGCAGATCAACCGCACCTGGGACAGCCGCTGGTACGCGGAAGGCCGCAACTACCAGAACCTGCTTCGTGAAGACCTTGCCATGCGCAAGTTCATCATGGAGCACCTGCCGCAGGCCGCCATCTCGAAGGTGGTGATCGAGCGTCCGGCCAAGCTGTGCCGCGTTTCGATCTATGCTGCCCGTCCGGGTGTCATCATCGGCAAGAAGGGTGCGGATATTGAAAAGCTGCGCAGCCAGCTTGCCAAGATGACCGCGAGCGATGTGAAGCTCAACATCGTCGAGATCCGCAAGCCGGAAATCGATTCCAAGCTCGTTGCCCAGGGCATTGCCGACCAGCTCGTTCGCCGCGTGGCTTTCCGCCGCGCGATGAAGCGCGCGGTGCAGTCGGCGCTCCGTCTCGGAGCCGAAGGCATCAAGATCACCTGCGGTGGCCGTCTTGGCGGTGCTGAAATCGCCCGCGTCGAGTGGTACCGCGAAGGCCGCGTGCCGCTCCACACGCTGCGCGCGAACATCGATTATGCCGAAGCTGTGGCGCACACCGCCTACGGCGTGATCGGCATCAAGACCTGGATCTTCAAGGGCGAAATCCTTGGTCACGATCCCATGGCGCAGGACCGGCTGATGATGGAGGCTCAAACCTCCGGCGTCCGTCCGGCTCGCTAAGGTAGAGTAAGCACCATGTTGCAACCTAAAAAGACCAAGTTCCGCAAGGCCTTCAAGGGCCGGATCAAGGGCGACGCCAAGGGTGGCACGGACCTCAACTTCGGTTCGTACGGCCTCAAGGCGCTCGAGCCCGAGCGCATCACGGCGCGCCAGATCGAAGCGGCTCGCCGTGCGATCACCCGCCACATCAAGCGCCAGGGTCGTCTTTGGATCCGCGTGTTCCCGGATGTGCCGGTGACCAAGAAGCCCGCCGAAGTCCGTCAGGGCAAGGGCAAGGGCGCGATTGAATACTGGGCAGCCCGGATCAAGCCCGGCCGCATCCTGTTCGAGCTCGACGGCGTTGCCGGCCCTCTCGCGGCCGAAGCCTTCAGCCGCGCTGCGATGAAGCTGCCGATCAAGACCAAGGTCGTTGCCCGCCTCGGCGACACCTCGCATCTCGGAGGCGAATGATGGCCAATTTTGAAGACATGCGCGTCAAGTCCGACGATCAGCTTCAGGCTGACCTCGTCGAGCTGAAGCGCGAGCAGTTCAACCTGCGTTTCCAGGCGGCAACCAACCAGCTCGAACGGCCTGCCCGCATCCGCGAAGTCCGTCGCGACATCGCCCGCATCAAGACGCTGCAGACCGAGCGCAGCTCGGCCGCCCCAGTAAATTCTGGCAAGGCGTAAGGAACCAACTATGCCCAAGCGTATCCTGATCGGGACGATCGTCTCCGACAAGACCGACAAGACCGTGGTGGTCAAGGTCGAGCGCAAGGTGAAGCACCCGCTCTACGGGAAGATCATCCGCCGCTCGAAGAAGTACCACGCCCATGACGAGACCAACTCGTTCAAGGCTGGCGAGACCGTGCGCATCGAAGAGACTGCGCCGATTTCGAAGCTGAAGACGTGGAAGGTCGTTGACCGCGTGCAGGCCGGCAAGGCTGCTGCGATCGAAGCCGACGTCTAAGGCATCATTTTTTGGAACTGCCGGACTGGTTCCGGCAAGCCAGTGAGAAGGAACCGGATCAATGATCCAGATGCAGTCCAATCTCGAAGTCGCTGACAACAGCGGCGCGAAGCGCGTCCAGTGCATCAAGGTGCTGGGCGGGTCGAAGCGTCGTTTTGCCAGCGTCGGCGACGTGATCGTCGTGTCGATCAAGGAAGCTCAGCCGCGTGCCCGCGTCAAGAAGGGCGACGTGCACCGTGCGGTGATCGTGCGTACCCGCAAGGACGTGCGCCGCGCCGATGGCAGCGTGATCCGCTTCGACACCAATGCCGCCGTGCTCGTCGGCAAGAACGAAGAGCCCATCGGCACGCGTATCTTTGGCCCCGTGGTGCGTGAACTGCGCGCCCGCGGCTTCATGAAGATCATCAGCCTTGCGCCGGAGGTGCTGTGATGGGTGCCGCTAAGATCAAGAAGGGCGATTCTGTTGTCGTCCGTTCGGGCAAGGACAAGGGCCGCACCGGCACGGTGCTGCAAGTCATGCCCAAGGAAGACAAGGTTGTGGTCGCCGGCGTGAACATCGCTGCGCGTCACCGCAAGCCCACCCAGGAAAACCCGCAGGGCGGCATCGACCGCCGCGAGGCTCCGATGCACATCTCGAAGGTGGGCATTGCCGGCGCTGACGGCAAGCCGACCCGCGTGCGCTTCGAAACGAAGGACGGCAAGAAGGTCCGCGTGGCCGTCAAGTCCGGGGAGACGATCGATGGCTGATAAATACGTGCCCCGCATGAAGGCGAAGTATCACGCCGAAGTGGTCGCCGCGATGCAGGCCAAGTTTGGCTATGGCAACCCGATGGAGGTCCCCTCGATCACCAAGATCACGCTCAACATGGGTGTGGGCGAGGCGAGCCAGGACAAGAAGAAGGTCACCACCGCAGCTGCCGAGATGGAACTCATCGCGGGCCAGAAGCCGGTGATCACCAAGGCGAAGAAGTCGATCGCGCAGTTCAAGCTGCGTGAGGGCATGCCGATCGGTTGCAAGGTTACCCTGCGCCGCGAACGCATGTACGAATTCCTCGACCGTCTCATCACCATCGCGATGCCCCGCATCCGCGACTTCCGGGGCCTCAACCCCAAGTCGTTCGACGGCCGCGGCAACTACGCGATGGGTCTTAAGGAGCAGATCATCTTCCCGGAGATCAGCTACGACCAGATCGAGAAGGTGCGCGGGATGGATATCATCGTCACCACCACCGCCAAGACCGACGAGGAAGCGCGCGAGCTGCTCCGTCTCTTCGGTTTCCCGTTCCCGCGCGAAGCTGCTGAAGAGCAGCAGGCCGCCTGAGGATGTCCCGGCTCGAGCCAACTGGCTCGCCAAGGTTTTGAAGAAGAGAGCTTAAGTCCATGGCGAAACTGAGTTCCATCAACAAGAATGAGCGTCGCAAGAAGCTCGTTCAGAAGTACGCGGCGAAGTATGCTGCGCTGAAGGCCGTTGCTGGCGACGAGAAGCTCGACGAGACCGAGCGCCTTATCGCTCGCCTCAAGATGGCCGAGCTGCCGCGCAACGCGAACCCGACCCGCGTTCGCAACCGCTGCAACACCACCGGTCGTCCGCGCGGCTACTACCGCAAGTTCGGCCTCTGCCGCATCGAACTGCGCGATCTCGCCAACAAGGGGATGATCCCCGGCGTGACCAAGTCGAGCTGGTAAGGATCACGAAATGGCATTGACCGATCCCCTGGGTGATATGCTCACCCGCATCCGCAACGGCCAGCAGGCGAAGAAGGACTCGGTCCTTTCGCCCGCTTCCAAGCTGCGTCTCCACGTGCTCGAGGTTCTCCAGCGCGAGGGCTACATCCGCGGTTTCACGGAGGACGCCACCGGCGCCCACCCGCAGCTGCGCATCGAGCTGAAGTATTTCGAGGGCCAGCCGGCGATCAAGCACGTGGCCCGCGTCTCGAAGCCGGGCCGCCGCGTCTACTCGGGTTCCAAGGAACTCCCGGTTGTGCGCAACGGCCTTGGCATCACCATCGTCTCGACGCCGAAGGGCGTGCTTTCGGATGCCGAAGCGCGCGCTGCGAACGTCGGCGGCGAAGTGCTGGCGGAGGTGTTCTGATGAGCCGCATCGGCAAGAAGCCGGTGACGATCCCCAGCGGCGTCACCGCGGATATCGCGAACGGCGTGATCACCGTGAAGGGCCCCAAGGGCACTCTCACTCTGAGCATGCGTGAAGAGATCAGCTACACGGTCGATGGCAATGCGATCATCGTGAAGCCGGCAAACGACACCAAGGCCGCTCGGGCGTTCTGGGGCATGCAGCGCACGCTCGTGGACAACCTCGTGACCGGCGTGACCGAGGGCTATACCAAGACCCTCAACATCACCGGCGTCGGTTACCGCGCAACGGCTCAGGGCACCAACCTGAAGCTGCAGCTCGGCTACAGCCACGATGTCGATTTCGCGGTGCCGGAAGGTATCGAGATCAAGACCCCTGACAACACCACGGTGCTGATCTCGGGTATCGACAAACAGAAGGTTGGCCAGGTGGCCGCCGAGATCCGCCGCTGGCGCAAGCCCGAACCCTACAAGGGCAAGGGTATCAAGTACGCCGGCGAGTTCATCTTCCGCAAGGAAGGGAAGAAGAAGTAATGGCCAAGCTCTCGCTCTTCGATCGCCGCCGTCAGCGCGTCCGTACCGCGCTCAAGGCTCGTTCCGGTGGCCGTCCGCGGCTGTCGGTGCACCGCTCCGGCCGTCACATCTACGCGCAGATCATCGACGATGCCGCGGGCAAGACGCTCGCTGCCGCCTCCAGCCTCATCAAGGGCCAGAAGGCGCTCGGTGCCACGGTTGATGCCGCCGCGCAGGTGGGCAAGGACATTGCCGAACGCGCCAAGGCTGCCGGCATCACCACCGTCATGTTCGATCGCGGCGGCTTCCTGTTCCACGGCCGCGTCAAGGCGCTGGCCGACGCTGCCCGCGAAAACGGGCTGGAGTTCTAAGATGGCTGATGAAACCAACCTGGATGTGGCACCTGTCGCCGACGTCGCTGCCGAAGCCCCCCGTGAGGGTCGTGGTGGTCGCGGCGATCGTGGCCCCGGCCGTGGCCGTGGCGGCAATGACCGCGGCGGTGAGCGTGGTGGCCGTGGCCGCCGCGATGACCGTGGTGGTCGTGGCAACCGTGACGAGGATGGCGGCGAGGAGCTCATCGAGAAGCTTGTCCACATCAACCGCGTGTCCAAGACCGTGAAGGGCGGCAAGCGCTTCGGTTTCGCCGCGCTCGTCGTGGTGGGCGATGGCAAGGGCCGTGTCGGCTTCGGCCATGGCAAGGCTCGCGAAGTGCCAGAAGCGATCACCAAGGCGACCGCTTCGGCCAAGAAGACCATGGTCCGCATTCCGCTCAAGGAAGGCCGCACCCTGCACCACGACGGCAAGGGCCGTTTTGGCGCCGGCAAGGTCAACCTCCGCTCGGCGCCCGCCGGTACCGGCATCATCGCTGGTGGTCCGATGCGCGCCGTGTTCGAGAGCCTTGGCGTTGCCGACGTGGTGACCAAGTCGGTCGGTACCTCGAACCCCTACAACATGATCCGCGCGACGTTCGACGCGCTCACCGATCAGACCAGCCCCAAGTCGGTTGCGCAGCGTCGTGGCAAGAAGATTGCCGACCTGCTCGGTCGTGGCGGTGCTGCTCCGGTTGAGGCCGAGGCGGAAGCCGCGGCCATCGTGGAGTAATCAGACATGGCAAAGATCAAGATCAAGCAGATCGGTTCGCCGATCCGTCGCCCGGAAAGCCAGAAGCAGATCCTCATCGGTCTGGGCCTGGGCAAGATGAACCGCGTGGTTGAGGTGGAAGACACCGCCGAAGTCCGCGGCGCGCTTGCCAAGCTCCCGCACATGGTGGCCGTGATCGGCTGACATTCGATCCTGTCCGATATGGATGGGTCATAATCGTGAAACGAGGCCCCGGCAGAGATGCCGGGGCCTTTTTCGTTGCCGTGTTGCAACAGTAATTAATCATACCATAAGGTAATTACAAATCTGCCAATATGGACCTTTTGTCCATATCGTTCGTAGTAATCCTGTCGCCTTCAACTGCTCTGAGCGGCTATGTGCGGAGGTAGACGATTCCCCCAGCGCGCCATCCCGGTGGCGGCCTGGCGGGGCCTTTCTCCGCGCCGGATCAATCGATCCCCTATCGGAGAACATGAAATGCGCTTTCACCCAATTCTTCTTGCGGCTGCCAGCCCGATCGCGATCGGCATGACCGCGGTTTGCTCGCCGGCCCTGGCTCAGTCGACTGGTTCGGTCGATTTCGAAAAGGAGATCGTGGTGACCGGCACGCGCGGGGTCCAGCAAGTGGCCGGCGTGTCCGCGCCCGATACGCCCAAGGCGAAGGCCGTTCTGACGCAGGAGACCATCCAGCGCCAGAATCCGGGCCAGACGATCCTGGATACGATCAACCTCATTCCGGGCGTCAGCTTCCAGAACAATGATGCCTATGGTTCGGCCGGCGGTACGCTGAGCATCCGCGGATTCGACGCGAGCCGCATCAGCCTCACGTTCGACGGCGTCCCGCTCAACGATTCGGGCAACTACGCGATCTATTCGAACCAGCAGCTCGATCCGGAGATCATCTCGGAGGTCAACGTCAACCTCGGCACCACCGATGTTGACAGCCCTACCGCGTCGGCCGTCGGCGGCACGATCAACTACCGCAGCAAGACCCCCGATCATGAAGCCGGCCTGCTCTTTTCGGGCTCGGTGGGTGATTTCAATTTCCGCCGCGGCTTCGCCAAGATCGAGACCGGTGATCTCACCAAGAGCGGAACCCGCGCGTGGTTCTCTGCCAGCACCGCCCGGAACGACAATCCGTTCAACAACTACGGCAAGGTCAACAAGCAGCAGTACAACGCGAAGGTCTACCAGCCACTCGCCGGCGACGATTTCATCTCGATCGCCGCGCACTACAACCAGAACCGCAACAACTTCTTCGGCTCGCTCCCGCTGCGCAACGATCCCAGCCGCACCGTCGGTTCGGGTTCGGGCAACCGGTTCCCGGGCAATTCCGATGAGCGTGGCTATACGGTCAACGTTCCCTGCACGGTCGCCCTCGGGGTTACGGGCGTGGCGGACACGACGAATTCCTGCGGCACCGAGTTCGATCGTCGCTACAACCCGTCGAACACCGGCAACGTGCGCATTTCCTCGCGCTTCACGCTGGCTGATCACCTCGTGCTGACGGTTGATCCGAGCTACCAGTGGGTCAAGGCCAACGGCGGCGGCACGGTCACCGGCAATGAAGGCACCAAGACCATCGGCACCACCGCCTACACCGGCTTCATCGGCGGCAAGTACTACTTCGGCACCGATCTCAACGGCGATGGTGACAAGCTCGACGCGGTCAGCTTGCTCGCGCCCAGCCACACCCAGACGCGGCGCTTCGGCCTCATCGCCAGCCTCAAGTGGGATATCAATCCCGAGAACAGCGTGCGTATCGCCTACACTTATGACGGCGCGCGCCACCGCCAGACCGGCGAAGTGGGCACTCTGGAGTTCGATGGCGAGCCGACCGACGTGTTCCCCATCAACAAGCCGCTGATCGCATCGAACGACGTTCCCGTCGAAAAGCGCGACCGTCTTTCCTACGCGATCCTCCACCAGGTTGCGGGCGAATATCGCGGCGAGTTCTTCGGCGGCAACCTCGTGATCAATGCCGGCCTGCGCGCTCCGTTCTTCAAGCGCAACCTGACGAACTACTGCTTCGCAACCTCGGCCAGCGGCAACGTCGATTGCTTCGGTCAGGACGCCACGCTCAATGCGGCCTATGCTGCCGCCAATCCCTATTCCTACAACAGCACCACCAACAAGATCACCGGCTTTGCGCAGCCGCAGCAGCGGATCTTCAATTTCAACAAGGTGCTGCCCAACGTGGGCTTCGTCTACCGCGTCGGCGGCGGGTTCAGCCTCTTCGCCAACTACGCCAAGGGCCTCTCGGTTCCGGGCACCGACAGCCTCTACAACGCTTTCGTTTTCCCGCTCGGCACCGCGCAGGCGCAGCCCAAGCCTGAAACCACGGACAACTTCGATGGCGGCGTCCGCTATCGCACCGGCAAGGTGCAGGGCGAAATTTCAGGCTTCTACAACCAGTTCCACGATCGTCTGGCGAGCGCCTACGATCCCGAACTCGATACCACCGTCTACCGCAACCTCGGCAACGTGCGGAAGTACGGCTTCGACGGCTACGTCTCCTACCAGCCGATCCCCGCGATCAGCCTCTATGCCTTCGCCAGCGCGCTCAAGTCGGAAATCCAGAACGATGTGCAGGTCAACGCGACCACTTTCGCGGCGACCACTGGCAAGCGCGAATCCGGCATCCCGACCTATTCCTACGGCGGTTCGGTGCGCGGTTCGGTCGGGCCGTTCGATCTTGGCGTGACGGCCAAGCGCACCGGCCCGCGCTACTACAACGACGAGAATCTCCCCGTCGTTTCGGGCACGACCGAAGTCTACCCCGCGCAGATCCCTGCCTACACGCTCGTCAATCTCGATGCGCGGGTCAACCTCAAGGGCATCGGCCGCGGCAGCTACATCCAGCTCAACGTCTACAACCTGTTCGACGAGTTCTACGTCGGCGGCATTGGTGGCACGCTGCTGCATACCGCCACCTACTTCGCCCAGATCGGCGCCCCGCGCACGGTCAGCGGCACGCTTGTGCTCGGGTTCTGAGCAGGAAGCACGTTGATCAGTACCGGCCCGGACCTGAGCGCCACGCTCAGTCCGGATCGTTTACCCGGTAGCGCAAGGTCGCTTCGGAATTGCCAGGCACGTTGGTCGTCCAGGTCGGGCGGCCGAACTTGCGGGTAAGCTGCGAGGAAGGCCGCTCCAGCTTCTCCCCGTCGCTGAGACGGAGGCTGCCCTCGAATGTGACCGGCCAGGGATTGGCATTGCTGACTTTCGCCTCATAGTCGGTCCAGTTCTTGCCGGAACCGGTTTCCCTCACCGCGACATGGACTTGGGGGGAGAGGCCCAGCGTCACTTCGACATCCTCGTCCACCGCATAGTCGCGCATGCCGCCCTGGCCGACCAGCAGCAGGTCCGCGCCATTCGGCTCGAACACCGCGACCGGCCCGCCCGGCAGCGCGACACCCAGGCCCTCCTCCCTGCGGTTGCGCGCGCGCAGCTTGATCGCAGCGTTGGTATCGAGATCCGGTGTGAGATCGGCAGTGTGCCAGGTCTTGAATTTCACGCCCTTGAGCTCGTGCATCGCCACTTGCTTCTGCGCATTGGCGGCGACCGTGGTCGGGATCGGCACGCGGTAGAGCTTGAGATCGCCAAGCCCTTCCTCGGTAACTTTGACCGGCGCAGCCTGCGGCGTATCTGCCCGCCGCTTCGCCGTCACGAGGATGTCCGCCGCCTCCATCATCATGGCCGGTGCCGGTACTGCTATAGGTGGCGGCGGCACCACCATCGGCGCGGGCACTTGCGGGCGCAGGTAGCAATGGAGCACCAGCTCGCCGTCCTGCGCTTCGCGGTCCTCGCGCGCATCTTCGCGGTCCAGTTTGCCGCCGACCACCGCTGTACTGGCATCGACAAAGCTGGTGGGGTCACTGCTCGCCAGCGTTACCCATGCTATCATGTCTGCCTTGCCGGTCGCCGGGTTCAACTGCACGACATAGTTTGTCTGCCAGTCAAAGCCCCAGGCAAGGTACGAAAGGTGGATCGTCGCACGCTGCGGCGCCGCGCTTTCGGTGCGCACGGAAAGCGTCGGCCGCGCGCTCAGCCTCTCGGGCATCTCGGTATAGATGAGCGCATCGGAAATCCCGCGCCCGCAATCGGCTATCTCGAAGCCCGCCTTCGTCTGCAAGATTGCAGCGCCGTCGGGGGCGGAGCGGATCACCGCGCGCTCTTCGGTTACCGCGGCCTTGCCGTCCTTGCCGCGCTGGCGGCGCAGGATCACCGGGCGGCCAAAGGCGCGGGCATAGAGATTGCGCGCCGAAAGCAGATCGGCATCGAGGTTCTTTTCGCGCACGCCCGAAGGCAGGCCGGTCACCAGCGCGGATTCGGGCAGGATGCCGCCTGCCACGCCTTCGAAGCGGATCGTCGCGGCGCCTGCCGGAATCTCGACATTGCGTGTCTCGGTGATCAGAGCATAGCCTTCGAGCCAGCCCAAGTTCATCGCAGTATCGGCATCACGTTCGGGCGCGCGGTAGATGGTGACGCCCACCGTATCCGGTCCGGCAGAGAGCACGGTTGGCTCCCCCGCCGCCGCCGCAACGGGCGCGGCAAGCGCCATGGCCAGAGCCGCCAGAGGAAGCGCGCGCCGCACTGATGCTGCGCTCAATACCGCGTGTCGAACTGGACGGTGAGGGTCGTCTCGCCGTTCGCCGGCACGTCGAGCGTCCACGCCCGCTCATCGAGTGTGCGCTGGGTCCCCTTGACCGTTTCCGAAGGCACCCGCGTGTCGCTCCACCAGTTGTCGAGCCCGGCCTGCACCAGCTCCACTTTCACCGGGGAGGGCCGCGCATTGGTGACCTTGTAGGCCATCGTCGTGCGCCAGTAGACCTTTTGCCGTTCCACCGTCACGTCATCGGTCTTGCCGTTCACGGTCACGCGCCAGCGCCCCGTCCTCTCCCATTCGTCCGCGGTGATCTTTTCGCGGTTCTGCACCGTGGGCTGCACTTTCACGTCGAACGCCTCGCCCGTCTTGAGCGAGAGCGTCGATCCCATCGGTGTATGGTCGATCGATTTCTCGCCGATGAACTGGGGAGCCCCGCGCGCATCGCGCATGTAGACGCGCACCGTTCCTGCCGGCAGCGCATCGCCCACGCCGCTGCCTTTCGCGGTCGAAAGCTTGAGCACCGTCGCAAAGCTCTGGGCCTCGGCCGATGCACCCAGCCAGTCGTTGCGGAAGTAGTACCCCTTGCTCGCGGGAGCGCCCGCCACATCGAGGAAGCTCACCTGCTTCTGCTGCGCATTGGCCACTGTCGTGCGCCCGGCGAGGGGATAGACATAAAAGTCGCCCAGCCGTTCGCGGTTGGCGCTCTGCGTGCCGGGCACGAAGTCGATCTGGCGCTGGATCGGCCGACGTCCGCCGCCGTACTGGTTGTTGTCCTGCCCCGGCTGCCCCGCCACCAGCAACACGCGGGCATCCGGAAAGCTGGTGCCGGTGCTGTTCGTCAGCGTGATCCAGCCCTGCAGATCCATTTTCCCCTGCGCTTCGTCGAACAGCGCGACGTAGTCGGCCTTCCAGCCGAAGCCGGAGGAGAGATAGTTCAGCGTCACCGGGCGCGGCCCTGCGCTGGCCGCATTGAGCGTGATCGAAAGCGTGGGCCGGGCGCGCAGGCTTGGCGGCAGGCCGGAAAACAGGATCCGCGCGCCATAGCTCTCGAGCACCTCGATCCGGTCTCCGATCCGCACGATCGTCCCGCCGTTGTTAGCCAGCACGGTCGCCTGCTCGCGCGTCTCCGCGCCAGTGGCCGGATTGGTGCGCACGATCGTCACCGTCTGCCCGACGGCCTTGTCGAGCAGCTTCTCGGGCGAGAGGAGATCATAATCGAAGTTCTGCTCGACAATCCCGGCGTCCCCGCTGCTCAGCGTTACCGTTTCCGGCCTAATCATCGCCGAGACATCGGGAAATTCCTGCCGGTTCGTCCCCCTCTGCAGCGTGATCTGCCGCTTGTCCTGCACCAGCGCGAGATCGTTGTTGTAGATGGTGAGCGAAACGTCGCCCTGCGCGGAGCCGGTTGGGGCCATGCTTTGCGCGGCGAGCGGGGCAGGGGCCAACGCGGCAAGGCCAAGCCACACGGTGCGGGCGCGCTTCATCCTTGCCATATCGATCCTCTCGCTTTGCCGGGCCTGTCGGACAGCCCCGGCTCGAACTCTACGGAAGCAAGGCCCCCCAGGGAAGCGCATGCGCACGCCACTGTGCGCACAACCTTCGTGATCGCGCCTTGCCGTTCCCTGAACCGGTGGATGTTCCACCAAAGCGGAGGCAGTTCACTCGCCCGGTCGCTGACCTGCGGTTGACTCCTTCCTCGCCGCTCTGTCGAATGGCCGAGCCAAAAAGGGGGACGGGCAATGGATCGCAGACGCGCACTCATCTGGACAGGAGCATCGCTGCTGGCGGCGAGCACGTCGGTGCGGGCTCTGGCCGAAGTCCCCGCAGGCTCATCGCCGGTGGAGCCGACAAAGCCTGTGGGCACGCTCACCGAGCCTGAAATCGACAGCCTGGCGGAGGCTTTCCGCGCCCGGTTCGATGTCCCGGGCCTGGCCGTCACCGTTGTTCGCCCTGGCATGCCGGCCTTCGCCAAGGGCTATGGCCAGCGCAGGCTCGACCGGGCGGGCGCGGTGGACGAACACACGCTGTTTGCCGTCGCCTCCAATTCCAAGGCCTTTACTACCGCGCTGCTGGCCATGCTGGTCGATGCGGGTAAACTGCAATGGGATGCGCCAGTACAGCGCTATCTGCCGGAATTCGAGCTGCATGATCCGGTCGTCACACGCATGTTCACGGTGCGCGATCTGCTCATCCACAACAGCGGATTGCCGCTCGGGGCAGGCGACCTCATGTTCTTCCCCATGTCGAGCCACACGCTCGGCGATATCCTGCACGGGCTGCGCTATCTGAAGCCATCGACCGGCTTTCGCACCACCTTTGCCTACGACAACCTGCTCTATCTCGTGGCAGGGATGATCGTGACGCGGTTGACCGGGCTCAGTTGGGCGGACGCGGTAACCACGCGCATTCTGAAGCCGCTGGGCATGGCGGAAAGTGTGGCGGCGATCTCACGCGTGCAGGGCGAGAATGTGGCCGGTCGCCACGCGCGGCTAGGGCCGCCGGTGCGCGGAATGGGTCCGATGAAGACGGTCGCCGCCGACGAGCAGGACAAGATCGGCGCGGCGGGCGGGCTCAATACCAGCGCGCACGATGCGGCCAAGTGGCTGGCGGTGCAGCTCGCCAAGGGAAAGCTGCCCGATGGTTCGCGCTTGTGGAGCGAGGCGCAGGCCGACGAGATGTGGAAGCCGCGCACAATCGTTTCCAGCGGCAAGGGCCCCGACCCGGAGGCGCCGACCCGGCCAGTCATCAGCGCCTATGCGCTGGGCTGGGGCGTTGGCCAGTATCACGATCAGCGGCTGCTCTCGCACATGGGTGGCCTCCAGGGGCAGATCACCCAGCATGCCTTGCTGCCGGAACTGGGCTGCGGCCTTGCGGTCTACAGCAATGTCGAGGACAACTATGCTTCGGTGGGTTTGCGCAATGCACTGCTCGACAGGTTGATCGGCGCACCTGCAGCCGACTGGTTGGCCTTGGCCAGCAAACGGCGGGAGACCACCGAGCAAGATGCACTAAAGGACTGGAAGGGCGGCGGGCCGATCAAGCCCGAAGGCGCGCCCAGCCTGCCGCTGTCCGCCTATGCCGGGCGCTACCGCGATCCGTGGTATGGCGATATCGTGGTGCGCGAGGCGGGCGGCGCGCTCGCCATCGATTTCGTGCCGACGCCCGAATTCAAGGGGGCGCTCGAGGTCTGGGGGAAAGATGCCTTCCGCACGCGCTTTGCAAACACCGAGACCGAAGATGCAGTGGTCCATTTCGCTGTCGCAGCTGGCCGCGTCACCACGGTGACGATGAAGGCGCTCTCGCCGCTCGCCGATTTCAGCTTCGACTTTCACGATCTCAATTTCGTCCCCGTGCAAGGTGGCACGGGGGCCACAAAGCAGCGCCGCAAGCGCATTGCCCCGGCGGCCGCAGCGCGCAGGGGGTGACATTGCCGCCTGCTTCGCCTAAGGGCCGCGCTCCCATCAGCGCGACTCAAAGCGAAAGCGAGTGCTCCACATGACCAAGCTTAACGAACTCTCCGACAATTATGGCGCCCGCAAGGGCCGCATGCGCGTGGGCCGCGGCATCGGCTCGGGCAAGGGCAAGACCGCCGGTCGCGGCCAGAAGGGCGCCAAGGCGCGCTCGGGCGTGTCGGTCAACGGGTTCGAAGGCGGCCAGATGCCGCTTCACATGCGCATCCCGAAGCGCGGCTTCAACAACATCTTCGCCAAGGACTACGCCGAAGTGAATCTCGGCATGATCCAAAAGGCGATCGATGCAGGCAAGCTCAGCGCCGATGGCGTGATCGACCATGCCGCGCTCAAGGCCGCCGGTCTTGCACGCGGCGGCAAGGATGGCGTGCGCCTCCTCGCCAAGGGTGAGCTCACCACCAAGGCCAGCTTCCACGTCGAAGGCGTCAGCAAGGGCGCCCGCGCTGCGGTCGAAGCGCTTGGCGGCGCGGTGACCCTGCCCGAGGCAGCCCCCAGCGAGCACGAGAAGAAGACGGTTCGCCGCGAAGCCAACAAGGTGGCGAAGGCCGCCAAGTAAGGCATTCAGCGCATGCGGGGGCCGGGGGAACCTGGCCCCCGTTTGCGTTTCGGCGGTCCCGCGCCGATAAATCGCTGAACGGGGGTTCGACATTGCCGAACCCTCCCTATATGGGCTAGCCACATAGGCACTGCGACATCGCTCGCAGTCAGCCCAGCAGCAAGGCTTGAAACCCGAACATGGCATCCCGCGCCGATAACATCGCCAGCACGCTCAATCTGGCCAATTTCTCGAAGGCGACCGAACTCAAGTCGCGCATCTGGTTCACGGTGGGCGCGCTTGTCGTGTTCCGCTTCATGAGCTTCGTGCCGCTGCCGGGCGTCAATCCGATGATCCTGGCCGAGCTTTACAAGCGCACGCAGGGCGGCATCCTTGATGTGTTCAACGCCTTCTCGGGCGGCTCGCTCCAGCGCATGAGCCTGATCGCACTCGGCGTGATGCCCTACATCACCGCCTCGATCGTGGTGCAGCTGGGCTCCTCGCTTCATCCCGCGCTCGCCGCGCTGAAGAAGGAAGGCGAAAGCGGGCGCAAGAAGCTCAACCAGTATACTCGCTATGGCGCCGTGTTCCTCACCGCGATCCAGGGCTGGTTCCTCGCCGTAGGGCTTGAGGCGTTCAGCGCTTCGAGCGGCCTGCAGGCGGTGGTCGATCCCGGCTACGTGTTCCGCATCGGCGCGGTGATCAGCCTTATCGGCGGCACCATGTTCCTGCTGTGGCTGGGCGAACAGATCACCAGCCGCGGCATCGGCAACGGCACCTCGCTGATCATCATGGCCGGCATTGTCGCCCAGATGCCAACCTTCTTCGGCAACATGTTCGAGCAAGGCCGCACCGGCGCGCTCAGCCCGTTCCTGATCGCTGCGGTCATGGCGCTGCTGGTGGTTGTCGTGATCGGTATCTGCTTCTTCGAGCGTGCCACGCGCCGCCTGCTGATCCAGTATCCCAAACGCGTTACCCAGCGCGGGATGATGGCAGCAGACCGCAGCCACCTGCCGCTCAAGCTCAACACCGCAGGCGTGATCCCGCCGATCTTTGCCAGCTCGCTGCTGCTGCTGCCGCTGACGATCACGCAGTTCGCCGGCCGCTCGGTTTCGCCCGATAGCACGATGGGCCACATCATCGTCGGGCTGAACCAGTACCTCGGCCATGGCAAGCCCGTGTACATGGTGCTCTATGCGCTCGGGATCCTGTTCTTCAGCTTCTTCTACACCGCGATCGTGTTCAATCCGGAAGAGACGGCGGACAACCTCAAGCGCAATGGCGGGTTCATCCCCGGCATCCGTCCGGGCAAGAACACCGAGAAGTATCTCGATTATGTGCTGACCCGCATCACCGTGCTGGGCGCTGCCTACATCACCATTGTCTGTGTTGTGCCCGAGGCGATCATGGCCGAAACCGGCATGGGCTCGCTGTTCTTCGGCGGCACCAGCCTGCTCATCGTGGTCAACGTGACGGTGGATACCATCACCCAGATCCAGTCGCATCTGCTGGCGCACCAGTATGGCGACCTCATCAAGAAGGCCAAGCTGAAAGGCCGTATGCGCTGAGCCGGTCACCCGGGGGTCGGGTGGCGAGGCTGGAAACCGGCGAACGGTAAAGAGGGGATTGCAGGCGTGAATATCATCCTGTTGGGGCCGCCGGGCGCGGGCAAGGGAACCCAGGCGCAGCGGCTCGTCGAGCGGCACGGCATGAAGCAGCTCTCGACCGGCGACATGCTGCGCGCCGCAGTCAAGGCGGGCACACCTGTCGGCCTCAAGGCCAAGGCTGTGATGGAAGCGGGCGAGCTGGTCTCGGACGAGATCGTCTCCGCTCTTATCGGCGATGAGCTCGATGCCATGCCCGCGGGGCAGGGCGCCATTTTCGATGGCTATCCGCGCACCGCGCCGCAGGCCGAATCGCTCGATGCCATCCTCGCCTCGCGCGGCCGCGCGCTCGATCACGTGATCGAGCTCGAAGTCGACGAGGACGCCTTGGTCGAGCGGATCACTGGCCGCTACACCTGCGCCAATTGCGGCAAGGGCTATCACGACACGTTCGAGAAGCCAGCCGTCGAAGGCACCTGCGACAAGTGCGGCTGCCACGAATTCAAGCGCCGTCCGGACGACAACGAGGAAACCGTGCGCACGCGCATGGCCGAGTACCGCGCGAAGACCGCGCCCATCCTCCCCATCTACGAAGCACGCGGCATTGTCAGCCGCGTCGACGGAATGGCGGATATGGACGCCGTGACAGGTGCTATCGAGGCCATTCTCGTATAAACACCTACGCCGGGGCACCTATCCGGGTGCAGAGGCGGGGGTTCTGATCATGCGAGACAACGGGCGTTGGCTATGGGGCGCGGGCCTCATCTTGGCACCGCTTGCCCTCGCTGTCCCGGTTGCGCATGCCGAGGTCATCACTCGCAGCGAGACGGGCTTCGTGGTGCGCCTTGCCAGCGAAGTGACCGCGCCGCCGGCCGAGGCGTGGAAAACCATCCTCACGCCCGCGCAGTGGTGGCAGAGCCAACACACTTTTTCCGGCGACGCCGCCAACCTCAGCCTCGATCCCCAGGTCGGCGGCTGCTTCTGCGAAGTCCTGCCGCGTCCCGATGGCGCGCCTGCCTCGCAAAAGCCCGGCGGCGTGCAGCACATGCGCGTCGTCTATATCGAGCCGCCGCGCGCAATGCGCCTCGTCGGCGCGCTCGGGCCGCTGCAGAGCGAAGCGCTTGCCGCGACGATGACGATCACGGTCAAGCCTACCGAGAAGGGATCGCGGATCCTGTTCGAATATGTCGTCGGCGGCTTCATGCGCTACAAGGTGGACGAGATCGCGCCGGCGGTGGACCGCATGCTGACAGCGCAGCTCGCCAGCCTTTCCAGCAAGCTCGGCCCGGTTGCCGAACCCGCTGCCGCGCCGCCCGCCCCAAAGACTGCCGCTGCGCCGGAAGGCGATGCAGCGGCCGCCGAAGGGCAAGCGAAGCCGGTCGTCCCGCTCAAGGGTGCCGAGAGCTTCAGCCTTCCGCCTGCTGGCGGCAAGCCCGGGCAGAAGGCTGCAGCAAAGCCAGAGACTAAGACCGAACCCAAGCCGGACAAGCCCGTCAAGGCTGCTGCTGCACCCACCCCCCCGGCCGCGAAGGCCTCCGGCAAGGTTGCCGCCAAGCCTGCGTCCGCCGCGCCCGCAAAGGCACCGGCCAAAGCGCCCGCAAAACCGGGAGCCAAGCCTGCTGCCAAGCCATCGCCCAAGGCGCCTGATCCCGAATCCGACGCCCACCGCGATGCCAATGCGGCGTTCGATGCAGCACTCGGCGCCGCCCCCGCGCCCTGATCGCCGCGATCGCCCGGCCTGTGCGCAGGCGCACTGACGTCCGTAACAAAACCGGGTAGAACCCCGAACAGGACAAGCGCGACTCGCCGGGCACGACCTGGCGGGCGAACTGTCCTGATGCGGGTCGCACGCTAAGTCCCGAAGCCGAACAACGGCTTTGCTCTAGGGGGAGAATGCTGTGGCCGTTTCCGATCACGTCGACCTGCCGACCTTCATGGAAGGTGTCAAAAAGCGCAATCCGTATCAGCCTGAATTCGTTCAGGCGGTGCAGGAGGTTGCCGAAGACATCTTCGATTTCATGGCAGACAAGGAGCAGTATCACTCGCAACAGATCCTGCGCCGCATTGCCGAGCCTGACCGCGTCGTGTCCTTCCGCGTCTGCTGGGAAGACGATGCCGGCAACATCCGCGTCCAGCGCGGCTGGCGCGTCCAGAACAACAATGCGATCGGCCCCTACAAGGGCGGCATCCGTTTCCATCCCAGCGTCACCGAAAGCGTGCTCAAGTTCCTCGCCTTCGAGCAGACCTTCAAGAATGCGCTCACGGGCCTGCCCATGGGCGGCGGCAAGGGTGGTTCCAACTTCAATCCCAAGGGCAAAAGCGTGCGCGAGATCATGCGCTTCTGCCAGTCGTTCATGACCGAACTTTACCGCCACATCGGCGCCGACGTCGATGTTCCGGCGGGCGATATCGGCGTGGGCGGGCGCGAGATCGGCTACATGTTCGGCCAGTACAAGCGCATCACCAACCAGTTCACCGGCGTGCTCACCGGCAAGGGCCTCGAATGGGGCGGTTCGCTGATCCGCACCGAGGCGACGGGCTACGGCGCGGTCTACTTCCTCGTCAACATGCTGGCGACGAAGGGCGAGGATCTCGTCGGCAAGACTGCTGTCATCTCGGGCTCGGGCAATGTTGCCACACACGCGGCGGAGAAGATCGTCCAACTGGGCGGCAAGGTCCTCACCCTCTCGGATTCGGGGGGCTACATCCACGATCCGGACGGCATCGACCAGGCCAAGATCAACTGGGTGAAGGACCTCAAGAACGTCCGCCGCGGCCGCATTGAGGAATACGTGACCGCGTTCCCCAAGGCGAGCTTCGTCAAGGGCAAGACCCCGTGGGGCGTTCCCTGCGATGTCGCGCTGCCGTGCGCCACGCAGAACGAACTGCTGGGCGAGGATGCCAGGCTGCTCGTCACCAACGGCTGCAAGGCCGTGGCGGAAGGCGCCAACATGCCCACCGATCTTGATGGCGTGCACATCTTCAAGGCCGCGAAGATCCTCTACGCGCCGGGCAAGGCGAGCAACGCTGGCGGCGTCGCGGTTTCGGGCCTCGAAATGAGCCAGAACTCCGAACGCCGCTCGTGGAAGGAGGAGGAACTCCAGCAGATGCTCAAGGACATCATGCTCGGCATCCACCAGTCCTGCCTCGAATATGGCGATCAGGGCGGCGGCTATACCGATTACGTCAAGGGCGCGAACATCGCCGGCTTCAAGAAAGTGGCCGATGCGATGCTGGCCTTCGGGGTGGTGTGATCCGAACGGGGGAGGGGAACGCTGCCCGCGCTCTCCTCCTCACCCATTACGCCTTCGCCAGGTTACGCTGCCGCACCAGCAGCGCAAAGCTTGCTGATCCCGCCATTGCCGGGATCAGCAGTGCCACGCCCATGTGATAGCTCCCCGTCCTGTCGGCGAGCACGCCCCACAGGATCGGGCCGAAAAACGCACCACCTTGCGAGATCGTGTTGGCCATCGCGAGGCCCCCGGCGCGGTCGGCGGCGGGGATGAGGCGGCTGACCATGGCCAGCGGCAGCATCCCTGCGACCTGCGCGGCAGCGATGAACACGAGAAAGCCCGCGATCGAGCTCTCGCTGGTTCCCCCCAGCCAAAGCAGCATGAGGCCCACCGCAGCCAGCACGACCAGTCCCACATAGGCCATCAGCGTTCGGCCCACCGTCTGCCCCGCCACCGAGCCGACGAGCAGCAGCCCCAGCGCGATGGCGACGCCGCCGACCGAAACGATCCGCCCCACGCCGGCCACATCGAGCCCTGTATCGTGCGCCAGCAGCCTGGGTGCGGAAAACATGATCGCGTTGATCGCGATGAAGTTGCAGGCATTGGCCATTCCCAGCAGCAGCACATAGGGATTGGTGAGCGCGCGCAGCAGATTGTGCGAAACCTCGCCCATCACGGCAGCTTCCCTGGCCAGCGCGCCCTTCAGCCAGGCGCGTTCCGCGTCGCTCAGCCAGCGCGCGGTTTCGGGCCGATCGGGCAGGGCGAGCACCAGCACGAGCGCCAGCACCAAAGAGGGCAGCCCTTCCATGATCAGCAGCCACTGCCATCCCTGCAACCCCCAATGCCCGTCCATCGCCAGCAGCGGCGCGGCGAGCGAGCCCATCACGACGAACGACAGTGGCAGCGCGATATAAAACCGGCTGATCGCCCAGGCGCGGTGCTCGCCGGGAAACCAGCTTGAAAGGTAGAGGATCACGCCCGGGTAAAAGCCTGCTTCCGCCACGCCCAGGGCAAAGCGCATCGCGTAGAACTGCATGGGGCTATGCACGAAGGCGGTGAGGATCGAGATTACGCCCCAGGTCAACATGATCCGCGCCAGCCAGACTCGCGCCCCGAACCGCGCCAGGAGCAGGTTGGACGGCACCTCGAGCAGCGAATAGCCGACGAAGAACGCCGAAGCGCCGATGCCGTAGATCGTTTCGCTGAAACCAAGGTCGGCGTTCATCGTTGCGGCGGCAAAGCTGATGTTTGACCGGTCAACCAGCGCGACGAAATAGCTCAGCAGAATCAGCGGCAGCGTGCGCAAGGCAATCTTGCGGATCAGCGCCCGCTCGTTCAACCCAGCCGTCATTCGCAATTGCCCCCATTCGCCCGCCGGTCACGCTAGCAGGGCAGAGCCAAACGACAAGCGCACCGGCCAGAGGGAATGGTCCAATCTGGCGGACTCCTTTGACCTTGAGGCGCCGATACGGTATGATCCTCAAATCAACATCCGCGGCCGTGCCCCTCAGGCGCGAGGGCCACGCTTTCGTGCGTCTTAATGGTTGACGGTTAATTCGAATCGTCCTAAGCGCGCCATTCACTCGATACGACAAGGGTAATAGCGTCGGTTGGGAATCCTTATTTTTCAGGGTTCCTTCTGGCGAAGCTGCTTTCGTGCAACCGAGTGAACCGCGATGAGATGGGGTCTGGCCCGGCGCTTTCAGCGCTGCCGTCATCACCCTGTGGAGCATGGAGAAACAAGTGGCTCGTATTGCCGGGGTCAATATCCCCACCAACAAGCGCGTGATCATTGCGCTGACCTACATTCACGGAATTGGTGCGCACAAGGCCAAGCTGATCGCCGACAAGCTCGGCATTGATCACGCTCGCCGCGTGCAGGATCTGTCGGACGCCGAAGTGCTCCAGATCCGTGAAGCGATCGACGCGGATCACACCGTGGAAGGCGATCTTCGCCGCGAAACCGCGATGAACATCAAGCGCCTGATGGACCTGGCCTGCTACCGCGGCCTGCGTCACCGCAAGGGTCTGCCCGTTCGCGGTCAGCGCACCCACACCAACGCCCGCACCCGCAAGGGCAAGGCCAAGGCGATCGCCGGCAAGAAGAAGTAAGGCGGCTTCCTAAGCCCCGACTTCGCAGCAACTTATTTCGACAGGATTTCAGAAAATGGCTCGCGAACCTCAGCGTATCAAGCGGCGGGAGCGCAAGAACATCACCAGTGGTGTCGCGCACGTCAATGCCAGCTTCAACAACACCATGATCACCATCACCGACGCGCAGGGCAACGCCATCTCGTGGTCGTCCGCGGGCATGATGGGCTTCAAGGGCAGCCGTAAGTCGACGCCTTATGCCGCGCAGGTCGCGGCTGACGACGCGGGCAAGAAGGCCGCCGAGCACGGCGTCCGCACCCTCGAAGTCGAAGTGAAGGGTCCCGGTTCGGGCCGCGAAAGCGCGCTGCGCGCGCTTCAGGCGGTTGGCTTCACGATCACCGCGATCCGCGACGTGACGCCGATCCCGCACAACGGCGTTCGCCCATCGAAGCGTCGCCGCGTCTGATCCTGCCTCTGGCGGGGACAAGCGCGGGGCGCGTCCTGCGTTTCACGCCCGCCCACTATTCTGACCGGTGGCGGCTTCATGGCCGATCGCCTGTCTCCTCCGATAACCCTAGGGGAATTCCATGACTGTCAACATCAAGAACTGGCAGGAACTGAAGAAGCCCAACTCCCTCGAGATCAAGCCTGGCAACGACCCGAAGCGCCGTGCGACTTTCGTCGCCGAGCCGCTTGAGCGTGGCTTCGGTCTCACCCTCGGCAACGCACTGCGCCGCGTGCTGTTGTCCTCGCTGCAGGGCGCGGCCGTCACCTCGATCAAGATCGAGAACGTGCTGCATGAATTCTCCTCGCTCGCCGGCGTGCGTGAGGACGTGACCGACATCGTGCTCAACGTGAAGCAGATCGCGCTGCGCATGCAGGGCGAAGGCCCGAAGCGCCTGCAGCTCTCGGCCACCGGCCCGGGCGAAGTCAAGGCGGGCGACATCGCGGTGAGCGGTGACATCGAGGTCATGAACAAGGACCTCGTGATCTGCAACCTCGACGAAGGCGCGACCTTCAACATGGAACTGACCGCCGACACCGGCAAGGGCTACGTCCCCGCCGTGTCGAACCGTCCTGTCGATGCGCCGATCGGGCTGATCCCGGTCGATTCGCTCTACTCGCCGGTCCGTCAGGTCTCGTACAAGATCGACAACGCCCGCATCGGCCAGGAGCTTGACTACGACAAGCTCAACCTGATGGTCGAGACCGATGGCACCGTCACGCCGGAAGACGCGGTCGCTTATGCCGCGCGCATCCTGCAGGACCAGCTCTCGCTCTTCGTGCACTTCGACGACCAGCTGCCCACCGGCCACGTGCCGGCGATGGGTGGCGGCATGGCCGTCCACACGCCCGAGGAAAGCGACGCGAACCAGCTCAACCGCTACCTGCTCAAGAAGGTGGACGAACTGGAGCTGTCGGTCCGCTCGGCCAACTGCCTCAAGAACGACAACATCATCTACATCGGCGATCTCGTGCAGAAGACCGAAGCGGAGATGCTGCGCACGCCGAACTTCGGCCGCAAGTCGCTCAACGAAATCAAGGAAGTGCTCTCCTCGATGGGTCTGCGCCTCGGCATGGACATCCCCGGCTGGCCGCCGGAGAATATCGAAGAGATGGCCAAGAAGCTCGAGCAGGAACTGCTCGGCTGAACCGGATAGGGGGCGCTTCTGCAAAGAAGCGCCCCAACGGGTTCTTGGCGGCAACCCCAACAGCCGCCTGGTACGGGCTACCTGATACGGGCCCCTAACGAACGGAGAAGACCGATGCGTCACAAGCTGGGCCAGCGCAAGCTGGGTCGTACATCCTCGCACCGCCGCGCGCTGATGCGCAACATGGCGGCTGCGCTCATCAAGCACGAGCAGATCACCACCACGCTGCCCAAGGCACGTGAGCTGCGCCCCTACATCGAAAAGCTGATCACGCTGGGCAAGCATGGTGGCCTTTCGAACCGCCGCCTTGCGCACGCCCGCCTGCTGGACGACGCGCAGCTTGCCAAGCTCTTCACCACGCTGGCCGAGCGCTATGCCGGTCGCGCCGGTGGCTACACCCGCATCATCAAGGCCGGTTACCGCGCCTCGGACGCTGCTCCGATGGCCGTGATCGAGCTGGTCGACCGTGACACCGGCGCAAAGGGCCTCGATTCCGGCCCGGTGCTGACCGCGGACGAAGACGAATACGAAGCGGCCTGAGGCTGCCGGATCCCGCAAGGGACTAACTGGGGCGGTGCCGCAAGGCGCCGCCCTTTTCATTTGGGCGTTCCACACGCTCGTTCGTCATCCGCGCGAAGGCGGGAATCCTGAGCCGCACCGCACAACGCCAACCGGCTCGGCAGAACGCCCCTAAATCCCTGCCAATCCCTTGCGCTCCGCTAAGCGCAATTTCGCTCTCGCCCACGCCCCCCGGTGGTGCTAACCTGTTCCCAGAAAAGCATGAAAATCGCGGGAAGGATCAAAAGGGCGGTTCTGGTTCTGGCACTCCTGTTGCCGGCGCCGGGGGCCATAGCCCGTGAGGAGGCCGAGGCGCTGGCTGCGCCGGTTCGCGGCCCCTCCACCTATACCGGCAGCGATGGCGTGCAGCCCTCCGCCACCGAGCGCAGCCCGGAGCGCGCCTGGGACAAGGCCGGCATCACCGCTTTCTCGGCTCCGCGCTATCCGCCGACGCGCCGCGATTCGCTGATCGAGCACCAGTTCGGCGAGGATCTTGCCGATCCCTATCGCTGGCTAGAGGCAGATGTGCGCTCGAGCCCCGAAGTGGCGGCCTGGGTCGCGCAGCAGAACGCCGCGAGTTCGGCCTATCTCGCCCAGCTTCCGGGCCGTGACGCGCTGCGCGAGAAGATCCGCAGCCTTTTCGCCTACGAACGCTTCAGCCTGCCGCGCAAGGCGGGCACTCGCTATTTCTACACGCGCAACAGCGGTCTCCAGAACCAGGCCGTGCTGCAAGTGCGCGAAGGCCTCGATGGCGAGGGCCGCGTGCTCGTCGATCCCAACACGTGGGACAAGGCGGCCGGTGGAGGCCTGCGCACGCTCGACGCCTGGGTTCCCTCGCCGGATGGCCATCTGCTCGCGCTCACCCAGCAGCGCGATGGCAGCGATTGGCGCACGGTCCGCGTTGTCGATGTGAACACGGGCAAGCTGCTCGAGGACCGGCTCGAATGGGCGAACGACACCGGGATCGGCTGGGTCGGCGATGCCGGCTTCCTCTACGCGCGCTATCCAGAGCCGCCAGCGGGTGAGACTTACAGCGCGCCGGTGTTCGACAAGGCGATCTGGTTTCACCGCGTCGGCACGCCGCAAAGCGCCGATGTGCGGGTCTTCGCCACGCCCGCGCATCGCGATTGGAACCACCGCGTCTCGGTTTCGTCCGATGGCCGCTGGGCGGTGGTCATTTCCTCCGCCAGCACGCTCCCGCGCCGCACGGTGCAGGTCATCCCGCTCCCGCGCGGCAAATTCGCCAATGCGGCGCAAGACTGGACCGCGCTTGCCGTCGCGCCCGAGATGACTGATGACTGGAAGTTCGTCGAAGGCGTCGGCGATCACTTGTGGTTCATCACCAATGCCGGTGCGCCGCACTACCGCCTCGTCCGTGTCGATCTCGATCGGAGCGGGAAGGGCGGCTTCACGGTGAACACCGTGATCGGCGAGGCGGCCGATACGCTCGATGCCGGGCGCATCGTCGGCGATCGGATGATCCTGTCCTATCTCCAGCAAGGCGCGAGCTATGCGGTCGTCACCGATCTCAAAGGGCGTCCGAAGCGGGCGATCACGGTGGGCGCAATCGGCGCGGCGAGCGGCTTCGGCGGCCGTCCCGGCGATCCGGAGACGTTCTACCAGTTCTCCAGCTTCAACCAGCCGCCCGCGATCTTCCGGCTCGATACGCGTACCGGCACCGCCACGCCGTTCGCCGTCCCGCAACTGCCGTTCGATCCGGCCGACTACATCGTCGAGCAGCGCAGCTTCCCCTCGAAGGACGGGACGAAAGTGCCGATGTACGTCGTGCGCAAGCGCAGCCTTGCCGCTTCGGGCCGTGCTGCGCCAACGCTGCTCTATGGCTACGGCGGCTTCGACGTGGCGCTCACTCCCGGCTATTCGGCGGTGCGCATGGCCTGGCTCGAGGCCGGCGGTGTCTTTGCGCTGGCCAATATCCGGGGCGGCGGCGAGTTTGGCCGCGCGTGGTACGATGCCGGCCGCCTTGCCAACAAGCAGAACAGCTTCGACGATTTTATCGCGGCAGGCGAATACCTCATCAACCAGGGCATCGCGGCAAAGGGCGGACT
The DNA here is from genome assembly GCF_965228995.1 of Novosphingobium sp. GTDB lineage: Bacteria > Pseudomonadota > Alphaproteobacteria > Sphingomonadales > Sphingomonadaceae > Novosphingobium. The sequence continues at coordinate 3,433,122 of NZ_OZ245852.1, read as the reverse complement.
GGCCATTCAGGGCGGCTCCAACGGCGGCATGCTCGTCGCTGCGGTCATCAACCAGCGCCCCGATCTCTTCGCAGCCGCCAATCCTGATGTCGGCGTGATGGACATGCTGCGGTTTGACCGGTTTACGTCCGGCCGCTTCTGGGTCGATGACTACGGCAGCCCCTCGCGCGAGGCGGACTGGCGGGTGCTGCGTGCCTATTCGCCCTATCACAACATCCGCGCCCGCGCCGATTACCCCGCGATCCTTGTCACCACCGCCGATACCGATGATCGCGTCGTGCCCGCGCACAGCTTCAAGTACGTTGCCGCGCTGCAGGCAGCCGATCTCGGCGCCCGCCCGCATCTGCTGCGGGTCGAGGCGCAGGCCGGCCACGGCTCCGGCAAGCCGGTCGACAAGGTCATCGCCAGCGGAGCGGACGTACTCGCCTTCCTTGCCAAATGGACGGGCCTGCCGATCGAATAGATCGCTGTTTTCGCACGGCGCGCCCTTGCAGCCGCTCGCCGGGGCCACTATCCCTCGCAAGTGAAGCAGCCTGCCGCCAAGGCCGGTATGAGCCATAGGAAAGACCTGACATGACTACGTTCGAGGACCGCGAACGCGCCGAAGAGGCCAAGTTTGCCCATGATGAGGAAACCCTTTTCCGCATCCAGGCTCGCCGCAACAAGCTTCTCGGCCACTGGGCAGCAGTCCGCATGGGCCTCGATGCTGCCGAGACGGAGGCTTATGCCCGCTCGGTCGTCCAGGCCGAGTTCGAGGAAGCGGGCGATGAGGATGTCGTGCGCAAGCTGCTCGGCGACCTGACCCTCGCCAAAGTCGATGTGGACGAGGCCGAGATCCGCGCCGCGCTCGCCGAACATGCGATCGAGGCACGCCGCCAGATCACGGGCGAAGCCTGATGCCGATGCCCGCAGCCGAGATCGAAGCGCTGATCCGCGCCGCGATTCCCGATGCAGACGTCACGATCACCGATCTTGCCGGCGATGGCGATCACTATGCCGCCCATGTTGTAGCACCCTCGTTTGCCGGTCTCAGCCGCGTAGCACGGCACAAGGCCGTCTATGGTGCGCTGGGTGAGCGCATGGGCGGTGTGCTCCACGCCTTGCAAGTGACCACCGGCGTCCCCACCTGAACGTCAAGCCAGTTCGCGCTGCTACCTGCCACGAAAGACCCGGAAGAGCCCATGTCTACCAACGAACGCATCGCTGAAATCGTCGGCACCAACGACGTCGTCCTGTTCATGAAGGGCACCCCGCTGTTTCCGCAGTGCGGATTCTCGAGCAAGGCGATCGCCATCCTCGATCACCTCGGCGTGGAATATGCCTCGGTCGATGTGCTGCAGGACATGGAAATCCGCCAGGGCATCAAGTCCTTCTCCGATTGGCCGACGATCCCGCAGCTCTACGTGAAGGGCGAATTCGTCGGTGGTTCGGACATCATGATGGAAATGTATCAGGCGGGTGAGCTTCACCAGCTCATGGTTGACGCAAAGGTCGTTCAGGCCTGATTCGCCTCGCCTGATCCCTTCTTCCTGACGCAAACAAAAACGCGGCTCCGCCACAAGCGGGGCCGCGTTTTGCGTTTCAGGAGCCGGATGAGGAGAGGGGGGCCGTCCGGCCCCGCGCGCGGGTGGGGGGTGGAGCCGCGCGCGGGGCTTGTCAGGCGGTGGGGCCTGGAGAGGCGGAACCGGGAGACCGGGGGGAACGGTTCCGCCTCTGGGAAGACATTCTCAGGACAACAGGTACTATGCAGGGGGCGTGCCAAACACGAAAATGTCCCAAAAAATCGATGATCCTGCCGCAAGGGCACCGTATCGCAGGCAGAGGGATGTAAAGTCTGCCGACAGGGGCCTGTCACTTTGGAGAAGAAGCCCGGCAAAGGCAGGCCGTAGCGCTTGGCAAGTACCGTTACCCTGTAGCATGGTCTGCCAATGGACGAACTCGACGATATGGGCGAACACGCGGACGCTGCCCCCGCTACCCCGGCCGCCACGCTTGTGGTGTTCCGTCACGCACCCGCCACCGGGCCGGCCAGCGGCCCGCCAGAGATCTTGATGGTCGAACGTTCGGGCAGCCTTGCCTTCGCGGGCGGGGCCACGGTGTTCCCCGGCGGCAAGGTCGATCCCGCCGATCACGAACTCGCCGAAGCGTTCATGGCCCGCAGCGGCCTCGCGCTCGATCCCGCTGATGCCGCCGGGCGGATCACTGCCGTGCGCGAAACGCTGGAGGAAACCGGGCTTGCGGTCGGTCTCGTCGGCGCAGTCGATGCGGAACGTGCTGCCGCCGCCCGCCGCCTGCTGCTCGATACCGGGCGGCTTGCCGATGTGCTCGAAGCCTTCGACTGGGAGCTTGATTTCGATGCACTCGTGCCGTTCGCCCGGTGGTGGCCACGGCACCGCAACATGCGCGTGTTCGATACCCGGTTCTATCTCGCGAACCTCGGCACCGGCGCGGTGGAAGTCACTGCCGATACGACCGAGAATCGCCACTTGTTCTGGGCCAGCGCTGCCGAAGCGCTGCGCCTTGCCGATGAGAAGTCGATCAAGATCATCTTCCCCACCCGCCGAAATCTCGAACGACTGGCGCAGTTCAGCCATTTCGATGCCGCGCGGGAACACGCGCTGGCCACGCCGATCGTCACCGTCACCCCGCGGATCGAACTGCGCGATGGCGAGCGCTGGCTCGTGATTCCCTCCGATGCGGGCTACCCGGTCGATGGCGAACTGCTCTCGCAGGCAGACCGCGCCTAGACTGCTCCGAGATGGAGGCGATTGTGCAGTGCGGCAAATTTTTCGTTGCGGTGCATATACTTAAGTAAAACTACATAGATTCGCACAAGCCTCGCTTCACCCCGCGCCGCTAGTCTGGCGCGCGGAGGTACTTCATGCCCGCTGCCCAGCCGCGCCCCGAAAGCGCCGTTTCCGCCACCCCGGCGGTGCCGCCCGGCGCCGCACCGGGAGCCCGTCCTGCGCCCGCGTCCGCTTCGGCGGCAGCCAGACTTGCCGATGAACTGGCGGTTCCTGCGCCTTCGCCCGTGCACCAACTCCAGGCCGAACTGGCTCAACTGACCGCTCCGCCAGACCCGGACGCAGAGCAGCTTTACCCCGGCTGGTTCCGCCTTGCCTTCCCGCTGGTCAGCTCTGCGCTGCTCTGGGCGGCGATCCTGTGGGGTGCCAGCCACCTCCTCTGAAGGCCTTCACGTCAAGCACTTTGCGGCCTCCTTATCCAACCGTCCCGGGGGCATCCTCGCCTGACCGGCGCCGCGCCGCACTGCATCAAGACGTCACTGCCGCCTAATTTCTGGCGTGCGGGCCTCGAAGGAGACCTGAGCAGTGAACAGCCTCATGCCAGCCCAGGCGAAAACCTGGGCACCCGAATCTGCCATATCCGCGTTCGCTCCCGCTACGCGTCCTGCACCACCTGCGCGCGTGCTCGTGGCGGTGCCACTCCCGGCGCATCCGCCACTGCCGCCGCGCCTGGCTGCGCCGCCTACGCGCCATGCGAGCGCTATCCGCGCGCTCGATATCGTCGTTGCGGCAACCGCGCTCACGTTGCTTGTGCCGGTGCTGCTCGCCGTGGCGCTGGCGATCAAGCTGCTTGATCCCGGCCCGCTCCTGTTCGCCCACAAGCGGCTGGGGCAGGGCGGTCAGTCGTTCCGCTGCCTCAAGTTCCGTTCGATGACGGTTGATGCCGATGTGCGCCTCGCTCGCCTGCTGGAGAGCGATCCCGCCGCGCGGGCTGAATGGGCCGAAGCCCAGAAGCTGCGCTGCGATCCGCGCATCACGCCCATCGGCCGCTTCCTGCGCCGAAGCTGCCTTGATGAGCTGCCACAACTCGTCAACGTCCTGCGCGGAGAAATGAGCCTCGTCGGCCCCCGGCCCATCGTTGCGGCGGAAGCAGCGCGCTATGGCCGCCACTTCCCGGTCTATTGCAGCCTCAAGCCCGGCATCACCGGGCTATGGCAGGTCAAGCGGCAGGACCAGACGAGCTACCGCCGCCGCGTCGCGTTCGATCTGGCTTATGCCCGCTCGCGCTCGTTCGCGCTCAACCTTGTCATCCTCGTGCTCACCATTCCCTCGGTGCTGCGCGGGCAGGGCGCTTGCTGAGCCACTTGCGCGATTCCCCCTGAAGCCTTGCCCGCCGGTTCGCTTGCAGCGCTCCGGCGGGCATTTTCATGGATCTCGCCCAGCGTGCGGCCCAACACGGATTCCAGCACGAGCGCAGCCTGATCGCGCCAGGTCCAGTGCGCGGCATGGAGGCGGCTTTTCGCGGCGAGCGGCGCCGGATCGGCCAGCACGCGCCGCACCGCCCCCACCATATCCTCCACATCGTGCGGATCGCAGTAGACCGCGGCCGATCCGCAGCGTTCGGTCATCGCGGGAATGGCCGAAACCACCACCGGACAGCCGAAGTGCATCGCCTCGATCGGCGGCAGCGGGCTCGCTTCATAGAACGAGGGGAACAGCAGGCACCCCGCATCGCGGTAGAGCCGCCCCAGCGCGTCAAGCTCGGTCACCGGCCCGGTAAAGCGGACCAGATGCGCGACGTCGGCGGGGATTTCCCCGGCGATCGGCGAGAGAATGTCACTGCCGCCGCCCACAATCAGCGTCCGCACCCCGTCCTCGCGCGCCAGCCGCACCGCGACGGCAAGCACGCCGTGGATATTCTTGCGGCGGGACAGCGACCCGACAAAGAGCATGTAGCCCGGCGCAGGTGCCTCGCCGCCCGCCTGCGTGCCGCGGGGTTCCGCTACGCTCGCGCTCCAACCGCCGTTCTGTGCCACGTGGATGCGTCCGCGCGCCTCGGGCCGCAGCGCTGCAAGCATCGCCTTTTCCCGTTCTGAAACGGTGAGGATGGTCTTCGCCCGGCGCAGCAGCGAGGGCAGCATGAAGCGGTGCCCCAGCCGGTAATGCAGTCGGTAGGCCCCGGGGAACTGGCGGTAAGAGAGATCGTGGATCATCACTGTCACGCCTTGCCGCGCGTGCAGCGAGGCAAACGGCGCGGTATTGCCAAGGCACAGCAGGTGCCCGCCGCGTATCCGGCCCGGCAGCACCAGCTGTTCCCAGGCGTGTCCGCCCAGATGCTTGCCGACCAGACCGCTCCACCGGCTCGCCGCGCGCTCTACCGCAGTCGCGCGCAGCGCCAGATCATCAAGCTGCGCTTCGGGTTCGCACACCAGCCGTAGCGATACCGGGAGGGCCTCCTCCGCCACAAGCCGGTCAAGCGCGCGGGTCAATTCGCGCGCGACGCGCTGCACGCCCGTTACCGGTTGCATCAGAAAACGACCGTTGATGACGATTTCGGAGTGGCTCGAAATTGGCTGGTTCATGCGCACGCGCCCGTTGTCCTGCTGTGGATATGCCGCCTGTTCTATCCCGCGCGCGGGCCTTGCGCGCCCGCTAACGGGTCGGGTTCGGAGACAACCTTAGTGGGCGGGGCGGGGTGCGGCGGATAAACCGGTGTGGCCACTCGGGAAAGAGCGGCGAAAGCGTCGGGGGCACTGGTCCATGCTGCGTATCCATATCGTCATTGCCACCGTCGGTCGGCCCGCCTTGCTGCGCGAAACGGTCGATCTCATCGCACGGCAAACGCGGCGGCACGATGGCGTGCTGATCGTCGCCCCCGCACGGGAAGATTTCGGAACTGCGGGTGAAAGCGTCGTCCGTCCCGAAATCGTGCTTTCACCCAAAGGTCTGTGCCGCCAGCGCAACCGCGCGCTCGATGTGCTGCAGGGCCGGGCCGATGTTGTCCTGTTTCTCGACGATGATTTCGTCATGGCGCCAGACTATTGCGCCGCCATAGAAATGCTGTTTGCCTCCGATCCGGGGATAGCTGGAATTACCGGCAATCTTGTCGCGGATGGCGTGCGCCACGGCGGCTTCACCGCTGATGAGGCGCTGGCGCTGATTGACCGCGATGCGCCGATGCTCGATCCGGCAGTCATCCCGCGTGAGGCGCTTTATGGCTGCAACATGGCGCTGCGCATGGCGCACATGCGCGGCCTGCGCTTTGATGAAGCGTTGCCGCTCTATGGCTGGCAGGAGGATATCGATCTCACCATGCAGCTTGCCCGGCGCGGGCGGCTGATCTCCAGTGGCCTTGTCACCGGCGTCCATCTCGGCGTGCGCGGTGGGCGCACATCGGGGCGGCGGCTCGGCTATTCGCAAGTTGCCAACATCGTTTACTTGCTGCGCAAGGGCACGATCCCGCGATGGCTCGCCAAGCGTCTGTTCTGGCGCAACCTCGCGGCAAACCTGGTGCGCGCGCCGTTCCCCGAACCGCATATCGATCGCGCCGGCCGCCTCGCCGGAAACCTGCGCGCCCTCGCGGACCTCGCGCTCGGGCGGATCGATCCGCGCAAGATTGAGCGAATGTGAGGGGCATGCGCCGCGTTGTCTTCAACGGCAAGTTCCGGGCTGGAGGGCTGAACGGCGTCCACCGCGTCGCCGCGCGTCTGATCGCCGAAGTGGATGATCTTCTCGCGACCGCGCCTGCGCCCGATGATCCGCCTTGCGCGCTAATCGTGCCCAAGGGCTGCGCCGAAGGGCTGCGCCTCGCCGCGATCCAGCTGATCGAGGATGATCACCCCGCCTCGCAAGGCTGGGAACAGCTGCGTCTGCCCCGGCTCGCGGCGGGCGGGCTTCTCGTCAATCTTGCCAATCTCGCGCCTGTCGCACACCGCCCCAAGCTGACGATGCTGCATGATGCCCAGTTCCTCCGGGCGGACAGCTCCTACCCTTGGCGACAGCGCCTTGGCTACCGCCTGCTCACTCCGCTCATGGCCCGTTCCAGCGCGCGGGTTCTCACCGTCTCGGCCTTTTCGGCGGACGAACTTGCGCGCGGCGGCGTCACTGGCGCGGCGAGGGCGCAGGTGCTCCACAACGGCGCCGACCATATCCTCGAAGTTGCACCTGATCCCGCCGCCCTCGCCCGGCTTGGCCTCGCCCCCCGCAGCTACGCGCTGATGTTCGGCAGCCCGAAGTCCTACAAGAACTGCGCCGTGGTCTTCGCCGCCTTTGCGGATGGCGCGCTCGCCCCCTTGCGCCTTGTCGTCGTCGGGCCTCCGCGCGCCGCACTCGAAGCGGCTGGCCTTGTCCCGCCGCCAGATGCTGTCTTCGCCGGTCTTTGTGACGATGCTGTCCTGCGCGCCCTTTATGAAGGGGCAGCGGCCCTGCTGTTCCCCTCACGCACCGAAGGCTTCGGCCTTCCCCCGGTAGAGGCAATGCTCTGCGGCTGCCCGGTCATCGCCGCCCCCTGCGGCGCGGTCCCCGAAGTTTGCGGCGATGCCGCGCTCTACGCTGATCCTGACGATCCCGCCGCCTGGCGCGCAGCGCTCACCCATCTCCCACGTGAGACGCTCGTCACCGCCGGCCGGAAGCACGCCGCGCGCTACACCTGGGCGCGCGCGGGCCGCGATCTGCTCGCCGCCCTGCGCGATCTGGCCTGCACGTCGTGAAAGCGCGGATCGCCCGCTTCGCCCGCGCCGGGGGCGGCACCGCGGTCATCGCCATGGCCGCGCGGGTCAGCGGCCAATTTGCCATGGTCGCGGTCACGCTCGTCGCCACTCGCCACCTCGCCCCCGCCGATTTCGGGGTTTTCGCCATCGCCGGCGCGCTGGTCATGCTCGCGCGGACGATGCTCTATACGGGCCCGTTCGAATATCTGCTCAAGCTTCCCTGCGAGGCATCGCAGCCGCAAGGCGCGGGCGCCTGTCTTGCCGCTACGGTGGTCGTCGCGCTGGGCTGGATCGCGCTGCTCACCGCGCTCGGGCTCGCCGCGCCCTTCGTGTTCCGCGGCGGCGGCGTTGCGCCCGTAATCCTCGCGCTCGCCCCCTCGGTCCTGCTCGGCGCGCTGGCGGCCTTTGCGGAATCGCTCATGCTCCGCAGCGGAGCCGTCCGCCGCTACTACGCGATCACCGTTCTTGCCGAACTTGGCGCCGGCCTTGTCGCGATCGCCCTGCTGGTGGCGGGTTGGGGGCTCTGGGCGCTCGTCCTGCAGATCTACGCGCGCACCTTGCTGATGGCGCTGGCCCTTGGCGCGCTTGGCCCGCCGCTCGCCCTTGCCGCGCCGCCGCGCGCGCTTGTGGCCACGGTGCTGCGCTGGTCGGCCAGCCGCTTCGGCTCGGTCCTTGTCAGCTTCCTCGCCAACTACAGCGGCGATCTCGTGCTTGGCATGGCCTTCTCCCCCGCCGCCTCCGGGCTTTACCGCGCGGCCAACCGCATGGTCACCGCGCTGGCAGACATGTTCGTCCAGCCCGCCGGCATGCTCGCGCTCACCACGCTCGCCGCCGACCGCGCCCGGGGGGAGGGGGAGGGCCGCCCCGGCGCATGGCCCCGCCTCGCGGCGCTGTTCGCCGTGCTCGGCTGGCCCGCGCTGGCGCTGCTGGCGCTTTTCGCGCACCGCGTGGTTCCTCTCGCGCTGGGTCCGGCCTGGGCTGCGGCGTCCCCCGTTGTCGCGGTGTTCTGCATCGCGCGCATGGCCGCGCTGGTTACGGCGGTTGCCACGGCAGAACTGATCGTGACGGACCGGCAGGGCAGGGTGCTCGGCATTCAAACCCTCGCTGCCGCGTCCACCGCCGGGCTCACCGTGCTTGCCGCCCCCTATGGCGCATTCGGCGCTGCACTTGTCGCTACGCTCGTCGCCGTGCTCGCCGCTGCGGTGCTGGCGCTTACTGCACTGGAACGCCGGGATCGTCCCGCACTTGCCGAAGCCGCCCGCCTCGTCATCTTTCCGCTCGTCGGAGCGTTCGGCGCTGGCCTTGCGGCAGACCACGCGTTTGGCACTTCGGCTCCGGTTGTCGCGCTCGCTTTGCCGCTGGCCTGTGCCGCTGCCGGCTGGTTGCTCGCCGCCTGGCCGGTCATCCCCGCGCTGCGCCGTGCCGCCGCCTTGCTCGCGGAAAGCCCGCGGCCGGCCTGACCGCAAATCCTGCTTGCCCTTGTCGCCACCGCGTGGAACCTTCGCACCTGCAAAAAGGGGACCGCCACCGATGAAGCGCATCACATTCGCCGCAGCCCTGCTGCTCGCCGCCATGCCCTGCGCTGCCATCGCGGCTGAGCCAACAGCCCCCGCGCTTGTCGCCCCCGCTTTCGCTGTGCCCACCAGCGCCGAAGGCCCTGGTTTCGTGCTCAGGCCGCTTGGCCCTGATCTCGTGAAGATCGATTTCGTAGCCTACATGTCCTCGGTCGAGCATCTCCAGCAGACTTTCACACGCAGCACGGAATGGCCCCACGCTGGCATCAGCGATGCTGACGCCCTGCTTGATATGCAGGCTGAGGCGGGCCGCTTCGCGCGCCGCGAAAGCTTCGCCTATTCGGTCCTCACGCCTGACGGCAAGCGCGAGCGCGGTTGCATCTACGTCGCGCCGAGCCCGGTTGCCGGATACGATGCGGTCGTGCGCATATGGGTCACCAAGGCCGAATACGACGCGGGCTTCGACAAGGCGCTCGAAGCCTGGGCCCATACGTGGATCGCTGCCAAGTGGCCGTTCAAGAACGTCGCCTGGCCCGGCCGCGATATCCCGTGGGCAACCTGGGATGCGCTGACCGCGAAGAAGGGCGCCTAGCCGCGCTCGCGCCGCGGCGGAGCAAACTGCCGCGCCAGCGCATGATAGAGCTTTTGCGGGCAGACCATGCCGCTCACCTGATCCGCAATCAGCGCGGTCGCGAACAGGGGCAGGATCATGGAGCGGTCTGCGGTCATTTCCGAAACGATGATCACCGCCGTAAGCGGAGCGCGGACCACGCCCGCGAAATAGCCGATCAGCCCCAGCAGCACGATCGCCCCGGCTTCGTCACGCGGGAAAACCACCGCCAGCAACTGGCCGAGGCCCGCCCCCACGGAGAGCGTCGGGGCAAAGATGCCGCCGGGCGCGCCGCTGATCGCCGTTGCCAGCGTGGCGACAAAGCGAGCGGGGCCAAACAGCAAGGGATAGGCCTCGCCCCCCAACAGGCGGCGGGTCGCGTCATAGCCGGTGCCCCAGGTCAGTCCGCCGGTCGCGATGCCGATGACCGCCACCGCAAGGCCGCACGCAAAGGCCCAGCCGACCGGCCGCGCGCGGATCGCGACGAAGAGCCTGCGTCTTGACCAGCTCATCGCGATCAGAACCTTGGAAAAGAGGCCGCCGCACACTCCGCCGAACACGCCTGCCAGCGGCGCTGCGATCAGCATCGCGCGCAGCGGCAGTTGCTGCGACATCGCGCCGAAATAGACATAATCGCCCGCCACGCCGAGGCTGATGAGGCCCGAGACCATCACCGTCACCATGACCAGCGCGGCCACGCGTTGTTCGAAGGCCGAAGCGAGCTCCTCGATGGCGAAGGCGACGCCGGCCAGCGGCGTATTGAAGGCCGCCGCCACACCCGCTGCACCGCCTGCGATCACCACGCCTGAGGTTACCGGTACCCGCATCCAGCGGTGCACCCCCGCCATGATCGCGGCGCTGATCTGCACAGTCGGCCCTTCGCGGCCCGCTGGCGCGCCGGCCAGCAGCATCACCAGCGTGAAGACAAACTTCGCCGCCGCCACAGGTAGGGCAATCAGCCGCACCGACGAAGCCGCCTCCGGTGCCCGGCCCGCTGCCATGACTTGCGGAATGCCTGAACCCTTCGCTTCTGGCCACTGCGCCCGGGTCAGCCCCACCACCCCGGCAAACGTCAGCGGGGTCACGATCAGGGGCGACCACCACACCGCGCCCACCAGCAGGTGAAATGCCCGCTGCACCTGCTCACCTGCGGCTGCAAACGCGATGGCCACGAGGCTCAGCAACGTGGCGCCCAGCAGCGCAGCCATCCGGGTACGTGCGCGCGGTCCAGTCACCGGGTGCAGAAATCGATCAAGCTTTCGCGGTCTCATCCCCCGCGCCATGGCGGGATCATCACGAATTGCAAGGATTTCACGTCCGAAAGGTAAGTCCTGACCCTAGAGCTCAACCAGTACCGTATCGATTTCGGTCTTCACCTCGCTCATCAGCTTGTGCACCGGGCACTTCTTCGCCGCCGCCAGCAGCGCATCACGCTCCTCGCGCGATAGGTCGCCGGTGAGCATCAGAGCGGTGCGCAGGCGGTAGACGCCGCTGCGTTCGTCCGTATCGTCACGCGTCACCACCACTTCGATATCCTCCAGCGCCATGCCCTTGCGCTGGGCCAGCCACAGCACGGTCAGCGCCTTGCACGCCCCCAGTGCCGCGTCGTAGATTTCATGCGGATCAGGCCCCTCATTGTCCGCACCCGCCGCCGGCGTCATGTCGGTCACGAACTCATGCCCGCGCACGGTAATCCGGTGCGGGGTGCCTGATATATCGATGCGAGTAACCGTGATCATGATGCCTCCTGCCGGATCGCTGCCGGGGCCAATCGAGCACCGGGCCGAGCGCGGGTCAAGCCGGGCCCTGCTGTCCCGAAATGGGAGCAAGTTGACACAGTTGACACTGTCCTGAGGAATAATTGCAATCGATCAGTAGCGCAGTTTTGATCGACTGGGGCGATCAAGAGGCGGCGAGTGAGTTCCTTCAACGCGTTCATTTGGCTTGATCCGGAGAAGCTGGCGTGGACGCGCAATGTCGCAGCTTCTGGCGATGTAGGAAAGCGCGGGCGGGAGGCTGACCTAGCCCGCCCTGGCGGCGCCGAAGCGGAACAGCGCCTGCACGTCCGGTTCGGCAAAGCGGTGCAGTTCGAAGCGGTAGGAATGCTGATCAGGGAACTGGCCATAGCCGCGCCCGTTACCCGACCAATCGAAGTAGAGCTCAAACGAGCGGCCGACATCGCAGACGATCAGGAATGGCGGCCACGGGTGATTGCCGGGCAGGTTTACCGCATATCGCTTGGCCTGCGCCAAGGCATCGCGCATGAACTTGTCGTACCGCGCGCCGGACGGCGAAGCGGGCGCGGTTTCAGCAATATCGAACAACTGGGCCTGTTGGCGATTGGCCTCGGGCAGCTTTGATTGCTTCGCTTCAAGGATGAAGCAGCCGCGCTTGTAGACGTCGATCGCCCCCGTGTTGCCACCTGCGCCGTAGCCGGGGACAGGGCCTTCGAACTGCTAGGTGCCAAGCACGCCGCTGGCCGCTGGTTCGGGAACCGGCAGATCAAGCGCGCCGCACATGTCATTGATGAACTGCGCGTAGTTGGCGCGTTCCGCGCCGCCTTTGACCCCAAGCCATTTGGTAATGAATGCCGTTACTTCCATGAGATGCCGTGGCTCCCCATGGGGGAATGACTAGCGTGCGGGCCTCGCAAGGCAAGGCCGGAGTTTACGGCGAGGAACGCCCGCAGCAAGGTTGGGGGGATGCAAGGGCGATGGCCCTTGCCCGCCGGAGGCTCCTTTGGCGGATGCTGCGGGGTGATTGAAGGCGGTTACCCCTCCGACCCGCCTGCGGCGGGCCACCTCCCCATTTGTGCTTTGCAAAAATGGGGAGGGCAAGCAGCGCTTGCCGCCGGTCACGCCAGTTCGAGCGCGCTGTCGAGCACGAGGGGACCGGGCAGGACGAAGCCGCGCGGGGTTGGCGTGCTGGTGAGCAGGAAGGGCGCGGGCGCGGCGTTGGCGGTGATGGGGGCTCTGCCGAGCGGGATGGGTGCAGGCGCGGCGCGCGATGCCAGCTGCTGTCGGCGCAGGCCTAGTGCGGCGCCGGCCATCATGGCAAAGTCCGTCCCCGGATCGCAGGTGGGCGATGCGATCGATGCCATGGCCAGCCCCATGAGCATCGCCCAGCTGCAGGCCGCCGCTGTCGAGAGTGCCTTGTCCGGCACTGGCGTCCAGGTCGATTGGCGCAGCGGGCTGAACGCGGTGAGGATATGGGCCATCAGCGTTATTGCGCCGATCACGCCGGTGCAGCCGAGCACGGCCGTCGCCAGGCTCGAGGAGCGGAAACTGCCGGGGCCGATGCCGATGCCGCCGCTCGTCACGAAGGCTTCGATCCCCTGCCACGCCCAGAAACGGCGTTGCACAGCGGACAGTGTCTCGCTCTTTTCGACCGTCATGTGGCGGATCATGTCAGCAAAGGCATCGGCAAAGCTGGGCTGCCAGATCATCACCGCGCAGCCGGCGGCCACCAGCGTGACGAGCGCTCCGGCGATCCACAAGGCCCGGTCTGCCGGGAGCGCGCCGGGGAACAGCAGCGAACGGATGGCGATGACCACGGCATATGTCGGCAGGCCCGCATAGGCGGTGCTCGACGTGCTGAGCGCCAGTGCGGCGCCCAGCAGGGCTGCTGCCGGACCCGTCCAGCGCGGATCGATCCGCCTGAGCCAGCATTCGAAGGAAAACACGAAGAGCAACAGGCCGTAGTTCGCGAAGGTCGACGCTTCGGGCAGCAGGCCCGTCATCCGCACGAAGCCCATGTAGGATTGGTCCAGCTGCGCGTAGGCGGCGTTGCGGAACACCGAGAGGATCACCTCAGCAGGGGTGCCCCGGATGACCACCGAAGCGAAGCCGGTGAGTGCATGGGTCATCCCGACCACCGCCAGGGTGCGCACCAGCACCGCGCGCCCGCGCTCCCGTCCGCAGGCGACGAAGCTGGCGATGCCGGCGAGCATGGTGCCCAGGAGGTAGACCGCGGTCGTCAGGTTCTGCGGGGTGAACACCAGCGGCCGCACCGCGTAGACATACGCGAAAGTGGAGACATAGCGCGCTTCGACGCGGCCGCGCAGGGGCGTCACCTCAATCTGCCCCGCAAACAGCCGCGGCGCGATGAAGGCGATGGCGACGCCGTAGACCACGAAGGCGATCAGCCAGCCATTGGCCCGCAGCGCACGGCCCACCGCGGCCATTTGCCCGGCGCCCGGCACCAGCAGGCGCATGGCGACGAACACCAGCGCGAACTGCACCGGCGGGATCGAGGAATTGCCCAGCACCGGGAGCAGGATTGCCGCGGACCCGCCGAACATCGCCGATACGAGCGCGAAGGCAAACATCGCCTCAACCGATCCCGCAACGAACAGGCCAAGCCCGATCAGCACTTGCGCCGCGCCGATGAAAGTCAGTTCCATGGCCGCGCCTTTCCTGCCGCCTGATGCCGAAGTGCGATGGTCATGGCCGCACGAACCCTTCTCCCGCGCGCACCGGCTTGACGAACACGGCGGGATTGCCCCGCCACACTTCGCGCGGCGGGACATCGGAAAACACCACCGAGCCGGCTGCGATCACCGCGTGATCACCGATGCTGACCCCGGGCAGCACGGTCACCCCGCGGCCCAGCCAGACATTCCGGCCCAGCTTCACCGGCGCGACGCGCACGCCCTGGCCTTCGTGCACCGGATGGTGGTTCGTATCGGCCAGCACGCAGCGCGGGCCGATGCGGCAATGATCGCCGATGCGCACCCAATGATGGCAGACGATCTCGACCCCGGCGTTGAGAAAGGCGCGCGCGCCGATCTCCAGCAGGGCGCCAGGCCCTACCTCAACCGCGACGGGCGCGCCATGGCAGCTCCAGTTGACGCCATCCGCAATGCTGATGCGCCCGCGCCCTTCGATGCGCGGCAGCCCGCTATGGACGAAGAAGCGCTTGCCCGGCCGTCCGCCGCGCAGGCGCAGGCGCAGCACGGTGAGCAGGGTGCGCAGGCGGTTGAGCGGCTGGAGCTTCATGCCAGCGCCTCCAGCACGCCTGCATCGAAGCGTTCGGGCGCGAAATCGCGGGCGCGGGATGTGGCCTCCGCCGGGTCGAAATGCGGCAGCCATTGCTCCAGTTCGCGTACGGCTTCGACCAGCGCTTCGGTGGTCTGCTGGGCAAAGAACAGGCCGGTGCGCCCCTCCACCACGCTGTCGCGCACGCCGCCGCGGCCATAGGCCACCACCGGGCGGCCCGAGGCCATGACTTCGACCGGCACGATCCCGAAGTCTTCCTCAGCGGTGAACACCAGCGCGCGGCAGCGGGCATAGGCGCGGCGCAACGCGTTGAAGTCGAGCCGCGGGATCATCCGGATCGTCGGCCCTGCGCGCTTCTTCAGCATGGCCGCCTGCGGCCCGTCTCCCACCACCGTCAGCGGCAGGCCGAGCGCATTGAACGCGTCAATCGCAAGGTCCGCGCGCTTGTAGGGCACGAGCTGGCCGACCCAGAGATAGCCCGGCTCCACTTCGTCCGACGGCGCAAACAAAGCAGGATCTACCGGCGGGTGCACTACGGCGGCCTCGCGCCGCCAGGCCTTGGCAATGCGCTCGCGGATGAAGGTCGAGTTGGCTAGCACGCGGTCGACCCGCGCTGCGGAATTCGTGTCCCACTGGCGCAGCCCGTGGCACAGCAGCGGCATGACCGCGCGCCGCAGCCAGCCGGCTTCAGCGCGGTAATCGTGGTAGTGATCCCACAAGTACCGCATCGGCGAATGGACGTAGCACATGTGCAGCGCATCGGGCGCGGGGATGACGCCCTTGGCCGGGCCGCTTTCACTCGAGATCACAAGATCATAGCCGCGCAGATCGAGCTCTTCGAGCGCCATCGGCATGAGCGGCAGATAGGCCTGATAGTGCTTCCGCGCGCCCGGCAGGTTCTGGATGAAGCTGGTGCGGACCGTACGCTCCCGGATCGCGGCGGACATTGCCGAGGGATCGTAGACATGCGTGAAGATATCAGCCTGGGGGAACAGCTGCAGCAGCCGTTCGAGCACGCGCTCCCCGCCGCGCATCGTCACCAGCCAGTAGTGGATGATCGCGACCCGCTTGAACCGTGCGCGCGGATCGGCCGGGAGTGCGGCGCCGGGGTGGATGAGCCTCGGCCGCAGTGCCGCATCCGCGCGCGGCGCGGGCAGGGTCAGCCCGGCGGGCGCGGCGGCGGAGATCACCTTAGAAGCGCCGTGGGCGGGATCTGCTGCGCCTTGCAGGAGGAACGGGAGCAGCGGAGCGCCTTCGCTGCTTGCGAGGGGGGCCGGGTGCACGGGTCCGAGCCCGGGTGAGGGTGCCGCCGCCTCAGGCATAGTAGCGCTTGTACGAATGGTAGAACGCATCGTCGCCATAGCCGAACCGGGCCTGCTTGCGCATGTCGACGCGGGTCAGCGCGACACCTGCCAGCTGCACCCTGTCATCGGGCAGCAATCGCAAGGCGGAACGCAGCGCCGCCTCGGGCGTCTTGCGCCAGCGCACCACAAAGACCGAGGCATCGGCCTTGCGCAGCATCAGCCGCGCGTCTGCAATCGGCAGCACCGGCGCGGTATCGATGATGATCGCATCGAACATCTCGCGCGCGGTTGCCAGCATGCGGTCCATCTCGTCGCCGGTGAGCAGTTCGGGCGCCTTGTCACTGCCTTCGGTGAGGGGAAGGATGTTGAGGCCCGTTGCCGGGTCCACTACCAGTGCGGCTTCCAGCGGCGCGTTGCCGCACAGCACGTCCATCAGCCCGGGCCGCCCGGCATCGCCGCGCAGAAACCGGCTGACGCCCTGCCGCCGCAAGTCTCCATCAATCAGCAGCACGCGGTCGCCCGAGAGCGCCATCGATCGCGCGAGACAGATCGACGTTGTCGTCTTGCCTTCATCTGGCAGCGCGGAGGTCAGCGCGATGATCCGCGCCTGCGCGGTGTTCATCGCGATCGAAGCGCGCAGCGAGCGGAAGCTTTCGGCAAAGGCCGAGCGCGGATCCTCGAGCAGCGCCGCCATTGGCACTTTCTCCTCACCCCGCCAGACCGAGCCCAGCGTGGGGATCGAGCCAAGATAGCGCACTCCCAGCCGCTGCTCGATGTCATCGCCCGTTGTCAGCCCGCTGAAGGACATTTCCGCTGCAAAGGCACCCGCGACGCCCAGCCCGAGCCCGAGCGCGACCGACAGCACCAGGTTGAGCACGACATTGGGGCTCGTCGGCCGCAGCGGAACCGAGGCGGGGTGCAGCAGATCGGCATCGGCCTGCTCGGTCCCCTCGCGCGCGGTGAGTTCCTTGAAGCGGTTGAGGTAGCTTTCATAAAGCGCGTTCGACGTTTCGGCGCGCTTTTCGAGATCCTGCAGCCCGACCATCGCAGCGTTGTTCTGCTCCAGCGTGCCGCGCGATTGCTGAAGCGATCCGGTGAGCGAGGCCAGCCGCTGCTGCGAGACGCGCGCGCGTGCTTCAAGGCTGGAAATCACCCGCTGTGTCTCGTCGGCGATGCGCGCGTCGATCGCGCCGAGCGCAGCCTTTGCGCGCAGCACATCGGGGTGCCGCGGGCCATAGCGCGCGGTGAGCGAGGCAAGGTCCGTCGATGCCGTGGCCTGCTGTGCGCGCAGCGAGCCGATCGCGGGCGAGGCGGCGACTTCGCCCACGCCGCCCGCGCTGGTGCCCAGCGCCAATTGACGCCGCGCTGCATCGAGCCGCGCGCCGTCCTCGCTCGCTTCGGCCCGCGCAGTGGTCACGGCCTGATTGTAGCTCGAGATTTCCTGCTCGGTCAGCGTACCCATCGTGGTCGAGAGCAGGTTGTTGGCGATGCGGTAGCGCTGCACTGCCGCCGTATCGGCCAGGGCCTGCTGGCGCAGCTGCTCCAGCCGCTCGGCGATCGTCGTCGTTGTCGCCTTTGCGGTCTGCCGCTTCGCCTCCAGCGCGCCGGCGGTATATTGCTGCGCAAAGGTGTTGGCCACCCGTGTCGCCAGCGCAGGATCCGTATCCTCGAACGTGATCGCGATGCCGTACGTCGAGCCGATGCGAGTGGCCACCACGCCCTTGCGCAGCCAGGCCAGCGCTGCAGCCTGCCCGCCCGCCGCGCTCTTCACGAAGCGTTCCTGACGGGCAAGGCCGAGGCTTTCTGCCACGGCGGCGAGATTGGCTTCCGAGGTGACCACCGCGACTTGCGTATCGACAAAGCCCTCGCTCGGGATCGCGGCTTGCTGCGGGCCGTCGCTCGCGCTGGTCGGCGCGACGGTCTGCAGCCGGCTGTTGAGCGTTACCTCGGCGCGCGCTGTATAGGTGCGCGGCTGGAGCGCGGTGAGCACCAGCCCCCCGCCGAGCACGGCCAGAAAGACCGCCAGGAATACACCCAGGCGGCGGCGGAACACTGCGAAGAGCAGCCTCAGGTCCACCCGGTCCGCTGCCGGGGGAGGAACTCGTGGCTCGAATGCGAGCGCGGATGCCATTCCGGGCACGCCCCCGGCATTGCGGTAGAGGCCGACTGCGGTGTTCACCCCTGTTCTCCTTGGTCGAAGAGCCCGCCGCCGGCCAAAAATGCCAGTGGGGAACCCATTTGGTACATAGTGCCGGATCAGGGAGCGAGACTCCCCTCACGGCATGGTGCAAGACTAGGCAAGGGGCCGCGGCGAGGAAGGCGAAGCGTATCCGCTGCGGAGCAAACCGGCGGCAATATCAGCACCGGCAAGCATGGCAGGATCGCTGCGCGCCTTCGCGGGCGCAGTCCGAAGCTTCGTACGGTCCTGCATCCCGCATCGGTGGATCGGGAGCAAATCCGGGTGAATGCTTAAGGATTTATGCACCATATGCCGCGGGCCGCCACTCGGCCGATAGTGTGCGGGCAAGGTCTGCCAGCGGTCGAACCGGATGCACCGCGGGCTTTGCCGGAACACCTCCAACTCGGAGGATTCGGCGTGGGCCGGGGTGATTGCGCTTTGCCGGGCGCTGCATAGACTTGGGAGCATCAGTCAGAACGACGCAGAAGCATTGGAGATTTCGCATGGATAGCAAGCACGATGGCGGCCGGCTCGCGGGGCGCCGCAGGGCGCTCGCCCTGGCCGGCGCGGTGGTCGTGGCGGGGTCGCTCCTGCTCGCGGGCTGTGCCGGGGCCGGCGCGCCGCCGATCTCGTCCGCCGATGTGGCGGCAGGCCTCGAAAGCTACCACCTCGGTGCTGGCGACCGCGTGCGCGTCACCGTGTTCAACGAACCCTCGCTTACGGGTGAATACAACATCACGCCCGGCGGTGCGCTGGCGTTCCCGCTGATTGGTGTGGTTTCAGCCGGAGGGCGCACGATCGATGCCGTGCAGCAGGAACTGACGGGAAAGCTCGCCGAAGGTTATGTCAATGATCCGCGGGTGAGCGTGGAAGTGCTCAACTACCGGCCGTTCTATATTCTTGGCGAAGTTAACCGGCCTGGTGAATATTCCTACGCCTCGGGGATGACGGTGGAGCAGGCCATCGCGCGCGCCGGCGGCTTCACCTATCGCGCCAACGAAAAGACGGTGTTCCTCCGCCGCCAGACGGGCACAGGCGAAAGCGCGGTGCCGCTGCGCAGCGCGCAAGTGGCGGTGCTCCCCGGTGACACGATCCGCATTGGCGAGCGGTATTTCTAGGCCGTCGCTTTCCCGCCCGCGCGGACCAGCGCGTGGGGGGGGGGCAGCAAGCGCACGGCTCCCAGCGTCAATATGAGGCGAGGAACGGCGCCTGCGGGATTGCCAGCGTGAGCGCAAAGATCCCCAGCGTCCTATTGGCGCGCGGGGTCATGCAGCGGGATCGTGCGCTACGCTGCCGGTGAAGGCGGCTTCGTCCCGCACGGCGCCCAGCACGATCTCCGCTGTTTCCGGGTCGCTGGCCCGCGCGATCATCACCGCGCCAGCTGCCATCGCAAAAGCACGCGCAGCCCGCGCATCGCGGTCCGCCTCGGGACCATCGAGATGCGCGGCGAGCGTTCCGATCATCGCGCGAACGCCGCGCCCGAATTCGGCCTGTACCGCCCCGGTGCTCCGCAGCACGTCGTTCGAAAGTGCTGCAACCGGGCAGCCGCCGGCCACGTCCTGCACCCGCTCCGGCGCGGTGTAGCTGCGCAAGAAGCCTTCGAGCGCGCGCTGCGGCGGCAATTCGGACAGGCCTTGATCAAGCACGCCGAGCATTTCCTCAAAAGCGCGGCCCAGCGCGGCGACGAGCAGGTCCTCCTTCGAATCGAAATGCCGATAAAAGCCGCCATGTGTGCGGTTCGCGGCCTGCATCACATCGCCCACGCTCGTTCCTTCGATCCCGCGATCGCGAAACTGGCGTGCGGCAGCTGCCACAATGGCTTGATGTGTCTCGGCTTTTGCTTCGCGGGATTGGCGCATCGAATTTTCTCCGTGAGCCACCTTGCCAATTAAGCTTATAGGTGTCATCTAAAAATTAGGATGATGATGGTCATCTTAATTCTGGAGGTTCGTATCATGGCACATTCGGCACCTGCATTCGCCGCCCCGTCCACTCGCGCTCCCGCTTTCCCGGGCTTTAAGCGCCTGCTCACTCGTATCGGTGCCTTCCTCGAAGCGCTCGATGGGGATCACTTCGCCGCGCCGGAAGTGCGCATCCAGCGCCTCGAACAGCGCGTTGCCCAGCTCGAGAGCGCGGCTGCGCGGCGGGAGGGCTGAGCCATCGCCGCGCCTGAGCGTCTGGCGGCCCACGCCGTTCCTCTCTGATCCAACCCCAAGCACCAAGGATATCACCATGTCTGCAAACCTCATTCCAGCCAGTCCGGATACCGCGCCGGATCGCCGCCGCCGCTTTCTTGACAACCGCATCCTGCCGCCGGTGCTCGGCGCTGCCAATGGGCTCGCGATGGTTGCCGCCGCCGGCGCGCTACCGGCAGCGCCGCTGCCTTTGCTGGTGCGGATCGGCGGCTTCGCACTGGCCTTCGGCCTCGCCGGCCGGTTCGGCATACCGGCGATTGCGGCCTTTTCCGCTGCGCGCACCACGATCAATCCGGTCCAGATCAACAGGGCCAGCACGCTCGTGACCACCGGCGTCTTCGCGCGTTCGCGCAATCCGATGTATGTCGGGCTGACTGGGCTGGTCGCCGCGCTTGCTTTCGCGCTGGGCAATGCCTGGCTGCTCGCTGCGCCGCTGCTCTATGCAGCCTATTTGGGCCGCTACCAGATCCAGCCTGAAGAGCGCGCCATGGCCGCCCGGTTCGGCGCGGATTATGCCGCCTATCGCCAAAGGGTACGCCGCTGGTTGTGAAACGCGGGGCGCTGTTGCACTCTCGCTTGCGCCGGGGAACCGCCCGGCGGGGAGAGCGCAAGATCATGGACCGTTTCCGCATCGGCCACGTCACCGTCCACCGCATCGAGGAATGGCAGGGCACGTTTGCGCCGCCGTCCTACTTGTTCAACGGCTTCACGCCGGAAGGCTGGGACCCGCATGCGGAGGAATTCGCCCCCGAATACTTCGATCCGGATAGCGGCCTGCTCTATGCCTTTTTGCAAAGCTGGGTACTTGATACCGGCACGCAGCGCATCCTCTTCGATACCGGTGCGGGCAACGACAAGGATCGCCCGAATATCCCGATCTTCAGCAATTTGCAGACCGATTTTCTGGGGAATCTCGCCCGGGCGGGGTTTCAGCCCGAGGATATCGACGTCGTCGTCTGCTCGCATATCCATATCGACCACGTCGGCTGGAATACGCGGCTTGTCGAAGGCCGGTGGGAGCCGACATTCCGCAACGCCCGCTATGTCCTCCCGCTGGCCGACCGCGCCTACTGGGATCCGGATGACGCCGCCGCCGGACCCGCGGGCGTGGGCGCGTCCGTCAACGCCGGGATGTACGAGGACAGCGTCGCGCCGATCGTGGCCGCGGGCCGCGCCGAATGGGCCGAGCCGGGGTTTGAGGTTGCAGAGGGCCTCACGCTCCATGCCTGCCCCGGCCACACGCCGGGCAGCATGATGCTCGAGGTTGCGGGCAAGGACGATAGCGCGCTGTTCGTCGGCGATGTCGTCCACCACCCGGCACAGATCTATCGCCCCGAATGGAACAGCGTTTTCTGCGAGGCCCCCGATCAGGCGCGCGAGACGCGGCGCCGCGTGCTCGACATGGCGGCGGACCGCGCCGCGCTGCTGGTGCCCGCGCACTTCGGAGGCAGCCATGTGGCAAGGGTCCTGCGCGAAGGGACGGGGTTCCGCCCGGTGCTCGGTGCGGCGGGAATGAACAGCTGAAAGCTCGAGGCGGTTTCGCGGCGCTTGTTTTATTGCTGGCTTGGTTATATAACTAATCTGCTATGCAAGACCCGCTCAGCCGTTCCTTTGCCGCGCTTGCCGATCCAACGCGCCGTGCGATCCTCGCGCGGCTCGCGCTGGGGGAGGCGAGTGTGGGGGAACTGGCGCAGCCGTTCGGGATCAGCCAGCCTGCCATCTCGCGCCATCTCAAGGTGCTGGAAAGCGCCGGCCTGATCGAAACGCGCGTCGCCGCCCAATCGCGTCTGCGCCGCCTCAAGCCAGGTGCGATCGCTGAGGTACAAGCCGCGCTCGCTGGGCTCGCCGCCATGTGGAGCGACCGCTTCGATCGCCTCGATGCCTGGCTTCACGCCGAAGCCGATTGCCCGAAGGAACCCCGCGATGGCTGACACGTTCGAGATCACGCGCGTCTTTGCCGCCCCGCGCGCCCGCGTCTGGCAGGCGTGGACCGAGCCGGATCAGATGGCGCAGTGGTTCGGACCCAAGGGCAGCCGCACGCATGTCCTCCACTTCGATCTGCGGCCGGGCGGGTTCCTCCACACCCGCATGGAAGGCCCGGATGGCAGCGCGATGTGGGGGAGGAACAACTACGTCGAAGTCGATCCGCCAAGCCGCCTCGTCTGGGTGCAGGGCTTTTCCAACGCGGAGGGCGATATCGTGCCCGCGCCGTTTCCGATGCCGTGGCCGCTGCATATGCGCACCACCGTCGATTTTGCCGACGAAGGCGAGGGCACCCGCGTGACCCTCACGTGGCAGCCAGTCGACGCGACCGGGGAGCAGTGGGCTTCGTTCCGGCAGATGCTGGAATCGATGCACGGCGGCTGGACCGGCAGCTTCGATCAGCTTGATACGTTTCTGGCGCGCTGAGCAGTTATTCAGTCCTGCCAGTTCAGCCCGGCAGCCATCTGCGCAATTGCATCGTGCAGCACG
The DNA here is from genome assembly GCF_965228995.1 of Novosphingobium sp. Lineage (GTDB taxonomy): Bacteria > Pseudomonadota > Alphaproteobacteria > Sphingomonadales > Sphingomonadaceae > Novosphingobium. The sequence goes on along the minus strand of NZ_OZ245852.1, from coordinate 3,410,398 downwards.
TCGGGCAGCGCCGGGTCCTTGAGATCGACCCCTGAGTACCAGCGGATCTTGCGGCGGCGCAGGGCAAGGTAGGTCACCCCCGCCGTCAGGAGCGCAGCGAACGCACGAAGCTGCGCCGGATCGCGGGCGTCGTCGAACAGCTCGGCCATGATTCTGAGGCCCAGCTCCTCGCGGGCTTCCTCCATGATCGCGGTCAGTTCGTTGCGTTCGACCAGCTCCCAGACCATCAGTTCGAGCACCACCGGACGGCCGAGCAATGCGCGCAGATTGTTCGTCACGATGTGTGCGGCGCGTTCGGGCAAGCGCATGGCGCGCACCGCTTCGCGCGGCAGGCCGCCGCACATGTCTTCGAACGAGGGGAAGAAATCCGGCGCGAAGGCGATTGCCCGGACGAGCCCGGGGACATTCTCGAAATACCGGTAAATCAGCATCTTATCGACGCCGGCCTGCCGCCCGATGGCGCTTGGCGTCAGGCTCGCGAAGCCGCGTTCGACGAGGAGTTCCTCAACCGCCCGGCGCAGCCGCGCCTCGGTTTCGGCGCGGTTGCGAAGGGCCGGAGACGGCTTTGCGGCAACGGGCATTCTGCACATCCTGCGTAAGTCTCTTGACAGAGACAAAGTGATCAGCGATATCTCTCGCCAGAGACTAAAGGTGGAAATCTCCGTCATGTCAACGCCGATCCGGCGCCAGCGCATCGTGCTGGCGTCAACCATTGCGCTCGCCTGCGCCAGCTGGATCCTGCTCAACGCGGCGATCATCGCGTTGTCCCGCGGCTTTCTGCCGTTCGATCGGCCCGCGCTGATGCGCATGCCGTTCGCGTGGCAGATCGCCATGCCCTCGCTTGGCCTGATCGAGCAGCTGGCGCTGATGGGCCTTGTCGCGGCCTTGTGCCGAGGCAGATCGGTTGCGCCGCGCGAGGCGCTGATCCCCGAACGCGCCACCGCGCTGCGCGAAGCGGGTGCGGTGCTCGCTTATGCCATGCTCGCGCAAGGGCTGGGCTGGTGGCTGGCGCCGCTGCTGGGCAGCCGGCCGTTCAGTTTCCACCTCGCAGGTACGCTGGTCGGTTGCAGCGTTCCGCCCACCCCGCACGAGGCGCTGGTGTGGGCTGCCTACAACGGCGTGGTCTATGCCGTGCTGCCGGGGCTGTGGTTCGTCCGGCGCTATGGAGCGGCCGGCCTGTGGCTGCGCTTCGATGCCGGCGGGCGTGACCTGCGCGTGCTGGTGAGCGTGCTCATGGTCGAGGCCGCCGTGCAGATCGCCGCGATGCCCGCGATCCTCCAGACGCCGCCCGCGCTCTGGCTGAAGGCCGGGCCGGTCGCGCTGGTTCTCTACGGCGTCGGCACCGTGCTGCCGACCATGATCACGGTCTATGCCATTCTGGTTCCGCGCTATTGGCGGATTACCGGATCGCGCGCCGCGGCGACGATCCTGGGCGGGCTGACCTATGCCGCCCTGCATCTGATCGAAGGCTGGTCCAACTTTGATAGCCCGCGCGATGCGGTGTTGTCGCTGCTCTTCGTTATGCTCTCTTACACCGGGCCGGGCATGTTCAAGAGCTACGTCACGCTGCGGACCGGCAATGCCTGGGTCCACGCGCTCGGATACCATGCGGTAGCGCCGCACGTGCTGTTCGACACCCCGCTCGTGGCGCGGATCTTCGCCATCAGCTGACCCCGCGCCCGCGCTCAATTCCCTGCTTCCGATTGCCCGCAGCGGCCACCCGGCTGCCGCCTCCTCGTGCCTGAAAGGATCATCACGTGACCAATACCAACCATGCCAATACCCTTTCGCGCTTCCTCCTCACGGTAGCGGCGCTCTGCATGAGCCCGGGACTGGCCCGCGCCGAAGCGGCCAACGGAAAGGACGCTTCAGCGAATCTGCGGTTCGAGGCCGGTGCGGCCATGCTTGCCGTGCCGCTCTATCCCGGCGCGGATGCCATGCGCACGCTTGCGCTGCCTGATATCAGCATAACGGTGGGGGACAGGGTGTTTGCCTCTTTGGCGACAGGGATCGGTGCTGCGCTTATCGATCGCCGTGGGCTCACGCTCGGGGTGGTGGCGCGTCCTGACTTCGGGCGCCGGCAGCGCGATGTAGACCGGACCTATCCGGGGCTTCCGGCCATCGCCGCGACGGCGGAACTGGGTTGGTTTGCGGCCGTGCGGATCGGCAGTGTGCTAACCTGGCGCGGCGAGGTGCGCCGCGCTGTCAGCGGTCATGGGGGTACGGTGGCCGATCTCTCGCTGACTTTTGCGCACCCGCTGGGCAAGCGGCTGATCCTTGCTGTCACGCCTGAAGTCCGGATTGCCGATGCGCGGTTCATGCGGGCCTATTTCGGCACGGATCGGGCGGCTTTTGCCGAGACCGGATTGCAGGCCTATCGTCCCAATGGCGGGCTTGAACGGGTGGGGCTGGGGATCAGTGCGGTCCGACCGCTGGCCAAGCGCCTCGTGCTGACGGCTTCGCTCCAGTATGATCGCCTCGTGGGCGGCGCAGCGCGGTCTCCCATCGTGCGCGGCCCCCACGGCTCGCCAGATCAGGCGGTGGGGCTGATTGGCCTGCGCTATCGGTTCCGGTAGGACGGGCAGGAGGGGCGCAAGTTGGTCAGCCCCAGTCCGTGAGCAGGCGAGCGAGCGCTGCGTCCTTGGGCAGGCAGCGGGCCGGATTGGAACGGGGGAGGGCGGCGCAATCCCACCATGCACCTTCCGCGCCGGTTCGCCGATCGCGCAGATAGACGAAGCCGGGGCCCTGACCGGGTGCGGCGCCGAGCAATTCGCCCACCACCGCGCAGCGCTCCCGTTCAGCACAGGCGGCGAGGGCGCGCATGGCGTAGGTGCCGGGAAAGGCTGACGGATCAAGCATCAGCACGATGCGTCCGCCGGGTGCCGCTCCGGCCGCTGGCGGGGCGGCAAGCGCCGTGCCGCGCGCTCCGGGTTGCGGCGGGGCGTCTGCCTCGTCAACGGGGAGGTAGGCCAGCGGCTGGCCAGTGCCGGGGGCATCCCCCGCTTGTCCAGCCGGTGCCGCTTCCCCTCCGCCGTGCGCCGGGGATAGCGCGGCCATCGCCGCGATGCGCGGTTCATCGCCGCTTGCACCCGCGCGCAGGACGCCGGGCGAGCCCCACTCACCCGGCCAGCAATAGAACAGGTGCAGCCCGATTTGCGCCAGCTTCACCAGCCCGCTGCGCCAGACCGGCACGACATAGTCCGCGTGATAATGCGTCGCGAGCCCAACGCGCGGATCGACCGCGCCCGCCAGTGCCGCCCCCGCCACGGCGCGCGCACGCGCCCATGCCGCCGGACCGGGATGGCGTGATCCCATCGATCCATCGCAGGTGAAGCTGAACTGGCAGCCGGTCGTGCGTTCGGAGCCCTGGAATACCACGCCGCAGACGCTGGCGGGGAAGGCGGGATGCCGCGCGCGGTTGAGCACGACTTGCGCCACGGCCCGCATCCCGGAGGGATCATCGCCCGCTTCGTACCATGCGGCGGCGGCGAGGCAATCGAGCGCGCGGGCCCGCGCGAAGGCATCAGCCGTGCCCAGCCGGAAGCCGGGGGCAGGCGCGCGGGGCGGCTCGATCGGCAGGGCGGCATTGGCCGCGCGCGCGGTTTCCGGAAGGTATGGCAGCAGGGCGGCAGGATCGGGCAGCGGCGGCGGAAAGGCGAGGCGGACCTGAGGGCCAGCAGGCGGCGGGGCGAGCAGCGCGAGCGCTGCGCCAAGGCCAGCCAGAAAGACCAGCGCGAGCGCCATCCGCAAGGCCAGCAGGCGCGGCTGTGCCGTCCATTCGGGGCAGGTCAGCGCAAGGTCTGCGCCAGCCGGTACCGGGTGCGGCAATGTGGCCATCGCTTGCCTAGAGCCGCCAGCGCAGCGCGGCCGCCACGCGGTTCTTGTCATAGGCGCGGCCCGGATCGACCGCGCCCGTATTGCGCCCGAGGCTGTGTGTGTAATCGCCCGCGATCTCGAAATGCCGGCTGAGCCGCCAGCTTACGCCGAACGTGCCGGTGAAGTAACGCTCCTGCCGCCTGGCCGCGCCGTCCGGCACCTGGAAATCGGCCACGACATAGCGCAGCGCTGGCCGCAGGATCAGCGTCCGGAGCAATTCGTGCTCGGCCGAAAGCGCAACTTCATGCTGCTGGATCCCTGCTATCCCGGCGATTGGCGAACGCTGGAACGTGCGCCCGCCCGAGAGCCGCACCGTGGTCAGCCGCGTCGGGCTCCATCTGAGCTGTGCGTTGTAGGCAAGGCCGCTGATGCGGGGGAAAATCGGCGCGGTAAAATCCTGCCGCACCCAGCCCACCCCGATTTCACCCTGAAGCAACCGGTTGAGCCCGAAGGCGAGGCCCGTCAGCACGGTAACGCCGTGCGAATTGCGGCTAGGCCCGATGGGCGGGGACAGGTAGCGATTGCGGTTCCAGCCGAGGCTGGCGAAAGCGGCGACGCCCGGCCCGATCCCGACTGCAGCGCGCAGCGATCCCGAAAGCGCCTCATAATCGCGGGGCGAGAGATCGATGACCGTGCCGCCAAGCGCGCGGTTCTCATAGCGATAGCGTTCATAGCGCCCGGCCAGCGTGATCCGGGCGCGCGCGAAGCTCTGTTCGAGTTCGCCCCCGCCCGACAGCACCGTGTAGGCAATCGGCGCCGCGCCGAACAGCGAATCGCCGGTGGTTCCGCGTGCCTCGATCCGCCGCGCCGTGCCCAGGTCTCCCGAAAGGCGCGTATCGGCCGCAATATCGAGCCGCCCGTCAAGCGTGGCGGCGTAACTCTCGATATTCTCGGTCGTGCGCCTGGCATAGCGCTTGATCGCCCCCTCCGCCGAGATCCCCAGCGCATGGCGCGACCACTGCGACTGCACCGTGATCGCGGGCTGGAACGCCGCGGCGAAATCACCGCGCTTCGCATCGCCGCGCGCGTAGACATTGTCGGTGGCATCTGCCTCGATCCCGAAGCTGGGCGAGATCAGCAACGCACCGACCCGCGCACCCACCGTTTCAACCTCCGGCCGCGAGCGGGCCCCCACCGTATCACGCTCCATCCGCGTATCGACGGTGGTTTCCCCATGCGCCTCTGCAAAGGGGGTGATCAGGCCGAGCAGGCACACCGAAAGTGCGCGCGGGTGCGCGATGAGGGCATTGCGCCCGCGCGATTGCCGCAGCTGTTTTCTGGCCATCGCCCGATTCCCGATCCTGCGCCGTTTCCGCCTCACGCCCAGCGGGCTACCATTCTTTCCCACCCCACGATCGCGCAATTAGACCCGTATCTGAGCAATCTCCCTTAGGGGACCGGCCCGGCGGAGCCTTGGATCGGCCTTTTTTAGCTGGGCCGGATGCGGAGTTCGTCGTTGGCGCCGGGTTAACCAATGGGCGAAAGCGTTCGTTGAACAACGCGGGCGCATTCCCCTGTTCATGGACGCCCTGCTTGCCCGCATCACGCCCGGCCATGTCACCCGGTTTGCCCGTATCGGCGCGCTGCTGATCGCGTTTATGCTGACGTCAGGCTATGTGACCGACCGGCTCACGCTGGAGCTGGCGGGTGTCGGCTCGTTCTTCCTCGCCGTGGTCACCTTGCTCGCTTTGCCGAGCCAGCGCAGTTCCGAATTGCTTGGCGCATTGGCGATCTGGCTGACGTATGCCGAGTTCATGGCCGCCATCCACAGCGGACATTTCGACCTCTGGCGCTGGGCGGTGGTGCTGGCGACGCTCAGCCTCGTGATCGTGCCGATCAAGGTGCAGCATTTGCGCCAGCTGGCCCGCAGCAATCCCTACCAGCCGCTGGGCAAGCTCGATCGCCGCGCGTGGTCCGCTGGCGGAGTGGCTGCCGCGCCCGTGCGCTATGCGCCCGCCGCGATCAGCTTCGATCCGGATGGAGATCTGGCGGCCACCGGCGCCTGAAGCGCCGCCAGCCGCGCGGCATAGTGCGCGAGCAGCTGGTCGATCCATTCTGCAGGTGAAAGCGCAAGGTGGCGCGTTGCGGTGAAGGCCGCGCGGCTCATCGCCTCGACCCGCGCATCATCCTTGGCGAGACCGGCCAGCACGGCGGCAAACCGGGCCGTGTCGCGCGGATCGACCGCGACGCCTGCGCCCGCCGCCACCAGATCGGCGGCAAGGAGAGCGCTGGGCGGCAGGACGACCGGGAGGCCCGCCAGCGCGGCTTCCATTGCGACGAGGCCATAAGGCTCCGGATAGCGGCTTGGCATCACCAGCACCCGCGCCGAAGCGGCCAGTGCGCCGATGGCGGCGGGGGGCAGTCGCCCGGCGAAGAGCGCCTCGGGATATTCGGCGGCGAGCCGGGCGCGATCTGCCCCGTCGCCCACCAGACGGATCGGCATGCCGGCGCGGCGCGCGGCGGCGAGCGCCAGATCGGCGCCTTTGGTCGCCTCGATCCGGCCGACGAACAGCACTTCCCGATTGCGCTCCGCCGTGATCCGCATCTCGCTGAAGGGCGTGACGGGATTGGGCAGCGGATGGATCGCTTCTGGCGGAATCCCCGCGCGTGCCAGCAGCGGGCGCATGGCGGCGTGGATGGCCAGCACCGGCGGCGAGCTTTGCGGCCGGTAGGCGAAGCGCTGCACGGCATGGCGGGCCACGCGCCACGCCTTGTGCGCATGGCCGCGCCGGTCGCACGCCTCTGCAAGGCAGGCGCGCGAGAGCGCTGTGTGCGGGCAGGGCACTCCGGTGGCGAAGTTGGTGAACGCGCCGTTGGGGCAGGCGAGGAAGAAGTCATGCGCCGAAATGACCAGCCGCCCGCGCACCGGGGCTAGCGCGGCAAACACCGAAGGCGAGAGGATCTGCGACCAGCCATGGAGGTGGTAGACCGTGCCCGGCGTATCGTTTTCGGCAATCCATTTGCGCACCATCCGCGCCGCCGCGCGGTTCCACAGGCCATCGAGCAGACCGCCGGCCCGCCCAAGCAGCCGCGCCTGACCCAGCCCCGTCACCGCAATCCCCGCCTCGGCCAGCGCCGGATCGGGGACATCGCCCGCCAGCATGGCCACGTGGTACCCCCGCTCGGCAAAGCGGCGCGCGGAACTGACCGCCAGCGCGCTCGCGCCGCCCATCGGGTGCGAGAGATCGTTGATCACCACGATGCGGCCCAGCGCGTGGCTCATGCTGCTGCCTTTGCCGGCTGCATGGCGCGGGCGAGGGCCGCCGCCATGTGCGCGATATCGCTACGCGTGCCGGCGATGAGATCGTCCAGTGCGGCGCGGTCCACGCCTTCGGCGGCGGCTTGCCGCGCGAGCGCGGTGAGCGCCGGGCCGCCCAGCGAGGCCGTATCGGCAATGAAAGCCCCGCGCCCGGCGAGCGCGAAGAAGCTGTCAAGCTTGACGTCCCAGCGCAGGCCGATCGTGGGGATCGCGAAGGAGTGCGCGGCGATGCAGGCGTGCATGCGGTGCGCCACGATCAGCTGGCAGCTGGCGATAAAGCGGATCATCTCGGCAGGATTGGCGAAGGGATTGGTCATCGTCACCGGCCCCTTGGCGGCGAGGATCCATGCCGGACCCATCGCGGCGAGATAATCGCGGTCCTCCGGGCTGCCATTGGTGAACAGCGCGACGCGAAAGCCCGCATCGACAAGTGCCCGCGCGGCCCCGCCGTACCAGGCATCGAGCGCGGCGCGCGCATCGGCGGTATTGGCATGCCCCGGCCCGGCGGCGTGGTAGCGCAGCGCCATCGGCGCGGTTATGCACAGGCCCGCCAGCGGCGCATCGAAGGGCAGCGGCGGGCGGGGGAAATGGCAGCTTGCCAGCAGCCCCGGATCGCCGCTCAGCGCTGCCGGGCGCACGCCTTGCGGCACCAGCAGATCGCGCCACGCGGCCTGGCTGCGCGCATCGCGCACCGCCGCATAGGCCAGCTTCGCCGCGCCGAGCGCGCGGCCGAACAAGCGGCGCCCGGCCTCTGACCACTGCCGGTTTGCCCCCACGGCATAGACCGCGACCGGCAGCCGCAGCCGCGCTGCCTGATCCAATGCGCCTGCGATCTTCATCGGAAAGTTGAGATCGGCATCGGTGAGCAGATTGCCCCCGCCCAGCACCACCGCATCGCACCCCGCGAGCCGCGCACGCACATGCCGGCCCAGCCGCAATCGCACCAGCGCGGTAAGCGCAATGCGCGTCGCCAGCTGGCGGAACGTGGCCGGCAGCGCTTCGAGCACCCCGATCAGCGCGGCGCGGCGGCTGGGTGCAATGGCGGGGTAGGCGCAGCGCCCGGCAAGATCGATCGAGAACACCTGCGTCCCCGGCGCGATAGTCTGGAAGGTGCGCGCGAGTTCCGCCTCGAGGCATTCGGACAGCAGTCCGTCACCCAGATTGGGGCTGTATTTCACATTGAGCAGCGCGATCCGGCGCGCGGGATGATGGCTGGCTGCAGGGTTCATGCCGCAGCGGTGTCACGCCTGCCCGCCGCCTCGCAAGCAAGGATAGACCCGGAATCGAGCTTCCCGCCTCAAACCACCTCGCGCAACATGTCCCTGAGGCTGCTTGCCGCGATGAGGTCGTCCTGCCCGCTCGCCACGATCAGCCCGATCCGGCGGCGATAGTCATAGCCCTGCAAGGGCACCGCCACCGTACCCGGCCCGGCGAGCGAGACGGGCCCCGTCGTCACCCCGGCGCCGGCCGCCACCAGCGCAAGGCAGCGGTCCTCGTTGGCGCTGCGCAAGGCAAAGTGCGGCCGCACGCCGCGCGCGGTGAAGAAGCGGCTGGTTTCGGCCAGGATCTCGCAGGAGCGGCGCGCGATCATCGTCTCGCCCGCGAGTTCCTCGGGCAGCAGCAGGTCACGCCCGGCAAAGCGGTGGGCGGCGGAGAGGATCATCGCATAGCCTTCCTCAAGCAGCACATCCGCGCCGGTTTCCGCGCCGTGGAGCGTGGTCAGCACGGCATCGAGACGGTGCTCGGCCAGCCGCCGCCTGAGCTCGGCATCCGGCGCTTCGGTGAGCGTCAGCCGCGCCCGGGCGCCGTCACCTTCGGCAAACCGCGCGGCAATTGCCGCCACCATCCGCGTGGCGAGCGAGGGGATGACCCCCAGCCGCAGCGGCGGAGCCGGGGTGGGGGCGGCGAACACGCCGCGCTCGGCAAGGCCAAACTCGCGCTCGATGGCACGGGCGTGGATCAGCAGGCGGTTGCCCGCCTCGGTCAGCCGCAGCGCGCGCCGCTCCCGCAGGATCACCGGCGCGCCCAGCGTGCGCTCCAGCTCTGCAATCCCGGCGGAGAGCGTGGGCTGCGAGACGTGCAGCTGGTTGGCCGCCGCGGTGAACGAGCCTGTATCGACGAGGGCCAGGAACTGGCGCAGATGGCGGCGGTTCAGCATAGCTTTTTTCTATACTAGCCCTCGCGAAAATTCAATTTTTCCTAAGCTTGCGAATCTCCTACGCTGGGGCAGGGATAGAGGAGACCGAGAGAACCATGCGCGCCACGCCCGAGCTTGATTTCGCCCTGCCCGAAAGCGCCCTGATGATCCGCGAGGCGGCGGGCCGTTTCGCCGACGACAAGATTGCCCCGCTCGCCGCGAAGGTCGATGCGCAGGATTGGTTTCCGCGCGAACTGTGGCCCGCGATGGGTGAGCTTGGCCTGCACGGCATCACGGTGGAAGAGGAATGGGGCGGCCTTGGCCTCGGCTATCTCGACCATGTCATCGCGGTGGAGGAAGTCAGCCGCGCTTCGGCGTCGGTCGGCCTCAGCTATGGTGCGCACTCCAACCTCTGCGTCAACCAGATCCGCCGCTGGGGGAATGACGAGCAGAAGGCCAGGTATCTGCCCAAGCTGATTTCCGGCGAGCATCTGGGCAGCCTCGCGATGTCCGAAGCGGGTGCGGGCTCGGACGTTGTCTCGATGAAGCTGCGCGCCGATGGGGTGCAGGGCGGGTTCGTGCTCAACGGAACCAAGTTCTGGATCACCAACGCGGCTTATGCCGATACGCTGGTGGTCTATGCCAAGACCGCGCCGGAATCGGGCAGCCGCGGCATCACCGCGTTCCTGATCGAGAAGGACATGCCCGGCTTCTCCATCGGCCAGAAGATCGACAAGATGGGCATGCGCGGCTCGCCCACGGCCGAACTGGTGTTCAACGATTGCTTCGTGCCGGAGGAGAATGTTATGGGCCCGCTCCACGGCGGTGTCGGCGTGCTGATGAGCGGCCTCGATTACGAACGCGTGGTGCTGGCGGGCATCTCGCTCGGGATCATGCAGGCCTGCCTCGACACGGTCATCCCCTATGTTCGGGAGCGCAAGCAGTTCGGCAAGCCGATCGGCGCGTTCCAGCTGATGCAGGGCAAAGTGGCGGACATGTACGTCGCGCTACAATCGGCGCGGGCCTATACCTACGCTGTCGCACGGGCTGCAGACGCCGGGCACACCACGCGCTTCGATGCGGCGGGCGTGATCCTGATGTCGAGCGAAAACGCGTTCCGCACGGCGGGCGAGGCAGTGCAGGCGCTGGGCGGCGCGGGCTATACCAAGGACTGGCCGGTGGAGCGCTATCTGCGCGATGCCAAGCTGCTCGATATCGGCGCGGGGACGAACGAGATCCGGCGCATGCTGATCGGGCGCGAACTGATCGGGGCGGCGTGATGGGTGCGAACCATACCCCTCCGTCAGCCGCTTCGCGTCTGCCACCTCCCCATTTGCGCCCCCAAGAAAATGGGGCGAAAATGGGGAGGATCAGGTCCTCCCTGTTTTGCCCTGAGCTTGTCGAAGGGCCAAACGGGGAGGTGGCAGCCCGCAGGGCTGACGGAGGGGTATCTGGCGCAAGGGACCAAGCCGCATGACCGCCCCCGTCCTCCCCACCAATCTCGACCTTTCGAGCCCCGAAGCGCAGGCGCGCGCCGCGCACAACCGCGCGCTGGCGGAGGAGCTGCGTGCCCGGGTGGCCAAGGCCGCGCTGGGGGGCGATGAGAAGTCCCGCGCGCGGCATGTTGCGCGCGGCAAACTGCTGCCGCGTGATCGGGTGGAGCGGCTGCTCGATCCGGGCTCGCCGTTCCTCGAACTCGGCCAGCTGGCGGCAAACGGCATGTACGGCGACGAAGTGCCCGGCGCAGGCATCATCACCGGGATCGGCCGCGTTTCGGGTCGGCAGTGCATGATCTTCGCCAACGACGCGACGGTGAAGGGCGGCACCTACTTCCCGATGACGGTGAAGAAGCACATCCGCGCGCAGGAAGTGGCCGCCGCGAACCGCCTGCCCTGCATCTACCTCGTCGACAGCGGCGGCGCGAACCTGCCCAACCAGGCCGAAGTCTTCCCGGATCGCGACCACTTCGGGCGGTTCTTCTACAATCAGGCGCAGATGAGCGCGCAGGGCATTCCGCAGGTCGCCAGCGTGATGGGCAGCTGCACCGCAGGCGGCGCCTATGTGCCCGCGATGAGCGACGAAAGCGTGATCGTGCGCGAGCAGGGGACGATCTTCCTTGCGGGTCCGCCGCTGGTGAAGGCGGCGACGGGCGAGGAAATCAGCGCCGAAGCGCTCGGCGGCGGGGACCTCCATGCACGCAAGTCCGGCGTGGTCGATCATCTGGCGGATAATGACGAGCACGCGCTGACGATTGTGCGCGATATCGTCAGCCACCTCGGGACAAAAATGGGGACTGTCCCTATTTTTCCGGCACCGCGCCCGCCCAAATACGATGCGGAAGAGCTTTACAGCATCGTCCCCGAAGACGTCCGCGCGCCTTACGACGTTCACGAAGTGATCGCGCGGATCGTCGATGGCAGCGAGTTCCACGAGTTCAAGGCGCTCTACGGCGCCACGCTGGTTTGCGGCTTCGCGCATATCTGGGGCATGCCGGTGGCGATTCTGGCCAACAATGGCGTCCTGTTCAGCGAAAGCGCGCAGAAAGGCGCGCATTTCATCGAGCTCGCCTGCCAACGCCGCATTCCGCTGCTGTTCCTGCAGAACATCTCGGGCTTCATGGTCGGCGGCAAGTATGAGGCCGAAGGCATTGCCAAACATGGCGCCAAGCTGGTGACGGCAGTCGCCACCGCGCAGGTGCCCAAGCTGACGGTGCTGATCGGCGGCAGCTTCGGCGCTGGCAACTATGGCATGTGCGGGCGGGCCTACGATCCGCGCTTCCTGTTCACCTGGCCCAACGCGCGCATCAGCGTGATGGGCGGCGAACAGGCGGCCTCGGTGCTGGCAACGGTCCACCGCGACGCGGACAAGTGGACGCCGGAGGAAGCCGAAGCGTTCAAGGCCCCGATCCGCCAGAAATACGAGGACGAGGGCAACCCCTATTACGCCACCGCCCGGCTGTGGGATGATGGCGTGATCGATCCCGTCCAGACGCGCGACGTCCTCGGCCTTGCGCTGGGCGTCTGTCTCGAAGCCCCGATCCCGGAGGCGCCCCGGTTCGGGGTGTTCAGGATGTGATGCCCATGCTCAGCCTGCTTCCCGCCCTTGCCCTTGCGTCCGGCCCGCTCCCGCCGCTCGAGCGCCTCCCGGCTCCCGATTTCGGCGACAAGGAAGTGGCCGCCGCTGTCGATGCGGTATTTGCCGCACTGGAGAACGGCGATGGTCCCGCGCTGCTTCAGGTGGTCTATCCGCAGGGCCGCGTCACCGCGCGCGGCACTTTGCGCAGCGGGTTTACCGGGCTGCGCAGCCAGAGCTTTGCTGAATATGCCGCCGCGATGAAACTGGGCTCGGGCTTTCATGAGCAGATCAACGACATGGTGATCGAGCGCGACGGCGATATCGCGATGCTGTGGGCGCCGTTCACCGTCTCGATCGATGGCAAAGTGGTCAGCTGCGGCACCGATCACTTCGATTTCGTCCGCGAAAACGGCCAGTGGAAGGTGATGAACCTGACCTTCTCCTCGCGTACGGAAGGGTGCGGCGCATGATCCGGTCCCTCCTCATCGCCAATCGCGGCGAGATTGCCTGCCGCATTATCCGCACGGCGCGCGCGATGGGCATTCGCACCGTTGCGGTCTATTCGGATGCCGACGCCAAGGCGCTGCATGTGCGGCAGGCGGATGAGGCGGTGCATATCGGCCCGAGCCCGGCGCGCGAGAGCTATCTGGTGGGCGAGAAGATCATCGCCGCCGCCAAGGCGACCGGCGCGGAGGCGATCCATCCGGGTTACGGCTTCCTCTCGGAGAACGCGGAATTTGCGCAGGCGGTGATCGATGCGGGGCTGATCTGGGTGGGGCCCAAGCCTGCCAGCATCACCGCGATGGGCCTCAAGGATGCGGCCAAGCAACTGATGGCCGCGGCGGGCGTGCCCGTAACGCCGGGCTATATGGGCGAAAATCAGGAGCCCGCCTTCCTCGCCGAGCGCGCTGCCGAAATCGGCTACCCGGTGCTGATCAAGGCCGTCGCGGGCGGCGGCGGCAAGGGGATGCGCAAGGTGGAGGCAGCGGCGGACTTTGCCGACGCGCTCGCCTCGTGCCAACGCGAGGCCTTGGCCTCTTTCGGCAACGCGCATGTGCTGATCGAGAAGTATATCCAGCGCCCGCGCCATATCGAGGTGCAGGTTTTCGGCGATACCCACGGCAACGTGGTGCACTTGTTCGAGCGCGACTGCTCGCTCCAGCGCCGCCACCAGAAAGTGATCGAGGAAGCCCCCGCGCCGGGTATGGACGAAGCAACCCGCGAGGCGCTTTGCGCGGCGGCGGTCTCGGCGGCGAAAGCGGTCGATTATGTCGGCGCGGGGACGATCGAATTCATTGCCGATGCTTCTGAGGGCCTGCGGGCGGACCGCATCTGGTTCATGGAAATGAACACGCGGCTGCAGGTGGAACATCCGGTGACGGAGATGATCACCGGGGTTGATCTGGTCGAATGGCAACTGCGCGTGGCGAGCGGGGAGCCGCTGCCGAGGAGGCAGGATCAACTGCGGATCAACGGACATGCTATCGAGGCGCGGCTCTATGCGGAGGACCCGACCAAGGGCTCGCTGCCCAGCATCGGCAAGCTGGAGTACTTCCGCCTGCCCGAGAAGCTCGAGCCCTATGAGTACCGGGGAACCGACAACTGCTGGCACTGGAAGGAGCATGATGCCCGTTTGCGCATCGATACCGGCTATGAAGAAGGCGATGAAATCTCGCCATTCTATGATCCTATGGCCGCCAAGCTGATTGCCCATGCGCCGGATCGATTGAATGCAACGCTAGGACTCATGAATGCGGCGAGCGACGTTCGCTGCTGGCCTGTCAAAACCAATGCGTCGATGCTGCATGGCCTGCTTGTAGAACCGGATTTCTACAAGGCGCGGCTATCCACCGCCTTTATCGAAGAGCACCCGAATGCGGTGTACGAAGATGAAGGGCCGGGCCAGTACGCACTGACCCGAGCGGCTGAAATGCTTGTTTCGTCCGCTGTGCCATCGCGGCTGCAAGGTTTCCGTCTTAACGCCCGGCGCGAAAGCCGTGTTTACCTCGATGCCGATGGAAAGCCTGTCGAAGGCGATGTGGCTTACGAGCTTCCCGAGATGCACGACATCTACTTTCCATCAGAGCGAGTGGGCGATGTCGTCTACGCGTCTGGGGCAGGCCGTACCCGTCGCATTACCGTCCGCGAAACCCGTGGCGCAAACACCCATCACGCCGGAGACGGCGCCATCCTCGCCCCCATGCCCGGCAAGGTCATCGCGGTCGAAGTTGCGGCAGGCGACACCGTTACCAAAGGCCAGAAGCTGCTCGTCCTTGAAGCCATGAAGATGGAGCATGCGCTCACCGCGCCGTTCGATGGGACGGTGGCGGAGCTGACCGTGGCGGTAGGCTCGCAAGTCTCGGTGGAAGCCTTGCTGGTGCGGGTGGAGAAGGCGGAATAACGCAATTCCGTTCGTGTCGAGCGAAGTCGAGACACATGGCGCGGTGTCTCGACTTCGCTCGACACGAACGGAGTATTGATCAGTACGTTCACCCCAACTCCGTCCATGCTGAGCTTGTCGAAGCACTGTCCTTGTTCTTCGGGCTGGGCGCTAGGCGGCAAGAACAAGTACGGCCCTTCGACAAGCTCAGGGTGGACGGGTTTGGGGGCATGGCAGGAGGATCAAATGGCAGGCCGCTACTTCGATGAATGGCAGGTGGGCGACACCATCGCGCACGAAATCCGCCGCACGGTGACCGAGACGGACAACCTGCTTTTCTCGGTCATGACGCACAACCCGCAGCCTCTGCATATCGATGCCGAAGCCGCGCGCGCCAGCGAGTTCGGCCAGATCCTCGTCAACGGGACCTTCACGTTCGCGCTGATGGTGGGGCTGTCGGTCGGCGATACCACTGTCGGCACGCTCATCGCCAATCTGGGCTACGACAAGCTGGTGATGCCCAAACCGGTGTTCCTCGGTGATACCCTGCGCGCGACCAGCGAGGTGGTGGAACTGCGCGCCAGCAAATCCCGCCCCGATTCGGGAATCGTGACCTTCGCGCACGAGGCTCTGAACCAGCGTGACGAAGTTGTCTGCCGGTGCTTGCGGATGGCGCTGTTGCAAAAAAAGGCCCGCTGAGTCCTACCCCCACCTCCGCTCACCCTGAGCTTGTCGAAGGGTGCTCACGCAACCGCTGGGTACAGTGCTTCGACAAGCTCAGCACGAGCGGGGGAGGGGGTATGGTTCCCTAGCTCGTCGCGAAGAGCAGGCGGCCCGGGCCCAGCTGTTCGAGCACTTGCGTGATCACGCGCGGGTTCACTGCGAAGCAGCCCTGGCTGCGGCCGATGCGGCCTTGCACCGCGACCAGCGACTGATCGACGTAGCTTGCCGCGTGGATCACGATGCCGCGTTCCATCGCGCGGTCGTTCTCGGGATCGAGCCCGGTCAGCCGGCGCGAGCGGCCGTGCTTGCCGAAGTAGATTTCGCCGGTGACAAAGCTGCCGCGCGAGGAGGCGTCCGAGCCGAGCTGGTTCGAGAAGTGTTCGGCAATGCCGCGATTGGCCGGGTCGGATCCCTTGCCATGCGCGACCAGCAGCGGGGCCGAGACCGTGCCGCCCGCGAGATCGACGATGTGGAAGCGCGCCTCACGCGAGGGCTGGGAGAAATCGACGATGCCGATGCGGTCGCGCACCGCGATCACCGCGCTGTGCTGATCGAGCGCGGCGAGCGCGCGCGGCACAAGCGGAAGAATGCCCGAGCGGGCAATCGCGACGGGCTCACCCTGAATGACCGGAGTATCGGCATCCGGCACGGGGACAGTGCCCCAGAAAGTGCCGCCGGGAAGATCGACGTCCTGCGCATGCACCGCACCACGCGGTAGCGCGAGCGAAGCGGCGGTTCCGGCGATGGCGCCGATGAACTGGCGCCGCTTGATCATCATTGTCCCGGCAAATCCTGAATGCGGTTGCGATCCCCGATCCGACTAAGGCAGGCAATGGTTGCTGATCCAACCCCCAAGCCATTCGCCTTGCGACGAAGCGTGGCTGCAGCGCCACTGGCCGTTGCGGATGGTGTTTTTGCGCTTGATTCGCTGACTCGCGCAGGCACTTAACGTTATATAGCTATTAACACTTATCTATAGTTTCAAGATGAACCCAAGCTGACAAGGGGGCCATCTACGTAATATTTCATAGTATCAATATTCGCGTGGATTTCGTGCAACAGTCGCACCTGACTGGCGGATTCCCTCCAATTTTTGGTTACATCTTGCGTAAAAATGTCAAAAAACTGTCATGCAATCTGCCTAGAGGCGGCCTCAGACAAGACCTGATCCACTTACCTGAGGTTAATCATGACACTCGCTCATTCCCTTCGCACCGGCCTGCTGGCTGGCGCGGGCGTTCTTGCACTTGCTGCGAGCCCCGCCTTCGCTGCCGCTGATGCGCCTGCCACCGAAGCCGCGCCCGCACCCGCCGCCGGCCTGCCGGACAGTGTGCCGATCGAGGAAATCGTCGTCACCGCGACGAAGCGTGAAACCAACCTGCAGAAGACCCCGATCTCGATCTCGGTGATGAGCGCGGAAACCATCCGCGAGCGCCGGGTGCAGAGCCTGCTTGACCTCGCCGACGGCGGCGTGCCCAGCCTTCGCGTCGCGACGTTCGAGGCGCGCCAGTCGGCGCTCACCATCGGCATCCGCGGCATCGTTCCGCTCGACGCGAACCAGCCTGCCCGCGAACAGGGCGTTGGCATCTATATCGACGGCGTCTATCTGGGCCGCCAGCATGGCCTCAACACCGGCCTGTTCGATATCGAGCGCGTCGAAGTGCTCAAGGGTCCGCAGGGCACCCTGTTTGGCCGCAACACCGAAGGCGGTGCGCTCTCGCTCATCTCGAAGGCGCCTACCGGCGAGTTCGGCGGCAGCATTGACGGCAGCATTGGCAATATCGGATCGCGCAGCGCCGCGATCCACTTGAACCTGCCCGAAGTGAAGGGCTTTTCGGTCAAGCTCGATGGCGTCTACCAGCATCAGGATCCCATCACCAAGAACCCGCTGCAGGGCCAGGAAGGCTGGGGTCTGTACGATCGCAAGGGCTTCCGCGCTGCGGTCCGCTGGAGCCCTTTCGCGGGCCTCACCAACGATTTCACCTACGACGTCGCTCGCGACGAGAACACGCCGTTCTACAGCCAGCTGCTCAACTACAACCCCAACAACTGCCTGAGCGGCGGCTCGAACTCCGCGCCGCTGGCGATCCCCGCCGGCAGCACCTGCGTCACTCCGGGCACCGCCTTTGTCGGTACGCAGGGTTCGATCAAGTCACTGCTGCCGGGCGTCGAAGTGAACGGCGACACCCTGATGCGCACTGCCGACATCGGCGTTCCGCAGCGCCGCAGCTTTGACGAGACGCATGGCTTCACCAACGTCCTCAAGTGGAAGGTATCGCCGGAAGTCGAACTCCGCTCGATCACCGCGTGGCGCGGCGTTGACGTGCAGCAGTGGGACAACTCGGGCGGCGCGCACCGCGTGCCGGTCGTGAACTACACCCCGGCGTGCACCGTGAACGGCCCGTCGAGCTGCACCTTCAGCCGCTACAGCCTCGCCGACTTGCGCCAGCGCCAGTTCAGCCAGGAACTGCAGGCCGTCGGCACGATCGGCCCGGTCGATTACGTGGCCGGCCTCTACTACTTCACCGAAGCCGTGAGCGACACGGCCGCCACGCCGAACTCGATGCGCGTGATCTACAACACGCCCACGCAGGCCACGTACGTGCCCAACACGTTCTGCACGGCCGATACCCCCGAGTTCGTCGGCAAGGCTGTCAACGGTTGCTCGATCGACCGCGCCTCGCAGGTGCGTTCGAAGAGCTATGCGGTCTTTGGCCAGGCCACCTGGAATGCGTCCGAGAAGCTCCACATCACGGTCGGCGGCCGGTACACCTGGGACGAAAAGCAGGGCCAGCTGACCTATTCGCGCAACATCGACTACCGGACCAACCCGACGATCGCGGCGCAGAACGGCTACCAGCCGCTCGACAAGAAGTGGCGGCGTTTCAACCCGCTGGTGACCGTCGCTTACGACTTCAACAACGATCTCCACGGCTATGCCAAGTACGCAACCGGCTATCGCGCCGGCGGTGCCAGCTCGCGCACGTCCGACTACCGCGCGTTCAACCCGGAAGACGTCAAGAGCTATGAAATCGGCCTGAAGGCGGACCTGTTCAACCGCCATGCCCGCCTCAACCTGGCAGGCTATATCATGGACCGCACGGGCAGCCAGGTCGACCTTTCGACCATCCAGCCCACGGCGACCGGCAACTTCAACAACCTCGTGACGTTCAATGCCCCTGGCACCACCAAGATCCGCGGTGTGGAAGCAGACCTCACGGTCAAGCCGGTGAGCCGCCTGACCATGAACCTCTCCTACGCCTATACCTACACCGACGTTCCTCTGGTGCCGGTGACCTATACGCAGTTCAGCAGCACGGGCGCCCCGCTGAACAGCACGACGGTGCTGCAGAAGTTCTACATCGTCTACACCCCGCGCAATGCGGCGAGTGCATCGGTTGACTACGACCTGCCGGAGATCCTTGGCGGCGCCCGCCCCAAGCTGCACGTCGACGCCAACTACGCACAGGCGACGCAGACCTTCGACCAGTTCGCAACGAAGGCTGACCCGAGCTTCATCGTCAACGCCCGCCTGTCGCTGCTCGACATCGGGCTTGGCGGCGGTGCCAACAAGCTCAACATCGGCCTGTGGAGCCGCAACCTGCTCAACCACCAGTACGTCTACCGCCGCGATCCGTCGAACAGCCTCCCCGCTGTTCAGACCAGCGGCCCGGCCGGCACGAACGTGGTCGTGATCGGCAACAACGGCAACGTGCTGGGTGATTACGGCAACTTCAACATGCCGCGCACCTTCGGTTTCGACGCCTCGATCAAGTTCTGATCGCAGCGTAAACCGCACGCAGCAAGACGGCGGCAGGAGCGATCCGGCCGCCGTTTTCGTTTGTGGGGGTGATGCGCCGGGCTCAGCGCTTGTCGAGGCCGATCCGGCCCGAGCCGAAGGCCGCTACCTGCAGCAGGCCGCCCGCCATGGCGAGGTTCTTCAGAAAGTGGATGAACTGGTTCTGGTCTGAAAAGTGCGCGTGAAAGGCGAGCGCGGCGACAACGCTGAAGCCCGCGAGAACGAGCGCCACGAACCGCGTGCGAAAGCCCGCGATCAGGGCAAGACCGCCGCCGACCTCGATCAGCGCCGCAGCGATCAGCGCAGCGGGCGCGAAGGGCAGGCCGGCGCTGGCGATATAGCCGATGGTGGCTTCGGGATTGGCGATCTTGCCGATACCGCTGAGCACGAAGATGGTGGCGATCAGCACGCGGCCGATGGCGGCGAGGGCGTGGCCCGTGGCGGGAGCGGGAAGTGAAGCGGCGGGGGCGGTTGCGTTCCGGGTGGTCATGGCGTGATCCTTTGCATGTCATGCCGGGCGAGGAGCGTCCGGTCCTGTTGCAAACGGAATAGGCCTGTCCGAACCTCCGGAAAATCCGGATAAGTTCAATCCAATCGTTCGATCATCTTGAAAAGTGGGCCGTGCGCTTAGGCCGCGCGGCGCGGTCTCGGCTTGCTGCGGTTGTCGCGAACAAGGCGCTCATAGCTGGCGAACAGCTCGGCAAAGTGATCGTCCATCACGCGCGGGCTGGGGATTTCGGCGCGCGGGCCGTCGATCCCGCTTTCGCGCGCGATGCAGTATTCGACGATGGTTTCGGCGGCTGCGGCGGCATTGGCGGATTCGTAGATCCAGCCTGCCGATGCGCGGGCCTGATCCGCTGCGCCGCCTTCATCCGGCGCGATCAGCGGCAGGCCGCTCGCGCGGGCCTCTGCTGCCACCATGCAGAACGTTTCGGCCTCGCAGCCATGAACCAGTGCGTCCGCGCTCGCCATCACGCGCGCGAGTTCGGCGCGGTCGGTGATCGGGGCGAGGATGCGGATATGCGGATTGCCCGCAATGCGCCGCTCGATCGCCTTGTGATCACGGCCTTGCCCGGCGAGCACCAGACCCACCGGCCGCCGCGTACCCGCCGCCGTCACCGCATCGACCAGCATCGGCCAGCGCTTTTCCGGCGCAAAGCGGCCCACGCCGATCAGCAGCGTCGCGTCCTCGGGCAGCTCACACAGCTCGAGCAGCCCCTTGCGCAGGCGTTCGTCGCGGTGCGCGGGGGAGAACACGCCGGGATCGACGCCCATCGGATTGGTGACGACGCCCGTGAGGCCGCCGTTGGTCAGCCGGTCGGACAGACCCTGGCTCGCGCTCACGATCATGTCGAACTGCGTGTCGAGCCTGCGCAAGTGCCGCCAGTAGCGGTCGAACGCCTTGTCGATCACCGGGCGCGGCGCGACGCCGTCAAACCAGCGGTAGGCATAGGCCGAAAGCGGATCGGCATGCATGATCAGCGCGCGCGGGGCAGTGCCGCGCCATTCGCCGACCAGGCTCGCGCTGCGCCAGGGCGAGGACGCCTCGACCATGTCCGGCGCTTCGCGGTCGAGCGCTTCGTACAGCGCAGGCGCGTCGCTGAAATAGCGGTAGTTGAAATCGAGCGGGAACACCGTGCTCTTGAGCCAGACGATGCGCGCGTTCGGCCCGCGCTCCTCGACGCGGTCTTCCTCACCAGGGGCGATGACCACAACCTCGTGGCCCATCGCGGCGCCCGCCTTCAGCTTGCGATCGACATACGTGCGCACGCCGCCACCCTTGGGTGCGTAGAAGGCACAGACATCTACGAGCTTCATGGGACAAGCCTCATGGGAAACCTCTAGGATCGTTTGAGCGGTCCGAACGAGAACAGGCCGGTACGGTAATTCATGACAATACGCAATGTGGTCAGACCGCCACCCGCATTGACCGCTACGGTGCTCGCTTTCGGCTTCGACCAGCCTAGCTTCGGGTTCGCCGAGAAGCCGATGCCATCGTGGCTGAGGCTGAACTTGCGGTCGGCATTGCGGTCGTGCAGCACGGTCACGGCATAAGTGCCGGGGCCAGGCAGGCGGATGCACACGCGCGGCACGGGCTCGGCCGGGACGGGCACTTCCACGCGGCGGAAGGTCCGCCCCGCCATGACCAGCACGTTATCATCGGCGAGGAAATCGGCGTCGTTCGCCGGATAGACCTCAATCTTCACGCGGCCGGCGCGGTCTTTCAGGCCCATGAGATCGACAAGGAACGCGGGCCCGGTTTCACCTGGCCGGCACTGGCCCTCGGCCTTGCCAAGATCAGGAGTCGACGGGATCGGCCCTGCCGCGCAGAGCAGCGTAAGTGCCGCACCAAGAAAAACAAATCGTTTCAAGCATTCTTCTCCTTCTGCACCAGATCAAGCAGCATCAAACCAATGAACAGCACCACATGCGTTGCCACGATCAGGAGCGATATCATGGCAATCATGTCGCTTGTCTGAACCTGACTGCCGACCAGCAAAGTCGAGATTCCGGCAAACGCGATGTCTTTATTGGGAATGAGCGGCAGGCGGGACAGAAGAAGCCGAACGGTTGCAAAGAGGAGCCAAGAACCGATACCCACGCCGGGCAGGATCAGGTGCCAGGCGAGGGCGGAAAGGCCGGTATTGGCGACGATACGGAGGGTATGGACGACGAACACGAAACCAAGATCCGCCTTGGGCAGGCTGAGCAGCCCGTTGCGGAAGAACATGATCACCAGGCTGGTGACGAGCACGACGCCGATCGAAGTCGCCAGCACGTGCCCATCGGTGGTGCCCGCACCATCGAGCCCGAGCTTGCTGATGATCGGCCAGGTGAAGATCAGCAGCAGCACTGTCATGATATTGCCGGCCAGCGCCGAAAGGATCGCGACGTCTTTCACCGCGCCGAACGGCGAGCCTTCCATCTTCACATGGCGGCGCGCCCAATCGTAGAAATAGACTTCGCCGACATAGCCCAGCAGCAATTCGTTGCCGATGAGCTTCTTGAGCAGCGGGAAAATGCCCGAGACCGGAATGCCCCACAGCTTGCGGAAGATCACCCAGTCCGCCACCGGGCCTGCGAAATAGCTCGCCGCCAGCACCAGCCAGATGAGCGGCGAGGTTGGCACGATCGACCAGACCTGACTCCAGTCGATCTTGCGCAGCTGCCACAGCACGGCCGCCAGAATGGCGAGCGAGATGACCGGACCTACCCAGCCGCTCCACTTGCGCAGCGAACTCTCGATCGGCGCGGTGGAAGGCAGCACGGTTGGCAGCACTGTCGCCAGTTCAGGAGACAGCGTCTCGGCCAGCGTATCGGTTGGAACCATCGGGGAGATATCCTTCGAGGAGCCCGCCTCGCCATCGGGGTTAAGCACGGGCGAGGCCCTCCATCAGCGCGAGATAGCGATGCGAAGCTATCTCTACGGTGAACCGGCGTGATTGATCCCGTGCAACGGTTTCGTCAAATTTCAACTTGGCAATGTCCTGCATCGCCTGCGCCAGCGCCGCCGCATCGCCGACCGGCACGAGCAGGCCGAAACGCCCGCCGCCCAGCATGTCGTCCATGCTCACGCTGCACCGTGTCGAGACTACGGGCAGACCTGCTGCCAGCGCTTCTGCAACTACGGCAGGAACGCCTTCATATTCCGAGGAAAGTACCAGTGCATCGGCGCCGGCGAGTTCGGCATCGAGCGGGCTGACATGACCTGGCATGCGCACCTTGTCGCCAAGGCCGAGACGCGCGATCTGCGCCTCCAGCGCGCGGCGCGCCGAGCCCTCGCCAATGATGGCCAAACGGTCATCCGGCCCGGCCATGCGCGAAAAGGCATCGATCAGCAGACCGAAATTTTTCTGCGCGGCAAGCCTCCCGATAGCAAGGAAGCGCCTTCCGGGCCCACGCGGCGCGGCTTTGGCAGTGTCTCGTGCAGCGGTCAGGCGCTGGATATCGGCTTCGGCGAGCGAGGGATCGTCGATCACCGCGATCCGCGCCTCATCCGCGCGCATCAGGGTGCCGATCTCCTCGCGCATCGGCGGTGCCATGCCGACCAGCCGCGTGAGCATCCGCCCCTGAATGCGCAGCCACAGCCGGTAGAACGGCCGCGCCGGGGCCGGGAGATCGCTGCGGGTCAGGTCATTGCTGATCTTGGCGACGACCGGCGGGCAGGCCTTGCCCAGCAGCAGCCGCATCGCCACCGCGACCACGGTATAGGAATTGCCTGCGCAGAACAGCACATCGGGCCGGATCCGCCGGATCGCGCGCGGCAGGTGGATGATCATCCACAGCGTTTCCCAGTGCGCGCTGGGGATCCGCTCGCTGCCGAGCACCTCCGGCTCCAGCCCGGGCCACTCGCGCTTCATCGCGCCTGCCGTGCGGCCCATGACTAGCCGTGAATCCTGCCCTTGCGCCCGCCACGCCGCATGCAGCCTCAGTGCGACGCGCTCTACTCCGCCCGGCTCGAAGCTGTGCAGGAACGTCAGGATGCGCAGCGGCCGCCTTGCCTCCGCCGCCGTGCGCAGCACTTCGGGCGCGAGCGCGTTCATGCGCCCCCACCCAGCGCAGCATAGCGCGAAGGCTCATGCGTGCGCACAAAGCGCGCCAGCGTGCGGTCGATGCTCTCAAGCAGCGCGGGCACTGTCGTATCGCCCGGATGCACCGCGACACGGATCGTGCGGGTGAAGGGGAGGGCGGCCCGGCCCAGTGCGGCGGCAAGCAGCGAGCTGGCGATGCGCGCCTTGCTGCGGCTTGCCCAGGTGATCACCGGGCCGTTTGCCAGCACTTCGCCGCTGGCGGGCCGCCAGACTTTCATGTGGTCTTCAGCAAGCGCAAAACCCAGCTCGCGCATCGCCGCATGTGCGCCTTCGCCGTAGAGCCACGCCGGCGCGATGAAGCCCGCGACCGGGCGGCCGATCACGTCTTCCACCAGCGCGCGCCCATCGCGCATGCGGGCCAAGGCCTCGGCCTGCGGGAGGTTGAGGAATTCGCCCTCGCCCGCGGTCATGTGCTTGCCCTTGATCGCGGCCAGCCCTTCGGTCGCCGGCGTTTCGTCCTTGTGGCTCCAGCCGTGGAGGAACATCTCGATCCCCTGATCGGCCCAATCGCGCAGGCGGCGGCCAAATGCGGCATTGCCCGCCAGCGGCGCCGCGCGCCAGTGATCGGGGATGACCAGCATGGCAAACCGCGCCTCGCCCACGTGGCGCGCCAGCCGCTCGGCCAGCATGTCCACTTCGCGCTCGAACCGCGGCGATACATCGTGGATCGAAACGAGCAGCCGCCGTCCTGTTGCGGATGAAGGGTGGGCGGGCGTGCTCATGCGCGCGCCGGTACCATCACATGCTGCACCGCCGCAAGACGCACGTGCTGCGCGTGGTAAGGCGCAAGCTCGGGGCGGCAGAGTGACATGGCGGCAATGGTCTCCGGCGCGGACCCCATGCGGCGCTGCCTTCCGGGGCGCAGATGGCAATCGGCAGCATCATCTGCAAGCAGGGGTGCGGCCAAACTATGGCGGAACTGCACTCGCGGGCATTTGTGCGCCAAGCTGTCGCACGATCGCGACAAGCGCCATTTCCGCCCTGCTCCTTCGCCCCGGCGAATTCCTCGCGCACCTCGTCGCGAGCCTATTGTCTACAAATAATGTTGAGTTAATCTCGGGGCTGTCGGGACGTGTACCGAGTCGACCGGCCATTTCCTCTACGGAGACGTATTATGGCCAACAATCTCAACGCTTTGAACGATAATGCCCAGCCTGTCATTCTCACCGTGCCGGGCCTTGGCAACAGCGGCCCCGGCCACTGGCAAACGACGTGGGAAGCGCGCCTGCCGCGCTGCCGCCGCGTCGATCTGGGGCTGTGGGAAGATCCGCATCGCAACACCTGGGTCAACAAGCTCAACCTTGCCATCCAGCGCGCCGAAGGGCCGGTAGTGCTCGCCGCGCACAGCCTCGGCTGCCTCGCGGTCGCTTGGTGGGCGGAGTATGAGCAGCCCGGAAGCGCATGGGGCCTTGGCCCCGTCGATGGCGGCAAAGTCATCGGTGCGCTGCTCGTCGCCCCGCCGGATGTCGAGGACCGCCCGCTCGATCGGCGGCTGACCCGCTTCGCGCCGGTGCCGGAAAGCGCGCTGCCGTTTCCCTCGGTGCTCGTCGCCAGCCGCAATGATCCCTACCTGACGATGGCGCAGGCGCGCAGCCTTGCCCGCCGCTGGGGCGCGCGCCTCGCCGATGCGGGGGAAGCGGGGCACATCAATGCCGCGTCGGAACTGGGCGACTGGGCTTTTGGCCGCCTGCTGCTCAACACGCTGCTGCCGCAGCCGCTCCCTGTCGTGCAGGAAACGCTGCGCGGCGAGCCGTCTGTTCGCGAGGAATTCGATCCGGCGCGCATCTGGCAACGCGCCTGATCAATTTTCGGGCCCCTATCCCTCCCAGGGCCCGGCATAAGGGGCGGCGCGATCGATCCCCAATCCCGTCGATCGCGCCGCCTCGCTCCTTTCCTGCCAAACGAAGCCCTGCGTCGCCGGATCTTCCCAGCGCGGGGCATCCATCGCCGCTCCATCGAGCGCGCGCCAATCACCGCCTTCGGGAAACTGCGCCAGGTCCCGCGCCGCACGCCACGCTGCCAGCGCGGCGACATGGTCTTCCAGCGCGCGGTCACGGGCTTCCCAGTCGATCCACGTCACCGCGTTGTCCTGCGCATAGGCATTGTTGTTGCCCTGCTGGCTGCGGCCGAACTCGTCGCCAGCCGTCAGCATGATCGTGCCGGTCGAAACGAACAGCGTGCCGAGCATCGCCCGCGCCAACGCGGCGCGGCGCGCGGTCACCGCAGGATCATCGCTCGGCCCTTCCGCGCCATTGTTCCAGCTGAAGTTTTCCCCGTGCCCATCGCGATTGTCCTCGCCATTGGCGTGGTTGTGGCGATGTTCGTAGGCCAGCGTATCGGCAAGGGTGAAGCCATCGTGCGCGGCAAGGTAGCTCACCGAGCGGCAGTCCGGCCCAAAGATGTCCGATGACCCGGCAAGCCGCGTCGCCAGCACGCCCACGCCCGCATCGCCCCGCCAGAACCGGCGCACATCGTCGCGGTAGCGGTCGTTCCATTCGAGCCAGTGCGCCGGAAAGCGCCCGAGCTGATAGCCGCCCGGGCCGATATCCCAGGGTTCGGCAATCATCACCCGATCCGCCAGCCACGTGTCGGCGGCGATCTCGGCAAAGATCGGCGCATCCGCCGCAAAGCCAGGCCCGCGCGCCATCACCGTCGCCAGATCGAACCTGAACCCGTCCACCCCGCAATGCTTCACGAAGTGGCGCAAGCTCTCGATCACGAGCGCGCGCACGGCCGGATTGGCGAAATCGAGCGTGTTGCCGCAGCCCGTATCGTTGATCAGGCTGCCGTCCGGTGCGTGGGCATAGGCCGCGTTGTCGAGCCCGCGAAAGCTCAGCACCGGGCCCAGAATGTCGCTTTCGCCGGTATGGTTGAACACGAGATCGAGGATCACCCCGATCCCCCGCGCGTGGAGCGCTGCCACCGTCTCGCGCAGTTCCGCCACGCCGCCCGGGCACAGCCGCGGATCGAGCGCCATTGGCACCACCGGATTGTAGCCCCAGGCATTGCTGAGCCCCAACGGCGGCAGATGCCGCTCGTCGATCCACGCGGTGATCGGCATCAGCTCCACTGCGCTGACATGCAGCTTTTCGAGATGTGCCAGCACTGCCGGGTGCGCGAGCGCCGCCACGGTGCCGCGCTGTGCTTCCGGCACATCCGGGTGCAGCATGGTGAGCCCGCGCACGTTGGCTTCGTAGATCAATCCGCCGCGCTTGAAGACCGGCGGCTGCAGGGGCACTTCTGCCAGCGCCCCCGGCATGATCGCACGCGGCACCAGCGCTGCAGTATCCACGTCGTACGCCGCAAGCGCCGGACTATACTGGAACGCCCTGTCCAGCTCGACTGCGCGGGGATCGACCAATAGCTTGGCCGGATCGAACCACAGCCCCCGCTCAGGCGCCCATTCGCCCACTGCGCGCAGGCCGTAGCGCGTGCCGGGGGGAGGGGCCGCTAGCGCCCAGTCCTCACCCTGCCGCGCCATCGGCACGCGGGTCTCGGTCTCTCCGTCGAACAGGCAAAGCATGACCGCCTCGGCGCGCGGCGCGCGCACCGCCAAAATGCTCATACGTGCAAGGTCATGTGATCACGTCGGGCGCCGTCCGGCCGGTGCGTGCGGCGATCCCGACAATCGCCTCGGCCGCCGCAATCAGATCGCCGAGCATCGCATCGGTATCGGCATCGAGCGTGCCGCCTGCAGGCTCGTAGCGCTCCAGGTAAAGCCGCAAGGTTGCGCCTTCGGTGCCAGTGCCTGACAGCCTGAGCACGATGCGCGAGCCGCCCTCGAACAGCACGCGCAAACCCTGGTTGGCGCTGTGCGAGCCATCGACCGGATCATCGTAGGCAAAGCTGTCCGCCGCCGCGACCGTGAGCGCGCCAAAGGCCTTGCCCGGCAGCGCGGCGAACGAGGCCTCCAGCGCCGCCATCAGCGCCTCAGCCACATCCTTGGGCAGCGCCTCATAATCATGCCGTGCGTAGTAATTCCGGCCGAACCGCGCCCAGTGCTGGCGGGCAATCGCCTCCACGCTCTCGCCCCGCACCGCAAGGATGTTGAGCCAGAGCAGCACCGCCCACAGCCCGTCCTTCTCGCGCACATGGTCCGAACCGGTGCCCGCGCTTTCCTCGCCGCAGATCGTCGCCTTTCCGGCATCGAGCAGGGTGCCGAAGAACTTCCACCCCGTCGGCGTCTCGAACGCCGGAATGCCCAGCGCCTCGGCCACGCGGTCCGCCGCCGCGCTGGTCGGCATCGAGCGGGCAATCCCGGAGAGGCCCTTGGCATAGCCCGGCGCGAGGTGCGCATTGGCGGCCAGCATCGCGAGGCTGTCAGACGGGGTGATGAAGATGCCCTTGCCCACGATCAGGTTGCGGTCTCCGTCGCCATCCGAAGCCGCGCCGAACGCGGGCGCATCGGCTGAAAACATCAGGTCGAACAGCACTTTGGCATGCACGCGGTTGGGATCGGGATGGTGCCCGCCGAAGTCCTCGAGCGGGACGCCATTGTGGACCGTGCCCGGGCGGAAGCCCAGCCGCTTCTCCAGCACTTCAACCGCGTAGGGGCCCGTGACGGCATGCATCGCATCGAACGCCATGGTCAGGTCATTGGCCACCGCTGCGCGGATCGCGGGGAAATCAAACAGCGTTTCCATCAGATCCGCCCAGTCGGCCACGCTGTCGATCACCACGACCGTCATCCCCGCCACCGTCTGCACGCCCAGCGTATCGAGATCGACATCCGCCGCTTCCACCGTCAGCCAGCGGTCGATCACCTTGGTCCGCGCGAAGATCGCGTCGGTGATCGCCTCGGGCGCGGGGCCGCCATTGCCGATGTTGTACTTGATGCCGAAGTCTTCGTCCGGCCCGCCGGGGTTGTGGCTTGCGGACAGGATCAGCCCGCCGCTGGCGCCATATTTGCGGATCACGTGGCTGGCGGCTGGCGTCGAAAGAATGCCGCCTTGCCCCACCAGCACCCGGCCGTAGCCGTTGGCGGCGGCAATGCGGATCGCCGCCTGAATGACCGTGCGGTTATGATAGCGCCCGTCGCCGCCGATCACGAGCGTCGAACCCGGCGCGGGCGAGACGGCATCGAACACCGACTGGATGAAGTTCTCGGCGTAGTTGGGCTGCGCGAACACGCGGACCTTCTTGCGCAGGCCGGAGGTGCCGGGCTTCTGGTCGGAGAAGGGCGAAGAAGGAATCGTCTGGATCATGGCACTACCGTAAGGCTCTTGTAGAGGTCGGCATAGGCAAGACCGCTGCCTGCCCAGGAGAAATCCGCACCCATCCCCGCGCGCTGCAGGCTGCGC
Organism: Novosphingobium sp.; assembly: GCF_965228995.1. GTDB lineage: Bacteria > Pseudomonadota > Alphaproteobacteria > Sphingomonadales > Sphingomonadaceae > Novosphingobium. Next base: position 3,381,257 of record NZ_OZ245852.1, on the reverse strand, counting down.
CATGCGGCGGGATCGCGGAACAGCTGCACGGTGCGGGTGAGGGCATCGGCGAGGGTCTGATAGCGCACCCCGTCAAACTGCACGCCCGTCGCCACGCTGGCCTGCCGCGCGGCAAGGTTGGCGTCGATCACCGTATCGGCGAGGCCGCCGGTGCGGCTCACCACCGGCACGCAGCCATAGGCGAGGCCGTAGAGCTGCGTCAGTCCGCAAGGCTCGAACCGGCTCGGCACAAGGATCGCGTCGCCCCCCGCCAGCATGCGGTGCGAAAGCGCTTCGTCATAGCCGATGCGCACGCCAATCCGCCCCGGATGGCGCGCGGCAGCGGCGTGGAAGCCGCTTTCCAGCGCCGCATCGCCCGATCCCAGCAGCGCCAGCCGCCCGCCGATGCCGACAAGGTGGTCCGCCGCTTCGAGCAGCACGTCCATGCCTTTCTGCCAGGTCAGGCGGCTGATCACGATGAACAGGGGGCCGTCGCCCCTTTCAAGCCCGAACTCGGCTTCCAGCGCCCGCGCGTTCGCGGCCCGTTTGCCCAGCGCCTTCGCTGTGTAAGCTGACTTCAGCGCCGGATCGCTCGCCGGGTTCCATACCGCCGGGTCGATCCCGTTGACGATCCCGCTGACATCGCCTTCCCGGGCGCGGATCAGGCCTTCCAGCCCCATGCCGAAGCCGGGTTCGCGGATCTCGCGCGCGTATGTCGGGCTCACCGTGGTGATCCGGCTGGCAGACGCGAGGCCCGCCTTGAGAAAGCTGATTCCGCCGTGATACTCGATCCCGTCGATTGCCATGGCCTGCGGCGGCAGGCCCAGCGCCGGGAACAGGTCCGCGCCGTAGTGACCCTGAAAAGCCATGTTGTGGATCGTGATGACGGAGGGCACCTGTGGCCCTGCCGGTGCAAACCGCTGGTAGGCCAGCGTCATCCCCGCCTGCCAATCATGCGCGTGGACGAGATCGAAGGAGAGGCCCTTCACTATGCCCCCCGCCACATCCGCCGCCGCGCGGCCGAAGGCGGCGAAGCGCTTCCAGTTGTCCGCCCAGTCGCGCCCGGTGGCATCGCCGTAGGGCCCGCCCTCGCGCGCGAAGAGCCCGGGCGCATCGAGCACGAGCAGCGGATGCCCCTCACCGCTACCGACCCCGAACTTGCCCGCCAACAGCCGCGCCGGTTCGCCCAGCAGGCTCTCCCACTTGTGCAGCACTTTGGGCTTCTTGCCGAGCGCTGCAGTCACCGCCGGATAGCCCGGCAGCAAGGTCGTCAGCGCCACACCGTGCGGGGCGAGCGCCTCGGGCAGCGCGCCCACCACGTCGGCAAGGCCGCCGGTCTTGACCAGCGGCACCGCCTCGGAGGCGACGGAGAGGACGCGAAGGCTCACGCCAGCCGCTCGATCATCGCCCTGTTGATCAGGCACACGCCGTTATCGGTGCGGCGGAAGCGCTTGGCATCGAGGATCGGGTCTTCACCCACCACGAGGCCCTCGGGAATGCGCACGCCGGAATCGAGGATGACGCGCTTCAGCCGCGCCCCGCGCCCGATGTTGCAATAGGGCAGGATAACGCCTTCATCGACGCTCGAGAACGAGCCCATCTTCACGCCGGTGAACAGCAGCGAACGCCGCGCGATCGCGCCCGAGACGATGCAGTCCTGCGAGATCAGCGAAGAAATCGCCATGCCGCGCCGCCCCTCGATATCGTGGACGAACTTGGCCGGTGCGGCCACGACCTGGTCCGTCCAGATCGGCCAGTCGCGGTCATACATGTTGAGCCGGGGGACCACGTCGGTCAGATCGAGGTTGGCCTCGAAATAGGCGTCCACCGTGCCGACATCGCGCCAGTATTCGCCGATCTCCTCGGCCGCGCGGATGCAGCTGTCGGTGAAGCGGTGCGCCACGGCCTTGCCGTTCTTGACGATGTCGGGGATGATGTCCTTGCCGAAATCGCGGCTGGAGTTCGGGTCGGCCGCATCGCGGCGCAGGGCTTCGAACAGGAACTTCGTCTCGAACACATAGATGCCCATCGAGGCGAGCGAGTGTTCCGGATCGCCCGGGATCGCCGGGGGATCTTCCGGCTTCTCGACGAAATCGGTGATCACCGCCTTGTCGTCCACCGCCATCACGCCGAAGCCCTTGGCTTCCTCACGCTTCACCACAAGGCAGCCGATCGTCACGTCCGCGCCGGTCGCGACGTGCTGCTGCAGCATCAGCTCGTAGTCCATCTTGTAGATGTGATCGCCCGCCAGGATAACCATGTACTTGGGCGCGTGGCTCGCGATGATGTCGAGGTTCTGGTAGACCGCGTCGGCCGTGCCTTCATACCAGGCATGCTCGGAAATGCGCTGCGAGGCGGGGAGGATGTCGAAGCTCTCGTTGCGCTCGGGCCGCATGAAGTTCCACGCGCGCTGCATGTGGCGGATCAGCGAGTGCGCCTTGTACTGCGTCGCCACGCCGATGCGGCGGATGCCCGAATTGATCGCGTTGGACAGCGCGAAATCGATGATCCGGCTGACCCCGCCGAAATAGACCGCCGGCTTGGCGCGGTTGTCGGTCAGTTCACACAGGCGGCTGCCGCGTCCGCCTGCCAGAACATAGGCCATGGCATCGCGTGCCAGCGGCTGTGCGTAAGTATCTCTCATAGCCACACTCCCCCGTTGCTACCGTTTTCTCGTTACCCTTCGAACACGAACATCATCGTCGCCAGCGGCGGCAGCACGACCATCGCCGCACCGTCTTGCGCTGTCACGCCGCCGAGATTGCCCTGGCCCGATCCGCCGTAGATACCGGCATCGCTGTTGAGCGCCTCGCGCCAGCGCCCGTCTTGCGGGAAGGGCAGGCGGTAGTGCCCATGAAGCGTCGGCGTCATGTTGCTGACGACGACCACTGTCGGCACGCCCGGCGCCCGCCTCGCCCAGGCGAAGACCGAAGCGGCGGCATCGTCCACCACCAGCCATTCAAACCCTTCGCCCTCGCAATCGCGCTGATGGAGCGCGGGCAGCGTGCGGTAGGCGTGGTTGAGGTCCTTCACCCAGCGCTGCACTCCGGCATGCTCGGGAATGTCGAGCTGCTCCCAATCGAGCCCGCGCGCCTCGCTCCATTCTCGCCCTTGGGCAAACTCCTGCCCCATGAACAGCAGCTTCTTGCCCGGATAGCCCCACATCAGCCCGTAATAGGCGCGCAAGTTTGCAAATTTCTGCCAGGCATCCACGCCGCTCATCTTGCCCAGCAGCGAGCCCTTGCCGTGGACCACTTCGTCATGGCTCAGCGGCAGCACGAAGTTCTCGCTGAAGGCATACATCAGCCCGAAGGTGATCTCGTCGTGGTGATAGCGCCGGTGCACCGCATCGCGTGCCATGTAGGCCAGCGTGTCGTGCATGAAGCCCATGTTCCACTTGAACCCGAAGCCCAGCCCCCCGCGCGGCGGACCGGCGGCATCGGTGGGGAACGTCACCCCCGGCCAGCTCGTCGATTCCTCGGCAACGGTGAGGAAGCCCGCGTGGCTTGCGTAAACCGCGCGGTTCATCGCCTGAAGGAAGCCCACCGCTTCCCAGTTCTCGCGCCCGCCTTCCGCGTTGGGGATCCACTCGCCGTCCTTGCGGCTGTAATCGCGGTAGAGCATCGAGGCGACCGCATCGACGCGCAGACCATCGACATGGTAGCGCTCGGCCCAGAACAGCGCATTGTTGACGAGGAAGCTGGAAACCTCGCGCCGCCCGAAATTGTAGATCGCGGTCTGCCAATCGGGATGGAAGCCGAGGCGCGGATCGGCATGCTCATAGAGGTACGTGCCATCGAAGCGCGAAAGGCCATGCGCATCGACCGGGAAATGCGCCGGCACCCAATCGATCAACACGCACACGCCCGCGCGGTGCGCCCCGTCGACGAAGCGGGCGAAGCCCTCAGGCTCGCCAAAGCGGGCAGACGGCGCGAACAGCCCGGTGGTCTGATAGCCCCAGCTCGGATCGAAGGGATGCTCGGAGACGGGCAGGAACTCGATATGGGTGAAGCCCATCTCGACGACATAGGGGATCAGCCGGTCGGCCAGCTCATCCCAAGAGTAGAACTCGCGCCCGTCGCCCGGCTTCTGCCATGATCCGGGGTGCACTTCGTAGATCGAGATCGGCACCCGGCGCGGATCGGTCGCGGCCCAGTGCGCGCGGTGGTCCGCATCGCCCCACGCGTGGACATCGGGCGCGTCGATCACGCTTGCCGTCGCGGGCCGGAGTTCGGAGCGGAACGCGAAGGGATCGGCCTTCAGCGGCTGCAACGCGCCGCCCGGGCCGACCACGCGGTACTTGTAGGCGCGCCCTGGCTCGATATCGGGCAGGAACACTTCCCACACGCCGATATCAGCGCGGCGGCGCATCGGATGGCGGCGCCCGTCCCAATCGTTGAAATCGCCGACCACCGAAACCAGCTCGGCATTGGGCGCCCAGACTGCGAAGTGCACGCCCCGCGCGCCTTCATGCTCGATCACATGCGCGCCCAGCTTGTCGAACAGCCTGAGGTGCGTGCCCTCGTTGATCAGGAAATCATCGAGCGGCCCCAGCACTGGCCCGAACGAATAGGCATCGGTGAGCCACCATTCGTGCGCGCCCCCTGCTGACTGGGCCGTGCAGCGGTATTTCACCGGCTGGCGCGGGCCCTTGACCACACCCTCGAACAGCCCGCGCTCGTCGATCCGCGTCAGCGTGCCCAGAAATGTTTCGTCGGGCACCTCGCCCGCCAGAGAGTGCGCTTCCGCCGTCTCCGCCCCCGGCAGCACGGCGCGGGCAAAAGCGCCGCCCGGCCCCTCGTGAATCCCCAGCAAAGCGAAGGGATCGGCATGGGTCCCGTTCAGCAGGGCCTCGAGCGCGGCGGGGGAGGGCTTCATGAGGTGGTCCCGACTCCCCAGATCTCGCGGGCATATTCGCCAATCGTGCGGTCGGACGAGAACCAGCCGACATTGGCGATGTTGCGGATCGCCTTGGCGCGCCACCCGGCCTGGTCTTCCCACATCCGGTCCACCTTGCGCTGCGCCGCGTGGTAGCCGTCGAAATCGGCCGCGACCATGAACCAGTCGTGCTCGTAGATGCCGCCCATGAGCCCGGCATAGCGCGTCGGGTCATCCGGCGAAAACACGCCCGTCGCGATGGCAGAGATCGCCTGCTGCAATTCGCGGCTGCTTTCGATCACGGCGCGGGGATTGTAGCCGCCTGCGCGCTTTTCGGCGACTTCGTCTGCCGTCAGCCCGAAGATCACGATGTTATCATCGCCCACCCGGTCCTTGATCTCGACATTCGCGCCGTCGAGCGTGCCGATGGTGAGCGCGCCGTTCATGGCGAACTTCATGTTGCCGGTGCCCGAAGCTTCCATCCCTGCGGTGCTGATCTGCTCCGATAGGTCCGCCGCCGGAATGATCCGCTCGGCCTTCGAAACATTGTAGTCCGGCATGAACACGACCTTGAGCAGCCCGCCAACCGAAGGATCGGCATTCACGCGCCGCGCGATGTCGCTCGCCAGTTTGATGATCAGCTTGGCGTTGTGATAGCTCGAAGCTGCCTTGCCGCCGAAGATCTTGACACGCGGCACCCAGTCGCGCTCCGGATGGCTCCTGATCTGGTCATAGAGCGCGACCGTCTCGACCAGATTGAGCAGCTGGCGCTTGTATTCGTGGATGCGCTTGATCTGCACATCGAACAGCGCATCGGGATCGAGCCTGAGGCCCATCGTCTGGCGCACATAGGCCGCGAGCGCGACCTTGTTGGCCCGCTTCACTTCGGCGATCCGCTCACCCAGCGCGGCATCATCCGCCAGCGCGTTGAGGTCCGCGAGGCGTTCGGCATCGTCGAGAAACGCCGGGCCGATCGCATCGGTGATCACGCTGACGAGGCCGGGATTGCATTGCTGCAGCCAGCGCCGCGGGGTCACCCCGTTGGTCTTGTTGTTGATCTTCTGCGGGTAAAGCGCGTGGAGATCCGAAAAGACGGTGCTCTTCATCAGTTCGGTATGAAGCGCCGCCACCCCGTTCACGCTGTGCGCGCCCACAAACGCAAGGTTTGCCATGCGCACGCGCCGCTCGCCCGCTTCGTCGATCAGGCTGATGGCCGAAATCGCGCGGTCGTCAGCCCCGGCCTTGCGCGCCTCACGCAGCACGCGGCTGTTGATCGCATAGATGATCTGCATGTGGCGCGGCAGCAGCCGTTCGAACAGGGGGAGGGGCCAGCTCTCTAGCGCCTCGGGCAGCAGCGTGTGGTTGGTGTAGCCGACGGTCCGCCGCGTCACGTCCCACGCCTCGTTGAAATCGAGCCCGTGGACATCGACCAGGAGCCGCATGATCTCCGCCACCGCCACGGCCGGGTGCGTATCGTTCAGCTGGATCGCCGCCTTGTCCGGCAGGCTGGCGATATCACCGTGCGTCTGCACATGGCGGCGCACGATGTCCTGGATCGAGGCGGAGGTGAAGAAATATTCCTGCCGCAGCCGCAGTTCCTGCCCGGCAGGGCTCGAGTCTGCCGGATAGAGCACGCGAACCAGCGTCTCGGCGCGCACTTCCTCGGCCAGCGCGCCGGCAAAATCGCCCGCGTTGAAGGCATCGAGCCGGATCGGATCGAGCGCGCTCGCGGTCCACAGCCGCAGCGTGTTCACCCGCTTGCCGCGCCAGCCGACCACCGGGGTATCGACCGCGGACGCCTCGACCTGCTCGGCCGGGATCCATTCGACGCGGTCGCCCTTGTCCACCACTTCTCCGCCGAAGCCGATGCGGTACGCGCTCTCGCGCCGGTCGAACTCCCAAGGGTTGCCGTGGCTCAGCCAGGTTTCCGGCAATTCCACCTGCCAGCCATCGTCGAGCCGCTGGCGGAACATGCCGTTCACATAGCGGATGCCATAGCCGTAAGCAGGGATATCGAGGCTGGCGAGGCTTTCCATGAAGCAGGCCGCGAGCCGCCCGAGGCCGCCATTGCCCAGCGCCGCATCGGGCTCCAGATCCTCGATCACCGAGAGATCGAAGCCATAGGAGCGCAGCGCTTTTTCCATCTCGCGCGTCAGCCCCATGTTGGAGAGCGCATCGCGCAGCAGCCGGCCGATCAGGAATTCGAGGCTGAGGTAATAGACCCGCTTGCCCGAAGCCTCATAGGTGCGGTGGGTCGAATCCATCCACTGGTCGATCACCTTGTCACGCAGGGCGAGAACGGTGGCGGTAAACCAGTCGTGCGGGGTGGCGGAATGGACGTCCTTGCCCACGCGGTGGCGCAGCACGTCGAGAATATGGGCCTGCATGTCGCCTGTGCCAGCACGCGGTGCGCTGGCAGCAGACTGTTCACTCTGGTCGAGGCGCACGGATCGTCACTCCCCCTGGTCGGACGCGGCAAGGCACGGGCTTCTGCGGCGGCCCTCGCCCTGGCGTCCCAATGGTGTCCGGCCTCTCCCGGTTGCTTGTCTCGCAGACTAGGCGAGGGATGCATCCGGCCGCAAGCCACCACGCACTGCGTAAGAGACCGAACCGGGACAGGAGTCCAAAGGAATACGTTTGCAATCGTTCGCAGGCGGCGCCGGAGCGGGCAACGGCACGAAGGCCGCCGATCCTTGCGGGGTCTGGACGCCGCGCACGCGTTGCGGCATCGCGTCGTCCCGGGAGAATAGCCGCAGATGAGCCAGACAACGACAATGCACGTCCTCGAAGTCCAGGCCCTTGCGCCCGATCTCGCCGGTGTCGCGCTGGCGCAGCGGCCCGTGCCGCAACCGGGAGCGGAACAGGCGCTGGTGCGGATCGAGGCCGCCGCGCTCGGCTTTCCCGACCTGCTGATGACCGAAGGGCTCTATCAGGCGAAGCCCCCGCTGCCCTTCGTGCCGGGCATGGAAGCGGCGGGCGAAGTCGTCGCGGCGGGTGAGGGCAGCCGCTGGCAGGTGGGCGCCAAGGTGATCGTCGCAACGCTCACCGGCGCAGTGGTGCAATATGGCGCCTATGCCGATGCCGCGCTGCTTCCGCTGCCTCAGGGCATGTCCTTTGCCGAAGGCGCATCGCTGCGCGCGGCCTATATCACCGCCTATACCGCAATAGCGCGCATCGGCCGCGCCGAGCCGGGCGAGACGCTGGTGGTCCACGGTGCGGGGGGCGGCGTGGGGCTGGCCGCCGTCGATCTCGGCAAGGCGCTCGGGCTCAAGGTCATCGCGGTCGCCTCCACCGCCGGGAAGCGCGAGGCGATCCAGCGCCTCTATGCTCCCGATCATGTGCTGGCCGGCCCCACCGGCCTGCGCGAGCAGATCCTCGAACTCACCGGCGGGCGCGGCGCGGACTTGGTCTATGATCCCGTCGGTGGCGATGTGTTCGACGAAGCCTGCCGCTACACCGCGTTCGGTGGCCGCCTCCTCGTCGTCGGCTTTGCCGGTGGACGCATCGCCGAAGTGCGCACCAACATTCCGCTGATCAAGGGCTTCTCGGTCGTCGGCGTGCGCGCGGGCGAATATGGGCGGCGGTTTCCTGAACGCGGCGCTGCGGACATGGCGGCGATCCTGAAGCTGGCGGAGGAGGGGCGCATTCGCCCGCACGTTCACTGCGCCGTGCCGCTCGCCGATTGGCGCGAGGCCTACCTCGCCATGCGCGAACGCCGCGTGATCGGGCGGACGGTGATCCTGCCGCAGGAGTGAGAGGAAAAGCCCTCTCCCCTTCAGGGGAGAGGGTTGGGAGAGGGGAACACGCGCACCGCCGTGCCCCTCTCAACTTCGGCTAGGCAGCAAGCTGCCAAGCCTTCGTATCTCTCCCCTGAAGGGGAGAGAGCATTTGTGCGCTGCTACTTGCTGCTGGCGAAACTCGCATTTGCAGTTCGTCCGGCCACGCCAATGGAAGAAACGAGAACAAACATCAGCACAGCTTGGCCGAAAGCCGCGTCTTGACGATCTTTCGCCAGCCTTTGCCCTGCGGCAATCGAAGCTTGATACTCCCTGCTATCGTGGTCAGGGCCTCCATCCCAGGCCGCCGTCCATTCCGTTTCCGAAAAAGGCCGAGCTTGGTGATGGTAAGTCAGGCCTGATAGCAAGGCTGCCATTGCGAAAAGGGTGGGCCAGTACCGCTTCATGGCAAGTTATTCGCAAATCTGTTTGAGGTCAGCAAGGGCAGGGCAGGTGATGATGAAGGCCCCCGAAACCAGACCAAAAAAAGGGGCCACCCGTTGCCGGATGGCCCTTTGAAAGTTTGGGAGAGGATGCCTGAAAGGCGTGTTCTAAGTGCGCTCCACCCCGAGTCTTCGCAAGTGCGAAACGCGGGGTAGTAGTTGCGATAAATGCAATCAAAGCGCCCAAATTGGCTGATTCATGCGATTTCAGGAGGTGAATTTTGCATTATTATCAATTGCTGCATTCGTATGCAGTGGTCGCTCGCAGGGTTTAAGCCATCCATCCTGTCCTTTGGTGCAGGTTTTTGGTTTGTTACGATTGAAACGGCCTGCCGGGCGTTTTTTGCCCCTCGCGCCCTGCCTGCCGAGGCCCGACATTGCGCCGACTCGGGAAGTGTTATATAGCATAACCAACCAAACCGGATTCATCCGACATGCTTACCCGAGAGGACACGCCGTGACCGACCAGACCCCGATCGCCCCGAAGCCGGAACGCGCCGAGGAGGACACCATTGCCTTCTGCGTCGAAGATGGCATCGCCTGGGTGGCCTTCAACCGGCCGGAGAAGCGCAATTGCATGAGCCCCAAGCTCAACCGCCGCATGAAGGCCGTGCTTGAGGAACTGGAATTCCGCGACGACGTGCGCGTGCTCGTGCTGACCGGCGAGGGCGAAGCCTGGACCGCGGGCATGGACCTCAAGGAATACTTCCGCGAAACCGAAGCTCTGGGCCTCGGCGCGATCCGCAAGTCACAGCGCGAAAGCTACGGCTGGTTCGAGCGCCTGCGCTGGTACGAGAAGCCCACGATCGCGATGATCAACGGCTGGTGCTTCGGCGGCGGCTATGGCCCGCTGTTCGGCTGCGACATCGCGATTGCCAGCGAGGACGCGCAGTTCGGCCTCTCCGAAATCAACTGGGGCATCCTCCCCGGCGGCGGCGCGTCCAAGGTCGCGCAGGAGCTGATGCCCTTCCGCAAGGCCATGTACCACGCGATGATGGGTGAGAACCTGACCGGCAAGCAGGCCGAGGAGCAGGGGCTCGTGACCGAAGCCGTGCCCGCCGAAAAGCTGCGCGAGCGCGTGCTGGAAATCGCCAACGCGCTCAAGAAGAAGGACAGTCACTCGCTCCGCGCGACCAAGTGGACGATGCGCCGGATGGTCGACATGACCTACGACAACGCGCTCGACTACCAGATCCGCGCGCAGGAAGCCCTCCACAGCTTCGGCGGCGCCGCTGCGCGAAAGGAAGCTACCCGCCAGTTCCTCGACGAGAAGAGCTTCAAGCCGGGTCTGGAAACGTTCGACGTGACCAAGGTCAAGGGCTGAGCCAGCCCACCCCACGCCCCGCACTCCTTTGCCATGCTCCGGTAGAGCGGGAGGGGAGAACAGTGCACAGCGCCTGGGCCCCTCCCGCCTGCGGGAGGGGCTTGGGGAAGGCCAGCGCCGCCGCCTCTGCCCGATCGGCGCAACAAAACATCTTGCGCCGCCCCGCAGACATGGCCAGCAAGGCTCCACATCAGGAGTTTCTGCGTATCATGCCCCCTATCCGTATCGCCGTCCTTGCTGCCCTTGCGTTTGCCCCGCTTCCCGCGCTCGCTGCGCCTGCCCGTCCGGCCCCCGGCCACCCCGCTGCCGAAGCGCAGGCGCTTGATCTTGGCCAACGCATCATGGCGATGCGTTCGGTGCGCGGACCCGGCAACGAAACCCCCAAGGTTGCCGCCGCGCTCCGCGATGCGCTCGTTGCAGGCGGTTTCGCCGCGAGCGATGTCGAGGTCGTGCCAGTCGATGATACCGCCTATCTCGTCGCGAAGTGGCAAGGGGGCGATCCCAAGCTCAAGCCCATGATCCTCTCCGGCCACATGGACGTGGTGGAGGCCAGACGCGCCGATTGGCAGCGCGATCCCTTCACGCCGGTGATCGAGGACGGCTACCTCTATGGCCGCGGCGCCACCGACATGAAGATCGACGTCGCGCTGATGGTGTCCTCGCTGATCGAATTGAAGCGGCAGGGCTACAAGCCCCGCCGCACGGTCATTCTCGCGCTTTCGGGTGACGAGGAAACGCTGATGAAAACGGGCCAGATGCTGGCAGAGCGCTTCGCCGGCGCGGAATTGGTACTCAACGCCGATTTCGATCTCAACGGCCAGCTCGACGAGCAGACCGGCAAGCCGCTGATGTTCGACTGGCAAGGCGCGGAAAAGAGCTACGCCGATTTCGAGCTCGAGGTCACCAACCCGGGCGGGCACAGTTCCAAGCCCAATGCCGAAAATGCCATCGTCCAGCTATCGCAGGCTCTGGTGCATATCGGTGCCTATCGTTTCAAGCCTGAGCTCAACGATCTGACCCGCGCCTATTTCGAAACCTCCGCCCCGCTGCAGTCCGATCCTGCGCTCGGTGCTTCGATGCTCGCCTTCGCCAAGGACCCTTCCGATCCTGCCGCTAGCGCCGCACTGCGCAAGGTGCCGGTGCTTTACGGTATGATGGGGACCACCTGCATTCCCACCACGATCGTCGGGGGCCACGCGGTGAACGCGCAGCCGCAGCGCGTGACGGCGGTGGTCAATTGCCGCATCTTCCCCGGTCATTCCAACGCCGAGATCATGGCGGAACTGAAGTCGGTCGCCGATGTCCCGCAGATGACCATCCGCGACATGACCGAGGGCGCCATCGCCACCGAAGCCTCGCCGCTACGGCCCGATGTGAAGAGCGCCATCGAGCGGTCGATCCGCAAGGTCTATCCCGGCATCCCGGTGATCCCGGCGATGAGCCTCGGGGCAAGTGACAACATGTGGTACCGGCACAAGGGCGTGCCCAGCTACGTGGTCAGCCCGTTGTTCGTGAAGGCCAGCGATTATCACAGCCACGGCCTGAACGAGAAGGTGCCACTGGCCAACATTCCGCCGGCGATTACCTACTACACCTCGCTCATCACTGACCTGACGAAGTAAGCGTATCGAGGAAGCGGCGCGCGATATCGCCCGCTTCCTCCGCGCTGAAGCAGCCGGGCGAGAGGCACAGCTCCAGCCATAGCCCGTCAACCAGCGCCGATACCGCGATGGCGTCGCGGCGCTGGCGCTCTGCCGGGACCCCGCAGGCCCCCAGCAGGGCTTCCAATCTTGCGCGGGACCCTGAGTATTGCTCGTCATGCTGGGCGGCTATCGCGGGCCGCGCGGTGACGAGGCTCCAGAACGCGATCCAGGTGGCCAGCAGTTGCGGATCGGCAATCGCGGGGGCAAAGCTGGCCGTCACAAAGGCATCGAGCCTTGCGCGCGGCTCTGGTCCGGCGGCGTCCACCGCATGGTCGATCGCTTCGTTCACCCGCGCTTCGACGTGTTCATAGGTTGCCGCGACAAGCGCTTCGATTCCGCTGAAATAGTGGCCAACCAGACCCGGCGAGACTCCCGCCTCCACCGCGATGGCCCGGACGCTTGCACCAGCCGCACCGAGGCGCGCCAGCACCCGCGCGCAGGCCTCGATCAGCGCCAGCCGCCGCGCATCGGGCTCGATGCGCCGGAAGGCTGGCTGGTGAGAGGCGGAGGGCGGTTTCATCTTGCACATCCTAATCGTTGTTGTACGATCGTCCAACAAGCTTTTTGACCCGGAGATTCGGCATGGGCCGCCAGTCTGCCATCGCTGCCCTGGCCGCGAGTGATCACGATCCCGATGCCGATTGGAGCCTTCCCGGCTGGCTCTACACCGATCCCGAATATCACGCGCTCGAAATGGAGCGCGTGATCCGCCCCTCGTGGCAGATCGTCTGCCACGTGAGCGATATCGCCAAGCCGGGTGACTGGCGCACGCTGGACTACATTGGCGAAAGCGTGATCGTGGTGCGCGGCGATGATATGGAAGTGCGCGCCTTCACCAATGTCTGCCGCCACCGGGCGATGCGGCTGGTCGAAGGCGCTGCGGGCTGCGCAAAGAAGCTCGTCTGCCCTTATCACGCGTGGGTCTACGAAACCGACGGCCGCCTCACCGGTGTGCCGATGAAGGGCGATTATCCCGCGCTCAAGCTGGAGGAAAACGGCCTCGCGCCCGTGACCCTCGAAGTGTGGCACGGCCTTGTTTTCGTATGCCTCAAGCCCGGAGTTTTTCCCACGGTCGCCGAGATGATGGCGCCTTACGAGGCCGAAGTCGCGCCCTACCGGATCGCGGATATGCGCACGATCAGCGATGTCGGCGTCCGTCCGCGCAACGTGAACTGGAAGAACGTCGGCGACAATTATTCGGACAACCTGCACATTCCGGTGGCGCACGACGGGCTCGTGCGGATCTTCGGCAAGTCCTATGAAATCGGCGCGGACGACTGGGTCGACCGGCTCAAGGGTGATCTCGTCGACAAGCCTTCCGGCAATTTCTGGGAGCGCTTCTATCAGGCGCATCTGCCGCGCGTGGAACACCTCCCCGAGGAAAGCCAGCGCCGCTGGCTCTACTTCAAGCTGTGGCCCAACATCGCCTTCGATATCTACGCCGATCAGATCGACTTCATGCAATGGCTGCCGATCAGCCCCACCACTTGCGTGCTGCGCGGAATGGCCTTCGCGCTGCCCGACGAAAGCCGCACCATGAAGCTGGTGCGCTATGCCAACGTGCGGATCAACCGCGTGGTCAACCAGGAAGACACCTGGCTGATCGAGCGCGTCCAGCAGGGCATGGCCTCCGAGACTTACGGCGCCGGCCCGATCGGCCGGAGCGAAGTGTGCCTGCGCAGCTTCGCCCGCAAGATCCGCGCCCTCACCCCTGAAGCAAGGCTGCACAAGGCCCCGCCGGCGGGGTGGAGCAAGGTCTAAAACCCGCTCCCCATCAGGGGAGAGGGTTGGGAGAGGGGCACTTGTGCTGCGCTCCCCTCTCAACTCCGGCTTAGCGCTTCGCGCCAAGCCTCCGTATCACTCCCCTTAAGGGGAGAGAGCAAAGCACTGAATATCGGGAGTAATCACATGTCCAACCGCTACGACGCGATCATCATCGGCGGCGGCCACAATGGCCTCACCTGCGCATTCTACCTCGCCCGCGCGGGCATGAAGGTCCGCGTGCTGGAGCGGCGCGACATTGTCGGCGGCGCCTGCGTCACCGAGGAGTTTGCGCCCGGTTTCCGCAATTCGACCGCGAGCTACACTGTCAGCCTGCTGCGCCCCAAGGTCATCGCCGACATGAAGCTGCACGAACGCGGCTTCCGCATCATCGAGCGCACGATCAGCAATTTCTTCCCGTTCGAGGATACCTACCTCAAGCTCGGTGGCGGGCCGGGGCGCACCGAGGCGGAGTTTGCGCGCTTCAACAAGAAGGACGCCGAGGCCTACCCCCATTACGACGCCGCGCTCGAAAAGGTCGCGCAAGTGTTGCGCGATATCGCGCTGAAATGCCCGCCCAATGTCGGCGGCGGCGTCCGCTCGCTGCTCGCCGCCGCGCAGCAGGGCTGGCCGATTGCGGGCCTCGGCCTCGATGTGCAGCGCGATCTGCTCGATATCTTCACCAAGTCCGCGCGCGATTTCCTCGATGGCTGGTTCGAGGACGATCACGTGAAAACCGCGTTCGGCTTCGACGCCGTCGTCGGCAACTACGCCGGCGTTTCGACCCCCGGCTCGGCCTATGTGCTGCTCCACCATGTGTTCGGCGAAGTGAACGGCAAGTTCGGCGCCTGGGGCCATTCGGTCGGCGGCATGGGCGCGATCACTCAGGCCATGGCGCGCGCCTGCGCCGAGGAAGGCGTCGAAATCAGCCTTGAAGCCCCCGTTTCGAAGGTGCTCGTTAACAACGGCAAGGCCACTGGCGTGAAGCTCGTAAGCGGTGAGGAGCTCTATGCCCCCACCATCGCCGCCAACGTCGGCCCTGCGCTGCTCTACCGCCAGCTCGTCGACAGCAGCGATCTCGATGCCGATTTCAACCGCCGCATCAAGAACTACAAGACCGGTTCGGGCACGTTCCGCATGAACGTCGCGCTCTCCGAACTGCCCGATTTCACCGTACTCCCCGGCAAGGAGAAGGCCGAGCACCACACCGCCGGCATCATCATCGCCCCGGGCATGGACTACATGGATCAGGCCTTCATCGATGCGCAGCAGTTCGGCTGGTCGAAAAAGCCGATCATCGAGATCAAGCTGCCCTCCACCATCGACGACAGCCTCGCCCCTCCGGGCCAGCATGTGGCGAGCCTGTTCTGCCAGCAGTTCGCGCCCGAGCTGCCAAACGGCCAGAGCTGGGACGATGCGCGCGAGAAGGTCGCGGACCTCATCATCGACACCGTCACCGACCACGCGCCCAACTTCAAGAACGCGGTCATCGCCCGCCAGATCCACTCGCCGCTCGATCTCGAGCGCAAGTTCGGCCTGATCGGTGGCGACATCTTCCACGGCAACATGGGGCTCGATCAGCTCTGGGCGGCGCGCCCGGTGCTCGGCCACGGTGACTACCGTTCACCGATCAAGGGCCTCTACATGTGCGGTTCGGGCACGCACCCCGGCGGCGGCGTGACCGGCGCGCCGGGCCACAACGCGGCGGCCGAGATCATCCGCGATCGCGGCACGCTGTGGAAGGTCCTCCACCGCGGACGTTAAGGGCATCCGGGGTAAAAACTGCAAACTAGGCCCGCTCACCCTGAGCTTGTCGAAGGGTGTCCGCGCAAGCCTTGCGTTTGATGCTTCGACAAGCTCAGCATGAGCGGGACGGGCATGGGTGATTCCCGGTTGATGCGCGTTGCTCCAAATGCGTTGCGGTCCTGATCGTTTCCTCTAGCCTCGCTCGTCCGGTGCTAGGGGGAACACGAAATGCTGGCGGCGCTGCTGGTCTTGCTGGGGCTAACCGCCCTTTTCTATCTGGCCGTGCTGCTGCGCGCCGCGATTGCCCAGCGCGCCATGCCCAACGCCGAAGCCGCGCTGCTCGGTGCGGTCACCAATTTCTTCGATACGCTCGGCATCGGCTCGTTCGCGCCCTCCACTGCCTGGGTCAAGTTCCGCCATCTCCTGCCCGACAAGCTGATCCCCAGCACCCTGCTTGTCGGACATACCGGGCCTTCGATCATGCAGGGGATCATCTTCCTGCTGCTGCTCGGCGCAGACGTCGATCCGGTGCTCCTCGTTGGCTGCATCCTGTTCCTGCTCACGGGTGCCTTGATCGGGGCGCGGCTGGTCACCCGCGCTGCGGTCTGGCTGGTGCAGTTCACCGTCGCGCTCGGCCTATTCATTGCGGCCACGATCTTCCTTGCGATCAACCTCCATCTCATGCCCGGCGGCGGCACGGCGTCCACTTTGCCGCTGCCATGGATGCTGGTCGCCTTCGTGGTCAATTTCACGCTTGGCATTCTCGTCAACTTCGGGATCGGCAACTACGCGCCCACGCTGATCATGTTCAGCCTGATGGGGATGGACCCGCGCTTTGCCTTTCCGGTCATGGCTGGCAGCGCGGCCATTGCCGGGGCGGGCGCCAGCATCAGCCACATCCGCATCGGCGAGATCAACCTCAAGATCGTCACCGGCATCATTCTCGGCGGGATCCCGGCCGTGCTTGTGGCCGCCTTCGTGGTCAAGAGCATGGACGTCGCCGTGCTGCGCTGGCTGGTGGTCGTGGTCGTCTATTATGCTGCGCTTGTGATGGCCCGCGCCGCGCTGCTCGGCTTCCGTGCTCGAGGCGTCATGCCGCTGCCATCAGCGACATGATCAGTTCGAGCAAGACCGGCAGCAACTGGATCCCCACCTGAACGATGATCCACAGCACCCACAGCGTCACCGTCCCGGCAATGATCCAGTGCTGCTTGAAATAGTAAAGATAGCGCAGCCACAGCCGTTTCCACCAGCGCGGCTTCATGCGAGCGCGGCCTCCTGCCCCCGCCGCACCGCGAGGTAGACCGGCACCCCCGCTGCCACGAGCCCCAGCCCATAGCCCACTGCGCTCGCCCCAAGCCCCCATGTCGCCCAGCCGATAAACGCCGCGCCGCCCAGTGCCAGCACGATCAGCCCGCGCTCCTCGGGCAGCAGGCGGATCGCCGCCAGCATGCTCATGAAATAGGCGAGCATCCCCGCCGCGAGGCTGACCGAGGCGATGAACTGAAACAGATCGCCGAGGCCGCGTCCGTAGTTGAGCAGCGTCACCGCGCTCAGCAGCAGGGAGGAGACCACATGCGCGCGCACCGGCGTCCCGCGCGAGCCGTCCTTGGCAAACCATTGCGGAAACACCCCGCCGCGCGCCATCGCCTGCGGCATCTCGCCCTGCAGCAGGATGAAGCCGTTGAGCGTGCCGAACGCACTGATCGCGGCAAATATCGCCACTACCGAAGCCATGTTCCCGCCAAAGGTGCGGCCAAGGAAATCCGCCACCGGGGCAGGGGAGGCCGCCGCTTCCGCCGCCGGCATATAGGCCCAGAACGCGAGGCTGATCCCGAAATAGACCGCCCCCGTCAGCAGCACGCCGATGATCGTGGCAAGCGGCACCACGCGCGCCGCGTTTTCCACTTTGCCGGCGGGTACGGTCGCGGATTCAAGGCCGAGGAAGCCCCAGAACGTCAGCCCCGCCGCCGTCGCAATCGCCCCCGGTGCGATGGAGACCGCCGCTGGCGCCACGCGCGGCGTGCCGCTCGCCGCAAACCACAGCGCCAGCGCGATCAGCAGCACCAGCGGCATGAGCTTGAGCGCCGTCGTCACCACCGAAAACGCGCCCGCCGCGCGCACCCCGCGAATGTTGAGCAAGGTCATTGCCCATACGCAGGCCACCGCCATGACCGCCGGCACCCCCGGCGTCTTGCCGATCCACGGCACCACGAGGCTGAGGTTGCTCACCACCGCCACGGCGATCGCGCCGTTGCCCGCCCACAGCATGACCCAGTAGCTCCACGCCGTCGCAAACCCCGCAAAGGGCCCGAACGCTGCCTGCGCATAAGCATAAGGCCCGCCCGAACCCGGCAGCCGCGCGCCCATCCGCGCAAAGGCGGCGGCAAGGCACGTTGCCCCGGCAATCGTCACCATCCATCCCAGCAGCTGGTTGGTGCCCAGCGGCGCCAGTGTCGCGGGCAGCAGATAGATGCCTGAGCCGACCATGTTGCCCACGCACAGCGCCAGCACCATCCAGAAATTGAGGCCGCGGGGTTTGTTCAAGAAAATCCCTCCATTTTCATCCCCCCTTCGCTCGACACGAACGGTGCAGGGGGGCGCATGTGCTGAACATGCAGACTAACGCTTGATCGCGCCGCGTCACCCGTGTTTGTTGCGCGCGCAATGGCCAGCCTTACAGATCACGTCCGCAGCTACGATCCTCGCCTCGTTCGCGCCGCCATGGCGATGAACGCGAATGTGCTGCACGAGGCTGAACCCTTGCTGCGCGCACTGCTCAAGGAAAATCCGTTCGATGTGCGCGCGATCCGGCTGTTTGCCGAACTCGCCGGCCGGATCGGGCGCTATCAGGATGCCGAAAACCTGCTGCGCCGCGCGATCGAGCTGGCGCCCGAATTCACGCCCGCGCGCGCCAATCTCGCGCTCGTGCTCTACCGCACCGAACGCGTCACCGAAGCGCTCGAGGAATTGGCGCAAGTCACCGCAGAGGATCCCGACAACCCCGGCGTCGCCAATCTGCAGGCCGCCGCGTTCGGCCGCGTCGGCGAGTTTGACGAGGCGCTGGCGCTTTATGCGCGGGTGCTTGGGGATGCCCCGAACCAGCCCAAGGTCTGGATGAGCTACGGCCATCTGCTCAAGACCGTCGGGCGGCTGGAGGAAGGCATTGCCGCTTATCGCCGTGCGCTTGAAATCCAGCCGGGTCTTGGCGAAGTGTGGTGGAGCCTCGCCAACCTCAAGACCGTGCGCTTCAGCGATGACGACATCGCCGCCATGCGCGCCGCGTTGGCGAGTGAAACCGTCACACCCGAAGACCGCTGGCACCTCGATTTCGCGCTCGGCAAGGCGCATGAAGATCGCCGCGAGGCTGAAACGGCCTTTGCGCACTATGCGGCGGGCAATGCGCTGCGGAAAAAGCGCCTGCTCTACAAGGCGGCAGACACCACCGCCGCGGTCGATGCCGCCATCGCTGTTGCCACGCCCGAACTGTTTGCGCGCCATGAGGGCGACGGCTGCCCTGCGCCCGATCCGATTTTCGTCCTCGGCATGCCGCGCGCCGGCTCTACATTGGTCGAGCAGATCCTCTCCAGCCACAGCCAGGTCGAAGGCACCAGCGAACTGCCCGATATCGGCATGCTCTCCCGCACGGTCAAGGATTACCCGCAAGGCCTCGCCAGCCTTGATCCCGCACAGCTCAAGGAACTCGGCGAACAATACCTCGAGCGGACCCGCGTCCAGCGCCACACCGCAAGGCCGCTGTTTATCGACAAGCTGCCCAACAACTGGCTGTTCATCCCCTTCATCCGGCTGATCCTGCCGGGCGCCAGGCTCATCGATGCGCGCCGCCATCCGCTTTCATGCTGCTTTTCCAATTTCAAGCAGCACTTCGCGCGGGGGCAGGGCTTTTCCTATTCGCTCGAGGATATGGGCGCCTATTACCGCGACTATGTCCGCCTCATGGCGCATCTCGATCGGGTGATGCCGGGCAGGGTCCACCGCGTGATCTACGAACACATGGTCGATGATACCGAAGCCGAAGTGCGCGCGCTGCTTGATGCTTGCGGCCTCCCGTTCGAGCCGGCCTGCCTCGCCTTTTACGAAACGGAGCGCGCCGTGCGCACCCCCAGTTCGGAGCAGGTCCGCCGCCCGATCTTCCGCGAGGGCACCGAAGCGTGGAAGCCGTTCGAGCCGTGGCTCGATCCCCTCAAGGCCGCGCTTGGCGAGGTGCTTGATGCCTATCCCGCCGCTCCCGAAGGCTGGTGAGCGGTAGGCGATATTACGTTGCAATTCGGCCACGCATGCCGGTGCATGGCGGCACGCTGCTGAAACACTGTTGAAATTATCAGCCAGTCGGACCACGGTCCCCCCCGTCCTGGGGGACCAATCAGGTGGGAAAATAATATGAAGACGGCGTACACGCGCGTTTCGCGCAGCATTCTCATGGCGACTGCGGCATTCGCGGCGCCCATGGCCCTCGCGCAGACGGCCCCGCAGGATAGCCCGCAATCCGCTGACAGCGCGGCGATTTCCGACGGCACCGAAATCATCGTGACCGCGCAGAAGCGCAGCGAAAACCTGCAGAACGTGCCGATCTCGATCCAGGCGCTCGGCACCAAGAAGCTCGACGAGCTCAACATTGCCAGCTTCGACGACTACGCCAAGGTCCTGCCCAGCGTCAGCTTCCAGTCGTTCGGCCCGGGCCAGACGCAGCTTTCCTTCCGCGGTATCACCAGCGGCGGTGACGGTCTCCACGGCGGTTCGCAGCCCACTGCCGCGCTCTATCTCGATGAAGTGCCCGTCACCACGATTGCCGGCGCGGTCGATCTTCACGTCTACGATATCGCCCGTGTTGAGGCGCTGTCGGGTCCGCAGGGCACGCTGTTCGGCTCGAGCTCGCTCGCCGGCACGCTGCGCATCATTCCCAACAAGCCCGATACCAAGGAATTTTCGGGCCGCATCGATGTCTCGGGCAACAAGGTCGGCAAGGGCACTGGCGGCGGCAGCGCCGAAGGCTTCGTCAATATCCCGCTGAGCGACCGTGCGGCGCTGCGCCTCATGGCGTTCTACCAGCACGACGGCGGCTATATCGACAGCATCCCGGGCAGCCGCACGTTCACGCTGGGTGACGACAACCCCGATACCAACGTCACCGTGAACAACGCCAAGTTCGTCAAGGACAACGTCAACAAGACCGATACTGCCGGCGGCCGCGCCGCGCTCAAGGTCGATCTTGACGATAGCTGGACCATCGAGCCCTCGGTGATCTACCAGCACCAGACAACGCGCGGTTCGTTCCTGTTCGATCCGCGCTACGGCGATCTCAAGGTCACCGATTTCGGGCCTTCGTACAACCGCGATGCCTGGGCGCTGGCCACGCTGACGATCAACGGCAAGATCGGCAACTGGGACCTCACGTACGCTGGCGGCTACTTCGACCGCCGGGTCGAGAACCTTTCGGACTACTCGGAATACTCGGTCGCCTACGACCAGTTCCAGGGCGGCTTCTACACCTACTTCGCGACTGCGAACGGCGGCTTCCTCGATCCGACGCAGCAGGTTCACAACCACGACGACTACACCAAGCAGAGCCACGAACTGCGGATCAGCTCGCCCACCGGCGAACGCTACAAGCTCGTCGCGGGCGTGTTCTACCAGCGCCAGACCGACCGCATCGTGGCGGATTACTATATCAACGGCCTCGCCGGCATCCCTTACTCGCCGGCCGTGCCCAAGGCGGGTGACGACCTCTTCGCCACGCGCGCCTACCGCGTCGACCGCGACTATGCCGCGTTCATCGACGGCTCGTTCGATATCACCCCGCAGCTCACGGTTGCAGGCGGTATCCGCGTGTTCCGGGTCAACAACACCTTCATCGGCTTCTCGGGCTTCAAGTCGGGCATCACCGCTGGCAATTGCGTGCCCGTCGTCGCCGATGACCGCGTCTGCAACAACTTCGACCGTCAGGCGAAGCAGCATGGCGAAACGCACCGCGTCAACCTCACCTACAAGTTCGATCCGGACCACCTGGTCTACGCGACCTACTCGACCGGCTATCGTCCCGGCGGCAACAACCGCCGCCCGAACGTGAACCCCTATGTCGCCGATACGCTCACCAACTACGAGTTCGGCTTCAAGACCTCGTGGTTCGACCGCAAGTTCCGCCTCAACGGCGCGCTGTTCTACGAAAAGTGGAAGAACCTGCAGTACGGCCTGAGCCCCATCGGCTCGTTCGGCGTGACCAACATCTAC
The DNA here is from genome assembly GCF_965228995.1 of Novosphingobium sp. Taxonomy (GTDB): domain Bacteria; phylum Pseudomonadota; class Alphaproteobacteria; order Sphingomonadales; family Sphingomonadaceae; genus Novosphingobium. Next base: position 3,359,398 of record NZ_OZ245852.1, on the reverse strand, counting down.
AACGCGGGCGATGCGCGCGTGTACGGTGCGGAAATGGACTTCAACCTGCGGCTCGGCGGGTTCAACCTGTCGGGTTCGGGCGCGCTGATCGATGGCAAGCTCACCACCGATTTCTGCTCGTTCGATGCCAACGGCAACCCGGACTGCACGCTCGGCGTGGTCGCGGCAGCCAAGGGCACGCCGCTGCCGATCCAGCCCAAGTTCAAGGGCAACATGACCGCGCGCTACGAGTTTGACATGGGCAAGGCCAAGGCCTTCGTCCAGGCCACGCTCAACCACCAGTCGGGCACGCGCTCCTACCTCACCACGCGCGAGGCGGATCTGCTGGGCCGCACCAAGGGGTTCGAGACGTTCGACTTCTCGCTCGGCGCCAAGGTTTCGGGCTTCGACATCTCGGCCTTCATCGAGAACGCGTTCGACAAGCGCGGCATCCTCAGCATCAACACCGTCTGCACCCCGTCGATCTGCGGCGCGGCGCGGCGGTTCTATCCGATCAAGCCGCAAGTGTTCGGCATCAAGGTCGGTCACGACTTCTAAGGTAACGCGCGGGCGTCCCCATGTGGGGCGCCCGCCGCTCCTTACGGCCGATCCAGCACATACCCCAGCGAACGCACGGTGCGCAGCGGATAGCCCGCGCCCGCCTCGCGCAGCGCGCGGCGCAGGCGGCTGACCCAGGCATCGACGGTGCGTTCGTCGATCGGCTGTTCCTTCTTGCCCAGCGCCGCGATCAGCTGCGTGCGGCTGAACACGTGGCCGGGCTGTTCCATCAGGTAGCGCAGCAAGCGCAGTTCGTTGGGCATCAGCGGCACCGGCTTGTCGCGCCAGCGCGCCTGCAGTGCGGTAAGGTCGAGCGCCAGATCGCCGAGCTTGAGAGAGCGCGCGGGCGCCTCGCGTTCGGGCAGCTGGATCGAAAGCACCCGGTCGAGCACCGCGGCGCGGTCAATCGGGCCCAGAATATAATCATCCGCCCCGGCGCGCAGCGCGCGGCGCTTGGTTTCCGCTTCGTCTTCTTCAAGCACCAGCGTGATATGCGCAGCCTCGGTCTGCGCATCGCAGCGCAGGCGGCGGCACAGCTCCAGCCCCGAAAGTTCCGGCAGCAGCCAGTCGACGAAAGCCCATGGGCTGCCATCGAGCAGCGGCAGGGGCGCAGACCAGTTCCAGGCATGGAAAACCACCCTGAGGTCGCCATGCACGAAACTGTCCTGTTCGCCCCGAAGCGCACTGGTAAGAAGGATGTCGATCTGCCGCATCGAAGCCGGTTCCCCCTGAGCAGACAAATAGCCCGCGCCGGCTATTTGTCGCCCATGTGTGACGGCACCATGACGATATTACAGTGTGGGCAAACCTTATCCTAGACGGGCAGCCCAACGTAGTTTTCCGCAATGCTCGCCTGCGCAGCATCGCTTGAGGCGATGTAGTCCAATTCGGCCACCTGCATGGCCCGCTCGAACGGTCCATCCTCGGGAAAACGGTGCATCAGCTTGGTCAGCGACCAGCTGAATCGCTCGCACTTCCACACCCGCGCGAGCGCCCGCCTGGAATAGGCCGCCACCGCATCTTGATCCTGGCGCTTGAAGAAGCCGCGCAGTGCTTCTGCAGCATAATGCACGTCGCTTGCTGCCAGGTTCAGCCCCTTCGCCCCGGTCGGCGGCACGATATGGGCCGCATCACCGCAGAGCAGCAGGCTGCCGTGGCGCATCGGCTCGAATACATAGGACCGCAGCGGCGCGATCGATTTCTCGAGGGCCGGACCGCGCGTCATTCCCGCCGCCGCTTCGGGCCCAAGCCGCACGGCCAGTTCGTCCCACAGCCGCTCGTCGGGCCAGTCCTCGATCTTCTCGGTCAGCGGCACGTCGATGTAGTAGCGGCTTCGTGTCATGCTGCGCATCGATGCCAGGGCGAAGCCGCGTTCGTGGTTGGCGTAGATCAGTTCGTGATGGCACGGCGGCACGTCGGCCAGAATGCCCAGCCAGCCGAAGGGATAGACCCGCTCATACTCGCGCCCGACCGAGGCCGGGATCGCCTTGCGCGAAGGGCCATGGAAGCCGTCGCACCCGGCAATGAAGCGCGCGGTCAGGCGCTCGTCGCGGCCATCCTTGCGGAACGTGACAGACGGCGCATCGCTTTCGATATCGTGCAGCGTGACATTGTCCGCGCCGTAGATCACCTCAAGGCCGCGCCCCGGCGCCGCATCCATCAGGTCGCGCGTGATCTCGGTCTGGCCGTAGACCCACACCGTCTTGCCGGTGAACTTCTCGACATCGATGCGGATCAGCCGCTCGCCATCGGCAAAGTTGAAGCCCTGTTCGACGAGCCCCTCGGCCTTCAGCCGCGCGTCGAGCCCGAGCCGCTCCATCAGGCCGACCGTGATCTGCTCCAGCACGCCAGCGCGAATGCGCGAGAGGACATAGTCCGGCGTCTGCCGCTCGATCACCACGCAGTCGATGCCTTCGGCTTTCAGCAGGTGGCCCAGCAGCAGGCCCGCAGGCCCCGCGCCGATGATGGCGACTTCGGTTCGCATGACGGTCTCTCCCTCGGCGCCCGCGGCGTGGGCGGGTCATGTTTCGTCATTTGACAGCCGGGGGGCATATGTGGAAGGCAGCACTGGGACAATCATCTGGCACTATCGGGACATGGCTGAAGCAATTCCGCGCTACGCACTTTACGGCGAAGGTCAGGCTCCGGCCCTTGGCGGATTTGCGCATATCGAGACGATTGCAGAGCGAAGCGCGCTGCATGATTGGGAAATCGGGATCCACCGGCATGACCATTTCGTTCAGGTCCTGCTGGTAGAGGAAGGACATGCGGCGGTAACGCTCGAGGGCGAGGCAAGCGGTCTCGAAGGCCCCGGCCGCGTCATCGTTCCGGCCGCTGCCGTGCATGGTTTTCGCTTTCGGCAGGGCACGCGCGGGTTTGTCCTCACCTTGTCCACCGACTTTTCCACACGCGCCGCAGGCCCGTCCGATCCGCTGATCGAAGTGCTGGCGCGCGGCGGCATCGCGCAGCTTTCGGCGCAAGCGGCCGCCCGCGCGCTGTGGCTCGCCCGCGAAATGCTCGCTCTCCAGCAGGAATGGCAGCAGCAGGATCCGCTGTTCCTCGCGCTCGCCGAAAGCCTCATCCGCACGTTGGGGCGCGATCAGACTGCCAGCGATTCCCCGGTCCGCGATGACCAGCGCCTCACCCGCTTCCGCCAGCTCATCGAACTGCACTACCGCCAGCACCGCGATCTCGATTTCTACGCGGGCGCGCTCGGCCTCACCCGCCGCACGCTTTCGCGCCTCACCGCCGCGCGCCTCGGCTGCTCACCGATGGAGCTCATCCACCGCCGCCTCGCATTGGAAGCCCAGCGCCTGCTGCGCTACACCAACGCCGCCGCCACGCAGGTCGCAGGGGAGCTCGGTTTCGAAGATCCGTCCTACTTCTCGCGCTTCTACTTGCGCATGACCGGCAGGCGCCCCGGCGAGGAGCGGAGGTAGACGCAACTCGCGGAACTCGCACTTGCTTCCCGCGCGCCGCGCTCTATGAAAAGTTCATGGATATGAAATGGAGAGCGGTGTGATGGCCAAGATCAAGACAACTCACGTCGGTAGCCTGCCGCGCGGCGATGAACTCACACCGCTGCTTCTCGCGCGCGATAAGGGTGAACCCTATGATTCCGAAGCCTTCGACACCGCCGTCGCTGCTGCTGTCGATGCCGCGGTCAAGGCGCAAGTCGAAGCCGGTGTTTCGGTCGTCTCCGATGGCGAACTCGGCAAGGTCGGCTACTCGACCTACATGATCGAGCGCCTTTCGGGCTTCGGCGGCCATATCGACCGCAAGCCGGCGGCTGACCTTGCCGAAGTGCCGAACCTGGCCAAGAAGCTCTCGGCGATCATGGGCAGCCAGGAATTCGTCCGCGCTTCTTGCATCGGCGATGTGCGCCTCGTCTCGCTCCAGCCGCTGTACGACGATATCCGCCGCTTCCGCGCCGCGCTTGATAAGCACGCCGCACCAGACACCGAAGCCTTCATGAACGCCGCTTCGCCCGGGCTCATCACCGCCTTCCAGGTCAACCGCCACTACCCGAGCCACGAGGCCTATCTCGCGGATCTTGCCGATGCCATGCGCGAGGAATACGAGACCATCGTGAACGCGGGCTTCTACCTCCAGCTCGATTGCCCCGATCTCGCGATGAGCCGCCACACCGGCTATCAGGACATGAGCGAGGACGATTTCCTCAAGATCGCCGCCGCCAATGTCGAGGCGCTCAACGCCGCCACCGCAAACATCCCGCCCGAGAGGATGCGCATGCACGTGTGCTGGGGCAACTACGAAGGCCCGCACGATCACGATATCCCCCTGGAGCGCGTGATCGATATCGTGTTGAAGGCGCGCCCCTCCACGGTCCTGTTCGAAGCCGCCAATCCGCGCCACGAACACGAATGGAAGGTGTGGAAGGACGCGAAATTGCCGTCGGACAAGATCCTCGCCCCCGGCGTGATCGACACTTGCTCGAACTACATCGAGCATCCCGAACTGATCGCCCAGCGCATCGAACGCTTTGCCGCGATCGTCGGGTCGGAGCGCGTCGTTGGCAGCACCGATTGCGGGTTCGGCACCTTCGCGGGCTACGGCAAGATCGATCCCATCGTCACCTGGCGCAAGCTGCGCAACTTGCGCGAGGGCGCCGATATCGCGGCGGCACGCCTATGACCGAAGAAGAACGCCGCGCTGCAGAGCACGACTGCGCCCGCCTCGTCGCGCTTTATGCCAACCTCAACGACGAGGCGCGCTGGGACGATGTGGCGGCGCTCTATGCCGAGGACGGCGCGATGGTCCGCCCCACCGCGCCCGATGCGCCGGTTCACGGGCGCGAGGCGATCCTCGCCGCCTTCAAGAGCCGCCCCGCGCGCACCACGCGCCACGTCTGCAGCAACGTGGTCATCACGGTCGAAAGCGAGGACACCGCCAGCGGCGTCAGCGCGATGCTGCTGTTCACCGGCGCTGCCGCCCCGCTCGTCGGCTCGTTCCACGACAAGTTCGTGCGGACAGCTGAAGGCTGGCGCTTTGCAGAACGGCGCGGCTCGCTTACTTTCGCCCCCTGATGGCCACATCCCCCGCTACCCCGCCGGTCAAATCCGCACTGCGCACGCTCGATCTGATCGAGTTCGTCGTCGTGCACCGGCAGGGCGTCGTGGCGCAGGAAATCGCCGGTGCTCTGGGCATTCCGGTAAGCAGTCTGTCCTATCTCCTCACCACGCTGGCCGATCGCGGCTATCTGGTGCGGGAAGGGCGGCGCTATCTCCCCGGACCGGGGCTCAACCGCCTGCGCGCGGCACCTGAAGCGCTCCCGCTGGCCGATCGTGTCGCCCCGCTCGTCCGCGCCTTGAAAGGCGAACTCAACGAAACCGCCTCGTTCATGGTCCAGCGCGGCTGGGAGGTTGAGGCGCTCGTGACCGAAGCGAGCGATCAGGCGCTGCGCTATGCGGTTGATCCCGGCACAAGGCGGCCGCTGCATGCGCTCGCCGCTGGCAAGGTCATCCTCGCCGCGCTGCCGGAGGCCGAACGCGCCCGCTACTTCGCCGAAACGACCCGCGCAGCCTTCACGCTCAGCACCCGCACCAGCGAGGCGGACCTTGCCGCCGATATCGCGGGCATTACCGCTGCAGGCATGGCCGTGGCGCGGGAGGAAGCGACTGTCGGCATCGTCGGCACCGCCGTACCCGCAAGGGTCGATGGCGCCTTCGTCGGCGCCTTCAGCGTCGCCATCCCCGCTGTCCGATTTGACCCGGCCCTCGAAGTCCGCGTCCGGCAAGCATTGCTGCGCGCCGCCGCCGCACTCGCCTAGATCCTCCCCATTTTCACGAAGTGCAAATGGGGAGGTGGCAGCCCGAAGGGCTGACGGAGGGGTACTTTACGTCTTCAGCCCCGCCGTAATCCGCTGCGTCTCCGCCTGTGTCGAGGCAGGCCCGGTGTTGCGCTTGTAGATCCCGCCTTGTCCCGCCGCCCGGTTGAACAAGTCTGGCCCCGCTTCCGGCTGCTCCAGCCCGAATAGCGGAAACAGCCCGGGATGCCGGCCCAGCCCGCCGTAGAGATCAAGGCACCGCTCGATCCAGTCCCGCAGCGGATCGTCAGTCGCCAGCACCGGCACCTTGCACACCGAGGCGGTAAACAGCACGCCGCCCATAATGCGGTAATCGGCATAGTTGGGCGTATCCCCGCCCAGCCACTGGCTCTGCCCCAGCGCCGCCCGCAGCGGTTCCAGCGCAGCCGAAATCTTCGGCAGGCGCTCCTCGCGCCCCGCCTGCACATCCTCCAGCTTGCGCCCCAGCATCTTCTCGCGGCTGTGCGTCACATATTCGTGGTCCTGCGGCAGCGAGAGATCGCGGTAGTCCGCGCAGAAGCAGAACATCCACGGGCCGACGGCGGCATTCCAGAACCAGTGATCGAGCGCCTTCAGCGTCGCGGCGACCGAGGGATGCGGGATCAGGGCCGGGCGGTCCGGATACTTGGCGTCGAGGTATTCCACGATCCCCCAGCTATCGAGCACCCACTCCCCATCATCGACAATTGCCGGCAGCCGCTCGGTCTTGCCGCCCGTCCGCTCCAGAATGCCGGTGAACCCGCCAGGGACAACATCCAGCTCGAAGCCCTTGTGTTTCAAGGCATATTTTGTCGCCCACACAAACGGACTGATCGTCGCCCCCGTGCTCAGCGCAAGGTCATAGAAGGTGATCGTGTTGTTCGCTGCCATGGCAATCCTCGCATGTTCTGGTTGCGGGCATTCTGCCAGATAATGTTAGTGATACAAACTAAATTTGCAGATTCTTGGATTCGCGCAGAGGCGCAGAGGCGCGGAGAAGGTCAAAGAGTTTGGCGCAGTTCAGGTACAGCGGGCAGACGAATTGGAAACCAATCTATGCGGCTGCGCCGCCGCAGGCCTCCATCATCCTCTTCTTTCTCCGCGCCTCTGCGCCTCTGCGCGAACCCAAAGAAAAAGCGCCGGCCTCATCGGGAGAGACCGGCGCTCCTTCTGCCCGGATCGCTCCGAACGGAACCTTACTTCCGCGTACGCCAGCCTTCAGCATAGTTGTCACGCGCCGCCGCCACATAGGGCACGGGCGCAACCACCGCCTTGATCTCGGTCTGCACATGCGGCTCGACCGTCGGCTTGCTGGTGCCGCCCTCGGGCTCGCCCCACAGCAGCGTCACTTCGGTGCCCGGCTCGGCAAAGCCCGGCTCCATCATCGCCAGCGTCAGGAACTTGCCCTCGTTGGCGGTGTAGCCGATCCAGGTGGAGAGGCCGACCTGCTTGCCACCGCTCAGCACCTGGTCGAACGGGTGCATCGAATAGACCGAGCTCGGATATTCCATGAACTTCGCCCGCTCGCCCTGCGAAAGTGCGGAGGATTGCACGCGCATCACGTCCTCGTTGTCGAGCGCCAGCGTCACCTTGGTGCGATGGTTCCCCGCCGCCGCCATCTTTTCGAGCGCCGCGCGGCCGATGAACTCGTGGTCGAACTTGACGAACGGCCCGTAACCCAGATCCCACGGCGTGGTGTAGTAGCCCTCGACCGTCTCGGGCACCCAGCTGCCGCCGACCGAGCACTTGGCCTCATAGGAATTGGCCGAAAGCCACTCGCGGTAGGGCTTCAGCGCCTCACCCGTGTAGATCGCGGGGAAGGGGGAGGGGATCCAGCCCGATTCCAGCGTGTTGGACGAGTAAGCGCGGCCGCCGACCAGTGCCATACCGAACTCCTTGCCGGCATCGACCAGCGCGGCATGCACCGCGCCGTAATCTTCCCAAGGGCCGAACAGTTCGAAGCCCGGCTGCCCCGCCATGCCGTGCCGCAGCGCGCGCACTTCCTTGCCGCCGATGGTGAGGCGGCACATGTGGAAGAACTTGAGTTCGGGCGGCGTGGCGCCGATGGCCTTCTCGATGATCTTCATCGCGTTCGGGCCCTGCACCTGGAAGCGGTAGGAATTGCGCTTCCCATCCGTGCGCATGGCCCAGCGCTCGTCGCGCTCCACGGTCACGTTCCAGTTGCCGGTGGCGGCGTGGTATTCGACCCACTCGATCGTCGGCGCGCGGCCGACGAGGTTGAAGTGGTTCTCATCGAGATAGAACAGGATCACGTCGCCGATCACGTAGCCATCGGGTGTCACGGGCACAAACTGCTTGGCGCGCTCGGGCTGGAAGTTCTTGAACGAATTGATGCCAAGGTGCTCCAGCATCGCAAAGGCATCCGGGCCCTTCACCGCCAGATCGACCATGTGGTAGGACTGGTTGTAGAGCACCGCCGTGTGGCCCCAGGCCCACTGCTCCGCGCGCCAGTTGGAGTATTCGGCGGGCACGCCGGGATATACGTTCGGGCCGACTTGCTGGTTGCGCAGGAAATGGACGAGGTCAGATTGCGCGCCGATCACGGCTTCAAGCGATTGGGTCATGGCAGGGCTCTCCCGGAATGCGATTACGGATTCGCCATGCCTGAATTTCATCAGGGTGAAAAGTTCAGTTATGTGAAATAGCGAAAAAAGTTGGTCACGCACCCGCATCAAACCCCAACCTCGTCACCCACGAGGAGCGCAGCGACGAAGCAATCCAGAGCGGCAGGGCACAGACGCTCTGGATTGCTTCGCTACGCTCGCCATGACGAGGTGGGGGGGGGCGAAGAAAAGCGGATCTCGCGCAGAGGCGCAGAGGCGCGGAGAAAGAGAGAAGACATGATGGCGGCTGCGCCGCAGGCGTTCATCGCTTCTCCGCGCCTCTGCGCCTCTGCGCGAACCCCACTTCATCTTAGCCCCAGCCCAAAATGCAAAAGGCCGGCCCAAACGGACCGGCCCCTTGGCTAACCTTGCGGCTGAAATCAGACGACGACGTGTTCGGCGAGGACCGTCAGGCCCTTTTCGCTCACTTCGGCAAACCCGCCTTCGATGCGGATTTCCTCAGCGGCGGCGCCAGCAGTGCGATAGACCTTGAGCGGGCCGTCCTTCACCACCGACATGAACGGCGCGTGGCCTTCCAGCACCCCGAATTCACCTTCGGCGCCGGGGACTTCGACCATATAGACCTCTTCCGAACGGACGAGGCGGGCCGGGGTGACGAGTTCGAAGTGCAGAGACATGTCATTTCCTCGTACGCTCTCTCCCCTTCAGGGGAGAGATACGAAGGCTTGGCAGCTTGTCTACCTAGCCGAAGTTGAGAGGGGGCAGGCGTTTGCCCCTCTCCCAACCCTCTCCCCTGAAGGAGAGAGGGCTAAGGTAGATCAGGCTTCGTCAGCCATCTTCTTGGCCTTGGCGATCACGTCGTCGATGCCGCCGACCATGTAGAAGGCGCTCTCCGGCAGGTGATCGTACTCGCCGTCGACCACCGCCTTGAACGAGCGGACGGTGTCTTCGACCTGCACGAACTTGCCCGAGATGCCGGTGAACACTTCGGCCACGTGGAAGGGCTGCGAAAGGAAGCGCTGGATCTTGCGCGCGCGCGCCACGATCAGCTTATCTTCTTCCGAAAGCTCGTCCATGCCGAGAATGGCGATGATGTCCTGCAGCGACTTGTACTTCTGCAGGGTCTCCTGCACGCGGCGGGCGGTCTCGTAGTGCTCCTGGCCGACGACGGCCGGGGTCAGCACGCGGCTGGTCGAGTCGAGCGGGTCCACCGCCGGATAGATGCCGAGTTCCGAAATCGCGCGGTTCAGCGTGGTCGTCGCGTCCAAGTGAGCGAACGAGGCAGCCGGCGCCGGGTCGGTAAGGTCGTCCGCAGGCACGTAGATCGCCTGGACCGAGGTGATCGAACCCTTGGTGGTCGAGGTGATGCGCTCCTGCAGCTGGCCCATGTCGGTCGCCAGCGTCGGCTGGTAGCCCACCGCCGAAGGAATACGGCCGAGCAGCGCCGACACTTCCGAACCCGCCTGCGTGAAGCGGAAGATGTTGTCGACGAAGAACAGCACGTCCTGGCCTTCTTCATCGCGGAAGTATTCGGCCATGGTCAGGCCCGAAAGCGCGACGCGGGCGCGGGCGCCCGGCGGCTCGTTCATCTGGCCGAACACCAGCGCAACCTTCGAACCTTCCGGGGTCGGGTTGCCGGCGGCGTCCTTGGCGATAACGCCGGCGTCGAGGAACTCGTGGTAGAGGTCGTTGCCCTCGCGGGTGCGTTCACCCACGCCGGCGAAGACCGAAACGCCGCCGTGGCCCTTGGCGATGTTGTTGATCAGTTCCTGGATGAGCACGGTCTTGCCCACGCCCGCGCCGCCGAACAGGCCGATCTTGCCGCCACGCGCATAAGGCGCGAGCAGGTCGATCACCTTGATGCCGGTGACCAGAATGGCCGCTTCGGTCGACTGGTCGATGAACTCGGGAGCCTTGGCGTGGATCGGCGCGGTCTTTTCCGCATTGACCGGGCCCTGCTCGTCGATCGGCTCACCGATCACGTTCATGATGCGGCCCAGCGTCATCGGGCCAACCGGCACCGAGATCTGCGCGCCGGTGCTCTTGACCGACTGACCGCGGGTCAAACCGTCGGTTGCGTCCATCGCGATCGTGCGCACGGTGTTCTCACCGAGGTGCTGGGCGACTTCGAGCACAAGGCGGTTGCCGTTGTTGTCGGTTTCGAGCGCGGTGAGAATCGCCGGCAGCTCGCCGGTGAAGGTCACGTCGACGACGGCGCCGATGACCTGGCTGATCTTGCCCGTGGTGGTCTGGTTGAGGACGGCTGCGGTGGCCATTGTTCGTTCCTTGCCTAGAATATCTTAGAGCGCTTCCGCGCCCGATTTCCTTGATGTTGCTACAGCGCTTCCGCGCCAGCAATGATTTCGATGAGTTCGGTCGTAATCGCGGCCTGACGGCTGCGGTTGTACTGGATGGTCAGCTTCTGGATCAGCTCACCCGCGTTGCGCGTGGCGTTGTCCATCGCGGTCATCGAGGCGCCTTGCTCGGAAGCTTCACGCTCCAGCAGCGCGCCGAAGACCTGCGTGGTGACATAGCGCGGGAGCAGCGCCTCGAGGATTTCCTCCTCGCTCGGCTCATATTCGGTCACGGCTTCCATCGTCGAAGCGGCGGTCTGCGTGGGGACGGGGATCAGCTGCGCGGTGATCGGGTCCTGCTGCAGCGCCGATTTGAACTTGGGCGCGACGAGGTGCGCTACATCGAACTTTCCGGCCTCGAACAGCGCAATCAGTTCGTGCGCGATGGCGCTGGCTTCATCGAAGCCGGGCGTGCGCACCATGCTGGTATCATAGCCGTTGGTCTTGGCATTGGGGTACTCGCGCTTCAGCGGCGCGCGGCCCTTCTTGCCGACGAGGTAGAACGCCACGTCCTTGCCCGCCGCTTCGAGCGCGCGGGCCTGAAGCTTGGCTTCCTTGACGATGTTCGAGTTGAGACCGCCGCACAGGCCCTTGTCGGTGTTGACGACAACGAGGAGGTGGCGCTGGTTCGAGCCCGTGCCGCGCATCAGCAGCGGCGCGCTGTCCTGACCCGCAACCTTGCCGGCAATGCTGCCCATCACCGCGGCGAGGCGGCTGGCATAGGGACGCGCGGCTTCTGCCGCCGCCTGCGCCTTGCGCAGCTTGGCCGCCGCGACCATCTGCTTGGCCTTGGTGATCTTCTGGGTCGACTTGACCGAGTTGATCCGGCCCTTGAGTTCTTTGAGGCTGGCCATCTTTACACAATCTCAATTGTAAACGGGGATCTTCAAATCTGAACGCAATGCTTCTTTAGTACGCGCAGCGTCTAACGAATAACAAGTCGAGCCCGCTGCATAAGGCGTACAGCGCGAGGAATCTCCTTCGTCGTCGGAAAATTCGACGATAACCGTATAGTACTGGAATAATGTATTGTGGTAAATTCGGTTGTCTTGAACTTCGGTAAAGCGCGAATTTATAATCTTAATGAACCGCCGATTGGCTGCAATAGCCAAATCAGATGCTCTGTATAGGGCAATATACCTAGTCAGTTCTCCAGGTTGCTGACCTGGAGTCCAGCCTCTGACGCGCCACGAATTATCCGTCAGCTGCTTTTCATCATACCCATATCCGTCTCCACCGATTCCTTTGTGTTTCTTGTACAAAGAATGGGCAGTATCGTCTGCATGCACCGGCAATGCGCACGCAAATAGGATCGCAAATAGTCCATATCTTAATAACGACATGTGCAATTCCATGTAGCATGCAAGATGTCCATTAAGCGAACTGCTTGCCGAACGCGTCGAGCGCGGCCTTCAGCTTGCCCTTGGCTTCGTCGCCCAGATCCTTGGTATCGCGGATCAGGGTGAGCAGGTCGGCATGGCTGGAACGCAGGTAGCTCAGCAGCTCGGCCTCGTACTCGCCCACGCTCTTCACCGGGATGTTGTCGAGGTAGCCGTTGGTGCCCGCGAAGATCACGCAGGTCTGTTCCTCGAAGCCCAGCGGCGAGAACTGCGCCTGCTTGAGCAGCTCGGTCAGGCGCGCACCGCGGTTGAGCAGCTTCTGCGTGCTGGCGTCGAGGTCCGAACCGAACTGCGCGAAGGCCGCCATTTCGCGGTACTGCGCCAGCTCCAGCTTGATCGAGCCGGCGACCTTCTTCATCGCCTTGGTCTGCGCGGACGAGCCCACGCGGCTCACCGAGAGGCCGACGTTGATGGCCGGACGGATGCCCTGGTAGAACAGGCCGGTTTCAAGGAAGATCTGTCCGTCGGTGATCGAGATCACGTTCGTCGGGATGTACGCTGAAACGTCGCCGGCCTGCGTCTCGATGATCGGCAGCGCGGTGAGCGAGCCATTGCCGTTTTCGTCGTTCATCTTCGCCGCGCGCTCAAGGAGGCGCGAGTGGAGATAGAACACGTCGCCCGGATAGGCTTCGCGGCCCGGCGGGCGGCGCAGCAGCAGCGACATCTGGCGATAGGCCACGGCCTGCTTGGAAAGGTCGTCGTACACGATCACGGCGTGCATGCCGTTGTCGCGGAAGAACTCGCCCATCGTCGCACCGGTGTAGGGTGCGAGGTACTGCAGCGGCGCGGGCTCCGAAGCGGTCGCGGCCACGACGATGGAATATTCCATCGCGCCGTTCTCTTCGAGCTGGCGCACGATCTGCGCCACGGTCGAGCGCTTCTGGCCGACGGCGACGTAGATGCAGTAGAGCTTCTTGCTCTCGTCATCGCCCGCGTTGGCGGTCTTCTGGTTGATGAAGGTATCGATCGCGACGGCGGTCTTGCCGGTCTGGCGGTCGCCGATGATCAGTTCGCGCTGGCCGCGGCCGACGGGAACGAGCGCGTCGATTGCCTTGAGGCCGGTCTGCACGGGCTCGTGCACCGACTTGCGCGGGATGATGCCGGGGGCCTTGACCTCGACGCGGGTGCGGACGGCGTCAACGATCGGGCCCTTGCCGTCGATCGGGTTGCCCAGCGCGTCGACCACGCGGCCGAGCAGGCCCTTGCCGACGGGGACGTCCACGATGGTGCCGGTGCGCTTGACGACATCGCCTTCCTTGATCTCGGCGTCCGAGCCGAAGATCACGACGCCGACGTTGTCGGCTTCGAGGTTGAGGGCCATGCCCTTCACCCCGTTCGAGAACTCGACCATCTCGCCGGCCTGGACCTGATCGAGACCGTAGATGCGGGCGATGCCGTCACCAACCGACAGCACCGAACCGACTTCCGAGACCTGGGCCTCGGTGCCGAAGCTGGCGATCTGGTCCTTGATGACCTTCGAGATTTCAGCGGCGCGGATTTCCATTTTCAGCCTTTCGTAAAGCGCTTTTGGCTTAGCCCTTCATGGCCTGGGCGAGCGAATTGAGACGGGTGCGGATCGAGCCGTCGATCATGCGGCTGCCGATCTGGACGACGAGGCCGCCCAGAATAGCCGGATCGACATGAGCCTTGACCGTGACGGAACGGCCCTCGCGGGCCTTGAGCTTGTCGGCGAGCAGCGCAATCTGCGCCTCGTCGAGCGGGTGCGCGGTGGTCACGTTGGCGGTCACTTCGCCGCGCGCGGCAGCGGCGATGGCGGTGAACGCGCGCACCACATCGGGCAGCGAGGCGAGGCGGCGGTTCGCCGCGAGCACGCCGAGGAACTTGCGGGTAAGCCCGTTAAGCTTCAGATATTCGGCGACGGCGTCGATCGTCTTGCCAGCGACATCGCGCGAAACTTCGGGATTCTTGAGCAGCGCGGCAAGATCAGCCGATTCGCGCACAGCTGCGCCAAGGGTGTCGAGGTCGGTTTCGACAGCCGTCACGACGCCCTGTTCGCCCGCCAGGTCATAGAGCGCGGCCGCATAACGTCCCGCCAAGCTGGCCGTAATCCCGCCGGAAATCTCCACGCGCCTTGGTTCCCTTCGTCCAGGATGGATCGCAAATGTTGATTGCATGGGCCATCTTGCCGCGCACAAGTGTACGCACGGCCAGCAATGGGGGCGCGCCTAGCAACCAAGTCCCGGCCTGACAAGATGCCAGTTGCCGATTCCCGGGACAGCGTGAAACTGCGGCCCGCAAAGGCAGACGCGAATGGCTAGCCGTTCAGGCCCCGGGCGCGCTCCGGCGCATGCCGATCAAGGTGCCGGTTTGCAGGTATAGCGCAGCCGTTCGTTGGGTTCGGCGGGCAGCAGCGCGCGGATCGCCCCTTGCGCTTCGCCCAGTGCGCGGGCCGCTGCTTCGTCCACCCCGCAGGCCGGTGCGCTGAGCTTGGCCCGCGCCGCCCGGGCCGCGGTCATCGCATCGAGCCCCAGCAGATAGCGCTCGACGGTATATTCGCGCCTGTCCGGATCGAACCGCGTGACCGAAATCGTCGCTTCCCCCTGCGGCACCAGCACCCGGCTCCAGCCATCCCCGGAAAGGCCATATTGCGTCCGCCCGTTGACGCATCCGCCCGGCTCCCAGCTTAGCGGTACGTCGGTCACGTCCGAAACAGTCACGCGGCTCCGCTGCGGATCGAGCACGCAGACCAGCTTGACCGGCGCATCTGCCGCGCCCGCGCTGGCATCGGGCGCGGGGCCCGGCTGCGTTTTGGCGCGCTCTTCCGCCACGATATCCTTGGCGCGCTCCTCGATCAGGCTGAGCGGCGGCCGCAGCAGCCATGTGCCCACTGCGGCCACGGCCAGCAGCCCCGCCGCACCGCCCGCAATCTTGAGCGCCCGCTGCTTGCCGCGCTGCATGAACACAAACGCCGCCGCGCCCGTCGCCAGAGCGCCGACCAGCAGCACCGCCGCCAGCGCCAGGCCGTTGTCCCGTTCAGAGAGGATCTGGAGCTCGGCATCATGCTGCGCCTTGGCCACCACATCGGCCTGCGCGGCCTTGCGCGCTTCGGCCTCGGCCGCCAGCCGCGCCTGATCTTCAGCGCCGCGCTCGGCATCGGCGCGGTCGAGATCCGCCAGCGACGTGCAGGGCAGGCCGCTCGTATGCGGGCTGACCCCGGCCTCCTGCAGGAACGCGGCCAGCTCGCGCATCGAAACGGCGAAGTAGAACGCCGAATCCGTGGTATTCTCGCTCACCGTCCCGAAGCTGTTGACCCCCAGCACCCGCCCGCAGGCATCGAGCAGCGGCCCGCCCGAATTGCCCGCCCCGATCGGCGCGGTGTGCAGGATCGTGTCGAACTCGCGGGAAGAGCGCCCCGCCGAGACATAGCCGCGCGACTTGACCGCCGCCTGCGGGCTCACGAGATCGCTCATCGAAAGCCCTTCGGCCATGTCGACATTGCCGGGATAACCGACAGCGTAGACTTCCTCGCTGTCGGTCGGCGCGCCCGAAAAGAGCGTCAGGGCATTGAGCGATGCGCCTTGCTTCAGCTTGAGCAGCGCCAGATCGCGCTGGGGCGAATAGGCCGCAATCGTCGCGGCAAAACCCCCGCGTCCTTCGGAGGGCACCACCCCCGCCACGATCCCGTCGCTCCCGCGCAACTCCTCGACCACGTGGGCGTTGGTGACGATGAGATCGGGCGCAATCGCAAAGCCGGTGCCATGGCTGACCAGCTGCGCCGTGCTGCCATCATAGCGGATCAGCACCACGCGCACGACGCCCCGGCTGGCGGCGGCAATATCGCCCGGATCGGCCGCGCCCACGCCCGGCAGCGCGGCGAGGAGAAGGGCGGCAAAGGCGGCGAGCAAGCGGCGGAGCGAAACCATCGCGCAGGGTTCTTGCCGGGATTTGATTGGACCGCAAGCAGCGGGAAGCACTGCGCCGACAATTCGGCTATGGATCACACCGAAAGACGCACAGGAGCACACCGATGAGCCAGACCGAACTGACCCCATCCGCCTGGACCGACGGCGGGCGCGGCACGGTCATCCACTGGGATGTGGCAGAAACCTCGCTCGGCCCGATGCTCGTCGCCGCGACCGGCAAGGGCGTCTGCCGCCTCTCCTTCGGCGAGGACCCTGCGGTCCTCGGCTCACGTTTCCCCCATGCCAAGCTGGTGCAGGGCGGTGCGGAGTTCGCCGCGCTCCTTGCCGAAGTGGTCGCCGCCGCCGAAGCCCCCGGCGAGGTCGATTTCACCCACATCCCCGTCGATGTGGCCGGCACGCCCTTCCAGCAGGACATATGGCAGGCCCTGCGCCGCATCCCCAAGGGCGAGACGCGCACCTATGCCCAGCTCGCCGCCGAAGTCGGCCGCCCCGGCGCGGTGCGCGCGGCCGGCTCGGCCAACGGCGCCAACCACGTTTCGCTGCTGATCCCCTGCCACCGCGTGATCCGCACCGACGGCACCCTCGGCGGCTATGCCTGGGGCCTCGATATCAAGGCCAGGCTCCTCCAGCGCGAAGGCGCCCTCCTGCCCTTATAGCCCTCTCCCACGCTCATCCTGAGCTTTTCGAAGGGCAGGGGAGAGGGCCCGCGAGAGGGGAAATTGGCAGAGCACAAACCCCCGCTCATGCTGAGCTTGTCGAAGCATCCCGCACCACATTAGCCGCCCGATTAAATCGCCTTCCCTTCGCGCCCACCCCTGATGTACGCTCCCCCGGAACCAGAACACCAAGGGAGACCCCACATGCCCACCGTCACGCTCGAACCCGGCATGCCGCAGACCATCGGCGAGGCTTTCGCCCACATCGGTACCGTCACCGCGCCCACGGTCATGGACATCAAGGTCATGTGCCTCGTCGAAGCCGCCAGCAAGGAACTCTACCGCGCCACCGCTGCGGGCGCCGAAAACCCCGCCGTCGCCGATCTGCTGCGCACCAATGGCGACGAGGAATTCGTCCACGCCCGCCGCGCCGCCGCCGTGCTCAAGGTGCTGACGGGCGAGGATTTCACGCCCCCCGAGGCCGACGCCAACCCCTACCTCGCCAGCGGCGTATTCCCCATCGGCGAACTCACCCCGCCCGCGCTGCGCAAGCTCGCCCAGACCGAATTCGACGGCGAAACGCTCTACGAAGGCTGGGCCGCCAGCATCGGCAACGAAGAAGCCGCCGCCCTCCTGCGCGCCAACGGCAAGGAAGAAACCGACCACGGCAACCGGTTGCTGCAAGCTGCCGCGCTACTGGAGGGGTGAGGGGAGCGTGTGCACCGGCCCGAGAGCGCACAATGACTGCTTCGCGCGCTCTCGGACCAAAAGCTGCCGTTCCGGACACGACAACAAAACGGCCGTCACTCAATCAAACGCAGGTAAGTCGAAAGCCTCGCCCGCAGCATCTTTTGGCGGAGCGCCGATGGTGGTTATGAAACCATATTGCCAGCCCGTCCGCCCAAGCACGACCTCGTGCGCCTCAAACCCTTCCGGATAATCTCGAAACCCAGGTTTGCCCGTCAGAGCTTCGATTGCAACGTCAGCATCAGCACGACTGGCGTAGATTCCGATATGAAGCTCTGTATCCTCGCGGTCTTCGTATTCGCGGGTGAACCAAAGGTCGTAAACGATTGTCATAGCCGATCTTTATCACGCTCACTCGGAGGGCGGCAACGGCAGAAAACCACGACTTTCCTGCCGTAGCCGATCTGGCGCACGAGGGCCAATAGCCGCCGTTGGCTCAGGTCGGGCGCGATGGGCAGCTTTCCGACTTTTCACAGCGAAAGCTGCCGTTCCGGATACGACAACATTGCGGACGGTACCGGTTGCGTATCTTGGGTTGCGATGTTTAAGCATGCTCGAGAACCTAAGGCACCTATATTTCTGAGATAAATTCGGATGCTGGGGAAGGCCCATGTCACAATCACACCAACCATCTAGGCCCTACCTGTTGTTTCACCCGAGATTTATCTGCACCTTTGGCAACGAGCGGTGGGAGTATCGGATGTATGAGCATGTGTACGCCCGTGAGTGGTTCAAGAAGCCCTGCTTTGCTATCGATAGCAATTGCGAGAGTTTTCCTCTGCTGGACGTGATTGACAAGGGCGTGGCTTGGACCATTTGGAACCTGCCAATTCCTGGATTTAGAGGAAGCGGAGGCAGGTCACTCAACGTCGAATATGTATTCGGCCCTCCGACCCAGATGACATTCGATCAGGCGCGCAATCTGTATGTCGAACAGGTTGTCGCGATGCGCAAGTCGGGGCAGAACGGCGAGACGCAAGCACAGTTCAGAGCCCGCAACGCCGCTTATCCGGACGTAATGACATTCATCAAATCAGTCGGTTTGATGGGCACTTGTCCTACCCCAAAAAAGACAACACGGCAAAAGTGAATGTGGTTTAGGCATTGATGTCGCCTTTCCACCCAAAAGCAGTCCTTCAACGCCGAGACAGCCAGCCGCAAAACCCGCCTAAGCCGCCGCCGCAATATCCGTAAGCGCAAAGTCCTGCCCCTTGAACAGCAGCGGCTCGCCCGTGGCGCGGGCGAGGGTGTAGGCAAAGCAATCGCCGAAGTTCAGCTCGGCCTTTTGCCGGCCCTTGCCGAAATCGAGAAAGGCCTGCCGGGCAAGCGCGTCATGCTCTGCCCCGTTGCCTGTGCTATGGCCTGCGCCAGCCGATGGGCCTCCGGGTCCTTGACATTGAGGCTCACGATGCACCTTTCTAGAAAAAGCGCCACTTTTCTACCATGACCGCTGCCGAAAGGGAGGCGCGCGGCCCTATCGACGCGCTGATCGCCGCCGAAGGCCTCCCCGCTAGCTACCGCGCCACCATCGAAGCGCACTGGCGCCCGCTTGCCCACGCCATCGCGGCAAGGGCCACCGGCTTGCCGCTCATCGTCGGTGTCAGCGGTTCGCAGGGCAGCGGCAAGTCCACGCTCTGCCGCATGCTCGAAGCGCTCCTAGCCGAGGACCACGGCCTTCGCGTGGCCACGCTTTCGCTCGATGACCTCTATCTAACCCGCGCCGCGCGCGCCGAACTCGCCGCTTCGGTCCATCCGCTTTTCGCCACGCGCGGCGTTCCCGGCACGCATGATGTGGCGCTCGGCCTGTCGCTTCTGGATGCCGTGCGGGCAGGGCAGGCGGGCCTCGTGTTTCCGCGCTTCGACAAGGCGGCAGACGACCGCGCCCCCGAAGCGGAATGGCAAACCCTAACCGCGCCGGTGGACGTCCTCCTCTTCGAAGGCTGGTGCATGGGGGCCCGTCCGCAGACCGCGGCAGACCTTGCCATCCCCCTCAACCGGCTGGAAGCGGAGGAAGACGCGGGCGGCATCTGGCGTGCCCATGTCAACGCGGCGCTCGCCGGCCCCTACCGCGCGCTGTTCGATGCGCCCGACCTGATGGTCATGCTCGCCGCCCCCGGTTTCGAAGCCGTGCTCGGCTGGCGCCAACTGCAGGAAGCCAAACTGCGCGCCCGCAGCGGTGGCGGCATGTCCGACGCCGAACTGGCCCGCTTCGTGATGCATTACGAGCGGATCACGCGGCACTTGCTGGCCGATCTGCCGGGCCGGGCCGACGTGCTCATCGCGCTGGGGGAGGACCATGCCGTCACAGCCGCCCGCCACCGCGCGGATCAGACGATCTCCACCCCCCAACCCCGTCCGTCCTGAGCTTGTCGAAGGATCGTCCTTTGCTTCCAGCTTGGCGCGAACCTTCAAGAACAAGGGCAGTGCTTCGACAAGCTCAGCATGGACGGGGTTTGGGGTGAGCGGGGCTTCGCAAACCGGCCCCTCGTTTTCGCTTGGGACGAACGGTTCGCGGTGATCCCTTCGGGAACGGACAACTGGCCTTCCCCAACCCCGTCCGTCCTGAGCTTGTCGAAGGATCGTCCTTTTCTTGAATGCGCGCGCCAGGCAGATTCCAGTTTCCTACATGCCCCCATCCATGGCACATCGGCGCTCTGCTCTTTGAACCATCAAGTCTCTGAAATAAAACGATGAAACCGGATCGGATGTTTCACTCAGGACTGTGTCAACCGTGTCAACTTGTAGGATTTTCAGACGAAGGAATAGGGGTCGATATCCACCGCCACCCGCACCCCCGGGGGCATGCGCAGCGGGGCGAGCCAGCTTCGGATCAGCTTCTGCACTTCGGCAGACCGGCGCGCCGCGATCAGCAGGCGGTAGCGGTGCCGCCCCCGCAGCAGCGAGAGCGGGGCAGGGGCGGGGCCGAGGATCAGGACGCCGGGCTCATCCGGCCGCGTGCCGCCGATGGCCCGCGCCGCCTCGCGCGCTTCGGCTTCGTCCTCGCTCGAAACGATGATCGCCGCCCACCGGCCAAACGGCGGCGCGCCCGCTTCGCGCCGTGCCTCGGTCTCGGCCTCGTAGAACGCGTCGCGCGATCCGCTGGCAAGCGCGGCGATCACCGCGGCCTTGGGGTGGCGCGTCTGGATCAGCACCTCGCCCGGCTTCGCCCCGCGACCGGCGCGCCCCGCCACTTGCGCGATCTGCTGGTAGGTCCGCTCCGCCGCGCGCAAGTCCCCGCCATCGAGCCCCATGTCTGCATCGACCACGCCGACCAGCGTCAGCTCCGGGAAATGGAACCCCTTGGTGACGAGCTGCGTCCCCACGATCACGTCGATCGCCCCGCCTTCCGCCTGCGCCACGAATTCGGCGGCGGCGGCCGGGCTCGCCAGCGTATCGGAGGTGACAACCGCCACCCGCGCACCGGGCAGCAGCTCGCTCACCTCGTCGGCAATGCGCTCCACGCCCGGCCCGCAGGCGACAAGGCAATCGGGCTCCCCGCACTCCGGGCAGACCGGCGGCGGCGGCACTTCATGCCCGCAGTGATGGCAGGCCAGCCGCTGCGAAAGCCGATGCTCGACCAGCCACGCCGAGCAATTCGGGCATTTGAAGCGGAACCCGCAGTGCCGGCACAGCGTCAGCGGCGCATAGCCCCGCCGGTTGAGGAACAGGAGGCTCTGCTCGCCCTTGGCCAGCCGGTCCTGCAGCGCTTCCACCAGCGGCGGCGCCAGCCAGCGCCCGCGCGGCGGTTGCAGTTCGGTGAGGTCGATCACTTCGATCGCCGGCAGCTGCGCCCCGCCGAAGCGGCTCGGCAGCACCAGCCGCTTGTAGCGCCCGGCTTCTGCCATCTGCAGGCTTTCGAGCGCCGGGGTCGCGCTTGCCAGCACCACCGGCACGCCCTCGAAATGCCCGCGCATCACCGCGACATCGCGGGCGTTGTAGCGCACGCCGTCGTCCTGCTTGAACGCGATCTCGTGCGCCTCGTCGACCACGACCAGCCCGAGATCGGCAAACGGCAGGAACAGCGCCGAGCGCGCGCCCACCACCACCTTCGCCCCGCCGAACGCGACTTGCCGCCACGCCCGCCGCCGCTCCGAAGCCTTGAGCGAGGAATGCCAGGTGACCGGCGCCACCCCGAACCGCGCCTCGAACCGCCCCAGGAACGCTGCCGTCAGCGCGATTTCCGGCAGCAGCACGAGCACCTGCCGCCCAGCCGCCAGCGCCGCTGCGATGGCTTCGAAATAGGTCTCCGTCTTGCCCGAGCCGGTCACCCCGTCGAGCAGGAACGGCTGGAACGCATGGGCCTCCACCGCCGCGACCATTTCCGCCGCCGCTTCGGCCTGCTCATCTTCCAGCGCGGGGACGGCAAACCGCGGATCGGGTTCGGGATAGGGCCGGTCGCTGTCGACCAGCACGGGTTCAAGCAGCCCTTGCCCCAGCATCCCGCGCAGCACGGCTTCGGAAACCCCGGCGATCTCGGCCAGCTCGCGCATGGTCGCCTGTTCGCCTTGCAGCAGGTCGAGCGCCTGCAGCCGCTGCGGTGTCATCCGCGCCGGTTCTTCGCCGGTAAGGCGGTATTCGGTGATGGTGGCGCTGCCTTTGAGCGCGGCGCTGCTCGACAAGGCCATGCGCGCCACGGCAGAGAGCGGCGCGAGGTAGTAGTCCGCCGTCCACGCGATGAGCCGCCGCAAGGGCGCAGGCAGCGGCGGCACCGGCAGCACTTCGAGGACGGCGCGCAGCTTGTGCGCCGGATAGTCATCGCCGGGCAGATCGCCTTCGTCCCACACCACCCCGAGGATCTGGCGCGGCCCTAACGGCAACACCACCACGCTGCCGGGCGGCGCGTCCATCCCTTCGGGCACCCGGTAGTCGAGCGCGCCGAGGGCGGCGTTGAAAACGATGCAGCGCACGCGGGTCATGCACCCCATCTAGGGACTGGTGGCCTTCGGGGCAAAGGCTCACCTCCACCCGATTGGGGAAGAATGACAGGCTACACAGCGGCTGCCCTCGCGCTATAGGGTTCGCAGAATCGGATACAGGACGCCCCCCATGAAGTTTTTCGTCGACACAGCCGACACTGCCGAGATTGCCGACCTTGCCTCCACCGGCCTGCTCGACGGCGTCACCACCAACCCGTCGCTGATCGCCAAGGCGGGCCGCGACTTCATCGAAGTGACGCGCGAGATCTGCGGCCTCACCAGCGGCCCCGTCTCGGCCGAAGTCGTGGCGCTCGATCATGAAGGCATGATGCGCGAGGCCGAGATCCTGCGGAAGATCGCCGACAACGTCTGCATCAAGGTGCCGCTCACCATCGATGGCCTCAAGACCTGCAAGGCGCTGACGAACGACGGCACCATGGTGAATGTCACGCTGTGCTTTTCGGCCAATCAGGCGCTGCTCGCCGCCAAGGCGGGGGCGACTTTCGTTTCGCCCTTCGTTGGACGGCATGACGACAACGGCTTCGATGGCATGGACCTGATCCGCGACATCCGCCTGATCTACGACAACTACGCCTTCGGCACGGAAATCCTCGTCGCCTCGATCCGCCACGGCGTCCATGTGCTCGAAAGCGCCAAGATCGGTGCCGATGTGATCACCGCGCCGCCGGCCGTGATCAAGGGCCTGTTCAAGCATGTCCTGACCGAAAAGGGCATCGAGGGCTTCCTTGCGGATTGGGCCAAGACCGGGCAGACAATTGGCTGAACACAGCCATCGGCTGACGCTTTATCGATGGATGCAGACAGACCTTGCCTGACGAAAGCCCTCTCGACCAGTTCCGCTCCGTGCTCGCCGGCACCGCACGCGCGGTCGCCGATGTGCCCGAACTCGAAGTCGCCTGGACCGCCGATGCGCCAAGCCAGACGGGGACGAACTTGCGCCTGCCGATGCCGGGCCGCGCGCTGCCGGCCGCGCAAGTAGCGGAGGCGCGCGGATTTGCCGATGGCATGGCGCTCAAGCTGCGGCTCCACAACGAACCGATGCACAACAGGGGCGCTCCCGCCGAGCCGCTGGCGCGCGCTTGCTACGATGCGATCGAGCAGGTCCGCTACGAGGCGCTCGGTTCGGATGGCTATGCCGGTATCCGCGGCAACCTCGATGCGGCGACGACGATGCGCATCGCCTCCGATCCGATCGCCCGCGCGATCCGGCCCGAGGATGTGCCGTTGCCCACCGCGCTGGCCATGCTGCTGCGCGAGAAGCTGACCGGGCAGGCCGTACCCGCCGCCGCCGAAGTCGGCACCGCGATGGTGCGCAGCTGGATCGAGGCGCGCGCCGGGGCCGATCTCGAAGGGTTCGCCGATCTGCTCGGCGATCAGAAGGCGTTCCAGAACCTCGCGCTGGAAATGCTCGGCCACCTCGATCTCACCAAATCGCCTGACGACGCGGACGACGGCGGCGACGAGGACGATGGCGAGCAGGCCGACGACGAGGCCGAAGACCAGCCCGACGCATCCGATGAAGGCGCGGAGCAGCAGCCCAGCGAAGTCGCCGGTGACACCACCGAAGGCGACGAGCAGGGCGAGGAGCAGGAGCAGACCGAGACCTCGGAAGACACCGCCGATGCCGACATGGCGGACGAAGGCGAAGAGGGCATGCTCCCGACACGGCCCAACCGGCCGTGGACCGATCTGCCGGAAAGCTGGGAGTACAAGTCCTACACAACCCAGTTCGACGAAGTCGTCTCCGCCTCAGAGCTGTGCGACGAAGAAGAGCTCACCCGCCTGCGCGCCTATCTCGATGCGCAACTGAAGGGCCTGCAGGGCGTTGTCACGCGCCTTGCCAACCGTCTGCAGCGCCGCCTCATGGCGCAGCAGAACCGCTCGTGGGATTTCGATCAGGAAGAAGGCCTGCTCGATGCCGCGCGGCTTGCCCGCGTCGTCATCTCGCCCGGCCACTCGCTCTCCTACAAGATCGAACGGGATGTCGAGTTCAAGGATACCGTCGTCACGCTGCTGATCGACAATTCAGGCTCGATGCGCGGCCGCCCCATCTCGATCGCGGCGATCAGCGCGGACATCATGGCCCGCACGCTCGAGCGCTGCGGCGTGAAGACCGAAGTATTGGGCTTCACCACCCGCGCCTGGAAGGGCGGCCAATCGCGCGAGGCATGGCTTTCGGGCGGCAAGCCCGCACACCCCGGGCGCCTCAATGACCTGCGCCACATCGTCTACAAGAAGGCGGATGAGCCCTGGCGCCGCGCGCGCAAGAACCTGGGCCTGATGATGCGCGAGGGGTTGCTCAAGGAAAATATCGACGGCGAGGCGCTGCTCTGGGCGCACACCCGGCTGCTCGCGAGGACGGAGGATCGGCGCATCCTCATGGTTATCTCGGACGGCGCGCCGGTCGACGATTCGACGCTGTCGGTCAATTCTGCGGGCTATCTCGAACAGCACCTGCGCCGCGTGATCGACTGGATCGAGAAGCAATCGCCGGTCCAGCTCGTCGCCATCGGCATCGGCCACGATGTGACGCGCTACTACCGCCGCGCCGTTACGATCATGGATGTCGAGCAGCTTGGCGGCACGATGGTCGAGCAGTTGGCGGGCTTGTTCGAGGACGACGACTGAGGCCTGCAAGGCGCGTATCAATCAGTCCACATTGGTTGCAAAATCGGCGGGCTACCGCGTTATAACGTTATGTTTCTGACATAAGGTCCTGCTAGTCTCCCTAAGGGGAGGGCCGAATGCGTCATTGCTTGGGGTGCGCCGTTGCGGGTGCCCTTTTCTGCATCCCGGCGGGTGCCTTGGCTCAGGATCCGCCCGGCACTGCGGCGGCTTCTGCTGCGCCCGCCCCTGTGTCTCCGCCTGCCCCTGTTTCTCCGCCCGCCGCGCCAGCCTGCACCGCCTGTATCCCCGCGCTTTCGCCGGTCGAGCTCGTGCTCGATACCGAAGTGGGCAGCAAGATCAGCAAGACAGGCGACACTTTCGCCTTCCATCTCGCCAGGGCCATCGTGATCGACGGGCGCGAGGTCGTGCCGGCCGGGTCCGCCGGGCAGGGCGAGGTAATCCACGCCAAGAAGGCCGGCGGCAGCGGCACTGCGGGCGAACTCGTGCTGGCAGCGCGGTTCCTCGTGGTCGGTTCGCAGCATCTGCGGCTGCGCTCCATGCACATCGCGCAGCAATCGGCTGACGCGATCGGCAAGATTGATGCATTCAACGCGGCAACCGTGATGAGCCCCGTGCCGGTCGCGCTCATCGGGTTTGCCCTCACGGGGAGCAATAGCGTGTTCCCCAAGGGCACTCCGGCGATAGCCAAGACCGCGGAAGCCTTTCCGGTGCCTGCGCCGGCTGGCAGCAGCCCCGCAGCAGATCAGACCCACCCACAGGCAAGTCCGCCCGGCGGTGAATGACAGGAGACGATGCAAGATGATGAAGACAGCTACAAAGGCGGGATTGCTGCTGCTGGGGACGGTCATGATGGCGCCGACGGCCATGGCCGGTGACAAGCCGCCGCTACGCATCCCTGCGCCGCCAGCGGGCAAGGGGCAGATCGTGTTCTACCGCACCGGCACGATCATGGGTGCGGCCATGGGCTGCGCCGTGAATGAGCATGGCCAGAAGATCAGCTCGCTGGGATCGGGCCGCTATTTCATTCTGGTCACCGATCCGGGCCGCCACGAATATACCGTGAAGAGCGAAGCCAAGGACACCCTCGCGCTCGAGGTTGAGGCTGACGAGACGCAATATGCCATGTGCCGGATCAAGATGGGCGTCATGGCGGGCAGGCCTGACCTGCGCCCGTCGACTGCCGAGGAGTTCACCAAGGCAGGCACCAACCGGCTGGTCGAAGCGGACGACATGGGGCCCGGGCCCGGTGCGCTGCGTCCGGACGAGGTGAAGGCTGCGCTTGAGGCGGCACCGGCACCGGCGCCGGCGGCGCCTGCTGCCAACTGACCGGCGTCCGGCAGGCCCCGCATCGGCGGTTGACGGGGTTAATTTAAGCGGCCAATTAAATCGCGAACAGCATCCCTGCGCTGGCACCACACCCCGGCGCAGGGATGCCTGCATAATGCGGAGAGATTGACCATGGATGTTGCCGAAGCCGTACTCACGCGCCGTTCGATCCGCGCCTTCAAGGACACGCCGGTGCCGCTCGACGTGCTGCGCCGCGTGCTCGATACTGCGCGCTGGGCGCCTTCGGGCTGCAACTTCCAGCCCTGGGAAGCGACGATCGTCACTGGCGAGCCGCTCAAGGACCTGCGCGCAAAGATGATGGCGACCCCGCCGCAGGATCCGCGCGAATACAGCTGGGACGATCCGGAAGTGATCCCCGAATGCAAGGCGCGGCTGCACGGCGTGGGCAAGGCGATGTACAGTGCGATGGGCATCGGCCGCGCCGATACCGAGGCGCGCACCAAGTTCATGGCCAGCAACATCTCCTCGTTCGGCGCGCCGGCGGTGCTGCTGTGCTATTTTGATCGCCGCATGGGCCCGCCGCAGTGGTCTGACGTGGGCATGTGGCTCCAGACGATCATGCTGCTGCTGCGCGGCGAGGGGCTCGACAGCTGCCCGCAGGAGGCGCTTTCGCTTTATGCCAAGCTGATCAAGGACTTCATCGGCGTTTCGGATGAAACCCACATCTTCTTCTGCGGCATCGCCATCGGCTACCGCGAGGAAGAGGCCCCGGTGAACAACTTCGCGCGCGAGCGTGAGCCGATCGACGGCAACGTGCGGTTCCTGGGCTTCTGATGGGGCGGAGTGCGCTACTGCATAGGCAGTGGCGCATGAGGGCGCTAAACCTCCACCGATCCGGTTTGCGGACCGGCATCTGGTGGGGGTGGAGCAATGCCTGATTCGAAGGGCATATCGGCGCAGGCGCTGCGGCAGGGGCTGCGTGAGCTTGGCTGGCAGCGGCTGGCGGTGGCGGCGCTGCTGCTGGTGTTTGCCCTGTTCACCGCGCTGCGCAGCTGGCAGCTGCCCATTCTGGGCGACGCGGAAAACGCGCTCTACGATATCCGCGCTGCCGGCTTTGCGCCGCGCACCGATACCGACAAGCGCATCGTGCTCGTCGTCTATACCGACGATACCAACCGCAAGTCGGGGCAGATCTCGCCGGTCGACCGCACTGTGCTGGCTGAAGCGCTGGCGCAGATCGAGGGGATGGGCGCCAAAGGTATCGGCATCGATATCCTGCTCGACAGCGCGCAGGACGACGATCCGCTGCTGCAAGCCGCGCTGCGCGGGATGAAGACACCGGTCTACCTCGCCTTTGCCAGCAACCACACCAATCCCGAGGCAATCACCTGGGAGCAGGAGCAGGACCTGCGGCGTTATATCGCAGCGGTGCGGACGGATACGACAAAGCCCGCCAGCATTCTCCTCGTCACCGACAACGATGGCGCCGCGCGCCGCTGGCCGCGCCACTATCCCGGCCTGCCGCCGCTGCTGTCCGAAGCGCTGACGCAAGGGACGCCGGATGCCGCGCCGCAGTTCTCCGGGTTTGCCGGGCCGATCCGCTACCGTCTGCCCACCGCCAAGGATCGCCCGGTCTTCGAGAAGATCCCCATCGATCTCCTCGCCGATCCTGCCACTGCGCCGCTCGTCGCCAATACGATCCGCGGGCGTTATGTGCTGATCGGCGGCGACTTTGCCGATTTCGACCAGTTCGATACGCCCTTCACCCGCACCGGGCTTTCCGCCGATGCGCGGGGCGGCCATGCGCGGATGATCGGGGTGGAGATCCACGCATCGATGCTGGCGCAACTGCTCGACAAGGCGCTTCCGCGCAGCGTGCCCGGCTGGGCGCAGGCGCTGGGAGCCATCCTCGCCGTGCTGCTCGGCATGGTGACGGCGGCGATCCGGGCGCGGCCGTGGCAACTGGCGCTTGGCGTCGCGGCGCAGCTACTCGCCTTTGCGGCGTTCCCGTTCCTTGTCGCGAATGCGGGCTTCGATACGCTCGGCTTTCCCGCCGTCGGCTGGCCGGCGGGCTGGCTGATCGCCTATGTCGCGGTGAGCTCCGCCTTGCGGGCGATCAATGCGGCGCAGCGCGAATTTGCGCAGGGCGCGCTTGGCAAATACCTCCCGCGCTCGGTCGCCAGCGAAATCCTGCGCAACCCGGAGCGGCTGCGGCTCCACGGCGAGAAGCGTGAAATCTTTTGCCTGTTCAGCGATCTCGAGGGCTTCACCAAGCTGACTCACGCGGTCGAGCCGGAAATGATCGCACGGCTGCTCAACGAATATCTCGACAAGCTTTCGGCGGTCGTGCTCGAACATGGCGGCACGCTCGACAAGTTCGTCGGCGATGCGGTCGTCGCATTCTGGGGCGCGCCGCTGGCCTATCCGGATGACGGGGAGCGCGCGGTCAAAGCGGCTATCGCGATGTATCAGGCGGGCGAGGAATTCCGCCGTAATGCACCCGCCGGAGTGCCGCCGATCGGGCGCACCCGCGTCGGTGTCCACTTCGGCGAGGCGATTGTTGGCAACTTCGGCGGTGACGGGCGCATCCAGTACACCGCGCTCGGCGATGCGATGAACACTGCCGCCCGGCTCGAAGGCGCGAACAAGCCGCTCGATACCACGATCCTCGTGAGCCGCGAGGCGATGGAGCGCTCCGGCCTTGGGGGCTTCCGCCCGATGGGCACCGTGAACCTGCGCGGGCGGGCGACCCCGGTCGAGGTATTCGAGCCCGTACCCGACGCAGCGCCCGAAGCGCGCACGCTTGCCGAAGAGCTGGTCGCCGCCCATGCTGCAGGAAACCGCGCGGGTGTGCAGGCGCTCACAGTGCGAATCGGCGAAGGGGACCACAAGGATCTCGCGCTGGCCAATCTGGCGCGCCGCCTAGCGGAACTGGATGATGGAGAGAGCTATGTCCTTGGCTAAACGCACCCTTGCTGCCGCCGCCCTTCTCGGCGCGAGCTTCGGCTGGAGCGCGGCGGCCCATGCGCAGGCCGTGGTGATCCGCTCGACCGGGCCCTCGGCTGCGGCCTATCCGATGGGGCGCAAGCTTCCCGCTGGTGCTGCCGTCAGCCTCAAGGCGGGCGATCAGGTGACGGTGATCGACCAGGCCGGCTCGCGCGTCCTGTCCGGGCCCGGCAGCTTCCGCATCGACAACACGGTGAACCGCGATGCTGCGGGCGGGGCCAACACGGCGCTCGCCGCCCTCATCGCCCGCGGCGGCGCGCGCACCCGCACCGGGGCCGTGCGCGGCGATCTCGAAGTGCCGACCGAAGCCGTCCGCCCGGACAACGTGTGGTATGTCGACGTGAGCCGGGGCGGCACCGTTTGCATCGCCGATCCTGCGCAAGTCGTGCTGTGGCGGCCCAACCGCGCCGAGACCGGCAACGGCACGCTCTACGGCGCGGACAACACCCCGGCCGAAGTGACCTTCCGCGCCGGCAGCGCGATCAAGCTGTGGCCGGTGGCGACGATGCCGGTGGTTGATGGGCAGACCTACCGCTTCACCAGTCCGGTCGGCCAGACGGTCAAGATCACCACGCGCCTGCTGGCCGACGTGCCGGAAGATCCCGTCGCGGTAGCGGCGCTGCTTGCGGAAAAAGGCTGCACCGCGCAGATCGACGTGCTGGCCAACGCACCCGCCGCCCCGGCCGAATAGCGGGCCGCCCTTGACCGGCGGGCGCGCAGGCTGGCAGAGCGCGGGGCATGGAACTTACCCTGTTCAACAGCCTGACGCGCCGCGCCGAGCCCTTCCAGCCGGTCCACGAGGGGGAAGCGCGCGTCTATACTTGCGGGCCGACGGTCTACAACTACCCCCACATCGGCAACATGCGCGCCTACGTCTTCGCGGATGTGCTGGGCCGCACGCTGAGCTTCAAGGGCTACAAGCTTACCCACGTCATCAACATCACCGATGTCGGCCACCTCACCGACGACGCCGATGATGGCGAGGACAAGATGGAGCGAATGGCTGCGGCGCAGAAGCAGTCGATCTGGGAGATCGCCGAGCACTACAAGCAGGCCTACTGGGCCGATGTGCGCGCGCTCAATATCCGCCAGCCTGCGCAGTGGACGGTGGCGACGGACTACGTCGAGCAGATGATCGAATTCGCGAAGGGCATCGCGGCGAAGCACTGCTACGAGCTGGAAAGCGGCCTTTATTTCGATGTGTCGACTGTGGCCGATTATGGCCGCCTTGCGCGCGCGCAGACCGACGAGGGTGAGGGCCGGATCGAAGCGGTGGAAGGCAAGCGCAATGCCGCCGACTTCGCGATCTGGCGCAAGACCCCGCCCGGCGAAAAGCGCCAGATGGAATGGCCTAGCCCATGGGGCATGGGCGCGCCGGGCTGGCACCTCGAATGCTCGGTCATGTCGGGCGCGGTGCTGGGCTTTCCCTTCGATATCCACACCGGCGGCATCGACCACCGCGAGATCCACCACCCCAACGAGATCGCCCAAAACCAGGCGCACTGCTGCACGAATGGCCTCGACAATGCGGCCAATTCGGGCGCCAAGGTGTGGATGCACAACAATTTTCTCGTGGAACGCAGCGGCAAGATGTCGAAGTCGTCAGGCGAGTTCCTGCGGCTGCAATTGCTGATCGACAAGGGCTACCACCCGCTCGCGTACCGGCTGCTGTGCCTGCAGGCGCATTACCGCAGCGAGCTCGAGTTCAGCTGGGAAGGGCTGGGCGCGGCGCTGACGCGGCTGAAGCGGATGGTCATGGCGGTGGAGCAACTGAAGGCCCGCATTCCTCCCCCACCGGGGGAGGGGGACCATGCGCAGCATGGTGGAGGGGCACCCTCGGCCATGCACGACAGTGCCCCTCCACCACCTGCGGTGGTCCCCCTCCCCGTGCCGGGGAGGAACTTTACTCCGCACCTTGAGCGCTTCGACGGTGCCGTCTCCGACGATCTCAACACTGCCGTCGCGCTGACGGTGCTCGAGGATGTCGCCGCGCTCAAGAAAGTCGATCCTGCAGAGAAACTGGCGGCCCTCGCTGCCATGGACGCCGTCCTCGGTCTCGATCTCCTGAACCTCACGCGCGCCGATCTGCGCCTCCGCCCCAAGTCCGCCACTATCACCGAAGGCGAAATCGAAGCCACGCTCGCTGCTCGCAAGGAAGCCCGCGCCGCCAAGGACTTCGCCCGCTCCGATGCCCTGCGCAATGAACTTGCGGTACAGGGCGTCGAGGTCATGGACGGCGATCCGCTCGGCTGGGAGTGGAAGCTCGGATGATCCTCGCCGCGCTCGCCTTGGCCGCCGCACCGGTAGCCACACCGGACGCGGCGATAGCGGCCATCTACGCCCCCTTCCGCCGCGCCGAAATGCGGGACGCGGCGTGGGAGCGACCGATTTTCACGCCCCGGTTGGCGGCCCTCATCACCCGCTGGCGCGCGGTGACGCCCACCGATGAAGTCGACGACCTCTCGGACTTCGATTGGCTCTGCCAGTGTCAGGATTGGGACGCGGGCGGCCTCCACGAACGGATCACTGGCCGCCGCGTGCTCGGCCCGAAGCGGCAGTTGGTGATCGTGTCGCTCGGCATGGCGCCCGGTCGCCGCGAAAACCTGCGCTTCGTGTTCCAGCGCCGGGACGACCAGTGGCTCGTGGATGACATTTTTGCGAGTGGCTTCCGGGGCGGCCTGCGCGCGACGCTAGTGCGGACGACGGCAGCCGACATCGCGCTGCATAAACATCGATAGCCAAGAGGATCAGCCTGATGACCATTCTCGTGATGAACGCGCTCGCTGCGCCGCTGGTGCAGCCGCACTTGCCGGACTGGATCGAGCCGCG
Source organism: Novosphingobium sp. (assembly GCF_965228995.1). GTDB lineage: Bacteria > Pseudomonadota > Alphaproteobacteria > Sphingomonadales > Sphingomonadaceae > Novosphingobium. The sequence continues at coordinate 3,327,243 of NZ_OZ245852.1, read as the reverse complement.
CTTCTTCCGCCACACCGCCGAGCTTCTGGAAATGGCGCCCGAGGCCGAGATCGGCTGGTTCGATCTGGAGGAGATCGAGCCGATGGTCGAGGCGATCACCCTCGCGACCCAGCTCAAGTGGCTCACCAGCATCTACGCCGGGGTCGATGGCCTGCCGCTCTCGCTGATGGCGGAGCGCGGCGTGGTGATGACCAATGGCGCAGGCATCAATGCGATCACGATTGCCGAATATGTCGTGATGGGCATGCTCACCGTGGCCAAGGGCTACCGCGAAGTCGTGCGCGCGCAGGACCGGCACGAGTGGCTGATGGATTCGCCCGGCAAGCTTGAACTCGCTGGCAGCAAGGCGCTGATCCTCGGCTATGGCGAGATCGGCCAGCGGGTCGACCGCGCGCTGCAGGGCTTCGGTGTCGAAGTGACCAAGGTCCGCCGCTCGGCAGGGGAGGGCACGCTCCTGCCCGGTCAGTGGCGCGCGCAGTTGGGCGAGTTCGACTGGGTGATCCTTGCGGTGCCCGGCACGGCAGAGACCGAAGGCATGATCGGCGCGGCCGAGCTCGCCGCGATGAAGCCCTCGGCGGTGCTGGTCAATGTCGCGCGCGGGAGTGTGGTCGATCAGGATGCGCTGGTGGCGGCGCTCACCGCGCAGAAGCTGGGCGGCGCGTTCCTCGATGTCACCACGCCCGAGCCGCTCCCGGCGGATCATCCGCTGTGGTCGATGCCCAATGTCCACATCACCATGCACCTTTCCGGCCGCGCGCAGGGCAAGATGTTCAAGCGCGCGGTGGAGCGGTTTCTCGGCAATCTCGATCGCTACCGGCGCGGCGAGCCGCTGACGCACCAGGTCGATTTCGCGCGCGGTTATTGAAGCCGCAAGCAGGGCGTGACTCGCGCGCAGGGCTTTGTTACCCCTTGGGGCAAGGTGGTGCGCGGCAGCCGTAACCGCCGGATGGTCGCGACCGTATTGGTAAAGGGAGGCGCTGCCGCGTGCTCCCTTGGGGGAGCGATCACATGAGCGAAGATGCTGGCAAGGTTTCCGGGGGCAAGAAAGCGTCCGACCTGTTTATCGAATGCCTTGAGGAAGAAGGCTGCGAATACATCTTCGGCGTGCCCGGGGAAGAGAACCTCGATTTCCTCGACTCGCTCTCGCGCTCCACGAAGATCAAGCTGGTGCTGACCCGCCACGAGCAAGGCGCAGGCTTCATGGCTGCGACCTATGGCCGACACACCGGCAAGACCGGCGTCTGCATCGCCACGCTGGGGCCGGGGGCGACCAACTTCGTCACCGCCGCGGCCTATGCCACGCTCGGCGGCATGCCCATGCTGATGATCACCGGCCAGAAGCCGATCAAGAAATCGAAGCAGGGCCGCTTCCAGATCCTCGACGTCGTCTCGATGATGGGGCCGATCACCAAGTTCACGCACCAGATGGCAAGCTCGGACAATATCCCGAGCCGGGTGCGCGAGGCCTATCGCCTCGCCGAGGAGGAGAAGCCGGGCGCGACTCACATCGAACTGCCTGAGGACATTGCCGACGAACACACCGATTCGCGGCCCATCAAGCGCAGCCAGGTCCGCCGCCCCAGCGCCGATCCCAAGTCGGTGCGCCAGGCGGTCAATGCGCTGGAGGCCGCGAAATCGCCGGTGCTGGTGATCGGCGCGGGCGCCAATCGCACGATGACCGGGCGCATGCTGCTCCAGTTCGTCGAGAAGACCGGTATCCCGTTCCTCACCACTCAGCTCGGCAAAGGTGTGATCGACGAGCGGCATCCCAAGTTCCTCGGCTGCGCGGCGCTCTCTGCCGGAGACTTCGTCCACCGGGCCATCGAAGACTCCGACTGCATTGTGAACATCGGACACGATGTGATTGAAAAGCCGCCCTTCTTCATGCGCGATGGCGGGCCAACGGTGATCCACGTCTCGTCCAAGACGGCCGAAGTCGATCCGGTCTATTTCCCGCATATCGAAGTGATCGGCGATATCGCCAACGCGATCTGGCAGATGAAGGAAGACATCGTGCCCTCGGGCAGCTGGACTTGCGGCAAGATGCTCGAGTACCGCGCCGCAGAAGTCGCGCACACCGCCCCGCTGGCGGCGGACGCGCGCTTCCCGATCTTCCCGCCGCACCTCGTCAGCGAAGTCCGCGCGGCGATGCCCGATGACGGGATCATCTGCCTCGACAACGGCGTCTACAAGATCTGGTTCGCGCGCGGCTACACTGCCTACCGGCCCAATACCGTGCTGCTCGACAATGCGCTCGCCACGATGGGGGCGGGGCTGCCCTCGGCGATGATGAGCGCGATGCTCTATCCCGAACGCAAGGTCATGGCGATCTGCGGCGATGGCGGCTTCATGATGAACAGCCAGGAGATGGAAACCGCGGTGCGCCTCGGGCTCAATCTCACCGTGCTGATCCTCAACGACAGCAGCTACGGCATGATCCGCTGGAAGCAGGCCAACATGGGCTTTGTCGATTTCGGCCTGACTTACGGCAATCCGGACTTCGTGAAGTATGCCGAGAGCTACGGAGCGCATGGCCACCGCGTCGAGAGTTCGGCGCACCTCAAGGAACTCATCGCGCACTGCCGCGATACACCCGGTGTCCACCTGATTGATTGCCCGGTCGATTATTCGGAAAACGACCAGATCCTCAACAAGGATATCAAAGCGCTGTCCAAGGCGCTGTAAACACCAATCTCGTCACCGGCGTGGCAGCGCCGTGATGAAACAATCCAGAGCTCTGGCGCGCATCCGCCCGGGATTGCATCGCCTTGCTCGCAAGAACGAAACCGGGGGCCGCGCGCTCCCCTCCAAAGGCTTGCCATGACCAAACTCAAAGACGTCTATCCGCTCTATCTCAACAACAAGGCTGTTCAGCCGAACACCGATCTTGTCGTGACCGACAAGTTCACCGGTGAGATCGCCTTCCGCACCGCGCTTGCGACGCCCGATGTGATCGACGCGGCGATTGCCGGCGCGGTCCGCGCGGCGGAGCCGATGGCGCGGCTGGCGAGCTACGAGAAGCGCGATGTCCTCGCCCACTGCGTCCGCCGCTTCATCGAGCGCTTTGACGAACTGGCCTATGCGCTTTGCGTGGAAGCCGGAAAGCCGATCGCGGACGCTGAAGGCGAGGTGACTCGCCTGATCGATACGTTCCGCATCGCCAGTGAAGAAGCGACGCGCAATTACGGCGAAGTCCAGCCGCTCGATATCTCTGCCCGTGCAAAGGGTTACATGGGGATGTGGAAGCGAGTTCCCATCGGGCCGTGCAGCTTCATCTCGCCGTTCAATTTCCCGCTCAACCTTGCGGCGCACAAGATCGCCCCGGCGATTGCGATGGGCTGCCCCTTCGTGATGAAGCCCGCCAGCCTCACCCCGCTCGGCGCGATCATCATGGGCGAAGTGCTGGCCGAGTGCGATGTCCTCCCCGAAGGCGCCTTCTCGATCCTCCCGGCTAGCCGCGATGGCGCCGATCTCTTCACCACCGACGAGCGGCTGAAGCTGCTCTCCTTCACCGGTTCGCCCGGGGTGGGCTGGGAACTCAAGGCCAAGGCGGGCAAGAAGAAGGTCGTGCTGGAGCTTGGCGGGAATGCCGCGGTCATCGTCGACGCCGATGCCGATCTCGATCATGCACTCGCCCGGATCGTGTTCGGCGGCTATTACCAGTCGGGCCAGTCGTGCATTCACGTGCAGCGCGTGATTGTCCACGAAAGCATCTACGAAACGTTCCGCAACATGCTGGCAGAAAAGTTGAAAACCTTGATCTCCGGCGATCCCAAGGCGCGGGATACCTTCATCGGACCGATGATCTCGGCCAAGGAAGCGCAGCGCCTCAAGGGCTGGATCGACACAGCCGTTGCCGGCGGCGCAACACTGCTGGCCGGCGGCGGCTGCGACGGCGCGATGCTGGAGGCCACGCTGCTCGAAGGCTGCAGCCGCGACATGGAGGTCTACACCGAGGAAGCGTTTGGCCCGGTGGTCCTGCTGTCGAAGTTCAGCGACTGGAATGCGGCGCTGGACGAAGTGAACGATAGCAAATTCGGCTTGCAGGCCGGTATCTTCACCCGCGATATTCACAAAGTGCTTGAGGCCTGGGATCACCTCGAGGTCGGCGGTGTCGTGGTCAACGACGTGTCGAGCTACCGGGTCGACAACATGCCCTATGGCGGGGTCAAGGATTCCGGGCTCGGCCGCGAGGGCGTGCGCTTTGCGATGGAAGACATGAGCGAGATCCGCAATCTCGTGATCCGCCGGGTCTGAACGCCTGCCGTCAGGGGCGCCCCAGGCTCTGGTGGCGTCCCTGCGCGGGACAAGTGCCGCGGGCATTCGGTAAATGGTCGCAATGGATATAATTCCGCGCTTGAACGGCACGCACTGTCTGGCGTAACCAATGCTTTAAGGGTCGCCCTGTTAGGTCTCGTCCTGCGCGCGGTGAGGGCCGGAATGGTTCCTCCGCATCAAGCGCCGGGCGTAGGGAACGAGGGGCAATGCGGGGCATATCGACACTGGTGCGGTCGTTCGAGGCTGCCCTTCGCCGCGGGGTGAAGTCTCCGTTCATGGCAGGCCTTGCTTGCCTCGCGCTTGCGCTTGCCGCGCTTGGCGGTGCGCTCATCCTGCATTCCGCTCCGCTCCGGGCTGAGACTGCGACCGATGGCGGCACGCTGCGCGCGCACATGGGCGTTGCCAGCTGCGCGGGTTCGACCTGCCATGGGCGCAGCGTCGCCAGCGGCACACCGGTCCGTCAGGACGAACTCCTGCGCTGGCAGGAGGAAAGCTCACCCACCGGCGCGCACAGCCGCGCCTGGCGCGTGATCGGTGAGCCGCGCGGCCAGGCCATCGCCCGCCGTCTCGGGCTCGACAGTGCCGGGCTTGTGCGCGAATGCGCCGGCTGCCACGCCTCGCAAGGGGCGGCCAAGCTCGCCGATGGCGTCGATTGCGAGGCTTGCCACGGCAATGCCGGAGCGGGCGCGAGCGGCGGTTGGCTCGCCACGCACTACACCGTGGGCACCAGCCATGCGCGCAACGTGGCGCAAGGGATGACCGATCTGACCGTGCCGCGCGTGCGCGCCGGGGTCTGCCTCGATTGCCACCTCTCCGGCGACGGGCAGGGCCAGTTCATCGCGCACCGCATCATGGCCGCGGGCCATCCGCGCATCTCGTTCGAGCTCGATCTGTTCAGCACGCTGCAGCAGCACCACGATGAGGATGCCGACTACATCGCGCGCAAGGGCCACAAGACCAATTCGATGCAGATGTGGGCGATCGGGCAGGCCGAGGCGGTTTCGCGCGGGCTCTCGCTCTACCTGCAGCCGGCCAAGGCCAGCGACGGGGTATTCCCCGAATTCACCTTCTACGATTGCCATTCCTGCCACCGCCGCATCTACGATAGCGACGAGGCGAGCGTCAGTGCGGTGCCCAATCCGGGCCGCCCGATCCACGCCGGCATGCCGCCCTATAACGACGAGAACATGATCCTGCTGCTGGCCGCCGCGCGCGTCGTTGCGCCCGCTGAGGCAGCCACGTTCGATGCGCGCTCCAGGGCGTTTCACCGCGCGATGGGTGTGGGGCGCGGCGAGACGGTGGCGGCCGCGCAGGCACTGCGGCAGGCGGCCGAGGCTCTATCGGCGCGCTTTGCCGTAACGGCTTTCAGCCGCGATCAGGCCTTTACGGTGATCGACACGATCGCCAGCGATGCGATTTCCGAACGCTTCACCGATTACGAGGGCTCGGTCCAGTCGGTCATGGCGCTCGATACGCTGCTGAACGGCATGGTCAACGCAGGCATGGTGACGGCGGGCGGCGCGGGGAACCTGCGCATCCAGATCAATCAGGCCTATGCCGCCGTGCGCGATCCCAACGGGTTCCAGCCGATTGCTTTCCGACGCGCGCTGGGGGGCGCGGTTCGTTCCATCCGGAGTTTGCGCTGATGGCCTTACGAAACTTGCCCACCCATCTGGCTGCCTGGCTTGCGCTGGTCGGCCTGTTCCTGTCGGGTCTCGCACCGGTTGCGGTGGGCAGCGCCGCAGCTGCGGTCTACACCGCGCCTCCGCTTGAGGCGCTGACCGTTGCCGATGTGCAGAAGGCTATCGCGCAGTCGGTCGGCGAGGCGAAGGCGCGCGGCGCCAAAGCGACGATCGCGGTGGTCGACCGGGTGGGCAATGTCCTCGCGGTCTACCGCATGACCGGCGCTGGCACCACGATGCGCATCCTGGCGCCGACCCAGCTTCCCGCGACGACGTTCCCTTCGGAAGCGGGCGCAATCGCCAAGGCGATCACCGCGGCGTATCTGTCCTCCAGCGGCAATGCCTTCTCCACACGCACTGCCTCGATGATCGTGCAGCAGCATTTCCCGCCTGCGCCGAGCACGCCGGGGCTGGAATCCGGGCCCCTGTTCGGCGTGCAGTTCAGCCAGCTGCCCTGCTCGGATCTCAACACACGCTTTCCCGGCTCCGCCGCCGCGCCGACCGCGATGATCGGCCCCAAACGCTCCCCGCTCGGCCTTGCGGCTGATCCGGGCGGGCTGCCGCTTTACAAGAACGGCGTGGTCGTCGGCGGGATCGGCGTGATGGCCGACGGGATCTACGGCTTCGATCCCAATGTGCTCGATTTCGACACCGACCTTGACGAACTCGTGGCCCTGGCAGGCGAGCAGGGTTACGCCCCGCCAATCACGATCCGGGCGGACCGCATTCCGGTCGATGGCACCACGCTGCGCTTTTCCGATGCCAAGCCAACCCAGCTGCACCCCCTGCAATCGAGCTTTGCCGCGCTTGGTGCTGGGGCCGGGGCGCTTATCGCGGTCGCGGGTTTCTATGCCGGGACAGCCATCCTTCCCGGCGTTGCCTATGGCACCGAACGCAGCGGCATCCGCTTTGCCAAGGCGAGCGAGTTCAGCAATCCTGAAGCCTTCGTCCTGAGCGACGGGAACGGCGTGAACCGCTTCCCGATCCGCGGCGGGACCGATGCCGCCGAAGTCGGCACCGCGCTCAGCCCGGCAGAAGTTCGTGCGGTACTGGAGGAAGCCTTCAAGATCATGAGCCGGGCCCGCGCGCAGATCCGCCGCCCGCTCGATACGCCAGCGCAAGTGACGATCTCTGTGGTGGACAGCTGGGGTACTCCGCTCGGCCTCGTGCGCAGCCCCGATGCGCCGATCTTTGGCACGGACGTCGCGCTGCAGAAGGCGCGCACGGCGGCGTTCTTCACCAACCGCAGGGCGGGCGAACTGCTCCTCGCCGATCCCGATCCGGGCGTGGCCTCGACTGTCGCCGCGACACGGACTTTCCTTGCCGACAACACGGCGCTGACCGGCAAGATCGCCTTTTCGAACCGCGCCATCGGCAATCTCGCGCGTCCCTATTTTCCCGATGGCGAAGTTGGCCGCCCGAATGGTCCGCTTTCGGTGCCCATCGCCAAGTTCAGCCCTTTCGCGACCGGGCTGCAGACCGCGCTTATCGCGCACACGCTCGATGCCAATCGCTGCACGAAAATTCCGCTCGCGCCCAATGGCCAGCAGCGCCTGGCCAACGGAATCCAGATCTTCTCCGGTTCGGTGCCGATCTATCGCGGCAACATGCTGGTCGGGGCCATCGGCGTTTCGGGTGACGGCATCGATCAGGACAACATGATCGGCTTTCTCGGCGTCAACAACGGCGGTCGGCGGGTCGGCACCATCAGCAACGCGCCCAAAGCCATCCGGTCGGACCGGATCGTGGTGAACATCGGTGTCGGCGTGCGGCTGCGCTACATCAGCTGCCCGTTCGCGCCGTTCCTCGATACCTCGGCTCAGAACGTTTGCGAGGGGCTGTGAGCTTTTTCGCGTCCCTTCTTGCCCCGATGCTGGCGCTGGTAGCGCCGGCCGCAGAGGCTGCGCCCCAGCAAGCGCCTGCCGTCGCCACGGCACCGGCGGCAGCGCCTGCCCCTGCCGCGGAACCCACCACGGCGGACGGCGCCCTGATCGATGGCCGCCGCCGCCCCGGCTACCAGAAGTCGCTGCCGGACAAGGTCGAGCAGGACAATCCCGGCGCGGTCAATGCGCCGCCGCCCGAAGCCTTCTACGACAAGTGGGACGGGGAGGGCTCACCTTCCGATCTCGTGCTGAATACCGGCGTGCCGGATCGCTGGCGCATCGTATCGTCGCTCTGCCCTGCGGCGAAAGGGGACAATACATTCGGGCGGCTTCTGGCATCACGGTTCCGCTCGGATTGCCATTCGCAGCTCGATCCGTTCCACCACAATACGCTGAAGGGCGACCGCCCGCTCGCGCCGGGCAAGAAGCCGGGTTTCCTCAAGGGCGATGACTGGTTCTTCATCGCGAACGCCGTGTCCGATACGGTGATCGAGCCGCGCAGCTTCCCGATCCCGGTCGGCAACCAGACGACGACCGATCCCGATTCCAACGATACGTTCGGGCGCAGCAACAGCCTCGTGCTGTCGCAGACGTTCATTGCCGGGTTCTCGCTGCTCAAGGGCGAGACGGCGTTCAAGCCGCCCGTGGTCGAATACCGCGTGGCGATCGCGGCCAATCTCAACCATGTCGAAGTGCCCGAACGGCGCGTGCTCTATGTCGAGCCTTCCAAGGGCACCAAGCGCACCGATGGCTTCATCGGCCTGCAGGAAGCCTTCGTCGACTACCACCTCGGCCGGTTCGATTCGAGCCGGTTCGATTTCGTCTCGCTGCGCGTGGGCATCCAGCCGTTTCAGGCGGACTTCCGCGGCTTCCTCTTCAACGACAACCAGCTGGGCATCCGCCTCTTTGGCAACCGCGACAACAACCGGATGCAGTTCAACATCGGCGCGTTCTGGCGGATCGAGAAGGAAACCAATTCGGGGCTCAACAATATCGCCGCACCGCTGCGGCGGGACTGGATCATCACCGGCAATATCTATCGCCAGGATTTCCCGTTCGTCGGCCTCACCAGCCAGCTTTCGGCGACGTACAATATCAACCGCGAAACGCGCATCACCACCGATGCCAACGGCTTCCCGGTCCGCCCGGCGCTGATCGGCGATCTGCGCCCGCGCCGGTACCGCGTGCTCTATCTCGGCTACGGGGTGGACGGGCATATCGGCCGCCTCAACCTGACGGGCCAGTTCTACGGCGCTTTCGGCAGGGACCGGAACAACTACCTCACCAGCGAGCCTGCCAAGATCCGCGCGTTCTTCGGCGCGGCCGAGCTGAGCTATGATCGCAACTGGGCGCGGTTCCGCGCTTCCGCGCTTTACGCCACGGGCGATAGCGACCCTTACGACAACACCGAGACCGGCTTCGACGCGATTTTCGAGAACCCGCAGTTCGCGGGCGCCGATACGTCCTACTGGATCCGCCAGTCGATCCCCTTCGCGGGCGGCGGGCGCGTCATCGGGATCAACGGGCGCAACGGCATTCTCAATTCGCTGCGCTCCTCGAAGGAGCAGGGGCAGTCCAACTTCCTCAATCCCGGCACGGCGCTCGCCGGGCTGGGCGCAGATTTCGATCTCACGCCCAATTTCCGCTTCACCACCAATGCCAACCACTTGTGGTTCGCCAACACCGCCGTGCTGCAGGAACTGCGCAACGAGGGCTCGATCCCCCGCTCGATCGGCTGGGACCTTTCGATGGCCACCACCTGGCGGCCCAAGGCGGCGCAGAACGTGGTCTTTCGGCTCTCCGGCGCGGTGCTCGAAGCTGGCAAGGGCTTCCGTGACCTGTTCGACCAGCGCGGCCACGGCAAGCAGTTCTACTCCGTGCTCGCCAACCTGACGCTGGCTTTCTGATGGGCAACCGACCGACCATGCCATCCGGCCCTCGCACTCTTCGCAAGACCCTGCTGCTCTGGCTGGCCTTGCTGGTCGGCGCGCTGGCGGTGCCCACCGCGCTCTGGGCTTCGGGCGAGGAAGTGGCGCAGAAGATCATCTACACCCGCGCGCCGCCCGCCCCGCGCGGCCAGCCGGGCGATACGGCCACCGAGCAATGGGCCTACGTCGACAAGCAGAACGCGGGCTGCGTCAGCTGCCACACCAAGAGCGACCACCGCACCATGCACGCGAGCCCGGCGGTGGTGCTGTCCTGCGCCGATTGCCACGGCGGCAAAACGAAGATTGTGGCGGACCGCCGCTGGGCGCGCGGTTCGATGGACTATGTCGCGGCCATGAAGGACGCGCATGTCCTGCCGCGCTTCCCGGTGGCGTGGGGCTGGCCCAGCTCGGCCAATCCCCAGCGCTCCTACACGCTGCTCGCCAAGGAAAGCCCCGAATTCATCCGCTTCGTGAACCCCTCGGACTACCGCGTCGCGCGCGATTCCTGCGGGGCCTGCCACATGTCGATCATCGAAGCCTCGGAACGCTCGCTGATGAGCACCGGCGCGATGCTGTGGGGCGGCGCGGCCTATAACAACGGCATCGTGCCGTTCAAAAACTACCTGTTCGGGGAAAGCTTCACGCGCCAGGGCGAGCCTGCGCTGCTCAAGTCCGCATCGAAGCAGATCGGCCCCGATGGGAAGCCGATGTGGGGCACCGTAACCCCGGCGGAGAAGGCGCGCGGCGCGCTGCCCATCCTCTATCCGCTCCCCAAGTGGCACACGATTCCGCCGGGCGACATCTTCCGCGTGTTCGAGGATGGCGGGCGCACGATCAACCCGCAGTTCCCCGAAATCGGCCTGCCCAACTCGACCGGTGCGATCCAGCGGCTGGAAGAGCCGGGCCGCCCCGATCTCAAGCAATCGAACCGAGGCCCCGCCACTGGCCTGCGTGTCGCGATCCCGGTGCTCAACATCCACAAGACGCGCCTCAACGATCCGTTCCTGTTTCAGATGGGCACCAACGACCAGCCGGGCGACTACCGCTCCTCGGGCTGCGCGGCGTGCCACGTGATCTACGCGAACGACCGCGAGCCGCGTCACAGCCTGAACTATGCGAAATGCGGGCGCGACGGGCAGACGATCACCGCCGATCCGACGATCAACAGCTTGCGCGAAGGCGAGCACCGCACCGGCGCCTATGGCAGCTATGATGCGGCGAAGCACGGCCACGAAACCCGCGTGCGCGGCACCGTGCTCGGCGGCCACGGCAAGTACCTCGGCGGCGATGCGACCGACCCCGAAGAGTCTGCCGACCGCGAGGGCGATTGCGCCCGCGCGATCGCGTCTGCCGAACAGCTTGTCTATGCGCCCGCCCAAGGCGCCGCACCGCACGGCACGATGGACGATCACCGCATGAGCCAGGCCGATGCGCATGCCGCTGCCGGGCTCGACGCGGGCGGCCATGCGGCCACCACCGGCCCCGTCCCCATGGCAGAGCGCGAGCGCGGCCACCCGCTGGTCCACGCCTTCACCCGCGCTATCCCCACCGCGCAGTGCATGAACTGCCACATGCACCAGCCCAATATCTTCCTGAACTCGTTCCTCGGCTACACGATGTGGGACTACGAATCCGATGCGCCGCGCATGTGGCCCGGGCCCGAAAACACCGCGCCAAAGCCGCCGGGCGTCACCGATGCCGATTGGAAGAAGGCGTTCAAGAAGCAGTTCCACCCCAACATGGCCGAAGCGCGCGAAGTGCTTGATCGCAACCCCGAAGGCGCGAGCACCCACGGCCTGTGGCGCGATGTGGAATTCCTGCGCAACGTCTACGACTTGAACAAGGACAACAAGGACACCCAGTTCGCCGACTACCACGGCCACGGCTGGAACTTCCGCGCGATCCTCAAGCGCGACCGGCGCGGCAACCTGCTCGATGCGGGCGGCGACATGTCAACCTACGGCACCGACAAGGCGCACATCATCTCGCCCGACGATCCCGAGAAGTGGCGCAAGACGGGCGAGGGCAAGTTCGTCGACGTCGGCCCGGATAATCCGGGCAAGTCGGTCCACATGATGGATATCCACGCGCAGCTCGGCATGCAGTGCGCTGATTGTCACTTCGCGCAGGATAGCCACGGCAATGGCCTGATCTACGGCGAAGTCGCCAATGCCGTCTCGATCGGCTGCAAGGACTGCCACGGCACGCCCGATGCCTATCCCACGCTGATGACCTCGAACCTCGCCGCGCCGGAGAAGGGCGAGAACCTTGCCCTGCTGCGCAATGCCGATGGCCAGCGCCGGTTCGAATGGTCGATGGAGAACGGCCGCCGTGTCCTCACTCAGCGCTCGATCATCGATCCCAAGCTTTCGTGGCGCGTGAGCCTCGTCAAGGAATCGGTGGATCCGCAGTATCAGGGCATGACCGAGCCGAGCGGCAAGCCGGTGTTCAATCCCAAGGCCGCCCGCGCCAAGCTGATGGGCAAGTCCGGCGCCGAGGACGGCATGTTCCGCTTCGGCCTCGGTGTCCCCAAGGCCGAGCGCGCGCATGGCGACGACGACATGGCCTGCTTCACCTGCCACCTCTCGTGGACCACGTCGTGCGCCGGCTGCCACTTGCCGATCGAGGCCAACTGGAAGTCCGCCACGCACAAATACGATGAAGACTACACCCGCAACTACGCGACGTATAACCCGCAGGTCGCGCGCGACGACATGTTCCAGCTTGGCAAGCACCAGCGCAACAAGTCGTCCGGCTCGGATCCGGTGCAGTTCGATGCCTCGGGCAATCCGATATCAGGCAAGGCGATCACCGCGCCGATCCGCTCGACGTCGGCGCTGATCCTTTCCTCGACCAACATCAACCGTGAGCGGATCTACGTGCAGCAGCCGCCGATCTCCTCGGCGGGCTATTCCAGCCAGGCCTTCGCGCCGCACTTCCCGCACACCGTGCGCACGGCGGAAACCAAGCAGTGCACCGATTGCCACCTCAGCAAGGATGACGACAACAACGCGATCATGGCGCAGTTGCTCCTGCTCGGCACCAATTACGTCAACTTCGTCGGCATGAACGCGTGGTTCGGGCTCGATGGCGGCTTCGAAGCCGTGCGCGTGACGGAGTGGGACGAGCCGCAGGCGGTGATCGGCAGCTATCTCCACCGCTACGCCTACCCCGATTTCTACAAGGAGCATGTCGAGAAGAACAACCGCGAGCTCAAGAACTGGACCCGCGGGGCGATCTTCGACAAGCACCTTGCGGGCGAGACGACGGGCCGCGAAGAGTTCACCAACGTGACCAAGGGCACCTCGGATGCGGTGCACTGCCTGCAGATGCGCGGCGAATACATGTATGTCGCCGAAGGGAAGGGCGGCTTCCGCGCCTATGATATCGCCGCAATCGGCGACAAGGGCTTCTCCGAACGTATCGTGACCGCGCCGTTCTCGCCGCTCGGGCAGGATACGCATGTGGACACTGCGAACGCGACCTGCATGGCGCTCCCCACCAACCAGTCAATCGCGCCAACCCGCAACACGCCCGACATGCGCGAGGCGAACCAGGAGCAGCCGTTCTCGCCGATCTACCACTACGCGTTCGTCACGGATGCGGTGGAGGGCCTGATCGCGGTCAACGTCGATACGCTGGCGGACGGCGAGTTCCGCAACAACTTCTTCCACCGCGCGCTGACCTTCAATCCCGACGGCGTGCTGAAGGGCGCGCGGCACATCACGCTTGCGGGCGACTATGCCTATATCGTCACCGACAAAGCGCTGGTGACGGTGCACCTGACGAAGCCGTGGTCTCCAGCCGCGCCGTGCGAGGTTTCGGACAAGAAGGGCGGCGAAACCTGCCTCGATCCGAAGATCACCTCGGTCGTGCCCTTGCGCGATCCGCGCGCCACCGCGATGCAGTTCCGCTACCTCTGGGTGACGACGGCAAACGGTCTCGAGCTGATGGACGTGACCAGTCTGGCGAAGCCCCAGCCCGTGCCCTCGGCCACTGTCCTGCTCGATGATGCGCGCCGCGTCTATGTCGCGCGCACCTACGCCTATGTCGCCGCGAAGAAGCAGGGCCTTGTAATCGTCGATGTGACCGCGCCGACCAAGCCCACGATCTATGAGGCTTTCACCGCCGGCGGGCAGCTGACCGACGCGGAGGATGTCATCGTCGCTTCCACCAACGCCTCGCTCTTCGCCTACGTGGCGGACGGGATCAACGGGGTGAAAGTGCTGCAGCTGACCTCACCCGCCAGCCAGCCGAACTTCTACGGCTTCTCGCCCGAACCCAAGCCCGAACTGATCGCCTGGGCGCACACGCCAAGCCCGGCGCTCGCGCTCTCGAAGGGCCTCGACCGTGATCGCGGGGTGGATGAGACCGGCGGCCAGATCGCGATCTTCGGCCGCCTCGGCTCACGCCCGTTCAACCGGCAGGAGATGGAGGAACTATTCCTCAGCAAGAACGGCACCCCGTTCAAGGTGAGCAATGCGGTGGATATGAGCCTCTGGGTGGGTGCCAGCCCCGCGCCGCAGCTGATGGCGGCGCGGCCCTGAGGGGCGAGGGCCCCCCTCACGCATCATCCAGCAGCAGCAGCGCCAGTTCCACCGTCAGCTCGGGTTCGGGCAGCAGCTTCTGATCCAGCCGCACGACCGCCGCATCGGCCACCAGCGTGCGCGGGATCGTGAACTCGTGTTCCGGCAGCGCCGCCATCAGCACTTCGGCGGCGTCGCTGGCTTCCCAGCCTTCGTAGCGCAGCACGATGGTGTGGCGCGTGCCTGCGAACGTCACGCTCGCCCAGGAGGCTTCGCTGTGCTCCATCAGCTCCGCGTGCGGCCCTGCCAGCGCCAGCACGGCGCGCAGCAACCGCTCGCCGGGGCTGATCCGCACGCGCGGATGCGGCTTTGCGGCGGGTTCCGATTTGCGCTCGAAGGGCAGGGCGGGGAACATGCGATCAAGCCACATTGCTTGCGCTCCCATAAGTGTTCATGAAATGTTCCACGCGTTTCGCGGTCGCGGGGCGGGGCTCGCGCCCGTTGCGAAGATCATCGACAAAGCGCGGGTCATGCGCAGCAAGCCGGCCGAAGCGCGTGCGCGGCATGGCGTGTTGGGAAAGGAACCGCTCGATCTTGCGTATCAGCATGGCCGGACCTCCAAAGTGAGTCGAAATAAGATTTTTCTTATGTTGACGGATTATTCCTACAGTTCTAGGAAAAATCCTTCGAATATGGAGCAAGGTCATGAATTCCCGATTCGAGACGCAACAAGCTGGCGAAACGCCTATGGATCCGGCCCGCACGCGCCTCGTCGCGCTGGCGGCGGAGCGCGGGGTCAGCCTCTCGGCGCTCTCGGGCCTGCTTGGCCGCAATGCCGCCTATCTCCAGCAGTTCGTGCGCAAGGGATCCCCGCGCAAGCTGGAGGAAAACGACCGCCGCACGCTCGCCGAATTCTTCGGGGTGGACGAGGCCGAACTCGGTGCACCCCCGCGTGAGACGGTGTTGACGGTGGGCAGCTCAGGCGGGGCAGGGCAGGGCGCGCGGACCGCCGATTGGGCCGATATCCCGCGCCTGCCGCTGGGCGCATCTGCCGGGCCAGGCACGCTGGCGTTCGATGCAGCCCCGACTGACCGCCTGCGCTTCTCCGGCCGCTGGTTGCGCCAGCAGGGCCTTGAACCCGTCATGCTCAGTGTGATCGAGGTCGAGGGCGATTCGATGGAGCCTTCTTTGCGCGATGGCGACGAGATCCTCGTCGATCGCTCCGCGCGCCCCTTGCGCAGCGGACTCCACGTGATCCGGCTGGATGATGTGCTGCTGGTGAAGCGGCTTGAACCCGGCTCGGCCGGCACCGTCCAGATCATCAGCGACAATCCCGCCTACCCGCGCATGGAGCGCCCCCGGGCGGACGTCGCGGTGATCGGACGCGTGGTGTGGAAGGGCGGGCGCATCTAGGATTTTTACCCCTCCGTCAGCGGCTGCGCCGCTGCCACCTCCCCATTAGCACTTCATGAAAATGGGGAGGACCGGCAAATCCTCCCCATTTTTGCAAGGCACAAATGGGGAGGTGGCCTGCCGAAGGCAGGTCGGAGGGGTTGCTTTGCTCTCCCTCAAACGCCACTTTGCCCAGCATGACCGAGACCACCACCCAGCAGCCGCTCAAGGCCGCCATCATCCCCGTCACCCCGCTCCAGCAGAACTGCACGCTGATCTGGTGCACGAAAACGATGCGCGGGGCGTTCATCGATGCTGGCGGCGATATCGAGCGGTTGCGTGCGGCGATCGAGAAGTCGGGCGTCACGATCGAGAAGCTGCTCGTCACTCACGGCCATATCGATCATTGCGGCATCACCGGCGTGCTCGCCAAGGAACTCGGCGTGCCGATCGAGGGCCCGCATGAGGCGGATCGCTTCTGGATTTCGCGGCTCGATGAAGATGGCAAGCGCTGGGGCATCCGCGGCGAAGTGTTCGAACCCGATCGCTGGCTCGGCGATGGTGACAAGGTCACGGTGGGCGAGGTCGAACTCGATGTGATCCACTGCCCGGGCCACACGCCCGGCCACGTGGTGTTCGTTCACCAGCCCTCGCGCTTTGCGGTGGTGGGCGACGTCATCTTCCAGGGCTCGATCGGGCGCACCGATTTTCCCATGGGCAACCATGCGGAATTGATCGCCTCGATCACCGAGAAGCTCTGGCCGCTCGGCAACGATATCATGTTCGTTCCCGGCCATGGGCCGAACAGCACCTTCGGCCGGGAACGTCAGACCAACAGCTTTGTCAGCGATTACAATCTGATGCAGTAGCGCTTATGCGATCGCGCTCATGATCGCCCAGATGGCAAGGCCAAGCTGGGTGAGCAGCGTGATCAGCGTGCCGATCATGCGTCCGGTGCCCAGGCTGCCTCCCTCCATGCCAAGCCCATGCGCCACGCGGCCGAGCAGGAACACACCCGCCACCGCGGCGAGCGCCATGCTGCCGGGATGCACGAACTCGAGCGCGGCGATCATGATCAGCACAAGCGGGGTATTCTCGTTGAAGTTTGCGTGTGCGCGCATGCGGCGGATCAGCTTCTCATTGCCGCCGTCGCCAATCGAAACCTTCTCGGCCGTGCGGACCTGGCCGCAACGGATCGTAAGCCAGATGTTGATCAGCGCGGCCGCTGCGACGGCGCTGAGCGTAATGGGCAAGTTCATAATCAGGTCATCCCCCTTGGGTCTTGTTATCACACCCCGGGGCCTTCCTAGCGGGCTCACGCTTGCAAAGCATCCAAAAATCCGTATAGGCGCGCCTTCGCCCGCGATCGGCGATTCCAGCTTGCTGCCGAACTCCCGTCGGGCCGCCACCCAAAAGGCGTCCCAACAGGGGTTGTGCGCCGGTCCGGATTTGCCTATCGCGCTTGCCCATAGACGACTTCAAAATCAGGAACAGGTGCCGCGATGGCCGTCCCCAAAAGAAAGACCTCGCCCTCCCGCCGGGGCATGCGTCGCAGCCACGATGCGCTCAAGGTTGATGCCTTCCATGAGTGCCCCAATTGTGGTGAGCTCAAGCGCCCGCACATGCTGTGCGGTGCCTGCGGGCACTACAACGGCCGCGAGATCATTGCCGTCGGCCTCTGATTTCGGCTGAGGGGGGAGAAAGCCGGATTATGGCTTTGCCGCGTATCGCCGTAGATGCGATGGGCGGCGATGTGGGCGTGCGCGTCATGATCGAGGGCGCCGCACTCGCGCGTCGCCAGCACGATCAGTTCAAGTTCCTGCTGGTGGGCGATGAAACTGCCATCAAGCAGGCGCTCGATGTGCACCCGAACCTGCGCGCTGCCTCCGAAATCCTCCATGCTCCCGATGTGGTTGCCGGCGATGAAAAGCCCACCCAGGCGCTCCGCCGCGCGCGCACAACTTCGATGGGCCTCGCGATCGAGGCGGTGAAGAGCGGCAATGCCGGCGCCGCCGTCAGCGCGGGCAACACCGGCGCGCTCATGGCCATGTCGAAAGTCGCGCTGCGCACGATGCCCGGGATCGACCGGCCTGCGCTTGCTGCGCTGTTGCCCACGCTGGGCGACCATGATCTCGTCATGCTCGATCTCGGTGCAAACACCGAATGCGATGCGCGCAATCTCGTGCAGTTTGCGATCATGGGCGCGGCTTATGCCCGCGTGGTACACGGCCTTGCCGAACCGCGCGTGCGCCTGCTCAATATCGGCACCGAAGATAACAAGGGCACCGACGAGCTGCGCGATGCCGCCGCCATGCTCAAGCAGGCGGGCGAGGCGCTCGCTTTCCGGTTCGACGGCTTCACCGAGGCGGACAAGCTTTCGCGCGGCGATGTCGATGTGGTGGTCACCGATGGCTTCACCGGCAATATCGCGCTGAAAGCCATGGAAGGCGCGGCGCGCTTCGTGGCTGATCTTCTGCGGCGCAGCTTTTCCAGTTCGCTGCGCTCGAAGTTTGGTTTCCTCATTTCCAAACCGGCGACCGAGCTGCTCAAGCATCATCTCGATCCCAACAATCATAACGGTGCGGTGTTCCTTGGTCTCAACGGTGTTGTCGTGAAAAGCCATGGAAGTGCATCGGCGCTCGGCGTCGCCCACGCGGTCGCGGTCACCGCACGGCTCCTGTCCGAACGACTGACCGAGCGCATCGCGGCCGACCTTGCTGAATCCGGACTGGGCCCAGCCGCGAATATGCGCGGACCGGCAGCCACACCGGGGGCCGAGGCATGACGTTGCGCTCCGTCATCCGCGGCAGCGGTTCTGCCCTACCAGCACGCGCCGTATCCAACGCCGAGATGGCGACGATGGTCGATACGACCGACGAGTGGATCGTCGAGCGCACCGGCATCCGCAACCGCCACATCGTGGGTGAGGGGGAAACCACCGGGACACTCGCCACCGAGGCCTGCCGCAAGGCGCTCGAGGCCGCCGGCATGGATGCAGCCTCGATAGACCTCATCGTGCTCGGCACCTGCAGCCCGGACCAGACATTCCCGGCTACGGCGACAGTCGTGCAGAACGCGCTCGGGTGCCGCGGCGGTATTGCTTTCGACGTCGCAGCGGTCTGCTCGGGCTTCCTCTACGCCTTCGCCACCGCCGATGCGCTGCTGCGCACGGGCGCGGCCAAGCGCGCGCTGGTGATCGGCGCGGAAACGATGAGCCGCCTGCTCGATTGGGAAGACCGCACCACCTGCGTGCTCTTCGGCGATGGCGCGGGCGCGGTCGTGCTCGAGGCAGTGGACGTGGACGACAGCGATCCCATGGCGCCCGGCATCATTGCGACCAGGCTCCACGCCGATGGCGCGCACAACGATCTGCTGCACATGGACGGCGGCCCGTCGACCACCGGCACGATCGGCAAGCTGCGCATGAAGGGCCGCGAAGTTTTCCGCCACGCGGTCGTGAACCTCGCTGCCGTGCTCGAGGAAGTGCTGGTAGCCGGCGGTTACCAGTCGGCCGATATTGATTGGGTAGTGCCGCATCAGGCCAATGCCCGCATCCTCGATGCTACCGCGCGCAAGCTCGGCCTGCCGGAGGAAAAGGTCATCGTCACGGTCGATCGCCACGCCAATACCAGCGCCGCCTCGGTCCCGCTCGCTTTCGATACGGCGGTGCGCGATGGGCGGATCAAGCCCGGTGATCTCGTGATGTTCGAGGCGATGGGCGGCGGATTTACCTGGGGTGCAAGCCTCGTCCGCATCTGATCGCGCCAATATGGACTCTGTGGTCTTGCAGTTTTCGTTGCGGACCAATGGATTGGCCGATAAAATAGTGTGGAAAGCGGATTGTAAAGCACAGCGGACACTGTATTGTGTCAAGCTGGCTTGTCGCTTTTTATTGGGGGGGAATTGGGGATGCGTTCGATAGGAACTCTTACGCGGGCTGATCTTGCAGAAAGCATCAATCGCCGCGTCGGCCTGTCCCGCGCGGATTCGCTGGGCATGGTTGAGGCGATTCTCGATCATATGTGCGAGGCGCTGGCAGAGGGCGAGAATGTAAAGATTTCCGGTTTCGGAACCTTTCTGCTACGGGATAAGGCCGAACGCGTCGGTCGCAATCCCAAGACCGGTGTGGAAGTGCCCATCACCCCGCGCCGCGTCATGACGTTCCGCGCCAGCCAGATGCTGAAGGACCGGATTGCTGCCAGCAGTTGATAGCCCGGGTTCCGCGCCGAATGCCGCTCCTGCCTTCACCGATGGCAAGGAGCCCGGCGCCCTGCGCACAATCGGCGAAGTAGCGCAGGCGCTCGGGCTCAAGCAACATGTCCTGCGCTATTGGGAAGAGCAGTTCCCGATGCTCCGCCCGCTCACCCGCGCCGGCGGCCGCCGCTACTACCGCCCGGAAGACATCGCGCTCGTCGCGCGGATCGACCAGCTCCTCCACCGCGAAGGCTACACTATCCGCGGCGCGCGGCAGGCGCTGTCCGGCAAGGTGACCCCGAGGCCCGCGCCAGCCGCCACGCCCGCATCCCCGCCGCCCGCACCGCGCACTGGCGCCATGCCTGCGGAAGAGGAAATCATCTCCGCCATCCGCATCCTGCGCCGCCACCTCGAAACGATCCGGGGAAGGCTGGCGGCGGCGCTGGAGGACTGAGGGGCGTCCCGGTTGGGCGTTTCTGCGAGATACTGAGGGCCCACCAACCTCAATCGTTCAGCGTAGGCCCCAGCTCCGGATCCAGATCGCGCGGACGCTTCATCGCCACCAACCGCCCGCAGCGCTCATCAAGATCGGCCCAGCGCTCGATGGCTAGCTCCATCACCGCGAAAGTCGCGGTCGGGAACTTCACTTCCACTTCCTCGCGCAGCGGGCTGGTGCCGTCATCGGGCACGATGTCGAAGATCAGGTCCTCAAGCCCCGGATTGTGCCCGATCATCAGCACGCTTTCCGGCTCGCCCGAAAGTTCGCGCAGGAGGTCGATCAGCGTGGCGGAACTGGCGAGATAGATCCGCCGGTCCCATTCGACCGGAAAGCTGTGCCCCCAGGCCTTGCTCGCTTCCTCGATCGTTTCGGCCACGCGCACAGCGGGCGAGGCGATGATCCGGTCGAAGCGCAGGCAGGTGCTCTTGATATGGTGCCCCATCGCCTGCGCCCCGCGCACCCCCCGCGCATTGAGCGGCCGGTCGAAATCGCGCGCTCGCGCATCGGACCAGTCGGACTTGGCGTGGCGCAGCAAAGCAAGGGTTTTCACGCGCGGGTCTCGTCAATCGGGCTGGGCGGCACAGGGGCGTTGGCGCTGTCAGAAACACTGCCCGCCACGCTTTGTAAAGCCGCATCGAGAGTCACGCGGCGCACCGGTGTCCCGGCTGGAAAGGCGCTCAAGAGGCGGGAGGGGAACGCGGACGACAGCACCACGAAATGTCCCTTGTCGGTCCCGGTGCGGATCAGCCGCCCGAATGCCTGCGCCAGCCGCGCGCGGATGATGCGGTCGTCGTGCGCCTGTCCACCCCCGCGTGTCCCGCCGCTTCCGAATTTCTCGGCATGGGCCAGCCGCCGCGCGCGGTGGAGGATCGAAGGTTTGGGCCAGGGCACTTGCTCCATCACCACCAGCCGCAGCGAGTGGCCTGGCACGTCCACCCCGTCGCGCAGCGCATCGGTGCCGAGCAGCGAGGCGCGCGGATCATCGCGGAAGATATCGACGAGCGTGCCCGTATCGATCGGATCGACATGCTGGGCAAACAGCGGCAGCCCGCCGCGCGCCAGCCGGTCGGCAATCCGGCCATAGACCGCGCGCAGCCGCCGGATCGCGGTGAAAAGCCCCAGCGCGCCGCCGCCCGAAGCCTCGATCAGGCGGCCATAGGCATTGGCGAGCGCGGGAATATCGCCGCGCGGCACGTCGGTCACGATCAGCACTTCGGCATTGCGCGCATAGTCGAACGGGCTCGGCGCGGAGAACACCTGCGGCCGCAGATCGAGGTGCGGCGCCCCGCTGCGCTCCACGGCGCTGCCCCATTCCCCGCTCTGGGTTTCGGCGCCGTCGGTCAGCGTGGCAGACGTCATCATCACCCCGTGCGCACCGGCCAGCACCGCCTCGGCAAACGGCTTCATCGGATCGAGGTAACGCCGGTGGAGCCCGATATCCCATTCGCGCCCTTCGGAGCGCTCCAGCGCCAGCCAGTCGACGAATTCGGGATCGCCTGGGCCGCCCAGCCTTGCGAGAAGCGCGATCCACCCGGCAATAAGATCGGTGCGCCAGCCGATTGCCCCGCGTGCGCCTTCGATCCGTGCGCGGGCCGGTCCGTCAAGCCAGTCGGGCGCGTCCTCGATCAGCGCTTCGAGCCGCAGCGCAAGGCGCATCAGCGGCTGGCGCAGCGCTTCGAGCGCTTCCTGCGCGCGGCCCGCTGTTTCGACGAAGCCGCCGCCCAGCTGCGCCGCTTCGGTCTCCAGCCCATAACCTGCTTCCTGCCCGCCGCTCTCGTCGCGCGAGAGCACCAGTTCGCGCGTTTCGGCGAGCAAGTCCTCGATCGGGCCGAACGGAGCCCCTTCGACGACCCGCGCCAGCCAGCCATCGCCCGGTAGCGCGGCGGCCGCCTCGCGCGCATCGGCAATCGCGCGGGCGCCTTCGTCATCATAGCTCGCTACATCGGCAAGGCGCGCGGCAAGGCCCCGGCGGCGCCCGCGCTGGTTGCCTTCAGGCCCGATGACCCAGCGCCTGAGTTCCACCGTTTCGGCGCCCGTGAGCGCTGCGGCAAAGGTGCTGTCCGCTGCCTCGAACACGTGATGGCCTTCGTCGAACACGATCCGCGTCGGCCGCTGCGCCGGCTCGCGCGCGCGGGCGGCGTTGATCATCACCAGCGCATGGTTGGCGATCACCAGCTCCGCCCCTGCTGAGGCCCGCGCCGCGCGCTCGATGAAGCATTTGCGGAAATGCGGGCACCCGGCATAGACGCACTCGCCGCGCTGGTCGGTCAGCGCGGTGATCCCCCGCTTGCGAAACAACGTGCCCAGCCAGCCCGGCAGATCGCCGCCGATCATGTCGCCGTCCTGGCTATAGGCAGCCCAGCGCGCGACCAGCTGCGCCATGATCGCCGGGCGCCCGGTGAAGCCGCCTTGCAGCGCATCTTCCAGATTAAGCAGGCACAAGTAGTTCTCGCGCCCTTTGCGCACCACCACCGGCGGGCCTTCCCGTCCTGCGCGCTCTGGCGGAAAGGCGGCGCGGCTTTCGCGCCGAAGCTGGCGTTGCAGCGCCTTGGTATAGGTCGAAACCCAGACTGTCCCGCCCGAACGCTCGGCCCACAGCGAGGCGGGCGCCAGATAGCCGAAGGTCTTGCCCGTCCCGGTTCCCGCCTGCGCCAGCACAATGTGCGGCTGGCGCTGCCCGGCGCGGGGTGCAAACATCGCTCCCGCCGCGCGCGCATAGGCTTGCTGCGCCGGGCGCGCTTCTGCGCCGCTGCCGGTCAGTTCGGCGAGCCGCGCGGTGATCGCATCCGGCTCCAGCACGATCTGCGCGGGCTGCGGACGCTCGGGTGTCTCCTCCCATTCCGGCAGGCGCGAAAACAGCCAGCGCTCCGCCCGCTGCGGCTGCGCGATCCGCGGTGTGAGCAGCCCCGCCCAGGGCCAGCGCAGCCGCACCAGCGATTGCAGCGCGCTCCACGCCCCCTCGCGCTCGGGCCAGGCGGGATCCTCGCAGGTTGCCAGCAGGGCATCCGCCGCCGCCTGGAGCAGCGCGGGCACGGCATCGTCACTGGCAGGCTCAGCCAGCCCGAGCGCCTGCGCCAGCCCTTTGGGTGTCGGCACCATGAACTGCGCGGGGTGGATGAACGCGAAAAGCTCCAGCAGATCGAGCCCGGAGAGGTCGGGATAGCCAAGCCGGCTGGCAACCAGCGGCGCATTGAGCAGCAGCAGCGGCGTATCGGCCGCCGCCATGATCGCCTCGCCCTTGCCCACCGGGCGAGTGCCTGCAGTGTCACGCAGCCAGCAGCCGGAGTGGCTGGCGTGAAGCGCGGGGAGGGAGGTGGCAGCCATGGCCGGGGCACTAGACCGGAAAGCGGGGGGCGGGGCAAGCCGGGGCCTTACGTACTTTTCCGCATGACTTTCACACCAGCTTGCAGGGCGCCTGCCTTAAACCCGGCAAGGTTCGGCCGTTCTGGCCTTTCGGGACATGGACGGGGCCCCACGCCCCTTACCCATAGTGGAGAATGGGCATCATGGCAGTCATCAATACCAATATCAGCGCGATCCGTGCGGCGAACGCTTCGAACTCGGCGTCCAAGATGGCGGGCGTCGCGATGGAGCGCCTCTCGACCGGCAAGCGCATCAACGGTGCCAAGGACGATGCCGCCGGCCTTGCGATCACCACCACCATGACCTCGCAGATCAAGGGCATGAGCCAGGGGATCCGCAACGCCAACGATGGCATCAGCTTCGCGCAGACCGCCGATGGCGCGCTGAACGAAGTGACTGCGATGCTGCAGCGCATCCGCGAACTCGCGATCCAGGCCAAGTCGGCAACTTATACCGATACCGATCGCACCTCGATGCAGTCCGAAGTCGCCAACCTCACCTCGCAGATCAGCGAAGTGCTGGAAAAGACCACGTTCAACGGCACCAAGCTGTTCACCGTGATCGGCGCGGCCCCGGCTGCCGACGGCTCCGACGATGCGACGTTCTCGATCCAGACGGGCAGCAACACCACTGACACGGTGAATCTGCGCAGTAAGGCGATCGACGGCACCACGCTCTTCGGCGGCGCCAACACCACCTATGATCCGGCCACGAACCCGCAGGCGATCGATGTCAGCACCGCCACGCAGGCAGGCACCACCATGGACAACGTCGATACCGCGCTCACCGCAATCAACGTTGCGCGTGCCGAATTCGGCTCGGGCCAGAACCGCCTCGAATCCGTGATCAACAACCTCACCGACAACGTGACCAACCTGTCGGACGCGCGCAGCCGCATTCTCGATACCGATTACTCGGCCGAGACGACGATGATGGCGAAAGCCCAGATCCTGAGCCAGGCCTCGACCGCGATGATCGCGCAGGCCAACCAGGCCCAGCAGAACGTGCTCTCGCTGCTGAAGTAAGGCGCTAGCCCTCTCCCCCTTCAGGGGAGAGGGTTGGGAGGGGCAAGGGAAGGGGTCTTGTCAAATCCCACGAAAGTCACCGCCTCAGCCACCGATTTGCGTTCGGAGACCACCGCATTGGCGGGGAAGCTCTCGTCCGGCCAGCCGAGCGCAATGCTCTTCATGATCACCTGATCGTCTGCGATCCCGGCATGTTCGCGCACCACCGGTGATTGCATGATGCCCTGGCTGTTGATGACGGTGCCGAGCCCGCGCGACCACGCCGCGTTGACCAGTGCATTCACCACCCCGCCGCAATCGAACGGAGTGTCGTCGCTCCCTTGCAGCACCTTGTCATACGTCACGATCACGCAGACCGGCGCGTCGAACTGGCGAAAGCCGCGCAGCACCCAGTCCTGCCGCATCGCCGCATCATCGCGCGCAATGCCCATCGCGGAAAACAGCTGCTTGGCCACGCCGATCTGTCGCTCGCGGTGGACGCCGGCAAACGGCTCACCCTTGCGAAATTCGCGCGAATCCGGCTCGCCCGCGAGGATGCGTTCGGTGTTGCCCTGCCGGATGCGCGCAAGCGGCTCGCCGGTGATCACGTAAAAATTCCACGGCTGCGTGTTCATCGATGTCGGCGCCCGCATCGCTAGTGCCAAGATTTCCTCGATCAGCTTTTGCGGCACCGGATCGGGCTTGTAGCCCCGGATGCTGCGCCGTCCGAGCATGACCTCATCGTATTCCATTGATCGCTCCCCCAGGGTCCTTTCCCGTCCGGTAGCGACCCCCCGGCCTTTCGCACAAGCTTTTCCTTGCGCTGGCGGGGGCCATCCGCAAAAGGATCGGCGCTATGGAAAACGCAGAAAACCCCGCGCCGCTTGATGTGTTCACCGCCGCCCAGACGTCCAAGGCCTGGCCGTTCGAGGAAGCGCGCAAGCTGGTCAAACGTTTTCCCGGCGGGAAGCGCGATGCAAACGGAGAGCTCGTCCCCGTATTGTTCGAAACGGGCTACGGCCCCTCGGGCCTCCCGCATATCGGCACTTTCCAGGAAGTGCTGCGCACCACGCTCGTGCGCCGCGCCTATGAAACGCTGACAGGCGGCCACCCCACCCGTCTGATCGCCTTCTCGGACGATATGGACGGCCTGCGCAAGGTGCCCGACAATGTGCCCAACAAGGCCGTGCTCACCGCCAAGCTCGGCCACCCGCTGACGCGCATCCCCGATCCCTTCGAGAAATTCGAAAGCTTCGCGCACCACAACAACGCGATGCTGTGCGATTTCCTTGATCGCTTCGGCTTCGAGTACGAATTCGTCTCGGCCAGCGACCGCTACAATTCCGGCGCCTTTGACGCTGCGCTCAAGAACGTCCTGCGCAAGTTCGATGCGATCATGGACATCATGCTCCCCACCTTGCGCGAAGAGCGCCGCCGCACCTATTCGCCGGTCCTGCCGATCAGCGACAAGACCGGCGAAGTGCTGCAGGTTCCGGTCGAAGTCGTCGATGCCGAAGCGGGCCTCGTGCGCTTCGAGGATCAGGGCGAAGTGGTCGTCCAGTCGATCCTCGGCGGCAAGTCCAAGCTGCAGTGGAAGGTCGATTGGGCCATGCGCTGGACCGCGCTCGGCGTCGATTACGAGATGTGCGGCAAGGACCTGACCGACAGCGTGACCCAGTCGGCCCGCATCACCCAGGTCCTTGGCGGCAAGCGCCCCGAAGGCCTAATCTACGAGCTGTTCCTCGATGAGAACGGCGAGAAGATCTCCAAGTCCAAGGGCAACGGCCTCACCATCGAGCAGTGGCTGGAATACGGCAGCGAGGAAAGCCTCGGCTTCTACCTCTTCCGCGAGCCCAAGAGCGCCAAGTCGCTCCACGTCGGGATCATCCCCCGCGCGGTCGATGAATACTGGCAGTTCCGCGAAAAGCTGCCCGGCCAGCCGGTCGAACAACAGCTCGGCAACCCGGTCTGGCACCTGCTGCGCGCCAACGGGGGCGATAGTGGGGCAGGGGACACACTCCCCGTCACCTACGGCCTCCTGCTCAACCT
The DNA here is from genome assembly GCF_965228995.1 of Novosphingobium sp. Taxonomy (GTDB): domain Bacteria; phylum Pseudomonadota; class Alphaproteobacteria; order Sphingomonadales; family Sphingomonadaceae; genus Novosphingobium. Next base: position 3,300,445 of record NZ_OZ245852.1, on the reverse strand, counting down.
CGTCGGCGTGCTCGGCGCGCAGGCGACGCGGGCGCAGGTCTGGTCCTATCTCGCCAACTACGTCGAAAACGCCGATCCTGCCGCGCACCCCGCGCTCGATACGCTGGTCACCTCGGCGCTCGCCTACAACCGCGATTTCGTCGCCCCCACGCTCCAGCGCCGCAAGCCCGAACCCAACGAGGCCGCCGCGCTCGCCGCGCTCGACGCCGAACTTGCCGCGACCGACGACAGCGCCAGTGCCGAAGACCTCCAGACCCTCGTCTACGAGATCGGCAAGGACCCGCACTACTGCATCGGCGCGCTGCGCGATTGGTTCAAGGCGCTCTACGAAACGCTGCTCGGCTCCAGCCAGGGCCCCCGCATGGGCAGCTTCATCGCGCTCTACGGGATCGCCGGCACGCGGCGGTTGATTGCCGAGGCGCTGGAAGGCGTGGAACTGCCAGAGGGGTGAGACAAGGCCGGGAGTGCCATTCCACACAGTCTCCACTTCGTCGCCCCGTGCTCGACACGGGGCTTGGCTTTTCTTGCTGCGATACTCAGGTGGTTTGGGTCAGGCGTTGCGGAAGGATAGCCCAGCCCCGTGTCGAGCACGGGGCGACGAACCGGGGCGATGTCGATTCTCTTTCCTGAAGCCCATTCTCACCAGGTCCCACACAGGGGGAACTTCGTCGCGCACAATGGCATCGACGGCACGCGCCGCCCGATTGCCGAGGCGCATGAAGGGCGTGGGAACTGCCCGCGCAGTTATGGGGGGGAGTGCGCTTGGACTTCGAAATGAACTCTTGCCCACCCGTCCCACTTTGGTGAGCTTCATCTGCTTTTCCGAGGTCTCAGGCGCAAACCTGCCGTTCCGGACACGACAACAGAGCGGTCATAAAGACTGTGTGGTAATCTACCCGGATGCAGAGCCAGAAGAAGCAGGCAGCCTACGCTGCACGAACCATCCGCACTTTTTTGGACGGGACTTGCGGTCCCTACGATTGGGACGATTTTGTCTCATGCTCACTTCGGGATCCCGAGGTTGATAGCATCCGGCTTCGAGCAAGCAGTGTAGCCCTTCCCGTGGACGCAGACGGGACGCGAGAGCTTCTGGCGTTGGCGGACGAAGCTGATCGTCTCGCCACCGGCAACGGCGGCTTTGGCCCGCCCAAATGCCAGAAGCGGATATTCTGAAACCGACCCCTTTGCAGTCATTGTGAAGCGGAGCTAAATTGGGCCATGTTGCCGAGCTTTCTGCGTTCTTTGCCATACTTAGTTCATACAAACCGAGAGCTTGGTTTGATGCTTGCGGGTGAGAAGCCATTGGCATCATTCGTCGATGGCAAGGACTGCTTTCCAGAGGTCGTTGAACGATACCTGAGACTTTTCGACCGCCATGTCGCAGAGGGTCGGATCGTGCGCATGGACCATTTTTCTGAAGCCATTGGGAGGCGAGCCTACCTTGCTCACCGGATACTGTTTGCTTTACCGGGACAGGAATGGCGAATGCAGGCCATGATTGATCTAATGACGGGTGACGAACCGTGGTCGCCCCAGCTTGAGCGGCGACAAGGCGAGCTACTTGGTTACGCAGACTGGATGAACGACTATTGGCTGGAGTTCGCTTTTGGAAAGCAGACGGTCTGAAATCCACGACATAGCCGCCATCCAAGGTGCCTATTGTAAATCCCAATAGCGGACATCCGCTACGCCCGCTGTGCGCCCACCCCCCCCTAACACCAAGGCCGCGCGCGGTACCACTTCGTCACTATATACTTGACGCCCTGCTCCACCGGCCGCCCGGCGTGCAAGGTCAGCGGGTTGGGCTTTCCGTCGCGCCCCATGTTGTTCCACACCAGCAGCGCACCCTTCTGGGGAGGGACCGCAATCGGCACTTTGGGAAACTCGGTCGCGCCGCCGGCTTCCACTGCTGAAAGATAGCCCATCGCCGTCCACGTCCGCTGCCCGCCGCGGCCTTCCTCGGTCGGCCAATAGCTGGCCGAGGTATCGAAGTAATCGAAGTGCGCGCGAAACTGCTGGCCGGGTTCATAGCGCTGGCCCTGGATCACCTCGCCATGTGCGTGGTCTATTCCCATGAGATCGTCGATCCGCCGCTCCAGCATCTTGATGAACGGATCATCGGGATCGACATCGCCGCTATAGCTGGTCCGCCCGCTGTCGGCGTTGTTGTGGTAGGTGGGGGAGGGGCGCGCCACCGCATCGACCATCTTGATCAGCCGCGCGCATTCCTCTGCGGTGAAGAAATCGGCCACCCCGTAGATCTCGATTGCGTCGACCGGCAGGCGATAGACGCTGGGATCAGCCTCAAGCCGCGCGCGCACCCGTTCGCCCACTTTGGCGAGCGCCGGAGCGTCCTTGGCAACGGGAGCGGAGCGGCGAAATCCGATCATCCGGGGCTCATGCCGCAGCGGCCGCGCGCTGCCAAGAGGGAGGTGGTAAGTCAGGCTCCTTTTCATAGTTTAACGTGCTGACAACAATGAGTTATGCATGATAACTAAAGTTGCCACCAATATGGATCATATTTCTGCGCGAGAGGCTTACCAATAATCCGCAAGATGGTTACATATATTGCTTGGTTGATTGTTGATTGATCATGATTTTCCCAAGGGTCGCGTAACCAGAAGACTGACCGCGTAAGCTGTCAGTGCCAGATTTCCGGAAGCCCAGCGGCGGGGGCGAACGGATCTGGCGGCGAACATTCCTTGGAATGCGAGGAGTTGGCTTTGGACGGTCATGTCGACTTGGATGCGGAAGCCCTCCGCATCGCGAAACTGCTGTACGAAGCGCGTCGCCGCCGCGATGTGGCCAGCCCGATCAAAGGCCTCTTCGGAGAGCCGGGATGGGATATCCTGCTGGACCTGTTCATCGCCCGCAAGACCCGCACGGCCCTGCAGGTCTCCAGCGTCTGCGCCGGAGCAGGCCTGCCTTCCACCACCGTGCTACGCTGGATCGCCCGGCTTGAGCGGGAAGGCCTGATCGTGCGCGTGGCGGATCAGGATGATGCCCGCCGCCGCTATGTCAGCCTCACCACGCGCGGGCTCAGGCTCACGACATCGCTGCTTGATGCGGTCGGCCCGCTCGGCTGAGCCCCAGCCCGGCGCACCGCTTCAGGGCAGCCGGGCGAGCAATTCGCGCGCGAAGGCAGAAAGCGTATCGTCGCGCGCGCCCATGATCACGATGCGGTCCCCGGGCCGGGCAAGCTCGGCCATGCGCGCGGCGCAATCGGCGCGGTCCGGAATGTGCTCGGCCATGCCGCCATGCGCGCGGATCAGTTCGGCGATGCGCTCGCTGCCGACTGACCGGTCCACCGTTCCGCCGAAGTATACCGGATCGCACAGGATCGTGCGGTCTTCCGCGCCAAGCCTTGTCGCCAGCACCTCGGCAAGCTCCGCGCCCATCTGGCGCAGCGGCCCATAGCCATGCGGCTGGAAGAACGCGATCACCCGGCCCGGATGCGCCTTCAGCGTGGCGAGCGTAGCGGCGACCTTTTCGGGATTGTGTCCGAAATCGTCGATCACCATCACCCCGGCGGGGCTCGTCCCGACCACGTCGAACCGGCGCGCAAGGCCTGCATAATCCCCCAGCGCGCGCACGGCATCGCCCAGCGGCACCCCCGCAGCATGCGCCGCAGCCAGCGCCGCCAGTGCGTTCGAAAGATTGTGCCGACCCGGCACCTTGAGCGCCAGCGCGTGCCGCTCGCCGGTGCGGCGCGCCTCGATCATGGCAGCGATGCCGAGCGGCGATTCGGCCACGCTGTCTGTGGCCACGCCAATATCCGCCTCGCGCGAATCTATGCCGAAAGTGTGCGCGGTGCCTAACGCGCGGCCTAGCAGCGCCGCGCTTTCCGCGTCATCGAGATTGACCACGGCCGTTTCCGCCCGCGCCAGAAAATCGCCGAACAGGCCGCGCAGTTCCTCCAGGCTCTTGTGATCGAGGCTGACGTTGCCGAGGACCGCGATACTTGGCCGGTAGGCCGCGATCGATCCGTCGCTTTCGTCCACTTCCGAAACGAACGGGCCGTCCGCCGCGCCTACGCGGGCGCTGGCGAAAGGAGCGTCCGGCCCCGCGAAGTTCTTCATCACCGCGCCGTTCATGATCGTCGGATCGCGCCCGCAGGCGGTGAGGATCCACCCCAGCATCCCCGTCACGGTCGATTTGCCGCTGGTGCCGCCCACCGCGATGCTCATGGGTGCGGCGTTGAACAAGGTGGAAAGCAGCTCCGCCCGGCGCATCCGGCGGCAGCCCAACTCTTCGGCGCGCACCATTTCGGGCACGGTATCTTCCACCGCAGCGGAGGCGACGAGGATCTGCTCGGCCGAAGTGATCCCGCTTCCATCCTGCGGATGCAGCGCAAAGCCCAGGCTTTCCAGCCACGCGAACTTTTCCGGCGTGCGTCCCTGATCGCGGCTGCGGTCCGATCCCGCGATCTGCGCGCTCTTGCCCTTGAGGATCAGCGCCAGTGGCAGCATGCCCGAACCACCGATGCCGCAGAAGAACCAGGGGTGTGCGGTAAGGCTTGCGGCGTCGTCGATGCTCATGCTGCGTGCGGTATGCGCCCTTGAAGCCCAGCGCAACCGGGTTAGGAAGGCTCATGCCCCGTATCGCCATCTGTGCGCCCGCCCGCCCGATCACGCCCCAGGATGCGCAGGCCGTGACCGCGCTCGCGGTCGGGGTTCCGGGCGTGGAGCTTGCGTTTCACCCGCAGTGCTTTCTCGAAGCGGGCCATTTCGCCGGCACCGATGCGCAGCGCCTCGCGGCATTTCTGGAATGCGCGAACGATCCCGCTGTCGATGCGGTCTGGTTCGCGCGCGGCGGCTATGGTTCCAATCGCATCGCCGGGGCGGCCATAGCACAGCTTGGCGATGCCGCCCGCAACAAGGCCTTCCTCGGCTATTCCGATACCGGCTACCTCCTTGCGGCGCTCTACCGCGCGGGCATCGGCCAGACCGTCCACGCGCCGATGCCCGGCGATATCCGCCGCGAAGGCGGCGCAGCGGCAGTGCTGCGCACCTTGCGCTGGCTTGCCGGAGACCGCTCTGGCACCGAACCGGCGCAAGGCGATGCCCCCCGCGCCGCCTTCAATCTCACCACTCTCGCGATGCTGTGCGGCACGCCGCTGATGCCCGATCTCACCGGCCATGTCGTGATGGTCGAGGAAGTCTCGGAGCATCTCTACGCGGTCGACCGGCTGTTCTTCCACGTCACCGCACACCTTGGCGGCATCGCCGGTCTCCGGCTCGGGCGCGTGGGTGATGTGCCGGAAAACGACGTCCCCTTCGGCGCGGATGAAGAAGCGATTGCCCGCGATTGGTGCCGGCGCACCGGCATTCCCTACCTCGGCCGCGCCGATATCGGGCATGATGTTGATAACAAGATTGTCGCATTCGGGCTTGAGAGCACCCCCGCGAATCACTAGGCGCGCTCCTTCACAGCAGGAGTGTGTTGATGCGGGCGTTCGTATTTCCGGGGCAGGGCAGTCAGAAGCTGGGCATGGGCGCAGATCTCGCCGCCGCCAGCGCCGCCGCGCGTGAAGTCTTCGAGGAAGTGGACGACGCACTGGGCCAGAAGCTGTTCGCGCTGATGACCGGGGGCCCCGAGGAGGACCTCACGCTCACCGCCAATGCCCAGCCCGCGATCATGGCCAATGCCATCGCCGTGCTGCGCGTGCTGGAGAAGGAATGCGGCCTCGTCCTCGCAGACAAGGCGGCATTCGTCGCCGGCCACAGCCTCGGCGAATATACTGCGCTCTGCGCTGCCGGGGCCTTCAGCCTCGCCGATACCGCCCGCCTGCTGCGCCTGCGCGGAGCCGCCATGCAGGCCGCCGTGCCCGTCGGCGAAGGCGCGATGTGCGCGCTGCTCGGCGCCGATATCGAGAAGGCGACCGCGCTCGCCGCTGCCGCCGCGCAAGGTGAGGTCTGCACCGTCGCCAACGACAACGATCCCGGCCAGGTCGTCCTTTCCGGCCACAGGGGGGCGATCGAACGCGCCATCGCTCTGGTCAAGGAACACGGCATCAAGCGCGGCATCCTCCTGCCCGTCTCCGCGCCCTTCCACTGCCCGCTGATGCAGCCGGCAGCCGATGCCATGGCGCAGGCACTGGAAACGACCCCGCCGGGCCCTCTGCGCGTAACGCTGATGGCCAACGTCACCGCCGCGCCCGTTACCGACCCCGCCGAAGTCCGCCGCCTGCTGGTCGAACAAGTCACCGGCCGCGTCCGCTGGCGCGAAAGCATGATTGCCCTCGGCGCCGCTGGCGTGACGCACTTCGCCGAACTCGGCGGCAAAGTCGTCGGCCCGATGATCACCCGCAGCGTGGCCGATGTGTCGGTTGCCAGCGTGGTCGGCATGGCCGATATCGAAGCGTTTGCGAAGGAGGTTTGATTTAGAGGTTCGCGCAGAGGCGCGGAGGCGCAGAGGAGTGCAATTTTGCGCAACATTGATGAGATTAGCGGAGCTTTGGTTGATTGCGCAATTCGTATCCACAGGGATTTAGGACCCGGTTTACTTGAGAGCGTCTACGAACTGGTGCTAGCGGCAAGCCTGGAGAGGCGGGGGTACAAGGTCGATCGGCAGAAGCCGATCGATATAGAGTTCGATGGTTTGCGCTTCCCTGCGGCGTTTAAGCTGGACCTGCTGGTTGACGACCGACTGGTCATCGAGATCAAGTCAGTGGACAAACTGAACCCGGTGCATGCAAAGCAAGTCCTGACATATCTGCGATTGATGAAGCTGCCCGTAGGGCTTTTGCTCAATTTCTCGGGTGAGACCATGAAGCAAGGTATCCGGCGGTTGGTCAATAATCACAGTTCTGCGGGCTAAATCTCTCTGCGCCTCCGCGCCTCTGCGCGAACAAATTGAATGGAGCACACCATGGAACACCGCCTCTTCGATCTCACCGGCATGACCGCTCTCGTCACCGGCGCTGCCGGCGGGATCGGCTCGGCCATCTCCCACGCGCTGGCCAAGCAAGGCGCCCGCCTCGCGCTGTCCGGCACCAACCCGTCCAAGCTGCGGTCCTTCCGCGAAGAGCTCAACGATACCTACGGGCACGATCATGTCGAGATCACCTGCGATCTCTCGAACACCGAGCAGGTCGAGCATCTCGTTCCTGCCGCGATCGATACGCTGGGCAAGGTCGATATCCTCGTCAACAACGCCGGCATCACGCGCGATAACCTTGCCATGCGGATGAAGGACGAGGAGTGGGATGCGGTGATCCGCGTCAATCTCGAAGCCGCGTTCCGCCTCATGCGTGCCGCTTCCAAGCCGATGATGAAGGCGCGCTTCGGCCGCATCATCACGATCACCAGCGTCGTTGGCGCCACCGGTAATCCGGGGCAGGTCAATTATGCCGCAGCCAAGGCGGGCCTCGTCGGCATGTCGAAGAGCCTCGCGCAGGAACTCGCCACGCGCGGTATCACCGTGAATTGCGTCGCCCCCGGTTTCATCCGCACCGCGATGACCGACGTGCTGCCCGATGCACAAAAGGACGCGCTCAATGCGCGCATCCCGATGGGCCGCATGGGTGAGGGCAGTGATATCGGCGCCGCCGTCGCCTATCTCGCCAGCCGCGATGCGGGCTATGTCACCGGGCAGACGCTGCACGTGAACGGCGGCATGGCGATGCTGTCCTGATCGCGATGCGGCGCGCACTGCTCCTTCCGGCGCTGGCCTTGCTGCCGGCCAGCGCGATGGCCCGCGCGCCGCAGGCGCTGGCCTGCGCGGTCATCGCCGCGCCCGAGGGGCTTGATGCCCAGCTTGCCGACAGCATGCTCACGCTGGACGAAGCGCGCAGCAAGCCCGCGCTCGATACGCTTCACGCGCTGGTCGATCGCTGCGCGGCAGATCAGTTCCTCGGCAACAAGGAGCGCGATGCCTACTTCGCCTATGTGCTCGGCCGGATGGCGCGCGATGGGCTCGATTCCCGGCTCAAGGCGGAAGGCATCTCCTCCGATCTGATCGACAAGGCGCTCGATATCGGCCCCGGCAATGCCAACAATCCGGCCACGCAAGTGACGCAGGGAGATCTCCGCCGCGTCGCGACAGCACTGACCGAGGCAGGCCGCGATCCGGCCAAGGTCACGCCCGTCGGCTGGGGGCTCATCACCGCGTGGATCGCCGCCACCGCACAGATGTTCGACGCGCTGCGCGTGCTTGATTGAGCCAGCGAAGCAAGCCTGCCGTTTTCGCTGCATTTATGCACAGCTTCGCCGCCGCGGATGCGGCTTCCGCTTGCCCGCGGCGGGGCGCGCGTTAAGGAAGGTGGTCCAGCAACAACCCATTCCTTCGCGCGATTCCATGCGTGCAGGGATGCCAGCTAGATGGCCTTGACTGGTCCTTTATACGGACCGGCCCGGGCAGGGGACACGAGACGAGAATGAAGGCCACGATCGAACGCGCGACCTTGCTACGCTGCCTGTCCCACGTGCAATCTGTGGTGGAGCGGCGGAATACGATTCCGATCCTCTCCAACGTGCTGATCGAGGCTTCGCCCGATGGCTCGGTTCGCTTGATGGCGACCGATCTCGATCTCCAGATCATCGAGACGATGCCCGCGCGCGAAGTGGAGCGCGCCGGCGCGATCACCGTTTCGGCGCACCTCCTTTTCGATATCGCGCGCAAGCTGCCCGATGGCAGCCAGGTCAGCCTCGATGCCTCCGAAGGCCGCATGATCGTCAAGGCCGGGCGCAGCCGCTTCCAGCTGCCGACGCTGCCGCGCGACGATTTCCCGGTGATCGTCGAGGGCGATCTGCCGACGAGCTTCGAAGTCCCCGCGCGCGTCCTGGCCGAACTGATCGACCGCACGCGTTTCGCGATCTCGACCGAGGAAACCCGCTACTACCTCAACGGCATTTTCCTCCACGTGGCAGACGAGGCGACGCCAGTGCTCAAGGCCGCCGCGACAGACGGCCACCGCCTTGCGCGCTACACGATTGCCCGGCCCGATGGCGCCGAGGGGATGCCCGATGTGATCGTGCCGCGCAAATGCGTGGGCGAGCTGCGCAAGCTGCTTGAGGACGTGCTCGATACCGCCGTGCTGATCGATCTTTCCGCCAGCAAGGTGCGCTTCACGCTTGGCGGCGAGCATGGCGTCGTGCTCACCAGCAAGCTGATCGACGGCACCTTCCCGGATTACAGCCGCGTCATCCCCACCGGGAACGACAAGCTGCTCCGCCTCGATCCGCGCAGCTTCTTCGAAGGCGTCGATCGTGTCGCCACAATCGCCACGGAAAAGACCCGCGCGGTCAAGATGGCGCTTGAGAATGACAAGGTCACGCTCTCGGTCACCAGCCCGGAAAACGGCACCGCTGCCGAAGAAATCGCTGCCGAATACCGCGCGGCGGGCTTCGAGATCGGCTTCAACGCCAATTACCTCAAGGACATCCTCAGCCAGATCGACGGCGATATTGTCGAACTCCACCTCGCCGATGCCGGCGCGCCGACGCTGATCCGCAAGGACGAGAAGTCGCCCGCGCTCTACGTGCTGATGCCGATGCGGGTGTGAGTCGCAGCCCGCGATGGGCGCGCTTGCAGGGTCTCACGTGCAAAAGCTGGCCAGACTTTTCGTCAGGCCAGCTTTTCGCATTCTGGAGCAGATCCGGGGTTTTCCAGCGCTTTCAAGCCTTTGCCTGTGTCAGGCAAAACCGACTCGGGATTGCCACGTAGGCGGGCCTTCAGCGTAAAAGTATCAACCCAAGCTAGTCCGATCTGGTTGATTCCAGTTGAGGACAGCCACCATGGAAGCGCGTGAACTCTCCGACAAGCTAGCGTTCTTCACCATCCAGCAGGATGATCGAGCGCACTTTCCCGGCATTGCCCGCGTGCTTGCGAAGGTCGCTCCCAAGGCGCTCGAAGGGCTCTACGAACGCATCGCCGCCACACCGGACACGGCGCGCCATTTTGCTTCCAAAGGCGCCATGGCCTCTGCGCGGGCCAAGCAGATCGAGCATTGGCAGGCGCTGTTCACTGGCGGCGCCAACGCGGCCTACTTTGAACGCGCCGAGCGCATCGGCAAGGTCCACGCCCGCATCGGGCTCGAGCCGCAATGGTATATCGGCGCTTACGCCAGCATGCTTGGCCCGGTCATCACAGCCATGGCGGGCCCGCTCGCGCGCCGCAAGGCGAAGCGGATGGCAACGCTGATCAAGATGGCGCTGCTCGATATGGAAGTGGCGATCGAGACGTATTTTGCGGTCGAGCAAGAGCGCCGCAACGCGGTCATCGAAGCGCTAGGCGCGGCGCTCAAGCGCATGACTGATGGCGATTTCAGCAGCCCGCTCGAAACGCTCCCGCGCGAGTTTGCCGCGATTTACGAGAACTTCGAAACGATGCGCGCGCAAGTCGGCACTGCGCTCGGCGATGTCGCGCAGACCTCGCAGGCCGTCGACGTCGGCGCGCAGGAGATCCGGCAGGCCTCGGACGACCTCGCCCGGCGCACCGAGCAGCAGGCCGCCAGCCTCGAGGAAGCCTCGGCGGCGATAACCTCGCTGGCCGCCAGTGTCGGCAGGACGGCGGGCGATGCCGCGCACCTTCACGATTCCGTGCAAGCCGCGCACGGCGATGCACAAGCCGGCGGCGGCGTGGTGGATGAAGCGGTGCGTGCGATGACCGACATCCACGATTCCGCGCAGGAAATCGGCAAGATCATCGCCGTGATCGACGGCATTGCCTTCCAGACCAATCTCCTCGCGCTCAACGCCGGGGTCGAGGCGGCGCGTGCCGGGGATGCCGGCCGGGGCTTCGCCGTCGTCGCCAACGAGGTGCGCGCACTGGCGCAGCGTTCCGCCGAAGCTGCGCTGGATATCAAGACGTTGATCGGCCAGAGCGCGGTGCAGGTCGAACGCGGTGTTGCGCTGGTTGGCCAGACGGGCGACAGCTTTGCGCGGATCGTCGGCAAAGTGGGGGAGATCGCGGATCTTGCCAGCAACATTGCCTCGGCCGCCAGCACGCAGGCCACAAACATCGGCCAGGTCCACGCGACCGTGCGCGAGCTCGATGTCATGACGCAGCAGAATGCGGCGATGGTGGAGGAAGCTACTGCCGCCTCGCGCAATCTGGCGGGCGAGGCAGACCGGATGGCCGCGCTGGTTGGCCGGTTTGCGCTTGAAGGGCGGAGCCATGGCGGCGCAGCGCCCTTGCGCCGCGCCGCCTGAGCCGAACCTCAGATATCGACGACGATCTTGCCGAAGTGGGTGTTGCTGGCCTGATGCCGGAACGCCCCGGCGAGATCCGCCAGCGCGAAGTGGCTGTCGATCACCGGGTGGATGCCATTGGCTTCGACCCCGGCGATCATGTCGAGCTGCATCGCCCTGCTGCCCACGGTGAGCCCCTGCACGCGCAAGTTCTTCGCCATCAGCAACGCGGTCTGCACCGGCCCGGCAAAGCCCGCCAACACGCCGATCAGCGCGACATGGCCGCCCACGCGGGTCGCCATCATCGATTGGTCCAGCGTGCCCGCGCCGCCGATCTCGACCACGCAGTCCACGCCCGCGCCGCCGGTCAATTCGAGCGCTTTGACACCCCAGGCCGGCACATCCTTGTAGTTGATCGTCTCGTCCGCCCCCAGCGCGCGCAGCCGTTCGAGCTTGGCATCGGATGAGCTCGTCGCGATCACCCGCGCGCCCGCCGCCTTGGCGAACTGGAGCGCGAAGATCGAAACGCCGCCGCTCCCTTGCACCAGCACGGTCGAGCCCGGCTTCACCGCGCCATCGACAAACAGCGCCCGCCATGCCGTCAGCCCCGCGCAGGTCAGCGTTGCCGCTTCGGCTGCCGAATAGCCCTTGGGCACCCGGGTGAACCAGTTTGCCGATGCGACGATTTCCTCGCGCGCATAGCCGTCGATGCCGTCGCCCGGCACCGTGGTGAAGGCCGTCGCTGGCGGCGTCCCGTCATCCCAGTTGGTGAAGAAGGTCGAGACGACGAGATCGCCCGGCGCATAAGCCGTCACGCCTTCGCCCACCGCCACAACCTCGCCCGCGCCGTCCGACATCGGAATGCGCCCGGCGGCGGCAGGCAGCATGCCCGTCACCACAGCAAAGTCATGGAAGTTGAGCGAGGAAGCGCGCAGCCGCACGCGGATCTCGCCCGGGCCGGGATCGCCGACATCGGGCAATTGGTCCAGATGCAGGCTATCGAGCGTCGCGGGGGCGCCGATACGGATTGCTGCGTTGCTCATTCTGCGGCCTCCAGCATTTCGGCCTGTTGCGGCCCGCGCACCAGCACGCCGGGCACCGCGCCCGTCCAGGTACCATTCTCGAACGTCACTTCGCCCGATTTGATCGTGTAGAGATAGCCGTCCGCTTTCTGCAGCAATCGCTTGCCGCCGGCCGGAAGGTCAAACGCCAGCCACGGCTTGCCGAGCTTCAGCGCGTCCATGTCGATCACATTGAGATCGGCGAGCGTGCCCGGCGCGATCACGCCGCGGTCGTTCATGCCGTAGAGCCGCGCGGTATCGTGGCACTGGCGCTTCACCGCCTGCTCAAGGCTCAGCCGCCGCCCGCGCTTGCGATCGCGCACCCAGTGCTGGAGCATGAACGTCGGCGAGGCCGCATCGCAGATCGTGCCGCAATGCGCGCCGCCATCCGAAAGCGAATTCACGCAGTCATCGCGCGCCTGCAGTTCCTCGAGGAAATCGAGGTTGCCGTCGGCATAGTTGAGGATCGGCAGGTAGATGAAGCCGGTCCCGCCATCCGCCAGCATCAGGTCATAGGCATAGCTCTCGGGCGAAACGCCCTTGGCCGCCGCCCGCGCCGCGATGCTCGCTTCGGCCTGCGGCTCGTAGTCGAAGCTCTCGTCCATCTCGTACTGGTTGGCCCAGCCTTCGCCGATCACGCGGTAAAGGTGGACGATGTCGGTATCGGGATAGACGTTGCTTTCCGAAAGCAGGATTTTCTTGAACACCGGATCGGCGAGGTGAGCGATCTGGTCCTCCCACGGCATCGCCGCAATCGCCGCCCACGATGGGCGGAACAGGAACGGATGCACAGTCCCGCGCCAGTTCATCACGATGCCGTTCCCGCGCAGTGCGATCTGCGCGACGATATTGGCGCCGTTCGCGTTCTGGCGGGTCATTTCCTCGATCTGTTCGGAAAGCGGCAGTTCCTTGGCGATCGACTGCAACGCGGCAAACGTGACGGGCAGGCCCGTCTCGCGGCTCATTGCGCCCATCCAGCCGAACTCGTCCCATTCGCGCTTCATGTCGCTGGCGATCTCGAACACACCGTGGCCCACGCGGCCCATCGCGCGGCCGATGCGGATCAATTCTTCCGCCGTCGCGGTCGTACCCGGCACCACTTCACCATCGATCGACTTGTGGATCACTGTCCGGCTGGTCGAAAAGCCGAGCGCACCCGCGCGCACCCCTTCCTCGACGATTTTCGCCATGGCATCGATGTCTTCGTCGGTGGGGATCGCACCGGGCTTCTCGCGGTCGCCCAGCACATAGGCGCGCACCGCGCCGTGCGGCACGTGCGTTGCCACGTCGACACTGCGGGGCAGCCGCTCCAGCGCATCGAGGTATTCGGGAAAGCTCTCCCAGTCCCACTTGAGCCCTTCGGCCAGCGCGGTGCCGGGGATATCTTCCACGCCTTCCATCAGCCCGATCAGCCATTCATGCCGGTCGGGCGCAGCGGGCGCGAAGCCCACGCCGCAGTTGCCCATGACGACCGTGGTCACGCCGTGCCATGAACTGGGCGCCATTTCCTGATCCCAGGTTGCCTGCCCATCATAATGCGTGTGCACGTCCACCCAGCCCGGTGCGATGACTTTGCCGCTCGCGTCGATCTCGCGCTTCGCCGTGCCGCTCACCGTGCCGACGGCGGCGATCAGGCCGCCCTGCACGGCAACGTCGCCGGTAAAGCGGGGCCGGCCGGTGCCATCGACGATGGTTCCCCCCCGAATGATGAGGTCATAAGTCGGCATCAGCAGGCTCCTCTATCCTGCGCGCTGCCGACTCATGGTGGAAGGCAGTCGCGTTTAACTGCCCGATTAAGTCAGAGGTTGGCGGCGCGGTCAACGCTCGCGTAGCCCTTGCGGTTACGCGTCGAGAAACCCGGTCAGCTTTCCGATGAACGCATCCGGGCGCGCCAGCATGAACAAGTGCCCGCCGCCCTCGCTCATCTCCAGCTTGCTGCCGGGTATCGCGTTGTGGAGGAAATGCAGGTTGGCGGGCGGGATGAGCTGGTCGTCCTCATCGCCCATGACCATGACCGGCATGTTCAGCAGCGGCAGGAACGGCGCGCTACTCCAGCCCGCGAAAGCTGCCAGCTGGCAGCTCCAGCCAAGCGGGGAAGGGGCCGTTGCGGCATTGAGCGAAACCCGGTCCGCCCCGCCGCCGTTGTAGAACGCGGCAAGGTTGCGGCGCAGCGCTTTCTCGACGGAATATTCCATTGGATCAAGCATCTGGCTCAGCATCGAAGTATTGCCGGGGATCATCGTGCCGCCCGCCGAAGTTGCCGCCAGCACCAGCTTGCCCGTGCGAGCGCGGTGCTGGAACGCAAACTGCTGCACCACCGCGCCGCCCCAGCTGATGCCGAGGAGATCCACCTGATCGATCCGCAACCGGTCGAGCAATGCCGCGAGGGTCAGCGCCATATGGGGGATGGTGTAGGGGAAGATCGGATCGGGCGACTGGCCGATCCCGGGCATGTCGAAGCTCACGATCCGGCGACCGGGCATGCGGCTGGCGATTGGCTCGAGCATTTCCATGTTCATGCCGATGCCGCTCAGGATCACCAGCGGGCGCGGGGCAGGGCGCGAACCTTTGGCTTGCGGCCCCCCTCCTTGGGTGTGCCATTGCCCCACCCGCAAGCGTCGTCCGGCAACGCCGATCATCGAAAAGCTGGCAGTCGTGGCCACACGGATTCCTTGGCAATCAGGTAAAACAACAGCTTGTGGCGCCCCCTAGCATCTGGACATGACGAGCAAAAGCAAACCTGCGGAAATCTGCGGGAAAAAGGTCCGAAACGGGTGCTCGCTTAACGGTTTCTCAAAGAGGTTAAGCGCAATTGACCTATGATGAGCCAATCGCCCGGGGACAATGCCGCATCGCCGGCCGAAACGACGCGCACCGCGCGCGATTTCGCGCGTACGCAGCGGCGCCGAGAGCGTGTGCCAACAGGGGCGACGAGCCGGGCAGACATCGCTGGAACTGCGTTCCTGTTCGGCACCGGGCCTGGCCGCGGCCTGATCGCGCGCGAATGGCCGCATATGGCGCTGCCGATGGTGCTGGGCGTGTTCGGCCTCGGCATCGCCAACTTCACCACTCGTCCGCTCATTGCGCCTGTCCTCGCGCTGCTTGCCTCCGCGCTGCTGTTCGTTGCGCGCTTCACCTCGGCCTACGAGGAACGCCGCGATCACCCGACATCGGTGCGCATGGCGCTGATGGCGGCCTCCATTGGCATTCCCCTGTTCATTTATGGTTACGCGATCGGCGTGTGGGCGGGCAGCGGCGTGGTGCCGTGGGTGCAGGCGCTGGCGCTGCTGGTTACCATTTCGCTCCTCGCCACGGTGACCGAATCGGGCCGCCTTGCCGGCATGCTGACCGCGCAAGTCGCGATGTGGTCGGGAGTCACCTGGATCACCAATCTTGCAGGCGGCATCCTCTCGCTCGTGATCGGCGCGGTGATTGCGGTCGCGGCCTACATGCGCCAGCGCGAGATCGATCTGAAAGTCCGCCTCGCGGTCGAGCAAGGCGTCCGCATCCAGACCCGTGCCGAGGAGATCCTCGCTGACTACGAAGAGACCGGGCAGGGCTGGTTCTGGGAAACCGACCGCCGCGGCCTCATCTCGTACATATCCCGCCCCGTTGCCGAAGTGCTTGGCAAGCAGGTCGAGGAATGCATCGGCCGTCCGTTTGCCGAACTGTTCAACTTGTCCGAGAAATCGGGCGAGGGAGAGCGCACGCTCGCGTTTCACCTCTCCGCGCGCTCCAGCTTCAGCGAACTCGCGGTGCGCGCGGCGGTCTACGACGAGGAGCGCTGGTGGTCGGTGACCGGACGCCCGACTTACGACGCCTTCAACAACTTCCAGGGCTTCCGCGGCTCGGGCACCGATCTCACCGAAAAGCGCCGCTCGCAGGAACATGCCTCGCGCCTCGCCCATTTCGATTCGCTCACCGGCCTCTCGAACCGCTTCCAGATGTCGCAGACGCTGGAGAAGATCCTTACCGCGCCCAACGAGCAGAACCGGGACTGCGCGGTGTTCCTCCTCGATCTCGACCGGTTCAAGCAAGTCAACGATACGCTCGGCCACCCGGCCGGGGACGCGCTGCTCAAGCAGGTCGCGCAGCGGCTCGAACGGGTCATCGGCACCGTCGGCC
This sequence comes from Novosphingobium sp., assembly GCF_965228995.1. Lineage (GTDB taxonomy): Bacteria > Pseudomonadota > Alphaproteobacteria > Sphingomonadales > Sphingomonadaceae > Novosphingobium. The sequence goes on along the minus strand of NZ_OZ245852.1, from coordinate 3,284,127 downwards.
GGGTAGGACGCCTTGGCGGCGATGAGTTCCAGGTCATTCTCGCCGGCAAGATCTCGCGCGAACAGCTCGCGCATCTGGCCGAACGGATCATCGAGCAAGTGAGCCAGGCCTATTCGATCGAAGGCAGCCGCGTGATGATCGGCGCCTCGGTCGGCATCGCGCTCGCGCCCGATGATGGCGTCACCAGCGAAGCGCTGATCCGCAATGCGGACCTCGCACTCTATGCCGCCAAGGACGGCGGCCGCGGACGCTATCATTTCTACGCCGCCGATCTCCACAGCGATGCCGAAGAACGCCGCCAGCTCGAGGAAGATCTGCGCGATGCGATCACCCACGGCGATCTCGAGCTCTACTACCAGCCGGTCGTTCAGACCGCGACCGAGCGGATCACCGGCTTCGAGGCGCTGCTGCGCTGGAACCACCCGAAGCACGGCTTCATTTCGCCCGCCAAGTTCGTCCCGATTGCGGAAGACGCCGGCCTCATCGTCTCGATCGGCGAGTGGGCGCTGCGCACCGCTTGTCAGGATCTCGCCAAGTGGCCGGACGACGTGCGCGTCGCGGTCAACGTCTCCCCGCTGCAATTCGCCAATCCCGCGCTGCCTTCGATGGTCACCAGCGCACTGGCTTCAGCCGAAGTGGACGCAGACCGGCTCGAACTCGAAATCACCGAAAGCGTCTTCCTCGGCGATGATACCGGCACCGAAGCGATGTTCCGCGCGCTCAAGGGCATCGGCGTGCGCCTTGCGCTCGATGATTTCGGCACCGGCTACTCCTCGCTCGGCTATCTGAAGCGCGCGCCGTTCGACAAGATCAAGATCGACCAGTCGTTCGTGCGCGGCGCCACGCAGGCCGGCAGCCGCAACGGCGCCATCATCGCCTCGATCGTCAGCCTCGCCGAAGCGCTTGGCATGGAAACCACCGCCGAAGGGGTGGAAACGCTCGACGAGCTCGATCTGGTCCGCATGCTCGGCTGCAGCCATGTGCAGGGCTATATCTACGAGCGCCCGCTTTCCGCGCCCGCCACGCAGACGCGCCTTGCCACCGGCCTCATGGCGATCGCGCGCGGCCCCCGCTCGGCCCGCGCCACGCGGCAGGCGATGCTGCGCCGCGTCGTGCTCGATCACGGCGGCCACCGCTACAACGGCACGGTGCGCAACATGTCGCTGACCGGCGCGCTCATCGAAGGGCTGTGGAATGTGCCGTCCGGCACGATCTTCCGCATCCAGCTGTCTGACGGCCATATCGTCACGGCAACTTGCCGCTGGGCGAGCGACGACCGCATGGGCGTCGAATTTTCCCAGCCCTTGCGCCTTGACGAGGACGGCCGCATCGCCGCCGTCGCGATCAAGTCCACCCTGCCGCCCCCCGATCCCCTCGCGAACCAGCGCAAGGTCGGCTGATAAAAGAGCGCGATCATTTCACTCTGATGCACCCCTTACTTCGTCACCCCCGCGCAGGCGGGGGTCCAGAGTCCAGAACGCAACCTTGAGGCTGGAACGCCCTGGATTCCCGCCTTCGCGGGAATGACGAAGGGGTTGCGGTTGGGGTGAACCCTAACTCCGCCCGAAGATCTTCGCGATCAGCTTGCTTCCGGTTCCCAGCGGATTGCGCCGGATCTCGCGCTCCTGCTCGCCGAGATAGAGAAACACCCCGTCGCTCGCCTTTTCGGTGACATAGCCCGTGAGGTCCCGCGCACCGAACTGTCCGGCAATCAGGCTGTTCTTCGCCGAAAAGCGGTCGAGCGCCTGAAACGCCTTCACCCCCGAGAGTGACTTCGAGACGACCGGGCTCATCGCCTGCTGCAGGTCCGGGCCCATTGTACGACGGAAATAATCAGTCGCCGAAGTATCCCCGCCAGTCACGATGCCGAGCGCGTCAGTCACTGTCATGCGCGAGATCGCGCTCTTGAGCAGCGGCAGCGCCTTGCCCACCGCGCCCTCTGCCGCCGCATTGAGCTTGCCCGATAGGCCATCGGTCACTCCGGCCTGATCGAGCGTCGAGAGCAGACCGCTCAGGCGGCCAAGCGGCCCGGGCAGCCCGATCCGCACCCGCGGATCGTTGGCAAAACCGCCGGGTCGGCCCAATTGCGCGACCACGCGCTCTGCTGCCTTGCCGAGCGCCAGCTTGAGCCCGCCCGAAGCCTCGCTGCTGCTGACACCGGGCGGCGGCGCGCTCATCGATTGCGCCGGGGCGGCCGTACCCCTGCCGAGAAGCTGCCCGAGCAGGGCGCCCGCGTCCTGCGCCGATTGCGCCGAGGCGGTTCCCGCCGCCAGCGCCGCGATGGCGACCCCCAACCAGACTGTCCTTGCGCGCATCGCCATGGCATCCCTCCTTGATCCTCGCGCACAGTCTGCGCCGCCGGGCTGCGCTAGTCAAAATGGCAATGGCGATGCCTGCCGCGGCCACCTAGCTCAAGCTCGTCACCACTCGCCACGGAGCTTCCCATGCCGCACACCAATCGCCGCGTGTTCATTCGGCAGTACCGCGAGGGGATGCCGCAGATTGAAGATTTCGGCATCGAGGACGTCGCAATCGCGGATGTCCCTGCCGGGCACGTGGTGGTGAAAGTCGATACGCTCTCGATGGACGCGTGGATCCGCACGACCCTGACCCCCGGCAGCTTCCACGAGACCGCGCCGCTCGGCTCGACCGTCCGCGCGCTTGGCGTGGGCCAGGTGGTGGAAAGCGCCGATCCCGCGCTCGCCGCTGGGGACTGGGTCTATGGCATGCTGGCGGCGCAAACCCATGCGCTGGTGCCCGCGGCGGCGCTTACCAGGCTCGATCTCTCGAACAGCCTCAAGCCTGCAGACTATGTCGGCCCGCTCGGGCTTACCACCGGCCTCACCGCATGGGCCGGGCTCATCGCGGTGGCCGAGGTCAAGGCAGGCGATACTGTGCTCGTCTCCGGCGCGGCGGGCGCGGTCGGCTCGATGGTGGTGATGCTTGCCAAGGCCCGGGGCGCGCGGGTGATCGGCATTGCCGGAGGGTCCGACAAGTGCCTTTACCTCACCACCCGGCTCGGCGCCGATGTCGCCATCGATTACAAGAACGCCGATCTGGCCGCCGAAGTGGCTGCTGCGGCCCCTGATGGGATCAACGTCTTCTTCGACAATGTCGGCGGCGAGATACTCGATGTCGCGCTCGCAAACCTCGCGCCCGCCGATGCGCGCATCGCGATCTGCGGTGCGATTTCGCAGTATTCCGATCTCGGCAATGTCCGCGGACCCAGGAATTACCTCAAGCTTGCCGAACGCAACGCGATGATGAAGGGCTTCGTCGTCACGCATCATGCTGCGCGCTTCCCCGAAGCGAAGGCGGAGATCGCTACGCTGATGCAGGAAGGCAAGCTCGATCTGCCCGAGCATGTGGTCGAAGGCATCGACCATTTTGCCGAGGCGCTGCTGCTGCTCTTCTCCGGTGGCCACACCGGCAATCTGCTGGTGCGGCCTTAGAGCACTTTCCGACCAATCTGGCTCGCCGTGACGGAGCCGATTTTGGCCCAGCGCAAGGATCGAGGAGGGAGCTATGCTTGCCCATAGTGACCGACGAGAGACGCTGCGATGGGCCAAAAGCGGCCCGCCCCTTCGGGGTTGCGACAGGAAGCCCCTCGGCCAAATGTCTCTATGGCAGCGTCGCGCCGCTGGCACGGGCTACCAGCCCGCACTGCGCGGCGCTCCTTGCCGATGGGCTTCCTGACGCAATCACGGTGAACCAGATTGGTCGGAAAGTGCTCTAGGCTCATTCCTGCGCGGCGTAGGCCTTCACGAGATCGTGGAGGAAATCGCGCGCGATATAGGCTGATTGCACCGAGTGCCGTTCGTTGAGCCCGTGGAGCCCGTTGCCATCGGGATCGGCCAGTGGGCCGGGCACACCATACGTGGGGATGCCGAGCGGGCCGAGGTATGTCGCATCCGTCGCGCCGGTCATCATCGCAGGCACCAGCGGCACGCCGGGATAGTAACGTGCGGCAAGCTTCTCCGCCGGGCCCAAGATGCGCGGATCGAGCGGCGGGGGGACTGCAAGGGGGCGCACGCGGCCCACCGGAGTGACGGTCGCCCGCGCATCGCCGATCGCCGCAACGAGCGCGGCGCGGGTCGTGTCGCCATCCTCGCCGGGCACGATGCGGCAGTTGATATTGGCCTTGGCGCGCTGGGGCAGGGCGTTGGCGGCGTGGCCGCCCTCCAGCAGCGTCGCGACGCAAGTGGTGCGCAGCATCGAATTGAGCGTGCGATCGGCGGCCACCGCCGCTTCTGCCGCATGGTCCGCCGGATCGGCGGCAAGCCGCGCCATCGCTGCCCCCAGCGCATCCCCGCGCGCCGCACCGACCTTGGCGAAATAGGTGCGTGTCGTATCGTTGAAATGCACCGGGAACTTCTGCGCGCGCACCCGTGCCAGCGCATCGGCCAGCTCGTAGATCGCGTTGTCGTCCACCGGCACCGAACTGTGCCCGCCGGGGTTGGTCGCCTGGACCTCGAAATTGCGATTGGCCTTCTCGCCGGTCTGCATCGACTGGCTGAGCACTCTGCCGTGGCCGTCGGTTGCCCCGCCGCCGCCCTCGTTGAGCGCGAAAGCAGCGGCGATCAGGTCGGGGCGGTTGTCGGCCAGCCACTTGGCCCCGTTCATTCGCGCGCCGGATTCCTCGCCGCAGGTGAGCGCGAGCTTGATCGTGCGCTTTGGCTTGAAGCCCTCGGCCTTGAGGCGGATCAGCGTGTCGATCCAGATCGCGTCGAGCACTTTCATGTCCGCTGTGCCGCGCCCGTAGAAGTAGCCGCCCTCCTCGATGAACCTGTAGGGATCGCGCACCCAGTCCTCGCGCCGCGCATTGACCACGTCGATATGGCCAAGCAGAAGCATCGGCTTCGCCTTTGCCGAAGTGCCGGGCACGGTGACCACCACCCCGCCATCGAGCGGAAAGGCCGGGTCCCGAAACGGCGTGATCTGATCCTCGCCAAAGCCCGCCGTGCGGAAGCGGGCAGCGATCTTCCCGGCGAGCACGGTGCAGCTGCCGGTGGCCACAGACGTGTCGGTTTCGACAAGTTCGCGGAACAGATCCCGGAACGCGTGCCGCCCGGCATTCGGCGCAGCGCCCGCACCAGCCTCGCCCGCAACCGCCGCCTGCGGCGCGATGGCCAGCGCCGCTCCCAACACGGCGGCGCGGATGGTTGCTGTCCTCATGATGCGATCTCCCAGTCTGCCGAGGTGATCACACCGCCGCGCCGGAAAGTCCACCGCCCCGCCGCAACAGGTAAAAACACTTCTGTAATCCCGCCGTCATCGCCGGTAGGTAGATCGGCGGGATCAGCCGGGGGCAATTATTGATGGGCAAAGCGAAGGTCTGGGCGGGTCGAGTTTCGGTCATCGCTATGGCGGCGGCGGGCCCACTTCATGCGCAGGCGGTAAACGGATCGCCGCCTGAAGATGCCTCGGCCATCGGCGCTCCTGGCGAAATCGTCGTCACCGCGCAGAAACGCGAGCAAAAGCTGCAGGACGTGCCGCTCTCGATCGTCGCGCTCACCACCGAGGCGCTGGCCGAGCGCAACGTGCGCAATTTCAACGATTACGCCAAGTTCCTGCCCAGCCTCTCCTATTCGAGCTATGGCCCGGGGCAGGCGGAAGTCTACTTCCGCGGCCTTTCCAACGGCAACCGCCTTTCCACCGGCTCGCTCCCCACCGTCGGCGTCTACCTGGACGAGCAGCCCGTCACCACGATCGGCTCGACCGTCGACGTCCACGTCTACGACATCGCGCGGGTCGAGGCGCTGTCCGGCCCGCAAGGCACGCTTTTCGGCGCGAGCAGCGAGGCGGGCACCTTGCGCATCATCACCAACAAGCCCGATACCAAGGCGTTCTCGGGCTCGGTCGATCTCACGGCCAACACGGTCGTAAATGGCAAGGCGGGCGGGATCGCCGAAAGCTATCTCAACATCCCGCTGTCCAGCCGCGCCGCGCTGCGCGTGGTCGGCTTCTACCAGTATGACGGCGGCTACATCGACAATATCCGCGCGCCCCGCGGCGTGCGCTATCCCACCTCCGGCGTGGTGCGCGACAACAGGGCGCTGGTCGGCCGGGACCAGAATTCGATCGATTCCTACGGCGGCCGCGCCGCCTTGAAGGTCGATCTCGACGACAACTGGACCGCCACCGCCGGCGTGATGGGCCAGCACCAGACCTCGAACGGCACTTTCGCCTACAAGCCCTCGCAAGGCGATCTCGCGATCAGCCGCTTCTTTCCCGAAGCGCAGAAGGACGAGTGGTATCAGGCCAGCCTCGCCATCGAAGGCAAGCTCGGCCACTTCGACCTCACTTACGCAGGCGCCTATTTCGAGCGGAAGGCCGAATATACCTCCGATTATTCGGACTACGCCTATCTCTACGATACCTACTACGCCAGCACGCCGGATTATTTCGGCAATAATTTCAAGGATAACGCGGGCAATCTGATCAGCCCCGCGCAGACGGTCAGCCAGAGCGAGCATTTCACCAAACAAAGCCATGAACTGCGCATCGCCTCGCCCTCCAGCGACCGGCTGAGGATCGTGGCGGGCGTGTTCTACCAGCGCCAGACCAACAACTGGCGCAACCTCTACACCGTGCCGAACCTTGCGGACACGCAGTCCGTCACCGGTCTGCCGGGGGTAAACTACGCCAACATCCAGTTCCGCACCGACCGCGATTATGCCGCCTTCGCCGAAGCCGCGTTCGACATCGTGCCAACGCTGACCCTGACCGGCGGCCTGCGCGGCTACAAGTACGACAACAACGTCGTTGGCTTCTTCGGCTTCAACGCCACCCGCAGCGCGGTGGGCGAGGCGCTGTGCTTCCCCGCAACCATCGGCGCCTATGGCACGCAGCGCCCCTGCGACAACATCAACACCAAGGCCACCGGCTCGGGCGTGCGGCATAAGCTCAACCTCAGCTGGAAGCCCGCGCCCGGCAAGCTGCTCTACGCCACCTGGTCCACCGGCTTCCGCCCCGGCGGCATCAACCGCCGCCCCACTGCGCCGGCTTACGCGGTGGAGAAGCTCACCAACTACGAGATCGGCTGGAAGACGAGCTGGCTCGGCGGCAAAGTTCTGTTCAACGGCGCGCTGTTCCTTGAGAAGCTTAACCAGGCGCAGTTCGCGGTTACCAGCGATCAGAACGGCATCACCGATATCGTCAACGCCGGCCGCGCCCGGTCGAAGGGTATCGAGGCCGATCTCACGGTCAGGCCCACGCGCGGGCTCTCGTTCCAGGTCTCGGGCACGTATGCCGATGCGGTGATCACCACGGACCTCTGCAAATATACCAATGCTGCGTTCGATTGCACGGTGCCCAGCCCATCGGGCAACCCCAATGCCTTGCGCGCGCCTGCCGGCACGCGCTTTGCCGGCAGCCCGCGCTTCAAGCTTTCGGCGATGACGCGCTACGAATTCCCCCTCGGCAAGTTCGACGCGTTCTTGCAGCTGGCCGCGTTCCACCAGTCGACCGTCACGTCCTCGCTCGATGTCGAGGAAGCGCGCCTGATCGGCCTCCAGCCCGCCTATACCACGCTGGACCTCTCCACCGGGGTGAGCCGCGATAACTGGTCGGCCTCGCTCTCCATCGAAAACGTGGGCGACAAGCGCGCGCAGCAAAGCCGCAGCGCAACGTGCGCGATCGCACTGTGTGGGCCGGATTCGATCGTGGTCTACCCGCTGCGCCCCCGCTTCGTGAGCTTCCGCGTGGGCCGAAGATTCTAAGGGCCAAAAAAGCCCGTTCGTGTCCAGCGAAGTCGAGACACCGCAAGCCGCGGTGCATTCAGGGAGTGACAGAGATGCACCGGATCGTTCTTGCCCTCGCGCTGCTGTTCGCTCCTGCACTGGCCCCGGAATTGGCCCGCGCCGAAGCCCCCGCCGCCGGCCAGCGCCTGATCCTCGTCACCATGGACGGCACGCGCTGGCAGGAAGTGTTCCGCGGGCCGGACAAGGCGCTGGTCGCAGAGCCGAAGTTCACCCATCCCGATTGGAAGGAAACGGTCGAGAAGGCGTGGAGCACCGGCGCGGCGGTCATGCCCTTCGTCCACAGCCTGCCCGCTGCGGGCGGCGTGCTTTATGGCAACCGCGATGCGGGCGAATGCATGCGCGTCACCAATCCGATGTGGTTTTCCTACCCCGGCTACAACGAATTGCTCACCGGCCGCCCCGATCCTGCGATCACCAGCAATGACAAGATCTGGAACCGCAACACCACGTTCCTCGAATGGCTGAACCGCCGTCCGGCCTTTGCCGGGCACGTGCGGATGTACGGAACCTGGGACGTGTTCCCCTACATCATCAACGACAAGCGCAGCGGCGTTCCGGTAAATGCAGAGAGCGCCGGCGCACACCCCACCGAAACGCGCACGATGCGCGATGCGCAGGCAGCGCTGCGCTCGGCAGCCGATATGCGCGTGCTCTACGTCGCACTCGGCGATACCGACGAGTTCGCGCATGAAGGTGATTATGCGCAAGTTCTCGCTGCGATGAACCGCGATGATGATTTCATCGCCGAGCTCTGGCGCATGGCGCAGGCCGATCCGGCTTGGCGCGGGCGGACCACGCTGATCGTCACCACCGATCATGGCCGCGGCGCCAAGCCCGGCGCGGCCTGGACCGAACACGGCAGTGCCGCTGCCTGGAAGCTCGCCCCGGCAGACTACACGATTGCCGATCCCGAAGGCTTCCCCGGCTCGGACGCGATCTGGCTCGCCGCCATCGGCCCCGGCGTTCGCCCCGCCGCTGCGGGCACTGACTGCCTCACCCAGAGCCAGATCGCCGCCAGCGCGCTCACCGCGCTGGGCGAGGACTGGAAGGCCTTCGACGCCGGAGCGGGAGCCCCGCTGCCATTCTTTGGCGGGCGCTAGTACTTACTTCCGCCGCACCCACTTCAGATCATAATCCGTGGTCCACGTCTTGCCGCCGTCCTCGGTCCCCGTCGCCAGTTCGCGGATCGTCCCGTCGGGCATCAGCGTCAGCGTCCAATGGCGCAGCCGCACTTTTCCGCCGGGCAGGGGCTTCTCGGTCACGTAGAGCATCTCGCCCGGCTTCGCGAGATTGCCGCGAAACACCGTGGCGGCACCGTCATCGGTTGCCCAGGTGTAACCCCATGAGCCAAGCAGCCGCGAATAGTTGAACAGGCCGATGCCGTTGCCGGTGGGTCGGCCATCGGCGCGCTTCCAGTGCTCCTCGATCACGCAATCGTTGAGGATCAGGCTCATCGTCACTTCGTCGGTCTTCTTGTCGCCGGTATAGACATCCCAGCTGCCCACCGTGAAATCCTGCTCGCGGAACTTCGCATCGTTGCGGCAGGTGTCCGCCGGAGAGGCAGGCGCCTGGGCTGCTCCGGGCGCGACAACGAGGACAGCAAGGGCGGCGGCAAGCAGCGGGCGGTACATCGGCGGTCTCCTGTTCAGGCTCGCCCGTGATGAGGCCGCAATTTGGGCGATTGCGCAAGGCTGCTTTGCGATTACAAATCATGGCGCAGCGGCGGGCTGAATGGGGGACAATGCGATGGTGGAATGGTCGGACAAGGAACTGGGGCTGCATCTCCCCATCGCGCGGCGCGATTTCATCGGCGGTGTCGCAGCCGGTGCTGCGCTCGCGGCGGCGCCTTCCGCTTTGGCCCAGGCGGCCTCGGCTCCGGCTTCGGCCGATGCTGGCAGCGCCGATTATCCCCCGCTCAAGCAGGGCCTGCGCGGCCAGTATCCCGGCTCCTTCGAAGCCGCGCACATGGCGCGCGACGGCGATTTCACCGGCGCCCTCGCGGCCGAGGACAGCGGCGAACACTATGACCTCGTCATCGTCGGTGGCGGCATTTCGGGTCTTTCGGCAGCGTATTTCTACCGGCAGGCGCTGGGGGATGATCGCAAGATCCTGATCCTCGACAATCACGACGATTTCGGCGGCCACGCCAAGCGCAACGAGTTCCACTACGAGGGCCGCACCATCCTTGCCTACGGCGGCACGATGAGCATTGAATCGCCGTTCCCCTACAGCTTCACCTCAAAGAAGCTGCTGGCAGATCTCGGCGTCGATCTGACGAGCTACGAACGCTACGAAACCAAGGCCTACGATGGCCTCGGCTCGGCCACTTTCTTCGACAAGGAGCACTTCCTTGCCGACAAGCTCGTTACCGGAACCGGCAAGAAGCCCTGGCCGCAGTTCTTCGCCGAAGCTCCGCTCACCGGCACGGTGCGGGCGGACCTCACCCGGCTCTACACTGACAAGAAGAACTACCTGCCGGACATGAATCCCGAAGCGCGCGCCGAATACCTGCGGCATATCAGCTATCAGGATTACCTGACCAAGCACGCCGGGGTCCTGCCCGAAAGCCTGCCGTTCTTCTCCGGCCAATACTTCCGCAACAACAAGCGCGTCGATACGCTGCCCGCGTGGGAAGCTGCGCTCGGCGGGCGCATGCCGGGCTTTGCGGGCATGGACCTGCCCGAGCAGATCACCGCCGAGGCGCAGCATTTCCATTGGCCCGATGGCAACGCCACCGTCGCGCGCCTCCTCGTCAGCCGCCTCATTCCCGGCGCGTTCCCTTCAGCCAAGCTGGATCAGGAAAGCATCGTCCTCGCGCCCGCGCGCTATGCCGCGCTCGATAATCCGGCCAATCCCACGCGCCTGCGCCTCTCCAGCATGGTCATCCGCGCCGAACATATTGGCAAGCCCGCGCGCCAGACCGAGAAAGCCGTGCGCGTCATCTATGTGAAGGATGGCAAGCGCGTTTCGGTCACCGGGGCCAATGTCATCATGGCCTGCTTCAACATGGTGATCCCCTTCATCGTGCCCGATCTTCCGCCTGCGCAGAAGGAAGCGCTGCACTACGCGTCCAAGGTGCCGATGCAGTATACCAATGTGCTGGTGAAGAACTGGCGCCCCTGGGCCAAGCTCGGCGTCAAATCGATCGGCGCGCCCAATGGCTACCATATCGGCGCCTCGCTCGATACGCCGATGGCCATCGGCGGCTACGCCAGCGCGGTGACGCCGGACGAGCCGGTGGTGATCCACATGGTGCGCAACCCCAACCAGCCGGGCCTTCCCCGCAAGGAGCAGAACCGCCTCGGCCGGGCGATGATGCTCGCCGAGGAATACTCCGCAATCGAACGCGAGATCCGCCTGCAATTGCAGCGCATGCTGGGCGGCGCGGGCTTCAACGCTGCGCGCGATATCGCCGCGATCACGGTCAACCGCTGGCCCCACGGCTATGCTTATACGTACGATACGCTGGGCGATCCCGACGTGCCCGATGAACTGCGCCCCCACGTGATCGGCCGCCAGACCTTCGGCCGCATCGCCATCGCCAACGCGGATGCCGCCGGCAGCGCCTTCACCAACACCGCCATCGACATGGGCGAGCGCGCCGTCCAGGAATGCCTCATCAGCCGGGGCCTGATCTAAAAACGTCCTCCCCATTTTTGCGAACCACAAATGGGGAGGGGGACCGCCCGCGTCGCGGGTGGTGGAGGGGTAAGCAGAACAACCAATGATCGAACTCTACCACTGCCACAACGCCCGCTCGTTCCGCGCGCTCTGGGCGCTCGAGGAAATGGGCCTGCCCTACAAGCTCCACATGCTGCCTTTCCCGCCGCGCGTCCGCACGCCCGAATATCTCGAGCAGAACCCCCTCGGCACGATCCCGCTCCTGATCGACGGCAGCACGCGGATGACGGAATCCAGCGCGATCCCGCACTACCTCGCCACCCGCTACGGACCGACCCCGCTCGCGGTCAGCCCTGATGAGCCTGACTACGGCCTATACCTCGATTGGCTCCACCGCAGCGAGGCGACGCTGACGTTCCCGCAGACCATCGTCCTGCGCTACACCCGCTTCGAACCCGACGAGCGAAAGCTCAGGCAGGCCGCCGACGACTATACCCAGTGGTTTTTCTCGCGCCTCAAGCACCTCACCCGTGCGCTGGAAGATGGACGCGAATGGCTCTGCGCCGGCCGTTTCACGATGGCCGATATCTGCACCGCCTACGCGCTCCTCCTCGCGATAGACCTCGGGCTCGACTACAAGTTCAGCCCCGAAATCGCGGCCTTCTGGCAACGCGCCAGCACTCGCCCCGCCTACCTCGCGGCCAATGCGGCGCAGGAGGCTGCCTGACCATTTCGGAGCATCCTTGCGTTGACAGAGGCAAGGGTTTGGCCAACCATTCTGCCCGGGCACGGAAGGCAGGGGGAAGTGCGTTGGACGCGAGCGTGAACGGGATGCGCGTCGATTTTGCCAAAGTGGATTTCGACCGCGCGCTTCCGCAGGATCGCACAGCGGTGATGGTCGCGATCCTGCTGCTGTGGTTCGCGATGCTGTCAGGCTTTCTGCCCGACATGATCGACCACGCCGGCGACCCGACGGCCAAGCCGTATTAGCCGGTCACGCATCTGCATGCGGCGCTCTCGGTGGGCTGGCTGGTCCTGCTGACATGGCAAGCCGCGCGCGTGCGCCTGTACGATATGGCCGGACATCAGCGCGTCGGCCGCCTGTTCGGCCCCGCAATGGCTCTGGCCCTGACGGTAACGGCAGTCGCCACTGTCTGGGCCGCTGACCATGCCCGCCTCGGCACGGCGGATTTCGTGCCGGCGCGGATGTCGTTTCAGCTGGGCCATATCATCCCCTTCGCGGTGCTCACTGGCGCCGCCTTTCTGTTGGTTCACCGGCCCGGCGCACACAAGCGGTTGCTGCTCCTCGGGCTCATCGCGGTTACCGATGCGGGCTTCAGCCGCTGGCTCGGCGTTCCGATCCGTGATCTGCTGGGGCCATCTGCGATCACGCAGCTCCTCGTCCGTTTTCCCGTCGCCTGGGCCATGATGGCCGCGATGGCGGGATACGACCTTGCCCTGCGCAGCCGTCTGCATCCGCTGTTTCTGCCCGCTGCGGGCCTGATCCTTGGGACGGAACTGCTTTCGCTCTGGCTGTTCTATCAGCCCTGGTGGCCGGGACTGGCCATCAGGGTGCTTGGCGGCTGACGGCTGACCGGCCATAACCCTAAGCCTGCAGCAACTATCTTCCCCGGAGCCTCGATGAAGCGTCTTTCCCTCGCCGCCGCCTCGCTTGCCATGCTGATGGCCGCCCCGCTTGCCGCGCAGGACAGGACCGCCGATCTGCTGCGCGATCTCTCCAATGCCGCCGGGCCTCCCGGGTTCGAGGAACCTGTCCGCAAGATCATGGTAGAGCGGATGAAGCCGCTCGCGGATGAACTGCGCTATGACGGGCTCGGCTCGGTCATCGCGCGGCAGGGCAGCAGCGGCCCGCGGATCATGCTCGATGCGCACATGGACGAGCTTGGCGGCGTCGTCCGCCGCGCCACGCCCGATGGCTTCCTCACCATGCAGATGCTCGGCGGCTGGCTCGATCAGGCCCTCGCCGGGCAGCGCTGGATCATCATCGGCGCCAAGGGTCCGGTCCACGCCGTCACCTCGATCCGCGATATCCACCTCGCGCAGGCGGATGAACGCGGTGCCCTCATCAAGCGCGATGCGGTGTTCCTCGATGTCGGCGCGAAGGATGCCGCCGGCGTTGCCGCGCTGGGCCTTTCGCCTGGCGATCCGGTCGTGCCCGATAGCCCGTTCCTCGATCTCAACGGCACCGGAAACTATGCCGGCAAGGCGTGGGACGACCGCGTCGGCTGCGCGGTGCTGCTGCTCGCGATGGAGCGCCTCAAGGCCAGCGGCCACCCCAATCAGGTGTTCTTCACCGCCACCGTGCAGGAGGAAATCGGTCTGCGCGGCGCGCGCACGTCCTCGGCGATCATCAAGCCCGATATCGGCATCGCCATCGAAGGCGGCGTGACGGGCGATTCCGGCGGAGCGCGGCCCGAGGAAAGCCAGGTCAAGCTCGGCGCCGGGCCCGGCCTGTTTCTCTATGACACCAGCGCGCTGCCCAACCGCAAGCTGGTCGCGCTCGTCAAGGATACCGCCGCGTCAGCCAAACTCCCCCTCCAGCTCGATCTGGTGCAGGGCTACGGCGACGACAGCGCTGAAATGCAAACCGCAAACGGCGGCGCGCCCACCGTCAACCTCGTTGTCCCTGCACGCTACACCCACGTCCACACCGGCGTGATAAGCCGCCGCGATTTCGATCAGACGGTCGATCTGGTCGTTGCGCTGATCAAGCGTCTCGATGCCAAGACGGTCGAGCGTCTGCGCGATTTCACGCCAGAGTAACCGGCATCTGTGCAAAGCCCTCTCCCCTTCAGGGGAGAGGGTTGGGAGAGGGGAACAGGTCTTACAGTTCCGACCAGATCAGAACTTCACGCTGCCGCGCACGCCGAAAGTGCGCGGGGCCTGGAACTGGTAGGTATCCGCGCCCGCATTGAAGTTCTGCGCCGCATAGGCCAGCACCTGCTTGTCGAACACGTTGCGCACGTAGGCCGAGACTTCCCAGAAGCTGTTTTCCGGTGCGAACTTCAGGCTGGCGTTGGCCAGCACATAGTCCGCCGAACGCGTATCGACGGTGTTGAAAACCGAATAATAGAAGTCCGAGGAATACTTCGCGTCGATCCGCGCGGTGAACGTGCCGAACGAAACCGGGATTTCCTGCTCGATCGCGCCCGAAGCAGTGAACTCCGGCGCGTTGGGCAGGCGGTTGCCGCCGATGTCGACTGCAACCGGCGGGGTCGAGCCGGTGTTGATCGTGATGCCGTTGCCGAACTTGGTGTGCAGATACGTCGCGTTGAGGTTGATCCGCGTGCCCTTGGCGGCCAGCGCCACGAGGCTGCCCTCGATGCCGAACACCTTGGCGCTGCCCACGTTGAACACACCCGAACCGCTCGAAAGCGCATCCGTGGTCTGCGATCCCTGGTAGCCCTTGTAATCGAAGTAGAAAACCGAGGCGTTGAGCTGCAGCGTGTTGCCCATCAGCGAATTCTTGGTGCCGATCTCGAACGAATCCAGCCGCTCCGGGCCGTAATCGACCGACGGCGCGCTGCCGTTGGAGTTGAACCCGCCCGATTTGTAGCCGCGATCGTACTTGGCATAGACCAGTGAACCCGGGCCCGGACGGTAGTTGAGGCCCGCGTGCCAGGTCGGCTCGCCCTTGCTGAGGTTGCCGTTGCCCGGCGTGGTCAGCGGGAAGGGCGGGCAGGTGCCCGGCGCCGGGAAGCCGTTGCCGCACAGCGGGAAGGCCAGCGCCGGCAGGCTGAGCACGGCATTGCCGGTGCGCACTTTCTTGTCCCAGGTATAGCGGCCGCCAAGGCTGAGCTGCAGCTTGTCGGTCAGCTCATACTCGATTTGCCCGAACAGCGCCTGCGAGCGGGTGAGGATGTCGTAGTCGAACTTGATGCCGTAGCGGTTCGACTGGTCGGCATTGGGTACGCCTGTCAGGAAGCCGCCGGGGCCGAACAGCGGCCCGGTCATGTCGAGGTTGAAGATCCCCGAATTGACGACGTTCTTTTCCTGGAAATAGAAGTAGCCTGCCTGGAAAAACAGCTTGCCGCCCTTGTTGTTGCTGACGCGGAACTCGTGGTTCCAGGTCTTGGGGGTTTCCTGCTGGCGGAACTGGCGGTTGGCCGGATAGCCGCCGGTCGCATCGAGCACGTTGCGCCAGTTCTGGTGGTCATAACCGCCGGTGTAGATGAAGTTGAGGCCCATGTCGGCGCTGTAGGCCAGCTCCCAGCGCACCCGGTCGCTTTCGAGCTTGGTCAAGGTCGGCGCGAAGCTGGTGAAGACCCTCGCCTTGCCGAAATCGGGCGTCGGCCCACCAAGGGGGCCGCGGAACTGCGCGTCGCCGTTCACGTCGCGGGAATCATGCTGATAGGAAACCCAGGCGGAAAGGCCATTGTCGCCCTTGTAGAGCGCCTGCACGCGGCCCGACTTGAAGTTCTCGTCATCGCCGTCGACTGCGGGACCGGGCGAACTGCGATAGCCCTTGTGGCTCAACGCCGTACCCGAGGCGCGAACCGCGAAGCCGGGCGCGAGCATGACATTGACGCCCGCCTCGCCATTGAAGGTCTTGTAGTTGCCCACTTCCATGCTGGCATAGCCGCCGGTGCGCATTTCGGGGCGATTGGTGATGATGCTGACGAGGCCGCCGGTCGAATTGCGGCCCTGCAGCGTGCCTTGCGGGCCTTTGAGCACTTCGACGCGGGCCACGTCATAGAACGACGAGTTGATCGTGAACGAACGGTTGGTGAAGAAGCCGTCACGCGTGATCGGCACCGAAGGATCGCCGATCTCGGTCACGTCGGTCGAGGCGATGCCGCGCACCGCGACATAGGCAGCGCCGGTCGAGTTGGTGACGTTGAGGCTCGGGTCGATCTGCGAAAGGTCGCGCACCGTGTTGACACCCTGATCCGCGAGCGCAGCGCCGTTATAGACGTTGAGCGCGATCGGCGTGTCCTGCGCGCTGGAAGCGACGCGGTTGGCGGTGACGACGATCTCGCCAAGGCCTTCAGCAGGCTTGGCGCCATCGGTACCGGCGGCCGCGGCGTCTTGCGCCTGTGCGGGCGCGGCAAGCGCGAAAAGGCTCGCGCCCAGCATGCATGCAACGGCTGTGGTGGACTTCATGGCTCTCCCCTTGGATTGGAATCTTTTTAGGATATTAGATTAGGAATGATCATTCTAATACGAGGAACTGAGACGGGCGTCAATATCGTCCCGAAACGGCGGGCGTTCGGGCGTCCGAGAGGGGCGCGCTGTCCTACTTGGGGCGAATCTGGCAGGGTCCGGGCATGGTCTCGAAGCCGCCCCGTTCCGAAGCGACCCGCGTGGAGTGTCTGATCGCCCTGGTCGATCAAAGTCCGCCCGGTGATCGAATGCAATTATTCCTCAGGACAGTGTCAACTGTGTCAACTTGGCGTCCCGGCCCCGTCCGGATGGGCCTGATGACACTGACGCCGCAGACTGCTAACGGCGCCTCATGACCGACCTTTCGCTGATCCGTAATTTCTCCATCATAGCGCACATCGACCACGGCAAGTCGACTCTGGCCGACCGGCTGATCCAGTTCACCGGTGGCCTTTCGGCGCGCGAGATGAGCGAGCAGGTGCTCGACAACATGGACATCGAGCGCGAGCGCGGGATCACGATCAAGGCGCAAACCGTCCGGCTCGACTACACCGGCAAGGATGGCCGCACCTATCAGCTCAACCTGATGGACACCCCCGGCCACGTCGACTTCGCCTACGAAGTCAGCCGCAGCCTCGCCGCCTGCGAGGGCGCGCTGCTGGTGGTCGATGCGGCGCAGGGCGTGGAAGCGCAGACGCTTGCCAACGTCTACCAGTCGATCGAGCACGACCACGAGATCGTGCCTGTCATCAACAAGATCGACCTGCCCGCCGCCGAGCCCGAAAAGGTGAGGGCCGAGATCGAGGAAGTGATCGGCATCGACGCCAGCCAGGCCGTGCTGACCAGCGCCAAGTCCGGCATCGGCATCGAGGAAGTGCTCGATGCCATCGTCGCGCGCATCCCCCCGCCGGGCGGTGATCGGAATGCGCCGCTCAAGGCCATGCTGGTGGACAGCTGGTACGACCCCTACCTCGGCGTCGTCATTCTCGTGCGCGTCATCGACGGCGTCATCAAGAAGGGCCTGCAGGTCAAGTTCATGGCCGGCGGCACCGAACACCTGATCGACCGCGTCGGCTGCATGCGGCCCAAGCTGCAAGTGCTCGATGAACTGGGGCCGGGCGAGATTGGCATCATCACCGCGCAGATCAAGGAAGTGGCGCAGGCCCGCGTGGGTGACACGATCACCACCGTGAAGCAGGGCGCGACGGTGGCGCTGCCGGGCTTCAAGGAAGTCCAGCCGGTCGTCTTCTGCGGCCTCTTCCCGGTCGATGCGGCAGACTTTGAAAAGCTGCGCGAAAGCATCGGCAAGCTGCGGCTGAACGACGCCAGCTTCTCGTTCGAAATGGAAAGCTCAGCGGCGCTGGGCTTCGGCTTCCGCTGCGGCTTCCTCGGCCTTCTGCACCTCGAGATCATCCAGGAACGCCTCAGCCGCGAATACGACCTCGACCTCATCACCACCGCGCCCTCGGTGGTCTACCGCCTGCTGATGACGGACGGGACGATTCTGGAGCTCCACAATCCGTCCGACATGCCCGATCCGGTCAAGATCGCGGAAATGGAAGAGCCGTGGATCAAGGCGACGATCTACACGCCCGACGAATACCTCGGTTCGATCCTCAAGCTCTGCCAGGACCGCCGCGGCATCCAGACCGGTCTGACTTACGTCGGCGGCCGCGCGCAGGTGACCTATGAACTGCCGCTCAACGAAGTGGTGTTCGATTTCTACGACCGCCTCAAATCGATCAGCCGCGGCTACGCCAGCTTCGATTACGAGCAGATCGGCCTGCGTGAGGGCGATCTCGTGATGATGAACATCCTCGTCAACAACGAGCCGGTCGATGCGCTCTCGATGATCGTCCACCGCACCCAGGCCGATCCGCGCGGGCGCCATCTCGTGGAACGGCTCAAGGACCTCATCCCGCGCCACATGTTCAAGATCCCGATCCAGGCCGCGATCGGCGCGAAGGTGATCGCGCGCGAAACGATCAGCGCCATGCGCAAGGACGTCACCGCCAAGTGCTACGGCGGCGACATCAGCCGCAAGAAGAAGCTCCTCGAAAAGCAGAAAGAGGGCAAGAAGCGCATGCGGGAATATGGCAATGTGACCATCCCGCAGGAGGCGTTTATTGCCGCTCTGCGCATGGGCGAAGAGTAGGGAGCGCCCGCGCCCGGCTCAGCTCGCCGTAAACCCGCCGTCGACCACCAGTTCCGAGCCGGTCATGAAGGCGGCGCGGTCCGAGGCGAGGAAGGCGACGGCGTCGGCCACGTTGCTGGGTACGCCGAAGTGGCCCAGCGGGTGGAGATTGGAAAAGTTGGCGCGGGTGTCGTTTTCGCCGGTGCCGGTGGCGGCCGCGAACTGGGAGACGAGATCGCGGCCCATGTCGGTTT
Source organism: Novosphingobium sp. (assembly GCF_965228995.1). Lineage (GTDB taxonomy): Bacteria > Pseudomonadota > Alphaproteobacteria > Sphingomonadales > Sphingomonadaceae > Novosphingobium. Next base: position 3,265,231 of record NZ_OZ245852.1, on the reverse strand, counting down.
CGATGATCCCGGGGTGGACCGAATTGCAGCGGATCCGCAAGGGGGCGACTTCCATCGCCACGCCCTTGGTGAAGAGGCGGACTGCGCCCTTGGTCGAGTTATAGCAGCTGACCAATGCGGTGCCGACGAGGCCGGCGACCGAGGAGAGGTTGATGATCGAGGCGCCGCCCGGCCACTGGATTGCGCGCTCGGCCATCAGCGGGACGGCGTGCTTGCAGCCGAGGAACACGCCTTCGACATTGACGCTGTGGAGGCGGCGCCAATCTTCGAGCGTGGTTTCGGTGAGGGGCTTGGCCATGAACAGCCCGGCGTTGTTGACGAGAATATCGAGCCCGCCGGCAGCATCGCGGGCGTAGGCCATCGTATCGATCCAGCTTTGCTCATCGGTCACGTCATGTGCGCGGGCAAGGCCGCCGAGCTGCTCCGCGAGGGTCTCGGGCGCGGCAAGATCGGTGACGATGACCCGCGCGCCAAGCGCGGCGAGCGCGCGGGCGCACGCCTCACCAATGCCGCGCGAGGCGCCGGTGACAAGGGCAATGCGGCCGGTAAGTTCAGTCATGGGCGTCTCTCTCCATCGGTTTTGTTTGCGGGCATCCTAGCGGCAATTCCGCCGATGACCACCGGGGAGGTAGGCGCTGTTCAGGCCTCGCTTGCGTCGATGAAGCCATCGACGAGATTGCTGGACCACAGCCGATCGTCGAGCCGGCCGGGCAGGGCCAGGCTGCGCAGCCACGCTGCGTTTGTGGCGGCAGCGGCGCGAGTGCGGCGCAGGGCTTCGCCGGGGTCGATGAGTTCGAAGCGGAACGGCATCCCCGATGGCATCTGGGCCAGCCGATCGACATCGCGGCTGATCACCGCGGCGATCTTTGGGTAGCCGCTGGTGGTCTGGTGGTCTGCCAGCAGCACGGTGAGGCCGCCGTCGCCGTCTGCCTGCAGGCATCCGCGCAGCGCTGGTTCGCTGGGCATCGCAATGGACGCGGGCACGAGCGGGGGGGCATCGAGCCCGCGGCCCATCCGGTCGAAGCGGTGGGAGGCGGTGTATGTGGCCTGCGCCAGCTGCTCGATTGCGGCAGCGGGGAAGTGGCGATCCTGCGGGCCGAGCACCGCGGCCACCCGGCCCGGCGGCTCTGCCGAGGGTGGCGGCGCGAGCACGCGGGCCTCGAGCGGGCGCGGTGCGGCAAAATCGAAGGCCATGCCGGACCTTACCATGCCGCCGCCAAGCCCTGAGGACGCATGAGTTGCGCTACTGCCAAGCCAGCGCGGCGCGTGGTGCTCGCCAGCGAAGGCGAGGTATGCCCAGTTTCCGGATCCGGCGCGGATGCGCAGCCGCTGTCCGGCATGGAGCATGCCTTGCCGCCAGGCCTTTGGCTCGTCCCCGTCGATTTCGGCGAGGAACCCGCCGCCGCACAGTGCGAAGCCGATTGCGCCTTCGTGGCAGGCGAGGCTGCATCCGCCGTGCGAGAGTTCGAACGCCCAGCCATCGGGCGCGCCGGTGAGGGCCATGGCGGCTGCGAAGGCGAGACGGTCGACCGGCCCGGATGGCGGCACGCCGAAGCGCATCGCGCCGGTGCGGCCAGGGTCCTGGATCGTGGTGAGCGGCCCTACGGCCTCGAAGACGATCCGTGCGGTCATTGCCCCTCGATGCGCTGGAAGCGGATCAAATCGCCGGGATCGAAGAGGAAGGGCTTGTCGCGGGCAGGATCGAGAATGACCAGCGATGTGTGGCCGATCACCCACCAGCCGGTCGGCATCGGCAGCGTGGTGATCAGGCACTGCGCGCCGGCAATGATCACGCTGCCGGCGGGATGGCCACGCTCGGCGCGGGGCTTGCGCGGCAATTGCAGCGCGGGCGGTACACCGCCAAGATAGGCGTAGCCCGGCGCGAAACCGTACATGAAGACGCGGTATTCCCCGGTGAGGTGCCGGGCGATGACCTCGGCGGGCGAAAGGCCGGTTGCTTGCGCTACGGCTTCGAGATCCGGCGCGCTGGCGGCATCGTGGCGGACGGGGACGATGTGCTCGCGCGGTATCCGCTGCTCCCCGGTTGCGGTTTCGAGCAGCGCGAGCGCATGGGCGGCGACCCGGTCTCCCTCGGTGACCAGCGGATCGAACACGATCATCAGCGAGACATAGGCCGGCACGGTCTCGATCATGCCCGGCGGCGGCTGCGCGGCGAGTGCGCGGTCGAGCGCGACGACGCGTTCGTTGGTTTCGGTGCTGATGGCCCCGCCGAAATCGATGAGGACCGCCGTCTCGCCGATCGGCCGGACGGATGCCGCGCTTGTGCTCACCGCAGGAAGGGCACGACCGTGACCCCGCGTCCGGCGAGCGCGACGCGGATCGCCCTGGCCATGACGACGGCATTGGGGTCGTCGCCGTGCACGCAGATCGAATGGCCCGCCAGCCTGACCGGCTCGCCGCCGACGGTCGGCATCAGGCCGGTTTCGAGCCAGCTGAGCAGGCGCGCAGCCGCAGCGCCGTAGTCGTCGATCATGGCGCCGGGCTGGCCGCGCGAGACAAGGTTGCCGGCCGGGGTGTAGCCGCGGTCGGCAAAGATTTCGCTGAACACGTGCACGCCGGCGTCGCGTGCCGCCTGCTCCAGCACGGTGCCCGAGATGGCGAGAATGGCGAGCTTGCTATCGATGGCGCGCACGGCGCGGACGATAGCTTCAGCGATGGCGCGGTCCTCGCTCGCGACATTGCTGAGCGCGCCGTGCGGCTTGACGTAGGAAACGCGAGTACCCGCCAGCGCGGCGATGGCCATCAGCGCGCCGGTCTGCGCGGCCACGAAGCGCTCCACTTCGGGTGGAGGGAAGGGCAAGCGGCGGCGGCCGAAGCCCTCCTTGTCGGGATAACTGGGATGCGCGCCTATCGTGATGCCGCGCTCGCGCGCCCAGGTCAGCGTGCGGAACATCGTTTCCGGGTCGCTGGCGTGGCCGCCGCAGGCGATGTTGGCGCTGGTGACGATATCCAGCATGGCCTTGTCATCGCCCATGACCCACGGACCATAGCCTTCGCCAAGATCGGAATTGAGATCGATCGTGCGGGCGGTGGTTTCAGACATCGAGGCTTTTTCCGGGGTTCGAGAACGGCGCGCGCGGGCGGGGCCGTATCGAAATAGGCGAAGCTGTCGCCCCTGTCCAAACCAGAAAGTCTCAACTCCCGTGCATCAGGGGGGCGATCAGGCAGAGGGATCCTTGTGCAGCCATTCGGCATGCTTGGGCGCGCGTTTGGTGCGGCTCCATTCCTCGAGCATGACGGGCGCGAGCGCGGCGAGTTCGTCGTACTGCGCCGGGGTGCCGATATTGCAGGCGAGTTCCAGACGGTGACCGTTGGGATCGAAGAAATAGATCGAGCGGAAAATGCCATGGTAGGTCGGCCCGAGGACGTCGATGCCCTGCGCTTCAAGGTGGGCCTTGGCGGCGTTGAGCGCGGCTTCATCGGCGACTTCAAAGGCGAGGTGCTGGACCCAGGCCGGGGTGTTGGGATCCTTGCCCATCTCCGGCTGGTTCGGCAGCTCGAAGAAGGCGAGCACGTTGCCGCCACCGCAATCGAGGAAGACGTGCATGTAGGGATCATGCTCGCCGGTCGAGGGCACGGTGTCTTCGGCGAAGGCGGTGGTGTAGCGCATGCCCATCACACGCTCGTACCATTCGACCGTTTCCTTGGCATCGCGGCAGCGGTAGGCGACGTGGTGGATGCGTTGGATGGGGGGGATCATGCTGCGCTCCCCTCGACCTTGAGCACGCCGCGGCGCATCTGGTCGCGCTCCATCGACTGGAACAGCGCGGTGAAATTGCCCTCGCCGAAGCCTTCGTCCTTCTTGCGCTGGATAAATTCGAAGAACACCGGGCCGATCTGCGTTTCGGAGAAGATCTGCAGCAGCAGGCGCGGATCGCCTGCCTCGGTCGAGCCATCGAGCAGAATGCCGCGCCTTTGCAGCTCTTCTACCGGCTCGCCGTGGCCGGGGAGGCGCTCGGCCAGCATCTCGTAATAGGTGGCGGGCGGCGGGGTCATGAACGGGGTGCCGAGCGCCTTGAGGCGGTCCCATGCACCGAGCAGATCATCGCAGGCAAAGGCGATGTGCTGGATGCCCTCGCCATTGTAGGCGCGCAGGAATTCCTCGATCTGGCCGCCGCCTGCCTTGGCCTCTTCATTGAGGGGAATGCGGATCTTGCCATCTGGCGCAGTCATCGCGCGGCTGGTGAGGCCGGTGTATTCGCCCTTGATGTCGAAAAAGCGGATCTCGCGGAAGTTGAAGATGCGCTCGTAGAATGCCGCCCAGTGCGCCATGCGGCCGCCGTAGACGTTGTGGGTGAGGTGATCGATCGTGTGGAAGCCTGCGCCCTTCGGTTGGCGCTCGACCCCCGGCAGGTAGACGAAATCGATATCGTAGATCGAAAGATCGCCCAGCGGCGAGCCTTCATAGCGGTCGATCAGGTAGATGATCGCGCCGCCGATGCCGCGGATGGCGGGCAGGCTGAGTTCCATCGGCCCGGTGCGCACCTCGACCGGCTCGGCCCCGCGCTCCAGCGCGCGTGCATAGGCTTCGGCTGCATTGCGCACGCGCCAGCCCATGCCGCAGGCCGAAGGGCCATGTTCTGCCGCGAACCACGCGGCGGGACTCTTCGGTTCGTAGTTGGCGATGAGGTTGATGCCGCCCTGCCGCCACAGCTGCACCGCCTTGGAACGGTGGTTGGCGATATGCGTGAAGCCCATCGCGGCGAACACGGGTTCGAGCAGACCCGGCTCGGCTGCAGAGAATTCGATGAACTCGAAGCCGTCGAGGCCCAGCGGATTGTCGAACAGATCGGTCGTCTTCGCCTCGGCGTTCACCGCATGTCTCCCTCGTCTGGTTGTGCGCGAGAATATAGCGCAAAGGTCATGCGCTGTCCGCGCAAAGTGGGTGCGCCGGGGCGCCTTTTGTGCGGCAAACGAGCGCATAACGGCAAAATCATGCACATTTTCTGCAAACCAGGGCGCGTCTGGCAGGGCTATCACGCAATACTGATTGCACCGCTGGCGTTTTGCCAGAGCGATGCCTTGTAACATCCGCTGGGCGCAGCGCGAATGCATTGGCGGCACCCGCATTGGCGCGGGGGCGATTGCAACAGGATACTGACCATGAACGCTCCCGATCCGTCTTCCGACAAATCCGGTGTGGCTGCCCTGCTGGGCACAGGCATTGGCATGGTCGCGCTGCTCTGCGTGGCGATCGGCGGGGCCGCGGTGGGGGTCATGATGATGATGCACTGAAGGGAACGGGGCGCACGGGCTCCACAATTTCGGTGCAATGTTTCGCCCGCTTGGCAATAAGGCGCGGCATGACGATCATCGATATATCCCAGCGGCTCGATGCGCGGACCCCGCTCTGGCCGGGCGAGCCGCCGCTGGTGTTGAGCCACCATGTGGTGATCTCCGCGCAATGCCCGGTCAACGTGGGCGCGCTGTCGCTACCGCTGCATGCAGGCACGCATGCCGACGCACCGTTTCATTATGACTCGGCGGGGCAGACGAGCGCGGAGACGGCGCTGGAGCCCTATATCGGGCGCTGCGTGGTGATCGATGTGCGCCATGCGGTTGGGGCTGCGGTGGAGGCGAGCGATATCGACTGGGCCGCGCTGGCAGCGGCAAGTGCGCCGCGCGTGCTGCTGCGGACTTACCGGCGATTTCCGCACGCGGCCTGGGATAGCACGTTTCGCGCTGTTTCGGCGGCGGTGATCGAGCGTCTGGCGGCACTGGGCGTGGTGCTGATCGGGACAGATGCAGCCTCGCTCGATCCCGAAACCTCGAAGACGATGGACGCGCACCATGCCGTGCGTGCGGCCGATATGCGCATTCTCGAAGGGCTCGTGCTCGATGCGGTGAGGCCGGGGATCTATGAACTGATCGCGCTGCCCCTGCCGCTGGTGGGGGCCGACGCCAGCCCCGTGCGCGCGGTGCTGCGGGAGATCGCGGCATGAGCGATTGGGGCCGCGAGGCGCTGGACGCGCTCGACCGTGCTGATCCGCTTGGGGCCTTCCGCGAGGAATTCCAGCTGCGCGAGGGGCTGGTCTATCTCGATGGCAATTCGCTCGGCGCCTTGCCGCGCCGCACGCTGGCGCGGCTGGAGCAGACCGTGGCCCGGGAGTGGGGCGAGGGCCTCATCACCTCGTGGCTCGGGGCGGACTGGATGGCTGCGCCGCGCCGGGTGGGTGACAAGATCGCCCGCCTGCTCGGTGCCGATCCGGGCGAAGTGATCGTTGCGGATTCGACCTCGATCAACTTGTTCAAGGCGCTGACAGCGGCGCTCTCGCTGCGCCCGGAGCGCTCGGTGATCCTGTCCGAGACGGGCAATTTCCCGACCGATCTCTACATGATGGAAGGGATCGCTGCGTTCTCGGGCGGACGGGTACGTGCAGAAGCGGTGCCGGGTGAGGCAGTGCTCGAGCGGCTCGGCAAGGATGTCGCGGTGCTGCTGCTGACGCAGGTGCACTACAAGACCGGAAGGTCGCGCGATATGGCCGAAGTGACCCGGCGCGCCCATGAAGCGGGGGCGCTGGTGGTATGGGATCTCAGCCACAGTGCGGGGGCGATCCCGGTCGATCTCAATGGCGCGGGCGCCGATTTCGCGGTGGGCTGCGGGTACAAGTTCCTCAATGGCGGGCCGGGCGCGCCGGCCTATATCTACGCGGCGCGGCGGCATCAGGCAGCGGCCGTGCCGGTGCTCTCGGGCTGGTTTGGCCATGCCGCCCCGTTTGCCTTCGAGGATGGCTACCGCGCCGCGCCGGGGATCGAGCGCTTCCTCTGCGGCACGCCGCCGGTGCTGGGACTCACCGCGCTGGAATGCGGGGTGGACCTGATGGCCGAGGCCGACATGAGCGCGGTGCGCGCGAAATCGCTGCAGCTCGGGCGCGTGTTCATGGACCTGATGGACACGCATTGCGGCGATCATGGCTTTGCGCTGGTCAGCCCGCGCGAGGATGCGCGGCGGGGCAGCCATGTTTCCTATGCGCACCGCGAGGGTTACGGGATCATGCAGGCGCTAAAGGAGCGCGGCGTAATTGGCGATTTCCGCGATCCCGATGTGCTGCGCTTTGGCCTGACGCCGCTCTATTTGCGCTATGCCGATATGTTGCAGGCCGTGCTCACGATCCGCGAGGTGTGCGAGACGCGCGCGTGGGACGATCCGCGCTGGGCCGTGCGGGCGGCAGTGACGTAAGGGGGACCTGAGCCAAACCTATCACTTTCGCCTGATGAGGCGCAGCTGGCGAGGGGGCATGCTGCGCGGCGTGTGAGGGACAAGGAGATGGGCATGGGCGAGCTTTCGGGCAAAGTGGCGATCGTGACGGGCGCGGCGCGCGGGCAGGGCCGAGCCATGGCGCTCGCGCTGGCGGCGGCCGGGGCGGACGTAGCGATCTGCGATGTGGGCGAGCCGGCCATGCCAAGCGTTGGCTATGCCCTTGGCGGCGCGCTTGATGCGGTGGCGGGGGAGATCGCCGCGCATGGCGTGCGCGCTCTCCATGCGGCCTGCGATATCCGTCGGCAGGGCGAGATCGACGCCTTCGTCGGGCGGGTGCTGGCCGAGCTTGGCCGGGTCGACATTCTGGTCAACAACGCCGGGATCCTCACTGGCAACACGCCGATGCACCTGATGGATGACGAGACGTTCGAGACGACCCTTGCGGTCAACCTCACCGGCAGCTGGCGGATGAGCCGCGCGGTGGTGCCGGCGATGGTTGCGCAAGGGACGGGCGGGCGGATCATCAACATCGCCTCGGTCGCGGGGCTGATCGGCACGCCGGGCTTCGGGCACTATAGCGCGACCAAGCACGGCCTTATCGGCATCACGAAGACGATGGCCGCGGAATTGGGCGCCTATGGCATCACCGTCAACGCGGTGTGCCCGGGTTTCCTGCCGACCAAAATGGTGGAGCATACCGCCAGCGAAATCGGCGCGCGTGCGGGGCTGACGCAGGACGAGGTCTACGCGCAGTACCTCAGCGTTGCGCACGTGAAGGAGCCGATCCAGCCGGAGCAGACCGCCGCCGCCGTGCTCTATCTGGCGAGCGAGGCGGCGCGGGTGGTGACGGGATCGAACCTGGTGATCGATGCGGGCTGGTCCGCCACCTGAAGGCCTTGCGCGGCGCGGATGGGTGCCGCAAGACTTGGGCTGAAAGCAACCGGAGAGGGATACCCGAATGACGGCCTATGTTGTGTTCATCAAGGACGGCGTGAACGATCAGGCGGAACTGGACCAGTACAACGCCAAGGCAGGCGCTTCGATCGCGGGCCATCCGCTGAAGCCGCTGGCGTTCTATGGCCCGAACGAGACCTGGGAAGGCCCTACGGCTGAAGGCCTCGTGATCATCGAGTTTCCCGACATTGACGCGGCGAAGGCCTGGTACAACAGCCCCGCCTATCAGGACGCCAAGGTGCACCGCCTCAAGGGCGCGACGTACCGCGTGATGGTGACCGAAGGGGTCGGCTGAAAGCGGTTTGCAAGCGGGGGGCGTTGCGGCATGATCGCGTGATGCCTCCTGCGCACCAGACCATTTCGCACCGCTCGATGCTGATCGCGGGCTTCTCGACCGTGGTCGAGTGGTACGACTTCACGCTCTACATCTACGTCGCGACGATCCTTTCTCGCGTGATGTTCGGCGGCGGCGAGGGATCGCTGGCGGCAGTGCTGGCGGGCTTTGCCGTATCCTACCTGATGCGGCCACTGGGCGCGATCGCCATGGGCCATTATGGCGACCGGCACGGGCGGCGGCGCGCCATGCTGCTATCGATGGCGGTAATGACCGCAGCGATGCTCGGCTGCGCGCTGCTGCCAACCCATGCGCAAATCGGCCCGGCGGCGGGGTTCCTGCTGCTCGCCTTGCGCTGCGTGATGGCCTTTGCGGTGGGCGGCGAATATACCGGCGTGGTTGCCTATCTGATCGAAGGCGCGGGGCCCTATCGGCGCGGACTCATCACCAGCTGCGCATCGGCGGCAAGCGAGGTGGGGGCGCTGCTGGCCGTCGGCGTCGCGGCGGTGACGACCTGGGCCATGCCTGCCGCAACGCTCGATGCCTGGGGCTGGCGCATCCCTTTCCTTGTTGGCGCGGCGCTGGCCGGGGGCGTGCTGCTGGCGCGCGCCTCGATGGACGAATCGCCCGAGTTCGAGCGCCAGCGCGCAGCGGGGACGGTGCCGGAAAGCCCGCTGCGCCATGCGATCACGCACCAGCGCGCAGGGATTATCCGCGGCTTTGCGATCTCGGCGCTGGGTTCGATCAGCTACTATGTGGGGATCACGTATGTCCCGGCATTCCTCGCCTCGGTCGGCGCGGTGGGTGAGGGTGCGGGGCTGGCGCTTTCCACCGTTGCCGCCTTCGTGGTGATCGCGGTGACGCCGCTGGTTGGCGCGCTTTCGGACCAGGTCGGTCGGCGGCCAGTGCTGATCGGCGTGGCGGTGGCGGGCACTGTGGTGCCGATCACGCTGTTCACGCTGATGGCGCATGGCGGTGTCTGGCCGGCGCTGATCGGCGCGGTGCTGCTGGCGTGCCTTGGCGGCGCGGTCAGCGCGGTGGGCGCGGTGGCGACGGCGGAGCAGTTTTCGGGCGAGGCGCGCTTGTCCGGCCTAGCCTTGGGGGTGACGAGCGCGACCGCGCTGTTCGGCGGAATTACGCCGTTCGCGGCGCAGGTGCTGTTGCAGAAGACCGGCTGGCCTGCGGTTCCCGGCGCGATGATCGCTGTGGTGGCGCTGGCGATCCTGCCGGTGCTCTGGCGAATTCCCGAAACCGCGCCGCGCAGGGGGTGGACAGCGAGACCGCAGCCGATATAGTTTGGCAACCTAACTATATTCGGAGAGGGCCGTGGCAACTGCAGCGCTGGACGATATCGAGGAGACCGCACGCAAGGCTCCCGCGCTGGTCCGCTATCTCGATGAAGGCGAGTTCGTCACCCGGCGTTACGTGAGCCAGGGCGCAGAAATGAACACCGGGGACTACCGCGACTACGCCGTGGTGGTGCGCGACGGGATGCCACTGCGCGAGCATTTCAGCCTTGATGTGCATGGCTTTGTGATCGCGAAGCACAAAACCGCCATCACCGATTTCCATGACAAGGTTGCCGTCGATGCCAGCTACCAGCGCGAAGTGGAGGCACTGGTGGCGCGGTTGACCGGCGCAGACAAGGTTTCGACGCAGGGCTGGATGATCCGCACCTCGGGCGATCTTTCAAGCCGCGCGCAGGAGAAGGTCGAAGGCTACGTCCATTCGGGCGGGATCCAGCCCCCGGCGGGCGAGGCGCATGTCGATTACAACGAACTCACCGGCCAGCGCGCGGCGGCGCGGGTCTATGGTCAGGCGTTTCCCGACGGGCCGGGGTACAAGCGCTATATCTGCTTCTCGCTCTGGCGCACGTTCTCCTCCGGGCCGCAGGACTGGCCGCTGGCGGTGTGCGACGGGCGGACGGTGAGCAATGCCGAGACGGCCTCCAACACCTTGTTCGTGGTCGATGAATTCCCGGTGGGCGAGGCGCTCACCGCACCGGTCGAGGGCGAGGACCAGATGATCGCGGCGACGATCTTCCGCTACCGGCCGCAGCACCGCTGGTGGTACTTTGCCAATATGGCGGCGGACGATGTGCTGCTGTTCAAGTTTCAGGACAGCGACCATTCCGTAACATGGCGCTGCCCGCACACCGCGTTCCACGATACCAGCCTGCCTGATGCGCAAGTGCGCGAGAGCATCGAAGTGCGCGGGGTGGCGTTCTTCGAATGAGGCCGCCTAGGCGAGCGGCGCGAGGCCGGTGAGCACTAGCGCCACAAGTTGGGCCTGCCCGCTCGTCCCGGTCTTGGCATAGAGCCGCTTCGAATAGTTGCGGGCAGTTTCCGCTGTCAGGCCGAGGCGCGCGCCTGCATCGAGGATCGTCTCCCCCTGCGCGAGGCCGATGGCCAGCGCTGCCTCGCGCATCGAGAAGCCGTGGACTGCGGCAAGCACTTTCGCGGCATCGGCCGGGATCGCGCTCGGCCCGGTGCGCACGAGGCCGATGGCCGCCGGTGCCATCGCGCCGCCGGGAATGGTGGGGGCGGGGCGGAGCAGCAGGTGCCTTGTCGAGCGTTCGCCCAGCGGGATGAGGCGCCGGGCCTCGGGCGGGGCGGCGGCAAGCGCGGTGCAGGCCGCTTCAAGCATGCGAGCGGTTTCGGGAATGAGCTGCAGGCGGCGGAGCGGCCCGGGCTCGGCGGTGAAGGCGAGCTGGCGTTCGGCCTCGGGATCGGCGGCAAGGACCTGTCCGGCGGCGCTCAGGGCTACTTCGCCCACCCCGAGCATCGCCAGCGCGCCTTGCGCCATTGCCGCGCGCATTTCGGCCCTGCCGAGTGCGGCGCGGACGGCGAGCGCAGCCGCAAGGTGCGGGGCGAGGGCGGCAAGCAGCGCGCTGTCGGCCGCGCCCAAATCCTCGCGCTCGCGGGTGAGGAGCAGCCACGCCTCACCGCCACCCGGGCTGCCGATGCGCACCGCGCGGGCGTGGTTGATCCGCATTGCACCGAGCGCTGACCGCTGCGCGCCGAGCCGGGACGGTGCATCAAAATCGAGCATTTCGCCGAGCGTGTAGACCCGTCCCGTGCGCATCTTCGGCCCGGGAAACAGACCCAGCACGGCGAGGCGCGGCAGATCGAGCGCGGGATCAAGCGCGGCGCGTGCGGCATCGGCGCGCACCGTGAGGGTTGGTTCGCCCGAGCCCGGCGGGGCAAGTGCCAGCGCCGACCGCCGCGCGCCGGTGCGCTGGAGCAAATTGCCGAGAAAACGCTGCCACGGCGGGTCCTCCAGCAGACCCTCCATGAGCGGCAGGTAAAGCTCGCGTTGATCGGTCGAAAGGAATGCCATGGTGGTTATGCTCCCATATGGGAGCTATGCATCGGCGCGCAAGAGGCCATCTGAGCTTCGCAATCCTTAAGGCGCGAGAACGCAAGTGTCCGATCCTGTCAGCAAATCCACGCTCACCCATATCCAGCGGCTCGAAGCCGAGGCGATCCACATCATGCGCGAGGTGGTGGCCGAGGCGACCAATCCGGTGATGCTCTATTCGGTGGGCAAGGACAGCGCAGTGATGCTGCACCTCGCGCGAAAGGCGTTTTACCCGAGCCCGCCGCCGTTCCCGCTGCTCCATGTGGACACCACGTGGAAGTTTCAGGCGATGTACGAACTGCGCGAGCGGATGGCGAAGGAGAGCGGCATGGAGCTGCTCGTCTACCAGAACCCGGAAGCGGCGGAGCGGGGCATCAATCCGTTCGACCACGGCGCGCTCCACACCGATATGTGGAAGACCGAGGGGCTCAAGCAGGCGCTCGACAAATACGGCTTCGACGCGGCTTTCGGCGGCGCGCGGCGCGACGAGGAAAAGAGCCGCGCCAAGGAGCGCATCTTCAGCTTCCGCACCGCCAGCCATGGGTGGGACCCCAAGAACCAGCGCCCCGAACTGTGGAACATCTACAACGCGCGGAAAAACACCAGGGTTGGTGGAGGGGGCGAGAGCATCCGCGTGTTCCCGATCTCGAACTGGACCGAGCTCGATATCTGGCAGTACATCCGCCTCAACGATGTGCCGATCGTGCCGCTCTATTTCGCGGCGCCGCGCCCCACTTTCGAGTGGGAAGGCGGCCTGTTCATGGCCGACGACTTGCCGCGGCTTGAGAAGGTTCTGGGCTATCGTCCTGAAATCACCGAACGTTCGATCCGCTTCCGCACGCTGGGCTGCTTCCCGCTCACGGGCGCGGTCGAAAGCAAAGCGACCACGCTCAACGAAGTGATTCAGGAAACGCTGCTCACCACCACCAGCGAGCGGCAGGGCCGCGTGATCGACAAGGATGCCGGCGGCGCGGGCATGGAAGTCAAGAAGCAGCAGGGGTATTTCTGATGTCCGGTACTGACGTGATCTATCAGACCGAAGCCCTCATCGGCGAGGACATCGAGGCCTATCTCGATCTGCATCAGCACAAGTCGATGCTGCGTTTCATCACCTGCGGTAGCGTCGATGACGGCAAATCGACGCTGATCGGTCGGCTGCTCTATGATTCCAAGATGATCTTCGAGGATCAGCTGGCGGCGCTGGAAAGCGACAGCAAGAAGGTGGGCACCCAGGGGCAGGAAATCGATTTCGCCCTCCTCGTCGATGGCCTCGCGGCCGAGCGTGAGCAGGGCATCACCATCGACGTCGCCTACCGCTTCTTCAGCACCGAGAAGCGCAAGTTCATCGTGGCGGACTGCCCGGGGCACGAGCAGTATACCCGCAACATGGTGACCGGCGCCTCGACCGCCGATCTCGCCGTCATCCTGATCGACGCGCGCAAGGGCGTGCTCACGCAGACGCGGCGGCACAGCTACCTCTGCCATCTCATCGGCATCCGCCACATCGTGCTCGCGGTGAACAAGATGGACCTGATCGGCTATGATCAGGCACGCTACGATGCGATCGTGGCAGACTATGCCGCGTTTGCCGCCAGCATTGGCATCGAGCGCTTCACCGCGATGCCGATCTCGGGCTTCAAGGGCGACAACATCACCGCGCCGAGCGACAATACGCCGTGGTATTCCGGCCCGACGCTGATGGGCCATCTCGAGAGCGTGGACGTCAATACGGCGGCCGAAGCTGCGGGCGTTTTCCGCATGCCGGTGCAATGGGTGAACCGCCCGAACCTCGATTTTCGGGGCTTCTCCGGCCTGATATCCAACGGCACCGTGAAGCCGGGCGATGCGGTGCGCGTGCTGCCTTCGGGCAAGACGAGCACTGTCACACGCATCGTCACGCTTGATGGCGATCTGGATGAAGCCGTGGCGGGCCAGTCGGTCACGCTGTGCCTTGCCGACGAGATCGATTGCTCGCGCGGCGACGTGCTCGCGGCATCGGATGCGCCGCCGCAAGTGGCCGACCAGTTCGAGGCGAACCTCGTGTGGATGGCGGATGAGCCGCTGGTGCCGGGCCGTGCCTACTGGCTCAAGCTCGCGAGCCAGACCGTCTCGGTCACCGTTTCGCAGCCCAAGTGCACCATCAATGTCAACACGATGGAGCGGCTTGCGGCCAAGACGCTTGAGCTCAACGCCATTGGTCTCGCCGAGATCACCACCGATCGCGCCATCGTGTTCGAGCCTTATACCGAGAGCCGCACGCTCGGCGGGTTCATCCTGATCGACAAGATCAGCAACGCGACTGTCGCGGCGGGCATGCTCAACTTCAGCCTGCGGCGCGCGCAGAACGTGCACTGGCAGGCGCTCGACGTGACGCGTGAGGCACATGCGCGGATGAAGGGGCAGAGCCCCGCCGTGCTGTGGTTCACCGGCCTCTCGGGTTCGGGCAAGTCGACAATTGCCAATCTGGTCGAGAAGAAGCTCCATGCGCTCGGCAAGCACACGTTCCTCCTTGATGGCGACAATGTGCGCCACGGGCTCAACAAGGACCTGGGCTTCACCGAGGCTGATCGCATCGAAAACATCCGCCGCGTGGCAGAAGTGGCGAAGCTGATGACCGATGCGGGGCTCATCGTGCTCACCGCCTTCATCAGCCCGTTCCGCGCGGAACGCGACATGGTGCGTGCCCTGCTGCGAGACGGCGAGTTCTTCGAGATCTTCGTCGATACGCCGCTGGAGGAAGCCGAGCGGCGCGATGTGAAGGGCCTTTACAAGAAGGCCCGGAGCGGCGCGCTCAAGAACTTCACCGGGATCGACAGCCCCTACGAAGCGCCGGAAAAACCCGAAATCCGCGTGGACACTATGCGCGAAACCCCCGAAGAGGCGGCGGAGCGCATCGTGGCGCTGATCATCGGTGACTGGATGCCGGTGATTTGATGGCGCGATCAGAGGGGCGGGCGGAGTCCCCTCCTTTGATGCCCCCGCTTCGTTCGTGTCGAGCGAAGTCGAGACACCATGCGCGGTGGCTGGTGTCTCGACTTCGCTCGACACGAACGGGTAGGGTTGGTGTTGAGCATTTCTTGGCGGGGCGTTGATGGACGATATCGAACTGGCGCGGCATCTGGCAGCGGGCGCGGCGCGGATCCTGATGGATCTGCGTGCGGCTGGCACGCATGAGGGCCCAATCCTTGACCAGAAGGCGCTTGGGGCCGAGGGTGACCTGCGCGCCAATGCCTGGCTGATGGCGGAGATTGCTGCGCACCGGCCCGATGACGGCGTCCTTTCGGAAGAGACGCAGGATACCCCCGAGCGCCTCGGCAAGTCGCGCGTGTGGATCATCGATCCGCTTGATGGCACGCGCGAATATGGCGAGGGGCGCAGCGACTGGGCGGTGCATGTCGGCCTCGCGGTGGACGGCACCGCCGCGCTGGGGGCGGTTGCGCTGCCGGGAATGGACCTGCTGCTCGATAGCTGGGCGCCGCTGCCGCTGCCGGCGATGGCTGCGGTGCCGCGCCTGCTGGTCAGCCGTACGCGGCCTGCGCACGAGGCGGTCGAAGTCGCCAAGGTGCTGGGCGGCGAGCTTGTGCCGATGGGGTCTGCGGGCGCGAAGGCCATGGCCGTCGTGCGCGGGGAGGCGGAGATTTACCTCCATTCGGGCGGGCAGTACGAGTGGGACAACTGCGCACCGGTGGCGGTCGCAGCGGCGGCGGGCCTCCATGTCTCGCGCATCGACGGGTCGCCGCTCGTCTACAACAACCGCGATACGTACCTTCCGGACCTCCTTATCTGCCGGCGTGAATGGGCAAGCCGTGTCCTTGGGGCGGTGGCGGCAATCGAGGCTTGACCGGTTGCGGCTTTGCCGACACGTGGGAGGAGCAATGATCGATTCCCGCTTGTTCCGTGATGTTCTTGGCGCCTACCCCACCGGCGTCTGCGTGGTGACTGCGCTTGCCGAAGACGGCGAGCGGTACGGCCTCGTGGTCGGCTCGTTCACATCGATCTCGCTCGATCCCCCGCTCGTCGGTTTCTTCCCGGACAAGCGTTCGGGCACCTGGCCACGGATCGAGGCGACGGGGCGGTTCTGCGTCAATGTGCTCGGCTCGGACCAGCTTTCGCTGTGCCGCCGCTTTGCCGCGCGCAGCCAGGACAAGTTTGCCGAGCTTGCGCACGGGCAAAGCCCCGCCGGGCTCCCGGTGCTCGACAACGCGATCGCGTGGATCGATTGCACGATCGAGCGGGTGACCGAAGTGGGCGATCACTGGCTTGTGGTCGGCGCGGTGGAAGCGCTGGGCAAGAAGGGTGAGGGCAACCCGCTGCTGTTCTTCCGCGGGCAATATCACGACCTTGCGCTTCTGTCCGACTGAGCCCGTCCCCGACGGGGATTTTTCTACCAATTGGTAGATTATTTTCGCCAGACCGTGCTGGTTTGATCTCGGTCAAGGTTCGCCGCTTTCAGCGCTGCCAGAGGGATGGGGCGCGGAAGGACCGGCTGTCATTCCCCCTTCCGCCGATTTCTCCCCGACTTCGGGCGGCGAGCACGCCTCGCCGCCCACTTTTCGTGGTGTTTTGTAGCGGGTGAGGTTGGATGCACGATTGCCGCGGCCCTTTCCGGCTGGTAGACCCGGAGAGGATGAGCGCCTGTGATACTTGCATAGTCCGAAATCGGGCGATTTGCGCCGGTCTCGATCACCCCGAGATTACGGCCCTCAGCACCATGGGCCGCCGCCGCTCCGTTTCCGCCGGTGAACCGCTGATCTGGGAGGACGACGACTCGCTGCTCGTCGCCAACGTGATCGAAGGCGTGCTCAAGCTCACCACCAGCACTGCCGACGGGCGCGAGCAGATCGTGGGCGTGGCTTATCCTTCGGATTTCATCGGCCGCCCGTTTGGCCAGACAAGCGCCGCCAGCGTCGTCGCGCTCACCGACGCACGCGTCTGCGTGTTCGCGCGCAATGATTTCGACCGCTTCGCCCGCGAACATCCCGAGCTGGAGCACAAGCTGCTCGAACGCACGCTGGCCGAGCTTGACCGCACCCGGGCGTGGATGATGCTGCTCGGCCGCAAGAGCGCGCCCGAAAAGATCGCGACGTTTCTGCTCGATATGTCCGAACGCCTCGCGGACAATGGCTGCATGGCGCACACCGGCCCGGCGCGGCTGTTCACGCTGCCCTTCTCGCGCCAGCAGGTGGCGGACCTGCTGGGCCTGACGATCGAGACGGTGAGCCGCCAGTTCACCAAGCTCAAGGCTGATGGCGTGGTTGCGTTGCCCGGGCGGCGCGATGTCGAGATCCTCGACCGGGGCGCATTGGAAGTCCTGGCGGGTTAGCCGCCTTCGTTTCGGCGGCACCAATCGCGGATGACGGGCAGGTAGCTTTCCGGCTTGTCGCGCAGGATCGCATGCGCTGAACCGGCAATCGTGCGGTACTGCGCATGCGCCACGCGCCGGGCAAAGCCGGCGACGGTTTGCGGCCGCGCTTCGTCATATTCCCCGGCCACGAACAAAGTATGCCGCCCATCGAGGCGCGCCAGCAGCGGTTCGCCGTCGTAATCACGCAAAGTGCCGGTAGCGCGAAATTCGACCGGGCCCCACATGCCGTTATAGACCTTGTCGCCCGCATGGGCAGGCAGCGCGGCGCGATAGGCAGCCACGCGCGGATCGCCCGGCGTGCGCCAGACATGGCTGCCGAGATAGGCTTCGTCCGCCGCCGCGCATTGCTCGGCGCCGGGCGGTGATGCGCTCTCGCAGGCATCGAGCGTGGCGCGCCACTGTGCGGGAAGCGCGCGGCGCAGCGCGGCGGCATCGGCAATCCAGCTGCGAGTAGAAACCAGCGGGGACTGGATGATCAGCCCTGCGAGTGCCGCCGGACGGCGCGCTCCGTATTCCAGCGCGAGCGTTCCGCCCCAGCTGCCGCCGCCCAGATGCCAGCGTGCGACGCCCAGCGCGCGGCGGACCGCCTCGATTTCGTCGACAAAGCGCTCGACCCGCCAATTGCGGGGATCGCCGGGGGCATCGGAGCGGCCGCTGTCGAGCTGGTCGTAAAGGATCACCGCGCGCTCGTCCGCCAGCGCGGTGAGCGCAAGAAGGCCGGCATGGTCGCTGCCGGGGCCGCCGTGCAGGTAAACCAGCGGCAAGCGCGGACTGGAAAGGTCGCCGTTGACCCGGACATAGAGCCGCCCGCCTTCGACCGGGACCATGAGTTCGCGGTCGGGCGTGACACGCATGGGCAGGGCAGGCGGCGCTTCGGCGCGGACGGCAGGCGCGGCGAAAGTGGCAAGGCCGGCGCCAATAAAGCCGCGGCGGGTCCAGTTCGGAACAAAGTCGACCATGCGCGGCATGGTATCGGGGAGCGACCGGGAAGCAAGCGCCGTAAAAGCGGCTCAGCGACGGGCGGCAAGGCACGACCAAGGCCAGCCTGACACCCGCCGCCCCTCCGCTCGGGAGGTATGCAGGGCCGGTGCAGCAAGCGTCGGAGGCCTTGCGCACCGGCCGTGCAATCCTTCAGAACCGGTAGGATACGCCCGCGCTGAGGATCCAGGCGTTGATCTTGTGGCGCGTTGTCAGCGCCTCGACCCCGCCGGCAGTGGTGAAGTGCGCGGTGGTGTTTACCCAATACTTCTTGGCATCGAGGGTGAGCCCATAGCCCGACTTGCCGAGCGCGATGTCCACGCCGCCCTGGACCGCGGCGCCGACCTCGTTGGAGAGGTGGACGCGGGAAGCGCCCAGCGCTGCGGCGCCTGCACCGGGCCGCTCACCCAGCCAGAGGTAAAGCGCCGGGCCTGCGCCGATGTAGGGTTTGATTCCGCCAGCCAGCGGGAGGTGATACTTGATCGTGAGTGTCGCGGGGATCAGCACCGCGTGATCGACGATTCCCGCGCCTGCGAGCGGACCTGCGCCCGTGACATGGTGCGAGCTGGTGCAGCAGATCGTCTCGGCCGAAATGTTTTTCGTGAAGAAATATTCGACTGCGAGCGTCGGCACACCGTTGTTGCTCGCCTTGGTCTGCGAACCGGCGGGCAGGCCGATAAGATCCTTGTCGACGCGGCTGATCTTGCCATCGGGCAGGACGGCCGAACCGAGCACCTTGATCTGCCACTTGCCATCAGTGGAGCCGGCATGGGCGGGGGCAGCGACGAGCGCGGTGGAGGCGAGCGCCGCGCCAATGGCTGCAGCATACAGAGTTTTCATGAGCTGGGGCTCCTTCAAGCTGCGGATGTCCTACCCCTCGCAGGACGATGTTTGAGCCGCAGCACGCCTGATCCATGGCGTGATCACGCAGGTGCAACATTGATGGAGCGCAAATCACAGCAACTAAATATAACCGTTTCGGCAAAACAATATCGGCCGAGCAGGAAACACCTCGCGCAAATTGACACCGGTCAATGTTGCGGGGGCGAAGGGCGGGCAGGGACAGTTCAGGACTTGATCCAGCATCGGGTCCAGCAATCTGCTTGGAAGGGCGCTTCCCATGGACTCCGTACTCCCGCGCACCGGCCTATGGCTTGGCGCGTTGCTATTTGCGGTGATTGCCACCGCGCTGGCGGCCGACGTCGGCTTTGCCGTCCACATGATGATCTGCGGCCTCGCCGCGTTTATCGGTCTTGTCGTCACGGTGCGCGGCTGGGATCCGGCTGCGGCGATTCGCCCGGTTGATACAGGACGTTATGATGACGACCTGATCCGTCTCGGCGTGATCGCCACGGTGTTCTGGGGCATGGCAGGGTTCCTGGCGGGGCTCTACATCGCGCTCGAGCTGGCCTTCCCGCAGATGAATCTGGGGCTGCAGTGGATCAATTTCGGGAGGCTCCGGCCGCTCCATACCTCCGCTGTGATCTTTGCGTTCGGCGGCAATGCGCTGATCGCGACTTCGTTCTATGTCGTCCAGCGCACATGCCGGACGCGGCTCGCCTTTCCAGGCCTCGCGACGTTCGTGTTCTGGGGATACCAGCTTTTCATCGTGCTGGCGGCAACCGGCTATCTCATGGGGATCACGCAGGGCAAGGAGTATGCTGAACCAGAATGGTACGTAGACTTGTGGCTGACGGTGGTCTGGGTTTCCTATCTCGCGGTCTTCGTCGGCACGCTGCTGAAGCGCTCCGAGCCGCACATCTACGTCGCCAACTGGTTCTACCTCGCGTTCATCCTGACCGTGGCGATGCTCCACCTCGTCAACAACATCAACGTGCCGGTGAGCTGGTTCGGATCGCGCAGCTATCCGCTGTTCGGCGGGGTGCAGGGCGCGTTGGTCGAGTGGTGGTACGGTCACAACGCGGTGGGCTTCTTCCTCACCGCCGGCTTCCTAGCGATGATGTACTACTTCGTGCCCAAGCAGGCCGAACGCCCGGTCTATTCCTACCGGCTCTCGATCATCCATTTCTGGGCGCTGATCTTCCTCTACATCTGGGCGGGCCCGCACCACCTTCACTACACCGCGCTGCCTGATTGGGCGCAGACGCTGGGCATGGTCTTCTCGGTCATGCTGTGGATGCCGAGCTGGGGCGGGATGATCAACGGCCTGATGACGCTCAACGGCGCGTGGGACAAGATCCGCACCGACCCGATCCTGCGCATGATGGTCCTCGCGCTCGCCTTCTATGGCATGAGCACATTCGAGGGCCCGATGATGAGCATCAAGTCGGTCAACTCCTTGAGCCACTACACCGACTGGACCATCGGCCACGTGCATTCGGGCGCGCTGGG
The DNA here is from genome assembly GCF_965228995.1 of Novosphingobium sp. Classification (GTDB taxonomy): domain Bacteria; phylum Pseudomonadota; class Alphaproteobacteria; order Sphingomonadales; family Sphingomonadaceae; genus Novosphingobium. The sequence continues at coordinate 3,244,666 of NZ_OZ245852.1, read as the reverse complement.
CTGGAACGGCATGATCACCTTCAGCTGCCTCTACTACCTCGCGCCGCGCCTGTGGGGCCGGGAACGCCTCTACAGCCTGCGCATGGTGAACTGGCACTTCTGGCTCGCGACGCTGGGGATCGTTTTCTACACCGCCTCGATGTGGGTGGCGGGGATCACGCAAGGGTTGATGTGGCGCGAATACGGGCCGGACGGCTACCTGGTGAACTCCTTCGCCGATACCGTCGCCGCGCTCCACCCGATGTACACGCTGCGGGTCTTTGGCGGGCTGCTCTACCTCTCGGGCGCCACGGTGATGACGATCAACATCACCCGCACCATCCTCGGCCACTACCGCCAGGAAGCGCCGCTGCATTCGGCCGCCTTCGATCCGGCGCGCGACGTGCCGCTCGTCCCCGCGACCGCCATCTGATCCGGCCTGACAGGAGATACCGACATGGCCACTTTCATGGAACGCCACCGCAAGCTGGAACGCAACGTCACCCTGCTGGCGGTGCTCGCCTTCGCAGCGGTGACGGTGGGCGGGATCGTCGAGATCGCGCCGCTGTTCTGGATCGATAACACCATCGAGAAGGTGCAGGGGATGCGCCCCTACACCCCGCTCGAGCAGGCCGGGCGCGACATCTATGTGCGCGAGGGCTGCTACGTCTGCCACAGCCAGATGATCCGCCCCTTCCGCGACGAGGTGGAGCGCTACGGTCACTACAGCCTCGCGGCGGAATCGATGTACGACCATCCCTTCCAGTGGGGCTCCAAGCGGACGGGCCCGGATCTGGCCCGCGTGGGCGGCAAGTATTCGGATGAATGGCACGTCCAGCACCTGACCGATCCCCGCTCGGTCGTGCCGGAATCGATCATGCCGACGTACGGCTTCCTCAAGGAGCAGGAGCTCAACCAGGGCGACATGGTGCCTGCGCTGCAGACGCTGGAGCGGGTCGGCGTGCCTTATACCAAGGACGAGATCGCCGCTGCCAACGATGACCTCAAGGCGCAGGCCGATCCCGATGCCGATCATGCCGCGCTTCTCAAGCACTACCCGGGTGCGACGGTGCGCGACTTTGACGGTGATCCGGGGCGGCTGACCGAAATGGATGCGCTCGTTGCCTATCTCCAGGTGCTCGGCACGATGGTCGATGTGAATGCGCCGGCGGCGCAGGAGCATCTCGCGAAGGAGAAGGGCCGGTGACCTTCCTCCAGCTTTCCACCCACTCGACTTACGACCTGCTGCGGCATCTGGCCGATAGCTGGGGCCTGATGATCATGGCGCTGGTGTTCCTCGCGCTGTGCCTCTGGCCGTTCCGCCCCGGCGGAAATGCCGCGAGCCGCGATGCGGCGCTCTCGATCTTCGAGGATGACAGCGATGACGCATGACAACACACATGCCGGAAAAGTGATCGATCACGCGACGGGCACGGCCAAGGTCGGGCACGAATGGGACGGGATCGAGGAACTCGATACGCCGCTGCCGCGCTGGTGGCTGTGGACCTTCTACGCGACGATTGTCTTCGCGCTGGTCTATGTTGTGCTCTATCCGGCGATCCCGATGCTCCATTCGGCCAGCACCGGCACCTTGGGCTGGACGAGCCGGGGCGCACTGGCGAGCGATCTGGCGCACGAAAAGGCCGAACATCAGGCAGTGCGCAACGCCATTGCCGCGACCCCGATCGAAGCGCTGGCCGCCGATCCGGCGCTGCAGCGCGCCGCCATCGAAGGCGGGCACGCGGCGTTCAAGGTGAACTGCGTGCAGTGCCACGGCGCGGGCGCGGCTGGCGCGAAAGGCTATCCCAACCTCAACGATGACGACTGGCTGTGGGGCGGTGATCTCGCCACCATCCAGCAGACCTTGATCAACGGGGTGCGCTATCCCGGCAACGACCAGACCCGCACCAGCCTGATGCCAAGCTTCGGGCGCGACGGGATCCTGACGGCCGCCCAGGTGCAGGATGTGGTGAGCTACGTGCGGGTGCTGAGCAAGCAGGATCCGGCAAGCGCGGGCTCTACGCGCGGGGCGCAGATTTTCGCCGATAACTGCGCGGTCTGCCACGGGGCAAACGGTGAGGGGAACCGCAGCGTCGGTGCGCCAAGGCTCAGCGACAAGATCTGGCTCTATGGCGGTGACCGGGCCTCGCTTGTGAGCACTGTCACCAATGCCCATGCCGGGGTCATGCCGGCCTGGACCGGGCGGCTCGATCCGGTGACGATCAAGATGCTCGCCGTCTACGTCCACTCACTGGGCGGCGGTGAGGCGACGCCTGCTCCTGCGGCATCTGCGCCTGCCGCTCCCACTGCGGGGGCGGCGCAGTAAGGCCATGAACGCGCTCGATCCCATCACTTCCGCGCCGCTCTATGCGAAGCGCACGGCGGTGTTTCCGAAGAAGGTCGACGGGCCGTTCCGCCGCTTCAAGTGGTTCGTCATGGTGGTGTGCCTCGCCGTCTATTGGGGCACGCCGTGGATCCGCTGGAACCGGGGGCCGCATGCCCCCGGCCAGGCGGTGCTGGTCGATCTGGCACACCGCCGGTTCTACATGTTCGCGATCGAGATCTGGCCGCAGGAGTTCTACTTCGTGGCGGGGCTCCTGATCATGGCGGGGATCGGGCTGTTCCTCGTCACCAGTGCGGTGGGGCGCGCGTGGTGCGGCTATGCCTGCCCGCAGACGGTGTGGACCGACCTTTACCAGCACGTCGACCGGCTGATCGACGGCGATCGCAATGCGCAGCTGCGGCTGAATGCCGCGCCCTGGACCCCGGCGAAGTTTGCCCGGCGCCTGTTCAAGTGGGGCATCTACCTCGGCATTGCCTTCGTCACCGGCGGCGCGTGGATCTTCTATTTCGCCGACGCGCCGACGCTGCAGCGCGAATTCTGGACCGGTACGGCAGCCCCGGTGGCCTATGCCTCTACCGGCATTCTCACGTTCACGACATTCTGGCTCGGCGGCTTCATGCGCGAGCAGGTGTGCATCTACATGTGCCCCTGGCCGCGCATCCAGACCGCGATGCTGGACGAAAACTCGCTCACCGTCACGTACAAGCACTGGCGGGGCGAGCCGCGTGGGTCCTTAAAGGAAGCGAAGGGCGCGGCCAGCCCGCTGGGCGACTGCATCGACTGCAAGCAGTGCGTGGCGGTGTGCCCGACCGGCATCGACATCCGCGAAGGGCCGCAGATCGGCTGCATCACCTGCGCGCTGTGCGTCGATGCTTGTGACCGGGCGATGGCTTCGGTCGGCCGCGCGCGGGGCCTCATCGACTATTGCACGCTCATCGATGCCGAGCGCGAGATCAAGGGCGAGCCGGCACGGCCAGTGGTGAAAGTGCTCTTCCGTCCGCGCCTGATCGCCTACTTTGCGGTGTGGGGCGGGATCGGCCTTGCGCTGCTGTTCATGCTGGGCGCGCGTGAGCGGCTGACGCTTTCGGTCGCGCGCGAGCGCAATCCGGAGTTCGTGCAGCTATCGGGCGGCGCGGTGCGCAATGCCTTCACGCTGGCGCTGCGCAATATGGAAGACCGCCCGCGCACCCTGCGGATTGCCGCCGAAGGGCTGCCGGGCGCGGCGCTCTATACGGACGAAATGGCGCCGGGCGCGGCGCGGGCGACGCTTGATGTGGCGGTTCCGGCGGACAGCACGGCCAAGGTGCGGCTCTATGCCGTAGTTCCCGCAGCACATGCGCGGCAGCAGGACTTCGTGCTGACCGCAACGCCGCTCGACAAGGAAGGTCGCACGCCCCGCCGCGAGACGCACTTCGCGGCGCCTGAACATGAACACGAAGAAGAGGAGCACGATTGATGGCACAGCTTTCGGCACGTCCCTTCACCGGGCGGCACATGGCGCTCGTGATGGCCGGCTTCTTCGGCGTGGTGATCGCGGTCAACATCCTGCTCGCCAACCTCGCAGTTTCGACCTTCAGCGGGACGGTGGTCGATAACTCCTACGTCGCGAGCCAGGAGTTCAATGGCTGGCTGGGCGCGGCGAAGGCCGACAAGGCGCTGGGGTGGCACATGGCACTGCGGCGCAGCGAGCCTGGCACTGTGCGCTTCACGCTCACCGATGCGAGCGGGCACCCGCTGACAGGTGCGGGCGTGCGCGCGCAGGCGGATCATCCGCTGGGGGCAAGGGCGCCGGTGGTGATGACCCCGCGTGAGGTGGCGCCGGGCATCTACGAGGCGGCGCTTCCGGCCGGGCGCTGGCATGTGGGCATGGAAGTGCGTTCACGCGGCCATGTCTGGCATGCCGAGGATGATGCGCTGTGAACGCGGCCTTGGTCCGCCTCGCGCCCGAGATCAGCCGGACCGTGCTGGCAGTGCCAAGCATGCACTGCGCCGGCTGCATGGGCAAAGTCGAGCGCGCGCTGGGCGCGGTGCCGGGTGTCGCATCGGCGCGGGCCAATCTCACCGCGCGGACCATTGCCGTTGATCATACCGGCGCGGTGGAAATCCCCGAGCTTGTCGCAGCGCTTGCCGGTGCAGGCTTTGCCGCGCAGCCGCGCGAAGATGCGCTGGAGCCGCCTTCCGCCTCGCGCGAATTGCTTGCGCCGCTAGCGGTGGCCGCCTTTGCCTGCATGAACGTGATGCTGCTCTCGGTCAGTGTGTGGTCGGGCGCGGATGGCAGCACGCGCGATCTGTTCCACTGGCTTTCGGCCGCCATCGGCGTGCCCGCGATCCTCTATGCCGGGCAGCCGTTCTTCCGCTCGGCGCTGGGCGCGCTGAAGCGGGGGCGCACCAATATGGACGTGCCGATCTCGATCGGCGTGACGCTGGCGACGGGCCTTTCCTGCTACGAGACGCTGACCGGCGGCAAGGAAGCCTGGTTCGACGGCACCTTGATGCTGCTGCTGTTCCTCCTCGCGGGCCGCGTGCTCGATGCGATGATGCGCGACCGGGCGCGGGCCGGGGTGGCCGCGCTGCTGCGGCAGGCGGCAAGCGGCGCCATGCTGGTCGGCGCGGACGGCGCGCTGCACTGGACCACGGCGGCAGCCCTTGCACCGGGCATGCTGATGCGCGTGGCGGCGGGCGAGCGGCTGGCGGCGGACGGCGCAATCGCCAGCGGCACAAGCCGGTTCGACCAATCCCTGCTGACGGGCGAAACCGCGCCGGTGCCGGCGGGCCTTGGCCAGCGCGTGCTGGCGGGCATGCTGAACCTCGATGCGCCGGTTGACGTGGTCGTCACGGCAGCCGGGCAGGGGACTGCGCTTGCCGAAATCGCGCAGGCGATGGAATCGGCGGGGCAGGCCAAGAGCACATTCGTGCGCATCGCCGACCGCGCCTCGCGTCTCTATGCGCCCGCGGTCCATACCCTTGCGGCGCTGAGCTTTGCCGGCTGGCTGATCGCCGGGGCGGGTTTCCATCAGGCGCTGGTGGTGGGCATCGCCGTCCTCATCATCACGTGCCCCTGCGCGCTGGGGCTGGCGGTGCCGGTGGCGCAAGTCGTCGCGGCGGGCGCGCTCCTGCGCCGGGGGATCATGGTCAAGGACGGCTCGGCCATCGAACGCCTCGCCAAAGTCGACCGCGTGCTGCTCGACAAGACCGGGACGCTGACGATGGGCCGCCCGGTTCCCGATACCGCAGTGCTGGACGCGCTGGGCGAGGAGGAAGCCGCCGTGGCACTCGCTCTCGCCAGCCACAGCCGCCACCCGCTTTCGCAGGCATTGGCGCTTGCTCTTGCCGCAAGGGGTGTGCGCGCAGCGAGTGTGGAAGAGGTACACGAAGCGGCGGGGCGAGGGGTTTCCGGCACTTGGCGCGGCCTTTCCGTTTCGCTCGGGCGGCCTTCGCAGAGCGGCGGCACGGCGGCGGCGCTGGCCATCGGTGCGGGGCCGGTGCGGGTGATCGGCTTTGCCGACCGCTTGCGGCCCGACGCGCGCGAAGCGCTGGCGGACCTTGCCGCGCTGGGCATCCAGGCGTCGATCCTCTCGGGCGACAATGCCGCCGCCGTCCGCATGACGGCGCGCGAGACGGGCCTCACCGGGCAGGCCGGCGCACAGCCGGGGGACAAGCTCGACGCGATCCGGCGGCTGCAGCGCACCGGCAAGTGCGTGCTGATGGTGGGTGACGGGATCAACGACGGCCCCGCGCTCGCCGCCGCCGACGCTTCGATCGCGCCGGGCAGCGCGAGCGATGTGGGGCGGCAGGCGGCAGACTTCGTGTTCACCGGCGATTCGCTGCTCGCCCTGCCGCGCGCGGTGCGCGCCAGCCGGCGGACGATGCGCGTGGTGCGCGAAAACTTCGCGGCGGCGATCCTCTACAATGCGTTTGCCGTGCCGCTCGCGATGGCGGGCCTCGTTACGCCGCTGATGGCAGCGATCGCCATGGCGACGTCCTCGCTGATCGTGGTGGGCAATTCGCTCCGTCTGGTGAGGGCTTCACAATGACCTCGATCCTGATCCTCATCCCCATCGCGCTCGGCATGGGACTTCTTGGTCTGGCAGCCTTTTTCTGGGCGCTGCGCGGCGGGCAGTTCAGCGATCTCGATGGCGCTGCGGCGCGTATCCTGATCGACGAGGACAAGCCGCTATGAAGCGCCTGTTCGCCCTGTTCAGCGCGCTGGCCGCGGTGCAGCTGGCGATTCCGGCGCAGGCAGCACACCCCACCATGATCGCGCTGTGCGGCGGCGGTGCGCCGATTCCGCTGCCCATGAAAAATCACGAACCGGACAAGCAGTGTTGCAAGATTTGCCATAGCGCAATGCGCAAGCGTTCGGCCGGTGGCACCTGTTGCGGAGAGAACGACGACGACGAAGAGGATTCCGGGCTATGAGCGGGCCATCCACAGCGGAGCAGTTTGCCGACTGGACTTACCATCCCGAGCTGCTCGCGCGGCCGGTGCCGCGCTACACCAGCTATCCCACGGCGGCGGAGTTCGTCGAGGAGAGCTTCGAGATGCGCCAGCGCATCTCGCTGGCCAGCCTGACCGGGCCGGTCTCGATCTACCTCCACATCCCCTATTGCGAAGAAATCTGCTGGTACTGCGGTTGCAACACCGGCGCTGCCAACAAACGCCACCGGCTGACCGCCTATCTCGAGGCGCTGCACCGCGAGATCGCGCTGGTGGCCGACATGCTTGATCCTTCGGTGCATATCGAGCACATCGCATTCGGCGGCGGTAGCCCTAATGCCGTGCCGCCAACCGAGTTCGTGCGGCTGATCGATGCGCTGGTGCTGGCCTTCCGCTTCGTGCGGCCGGCGCTTTCGGTCGAGCTCGATCCGCGCACCCTGACGCGCGATTGGCTGACTGCGATCCGCGGCATCGGTGTGACCCGGGTCAGCCTTGGCGTGCAGACGCTGAACCCGGCGGTGCAGGAGGCCATCGGGCGCGTCCAGCCGATCGAGATGATCGAACGCGCGGTCTCGGGCCTGCGCGCGGCGGGGGTCGGCTCGATCAACTTCGACCTCATGTACGGATTGCCGCATCAGGACGATGCCGTGCTCGCCGAAACGCTGGCGCAGAGCGTGGCGATGGGGCCTAACCGCATCGCGCTGTTCGGTTATGCGCACGTGCCGCACATGATCCCGCGCCAGCGCCGGATCGATGGATCGGACCTGCCAGACCAGCGCGGGCGTTTCCGCATGGCGGTGATGGGCGCGCGGCAGCTGATGGATGCGGGCTACCATGCGGTCGGCTTCGATCACTTCGCGCTGCCCGGCGATCCGCTCGCGCGGGCGGCGCTGAACGGGACGCTGCGGCGGAACTTTCAGGGCTTTACCGAGGACTCCGCAAGCGTGCTGATCGGTTTGGGTGCCTCGGCGATCAGTGAGCTGCCCGGGCTCAAGGTCCAGAACGAGAAGAACCCGGGGCGTTACCGCATGCTGATCGGCGCGGACAAACTCGCGGGACGCAAGGGCATCGAAACCGGCCCCGACGACGAGCGCCGCGCCGCGCTGATCGAGGCGCTGCTGTGCAAGGGTGCGGCGAAGATCGACGCCGATCTGCTCGGCCCCGCGCGGCAAAGGCTGGAGCCCTTCGCAGCGGCGGGGCTGGTCTCGCTGGATCGCGGCTGGCTGCGGCTGGAGCCGGGCGCGGCGCCTTATGCGCGGGCGATTGCTGCGGTGTTTGACGCCTATCGTACCGAGGAGCGCAGCTTCAGTTCGGCGATTTGAAGGGGCGCCAGCCTGCCCTGTCCCGCCCCGGACACCAACTCCGCTCATGCTGAGCTTGTCGAAGCATGTTGGCGCGGCCGTTGTGCATGATGCTTCGACAAGCTCAGCATGAGCGGTTGGGGGGCAGCCGCTTGGTCGTTGCCGAAGAATAGCTATGCGCATGCCCGATTGCAGGCTGCATGGCGCGGCCCCGCGCGTTAGGTCAGGGCACAACCCACACAGACCCAGCGAGTTCCCATGAAGCCCATCGAAACCATCATGCGCACGGCCCCGGTCATTCCGGTGCTGGTGATCGAGGACGTGGCCCACGCCGTGCCCGTGGCGCGCGCGCTGGTCGCGGGCGGCCTGCGCGTGCTCGAAGTCACGCTGCGCACCCCCGTCGCGCTCGATGTGATCCGGGCGATGCGCTCCGTCGAAGGCGCCATCGTCGGCGCGGGTACGGTGACCGACCCCGCCACGCTCAAGGCCTCGATCGATGCGGGCGCCGAGTTCATCGTCTCGCCCGGCCTCACTGAGCGGCTTGGCGGGGCGGCGGTATCTTCGGGCATTCCCTATCTGCCGGGCGTCGCCAATGCGGGTGATATCATGCGCGGGCTCGATCTGGGGCTGACGCACTTCAAGTTCTTCCCGGCCGCGACCTCGGGCGGTCTGCCCGCGCTCAAGGCGCTTGCGGCGCCGTTCCATCAGTGCCAGTTTTGCCCGACGGGAGGGATCACGCTGGAAAGCGCGCCGGAATGGCTGGGCTTTGGCCCGGTGCTATGCGTCGGCGGCTCCTGGGTGGTGGGTAAGGGTACGCCCGATGTGCTGGCAATCGAGGCGGCAGCGCGCGAGGCAGCAGCGCTGGCCTGATTCTCCGGGGCTTCTGGCCCTGACGCAGCCTGCAGGCGGTGGTCCTGCAGGCCGATCCACTTGGCAGGAGGTGCGGCGCGCATGGATACGGTCGATACGCTGAGGAACCGCCTGCAGGAACTTCATACGCGGACGGCGGAAACCCCGCTGTTCAATCCGGTGTTCCAGCTGAGCCACGATCTTTCGCGTCAGCTTGAAAGCGGTGCGCTCGATTTGTCGGCGATGGAGGGGCTCGTCGCGGCGCTGGAATGCGAAGGGCTGCAGGCCCGCGCCGCGCGGCTGCGCCATCTGATCGCGCCGACCGATCCGGCGGAGAACCTCGTGCGGCTGGCGGCGCTGCTCAACGAGGAGGACGGCTTCTCCGAGTTCCGCCGCCGCTGGGAACGGCCACTGCTCCACGCCGTGTTCACCGCGCACCCGACCTTCCTGTTGAGCCCCGCCGAATCCGATGCCGTTGCCGAGGCGGCGCTGGCCGAGGACCCGATGGCGGCGACGGTTTGCCAGGTGCCTGGCACCGGCCCCAAGGTGACGCTCGATTACGAGCATGCCGAAGCGTTGGCCGCCATCGAGCGCGCGGGCGCCGCGCGCGACCGGATCAACGCTGCACTGCTCGCTCATGCCCGCGCGCGCTGGCCGGGGCGCTGGCTCGATTTCCGTCCGCTGCCGTTCCGCTTCGCGAGCTGGGTCGGCTATGACATGGATGGCCGGACCGATATCTCGTGGTCCACATCGGTCGCCTATCGGCTGCAGGAGAAGGCGCGGCGGCTCGGAGGCTATGCGGCGCAGCTCGCGGCAGTGGTGCCGGATCACGCGCTGCTCGTGGGCCTGCGCGGCGCGGCGGCTCATGCGGCCGAGATGGCGGCGCTGTTCACCGGGCTCGGCGCGGAGCCGGAGGCGCTGGCCGCGGCGGCCAATGCCCTGACGGCGGAGCATCCTGACAAGCTGCTTTCGCTCGCCCCGGTGATCGCGGCGCTTGAGGCCGAGGCCAAGGGTGCCGAGGGCGAAGCCGCGATTGCGCTCGCCGTACTGGCAGGCGCGATGCGTGCGGACGGGCTCGGCATGGGCTGGATCCACTTCCGGGTGAACGCCTCGCAGCTGCTGAACGCGCTGCGGCGGCGCATCGATCCCGAAGGCACGCTCGATCTCGCCAGCAAAGGCGCGCTCTCAAAGCTGCGCGAGCTGCTGGCCGATGTGAAGCCGCTGCGCGCCAATTTTGCCGCGCTCGCCATCGAGACCTCGACCGCGATGCGCCAGTTCCTCGTGATGGCGCAGATCCTTCATCACATCGATGCCGATGCGCCAATCCGCATGCTGATCGCCGAATGCGAACAGCCGCAGACGGTGCTCGCCGCGCTCTATTTCGCGCGGTTGCTGGGCATCGAGGGCAAGGTTGACGTCTCTCCGCTGTTCGAGACCGAGGCTGCGCTCGAGCATGGCGGGCGGTTCCTCGAAGCGCTGCTCGCCGAGGAATCCTACAGCGATTACGTGCGGCTGCGCGGACGCCTATCGATCCAGACGGGCTTTTCGGATGCGGGGCGCTTCATGGGGCAGATCCCGGCGGCGCTAGCCATCGAGCGGCTGCAGGGCCGTCTCGCGGCGGCGATGAAGGCGGCGGGGCTGACCGATGTCGCCGCGCTGGTGTTCAACACCCACGGCGAAAGCATGGGCCGCGGCGCGCATCCTTCCGGCTTTGCCGATAGGCTGACCTGGCCGCTGAGCCGCTGGGCGCGTGGGCGCTTTGCCAAGGCCGAGATCGTGCTCGAGCCCGAAGCGAGCTTTCAGGGCGGCGATGGCTATCTCTTCTTCCGCAGCGACGAGCTTGCTCTCGCCACGCTGACGCGGATCATCGAGGCAGAAGAAGCGCTGCGCGGGGACAGCGAGCCTGATCCGTTCTACGATCGCACCGATCTCAGCCTCGATTTCTACCGCGCGATCCGGCGGGTGCAGCGCGAGCAGCTGGAAAGCCAGACTTATGCGCGCGCTGTCACCGCGTTCGGTCTCGGCATGCTCAAGAGCACCGGCAGCCGCGTTTCGCGCCGGCAATCGGATATCGCCAGCGACCGCACGATGAGCCTCCGGCAAATCCGCGCGATCCCCCACAACGCGATCCTGCAGCAGATCGGTTACCCTGTGAACGTGATCGCGGGCGCTGGCATCGCAGCGGGGGAGGAGACCGAGGCGGTTGCCGAATTGCTCGGCCGTTCGGCGCGCGGGCGGCAACTGGTGCGGCTGCTGCGCGCGGCCAATGGCCTCGCCTCGATCAAGACGGTGGCCTGCTTCGGCGAGCTGTTCAATTCGGCCTACTGGGCGAGCCGGCCCTATCGCGGCACCGAGACCGCGCTTGAGGATGCCTGCCTGGCGCTGGCGGAATACCTCACCAAGGACGACCGCGCCGGGGTGTTCCGGCGGCTCGCCTCACGCCTCCGGGTGGATTGGATGAAGCTCCACCGGCTGCTCGGCATGGTGCCGCAAGGGCAGGGCCTCGATGGTGGGCGCAACCCCGCGCAGGACGAGCAGCGCCGCACCATCGCGCTGCTGCAGGCGCTGCGGCTGGCGCTGCTGATGCACATGTTCCTCCGCGCCGTGCAAGTGCCCCCGTTCTCGCGCTCCAACGACGTGAGCCGCGAGGACGTGCTCGAAATGGTCCTCTCGCTGCGGGTGGATGAAGCGCTGGCGCAGCTGCGCCGGGCTTATCCGGTGGTCGAGCCCGGACTCGAGGACTTCCCGGTGAGCGAACCGACCGACTACCCCGACAACCGCGCCGAAGGCTACGGCGTGATCCGCACGCGGTTTATCGATCCGATCGAGCGCGCGCATGCGCTGAACCTGCGGATTTCAGCGGCGATTGCGAACCACTTCGGGGCGCATGGGTAGACCGGCATTCAGAGACGCGGCGGCTTGGTCCTGAACAGCATTTCCAGATCACGCGAGGCATGCAGTACGCGCGCGATGCCGATAGGTTGCGTCGACGGATCATAGACTATCAGGTAACCGAGAACTGGCCAGAACCGGACGTGCGCGTCCGTAAGGTCGTCGCGCCAGTGACCTGCGTTTGGCGTTGAACCCAGAAAGCTGAATGCCCTCTTGAATTGCCCAAGCACATGGCGCGCCACACGGACGTCTGCCTGGTCGATATAGTATTCACGGATCAGCTGGATATCCTGCTCCGCTTCGTGCGTGATCGCGTAGCGCGCCGCCACTAGTTGGAGTTTGCCTCAACCGCAGCCAGCTCGGCATCGAGCCTGTCCATGAAGGCTTCTCCGTCGATAACGCGTCCGGCGCGGAGCGAGGCCACTCCGGCCGCGATCTTTTCGCGCATCGACGCCTTGTGCAGTTCCTGCAATTGATCGCGCTCTTCCATAAGGCGCAGTGCTTCTCGCACGACTTCGCTGGCTGAATTGTAGCGTCCGGCTTTGACCTTGTTGTGGACCAGAGTTTCAAGCTCCGGCGTCAGACTTACATTCATGGGGCATTCCTTAGCGGTCCGAAGGATCCAATAACAGTTTTTGTCAAAGCTTGCTATCCAATCGCAATGCGCTTCACCCCACATACGTCCTTCCATGCTTCACCGGTTTCGCCGGCATCCCGAAGATCGCGCCTGCCGATAGCCGCGTCCCCCGCACCACCAGCACCAGTGTATCGCCCGGCTCGATGTTGACGTCCTCGCCGGGGTGCTGGATCGACTGGCCGTTTACGCGGTCGATCTGGACGATGAAGAAGGCGCCGGCGCTGCGGCGTTCGGCTTCGCCGACGGTCGCGCCCGTCAGCGCGCCCTTGGGGACGGCGGTGACGACTTCGACGTCGAGGCCGAGATCGTGGAGGAAACGGCGCGCGTCCGCCATGTGTTCGGCGTCCTGGATGCGGCTGTCGGTCGCGGGATAGAGGATCAGTTCGACAATGCGTTCCGCGCCGATGTGGGTGGGGAGCACGACTTTGTCGGCGCCTGCGTGGAACAGCTTGCGCTCGGTGGTCGGCGCCTCCCCGCGCGCGATGATCTGGACGGCTGGGTTGAGGCTGCGCGCCGAGAGCGTGATAAACACGTTGGCAGCATCATCGGGCAGCACCGAGGCGAGCACGCGGGCGTGCATGATCCCGGCGGCGCGCAGCGTTTCCTCCTGCGTCGCTTCTCCCACCATCACGAGCCAGCCGGCAGCGCGGGCTTCCTCGGCCTTTTCGGGGCTGCGTTCGATGATCACGAACGGGTGGCGCGCGTCGGTCAGCGCCCTGGCAAGCTGGAGCCCGATGCGGCCCATGCCGCAAATCACGGCGTGGTCTTTCAGGCGGTCGATCTCGGTCTGCATCTTGCCTACCCCCAGGAGTTGGCGGAACTGGAACAGGGTGAATACCTGCACGAGCGCGGAGGTCAGCACGATCATGCCGGTGCAGCCGAGCACGATGGTGGCGGTGGTCCACAAGCGCAGGAAGGACGTGTCGATCGGGCGGACTTCGCCGTAGCCGACCGAGAAGATGGTGAGCAGCACCATATAGGCGGCATCGCCCACCGGCCAGCCGCAGGCGATGTAACCGAGTGTGGAGACCGCAAAGACGATCCCGACATAAAGCAGCGTGCCCGTGAGCAGCCGCAGCGGCGAGCCGAGCACGCGGCCCGCGCCCTGGGTGAAGGCGGAAGGCTGGTCCATCCCCGCGCTCAGCTTCCGGCCAGCCGCATCAGACCGGCGATGCCCCAGACCACGCCGACGATGAGGAGCACGCCGGCAAGATCGAGCATGAACCCGGCACGCAGCACGCGCGGCATGGCAATGTGGCCGGTGCCCCAGGCCAGCGCGTTGGGCCCGGTGCCGGCAGGGAGCATGAAGCCCCAGCTGGCCGCCAGTGCAGCGGGGAGGGCGAGCAGGATCGGATCGGCTCCCAGCGCGCCGCACAGCGCGGCAACGACGGGCATGATCCCGCTGGCAGCGGCGATGTTGCTGGCAAATTCGGTAACGATGACGACAAAGCCGACCAGCACCAGCGCCACCACCGGCAGAGGCACGGTGCGCAGCGGGAGCATCGCGGTGCCGAGCCAATCGCTCAACCCCGAGGCGTCCATCCCCATGGCGAGGCTGAGGCCGCCGCCGAACATGAGGATCACGTCCCAGGGAATGCGGTTCGCTTCCTTCCACGTCAGCATCGCGCGGCCGGTGCCATCGGGGAAGACGAAGAGCGTGAGGCCAGCGATGGCCGCGATGGTGCCATCGGTCAGCCCGCCTTTTGGGAACAGGCCTTCAGTAAGCGGGAGCGTGACCCAGGCCAGAACAGTGAGGAGGAATAGCGGAACGAGGCGGCGTTCGGGTACCGTCCAGTGCACCGAATGCTCGATGGCATCGCGCGCGGCGGCGGGATCAAAGCTGCCCGGGCCGATCTTGTGGACCCGCGCGATAATGAACGCGGCGAGCGGCACGCCGATGATGACGATGGGCAGGCCGAACGCGGACCATTCGATGAAGGTGATCTTCACGCCGAGGGTGCGGTCCAGCAGCCCGGCCGCGATGGCATTGGTGGGGGTGCCGACAATGGTGCCATAGCCGCCGAGCGTGGCGGCGAAAGCGACGCCCATCGGGAGCGCGCCTGCCATGCCGTCCGTCTCGCCCGGTTTCACCCCGCCCGAGGTGAGGATGGCGAGCGCCATCGGCATCATGATCAGCGCGGTCGAGGTGTTCGAGATGAACATCGAGATCGAGGCGGTGGCGGCCATGACCGCGAGGAGCAGGCGCACCGGGCTGGTCCCGGCATGGGCCAGCATGGTGAGCGCAAGGCGGCGATGGAGACCGGTGCGTTCGATGGCAAGCGCAAGGAATGCGCCGCCGACGAAGAGGAACATGATCGGCGAGTAATAGGCCGCCGCGGTCTTATTCGCATCGACCACGCCGGTGAGCGGGAGAACGATGAAGGGAAGCATGGCGGTGGCAGACAGCGGCATCGCCTCGGTCATCCACCAGACCGCCATCCACCAGACCAGTCCGGCGGTGTGCCACGCGGAGGGCGGCATGCCCGCAGGCGCTGCAAGGAGCAGCGTGGCGAGAAGGCCGAGCGGTCCGGTGATGAGAGCGATGGCGCGTGCGTTCATGTGCCGTAACGCGCGCAAGTTGACACAGTTGACACTGTCCTGAGGATTAACTCGGATCGATCAGTGCGGGACTTTTGATCGATCGGGCCGATTAATCCGCAATACGCTGTAGTGAATTCGCCCATGTGCCCCGCCGTTCTGCCCTGAGGCCTGCATAGGGCATGGGGGGCGGGGTAGGAAAATGGTTTTACTGGGCTTCGTTGCTTTGCGGCGGCGGGGAGGGAGGGTTTCGCGCGGAGGCGCGGAGAAGGGAGGAAGGGGGTTTCGCGCAGAGGCGCAGAGGCGCGGAGAGGTCGCGCTGTTGGCGAAGCCGATCTCTTATTGGGCTGGTTGCGGTGATGTGGAAGGCCTGCTGCGCGCGGGGCCTCTTTGCGCCTCTGCGCCTCTGCGCGAACAAAACATCGTCTCTGCGCACTCTGCGCGAAACTTTTGAATGGGGTGCGTGCCCCTCCACCACCGTGAGGGTGGTCCCTCTCCCAGCATCGGGGAGGAACTGTGGTGGCGCCCCCTCCCGCGCAGGGGAGGGGTTCGCCTTGCCGCCGCCGTTACTTCGGCGCGAGGACCATTAGCATCTGGCGGCCTTCCATGCGGGGGAAGGCTTCGACCTTGGCGATTTCGGTGACATCATCCTGCACCTTGCGCAGGAGATTCATGCCGATCTGCTGGTGCGAAAGCTCGCGGCCGCGGAAGCGGAGGGTGATCTTGACCTTGTCGCCTTCCTCGATGAACTTCACCACGCTCCGCATCTTGGTGTCGTAATCGTGGTCATCGATGTTCGGACGCATCTTGATCTCCTTGATCTCCTGCGTCTTCTGGCTCTTGCGGGCGAGGTTGGCCTTCTTCTGCGCTTCGTAGCGGAACTTGCCGACATCGAGGAACTTGCAGACCGGCGGATCGGCGTTGGGCGAGACTTCGACCAGATCGAGGCCGACTTCGGCTGCCTGATCGATCGCTTCGCGGGTGTACATGACGCCCAGATTCTCGCCGTTCTCATCAATCACGCGCACCTTGGGCGAACTGATGAGCTGGTTGTAGCGGGGGCCGGTCTTTACAGGGGGCGCCATCATGCGCCGGGGTGGGGGGGCTATAGTGCTTGCTCCTGATGTTTCAAAAATGGGGGAGGGCTATGCGCCGGCCCCCGCGCGCTCATATCACAATGCGGCGGCAGATAAAGCGGGAAGGTTGGTTTGGGGTTAAGCGGTTTTGGGAGGGCGGTTTGATCCGGTTTTACGCGGGGGATGGGAATGGGGAAGAAAGCAGGGTTCACGCGGAGACGCGGAGGCGCGGAGAAGGAAGAAGCAAGCAGGGTTCACGCGGAGACGCAAAGGCGCAGAGCAATGAGGAGATAGAACCGAAGGCGGCTGCGCCGCAGGCTTTTCCTATTCTTCTCCGCGCCTCCGCGTCTCCGCGTGAAACATGTCTTTTACGCTCCCCTACCCGTATCGGGGAGCAACTCAGGCGCTCCGCCAGAGGGGGAAGCGGGCGAGTTTGCCGGCGGCGGGGATCAGCGCATCGATTGCGCGGGCGGGCTGGAGGGCGCCGAGGATGGCGGGATCGGCGGCATTGAGGCCGCCGGTAAGGGCACCGAACGCGGGCAGGATCAGGCGGCGTTCGCTGGCGACGGCGCAAGGACGCGCGACGCGGCGGCCGCGCGCGGTGACGGCGAACTTGGGATGGAAGTGGCCGGAAAGCTCGGGCCCGGTTTCGCCGGGGCGGGCTTCGTGGCGCAAGGCGATGCCGCGCACGGTGAGTTCGGGCAGGCCCTGCGCCTCGGCGGCGGCGTCCCTGGTATCGTGCCCAAGGTCATGATTCCCGGTGATCCACACCCAGTCCACCGCGCGCATCAGCGCATCGAGCATGCCTGCGGCGTGGGGTTCGAGCCGGGCGGGGCCGTGGCTGTCGTGGAAATTGTCGCCGAGGCAGAGGACACGGCGCGCGCCGGTCTCGCGGATCGCTTCGGCGACTCGGCCAAGGGTTTCGCGGCTATCATAAGGAGGGAGCATCTGGCCGCGCGCCGCGTACCAGCTGGCCTTCTCGAGGTGGAGATCGGCGACGATCAGTGCGCGTTCCTCAGCCCAGTAGAGCGCGCGCGACGGGGCGAGCGCAAATTCCTGCCCGGCAAAGGCGAAAGGGGCGCCAAATCGGTTGAACATAACGGGAACCATGTACGGGCCTTGCCGGATTGCGTTTGGCTTGGCAAGACTTGCGCATGAGCACTGCACAAGAGGCCCACAAGGCCGTCGCCAAAGAGGATTGGAGCGCGGAAACTGGCCGCGCCCGCGCATGGTTCGAAAGCCTGCGGGACCGGATCTGCGCGGAGTTCGAGGCGATCGAGCGCGAGGCGGGGAGCGACGCCAGCTTCACTTACACGCCGTGGAAGCGCGAGCATCACGGCGAGCCGGTGCCTGATGGCGGCGGCGGCGTGCAGGGGCTGATGAAGGGCAAGGTGTTCGAGAAGGTCGGCGTCAACGTCTCGACCGTGGGCGGTGCCTTCAGCCCGGATTTTGCGAAGACGATGCACGGTGCCGACCCGGAGAACCCGGCGTTCACCGCGACGGGGATCAGTCTGGTGGCGCATATGGCGAACCCGCATGTGCCCGCGGTCCACATGAACACCCGCTTTTTGACAACGCGCAAGGCGTGGTTCGGCGGCGGCGGCGATCTCAATCCGCCGATCCCCTATGACGAGGACACGGCCGATTTCCACGCCAGCTACAAAGCGGCCTGCGATGCGCATGATCCGGCCTATTATGGCAGGTTCAAGGCCTGGGCGGACGAGTATTTCTACATTCCCCACCGCAAGGTGCACCGGGGCGTGGGCGGCATTTTCTATGACCACCTAGAATGCCCGGACGAGGCGGGGTTCGAGGCGAACTTTGCCTTTACCCGCGATGTGGGCGATGCGTTTCTGAATGTGTACCCGGCGCTGGTGCGGCGGCGGATGAACATGGAATGGAACGCGGACGACAAGCTCAAGCAGCTGATCTGGCGTGGGCGCTATGCGGAGTTCAATCTGGTCTATGACCGGGGCACGCTGTTCGGCCTCAAGACGGGCGGGAATATCGACGCGATCCTGATGAGCCTGCCGCCTGAGGCGGTTTGGGAATAGGGTTCACGCGGAGTCGCGGAGTCGCGGAGAAGGGATGAAGTGGGTTTCGCGCTGAGACGCGAAAACACGAAGGTGCCCTTTCCGCCGGCGGCTTCGTTCAACCCTGCGGCCGCTCCTTGTAGGCAAGGCGGAGTCACCAAAAGCTAGATATCCTTCTTTCTTCGCTGGAAAGATATGGACCGCTCATAGCGATTTGACGCCAGTTCGCCGCAAAGCTGTCAGCTGGGCGTACTCGTTTGGTATAAACCACCTAAACAAAAAGAGATGCCAAACTACCTAGCGCATTAGGTTCATTTTGGTAGGAAGTCGATAGTAACACTAACAAATATCGGAGCCGCGGGTGTTCGCGACGATCCAAAAACAAATGAGAGGACGCGAAAGGTGGCCAAAGATAACACCAATGCGGAGACGTTGGCGGTCTATCCAGTCATTGCTAACGAGCTTGAAGCCTTGACTGCACAAGCGGCAGAGTGCGGTGATTTGCTTCTTGCAGCACGCATACAAGCTGCTCACGATCTGGTAATCGAGCGGATCGCAACGCAAAAAATAATGTCACCATTAGACTGAAACGGATTTTTTGTTTCGTGATGATGAATTCCAGAATGACGTAAGACCTTAGTGTATATCCGTATTATCTCGTATCTGATACTATGTCGGAATTGGATTAAGCTGCCTCTGAATTTCCGATGCAGGGGCTACCGTGAATCAGAACGAAATGCTTCAACTGCGCGCCCGAAAGCTGATGGCTTATGCAAATGGCCTGTTGGCGGTCGCGCGGGATCTGGAACGGCTTGCCGTGGCGCCTTCGCTACAGGCGAATGAAAATGACGATGAGGCGCCGCTGTTCGACAACGCAGACTTGTTGGAATTAGCCCGCAAAGACTACCGTGATAGGCGACGACGCGAAAAAGTGTTTGACCCCGCAATATTCGGCGAACCGTCTTGGGACCTTCTACTGGACCTTTTTATCTCTGCCAAAGAAGGCAAGCATGTTTCTGTTACAAGTGGACACCTCGAAAAACTCTGGCCTTTGAGTGGCGGATTTGATTCACTTCGCCGACGAGTGGCGGAGGTGGTGATGGCGGGGCAGCCAGGTTTCTTCGATCTTTCGGACCGATATGATGCTTTGAGCGCGGCGGGTGATCCGCTTGAGCGGCTCGCGGCGGTCGTCGACTTTGAGGTGTTCCGCGGACCGTTGATAGCAGCGCTGCGACGGAGCGCTCGCGGCAAGGGCGGTCGCCCGCCGTTCGATCCGGTGCTCATGTTCAAGGTCCTGGTGCTGCAGGCGCTTTACTCGTTGTCGGACGAGGCAGCCGAGTTCCAGATCAAGGATCGCCTCTCGTTCCAGCGCTTCCTGGGGCTTGGGCTCGATGGCACGGTGCCCGATGCGACGACCGTGTGGCTGTTCCGCGAGCGCCTGGTGCAGGCCAAGGCGATCGACAAGCTCTTCGCCCGCTTTGATGCGGCGCTGACCGACCGGGGCTATCTCGCCATGGGCGGACAGATCATCGACGCCACGGTTGTGCCGGCACCCAAGCAGCGCAACACCGAGGACGAGAAGGCGGCGATCAGGGAAGGCCGGATCCCGGAGCGCTGGAAGGCAAAGCCTGCCATGCTACGCCAGAAAGATCGCGATGCGCGCTGGAGCGTGAAGTACACCAAGGCCAAGGTGAAGGAGGGCGCCGATCCCAAGGCGTTCAAACCGGTCGACCTCGCCATCCCGATGTTCGGCTACAAGAACCACATCGGCATCGACCGGGCGCATGGGCTGATCCGCACTTGGGACACCAGCGCCGCCAATGCCCATGATGGCGCGAGGCTGCCCGACGTGGTCAGCAGCAACAACACTGGCTCGGGCGTATGGGCCGATACCGCCTACCGATCGAAGAAGAACGAGGCGTTCCTCGCCAAGTGCATGTTCACCAGCCACATCCATCAGAAAAAGCCGCCACGCCGGCCGATGCCCGAGCGCATCGCCAGAGCCAATGCCAAACGCTCCGCCATACGCTCGGCGGTCGAGCATGTGTTCGCCGGCCAGAAACACCGGATGGGCCTGATCGTCCGCACTATCGGAATCGCGCGGGCTCGCATCAAGATCGGCATGGCGAACCTGGCCTATAACTTCCAACGCCTCGCCTGGCTTGAAGGGCGTACTGCGCCCGCATGACGCGAAAACCGGCCCCGGAAGGGCAGTCCAGCACGGAAGTCAGCGATAAAGACCAGGAGAACGGTGCTCCGCACGCTCAAATCTGGCCTCTCTTCGCCTCCACGCCGAAATCAGCCGGTTCTTCGAAGTGTCCAAGTGCATGTATTGCATCAAACGTGCCGCTCACAACTGCCTTGAGGTGGATCGCCTTGCTTGAAGACATGGGGCTTGTCAGGCGCGTGAGCGATCAAAAGGACCGTCGCAGGACATGGCTGGTTCTGACTGTCGAAGCGTATGGCAAAATGGTAAAGTATTTTTCGCACGAGACGACCGCACTAGTCGATGAAAGCGCTATCAAATTCGGATAAGCTCGGCGACTTCTTGGCTGGCAACCAGGTGCTCCACACCAGCCAGAACAGCACCGCCGCCGCGAGCGGCATCAGGTTCAGCCCCAGCGGCAGCGCGGCGGCGCGGGTGGCGAGGGGGGCGAGCCAGATCAGCACCAGCAGGGATTTCTCCCAGGGCCGCCAGCCCATGCTGCGGCCCATGCCGATGAGGAAGAACACCGGCATGGCGAGGAACGGCAGATCGTAGCTGAACAGGTAGGGCGAGGCGAGCGCGGTGGCGGCGAGGAGCATGGCGCCGGCGGCTTCGTCTGACGGGGCGCGGCGCCAGTAGAGGCAGGCGAGCGCGCCGGTGACGAGCGTGATGGCGGCTTGCCCTGCCATGGCGGCGGTCGGGCCGAACAGGACGTGCAGGGCCGCATAGGGCGTGCACATGCGCAGGAAGAACTCGCCCGAAGTCTGGCTCATCAGGATCTGGCTGACTTCGAAGCTCTGCGGATAGGCACGCCAGGTATCGAGGCCGAAGACGGTGAGCGAGGCGAGGCAGAGCAGCGCGGCCGAAGCGGCGGCGGCGGCGATGGCGGTCCATTTGCGCCCGGCGGCGAGCCAGAAGGGGACGAGCAGCGCAAGGTGCGGCTTGATCACGAGCAGGCCGAACAATGCGCCCGAAAGCGCCTGCGAGCGGCGCAGGGTGAGGACCGCGGCGATCAGGATGGCGCCGGTGATGAAGCCGTTCTGCGCGTGGCTCGCGGCAAGGTAAGCGGCAGGGAAGGCAAGCACGGCGAGGGTGCCCGCCCAGTCCCTGGTGCCGCCGGTATCCGGCAGCGCGCGGCGGGCGACGAGGAACCAGATGGCCCATCCCGCCAGCGCCCAGACCACCCATGCCACCGCATAAGGCATAAGGCCGAGCGGCGCGGCGAGAAACAGGAACGGCGGCGGATTGACATAGGCGACCATCTGGCCGGTGCCGGCGGCCATCTGCGCGGCATGTTCGGCGGCCAGATCGTAGACGCGCGGCGCGGGGCCGGAGAGGAGCAGGCGGCCCGTGCCCCAGAAGGCGAGGAAATCGCTGCCCACGGTGCCGGTCGCCTCGCGGAACACCTTCACCATCATCGGGATGTAGGCGACCAGCACCATCGCGGCATAGACGCGCACGCGGGCGGCATCGAGCCAGGTGAGGGTGCGCAGATTGGCCTTGAGCCTGTCGCTGAAGTCTGACTTGGCCATTTCCTCTACCATCCCGCCTGCTTTCAATTCCCGTTCGTGTCGAGCGAAGTCGAGACACTGCGCGCGGCGACTGGTGTCTCGACTTCGCTCGACACGAACGGGGTGGGATAATGTCCGTTTCTCACGAACGGATCTTGGGGGGAGGTCATGTCTGGCGGTGCGTCCCTCATCGGCCCCTTAAGTGCCGCTGCGGGCTCGCTATGGCAACACAGGCGTGAAAGATTTGCGCATCGGCGGCATTTTCCCTTGTCGGGGGCGCCGGGCAAAGGCCATCTAGGGTTGAGATGCTGCGTCAGTACGAACTTGTCGAACGCGTGCTCGCCTATGATCCGGATGCGGATGAGGCGATGCTTAACCGCGCCTATGTCTATACCGTGCAGAAACACGGCTCGCAAAAGCGCGCCTCGGGCGATCCGTACTTCTCGCATCCGGTCGAAGTCGCGGGCCTGATGACCGAGCTGAAGCTCGATCAGGAAACGATCATTACCGCGCTGCTCCACGATACGGTGGAGGATACGCTGGCCACTGTGGAGGAAGTCGAGCGCCTGTTCGGCCCTGAAGTTGCGCGGCTGGTCGATGGGGTGACCAAGCTCTCCAAGATCGAGACGATGAGCGACAAGGAGCGCGCGGCGGAAAACCTGCGCAAGTTCCTGCTCGCGATGTCCGAGGACTTGCGCGTGCTGCTGGTGAAGCTGGCGGACCGGCTCCACAACATGCGCACGCTCCACTACATCAAGAGCGAGGAAAAGCGCCGCCGCATCGCGCGCGAGACGATGGAGATCTACGCGCCGCTGGCCGAACGCGTGGGCATGTACGAATACATGCGCGAGATGCAGCTGCTGGCGTTCGAGCAGCTCGAGCCGGAGGCTTATGCCACGATCACCGGGCGGCTGACCGCGATCCGCAACGACGAGGGCGCGCAAGTCGATTCCATTGCGCTCGCGATCAAGCAGACGCTGGCGGAAGCGGGGCTGAAAGTGGAGGTTTCGGGGCGCGAGAAGCACCCGTTCTCGATCTGGCGCAAGATGGCGGAGCGCCACGTGAGCTTCGAGCAGATCACCGACATCATGGCCTTTCGCGTGCTGACCGATAGCGCGGAGGACTGCTACATCGCGCTCGGGCTGCTGCACCGGACTTGGCAGATGATTCCGGGGCGGTTCAAGGACTACATCTCGACCCCGAAGATGAACGGCTACAAGGGCCTGCACACTTCGCTGATCTACAACAACGCGATGCGCGTGGAAGTGCAGATCAAGACGCACGAGATGCACCGGATCAACGAATTCGGCCTTGCCGCGCACTGGGCCTACAAGCAGGGCGCGCTGCCCGATGGGCAAGTCGGCTGGGTGCGCGATCTGGTCGAGATTCTCGAGGCGAGCCACGATCCGGACGAGCTGCTCGAAAACACCAAGATGGCGATCTATCAGGACCGCATCTTCGCGTTTACCCCCAAGGGCGCGCTGTATCAGTTGCCCAAGGGCGCGACGCCGATCGATTTTGCCTTTGCCGTGCACACCAATCTCGGCGCGCAGGCGGTGGGGGCGAAGATCAACGGGCGGCACGTGCCGCTGCGCACGCCGCTGGGCAACGGCGATGTGGTCGAGATCATCAAGAGCCGCAGCAGCGAACCGCAGCTTTCGTGGCTCGCCTTCGTGGTGACGGGCAAGGCGCGCGCCGCGATCCGCCGCGCAGTGCGCCAGAAGGAGCGCGCCGAAATCGCCGAGATCGGGCGCAAGCTCTATGACGAAATTGCCGAGCGGCTGCCGAGCAAGATCGGCAAGAAGGCGTTGGCGGACGCGATCAAGCGGCTGAAATACACCAATGAGGAAGAGCTGATGGTCGCCATCGGCAGCGCCAAGATCGACGACCGGCAGGTGATGGAAGCACTGGTGCCGGGAAGCGCCAAGAACCTGCCGCAAAGCGAGAACTGGCCGAGCCAGCAGCGCGCGATTGCGGTGCGCGGCCTGACCCCGGGCATGGCCTTCAAGCTGGCCGATTGCTGCCATCCGGTGCCGGGCGACCGTATTGTCGGCCTGAGGCGCTTGGGCAAAGGCGTCGAAGTCCACGCGATCGACTGCCTGAGCCTTGCCAATGGCATCGATGCCGACTGGATCGACCTTTCATGGGACGCGCGCACCGATGGCGCGGTCGGCCGGATCCGCGCGGAGCTATACAACCGGCCGGGTACGCTCGCCGAAATGGCTGGTGTTTTTGCCAAAAACCACGCCAATGTGGTTAATCTCGAAATGACCCAGCGCGAGAACCCGTTCCATACCTATGAAGTGGATCTCGAGGTGCGCGATCTGGCGCATCTGACGCGTATCGTCAGCGCATTGCGGGCAAGCGATGCCGTGGCGCAGGCGGATCGGATTTGACTCCGACGCGGCTGATCGAACGGTTCTACCATGAGGTGTGGAACCTGGCTGACGAAGCGGTGGCGCGCGAGATCCTTGCACCCGATTTCCGGTTTCGCGGCTCGCTGGGGCCGGAGAAGCGCGGGGTGGACGGGTTCATCGACTACACGCGCCAGATTCACGCGGCGCTGGGCGGCTATACCTGCACGATCTTTGAGATCATCGAACAGGGCGAGCGCGCTGCGGTGCGGCTGCGCTTTGCGGGGGTGCACCGGGGGCCGTTCTTTGGCGTGGAGGCAACCGGGCGGGAGATCGCGTGGCCAGGTGCGGCGTTCTTCCGCTTTGCGGACGGTCGGATCGCCGAGCTGTGGGTGTTGGGCGATGTTGAGGCGGTGAAGGCGCAATTGGGGGCGGCGGTCGGCGCTGGGCTTTAGGGCTGGCGGGCAAGTTTGGACGTCGGTTTTCGCCCACGCTCTTCCGCTTCGTCATTGCGAGCGTAGCGAAGCAATCCAGAGCCGCGCAGAACCGCTCTGGATTGCTTCGCTGCGCTCGCAATGACGAAGGGTGATGGTGATACGCTTCGGGCACTTACCGGTTCGGGAAGGCACTCCGGCGAGTGAGTATATTTAAACGACGGTTTCCGCCGACTTGTAGACCTTCCCGCGGCTTGATAAGGCGTCGGCATGCCGGTGGTAGAAGCTTTTGACCACGTAGACGCCTTGGAACCGCTGTTTATGGCGGAGTTCGAGTTTTTGCCCCGCATCGGCGAATATCTCTCAATCGATACCCCGCCCGGCTATTTCAGGTATTACAAGGTCGTTGAGCTTTGGCACCGGCAAGACAAAGAAGGTGGTGCTTTCCGCGCATGCTTACGCCTTGAAGAGGACGATTGAAGAACGTCTCCTCCCCACCCATTCTCAGCCTCGCCCCTTACGGCTGAAATCACCCACGCAGCCCATCAGTCTCCAGCCAGCGCCGCATCCAGCGCATTGTGGAAGTGCTGGACGCGGGCTTCCTCATCGCTGAGCCAGACGGACTGGAAGCCGCTGGATGCCATGCCCTGCTGGACGCGGGCGAGGAGGGAGATGTCGTCGTGGGTGAAGCTGTCGCGCGGGGGCTGCGGGCTGGCTTTCGGCATCGGCACTCCCGGCGCTGGGCTGCGATAGGGCAAGTATGGACGCGATGCGTGTGGACAGAACTAGCCATTCTCTTAGGCTGCAGGCATGAGCCGATGATGGGCGCGAAGGAACGAGAGGAATGGCAATGCGCGGGGCGGGTCTGAAGAGGCTGGGGCTGGCGGCTGCCGCCTTGTTGGCGTTGCCGGGCGGTGCGGCACGGGCCGAGGGGCCGGCACCTGATGCGCAGACGCGCGCGTGGTGGGCGCTGACGCGGGAGCTTTCGTCCGATGCGATGGAGGGGCGCGATACCGGGTCGCGGGGCTATGACCGTGCGGCGGCGATCGTGGCGAAGCGGTTTGCGGCGGCCGGGCTCAAGCCGGTCGGTACGGGCGGAGGCTGGTTCCAGCCGATCACGTTCGAGGATCTGCGGCTGGATGAGGCGCGTTCGCGGTTGCTGATTGGCGGGCAGCGGCTGCGCTTCAACCGCGATGTGCAGCTTTCGCCCTCTGCGGCGACGCCCAAGGCGCTCATGGCACCCGCGACATTCCGCGGGTATTGCAGCGCGGCCGAGATTGCCGAGGTGAAGGGGCAGGTGGTGGTCTGCTATGGTCGCCCGGCGCCGGCACGGGTCAAGGGGTTCGACCGGGCGAAGGCCCTGCGCGAGGCGGGTGCGGCAGGGATGCTGCTGATTGCCGCGCCGGGGCTGCCGGGCGAGCCGATCCGCTGGCCTTTCGCCTATTCACGCAGCGTCACGCCGCTCGAAGACAGCGTGAAAGCGGCTGGCGGCGCGTCGTTCTTGCAAGGCACGCTCAATCCTGACGCGCTGGCGCGGCTGACCGCGCAGGCGGGTGAAATCCTGCGCAGCGGCGCGGCGGGCGCAGACTTGCCGCGAGCGGAATTGGGCCAGGCGAGCGCGGCGCTGACGGTGACGCGGCGGGTGACGCGCTCTGCCAATGTGCTGGGGCTGCTGCCGGGCACCGATCCGGCGCTGGCGGATCAGGCCATCGTGATCGCGGCGCACCTTGATGGCTATGGCCGGGGCGAGCCGGTGGCGGGCGGTGCGATCTACAACGGCACGCTCGACGATGCGGCCTATGTCGCGTTGCTGGAGCAATTTGCCGCGATGCGCGCGGGCAAGGGGCTGAAGCGGCCGGTGCTTTTCGCGGTGTTCACCGGCGAGGAGAAGGGGCTGTGGGGCTCGCGCTGGTTCGTGAAGCATCCGACCGTGCCGATCGCCAGCCTTGCGGCGGTGATCAACCTCGATCAGGTGCGGCCGCTCTATCCGCTGAAGCTGCTGACGGTGCATGGCCTCAAGGAAAGTTCGCTGGGCGATCTGGTGCGGCAAGTGGCCACGGCGCGCGGGATTGCGGTACAGGAGGACCCGGAACCGGAGCGCGATCTGCTGCGCCGGTCGGACAACTGGCCGCTGATGGAAGCGGGCGTGCCTGGGGCGAGCTTCGTCTTTGCGACCTATGATGCGGCTTCGCGCGCGGCGTATCGGGATTGGTACGAGCGGCGCTATCACCACCCGGCGGACGATCTTTCGACGCCGCTTGATTGGCAGGCGGCGGCCGATTTCAACCGCTTCTTCACGGCCCTGACGGAGGCGGCAGCCGAAGTGCCGGAGCGCATGGCGTGGGCGCCGGGAGCCAGACCGGGGACGCGCTAGGCGCGCCCCCGGCAAGCCCGGTCAGTAGAAGATGTCGTAGATCACGTCGACCACTTCGCCCGAATAGACATCCACGAGCAGTGCGTCGTCATAGTAGCGGACCCAGCGATAGGGGCCGTCTGCCGGGGGCAGGCGATAGGCCCAGGGATCGGCGATCCAGTAGCGCTGATCGTAGAACGGAGCGCCGATGACCACGCCGATGCCGAGGCGGCTGTAGGAGTAATCCCGCCACGGCGCCGAGTAGAACCCGAGGCTGAAGATCGAGCGGTGCTGGTTGCGCCAGCCGTACCAGTTGTACCGATTGTCGCGCCGCCAGCCATCACGGTCCCACGAGCGCCCGCCGTTGTTGTAGCCCCGGCTGTTGCCGCGCCAGCCTTCGCGGTCGCGGTCGCGATCACGGTTCCAGTTCTGCTGGTTGTTCGAGCCCCAGCCGCTGCGGTTCCACTGGCCGTTGCCATCGCGGTGCCATTGGGCGCTGCGGTCGCCGTCGCGGCCATCGCGGTTCTGGCCGTCGCGGTTCT
Source organism: Novosphingobium sp. (assembly GCF_965228995.1). Taxonomy (GTDB): domain Bacteria; phylum Pseudomonadota; class Alphaproteobacteria; order Sphingomonadales; family Sphingomonadaceae; genus Novosphingobium. Next base: position 3,217,180 of record NZ_OZ245852.1, on the reverse strand, counting down.
GCCCATCGCGGTTCTGGCCGTCGCGGTCACGGCCCTGCCAGCCATTGTTGCCGCGATTGGGATCGACATAGGTGGGGTTGCGGGTGCCCCATGCGGGAGGCTGGGTACGCGGCTGCTGAACCTGGCCGCCCTGTCCCTGTCCCCAGGCCGGACGACCATAGGCGGGCTGGCCAACGGGGTTGCCCGCGCCGCCGCGATCACCGCGGTCACCGCCGCCGCCGTTCTGCCACGCGGGTCGGCCGTTCCAGCCGCCGGGGTTGGCGGGCTGTGCCGGGCGTGCGGGCTGGCCGCCGTTGGAAGACCACGCCGGGCGGCCCTGCCATGCAGGGGCGGAGCTGGCGGCAGGGGCGCGGTTCTGCCAGGCGGGAGCCTGAGCAGGTGCCGGAGCGGGGGCAGGGGCGGAACGCTCCATGCGTCCGCCACCGCGCTCACCGTGATCGCGCTGTTCCTGCGCGTTGGCAGTGGCAGGCAATAACGCCGCCGTGCCGAGGAGGACGGCAAGAAGGGCGGAAGCGCTGGTTTGCAATACGGACTTGGTGGCCATGGTCCTGGCTCCGGTTACATGGGGCAGCGACTCGCTCGCGGCCTCCCATATGTCCGGTCTATAACACGCGCCCTGTCCTATGGCTGAACCATGACAGTGGTTTCAGTTCATGTTGGGGATTGCCAACATGAACGGATCGGATCATCAGCGTGTCAGCTTCTTGTAGGCGAGGCGCGTCGGGCGGTCGGCTGCATCGCCGAGGCGGCGGCGCTTGTCTTCCTCGTAGGCTTCGAAGTTGCCTTCAAACCATTCGACGTGGCTGTCACCCTCGAACGCGAGGATGTGGGTGGCGAGGCGATCAAGGAAGAAGCGGTCGTGGCTGATGACCACGGCGCAGCCAGCGAAGTTCTCGATGGCTTCTTCGAGCGCGCGCAGGGTTTCGACGTCGAGATCGTTGGTCGGTTCGTCGAGCAGGAGGACGTTGCCGCCCTGCTTGAGCATCTTGGCGATGTGCACGCGGTTGCGTTCACCGCCCGAGAGCTTGCCGACGTTCTTTTGCTGGTCCTGGCCCTTGAAGTTGAACGCGCCGACATAAGCGCGCGTGCTCATGTCCTGCTTGTTGACCTTCATGTAATCGAGCCCGTCGGAGATTTCCTCCCAGACGTTCTTCTTGGGATCGAGGTGGTCGCGGCTCTGGTCGACATAGCCGAGACGGACGGTCTGGCCGATCTCGATCGTGCCGCTGTCGGGCTTTTCCTGGCCGGTGATGAGCTTGAACAGCGTGGACTTGCCCGCTCCGTTGGGCCCGATCACGCCGACAATGCCGCCGGGGGGAAGCAGGAACGAGAGGTTCTCGAACAACAGCTTGTCACCATAGGCCTTCGAGATGTTTTTGGCCTCGATCACCTTGCCGCCAAGGCGCTCTGGCACCTGGATGACGATCTGGGCCTTGTTGATCACGCGGTTTTCGGTCGATTCCACCAGCTGGTCGAACGCCTTGATGCGGGCCTTGCTCTTGGTCTGGCGGCCCTTGGTGCCGGCGCGGATCCAGTCGAGCTCGTCCTTGATCGCCTTCTGCTTGCTGGTGTCCTCCCGCTCTTCCTGCTCGAGCCGCTTGGCCTTGGCTTCGAGGTAGGTCGAGTAGTTGCCCTCGTAAGGGAAGTACTTGCCGCGATCGAGTTCAAGGATCCAGCCGACGACGTTATCGAGGAAGTAGCGGTCGTGGGTGATCATCAGCACCGCGCCGGCATATTCCTTGAGGTGGTTTTCCAGCCAGTTGACGCTTTCGGCATCGAGGTGGTTGGTCGGCTCGTCGAGCAGCAGGATCGAGGGCTTCTGGATCAGCAGACGGGTGAGCGCGATGCGGCGCTTTTCACCGCCGGAGAGGTTGTCCACCGGCCAATCGCCGGGCGGGCAGCGCAGGGCCTCCATCGCGATTTCGAGCTGGTTGTCGAGCGTCCAGCCGTCGACCGCGTCGATCTTGTCCTGAAGTTCGGCCATCTCGGCGCCGAGCGCGTCGAAATCGGCGTCCTCCTCGCCCATCTCCATGCCGATCTGGTTGAAGCGCTCGACCATGTCCGCCGTGGCGCGCGCGCCGTCCTTGACGTTTTCGAGCACGGTCTTGGTGTTGTCGAGCTGCGGCTCCTGCTCAAGGTAGCCTACCGTGATGTTCTCGCCCGGCCAGGCCTCGCCCGTATAGTCCTTGTCGATGCCGGCCATGATCTTGATCAGCGTGGACTTGCCCGCGCCGTTGGGGCCAACGATGCCGATCTTGGCGCCCTGATAGAATTGCAGGCTGATATTGCTCAGCACCGGCTTGGGCGCGCCGGGGAAGGTCTTGGTCATGTTCTTCATGACGTAGGCGTACTGGGCGGCCATCGGTGGTCCTTGATATGCAAAACTTGAGGGTTGCGGCGCGCTCTACAGGGGCGCGGGGCCATGGGCAAGCGGCGGCGCTTGGAAGAAGAAGGGGTTTCGCGCAGAGGCGCAGAGGCGCGGAGAGCAAGAAGGAAGATGGTTCGCGCGGTGAGCGCAAAGACCGCAAAGAATGCGAGAGTGTCTGCGGCGCAGCCGCCTTCCAGTCCCTTTCTTCCTATCTCTGCGCCTCTGCGCCTCTGCGCGAACCTGTTCGGCTTCAAAGCGGTGAGCCGCTTCAGGCCGCCGTACGCTGCTTGAAGAAGGCGATGACGTCCGCTTCGACTTGCTTCGTGGCGCTGCCCGGTTCGTCGATCAGGTGCCAGGTCAGCACCGAATGCGGGGCGATGGGCGCGTTCGGATTAGCATCGGCATCGGGCAGCTCGACCGTTACGCAGCGCTCGCCGAAGCTGTCCTTGAGCATGGCAAAGCGCGCATCGGGGACGAAGCCGTCGCTCGGGAAGCGCAGGGCCATGAGGTGCAAGTCTTCCTCAGCGAACCGGCGCTTGGCACAGGCGATCTCCGCCTCGCTCGCATCGATCCGCGCGGCGCCCTTTTTGCCCAGCGGGAGTGAGGGCTGCGAGAGGACGGGGGCGACAACCGCGGGCTCGGTCATCATCGCGAGGGCGAAGCCGCCGGTGAAGCACATGCCCACCGCGCCGACCCCGCGCCCGCCGCATGTCGCATGGGCATGGCGGGCGAGCGCGCGCAGCCAATCGACGATGGGGCTCGACTTGCCATTGGCCCAGACATTGAATTCGCGGCGCACGCAGATTGCCCAGAGCATCTGGCCGACGGTGTAGGCCTTGGTTGGCTTGCGTCCGTCCTCACCGAACAGGCTGGGGCAATAGACGGTCATCCCCTGCGCGGCGACGCGATCAGCGAAGCGCAGCACTTGCGGGTGGAGATTGGGCATTTCGTGCATGACGATGACCGCGGGGCCGCTGCCCTTGCGCCAGACGCGGCGCGTAAAGGGGCCATCGGTGAAATCGAAGGCTTCGTAGCCTGCGAAGGCTTCGGGATTCTTCATGCGCTCCCCTCTCCGGGCCCTCTCCCCTGAAGGGGAGAGGGCTTACTAGTCGGATCAGAGGCGTTCGATGATGATTGCAGGGGCCATGCCGCCCGCTGCGCACATCGTGACGAGGCCGTAGCGGCCGCCCGAGCGTTCGAGTTCATCGAGGGCGGTGCCGATGAGGATCGAGCCGGTCGCGCCGATTGGATGGCCGAGCGCCATGGCGCCGCCGTTGATGTTCACCTTGGCGCGATCGAGTTCGAGATCGCGGATGAACTTTTCGGCGACGACGGCGAAAGCCTCGTTGATTTCCCAGACGTCGATGTCGTCCTTGGTGAGGCCCGCCTTGGCGAGCACTTTCTTCGCGGCGGGGACCGGGGCGTTGAGCATCAGCGTGGGATCATCGCCCTGGTTGGCATAAGCGACGATGCGGGCGCGCGGCTTGAGGCCGTGCTTCTCCGCATAGGCGGGGGAGGTGATGAGGAGCGCGGCGGCGCCATCGACCACGCCCGAGGAATTGCCGGCGTGGTGGACGGGCTTGATGTCCACGTCCGGATAGCGGCGGTTGATCTGCTTGCGGAAGGTGACGCCGCCGCCAAGGTCGAAGTCCATCATCCCGGCGAAGGCGGGCTTGAGGCTGGCGAGCCCTTCGGCGGTGGTTTCGGGGCGGGGGAATTCCTCGTGGTCCAGAGCGACGGAGCCATCCTCGTTCAGCACGGGAATCAGCGACTTGTCGAAGCGGCCTTCCTTGATCGCCATGTCAGCGCGCTGCTGGCTGACGAGGGCGAGCGCATCGAGTGCTTCGCGGCTGATGCCTTCGATGGTGGCGATGGCATCGCCGCAGATGCCCTGGTGCGACTGCGGGTGGATCTCGTCGAGCGCCTTGTTGCCCGAGCCCATCAGGCGCGGCGGGAAGCCGGCGTTGGCTTCGGCGGCGGCGTTGGCGGCGGTAAAGCTCATCATCTCGGTGCCGCCGGCGATGACGCAGTCTTCCATGCCCGACATGACGGTGGCCGCGGCAAGGTTCACCGAAGTGATGCCGCCGCCGCAGAAGCGGTCGAGCGTGGTGCCGCTGGCGGTGATGTTGTAGCCGGCTGCCAGCGCGGCCATGCGGCCGAGATCGCCGCCCTGCTTGCCGACTTGCGACGAGGTCGACCAGATGATGTCGTCAACCGTGCCGGTATCGAGATGGTTACGCTCGGCAATGGCCTTCATGACCGTGGCGGCGAGGTGCTGCGGGTGCAGGTGCGACAGCGCGCCCTTGCCCGGCTTGCCCACCCCGCGCGGGGTGCGGACGGCATCGATGATATAGGCTTCAGCCATTGTGACTCTCCCAAGTGCGTTAATCGAGCGATTAAACCGCCGCGCGTGCCTGCGCAAGGGGGATCAGTGCGGATCGAAGTGAGTGGTGATGTCGCGGCTGCCGTGGAGGATGTTGATGATCTCGACGGTGCTTTCGAGGTAGCGGAAGAAGATGACGTAGCCTTCTGCAGGCGTGCTACGCACTTCGGCGCCCAGTTCGGGGCGGGCGGTGCCGAGCGTGGCGTCGAGCCTGGCGAGCTTCCCGCATTTGGCGCGGAGTTTGGCAACGAAGGCGGCGCCGATCTTGCGGTCACCAGACTCGCGGGTGATGTAGTGAATGATCAACCTTAGATCGTCGGTCGCCTCGTCGTTATAGGTAACCCGGCGCACTCAGAAGCCCTCGGCAGCGAGCTTTGCCAATTCCCCCTCAAGGTAGGAGTCGACTTCCTCTTCGGTGTGCGTACCGCCTCGAGCAAGCGAAGCCTGGATCGTCTCGCGCAGGGAAATCAGCTTCGCCTCGCGCTCCTCGACGAGGCGCAGGCCTTCGCGGACGACTTCGCTGGCCGAGCTGTAGCGGCCGGCCTTGACGACCGAGTCGACGAAGCTTTCCCAGCGCTCTCCGATGGATACGTTCATGGCGGTGCTCCTGTGCGGGTTATGTGTGCAATATGGTGCGATAACAGCAAATGCGCAATTTGTGTTATCCCTTACGCAAAACCGCTATGGCGCTGGTGCGGCACGGCTTGCCCTTTGTTCACGCCCTCGCCCCAACTGGCCCCTCGACTTCGTTCGGAACCAACGGGATAAGAGTAGCGTGTGAAGAAGGAGCCTCCGATGCTGCATGCCGACCTCTTGGAGCAGGCGCGAACCCTCGAGCCGCAGATCACCGCGCTCAGGCGTGCGATCCATGCGGAGCCGGAGCTGGGCCTGCACACGCCGCTTACCGCGAGCAAGGTGCGCGCGGCGCTGGCGCATCTGCCGCTGACCTGGCGCGAGGGGCCGTCGACGACCGGGCTGGTTGCCACGCTCAAGGGCGGCGCTGGTGCGCGCAGGCGCGTGCTGCTGCGCGGCGACATGGACGCGCTGGAAATGCCCGAGGAGACGGGCCTCGCGTTTGCCTCGCAGTTTGCCGGGCGGATGCACGCCTGCGGGCACGATGCGCATACCGCGATGCTGGCCGGGGCGGCGGAACTGCTCTGCGCGCGAGCGGACAAGCTGGCAGGCGAAGTGCAGTTCATGTTTCAGCCGGGCGAGGAAGGGCATCACGGCGCGCGCTTCATGATTGATGACGGGCTGCTGGAACCCAAGGCGGACGCCGCCTTTGCGCTCCATATCATGCCCAACAGCCCGCACGGGATCGTGGCGGGGCGGGCCGGGCCGCTGCTCGCTTCGGCGGACCGCTTCGAGATCACGATCAAGGGCGATGGCGGGCACGCCTCGATGCCGCACGATACGCTCGATCCGGTGCCGGTCGCTTGCGAGATCGTCAGCGCGATCCAGACGATGGTGACGCGCAAGTTTTCGGTGGCCGATCCTGTGGTGGCGACGGTCTCCAAGATCGAGGCGGGCACGGCCTACAACGTGATCCCGGACAGCGCCCACCTGCTCGGCACCTTGCGCACGCTTTCACCCGGCGCGCGGGCGCGGCTGCATGAAGCGCTGCCCAAGCTGGTGAGCCATATCGCGGCAGCGCACGGGCTGACCGCTGAAACGGCGATCATTCCGGGCTTTCCGGTGACGATCTGCGATCCGCGCGCAGTCGATCTGGGCGCGAAAGTGGCGGAGGAGATTGCCGGAGAAGGTAAATTTCTCCGGCTGTCGCACCCGATCATGGGGGCGGAGGACTTCTCCTACGTGCTGGAGCAGACGCCCGGCGCGATGTTCTTCCTCGGCGTCGCGCCGCAGGGGGCTGACTGGAAGAGCTGCTGCTCGATCCATTCGACGCGGATGATGCTGGATGAAAGCGTGATGCCGCTGGGCGCTGCGGTGCTGGCCGGGTGTGCGGAGCGGTTTCTGACGGAAGGCTTTGCCTGAGGGTCGCACCGCTGTGCGGCCAGTCTCGACTTTGCTCGACACGAACGGATCCTTGGGCGAGTCCATCTGATTGCGTGCGGTGCAATGCTGCAGTCTTGAAGGGCTGGCATCGCTGGCGGTGATCTGACAGGGATAACGCAATGCAAGACCGGGTTCTGCCGCTGGACGGCATTCACAATTTTCGCGACTATGGCGGCTATCAGGCGCGCGGCGGCTTGGTGCGTAAGGGGCATCTGTGGCGTTCGGGCCATCACTTCGGGGCGACTCCGGATGACCTCGATGTGGTGCACCGGATCGGCATTGCGCGGGTGATCGACTTGCGCGGCGATAGCGAGCGCGCGCAGTTTCCCTGCCTGCGCCATGAAGAGTGGGCGGGGCAGGTGGTTTACTACCCCGGCGAGACGGCGGGCGATCATGGCAGGGCCGTGCACGACGAGGCCGCTGCGGGCGTACGCACGGCGGACGATGCGCGGGCCGCGATGGTCAAGCTTTATGACAAGCTGCCGTTCCGCCCGGTGCTGGTGGGCACGTTCCGGCTCTATCTGCAGACGTTGGCCGAAGATCATGGGCCGAGCCTGCTGCACTGCTTTGCCGGCAAGGACCGCACCGGCGTGGGCGCTGCGATTGTCCACCGGCTGCTGGGTGTGCATCCTGACGACGTGATGGCGGATTACCTCCTGACGAACACGGCTGGCAATTCCGAAGCGAGGATCGCGGCGGCGGCGACCAATGTGCGCGCGAGCTTTGGTCCGATGATGACGGACGATGCGCTGCGCACGATCATGTCGGTGCAGCCGGAGTTTCTGGACAGCGCCTTCGCTGCGATGGAGCGCGAGCACGGGACGTTCGAGGCCTATGCCGAGGCGGTGCTGGGCGCGGATGCGGCGCTGGTGGCGCGGTTGGAGGAGCGGCTGGTGGTGTGAGGGGTTTTGGCGGCTTCAGCCGCCCGCCCTTGTCATCACCACAGCCTCAAACCGCCGATCCGCCAGGTCTTCCGGCGTGATCCACCATTGCAGCGCGCCGCCGCCGAAGTGGTGGCCGATGGCGGGGTTGTCGGGCAGTTCGAGCAGCAGCAGATGCGTCGCGGCGAGGTCCGCATCGCCGGAGGCCTGGGCGAGGAGGCGTGCGGGCGGCGGGGCGATCACGCCGTCCGGAGTGCGCCGCGCCAAGGCGTGGCGGTAGGCCACGCGCGCGGTGACCTCTTCGGGGAACTTGGCGGCCTCTTCGGGCGAGGCGTGGAGCGTCGTCTCGATCGCGGCCTCGACGGCTGCGGGGATCACCCGTTCGGCCAGCGCGCGGTGGGTCGCGAGCCAGTCCCAGAAAGCCTTGCGCACCGCCGGGGCGATGGGGGCGAGCGCGGGGTTGCCGAGCGCGTGATCGAACCAGGCCTGCGCTTCCTCGCGCACGGCCTTGAGCTGGGCGGCGCGCTCGGTTTCGTCGAGGCCGGGGTAGGGATCGTGGAGCGCGGTGCGCGATGCGCGGTCCGCCTCGTGGACCAGCGCGGCCGCGGCGATTTGCACGGCGATCCAGTCTTGCGGGTAACCGTACCAGCACGGTTCGAAGGCTTGCCCGTCTGCCCCATGGAAATCGGCGATTGCGAGCGCGGGGGCGAGGTCGTTCTGGCCTTGCGCATCGAGCAGCGCCCGCGCGGTAGCGGCATTGTGCGGCCAGCCAGGGCCTTCGCTTTCCGTAAGGGCGATCAGCCTTGGCGTTATGGGCCAGCGCGGCAGAATCTGCGTGCCATGCGCCGGCGTGAGCGCCCAGGGCCAGGCGAGCGCGGCTTCGTCGCCATAGGCCATGGCGAGGCCCGGCGGAACATCGAGCGCGTGCCACGGCGTGCCGGCGTACCCTTGCGCGTGGATCACGCGGAACGTCTCTCCGGGGCCCCAATCGAGATCGAGGAACAATGCGAGCGCGCCTTCGGGCGGAAGCAGGCCGAGGCTGGCTTCGGGCGGGACTTCGGACAGATCGAGCTGAAAGAGGAAATGCAGCGGTTTGCCGGTGGCGGGGTTTACCGGCCATTCCGCGGCGCCGGGAAGCACCGGGCTGCCACCCAGCCAGCTGCGTGCCTGCGGCGCGCGGTGCGGCGGGAAATGCTGCCTGAGGACAATCGCCTGCCGCGCGGCGAGAGCTATCGGGGAAGGCTGCGCGGGGGTCGCGGCTTCCGGCTCGGGCTGCGCTGGCTCTTCGGGGGCGGCGTAATCGGCGGCGGGCAGCGCGAGAGCGGCCTCGGCCTCAGCCAGCGTGGCGGCGGAGATGAGGCGGCTGCGGCCGGTCTTCTGCGGCAGGCCATCGGCTTCCGGCTCAGGCTCGGCGGCTGCTTCCGCGGCCTTCCGGCGCTTGGCCTTTTTCGGCCTGACGGGTTTTGGTTCGCGCTGCGCACGTTGGCGCAGCCAGAACCAGATCAGCACGATCATGCCGAGCGCGCTGATAATGAACATGGCGAAAATTGCGACGAGGGCCGACACGCGTTCACCTTTCCGGTGTTACGCTGCTTTATTCCGCCCAAATCTGCAAGAAATGGTTAAATTGGACTGAAGGGCCGGGTGAGGGTTTGGCACCCGGCGTTGATGGGTTGCCGCTCTGGATTGCTTCACTGCGTTCGCAATGACGAAGTGAGGGGCGGGGGCGGGTGTGATCCCGCCCCCGCCGGATCAGGCCTCGGCGGCCATTGCGGCTTCGAGGTTTTCGACGATCGCTTCGAAGAACTGCTCGGTGGTCATCCACGGCTGGCTGGGGCCGATGAGGATGGCGAGGTCCTTGGTCATCTTGCCGCTCTCGACCGTCTCGATGCAGACGCGTTCGAGCGTTTCGGCGAACTTCACCACGTCCGGCGTTTCATCGAACTTGCCGCGGTAGATGAGGCCGCGCGTCCACGCGAAGATCGATGCGATCGGGTTGGTCGAGGTCTGCTTGCCCTGCTGGTGCTGGCGGTAGTGGCGCGTCACGGTGCCGTGCGCGGCCTCGGCCTCGATCGTCTTGCCATCGGGCGACATCAGCACCGAGGTCATCAGGCCGAGCGAGCCGAACCCTTGCGCGACGGTATCGGACTGCACGTCACCATCGTAGTTCTTGCAGGCCCAGACGAACTTGCCCGACCACTTGAGCGCCGAGGCGACCATGTCGTCGATCAGGCGGTGTTCGTAGACGATATCGGCGGCCTTGAACTTCTCGGCAAAGCCTTCGGTTTCGAACACTTCCTGGAACAGGTCCTTGAAGCGGCCGTCATAGGCCTTGAGGATGGTGTTCTTGGTCGAGAGATAGACCGGCCAGCCCAGCGCGAGGCCATAGTTGAACGAGGCGCGGGCGAAATCGCGGATCGAATCGTCGAGGTTGTACATCGCCATGGCGACGCCCGCGCTCGGGAAGTCGAACACGTCGAGATCGATCTTCTGGCCATCATCGCCGTCCCACACGAGGCGCAGCTTGCCCGGGCCCGGGATCAGCGTGTCGGTCGCCTTGTACTGATCGCCGAAGGCGTGGCGGCCGACGACGATGGGATCGGTCCAGCCCGGCACGAGCCGCGGCACGTTCTGGATCACGATGGGTTCGCGGAAGACGACGCCGCCGAGGATGTTGCGGATCGTGCCGTTGGGCGACTTCCACATCTTCTTGAGCTTGAATTCCTCGACCCGCTGCTCGTCCGGCGTGATCGTGGCGCACTTCACGCCGACGCCGTACTGCTTGATCGCATTGGCCGAATCGATGGTGATCTGGTCGTTCGTTTCGTCACGCTTCTCGACCGAGAGATCGTAGTATTTCAAATCGATATCGAGATAGGGGAGGATCAGGCGTTCGCGAATCCACTGCCAGATGATCCGCGTCATTTCATCGCCGTCGAGCTCGACGACAGGATTCTTCACCTTGATCTTTGCCATGGTTTTGCGTGCCTTCCCCGGGGAGGTGATTCAAAGAAATTTGGCGTTCCTTAGCAGGCGCTTGCCGCCGCGCAAGCGGGGGACTTTCACCAAAGGGCATGTGCGTGCGCGATTCGGATGCTTTGGCTCTGGACAGGGACAGGGGGCCAGCACTAGACGTTTAACCAAGCGATTAAGCGCCCACCATAGGAGAGATGCCGTGAGCGAAGCCCCCGAAGTCCTGACTGAAGTGGACGGCAACGTCCTGATCGTCACGATCAACCGGCCCGAGGCCAAGAATGCGATGACCAAGGCAGCAGCCGAGGGCATTGCCGCCGCGATGGACCGCCTCGATGCCGAGACCGATCTGCGCTGCGCGATCCTGACCGGCGCTGGCGGCACGTTCTGCTCAGGGATGGACCTCAAGGGCTTCCTGCGCGGCGAGCGGCCGAGCGTGCCGGGCCGGGGTTTCGGCGGGCTTTCACAGTGGACGCCGAAGAAGCCGATCATCGCGGCGGTCGATGGCTATGCGCTGGCGGGCGGTATGGAACTGGCGCTTTCGTGCGACCTGATCGTTGCCAGCAAGGGTTCGAAGTTCGGCATTCCCGAAGCGAAGCGCGGCCTTGCGGCGGCGGCTGGCGGCCTCATCAAGCTGCCCCGCCAGATCCCGCCGCGCATCGCGATGGAACTCGCGCTGACGGGCGATTTCATCGATGCCGAGCGCGCCTATGCGCTGGGCTTCATCAATGAACTGACCGAAGGCCCCTCGCTCGAGGCCGCCAAGGCGCTTGCCGCGCGCGTCGCTGCCAATGGCCCGCTGGCGCTGATTGCCTCCAAGGCGATCGTGCGCGATTCGCACGAGTGGACCGAGGCAGAGATGTGGGACAAGCAGGAGGCTTACATTGCCCCCGTGTTCACCTCATCTGACGCGCGCGAAGGCGCGCTGGCCTTTGCCGAGAAGCGCAAGCCCAACTGGCAGGGCAAGTAAGGCTTCGGGAACTGCCGCCGGATCGGTGTGAAAACCGGTCTGGCGGATATGCGACAGGCAACAAAAAACCCCGCCGCGGCGGGGTTTTTCTTGGCGATGGTGGGCGTAGCAAGGATTGAACTTGCGACCCCTACGATGTCAACGCAACGCTTATAGGGGAAACTGGCGGATTTCCGCCATTTGGAATTAGCCGTCGACGGGAACAGGCCTAGAACAAACCTGACTTTTGCGCGAGTCTCACGCAAAACTCACGCAAGTCTGGACCGATTGATTTCGCCGTCCCGGAGACCGACACTATGCCTCGCCGCCGCCTTTACGTTGTCGATCTCGATACCGGACGCGAGATCCGAAGCGTCGACGTGGAAGGGTGGCCGGCAGCCAAGATCACTGCGCTTGGGCGGCAACTCTGGGCCCAGTGCGGAGAAAATCTTGTCTTGCGCGACAGCGCGCTGGATCGGGAGTGATGCGGGATGGGTTGCAGCGCAATGACCAACTACTTCATCAAGCTTCGTGGCCGGCGCGGTGAGGCAATCTGTTTGGAGTGTCGGCAGGTCAAATTCCTAGATGGGACTGTACCCGAGCGAAATCGTTGCCACGACAACGTCGATCGTTGGGTCGCCGAAAACGAAGGCGCTGTGGCCGTGAGGGGCTGGTTGATCAACGATGCAACAGTGGATCTACATTCGGTTGTGCGCAATCAAGGCCAGACCTTTGACATCACCCATCGGGATTCATCGTGGTTCTTGCCGCTTGAGGGTGGGGAAGCTGAATTCGCAATGCTTATCAATGAAGGATGTGCTCAATTTCCTTGGGCGTAGCTCGATCTTGATCGGTGAGGAAGAGATCAACGGGGCCAGCGCGCTGTCTCAGGCAACACGCCAGCCCCTGAGCTCGCGTCTTCACTTTCGAGCCTCGTTCCTGTTTGCTCGTTCATGCGCCGCGCCGCCATACCAAGAACTGGGGATAGACAGCTGGTTGATCCTGGCCTGACGAAAGATGACCAGCATCACAGCGTCGACGAGCGCAGACTACATCATCGACATCACGCGCCTGCAGGCAGCTGCCCGTGGATAATCGGGTGCCAAATGCGTTGAGGGGCCTTGTCTTCGATTCTGTGCACAGAATTGCAGTTTGTCGCGAAAATCTATTTGCAGAGCGACGTTGAGGACTTGAAAAGCCCGATTTTCAGCGCGCCGCTGCGCAGTAGCATGCACGCTAAGGCGACGAAGCGATTGACGTGCTCCCCTGAAATGTGACCGCTTTTTGGTAGAGTCTGGCGCAAGGAGTCGGACGATATGAAGCGAAGCAGGTTCAACGAAGAGCAGATCATAGCGATCTTGAAGGAGCAGGAGGGCGGATTGCCGACGGCGGAGGTTTGCCGCCGCCACGGGATCAGCTCGGCGACGTTCTACAAGTGGAAGTCGAAGTTCGGCGGGCTGGAGGTGTCCGAGGCCCGGCGGTTGCGAACGCTCGAGGAGGAGAACTCCCGGCTGAAGAAGCTCTTGGCCGAGGCGATGCTCGACAATGCCGTGTTGAAGGATCTGGCATCAAAAAAATGGTAACGCCCGGCGCCAAGCGGGAAGCCGTCGCCCATGCCCGGGAGCATCACGGGGTGAGCGAGCGTCGGGCGTGTGCATTGGTTGGCGTGAGCCGCAGGGTGATCCGTTACGAGCCGACACGGCCGGATGACGGCACGCTGCGGCAACGGTTGCGCGAGCTGGCGGCGGAGCGTCGCCGGTTCGGCTATCGCCGCCTGGGCTATCTGCTGGCGCGGGAGGGCATCGCACCCAATCACAAGAAGCTGCTGCGCATCTACCGGGAGGAAGGGCTGCGCGTGCGCCGTCGTGGCGGGCGCAAGCGCGCTCTGGGCACACGCAGGCCAATGGTGTTGCCCGATGGCCCGAACCAGCGCTGGTCGCTCGACTTCGTCTCTGACAGCCTGATCTGCGGTCGGCGCTTCCGCATCCTGTGCGTGGTCGATGACTACACACGCGAGTGCCTGGCGCTGGTGGCCGATACATCACTGTCGGGTGCACGGGTGGCCCGGGAACTGACCGGCCTGATGGGCATCCGGGGGAAGCCGCATACGGTGGTCAGCGACAATGGCACCGAGCTGACCTCGTCGGCCATCCTGCGCTGGTCGCAGGAGCGCCGGGTCGAGTGGCACTACATCGCGCCGGGCAAGCCGATGCAGAACGGCTTCGTCGAGAGCTTCAACGGGCGCCTGCGCGACGAATGTCTCAACGAGACGCTGTTTACCTCGCTAGCTCATGCCCGGTTCGTGCTCGCTGCCTGGCGGCACGATTACAATACGGTCAGGCCACACTCCAAACTGGGCGGGAAGACCCCCGCCGAGATCGCCGGCCAACGTGTCTGGGGGCATGCCCCCAGACACGTTGCCATCCCCTCAAACACCCATCATGAAGGAGCGAGACTCTACCTCTGACTGGTAACAATCAGGGGAGCACGTCACGATCTGTCGGTACGACGGACCGAATCGACAAGTCGCTGTTTACCCTCTTGTGTTTAAATTCTGGAGAGGCACGATGGGGTTGTGGTCGGGTCTCGGGGTACCCTCTGCCACGTGCCGGCCATAAAAAAGCCGGCCGAGGTTGCCCCCAGCCGGCCCGTTCGATCAACCGATGCCAGAAGCCCGGCGTCTCTCACTGGTTGCACTTCGATTGTTGTCGAAGACAGCGGGAACGTCAAGGATGAAGGCACCGGTTGGTCTCCAAAGTAAGGACGACCGACACATGACCAACGCTATCGACCCGCGCCCTCGGCGCATCAACCTCGATCACAACAGCCCGCGAGCGCATTCCATCCGGGCCCGCAACGATTACACCGACACCTTGAAGGCACACGGGGTGGAGGAGCGGGGCTATATGGACTGCACCGAGGGCATCTACACCGGCCTATTCGGACGCAAGTCGCACGAAATCCGGCAAGCGCGAGGGCTCGGACCGCGTACGAACGTTCGCGACCACTTGCCGGAAGTTGAGCTTATCCTTGTCGCCGCGGCTGAAGCGCTGGGCGCCGAGCGCATTCGCCATGAAAAGCGGGTGGGCAATGGCGATTGCGCTCTGGCCAGCTACCTATCGGCGTCCAATTTGCGGAAGGCGGTAGAGGCAGATCGGCAGTCGCGCAGCCCGGCGAACGACTGAGCGCGTGGCCAAGCAAATCGTGGAGTGTTCAGCCTCGAAAACATTGAACACTCCACTTCGGCCTCAAGACAGCCCGAGTAATTTGCCAAGCCGTAATGCAGCATCTTCGTCAGAAACCCTCGCTAAAATCGAGGCCTCTCCATCAACTTCTTCAACAAGAAAATAACCACTCGTGTCGGTCGGCGGCGGATCAATGTATTGTGCTAGTCGATTCGTCAGAGGTTTTAACGACAGCGACTTGCCGCGCTCTGCGTCTAAGCTGAGATAAAGGCTGGCCATTGTCTATCTCCCTGGGGGTAACCATGATTCAAGAGAAGACCCACAATGTCCGACAGAACCCGGGCTTGTCCGCCAACCGCCTTGCTGACTTTATGGCGGCAAGCGAGCAGACGCGACGCAGCATCCTTCGAAGCTGCAAATTCATGCCGAGAGCGAGGGTCATTCAGCACCAAGAGGCCAAAGAATCCATAGCCCGGTATGTGTCAAGTGCAGATTTTTCGGCCACCGATCTTGAAACCAGGATCGAAATCCTGCGCAATGGCCTGCATGGAAGCGATTTTGACAACGAGGTTGCCGAGCACAACGCCGATTACATTGAGCGCTTCATGGAGAAGTTGCCGGCGCTCCCAGCGCGGGTGCAGGAAGTGCTGCAAGCCGGGAAAATGCCAAGCCTTGACATCCATGGGGTCAATCTGACGTTTAGCCCAGATCTACTCCTGAAGCGCGTCAACCAGCGCAATAGTCCCAAGCTCGGTGTCGCTTTTTTCCGGTATGCCAAGAACAAGCCTCTTTCAGACGAGGTGGCCTGTTGGCAGGGCGCAATCTCGTTTGGCTATCTCGATACCAGGGTCAAGCAAGGGCTTGGCGACGTTGATCCTGAGAAAGAAATGTGCGTCGCTGTCGATATGTGGACTGGGAAAGTCCATCAAGCGCCCAGCAATGCCGTCTATCGGTTCAATGAAGTGAAGGCCGCCTGTGCTGGGATTGCCGAGCGCTGGGATCAGATTCAACCGCCAGACGGTGCTGTGATCTAAAGGCAGATGCACCCTGCAGGCAATGATTCCATTTCCAACCGCGGAAGCCCAAGTGACCGATTCCCTCCACAACCGCCTGCGCGACCTCTACGACAAGATGCGGGAATTCCCCGAAGCCAGCCGCTGCGAGCATGGCACGCACTTGAAGCCCTCAGCGTTCGCCGCGTTCCTTGATCTGCGCCAGCTGGTGGAGAAGGAAGTGCTGCCAGCGCTGTATCGCATCGAGGAAGCGCGCAACGCTACTTCCCGGCCGTCGCCCACATCACCGCGCTGACGATCTCGCCGATCAAGGCGCCGGCAATCTCAGCAGGCGGATCGAGCCGATGTTCTTGCGGATCAAGGCGCACAGACCCTGCCATCAGATCACAGCTGACGGTGGGCTTGGTCCCAGCGGTAAGGCATAGATCAGGGGGACGGTGAGCAGATCCCTTGTCGAGCAATCTGCTCACACGCCCTGGATCACGTCAGCACTTCTTGAAGCGGCCCTTTGCATCGCGGCACGGAGCACGCTTTACCGTACCTGCCTTGGCTTGCGTGGCAGGCGGTGTCGCCATGGTCGGCTTCGCGGCCGGGGTAGGCTTTGCAGCGGGAGCAGGCTTCGCTGCGGCAGCCGGCGGGCACTTGATGAACTTGCCCTTTGTATCCTTGCAAGGTGCCGCGCTCGCCATGCCGGGCATAGCGAGAACGACGGACGCAAGCAGAGCAATGATGAGTTTCTTGTTCATGGCATCTTCTCCATGCCGAAGGTCGGCACACCAATAGGTGCATGCATCGACATGCAGGGGGCATTTCCACCGGATGAGCGATAATTAACCATTCAAGGTCAGCTCTGGCCGTATCGCCTCGCAGAACGCCCCGTTGATCCTGCTTATCGTGGCGCGTACACCCTGTGCCAACAGAGCAGACGATCAGCGCTCGGTCACCGCCCGGTCCATCGGCGCCAGCTTCGCCAGCAGCCGGTTCTGCGCTGCAAACGAAACGTGTCCTTCGCGCATTGCCTGCTGCAGGTGTTCGACAAGCGCGTTGAGATCGGCGCGCGTCGTACCCAAGCCCTTGTGGGCCGCCTTCATGTCGCGCCCGGAATAGCCGCACCCCGCGTTCAGGATGTAGCAGACCTGCTCGAACAGTGTGCGCCGCAACCGCACCATGTCGTGCTCAGCAAAGATTGCCTTGATCCGAGGGTCTGCAACGCTGAGATCGAGCGTGCGGTCGGTGACCCGCGCCGAAGCGCGCCGCTACATCGAGCAGACGTTTCAGCGCGAAGTGCTCGGCATCCTGGGCGGCAAGCCCAAGGCGCTGAACGTCGCATCGATGGCGCAGTTCGAAGCTGCGGTGTTTGACTCCTGGTCGACGCACCCGAACGCCGGGCAGGATCAGAGCGTCACCGGCAAAGGCGGCCTCGTCCGCCTCTGGGATGATCTCGCCGCGCGCGGTGCGAAGGTCTTCCCGGTCTCCCGCCTCAAGCCCTTCCATCCCCACCAGAACCGCCCCGCCGCGCCCCAGCCGGTCACCGTGGCACAGCTGATCGCAAAGGCCTCGTGATGAACATCTTCCCCCTTGTTGCCCCGCTTCTCGCCGATGATCAGACCGCCGCCGCAGTGCTCGATGCGGTGCCCTGCTACCCGGTCCCGCCCAGCGGTAGCTCACCCGCCATCGATGCGCTGCGCGCCAGCCGGGCAGGGCACGGCTTCATCGTCGGCCGCGACGGCATGATGCTGATCCTGCGCCGGCCTTGGCTCGCGCTCGACTACCGCGTGACCGAAGGGCCGGAATGCCATGCGCCCTATGGCGACGTCGGTGCTGATGACATCAAGCTCAGGTGCGGGCTGATCCCGGGCGACCTGCTTGAAGAAGCGACCGACCAATTCCACGCCGCCTTGCCGAACGAGGCGGCCGCGTTCGTGCTCTGGAATGAAAGGACCGGCGAGTTCGCGCTGGAGTTCCCGGCGATCGATGAGGCGACGCCGTCACGCCTCGTCTACCGGACGCCGCAACCCGGGCCCGATCTGCACGTCGTCGTCGACATGCACAGCCACGGCCGGGGCGGGGCTTTTTTCAGCGCGACCGACAACGCCGACGATGCCCATGCCACCAAGATCGCGATGGTGCTGGGTCACGTCGACCAGCCTGAGAACGTCCAGATCGTCACCCGGCTCTGCGCCAGCGGCATGTTCATTTCGCTGAAGCGCTTTCCGTTCGATGTGACGGAGGAGCCGGCCGATGCAGCCTGAGCGCCACTTCCTCCCCGCAAAGCTTCAGGACGGTCCGATCCGGCTGCTGCTGGTAGGCTGCGGCGGCAACGGGGCCCAGATGCTCATGGGGCTGGCCTCGCTCGATACCGCGCTGCGCGCCATTTCCAGCCGCTCGCTGCAGGTTACCGTCGTCGATGACGACACGGTGAGCGAGGCTAACCTCGGCCGCCAGCCGTTCTATCGCTGCGATCTCGGCGCATCGAAGGCGCACACCTTGGTCGAGCGCGTCAACCTCGCTCATGGGCTGGACTGGACGGCGGTGCATGGGCGCGCGCCGGGTGCGGTCGACGTCCACACGTTCGACGTGCTCGTCACTTGCGTCGATACCGCAGCAGCCCGCCGCGCGATCGGCGCGGCCATCGCCGCCAATCCCGAGCGCTACGACCGAGATCCGCCGCGCTACTGGATGGATCTCGGCAACCGCGCCACCGACGGCCAGTTCCTGGTCGGCCAGCCGCCACGGGCAGGCGATCGCGCTGATCTAGTCCGCCTGCCCACGGTGCTCGAATACTTTCCCGAGCTGGCAGCCGAAGGCGCTGCCGAGGACGACGCACCCAGCTGCTCGGTCGCCGAAGCGCTCGAGCGCCAGTCCCTCTTCATCAACCGCGTCGTCGCCAGCCACGCCCTGGCTCTGCTGTTCGAGCTGCTCGGCCGCGGCTCGATCGGCCACGCCGGCGCCTTCATCAATCTGGCGAGCGGGCAGGCCGTGCCAATCCCCTTGCCACCCAACCCCAACACCACCGCGCAGGAGGCGCAAGCAGCATGAAGGAGCTGGGAGAGACCATCGCATGGCTGCTCGTCGTTACTGCGCTCATGTTCGTCTATGAGCCTGCTATCCTCGGCCGATCGGCCGCAGCCGTCGTTCAAGCATTTCACGGAGGCCACTCTTGATCCTCGCTCTCGCCTATGCCGCAGCCGCGCTCTGCATGTCGCCCTCCGTCCACGACGGCGATACGATTCGCTGCGGCGCCGAACGCATACGCATCGCTGATATCGATGCGCCCGAGTTGCCCGGCTCCCCCCGCTGCGAACCCACGCGGATCCGTGAGCTGGCCTATAGCCACAATCCGGCCTGGTGCGACTATCAGCGCGGAGAGCAGGCCCGGGCTGCGTTGGCAGACTTCTTGCGCACCGGGCCTGTGATGATCCGCCGCCTCGGCTTCGATCACTACGGCCGCACTCTCGCGCTTGTTTCGGTCAATAGCCGCGACGCCGGCGCCTACCTGCTTAGGGCTGGTCTGGCTCGGAGGTGGAATTGAGCACGAAAGCCATCACTAACTTCGCATTGTGTCCGAGCGATCCTTGTCATCGACCAGCCGGGCCTCATCGAACCCGACGAGGCCGCGGTAGCTCGATCTCCCTATTTGAAGATATCGGCAAATCGCAGGCGGAGCACTTGTCTCGGAAGTGGTCGGTGCTCAAACCTTCGTTCGATCAGGCTTCTCACCTGATCCTCCCATCCAACGGGCATCGACTGCAGATGCGAGGTCAGCCTGATCTCGACGTTGATTGTGGAGTTTTCAGTCAACCAAACTTGCCCGTGCTGAATAGCTCCATCGGGGCCCCCAGGGATTTTTTCCCAATAGTCCATTTGCCGCAATTTATTGCGATCCATTGTTATGCTCCGATCAAGCAAATGTTATGCAGGATAGCAGAGGCGGCAACAATACGGCACTATTGCCCCTTAGGGCAGCGGAAATCGAGTGCTGAGGCATGACCACAGCATCGATCAGCAGGAGACTGTCTGATGGCCTTCGCTGAAGGAACGAGCGTCGAGTTCGAAAAGTCGATCGCTGACATCATCTCCCTTATCAAGCGCGCTGGTGCCGGCCAGATCGGGCAGATGGACTATGGCGACAAGTTCGTCATCGGCTTCAAGCTTGCCGATCGCGCAATTCGTTTCACTTTGCCGCTGGCGACCGAATACGAGGGGCCGACGAAGGCAGGGAACGGGCGGAAGATCGACCAGAAAAAGGTTCTTGAGCAGCAGAACCGCCAGAAGGGCCGCGCGCTGCTGCTGGTGATCAAGGCGAAGCTCGAGAGCGTCGAGAGCGGCATCGAGACGATGGAACAGGCGTTCCTTGCCAACGTCGTGCTGCACGGCGGGCAGACGGTCTATGACCGCATCGCTGAGCCGATCGCTCTTGAATACCAAACGGGCAGGCCGACCGTCGCTGGATTGCTGGCGGGGCCAAGCACATGACGACCCCCCAGGACCTCGTCGCACTTGACCGGAAAGTCAGCCGCGCGCTCAGCAATGGCCGGGGCATCAAGCTCTCGGCCGAGGATTTGGAACTTCTCGCCGGGCTCGGCATGATCGAACAGCTCGCCGATTCGAAGGCGAAGGCATTGAAGGAACAGGCGCGGTGTCGGCAGTTAAGGGTGGTGTCTACCAGCGAGGGCCGTTCTGGCTCGACTACGTCAGAGGCGCCGACGGTCGGCCAGCCAGCGATCGATGGTACATCTGGTGGTACGACGCCGCCGCAGGGCGCCAGCAACGGCGAAGCACGCGCACGTCAGATGTTCGGATAGCCTGCGACCGCCTCGACGAGCACTACCTTGCCACGCATCGTCCGACGCCAGCCGATCAGGCCGTCTACAGCGTACACGATGCGCTGACAGACTATTACCTTGAGCACGGTCAGAACCTGCCCAGCGCCGAACCGATTCGCGCCCGGTTCAAGCTGCTCACCCGCTTTCTTGAGATCGAGCTGGCGGCCGGGCGTGTTTCCTCGCCCTTACTCCCCGATCACGTCGACGATCAGCTGCTCGAGCGCTTCCGGGCTTGGGGCGCGGCAGATCCGATCGTCGCGCGCCGCAAGGATGCCGACGGCAACTGGATCGATGGCAAGTCGCGAGCGCGCAGCCCGTCGACTGTCGAGGAATCGATTATCCAGCTTAAGGCGGCACTCAATCATGCGTTCAAGGCCCGCCGCATTCGCTACGTGCCGCCGTTGCGGCACAAGACCCGTGATCAGGTGACGCCGGAACGCTCCTTTCGCCTGAGCCTCGAAACGCTCGGCGAGATGTTGGATTATAGCCTACGCGGCGCCGGGAACTATGCCGGGCATGGTGAAAGGCTGCTGCCGCTGCGGCGCTACCTGATCGGCGCGATCTGCACGCTGGGCCGCCCTGACGCCGTTCTCGACATGAGCGTGCAGCCAGAGCGCGGGCAATGGCTGAGAGACGAAGGTCTGTTCGCCCTTAACCCTGCGAATCGACCGCAGACGCCAAAGCGCCGCCCAGTCATGCCTGTCGTACCGCTCCTACGTTCATGGCTCGAATCGACTGACGATTGGTTCGTTTGCGCCGAGCGCACGCGGTGGGACGCGCGCCAGGAGATCGAAGTCGTCGAGCAACACGGCGTGACCGGCATCCGCAGCGCTTGGGACGGCGCTTGTGAGCGGTTCAAGATTCCAACTGGGTGGGGGCCGAAGCTGATCCGACATTCGATGGCGACGATTCTCGCCAACCGCGGTGTCGATCTGATCCAACTCGAAATGGCGCTCGGCCACCGTGTCCTGGGCAAGACTTCCAGCCGCTATGCGATCTTCGGGCCGGACTATCTGAACAGCGTTCGCGCCGGCATCGAGGACGTGATTGCGGACCTCACAAAGGCCGCCGGACCGGCGCTTCACGCAAAAGTCACGCAAAAGACGGCGAATGTCGCTGTGCTGCGGGCATGAAAAAGCCCCGCAAAAGCGAGGCTTTTCAATCATCTGGCGATGGTGGGCGTAGCAAGGATTGAACTTGCGACCCCTACGATGTCAACATAGTGCTCTACCACTGAGCTATACGCCCGCACCATCGAGCTTCCGCCGCGCCGAGCGCTTTGGAGAGGCAGCCCATTAGCCTTGGGCGGCTGGGCTGGCAAGGGGGGTTTTTTTACCCCTCCGACCCGCCTGCGGCGGGCCACCTCCCCATTTGGGCTTCGCCAAAAAGGGGAGGACAATTTTGTCAGCGCAGATTGCCGGTCATCGGGGACTCGCCGAAGACGCGTTCCACTTCGAGCACGAGATCGCGCAAGTGGAAGGGCTTCGAGAGCACGCGCGCGCTCGGGGCCTCGCGGTTGGCCTTGAGCGTGACGGCGGCAAAGCCGGTGATGAACATGACTTTCGTGTTCGGGCTGATTTCGGCGCAGCGCTGCGCGAGTTCGATCCCGTCCATTTCGGGCATGACGATATCCGACAGCAGCAGATCGAAGTGCTGTGTCTCGAGCAGAGGCACGGCCTCGGTTCCGCGATCGACCGAGACAACCTCGTAACCGGCATTCTCGAGCGCCCGGGCGAGGTAGGTGCGCATTGCGTCTTCATCTTCGGCCAGGAGGATTCGAATCATGGTCACCTTCATCGTCGTGCCAGTTGTCTGGCCCCAGTTCGCCTGGATATTGCGCCCGTGAGCCGCGGCTGACGGCATCGCTTATCCCGCACGCATACACCCGCGCAGGTTAAGATTCCCTCCAGCGAGTCCTCGATCAAGTCTCGCACCATGGAGCACTTTGACATGTGCGCCAAACCCCGGCAGCCTTTGCATATGGAGCGACTTTCTGCGTCGCGGGGCGAATCGCCTGCGCACGGCAATGCCGATACTTTCAGCGGGGGATGCGTCCCCGGCCTGGAGGGCGCGAGCGCGTTCACCGTGTGGCAGCACGACCCTTCGCCGATCCCGGTCGTGATCGCGGTTCCGCACGCCGGGCGCAGTTATCCGCCCGACCTCGTTTCGCGGATGCGCCAGCCCGCCTACAGCACGCCGCGCCTTGAAGACCGGCTCGTCGATATGATTGGCCGTGCGGTGGCGGAGCTGACCGGGGCGGCGCTGCTGGTCGCCCACGCGCCGCGCGCGATGATCGATCTCAACCGGTCCAGCGACGATGTGGATTGGGACATGGTGGGCGGCCGCGTGCCCGATGCAAGCTCGGCGCCGGCGCCTTCGGCATCGGGTCGCCGTGCGCGCAGCGGGCTCGGCCTTGTGCCGCGGCGGCTGCCGGGCCTTGGCGAGCTGTGGAAATGGCCGATTGCGCACGATGAGCTCGCCGCGCGGATCGAAGGTGTGCACCAGCCCTATCACACCGCGCTGGGAGCGCTGCTTGAAGACGTGCGCGCGCGCTGGGGGGCGGTGCTGCTGATCGATCTGCACTCGATGCCGCCGCTGCCGGCACGCGCGGGCGAAGCCGTGGCCGAGTTCGTGGTGGGCGACCGCTTCGGTGCGGCCTGCGATGGCGCGCTGGTGGCGGAGGCCTTTGCCATGCTGGGGCAGGCGCGGCGGCTAGCCGCGCACAACAGGCCTTATGCCGGGGGCTACGTGCTGGAGCGGCATGCGCGCCGCCATGCCGGAGTCCATTGCCTGCAACTGGAAATCGACCGGCGGACATACCTCGATGCGGCGCTCGCCGAGCCGGGGCCGGGGCTGGACGAGACAGTCGATCTGGTGGCGGCGCTGGTGCAGCGCCTGGCGATCGCAGTGGCAGATCTGGGCCGTGAGCGTGGGTTCTGGCGCGCTGCAGCGGAGTGAGTCACGAGATGGAAGGCGCTGCCCTTGGCCGCTCTGGATTGCTTCGCTGTGCTCGCAATGACGAGTGAAAGCTTTAAAGCTCTGAATTCATGAAAAAACCACCTGGAGCATTGCTCCAGGTGGCCAAGGTTCAGGGAGGAGGTGCACCAAGTGCACCCGCCGCGCCGGGCCATGAGGGGAGCGCCGACGCGACTTACGGAAGATAGGTTGCACTATGCGGCAGTGCAAGCGGTTTTGCCGCTCGCTTTGTCGCTATTGGTAACAGCAACCGATCTGGTCAGTAATACCGCAGCGTGATCGGCTTGGGCCGATCACGCTCCAGCAATCAGAATGCGGGAAGCGGCGGGGTGGGGCCGACGCCCATTTCGACCTGCTTGCCGAAGATCGTGCTCATCAGATCGAGCGAGAAGATGTGCGCGTAGAGCAGCGGCAGCAGCCCGCTCTGCGCCCAGCCGCGCAGGACATCGCCGCGCATGTCGCGCAGCTTTTCCTGGTTCACCATCTGGAAGCCGCGGTAGACGAAGGGCTGCTCGATCCCGGCCTGCTGGATCGCGGCTTCGCCGTCCATCAGCAGATCGTGCTTGGTCAGTTCTTCGACGAAAGTCTGCGTGCGCTGGCCGGCCTGCTCGAACTGCTCGCAGAACTGGAGCACGTTGCGCGTGGCTTCCGAGGGCTCCTCACCGTTGAACAGGAGCTCACCTTCGGGGAAATCGCCGACGAGGCCCGAAGTGGGATCGAAGCACAGCGAGAGGTCGGTGGTGTCCGGCGTCAGCTTCGCGAGGAGGAAGGGATAGCGGCGGGCATAGGCCGGCACATAGGTGCCGGGGGCGACAATGCCTTCGGCATTGACGAACACGTTGATGCCTTCGTTTAGGCCCATCAGCGCCAGCGGCACGGGATTGTCGCCCGAAGCGAAGATGATCGGGAAGTGGCGCGCGGCCTGCGGGAATTCCTCGACCGTCAGCGGAACGGCGTGCTGGCCGATCATCCACGACGCCTTGTCGGCGCCGCGAGCCTTCCAGTTCGCGTGATCGCGCAGGTTGAGCGGCACGATGTCGTTGTAGAACAGGGGCAGGGAAGCTTGCGGCGCGCTGGCCATGGAATTCTCTCCGTCAGACTGATCGCCTAGACGCGCCATGACGCGCGGGGTTGCGGCGGGAAGCGCGCCGTTTAGGGATTGTACGGAAGCTGCGCAAGAGTGCCTGAAACAGCGTTGTCATACGCCGGGACGGGATCAGACCAGCTTGCCCGGGTTGAGCAGGCCATGCGGATCGAGCGCGGCCTTGATCTGGCGGAGCAGGCCGAGCGCCACCGGATCGCCGAGGCGGGCGAGTTCATCGCGTTTCAGCTGGCCGATCCCGTGTTCGGCGGAGATCGAGCCGCCCCACTGTGTGACGAGATCATGGACCTGGGCGCTGATCGCCTTGCCATCGGTGATCTGCCAGGCGGCTGGATCGACTCCGGCCGGCGCGATGACGTGGAAGTGGATGTTGCCATCGCCAAGGTGGCCGAAGCCGACCGCGCGGGTGCCGGGCCAGGCCGCCTCGATCAGCGGGACAGCCTGCTCGACGAAATCGGGCATAAGGTGCGTCGGTACGCTGATATCGTGCTGGACGGCAGGTCCCAGCGCCCGTTCGGCCGGTGCGATGCTGTCGCGCAGGGTCCAGAAGGCTTCGGCCTGCGCTTCGCTGGCGGCGATCGTGGCATCAGCGATCAGGCCGGCCTCGAACGCGGAGGCGAGCAACGCTTCGGCGCGTTCGGGCAGGTTGGCGGCATCGGCCTCGTTCGTGGCGACGAGTTCGATCAGGGCGTGCCACGCGTGGGGCTCCGCCAGCGGCGCGCGGGCGGTGGGGAGATAGGCGCAGACCGCCTCTAGCGAATGGCGGGGCATGACCTCGAAGCCTTCGAGCGCGCCGCCCGCCTGCGCCTCGGCATACCGCAGCAGCGCGCGGGCCGCCTGAAGCGAGGCGAGCCCCGCCCAGAGCACGGCGCGGCCCGCGATGGCGGGCTCCAGCCGGAGCGTGGCGGCGGTGATGATGCCGAGCGTGCCTTCCGAGCCGATCAGCACCTGCTTGAGATCGAAGCCGCGGTTATCCTTCTTGAGCGGGGTCAGCGTATCGAGCACCGAGCCATCGGCGAGGACGGCCTCGAGCCCGAGCACCATCGCGCGCATCGTGCCGTGGCGCAGCACCTGCGTGCCGCCAGCGTTGGTGGAGACAAGGCCGCCGATGGTGGCCGAACCCTTGCCGCCAAGCGTGAGGGCGAAGCGCAGGGACGCCGCCTCTGCCGCTTCGTGGAGCGTTTGCAGCACGACCCCGGCTTCGGCGGTGACCATGCGGTTTTCTGCATCGAGCGCGCGGATCGTGTTCATCCGGCGCAGGCTGAGGAGGAGCGCGTGGCCGCCGGTATCGGGCGTCGCGCCGCCGGACATGCCGCTGTTGCCGCCCTGCGGTACGATGGCCACGCGGTGCTGAGCGCAAAGGCGCACCAGCGCGGCGACTTCGGCGGTGGAAGCGGGCGAGGCCATGGCCAGCGCGCGGCCGGTGAAGCGCCCGCGCCAATCGGTTAGCCAGGGCGCCATGAGATCGGCATCGCTGGTGAAGCCGCGGGGGCCGAGCAGCGCCGCAGCGGCTGCGAGGAACGGAAGGTGATCGGGGCTGGACATGCCCAGCGGGGGCTAATCCCGGCAGGGCGCTGTGGGCAATTCATTTTTTCCTGCAGGCGAGTTAAGCGGGGGTTCAAGCTCTGCTGCTAACGAGAACGCACGATTCTCCGGGCACGAAGCTGGCCTGAGACAAGAGTCGAGGCGGGGACAACAGTTTCGAGGGACCACACTGCTTCTGCCGTCGCCATGACCAGCCTGTTTGACCTTTTTGCGAGCATCGCCCTTGTCCTGCCCGGTTTCCCGGCGGACGAAGCCGTGTTTGCGCCGCCGGCTGGCGAAGTCTCGGCTGAGGATGAGTGGGATGCGGCGGCGCTGCCCGCCGGGTCGATCCTGCTGGCGAACCCGCAAGCGCCGGGCGCGACCGCAGCGGGGATCAACCCGCTGGCGCCCGATGTGTGGGATCAGGAGCGCATCGAACAGCGCGTGATCATCCGCGTAACGCCGCGCGATGCGGGGCGCGATGCATTGGCACCGCAGATCCTGCCGCTCCAGTCGATGCAGCCGATTGTCCAGCCGCTGGTGCCGCAGCCGCGCTCCACTTCGGTGCGGGTGCGCGAGCGCAAGGCGGGCAAATGCATGCCCGCCATGGGCATCGCGGCGGTACAGCCGATCACCGATGGCCGGCTGATGTTCTACATGCGCGATCGGCGGATGCTGGCGGCGGGGCTCGAAAAGGCCTGCAGCGCGCGCGATTTCTATCTCGGCTTCTACATGTCGAAGACAGCGGACGGGCAGCTTTGCGTGGGCCGCGATGCTATCCATTCACGCGCAGGCACCACCTGCAAGCTCAAGGATGTGCGCGAATACGTTCCGGTGGATGGCAATTGAACGTCCGTACGCAACCACTTTCCTTGACTTTCGTGGGGCTTTGGGACTAGGCGCGGGGCCACGATGGCGGGCCGCGAGGCCGAGCCTTCCGCGCGCGGGACTGTCCCTGTGCGCCTTACCATTTCGGAAAAACCAGCGCCCATGAAATTTGCCGACCTCGGCCTGTCTGACGAATTGCTGCAGTCGGTTCTCGACGCAGGTTACGACACGCCGACTGCGATCCAGGCGCAGGCCATCCCTTCGGTGCTGATGATGCGCGATCTGATCGGCATCGCCCAGACTGGGACGGGCAAGACGGCGAGCTTCGTGCTGCCGATGATCGACATTCTGGCGCATGGCCGCCGCCGCGCGCTGATGCCGCGCTCGCTGATCCTCGAGCCGACTCGGGAACTCGCCGCGCAGGTGGCCGAGAACTTCGAGAAGTATGGCAAGAACCACGATCTCAAGATGGCGCTGCTGATCGGCGGCGTGCAGATGGGCGATCAGGTCAAGGCGCTGTCTGACGGCGTGGACGTGCTGATCGCGACGCCGGGCCGGCTGATGGACTTGTTCGAGCGCGGCAAGATCATGCTCAACGGCTGCGATCTCCTGGTGATCGACGAGGCGGACCGCATGCTCGACATGGGGTTTATCCCGGATATCGAGACGATCTGCTCCAAGCTGCCCGCACAGCGCCAGACACTGCTGTTTTCCGCGACGATGCCGCCGGTGATCAAGAAGCTGGCGGACAAGTTCCTCTCGAACCCGAAGTATATCGAGGTGGCGCGGCCTGCCTCTAACAACACCAGCATCGTCCAGCACAAGGTGCATGTCACGACGCGCGGCAAGCGCGAAGCGCTGCGGCACCTGCTGCGCACCGACAACGTGGGCACCGCGATCATTTTCGCCAACCGCAAGACCACGGTGCGCGAACTGGCCAAGAGCCTGCAGCAGAGCGGCTTTTCAGCGGGCGAAATCCATGGCGACATGGACCAGAACGCGCGCAATGCCGAGCTGCAGAAGTTCAAGGACGGGGTGATCTCGATCCTCGTGGCGTCCGACGTCGCGGCACGCGGGCTGGACGTGAAGGGCGTGAGCCACGTGTTCAACTATGACACGCCGTGGCATCCGGATGACTACGTCCACCGCATCGGCCGCACCGGCCGCGCGGGCGCGACGGGCCGGGCGTTTACGTTCGTGACGAGCGAAGATGCCGAAGCGATCGCCAACGTCGAGAAGCTGACGGGGATGAGCATTCCGGTGTTTGCGCTGGAAGGCGGGGATGCGGCGCCGGCGCGCGAGGATGCTGCACCGCGCGAGAGCGGACGGCGTGAGCGGGCACCGCGCAGCGAGCGTGCGCCACGCAAGGAACGCGCCCCCAAGGCGGCAGCACCTGTGGAAGAGATCGACGTTTCGCCAGAAGTGGTGAAGGATCCGGCCCCTGCAGCAGCTCCTGCGCGGGCACCCCGCGCACGCCGCGACGAGCCGCGTCCGCCCAAGGATGTGCTGACGGAACTGCCTTCGCAGCCGGGCGAGTGGAACGGGCCGGTGCCGGGGTTCCTTGGCGTTTCGGCGCTTTAAGTCCTTCCAAACATTCCATTCCCCGTTCGTGTCGAGCCCCTCGACTTCGCTCGGGATAAACTTCCGGACTGAAAGGCCGGAAGTCGAGACACCGAGCGCGGCGTGTGGTGTCTCGACTTCGCTCGACACGAACGGATGGTGGGTGCTTGGGACAGGCTGACATCCGAGGGGATCGTCAGCCCGGACTTGATCCGGGCCTTGGCCCGGACTTGATCCGGGCCTTGGCTTCTTGTTTCAGCGCCGCGCCAGAAGGACAGCCCAACCCCGTGTCAAGCACGGGGTGACGGATCACGGTACGGTCATCTGTCGCCAGTCGAGACGGTGCCAAGCCTGCGCATGGGCCCTTCAACCCCTTGCCAGCTTCTCAAGCCAGAGCGTTCGCCGGATGGTCTGTTCGGTGCGGCAGCTCACGTAAATGACTGGGGCAATGGTGCCGCCGGAGAAGCCGTCGGATTCTTTACGGCAGAACGGATCACGCGCCGCCAGCCAGCGGCGCTGGGCCGCGCGTAGGAGCGGGCGCTGCTGGGCTGGGATGCGAGGAAACGCGGCCTGCCAGGTGCGATTGAGAACCGCATCCTGCCGGGCGAACTCCGCTACGAAACAGTCTGCGTTCTCGCTCGTGGTCTGCGCGGTGTTCTGGCAGGCGGCGAATGCGGCAGTGTAGCGGCCCTCGACCTTGGGATCGAGCGGGCCTTCCTCCGGGGTCTGGACCATCCGATAGGCGAAGGGTGGGGCGGCCTGCGCGAGCGCAGGTACTGCTGCGGCGAGCAGAACCAGAAACCGGATATGGTGTGCCATGAAACCCCCTCAAGCCGCCTTCACAAAGCTATCAATCACCCGCTTCCGGTCCCCCGTCTCGAAGTCGATCTCCAGCTTGTTGCCCTCCTGCGCGGCGACGGTGCCGTATCCGAACTTGTCGTGGAACACGCGGGTGCCAACGGAAATGTCGGTGCGGGGTTTGCTGGCGAAGCTGGCGGCGGAGCGGCTGGGTTCGGCGATGCGTTTGGGGGAGGGGTCGTAGGTCGCGGCGGCGGCGCGTTGCCAGCCGGGGCCGCGGGTGAGGTTGCGCGCCGGATTGGCGCTGGCGACGTGCGCGAAGGGGTCCGAGTGTTCGGACCATTGCGCGCGCCACAGGGAGGCGCCGCCACTCATCGTGGTTTCCTCCTCGATATGGTCGGCGGGCAGTTCGCCGACGAAGCGGCTGGGGATCGAGCTGGTCCACTGGCCGTAGATGCGGCGGTTGGCGGCGTGGAGGATCGTGCAGCGTTTGCGCGCGCGGGTGATCGCGACATAGGCGAGGCGGCGCTCTTCCTCAAGGGAGGCGAGGCCGCCTTCATCCAGCGCGCGCTGCGAGGGGAACACGCCTTCTTCCCAGCCGGGGAGGAACACGTTGTCGAATTCAAGCCCCTTGGCGGCGTGGATGGTCATCACCGTCACCTTCTCGGTGTCCGCCGCGGCGTCGTTGTCCATGACGAGGCTGACGTGCTCGAGGAAATCGCCGAGCGTTTCGTATTCCTCCATCGCGCGGGCGAGTTCGGTGAGGTTTTCGAGGCGGCCGGAGGCTTCGGTGCTCTTTTCGGCCTGAAGCGCGGCGGTGTAGCCGCTTTCATCCAGCACGGTGCGCATCAGTTCGGCGGGGGTGAGCGTGGCGATCCCGTCGCGCCAGCCGATGAAGCTGCGCATCAGGCTGGACAGCGTGCCGCGGGCGCGGGCGGGGAGTTCATCAGTGTCGCACAGCTCGATCGCGGCGGCGGCGAGCGGGATGCCGCGCGCGCGGGCGTGGCGGTGGAGCTTTTCGAGCGTTTTGTCCCCAAGGCCGCGCTTGGGGGCGTTGTAGATGCGCTCGAACGCGAGGTCGTCCTGCGGGGAGGCGATGACGCGCAAGTAGGCCAGCGCGTCGCGGATTTCAGCGCGTTCGTAGAAGCGGAAGCCGCCGACGATCTTGTAGGAGAGGCCGATCTGGATGAAGCGGTCCTCGAACTCGCGCGTCTGGAACGAGGCGCGCACGAGGATGGCGATGCGGTCGAGCGGGGCGCCTTCGCGCTCCAGCCGCTCGATCTCCTCACCCACGCGGCGGGCTTCTTCGGGGCCGTCCCATACGCCGATGACGCGGACCTTGTCGCCGCCGTTCACTTCGGTCCACAGCGTCTTGCCGAGGCGTTGGCTGTTTTCCGCGATGACTCCGCCGGCGGCGGCGAGGATATGCGGGGTGGAGCGGTAGTTCTGCTCCAGCCGGATCACCTTGGCGCCGGGGAAATCCTTTTCGAAGCGCAGGATATTGGCGACTTCTGCGCCGCGCCATGAGTAGATCGACTGATCGTCATCGCCCACCACGCAGATGTTCTTGCGCGTCTGCGCAAGCAGGCGGAGCCAGAGATACTGGACGGCGTTGGTGTCCTGATACTCGTCCACCATCACGTATTTGAAGCGGCTCTGCCAGCTTTCCAGCACTTCGCGGTGCTGCTTGAAGATGGTGAGCATATGGAGCGTGAGATCGCCGAAATCGCAGGCGTTGAGCGCGCGCAACCGGTCTTGATACAAGGCGTAGAACTTGGCGCCCTTGCCGTTCGCGTAAGCCTCGTTGTCGAGCGCATCGAGGTCCTTCGGGCCGAGGCCGCGGTTCTTCCAGCGGTCGATCAGCCCGGCGAGCTGGCGCGGGGGCCAGCGTTTGTCGTCGATCCCTTCGGCCTGGATCAGCTGCTTGAGGAGGCGCAGCTGGTCGTCGGTATCGATGATCGTGAAGGTGCTTTGCAGACCGACCAGTTCGGCATGGCGGCGCAGCATCTTGGCGGCGACCGAGTGGAACGTGCCGAGCCAGGGCATGCCTTCGACCGAAGGGCCGATCAGCTGGCCGACACGCTCACGCATTTCGCGCGCGGCCTTGTTGGTGAAGGTGACGCAGAGGATTTCCGAAGGCCACGCGAGGCGCGCGCGCAGCAGGTACGCAAGGCGCGCGGTGAGCGCGGCGGTTTTGCCGGTGCCCGCGCCCGCGAGCATGAGCACGGGGCCTTCGGTCGTCAGCACGGCCTCGCGCTGCGGGGGATTGAGGCCTTCAAGCCAGTTTGAATCGGGGGCGTTTACAAGGGTCACACCGGAACAAGTAGGGAACTTCGCGAGGGCGTGCAAGTCTGCGGGGAGGAGGCTGGTTGCGCCGACCGAAGCGAGCGGGCATGGCACCCATGAAGCCGGGGTAGGGGATATATGAACACTGCAAATCCGTTCGTGGTCCACGCGCGCGTACTCTTGGCCAGCCTTGTTGGCACCGCGGTCGAGTTCTACGATTTCTACATCTTCGGCACGGCCGCCGCGCTGGTGATCGGGCCGCTGTTTTTCCCGGCCGAGAGCGTGGCGGCCCAGACGCTGCTGGCGCTGATGACCTTCGGGATCGCGTTTTTTGCACGGCCGGTGGGCGCGGTGGCGTTCGGCCATTTCGGTGACCGCATCGGACGCAAATCGACGCTGGTCGTCTCGCTGCTGCTGATGGGAGTCTCGACCTTTCTGGTGGCCTTCCTGCCGGGCTATGCGGTGGCAGGCTGGGTGGCGCCCGCGCTGCTGTGCCTGCTGCGCTTCGGGCAGGGCTTTGGCCTTGGCGGCGAATGGGGCGGGGCATCGCTGCTGGCGGTGGAGAACGCGCCGAAGGGGATGGAGGCGCGCTTTGGCATTGCCGCGCCGCTGGGGGCGCCGCTGGGGTTCCTGTTTGCCAATGGCCTGTTCCTGCTGCTGGGCCTGATGCTGAACGAAGCGGATTTCCTTAGCTGGGGCTGGCGCGTGCCGTTTCTGGCGAGTTCGCTGCTGGTCATTCTCGGGCTATGGATCCGGCTGCGGATTGGCGAGACGCCTGCGTTCAAGGCCTCGCTCGAAGCCGCGCCGCCGCCGCGCGTGCCGCTGGGCAAGCTGCTGGCCGAATATCCCGGCGCGGTGCTGGCGGGCACGATGGGGGTGATTGCGTGCTTTGCGCTGTTCTACCTCGCGACGACCTTCGCGCTATCGTTCGCGACGACCAAGCTGGGCTACCCGCGCGAGACGGTGCTGGCGATCCAGCTGGGCGCGGACGTGGTGTTCGCCATCGGCATCGTGGTCTCGGGCTGGTGGTCGGACGCTGCGAGCCCGCGCACGGTGATGGCGGTGGGAGCCGCGCTGACCGGGCTGGTCGGGCTTGGCTTTGGCAGCGGGCTGGCGGCAGGATCGCTGCCGGTGCTGTTTCTGACGCTCTCGGCCGCGCTGTTCGTGATGGGGCTCTGTTACGGCCCCATCGGTGCGTGGCTGCCTTCGCTCTATCCGGTGGACGTACGCTACACGGGGATTTCGCTGGCGTTCAATCTCGGCGGGATCGTCGGCGGGGCGCTGGCGCCGCTGGGCGCGGCGTGGCTTGCGGCGCATGGCGGGGTGGTGTGGACCGGCCTGGTGCTGACGGCTGCGGGGGTGGTGACGCTGGTGGGGGTGCTGATGGCGCCGCGCCGGGTTTAGGAAGAAGATACCCCTCCGACCTGCCTGCGGCAGGCCACCTCCCAATTTGTGCCTGCGGCAAAAATGGGGAGGACCTAGAGTGGGTTGGCCCATTTGTGCCTGCGGTAAAAATGGGGAGGACAAGAAGATCCTCCCCATTTTCACGAAGTGCAAATGGGGAGGTGGCAGCCCGCAGGGCTGACGGAGGGGTTATTCAGCCACCCGCATCAGCGTGAGGCGCGCTTTGCCGACTTTGCGTTCGGCGTCGATGGCGAGCGCGCGAACGCCGGAGGGTTCATCGGCGTGAGTTTCGAGGCTGACCCAGGTGCCGGGGCCGATCCAGCCGAGGCGCAGGAGACGGTCAATGGCGACAGCGCCGGCGCCGGAGCCATAGGGCGGATCGAGCATCACCACATCGAGCGGAGATGGCACCGGGCCAAGCGCGAGGACCGAGGCTGCGCGCACGTCGCACTGCGCCTGCGCCTGAAGCGCGGCGATATTGGCGCGGAGCGCGCGGATCGCGGCGGGGTCCTGCTCGACGAATAGCGCCTTGGCCGCGCCGCGCGAGAGGGCTTCCAGGCCGAGCGCGCCGGAGCCTGCGAACAAGTCCGCGACGGTCAGTTCCTCGAAGCTGCCGAGGCGGCTGGTGAGCATCGAGAACAGCGTTTCGCGCGTGCGGTCTGCGGTGGGGCGGGTGGTGTCGCCCGAGGGGGCCTGAAGCTTGCGGCCGCGCCAGGTGCCGGCGATGATCCTCAGCATCAGCGCTTGGCCCCGGGCTTGCCGCCGCTCTTGGGTCCGGTGCGGCGCGGGGGGCGGCCGCCTGGCTTGTCGACCAGCTTGCCGGCATCAGGGCTGAGGCGGACGCGCTGCGCGCCGGCGCGGCGGGGCCGTTCGGCCTCGCGTTCGGGCGCGGGCGCGGGAGCGGCAGGGACGGGCTTGGGCGCGCGGGGCGCGACCGCCTTGCCGGCATGGACCGCCTGCTGGACGCGCGTGGCGTGATCGCCCGCAAGCCCCTTGCGGAAGCGCTCGACCACGACTTGCGGCACTTCTTCCGCCGCGCCGCGCTGCAGTTCGCCGAGATCGAAGGGGCCGTAGCGCAGGCGCAGCAGGCGCGAGACTTCGAGGCCGAGATGTTCGAGCACGCGGCGTACTTCGCGATTCTTGCCTTCGGTGAGGGTCAGCTCGATCCACTTGTTGCGGCCGGTGCTGCGCTCGAGATTGGCGTTGATCGGGCCGTAGCGGATGCCCTCGATCTCGATCCCCTGCATGAGTTCATCGAGCTGGCTCTGCGCCACATCGCCAAACGTGCGCGCGCGGTAGGTGCGCGGGACCGCGTTGGCGGGCAGTTCCATCGCGCGCTTGAGTTCGCCGTCGTTGGTGAGGAGGAGCAGGCCTTCGGTGTTGATGTCGAGCCGGCCAACCGGCATCACCCGGCCCGCGCCTTCGGGCAGGGCATTGCGCAGTGCGGTGTAGATCGTCGGGCGCCCGGTGGGGTCGCGCTCGGCAGTGATCAGGCCCGAGGGCTTGTGGAACATGAACAGGCGCGGTGGTTCGGGGGCGGCGACGGGGTTGCCGTCTACGGTGACGCCGCGCAGGTTCTTGAGGATCGTGGCGGGCGTGGTGATCACCGTGCCGTCCAGCGCGATGCGGCCTTCGGCGATATAGCGCTCGATCTCGCGGCGGCTGGCGATGCCGGCGCGGGCGAGGAGCTTGGCGATCCGGTCGCCCTCGCGCGGGGTGCCATCTTCCGCCAGGGCGCGCGTCTGCGGCACGGCGGCGGCCTTGGGCAGGCGCGGCTTGGGGATCTTGTAGGGAGCGGGCTGATTGGAGGGGTTTCGGCGCGAGCCTGAACCTGAGCCGGTAGGAGCCGCGGGCCTTCCCGGGCGGCCGCTCCTGTCTTTGGGGGGGAATGCCATAGACTTGCCCCTTACGCGCGCAAGGGCGCGCCGTCACCCTGCTTCGTGTCGGGCGATCTCGCGCTGGCAGATCTCGTGGAAGCGGCGGATGCCGCCTTCGAGCGTGCCGAGGGTCAGCTGCGGGACGGCGCCGGTGGCGAGGCCCTGCTGGCCAAGTTCGGCGGCGCGGAAGTCTTCGGAGCCGAAGACCTGCCCGTCGAGCAGCTCCCAGCTGCGGCGCCAGTGGTCCTCGGCCTTTTCGGTGGCCGGGGCCTCGGCAATCAGCATGAAATCCTCGACCAAGGTGAGGTCGTGCGCCTGCGGCATGATCGTCATCAGGTTCACGTAATCCGGGCTGATCACGATGACGGTGGCGGGGAACAGCTGGTAGGCGAAAGTGGCGACGCGGCGCAGCGCGGGCCAATCGGCGAGATCGAGGCCTTCGAGTTCGGTCACCCGGCCGACGATGGCGCGCATGTGGGGGCCAATCTCGTCGCCCGCTGTCACGCCATCCTTGAAATAGGGCGCGATGGTGCGGGCGTGGAGGCGCTGCACGTGGTAGCTTTCAAGGAACGCATCCATGATGAGCTTCCAGTTGGACGCGACCCTGTGCGTGCGGCGGGCATAGAGGTGATGACCGCCAAGGCCCGCAGCCGCGAAATCGGCGCTGATTTCGGCGGCGAGGCTGAATTCGGCCGATTGCGGCGCGAACCAGATCAGTCCTCCGGCTTCGAGGCTGGGAAGTTCGATCAGTCCGAGCGCAGGCTGGTCGAGGCCGGGGAAGGTATCGGGGCGGGGAAGCGCGAGGAGCTTGCCGTCGGTGCCGTAAGTCCAGGCGTGATAGGGGCACACGAGGCGCTTGGTGCACTGGGCCTCGCCGCCTTCGACAAGGCGGGTGCCGCGGTGGCGGCAGACGTTCATGAACACATGCGCCTTGCCGGCGGTATCGCGGGTGAGCAGCAGGGGCCGGCCGGTGGCATCGTGGGGCACGGCCATGCCGGGCTGCGGCAGCAGCGCTGAAGGGGCGAGAACCTGCGGGAACCGGTCAAACAGCGCGGCTTTCTCGCGCGCCCAGTGGGCGGGATCGGTATAGACGCTGGCCGGAACGTGGCTGATCGCCTCGCCCTTGCGGCCTGTGCCTGCGGCCACGAGGCGCGCCAGATTGAGCTGGCCATCGGTAGGCCGACTGGTCGTTTCAGTGGTGGCCATTCGCGGCTCTCCCCCGGTTTCGTCACTCTCCGGCGCTAGGCATAGCGCAATTTGCCGCTTAGCATGCAAGGAAATGCTTGATCGCATTGGGGTGCCTCCGTTCCCCGTTCGCTCGACACGAACGGAAGGGAGGTGGGAAAACATGAGGAATTGAATGGCATCGACTGCCACTGAAGTGGAAAAGCCGCCACGCCCCAAGGGCTTCCGGCTGCTGATGATTGCGCTGGCGACGCGCAAGTCGGCGACGATGCTGGGCTTCGGCTTTGCCTCGGGCCTGCCTTATGCGCTGCTGCTTGGCACGCTGAACGCGTGGCTGGGCGAAGTGAAGATCGATCTCGCGACCATCGGGGTGCTTTCGTGGATCGGCCTCTCCTATTCGTTCAAATTCCTGTGGTCGCCGCTGGTGGACCGCATGGCGCTGCCGGGGCTGGAGGCACTGGGGCGGCGCAAGAGCTGGATCCTGCTGTGCCAGATCGTGTTGATCATGGGCTTTGCGGGCCTCGCCGCGACTGATCCGACCAAGGCCATCGGCACGTTCGCACTGTTTGCCTTCCTGGCTGCGCTGGCATCGGCGACGCAGGACGTGGCGGTGGATGCCTGGCGGATCGACGTGGCGGACGCGGACACGCCGGTCGAGCTGCTCTCCTCGATCTACCAGTTCGGCTACCGCATCGCCTCGATTGTCGGCGGGGCGCTGGCGCTGGTGCTGGCGGGACGGATGTCGTGGCCGCTCGTTTATCTGCTGATGGCGGGGCTGATCGCGCTGATCGCGGTGGTGACCGTGCGCGCGCCCGATACGCCGCGCCCCGAGCAGGGCACACTCCACGCCGCGCTGGCGCAGCCGGGCGAACTCACACCGCGCGCGCGGGGCATCGCGCTGCTCGTGGTGGGCACGAGCTGGGCCTGGGCCATCAGCACCATCGTGCGCTTCATGGTGGTGATGCTGAGCCCGCTGGGACCGGGCGAGAAGCATCCTTCGGTCGGCGATTTCACGCGCGAGTTCGGCCCGCTGATCGTGGCGGCGACAGTTGCGGTGCCGCTGCTGGTGGCGGCGGTGACCAATGCGCTGCGGGCGCAAGGCCGGGCGGTGCTGACGGCGCCTGATACGCGGCGTTCGCCCGCACGGACGGCCGCGAACCATCTCTATGTGGCGCTGATTGCGCCGCTGGCGGAACTGGTGGCGCGGCTCGGCTGGGGGGTGTTGGTGGTGATCGGGATGATCCTGACCTACACGCTGTGCTACAACGTGTGGTCGAGCTTTGCCTTCCCGTTCTACCTCGATTTCCTGCACTATTCGAAGGACGAGGTGGCGTTTGCCTCCAAGGTCTTCGGCATTTTCATGACCATCGCGGGGATCAGCCTTGGCGGCTACCTCTTCCTGCGGCTGGGGCGGATGCCGACGATCCTGATCGGCGCGATCCTGCCGATGCTGGGCAACTTCGTTTATGCCGACCTCGCCGAGGGCGCGGTGCATATCGATGCGGTGGGCAAGGCCATCGGCCTGCACTCGCTGTTCGCGCAGTTCGGGTTTGATCCGCGCATGATCCGGCTGCTGCTGGCGATCAGCTTCGAGAATATCTCCACCGGCATCGCGGGCGCGGCATTCGTGGCGTACCTCTCGGGCATCGTCTCCAAGCGCTACACAGCGGTGCAATATGCGCTGCTGTCCTCGCTGACGTTCCTGATCGGCTCGCTCGGGCGCGGGATCGCGGGGGAGGCGTTTGACCTCTATGGCTATCCGACTGTGTTCCGCTGGACGGCGGCGGCAGGGTTGGTGGCTGTGGCGTTCGTGTGTCTGGAATGGGTGCGGGTGGGGCGGCGGGTTGCGGTGGTTCCGGCGGAAATGTGACGCCGCGCATGATCCTTCGACAAGCTCAGGATGAGCGGGACTTGGGGATTTCGGGCAATCACAAACTCCGCTCGTGCTGAGCTTGTCGAAGCACGTTGGCGCCACGGCTCAATCCGGCGCTTCGTCGTTCCGTTTGAGGACGTCGCCCGCGAGATAGAGCGAGCCTGCGATCAGGACATCGCCCTCCGCCGGCAGCGCGGCGAGGGCCTCGGCCACATTGGTGAAGCTGCGCACGGCAAGCATGGTGAAGGGGGCGAAGTCCTCCGGCGTGTGCGCGTCGTGGCCGGGGGCGGGGACGATGGAGACCGAGGCGAGCTTGCCTTCCAAGGGGCGCAGGATGGCGCTGGGGTCCTTGCTGGTCAGCATTCCCATGATGAGGTGGAGCGGCGCGCTTTCCGCGAAATGGCGGGCGATGGCCTGCCCCGCGTCCGGGTTGTGGCCGCCATCGAGCCAGACAGTGCGCTGGCCCGCGAGCGCCGTCAGCGGGCCGGTGCCGAGGCGCTGGAGGCGGGCGGGCCAGCGGGCGGCGCGGATGCCTTGCGCCATGGCTTCGGGGCTGACCGGGACGGCGCTCTGGTGGCGCAGCATGGCGATGGCGAGCGCGGCGTTATCGGCCTGATGCGCGCCGGCGAGGGCGGGGAGGGGCAGGCTCAGCGTGCCCTGTGCATCGCGGTATTCGATGGTTTCACCGACTTGCGCCCGCCAATCGCGGCCGCGCAGGTGGACGGGCGCGCCGATCCGGCTGGCCGTGGCGAGGACGCTGGCGAGCGGGCTGGCGGCGTAGCTTTGTACGACCAGCGGCACGCCGGACTTGGCGATGCTGGCCTTTTCGAAGGCGATGCGGGCGAGGGGGTCGTCCGGGGTGCCTTCCTCGGGCACAAGCAGGAAGGCCTCGTGATCAATGCCCAGGGTGGCGATGCCGCAGACAGCGGGGCTTTCGAGCACGTTGGTCGCATCGAGGCGGCCGCCGAGGCCGGTTTCGATCACACAGGCGTCCGCGGGCGTTTCGGCGAAGGCGAGGAAAGTGGCGACGGTGGTGACTTCGAAGAAGCTCGGGCCGAGGTCTGCGGAGGCATCGAGCACGCGCTGGAGGAGATCGGCAAGGCTTTCGTCGCTGACGAGCTTTCCGGCTATGCGGATGCGTTCGTTGTAGCGCACGAGGTGGGGTTTCGTGGCTGTGTGGACCACGAGGCCCTGCGCTTCGAGGATCGCGCGCAGATACGCGCAGGTCGAGCCTTTGCCGTTGGTGCCTGCGACGTGGAAGACGGGCGGGAGCTTGTTCTGCGGGTTGCCGAGGCGGGCGCAGATTTCGCGCACGGTATCGAGCCCGAGGCGGCCTTGCGGGAGCGAGAGTGCGCCTAGGCGGTCAAGCTGCGCTTGCACGCGGGGGTTTTCGGAAATGGCGAAGTCGCGCAAGGTTTACCCCTCCGTCAGCCCTTCGGGCTGCCACCTCCCCATTTGCACTTCGTGAAAATGGGGAGGACCTTTCTTGTTCCTCCCTGTTTTGGCGAAGCCCAAACGGGGAGGTGGCCGGCGTCAGCGGGTCGGAGGGGTCTACGCCGCCTGTGCGGCCATCAGGTAGCCGATGGTGCGGGCGAGGGTGGCCTTCAGCATGTGGCGGCTGATGACCATGTCGATCATGCCGTGCGCGTGGAGGTATTCGGCGCGCTGGAAGCCTTCGGGGAGCTTTTCGCGGATCGTGTCCTGGATCACGCGCTGGCCGGCAAAGCCGATGA
Source organism: Novosphingobium sp. (assembly GCF_965228995.1). GTDB lineage: Bacteria > Pseudomonadota > Alphaproteobacteria > Sphingomonadales > Sphingomonadaceae > Novosphingobium. The sequence goes on along the minus strand of NZ_OZ245852.1, from coordinate 3,177,440 downwards.
GCGCGCCGGGCTCGGCGATCTGGATGTCCCCCAGCATAGCGTAGCTCGCGGTGACACCGCCGGTGGTGGGATCGGTGAGGACCACGATGTAGGGCAGGCCTGCCGCGCGCATGCGATTGATCGCGACGGTGGTACGCGGCATCTGCATGAGGCTGAGGATGCCCTCCTGCATGCGCGCGCCGCCTGCGGCTGTCACGGCGATGAAGGGGCACTTGTTGGCGATGGCGGCTTCAGTCGCCGCGATAAAGGCATCGCCCACGGCCATGCCCATCGAGCCGCCCATGAAGCCGAAATCCTGCACGCCGACGACGGCCTTGTGGCCATCGATCTTGCCGACGGCTGCGGTGAGCGCATCGGGCAGCGGGTTGGCGGCGCGGGCGGCCTTGAGGCGGTCCGTATAGCGCTTTGTGTCGCGGAACTTCAGCGGGTCTTCGCGCACCTTGGGTGCGGGCAGGATCTCGAACCCGGCGTCGAGCAGCTGGGTGAGGCGCTCCGTCGCGCCAATGCGGCCGTGGTGATCGCAGCGCGGGCAGACCGAGAGGTTTTCTTCGTACTCCTTGGTGAACAGCATTTCGCTGCACGAAGGGCACTTGATCCAGAGATTGTCCGGCGTGTCGCGCTTGGGCGAGAACGGCAGCGAATTGCGGACGCGGGTTAGCCAGCTCATACCTCTACCTTTCGCGCATTGTGGACGGCATTGGCAAGCGCGGAGACGAGTTCGCGCACCGGGCCTGCGGCGTTTTCACCGTGTTCGGCGATAATGTCGATCAGCGCCGAACCGACGACCACACCATCTGCCACCTGGGCGATGGGGCCGGCCTGCTCAGGGGTGCGCACGCCGAAGCCGACGGCGACGGGGATCGTGGCGGTCTGTTTGATACGGGTGACGGCCTCTTCGATCGAGGCGAGCGCGGCGGATTGCTTGCCGGTAATGCCCGCGACCGAGACGTAATAGAGAAAGCCCGAGGAGCCTTCGAGCACGGCGGGCAGCCGCGCGGCGTCTGTCGTCGGGGTTGCGAGCCGGATCGGGCTGATCCCGGCCTTGCGCAGATAGGGGCCAAGCTCGCCGTCTTCCTCGGGCGGGATATCGACGCAAATCACCCCGTCGACTCCGGCCTTGGCGGCTTCGGCGGCGAACCATTCAGGCCCGCGCGTGATCATCGGGTTGGCATAGCCCATGAGGACCAGCGGCACATCGGGGTGGCGCGCGCGGAAATCGGTGGCCATCTTGAGGATATCGGCGGTCTTGGTGCCGGCGGCGAGGCTGCGCAGATTGGCGCGCTGGATCGCCGGGCCATCGGCCATCGGGTCGGTGAAGGGCATGCCGAGCTCGATCACATCGGCGCCGCCCTCGACGAGCGCATCGAGGATCGCGGGCGTGGCACCCGGCGTCGGATCACCGGCGGTGACGAAGCAGACGAGGGCGGGGTGGCCCTTGGCGAAGGCTGAGGCGAGGCGGATGGTCATTCCCCTCTCCCCGACCCTCTCCCCTGAAGGGGAGAGGGAGACTTAGCCCTCTCCCCTTCAGGGGAGAGGGTTGGGAGAGGGGAAGGCGGCTGCATTTCGGCAATCACCCCGGTCAGATGGATCAAAACGCCCTCCAAATTCTGCATCACATCGGCATTCTTGTATCGCACAACCCGATAACCTTGCGCTTCGAGAAAGCGAGTCCTGTTTGCATCGCGCCGGTCATCGACATCGTGCGTGTTGCCGTCAATTTCGATCACCAGCTTTGGGTCATTCGCTGCGAAGTCGGCGATGACCGGCCCAATCACCTTCTGCCGCCGGAACTTGATGCCGGAAAACCGTTCAGCGCGAAGCGCCAGCCACATGCGGGTTTCGGGTTCGGTCATGTGCTTGCGGTTATCGCGGGCGTGGCCCGTGAGTTTGGCGTCGCGCATTCCCCTCTCCCAACCCTCTCCCCTGAAGGGGAGAGGGCTATTTAGAGCTTCACCCCCAGGTGCTCCGCGACCGAGAAGATGTCCTTGTCGCCGCGGCCGCAGAGGTTGGCGAGGATGATCTCATCCTTGCCCATGGTCGGCGCGATCTTCTTGACTGCGGCGATGGCGTGGGCGGGTTCCAGCGCGGGGATGATGCCTTCGGTGCGGCAGAGCAGCTGGAAGCCGTCGAGCGCTTCGGTGTCCGTCACCGAGGTATACTGGACGCGGCCGGTTTCCTTGAGCCAGGCGTGTTCGGGGCCGATGCCGGGGTAATCGAGGCCCGCCGAAATCGAGTGGCCTTCGAGGATCTGGCCGTCCTCGTCTTGCAGCAGATAGGTCTTGTTGCCGTGGAGCACGCCGGGGCGGCCGCCGGCTAGGCTGGCGGCGTGGAGCTGGTCGAGGCCGTGGCCTGCGGCTTCGACACCCATCATCTTGACGCTCGGATCATCGAGGAAGGGGTGGAACAGGCCGATGGCGTTGCTGCCGCCGCCGATCGCGGCGACGAGGAGATCGGGCAGGCGGCCGACGCGGCTCAGCATCTGGGCGCGGGCTTCCTTGCCGATCACGCTCTGGAAATCGCGCACGAGTTCCGGATAGGGGTGCGGGCCGGCGGCGGTGCCGATGATGTAGAAGGTGTCGTGCACATTGGCGACCCAGTCGCGCAGCGCCTCGTTCATCGCGTCTTTCAGCGTGGCGGCACCGGCGGTGACGGGGACGACTTCGGCGCCGAGCAGCTTCATGCGGAACACGTTGGGCGCCTGGCGGGCAACATCGGTCGCGCCCATGAAGATCACGCACGGGAGGCCGAAGCGCGCGCAGACGGTGGCGGTGGCGACGCCGTGCTGGCCTGCGCCGGTTTCGGCGATGATCCGCGTCTTGCCCATGCGGATGGCGAGGAGGATCTGGCCGATGCAGTTGTTGATCTTGTGCGCGCCGGTGTGATTGAGCTCGTCGCGCTTGAACCAGACCTGGGCGCCGCCGAGCTCTTCCGTTAGCCGGGGCGCGAAATAGAGCGGGCTGGGGCGGCCGACGTAGTGTTCGAGCAGGTCATCGAACTCGGCGTGGAAGGCAGGGTCTGCCTTGGCCTTGCGGTATTCTGCCTCGAGATCGAGGATCAGCGGCATCAGCGTTTCGGCGACGTAGCGGCCGCCGAACTGGCCGAAATGGCCCTGAGCGTCGGGCTGGGTGCGGAAGCTGTTGGGGATGGGCGCGTGCATGGCGCTTCGCTTGGCAGAGCCCTGCGCGCTTGTCCAGATTCGCGGGCGAAAGGGAAGGTCAGGCGGCGCGAGCGGCCTTGCAGAATTGGGTGATGAGGCTTTCGTCCTTGACGCCGGGTGCGCTTTCGACGCCGGAGGAGACATCGACCAGCGGGGCCTGCGTGATCCGCACGGCTTCGGCCACATTGGCGGGAGAAAGGCCGCCGGCAAGTCCCCAAGGAAGCGGGGCCTTGTAGCCTGCCAGCAGGGTCCAATCGAACACTAGGCCGAGGCCGCCGGGCATGATGGCGCCTTTGGGGGGCTTAGCATCGAACAGCACGAGATCGGCGGCGCCTGCATGGGCTTCGGCGCGCGCTATGTCTTCGCGGGTGGAGACGGCGGTGGCCTTCCACACGGGCTTGCCGAAAGCGGCGCGGATCGCGGCGACGCGGGCGGGGTCTTCCTTGCCGTGAAGCTGGATCACATCGAGCGATGCTGCGGCGACCACTTCGGCGATCAGGCTTTCGGCGGCGTCGACGAACAGGCCGACGAGCTTGATCCGGCCTGCCGCGCGCGCTGCCAGTGCGGCGACATCGGCGAGCGCGAGGTGGCGCGGGCTGGCGGGAAAGATCACGAGGCCCGCATAATCGGCGCGCGCGGCAATGGTCGCATCGAGCGCGGCGGGGGTGGTGAGGCCGCAGATCTTGATCAGGGGGGCGGGCATGGGGTGCGGATAGGGGCGAGCGCGCTGTGGGTCAAATGCGGGTGGGGCAAGTTCCCCTCTCCCAACCCTCTCCCCTGAAGGGGAGAGGGCTTTTCAGGGCTTACTGCCCCAGTTCGAACGTCACCGTCACGTTCGCAGCCACCTGCACTTCGCCGGCGGCGACCGGGCTCGGGGCCTTGGCCATCATGGCATCGGCGCGCGCGTACATCACCATCGGCTGCGGGGCATAGCCGCCGCTTTCGCTGATGGTGAGGATGCGCTTGACGGTGAGGCCCGCCGCCTTGGCATAGAGCTCGGCGCGGGCGCGGGCCTTTTTCATGGCTTCGAGGCGGGCTTCGTCGCTGGCGACATCGGGGTTATCGAGCTGGAACGAGGGGCCGCTTACCTGATTGGCACCGGCGGAGACCAGCGTATCGATGGTCTTGCCGTAGTTGCCGATCTTGCGCTGCTTGACCTCGACCTGATTGGTGGCCTGATAGCCGATGATCAGCGGATCGCCGCTGACGTTGCCATTCGCATCGGCGCGCTGCTGGCCGTAGACCGGGTTCACCGAGAGGTTGCTGGTCTGGATATCGCGCTCGGCGATGCCCGAGGCCTTGAGCGCGGTGATCACCGCATTCATGCGGTCCGCGTTTTCGGAGAGGGCGGCGGCGGCGGTCTTGGCCTGGGTGGTGACGCCGGCGCTGAACACGGCCAGATCGGGGGTGCGGCTGGAGCGGCCATCGGCGCTGACCGTCAGCACGGCGTTGCCGGGGGCGACGACTGGTGCGGGCGAGACGGTCTGCGCCATGGCGGGCGTGGCGGCACCGGCAGCAGCAAGCGCGGCGGCCATCAGGAGCGAGGTTGAGCTAGTGGTCATCGGTTGGTCCCCTTGAGAATGTGCCCTGCCATTGCACAGCGCGGGCTTTCGCGGGGCTGAACCGCGTTGACAGGAGGCCTTCAGGCGCCGGATTGATGGATGGCGCGTTCGAGCACGACCATCTTGTAGGGCACGTCCATCGGCAGCGGGAAGGGGCGCAGCTCCCCGGTGCGGGTGTAGCCGCGGCGTTCATACCACGCGATCAGTTCGGTGCGGACGTCAACCACGATGAGTTCCATCACGCGCGCGGCAAATTCGCGGGCGGCCAGCGCTTCGACTTCGCAGACAAGCGCGCGGCCAAGGCCGCCAGCCTGGAGCGTGGGGGAGACGCAGAGCAGGCCCATGTAGGCGCGTTCGTTTCCGAGATCGGTGATCGTGACGGTGCCGACGAGGGCGCCGTCCTGCTCGGCGAGGAGGACGCGCTTTTCAGGCGCTGCGATCATCGCGGCGACTTCTTCGGGCGTGGTGCGGTCACCGCCGAGGAGGTCTGCCTCGTTGGTCCAGCCCTGTCTTGCGCTGTCGCCCCGATAGCCGCTTTCGATCAGTGCGCGAACGGCGGGCGCGTCGGCGAGGCCGGCAATGCGATAAGTCGTCGTCATGGCTCGGCTCAGAGCGTGGCTTCGATGGCGCGGGCGGCGGCGACGGGATCGTCGGCGCGGCTGATCGGACGGCCGATGACGAGCACGCTGGCACCGTCGCGGCGGGCGGCGCCGGGGGTGACGATGCGCTTCTGGTCTGCCGTGTGCGCCCCAAGGGACTTGTCTTCGGGCCTGAGGCCGGGGACGACGAAGAAGCCGTTCTTCCAGCGCTTGTGGATCGCGCCGACTTCGTGACCCGAGCAGACGATGCCATCCAGCCCGGCTTCCTGCGCGAGATCGGCAAGGCGCAGCGCCTGATCGTGCGCGCCGCCGGGGACGCCGACGCCGGCGAGGTCATCATCGTCGAGGCTGGTGAGGACGGTGACGGCGACGACCTTGCAATGCTCGCCCGCCGCGGCCTTGGCGTCTTCCATCATGGCGCGGCCGCCCGCAGCGTGGATGGTGACGATGGCCGGCTCGAGCACGTGGATCGACTGCATCGCGGCAGCGACGGTGTTGGGAATGTCGTGCAGCTTGAGATCGAGGAAAATCGGCAGGCCGAGCTTGGCGACTTCGTGCACGCCGTGGTGCCCGTGTGCGCAGAAGAATTCGAGGCCGAGCTTCACCCCGCCGATATGGCCCCTGACCTTCTGTGCGAGTGCTATGGCGGCATCGAGGCGGGGCAGATCGAGTGCGAGAAAGACGGGATTGCTCATGGGGCTTCGCTTGCTTTCCGGGCTTCTAGCTGCGTGGACGAAAGCGAGGCGCTTCCGGCCAGCGTGGTTTCAAGATTGGTGATGCGGCGCTGAAGCCGCCAGCGCATGGTGCGGTGGATCAGCCACATCGGGACAAGTCCCAGCAGGAACGCGCCGATAACCAAGGCGGGCAGCTTGGTATCGAGCACGAGGCCCTGCCACACCACGAGTTCGACGGGCTGCCAATTGGCTGCAGAGAATGCGGCCAGCGCGGCCACGATTACGAGCCACAGGATCGAGCGTAACAGTTTCATCAGGCTTTGTCCCCAGCCTCCCCCGTGTGGCGCCCATGCTAGGGCGCTTTGGCGGGGAAGACCAGTGCTAGCGGGTGTCAGGGCCAGATGCCAAAATCTATGGTTGTGCTTTCTCCCCTTCAGGGGAGAGATACGAAGACTTGCGAGCTTGCTCGCTAGTCGGAGTTGAGAGGGGACTTCCGGCGCGCCATTCCCCTCTCCCAACCCTCTCCCCTGAAGGGGAGAGGGCTATAAGCCGAGCCTCAGCTGCCGAATACCCGCGCGAAGATCGTGTCGACAGCCTTGAAGTGGTAATCGAGGTTGAACTTGTCCTCGAGCTCCTGCGCGCTCATCACCGCGCTGACTTCGGGATCCGCCTTCAGGAGTTCGAGCAGCGAGAGCTGGCCGTCCGACTGCCAGACCTGCATCGCATTGCGCTGGACGAGCCGGTAGGAATCATCGCGCGTAAGGCCCGCCTGGGTGAGCGCGAGGAGCACGCGCTGCGAGTGGACGAGGCCGCCCATGCGGTCGAGGTTCTTCTGCATGCGTTCGGGGTAGATGAGCAGCTTGTCTATCACCGAGGTGAGCCGGGCCAGCGCGAAATCGAGCGTGATCGTCGCGTCCGGGCCGATGTAGCGCTCGACCGAGGAGTGCGAGATATCGCGCTCGTGCCACAGCGCGACGTTTTCCAGCGCGGGGGTGACGGCGGAGCGGACGACGCGGGCAAGGCCGGTGAGGTTCTCGGTGAGCACCGGGTTACGCTTGTGCGGCATGGCGGAGGAACCCTTCTGCCCGGGCGAGAAGTATTCCTCCGCTTCCAGCACTTCGGTACGCTGCAGGTGGCGCACTTCGGTGGCGAGGCGTTCGATGCTGCTGGCGATCACGCCCAATGTGGCGAAGAACATCGCGTGGCGGTCGCGCGGGATGACTTGCGTGGAGACGGGCTCGACCGCAAGGCCGAGCTTCTCGGCGACATGGGCTTCCACCGCCGGATCGATATTGGCGAATGTACCGACCGCACCGGAGATGGCGCAGGTCGCGATTTCGGCGCGCGCGGCGACGAGGCGGGCGCGGCAGCGGGCGAACTCGGCATAAGCCTGCGCAAGCTTGAGGCCGAATGTGGTCGGTTCGGCGTGGATGCCGTGGCTGCGGCCGATGGTGGGGGTGTACTTGTGCTCCATCGCGCGGCGCTTGATCGCGCCGAGCAGCGCGTCGATATCGGCGATGAGGATATCGGCGGCCTGCGTGAGCTGCACCGAAAGCGTGGTGTCGAGCACGTCGGAGCTGGTCATGCCCTGGTGCATGAAGCGCGCTTCGGGGCCGACTTCCTTGGCCACCCAATCGAGGAAGGCGATGATATCGTGCTTGGTCACGGCCTCGATGGCATCGATCGCGGCGACGTCGATCTTCGGATTGGTCGCCCACCAGTCCCACAGTGCCTGGGCGGCCGAGGGCGGGACGACGCCCAGTTCGCCGAGCTTCTCGGTCGCATGAGCCTCGATCTCGAACCAGATCCGGTAGCGCGCTTCCGGCTCCCAGATCGCGGTCATCGCGGGGCGGGCATAACGGGGGACCATGGGCGACTCCTGATCGCGATTACGAGGGGCGGTATGAGGGGGAGCCGCTAGGAGGGAGGGGGACGGATGGCAAGAGGCGGCGAACGTTCAGGCGGTAGCGAACGCCAGATCGGTTTCCCCGGTCATGCGCCCTTCGGCATCGAAGCGGCGCTCGATGATCCTTGCAGTGCCGTCTGCCGCGATGGTGACTACGGTGGAGCAGCGCGTGCCATAAAGCGGATTGCGGATGAACACCGGCGAGAAGCGCGGCTCGGGGCCAGGGCCGGGGAGTTCGGTCCGGTCTGCCAGCGCCGCGAAGAGGGGGGCGTGGTTTGTGCCCTCTCCCTCCAGCCAGCTTGCCAGCGCAGCTTCGAGAGCGTGGGTCTTCGCCCAGGGCAGCTCGTGCGGGCCGTTTGAAAGGCCATGGATGCCCGGGGCAAGCCGAATGCGGTGCGCTTCGGGGTGGTTGGTAAGGTGCGCGGCGCCTTCGGCATCGGCCATGAACAAGTTGAACGGGTTCATGGTTTCTGGCGCGGCGGGTTCGTGTCCGGCGAGCCAGTCGGTGACGAGGCCCCCGCGTGAGGCGAGGTGCGGCATGGGGTAGCCATCAACGCGCAAGTTGGTGACGAGCGCGAAGCGGCCTTCAGCGTTGACGCCGAGCCACGTGCCACCGGCCTGCAGATCGCGTCCGGCAATGACGCCAGTTTCCCATTCTGCAAGCGGCGCGGTGGGGCGTTCGTGAAACTCGTCGCGATTGCCGATGACCACGAGGCGCCAGCGTGGATGCGCGCGGAATGCGGCGGCAGCGACACACATCAGGACACCGGCATCAGATCAGGCCCTTGGCTTTCAGGCTGACATGCCCCTGCCGTCCGATGATCACGTGATCGTGGACCGTCACGCCCAGCAGCCGCCCGGCCTCGATGATCTTCTGGGTGATCTGGATATCGGCGCGGCTGGGCTCCGGGCTGCCGGAGGGATGGTTGTGGACCAGGATCATCGCAGCGGCGCCAATGTCCATCGCCTTGTGAATCACCTTGCGCGGGTGGATCGCAGCTTCGTCGATATCGCCATCGGCCACCTTGTCATCAAGGATCAGGCGGTTCTGGGTGTTGAGATAGAGCACGCGCACACGTTCGTGCGTGAGGTGCGCCATATCGATGTGGAGATAATCGAGCAGCGCCTGCCAGCTGGAGAGCACCGGCAATTCGGCGACGGTCGCCTTGGCCAGCCGGCGAGCCGAGACACCGGCGATGCGCAGCGCGGCGGCGGCGGCGTCCTTGATGCCGGGCGTGGCCATCAGCGCGCGCGGATCGGCGTTGAACACCGCGGCAAGGCTGCCGAAGCGCTGGAGCAGCATGCGGGCGAGAGGTTTCACATCCTGCCGGGGAATGGCGGTCATCAGCAGGTATTCGATCACCTCGTGATCGCCGAGTGCATCATCGCCGCCTTCGAGCAGGCGCTTCCTGAGGCGCGCACGGTGGCCGGATGGATCGAGGCCCGCCTCACGCACGCGGTCCCTGGCGGAAGGTTCGCTCCCGCGCAGGGGAAAGAGGCTGGGCGGTTCGTCCATGGCGTCGGGCGGACATTGCCCGCCTCGGCGGCGAGGCGCAAGCGCCGCGCGCGGGGCCTCGTAATACCTGCCTGTCTTTCGATAGCGTCCTCTCCATTGCTTCGCGCGCGGTGCTGGGCAACAAGGGCGAGGATGCCGGACGACACCGAGTTTGCGAGCGAATCGCCGGAAGGCGCACCGGCAGCGCCCCGCGCCGGGGTGCGCCGCCGCAAGGTTGCGCTTATCTCGGCGGGTGCGATTGCGGCGCTGGCGGTGGGCTTGTGGTCTGCGCGCGAGCAAATCGCGGGCGGGCTGATCGACCGGCAACTGGCGCAGATGGGCCTGCCCGGGCACTACGCGATCGACGCTATCGGCGCGGACCGGCAGATCCTGAAGAACATCGTGATCGGTGATCCGGCGCATCCCGATCTCACCATCGCGCGCGCTGAAGTGCGCCTGGCCTATGGCCTTCTGGGGCCGCGCATCGGGCAGATCATCCTTGAGCAGCCAAGGCTTTACGGGTCGTACCGGCATGGGCACCTGAGCTTTGGCGCGCTCGATAGCGTGCTCCTGCCCAACGCGCCTTCTGGCACCGCGCCGGGGCTGCCCGATCTCGACCTTGCGGTCATCGATGGCCGCGCGCTGCTGGAAAGCGATTTCGGCCGCCTCGCGGTGAAGACGGAAGGCTCGGGCAATCTCGCAGGCGGCTTCAGGGGGACGCTCGCGGCGATCATGCCGGGGGTCACAGCAGGCGGTTGCAGCGGCGAGCGGCTGACCGCCTACGGCAAGCTATCGGTGAGCGCAGGCCGGCCGCGCTTTGCCGGGCCAGTGCGGCTGGCGGGGCTCGCCTGCGGCAAATCGCTGAGCGCCGGTCCGGCAGCGCTGGCGCTTGACGTGACGGGCGACAAGGATCTCGGCGGCGCAGCGATCACGGGCAAGCTCGATGCAGGCACGCTCGCCGCGCCGGGCATGGCGGCTTCAGGCCTCACGGTCGGCGGCGAACTGGCCTTCAAGCTGGGCGAATTGCGCGGCCATGTTCTGAGCGGAGCGCGAGGGGTGCGCACGGCGAGCCTTACGGCGAGTTCGCTCGGGATCGACGGCGATCTCGATCTCAAGGCGGGCGCTCAAAACATCGTGTTCCGCGGTGCGGTTTCTGGCCGGGGCCTCGCGCGCGGGGAGGCGAGCGAGCGCGCGCTGGCGGGCGCGCAGACCGCGGCGGAAGGGACTCTCGCCGCATCGCTCATCGCCCGGCTGCGCAGCGCGCTCGCCCGGGAAGAGCGCGGCAGCCGGCTGGCCGGAGATGTCGCGCTGCGGCGCGACGGCGCGCGCTGGAGCCTTGTCGCGCCGAGCGCCGAACTGCGCGGCGGAAGCGGCGCAGCGCTGCTCTCGGTCTCGCGCCTGCAGATCGCCTCGGAGCCGGGGCGGCTGCCCATGCTCACCGGCAATTTCGTGATGGCGGGTGAGGGCCTGCCGCCGGTTACCGGGCGCATGGAGCCCGGCGCGGGCGGCAGACCAGCGCTCAAGCTGCGTATGGCTGAATACCGCGCGGGGACTGACATGCTCGCGCTGCCCTTGCTCGAAGTGGCGCAAGGGCCGGGCGGTGCGCTGAGCTTTAGCGGCACCGCGCTCGCTTCGGGCGCCATACCCGGCGGGGCCGTTCGCGGGCTTGCGCTGCCAATTGCAGGTACGATCAGCCCGCGCGGCGATCTTGCGCTGTGGCCGCATTGCGTGACGCCCTCGTTTACCAGCCTGCAATTGAGTGCGCTTTCGCTCGACAAACGGCAGCTGACGGTGTGCCCGCCGGGCGGTCAGGCAATCGTGCGCAGCAGCCCGGGCGGCCTCAAGGCGGCGCTCGGCATCAATGCGCTCGCGCTGAGCGGGCGGCTGGGGGAGACCCCGCTGCTGCTCAATACCGGGCCGGTCGGCCTTGCCTGGCCGGGCACGCTGACGGTGCGCGGCGCCGATGTCACGCTCGGGCCGAAGGATACCGCAACGACCCTGCACCTCGCCAATCTGGTGGCGCAGCTCGGCCGGGACTTTACCGGGACGTTTGACGGCGTGAACGCCAAGCTCGCCGCCGTGCCGATCGACGTGAGCAATGCGACCGGCGATTGGCACTATGCGGGCGGCGTGCTGAGCCTGAGCGGCGTGCGGTTTGCGGCCTCCGACCGGTTTGCGCCCGCGCGGTTCAAGACGCTGGCCGGGGAGAACGGCATCCTCACGCTGAAGGACAATCGCATCGCCGCCGAAGCCCTGCTGCGCGAGCCGGATTCGCGGCGTGAAGTGCTGCGGGTGAACGTGCGGCACGATCTCGCCAGCGCGCGCGGGCATGCCGATCTGGCGGTCGATGCCCTCGTGTTTGACAAGGGCAAGATCGTGCCCGGCAAAGTCGGCGGGCTGCAGCTGAGAGATCTGGCGCCGCAGTTCCGGGGCGTCGTCGCCGATGCCGAGGGCACCGTGCGCGGGAGCGGCGTGGTCGACTGGACCGCCGAGACGGTGACAAGCTCTGGCACCTTCGGCACTGAAGACCTTGATTTCTCGGCGGCGTTCGGCCCGGTGAAGGGGCTTTCCGGCAAGCTGGTGTTCACCGACCTGATCGGCATGGTGACCGCGCCGCATCAGACCCTGCACGTGGCTTCGGCCAACCCCGGCATCGAGGTCAACGACGGGGTGATCGATCTGGAACTGCTGCCCGAACAGGTGGTGCGCATCAACAGCGGCATCTGGCCGTTCCTTGGCGGCAAGCTGCGGCTGGCACCGGGCGAACTCCGGATGACCGTGAACGAGCCGCGGCGCTTCCGCCTCGAGATCGAAGGGCTCGATGCCGCGAAATTCCTCGAGCGGATGGAACTGGCGAACCTCTCGGCCACGGGCGTGTTCGATGGCCACTTGCCGCTGGAATTCGACGCCAATGGCGGGCGGATCACGGGCGGGCAGCTCGTCTCGCGCAAACCGGGCGGCACGGTCTCCTATGTCGGCGCGCTTTCGTACAAGGACCTTTCGGCCATGGCGAATTTCGCGTTCGATGCGCTGAAATCGCTCGATTATACCGACATGGTCATCGGGATGGACGGCAATCTCGCGGGCGATGTCGTGACGCGGGTCGAGTTCTCCGGGATCAAGCAGGGCAAGGACGCGAAGCAGAACTTCATCACGCGGCAGGTCGCCAGAGTGCCGCTGCAGTTCAACGTCAATATCCACGCGCCGTTCTACAGCCTGATCAGCTCGATGAACCCGCAGCCGCCGCCGGGGGCGCTCCGGCACCTTCCCGGAAACTTACAGCCGCCTGCCAGCGGTGTTCAGCCTCCGGTCAGCCCGGCCAAGCCAAAAGGAACCAGCAATTGACGCGGTCCAGCAACCCTGCAACCAAGTGGCCCCTCATGAACGAGGGGCAAACCGGAATGGCGGGGACAAGCAAAGGGCCGGGGCGATTGCGCCTGACGACCGTGATGGTGGCAGGCTCGATGCTGAGTTGTCTGCTTTTGGGGGGCTGCATTACCGTGAAAGCGCCCGATAAGCCGATCGTCATCGAGCTCAACATCAACATCAAGCAGGAAGTGGTCTATCGCCTGGCCGGAGATGCCAGCCAGACGATCGACAATAACAAGGACATTTTCTGAGATGGCACGCACATTTGGAAAACTGGGGCTCGCGCTGGCTGCGCTGGCAGTCGCGGGGATGATCCCCGCCGCCGCGTTCGCGCAGCGTGATCCCGCCTATGCTGCGGCCCGCGCCGCCGGTCAGGTCGGCGAGAAGGTCGACGGCTACCTCGGCTATGTTGTCCCGCCTGCGCCCGGCCTCAAGGCGGTGATCGACGAGCTCAACATCAAGCGCAAGGCGGTCTACGCCGAAAAGGCCGCCGCCGCGAAGGCGACGGTGGAGGAATATGCGCTGACTTCGGGGTGCTTGCTGATCACGCAGACCCAGCCCGGCGAAAAGTACCAGGGCCCCGACGGTAGCTGGCAGACGCGCACCTCGGCCCCGCCGTTGCGCGATTCGCGCTGCCCCTGAGGCCAATTCGCGGTAAAAACGGGCGCGCGCCGGGTTCCTGACCCGGCGCGCGTCTTCGCACTTGCCGCAAATCTGCGGTTTACAGCCGCTTCCGCCGCGGTTGACTTGATAAGCCGCCCTTCCTAAAGGGCCGGTGCCCTTGACGGGGGACCGTTTCCCGCGCCAGGCCGCTTGCGCTGCATAAAGGCGAAAGAAGGCTGGCATGGTTGACGACTCTGACCGTGAGGACCCTATCGGCGCGGATGCCCGCATCACTTCGCTTGAGGCGCGGCTTGCCGCGGCGCGGCGAAGTGAAGCGGAGCGGACGCGCAGCGGCCAGCAAGGCGCCGACGCGGGTTACCGCCTCGGCAACCGCGTTCTGGCTGAACTGCTGGGGGGAATGATCGGGGGTGCAGCGGTTGGCGTGGCCATTGACTGGTTCGTCGGACGCGGCCACTGGGGCCTGATGGTGATGCTGTTCCTCGGGATCGCAGTCGCCTTCAGAAACATCATCCGGATTGCGAACCGGCGTTCCGATTGACCCCCTGGACCGAGGGGGCCGCATTGGAAGGCCGTTTTGGCATAAGTTTTTGTGGTATTCTGGGAAACGGGATTTTCGCGCGTGGCAACCGAAGCCAAAGTTGATCCGATGCACCAGTTCACGATCGAGCCGTTGTTCGGTACCGATCACTGGGCCCTTGGCGGCTTCAACATTGCGTTCACCAATTCGGCGCTGTGGATGCTGATTTCCGCGGTTGTGCTCTATGCCTTCATGCTGGGCGGGATGAAGCGCGAGCTCGTCCCCGGCCGCTGGCAGATGATGGTCGAGAGCATGACAGGCTTCATCGAGGACATGCTTTCGGCCAACGTCGGCAAGGAAGGGCGCAAGTACCTGCCTTACGTGTTCTCGCTGTTCATGTTCATCCTCTTTGCCAACCTGCTTGGCCTGCTGCCGCTTGGCCTCGTCGGTATTCACCCCTTCACCTTCACCAGCCACTTCACCGCGACGGGCGTGCTTGCCATCCTGTCGTTCTCGATCGTGCTGGTCGTCGGCTTCTGGAAGCACGGCTTCCACTTCTTCTCGCTGTTCGTGCCCCACGGCACGCCGCTGCCGATGATCCCGCTGATCTTCGTGATCGAGCTGGTGTCGTTCCTCGTGCGCCCCTTCAGCCTTGGCCTGCGTCTCTTCGTGGCGATGATGGCCGGGCACGTGCTGCTCGAGGTGCTTTCGAGCTTCGTGATCGGCGGCGCCAATGCCGGCGTGTTCTTCACCGGGCTCGTCTCGATCCCCAGCTTCATCCTGATGGTTGCCATCTGCGCGCTCGAGATCCTCGTCGCCGGCATTCAGGCCTACGTCTTTGCGCTGCTCACGTCGCTGTACATCAACGACGCCGAGCATCTGCACTGAGTTTCTTCGTAATCGTATCCAACCACCTGAATTTTTGAGAAAAGGGAGTTTAAGTCATGGAACCTGCAAGCGCCAAGCTCATCGGTGCGGGTCTCGCTGCGATCGGCGCCGGCATGGCCGCCATCGGCGTGGGCAACGTCTTCGGTTCGTTCCTTGAGAGCGCACTGCGCAACCCGGGTGCAGCCGACGGCCAGCAGGGCCGCCTGTTCATCGGCTTCGCGGCCGCCGAACTTCTCGGCCTGCTCTCGTTCGTCGTGGCGATGATCCTGATCTTCGTCGCCTGAACCAAAGGCAAGGCGGCGCTCCGGTCATCGCACCGGAGCGCCGGCCTTTCCCCAAGTTTTCCAGCGTTCTGATCGCCCGGGAACCCCAATGCCCCAGATTTCGCAGCTTGCCGCGACCTATTCCAGCCAGATTTTCTGGATTCTGGTCATTTTCGGCGCCGTTTTCTTCCTCGTCGGCCGGGGCATGGCGCCCAAGGTTCTCGAGACCATGGAAGGCCGCGACCAGAAGATTGCCGCGGACCTCGCCGCTGCTGAAGCCGCGCGCCGCGATGCCGAAGCGCAGGACGATGCGTGGAAGGCGGCATCTGCCAAGCAGCGCGGGGAAGCCCAGGCGCTGATCGCTGCGGCCAAGCTCGATGCTGCCAAGGCCGCCGAAGTCCGGCTGGGCGCGGCAGGTGCCGACGCCGAAGCCAAGGTTGCCGAAGCCGAGGCGCGGATTGCCGCGGCGCGGCAGGGCGCACTGGCTGAAATCGAAACCGTGGCGGCCGAAGCCGCTGCCGATATCGCTGCCCGCGTGGCCGGGCTGACGATCGCGGCCGATGCCGCACGCGCGGCGGTGAAGGACGTGCTCCATGGCTAATTTCGCTCTGCTCGCCGCCGCTGCCAATGCTGCGGCCGAACACGCCGAACACGCCGAGCCGGTGGCCTTCGGGTTTGTGACCCCGGGCATGTGGGTCGCGCTTTCGATGACCGCGTTCCTCGCCATCGTGATCTGGAAGAAGGTCCCCGGCGCCATTGCCGGCGCGCTCGATGCCAAGATCGTCACGATCCGCCAGCAGCTCGATGCCGCAACGGCACTTCGCGCCGAAGCTGAAGCGCTGCGCGCCGAATATGCGAAGAAGATCGCCGGAGCGGAAGCGGACGCCGCCGCGATGGTCGAACATGCGCGCCATGAAGCCCAGGCGATCATCGCCAAGGCCGAGGCGGACACGACCGCGATGATCTCGCGCCGCGAGAAGATGGCGACCGACAAGATCGCGGCTGCCGAGCGCGCTGCCGTAGAAGAACTGCGCGCCCGTGCTGCTTCTGCCGCCGCTGCTGCGGCCGGGCACCTGATCGCCCAGCATCACGGTGCCGGCGCGGACAAGGCGCTGGTCGACAGCGCGATTGCCGGCCTCGCCAACTGACCTCCGGAACGGACCATTCCCCGCACTGCGCTGTGGGGCATGGTTAACTCTACCCTAAGGGTTTTCGCCTAGGTCCGGTCCCATGAAGAGGATCGGGACCGGGTGCGGGGCATGAGCCGCGGGCAATTTCGGAAGCTTGCGGCGCTGCTTCTGGCGTTGTTGATGGTAAGCTTTGGTGCCGGACGCGCCGAAGCCGCGAGTTGTTTCTACGCGACCTCGCAGGGCTCCACCGGGCCCGCCAACTGGAACTCCTACTGCTGGCTCGATTTCACGGGCTATAACGACACCGCCGCGCGATCCGCGGGCGGGCAGGCGATGTCCTACACGTTGCCCGACGGCACCGTGATGACCTTCACGCTCAAGATCACCGGTGCGGCGATCAGCGGCGCAGCGGCGCCTTCGTGGAGCGGTGCGGCCATCGGCAATACCGCGTTCCTCGGCATCGGCGGCCGCCCGATCCTTTACCAGAGCGCAGCCGGCACGACGACGGCGGTTATTTCCAACATCGTGCTGACCCCGCCCGCCGGGGTTTCGCAAATCACCAGCTACATGTTCGTGGCGGCTGATGGCGAATCCTCGAACGATGGCGAATCGCTAGGCTTCCAGACCAATGGCGGAAACTGGGTCGCGCTCGACAATGCAGGCCCGATCAGCGGTTCGCTCTATCCCACAAGTTCAGGGCTGGGCACCCAGACGTTCAATGTGACCGGCGTTGCCGGCACGGTGGGCGCGAATATCGTCGGTTCGAGCACCCCGACTTCGCTCACCACCACGATCCTTGGCGGCGGCCTGCAGGGTGTGATGTTTGCTGTGCGGTTCGCGTCGATCCGGCTCAATCTGCAACTGACCGGCGCGCGCGCGGCGGCGGCTGACCAGTTCACTTTCAACATCAACGCGACTTCCGGCGGCGCCACGCTGGCCAGCGGCACATCGAGCGGGACAGGCAATGGCCCGTTCTCTGCAGCCACGCTCACGACCGCTTCTGCGCTTCCGCTCACGCTGACGCAGGCGATGGCATCGGGCAGCGTGAACCCGCTCACCGATTACCGCTCCAGCCTGACCTGCACCAATTCGGTCAGTTCGAGCACGCCGCTGCCGAGCGGTGCGATCACCACCAATTACAGCTTCGGCGCGCTACAATTCGGCGATCTTGTCACCTGCACGTTCACCAATACGGTGTTCCCGCATCTCCAGCTGACCAAGGCGCTGGGGACCGGCGGGCGGCGGTTCAGCACCGATCAGTTCGTCATGCAGATCAACCAGGGCTCGACCACCGTGGCGACCACGACGACGACCGGAACGGCGAGCACGGTGACCAACGGGACGACGCCGCAAGTGCTGGTTTCGGCGGGAACGGCCTATGCCTTTACCGAGGTGGGTTCGGGCACCACGAGCCTCACCCAATATACCGCGGCGATGGCCTGCACGAATGCGTTCACCGGTTCCTCGACCACGCTGCCGAGTGCGGCGGGCGGCACGGTGACGCCGCAGATGGGCGACGTGATTTCCTGCACGATCACCAACACGCGCCGCACTTCGAACGCGACGTTGACGCTGGTGAAGACATCGAGCGTGCTTTCGGACCCGATCAACGGCTCGACCAACCCAAAGATGATCCCCGGCGCGATCGTGCAGTATTCGATCCTCGTTTCGAACACCGGACCGACGCCAGTGGACAGCAATTCGGTCCTGCTGATCGATTCGCTGCCGAGCCAGATGCTCGTCGGCACCGCCGCAACGCCGACGTTCACGCAAGGGACGCCGACAAGCGGGCTGACGTTCACCTCCAGCACCGATATCAAGTATTCGAACGCGGCCAGCGCGCCGACGACCTTTGCCGGCTGCACCTACACGCCGACGACAGCCTATGATGCGGCGGTGAAGTTCATCTGCGTGAACCCCAAGGGCACGATGACGGGATCGAGCGGCACGCCGCCCAACTTCACCATCTCGTTCAGGGCGCAGATGCAGTAAGCAGACGGCGCAGCCCGGCCAGCAGGCGGGGCCCCAGTTCCGGGCCTTGCAGCGGATAGAGGAACGGCTCGATCAGTTCGGCTTCCATGAGTAGCAGGCCGCCCTCGGGCCCGCGCACAAGGTCGATGCGGGCATAGAGCGGCGCGGGGAACGGGAGGCCGGCGATCACCGCCTGCGCGGTGGCAAGGTCCTCTGGCGCCGGGGTGACGGCGGTATCCCAGCCGCCATAGAGCGATTGCACGCGGTAGTCGCCGGGTGCGGGGCGCTTGATCAGGCCGTGGCTGAACTGGCCGTCGATGAAGATCAGCGAGTGCTCGCCTTCCTCGACAATGCCGGGAAGGAATGGCTGGACGAGCGCGGGATGGCCCATGCGCCAATCGGCGGCGGGAGGGTTGTCGCGCGTAAAGTCATACTGTCCTTCCGCTCCTGCGCCGACGCGGCGCTTGGCCACAACGCGGTCGCAGCTGAAGTGATCGAACGCGGCGAGAATGTCCTCGCGCCCCGGATTATCGAGCAAGAGCGTGGGGATGGTGGCGACACCGCGTTCGCCGAGCTCAGCCAGATAGCCCTTGTCGATATTCCAGCGCACCACTGAGGGCGCGTTGCAGACCGGCATGCCGAGCGCTGCGATGGCATCGAGCTTTGCCAGAAACGCCTCGC
Organism: Novosphingobium sp.; assembly: GCF_965228995.1. Lineage (GTDB taxonomy): Bacteria > Pseudomonadota > Alphaproteobacteria > Sphingomonadales > Sphingomonadaceae > Novosphingobium. The sequence goes on along the minus strand of NZ_OZ245852.1, from coordinate 3,158,604 downwards.
GATTGTCCCAGTAGTCCCACGGCGTGCCGATGATCACGGCATCGAAGCCGGCAAAGGCATCGAGCGGGGCCTGCCAATCGATATCGGTAACGCTTTCACCCGGGCGCAGCGCGGCGATGAACGCGGCCATCTGCTGATCGTGCTCGAAGGCATCGGCGCGGCGATCGGGAGCGCCGGGCAGCGTGGTGCTGCAGGCGAGGAAGGCGATGTTCATGGAAGGTCCTGAGTTGGCGTATGCGTCGGGATCAGTGGAATGCGGAGAGCCGCAGAACGGACGCCAGCGCGACGTAGGCGCTGGCGAGAAGGTAGAGCACTTCCGGAACGACCCCGAGGTTCACGCGCCTGCCCCGGCGGATCAGGACAAGCATGTAACCGGCCATGGCGAGGAACAGCACGATCTGGAGCTCGAGACGCCCTCGGGTTTCCGGGTAGGTGCTCAGCACGATGAGAATGCCGCCGATCAGCAGGATGTAGCAGGCGAGCCTGATGATGCTGAGCATGGGGCCAGGTGTTCTGGATCAGGGACGCGTTGAGCCGCGTACGACGAGGCGCACGGGCACCCGGCGCGGGGTCTCGGCCTCGCCCGCCATCGAGGCGAGTAGCCGCTCGACAAGAAGCGCGCCGGCGGTCTCGAAATCCGATTCGATCGTGGTGAGCGGCGGGGTCGACCACGCGCCCGCGCGCACGCCATCGAAGCCGACGATGCCGACCTGATCGGGCACGCGGTAGCCGCGATGGCCGAGTTCCTTGAGCGCGCCGAGCGCGATTTCGTCGCTCACCGCAAAGATGCCATCAAACACCTGGCCGCTCTCTGCCAGCGCGGCGGCGGCGCGGCGGCCTTGCTCCTCGCGCGGGAGGCCGCGTTCGATGCGCTGGAGCACGGGCTCGCGGCCCGCATCGCGCATGGCGGAGGCATAGCCGTCGTAGCGTTCCTTGAACTGGCGCTGGGGCGAAGTTTCCGAGCCGATGCACACGATCCGCTCGTAGCCGCGCACCAGCATGTGCCGCACGGCAAGCGCAGCGCCGGCTTCATTGTCGCTGCGCACCCACGGGAACGCATCGCTGGGCGCGCCCCAGCACACCCAGTTGGTGGCGGGATCGAGCTGGCCGAAATAGTCCCACGCGGGCGTGTTCTCGCTCGTGCCGATGACGATCATGCCATCGGCCTTGCGGCGCTCCTCGTAGTGGCCCCAGAAGTTCTCCGCGCTGTCCTGGAAGGAGACCAGCACTTCGTAGCCGCGCGCGGACGCGGCGGCGCAGGTGCTGCCGAGCAGCGCGAAGTAGAATGGGTTGAGGTCCTTGCGGTCCTGCCCGGCGCGGCAGATCATTACCACCGCGAGCGTACCGGTCCGGCCCCGGCGCAGGCGGGCGGCGTTTTCGTTGACCTGGTAGTTGAGCCGGGCAGCGGCGGCGATCACGCGCTGACGCGTCGGCTCGCTGATCGAGGTATCGCCCGCCAGCGCGCGGCTCACGGTCGACTGGCTGACGCCGGCTTCCTCCGCCACGTCGAACGAGGTGACGCGGGTGATCCGGCGGACGGCGGCAGGCGTGTCTGGGCTATCGGGCATCTAGCGGAAATTGTCCTTGGCGCTGCGCAGCGCGGCGAAAGTTTCCACCGCCGACGCGCCGCCCCAGCGGGCCCGAAGCGCCGGATCATCGGCGCGGAGGAAGGGATTGGTGGCAAGTTCGCGGTCCAGCCGGGTGGGCACGGTCCATTCCTGCCGCGCGCGCTTGTCGGCGATCTCGGCGGCGTAGGCGGCGAGCGCGGCGTTGTCCGGATCGGCGTGCACGGCAAACCTGGCGTTCGAGGCTGTGTATTCGTGCGCGCAGTACAGCGTGGTTTCGGGCGGAAGCGCCTTCACACGCAGCAGGCTCGCCCAGAACTGGTCCGGCGTACCTTCGAACATGCGCCCGCAGCCAAGCGCGAAGACGGCATCGCCGACGAAGGCGAGGGCAGCTTCGGGGAGGTGATAGGCGCAGTGGCCGAGGGTGTGGCCGCCGACATCGATCACGTGCGCGGCGTAAGTGCCGAAGGGGACGGTATCGCCGTGGGCGACGGTGCGGTCGATCCCGGCGATGCGCGCGGCTTCAGCGGCAGGGGCGATGATCGTGCAGCCAGTGGCGGCCTTGATCGCTTCGTTGCCGCCGGCGTGATCGGGGTGCCAGTGGGTGTTCCAGATCTGGGTGATCGTCCAGCCCCTGGCTTCTGCTTCGCGCAGATAGGCCGCGGCATCGGGCGTGTCGATGCACGCGGTCTCGCCGCTCGCGCTATCGTGCAGCAGATAGCCGTAGTTGTCGCTGAGGCAGGTGAACTGGTGAACTTCTAGGGTCATGCGGTCCTCAGGTGCGGCGCTCAGGTACGGCCACGCGGAAAATGAGCAATTGCGCCGGGGATGGCAACCCAGTGATGCCGGGTTTCCTCCCATACCGAACGGATCGGGGCAGGGAAGGCGGGATCGGCGAACAAGCCAACGGGGATGCCGATCGCATCCGGCTTCCCGCCCGAGCGCACCCACACGGTGGTGCCGCAGCGCGGGCAGAAGTGGCTGGTGAAGGGCTTGCCGCTGGTGCCGGTGCGGGTAAACGCGCTGGACCTGCCGCTGAGCGTGACATCGGCACCGTCGAAATAGGCGATGACGCCGAAGGGGCTGCCCGAACGCTTCTGGCAGGCGAGGCAGTGGCACGCGACAACCTGCTCGGCCGCAGCCGCGATATCGGCAGCGATATCCGCCGCGAGATCTCCACACTGGCACTCGGCGCGCATGTTCTCTCCCCCTTCGGCGCCATGCTTAGCGCGGCGCGGCGGCTAAAGCAAAAGCCCGCCCGGATCGCTCCGGACGGGCTTTCGGTAATCACGCTGGATCAGGTCAGGCCGGCAAAGCTGCGCGCAGAGCACTGTTCATGCGCGCCTGCCAGCCAGGACCGGTTGCACGCCAGCGTTCGAGCACATCGGGATCGAGCCGCAAGGTCACCGATTTCTTGCTGCCGGGCTTGTGGGTGCCGACCGGACGCCCGCGCTTGCCCGGGCCGAACGCCTCGCGGATATGCGCGGGGATCGCATCGCCCCTGAGTGCGCGTGCGAAATCGGCCTTGGTCCATTCGGGGTTCTCATCGTCAAAAATGACGGTGCGGTCTGGTTCAGACATATCGGCGCATCTCCTTGGCATGGGCGCGGCGCAGGCTGATCACGCGAATGGTTGACCCGCGCATCGTACCGGCAACGCAGCAGGCCTCTCCGTCGATGAAGCCGTAGAGCCGGAAGCGCGGCTCCGTGAAGCGATCATCGGCAATATAGGCCCTGACATCGAGTTCGGCAGCGCGGGCGAGCGAAAGGCCGTGCTTGGCGACGTTGGCCGCATCCTTTGCCGGATCGAACTCGATATCCACGAATTATATGTAGCTGCAATTATTTTTGCACGCAACGCAAAAGCCCGCCCGGATCGCTCCGGACGGGCTTTTGACAGGCCGGGAAGGCAAAGGCCGTGGCCCTTGCCCGCCGGAGGCTGGACTTACTGCTTGGCCTTGAGCGCGGCGCCGAGGATGTCGCCCAGCGAAGCGCCGGCTTCCGACGAACCGTACTGCTCGACGGCTTCCTTCTCTTCGGCCAGCTGGCGGGCCTTGACAGAGAAGTTGGGCTTCTTCGAGCGATCGAAGCCGATGACCATGGCATCGAGCTTCTGGCCAACCTGGAAGCGGTCCGGACGCTGCTCGTCGCGGTCGCGGCCGAGGTCGGTGCGCTTGATGAAGCCGGTCGCGCCGTCTTCGCCGGCCTGCACTTCGAGGCCGCCATCGCGGACTTCGAGGACAGTGACGGTGACGACTTCGCCACGGCGGAGCGAGCCTGCGCCGCCGGCCGAAACGCCGCCAGCCGCCGGAGCGCCCTTTTCAAGCTGCTTCATGCCGAGCGAGATGCGCTCCTTCTCGACATCGACGTCGAGCACGATGGCCGAAACCTGCTCGCCCTTGCGGTGCAGCGCCAGCGCGTCTTCGCCCGAGATGCCCCAGGCGATGTCCGACATGTGGACCATGCCATCGACGTCGCCGTCGAGGCCGATGAACAGGCCGAACTCGGTCGCGTTCTTGACTTCGCCCTCGACAGTCGAGCCGACGGGGTGCGATTCCGCGAAGGCTTCCCAGGGGTTCTGCTGAGCCTGCTTGAGGCCGAGGCTGATGCGGCGCTTGTCCGAATCGACTTCGAGCACCAGCACGTCGACTTCCTGCGAGGTCGAGACGATCTTGCCGGGGTGGACGTTCTTCTTGGTCCACGACATTTCCGAAACGTGGACGAGGCCTTCGATGCCTGCTTCCAGCTCCACGAAGGCGCCGTATTCGGTGATGTTGGTGACAACGCCGTGCAGCTTCGCGCCGACGGGGTACTTGGCGGCCACGCCATCCCACGGATCGCTTTCAAGCTGCTTCATGCCGAGGCTGATGCGCTGCGTGTCCTGGTTGATGCGGATGATCTGCACCTTCACGGTATCGCCGATGGCGATCACTTCGCTGGGGTGGTTGACGCGCTTGTAGCTCATGTCGGTGACATGGAGCAGGCCGTCGATGCCGCCGAGGTCCACGAACGCACCGTAATCGGTGATGTTCTTGACCACGCCGTCGATGATCTGGCCTTCCTTGAGGTTCTGGATCAGGCCCGAACGCTGCTCGGCGCGGGTTTCTTCCAGCACCGCGCGGCGCGAGACGACGATGTTGCCGCGGCGGCGGTCCATCTTGAGGATCTGGAAGGGCTGCGGCATGTCCATCAGCGGGGTCACGTCGCGCACCGGGCGGATATCGACCTGCGAGCCGGGGAGGAACGCCACGGCGCCGTCGAGATCGACGGTGAAGCCGCCCTTGACGCGGCCGAAGATCACGCCCTCGACGCGCTTGCCTTCGCCGAATTCGCTCTCGAGCTTGTCCCAGGCGGCTTCGCGGCGGGCGCGGTCGCGGCTGAGCATCGCTTCGCCATCGGCGTTCTCGACGCGGTCGACAAAGACTTCGACTTCATCGCCGACCGAAAGACCATGCGGCTGGCCGGGCATCGCGAATTCGCGAAGCGGCACGCGGCCTTCGCTCTTGAGACCGACGTCGATGACGGCCTTGTCGTTTTCGATGGCGGTGACGGTGCCCTTGACGACCCGGCCTTCAAAGCCGCCGTTTGCGGCGCCGCCGAGGGTTTCGTCGAGCATCGCGGCGAAATCGTCGCGCGTGGGATGAGATGCCATTGCTGGTAGTCCTGTTATCGCTGTTTCCGGCCAGGCGGTTGTCTCCGCCGGTCTTTCACCGAGCTTCCGCACCATGCGGACCCGGGGCAAGGGGCCGAACCATCTGCCGGGCCGAATGCCATGACAGATATCCGTCCGGAAGCACGCCCCCGTACGGACGTGCGGCCCCTATGTCAGGAACGGGTAAAAAGCAAGCTGAACCGCGCCGCTTCAGGCCGCGAGCGCATGCGGGCGCGCCGGGGCCTTGCGGGCCGATGTGCGGAAGCGGGAGACGGCGGCGGCAAGCTCGCCTGCCTCCTGCGCGAGCGAACGGGCGGCGGCGGCGGTTTCCTCGACCATGGCGGCGTTGCGCTGGGTCATCGTGTCCATGCCAGAGACGGAGACGCTGACCTGATCGAGGCTGGCGGACTGGTCATGCGTGGCGAGGGCGATTTCGCCCATGAGCCGGGCGAGGAGGCCCACCCGTCCCACCATCGCGCCGAGTGCCTCGCCGGTGCGGCCGACGAGCGAAACACCACCGGCAACTTCGCGCGAGCTGGTGGCGATCAGCGTGCGGATCTCGTTCGCCGCATCGGCGCTGCGCTGGGCGAGCGCGCGCACTTCGGTCGCGACGACGGCAAAGCCTCTGCCGGCATCCCCGGCGCGGGCGGCTTCGACCCCGGCGTTGAGCGCGAGCAGATTGGTCTGGAAGGCAATCGAATCGATGAGATCGACGATCCGCCCGATCTCCTGCGACGAGCGCTCGATCGCACTCATCGCCGCCATCGCCTCGCCGACCAGCAGGCCGCCGGCTTCGGCATCCTGCGTGGTCATGCCGATTTCCGCTTCGACTTCGCGCGTGCGGTTCGCGGTTGCAGACACCAGCGCTGCAACTCGCTGCATCGCTGCGCTTGATTCCTCGACGCTGGCGGCCTGGCTCTGGTTGCGGCTGGCAAGATCGCTCGACGCGCTGCGGATTTCGCCGGCGCCCGTGTTCACGCTGCCGGCCGTGGTGCCGACGCGGGACAGCACGCTGTCGAGCCGCTCGGCCGCGGCGTTGTAGGCGCCGCGCAGCGCCTCGTATTCGGCGGGGAAGGGGGCGGTGATGCGGTGGACGAGGTCTCCTTCGGCCAGTTGGCCAAGCGCGGTGCCCATTTCGGTGACGACCGCTGCCTGCTTGCGGGCATCCTCGCGCTGCGCTTTGGCCGCGCTGCGGAACACTTCGATCGCGCGGGTCATTTCGCCGATCTCGTCGCTACGGTGTTCGGTGCGGCGGCCTGCTTCCACATCACCGGCGGCCATCGCGGCCATTCCGTTTGCGGTTTCCGCCAGTGGATCGAGCACGTGGCGGTTCAGCAGGCGTACGGCGGTGAGAACGAGCGCCACTGTACCGGCGCCTGCAAGGCCCATGACCACAAGCAGCGCCGAGACAGTGGTCGTGCTGGCCGAGACGAGCGCATCGCGCGCTGTCATCGCATGCGAGGTGAGCAGCAGGATCGCGCTGCGTTCGCGGGCGAAAATGGCATCGAGCCGCTGCTTGCTGGCTGCAGCCGCCTGAGCATCGCTGTGTTCAAGCGCAGGCAGCAGCACCGCGTTGAGTTCCTGCCAGAACGCATCTGCTTCCTTTGCAACCGAGGTGCGCAGTTCCTCTGCCAGCGCCGGATCGACATCGTCCGACGTCCAGCGGGCAAGGCTGGCGCGGTACTGCTTTTCGAGGTCGGCGAGATCGGCGCGGTTCTGCGCCAGATGGGCCGGATCATCGATGGCCTGCCGCGCCTTGAGCGCCGGTTCCACGATGTAGAGCGGCGGGGGCAGGATATCGGCCGTGAAGCCGGTCACGCTGTCGATGCGGTTCTCCACCGTCCCGCCGACGCGAATGTGCTGCACGGCGAGGCCGATCAGCAGGAGAACCAGCGTCACCGTGCCAACCAGCGCCCAGCCGCCGCGGCGGCTCCGGATTCGGATGCTCATGGACTTGGACACTCCCCTGCTTGCACGGCCGCGCAACGGTTTGCGGCCAGTGTGGGCAGGGCATAGCGCGGTGTTGCAAACCAAAGGCTTGCGGGGTTCAGGCGGTGGATTGCCTAAGTCGGCAAAGCGCCATGTTAACGTTTGCAGCGCCGGAACCTGCCCAAAGGTGCAGGATTTACGATCCGGCAAGACTTGCCGGATCGGCTAGCGCCCGAGGTCAGGCGTAGCGAGACCGCAGCGCGAGGAGCGCGAGTGCTGCCTTGGCCGCCTCGCCGCCCTTGTCCTTCTCGGCCGGATCGGCACGGACGAGGGCCTGCGCTTCGTTTTCGACGGTGAGAATGCCGTTGCCGACCGCGAGGCCGTCCATCGTCAGCGCCATGACACCGCGCGCGCTTTCGCCCGCCACGATCTCGAAGTGATAGGTTTCGCCGCGGATGACCACGCCGATCGCGACATAGCCGTCGTACTGGCCAGACTGGTCTGCCAGCACGATCGCGCCGGGGATTTCGAGCGCGCCGGGGACAGTGACGACCTCGACCGCGTGGCCTTCGGCCTCCAGCGCAGCGCGTGCGCCGGCGACCAGCAGGTCGTTGAGATGATCGTAAAAGCGGGCTTCGACGATGAGAAAACGGGCCATGGGGGGCTTACTCCGCGGTGATCGGCTGTTCGCCGACAATGTTGAGGCCATAGCCTTCGATGGCGACGATATTGCGATGCGAATTGGTCAGCAGGATCATGTCGTGAATGCCAAGATCGGCAAGGATCTGTGCGCCGATGCCGTAGCTGCGCAGGTCCATGTCGCCGGTGCGGCCGGAGATCTCCGCCTGCAGTTGCTCGCTGCCGCCGGGCATGAGCAGAACGATCACGCCTGCGCCCGCCTTGCCGATCTCGCTCATTGCGCGCTGCAGGCTGCGCTTGCGCGGGCCGGGCTGACCGAGCACGTCGGAGAGGATCGAGATGCCGTGCATGCGCACCAGCGTGGGTACTTCGGGCCGCACGGCGCCCTTCTGCAGCACGAGATGGACCACGCCGTCGATCTTGTTGCGATACGTGCGGATGGTCCAGTCGCCGCCGTAGTCTGAATGGAATGGCTGCTGATCGACGCATTCGACCAGGTGATCGTGGCGGCGGCGATATTCGATGAGATCGCGAATCGTGCCCATCTTGAGGCCGTGCCGCCGCGCGAAGGGGACGAGATCGTCCATCCGCGCCATGGTGCCGTCGTCCTTCATGATCTCGCAGATCACGCCCGAGGGATTGAGCCCGGCAAGCCGCGAGATGTCTACCGCCGCTTCGGTGTGCCCGGCGCGGACAAGCACGCCGCCATCGCGCGCGATCAGCGGGAAGACGTGGCCCGGCGTGACGATGTCGTCCCTGGTCTTGGACGCATCGATGGCGACCGCCACCGTGCGGGCACGGTCGGCGGCGGAAATGCCGGTGGTGACGCCTTCACGGGCCTCGACCGAGACGGTGAATGCGGTTTCGTGGCGGGTGCCGTTGTTGCGGCTCATCAGCTCCAGGCCGAGCTGCTCGGTGCGGGTGCGGGTGAGGGTGAGGCAGATCAGGCCGCGGCCATGGGTGGCCATGAAGTTGATCGCATCGGGGGTCGCCATCTGCGCGGGGATGACGAGATCGCCCTCGTTCTCGCGGTCCTCGTCGTCGACCAGAATGAACATGCGCCCGTTGCGCGCCTCATCGATGATTTCCTCGATCGGCACGAGCGCAGGTGTATCGTCGTTTTCGCTGAGCACGCGTTCGAGCTTGGCGAGCGTATCGGCGGTGGGGTTCCAGCCGGGCAGGCCTGCATCGCGCAGGGTGTTGGCATGGAGCCCCGCGGCGCGGGCGAGGCCGGAGCGGGACATTCCGCCCTCGATGACGAGGCGGCGGATGCGGTCGATGAGTTCGCTGGACATGCCGTGCTTCTCTCACATCGCAATGTGATATGCAAGACGGGGTATCACATCGAGATGCGATTTCGCGAAGTTGATTCGCGATTCCAACCATTTCGGTCCGTCAAGGGTTGCTGCCGGGTCACACCTTGGTGCCACCTGCCGTTACGGAAAGGGCAAAATTTAATTGAGCGGTTGACAAGGCGGTTGTTCCGCTATGTTCTGTAGGCAGAAGGTCGACCCTCAAAAATGATGGGCGTCCGCTGAAGAGAGAGGACTTTGATATGAGGGGCAAACTTACCCTGCTCGCAGGTGTGTGCGCAGCAGCCGTGGCAACGCCGTCGTTCGCGCAGAATGCGCCGGGCGCAGTCGGCAGCGACAACGGCCCGGGTGTTCAGGAAATCATCGTGACCGCGCAGCGCCAGTCGCAGCGCCTGCAGACGGTGCCGATCGCGATCAGCGCGTTCACCAAGGAAAATCTCGACAAGCAGCAGATCAAGAATCCCTCTGATCTTCAGCTTTCGCTGCCCAACGTCACCTTCACAAAGACGAACTTCACTTCGTCGAGCTTCACCATTCGCGGCATCGGCGATCTGTGCACGGGCGTGACCTGCGACAGCGCGACCGCCATCCACCTCAACGACGCGCCGCTGTTCTTCTCGCGCCTGTTCGAGGGCGAATTCTACGATCTGGCGCAGATCGAAGTGCTGCGCGGGCCGCAGGGCACCCTGTTTGGTCGCAACGCGACTTCGGGCGTGGTCAATTTCCGCACCGCCAAGCCTGATCTCAACGGCTTTGCTGCTTCGGGCGAGGCCGAATACGGCAACTACAATTCGATCCGCGTGAAGGGCATGATCAACATTCCGCTCACCAGCACGCTGGCGGTGCGGGCAGCCGGCTTCTACCTGAAGCGCGACGGCTACACGAAGAACCTCTTCGACAACTCCAAGATCGACGACCGCGACATGTACGGTCTGCGCGGGTCGCTGACCTGGCAGCCGTCCTCTTCGACCACGATCGACCTCATGGGCCAGTACTTCCGCGAGAAGGACAGCCGCATGCGCATCCAGAAGCAGTACTGCCAGAACGATCCGACGGGTGTGCTGGGCTGCCTCAACACCACGCGCGGCACGGGCACGACCAACAGCAACGCGCTGCTCGCCGGCATCCTTCCCTCGAAGGAATTCTTCGCGATCCGCGGCCTGACTGCAGCGGGTCTCGGGCCGTTCGCGCTCGGCAGTGTCTATGGTCCCAGCCAGTATACCAACGAAAATCCGGCCGATCCGCGGGTGGTCAACACCGACTTCAACCCGACCTACTTCACCGAGGAAACCATCCTCCAGGGCACTCTCAAGCAGGATATCGGCGAGAAGCTGAGCCTGCGTGTCGAGGGTAACTACCAGAAGACGAAGGTCGATTCGTCGCAGGACTACAACCTGTCGGTGCTCAACCGTGCTGGTTTCGCTCCTGCACTCGGCGCGCTTCAGGCGGCGGGCGCGGGTGCGCTGGGCGCCGGCCTCAAGGCCTACCTGGGTCCTGTTGCCAGCGCGCTCATTCCGCAGGGCGCGGCAGGCCCGCTGTGCACCTCGGCGGCAGAGCCGACCGGCACCGGCGTCTACGGCGGCCACAGTGTGTGTGGCAACACGCCGCTTGACTTCGACCGTTCGAACCAGAGCCAGACGGCGTGGACGGCTGAAGCGGTGCTGACCTCGAAGTTCGATGGTCCGATCAACTTCCTGCTCGGCGGTATCTACGGCAAGTACAAGGTCAGCGAGAACAGCTACTACGTCGACTCGTTCGGGCTTGACTACTTTGCCGGCGTGGTCGGCGCAGCAACCGCGCTGGGCGCAGGCCTGCCGCCTGCGTATCTTGGCACGCCTGCCTATCGCAACAACGGTGCGACGGGTGACGGCTACCGCCTGACGACCTACGGCATCTTCGGCGAAGCCTACTGGAAGTTCAGCGACAAGCTCAAGCTGACGGCCGGTCTGCGCTACAACAACGACAAGAAGACGATCACCGCGCGTACGACGCTGTTCAACTTCCTTGTGCCGCATGGCAGCACCAATGCCTATGATTCGCCCTATATCGGTGGCTACGACGCCGATCCGGGTACGGCGGGCAACCAGCTGTTCCAGGTGCGTAGCGTCAAGTATGGTGAATTGACTGGTCGTGCCGTGCTTGATTACCAGATCACGCCGGACCACCTGATCTACGCTTCGTACTCGCGTGGCTACAAGTCTGGCGGTATCAACCCGCCGCTTTCGCCGATCTTCTCGGTGCCGGAGAGCTTCAATCCCGAATTCGTCAATGCGTTCGAAATCGGCTCGAAGAACAGCTTCGGCAACGGTGCGCTGCAGTTGAACCTCACCGGGTTCTACTACAAGTACAAGGATCTGCAGCTCTCGCGCATCGTGGCGCGTACGTCGGTCAACGACAACGTGAGCGCGAACATCTACGGTGTCGAGGCGGAAGCAATTGTCCGGCCGATCCGTCCGCTGACGATCAACATGAACTTCAGCTTCCTTCACACCCAGGTGTCGCAGGACAAGTTCCTGTCCAACCCGCGTGATTTCGGCGCAGGCCGCAAGGACGCGGTGATCATCAAGGACATCACCAACGCCGCGAACTGCGCGGTCGGCTCGAACTCGGGCAATGTTGCAGGGGTCAACGCGTTTGTTGCGGCAGCCAACGCTGCGATCAATGCTGGTATTCGTGATCCCGCGTATCCCGACGATCCAACTAAATACCTTGTCTACCCCGGCGCCGGGCTCAAGAACCCGACCGCCTTCCCGGCGGATGGTGGCATTGCCTCGACCGGCGCCTACAGCATCTGTTCGGTGCTGCAGTCGGTGGCTGATGCAACGGGCGGTGGTGCTCCGTTCGGCGGCGTGACCGTCTACTCGTCGGGTATCCCGGTCAACATCCGCGGCAACAAGCTGCCCGGCGCGCCGAGCGTGAAGTTCTCGGCCGGCGTGCAGTACGCTGCATCGATCGGTAACCTCACGCTGACCCCGCGCGTCGACCTCAACTTCACTGGCAAGTCGGACGGCACGATCTTCAACGGGGTGATCGACAAGGTTCCGTCGTTCACGCAGCTGAATGCCCAGATGCAGCTCGATGGTCCGGACAAGAAGTGGTTCATCCGCGGCTTCATCCAGAACATCACCAACGACAACTCGGTGACCGGTCTCTACGTGACCGATCAGTCCTCGGGTAACTTCACCAACGTCTTCACGCTGGAACCGCGCCGCTACGGCGTTGCCGCGGGCTTCAAGTTCTGATCGTTTGGGGGGAACCGGCCCGGCGCCCGCAGGGGTGCCGGCCGGTCTGAGGCGGGCGCCGGAAGGTAACTTCCGGCGCCTTGCTTTTTGCGCGGGACAAGCAGCAGCTCCGCGTGGTGGTCCGGGTTCTGCCGCCCCCTTTCGCCGGGGCGCCGGACATGTCACATCGCTAGGCGGGAGAGCGTGACCGATGAGCTGGCAAGCCGAAATCGATGAACTTCGCCGCCGCGAGGCGATGGCCGAGAAGATGGGCGGGGCCGACAAGGTCGCGCGTCAGCACGGCCGCGGCAAGCTCGATGCACGGGCGCGGATTGCCGGGCTGGTCGATGCAGGATCGTTCCGCGAAATCGGCAAGATCGCGGGCAAGGGCCACTACAATGCCGCTGGTGATCTCGTGGATCTCAATGCCTCGAATCTCATTTTCGGCCGCGCCAATATCGAAGGCCGCCCGGTCGTTGCTTCTGCCGATGATTTCACCGTGCGGGGCGGGGCAGCCGATGCTGCGATCCATCGCAAGTTCACCCAGTGCGAGCGGATGGCGCATACGCTGGGCATTCCGCTGATCCGCATGATCGACGGCACCGGCGGCGGCGGTTCGGTCCGCACGCTGGAGGAGATCGGCGCGACCTACGTGCCCGCGGTGCCGGGCTGGTCCGACGTCATCCGGAACCTCGACAGCGTGCCCGTGGTCGCGCTCGCGCTCGGGCCGACAGCGGGGCTGGGCGCGGCGCGGGTCGTGGCTAGCCACTATTCGCTGATGGTGAAGGGCCTTTCGCAGCTCTTTGCCGCCGGGCCTGCGGTGGTCGAGGCGCTAGGGGAGGCGAGCGACAAGGAAAGCCTGGGCGGCAGCGCGATCCACACCCGCAACGGCGTGGTCGATGATGAAGTGGCAAGCGAGGCCGAAGCCTTCCAACGCGCGCGCCGCTTCCTGTCCTACCTGCCCAGCCGCGTCGGCCAGCACGCTCCCCGGACCGAACCGCGCGATCCGGCGGACCGGCGGGAGGACTTCCTGCTCTCGGCTGTCCCGCGCGATCCCAAGCAGGTCTATTCGATGCGCAAGGTGGTCGAGGCCGTGGCCGACAAGGGCAGCGTGTTCGAAATGGGCCGCCAGTGGGGCCGCGCCGCGATCACCGCTTTCGCCCGGTTCGATGGCTGGCCGGTGGCGCTGCTCGCCAGCGATCCTTCGTTCCTCGGCGGATCGTGGGAAGCGCGCACTTCGGAAAAGGTGGAGCGCTTCGTCAAGCTGGCTGATCAATTCCGGCTGCCGATCATCCATCTGGTCGACAATCCCGGCTTCATGATCGGCATCGCTGCCGAAACCAGTGGCACAATCCGCTACGGCGTTCAGGCGATGAACGCGATCTACCGCGCGACTGTCCCTCTAGCCTCGGTCATCGTGCGGCGCGCCTATGGCATTGCAGGCAGCGCGATGAGCAATGCCGACGCCTTCCAGTACCGCTTCGCCTGGCCTTCGGGTGATTGGGGCAGCCTGCCGATCGAGGGCGGGATCGAAGTGGCCTACAAGTCCGAGCTTGAGCAGGCAGAAGATCCCGCCGCGCATCTCGCCGCGATCCGTGACCGGCTGAACAAGGTCCGCTCGCCCTTCCGCACGGCCGAGCACTTCGGCGTCGAGGATATCATCGATCCGCGCGATACCCGCCCGCTGCTATGCGAGTTCGCCGAACTTGCCTGGGCGAAGCTCTGAGCTGGAGGAAGGGCGGCGCTTCAGAAGCCGGCGCCCAGGCGCACGCCTAGTTTCAGATCGGGCGCACCCCGGCTCAGGCCGGCATCGCCTTGCAGGCCCAGTTGCAGGTTGCGGCCCAGGCCGACACCCAGTCCCACGCCGACGCTCTGGCGATCGGCCAAGGCGCGTGAGGCCGATTGCTCGTACGAGTAGGAGACCGTAGCCGACGTCCGCGAGGACAGCGCAAGCCGCGTGCCGGCAGAGGCTGCGACCGTGTTGCGCACCGCAAACCCATCGGGCTTGCCGACGAGCGTATAGGACACTGCCGCAAACGGGGTGATGCCTCCGCGCAAGGGACGGGCGATCTGGGCATTCACCGCGTAATCGACTTTGCCGGTGCCAAGGCCCTTGCTGCGCGAGGCGGTCGGCAACTTTAGCCCCGCGCCGACCGATGCGATGAAGCCTGCCGCAGGCAGATCGTAAGCCGCCTCGATCACCGCATCGCCAATCCCTTCGCGCCGGGTGCGCACGGTCTGGTTCGTGGTACTGCCCAGCAGCGGAGTGCCGAACAGGCCGCCCTGGCTGACGACCACGTCGATCGGGGCGGTTGTCCGCACGTAGGGAAGCGCGGCGGCCAGCCTTACCCGGCCCTTGCGGAGGCCGATGCCGATTCTGGCCGAAGCGGTTTCGACCTTGGCGTTGCTCCCGTAGTTTCCTTCCTCGTAATCGGCCCCGCCAAAAATCTCGGCGGACGTAGTGCTGTGCGGATCGGCTTGCTGGGCCGGAGCGGGGAGCGTCCGGGTCTCCTGCGCGGCGGCGGGTGAGCACAGGGGCAGGGCGAGCACGGCGGTGAGAAGGTTTGAAATCAGAATCTTGCGCATGGCTGCCTCCACGAGGTGTCGGCCGGGATGGCCGTGCTTTCGTGGCGACAACGAACGCCGCGCGCCGCTTAATCCCCTTCGGCCGCGCTTATTTCTGCCATCCGCGCGCCTTTGCTTCCTGTTCCTGCGCGGCATCGAGTGCGCCATCGGGCGCCATGTCCTGCGCCATGGCCATCAGTGCGGCATCGGCGCTGCCCGCTTGCCGGTAGTCGTTTGAGGGCCCGGCCGCCGCGCCGAGCACTTTGCGCAATTGCCAGCCTCGTTCGTCATGACAGGCAATTCCCGCCTGCGCCGCTCCCGAGAAAGCGCGGCAATACGTGCCGGTGCCGTCCTTGAAGCTGAGCAGGATGCGCGTCTGCGTTGCGCCCGGGGTGCTCGCAGAAAGCTGGTTCCCCAGTGCCTCCGCGAGCGGGCCAGTGGCGTAGGCGGGTCCGGTGTCTTGATGCTTTGGCAGCAGGACCACCAGAGCCAGCGAAGCGGCAAGCGCAGGGGCGGCTATCCACGCCCAGCGCCGCCAGCTGGCCTGCCGCTGGTCCGGCAGGCTCGGCGATTGCTTGCTTGCCCGCGCCAGCCGCGCTGCGGCGAGATCGATCACTTGAGCTTGCGGAGCCTTCAGGGCCGCTGTGAGCCGATCCGGGATCGGCGCGTCCATGATCGGGGCGAAGTGTGCGGATAGCTGCGCGCGCAGCGCGCGATGCTGCGCAACTTTTCGCGCAAGGTCAGCGTCTTGCGCGACGGCCTTGGCAATTTCCTGCGCCTCGGCTTCGGGAAGTTCGCCATCGGCAAAGGCTGCGAGCTGTTCGGGCGTGATCGTCATGGTGTGGTTCCCAGCAAAGTGAGCAGGGCATCGCGGCCGCGCACAAGGCGCGAGTTGAGCGTGCCTACAGGGCAGCCGACGATCTCGGCGGCTTCCTTGTAGGAGTAGCCTTCGACCATCACCAGCAGCACCGCCTCGCGCTGTTCGGCGGGCAGGCGGGCAAGGGCGCGATCGATGTTGCCGAGCTCGACGACAGCTTCCTGATCGCCGTTGGCGCCGACAGCCATGCCGCTTTCCTCATCGACAAAGGTCTGCCACCGGCGCGAGCGCGAACGGGTTTCATCAATCCAGATGTTGCGCATGATCCTGAACATCCAGCTATCGAGCCGCGTCCCCTCCAGCCACTGATCGCGGCGGACGAGCGCGCGCTCGATTGTCATTTGGCACAGATCGTCGCCATCGGCCTGATCGCGTGCCAATCCGCCCGCAAACCGCCGCAAGCGCGGCAGGAGCGTCAGGACTTGCGATTCAAAACTTTCGGCCAGCTTTCTGCCCTTCCATGGATGAAACGCTCGCCCCCCTTCGTTTAATCCGCAGTTCAGCCAAAAGAATCAAGGTACCAACCTCATGCACCTGCGCCTGCTCGCTCCGCTCACGCTGGCCATGGTTGCCGCTCCGGCTGCAGCCCAGCTCGGCCTGCCTGTGATCGACCAGACGCTTGGCCGGGTGAAGGGCGGCCTCGACAGCCTGGTCGACCGGACTGTCGGCACCAGCCTCGATGCAGTGCAACGCCTCGCCTCGGTACGCACCGAGCGGCTGGAACGGCTGGTGCGCGATCACCGAGACGCGATCGAGTTCGATGCCGATGGTCAGCCCGCGCGGCACGGCGAACTTCTGCTCGAAGGCGCCGATGATGCATCCATCGCGCGGGCCGTGCAGGCCGGTTTCACGCTGATCGCGCGGGAGGACGTCCCCGACCTTGGCTTCTCGGTGGTGCGCCTCGGGGTGCCAGCGGGCCGATCGCTGGCGCGCGCGCAGCGGGAACTGCGCGATCTGCTGCCGGAGGTGACCATCGCGGCGGACCAGCTCTACCTCGAATCGGGCGCTGCGGCTGCGGGTGCTACTGGAAAGCCGGGTATGCCCGCTGTAGCCGTTTCAACGCGGATCGGGGTGATCGACGGCGCGCCCGGCTCGGCCGCGCCAGTTGCTGCCATGCGCGGCTTTGCTCGCGGCGCGCCGTTTCCGAGCGATCATGGCAGCGCGGTCGTTTCGCTGCTGCGGCAGGCGGGCGGCGCCAACATCGTGGCGGCCGATGTCTATGGCACCGATCCGGCGGGGGGCAATGCCATGGCCATCGCGCAGGCGCTGGGCTGGATGGTCGCGCAGCAGGCGCGGATCGTCTCGATCAGCCTCGTCGGCCCGCGCAATCCGGTGCTGGAGCGGGCAATCAAGGCGGCTCAGGCGCGCGGCGCCGTGGTGGTCGCGGCGGTGGGGAACGACGGCCCGGCCGCGCCGCCCTCGTTTCCGGCGTCCTATCCCGGTGTGCTCGCCGTCACGGCAGTCGATGGGCGCGACCGGGCGTTGATCGAGGCTGGCCGGGCGCTGCATCTCGATTATGCCGCGCCGGGCGCCGACATGCTGGCGGCAAACGCTGCCGGCGTGTGGAAGCCGGTGCGCGGTACGTCGTTCGCGGCGCCGCTGGTTGCGGTGCGGGCGGCCCATGCGGTGGGTAGCGCAGGAGCGCGCTGGCAGACAGAGCTAGACAGGGAAGCGCGCGATCTGGGCCGCCGGGGGCCGGATCCGGTCTTCGGCCGCGGGCTCCTTTGCGGCCTTTGCCGGCGCACGCGATAATATTTTTGCCAGCGATGGATTAAACCCCAAATCCCGCCCGTTTCCTTTTCACGCGGCACGAAGCGATCGTGTCCGCACCGGAACGAAAGGGAATTGCCATGAAGATCATTCTCGCATCGACCACCGCGCTGCTCCTCACCATCGTGCCCGCGCATGCCCAGCTTCTCGGCGGTGGCGGATTGGGCGGAGCGCTGAGCGGAACGCTGGCCGGCTCGCTCGGCGGCACCCTGAATGGGCCCGGCAGCATTGGCTCGACGTTTGATACTGTCCGCTCGCCCGCGGACACCGTCGGGACTGCGACACGTGCGACGACCAGGTCCAGCACTCGCACCGCGGGCAGCCAGAGCGTCAATCCGAAGAGCGGTGCGGTTCACGCCGATCGCAGCGCCAATGCCAGCCTGACCGGGGCGGCCGCGCAAGCCGCTAGCGCGCCGGGACAGATGATGTCCGGCACGGCATCGGGCTCTGCAATTGGTCGTGCTTCCGGTAGCGCCGACGCGCAGCTCCTCGGCACCGATGGACTTACCCAGACCGCTAGCGGGGCGCTCACCACCCCCCGCAGCACGGCGCTCGATACGGCGACGTCCGCACGCAGCGCGGCTCTCGATGCCGCCAAGACCACGCGCAGCGCGGCGCTTGATACGGCCACCACTGCGCGCAGCACGGCTTTCGATGTTGCCAAGACTGCGCGCAGCACGGCGTTTGGCGCCGCGACGACTGCACGCGGCAGCGCCAGCGGACTGCTTTCCGGCGCGTCGGGCAATCTGGCCGCTGCGGGCAGTCTGGCGGCGGCTGGCAACGGCGCCTTTGCAGTGAGCCGCGGGATGCCTGTTCTGAGCCCTGACGGCAGCCGCCTGGGCAAGGTCCGCAGCGTTGTCACCGATGCTCGCGGGCAAGTCGAGGCGGTGCTGGTCAAGGTCGGCGGTGCAACCACGACCCTGCCGGCCGCCAATTTCTCGGGCCAGGGAAATGCGCTGGTTTCGGCAATGGGCAAGAGCCAGATCGAGAGCCAGCAGCAGGCCGCCAAGCCGGCCTCCATGCAGGCCCCGAAGACGGCACCCAAGCAGGCCCCGAAGCCGTAACCCGGATATGGAGGCTTCGCTGCTGCAAGGCAATTGCGGCAGCGAGGCCTCTGTTTTTTATGGAATTTGATCTTTGATAGCGCGGATCAGACAGCCTTCGTACATCTGCGCTGGTGCATCAGAAGGGGCATGTCGGCTCAAGTCATCTCTCGTGCTGCCATCGCGCTCAACCGCTTCGGGCTTGGGGCGCGACCGGACGATTCGCCCCCGCTCGACCCGCCCGCGTTTCTGACGCAGCAATTCGAGCGTTATGCGCCCGCACCGGACGCATTTGCCAAGCTGCCCGAAGCGGGCATTCTGGTGCAGAACTATCAGGCTGATCAGCGCGCGCGCCGTGAAGCAGCGGCGATGCCGCAAAGTGGCAGCAGCGGCAGCGGTGAACAGCAGGCGCCGCAGCTGCAGCAGGCGCTCGCCGCCCGCAAGGACGATGCCCAGCAGATTCGCGCCTTGTTTCGGCAGGCTGTGCAGGCCCGCATGGCTAGCGCGCTGACGACCGATGCGCCGTTCGTGGAGCGGCTGGTGCATTTCTGGTCGAACCATTTCTGCGTCTCTGCCGACAACCCGCAAGTCACCGCATTCGCCGGCGCCTTTGAGCGCGACGCGATCAGACCGCATGTTCTTGGTCGGTTCGAGGACATGCTGATGGCGGTCGAGCAGCATCCCGCGATGCTGCTTTACCTCAACCAGAACCAGTCGATCGGACCCGATAGCCCTGCCGCCCAGCGCGCGAGCCTGCATGGCGGCAAGGTCCGCGGCCTGAATGAAAACCTCGCGCGCGAGATCATGGAACTGCACACGCTGGGCGTGCGCACCGGCTATACGCAGGGCGATGTGACCGAGTTTGCGCGGGCGCTGACCGGCTGGTCTGTCGATGGTCTCGGCGCGCGCGGCAGCCGGGACGGTGACGACACGGTCGGCTTCCAGTTCAAGCCTCAGGCCCACGAACCGGGTGTCCGCACCGTGCTCGGCAAGCGTTACGCGCCTGGCGGCGAGGAGCAGGCAGGTGCCATGCTTGGCGATTTTGCGCGGGCGCCGCAGACCGCCACGCATATCGCGACCAAGCTCGCCCGCCATTTCGCGGGGGACGTGCCGCCGCCCGCGCTCGTGGGGCGGCTGGCAGAGAGTTTCGCCCGCACGCGGGGGGACCTGAAGGCGCTTTATGGGGTGCTCATCAATAGCCCGGAATGCTGGGAGCCCGGCGCGGTCCGGTTCAAGTCGCCGTGGGAGTGGACCGTATCTGCGCTGCGCGGCCTTGGGCGCACCGATCCGGGGCAGCTGACGATCGAAGGAACGCAGCAGCAGCTCGGCCAGCCGGTATGGAAGCCGGGATCGCCTGCGGGCTGGGACGACACGTCCGCGACCTGGGCTGCGCCTGACGCGCTTTTGCGGCGCGTGGAATTGGCGCAGCGCCTGGCGGCGCAGACGGCGGGTACGCTTGATGCGCGAAGCCTGGCGCCAAAGCTGCTGCCCGGCTCGCTTTCGGCAGCCACCGCCCAGCAGATCGAGCGAGCGGAGAGCCCGGCGGTAGCACTCGCACTGCTGCTCGTTTCGCCCGATTTCCTGAGGAGATGACTATGTCGGATATCCTGCTGGCAAGGCGCCGGTTTCTGACGGTTTCAGCGGCGGGCGCGGGCGCGATGATGGTCGCGCCGCAGATGCTGATGGCGACGGTGCCGACCGAACACCGGTTCGTGTTCATCATCCAGCGCGGCGCGGCGGATGGGCTCAACATCGTCGCGCCTTATGGCGATCCTGACTATGCCCGCCTGCGCGGTGCGCTCGCGCTCGATGCGGCGCAAGGCACCCGGCTCGATGGGCATTTCGCGCTGCACGGCGCGCTTGCGCAAGTCGGGCAAATGTACGCGCAGGGGCAGGCGCTGTTCATCCATGCGGTCGCCTCGCCCTATCGCGACCGCTCGCATTTCGACGGTCAGAACGTGCTCGAAACCGGGGGCGCGCAGCCTTACGCGGTGAGGGATGGCTGGCTCAACCGGCTGGTCGGGCTGATGCCGCGCGCCCGGGAAAAGGCGATCGCGATTGCCGCGACGGTTCCCCCGGCGCTGCGCGGGCCGGTGGTGGTGGAGAGTTACGCGCCTTCCACGCTCGTCCCGCCCTCGGATGACCTGATGGAGCGCGTCGGCCTGCTCTATGGCGGCGATGCGCAACTGCATCCGCTGTGGACGGCGGCGCTTGCCGCACAGCAGGCGGCGGCCACAAGCGCGGCGCGGCAAGACCCGGCGGGGCTGGGCAAGCTCGCCGCGACGTTTCTGAGCAAGCCAGACGGCCCGCGCATCGCGATGCTGGAAACCGGCGGGTGGGATACGCACACGGCACAGCAAGGCCGGCTGGCGGCGCAGCTGAAAGCGCTCGACACGATGCTCGCATCGCTGCGGGAAGGGCTTGGCCAGGCCTGGGACAACACGACCGTGCTCATCGCCACGGAATTCGGCCGAACCGCCGCCGCAAACGGCACTGGCGGTACCGACCACGGCACGGGATCGGTTGCCATGCTGGTCGGCGGAGCGGTGAAGGGAGGCCGGGTCGTCGCCGATTGGCCGGGGCTGGCGCCCGCGCAACTTTACGAAGGCCGCGACCTCAAGCCGACACTTTCGCTGAACGCCTTGATTGCCGGCGCCGCCGCGGAAAGTCTCGGCCTTGCCCCCGACCAAACAGCGCGAGCGCTGTTCGGGGCCGGGACTGTGCCGATGACGGGCCTGTGCCGTTAGCGGGGCGCCCGCTCCGGACGCCCCGCTTCAAGCCAATTCCCCTCAGGCCCGCAGAATCAGCGGAATGAACCGGTGAGCATGACGCCGATGATGCGCGGATCATTGTAGATGCCCGCCCGGTAGTTCGACGTATCGATCACGCCGATCAGGTTCTTCCGGTTGGTGAGATTGCGGGCAAACGCGGCCAGCTCGTAGCGACCGAAGGCATAGCCGATCTTGCCGCCCAGTTCGTAGTTGCCGTCTGCCTGGTACTCCACCGTGCGGTACAGCACGAAGTTGGTCCGGCCCTGCAGATTGAAGTCGCTCGCAACGAAAAGCTTGCTCTCGCCGCCAAGCGGGAAATCGTAGCGGGCGCTGAGGTTGAGGTTGTAGTCAGGCGCGTTGGGGAAGGGGTTGCCATCGACCAGAGCGAAGACGCTGCTGCCCACGCGCACTGTCGGATTGAGCACCGTTTCCGATAGCACGCCGCGCGCCGCGCCGACCTGCGCGTAGACATTAGGCGCGTTGATTTCCGTGTGCAGGATGCTGAGGCCGGCGTTCAGCTGCAGGTTGCGCACCGGCTTTGCCGAAAGCTCTGCCTCGATGCCGTAGCCCTTGCCCCGGTCGCCGTTGAACAGCACGCCGTTGCCATTGCTGTCGTTGCCGTTCAGCTGGATGCTGTCGACGGTGTAGTAGAACCCGGCCACGCTGAAGTTGAAGCGATCGCCCAGCGGGGCGGCCTTGAAGCCGATCTCGTAGCTGGTATTCTTTTCGGACTTCGCGGTCGAGTAAGCCGAGGCAAACACGGCCGAGCGTCCCTGGATCGTCGGCCCGCGGAAGCCCCGCGCATAGCGGGCGTAGACGCTTGCTTCCGGCGAGATCTTGTAGAGCAGGCTCGCATCCCAGCTCGGCTGCGTGTCCGAAAGCCGGCAATCGACTGCAGCGCCGCAGGCGTAAGACGAAGTCGGTGCAGTGGCGGGCACGGTCAGCTTGGTGAAGTTCGGGTTCTGCAGCAGCTGCGTGCTGCGGATATCGTTGGTGACCCGCGCGCCGGCGGTCAGGACAAGCTTCTGCGTCAGGTCGTAGCTTGCCTGCCCGAACACTGCCCAGCTGGTGTTGGCATTGCGCAGGACCACGAAGTTGTTGGGGTTCGGATTGGTGCCCAGTACGTTGCTGGTGAGGAAGAACGAGCGCTGCGCAAATTCGGTGCGATCGCGCGCATCGAAGTAGATGCCGCCGAACTGCCACTTGAACCGGCCCTGGTCCGGGCTGGCGAGGCGCACTTCCTGGCTCCATTGGTCAAGCCCGCGCAGACGGCCCTGCGACTGGCCGCAGCCGAACGCGCAGATGTTCGGGGCGGTGCCGCCGAAATCCGCTGCAGCGCCGCCATCCGTATCGCCCCGGCTGAAGCCCGAGGCATGTTCCCACGCGGTGATCGAGGTCAGCGTACCGAAGCCGAGATCGACGTCCGCCTTCAGCGAGACACCGTGCGTCTTGTAGGCCTGCGGGTTGTTGTTGGCTTCGTCGTACGACACGATCCGGCGGTCGAACGAGTCCGGCACCGCGCGCGTGCCCTGCTGGATCGAGCCGCGATAGAAGATCGATGCCGTGCCATCATAATCGCGCACATGCCCGGACAGGCGCAGGGTGACGGTGTCGCTGGGCTTGGCGAGGATCTGCAGCCGCCCGTCGCGTTCCGTGAAGCCGCCCATCACATTGCGGCCCGGCACCGTGCCGTCGTCCGACGGGCCGGTGTAGACGTTGCTGATCCAGTTATCACGGTGCTGGTAGAGCCCCGAGAGGCGGAAACTGAGGGTGCCGCTGCTGTTGAGCGGGCCGCCAACGCCGGCATCGGCGTTGACGCTGTTGAAGCGGCCAAAGCTGAACGAGCCTTGCCCGCGCCACGTCGCGCTGGGCTGCACCGTATCGAACTTGACGATACCGGCAGTCGTGTTGCGCCCGAACAGCGAGCCTTGCGGGCCCTTGAGGACTTCGACTTGCGCGATGTCGAACGCGGGATTGGATTTGAGGACCACGTGCTCGCCGATCACGTCGTCCTGGATGATCGATACCGGCTGCGAGGCGCCGAGGTAGAAGTCGATGTTACCAAGGCCGCGGATGTAGAAGCGCGGGAAGATGCGGCCAGTCGTCGATTCGACATAGAGCCCCGGAACCCGGCCGGAGAGCGACAGCAGCGTATCCGCACCGGCGGACTGGTAGTCCTTGAGCGAATCGGAGCCGAGGACCGAGACGGTGACCGGGACGGCCAGCGTATTTTCGGAACGGCGCTGGGCGGTCACGACGATCGGGCTGTTTTCATCAGCGGCGCTATCAGCGGCCGGGGCAGCGGCCGGGGCAGCGGCCGGGGCAGCGGCCGGGGCAGCGGTTTGTGCCCGGGCGACCGGCGTCATCGTGGTCATCGCCGCTCCGGCGAGAAGCAGGCCGATCGTGAAATTGCGGTTCATGGCTGGTTTGTCCCTCATCGGCGGAAGTCTGTTTGCTTCCGGTGTGCGGGCGGCTCCTGACAGCGCAACAAGTCAAAACTGCGACAGTTATGTCTGGAATCATTTGATTTTACGAGGTTAAATCCAAAGTGGTTTAAACTTTCCGCGCGCCCCGTCTCGGCCCAAGTACCGGGAGGTTTGCAAAGATAATCCGCGTGTGATCGCCGCAGCGCTATTCTGCTGATGCCCTGATGAAGTCGATGAAGGCACGCAGCGGAGCAGGCACCAGCCGGCGCCCGGGATAGTAAAGGAATGGTCCGGAAAAAGCCTGCCACCACGGCTGGAGGACTGGCTCCAGCGCGCCGCTTTCGAGATGCGGGCGCAGCCAGTCCTCGAACAGAGTGATGATTCCGGTCCCGGCGAGCGCGGCGTCAACGGCAAGGTCGGTCGCTGCGCCGATGCTCACGAGCAGCGGGCCCTTGGGATCGATCTGGACGAATTCGCCGTCACGCTCAAACTCCCACACTTGCCTCGTACCGCTCGGGAAGCGGCCGCGCAGGCAGGCATGGCCGAGGAGATCACGGGGGTGCTGTGGATGGCCATGGCGGCGCAGATAGGCCGGGGACGCAGCGGTCGCGAAGCGCTGTATGCGCGGCCCGATCGGCACGGCAATCATGTCCGCCTCCAGCCGCTCGTCGTAGCGGATGCCGGCGTCGCAGCCAGCCGCGAGGACATCGACGAAGCTGTCCTCGGCCTCTATTTCGAGGTTGATATCGGGGTAGGCGGCGAGGAACGGCGGCACGATGCGGGGCAGCACGAGCCGCGCTGCGCTGACCGGGACATTGAGCCGAAGCGTACCGGCCGGGCGATCACGAAAGTCGTTCACCACATCAAGCGCTGCCTCGACTTCGCCCAGCGCCGGGCGGAGGCGATCGATCAGCCGCGCTCCCGCCTCGGTCGGGAGGACGCTTCGCGTGGTGCGATGGAGCAGCCTGACCCCCAGCTTTGTTTCGAGCCGGCGTACGGCCTCGCTCAGCCCTGAGGCGCTGCACCCGGCGAGGCGCGCACCTTCGCGGAAGCCGCCAGCGCGGGCAACGGAGAGAAAGGCCTGAAGATCGGCAAGATCAGCTTTCATTGTTCGCCATTTTGCACAGGGTGTGCAGATTGTACCCCATTGTCACACAATGGCGAAGCGCTCATCTCCCAAGGCACATCATCGCAGGAGCAATCGCCATGAATAGCATCGACAGTGCGGGAACCTATCAGCTTGGCAGCCGCGCGGTGAAGCGGCTCGGCTACGGGGCGATGCAGCTGGCCGGACCCGGCGTGTTCGGGCCGCCGAAGGACCATGACGCGGCCATCGCCGTCCTGCGCGAAGCGGTGGCGCTTGGTGTGGACCATATCGACACGAGCGACTTCTACGGCCCGCACGTCACCAACCGGATCATTCGCGAGGCGCTGGCGCCTTATCCTGCAAATCTCACGATCGTGACAAAAGTGGGTGCCCGGCGTGACGAGAAGGGCGCGTGGCTGCGGGCCTTCTCGCGCGGCGAACTTATTGCGGCGGTGCATGACAACTTGCGCAATCTCGGCCTCGAGGTGCTGGATGTGGTCAACTTGCGCCTGATGTTCGATGAGCTCAAACCGGCAGAGGGATCTCTCGAAGCTCCGCTTACGGTGCTGGCCGAACTGCAGCAACAGGGCCTTATCCGCCATATCGGCCTCAGCAACGTCACGCCGGCGCAAGTGCGGGAAGCGCGCAATTTTTGCGAGATCGTCTGCGTGCAGAACCAGTACAACCTGGTGTACCGTGATGACGATGCCCTGATCGACGAGCTTGCTTCTGCCGGTATCGCCTACGTGCCGTTCTTCCCCCTTGGCGGCTTCAGCCCCATTCAGTCCTCCGCACTGTCGGAAGTGGCGAGCCGCCTCGGCACGATGCCGATGCAGGTCGCCATTGCCTGGCTACTGCGCCGCGCGCCCAACATCCTGCTGATCCCCGGCACCTCGTCCATCGCCCATCTGCGGGAAAACCTCGCTGCGGCCGAACTCGAAATGTCCGCGGAGATCATGGCCGTGCTGGACGGGATCGCGGCTCAACGCAGCTAAGCGCGGCGGGCTCGGTGCCAGCGGCATAATTCAGACGATGTGTTGGGATATGGTGGACGCACTAGGGCTCGAACCTAGGACCCGCTGATTAAGAGTCAGCTGCTCTACCAACTGAGCTATGCGTCCATTCCGTACCGTCGCCGGCAACCGGGAGCCGCCCCATTAGCGATTTTTGCCGCCCTGCCAAGCCCCAATTTCGAAAAACTAGCGAAGGCCGCCTTCCATGGGGCGCGACCAGCGGTCGACGGCCATCAGGGTGCCGACGCAGAGCATGTTGGTCATCATCGATGAGCCGCCGTGGCTTACGAAGGGGAGGGGGATGCCCACGACCGGCGCGAGGCCCATGACCATCATCAGGTTGATGCAAACGTAGAAGAAAATCGTCGTCACCATGCCGGCCGAGAGCAGGCGCGAAAAGCGGTCCGGCGCACACAGCGCGACCTTGAGGCCCCAGCGTAGCACGAGTGCAAAGACGATGAGCACGAAGAAGCCGCCGATCATGCCCCACTCCTCGGCCATCGTCGCGAAAACGAAGTCGGTGTGCGCCTCAGGCAGATAATCGAGGTGGCTCTGCGAGCCCTGGCCGAAGCCCTTGCCGAAGAGACCGCCCGATCCGATCGCGATCTTCGACTGGGTGATGTGGTAGCCAGATCCCAGCGGGTCGCTTTCAGGATCGAGGAACACGAGCACGCGCTTGCGCTGGTAATCGTGCAGCACGGTGAAGAACGCGACCGGTGCGGCGATCGAGACCGCTGCGATCCCGCTGATGAACAGCCATAGGGGCAGCCCGGCGAGGAACATGATCACGACCGCGCCGAAACTGATCGCAAGGCCGGTGCCAAGGTCTGGCTGGAGCATGACCAGCCCTGCCGGCAGCCCCAGCAGCACCACCGCCGGGACAATCGCCCGCCAGGTGCGGATCTCGGACGGTGGCAGCACGCTGTAGAACCAAGCCAGCACGAGCACGATGCCGGGCTTCATCAGTTCGGACGGCTGGAGCTGCATGAAACCCAGGTTGAGCCAGCGCTGGCTTCCGCCACTCACCCGGCCGAGCAGCTCGACCAGTACCAGCAGCACGCACAGTGCGGCGTAAGAGGGCAGAGCCGCGTTCTTGAACCACGCGGGCGGCACGCGCGAGACGACCATCGCCATGCCGAGGAAGACGACGAAGCGCAGCACGTGGAGCAGCGCCCAGGGCATGAGGTGGCCGCCCGCTGCCGAATAGAGCACTGCACCGCCGAAAACGACGAGCGCGCAGAGCGGCAGGATCACCCCCCAGGGCTGGCGCGCGATGAACGCGGGGATATAGGCGCGCTGCATGCTCTAGGCTCCTGGTGCAGGCGCAGCCGGGGCTGGCGCGGCAGGAGGGGGCGGCACGGCAGCAGGCGCGCCGGTCGGTGCCGGAGTGGGTGAGGCTTCGGGCTCGGGCGCGGGCGGAGCGGCGTCAGTCTGCGCGGCAGTGGGTTCGGCGACGGGCGTATTGTCCGCCGCGACCGCCTCTGCGGCCTGCTCCTCGTCGGGCGCCTTGGGGGCGCTGGCGCCGAACTGCGCGGCATAGGCGTTGTACTTGGCCGCCATGCGCTGCTGCACGTTGCCGCCCCAGTCCTTCTCGAAGCCCTCGAGCACTTCCATCGCCTTGCCGCGATCGAACAGGAAGGTCATCACATCGCGCGCGATAGGATAAGCCGCGCCCGAGCCGCCGCCGTGCTCGATGGCGACGGCGCAGGCATAGCGCGGCTTGTCGAACGGTGCGAAGCAGATGAAGTGGCCGTGGTCGCGGTGCTTCCACAGGCCGCCCTTGCCGTTGCCGATATTGAGCCCGACGACTTGCGCGGTGCCGGTCTTGCCCGCCATCTGCACGTTCGGCACGGGCAGGCGCGCCTTGCCGGCGGTGCCGCGCCCGTTGACCACTTCGTTCATCGCGGCGTGGATCAGATCAAGGTGATCCTGCCGGATGCCGAGCGAAGGCGTGCGCGGGGCGTGGCGGTCCATGAGAAGGCGCGGGGTCAGCAGCAGCCCGGAAGCAAGCCGCGAGGCCATGACCGCCTGCTGCAGCGGATTGACCAGCATGTAGCCCTGGCCGATCGTGGCGTTCACCGTATCGTAGATCGCCCATTCCTTGCCGTACTTGCGCTGCTTCCAGGCAGGATCGGGCACGGTACCATACGACTGGCCCGGATAGGGCATCGGGAATTCCTGCCCGAGCCCCAGCCGCCGCGCCATGGCAGCGATCTTGTCCATCCCCACTTGCTGAGCGAAGTGGTAGAAATAGACGTCGCAAGACTGGTAGATGCCCTTCAACATGTTGGTCGCGCCGTGGCCGCGGTGGTTCCAGCAGTGGAACACGCGGTTGCCCACGCGCAGACCGCCGGCACAGTTCACGCTCGCCTCAGGATCGAGTCCGGCCTCGAGGAACGAGAGCGCGACCATCGGCTTCACTGTCGAGCCCGGGGGATAGAGCCCGCGCAGCACCTTGTTGCGAAGGGGCACGTGGTCGTCTTCAGCCAGCATCTTCCATTCGATGCGGCCGATCCCGTCGGCAAAGCTGTTGGGATCGAAGCTGGGCATCGAGACCATCGCGAGCACATCGCCTGTCGCGCAGTCCATCACCACGACCGAGCCGGATTCAAGGCCGATGCGGCGGGCGGCATAGTCTTGCAGGCCGGCATCGATGGTAAGCTGGATCGGCTTTCCGGGGACGTCCTCGCGCGTGCCGAGATCGCGCACCACGCGCCCGCTCGCCGTCGCCTCCACGCGCCGCGCGCCGGGCACGCCGCGCAGGCGCTCCTCGAAGTGCTTTTCGAGGCCGTCCTTGCCGATCTTGAAGCCGGGGGTGATCAGCAGCGGATTGTGCTCTTTCTCGTAGTCCTCCGCCGAGGCGGGGCCGACATAGCCGACGAGATGGCCCACCGCAGGGCCCGTGGGGTAATAGCGCGAGAAGCCGCGCTGCGGGATCACGCCGGGCAGTTCGGGCAGGCGCACGCTGACCGCGGCGAACTTGTCCCAATCGAGGTTCGAGGCAACCTCGACCGGCTGGAAACCGCGCGCCTTTTCCAGCTTGTCCTTGATGTCGCTCACCCGGTCGGCGGTGAGGCCGAGGAGTTTCGACAGCGTCTCCAGCGCGCTATCGGCATCGACGAGCCTATCAGGCACCAGATCGACGCGGAAATCGGCGCGGTTGGCCGCGAGCGGCGCGCCGGTGCGATCGATCACCCAGCCGCGGCGGGGCGGGATCAGCGTGAGATTGACGCGATTGCTTTCCGAAGCGGCGCGGTACTTGGCGTTTTCCGCCACGGCCAGCCAGGTCAGTCGCCCGGCGAGGAGGATCCCGACGCTGGCTTGCGCCATGCCGAGCACGAATGTCCGCCGCTCGAACGAATGCGTGAGCTGCGCGCCCGTGACCGGGAGCGGCTTTGTCGTCTTCGACCAGGGCCAGTTCCACGAACGGCGCATCGCATCAAACCGAGCGCAGGGGGAGGAGCCGGATGCGGTCCAGCAGCGCGACCACCCGCGTGATCAGCGGATAGAGCGCGACCGTGACAAGCAGCTGCGGGCCGATCACCAGCGGCAGCGGATAGGCCGCCGCAAGGCCCGCGAACCCCGCCGAGAGGACCAGATAGCCGCTCAGCAGCAGGCTGGCGACGGCCCAATCCTGCACGAAGCTGCGCCACAGCAGCCGGTTGTCGACCGTATCCATCACCAGCATGGCTGCGGACCATAGCACGATTCCCGATCCGAACGGCTGCCCGCTGAAGAGATCGTCGAACGCGCCGAGCGGCAGGCCCGCCCAGAGCGGCAGGAGGCTGGGGCGCAGCATGCGCCAGGCAAGGAACACCATGAACGCGAGCGGCGGCACCACGGGCGCCGAGGCAATTACCGGCGAGAACGCAGCCAGCGACGCGAGCATGACCGAGATCCACGGCAGACCCGAAGCCAGCAGCGGCGAGGGCGCGCGGTTGATCCGCTGGGGGACGAGGTCCTCCGGCCGGATCGGCAGGCCGGGCAGATCGGGCAGGCGGGGGAAGGGCATCAGTTGCCGCTCGCTTCCGGCGCCGGACCGGCAGCTTGCTGGCTAGCCCCGAGCGCGGTGACGGCGGCGGGCTGGAACACCGGCAGCACCAACACGAAATCGGCATCGGCGGGATCGCTGGCAAGGTGGCCTACGCCGCCATCGTGCAGCACCTCGGTGACGACCGCGACGGGAATGCCCGGCGGATAGAGCCCGCCCGAGCCCGATGTCACGAAGACATCGCCGAGCTTCAGCGGATTGACCCCCATGTTGAGGAGGCGAATCGCGATGCGCCCGTCCGACTTGCCCTCGACGAAGGCGGGCAGGCCATCGCGCGCGCGGCGCACGGGCACGACGTTTTCGGGATCTGTCACCAGCAGCACGCGCGCGGTGCCTGGCCCGGTTTCGACCACGCGGCCGATCAGACCGGCAGCAGAGCGCACCGGCTGGCCCGGGCGCACGCCTTGCGAGGCTCCTGCCGAGAGCACGGCATACCGGCGAGCGCTGGCTGCGGTCGAGCCGATCAGGCGGGCGGCGGCTACGGGCTTCCCTTGCGGATCGACGATGCCGAGCAGCGCTTTCAGCCGCCGGTTCTCGCCCTCCAGCGCCTGCATGGTAAGCGCATTGGCGCGGGCGGCGGCCACTTCGCGGGAAAGCGCGGCATTCTGGCGGCCGGCCTGGAAATAGGCGCCGATGGCGGCAATCACGCTCTGACCTGCCGAGCGGGTCTCTGCGCCGGCCTCTCCAGCGGGGCGCGCAATTTCGCTTGCCGCGCCGCGCACCGAGGAGAACGCGCCCGGGTTGACGATGCTCACGACCAGCAGCGCCGCGCCCGCAAGGAAACCGGCCACGGCGATGACGTAGCCGGTGAAGATCCCGTATTGCGCCCTGCGCGAAAAGCCCGGGCGCCGGTCCACAGGCCGCGCCATGCTACCCTTCCTTATGTGATCCGCCGCATGTGCCTCGGCGGCCTCACGCCGTCATCAGCACGCCGCGGTAGATCGGATCTTCCATCGCCCGGCCGGTGCCCAGCGCCACGCACGAAAGCGGGTCTTCCGCCACGCTGACAGGGAGGCCGGTTTCGTCGCGCAGGTGCTCGTCGAGCCCTCGGATCAGCGCACCGCCGCCGGTCAGCACGATGCCCTGATCGACGATATCCGCCGCCAGTTCGGGCGCGGTGTTTTCCAGCGCAATGCGCACGCCCTCGACAATCGCGCTGATCGGCTCGGACAGTGCTTCGGCCACATTGGCCTGCGTGATCGTGATTTCCTTGGGTACACCGTTGACCAGATCGCGGCCCTTGATGTGGATCGTCTCGCCCACGCCGTCAGCCGGCACGATGGCGATGCCGAAGTCCTTCTTGATCCGCTCGGCGGTCGATTCGCCGATCAGCAGGTTGTGGTGGCGGCGCACGTAGGAGACGATGGCCTCGTCCATCTTGTCCCCGCCGACACGCACCGAAGTGGTGTAGGCAAGGCCGCGCAGCGAAAGCACGGCGACTTCGGTGGTGCCGCCGCCGATATCGACGACCATCGAACCCACCGGCTCGGTAACGGGCATGTCGGCACCGATGGCGGCCGCCATGGGTTCAAGGATCAGGAACACCTGGCTCGCGCCCGCGTTGCTGGCCGCATCGCGGATCGCGCGGCGCTCGACCGAGGTGGAGCCCGAAGGCACGCAGATCACGATTTCGGGATAGCGCAGCAAGCTCTTCGAGCCGTTCACCTTGCGGATGAAATGCTTGATCATCTCTTCCGCCACTTCGATGTCGGCAATCACGCCATCACGTAGCGGGCGGATCGCCTGAATGTTGTCGGGCGTCTTGCCCATCATCATCTTGGCATCGTCACCCACGGCCTTGACCCGCTTGATGCCATTGATCGTCTCGATCGCGACGACCGAGGGTTCGTTGAGCACGATGCCGCGGTCCTGCACGTAAACCAGCGTGTTGGCGGTGCCGAGATCGATTGCGATGTTCTGGGAACCGAACTTGAAGAATCGGGAAAGCATCGAGGCCATCAGGAAATCCGTGTAAAACTGCGGTTGGGCCCGCCCGCGCGATGGGCGAGAGGGGCTTTGGCGAGGCTGGCGAAGTGCGCGCATTAGCAGGGCCGCCGAGCAAAACCCAATATTTTGTGCTCCAGATTGAGGGATAAGTAAGGGCGCTGGCCTCGAAAAAACGTGCCTTCGTCGCTAGGCTCGGTTTGTCCATGTCCCAGCCAGCGCGAACCATCCGGCGTCTGCCCGAAAACCTCGTCAATCGCATCGCCGCTGGCGAGGTGGTCGAGCGCCCGGCGAGCGCGCTGAAAGAGCTCGTCGAGAACGCCATAGATGCCGGCGCGAGCCAGATTTCGGTGCGGCTGGCGGAGGGCGGCCTCTCGCTCATCGAGGTGACGGATGACGGCTGCGGCATGCGCGCCGAGGAGATCGCGCTGGCGCTCGAACGGCATGCGACCTCAAAGCTGCCGGATGAGGCGATAGAGCAAGTTGCGACCTTGGGCTTCCGCGGCGAAGCGCTGCCATCCATCGCCTCGGTCGCGCGCGTGACCATCGAAAGCCGCGCCGGGACAGCGGGCGAGGCATGGGCCCGCGTGGTCGATCACGGCATGCTCGTCTCCGATGGCCCGGCCGCTCTGCCGCCGGGCACCCGCGTCCGGGTGGAAGATCTGTTCGGCAAAGTGCCTGCGCGGCGCAAGTTTCTGCGCAGCCCCCGCGCTGAATGGTCCGCAAGCCTCAATGTGGTGCGCCGCCTTGCTCTCGCACGGCCCGATATCGGTTTCACGCTGGAACACGATGGCCGCCGGGCGCTGCAGGTGCAGCCAGGCGATACGCTGGCCAGCCGCACGGCGCAGCTGGTCGCGCGCGAGCTTCATGACAACGCCGTCGCGGTCGATCTGGTGCGCGGGGCCTTCCACCTCGTCGGCGTGGCCGGGCTACCGACCTACAATCGCGGCGTGGCCGATCACCAGTACCTTTTCGTCAATGGCCGCCCGGTGAAGGACAAGCTGCTGATCGGCGCGGTGCGCGGTGCTTATGCCGATATGCTCGCGCGGGATCGGCACGCGGTGCTCGCGCTGTTCCTCGAGGTTCCGCCCGAGGAAGTGGACGTCAACGTCCACCCCGCGAAAACCGAAGTGCGTTTCCGCGATCCGGCGCTGGTGCGCGGCATGATCGTCTCGGGGCTCAGGCAGGCGCTGATGACGGGCGACCGCCGTTCTGCGCAGGCGCCCGATGCGGCGGCCATGCGCGCCTGGCAGGCCGAGCCCATCGCGCCTGCCGCGCAGGCGGGCCTGTTCTTCCAGGGGAACGCCGCCCCGCGCGTTTCGGAGGCGGGGCAGGCGTGGCGCGGCTATGAAGCGGCGATGATGGCGCCCCCCGCCGCGCGTGCCGAGCCCGCGCTGGAGGCCGTGCCCAGCCATCCGCTCGGCGTCGCACGCGGCCAGATCGCGGCGACTTATATCGTGGCCGAAGCGGAAGACGGGCTCGTCCTCGTTGACCAGCACGCCGCGCACGAACGCCTCGTGCTCGAACGTCTGCGGGCGGCGGGCGCGGGCGAGGGGACGGCCCCGGCGCAGGCGCTGCTGCTCCCCGAAGTGGTCGAGCTTGACGAACCTTCGTGCGACCGCCTCGAGGAAGCCGCCGCCGAACTTGCCGCCTACGGCCTCGCGCTCGAACGCTTCGGTCCCGCAGCCATGCTGGTGCGCAGCGTTCCCGCGGTGCTGAGGGGCGGCGACGTGCAGGCGCTGGTGCGCGATGTTGCCGATGACCTTGCCAAGAACGGCGCTGCGCTGCTGCTGGGCGAGAAGCGCGATCTCGTTTTGGCAACCATGGCCTGCCATGGTTCGGTAAGAGCCGGGCGGGTACTGTCGGTTGCGGAAATGAATGCACTGCTGCGCGAAATGGAAGTGACGCCGCGCTCGGGACAGTGCAACCATGGGCGCCCGACGTGGATCAAGCTGGCCCATGGCGATATCGAAAAGCTTTTCGGGAGGAAATGATGCGGCGTGGGGCTTTGGGTCTGGTGTTCCTGTTGGCGGCCTGCGGCTCCGCGCCGCCGCCGCCGCCGCCCGCCAGCACCATTCAGCCTGAGCCGATCACTTACCCCGATATCAAGGATAACGAGCTCTACGGTGCCGGCTGCAACTTTGCCGCTGACGGCGGCGGCATGTCCGCGCTCGTGCTGGCGCAAGAAAAGGAAGCGATCCTCAAGCTGGGGGGCAAGATCGTGCGTATCCCGGCTGACAAGAAGAGCCAGATCCTCCCGGAAACCGCGCGGACCCGGTATCTGGGACCCGACAGGATCCTGATCCTCGCCCCGCTGCCTGGCGCCGAACCCAACGAAAACGGCGTGGTCAAGAGCCTCGCGACCAGCCTCACGATCACGGACCCGCAGGGCCGGATCCAGTTCTTCGCCAAGGGCCAGATACAGTGCAAGCCGATGTGAGGAGCTTACGGCCTAGAGCAGACGGCCCATGCTGATGTGCTCTTCGACAGCGAAGCCAAGCCCTTTGTAAAACGCAATCACCGCTGCGTTTGTGCTGCGCACTTGCAGGTTGATCTTGCAGCACCCCAGCCCCCGCAAGGCCGCCTCGGCGGTCTGCACCAGTGCTGTGCCGATCCCGCGCCGCTTGGCATCCTGCCGCACGGCGACGGAATAGAGCCACCCGCGGTGACCATCGTATCCCGCCATGATCGAACCGATGACCTGGCCCCGATCCACCGCAACAAACAGCAGGTCGTCCTTCATGGCGAGCTTGGCCGGGACGGAGACATCAGCCCGATTGCGCGGCGGGTCGTTGGGGAACGCCTCGCGCCAGAGTTCATCCAGCCCGCCAAAATCCGCAGCTTCGTAGGGCCGGATGTCCACGCGGGCGCTCAGTCCGTCCCCGCCGGATCGCGGGTCGCGACCATGCCGAGCGCCTTGAAGCTCATCACCAGTTCGTCGTGCTGGTTATAGACGCGGGTTTCGTTGCGAAGGATGCCCATTTCGGGCCGCGATTTGCTGCGGCGCTTTTCGAGAAGCGTGCTCTCGCAGCGCAGTGTATCGCCGGGGTAGACGGGCTTGACCCAGCGCAGTTCGTCGACACCGGGCGAGCCAAGGCCGGCCTGCTTGCTGCCCAGCAGGTTCGCCACGGTCATCGACATTGTCATCGCCGCGGTGTGCCAGCCGCTCGCGGAAAGGCGGCCGAAGTGCGTGGCGGCGGCGGCATCGTCATCGAGGTGAAAGGCCTGCGGATCGTACTTCCTGGCGAACTCGATCACTTCTTCGCGGGTGACGTCATAGTGGCCGAACCTGGTCAGCTTGCCGACAACGAGATCCTCATAGTATTGCATTGGATCAATACCTTATACGTTGAACTTGAAGTGCATCACGTCACCGTCGCGCACCACGTATTCCTTGCCTTCCTGGCGCAGCTTGCCGGCATCGCGCGCCGCCGTCTCGCCGCCCAGCGTGACGAAATCGTCATAGGCGATGGTCTCGGCGCGGATGAAGCCGCGCTGCATGTCGGAGTGGATTTCGCCCGCCGCTTCCGGCGCCTTTGCCCCTGCGTGGACCGTCCACGCGCGCGCTTCCTTGGGGCCAACGGTGAAGAACGTCAGGAGGTGGAGCAGTTCGTATCCGGCGCGGATGATCTTGGCGAGGCCGGCTTCCTCGAGCCCGAGCGCACTGAGGAACTCGCCGCGGTCCTCGATCGGCATCGTCACGATATCGGCCTCGATCGCGGCCGAGACGACAACCGCATTGGCGCCCTCGGCCTTGGCCTTCTCGAACACGCGCGCGGAGAAATCGTTGCCGGTGGCGGCGGCCTCCTCCTCTACGTTGCACACGTAAAGCACGGGCTTGGCCGTGATCAGCTGCGCCTGCGCAAAGACGCGCGCTTCTTCCTCGTCGCGGGGGACGGTGAGCCGCGCGGGCTTGCCTTCGCGCAGCAGATCGAGCGCCTGGCCCAGCACCGAGGCTGTGATCTTCGCTTCCTTATCGCCCTGCGCGGCCTTCTTTTGCGCGGCGGGCACCCGCTTTTCGAGGCTTTCGAGGTCCGAGAGCATCAGCTCGGTCTCGACCGTCTCGGCATCCGAGATCGGATCGATCTTGTTGTCGACATGCTGGATGTCGACATTCTCGAAGCAGCGCAGCACGTGGACAATGGCGTCCACCTCGCGGATGTTGCCGAGGAACTGGTTGCCGAGCCCTTCGCCCTTCGAAGCGCCGCGCACCAGCCCGGCGATGTCGACGAAGCCGAGCTGGGTCGGGATAATCTTCTGGCTCCCCGCGATCGCCGCCAGGCGGTCGAGCCGCGGATCGGGCACGCCGACATTACCGATGTTCGGCTCGATCGTGCAGAACGGATAGTTGGCCGCCTGCGCTGCCTGCGTCTCGGTCAGCGCGTTGAACAGCGTCGACTTGCCCACGTTCGGCAGCCCGACAATCCCGCAGCGAAAACCCATTTGTTTGTCCTTGTTCACCGGTTCGGACGCAAAAGGCATTGTCCGATATGCTGACGGGCGCGATGATAGCCCAATGCGTCGAGGTCAAGGGGTGTGAATGCGATGAAGGCTTGGATCGTCTGGTTGATCGTGGCGCTAGCGGCTTTTTGGGGCAGTGCTGCACTCGCGGAGGATCCCGGCGCGCATCGGGCAAAAGCCGTCAAGGTGACGACGCTTTCCACCATGCTTTCGGACTTGGATGGCTTTGGCGAATGGGGCTACGCCGCGCTCGTAGAGGTCGACGGTCGGCGCATCCTGTTCGATACCGGTGCCAATCCCGATATCGTCCTGAAGAATGCCGAAGCCCTGAACATTGATCTCTCGAATGTTGAGGACGTGGTCATTTCGCACTTCCACGGCGATCACACAGGCGGGCTGATCACGCTGCGCAAGGCGATGATGGCGAAGAACCCCGCCGCGCTTTCGCATGTCTTTGCCGGGGCGGGTATCTTCGAGCCGCGCTACCGGAGCGGCGGCGTGCCCGAGACAGATTATGATTTCAATGTGGTCGCCGCTGCCTATCGCGCGACCGGCGGCCGGATCACCGAGCTTGCGGGGGCCACCGAACTGGCTCCCGGCGTCTGGCTCACCGGGCCGGTGCCGCGCGTCCACGACGAGACCAACTACGGCCAAAGCATTTTCGTGAAAGTAGACGGCAAGCTGGTGGTCGATACCGTGCGCGAGGATACTTCACTCGTGATCGCGACGGCGGGCGGGGCCGTGATCGTTACCGGCTGTGGCCACGCGGGGATCATGAACATCGCCGAAGACGCCAAGGCGATCACCGGTGACGCC
Organism: Novosphingobium sp.; assembly: GCF_965228995.1. Classification (GTDB taxonomy): domain Bacteria; phylum Pseudomonadota; class Alphaproteobacteria; order Sphingomonadales; family Sphingomonadaceae; genus Novosphingobium. Next base: position 3,121,462 of record NZ_OZ245852.1, on the reverse strand, counting down.
CGGCTGGTCGCGGTCATCGGGGGGATCCATCTCTTCTCCGCGCCGGACAAGGTCCTTGTCGAGACCGCAGCCCGGCTCAAGGGGTTGTCCTATCTGTTTGCTGCCCATTGCACCGGGATCGAGGCGACGTTCCGCCTGCGCGAACTGCTCGGGCTTGACCGGCGAACCGCGGTGGTCGCAGCAGTCGGCTCCAGCTTCACGCTTGGCAAGGGCATCGATGCGGGCCGAATCGCCGGCTGGAAAGGCTGACTTCCGCCGCCTTCAACCAAACCGCAAGGATTTCAGCTTAGGTCCACTTTGAATGCATCTTGCCGCCCGGACGCTTCCGGCGGAAGGGAATGGACCCTATGAAACGGCTCGCAAGTTCGCCGCTGGCGCTTTCCGCACTGGCGCTGGCGATGCTTGCGGGCGGCTGCGGGGCCGATCCCAAGGCGCTCGCGGCCAAGGCGCACTCCGAATATGCGGCACACCAGTATCTGGCGGCGCAGACCGATCTGGCTGCCGCGCTTTCAGCAAGCCCGAATGATCCGGCGCTGCTCGAGCTTCATGCGCGCAATGCGCTGGCGATGGGCGATGGCATGTCGGCCGGCGCCAGCCTCGACAAGCTGGCCGGATTGGCACGGCCTGCCGATTTCAAGCGCCTGCTCGCCGAAGCGGCGCTGTTGCGCGGGCAGACGCAGGATGCGCTTGCGGCCCTGGGCGATGACAAGTCCGCCGCCGGGCTGCGGCTGCGCGGCCTCGCGCTCTTGTCGCAGGGCAATGCGGCGGGGGCCGAGCAGGCCTTCCAGGCGGGCCTTGCCGCCGATCCGCACAATGCGCCGCTGCTGGCGAGTCTCTCGCGGCTCAAGCTTATGGGCGGCGATACGCATGCGGCACGCGGGCTTGCCGATCAGGCGCTTGCCGCCAATGGCGATCTGCTTGATGCCATGCTCGTGGACGCGCAAGTCGCCACTGCTGAAGGGCGGCTGGGCAATGCGCTTGCCGCCTATGACAAGGCCGGAAAGCGCTATCCCGGCAACCTGGCGGCGTTGACGGGAGAGGCCGCGATCCTCGGCGATCTGGGCCGGACCGACGAGCTTTCCGCACTGCTCGCGGGCTTTCAGGGCACGACCACCGATGGCACCATGGCCTACCTCAAGGCGCGCCTTGCTGCAGCCAAGGGTGATTGGGGCACCGCGCGCGATATTCTTCAGGCCAATGAAGACAAGCTCAAGGACCGCGACGACGCCAATGTGCTCTATGCGCAGGCGCTGACGCAGATCGGCCAGCCCGAACAGGCCCGCGCGCGGCTGGCGCCGATGCTCACGCGCCATCCTGAAAGCGTGGTGCTGCGGCGCGAACTGGGCAAGGCACAGCTCGCCGGCAACGATGCGGCGGGCGCAGTGCAGACCCTCACGCCTTTCGCGCAGAGCAAGACCGCCTCGCCCGACGATCTGCGGCTGCTGGCCAAGGCGGCCGAGGCGGCAGGCGATCCCAACGCCGCGTTCTTCGCGGCGCGCGCGCGCTATCCCTCGCCGCAATCGCTTGGCCAGGCGCTCGGCGCGGCGAACGCGGCGATGAAGGCGAGCAACTGGGGCAACGCCATTCTGGCTTACGAGCAGATCCTTGCGCTCACCGATGGCCGCAGCGCGCTGGTGCTCAACAACATGGCCTGGGCACAGGCGCAAGTGGGCAACCGCGATAAGGCGCTGGCCTTTGCCCAGCGGGCGATCCAGGTCGCGCCGGATGATCCCTTGGTCATGGATACGCTCGGCTGGCTGCTCCACCAGGCCGGCGGCAACAAGAGCCGCGCGCTCGATCTGCTGCGCCGCGCGGTGCAAAAAGCGCCCGACAACGCGACCATCCGCGCCCATCTCGCCGAGGTGCAGCGCGGCTAGGGCATAGGAAAAGCGCTCCGACCAGATGGTCAGAGCCCTTTTTTGCTTGGCAGGGCCCGGGGGTATCAGGCCGCTGATCGACGTGCCGACGGCGTTAATCCACCATTTCGGATGAGTAACGTGACGGCGTTTGTAGACCATTCCGACATTTTCGGGGCCTGCGCCCAGCCTGCGCCCTTTCACGGAAACTTCAGGGCTTTGGCCGTATGCATGGGCCCGATGAAGCGCGCCGCCCTCCTTGTCGCCCTCCTGCTCGCCTCGGCCTGTTCGCGCGCCGATCCGGCTGCGCAGTTCGCTGCGGCACAGCAGGCATTCGCGGCGGAAGACTATGCCGCCGCGCGGACGCAAGTGCTGAGCGCGCTCGACAGCGATGGCAGCAACCGGGACATGCTGCTGCTGTTTGCTCGGACCCAGCTGAAACTGGGTGACGGAGACGGCGCACAGGCGACGCTCACGCATCTTGAGGAAGCCGGCTTCACCAGCGACGAACTCGTCCGGATGAAGGCCGAAGCCGCGATCCTGCGAGGGCAGCCGCAGGCCGCGCTGAACCTGCTCGGCCGCGATGACGGTGCGGAGGCCTGGCGCCTGCGTGCAGCGGCGCACAGCGCGCTCGAGGATTCCCCAGCCGCGCTCGACGCATTGCGCCATGGCCTTGCGGTCGATGCGCGCAACTATGCGCTGGTGCACGATTATGCGCGCTTCCTCATTGCTGCGCAGGACTATCCGGCCGCAGCGCGCGCAGTCGAGACATTGCGCCAGCTCGCGCCGCGCCGGCTCGATACGCTGATGATGTCGGGCATGCTGGCCGCGCGGCAAGGCAAGCTCGATGCGGCGACACGCAGTTACACGTCCGCGGCAGAGGCTTTCCCTTCACGCGTCGAGCCGCTCACCGCCCTTGCCAGCCTGGCAGACATGCGGGGCGAGCTCGATGGAGCGCAAGCGCTCGTCGCGCGCGCTGCGAAGATCGCGCCCAGCCATCCCGAAGTGATTGACCTCACGGTGCTGCTGGCTTCGGAAAGGGGCGATTGGGAAACCGTGCGCAAGACGCTGGTTTCACAGGAGTCGACGCTCGATCCGCGTTCGGCGAACGGCATGAGCTATGCCGAGGCGCTGCTCAGGCTCGGCCATCCCGAACAGGCGAGGGCCATGTTTGCGCAGGCGCTGCTGTTATCGCCGCAGAACCCTTATGCGCGGATCATGCTGGCCGAGGCACAGCTGGCTGGGGGCGATGCGACAACTGCGCTGCGCACGGTGCAGCCGCTCGCGGATAGCGTGATGGCCGGCCCGCGCGAACTCGATCTTGCGGTGAGAGCGGCAAGAGCGGCCAATGATCCGTCTGCTGCCGCGCTTGCGGCAAGGCTTCAGTCGCCTGCGCTCAAGGCTAACCAGCAATTGGTCGGTGCAGGGCAGGCTGCGCTGGCGCGGCAGGACTGGCAGGCCGCGCTGGCTGCGTTCAGCCAGATCCCGGGCCATGAGAATGATGCCGAAGTGCTGCGCCGCATGGCGCTGGCGGCATCGCGGCTCGGGCAGGTCGATACCGCACTGGGCTATGCCGACCGGGCGCTGGAACTCGCGCCGCGCAATGCCGACATGATGCATACGGCCGCATTGGTGCGGCTCGAAGCGGGCCGCGACCGCGATCAGATGCTTCGCCTGTTGAAGGAAGCCAGTCAGCTCGATCCGGCCAACCGCCTGTTTCGCGCAGATCTGGCGCGGGCGGTAGCGGCAGGCGTCTGACAGCTACGGGCGAACGGTTCGCCCGAATAGTTCGCGCTTACCCTGCAATCTGCCCAGCCGGTCCTTCACGGGTCGCATCGCGGACCCGTGAAGGACGTCGGTGGGGCAAGGGATGGCGCAATAAGTTCAGCGGCGGCGGCGGCGCGCCATGGCGAGGCCGACGAAGCCAAGGCCCATCATGCCGAGCATGCCCGGTTCAGGGACGGGGGTGCCGCCCGAAGTGGTGGTGCCGCCCGATGTGGTGGTTCCGCCGGTCGTCGTGGTGGTGCCGCCAGTCGTGGTCGTCCCGCCGGTCGTGGTGGTGCCACCCGTGGTGGTCGTGCCGCCAGTGGTTGTGCCGCCAGTGGTTGAAGTGGTGGTGGTGCCGCCCGTGGTGGTGGTGCCGCCAGTCGTCGTCGAGCTCGTGCTCGAGCTGCCGCACATGGCGGCACCGGCCGGGTGGCCGCAATTGCAGTAGTGCGTGTGCTTGGTCCAGGCCGAAGCCGGCTGGGTCAGCATCGCGGTGCCGAGCAGCGCTGCCGAGGTAAGCAGAATGCGTTTCATGGTTCAGTTCCCTTGCCAATAAACCGTGGTTAAACTTTGACAAAGCAAACATGATGCCAACTGCGCTTTTCTGCCGTTTTCGCTGGTTAACGCCTGTTTGGATGTTACGTAACTGTAAGCGTGACCGACTCCGGATCCGCTTAATTCTGGCGCAGCGCAACATCGTTCGTGAAGCGCGCATCCGCCCCGGAAGCGAGCCATTCTGCCTCTGCAGCCACCGCGCCGAGCATCGAGATGAGGTCGTCCTGCTCCGCCTTGGCGAAGTTGCCGAGGACGTACCCGGTCACCCGGTCCTTGTGGCCGGGATGCCCGATGCCGAGCCTTACGCGGCGGAAGTCGGGGCCGATATGCTGGTCGATCGAACGCAGGCCATTGTGTCCGGCATGGCCGCCGCCCTGCTTCACCTTGACCTTGAAGGGCGCAAGGTCGAGCTCGTCATGGAACACCGTCAGCGCGTCGGGCCCGAGCTTGTAGAAGCGCAGCGCTTCGCTCACCGCGCGGCCGCTTTCGTTCATGAAGGTGGCGGGCTTGAGCAGGATGATGCGCTGCGCACCGATCCGGCCATCCTGCGCCCAGCCCTGGAACTTCTTCTGGACGGGGCCGAAGGAATGCACCTCGGCGATGGTGTCGAGCGCCATGAAGCCGACGTTGTGCCGGTGGAGGGCGTATTGCGGTCCGGGATTGCCGAGGCCGACCCAGAGCTGCATGGCGAGGGCCTCCCTTGATCAGGCGGGGGGAAGGGGCGTTGGTGCCGGTCCCTTCCGCCAAGGGAAGGGACCGGGCATCCAGACGCGGGCAGCGATCAGGCCGCCGTGGTCTCGTTGTCGCCCTCGGTGCTCTTGAGCGCGGACGGGGCAACGATCGTGGCAATCGTGAAGTCGCGGTCGGTGATCGCGGAGCGCGAGCCAGCCGGCAGCGTGACGCTGCTGATGTGGATCGAATCGCCGATATCCACGCCCGAGACGTCGACAGCGATGTCGTCGGGGATCTTGTCGGCTTCGCAGATCAGCTCAAGCTCGTGACGCACGATGTTGAGCACGCCGCCCTTCTTGAGGCCGGGCGACTTCGCTTCATTGACGAAAACCACCGGAACCGAAACTTCGACCGGAGCATTGGCCGAAACGCGGAGGAAATCGGCGTGGAGCGGACGCTCCGAAACCGGGTGGAAGGCAACGTCCTTGGGCAGCGTGCGAACGGTTTCGCCGCCGACGGTGAGCTCGACGATCGAGTTGAAGAAGTGGCCGGTGCCAAGCTGGCGGCGCAGTTCCTTTTCCTCGACGTGGATCGCAACGGGATCCTGATTGCCGCCATAGATGACGGCGGGTGTGCGGCCTTCGCGACGAAGTGCACGGGAGGCTCCCTTGCCAGCCCGTTCACGCGTCTCGGCCGGCAGATGCAGCGTATCGCTCATGTGTCCGTACCTTCACGTTTATGTGTTCAACCGATTTCCTTGCGCCACGCCTCCAGGGATGACCATGCACGCAGGAAGCGGGGCCCTTAGCGTCTGCGGCGGAAAATGCAAGCAGAAGCGGCGGAAGGATGGGGTTCGCGCGGAGGCGCGGAGGCGCGGAGGAGAAAAGGGTAAAGGGTTCGCGCAGAGTTCGCAGAGATCGCAAAGAGGCTGCGCGCCGCAGGCATGAATGGCTCTTCAGCGCATGCGTGATGCCAATAGCGCTAGACATCTCCGCGCCTCTGCGCCTCCGCGCGAAACCTCAATACACCCGCTTCACCTGCCACCCACGCGCTTCGAGCAGGCGCGGGAGGCCGTCGATCCCGGCCACATGCGCCGCGCCCACCGCGATGAATGGCCGCGTGCCCGCTTTCAGCATGGCGTTGATCTGGTCCGCCCAGGCAAGATTGCGCCGGGTGAGGAGAGCGGCGCGCAGTTCCGGATCGGCGAGGAAGCCGGTCTGCGCCTCGCGCGCGATGCCCAGTTCATCGCCGCGCAGCCACAGCGCGAGCATGTCCTTGTCGTCATCGCGATTGTCCGCCGCTTCGTGCGCGACCTGCTCCAGCAGCACGGTCTGCGCGCGCGGCGGGAGCGCATCGAAGATGCCGAACTGGCTGTCGATCGTCTCGAGCCCCGTGACCGGCTTGGCGCCGATCACCTTGCGCAGTTCGGGTTCGACGCCGTTGTCAGGCTCCATGCCCTGCTTAAGCCCGCCGATCGCCGCGATCTGCAGCGCGACCGCCCAGCTTTCCTGATCCTTGAACTGCCCGTCGTTCAGCGACAGGTCCTTGTAGACCCGCGTCAGATCGCTGCGGAACTTGGGGCCGACGCGCTCGCTCGGCGGCGGCAGGCCGGGGGTGAAGGCAAGGCGGCCCAGCGCTTCGCCCGCAATTTGCGGATTGAGCGGCTCGCCGATCTCGAGCACCAGCCGGTCCGCCCCGGTAATCGCGCTATCGATGGCAGGGCGGCGCCACTGTGTGCCGGGGGGCAGCGAATGGACGGTGCCGAGCAGCCAGCCGTGAACGCCGGTGCTGTCCGAAATCGCCCAGAGTGCGACCTTGGCCGGCTCTGCCGGTGGCGGCTTGGCCGCCCCGCAGGCCGCCAGCGCGATCAGCAGGCAGCCGGTCAACAGCTGCATGAGCCGGGCGAGAGGGGAGGTGCGGCGCATCATGGCCGCATCGGGATGGACCATGCGCGCAGCAGAGGCAAGGACCGCGCTGATGCCGGATGATTTGCCGCAGTTGATTTGAACGGGCCAATCCGCCAAAGCGCCGGGGCCATGGCTGATACTGCTAACCCCGCTTCCGCCCCTCTCAGCGTTCAGGACATGATCCTCACGCTCCACGCCTATTGGGGTGCGCGAGGCTGCCTGATCCTCCAGCCTTACGACATGCGCATGGGTGCGGGCACGTTCCATCCGGCGACGACGCTGCGCGCTTTGGGGCCGGAGCGCTGGAATGCGGCCTATGTCCAGCCAAGCCGCCGGCCGACCGATGGCCGCTACGGCGAGAATCCGAACCGGCTGCAGCACTATTACCAGTATCAGGTGATCATGAAGCCGAGCCCGCCGGACTTTCAGGCGCTCTATCTTGGCAGCCTGTTCGCCATTGGCATAGATCCGCTGCTCCACGATATCCGCTTCGTCGAGGACGACTGGGAATCGCCCACGCTCGGCGCCTGGGGGCTGGGCTGGGAAGTGTGGTGCGACGGCATGGAAGTCTCGCAGTTCACCTATTTCCAGCAGATGGGCGGCTTCGATTGCAAGCCGGTCGCGGGCGAACTGACTTACGGGCTCGAACGCCTCGCGATGTATATTCAGGGCGTCGACAATGTCTACGACCTCAAGTTCAACGCGGCTGGCGTGAGCTACGGCGAGGTGTTCCTCGAAAACGAGCGCCAGATGTCGAAGTGGAACTTCGAGGTGGCGGACACCGAGACGCTGTTCGAAGGCTTCCGCCGCGCCGAGGCCGAATGCCGCAAGGCGCTTGAGGCCGGGGTTCCGATTGCCGCCTACGAGCAGGCGATCGAGGCGAGCCATCTGTTCAACCTTCTGCAGGCGCGGGGCGTGATCTCGGTGCAGGAACGCGCCAGCTACATGGGCCGGGTGCGCGATCTCGCGCGCGGTTCGTGCGAGGGCTACATGGAGAAGTACCGCCCCGAATGGGAAGCGAAGTTCCCGGGGTGGACGGCATGAGCCCAATGACCAACACCGCTGATTTCTTGCTCGAACTGCGCTCGGAAGAAATCCCCGCGCGCATGCAGGCCGGCGCGCGCGCCGATCTTGAAAAGCTGTTCCGGCGTGAGATGCAGGCAGCTGGCCTTGCCGTCGGCGAAGTCACCGTGTGGTCCACTCCGCGCCGCCTTGCGCTGATCGCGCGCGGCCTCCCGCTCGCGACGGAAGCGGTGCACGAGGAAACCAAGGGCCCGCGCACGTCCGCGCCCGAACAGGCGCTCGAAGGCTTCCTGCGCAAGACCGGCCTCACCAAGGACCAACTCTCCGAGCGCGACGGTGTATGGTTTGCCGTGGTCGAAAAGCCGGGCCGCGCCGCAGCGGATGTACTGGCCGAAGCGATCCCTGCGATCATCCGCGCCTTCCCCTGGCCCAAGTCGCAGCGCTGGGGCGAGGCGAGCCTTGCGCCGGATTCGCTGCGCTGGGTGCGCCCGCTTTCGGGCATCATCGCGCTGCTTGGCGGCGAAGTGGTGCCATGCGAGATCGGTGGCATCCGCTCGGGCCGCACCACAATGGGCCACCGCTTCCACCACAGCGGCGACATTTTGATCGAAGGCGCGGACGACTACGCTGCGAAGCTGCGCGATGCTCACGTCATCGTCGATCATGCCGAGCGGGAAGGGATCGTCCGCGAAGGCGCGCGTCAGGCTGCCGCAGAAGCGGGTCTCATGCTGGTCGAGGACGAGGGCCTCGTCATCGAAAACGCCGGCCTCACCGAATGGCCCGTGCCGCTGCTCGGCCGTTTTGACGAGGCTTTTCTCGAAGTGCCGCCCGAAGTGATCCAGCTCACCGCGCGGGTGAACCAGAAATACTTCATCTGCCGCGATAGCGCCGGAAAGCTCGCCAACGCCTTCGTCTGCACCGCCAATATCGCGGCGCACGATGGCGGCGCGGTGATCGTCGCGGGCAACCGCAAGGTCCTCGCCGCGCGCCTTTCGGACGCTCGCTTCTTCTGGGAGCAGGATCGCAAGACGCCGCTTTCCGTGCAGGCCGAAAAGCTGGCGCGGATTACGTTCCACGAAAAGCTGGGTACGGTCGCCGACAAGGTTGCGCGAGTGGCCAAGCTGGCGGAATGGCTGGCGCAGGACGGCATTGTCCCTGACTGCGACCCAGTGCAGGCCCGTCTCGCAGCAGAGCTTTGCAAGGCCGATCTCGTCACCGAAATGGTTGGTGAGTTCCCCGAACTGCAGGGCCTGATGGGCGGATACTACGCCCGCGCCGAAGGCCTGCCCGATGCCGTCGCCGATGCGATCCGCGATCACTACAAGCCGGTCGGGCAGGGCGATGATGTGCCCACCGCACCGGTCACCGTGGCCGTGGCGCTGGCGGACAAGCTCGATACGCTGGCAGGGTTCTTCGCCATCGACGAAAAGCCGACCGGCTCGAAGGACCCCTTCGCGCTGCGCCGCGCGGCATTGGGCGTGATCCAGATCCTGCTGACCGCGCAGGTTCGCTGCAATTTGGCTGCGGTGTTCCGCGGCGCCATCGCCAGCGTGTTCCGCTCTGTGCTCGACCGTGCCGTCGCAGGCGATCCGAACTTCGCGATGTATATCGAGAAGGTCTGGAAGGTGCAGCCGCACCCCTCGCTGCCTGCGGCAGAGTTTGCGGCGCGGATGGACGACTTTGCGGCAGAGCTTGGCGATTTCGAAATCAAGCTCGAACCCTATTCCGAACTCGCGCTTGAATTCCTGCGCGCAGCGCCGACGGTGATGAGCAAGACGCCCTCCGCGCTCGTCGCCTTCTTCGCCGACCGCCTCAAGGTCCAGCAGCGCGAAGCCGGTGTCCGTCATGACCTGATCGATGCCGTGTTTGCACTCGGCGGGGAGGACGATCTCGTCCGCGTGCTCGCCCGCGTCGATGCGCTGCAGGCCTTCGTCGGGACCGAGGACGGCGTGAACCTCCTCGCCGGCTACAAGCGCGCTGCCAATATTCTCAAGAAGGAAAGCTACACCGCCGAAGCGGTCGATATTCCGCAAACGGGCGAGGAAGATCCGCTCGTTCTCGTGGACGATCCCGATCTGCGCAGCGTGGCGGCCCAGTTCGTCCATCCGGAAGGAAGCTATGCGCACGAACCCGCAGAGCAGGCCCTGATCGATGCGCTCGATGCCGCCGAACCCCGGGCCGAAGCGGCCGTCGCGGCGGAGGATTTCACCACCGCCATGGCCGCGCTCGCCTCGCTGCGCGCGCCGATCGACGCGTTCTTTGAAGGCGTTACCGTCAACGATCCCGATCCGGCCAAACGGGCAGGGCGGCTCGGACTGCTTGACCGCTTCCGTGCTGCAGTGCACAAAGTTGCGGACTTTTCCCGCATAGAAGGCTAAGGGCCGGACCGAATCCGGCCCTTACCGGACAAGTACGACACACGCAGGGAGCCGCTTGGTCCTATGAGCGCATACGTATTCCATTTCGGTGCCAATGACCTTGGAGCTGCCACGAACAGCGATCCCCGCTCGCGTGACAAGACCATCACCGGCGGCAAAGGTGCAAACCTCGCGGAGATGGCCGGCATCGGCCTGCCAGTGCCCCCGGGCTTCACGATCAGCACCGAAGTTTGCACCGCCTATAATGCCGCCGGAAAGTCCTTCGACGACGATCTGCGCGCCGGTGTTGCGGGCGGCGTTGCCCATATCGAGAAGGCCACGGGCCGCGTGTTCGGCGATCCCGCCAACCCGCTGCTCGTCTCCGTCCGCTCGGGCGCGCGGGTTTCAATGCCGGGCATGATGGATACCGTGCTCAATCTTGGCCTTAATGACGCGACTGTCGAAGGCCTCGCCGCCGGATCGGGTGACGCGCGTTTCGCGTGGGACAGCTACCGCCGCTTCATCCAGATGTATTCGGACGTGGTGCTCGGCCTCGATCACCACCGCTTCGAAGATGCGCTGGAAATCGCCAAGGAAGACAATGGCTTCTTCGCCGATGTCGAAATGAGCGCCGAGCATTGGCAGGCGCTTGTCGGTGAATACAAGGCCATCGTTGCCGAAGAGCTCGGCCGCCCGTTCCCGCAGGATGTGCATGAGCAGCTCTGGGGCGCAATCGGTGCGGTGTTCGATTCGTGGGAATCGGACCGCGCCAAGGTCTATCGCCGCCTCAATGCCATTCCGCATGATTGGGGCACCGCGGTCAACGTGCAGGCCATGGTCTTCGGCAACATGGGCGAAACTTCGGCCACCGGTGTCGCGTTCACGCGCGATCCCGCCACCGGCGAGCGTGCCTATTACGGCGAATGGCTGGTCAATGCACAAGGCGAAGACGTCGTCGCCGGCATCCGCACCCCGCAGTACCTGACCAGGGCCGCGCGCGAGCGGGCGGGGGCCAAGCCGCTCTCGATGGAAGAGGCGATGCCCGAGGCTTATGCCGAGCTCGCCCGCGTGTTCGATCTGCTCGAGCTCCACTACAAGGACATGCAGGACATCGAGTTCACCGTCGAGCAGGGCAAGCTGTGGATGCTGCAGACCCGCTCGGGCAAGCGCACCGCCAAGGCCGCGCTCAAGATGGCGGTGGACATGGCACGCGAAGGCCTGATCGACGAGGCCACTGCGGTGAAGCGCGTCGATCCCATGGCGCTCGACCAGCTCCTCCACCCCACGCTCGATCCTTCCGCCCCGCGCGAAGTGCTCACCCGCGGGCTGCCCGCCTCGCCGGGCGCGGCCACCGGCGTGATCGTGTTCGATGCCGATAGCGCCGAACACCGCGCGCAGATGGGCGAGGACGTGATCCTCGTGCGCATCGAGACCAGCCCCGAGGATATCCACGGCATGCACGCCGCCAAGGGCGTGCTCACCGCGCGCGGCGGCATGACCAGCCACGCCGCCGTGGTCGCGCGCGGCATGGGCCGCCCTTGCGTTTCGGGCGCCTCGGGCCTCTCGATCGACATGGCCACCCGCACCGCGCGAATGGGCAACCGCGAGGTCAAGGAAGGCGAAGTCATCACGCTCGATGGTTCGAACGGCGATGTCATGCTCGGCGCCGTACCGATGGTCGAACCCGAACTGGTCGGCGATTTCGCCGTCCTCATGGAGTGGGCCGACAAGCACCGCCGCATGAAAGTGCGCGCCAACGCCGAAACCCCGCTCGATTGCCAGGTTGCGCGCCAGTTCGGCGCCGAAGGCGTCGGGCTCTGCCGCACCGAACACATGTTCTTCGATGCGGGCCGTATCTCTTTGGTGCGTCAGATGATTTTGGCCGAGGACGAAGCCACCCGCCGCCGCGCGCTCGATTCGCTTCTCCCTGAACAGCGCGCTGATTTCACCGCGATCTTCGAAGTCATGGCCGGGCTTCCCGTCACCATCCGCCTGCTCGATCCGCCGCTTCACGAGTTCCTGCCGCATGGCGAGGCCGAATTTGCCGAGCTATCGGAAGCGACTGGCCTTGGCGTCGATCACCTGAAGCGCCGCGCCGCCGAATTGCACGAGTTCAACCCGATGCTCGGCCATCGCGGCTGCCGTCTCGGTATCACGTTCCCCGAAATCTACGAAATGCAGGCCCGCGCGATCTTCGAAGCGGCCTGCGACGTCGCGGAAAAATCGGGCGAGGCGGTTGTCCCGGAAGTCATGATCCCGCTCGTCGCCACGCGGCGCGAGCTGCAGATCCTGCGCGCGCTGGTCGACCGCGCGGCGCAAGGCGTCTTTGCTGAAAAGGGCCGCACGCTCGAATACCTCGTCGGCACGATGATCGAGCTGCCGCGCGCCGCGCTGATGGCGGGCGAGATCGCCGAGGAAGCGAAGTTCTTCTCCTTCGGCACAAACGATCTCACCCAGACCACGCTGGGCGTCTCGCGCGATGACGCTGCCCGCTTCCTCGGGCCCTATGTCGAGCAGGGCATTTACCCGCGCGATCCCTTCGTCAGCCTCGATATCGAAGGCGTTGGCCAGCTTGTCGAAATGGCGGCGTCTCGCGGCCGTGATACGCGGCCTGATATCAAGCTCGGCATCTGCGGCGAACATGGCGGCGATCCGGCTTCGATCGCATTCTGCGAGCAGGTCGGGCTCGATTACGTCTCGGCGAGCCCCTACCGCGTGCCGATTGCCCGGCTGGCAGCGGCGCAGGCGGCTTTGGGGTAAATCTTTCCATCTCGTCATTCCCGCCTTCGCGGGGATGACGAAATGGGAGTTACGGGATGCAAGGCCAGGTCCTTGCTTGCCGGAAGCGCTCGTTCAGAACTTCGGCGGCCGTAGTGCCTTGTTCCAGCCGCTGAGCGTCAGGATCGCAAACCGCTCGGTCACACGGCCATCCGCATCCGCCATCGCCGCAAAGGCCGCCGCCGCGCGGGCCAGCCCCGCCTTTCCCAGCGGTGGCCCCGGCCGGGCCAGGCAATTGCCGAGGCCAGCCGCGCGCAAGTCGCCAACGAGGCGGCGGAGGCTGCGGTAGCGCACGTCGAGCATGCGGCTGTCGCTCATCGGCTCGGCAAAGCCGCAGCGCTGAAGAAGGTCGCCCCCGGCGCGGACGTCGACTTGCGGATGGAGCCGCGCAGCAGGTCGTTCGCCATCGGTTTCGGCCATGATGGCCCGCAGCGCAGGGACGCTGCCCGCGCCGCACCAGCTCATGATCGCAAGGCCGCCGGGAGCCAGCGCGCGGCGGATATGGAGCAGGGCGCCGGGCAGGTCGTTCACGGTGCCGAGCGTGCCGAGATGCGCGATCAGGTCGTACCCGGTCTCGGGCAGGGGCAGTTCCTCGTCGATGGCCTGCTCACCGGGCCTGGGCGCAGGATCGCCGCGGGCCACGGCTGTGCCGCGCGCGGCGAGCGCTTGCGCCAATTGTCCCGTCGTATCGCCCACGACAAGCGCACGCGCCGGTTCGTGCCGCAGGAAAGCGAGGCGATCGAGCACATCGTCGGCCATGTCCTCGGCAAGGAAGCGCGGCGCATCGGCGCGCTGTTCGAGGCTGCGCATGCGTGCGCGAGCAGCGCGGCGGCGGGTGGGCGCGAAAATGGTCGGGGGAGGCGGGGTGCTGGCCATCGCATCCGCCCCTGCCGCGCGGCGGCGCGCTTGCCAAGCCCCCTTGCCAATCGCGCGGCGGTGACAGAAGCTTGGTCTGATGGCAAAGCCCGCGTTCCTCATCCCGCTTATCGATCTGGTGTTCCCGCCGCGCTGCCCGCTGTGCGGCGACGCTTTGGCGCAGCAGGGGGGGCTCTGTGCGGCGTGCTGGATGAAGCTGGCCGTGCCAGGCGAGCCTGCCTGCAGCACCTGCCAGCGCCCGCTGGGGGAGAGCATGGTGCGCAGCGGCGAACTCCAGTGCGCGCCCTGCATGGCCGATCCGCCGCGCCATGCCGGGATCGCCGCCGCAACACTCTACAACGACGCCGCGCGCGAGCTTGTCCTTGCGTTCAAGCGAGGCAAGCGCATTGCGCTGGCGGACTTGCTCGCACGGCTGATGGTCGCGCGTCTGCCGGCTCTGGAAGGCGAATGGTTGGTGGTTCCCGTTCCGCTCCATCGCTGGCGGCTGTGGGAGCGCGGGTTCAACCAGTCCGCCCTGCTGGCCGAACGGATCGCCCGGACGATCCAGCAGCCCCTCGTTGTCGACGGGCTGGAGCGCCGGAAGCGCACACCTTCGCTCGGCGGGCTGGGCAAGCGCGCGCGGGCCGAGGCGCTGCGCGGGGCGATCAGCGCGTCCACGAGCCGCGCTGGCCGGCTGAAGGGCGCGAACGTGTTGCTTGTCGATGACGTGATGACGAGCGGCTCCACGACCGATGCGTGCCTTGCCGCACTGCGCAAGGCGGGCGCTGGCGATGTGCGGATTGCCTGTTTTGCGCGGGTGCTCGACGAAGCTCTCGATCACGTAAGCCGGGAACCGGCGCCCCTGGCTGCCTGAGCCAGCCTGAAACACGAAACGCCCGGAGCGTTCACTCCGGGCGTTCCCGTGACGATCTCTGATCGGATCAGCCCCATCCTTGTCACGGCCCGCCCCTCGCGGCCCCCAGCTTGTGCTGGCATGTGACGGATGGCGGCTGCTGCCGAAATCCCTGAAAGCTGTTCCGCTGACCGCGCCGCCTATCCCATTGCCGGGAGCGGCACCACCAACGGGCCCCATGTTTATATCAACCCTGAACTCTGGCCACTTTGCCAACGCCCGAACGTTTATCCGATGCGCTTCGCGGCTCCCTCAAGCCGCAAACCGTTCATCCGCCATTGCAGGGCGTGGTAAAAGCGCCTTGTACGGAACCCGTGGATTTTGGCGGGGGCATGTGGTTATCCTGCAACAAAATGATACCCCCGTGGGCTCCAATCGCGAAAGGCCTGTCCCATTTCCACGCAATCTCCCGAAACCGAGCTCCGTGAGCAGGGTGCGGTGTTCATGCCGCGCTTCGATTCGACCGGGCTCGTCACGGCCATTGCGGTCGATCACGCCAACGGCTGCCTGCTGATGGTGGCACACATGGATGCCGAAGCGATTGCCCGCACGCGCGAGACCGGCTTTGCGCACTTTCATTCGCGTTCGCGGGGGCGGCTGTGGATGAAGGGCGAGACATCGGGCCATGTGCTCAAGGTTATCGAGATCCGTGTTGATTGCGATCAGGATGCACTGGAACTCAGGGTCGAGGCAGCGGGCCCAGCCTGTCACACGCTGGCGCCCTCGTGCTTCTATCGCCGCCTGGGCGGAGATGGGACGCTGGAGCGGATCGAAGGTTGACGCTTACGTAAAGGGTAGTTAGGTCCCGAGGTATGTCCTCGCGTCCCATCACCACGAGTCCAGAGCGGGTGCCCACCGTCCCGACCCGGCGCGCAGATCCGGCCCGCAGCGGCGACCACACCGGCCACTTGCACCAGCCCGATGCCCTGTCGCGCGAGCAGTTCACGATTTCCGATCTTTCGAGCGAATTCGGCGTCACCGCGCGGGCGCTGCGCTTCTATGAGGACGAGGGGCTGATCGCGCCGACTCGGGCCGGCCTCGCGCGCATTTATTCCAAGCGCGACCGGGCACGGCTCGCGTGGATCATGCGCGCCAAGAACGTGGGCTTCAGCCTTTCCGAAATCCGCGACATGATCGATCTCTACGATCTGGGCGACGGCCGCGCTAAGCAGCGCCGGGTGACGATCGACAAGTGCCGCGAACGGATCGACAACCTCAAGCGCCAGCAGGCCGATATCAATGCGACGATTGCCGAACTGACCAGTTTCGTGGCGTTGCTGATCGAGCGCGAGAAGCTGGAAGGCCGCCCGCTCGATCTGGGCACCGATCCCGAATAACACCTGAGAGGACCAGACTCATGCCCGTTTTCCAGGCGCCGACCCGCGACACCCGTTTCGTCGTCAACGAAGTGCTTGGCCTGGAAAGCTACGGGCATCTGCCCGGCTTCGAGGCAGCGACGCGCGATCTGACCGACAGCGTGATCGAGGAAGCGGGCCGCTTCGTGAACGAGGTGGTGGCTCCGCTCAATCTCTCGGGCGATCAGGAGGGCTGCACCCGCCATCCCGATGGCAGCGTGACGACGCCCAAAGGCTTCAAGGAAGCCTACGCCCGCTACATCGAGGCGGGCTGGGGCACGCTCGCCGCGCCGGAAGTCTATGGCGGGCAGGGTCTGCCGCACGTGATCGGCTTCGTGATGGAAGAGTACCTCGCGAGCGCCAACCAGGCCTTCGCGATGTATCCCGGCCTTGCCAATGGCGCGATCTCGGCGATCTCGTCGAAGGGCTCGCCCGAGCAGCAGGCGATGTACCTGCCCAAGATGGTCAGCGGCGAATGGCTTGGCACGATGAACCTGACCGAGCCGCACTGCGGCACCGATCTCGGCCTCATCCGCACGCGCGCCGAGCCGCAGGCCGATGGCTCCTACGCCATCACCGGCACCAAGATCTTCATTTCGGCGGGCGACCATGACCTGTGCGAGAACATCATCCACCTCGTGCTGGCAAAGACTCCGGGCGCGCCCGAATCGAGCAAGGGCATCTCGCTGTTCATCGTGCCGAAGTTCCTTTTGAACGCAGATGGTTCGCCGGGGGATCGCAATGGCGTTTCGGTTGGCTCCATCGAGCACAAGATGGGCATTCACGGCAACGCCACATGCGTGATGAACTATGATGGCGCCAAGGGCTGGCTGATCGGCGAGGAGAACAAGGGCCTCGCCGCGATGTTCATCATGATGAACGCTGCCCGGCTCGGCGTCGGCATCCAGGGCCTCGCGCAGGCGGAAGCTTCGTACCAGAACGCGGTGCTCTACGCGCAGGAGCGGCGGCAAGGCCGCGCGCTGACAGGGCCGGCCGAGCCGCAGCAGAAGGCCGATCCGCTGCTTGTCCATCCCGATGTGCGGCGCATGCTGATGGACGCCAAGACCTTCATCGGCGGTATGCGCACGCTGTGCCTGTGGGGCGCGCTGCAGGTCGATCTCTCGCACAAGGCCGCGACCGAGGAAGAGCGGCAGGCGGCGGATGATCTCATCAGCCTGCTCACGCCCGTGATCAAGGGCTACGGCACCGACATGGGCTACAAGACCGCGACGGACATGCAGCAGATCTGGGGCGGGCACGGCTACATCGCTGAAAACGGCATGGACCAGTTCGTCCGCGATGCGCGTATCGCGATGATCTACGAAGGCGCCAACGGCGTGCAGGCGATGGACCTCGTCGGGCGCAAGCTGGCGCTGAACGGCGGCCGGGCCATCCAGCGCCTGTTTGCGGTGATCGATGCCGAATGCGCCGAGGAAAGCGCGGACGAGACGGTCAAGCTGGTCGCCGAGCGGCTCGCCAAGACGGCAGGGCACCTCAAGGCCGCGACCATGTGGTTCATGCAGCACGCCATGGCTGATCGCAACGCGGTGGGTGCCGGCGCCTATGCCTATATGACGCTGACCGGGGTCGTCTCGCTCGGCCTCATGTGGCTGCGTATGGCCAAGGTGGCGGCCGCTGCGCTGGGTCAGGACGGGGCGGACAAGCCGTTCTACGAAGCCAAGCTGCTATGCGCCAAGCACTGGGCGCTGCGCTTTGCTCCGCAGGCTGGCTCACTGCGCTATGAGGTGGAAGCGGGGGCCGAAACCGTCATGGGGCTGACGGCGGAGCAGTTCGCGGCCTAATTCCCTCGAAATACCTCTCCTCAACCCCGTCCATGCTGAGCTTGTCGAAGCACTGTTCTTGTCCTTCTGGCGCAGTGCTTGCTGCAAGCAGAACGGTCCTTCGACAGGCTCAGGACGGACGGTTTTTTGGGGGTACGTTGGGCCGGGCCGCACCGCATTGGCGGCGAGACGGCGGGTTCAGAAGACCTCGCCAAACAGGCCCATCAGCGAAGCCCAGCTCTGCCGGTCGGCGCTGGCATCATAGCCAATGGCGGGAACCCCGCGCCCGTCGCTTCCGGGATCGGTGAATCCGTGCTTGACGCCGCTGTAGGCGTGGAAGTGCCAATTGGCTCCGGCGACGTCCATTTCCTCCCAGAAGGCCGTGACTTGTGAACGCGGCACGAGTGGATCGGCATCGCCGTGGCAGACGAGGATGCGCGCCTTGACCGCGCCGGGCGCGGCGGGGCGATCCGTATCGAGAATGCCGTGGAAGCTTGCCGCCAGCACCAGATCAGCGCCTTCTCGCGCAAGCTCGAGTGCGGCCTGCCCGCCCATGCAATAGCCGATGGCGGCGGTCTTGAGTCCTTGCGCTTCCGGCCGTCCGGTCAATGCCGAGAGCCCGGCGAAGAGGCGCGCGCGGTAACCATCGACCGAGGCACGCAGCGCACCCGCCAGCTCGAACGAATGCTCGAAATCGCGCACTGGCTGACCGTAAAAATCGGCCACCATGGCGATGAACCCCGCGTCCGCCAGCATCGCCGCGCGCCGTTCCATCGGCGGGTTCGGGTTCATGATCGTCGGCAGCACGAGGACTGTGCCGCGCGGGGTGCCGACGGGGCGGGCTAGCCACCCCGTCAGCTGCGTATCGCCATCACGGTAGGCAATGCTCTCAAGCCCCATCGTGCTTACTCCGGCAAGAAGTCCGGCACCGAGAGATAGCGCTCGCCGGTATCGTAGTTGAAGCCAAGCACGCGGCTGCCGGCGGGAAGCTCGGGCAGCTTCTGGGCAATCGCTGCGAGCGTCGCGCCCGAACTGATGCCGACGAGCATGCCTTCCTCGCGCGCGGCGCGGCGGGCCCATTCCTTGGCATCGGCCGGATCGACCTGGATTGCGCCGTCGATCGACCGGGTGTGGAGGTTGCCGGGGATGAACCCGGCGCCGATGCCCTGGATCGGGTGCGGTGCGGGCTGGCCGCCCGAAATGACCGGCGAAAGCGTGGGTTCGACCGCCCAGGCCTTCATCGCAGGCCAATGGCCCTTGAGCATCTCGGCGCAGCCCGTGAGGTGTCCGCCGGTGCCGACGCCCGTGATCAGCGCATCGATCGGCGTATCGGCGAAGTCCGCAAGGATTTCCTCGGCGGTGGTCCGCACGTGGACGGCGACGTTGGCCGGATTGTCGAACTGCGCGGGCATCCATGCGCCCGGGGTCTGCTCGACGATCTCGATGGCGCGGGCAATCGCGCCTTTGACGCCCTTGTCGCGCGGGGTGAGGTCGAAAGTTGCGCCATAGGCCAGCATCAGCCGGCGGCGCTCGATCGACATCGAATCGGGCATGACGAGGATCACCTTGTAGCCCTTGACCGCCGCGACCATGGCAAGGCCGATACCGGTATTGCCCGAGGTTGGCTCGACAATCGTGCCGCCGGGCGTGAGGCTGCCGTCAGCCTCTGCCGCTTCGATCATGGCCAGCGCGATACGGTCCTTGATCGAGCCGCCGGGATTGGTGCGTTCGCTCTTCACCCATACCTCGTGGTCGGGAAACAGGCGGGAGAGGCGAATGTGCGGGGTATTGCCGATGGTGGCGAGAATATTGGCCGCTTTCATGTCGCTTCCTTCTGGTGAAGTGTCTTGTCTGCAAACGTGCGCACGAGTCGGAGTTCGGGGAACCAGACCGCCCACGCCACGGTAATGATTATCGCACCCACGCCCCCGAACACAACCGCACCCGTCGCGCCGAGGAGGGCCGCGGCCACGCCGGACTGCATTTCGCCCAGTTCGTTGGATGCGGAGATGGCTAGGCCCGAGATCGCCGAGACGCGGCCGCGCACCGCATCGGGCGTGTGGAGCTGGACCAGCGTGTTGCGGATGAACACCGAAACCATGTCAGCCGCGCCTAGCGAAGCAAGCATCAGGAGCGACAGCAGGTAATCGCGGCTGAGGCCGAAGCCGATGGTCGCTCCGCCATAGATGGCAACCGCGATCAGCATCTTCGCGCCGACCCCGCTTTCGATGGGCTTGCGCGCCAGCAGCACCGCCACAATTACCGCGCCCGCTCCCGGTGCCGCGCGCATGATGCCAAGCCCGTTGGCGCCGACATGATGGCCGCCGATCATCAGGATATCGCGCGCATAGACCGGCAGCAGCGCCGTCGCCCCGCCCAGTAGCACGGCGAAGAGATCGAGCGTGACGCAGCCGAACAGGAAGCGGTCGTGCCACACGAAGCTCAGCCCGCCGACGATCTGCGACAGCGGGTGCGCGCGCTTGTTCTCAGCCGGCGGCGGCAGCGGGCGGATGCGCAAGACGAGCAGCGTGGCGATGCCCAGAAGCAGGCCGGAAATGGCATAGGGCAGGGCGGGAACCTGCGCAAAGAGCAGGCCGGCAATCGCGGGGCCGCCCACCGAACCGGCCTGCCACGCCATCGAATTGATCGCGATCGCGCGGGGCATCAACCGGACCGGTACGATATTGGGCGCGATCGAGGCCATGGCCGGGCCGATGAACACGCGCGCCGTCCCGTGCAGAGCGCCAAGCGCGAAGAGCAGCGGAAGGTTGAGATGCCCGGCCATCGTCGCGGCGGCAAGGACTAGCGCAACCAGCATGTCGACCCCGTTGGCAAGGCCGGCCACCAGTCTGCGGTCAAACCGATCCGCGACGAGGCCCGCAACTGGCGTGAGCAGCAGCACGGGAAGGAACTGCGCAAGGCCCAGCACGCCCAACTGGAATGCGGCCATGCCGATGCTCATGCCATACTGGCTGCGCGCGACGTCGTAGAGCTGGTAGCCCAGCACCACGACCATCCCGGTCGTCGCGAAGACCGACAGGAACCGGGCGAGCCAGAAACGGCGGTAGTCCGGGATATCCAGCGGGGAGCGGGGTTCGTCTGCAGGCAGGTTCACATCGCCCGAATGGCAGCGCGGCGCGCCCTTGCCAAGCAAGCAAATCTAACCAGCGGTTTAAATCTTTGCCGCCGTTCAGATTCTCAGCGTCGCCGTCAGCCGGATGTCGCGCCCGGCAATCGGCACGAAATCGCGCGTTTCCGAGGTGGCGAGGCGTCCGACTTTGTCGAGCAGGTTATCGCCCGAAAGAATGAGCGTGAGCGGGCCGCTCTTGCCCATCGGCCGCCAGGTGAGGTTGGCGTTGAGCAAGGTATAGCCATCCACCTTGGTCTCGTAAGTGGTCACGCGGTCCTGCCGGGCATGGACGATGGCCTCCACGTTTGCGCCGATCCGGTCAGATTCGTAGGTGACGCCGCCGCGCACGCGCAAAGGCGGAATGCGCGGGGCCGGGCCCTGACCGGTAAGCTCCGCATGGACATAGTCCACCGCAGTTTCGACCGAGAGCGCGCGCCCATCATCCCACGCCAGCGCCTTCCACGAACCTTCGGCTTCAAAGCCGCGGAAACGGGCCGGAAGCTGCACGTATTGGTAGACCGGCGCCCCCTGGATCTGCTGACCGGTGGGCACTGGCGCGATGAAATTGCTGAAATCGGTCGCATAGGCAGTGAACGCCCCGGCGATGCGGTCGCTGTGATAGCGCAGGCCCGCTTCGACCGTGTTGCTGCGCTCGATCTTGAACGTCGGGTTGCCGCGCTCGTAGGACTGCGTGGCATCATGCAGGCCGTCGATATAGAGTTCTTCCGCCGTCGGCGCGCGCTCGCCGTGTGTGGCGGAGAGGCTCACCGTCAAGCTTTCCAGCGGATGCCAGGCAAGGCCGGCACCGGCGGCAAAGAGATTGAAGCTCCGGCCGGTATCGCCCGCGCCAAGGCCCTTTGGCTTCACCGAGACATGTTCGCCGCGCACGCTGCCTTCGAGGTCTACCTTGCCCAGCGAAAGCTGCTGGCGGGTGAAGCCGGCCACGCGTTCGGTGACCGAGTTCGGCAGCAGCGGATCGCCAACGATGCGGAAATTGCGCGTGCCGTATTGCAGGCCGCTTTCGCCGCGCCAGCCGCCGTGGCGGGCCTGGGTGAGGACGAACCGCGATTCGATTGCGGAATTGTAGAAGCGCGTCCCCGCGATCCCGCTCGCGATCTCGGCGTGGGTGTAGTCACCGTAAGCGACGCGCGCCTCGAGCCGGTCGAAAAACCCGCCGAGATTGGCGCTGGCGCGCAAGTCATAGCGGGTCTGGCGCAGCGAAAGCGAGACGAGTTCGGGCGCTTCGGACGAAGGGCGCGGCGGAATGCCGTAGTCGCTGGTGAGCCGCTGGACGGACAGGCCGATCGAGCCGCCGCTGTCGATGAAGGCAAGACCGGCGCCGAAAGTGGAGCCGCGCGCCCATGAGTTGGCGAGCCGTCCGCGCGCATCGATTCCGCGCGTGAGGTTTGCCGCGCCCTCGCTATCGCCCGCGGCAGAAAGGTCGGCGGCCTCGGCCTGCAACTGGGTGCGCAAGGGTTCGGACACGACCGCGCCGCCGATCCGCACATCGCCTGCATGGTTGTACGAAGCGTCGAAATGCGCGGCGAGCCGGGGGGCAAGCGCCACATCGACCGCGCCGCCCAGATTGACCGAGTCCGCCGCTGAGCCATAGGCGGCCAGGGCATTGACGGCGATAGGCCTCGCCGGAACGCGGCGCGGGATGCGGCGGTCAAGCGCATTGACCGCGCCGCCTGCCGGATCGGCGGCGTAGAGCAGCACTTCCGGCCCGTGCAGCACGTCGATCTGCTCGACATTCAGGGTATCGATCGCAACGCCGTGGTCAGCTGAAACCGAGCTCGCATCGAGCGCGCCGAGGCCGTCGGTCAGTACTTGCACGCGCGGGCCGTCGAAGCCGCGCAGCACCGGGCGCGAGGCACCGGGAGCAAAGCCGCTCGTCGAAACGCCGGGAAGGTGCGCAAGGACATCGCCGATCTGCGCGGCGGCGCGGCGGGCAAGGTCCTCGCCGCCGATTACCACCGGCGCGACAATCGCATCGCGATCGCCCGAGATCAGGCGGCCCGTCACCACGATAGGCGCATGGCCGGCATCGTCGGTCTGCGTGGTGTTGATCTGGCCCGCCTGCGCCGCGCCGGGCGCTGCAGGGGTGGGGGCGGGGGCTGAGGGTGCGGCTGCGGCCGGGTCCGCCGGGTCAGCAAGCACAGGGTGCGAGGAGAAGAGAAGCATGGCGCCGATCGCGCAACCGGCGGCAAGCGAAGATTTGTGCATTGTGGACACCCGAAGCGTTGTTTCGAGCGCCGCTTTATCGTGATGATATAATATATCAAGTATCAATCGGCGAGGCGTGCAAGGAAGAGCCTGCACGCTGCCTCATGCGCTTAGAGCACTTCCCGACCAATCTGGTTCACCGTGACGGAGCCGATTTTGGCCCAGCGCGAGGATCGAGGAGGGAGCTATGCTTGCCCATAGTGACCGACGAGAGACGCTGCGATGGGCCAAAAGCGGCCCGCCCCTTCGGGGTTGCGTCAGGAAGCCCCTCGGCCAGCGTCGCGCCGCTGGCACGGGCTACCAGCCCGCACTGCGCGGCGCTCCTTGCCGAGAAGCTTCCTGACGCAATCATGGTGAACCAGATTGGTCGGAAAGTGCTCTAGCGCGAGCGCTGGAGCCTCGGGTTGGGTTGCAGCGATTTGATCATCATCAGGAAATCGTCGTTCCTGAGAATGCGCTCGAACTGGAATCCGGCGCGGGAAGCGTCGCTCCAGACGAGGAAGGCTTCGATTCGGCCGATGTGGTGGAGGCGAATGGTGATCCGCTCACCGCGCTGGAGAGCGAGTTCGCCCCGCACCATGAAGCCGGTGGTGGAGATGTTGATGACATGCAGCATCACATCTCCCAGCCGGCGATGTTCGCCGATCAGGGGCAGGTCTACCGGATGGCGGGTCGAAAGCCGCTGGTCGGTGACAGAAAGCTGTGCGCCGCTGGCCATGATAACTCCTCGTGATGGTCAAGCACGAGCGGTTCTGGCCCGAATAGGCTGATATTTCGTAAAGGTCCGGCACCGATTTGCCGTCTGGCAGTAAGCACTTGCCGGTTAACGGCAAGAGCTTGCCGCTACGCCGGACGGAGCACGCCGTGCTTCTTTTTGCCCGAAGAAACACGGACTTCGGCGCCTTCCAGCGCGATGACATGCGCCTCGTCGCTGATCGACTGGCCCTCCACCCGAGCGCCGCCGCCTGCGATCAGGCGCTTGGCCTCGCCGCGGCTCGCCGCAAAGCCGAGCCCGATGAGCGCATCGACCAGCGCGATGCTGCCATCCGGGCAAGCGAGCGAGGGCAGGTCCTGCCCGACACCGCCGCCAGCGAAGGTCGCCGCCGCCGTTGCTTCGGCTGCGGCCGCAGGCTCCGCCCCGCGCACCAGCCTGGTGACTTCGTTTGCGAGCACGACCTTGGCCGCATTGATCTCGCTGCCGCCGAGCGATTCGAGGCGGGCGATTTCGTCCAGCGGGAGATCGGTGAACAGGCGCAGGAAGCGGCCGACGTCGCGGTCATCGACATTGCGCCAGTATTGCCAGAAGTCCCAGGCGGGCAGTGCATCTTCGTTGAGCCAGACCGCGCCGGCGGCGGTCTTGCCCATCTTGGCGCCGTCCGCCGTCGTCAGCAGCGGGGTGGTGAGGCCGAAGACTTCGGTGCTCTCCATGCGGCGGGTAAGCTCGATCCCGTTGACGATATTGCCCCATTGGTCCGAACCGCCCATCTGCAACCGGCACCCGGCGGTGAGCGCGAGTTCGCGGAAATCGTAGGCCTGCAGGATCATGTAGTTGAATTCGAGGAAGGTCAGCGGCTGCTCGCGCTCGAGCCGCAGCTTGACCGAATCGAACGTCATCATCCGGTTGATCGTGAAATGCGGGCCGACGTCACGCAGCAGATCGACATAACCCAGCGCGCTGAGCCAGGTATCGTTGTCGACCATTACCGCGTCGGTCGGGCCATCCCCGAAGGTGAGCAGCTTTTCGAACACCGTGCGGATCGAGGCGATGTTGGCGGCGATGTCGGCGCTCGTCAGCATCCTGCGGCTCTCGTCCTTGCCGGACGGATCGCCCACCTTGGTCGTCCCGCCGCCCATCAGCACGATCGGTTTGTGCCCGGCCTGCTGAAGGCGGCGCAGCATCATGATCTGAACCAGGCTTCCGACGTGGAGCGATGGCGCGGTCGCGTCGAAGCCGATATAGCCCGGCACGATCTGCTTGGCGGCAAGCGCATCGAGCCCGGCGGCATCGGTGATCTGGTGAATATAGCCGCGCTCGCTGAGCAGGCGGAGGAGGGATGAGGTGTACTGCGTCATGACGCGGCGCGCCTAGCACGGCGCTAGGCAAACCGCAAAAAATGCGGAACGTCTCCTGGCTCCTGATTGCCCCAAACCCCGTCTGTCCTGAGCTTGTCGAAGGATGGTCCTTCTTTTAGCAAGGGAGCATGAGCTTCTGGGCCTACATGCTGCACTGCCATGGCGGCTACTTCTATGTCGGCCAGACCGATGATCTCGAACGACGGATCGCGCAGCATCAGATCGGTGCGATTGCCGGGTTTACGGCTGACCACTTGCCGGTGGAACTGGTCTGGACGCAGGAATTCCCGACGCGCGATGAAGCCAAGGCGGCTGAGCATCAGATCAAGGGATGGTCGCGCGCAAAGAAGCTCGCGCTGATCCGGAGGGACTGGGCGCGGATTGCGGACCTCGCAAAGAACAAGAGCAGTGCTTCGACAAGCTCAGCATGGGCGGGGGAGGGGGAGAGGACATCCCTAAAACCCGTCCGTCCTGAGCTTGTCGAAGGATCGTCCTTTCTCTTGCAGGCCCATCCGATTGCGCCACCGCTTGCGGTTAGCGCGATAACGGCCCGAATTCTCAGGCTCGATAGCAACTGGCTCACAATGAGGTGGAAGGTTGAAAGCGCAGCGCAGGTTGTCCTGCCTCCGTTTGCGGGCCGGGCGCGGATGGATGGGCTGTGGCAGACTACGTGCTTCGAGCTCTTCATCCGGGCGCCGGGGGACGAGGGTTATGCCGAGTTCAACCTTTCGCCTTCGGAGCAATGGGCCGCCTATGATTTCACCGGCTACCGCGCCGGGATGACCGAGCGGGCGGTGGAGCGCGCGCCGGTGTGTACGCCGCGGCGGGGGCAGTCGGTGCTGATCTTCGATGCCGCCATTCCGGCGAGCGCGCTGCCGCCGCTGCCGTGGGAGTATGGGCTGACCGCGGTGATCGAGGAGGCGGGCGGCGTGAAGTCCTACTGGGCGATGGCGCATCCGCCTCAGAAGCCGGACTTCCACGATCCGGCTTGCTTCGCCGGGCGGCTTGCGGCAGCGGAGAAGGCATGAAATTCGGTATCGATCGCCTGCTCGCCGATCCGGCGCTGCGTGCGCCGCTTGAGGGCCGCCGTGTCGCGCTGGTCGCCCATCCCGCCTCGGTGACGGAGGGGCTGGTGCATTCGCTTGATGCCTTGGCCGCTTGCCCGGGGATCATGCTGGCGGCGGCGTTCGGGCCGCAGCACGGCCTGCGCGGCGACAAGCAGGACAACATGGTCGAAACCGAGGACTTCATCGACCCGTTGCTCGGGATCCCGGTGTTCAGCCTCTACGGCGAAGTGCGGCGGCCGACCGCGCGAATGATGGACAGCTCCGATGTGTTCCTGTTCGATCTGCAGGACCTGGGCTGCCGGATCTACACGTTCGTGACGACGCTGCTCTACCTGCTCGAGGCGGCAAGCGGGACGGGCAAGGCCGTCTGGGTGCTCGACCGCCCCAATCCGGCGGGCCGTCCGGTGGAAGGGACGACGCTGCTGGCGGGCTGGGAAAGCTTCGTCGGCGCGGGTCCGATGCCGATGCGGCACGGGCTGACGCTCGGCGAAATGGGCCGCTGGTTTGTCGATCATTTCAAGCTCGATGTCGATTACCGCGTGGTGGCGATGGAGGGCTGGGCGCCGGAAGGGCCCGGTTTCGGCTGGCCGCAGGACCGCATCTGGATCAATCCTTCTCCGAATGCCGCGAGCCTCAACATGGCGCGGGCCTATGCGGGCACGGTGATGATCGAGGGCGCGACACTTTCGGAAGGACGCGGGACGACTCGTCCGCTGGAAGTGCTGTTTGGCGCGCCGGATGTGGATGCCAAGGCGGTGCTGGCGGAGATGCAGACCTTCGCACCGGAGTGGCTGGCCGGCTGCGCGCTGCGCGAGTGCTGGTTTGAGCCGACGTTCCACAAGCATGCGGGCAAGCTCTGCAACGCGCTGATGATCCATGCCGAGGGCGCGTTCTACGATCACCACGCGTTCCGGCCGTGGCGGCTGCAGGCGCTGGCGTTCAAGGCGGTGCGGCGGCTCTATCCGGACTATCCGCTGTGGCGCGATTTTCCCTACGAGTATGTCACCGACAAGCTGGCGATCGATGTGATCAATGGCGGGCCGGGCTTGCGCGAATGGGTTGACGATCCTGCCAGCACGCCGGGCGACCTGGATGCGCTGGCCGGGCCGGACGAGGCGGCTTGGATGGATACGCGGGCGCCGTTCCTGCTCTACTGAGACCTGCTAGGTAGTGACCCTAGGTTGCACGTGCTGAAATCGCGTTGCACGCAAACATGATCCCGGTATCCATGAACAATCTTGAACCTTGGTGGAGCAGCAGTGCATGTTGAGCAGACGCAGCCTATTGGCCTCCGTTGCGGCGACCGCGCTGCTGCCGCGCGGGCTGGCCGCGCAAGTCCTGCCGCCGGAAGGCTTCGGCACGCCTGCGGGCACGTTCCCCTTCGCCCCCGAGGTGTTCCGCGAGCGGCGGCGCAAGCTGATGGACGCGATCGGGGGCGGGATTGCGGTGGTCTATGGCGCGGAGCGGCCCGCGTTCGATGGGCCGCTATCCCCGCCGTTCACGCAGGACGGCGATTTTGCCTGGCTTACCGGGATCGTCGATGAACCGGGGGCGATCCTCATTCTCGCCCCGGCCGAGCGCACGGTCCGCGAATATCTGCTGCTGCCCCCGCGCGAGCCCGAATCAGAGCGCTGGGAAGTCGAACGCCTGCCGCTGGGGGCGTATATCCAGCGGCGCACCGGGTTCGCCAAAGTGTACCGCACCAGCGCGCTTGGCTCCATTGTCACGAGTTTGGCCGAACGCAGCAAGACGCTGCATTTTCTCGGGCCCATCGCCAGCACCACGGCCCCGGTGCCCAAGGCGCTTGAGCTTTATGGCCAGATCGCGGCGCGCGTTCCCGGGACATCGATCGACGACAGCAGCCAGATCCTCCCGGCGATGCGCTGCGTGAAGGAGCCGCGCGAGATCGAGCAGATGCGCAAGGCCGCCGTCGCCACCGCGCGCGGGCATATAGCGGCGATGAAGCAGGTGCGGCCCGGCTGGACCGAAGGGCAATTGCAGGACGTGGTGGAAGCTGCCTTCCGCGAGGGCGGCGGCACCGGGCTGGCCTATGGCAGCATCGTTGGCACGGGGCGCAATGCCGCTTCGCTGCACTATTCCGGGCGCACCGGGGTGATCGCGCCGGGCGATCTGATCCTGATCGACGCGGCCGCTTCAGTCGGCGGCTATGCCTGCGACGTGACGCGCACCTTCCCGGCCAGCGGCAAGTTTACGCCCAAGCAGCGCGACGACTACGCGCTGGTGCTGGCGGCGCACGAAGCGGCACTCGCCAAACTCAAGGCCGGGGCCTATTACGAGGATCTTTCCGAAGCGGCGAAAGACGTGTTCCGCAAGGCCGGGCGGATCGACGATTTTACCCACGGGCTGAGCCATTTCGTCGGGCTGGACGTGCACGATGCCGGCGATCTTTCGAAGCCGCTCCCGACCGGCGCGGTGATCACGATCGAGCCGGGGCTCTATGTGCAGGCAGCCAATTATGGCATCCGCATCGAGGATATCTATCTGGTGACGTCAGCGGGCGCCGAGCGGCTGAGCGCGGGGGTTCCGCGCACGATAGCCGAGATCGAGGCGGCGATGGCGCGCTAGCTTGCATCGTGGAAAATGATCCCCAGCGTCTGGCGCTCGCCGGACAATACGGTGCTCACACCGTGGCGCATCGCCGATTTTGACCAACCGGCGGACGCAAGCCGGGGTTTGTCGCGGACCGGAACAAGCGCGATCTGGCCCTGCGTGATCGGCACGACTTCGACGCGGCTCTGCATGCGCGAGCGGTTTTCCACCACGGTCAGCGCGCCGCCGGTGAAGCTCGCGTCCGTGCTCAGCATGACGACGGCCTGCAGGGGGAAGTGGATCGGCCCGTAGAGATCCTGATGCAGGCAATTGTAGTCTCCGCTGCGGTAGCGCAGCAGGAGCGGGGTGGGGCGCGGCTGGCCGAAGGCGTGACAGCGCGCGAGGAGGGCCTCGTGGGTGGTCGGCCAGATATCCGGCTGGCCGAGGCGCTCGGACCACTGGTTCGCGATCCGGGCGAGCGGGGGATAAAGCGCGGTGCGCAAGCGCGCGACCACATCGGGCAGAGGATAGGCGAAGTAGCGGTATTCCCCCTTGCCGAAGCCGTGGCGGGCCATGGTGACCGTGGAGCGGAAGAGGCTTTCGTCATGGTAGCTGGCGGCGAGCGCGGCGCAAGTTTCGCCGTCCAGCACCTCAGGGGTGAGCGCGTAGCCGAGATCGTCGAGGCTTTGGGCGAGGGCGCTCCAATCGAGCGCGGCGATGGTTTCTGTAAGGTGGTCCATGGGGCGGGTGGTAGCGGCGCGCGCGCTGGGGCACACTCCGCTTGTTGCGATGCAATTGGAGTCGAACGATGGTTGAGGCACGGTGGAACGGCGCGGTGATTGCGCGCAGCGATGATACGGTGGTGGTTGAGGGCAACCACTATTTCCCGCTGGAGGCGGTCGATGCGGCAGTGCTGAAGCCGAGTGCGACGACCAGCATGTGCCCGTGGAAAGGCACAGCGCAGTATTATTCGCTGGTGGTGGACGGCGCGGAGAACCGCGATGCGGCGTGGTATTATGCCGAGCCGAAGGAAAAGGCCGCTGCGATCAAGGGGCGGGTGGCGTTTTGGAAGGGTGTGACGGTGGGGTGAGGTCTGTTCGCTTCGACTTCGGGCC
This sequence comes from Novosphingobium sp., assembly GCF_965228995.1. Taxonomy (GTDB): domain Bacteria; phylum Pseudomonadota; class Alphaproteobacteria; order Sphingomonadales; family Sphingomonadaceae; genus Novosphingobium. The sequence continues at coordinate 3,091,482 of NZ_OZ245852.1, read as the reverse complement.
AAAGCATGTCCAGAGGATCCAAGCCGACGCGACGAGGTCGAGCGTATTCAATATCAGGGATGCGCACGAATTTGCGGACGCGCTGACGGGGGCATAGACGGGATAGGGCCATAAAAATAAGATCAAGCTGATCACCAGCAGTCCAACATAAAAGACCCTTTCGCGAAGGTCCAAAATGGCACTGTTGATTTCAGGTCTCAAGCCGACGATCATCATCAGCTGCAGGGTGGCGAGAGCATGAAGTGCTTCGCTTACGTCCTGCATGCGCGTGACCTCCGAAAAATCGGCCTTCAAAGAAGCAAAGCATACCCGCTTTCCGAGCGGGCTGAAACAGCTTCACCGCCAGACGGGCGCGCGCTTTTCCAGAAACGCCTCGATCCCTTCCGCTGTGTTTTCGTCCATCATGTTTTGCGCCATGACCTCGGCGGCGAGCGTGTAGGCCTCGGCGCGGTGGACTTCGCGCTGGGCGTAGAACAGCGCCTTGCCGCGGCGGATCGCGTCGGGGCTCTTGGCGGCGATGGTGGCGGCGAGGGTGTCGATCTCAGCATCGAGCTGATCGGCGGGCACGGCGTGGTTGATGAGGCCCCAGCTTTCCGCGGTCTGCGCGCTGATGAAGTCGCCGGTGACGAGCATTTCGAAGGCGGGCTTGGCCGGCACGTTGCGGGTGAGCGCAACCGCGGGGGTCGAGCAGAACAAGCCGACGTTGATGCCCGAGACGGCAAAGCGCGCGTCCTGGCTGGCGATGGCGAGATCGCAGGCGCCGACGAGCTGGCACCCCGCGGCGGTGGCGATGCCGTGGACGCGGGCGATGACTGGGACGGGAAGCGCGACGATCGCTTCCATCACATCGGCGCAGGCGGCGAACAGCGTGCGGTAGTAATCCAGCCGCCGCTGGCCGTGCATCTGGCGCAGATCGTGCCCGGCGCAGAAGGCCTTGCCCGCGCCGGAGAGGACGACGCACGCGACCGTGGGATCGGCGGCAAGGCTTTCCAGTTCGGCCTTGAGGGCGGCGAGGAGATCCTCGCTCAGCGCGTTGTACTGGTTCGGCCGATTGAGGGTGAGATCGACCCGGCCGCCAGTGCGGTGGGTGGTGAGGATTTCGTTGTCTGACATGGCGGCGACCTCTCGTCTTGGGGTCTTCAGCCCCTGTCTGCTGTTTCGCACGGTCGTCCTTTCCCGACAAGTCCGGGAAGGAACGCTCAGTGTTTCCCGCCTGTCATTCAGCCTTGGCGGCAGGCTTGAACACGCTGGTATCGAGCCAGACCGGGCGCGGCGCGGCATTGGTGATGCGGCGCGCGATAGCTGCGATATAGCGGTCCAGCTTGACGGCTTCGTCCTTGAGCACGCCCGGCTGGTCGAGATCGTCAGACGGCGCATGATAGCGATTTGCGCGCCAGTCATGCTCGATCTGGAATTCGGGCGTGCCCTTGGCAAAGCCGAACTTGAACGCGAGCGCGGGCACCCCGGCGCGCACGAAGCTGAACTGGTCGGTGCGGATGAAGCTGTTGCGTTCGGGTAGCGGATCGGGCGCGACCACGAGGCCCTGCGCTTTGGCCGTACTGCGTGCTTCGGTGCCGAGCGAGCTTTCGGCTTCGCCTTGCACCACCACGGTTTTCAGGGGCCAGAGCGGAAGCGGCATATCGAGATTGAGGTCAGCGACAATCGCATCCTTGGCCACGGTTGGCCGGTTTGCGAAATACTGTGAGCCGAGCAGGCCCTTTTCCTCGGCCGTCACGATCACGAACAGCACCGAGCGGCGCGGCCGATTGCCGGTGCGCAGTCGGTGCGCGATATCGAGCACGCTGGCGACACCCGAAGCATCGTCCATCGCGCCGCTGTAGATCGCCTTGCCATTGATCGGAGCGCCAATGCCGAGGTGGTCGAGGTGTGCGGAAACGACCAGGTATTCCTTGCGCAATCTGGGATCATTGCCGGGAAGAAGGCCAACGAGATTGGGCGATTCGACCTGGCGGAACGTGGCCGAAATCGTGGCGCTCAGCCGCACTGGCAGTTCGAAGCAGGGGAGCGGGGCAGAGGCATCGGCGAGCGCGGTCAGCTCGGCAAAGCTGTGGCTCGATCCGGCAAACAGTGCATCGCTGCGTGCGGGATCAACGCTGGCGGCAAAGAACCCGTCGGGCATGTCACGCAAGGTCGAATCAGCGAGGTACATGCCCGCTTGTCCGGCGAGCAGCTTGCGGCGGTCCCACGGGATTTCGACTTGCGCCGGGGTGACAAGCGTGATGAGGCCCACGGCCCCGGCGTCCTTGAGGAACTTCGCGCGCTCGGCCCGGTTGCTGGCCTTGATCGGGGCGGCGATCTCGGCCGGACCGCCCGAGAGGACGACCGCGATCTTGCCCTTGAGATCAAGACCGGCGAGATCATCGTGGCCCTGTGCGGGCAGATGCAGCCCATACCCGATGAACACGAGCGGCGCGTCCACCGCTACGGGGCGGGGGCCGCCGCCTGCGGAAATCAGCAGGTCGGTCCCGGCGGAAAGCGGCGAAGCCTTGCCCTGCGCATCGATCAGCTGGGCCGTGGAGGCCGCGTGGTCGATGATCTGTTCGGTGAAGGCCACGTTTTGCAGGTAGCCGCCTTGTTCACCCGCAGGCTTCAGGCCCAGCGCCTTGAACCGCGTAACCACATAGTCGGCGGCGCGCAGATACCCTGGCGAGCCGGTCTGGCGGCCTTCGTTGCGGTCATCGGCAATCGCCGCGATATCCGCCCACCACTGTGCCGCGGCGGGATCGGGTTTCGGCGGAGCTGCGAGGCTGGCGGTGGCTGCGAGAGCCGTGAGGGCTGCAAAGGATGCGATGCGAAGAAGTTTGGCCATAGTGTCTGCTCCGCTGTTACCCCTCCGGCCTGCCTCCGGCGGGCCAGCCTGCAGGGCTGACGGTGGGGTACTTTCTAGTGCTTCTTGCGCGTCAATTCGCGCATGGCACCATCGAGGCCTTCGAGGCTGAGCGGAAACATCGAGCCGCCGACGAGATCCTTGATCATCTTGGTCGACTGCGAATAGTTCCACTGCTTCTCGGGCACCGGATTGAGCCACACGGTGGCGGGGTAGGTCTGCGCGACGCGGTGGAGCCAGATGGCGCCCGCCTCTTCGTTGAAATGCTCGACCGAGCCGCCGGGGTGGCTGATCTCGTAAGGGCTCATCGCCGCATCGCCGACGAACACGATCTTGTAGTCATGGCCGTACTTGTGGAGGATGTCCCAGGTATTGGTGCGCTCGGACCAGCGGCGCTTGTTGTCCTTCCACACGCCTTCGTAGAGGCAATTGTGGAAATAGAAGAACTCCATGTTCTTGAATTCGGCGGTGGCGGCGCTGAACAGCTCTTCGACCAGCTTGATGAAGGGGTCCATCGAGCCGCCGACATCGAGGAACAGCAGCAGCTTGACCGCGTTGCGCCGTTCGGGGCGCATGCGGATATCGAGCCAGCCCTGCTTGGCGGTGCCATCGATCGTGCCGGGCAGATCAAGCTCGTCGGCATGGCCTTCGCGCGCGAAACGGCGCAGGCGGCGCAGCGCGATCTTGATGTTGCGGGTGCCGAGTTCCTTGGTGTTATCAAGGTTGGCGAATTCGCGCTTTTCCCAGACCTTTATCGCGCGGCCGTGCTTGCCCTCGCCGCCGATGCGCACGCCTTCGGGGTTGTAGCCGCCGTGGCCGAACGGGCTGGTGCCGCCAGTACCGATCCACTTGTTGCCGCCTTCGTGGCGCTCTTTCTGCTCTTCGAGCCGCTGCTTGAGCGTCTCCATGATCTCGTCCCACGAGCCGAGCGCCTTGATCTTCTCCATTTCCTCTTCGGTGAGGAACTTTTCCGCCACGGCGCGGAGCCAGTCTTCCGGAATATCGACCGGGCGCTGGCCGTAGTCCGTGAGGATGCCCTTGAAGACCTTGTTGAAGACCTGATCGAACCGGTCGAGCAGGCCCTCGTCCTTCACGAACGTGGCGCGGCTGAGGTAGTAGAAGGCCTCCGGCGTCTGGTCGATCACGTCCTTGTCGAGCGCTTCGAGGAGCGTGAGGTGCTCCTTGAAGCTGGCCTTGATGCCGGCGGCGCGCAGCTCGTCGATGAAGTTAAAGAACATGGGTCGTGGGGCCTCGCTCGCGTCTTAACCGGATGATTAAGGCGAATGGGGGGTGCTGGCAAGTCTCAGGACTGGGGCGGCGGGGGCGGCTGCTTGGCGTGGCGTTCGAGGCCATCGGGGATCACGGCCCAGGCCGGAGCGTCGTCGGTCCAGATGACCATTTGCGGGGTGAGGTCGTGCGGCGGCTGGATGAAGCCGACCCGCATCGTGCGAAACTGCGGGCGGGCGGAGACCTGGCCCATGACAGGCGTGCCGCAGGCGGCGCAGAACGACTGGGTGAGCGTGTTGCCGCTGGCGGCGGTATAGGCGTGGCTGCCGAGCGTGCCGGTGATGGTCACGTCATCGGTCAGGAACATGGCGTTGGTGCTGTGCGAGCCGCCCGCGAGCTGCTGGCACTGGCGGCACCAGCACTGGCGCACCGCGATGGGCGCATCGGCGGCGATCTCGGCGGTGACGGCCCCGCAGGCGCAGCGTCCGGTATAGGCCATGGGCGTTCCTTCACATTTGGTATTGTTAGGTACACATACAATTTGTAGGCTGAGGGCAATCCGGAGAGGACACCCAAAACCATGCTCAAGCTCTACAGTTTCGGCCCCGCTGCCAACTCGATGAAGCCGCTGCTCACCTTGTATGAGAAGGGGCTGGACTTCGAGAAGAACCGGCTCGATCCCGCCAAGTTTGAACACCATACCGACTGGTTCAAGGCGATCAACCCGCGCGGGCAGGTGCCAGCGCTGGTCGACGGCGCGCATGTGATCACCGAGAGCACGGTGATCTGCGAGTATCTGGAAGACGAATACCCCACCGCGGTTTCACTGCGGCCCGCGACCTCTGCGGGCAAGGCGATGATGCGGGTGTGGACCAAGTGGGTGGACGAGTATTTCTGCTGGTGCGTCTCGACCATCGGCTGGCACCGCTATGTCGGCAACATGGTGAAGGGCCTTTCAGATGCCGAGTTCGAGGAGAAGGTGAAGGCGATCCCGGTGGCCGAGCAGCAGGTGAAATGGCGCCGCGCGCGCGAGGGCTTTCCGCAGGACATGCTCGACGAGGAAATGCGCAAGATCGCGTTTTCAGTGGCGCGGCTGGACGAGCACTTGCGGACACATGAGTGGCTAGTGCCGGGGCAGTATACGCTGGCGGATATCTGCAACTTCGCCATCGCCAACGGGATGCAGTTCGGGTTTGCCGAGCTGGTCAACAAGGAGGCGACACCGGGGCTATTGCGCTGGATCGAGCAGATCAACGCGCGGCCGGCGGCGCGCGCCATGTTTGCGGAAGTGGAGCTGGAGAAGCTGGGGCCGCGGGATTGAATAAAGGAAGTGGGTGTTTCGCGCAGAGGCGCAGAGGCGCGGAGAAGGGACTGAGACGAGGCGGTTCGCGCAGAGATCGCAGGGTTTGCAGAGATTGCGTGTGTGCCGCAGGCAAGTTCTTTGAAGTCGAGCGTTTAGGTTGAGAGCGGCTTTGCCACGGAGACCTGCGCCTCTGCGCCTCTGCGCGAAAATTTCTTTTCCGCTAAAGGGTGCGGGCGTCCCAAACCGCGGCAGACTAATCAGCCGAGGTGGTTCAGGCTGCTGGCTTCCCTGAGCAGACCATCCGGTTTTCACGCTGACCGATGTTCGTGCCGAGCCCAGTTACATTGCCCGGCACGAACGTAATTGGCCTCAGTTCGAAGGCCGCCGCGCCATGAACGCCAGCCGTTCGAACAGCATGACGTCCTGCTCGTTCTTGAGGAGCGCGCCGTGCAGGGGCGGGATCGCCTTGGTCGGATCGCGGTTCTGGAGGACGTCGAGCGGCATGTCCTCGTTGAGCAGCAGCTTGAGCCAGTCGAGCAGTTCTGATGTGCTCGGCTTCTTCTTGAGGCCGGGAACTTCGCGGACTTCGTAGAAAATATCCATCGCCTTGCTGACGAGGGTCTTCTGGATGCCGGGGAAGTGCACGTCGATGATCGACTGCATCGTCTGCCGATCGGGGAACTTGATGTAGTGGAAGAAGCAGCGGCGCAGGAACGCGTCGGGCAGTTCCTTCTCGTTGTTCGAGGTGATGACGACGATCGGGCGCTCCTTGGCGGCGATCGTCTCGTGCGTCTCGTAGACATCGAAGCTCATCCGGTCGAGCTCCTGCAGCAGGTCGTTCGGGAACTCGATGTCGGCCTTGTCGATCTCGTCGATCAGCAGGACCGGGAGCTGCGGCGCGGTAAAGGCCTCCCACAGCTTGCCCTTGCGGATGTAGTTCGAAATCTCGTGCACACGCGGATCGCCGAGCTGGCCATCGCGCAGGCGGGCGACCGCGTCGTACTCGTAGAGGCCCTGCTGCGCCTTGGTGGTGGACTTGACGTTCCACTCGATCAGCGGGGCGCCGACGGCTTGCGCGATCTCGTGCGCGAGGACGGTCTTGCCGGTGCCGGGCTCACCCTTCACCAGCAAGGGGCGGCGCAGCAGCACCGCGGCGTTGACTGCCACCTTGAGATCATCAGTGGCGACGTAATTGCTGGTGCCTTCGAAGCGCATGTTCTGTCCTGCATCCTTCTTAATCGGTTGCTTAAGGGATAGGGCGAGAGATCAGGGCTGGCAAGTGGGCTGAACCGCAGCTTCGGCGCGGGGAAGCGACACTTGGTTACAAGCCGCCCCGTTGCCGCTCCCCGTTCGCACGTGTAGGCGATGCGCGATGCGATCCGCTCCCGCCGACAGCCCCGCGCGCTACGCTCCATCGCGCCGCGACCGGGCCGTATCTTTCGTGCTGGCGGTGCTGGTCGGGGTGTTCCTCGTCTTCGTGCTGATCATCATGAGCGGCGTGACCGGCGGCGGCGGCGAGCCGGGAGGCCAGCTGGTCGCGATCAACATTTCGCCGCCCTCCGCCGAGAAGGAAAAGCAGAAGGCCGCGCCCAAGCAGGACGAGAAGCAGGTGCAGGTGCAGACGGTGACGACGCCGCCGCCCAAGCTGCCTCCGCGCGTGGTGATCCCCAGCAAGAACCAGGTCGAATGGCCGCCCGGCTTCATCAAGCTGAGCCGCGAGGATATTGCCAAGGCGGATATCAGCCGGATCAAGCCGGCCGGTGGCGGCGGTTCGACCGGCGTCTCGCAGGGCGGGGGCGGCAATGCCGAGGGTACTGGCGACGGTCCGGGCGGCGCGCGCGTCTACAATGCCGAATGGTACCGCGAGCCGACGCATGCCGAACTTTCCCCCTACATGAGCGGGGCGCGCGGCGGATCGGCCGGAGACTGGGCGATGATCATCTGCCGCACGGTCGAGCGGTACCATGTCGAGGATTGCCGTGAAGTGGACGAATCGCCGCGCGGATCGGGCCTGGCGCGCGCCTTGCGGCAGGCGGCGTGGCAGTTCCTGGTGCGGCCGCCGCGCGTGGACGGCAAGGCGCAACTCGGCACCTGGGTGCGCATTCGCTTTGACTTCAAGGCAGCGAAAGCGGCGGAGGGGGCGGCCGACCAGGACTAGTCCTGGCCGGCCTGACCCCGCGCCTTCGCACAAGGCGCGGGGCCAATGGATTGGCTCAGAATTCCGACCAGTTATTCTCGTCGAGATCGAGCGCGAGGTTGCCGTGGACCGGTGCGTTTACCGCTGCCGGGATCGCACGCGGGGCGAGCGGAGCCGGTGTGGCTGCGGGCCGCGCGGCAGCGGGGGCGCTGTAGCTGCTGGCGGAAGACGTCATCCCCGCCGCTCGGAAGCGCGCGACGAGATTGGCGAGATTGGCGGCCTGACCCGAAAGGTTGCGCGAGGCGGCGGCGCTTTCCTCGACCATCGCGGCGTTCTGCTGGGTCATCCGGTCAAGCTCGCCCATGGTCACGTTGACCTTGGAAATGCTGGTGGCCTGATCGACCGCAGCGGTGGCGATGCCTTCGACCAACGCGCCGATTTCGGCGACCTGTGTGATGATCGCATCGAGCGCCTCACCGGTTTCACCGACGAGATGGACGCCCAGTTCGACATGCTGAGCGCTGCCGCTGATGAGGCCCTTGATATCGCGCGCGGCTTCGGCCGATCGCTGGGCGAGCGCGCGCACTTCGTTGGCGACGACCGCGAAGCCGCGTCCCGCCTCGCCGGCGCGCGCTGCTTCGACGCCCGCGTTCAAGGCGAGCAGGTTGGTCTGGAAGGCGATGCCATCGATCAGGTCGATGATCTGGGTGATCTGCTTGGAGCTGTCGACGATCGAGTCCATCGCGCCGACCGCACGCTTGACCACTTCGCCGCCTTCGTTGGCCCGGTCGGTGGCGCGCACGATGGTTTCGCGCACGGCGCCGGCGTTCTGGGCGCTCTGCTCAACCTTGGCGGTCACTTCGCGCATGGCATTGGCGGCCGATTCAAGGCTCGCCGCCTGCTGTTCGGTGCGCGAGGCGAGATCGTCGGAGGCGGCGCGGATTTCGGTCGAGCCGGTCTGGACGCCGCTCGCCGTCCCGGCGACCGAGCCGATCACTTGTTCAAGCTCGCTCGCCATCGCGTTGAAATCGGTCTTGAGGCGGGCGAACGGGCCTTCGAGCGCGGCGGTGACGCGGGCCGAGAGATCGCCTTCCTTGAACCGGGCGAGGGCTGCGCCGAGCGTGCTAACGATGAGTTCGACCTGTTCGGTCTTGCTCGCCTCGGCACGGGCAAGCTGGCCCTGCAGGCCGCGCATGGCACGGCCCAGCGCGCCGATTTCGTCCTGCGTATCGCTGACCACGAGCGCGCCATCGAGGCGGCCATCGGCAAGATCCTCCACCGCGTGGGTGATCTGGCCAACCGGCCGGGCGACGAGGCGCACCATCATCACGTAGATACCGCCGAGCGTGCCCAGCAGGAGCAAGGTCGCAATCGCGCCGGTCCACAGGGCGACCTCGAAGGCCAGGGCAGCTTGATGGCCGGCGACATCAATGTGATGCTTCTGATAGGTCGCAAGATCGACGAGCGCCTTTGTGGTTACCTGGACGGGCTCACTTGACGTGGCGAGGCGGGCAAGTGCCTCTGCTGTGCGCCCCTGGGAGGAAAGCTGCGTGATCTGGCTGGTATCCTGGCTCATCTGCTCCCAGCCGCTTTTGAAGGCCTTGAGATAGGCCTTTTCCTTGTCGTCGAGATCGGTTGCCTCGAACGCGGCGGTCTCCGTGCTGATGATCTTCTGGTTTGCGGCAATCGCGGCCTCAGCATCGGTGCGCTCATAGTCGTCGGCCGCCAGCAGGTGGGACCTCAGTGCATTCTGGAACTCGGCCATGGCGATGTTGATCTTGTCCGCCGAGAGCGCCTGGGGGACATGGTCCTCCGCCACTTCCATCTCTGCGCCGCGCATTGCGGTCATGCGCCAGACCATGGTGCCGATGGCGACGACGATGACCAGCGAAAGCACCGCGAACATCACCGCGAGCTTGCGTCCGATCGGAGCGTTCCTGAGATAATCCATGCCGATTGAGCCCATATCTGCCGCCACGCGGGACTGCGCTGCGGATATCGGACCCGTTCTAGACGCGAGGAGACTGCAAGGGGGTTTGGCGCGGGCTAGGGTGAAACCCGGAGAGCGCAGTTAAAATCGGCTGAACGCCTCAGGCGGCGGGGAGCCTCAAGCGTCGATCAGTTCCGGATCGAGCTCACCCGCCCTGTTCTGGATGAACATGAAGCGCTGGGCGGGGTCGCGGCCCATGAGGCGGTCGACGAGGTCCTTTACCGCGGCGCGGCCCTCGTATTCGGGGGGCAGGGTGATGCGGATGAGGCTGCGGGTGGCGGGGCTCATGGTGGTTTCACGCAGTTGCTGCGGGTTCATCTCGCCAAGGCCCTTGAAGCGGCCGACTTCGACTTTCTTGCCCTTGAACTTCGTCGCCTCAAGTTCGGCGCGGTGGGCGTCGTCCTTGGCATAGACCGAGGTGGCCCCGTTGGTGAGGCGGTAGAGCGGGGGCTGGGCGAGGTAGAGGTGCCCGCGCCGGACGATCTCGGGCATTTCCTGGAAGAAGAACGTCATCAGCAAGGTCGCGATATGCGCGCCGTCGACGTCGGCGTCGGTCATGATGATGATGCGGTCGTAGCGCAGCGCATCGGCGTTGCAGTCCTTGCGCATGCCGCAGCCGAGCGCGAGGGCGAGATCGGCGATTTCGGCATTGGCGCGGATCTTGTCGGCGCTGGCGCTGGCGACGTTGAGGATCTTGCCGCGGATCGGCAGGATCGCCTGCGTTTTCCGGTCGCGCGCGTGCTTGGCGCTGCCGCCGGCCGAATCGCCTTCGACGATGAACAGCTCGGTTTCGCCGCTGCCCTCGCCGCTGCAATCGGTGAGCTTGCCGGGGAGGCGCAGCTTGCGCGCGTTGGTGGCGGTCTTGCGCTTGACCTCGCGCTCCGCCTTGCGGCGCAGGCGCTCGTCCATGCGTTCCATCACCGAGCCCAGCAGGGCGCGCCCGCGCTCCATATTGTCGGTGAGGAAGTGGTCGAAGTGATCGCGCATCGCGTTTTCGACCATGCGCGCAGCTTCGGGACTGGTCAGGCGGTCCTTGGTCTGGCTCTGGAACTGGGGATCGCGGATGAACACCGAGAGCATGATCTCGCTGCCTGTCAGCATGTCTTCGGGCGCGATGTCCTTGGCCTTCTTCTGGCCGACCAGTTCGCCAAACGCGCGGATGCCTTTGGTGAGCGCGGCGCGCAGGCCCGCTTCGTGCGTGCCGCCATCGGGAGTGGGGATGGTGTTGCAGTACCAGCTGTACGAACCGTCGGACCACAGGGGCCAGGCGATCGCCCATTCGGCACGGCCCATTTCCTCGCCGTTTGGCCCTGACGGAAAGTCCTGACTGCCGGTGAAAGGCACGGTGGTCACGCATTCGCGGCCTGCGACCTGCTCGGCCAAGTGATCTGCAAGGCCGCCGGGGAACTGGAACACGGCCTCGGCCGGGATGTCCGTTCCTGCAATCAGCGAGGGCGCGCACTTCCAGCGGATTTCGACGCCCGCGAAGAGATAGGCCTTCGAGCGGACGAGGCGGAACAGGCGCGCGGGCTTGAAGCGCGCTTCGCCGCCGAAGATCTCGCCATCGGGGATGAAGGTGACGGTGGTTCCGCGCCGATTGGGTGCGGCGCCGATGCGCTGGAGCTGCGTGGTGGGGAGGCCGCGCGAGAACTCCTGCGCGTAAAGCTCCTTGTTCCGTGCCACTTCGACGCGGGTGAGCACGGAAAGCGCGTTGACCACCGAGATGCCGACGCCGTGGAGGCCGCCGGAGGTGGCATAGGCCTTGCCGGAGAATTTGCCGCCCGAGTGGAGCATGGTGAGGATCACTTCGAGCGCCGACTTGCCCGGGTACTTCGGGTGCTCATCGACCGGCATGCCGCGGCCGTTATCGGTGATGGTGATCTTGCCCGCAGTGCCCTCGGGGCCTTCCTCGAGCGTGACTTCGATGCGGTTGGCGTGGCCGGCGACAGCTTCGTCCATCGCATTGTCGAGCACTTCGGCGGCGAGGTGATGCAGCGCGCGCTCGTCGATCCCGCCGATGTACATGCCGGGGCGGCGGCGGACAGGCTCAAGCCCTTCGAGCACCTCGATGGCGCTGCCGTCGTAACTTTCCTCGGCGCTGCGCTGGGGCAGCTTTTCAAACAGGTCGTCGGCCATGGGAACGGCTATAGAACGTGGCCGATTCCGGGGGCAATGGGGGGATGCTGCTTATCCCGGGGTTTTGTGGGCGGGTGGCGGGGGTGTTTGCGGCAAGAAGAAGGGGATTTCGCGCGGAGGCGCGGAGAGGCAGCTTGCGCCGCAGGCCTGCCTCGTCACAGCAAATCTTGAGGCTCGAAAGGCGGCTTCGCCGCGACGATAACCTCTCCGCGCCTCCGCGTCTCCGCGCGAACCATTCTTACCCCTTAGGGCGCGAACTTCGCCGGCGCCGGGCTCGCGGTCACGAATGTGCCTGCGCCCACTTCGCGGACTTCCATGGCGCGTTCGGCGACGCCGTTCGGCTCGAAGCGGAACACGCCGTCGAGCCCGATGAAACCATCGCGCGCATAGAGCTTGGCGGTGGGGAACAGAGTGCCCGGCTTCCACCCGCGCGCGACGTTGAGCGTGAGCAGCACGGAATCGTAGCCCAGCGTGGCCAGGCGCGAGGGCGCGGCGCCGAAGCGGGTGCGATAGGACTGCTCGAACTGGCCGAAGCGCTTGTCGGAGACGGCGGCGAACCAGGCGCCGCGCATCGCCGGGCTCTTGGCGATCGAGGCGTCGCCGTTCCACAGTTCGGTGCCGAGAAGCTGCGTGCCGTTTGCAGCGGGCGCGGCCATCAGCGCGATGCGGCCGCTATCGCCGATCAGCAGCGCATCGACCGGGCCCTTGGCGAGGACGCGGCGCACCGCGCTCGAGACCGAAGTGTTGGAGCGATCATAGCTTTCGACCGCAGTGACGGTGATCCCGCGCGAGCGCGCCGCGACCATCAGCGCGGAGGACACGCGCTGGCCATAGGCGCCGGTGGGAATGATCGCGCCGATGGACTTCACGCCCTTGTCCTGCGCGAAGCCGACCACGCGGGCGATGGCCTGCGCGGGCACCTGGCCGAGCACGAAGACATCGCGGTCCGCCACGGTCGCGTCGTTCGAATACGTGATCATCGGCACCTTGGCGGGCCGCGCGACGCTGGCGACGGCGACCACTTCATCGGCGAGCAGGGGGCCGAGGATCAGGCGGTTGCCATCGAGGATCGCCTTGTTGGCGGCAAGCCCCGCGCCGAGTGCGGTATCGTAAGTCGTGATGCGCACGTTCTGGGCGCCCGTATCGAGCAGCGCCATTGTGGTTGCATTGGCGATGGCCTGCCCGATGGCCGCGTTGGCCCCGCTCATCGGCACGAGCAGCGCGACGCGGTGGCGATCGGCGTCTGTCGGCAGGACATTGGCATCAGGCGTCACTTCAACCGGCCTGGGCGGGGGTGGCGGCGCGGCCGGTTTGGGAATGACGGTGCAGCCGGCAAGCAGCGCTAGCGCCCCGGACATGATCCAACGCCGCAGGCGCCCGTTCGTCGCCCCACCGCTTCCGATCATCATTGGCTTGCCGCTCCCTGGTCGCCGGTCCATTGGTCTGCGTATGACTACGCCCTTGCTTGAACCCGGTCTCTATATAGTCGCGACTCCGATTGGCAATCTCGGTGACGTCAGTCGGCGGGCAATCGAGACACTTTCGGGCTGCGCCGTGGTCGCGTGCGAGGATACGCGGGTGACGGGCAAGCTTTTGCACCACCTTGGCATCAAGCGGCCCTTGCGGCGCTATGACGATCACGCCAGCGACGCGGCGCGTGAGGCGCTGCTGGGCGAAATGACGCGCGGGGCCGTGGCGCTGGTTTCGGACGCGGGGACGCCGCTGATTTCCGATCCCGGCTACCGGCTGGTGCGCGAGGCGCGCATCCGGGGCATTGCGGTGACGACGATCCCCGGCGCAAGCGCGCTAGTCGCGGCGCTGACGCTGGCGGGGCTGCCGACCGACCGGTTCCTGTTCGCAGGCTTCCTGCCGAGCAAGGACAAGGCGCGCGGTGATGTCCTGGCCGAACTGGCCGCCGTGCCGGCGACGCTCGTGTTCTACGAGACGGGGCCAAGGCTGGTCGCTTCGCTGGAGGCGATGGCGCGGGTGCTGCCGGGGCGCGAGATCGCCGTGGCGCGCGAGCTGACCAAGCTGCACGAGGAATGCCGGACGGGGACGGCGGCAGAGCTTGCGGCGCACTACACCGCGCATCCGCCCAAGGGCGAGATCGTGCTGCTGGCAGGGCCTCCGGGTGCGGCGGAGAAGCCGGGCGAGGCGGATGTGGATGCCGAGCTGCTGGCAGCATTGGCGGACTTGCCGGTGTCCAAGGCGGCGGCGCTGGTGGCGAAGAAGCACGGGCTGGACCGCAAGGCGCTCTATGCGCGGGCGCTGGAACTCAAGGGGTGAGCCGCGAGGAGGCCGAGCGGCGGGGGCGGCGCGGGGAGAGCCTTGCGGCGTGGTATCTGTGGGCCGGCGGCTGGCGCATTCTGGCGCGGCGGCAGCGCGTGGGGGCGGGCGAGGTCGACCTCGTTGCGCGCAAGGGGCGCACGGTGGCGTTTATCGAGGTGAAATGGCGCGCGAGCCAGGCGGCGCTCGATCAGGCCATCGATGCGCGGCGGCTGCGGCGCGTGGCGCGGGCGGCGGAGGCGCTGGCTCCGCGCTTTGCGGGGCCGGGCGATGATATCAGGATCGACGTGATCCTCCTTGCGCCGGGGCACTGGCCGCGCCACATGGCCAACGTCTGGCAGCCTTAGTTTCCGGTGTCTCGACTTCGCTCGACACGAACGGGAAGTAAATGCCTCAAACCGTTCGTGTCGAGCGAAGTCGAGACACACTGAGCAGGAATACCCGCATGACCCTTCGCCCAGGCTCACTCAAAGTTGCCGTCCAGATGGACCCGCTGCATTCGATAAATATCAACGGGGATTCCTCGTTCGCGCTGATGCTGGCAGCGCAGGCGCGGGGGCATGAGCTTTACCATTACGACGTAGGCGCGCTCTCGCTCGACGAGAACGACCGGCTGACGGCGCGCGCGGTGCCCGTGACGGTCCAGCATGTGCCGGGCGATCACTACAAGGCGGGCGAAGCGCGGCGTCTCGATCTGGGGCGCGATATCGACGTGGTGCTGATGCGGCAGGATCCGCCGTTCCACATGGGCTATATTACCGCGACGCATCTGCTTGAGCGGATCGAGAGCGAGACGCTGGTGGTGAACAACCCGCGCAGCGTGCGCAATGCGCCCGAGAAGGTCATGGTGCTCGATTACCGGCGCTTCATGCCGCCAACGCTGGTGACGCGCTCGGTGGAAGAAGTGCGCGCGTTCCAGAAGCGCCACGGCGCGATCGTGATCAAGCCGATCCACGGCAACGGCGGCAAGGCGATCTTCCGCGTTTCGGAAGAGGGCGAGAACCTCGGCGCGCTGATCGAGGTGTTCAACCAGACCTGGCCCGAGCCGCACATGGTGCAGGCTTTCCTCCCCGAAGTGAGCGAGGGCGACAAGCGCATCGTGCTGGTGGACGGCGAAGTGGCCGGCGCGATCAACCGCAAGCCCGGCGAGGGCGAGTTCCGCTCAAACCTTGCGGTCGGCGGCTATGCCGAAAAGACCGCGCTGACGGCTGAGGAGCAGGAAATCTGCGCCGCGATGGGGCCGGAGCTGAAGCGGCTGGGGCTGATCTTCGTCGGCATCGACGTGATCGGCGGCAAGTGGCTGACCGAGATCAACGTGACGTCACCGACGGGGATCGTGGCGATTGACCGGTTCAACGGGACCGATACGGCAGGGATGATCTGGGATGCGATCGAGGGGCGGGTTTAGGGGGGTCTACCCCTCCGACCCGCCTGCGGCGGGCCACCTCCCCATTTGCACTTCGTGAAAATGGGGAGGACCTTGCCAAATTGGCGCTTTTTCTTTCTGGTCCTCCCTGTTTTTGCGCAGCACAAACGGGGAGGTGGCATTGGCGTAGCCAATGACGGAGGGGTTCTTGCCGAGGCCGAAGCAAATGCGCGATGTGTCCTTGGCGCGCAAGCTGCGCGCGGAACTGAGTTTGCCCGAGACGCTGCTCTGGCGTCATTTGCGGCTTCAGCCGGATGAGGTGAAGATCCGGCGGCAACATCCGGTTGATAAGTGGGTTTTGGATTTTTACTGCGCTGCCGCCAACGTGGCTTTCGAAATTGACGGCATTGCGCATGACATGGGTGACCGGCCGGGGCGGGACGAACGCCGGGATGAAGCGCTTGAAGCGTTGGGGATCGAGGTGGTGCGGATCGCGGCGGCGGATGTGTTGCGGTCGCCTGAGGCGGTTGCGGAGGCCATTGTTCGCTATTGCAAGCGTTGATGGCCCCTCCGTCAGCCCTTCGGGCTGCCACCTCCCCATTTGCACTTCGTGAAAATGGGGAGGATCAGGAGGCCTCAGGTTTCTTCCGAAAGCCACTGCTCCAGATACTTGATCGAGTAGTCCCCATCGAGGAACTTCGGATCACTCAGCAGCTTCTGGTGAAGCGGGATCGAGGTCTTAACCCCGCCGATCACCATTTCCTCCAGCGCGCGCTTCAGGCGCATGATGCAGCCTTCGCGAGTGCGGCCCGAGACGATCAGCTTGGCGATCATGGAGTCGTAGTAGGGCGGGATGCGGTAGCCGGCGTAGAGGCCGGAATCGACGCGCACGTGCATGCCGCCAGCGGCGTGGTAGCTGGTGACGAGGCCGGGCGAGGGGGTGAAGTTGAACGGGTCTTCCGCGTTGATGCGGCACTCGATCGCGTGGCCCTTGAACTCGATCTCTTCCTGCTTGACCGAGAGCGGCTTGCCATCGGCGATGCGGATCTGTTCGCGCACCAGATCGACGCCGGTGATCGCCTCGGTGACGGGATGCTCCACCTGCAGACGGGTGTTCATCTCGATGAAGTAGAACTCGCCGTTTTCCCAGAGGAACTCGATCGTGCCCGCGCCGCGGTAGCCCATGTCGGCCATGGCTTTGGAAACGATGCCGCCCATGCGGTCGCGCTCGGCCGCGGAGATGACGGGGGAGGGCGCTTCTTCGAGTACCTTCTGGTGGCGGCGCTGGAGCGAGCAATCGCGCTCGCCCAGATGGATCGCGTTGCCGTTGCCATCGCCGAAGATCTGGAATTCGATGTGGCGCGGGTTGCCGAGGTACTTTTCGATATAGACTGTGGCATCGCCGAACGCGGCCTTGGCCTCGCTGCCGGCCTGCTGGATCAGCGTTTCAAGCTCGTCCGGGCCGTTGCACACCTTCATGCCGCGCCCGCCGCCACCCGAGGCGGCCTTGATGATCACCGGATAACCGGCGGCTTCGGCGATTTCCTTGGCTTCCTTGATATCGGAAACCGCGCCGTCCGAGCCGGGGACGAGCGGCAGGCCGAGCGCGCCGGCGGTGCGCTTGGCCTCGATCTTGTCACCCATGGTGCGGATATGTTCGGGCTTGGGGCCGATCCAGGTAATGCCGTGAGCCTCGACGATCTCGGCGAACTTGGCGTTTTCCGAGAGGAAGCCGTAGCCGGGGTGGATCGCGTCGGCATGCGTGATCTCGGCCGCGGAGATGATCGCGGCCATGTTGAGATAGCTGTCTTTTGCCGCCGGCGGGCCGATGCAGACGGCGTGGTCGGCAAGGCGCACGTGCATGGCATCGGCATCGGCGGTGGAGTGCACCGCGACCGTCTCGATCCCCATTTCATGCGCGGCGCGGTGAATGCGCAGCGCGATTTCGCCGCGGTTGGCGATCAGCAGGCGGGAAATGGCCATGGGGCGGGCGGCCTCAGGCGATGACGACGAGCGGCTGGTCAAATTCGACCGGCTGCGCGTTTTCGACCAGGATCGCGGTGATCTTGCCGCCGGTGGGCGCAGTGATCGGGTTCATCACTTTCATCGCTTCGACGATGAGCAGCGTGTCACCGGCCTTGACCGTCGAGCCGACGGTGATGAAGGGCGCGGCGCCCGGTTCGGGGGTGAGATAGACGGTGCCGACCATCGGCGAGCGCAGCGCATTGGCATCGACGGCGGGGGCGGCGGGCGCTTCGGCTGCGGCAGCCGGTGCAGCGGCGGGAGCCGGCGCGGCGGCGGGCGCAGGCGCATAGTTCATCACCGGAGCGGCGGTGATCGTGCGAGCAACGCGGATCTTGCGCGTGCCGTCTTCAACCTCGATCTCGGTCAGGCCGGTATCGGAAAGCAGTTCGGCCAGTTCGCGCACCAGCGCGCTGTCGATGGCCATTTTGGCGCCCTCGTCGCCGCGGTCATGCCCCATTTTATTGTCCTCGCGGGTCTACGTATACAAAGCGGGTTCCATGCCCGCCGCGCCGCGCACTGGCAAGAAAAACCCGAATGGGCGGCGTGGAAAAGCCCGAAGTGGCCCCTTTGTGCCGGGCGTCAGAGCTTGCGCGCGCCTTCGAGCGCAAGGAGGTAGCTAAGCGGGCCGAAGCCCGCGATGGTCGCCTTGGCGGCCATGCCGACATAGGACTTGTGGCGGAATGCCTCGCGCGTGTGCGGATTGGAGAGGTGGACTTCGATCACCGGGGTGCGGATCGCCTTGATCGCATCGTGCAGGGCAATGCTGGTGTGGGTGAAGGCGCCGGCATTGAGCAGCACGGCCTTGGCGCCAACCGCCTGTGCTTCGTGGAGCCAATCGACGAGGTGGCCTTCGTGGTTCGACTGGCGCAGATCGATCTCGAGCCCGAGTTCGCGCGCGCGGTCTTCGAGCATGCCGGCGATATCATCCAGCGTGGCCGAGCCGTAGATTTCCGGCTCACGCGTGCCGAGCAGGTTGAGATTGGGGCCGTTGAGGACGAAAACGGTTTCGGGCATGGCGGGCTCCTCGCGGGAATGGACTTGGCTGCCCACCTGATAGAGCGTGAACCTGCTTGCGCAAGTCCGCCTCCGGCAAGACTTGCCCCGGTAACCCCCCTAGCCCTGGTCAGCCCTTGCCGTTGTCCGCCATTGGCGGCGGCGGCGGGGCTGGATCGCCGCCATCGTCGACCGAGGCGGCGGGATCGTCACCGTCCGGATTGTCGTTGTTCTGCACCACCGGTTCGGGCTGCGAGATGGGCTGCGGCTGGTTGGTCACAGCGAGGGCTTCGGCAGCCTTGGCTTTCTTCTCGGCCGCGTCGGCCTTGGCCTCGACCGCGGTTACCCGCTCTTCGAGGGCGCTGACGCGGTCTGCGTCGCAGCCGGAAAGCAGCAGCGACAGGGCGGTGGCCGCGCTGGCAAGCGCAACGCGGAGCGCGAGGAGCCGATTGGCGGGAAAGAAGCGGTGTGCGTCCATGCTGCCAAGGGTCATAGCAGGCAAAGATTACCCGAAACTAACCAAGAGGGTGCTTTTTGCGCTCGGGTGCGGCTACTGATCGGTGCCCTTCGCCTTGCCCCACTGGCGGGCTGCCGTATAGCCGAGATAGGCGGCGCCGAAGAGCGTGTAGAGCGGCTGGGGCAGGCCGGCGAAGTAGGCCGTCATCGCCTCGGTCATCGCGCGCGCCGCCGCCGGGCGCACCGCACCGAGCAGGCCGAGCGGGATGGCCCAGAGAATCACCGCGTACATCACATAGAGAAATGTCGGGCGGGCGAATGTCACGTAGCGGCGGGCAGCGGAGGGGAGAGGCCGGGCGGTCACGGTAGCTGCGTCCTTTCGGGGGAGATGCGGGGACGCAGGGCCAGATAGCGGCAGAAAGCCATGTAGGAAAATGGTTTGGGCCCCGCGCAGGCGCTGGCCATACCCCCACGCGAATTATCGCTACCCCCTGTCCGGTTTATGGCAATGGACGTGCTGCACTGCGGTAGATAGGCAGTGGCCTTGCTGTCATGCTGGTGTAAACATACGGCGCAGCGCTGGTTCAGGGGCAGGCATTTGGTCGAGGGTTTGCGGCGGATTTCCTTCGGGCGCGGCTTGCTGGCGCTAAGCGCGCTGGTTTCGGGCTCGTGCCTCTATGCCGCGGCCGACGAGACTGCCGCGCCGACAGCAGCGCCTTCGCTGGAGGAGCGGCGGGCCGCGCTGGTAGAGCCGATGCTCGAGGATTACTGTTCGCGCTGCCACAACGATTTCGACCATGTCGCGGGGCTTTCGGTCGAGGGCCTCAAGGCGAGCGATATCGCAGCCGGGCGCAATGCCGAGGCCTGGGAAAAGATCCTGCGGCGCGTGGCCTCGGGCGAGATGCCGCCGCATTCCCGGAAGCAGCCCGATCCGGCGCTGCGGGCGGACTTCGTGACATGGCTCGATGCAGGCCGCGCGCAGTTTGCGGCAGCGCATCCCGATCCCGGCGCTGCGCCCGTGCGGCGCTTGAACCGGCGCGAATATGCCAATGCCGTGCGGGATCTGCTGGGCGTGGAAGGCGATTTTGCCGGTGCGCTGCCGCCGGACAATTCAGGCTTCGGCTTCGACAATATCGCCGATGTGCTGAGCGTCTCGCCCACCTTGATGGAGCGCTATGTCGCGGTGGCGGGGAAGGCTGCGCGGCTGGCGACGGGCCTTGTGCCCAAGCGCGATTTCGTGACGAGCTGGCAGGTCGCCAAGGACGGCTCGGTGATGAATTCGGGCATCCCCGCCTTCAATGAACGCGCCGGTGCGGACTTGCCGCTGGGTTCGCGCGGGGGGACGGCGGTGCGCTATACCGCGCGCTGGGACGGGGCCTATGACGTGGCGGTCTGGCTCAATTCGAACACCAACAACGAAAGCGACCGCCTGCCGGAAGACCGCTTCGCGCTGCGCGTGCCGATGAAGGCGGGGGTGCACAACGTGGCAGTCTCGTTCCGGCGGCAGACCTGGCCGGATGAGGCGGTGCAGGTGGTGCGCAACACGACCGACTACGTGCCGCTGCCGCTCGAAAAGCCGGTCGATCTGCCGCTCGACGTGTGGGTGGATGGCGCGCGCGCCGGGACGATGACGGTGCCTTCGTTCCGCGTCCATCCGCGCTATTCGCAGCATAATTTTCCGCGTGATGTGCTCCAGCTTGATGTGGCAGGGCCGTTCGATGCGGGCGGGAATGGCGATCTGGCGAGCCGCCGCGCAGTGTTTGTCTGTCAGCCGAAGCGGCCGGTAGAGGAAGCGCCGTGTGCTAAGCGGATCCTTGGCAGTTTGGCGAGGCGCGCGTGGCGCGGGCCAGTGAGCGAGGCGGAACTGGCGCCGCTCATGAACATCTTCGAGGGCGAGCGGGCTGCTGGCGGATTTGAAAGCGGTGTCGAGGCGGGGATCGAGGCGCTGCTGGTTTCGCCGCGCTTCCTGTTTGCCGTGGAAACGCCGCCGCCTGCCGGGCAGCAGGGCAGCGCCTATCGGGTCTCCGACCATGATCTGGCGACGCGGCTTTCGCTATTTCTGTGGAGCTCGATCCCCGATGACCGGCTACTCATGCTGGCGGGGCAGGGCAAGCTGCACCAGCCGGCCGTGCTCAGCGCCGAAATCGCGCGGATGCTGGCAGACAAGCGTGCCGAGGCGCTGACCGAGAACTTCGCCGGGCAGTGGCTCTACTTGCGCAATCTCGACCAGCAGCGGCCCGACATCACCGAATACCCGCAGTTCGATGTGCCGCTGCGCGCCGCGATGGCGACCGAAACGCGGATGTTCTTCAGCCATGTGCTTTCCGCAAACCGGCCGGTGACCGACTTCATCCGCGCGGACTACACCTTCCTCAACGAGCGGCTGGCGCGGCACTACGGGATCGAGGGCGTGCGCGGGCCGGCGTTCCGCAAGGTCGCTCTGGGGCCGGATATGCCGCGCGGCGGGCTGCTGGGGCAGGCGAGCATTCTGACGGTGACGAGCTACGGCAACCGCACTTCAGTGGTGAAGCGCGGCAAGTGGATCCTCGACAACCTGCTCGCCTCGCCGCCGCCGCCGCCGCCCGCCGATGTGCCCGCGCTCAAAACCGAGCATGATGGCCGCAAGCTGACCGCGCGCGAGCAGCTGGAACTGCACCGCGCCAATCCTGCCTGCGCTTCCTGCCACCAGCGGATGGACCCGCTCGGCTTTGCACTCGAAAACTTCGATGCGGTGGGGGGGTGGCGCGCGCAGGATGCGGGGCAGGTGATCGATGCGGGGGCAGTGCTGGCCGACGGGACGGCGTTCAGCGGCTTTGCGGGCCTCCAGCAAATCCTGCTCGATCGGCGCGAGGAATTTGCGCGCGCTTTCACCGAACGGCTGATGACGTATGCGCTGGGGCGCGGGCTGGGGCCGCAGGACATGCCGGCGGTGCGCGCCATCGCGCGCGATGCGGCGAACGATGATTGGCGGGTGCAGACGATCATCAAGGGCATCGTGATGAGCCCCGGTTTCACCATGCGCCGCGTGCCTGCCGCGCCGACGGCCGTCGCGCTCGCGGCAAGCGGATGGAGGCCGCACCCATGATGATCAAACGCCCCGCGCTCAGCCGCCGCACCGTGCTGCGCGGCCTTGGGACGACCATGGCGCTGCCGCTCCTCGAGGCGATGATCCCGGCGGCGCGCGCGGCGGAGGCGAGCGCCCGGCCCAAGCGCCTTTCGGTGTTCTACACGCCCAATGGCATGACGATGGACGCCTATCGTCCGGCAGCGACGGGTGCGGACTATGTCCTCCCGCCGACATTGGCACCGCTCGAGCCGTTCCGCGCCGATATGGTGATGGTCAGCGGGCTTGGGCACCCGCAGGCGGCGGCGTTCGGGGATCGTCCGGCGGGACATGGCCGCTCCTGCCCGGCGTTCCTGACCGGCGCGCATGCGCGGCAGACCGAAGGTCCTGACATTCGCTGCGGCGTTTCGATGGATCAGGTGTTTGCGGCGCATTTGGGTGAAGCAACGACGATCCCCTCGCTGGAGCTGGGGATCGATCAGGCGAGCCTCCTCGGCAGCTGCGACATCAACTATTCGTGCGCCTATACCAACGGGATCTCTTGGCTGACGCCGACGGTGCCGCTGCCGGTCATGGCCAATCCGCGCGATGTGTTCGAGCGTTTGTTCGGCGATGGCGAGGCGCTCGATCCCGCGAGCAGGCTGGCGCAGGCGCGGCGGCAGGCCTCGATCCTGGATTACGTGCGCGAGGATGCGGCGCGGCTTTCGGGTCGGCTGGGCGCCGAGGACAAGCGCAAGCTGGACGAATATCTCGACGCGACCCGCGCGATCGAAAAGCGCATCCAGCGCGCAGCAACGGGGCCGCAGGCGGAAGCGGGGAGCTTTGCGCAGCCCCCGGGCATTCCGGCCGAATTTGCCGAGCACGTGCGGTTGATGATCGATTTGCAGGTGCTGGCGATGCAGGCGGACCTGACGCGCGTGGCGACTTTCATGCTGGGGCGCGAAATCTCCAACCGGACCTATCCGGAAATCGGCGTGCCGGATTCGCACCATATGCTGAGCCATCACGGCAAGAACCCCGACAAGATGGCGAAGCTGGCACTGATCAACCGCTATCATATGGAATTCTTCGCCTATGCGCTGAAGCGGCTGAAGGAAACGCACGACGGCGCGGGATCGCTGCTCGATACGACGCTGGTGATCCGGGGCTCGGCTTTTGGCGATTCCAACGAGCATGATTTCATGGACCTGCCGGTGATCGTGGCAGGCGGGCTGGTTCAGGGCGGGCGGCATCTCGCGTTCGACAAGGGGACGACGATGTCGAACCTGCTGCTCGCGGGGCTGCAGTTGCTCGATGTGCCGGCGGCCTCGTTTGGTGACAGCACCGGGCCATTGGCGGGGCTGGCGCGTGCGTAAGTTCCTCGCGCTCGCCTTGGCGTTCACGCCGCTGCCCGCCATGGCGCATGGGGCGGAGGCGGTTTCGCGCGCGATTGCGGAGGATGATGCGGATGCGCTGGTGGCGGCGCTCTCGCATGGAGCGGACGCCAACGCAGCGCTCGAATATGGCGAGACGCCGCTGGCGCGCGCGGTCGAGACGCAGGACCCTGCGCTGGTCGATGCCTTGCTCAGGGCAGGCGCAAAGACGGACCGCGCCGATGCGCTGGGGGTGACACCGCTGCTGCTCGCCTGCGAGCGCGGCAATGGCGCGATTGTCACTGCGCTGGTGGCGGCAGGGGCGCCGGTGGATCAGTCCAATGCCGATGCGGTGACGCCGCTGGCGATGTGCGCGCGCTTTTCCGATGCGGAAGCGGTGCGCGCACTGCTGACGAAAGGAGCCAGCGCCGACAGCGTCGATCTGCGCGGGCAGACGCCACTGATGTGGGCCGCTTCGGCTGGAAAGCTCGATGCGGCTTCGGCGCTGCTGGCGGCAGGGGCGCAAGTTAACCGGGAGACGCCGAACGGCTTTACACCGCTGTTCTTCGCGCTGGCGGGCAGGAATGCCAATCTGGCCTCGGCGCTGATCGCGGCGGGGGCAGATGTGAAGCACCGCGGGCCGGAAAACACCAGCGCGCTGCAGATGGCGCTCTACCAGAAGAACTGGGCGGCAGCGGAAGAGCTGGTGCGGCTGGGCGGCGGCGATGTTGCTGAACCTGACCGCGAGGGGCGGCGGCCGCTTCATGTGGCGGCGGCGGCAGGGCAAGCCTCGCTTGTGGCAGCGCTGCTCGAGCGCGGGGCAGACGTCGATGCCTTGTCCGGCCCATCGAAGATCACCTGGGTGACCGAGGCCAATTTCGGCATGCCGCCCCCGCCGGTGCAACCGACGACCGCACTGATGGCAGCGGCGAAAGCAGGGCAGGCGGATGTGATGTGGCAGTTGGTGCGGGCCGGGGCGGACGAGCACTTTGTCGATGGCGCGGGGGTCAATCTCGTGCTCGCGGCGGTGCAGGGCCGCAATGCGACTGCGCTGGGTCTGGCGATCGAACTGGCCGGCGATGCCAATGTGGCGGACAAGAACAGGACCACCGCGCTGCAAATGCTGGCGGGCGGGCCGTTTTTCCCCGAGCTTCCGGCGATGCTGCACGTGCTGGCCGCGCATGGGGCGCGGGCCGATATTCCCAATGCCAAGGGCAAGACCGCGCTGCAGGTGCTGACAGACGGGCTTGCCACGGTGCAGGCGGCATTTCATGAAGTCTATCCGGACAAGGCGCCCGCCAGCCTTGCCCTGTCACATTGATTTGCCACACTGATTTTCTGAGCAGAAGGACCCCTGCCGATGACCCGAGCAAGACCGATGTTCCTGATGGCCCTGGCTGCCGCACTGGTTACGGGCGGTGCGATCGCGAGTGCGGCTTCCCCCGCCGATACGATCGCCGCGCGGCAGGCCAATTTCAAGAAGATGGGCGGCGCGATGAAAGCGCTGAAGGAAGAGCTGGGCGGCGGAGCCGACAAGGCCAAGCTGCTCGCCGCCGCGCGCACGCTGGCGGCGACCGCAAAGCTGCAGGGCGCGCTGTTTCCGGCAGGCACCGGGCCAAGCTCGGGGGTGAAGACCGATGCGCTGCCCGCGATCTGGGCGCAGAAGCCTGCCTTCGATGTAGCGGCGGGCAAGCTGGTGGCCGAGACGGACAAGCTGGCCGGGATCGCTGGATCGGGCAATACTGCGGCGGTGCTGGCGCAGTTCAAGGTCGTCGGCGGGACCTGCGCTGCCTGCCACAAGCAGTTCCGCGCCGAGGACTAAGCCTGCCATGAGCACGCCAGACGAGACCGTAAAGGTATGGGACCCGTTCGTGCGGGTGTTCCACTGGAGCCTTATCGCGCTGTTCGGCTTTGCCTGGTGGAGCGGCGAGAACCACGACATGGATCGCCACCGGCAAGCGGGCTACGCCATTTTCGCGCTGGTGGTGTTCCGGATTTTCTGGGGCTTTGCGGGATCGCGCACCGCGCGCTTTGCGCAGTTCCTGAAAGGGCCGCGCGCGATCATGGCGTACCTCAGGACGCATGACGGCGAGACCCCTTCGGACGGGCACAATCCGCTCGGCGGGTGGAGCGTGGCGGTGCTGCTGGCGGTGATACTTGCGATCACGCTGGCGGGCCTCTTTGCAGTCGATGTCGACGGGATCGAATCCGGGCCGCTGGCAGACTGGGTGAGCTTCGATAGCGGTCGCATGGCATCGGAGTGGCACGAGGGCGTGTTCAAGGCGGCGCTGGCGGTAATCGGCCTGCATATCCTCGCGATCGGGTACTATCAGGTGCTCAATGCGCACAATCTGATCGGGCCGATGATCACCGGCAAGCGCGACCGGGCCAAGGGCGAGGCAACTGCGGACGTGAAGGGGTCGCCGGTGATGGCGCTCGTTGGCATCGCCGGAGTCGGCGCGCTGACTTGGGCGGTGATGAGCGGGTTCAAGTTCGGCTGAATTCGCCAACCCAGACACAGCCCAACCCCGCTCACCCTGAGCTTGTCGAAGGGTGCTGGCACCACGGCCGCGTACGATGCTTCGACAAGCTCAGCATGAGCGGTTTTGTTGGTGTGTTATGTTGCGATTTCAGCCCAGCCGCTCCGGCACGGCCTGGGCTTCTTCGGCGAGGGTTTCGGCGGTCATGACCGCTTCCCACGGGAACACGAACCAGCGCTTGTCCTCTGCGCGGTCGATCACTTCGGCGGTGTAGTCTACCCGCGCT
Organism: Novosphingobium sp.; assembly: GCF_965228995.1. GTDB lineage: Bacteria > Pseudomonadota > Alphaproteobacteria > Sphingomonadales > Sphingomonadaceae > Novosphingobium. Next base: position 3,065,533 of record NZ_OZ245852.1, on the reverse strand, counting down.
TTCGAGCGGCAATTGTCCTTGAGCACGGCGAAGCGCAGGTTATCCGGGTTGCAGCCGTTTTCCGCCAGCAGATTGCGGATGTAGACAATGGTGCCGCCGCTATCGTTGATATCATCGACGAAAAGCAGGCGCGTGCCGGTGGTCGATTTATCGGCCACCTTGCCGAGCAGTTCGTCGGCAAAGCCCGGGACTTTCGAGGAATGGTCGATCGAAAGCATCGGCACCTGCAGTTCGTGGCTGATGTAGACCGCGGGGACGAGGCCGCCGCGGCCGATGCCGATGATGAAATCGGGCTTCCAGCTATCCGCCGCCAGCAGCCTCGAAAGCCTGCGCACGCTGCTGAGGAAGTCCTCGTAGGGGATGTAGTTCAGCACGGGGGCGGCAGCTTCGGTCATGTCCGTTCGGGTCCGTTCGTCGGGCAGCAAAGGAGAGCGGTTACCGATTCCCGGCGCGCGGGGCAATTGCAGCAGGGGCACGTTTTCAACCGGAATTGCGGACGCCGGGTGCCGAGGCGGGAACGGGCCAGGCGAGCTCGGCGAACGCGGTCTGGATCTCGCCCAGCACGATATCGGCGGCATAGCTCGGCGGGCGGGCGGATGCGGTGCACAGCGCAAGGGTCATCGGGCGCAGCACGGGATCGGAAATGCGGGTGAAGGAAAGCAGGCCTGCGCGGACCTCGGTCACCACGTCGAGCGAAGTGAGGATGCCGATGCCGACGCCTTGCAGCACGAGGCTGGTGATCATCTGGATGTTGTTGCTGGTCGCCTTGCGCTCCAGCGTGATGCGCGTGGTGCCTTCGAGCACGGCGATTTGCTGGTGCACCGCGAGCGGGCTGGAGGGGACGACGACGGGCGAGCCGACGCAGGCCGAAAAGCGCGCTTCGGGCTGATCGCCAAAGGGGTGCCCGGCGGGGGTGATGAAGCCGAGATGGACGTCGACGAAAGAGCGCACGGTGATGTCACGGTAGGATTCGGGGCCGAAGAACACGCCGAAATCGACCTCGCCGCTGGCGATCATCCGCCGCACGGAATCATTGGCGGCAACTTTCACTTCGATCGTGATGCCGGGATAACGGCTCTGCAGCGACTGGATTGCGGCCGGGATCACGCCCTTTGCCAGCGCATCGATCACCGCGATCTCGACATGGCCGCGTTTGAGCCCACGCAAGTCCTCGATCTGCGCACGCACTTCGGCGAGGCTCTTCTGCCAGCGCCCCCCGGCGGCCATCATGATCTCGCCCGCAGCGGTCAGGCGCAGACCAGTGGGCAGGCGCTCGAACAGCGGCATGCCTATCTCGGCCTCGACATTGAGGATCTGGCGGTCGATCGCGGAGGCCGAGACGTTGAGCTCATCCGCTGCCTTGCGGATCGAGCCGAGGCGGCCGACAGCAAGAAAATAGCGCAGGAAGCGGGAGAATGCCGGCACTGGATTTTTTACCCTACCTAATTTTCGCAACAGCTTGCGCGATTCATTGCATTTGCGTGAAACAGGTCAAGGCCATAATCACGCTGCAACGCAGCAATTGGGGTCGAAACTTGGGTCAGAGGGCAGGGGGCAGTTGGGCGAAGGCGGGGCGCGCGCTGGGCGCGGCGCTGCTGGCCGCATCGCCCGTGCCTGCTCTGGCGCAGGCTACCATTGCTGACGCTGCGCGCGAGGCTGCGGTTGCCAAGCTGATCGAGGATGCGCGCGAAAGTCCGCCCGCGTTGCGCGTGCTGCTGCGCGGCATGCCCAAGGGCGGCGATCTGCACAACCATCTCGGCGGCGCGATCTATGCCGAGGATTACCTGACCTGGGCGGGGACCAAGGGCTTTTGCGTCGATGAAAGCGGCCTCGCCATCGAGCCGCCGCCGTGCCCGGCCGAGCGCGGGATCGAGCAGTTTGCGAAGACCAGCGAATTCGGCATGGACCGGCTGATCGATGCGCTGTCGACGCGTGGTTTCCAGCGCGGGGTGGGGCAGAACGATGTTTCAGGCCATACCCAGTTCTTCCGCTCGTTCGAACGCTTCGGGAAGATCGGCGGCGAGACCGCGAAAATGCTCACCGCAACCCGGCGCATCGCGGCGGGGGACAATGTTTCCTATCTGGAGCTCGATCACAACACGGTGACGCTGGTTTCGGTCGTGCGCGGGGCCGGTGATGAGCCGATCGCCGAGGGCGATTTCGCGGCCGTTTATGCGAGCGAGGTGAAGCAGTTCGCGCCGCTCGTGCCCAAGGCGCGCGCCGAACTTGATGCCGACGAGGCGGCTGCGGCGAAGGCGATGGCCTGCAGTACGCCAGCGGCCGAACCCGGCTGCAAGGTGGCGGTGCACTACCTGTTTCAGGCGCTGCGCGCACTGCCGCCGCGGCAGGTCTACCGCTCGCTGGTCCTCGGTTTCATGATGGCCGATGCCGATCCGCGCTTTGTCGGTGTCAACATCGTGATGCCGGAAGACGCGTGGCTGGCGCGGCGTGACTACCCCCTGCACATGGCGATGATCCGGTTTCTCGCCACAAAGTATCCGCGCGTGAAGCTGACGCTGCATGCCGGCGAAGTGACGCTGGGGCAGGTGCCGCCGACAGATCTCAAGGACCATATCGCTCAGGCCATTGCGGCCGGTGCGAAGCGGATCGGGCACGGCACCGGCATCGCCTTCGAGGACAAGGCCGAAGACACCATGGCCCGCATGGCGCGTGAGGGGATCGCGGTCGAAATCAATCTCACCAGCAATGGGGTGATCCTTGGCGTCAAGGGCGCGGACCATCCCATGCAGCTTTACCGGGCGCATGGAGTGCCGGTGGTGCTCTCTACCGACGACGAGGGCGTGCTGCGCTCCGACATGACCAATGAATATGTCCGCGCCGTGCGCGAGCAGGGGCTGAGTTACTTGGAACTCAAGCAGATTGCGCGCGCGGGGCTCGCTTATTCGTTTGTGCCCGGCGGGGCGCTGTGGGCTCATCCGTCCAAGCTGGAGCCGGTAGCTGCCTGTGCTGATTTTGCCACACCATCTTGCGCCAAGTATCTGGCGAGTAACGAGAAGGCGCGGCTGCAAATGGATCTTGAACAGCGTTTTGCAGCATTTGAGGCAGAGCGTCTGGCGCGTGCCGGAAAGGTGTCTTAAGAGCGTAATACGAATTGCCACGTTTGTGGCATCATAAGAAAAACGGGTGCGCCCAGCCTCGGGGATGCCGCAAACAGCGGCATGGCGGCGGGAAAGATGCCTGATGGTTTGCGGGAGAGGCGCGGTTCAACCACGCGCATTGCGGTCTTCACGAAAGGTGAGGGCGGTGCGCCTTTTGCGTCCCAGGGGGTTTCTCGATGCTCTACCCGAATAGTTCTGCGCAGTTTGCTGCGCCGCGCCGCCTTGTAACAGGTCTGGTGGCGCTTCTTGGTTGCACCGCGCTGACCGCGCCTGCCTTCGCGCAGGAAGCACCGGCACCCGATCCGCAGCCCGCCAAGGAAGAGATCGTCGTCGTCGGCTCGCTCGGCGCGCTGCCGGTCAAGGACGTCGGCTCGATCTTCGGCTTCGACAAGAACCTTGTCGAAACGCCGCGTTCGGCCTCCACCATTTCGAAGGAGCAGCTCGAGCGCTTCGGCGTGAGCGAGATTTACGATCTCGTGGCGCAGGCTCCGGGTACTTTCACCAACTCGTTCTTCGGCGTTGGCGGCGCGCTCGACATTCGCGGCACCCCCGGAGAAGTCTATTTCCGCGGCGTGCGCCGTCTCGACAATCCGGGCAACTACCCGACCCCGATCGGCGCATCGGACCGCATCGACATCGTGCGCGGCCCTGCCTCGCCGATCTACGGCCCGTCGAAGACCGGCGGCTACATGAACTTCGTGCCCAAGTCGGCCCGCGTGGCCAAGGGCAAGTACATGGACAGCCCCGAGGGCCAGATCTCGTATACCGGCGGCAGCTGGGCGAAGAGCGTGCTTTCGGCCGAACTGCGCGGCCCCGGCAAGATCGGCAGCCAGGCGTTCGGCTACAGCCTTTACGCTGAAATCGAGGATTCCGGTTCGTACTACCGCAACATGAACACCAAGCAGACCATCCTGCAGGGTTCGTTCGATACCGACCTCACGCCCAACCTGCGGCTTGAATTCGGCGGCATGTACCAGAACTACAAGGGCCAGCAGAACGGCGGCTGGAACCGCCTCTCGCAGGACCTCGTCGACAAGGGCACCTACATCACCGGTTCGGCCCAGCCGCTCGACACCAGCGGCGACGGCAAGATCAGCCCGGCGGAATTCGACGCTGTCGGCTCGTTCGGCGTGTTTGGCTCGTTCCCCTGCGGCACCCCCGGCGTGAGCCCGTTCGGCCCGCTCGGCATGACCGACGCCTGCCTCAAGGCGAACTATCCGCAGCTGGCGCTCACCAATGCAGGCACGGCAACGCTGAGCCGCCGCAACACGCTGACCGGCCCCAACGACAAGCTGTGGAACAAGGCGACCACCGCCTACATGGACCTCATCTGGGACGGCGGCAACGATCTCGAGATCAAGAACCAGCTGTTCTACGACGGGTATGACAACATCAACGAGAACGCCTACGGCTTCTCGCAGTTCCACAATTCCTACGTGATCGAGGACAAGATCGTCCTTTCGAAGAAGTTCACCACGGATATCGGCAAGTTCTCCATCCAGCTCTCGCCGTCGGTTCGCTACACCGACTTCCTGCATGGTGATGACTTCAACTACGAATACTTCCACCGCGTCGATCTCACCAAGGGCTACGACGCCCTGTCGACCCGCCTGCTCTCGACCCAGTCGGGCAAGGACTATGCAACCTATGTTCGTGGCTACTACACGGACTGGGCCTTCGCTGGCCTGACTGACCTTGATTTCAACTTCGGTCTCGATGTCACGCTGGGCGCCCGTTATGACAGCATCCACGGCAAGTCGTCGAGCGATCCCACTCGCACGAATGGCGACAACACCTCCGCCTCGGCTACCAAGGGTGCCTGGTCGTGGTCGGCCAGCGCCAACTACCGCCTGCCCTTCGGCCTCGTTCCCTATGGCACGATCTCGCGCCAGTCGGTCGTGATCGCGGGCCAGGGTGCCGAACTCGATCCGAACAACCTCAAGGCCGGGACCTGGATCAGCGCATCGAAGCTCTATGAAGGCGGCATCAAGGGTTCGTGGCTGAACAACCGCCTCTACGCCGCGCTGTCGATCTACAAGCAGAGCCGCGTCGACTACAATGCGCAGTCGATCACGGTGAACCAGGCGGTCGAAACCAAGGGGCTTGAGGCGGAAGTGCGCTGGTCGGTTGACAAGCACTTCCTCGTGACCGGTGCCTATACCCGCACCAACGTCTACAACCTCACCGGCCTCAACGACGGTTCGCTGTTCAGCTTCTTCGGCATCGGCGATCTCAAGAACGTCAAGGATCCCTCGCTCTACCTCGGTGGCCAGCTGTTTGGCCTGCTGCCGGTCACGAACAAGGACCAGTCGCGCCGTGCGGGTATTCCGAAGGACCTGTTCTCGGCCACCGCGACCTACTCTTTCGACAACGGTCTGGCGTTCGCGGGCAGCGTGAGCCACGTGCCTTCGGTGTTCTCGGGCCAGTCGCAGGCAATCCGCCTGCCTGCCTACACTCTCGTGGATGGCAGCGTGTCCTACGCCAAGGGTCCGTGGCTGTTCCGCGTGGTCGTGAAGAACCTCACGGATGCCAAGTACTTCCGCGCCAACTTCACCGAACTCTTCGGCGGCACGATCGCGCTGCCCGAGCGTCCGCGCAGCTGGCAGGCCTCGGTCGTCTACAAGTTCTGATGACCTGACTTGAGCGGGGGCAGCGCCGCATGCGCTGCCCCTTGCTCCCTTGCGATTTTCCCTCAAGGCTGCCCCGACCATGTCTGTTTTCGCGCGCCTTGTTTCCATTGCTGCTGCAGCGCTGATCGCCTCGGCATCGCCCGCGCTGGCCACACCGGTCGCCGATGCGGCGACGCTCGCCGCGGTCAAGGCCTGCGCCCCGGCGCGGCCCTGCGGTGCAAAGCTGCCGGTGCGCGTGGTGGTCGTCACTATGTTCGAGATCGGCGCCGATACTGGTGACAAGCCGGGTGAATTCCAGCTCTGGAAAGAGCGCCGCCACCTCACCGAGACACTGCCGTTCCCGCAAGGGTGGCACAACCTCGCCTATGATCCGGAAACCGGCGTGCTCGCCATCGTGACGGGCATGGGCTCGATCAAGTCGGCCACAGCAGCGCTGGCGCTGGGGCTGGATGATCGGCTCGATCTTTCCAGGGCCTATTGGCTCGTTGCCGGGATTGCCGGGATCGATCCCGAGGACGCCTCGGTCGGCTCGGCGGCCTGGGCGCATTATCTGATCGACGGCGATATCGCGCACGAGATCGACGCGCGCGAGATCCCCAAGGATTGGAAGAGCGGCTACTTTGCGCTGCACAGCAAGGGGCCGCAGGATCCCACGCCGCTCGAGCCGGTGAACGGCGAGATGTTCGAGCTCAATCCGGCGCTGCAGGACTGGGCCTTCGCGCTGACGAAGGACATGGCGCTGCCCGATGATCCGCGCATTGCCGAGGCCCGCAAGGCGTTCAAGGGCTATCCCAATGCGCAGAAGCCGCCGTTCGTGCTGAAGGGCGATAACCTTGCGGCGATGACGTTCTGGCATGGCGCGAAGATGACGCAGTGGGCCAATGACTGGACAAAGTTCTGGACGCGCGGGAAGGGCGAGTTCGTGACGTCGGCGATGGAAGAAACGGGGACGTTCCAATCGATCGAGTATCTCACCAAGGTCGGCCGGGCAGACCGCGACCGCGTGCTGGTGCTGCGCGCAGGCAGCAATTTCACGATGCCGCCGCCGGGGATCGATCCGGCGACGTATCTGCTGAGCGAGAACCAGGGCTACGCCGGGATGACCGCAGCGCTGGAGAGCCTTTACAAGGTGGGCGGCAAGGTGGTGGACGAGATCGTCACGCACTGGGACCGCTATGAGCAGAGCCCGCCCAAATGACGCGGCGCTGCTGAAATGGCACTGACACTCATCCGCAATGCCGCGGTGGTTGCCGCAATGGATGATGCGGGCAGCGAGATCGCAGGTGGGGCGGTGGCACTGCGGGACGGCGTGGTGCTGGCAGTGGGTACGACCGCCGAACTCGCGCCGCTCGCCGGGCACGCCGACGAAATCGTCGAGGCGGCGGGCTGCGTGGTGACGCCGGGGCTGATCAACACGCACCATCACCTCTACCAGACACTGACCCGTGCAGTGCCGGGGGCGACCGAGGCGTCGCTGTTCGGCTGGCTGAAGCGGCTCTATCCGATCTGGGCGCGCTATACGCCCGATGACGTGTTCGCCGCGACGCAACTGGGGCTGGCGGAACTGGCGCTTTCGGGCTGTTCGCTGAGCAGCGACCACCTCTATCTTTTCCCCAACGGCGTGACGCTGGATGACACGATCCATGCCGCCGCCGGGATTGGCGTGCGCTTTCACGCAACGCGCGGGAGCATGAGCGTGGGCGAAAGCGCCGGCGGGCTGCCGCCGGACAGCCTCGTCGAGCGCGAGGACGCGATCCTTTCCGACTGCATCCGCGTCATCGACCGGTTCCATGACGGCGCGGACGGGGCGATGGTGCAGGTGGGTGTGGCGCCGTGTTCGCCCTTTTCGGTGAGCCGCGAGCTGATGCGCGATGCGGCGCTGCTGGCGCGCGAGAAGGGCGTGATGCTGCACACCCATCTCGCCGAAGATGCCGACGACGTTGCCTTCAGCCTCGAACGGTTCGGGTGCCGGCCGGGCCAATACGCGGAAGAGCTCGGCTGGACCGGGCCCGACGTCTGGCATGCGCACTGCGTGCAGCTCGACCACGGTGAAATCGACCTGTTTGCGCGCACGCGCACCGGGGTGGCGCATTGTCCGGGCTCGAACTGCCGGCTGGGCTCGGGCGTGGCGCCGGTGCGGGCAATGGTCGATGCCGGGGTGCCAGTGGGGCTGGGGGTCGATGGTTCGGCCTCCAACGATATCGCGAACCTGCTGGGTGAGGCGCGGCAGGCCATGCTTCTCCAGCGAGTGACGCATGGGGCGACCGCTTTTGCCGCGCGCGAGGCGCTACGGCTTGCGACGCGCGGCGGGGCGGCGGTGCTGGGGCGGCCTGATCTGGGCCAGCTCGCTGCGGGCAAGCGCGCGGACGTCGCGGTGTGGGACATGGCCGACGTAGCCTCGACCGGCGCGTGGGATCTTGTCGCAGGGCTGGTGCTCGCGCCGCCTGCCGGGGTGCGCGACTTGTTCGTCGAAGGGCGGCCGGTCGTGCGCGGCGGCGAGCTTGTGCAGACACCGCGCGCGCACATTCTGAGCGCGGCGCGCCGCTCGCTCGACCGGCTGATTGCGACCGGATAGGAGACTGCCCGCCGTGCCATTGCCCACCCAAGCAGGTCATCGCGGGGTCAGCCGCACCCAGGCCCGTGATCCGGATTACTTTCCCGGCATGGTCCTCGCGCTTCCTTTGGGTATCCAGCATGTGCTGGCGATGTTCGTCTCGAACCTTACGCCGCCGATCATCGTGGCGGGGGCAGCGGGGTTCGGGTTCGGATCGGCAGACCCCTCGCAGCTGATCTACATGATCCAGATGGCGATGCTGTTCGCCGGGATCGCGACCCTGATGCAGACTGTCGGCTTCGGACCCATCGGCGCACGGTTGCCGCTGGTGCAGGGGACGAGCTTTGCGTTCATTCCGGTGATGATCCCGATCGTAGCGGGCCGGGGCGTCGGCGCGATGGCGGAACTGACGACGGCAGCGCTGATCGGCGGGCTGGTGCATGGCGCGCTGAGTGTGTTTGTCGGCCGCGTACGGTTTGCACTGCCGCCGATGATCACCGGCCTTGTCGTGCTGATGATCGGGCTCTCGCTGATGCGGATCGGGGTGCAATATGCGGCGGGCGGCGTGCCAGCGGTGGGGACGCCCGCGTTTGGGGCCGGGAGCAGCTGGCTGCTGGCAGGCGTGGTCGTGTTCGCGACGTTGGGCCTCAAGTTTTTTGCGCGGGGGATCTGGTCGACGGCTTCGGTCCTGCTGGGTCTGCTGGCGGGCTATCTGGCGGCGTTGGCGATGGGGCGGATTTCGTTCGCGGCGGTGAGCGCGGCGCCGCTCGTGATGGTGCCGCAGCCGTTCCACTTCGGCTTTGCGCTATCCGCTTCGGCGGTGCTGGGTTTTGTGCTGACGGGGTTTGTCTCATCGATCGAATCAATTGGCGATGTCGAGGCGATCTGCGAGGGAACGGCGGGGCGGCCCGCGACGGATGCCGAACTGAAAGGCGCCGTGGCGGCGGACGGGGCGGGAACGGCGCTCGCCGCCATCTTCGGCGCGATGCCCAATACGACTTTCAGCCAGAATGTCGGCCTGATCGCGATTACGGGCATGATGAGCCGCCATGTCGTGACATTGGGCGCGCTGTTCCTGATCGTGTGCGGGCTGGTGCCCAAGATCGGCGCCGTGATCACCACAATTCCCATCGAGGTACTTGGCGGCGGGGTGATCGTGATGTTCGGCATGGTCGCGTCTGCCGCGCTATCGATGCTCGCGGGGGTGACCTGGAACCAGCGCAACATGCTGGTGTTCGGCGTGAGCCTGTCGCTGGCGCTCGGCCTGCAACTCGAGCCGAGCTCGCTCGCGCATCTGCCGGAAACGGCGCAGATGCTGCTTTCTTCGGGCGTACTTCCCGCAGCGGTGCTGGCGATCCTGCTCAATCTGCTGCTTCCCGAGGAGACCGCCGATGACGAGGAGCCACAAAGCGTGGTTCTCGCCGGGGATGGAGGCTGACGGAGTGGTGACGAGCGCGCTATTTTTTGCAACAAACCGTCCGGTTCATTGCGTTGGATCGGTAGGGGTCGGCGCGGCATAGGGACGGGACCATGGCAGCGCGCATCAAATTACCCTCGGTCGATCCGTTCCTCATGTGGCTGGTGGGCTGCGTCGTGGCGGCGAGCGTACTGCCGGCACGCGGGGCCGTGCTGGCGGGCTTTGACATGGCTGCCAATGCGGCAATCGTGCTGCTGTTTTTCCTCCACGGCGCGAAGCTTTCGCGCGAGGCGGTGCTGGCAGGCGTCGGACACTGGCGGCTGCACCTGATGACGCTGGCCTTTACCTTTGTGCTGTTTCCGGTGCTGGGGCTCATAGCCCAAGCGGTGACGGGGAGAGTAATCGATCCAACGCTGGCGATGGGGCTGCTGTTCCTCGCGCTGCTGCCATCGACAGTGCAGAGCTCGATCGCGATGACCGCGATGGCCGGCGGCAATGTCGCGGCGGCAGTGTGCAGCGCTTCGCTGTCCAACCTTATCGGCGTGGTGCTGACGCCGCTGCTGGTCGCGATTTTCATCCACACCGGCAGCGATTCAAGCGGCGGGATGGATGGGCTCGCTTCGGTGGAAAAGATCGCGACGCAGCTGCTGTTGCCCTTCGTGGTGGGGCATCTGCTGCGCCCGCTGATCGGCAAGTGGGTGGATAGCCACAAGAAGCTGCTGCAGCCGGTGGACCGCTCTTCGGTGCTGCTGGTGGTCTATTCGGCGTTCAGCGCGGCGGTGGTCAACGGGGTGTGGCTGCGCGTGGGTCCGTTCGATCTCGCCGTGCTGCTCGCGGCTTCGGCGGCGATGCTGGCGGTGGTGATCGCAGTCAACGGAGTGGCGGCGCGCGCAGCGGGGCTGGCGCGCGAGGATGCGATCGTGCTGCTATTCTGCGGCTCGAAGAAGAGCCTCGTTTCCGGCGTGCCGATGGCGGGGGCGCTGTTTGCCCCGGCGCAAGTGGGCATCGTGATCCTGCCGCTGATGATCTTCCACCAGTTGCAGCTGTTTGTTTGCGCGTGGCTCGCGGGGCGCTGGCGGCGCGAAGGCGAAGCGCTGGCGGCGGCTGCGGCGGCGGCTTCGCTGCCGCCGCAGGATGAAGCAGCGATGTTGGCGCGCGCGGGCGAGATCGGGCTGCCGGTGCCGGAGGAATGCCGCCCGGGGGTGAGCGCCAATCTCGCGCTGCTGACGCGCCATGCGCGGATCGCGCTGGGCGAGGAAAGCGCATGAGATCGGCGACGGATATCGCGGCGGCGGTTCGCGCCGGCCGGGAAAGTGCGGTCTCCGTTGCGGCAGCGGCGCTCGCTGCGCTGCGTGCCGATAGCCACGGCGCAGTGACGCGTCTGCTGGCAGAGCGGGCGATGGCCGAGGCAGCTGAGGTCGATGCCCGGATCGCGCGCGGCGAGGATCCCGGACTGCTCGCGGGCGTGCCTTATGCGGTGAAGGACTTGTTCGACGTTGCGGGCCTGCCAACGACGGCGGGCAGTGCGGCGCGGGCGAAAGGTCCGGCGGCGCGCGTTGATGCCGAGGCGGTGCAGCGGCTGCAGGCGCAGGGCGCGGTGCTTTGCGCGACGCTCAACATGGATGCGTTTGCCTATGGTTTTGCCACGGTGAATGCGGATTACGGGACGACGCGCAATCCGCATGGGGCCACGCGGCTGGCGGGCGGCTCCTCCGGCGGATCGGCAGCGGCGGTGGCGGCGGGGCTGGTGCCGCTTGCGCTGGGATCGGACACCAATGGCTCGGTGCGGGTGCCGGCGAGCCTCTGCGGGCTTTATGGCCTCAGGCCCGCGCGCGGCGATCTGCCGCTGGCGGGGGCATTTCCGTTTGCGGAAAGCTTTGACGAGATCGGCCCGTTTGCGGCCAGTCTCGCTGATCTGACGCTGGTGTGGGACGTGCTGCGCGGCGGTGCGCCCCTGCCTTCGCGCGCGGCGCCGAGGATCGCGCGGCTGGGCGGGCGGTTTCGCGAGAATGCCGATCCGGCGCAGCTCGCCGCCATCGATGCGATTGCGCCGGAGGCTCCGCTGATCGAGTTGCCGGATGTTCCGCGGGCGCGCAGTGCAGCGTTCGTCATCACGGCTTACGAGGGCGGGCACCTGCACCGGGAAGCGCTGTCCGCCGATCCCTTTTTCTATGATCCGGCGGTGCGCGACCGGCTGATCGCGGGAGCCTTGCTGCCGGATGCGTTGTACCGCAAGGCATTGGCCTTCCGCGCGGACTACATCGCGCAGATCGAGGCGCTGGTGGCAGACCATGATGTGCTGCTCGCGCCTTCGGCCCCTTGCACTGCGCCGCTGATTGCGGATCCGATGATCCTGATCGACGGCGAGATGAGCCCGGCGCGGGCGAACCTTGGCATTCATACCCAGCCGATCACTTTCACCGCGCTGCCGGTGCTGGCCATGCCACTGAAGCGGCCGGGGCAATTGCCGCTCGGGCTGCAACTGATCGGGAAGCCCGGCCGCGAAGGCGCGCTGCTGCGGCTGGCGGCAGAGCTTGAAAATAGAAGCATCACCGGCGTGACCATGCCGGCAGGCGCATTTGCGGGGGAAATGACATGACGGGCGAGACGGCAGCTGCGGGAATGCTGGAGGCCCGGTTCAAACTCAGCGAACGCGGCACCGATGTGCGCACCGAAGTGCTGGCGGGGTTCACCACGTTCCTGACGATGGCCTATATCGTGCTTGTTAATCCGGCGATCCTTGGGCAGGCGGGGCTGCCGGTGGCATCGGTCGCGGCGGCGACGTGTTTTGCTGCGGCTTTCGCCTCGATCCTCATGGGCATGGTGGCCAACACGCCGCTGGCGCTCGCGCCGGGGATGGGCCTCAATGCTTACTTCTCCTTTACCGTGGTCCAGCAAATGGGCGTGCCTTGGCCGGTGGCGCTGGGCTGCGTGTTCGTTTCGGGCGTCGCCTTCCTGATCCTGACGCTGACGGGGGTGCGGCAGCTGATCGTTTCGGTCATTCCGCAGCACCTGTTTGCCGCGGTGGCGGGCGGCATCGGCCTGTTCATCGGCTTTATCGGCCTCAAGGACGCGGGCATTGTCGTGGCCAATCCGGCGACGTTTGTGGCGCTGGGCAGCGTGACGCAGCCTGGGCCGGCACTGGCATTGTTTGGCCTCGTGATCATCGGCACGCTTTCGGTGTGGAACGTGCGCGCGGCGATGCTGATCGGGATCGTGCTGACGACGCTGGCGGGCTGGGTCATGGGGCAAGTCCATGCGCCGAGCGAGCCCTATAGCCTTTCGGCGCTGACGGCGACGGCGTTCAAGCTCGATATTCCGGGCGTGTTCGGGCTCTCCGGCAAGGCGGGGCTGGGGCTGCTCGAAATCCTCTTCGTGTTCCTGTTCGTCGATCTGTTCGATAATATCGGGACACTGGTCGCGGTGACCAAGCGCGCCGGGCTGATGGACAAGGACGGCAAGATCCCGGGGCTCAACCGTATCCTGATGACCGATGCCGTGGCGACGATGGTGGGCGCGATGGCGGGGACGTCCACCGTGACCAGCTATGTCGAGAGCGCGGCAGGCGTGCAGGCGGGCGGGCGTACTGGTCTGACGGCGGTCGTCTGCGGGCTGCTGTTCCTGGGGGCCATGTTCGTTGCGCCTTATGCGCAGCTGGTGCCGCTGGCGGCGACGGCGCCCGCGCTGGTGGTGGTGGGCGGGCTGATGCTGCTGCCCTTGACCGAGGTCGACTGGGAGGACCCGATGGCGGCGATCCCGGCGTTCCTGACAGTGGCGATGATCCCGCTGACCTTCTCGATCGCCAATGGCCTTGCCTTCGGGATTACCGCGCACGCTTTCCTCAAGCTGATCAAGGGCGAAGCGGGCACGAAAGACTGGTTTCTCTATACGCTCGCCGCGCTGTTCGTGGCGCGCTTTGCCTGGATGGCTGCGGCATGATGCGCCAACTTTCCAAAGCGCTTTTTCTCGCTTTCGCCGCGCTGCTGGCCGCACCGGTCGCCGCGCAGAAGCTCGATGATACGCCGCGCACTGTGGTGATGACGGCGTTCTATCCCGAGTGGCATTCGCTGGTGCCCACGATCAAGGATGCGCACGAGCATACGATCAACGGCAGCACCTTCCTGACGGGAACGCTGGAAGGCAAACCCGTGGTGCTGATGCAGAGCGGGGTCAGCGTGGTGAACGCGGCCATGAGCACGCAAGTCGTGCTTGACCGGTTCAATGTGAAGCGCATCGTCTTTTCGGGGATCGCGGGGGGCGTCGATCCGGCGCTTTCCATCGGCGATGTCGTGGTGCCGGAGAACTGGGGCCAGTATCTCGAAGGCTCGTTCGCGCGGATGACGAAACGCGGTTGGGTGGCGCCGGACAAAGGCGATGCGCAATCGCCTGCAAACTGGAACTTCCTCTTCCCGCGCGGCACGCTGATCACGGCGCCCGGTGCGCCGATGAAGCGGGTCTACCGGATCCCGGTCGATGCCGATCTGCTGGCGCTGGCGAAGAAAGTGGTGGCGGGGATCACGCTTGAGCGCTGCGTGCCGCCTTCGGACAAGATGCGGCCCGGATCGGCGCTGTGCCTGCCGCGCACGCCCAAGGTCATGGTCGGCGGGACGGGTGTGACGGCGGGTATCTATGCCGACAACGCGGCGTTTCGCGTCTACCTTCAAAAGGCGTGGAAGGCGCGAGTGCTCGATATGGAAAGCGCCGCGGTGATGCAGGTGGCGATGAGCAATGCGGTGCCGGCCATCGTGTTCCGCAGCCTCTCCGACCTTGCCGGCGGGGACAAGCACAAGAACATGGAATATACCTTCGAGCATCTCGCCTCGGCCAATTCGGCGCATGTGGTGCGGGCGTTCGTTGCGGCGCTGCCTGATTGATGGCGCTCATGACTGTTTCAGGCCGCAACGGCATGGTGACTGCGCCGCATTACCTTGCGGCGGAGGCGGGGCTTTCCGTGCTGCGCGATGGCGGCAATGCGGTCGAGGCGACGGTGGCCGTCGCAGCGTGTCTGGCGGTGGTCTATCCGCATATGACCGGGATCGGCGGCGACGGGTTCTGGGTCATCCATGAGCCGGGCGGCGCAGTGCATGGCATCCACGGCTGCGGCGGGGCGGCGGGCGCGGTTTCGCGCGAGATGTATGCCGGGCTGGAGGCGGTGCCGTTTCGTGGGCCGCTGGCGGCGAATACGGTCGCGGGGACGATTTCTGGCTGGGCGGCGGTGCTGGAGACGGCGGGCGGGTCTTTGCCACTGGAGCGACTGCTGCGCGATGCGATTGCGCATGCGGAGGCCGGGGTCGCGGTGACGGCAGGGCAGGCGGCGATTGCGGCCGCCAAGGGGCCTGAACTGCGCGCGCAGCCGGGGGCTTATGCGGCGACTTTCGAGCCTGAGGGACGACCTCTGCAAGAGGGCGATGTGCTGCGGCAGCCGGCGCTGGCGGAGACCTTGCGGCGATTGTGCGGTGAGGGGCCCGCAAGCTTCTATACCGGTGCGCTGGCGGCGGACATCGCGGCGGATCTGGCCGCGCTGGGCAGCCCGGTATCGGCAGCGGATCTGGCGGCGCATCAGGCGTTTCGGCCTGAGCCGCTGACGGTGCGGATCAAGGGCGCGCGGCTGTGGAACAGCGCGCCGCCGACGCAAGGGGCGGCTTCGCTCTTGATCCTGGCGCTGTTCGACCGGTTGGCGGCGGACGCGGCGGACGGGTTCGACCATGTCCACGGGCTGGTCGAGGCGACCAAACAGGCGTTTCTGCTGCGCGACAGGCATATGGGCGATCCGGCGTTCGACGGGTTCGACTGGCAGGCGCTGCTCGATGATGCGGCGGCACTGGATGGGCTGGCGGCGCGGATCGATCCGGCACAAGCCCTGCCGTGGCCGCAGCCGCCGCAGTGGGGCGATACCTGCTGGTTCGGCGCGGCGGACGGCGGGGGGCGCGTGGTGAGCGCGATCCAGTCGACCTATTTCGAGTTCGGCTCGGGGCTGGTGCTGCCTAAAACGGGGATCACCTGGCAGAACCGGGGCAGCAGCTTCCGGCTGGCGGAAAGCGGCTGGAACGCGCTGAAGCCGCACCGCAAGCCATTCCACACGCTCAACCCGGCGCTGGCGCGCTTCGATGACGGGCGCGTGATGGCCTACGGGACGATGGGCGGGGAGGGGCAGCCGCAGACGCAGGCGGCGCTGTTTACCCGCTATGACCGGTTCGGTGCCGACTTGCAGGCCGCGATCAGCGCGCCGCGCTGGTTGCTGGGGCGGACCTGGGGCGATCAATCGACCACGCTCAAACTGGAGGACGGCTTTGCGCCGGAACTCTACGCGGCGCTCGAAGCGGCGGGCCATGCGGTCGAGCGCGTCGGTCCGCTGACGGCGACGATGGGCCATGCCGGCGCGATTGTGCGCCACGCTGACGGGCAGCTCGATGGCGCGACCGATCCGCGCAGCGATGGGGGCGTGGCGGCATGGTAGCGGGCGGCGCCCGGGCCGTTGCACGCTGCGATGCGCTGGCGCTGCCGCCGTTCAGCGACAGCGCGGACGGGCTAACGCGGACTTATCTTTCGCCCGCCTATCATGCGGCGCAGGAGCAGCTTGCGATCTGGATGGCCGAGGCAGGCATGGCCGTGCGGCGCGATGCGGCGGCGAACCTGATCGGGCGTTATGAGGCGCGCGTGCCCGGCGCACCGGCGCTGGTGATCGGGAGCCATATCGACAGCGTGCGCAATGCGGGCCGCTATGATGGGCCGCTCGGCGTCACGCTGGGGATCGAGGCCGTGGCGGCGCTGGCTGCCAGCGGAACACGGCTGCCGTTTGCGGTCGAGGTCTATGCCTTTGGTGACGAGGAAGGCTCGCGCTTTCCCGCTGCGATGCTGACCAGCCGGGCGGTGGCGGGAACGCTTGATCCCGCCGCGCTGGAAGTGGCGGACCGCGACGGGGTGGCGCTGGGAGAACTGCTCGATCTCGCCGCCTATCCTTCCGCCGCGCGGGCTGCAGGTGAGGTGCTGGCCTATCTTGAAGCGCATATCGAGCAGGGGCCGGTGCTGGAGGCTGAGGGCCTTGCGCTTGGTACGGTGACCGGGATTGCGGCGCAGCTGCGGTTTGAAATCGGGATCGCGGGGACAGCGGGCCATGCCGGGACCACCGCGATGGGCCTGCGCCGCGATGCCGTGGCCGGGATGGCCGAGATGGTTCTCGCAGCAGAGGACGTCGCGACGGCCGGGCCGGCCGATCTGGTCGCCACAGTCGGCGTGGTGGAGGTGCCTTCTGGTGCGGCCAATGTGATTGCAGGGCGCAGCCGGTTCACGCTCGACGTGCGGGCCGGTGATGCGCGCTTGCGGGACCGCGCTGCGGAGGAAGTGCTGCGGCGGTTCCGCGAAATTGCCGGGCGGCGCGATTTGGGTCTTTCGGTGCGGCAGGTCCATGACTTGCCGGCGAGCCCGTGTGACCCGGGGCTGATGGACCTGCTCGATGCGGCGACCGAGGCAGCGGGGCACCGCCCTTTCCGGCTCGTTTCGGGCGCTGGGCACGATGCGATGAACATGGCGGCGCTGTGCCCCACCGCCATGCTGTTCCTGCGCTGCAGGGGCGGAGTGAGCCACAATCCGGCCGAACATGTCGAACCCGCGGATGCCGAGGCGGCGCTTGCGGTCATGTCCGGCTTTATCAGCCAATTGGGAGCGAAACGTGAACCCGCTTGATCCCACCTTGTTCGGCGAGATCGATCCGCCGCAGCGCCTGCTGATGGGGCCGGGGCCGGTCAATGCGCACCCGCGCGTACTGCGCGCAATGGCGGCGGACCTGCTCGGCCAGTTCGATCCGGAGATGACCGGGTTCATGAACCAGGTCATGGCGCTCTATCGCCCGGTGTTCGGCACCGAGAACCGCTGGACCATGCTGATCGATGGCACCGCGCGCGCTGCGATCGAGGCCTCGCTCGTCAGCCTGGTCGAGCCGGGCGATACGGTGCTGGTGGTCAATTTCGGGCGCTTCGGGCTGCTGCTGACGGAAATCCTGACCCGGATCGGCGCGAATATCGAGACGGTGAGCGCGCCCTGGGGCGAAGTCGTGCCGCTGGAGGCGATTGCGGGGGCGATCGAGCGGTTCGGACCGAAGGTTGTCGCCACCGTGCACGGCGATACTTCGACGACCATGGCGCAGCCGCTCGAGGGGCTGGGCGCGTTGTGCAAGGCGGCGGGAGCCTATGCCTATGTCGATGCCTGCGCGACGCTGGGGGGCATGGAGATCGCGGCGGATCGCTGGGGCGTCGACGTGGTGACGGGGGGGCTGCAGAAGTGCCTTGGCGGGCCTTCGGGCTCGGCGCCGATCACGATTTCGGACCGCGCGGCGGAGCGCATCTTTGCGCGGCGGCATGTCGAGCAGGGCATCCGGCGTGCAGATATTGCGGATGGGGCGGGGCCGCGCATTCCGTCCAACTATTTCGATCTCGCGATGATCATGGACTACTGGTCCGAGAAGCGGCTCAACCACCATACCGAGGCGACTTCGATGCTCTATGCCGCGCGCGAATGTGCGCGAGTGGCGCTGGGCGAGGGGCTGGACAAGCGCTTTGCCCGGCACCGCAAGGCGGGCGCGGCGATGACTGCGGGTGTTCGCGCGATGGGCCTCACCGTGTTTGGCGATGACGCCTACCGGATGACCAATGTGACGGGTGTGCATATCCCCGCAGGCATCGATGGCGAAGCGATCCGCACGGCGATGCGCAATCATTTCGAGATCGAGATCGGCACCGCGTTCGGGCCGCTGCAGGGCAAGGTCTGGCGGCTCGGCGCGATGGGCTACAATGCGATGAAGCACAAAGTGCTGCTGACTTTGGGCGCGCTTGAGGCGTGTCTGACGGCGGCGGGACATGCGGTTCCGCTGGGCGCTGCGGTGCCAGCAGCCCTGGCAGCGTGGGAAGCGGCATGACCCTCCCTCGCGACCTCGTCGGCTATGGCGCGAAGCCGCCTGAAGCGCGCTGGCCGGGCGGGGCGAAAATCGCTGTGCAGTTCGTCATCAATTACGAGGAAGGCGCTGAGAATTCGGTCCTCAATGGGGACAAGGGCAGCGAAGCATTCCTTTCGGAAATGGTCGGCGCGGCGAGCCATCCGGCGCGGGCAATGGCGATGGAAAGCCTCTACGAATACGGCAGCCGCGCCGGGTTCTGGCGGCTGCACCGGCTGTTTGCCGAGCGGGGTGTGCCGGTCACGGTGTTCGGCGTGGCGGCAGCGATGGCGGCCAACCCGGCGGCGGTTGAGGCGATGCTGGCGGCGGACTGGGAAGTGGCGAGCCACGGTTATCGCTGGATCGATTACCAGTATGTGCCGGAGGACGTGGAACGCGAGCATATTGCCAAGGCGATTGCGCTGCACACCGAACTGACCGGCGCGCGGCCGCTGGGCTGGTATCAGGGGCGGACGTCGCCCAACACGGCGCGGCTGGTGGTTGAGGAAGGCGGCTTTCTCTACGATGCGGACAGCTATGCCGATGACGTGCCCTACTGGGACCGGCGGCACGGCAAGCCGCAATTGATCGTGCCCTATTCGCTCGATGCCAATGACATGAAGATCGTGGCGCTCAACGGATTTACCGAGGGCGAGCAGTTTTTCAGATACTTGCACGATACCTTTGAGCAACTGCGCGAGGAAGGCGGGCGGATGATGTCGGTCGGCCTCCATGGGCGGATTGCCGGGCGGCCGGGGCGGGCGCGGGCAGTGGCGCGGTTCGTCGATCACGTGATCGCGAGCGGGGATGCGTGGATCGCGCGGCGGATCGACATTGCGCGGCATTGGGCGGCGGAGCATCCCGCATGATCCTCAACGATCCGGTCCTGCTCGCCGAAGTGACGGCGGCTTTTGCCGAATACGAGCGCGCGCTGATGTCGGACGATCTGCCTGCCATGGACGCGCTGTTTCATGATGCGCCGACGACCAACCGGTTCGGCGTGGGTGAGGTGCTGTGGGGGATCGAAGCGATCCGCGAGTTTCGCAAAGGGCGCGGCGGTTCGCCGCAGCGGCGGCTGGGGCATGTCGCGATCACGGTTTATGGGGACAGTTTCGCCACGGCTGATGCGGAGTTTTTCCGCGAGGGCAGCGAGCGGCGCGGGCGTCAGAGCCAGGCCTGGGTCAGGTTTGCGGAGGGCTGGAAGGTCGTTTCCGCGCATGTCAGCCTCGAAGGAGCAGCCTCGTGACGGCGCTGTTCGAACATAGTCCGTGGGTCGAGGCGCGGGCGGATGCCTCGCCTTCGAGCGGGGACCGGCACGCGGACCTGATGGCGGTTGTCAATGCGGCGCGCCCGGAGGAGCAGCTGGCCCTGATCCGCGCGCACCCGGAGCTTGCCGGCAAGGCGGCGATTGACCGGACGCTGACCGAAGCTTCAGCCGCGGAGCAGGCGAGCGCAGGGCTGGACCGGCTTAGCGAGGAAGAATTCGCGCGGTTCCATGCGCTCAACGCGGCCTACCGGGAGAAATTCGGCTTTCCGTTCATCATCTGCGTGCGGCTGATGGACAAGGCCGGGATCCTGAGCGCGATGGAAGCCAGGCTGGCGCATGATCGGGATACCGAAATCGCGACAGCCATCGCGCAAATCGGCGAGATCGTTCGCCTCAGGTTGGAGGATGCGCGGTGAACCTGGCCATCAGCATCGACCTTGGCGAGTGGCTGAATCTGGCGATTCGCTGGTTTCACCTGACTGCGGGCATCGCGTGGATCGGTTCCTCGTTCTATTTCGTGTGGCTCGACAACCATCTGGTGCCGCCCAAATCCGGTGAGGCCTCCGGAGAGGTCTGGTCCGTCCATGGCGGCGGGTTCTACCACAAGCAGAAGTATCAGGTCGCGCCCGCGCAGATGCCGGAGGACCTGCACTGGTTCATGTGGGAGGCCTATACCACGTGGATTACCGGCTTTTTGCTGCTGGTGCTGGTCTACTGGGTGGGTGCGGCGAGCTTCCTGATCGATCCGGCCAAGGCGGCGATGACGCCGCTGCAAGCCTCGGGGATCGGGGCGGCGGCGCTGGTTGGCGGATGGCTGGTCTATGACGGGCTGTGTCGTTCGGCGCTGGGGCGCGATGATCGGGTGCTCGGCGCGGCGTGGTATGCGGTGCTGGTCGCCGCGGCCTGGGGGCTGTGCCAGATTTTCAGCGCACGCGGGGCTTACCTGCATGTCGGCGCGATCATCGGGACGGCGATGGTCGGGAACGTGTTTTTCGTGATCATCCCCAACCAGCGCAAGGTGGTGGCCGCGCTGATGAAGGGCGACGTGCCCGATCCGGCGCTGGGCAAGGCGGCGAAGGCGCGTTCGCTGCACAACAATTACATGACCCTGCCGGTGCTGTTCGTGATGATCAGCCACCACTACGCGATGACCTTCGGCGCGGAGCGGCCCTGGCTGGTGCTCGCGCTGCTGGGAGCGACCGGTGTGGCGGTGCGGCACGTGTTCAACTTGCGGCACCGGGGGCAGCCGAAGGGGCGTGCGATACTGACCGCGGCGGTGCTGGCGCTGGTGAGCGTGACGTATGTTTCGGCAGAAAAGGCGGGCGCGGTGCGGCCGGCAGGCGGCTCGGCGGATTGGGCGAGCGTCCAGCCGATCTTCGCGAAGCACTGCGCGGCCTGCCATGCCGAGAAGCCGACCAGCGATCTCGTCACCGCGCCGCCGCTGGGGGTGATGCTCGATAGCCACGAACATGCCCGCCAGTTCGCGGCGCGAGTGAAGAAAGTGGCGGTCGACGCCGAGATCATGCCGCTGGGCAACACGACCGGGATGACCAAGGCCGAGCGCGAGACGCTGGGCCGCTGGATCGAGGCAGGAGCACCCTGATGACCACGCTTTCGACCCATGTGCTCGATACCATGCAGGGCAGGCCTGCAGCGGGGATGCAGCTGTGGCTGGAGGATGCCAACGGCGAGGCGCTGTTTGCGGGCGAGACCAACGCGGACGGCCGCTGTCCCGGCCTGCCGGAACTGGCACCGGGCCGCTATGCACTGGCCTTTGCGGTGGCGGAATACTTCGCCGGTGAAGGCGTCGCGCAGCCCGATCCGCCATTTCTGGGCGATGTGCGGATCGCGTTCGGGATCTCGGACGATGGACACTATCATGTGCCTTTGCTCGTCTCGCCGTTTGCCTATTCGACGTATCGGGGGAGCTGAGCCGTGACGGTGCGCTTCCTGCTTGATGGCGCAGTGGTGGAGCTGGCGGCGCCCGATCCGACAGGCACGCTGCTCGAGACCTTGCGCGGGCCGCTGCGGCGGATGGGTACCAAGGAAGGCTGCGCAGAAGGCGATTGCGGGGCCTGCACGGTGCTGGTGGGCGAGGCTGTGGATGGCAAAGTGCAGTGGCGCGCGGTCAATGCCTGCATCCTGTTTTTGCCAATGGTGCATGGCAAGGCGGTGATGACGGTGGAGAGCCTTGCGCCGGGCGGGCGCCTCGGTCCGCTGCAAGCGTGCATGGCGGCGAACGGCAGCTCGCAATGCGGGTTTTGCACGCCGGGCTTCGTGATGTCGCTCCATGGGCGGGCGATCGGCGCGCTGGGCAGCGAATTGCCGGTGGCGGATGCGATTGCGGGGAACTTGTGCCGCTGCACCGGGTATGGCCCGATCCTTGAAGCCGGTCAGGCGGTGCCGAGGGTGGCGCAGGACGATGGCGCGGCGCTCGCGGGGTTGGACGGGCTCGCCGGGGATGCCATGGCCAGCGGTGTTTTCGAGGGTCGGCAGTGGTTTGTGCCGCGTTCTTCGGACGAGCTGGCGGATGTGCTGGCGGCGCATCCGGAAGCGCGGATTATCGCCGGGGCGACCGATGTGGGCCTGTGGGTGACGAAGGGGCTGCGTGATCTCGAACAGGTGGTGTTCCTCGGCGATGTGGCGGACCTCAAGGCCATCGAGGAGACGGCGGAGGGGCTGCGGATCGGCGCAGGCGTGCGCTATGCCGAGGTGCATGGGGCGTTTGAACGGTTGCACCCGGATCTTGGTGAACTGGTGCGGCGGATCGGGGGCCTGCAGGTGCGGTCTTCCGCGACGGTCTGCGGCAATATCGCCAATGGCTCGCCGATCGGGGATGGGCCGCCGGCGCTGATCGCGCTGGGGGCGCAGCTGACACTGCGCTCGGCTTCGGGGCGGCGGACGATGCCGCTGGAGGAGTATTTCCAGGGTTACGGGAAGCAGGACCGGCGAGCGGGGGAATTTGTCGAGAGCGTGTTCGTGCCGCGTCCCGGTGCGAACAGTGTTGTGCATGTTTCCAAGCTTTCGCGGCGGTTTGATAGTGATATCTCGGCGGTTCTCGGAGCCTTTGCGCTGACGGTGGAGGCGGGTGCGATTACCGCTGCGAGAGTGGCGTTCGGCGGCATGGCAGCGACACCGCGCCGGGCGGCCGGGTGCGAGGCGGCGCTGGTCGGTCAGCCCTTTGCGGAAAGCGCGATTGCGGCGGCGGCTGAGGCGCTGAAGCGGGATTTCAGCCCGCTGAGCGACGTGCGCGGGAGCGCGGCCTACCGGATCGAGGCAGCTTCGGCCTTGCTGTGGCGGCTGTGGCACCGCGAGCAGGGCGTGGGCGTTTCAGTGCTCGATGTGGAGCCCTGCTGATGGCGGAGAGCAATCCGCTCTGGCCCGAAGCCGCGATGCCGGCGCTGCCGCATGACAGCGCGCATCTGCATGTGGCGGGGTTGGCGCGCTATGTCGATGACGAGCCGGAGCTGCCGGGCACGCTGCACCTGGCCTTCGGGCTTTCGAGCGAGGCGCGGGCGCGGATCGTGGGGCTGGATCTGGATGCCGTGCGGGCGTTTCCCGGGGTCGTCGCGGTCTATACGGCGGCGGATACTCCGGGCGAGAACAATGTCGGCCCGATCGCGCATGACGACCGCGTGCTCGCGGATGGCGAAGTCGTAAGCCATGGCCAGCCGGTCTATCTGGTGGCAGCGGAAACGCGGGCTTCGGCGCGCAAGGCGGCGCGGCTGGGGCGAGTGACGTATGAGCCGCTGGAGCCGGCCATCACCGTGGAGCAGGCGCGCGCGGCGGGCCAGCGGATCGAGGCGGACCAACGCATGGCGCGGGGCGACGCCGAGGCGGCGCTGGTGGCGGCGGAGCATCGCCTGGCGGGTTCGCTGCGGATAGGGGCGCAAGATCATTTCTATCTGGAGGGGCAGGTCGCCCATGCCCGCCCCGGCGAGGACGGGCAGATCCATGTCGTATCCTCGAGCCAGCATCCGAGCGAGGTACAGCATCTTGTGGCGCATCTGCTGGGGAGACCGAGCGCTGACGTCACCGTGGAAGTACGGCGGATGGGCGGGGCATTCGGCGGCAAGGAAAGCCAGGCCGCGCTGTTTGCCGCTGCGGCTGCGCTGGTGGTGCATCATACAGGGCGGCCAGCGAAGTTCCGCTGCGACCGCGATGACGACATGATCGTGACCGGCAAGCGGCATGATTTCGAAGTGGACTACGAGGTTGGCCACGATGCCGAGGGGCGGCTAGGCGGGGTCAAGCTGCGGTTCGGCGGGCGCTGCGGGGCGACGATGGACCTCTCGCCCGGGATCAACGACCGGACGATGTTCCATGCGGACAACTGCTACTTCCTGCCGGAGGTCGAGATCCTGTCCGAACGGCTGAAGACCAACACGGTTTCGGCGACGGCGTTCCGGGGCTTTGGCGGTCCGCAGGGGATGCTGGCGATCGAGCGGGTGTGCGATCATGTGGCGGCGCGGCTGGGGCTTGATCCGCTCGATGTGCGCATCCGCAATCTCTATGGGCCGGGGCGCGAGCTGACGCCCTATGGCATGACAATCGAAGACAACATCGCCCCGCAAATTATAGCCCAGTTGCGGGAAACTGCGCGCTATGACGCGCGGCGCGAGAGCATTGCGGCGTTCAATGCGGGCTCTCCGGTGCTCAAGAAGGGCATCGCGCTGACGCCGGTGAAATTCGGCATCAGCTTTACGACGACGCACCTCAATCAGGCGGGCGCGCTGGTGCACGTCTATGCGGACGGTTCGATCCAGGCGAACCACGGCGGGACCGAGATGGGGCAGGGGCTGCACATCAAGATCGCGCAGATCGTGGCCGATGTGTTCGGGGTGAGCGCGGATACGGTGCGGATCACGGCGACGCGGACCGACAAGGTACCCAACACTTCGGCGACGGCGGCCAGTTCGGGGGCGGACCTCAACGGCATGGCGGCGTGGCACGCTGCCATGGCGATCCGGACGCGGATGGCGGACTTTCTGGCCGGGGTGTTCGGCTGCGCGGCGGATGACGTGCGGTTTACGCCCGGCGGCGTGATTGCGGGCGAGGCGCAGCTTTCGTTTGCCGAGGCGGCGCGCAAAGCCTGGCTGGGGCGGATTTCGCTCTCGTCCACCGGGTTCTACGCGACGCCGGAGATCGAGTATGACCGTGCCTCGCATCGGGGGCGGCCGTTCTACTATTTCGCCTATGGTGCGGCGGTTTCGGAAGTGGTGCTCGATACGCTGACGGGCGAGCACAAGGTGCTGGCGGTTGATATTCTCCATGATGTGGGCCGCTCGCTCAATCCCGCCATTGATCGGGGGCAGATCGAGGGCGGCTTCGTGCAGGGGCAGGGCTGGCTGACGACCGAAGTGGTCGAGTGGGATGCCAAGGGCCGGCTGCTCAACCATTCGCCTGCGACTTACAAAGTGCCGACAGCTTCGGACCGGCCCAAGCGGATGCGGATCGACTTGTGGGACGGCGCGAATGACAAGCCGACGATCCACCGCTCCAAGGCGGTGGGCGAGCCGCCGCTGATGCTCGCCAATTCGGTGTTCTGCGCGATATCGGCCGCGATTGCGGCGACCGCGCCCGAAGTGCGTGAGCTTCCGCAGCTCGATGCGCCGGCGACGCCCGAGGCCGTGCTGCGCGCGCTTGCGGGGATGCGGGCGTGACGGGCTGGCTCGACGATCTGGCACGGCTGGCGGCGGCCGGGCCGGTCGCGATGGTGAGCGTGCTGGCGACCGAAGGCTCCGCGCCGCGCGGGGCGGGCACGCGCATGCTGGTGACGATGGACGGCCTTGCCGGCACGATTGGCGGCGGGGCGCTCGAGTTTCGCGCAGTGGAGCAGGCACGCAGCGTGCTGGACCATGCGCCGGGAACCTGGCGAGTGCAGGACTATCCGCTGGGGCCAATGCTGGGGCAATGCTGCGGCGGGCGGGTGCGGCTGCTGGTGGAACATGTGGACCGGGACACGCTGAGCTGGCAGGCGGAAGCGAGCGAGGGCCGCGTGCTGGTCAGCGTGCTGCGCGAGCGGGGGATCGAGCGGCGGGTGACCGATGGGCCGGCGGCTTCGCTCTCGGCGCGGGGGGACAAACCGCGCGAGGGTTCGCGGCTCGCCGAAGTGATCGGGGGCTTCCGGCGGCCACTCTATCTGTTTGGCGCGGGGCATGTCGGGCAGGCGATTGCGCGCCATGTCGATGGGCTGCCTATCCGGCTCGCGTGGTTCGATACGCGGCCGGTGTTCGAGATGATTGCGGGCGTGACGGTGGTGCCGGAAAGCGCGGCCGAACAATGCGTCGTGGAAGCGCCGGATGAGGCGGCGCTGGTGATCCTCACGCATGACCACGCGCTCGATTACCGGCTGACTCTGGCGGCGCTGCGGCGGTCTCCGCTCGCGTTCACGGGGCTGATCGGATCGCAGACCAAGCGGGCGCGGTTTCTGGCGCGGCTGGAGCGGGACGGGGCTTCGGCGGAGGCGCGGGGGCGGCTCACTTGTCCGATTGGCCTGCCCGGCGTGACGGGGAAGGAGCCTGATGTGATCGCCGTCGCCCTGCTGGCGCAGCTGCTGCAATTGCCACCGGTGGCCGCGGTGCGGGCTGTGGCGGCATGACGCTGCATGGCTTTCGCGGCGAGATACTCAGCCTCTCGCATGATCCGGCGGAAGCGCCCGATGCGGTGCGCCATGAAGCGGACGGGCTGCTGGTGGTGGAAGCCGGACGCGTGCTGGCACGGGGGCCGTTTGCCGATGTGGCGCCGCGCTTTCCAGGGCTGGTGGTGGAGCGATTGGACGGGCTGATCGTGCCCGGCTTCATCGACGCGCATGTGCATTATCCGCAATTGGGCCGGATCGCGAGCCATGGCGAGCAACTGCTCGACTGGCTGGAGCGGCACATCTTTCCGGCGGAGAAGGCCTTTGCCGATCCTGTCCACGCGGCGAGCGTGGCGGAGGCGTTTCTGGACGAGCTGCTGCGGCACGGGACGACGAGTGCGCTGGTGTTCGGGACGGTTCATGCGGCTTCGGTCGAGGCGTTCTTTGCGGCGGCGGAAGCGCGGAGCCTGCGCATGGTTTGCGGCAAGGTACTGATGGATCTGGGGCCGGACGGTTTGCGTGACACGGTGGAAGAGGCGAAGGCCGAGAGCGAGGCGCTGATCGCGAAGTGGCATGGGCACGCCCGTCTGGGTTATGCGGTGACGCCGCGCTTCGCGCTGACGTCGAGCGATGAACAGCTGGCGATGGCGGGCGAATTGCTCGCCGCGCATCCCGGCGTGCTGCTCCACACGCATCTGGCCGAGAATACCGTGGAGATCGCCGAAGTGGCAGCGCGGTTTACCGAGGCAGTCGATTATCTCGATGCCTATGACCGGTTTGGCCTGGTGACGGACCGTTCGGTGTTTGCGCATGGGGTGCATCTGCCGGACCGGTCCTGCGCTCGGCTCGCGGAGACGGGCGCGGGGATTGCGGTGTGCCCGAGTTCCAACTTCTTTCTGGGCTCGGGCATGTTCGATTTTGCGCAGGCCGAGCGGCATCGGGTAAGGCTGGGGCTGGGCTCGGATATCGGGGCGGGAACATCGCTTTCGCTGCTGCATAACGGCGGCCTTGCCTATCAGGCGGGGCTGCCGGGGGGGTATGTGCTCGATCCCTTCCGCGCGCTGTGGCTGGCGACGGGGGGCTCGGCGCGGCTGCTTCATATCGACCGGGACGTTGGCATGCTGGCTGAAGGGCAGGAAGCCGATTTCGCGGTGCTCGATGATGCGGCAACGCCGCTGATGGCGCGGCGCATGGCGGGGGCAACGCTGGCGGAGCGGCTGTTTGCGCTGCAGGTGCTGGGTGATGACCGGGCGGTGCGGCGGACCTATGTGCTGGGGCACTGCGCATGGAACAAGGAGGCCGGGCATGGACGCGCTTGAGGACTTTATCCGGCGGCTGCCCAAGGCCGAACTGCACCTTCACATCGAGGGAAGCCTCGAGCCCGAGCTGATGTTCGCGCTCGCCGAGCGCAACGGGATCAGCATTCCCTATGCGAGCGTCGAGGACGTGCGCGCGGCTTATGCATTTTCCAACCTGCAGGACTTCCTCGACATCTACTATGCGGGCGCGGGGGTGCTGCAAACCGAGGCGGATTTCCGCGATCTCGCCATGGCTTATTTCGAGCGGGCAGCGGCGGACGGCGTGGTCCATGCCGAGATCATGTTCGATCCGCAGACCCACACTGACCGGGGCATTACCTTCGGCACGGTGATCGAAGGGCTGCTGGCGGCGATGGCCGAAGCAGAGGGACGGCTGGGGATCACCTCGGCGCTGATCATGAGCTTTTTGCGGCATCTTTCGGAAGAGGCAGCGTTCGAGACCTTGACCATGGCCGAGCCCTGGCTGGAGCGGATTGCGGCGGTCGGGCTCGATTCAAGCGAGTTGGGGCATCCGCCGAGCAAGTTCGCGCGCGTATTCGCGGCGGCGCGGGCAAAGGGGCTGAGGCTGACTGCGCATGCGGGGGAGGAGGGGCCTCCGGACTACGTCTACGAAGCGCTCGATGTGCTGGCGGTCGACCGGATCGACCATGGCAACCGCGCGCTGGAGGATGAGGCGCTGGTGGCGCGGCTGGCGCGCGAGGGGATGACGCTGACGGTCTGCCCGCTTTCCAATCTCAAGCTGTGCGTGGTCAACGATCTCGCCGCGCATCCCATCGGCCGGATGCTGGCGACGGGGCTGAAGGCGACGGTCAACTCGGACGATCCGGCCTATTTCGGCGGCTATGTGGCGGAGAATTACCGCGCGGTGGCCGAGGCGCGGGGGCTGTCGCGAGCGGATCTGGTCCAACTGGCGCGTAACAGTTTTACCGGCTCCTTCTTGCTGCCCGAAGACGCGGCGCGGCATCTGGCGGCGATTGATGCTGTTGCAGGCAGCTAAAACACCGCTTGCGCCAGTGCGGGCGGGCGGGCCAAGGATGGCGCATAGCTCCATACCTCGGGAATTCTCCATGCTTCGCCAGACGCTTGCCCTGCTTCTGCTTTCCACTTGCGTGCCCGCCGTGGCCCAGACCTCGGCCCAGCCCGCCGCCACCGAGCAGCCTTCGCGGCTGTTTGCCGGGGCGGACTTGTTCGGCCTCGAAATGGCGAGCAGCCCACAGATCAGCCCGGACGGGACGCGTGTCGCCTATGTGCGCCAATCTGGCGATGTAATGGCCGACAAGATGCGCTCGGCGATCTGGCTAGTTGATACGAAGTCCGGCGAGCAGGTGCCGCTGGTGGGTGCGGGCTCGCAGTTTGCGCCGGTGTGGTCGCCCGATGGCAAGCGGCTGGCCTATGTCGGCGCGGAGGAAGGCGGCGCTCCGCAGCTCTATGTGCGCTGGCTTGAGAGCGGGGCGACGGCGCGGATCACCGGCCTCCCGGACTCGCCATCGAGCCTCGCCTGGTCGCCCGATGGTCGGCAGATTGCCTATGTGATGCACGTGCCGGGGGAGGCAACCAAGTTCGGCGCGGCGCCGGCCAAGCCCGAAGGCGCAAAGTGGGCCGAGCCGCTCGAAGTGATCGACCGTGTGACGTACCGCGCCGATGGCGGCGGTTATATCAGGCCGGGGTTCGATCAGGTGTTCGTGGTGGCGGCCGATGGCGGAGCGCCGCGCCAGCTGACATTCGGCAAGTTCGATGTTTCGGGGCCGCTCTCGTTCTCGCCCGATGGCAAGACGCTGGTGCTCTCCTC
Organism: Novosphingobium sp.; assembly: GCF_965228995.1. Classification (GTDB taxonomy): domain Bacteria; phylum Pseudomonadota; class Alphaproteobacteria; order Sphingomonadales; family Sphingomonadaceae; genus Novosphingobium. The sequence continues at coordinate 3,035,932 of NZ_OZ245852.1, read as the reverse complement.
CAACCGCCGCGCGGACTGGGAGCGCGAGCCGAACGACAGCGAGGTCTATGCGCTCGATATGGCGAGCGCGGCGTTGACGCAGCTGACCAAGCGCTATGGGCCGGACCAGAACGCGGTGCTTTCGCCCGACGGCAGCAAGATCGCCTATCTCGGCGATGATGATACGCACCTGAGCTATCAGCCCGCGGTGCTTTACGTGATGGACCGCGACGGCTCGAACGCGCGCGCACTGACCGCTGCGCTCGATCGCAGCATCGAAGATGTGCAGTGGGCGGCGGACGGGCGCTCGGTTTTTGTCGCCTATGACGACAAGGCCGTGCGCAAGGTGGCGCGGGTCGATCTGGCGGGGAAGCTGACGGTGCTGGCCGAAGGGCTTGCCGGAGGCGAGCTTGACCGGCCCTATACCGGCGGCAGCTTCAGCGTTTCGAAGGGCGGGGTGATTGCCTGGACGGGCGATATGACCGGCGGCGAGCGACCGGCGGATCTCTTCGTGGGCAAGCGGCAGGTGACGCGGCTGAACGACACGCTGCTCGCGGGCAAGACGCTCGGCCGGGTCGAGCCGCTCACGGTGACGGCGAGCGACGGGCGCACGATCGGGGCGTGGCTGGTGCTGCCGCCATCCTACCAGCCGGGCAAGCGCCTGCCGCTGGTGCTCGAAATCCATGGCGGGCCGCATAGCGCCTATGGCCCGGTCTTCTCGACCGATGACCAGCTTTATGCGGCGCACGGCTATGCGGTGCTCTACACCAATCCGCGCGGCTCCACCTCTTATGGCAGCGCGTTCGCGAACCTGATCGACAAGGCTTATCCGGGCGATGACTACACCGACCTGATGAGCGCGGTGGATGCAGCGATTGCCAAGGGCGTCGCCGATCCGGACAACCTCTTCGTGACGGGCGGTTCGGGCGGCGGGGTGCTGACGAGCTGGATCGTCGGCAAAACCGACCGCTTCAAGGCGGCGGCGGCGCAGAAGCCGGTGATCAACTGGATCAGCGAGGCGCTGACGATGGACGCCGTGGGCTTCACCTCTCGCTACTGGTTCCGCAAGCAGCCTTGGGAAGATCCGATGGGCTACTGGAACCGTTCGCCGCTCTCGCTGGTGGGCAACGTCAGGACGCCGACGATGGTCGTGGTGGGGAGCGAGGACTACCGCACCCCGGTAAGCGAGTCAGAGCAGTATTACTCGGCGCTGCAGATCCGGGGCGTGCCGACCGCTCTGGTCAAGGTGCCCGGTGCCAGCCACGGCGGGATTGCCGCGCGGCCTTCGCAATCGGCGGCCAAGGCTGCGGCGATCCTTGCATGGTTTGACAAGTATCGCACCGATACAGGCAATCAGAAATAGGGGATGAAAGTGGGGCGGTTCCTTCTGGCGTTTCTGCTCATGGTGGCGACCCCCGCATGGGCGGCCGAGCCGAAGCGGCAGGTGATCATCGATGACGAGGGTTTCGCGATCCCGCATCTGATGCTGCTGGAGGACCCCCGCGTCGAAGTGCTGGGCATCACCACGGTTTCGGGCAATGTCTGGGCCAACCGGGCGACGGCGATGGTGCTGCGCGGGCTGGAACTCCTCGGCCGCGCGCAAGTCCCGGTGGCCGAGGGCGCGACCTTTCCGTTGCTCAACAGCGAGGCGCGGACCGAGCGGTGGGAAGCGCTTTACGGCAAGCTCGTATGGAAGGGCGCGTTCATGAAGCAATGGGCCGAGCCGACCGCGCAATCGACCCCGCCTTACCACGGGCCGTTCGATCCGGTGGACCTGCCCTGGGGCAATCCGAAGCTGAAGGCGCTGAGCGAGCCGGCAGCGCAGTTCCTGATCCGCACCGTGCGCGCGCATCCCCATCAGGTGACGATCCTTGCGACCGGGCCGCTGACCAATCTGGCGCTGGCGCAGCGGCTCGATCCGGAGTTTGCCTCGCTGGTCAAGGAACTGGTGATCATGGGCGGGAGCCTCGCGCCTCGGCAGGTGCTGGAAGGCAAGTCTGCGGCTGACTTTGCGCGTGAGTTCGTCAATACGCCGCGCCGTGAGTTCAACATCCGCTTCGATCCTGAGGCGGCGAGCATGACCGCGCATGCGCCCTGGCCCAAGGTGACGATCGTGCCGGCTGATCCCGCGACCGCGACGCAGCTTTCGCCCGCGCTGGTTGAGCGGCTGGCAAGGGCCGCGCGCCCGCCGGTCGCGACGTTCCTGCGGGGGATGGAGCCGGGCTTTCCGATGTGGGACGAGATCGCCGTGGCGGTCTGGCTCGATCCTTCCATCGTCACCCGGTCGGAGCGGCTGTGGTACGATTTCGATGTGCAGTTCGGGCCCGGCTATGGGGATATGCTGACCTGGCATGATGCCTATCGCCCGGGGCTCGATGAGGGGCAGGCGGACGTGGTGCTGTCAATCGATGTGCCGCGGATGGAGGCGCTGATGGCGAAGGCGCTGGGGGGAGCGGTAGAAATCTGTTCGCGCAGAGCCCGCAGAGTGCGCAGAGATGCCGTGAGCGCCGCAGGCGATGCGCATTGCTGATCGCTTGATGAATTGAAGCGGCTTCGCCGCAAGCGCTGAAAGCTCTGCGATCTCTGCGGGCTCTGCGCGAACCCATTAATGCTACGGGCGGGTGGTGACAGCGGGGCCTTGCGGGTTCTAAGGAACGTCGAATTCCTGCGGAGCCTTGCGCCATGAATGCCAATCTCGTTGCCATCTTCCTTGCCCGGCATGCGGGGCATGAGGACAAGCCGGCGTGGTTGTGGCAGGGCGAGACGGCCTGCACATTTGGCGAATTGCCGGCGGCGATCGGGCGGTACCGGGCGGCTTTGGCGCAGGCAGGCGTCACACGCGGCGACCGGGTGATGATCAAGGCGGAAAACTCGCCCGGCTTTGCGCTGACCTATCTGGCCGTGCTCGCCGCAGGTGCGATCGCTGTGCCGGTCAACCCGGCCTATACCGCGAGCGAGCTGGCCTTGTTGATCGAGGACGCCGAGCCTGTCCTGCTGGTGCATGGCTCGGCGACGGCGGTGCCTGAGGGTGAACTCCCAAGGCGGATGACGCTGGAGCCGGATGGTTCGGGCTCGCTGCCCGCGCTGGCAGCGGGTCTGGAGCCGGATCTCGCGGTCGAAATCATGGCCGCGACCGATCTTGCCGCGATCCTGTTCACTTCGGGCACCACCGGGCGGCCCAAGGGCGCGATGCTGATGCACCGCAACTTGTCGTCCAACGTTGCGGCGCTGTTCGAGGCCTGGCGGTTTTCGGATGAGGACAGCATTCTCCACAGCCTGCCGCTGTTCCATGCGCATGGGCTGTTCGTGGCGCTCCATCTGGGGCTTTACAGCGCGGCCACGGTGCACTTGCTGGGCAAGTTCGATGCGGCAAAAGTGGCGGCGCTGCTGCCGACGGTCAGCGTGTTCATGGGGGTGCCGACATTCTACACGCGGCTGCTGGAGCGCGCGGATTTCGGCCGTGAGGCAGTGCGCACCATCCGGCTGATGATCTGTGGTTCGGCGCCGCTGCTGCCGTCGGTCTTCGCCGAGATCGAGGCGCGCACCGGGCACCGCATTCTGGAACGTTACGGCATGACCGAGGCGGCGATGATCACTTCCAACCCTTATGCGCCGGAAGGGCGGATCCCGGGAACGGTCGGCTATCCGCTGCCGGGGGTGGAATTGCGCGTGGTCGGCGGAGAAGGGCGCGCCGAACTGCCGCCGGGCGAAGTGGGCGAGATCGAGATCCGGGGGCCGAATCTGTGCGCCGGGTACTGGCGCCGCCCCGAGGCGACAGCGGAAGCGATCGGGCCGGACGGGTTCTTCGTGACCGGCGATACCGGCTTCAAGGATGCGAGCGGGCGGGTGACCATCGCGGGGCGGTCGAAGGATCTCATCATCTCGGGCGGGTTCAACATCTATCCGGCAGAACTGGAAATGGTGCTCGCCGAAGTCGACGGTGTGAGCGATGTCGCGATCATCGGCGTGCCGCATCCCGATTTCGGCGAAGGCGTGGTGGCGGTGGTGACCGCCGCGCGGCCCGATCTCGAACCTGCCGCCATCGAGGCGGTCGCGCGCGCAAAACTGGCGCGCTTCAAGCAGCCCAAGGCGATCCGCATTGTGCCGGAGTTCCCGCGCAATGCCATGGGCAAAGTGCTGAAAGCCGAACTGCGGCGGCAGTTTGCTGGCTTGTTTGTGGGGGAAAGTTGAGGTTGATGGCGGCGCTGAAAGGGGGAAACGCCGTCTGAAATAATTGGTCGGGACGAGAGGATTCGAACCTCCGACCCCCACACCCCCAGTGTGATGCGCTACCAGGCTGCGCTACGTCCCGACCGGAAGGCGGGCCTATAGGCAGGGTCTGGGGGGATGGCAAGGCTTCTTGATCGCCGATTGCGCGGGGCACCGCGATTGCGGCTGATGCGATGGGCGCAAAGTTGCCTAAGCCATGCCAAACTGCTAGCGCGCCTGCCGTTACTGGCCATGAGTGTCAGAAGCCCCAAGCGAAAGTTCCCGACCCGCCATGAACGGTTCTGTCCTCTTCCATATCCTTGCCGCGGCCGCACCGGCTGCCACTCCGGCCGAGCCGCCGGCGTACCTGCAGTTTCTGCCGCTGGTTGCCATGGCGGCGATCTTCTATTTCCTGATCCTCCGCCCGCAAATGCGCCGGCAGAAGGAGCAGCAGGTCAAGATTTCCACGCTCAAGAAGGGCGATCAGGTGGTGACCGCAGGCGGTCTGATCGGCAAGGTGATCAAGGTCGAGGACCAGACCGTCGATCTCGAGCTGGGGCCCAATGTCCGCGTTCGCGCGGTGCGGGCGACCATCGGTGACGTGCTCCCGCCCGCCGGATCGGCACCCGCCAACGATTGATGATGCGGCCCGCATCCGGCCATTTCCGGATGCGCGAGGCCCAGTTCAGGAAGACTGTTCGCAATGCTTGAATTTCCGCGCTGGAAGGTGATCTGGCTCTGGGCGATCACACTGGTGGCCGCGCTCGCGGCGGTGCCATCGGTGGTCTCGGTGATGGGCATCGCGCTCCCCGCAGGGCTCTATGCGCCCAAGGTCAACCTCGGGCTCGACCTTGCCGGCGGCAGCCATATCCTGCTCGAAGCCGATCCCAGCCAGGTGCGCCAGCAGCGCATCGAAGGCATGGACGAATCGGTTCGCAACAAGCTCAAGCAGGCGAACCCGGACATTCGCATCAGCGACATTTCCAACCGTGACGGCGCGCTGACATTCCTCGTCGAGGATCCGGCCAAGGTTGATGCAGTGCGTGAGGCGATCCTGCCGCTGACCACCGGTGCAGGCCTCACCGGCGCGCGCGACTGGACGATCAATGTCGTCGACGGCAACCGCTTCGTGCTCACGCCGACGCCCGAGGGCATCGACCTTGCCGTGGCGCAGGCGATGGAAACCGCGGTCGAAGTGGTGCGCAAGCGCATCGACGCGCTGGGCACGCGCGAGCCGACGATCATCCGTTCGGGCTCGAACCGCATCGTGGTGCAGGTGCCGGGTCTGCAGGATCCGCAGGCGCTCAAGAACCTCCTCGGCCAGACTGCAAAGCTCGAGTTCAAGCTGGTCGATACGACCGCGCTGCAGAGCGATATTCAGCGCGGCATCGCGCCTCCGGGCAGCGAGATCGTGCCTTATGCTTCGGTCAAGGACGGCGGCCCGGTCGGCTCCATCGCGGTCAAGCGGCTTGGAGGTATTCGCGGCGACCAGCTGACCAACGCGCAGGTCACCAACAACCAGCAGACCAACGAGCCGCAGGTTGCGATCACTTTCAACACCGATGGCGGCGCACGCTTTGCCAAGCTGACGACGCAGAACGTCAACAAGCCCTTCGCGATCATCCTCGATGGCAAGGTGCTTTCGGCGCCCAACATCAATGAACCGATCCTCGGCGGCAGCGCGGTGATTTCAGGCAGCTTCACCACGCAGGCGGCGAGCAACCTTGCGATCTCGCTGCGTTCGGGTGCGTTGCCGGTCGACCTCAAGGTGGTGGAAGAACGCACCGTCGGGCCGGACCTCGGTGCGGACTCGGTCCGCAAGGGCATGATCGCGATGGGCGTCGGCACGCTGGCGCTGGTGGCCTTCATCCTCGCCGTTTATGGCCGCTTCGGCGTCTATGCCTGCATCGCGCTGGTGTTCAACGTGCTGATGATCCTGGGCATCATGGCATCAATCGGGACCACGCTGACACTGCCGGGTATTGCCGGCTTCGTGCTGACGATCGGCGCAGCGGTTGACGCCAACGTGCTGATAAACGAGCGCATCCGCGAGGAGCGGCACCGCGGGCGGCGCGTGTTCCAGGCGGTCGAGATGGGCTACAAGGAAGCGAGCCGCGCGATCTTCGATGCCAACATCACCAACGTGATCGCGGCGCTTTCGATGGCGGCGTTCGGCACCGGGCCGGTGCGCGGGTTTGCCATCGTGCTGCTGATCGGCATCGCGACCTCGGTGTTTACCGCCGTGACCATGACCCGCATGTGGGTCGCCCAGTGGCTGCGCAAGGCGCGGCCCACCGAAATCGCGCTTTAAGGAACCGGTTCGATGAAGCTTCTCAAGCTCGTTCCCGACAACACGAACATCAAGTTCCTGCGCTGGCGTGTGCCGTTCTACGTGATCAGCCTGCTGCTGATGGCGGCAAGCCTCAGCCTCGTGTTCACCAAGGGCCTCAATCTCGGCGTCGATTTCATCGGCGGGCAGATGATCCGCGTGACCTTTACCCAGAGCGCGGAAGCGCCGGTCGGGCCGCTGCGCGGTGAGATCGAGGCGCTGGGCTATGGTGAGCCGATCATCCAGCGCTATGGCAAGCCCAATGAAATCTCCATCCGCATGAAGCTGCCGGTGGGCGCGGATCATGACAACGGCCTTTCGGACAAGATGGCGCGCACGATCACGGCGGACATCAAGGCCAAGCACGCCGATGCCCGCGTTGACGGCGTTGATTCGGTTTCGGGCAAGGTTTCGGGTGAGCTGTGGCACAGCGCGGTGCTTTCGCTCGGCCTCGCGGCGCTGGCGGTGGCGGCCTATATCTGGCTGCGGTTCGAATGGCAGTTCGGAGTTGGCGCGCTGTTCAGCCTGGTGCACGACGTGACGCTGACATTGGGCATGTTCGCGGTGACGCAGATCGAGTTCGACCTCACGATCGTCGCGGCGCTGCTGACGCTGATCGGCTATTCGCTCAACGATACGATCGTGGTCTACGACCGCATCCGCGAGAACCTGAAGAAATACCGCAAGATGCCGATGCCCGAGCTGCTCGACCTCTCGGTCAACGAGACGCTGCACCGCACGCTGGCGACCTCGCTTTCGATGCTGATCACGCTGACGGCGCTGCTGCTGCTGGGTCCGGGGGTGATCTTCGGCTTCACCGCGGCAATCACGCTGGGCATTTTCGTGGGTACCTACAGCTCGATCTATATGGCGGCGCCGATCCTGATCTGGCTCAAGGTGACGTCGAAGAGCTTCGTGCCGACCGAGAGCCCGCTGGACAAGCAGGAGCGGATGGCGCGCGAAGGCGCCTGAAGGCGGACGGAGCGCTGGCATCCTTCGACAGGCTCAGGATGAACGGATGTTTGCAAATGAGAGAGCTGACGGGATGATGGCTCAAATCACTACCCGCTCGTGCTGAGCTTGTCGAAGCACGTTGCGCACCCTCAGCGGCTGGCGGCTTTTTCGTAGATTTGCGCGAGGGCTGCAGCGTTGGCGTCCCAGCTGAAGCGGGCGGCGCTGGCGGCGACGTCTGCTTGCGCGGGGGATGCGGCCAGCACCTCGGCAATGGCGGCGGCGATTGCGGTGGGGGTGCGTTCGGCGAGGCGGCCGGCGGCGGGGCAATCGACCACTTCGGGTGCGCCGCCGACGGGCGGGATGACGAGCGGAGTGCCGCAGGCGAGCGCTTCGATCCAGGCATTGGCAAGCCCTTCGCGCTCCGACGGCAGCACCATGACATCGGCGGCGCTGAGCAGCACGGGCAGCGTCTCGTGGCTCACTGCGCCGAGGAAATGCACCCGGCTCGACACCCCATGCGCGGCGGCGCGGGCGCGCAGTGCGGCTTCGTCCGCACCGGTGCCGGCCAGCGCGAGCTGGATATCGCCGGGGAGGCTGGTCAGCGCTTCGATGGCGAGCGCCTGCCCCTTGATCGCGATCAGCGCGCCGACGCAGACGGCGAGGCGATCTGCCGGGCGCAGTGCGAGGGCGGGCAGGCGGGCGGCAAGCTGCGCGCGGGCTTCGGGGCGGGGCAGCGGCTGGAAGCGCGCGCGGTCCAGCCCGGTGTAATGGACGGTGATGCCGCCGGGCGGGGCGAGGCCGAGCGCGTTCATGTCGCGCGCGAGGGCGCCCGATACGGCCAGTACGGCCGCTGCGCTGCGGGCTGCACGGCGCATCTGGAGGAGCGCTGCGGGGCGGTCTCCCCACAAGTGGATATCAGAACCGCGCGCCTTGATCGCATGGGGCAGGCCAAGCGCGGCGGCGACATCTGCGGCGGCAGGGCCATCGGGGTAGAAGAACTGCGCGTCGACCAGATCGAACGGCGCCTCGCGGTGGAGTTTGCGCGCCAGCGGCAGGACCGCGCGGGTGATCGCCCAGGGATTGAAACGGCCGGACAGGCCCGGGACCAGCAGGAAGCTCGGATGGTGCACGGTGACGCGCCCGCTGGTCTCGAGCGGGGGGATGGCCGCGAGCGGCTTGTAGCGGCCCATCGCGCTGAACGGGGCCGGGGGGAGGCCAATCGGGTTGATCACGGTGACGTCCCAATCCTCCCGCGCGGCCAGCGCCTCCATCTGGCGCGCCACGAAGCGGCCGAAACCCGGACGGGTCGGCGCGGGATAGAGCGTCGAGATCGACAGCAGGCGGCGTTTCACCGGAGGATCACACCATGGTCTCAGTTTGGGGCACACGTGTTTGCAAAGGCCCGCTCATGCTGAGCTTGTCGCAGCACTTCGGCGCTACCGTCGCGCCAGCACCCTTCGACAAGCTCAGGGTGAGCGGGCCTTTGGTGTTTGCGGCTGGCACAGGCAATCAGAGCGAGCGGACGAGCAATTCGGCGACGCCGATCCAGGTGGGGTGATCGATCACCACCTGGCGCTGGCCGATGCCGGGGGGAAGCAGCGCGACGCGGTCTCCATCGCGATCGATCATCCGGCCGAACGCGAAGCGGCCACCGGGGCGAGGGGCAAGCACATCGCGGTTGAGCGCGCGGCCGAAATCCTCAGGACCGATCTGCCGCAGCCAGACCTGATCTCCGGCACGATATTCGCCGGCGCTGGCCTCGACCGATAGGACGACAAGCTGGGCCGAGCCCGGGCCGACCGGGAACACCGCAGACATCGGTTTGGCGAGCGCTTCGGCGCCATTTGCGGCGAGGCGGGCGATGATCTGCGGCTCGCGGTCCACTTCTGCCTTCACCAGCAGCTGGGGATCGACGTCCAGCGCGGCGGCGATGCGGTTCATCCAGCCGAGCGAGAGCGAGCGCATGCCCGTTTCCAGCCGCCCAATGGTCTGCGCCGTCGTCGGCGGCACGCAGCGCGCAGCGACATCGGCCAAGGTTAGGCCCTTCTGACGACGAATATCGCGGATGCGGTTGATCATGGTCGGGGCACTCTTGGGGGCCTCATACTTACGTTTTACAGCTTTTGTGCGATGCGGCAAGTTTTGTACTTTCCTACATGCGGAGCATTACGGCAATAGATGCTTCGTTCCTGATTTGTTCGAGAGGAGAGGGCCGTGGCGCAAGTGCTGGTGGAGCGTGAACTGACCGAAGAAGGTCCGCGGCGGCTGGCGGGTCTGCGTCCGGGCGCAAGCGGAGTACGCGGCGCGGTGCGCAGCGTGAAGGTCAATCTCGCCGAATCGCCGCTGACCTGGCTGCACGCGCGCGGCCATCTGAGCGACCGGCAATTTGCCGCGGGCGAGCGGCTGCGTGCCGACTGGGAGCGCGCTGACCTCGCGCCATCGGTGACGATGCGCTGGGACCCGGTCCGCGTGGCTGGCGGCGAGCCGGGCCTGACGGCGGGCGAGCGGCAGTTTGCCGCGCGGCGCCGCTTCGATGGCGCGATCGCGGCGGCGGGGCCGGGGCTCGCCGATATCCTCTGGCGGGTGGTCTGCGCCGGGGAAGGCGTGCCGGTGGCGGAGAAAGCGCTGGCCTGGCCCGCGCGTAGCGGCAAGCTGGTGTTGGAGCTGGCGCTCGACCGGGTGGCAGGGTTTTACGGCATGCCGTGATGATTTCCACTGCCCGCCCCGGTGGACCACTTGCCTCCCGGCAGCGGAATATGCCACCAGATTGGTTCTTTCGCAGTGCGGAGCTTAGTCCATGGAAAGACGTGAATTTCTTGCCGGAGCGGCGACTGCCGCGCTGACGACCTTGCTGCCTGCAAAGTCCCTTGCAGCTGCGGTTGCGGCGCCCGGCGATGCCGCTTTTGCGGGGCTGGCCGACCGGCTGTTCTACGACAATCTGCTGCTGACACCGCAGCACGCGACCGGGCTTGGGCTCGATACCGGTGTGCGCGCGGCGCTGCGTTCGCGGCTCGATGACGGTAGCGAGGCGGGCCGCGCAGCCAAGCAGGCGTTCAACCGGGCCGGGCTTGCCGCCATGCGCGGGGTCGATCCTGCAAGCCTCAGCCCCGGGGTGCAGCGGCAGCGCGAGCTCCTTGCCTACATGTTCGAGCGGCGGCTGGCGGGCGTGCCGTTTGGCATCGAGAGCGTGCAGCAGCCCTATCCGATCACGCAGCAGCAGGGCGTCTATTTCGAAGTGCCGGACATGCTCGACAGCCAGCATCCGGTTGAGACGGCGGCGGATGCCGAGGCCTATCTTGCACGGCTCAAGGCCTTTGCTTTTGCGCTGGATGAGGACACGCTGGGCCAGAAGCGGCTGGCGGCGCGCAGGGTGATCGCGCCGCGCTGGTCGCTCGATCTGGCGCTCGGCCAGCTGGCCAAGCTGCGCGGGCCGGCGCCCGAGGCAAGCGCGCTTGTGCGTTCGCTAACGCGGCGTACCACGGCCAAGGCGATTCCCGGCGACTGGGCGGCGCAGGCGGCTAAGATTGTTGGCGGCGATGTCTATCCCGCGCTCGACCGGCAGATCGCGCTGGTGCGGTCGCTGCGCATGAAGACCCCGGCGGGCGACGGCGCATGGCGCGTGCGCGGCGGCGATGCGATCTATGCGGCGGCCTTGGCCGAGGCGACGACGACCAAGCTGAGCCCCGAGGAAATCCACAAGATCGGGCTTGAGCAGGTCGCCGATATTACCGGCAAGCTCGATGCGATCCTCAAGGCCGCGGGCTATACCAAGGGCACGGTGGGCGAGCGGCTGACCGCGCTGAACCATGCGCCGGACCAGCTTTACCCCGATACGGACGCGGGCCGGGCGGACCTGATCGCCTCGCTCAATGCGGGTATCGCGGCGATGGCGAAGAAGCTGCCGCAGGCCTTTGCGAACTATCCCAGCGAGCCGCTGGAAATCCGCCGCGTGCCGGTGGAGATTCAGGATGGGGCCTCGAACGGATACTACTACAGCGCCAGCCTCGATGGTTCGCGCCCGGCGATCTACTGGATCAACCTCAAGTCGGTGGGCGATTGGCCGCGCTATTCGCTGCCTTCGCTGACCTATCACGAAGGCATCCCGGGGCACCACTTGCAGGGTGGCTATGCGCAGAAAGCCGGCGCGCTTCCGCTCTATCTCAAGAACTTCTTCCTTTCGGCGCACGGCGAGGGCTGGGCACTTTATGCCGAGCAGCTGGCGGACGAACTGGGCGGCTATTCCGCGCTGGAGCGGGCCGGATACCTGCAATCGTTCCTGTTCCGCGCGGCGCGGCTGGTGGTCGATACCGGCATTCACCACTATCGCTGGAGCCGCGAGAAGGCGGCCGCCTATCTGGTCGCTACCACCGGCTTTGCTGAGGCGCGCAGCCAGCGCGAGGTGGAGCGCTATTGCGTGCTGATCGGGCAGGCGTGCAGCTACAAGATCGGCCACACCGCATGGGTTGCGGCGCGCACGAAAGCGCAAGCGGCGCTGGGGGACAAGTTCAGCCTGCCGTGGTTCCATGGCATTCTGGAAGAAGGCACGATGCCGCTGTTCATGCTGGAAAAGCGGATCGAGGAGCGGACGGCGGAGCGGCTGGCGGCGGGTTGAGGGGGCTAACGCCCCAAATCATGCAGGCGGCGGCGGGGCTTGTGCGGCCAGATAGGCGGCAACGTCTCTGATCTCGGACGGTGTCAGACCTCTTGCGACGGCCCGCATGGGCGCTACGGCTTGGTTTCGTCTTGCTCCTGTCCGGATATCCCACAGCGTTCGTGCGATATAGCCGGCCGGACGCCCGGCAATCGGAGGCACGGAGCCGGATCCGGTCAACTCTGCGCCGTGGCAAGTCTGGCATGGCATGGCTGAGACACCGCCGGTCTCGGCGATCCGCTTGCCGCGCGCGATCGCACCGCGTGGAACGTAGTCTGTTAGCAGAACGTGATCATCACCGAGCATCGCACGAGGCAGATCGGCGGACAATTCGACGATCCGGTCACCTAACGGCTCCGACCCGCCGCCCGGTGCTGGATTAAGCCAGCCATATTTGTCGGGGAAGGTTCGCGGTGCGGTGTCGCTTTCAATGACCCGCAGCCAGCGTGATCTTGGCAAACGTGAGAAGTATGCTGCCGCCTGCTGAAGGGCCACAGGATCGACGCCTTGGGCTGTCTTGATCATTTCCGCGGTATTTGGCTGACCCGCATTGGCGGATTTCCGCTCACCTGATCGGAACGCATTGACCTGTTCGATGATGTAGGCTGCTGGCAATCCGGCAAGATCGGCCGACGCGGGGACGCCAGCACCGTTTAGAAAATGGCACTCTGCGCATGGTGTTGCCGCGCCGCCATATGGGCCACCGACGACCGGCGGAGCAGTTGGATGGTCTTCCGGGTGCCAATCGATCGGCCCTTTGGACTGAGCAACTTGCGCGCGGGTCAAGATCAGTTTGCTTCCCGGCACCTGGAATGGCCCCGGGCCGAGCGGCTGGCCGAAAGTGGTCGTCGCGCCTGTGGGATAGGCCCAGGCCAGAGCCGCAGTTGGGTCCGTCTCACGCTGACAGCCTGAAAGTGCCATCGTGGCGGCGATCAGCGATACGGCGACAAATCGGACTTGCTTGCTCATCATACGCGCCGATGCGCTAACCCTTCAAACTATCGCGAGCGCGAACTTAGGCGATCGAGCAGACTTGCCAACCTGTTTGACGCCTCTCACCCCTCGACCATCTCCGCCAGTTCCAGCCACCGCTCTTCCGCTGCGTCCTTTTCCGCGCGGGCCTTGTCGATTGACGCGGTGAGGGCGGCGAATCGGGTGGGGTTTTTGGTGTAGAGGTCGGGGTCGGCCAGCGCGGCTTCGTCGCGGGCGATGGCTTTTTCCAGCTCGGAGATGCGATCCGGAAGGATCTCGTAGTCGCGCTGGTCCTTGTAGGTGAGCTTGGCCTTTTTGGGCGGCGGAGGCGGGGGCGGCGCGGCGGCGGGTTTGTCTGCCGTTTCGCGCGCCACGGGCTTGCCGGCGAGGCGCTGTTTGCGCTGCTTTTCCCAATCGGCATAGCCGCCTGCAACGATATCGACTTTGCCTGAGCCATCCATGCCGAGCGTGATCGTGACGGTGCGATCAAGGAAATCGCGGTCGTGGCTGACGATGAGGACGGTGCCTTCGTAGTCCGAAATCACTTCCTGCAAGAGGTCGAGCGTTTCGAGATCGAGGTCGTTGGTCGGCTCGTCGAGCACGAGGAGGTTCGAGGGGCGGGCGAACTCGCGCGCGAGCAGCAGGCGCGAGCGTTCGCCGCCGGAGAGCGTGCCGACGCGCGCCTCGACCATGCCGGGATCGAACAGGAAGTCCTTGAGATAGCCGTGAATGTGCTTGCGCACCCCCTGCACGTCGATCCAGTCGCTGCCTTCGGCCACCACATCGCGGATGCGCTTTTCAGGTGACATCAGGCTGCGCTGCTGGTCGATGATGACGGGGGTGAGCGTTTTTGCCAGCGTGACGGTGCCGCTGTCGGGCTCCAGTTCGCCGGTGAGGAGCTTGAGCAGCGTGGTTTTCCCTGCGCCGTTCGCGCCGACGAGGCCGATGCGGTCCTTGCGGGTGATGCGGAGGCTGAAATCCTTGACGATCACGCGTTCGCCGAAGCGCTTGGTGATCTTGTCCGCGACGATCACCGCCTTGCTCTTGGCATCGTCGCTGCCGAGGCTGAGCTTGGCGGTGCCTTGCGGGCTGAGCATCGCGGCGCGGGTGGCCCTCATTTCCCAGAGTTTTTCGAGGCGGCCCATGTTGCGCTTGCGCCGCGCGGTGACGCCGCGTTCGAGCCAGTGGGCTTCGATCTTGAGCTTGGCGTCGAGCTTGTCGGCCGCGCGGGCTTCTTCGGCGTAGACCGCTTCCATCCACGCTTCATAGCCGCCGAAGCCGATCTCGCGGCGGCGGAGCGCGCCGCGATCCAGCCATAGCGTGGCCTTGGTCAGGCGTTCGAGGAAGGTACGGTCATGGCTGATGACGACAAACGCGCCGTTGTAGCGCTGGAGCCACGATTCCAGCCATTCGATGGCGGCGAGATCGAGGTGGTTGGTCGGCTCGTCGAGCAGCAGCAGATCGGGCTCGCTGGCGAGCGCGCGCGCCAAGGCGGCGCGGCGGCGTTCCCCGCCCGAGGCGCTGTCGGCTTGTCGCGACAAGTCGATGCCCAGCTGGCCGGCGATGGCTTCGACTTCGTGGCGCGGCGGGGCATCCTTGCCCGAAAGCGCGAAGTCCATGAGGGTTTCGTAGCCGGTGAAGAACGGGTCCTGCTCAAGCGTCACGACGCGCGTGCCCGGCTGGACCGAGCGGGTGCCCTTGTCGGCATCGACTGTGCCGGCGATCAGCTTGAGCAGCGTGGTCTTGCCCGCGCCGTTGCGGCCGATAAGGGCGAGCCGGTCGCGCGGGCCGATCTGGACGTCGAGGCCCTGGAACAGCCAATGCGTGCCCTGGTTCAGGCCGAGGCCTTCCCAGCTGAGGATTGGTGCTGCTGCCATGATGCAGCGGCGCTTAGCGGGGCGGGACGGCGAGGTCCAGTATCTGCGAAAGGCGGCTTGGCACCGGCTTGCCTGATCTGCCATAAGTATGTGCAGGGGAGCGGACATTGGGGGACCAGACCCGGCCGCGCGTTCACAAGCTATTCAAAGGCCGCAGCCTATGGCGCTTCGCATTATGCGCTCTACATCAGCAATCATCGCCCTGGGCCTCCTCGTTCTGCTTGCCCCTGCTGCCGATGCGCAGCAGCGGCGGACCGATGAACAGCGTGAGGCGCGGCTCGATTTGCGCAACGGCAACGTGCGCTCGCTCCGCGAGATCGAGGCGCGGGTGCTGCCGACAAAGCGGGGCATGCAGTACCTCGGCCCCGAATACGATCCGACCGCGATGGCCTATCGGTTGAAGTTCATTCAGGACGGGCGGGTCGTGTTCGTCGATGTCGATGCGCGGACGGGGCAGATCCTGGGCGAATCGCACTAGCGGCGAGGTTTCGAATTTCGCGCAGAGGCGCAGAGGCGCAGAGATCATGGTCATTGCGATAAAGCTGCTCGCCATGCCGGGCTGATGAGTTGGAGCAAACGGCCTTTGGCCGGGCAAAGCCTCTCCGCGCCCGCTGCGCCTCTGCGCGAAATCTTTGTTCGCCGTACCTCTGAAGACAAGCCTGCCCCCGTTCCTTGACCGTTCAGGTTTGTCGCTCCATCAAGCCAATACATGAGAAGGGCCGCCCAGCAGGCGGCGCAGCAAGGGGCAAGTGATGCGTATCCTGATCGTCGAGGATGAACCGACCCTCGGCAAGCAGCTCAAGTCAACGCTCGAGGCCAATGGCTATGCGGTCGATCTTTCGGTCGATGGCGAGGACGGGCATTTCATGGGCTCGACCGAGGATTATGACGCGGTGATCCTCGATCTCGGCCTGCCGGAAATCGACGGGCTGACCGTGCTCGGCATGTGGCGCAAGGAGGGGCGCAAGTTCCCGGTGCTGGTGCTGACCGCGCGCGACAGCTGGTCGGACAAGGTGGCAGGCCTCGATGCGGGGGCGGATGATTACCTCGCGAAGCCCTTCCAGAGCGAGGAACTGATCGCCCGCCTGCGCGCGCTGATCCGCCGCGCTTCGGGCAATTCCTCGTCAGAGCTGATTGCGGGCGGCGTGCGGCTGGATACGCGTTCGGGCCGGGTGACCCTGGACGGCGAGCCGGTGAAGCTGACCGCGCAGGAATACAAGCTGCTCTCCTACCTGCTTCACCACAAGGGCAAGGTGGTGAGCCGCACCGAGCTGATCGAACATATCTACGATCAGGATTTCGACCGCGATTCCAATACGATCGAGGTGTTCGTCACGCGCATCCGCAAGAAGCTGGGACCTGATGTGATCACCACCATCCGCGGGCTGGGCTATAGCCTCGACGATCCGGCACAGCCCGGGCGCGGCTGAGCGGCGACGGGGCGCACGGCGTGGAACACAGCGTGATTGCCCCCGGGGAAACCCCAGCCGCGGTGCCCGACGCCCCGCGCGCGACGGCCGCGCACACGGGTTCGCTCTCGCGGCGCATGCTGCTGATTGCGGTCGCATGGATTTCGGTGCTGCTATTGGGCGGCGGCTTTACGCTCGATCGCACGATGACGGGGCTTGCCACGAGCAACTTCGACAAGCAGCTCGACTATATGCTGACCGCCATGGTCGGCTCGGCGGAGATCGGGCCGGACGGCGAAGTGTTCTTCAACCGCGCGCTTGGCGATCAGCGCTTCCTTGAACCGAACAGCGGACTTTACTGGCAGATAAGCGGCAAGGGGCATGAGGATTTCCCCTCACGCTCGCTGTGGGACCGCACGCTGAAGCTGAAGGGCGATCACTTCGACGGGACGCCGCACGTTTATGACAGCGCGCAGTTCGGCGACGAGCGCCTCAGGATCATCGAGCGTTCGGTGATCCTGCCGGGCAGCCCGATCAACTGGCAATTCGCAGTCGCCGCAAGCCGTAGCGATCTCGACGCACAGATCCGGCGGATCCGGGCGATCCTGATCTGGTCGTTCGTGGTGCTGGGGCTGGGCCTGATCGCGATGGCGGCGATGCAGACTTACTACGGCCTTGGCCCCTTGCGCCGCGTCCGCCGCGCGATTGCCGACATGCGCGAGGGGCAGGCGCGCCGGGTTGACGAGCCGCTACCGCTCGAGGTGCAACCGCTGGTCGAGGAAATCAACGCGCTGCTCGCGCATTCGGAGCGGCAGGCCGAGGAAGCGCGCACCCATGCGGGCAACCTTGCGCATGCGCTCAAGACACCGCTGACGGTGGTGATGAACGCAGCGACGGCGAAGGCGGAGGACCTTTCGGATACGGTAATCCGCGAGGCGGCGGTGATGCGCCGGCAAGTCGACCACCACCTTGCCCGCGCCCGCGCCGTGGGGCGCCGCGCGACAGGCCTTGCCCGCGCCAGCGTGGGCGAAAGCGCGGAGGCGGTGGAGCGCGCGGTGGTGCGGCTCTATCCGCATGTGCGCTTTGACATGGATGGCAACCGTGAGGCCAGCGTTGCGATCGAGCGGCAGGATCTCGACGAGATTCTCGGCAACCTGATCGAGAATGCCGCGAAGTATGGCGGCGGCTCGGTTTTCGTGACGATCGATGCCGTGCCGGAGGACCCCAAGACCTGCGAGATATGGATCGAGGACGACGGCATGGGCATCCCCGACGCGGCCCGGGACACGCTGTTCGCGCGTGGTGCCCGGCTCGATACCGGCAAGCCCGGCACCGGCCTCGGCCTTGCCATCGTGCGCGATGTTGCCGAGCTCTACGGCGGTTCGATCACGCTGGGTGAAAGCGAGGATCTCGGCGGATTGATGGCAGTGCTGCGGCTGCCGCGATCAGCGGGGAAGTAGGGTTACTTCAGGCCCAACAGGCGGTCGTGATCCTGCCCGGGGCCAAGAACACGCAAGATAGCTATCGTATCGTTCCGAAGCACATAAAGAATGCCATAACCGCGCCATGACCGACGGCGGATACCTTGCTGCTCATGTCTTGGGACCAGAGGAAAGCCGCGTGGTGCGTCACTGATCCGAAGCGCGACCTCCTCCAATGCCGATATGAATGATTCGGCTCTTGGTGGGTTGTCCTGAGCTATGAAGCGGGCAACCGTAGCCAGATCACGGCGCGCCGCACGCAGGAATATAACCTTCATTGTGTTACTGTTTTTGGCCCCAACAAACCGATTTCTGCACGAATTTCCGCACATACCGTGTGAAGATCTTCGCCACCGCCCGCATCAAGCTCAGCGAGGCCCTGCGCAATCGATGCGTCAAGTTCGGCAAGCCAGCGCGCTTCGTCCTCGACAATGCCCTGATCCCTGCGGATCAGATCCCGCACGTAATCACTGACGCTGGCGTATTGGCCGCTCTCGATGCGCTGCTGGACGAACTCGCGCATGGGTTCGGGCAGGGATACGTTCATGGTAGCCATATGCTGCTTTATGGCAAAAATTGCCAATGACGTCTAGGCCCGCGGATGCGCGTTGCGGTAGACGTCTAGCAGCGTTGCTGCATCAACCTTCGTGTAGATCTGCGTCGAGGACAGGCTGGCGTGGCCGAGCAGTTCCTGCAGGCTCCTCAGGTCCGCTCCTGCGCCGAGCAGGTGCGTGGCGAAGCTGTGGCGCAGCGCATGGGGGGTGGCGGTGGCGGGCAGGCCGAGCACGGTCCGCGCCCGGGCCACGGCGCGCTGGATCATGGCCTGTGCGAGCGGGCCGCCCTTGGCGCCGCGAAACAGGGGCGCGCTGCGGTCGAGCGGGAAGGGGACTTTGGCGGCATAGTCCTCCACCGCCGCTTTCACGATCGGCAGGATGGGCACGACGCGCTGGCGGCCGCCCTTGCCGGTGACGGTAAGCGTATCACCGAGCGGGAGGGCGGCGGCGGTGAGCGAAAGCGCCTCGGCGATGCGCAGGCCTGCGCCGTAGAGCAACAGAAGCACGGCGCGGTCGCGCGCGCCGATCCACGGTTCGCCGCCTTCATCGGCGACCATGGCAGCGAGGTTTACCGCGTCATCCGGGGTGACGGGGCGGGGGAGGCCTTTCTTGATCCGCGGCCCGCGCAGGCGGGGCGGCGGGGCGTCGGCGCCGCCAGCCTGCGTGCGGGCGAAGGCGAGGAATGCTTTCAGGGCCGATAGCTCGCGCGCGGCGGAAACGTTGCCGATACCGTCCGCGCGGCGAGCGGCCATCTGGGTGCGCACATCGCCGACTTCGAGCTTGGCGAGTGAGGGCCAATCATGCGGTGGGGGCAGCACGGCCAGAAACCGCGCGGCGGTGGCGACATAGGCGCGCACCGTGTGCGGCGAGCGGCGGCGGGCAAGTGCGAGGTGGCTGCCCCAGGCTTCGAGCAGATCGGGCGCGCTCATGCCGTGACGAGCCCGGCCGGGACGAGCTCCGCCAGCAGGCCATCGAGCAGCGGCATGCCGGCATCCGTCACGATCAGCCGGTCTGCTTGTTCGGTGAGCAGGCCCTGCGACCTATAGAACGCCCGCTTGGCAGGATCGATCAGTTCGGCTTCGGCGAGGCCGAAGCGCTCGGCCAGTGCGGCGGGTGCTATGCCTTCGGCGAGCCGCAAGCCCATGAGGAGCGCTTCGGCAGCCTGTTCGCGCGTGCCGAGTTCGCGGATTTCGGCAATGCCGTGGTGCTGGGCGGCGACGGCCTTGAGGAAGTTCTCCGGCTTGCGGTGGCGCACGGTGGCAAAGCCGCCGCGCCGGCCGTGCGCGCCGGGGCCGATCCCGGCGTAATCCTGATAGCGCCAGTAGACGAGGTTGTGGCGGCTTTCCTCGTGCGCGCGGGCGTGATTGCTGATCTCGTAGGCCGGGAGGCCGGCAGCCGTGGTCAGCTCGCGGGTGAGGGCAAAAAGATCGCCCGCCGCGTCATCATCGAGCGGGGTGAACTTGCCCTCGCGCACCAGTGTGGCGAAGCGGGTCCCGGGCTCGATGGTGAGCTGATAGAGCGAGAGGTGGCCGGTGCCGAGCGCCAGTGCGCGGGTAAGTTCGGCTTCCCACAATGCGGGGGTGTGATCGGGCCGCGCGTAGATGAGATCGAAGCTGACGCGGCGGAAATGGCGCTGCGCGACTTCCAGCGCAGCGAGGCCTTCGGCGGCATCGTGCAGGCGGCCGAGGAACGACAGCGCGGCATCGTCGAGGGCCTGCAGGCCGAGCGAGACGCGGTTGATGCCCACACCTGCGAGCGCCGCGAAGTTTGCCGCTTCGACCGAGGAGGGATTGGCCTCGAGCGTGATCTCGATATCGGGGGCGAAGCGCCAGTGGCGGCCGGCGGCTTCGATCAGCGTGGCGACCAGCGCGGGCGGCATCAGCGAAGGAGTGCCGCCGCCGAAGAAGATCGAGGAGAGCTCGTGCCCCCCGGTCAACGCCGCCTCGTGCGCCATGTCGGCAAGCAGGGCGGCCTGCCATTGTGCCACGTCGATGCCCTCTCGGACATGGCTATTGAAATCGCAATAGGGGCACTTGGCGAGGCAGAACGGCCAGTGGATATAGAGGGCGAAGGCCATCCGCCTTTCCAGCCTGAGTCGGGCCGGCAAAGTCAAGGGAAAGCGCATATGCCACGCATTCGAGCGCTTGCGATTGTCGCCATTGCTGCCTCCGTCGCGGCGGCGCCGGTGGCGGCTCAGGTGACTGTGACGCCGACCGAAGCAGTGGCGGCGCGGTTGCTCGCAGCGCATAATGCCGAGCGGGAGCGGCTGGGGCTGAAGCCGCTGGTCTGGAGCGCGAAGCTAGCGGATCACGCGAAGAAGTGGGCGCAGACGCTCGCGGTATCTAACATGTTCGAACACGCACCGGTCGGCGCCGATGGCGGCGAGGGCGAGAACCTGTGGTACGGGACCAAGGACGATTATAGCCCCGAGGAAATGATCGGTTTCTTCATCGAAGAGAACAAGCAGTTCAAACGCGGCGTATTTCCCGATGTCTCGACGACGGGGGTCTGGGAAGACGTCGGGCACTATACCCAGATGGTGTGGAAGGACACGCGCGAGGTTGGCTGCACGGTTGCGAGCAACCCGGTGCGCGATTTTCTGGTGTGCCGCTATTCGCCGGCCGGGAATGTGATGGGTCAGCCGGTGTTCGACTACAAGCGGTCGGCGGCGGCAGGTGCGTCGGCTGCCGCCACGGATGCGGTCAATCCGTCAGCGCAGAAGAAACGAGCTTCGAAAAAGCGTCGGCGCGGTGGCTGATGCGGTGCTTTTCGGCCGGGTCCAGCTCGGCGAAAGTGCGCGTATCGCCTGAAGGCACGAAGACCGGGTCGTAGCCGAAGCCCAGCGTACCGCGCGGGGGCCAGGTGAGCGAGCCCATCGCGCGGCCTTCGAACACGGCCTCGCGGCCATCGGGCCAGGCGAGCGCGAGGACGCAGGCGAACCAGCAGTCGCGAGGTGTATCGGGGCCGAGCTCGGCAAGTTTGCCCTCGACTTTGCCCATCGCCATGTACCAGTCGCGGCCCGGACCGCCTTCGAACGGCGCGGCTTCGGCCCAATCTGCGGTATAGACACCCGGCGCGCCGCCGAGCGCGGTGACGCAGAGGCCGGAATCATCGGCGAGCGCGGGGAGGCCCGAGGCGCTGGCCGAGGCGTGGGCCTTGATCAGCGCGTTTTCGGCAAAGGTGGTGCCTGTCTCGGCGGGCTCGGGCAGGCCCAGTTCGCCGGCCGAGAGGCATTCCATGCCATGGGGCGCGAGTAGCGCCCGGATCTCGCGCAATTTGCCCGCGTTGTGCGTGGCGATGACGAGCTTTCCGGGCGCGAGGAGGCGGGTCATGTCAGGTCCTGTCCCACCCAGACCTCGTCATTCCCGCGAAGGCGGGAATCCAGGGCGGCTGACGCTTCGCCTTGGGCTCTGGATCCCCGCCTGCGCGGGGATGACGAAGGGGAGTGGGCGCAAAGGGTCATTGGCCGACGGCGCGGGCCTGCGCGGCGAAGATTTCGGTGCAGCCGATGCGGGCGAGGCGCAGGAGGCGCAGGAGGCCTTCCTCGTCGTAGGTCGCGCCTTCGGCGGTGGCCTGGACTTCGGCGATATGGCCGCCCTCGATCAGCACGAAGTTGGCATCGGCATCGGCGGAGCTGTCCTCGATGTAGTCGAGATCGAGCACCGGGGTGCCCTGATGGATGCCGCAGGAAATCGCGGCGACCTTGCGGGTCAGCGGGTCTTCCTTGATTGCGCCGCTGTCCATCAGCGTCTGTACGGCAAGGCGCAGCGCGATCCATGCGCCGGAAATCGAGGCGGTGCGGGTGCCGCCGTCGGCCTGGATAACGTCGCAGTCCAAGGTGATCTGGCGTTCGCCGAGCTTCTTCATGTCGGTCACAGCGCGCAAGCTGCGCCCGATCAGGCGCTGGATTTCCTGCGTGCGGCCCGATTGCTTGCCCTTGGCCGCCTCACGGCTGCCGCGGGTGTGGGTCGCACGGGGGAGCATCGAGTATTCCGCCGTAACCCAGCCTTCGCCCTTGCCGCGCATGAACGGCGGCACGCGTTCTTCGACCGAGGCGGTGACGAGCACCTTGGTATCGCCGAAGCCGATCAGCACCGAGCCTTCGGCGTGCTTGGTAAAGCCGGTCTCGATAGTAATCGCGCGCATCTCGTCTGCGGCGCGGCCTGAAGGACGCATGGGAATTCCTTTGTCTGCTGTTTGCGCTGCCTTTAGCCCGCGCGCAGCGGAATGAAAGGCCCTGCGGCACGAAAAGACGGGGGTTGCGACGCCTTTCGCGGCGGGATGAACTGTCCTAGACAAAGGCCATGGCAGGACCCGGACTTTCAGAACTTTCGCTGCGGGCCCGCGATATCTTCCGCCTGGTGGTGGAAGGCTATATCGCGAATGGGCAGCCCGTCGGCTCGCGCACGATTGCGGGGAGCGGGGTGGTGGGGCTTTCGCCCGCCTCGATCCGCTCGGTTTTGCAGGAATTGCAGGACGCCGGGCTGCTGGCAGCACCGCATACCAGCGCGGGACGGATGCCGACCGAGGTGGGCCTGAGGCTCTTCGTTGATGGCATAATGCAGGCAGCGGAACCTTCAGCAGCCGAGCGCGCGCAGATTGAGCGAGGGCTGGCCGAGGGCGGCACGATCGAGGCGGCGCTGGCGGCGGCAAGTCTGGCCTTGTCCGATCTCTCGGCCGGGGCGGGCGTCGTCATGGTGCCGCGCCGGGAAATGCGGCTGGCGCAGATTTCTTTCGTTCCGCTGGGGCAGGCGCGCGCGCTGGTGGTGCTAGTGGGGGATGACGGCAGCGTCGAGAACCGGGTGATCGATCTCCCTGGGGCGGCCAGTGCCTCGACGCTCGAACAGGCGGGCAACTACCTCACCGCGCGCATGGCGGGGCGGACACTTGCTGAAGCGCTCAGTGCCATTCGCGCTGAAATCGCAGGGGGGCGCTCGGCGCTCGATGCGGCGAGCGCGGCGTTGGTCGAGCGGGGGCTGGCGGTGTGGAGCCGCGATGCGGCGCAGCGGCCGGTGCTGGTTGTGCGCGGGCAGGCGAACCTGCTCGACGAGGCAGCGCTCGGCGATATCGAGCGGGTGCGGCAACTGCTCGACGAGCTTGAAAGCGCGGAGGCCATCGCGGGGGTGCTCGATGCCGCGCGCGAGGCGGACAGCGCGCGCATTTTCATCGGCAGCGAGAACCGGCTGTTCTCGCTTTCGGGCTCTTCGGTGATTGCCGCGCCATGGCGTGACGGGGAGGGGCGCGTGGTCGGCGTGGTGGGAGTTATCGGGCCGACGCGGTTGAATTATGCGCGGGTTGTCCCCATGGTTGACTTCACAGCTCAATCCTTGAGCAGGATCATCACGCAGGACGGATTTACGCGAAAATGACTGATAACGACACGCGCCCGACAGATGCCGAAGTGGCTGCCGAACTGGAGGGCGTTCCTTCCGAGCTGACCGAAGGCGGCGATGTTCAGGCTGAATTGCTCGAAGCGCTGAAGGGCGATCTTGAGGCGGCGAAGCAGGACGTGCTCTACGCCAAGGCCGAGACGCAGAACGTGCGCCGCCGCATGGAAAAGGAAATGGCCGACGCGCGCGCCTATGCCGCAACGGCCTTTGCGCGCGACATTCTCTCGGTGGCGGACAACCTTGCCCGCGCGCTCGAATCGATCCCCGCCGAACTGCGCGAGGACGACAAGATGAAGAACCTTGTCGCCGGGCTCGAGGCGACCGGGCGCGAGATCGAGAAGGTGTTCGCAAGCCACGGCATCAGCCGGATCGCCGCCAAGGGCCTTCCGCTCGATCCGCACCAGCACCAGGCGATGCTGGAGATCCCCTCGAATGATGTGGAGCCGGGCACCGTGCTGCAGGAACTGCAGGCCGGCTACATGATCAAGGACCGCCTGCTGCGCGCGGCGATGGTGGCGGTGGCGAAGAAGCCGGATTGAGGGGGTTTCGCTTCCGACCATGCCACCCACATCCGCTCACCCTGAGCTTGTCGAAGGGTGCTGGCGCAGCCGCCGTGCATGATGCTTCGACAAGCTCAGCATGAGCGGGTTTGGTTGCAGGGGTGGGCGCGCGCTCAGCCCAGCAGCGCCAGCACCTCGTCCGTGTCGTAAAGATCGGCGAACACGAACGCCATGTTGTGCAGGGTGGCGGCGTGTTCGGCATCCGTCAGCGCGGCGTTGGCGTCGGCGGCCATCAGTACGCGGTAGTTGAACTGCATCGCATCGCGCGCGGTGCTTTCGCAGCAGCAGTTGGTAAGCGTGCCGGTGATCAGGACGGTATCGATGCCGCGTGCCTTGAGGACCGCGTCGAGGTCGCTCGTGCCCGGGGTGAAGCCGCTGAAGCGGTGCTTGTCGACCACCGCATCGCCGGGCTGGACATCGAGGGTCGGCCAGAAATCGTGATAGTGGGCGCCTGGCGTGAAGGCGGCGCGGTGGGCGGCGGCGCCGGTGCCGAGGCGGCGGACGAAAACTGACCAGCTGGCCGCATCGGGCGTGGTAAAGCGCAGAAACACGTTGAGGCCGCCGCCCGCGCGCACCGCGGCGCTGATGCGGTTGATGTTGTCGACGATGCCGCGCGCAGCCGGGACTTCGACCGGTGAGCCTGCTTCCATGAAGCCGTTCTGCATATCGACGCAGATATGGGCGAGGCGCTTCGGGTCGATATCATCGAATACATTGCGCACGCCCCCGCGCGCGGCGGCAACGGCATCGAGAATGGCGTGCGTGACTACGGCATGCGGCATGGGCGCGATCCTTTTCCTGCAGGGTGAAAGTGCCACGGCCCCGCCTATCTGCGCCAGAGCAGGGTGACGCACCTTTCGCGTGGCGGAACCTGCGGGGGCCCGGCGCATTGTGCCCATTGCGGGGGCACACACCCGGGGGCCGCAAGGAGAATCGACGATGAAACGCAAGATCATGCTTCCCGTAATGGCCGTGGCCGCGCTTTCGCTGGTGGGCTGTGCCCGCAACTACGGCGCTGAAGGCGCGCTGGCTGGCGCGGCAGGCGGCGCACTGATCGGCGGTGCGACGGGCGGCGATGTCGGCACCGGCGCGGCCATCGGTGCTGCGGCCGGCGCGATCGGCGGTTCGCTGATCAAGAAGCACGGCCGCTGCTATCGCCGCGACCGCGACGGCTACGAATATCAGGTCCGCTGCTGAACGGCTGCTGCGCGCGCCCGGTCAGGCTCGCCGGACCGGGAACGGCAGGACGGATTTCAGCACGCCAAGCGCAGGGGCCGCCGCATGCGGCGCACCCCTCGCCGCGAGGAAGGCGTGCGCGACGAGTTCGGCCTGCTGCTCGATGCCGTAGGCCGCGAAAGGCCGAGCCGGATCGAAACGGTAGGCGTAGCGGCAGAACGGGTGGCGCATCAGCGGGAGGTAGAACCGCCCGCGCTGCTGCGTTTGCCAGACGTGCACGAGCTCGTGGATGAAAAGGGCCTGCAGGCCGAGCGGGGCTTCGGCAAAATCGTCGCGGTAAAGCGGGCTTGCCGGGTGGAAATGCACGTGCCCCATCGGCGCCATCACGGTGCCGCGCGGCTGGAAGGGGAAGAAACGGCGGCGCCGGATCCGCACGGGTGCAAGATCGAGCGCGCCGCCGAAGACGCTCTCAGCCAGGGTCTGCTCCCCGCCCGTCAGCGGACGTTCGCCGCCAGGAGGAACCCTGAACGGCAAGGTCACATATGGTCCATCATGCCGTCCATCGCGCCGACTTCCTCGACTTTCGCGAATGTGCTCACCTTGTCGCCATTGGCGAGCGTGAAAGTGACTTCTACATCCTTGCCCGGCTTCACCGTATCGGCGAGCTTGAACAGCATGACATGGTAGCTGCCGGGCTTGAATTCGGCGGGCTGGCTTTCGCTGAAGGTTACCGCCGAGACCGGATCCATCGACGAGACGCCGTTCACGGTCTTGGTTTCATGCATTTCGGCACGCTCCGCGCCATCGACATGGACGGCCACGAGCGTGTTCGCTGCGCCTGCGCTTTGCTGGATCGTGAAATAAAGCACGCCCGGATTGCCGGGCACGGCGGGGAGCTTGATCACCGGTTCGATCACGCTGACGTTGGGCGCATTGTCGGGCGCGAGCCCATTGGGTGCAGAGCCCTTGGCATCCAATGCCACTTCCGTTTCACCGGAATCGGGCGCAGTGCCGCTGCAAGCCGAGAGGGCAAGCAGGCTTGCAGTGGCGGCAATGGCAAGGCCGAAGCCGGAGGCTCTGGAACGTATGGGGGGCATCGAGGCTCTCTCCAGTCTTGAAACGAGACGTAACATAGGCGCGGGTCTGGGCCTTGTCCCGGGCAGAAGGCGACCTATATCGCCCACTGACGGAGCTGCATAGACGAAGGCTTGCCCGGTTCGGGGGGCCGCAAGTGCAGCGTCCACAGGGCAAGGAAACAGGAACATCATGGCTAAAGTTATCGGCATCGACCTCGGCACGACCAACAGCTGCGTTGCGGTGATGGATGGCGGCACATCGAAGGTTATCGAGAATTCCGAAGGCGCGCGCACGACGCCCTCGATCGTCGCTTTCACCAAGGATGGCGAGCGCCTGATCGGGCAGCCGGCCAAGCGTCAGGCCGTGACCAATCCCGACAACACCATCTTCGCGGTGAAGCGCCTGATCGGCCGCCGCTTTGAAGATCCCATGACCCAGAAGGACATGGCGCTGGTTCCCTATGGCATCGTCAAGGGCAAGAACGGCGACGCGTGGGTCAAGGCTGGCGGCGAGGATTACAGCCCTTCGCAGATTTCGGCCTTCATTCTCCAGAAGATGAAGGAAACCGCGGAAAGCTATCTCGGCGAGACCGTGACGCAGGCGGTGATCACCGTGCCGGCCTACTTCAACGACGCGCAGCGTCAGGCGACCAAGGACGCCGGCCAGATCGCGGGCCTCGAAGTGCTGCGCATCATCAACGAGCCGACCGCGGCCGCGCTCGCCTATGGCCTCGACAAGCAGGACGGCAAGACCATCGCGGTCTATGACCTTGGCGGCGGTACGTTCGATATCTCGGTGCTCGAGATCGGCGACGGCGTGTTCGAAGTGAAGTCCACCAACGGCGACACGTTCCTCGGCGGTGAAGACTTCGACAACGTGCTGGTCGAGTACCTCGCGGACAAGTTCAAGGCCAAGGAGAACATGGATCTCCGCACCGACAAGCTCGCCCTCCAGCGGCTGAAGGAAGCCGCCGAAAAGGCCAAGATCGAGCTTTCGAGCGCGCAGACGACCGAGATCAACCTGCCGTTCATCACCGCGCGCATGGAAGGTGGCAGCACCACCCCGCTGCATCTGGTGGAAAACGTCACGCGTTCGGACCTTGAAAAGCTCGTCTCGGGCCTGATCCAGCGTACGCTTGAGCCGTGCCGCAAGGCGATTGCCGACGCCGGTCTCACCGCCAAGGACATCGATGACGTCGTGCTCGTCGGCGGCATGACCCGCATGCCGCGCGTGCGCGAAATCGTGAAGGAGTTCTTCGGCAAGGACCCGCACACCGGTGTGAACCCGGATGAAGTCGTCGCCATGGGCGCGGCAATCCAGGCCGGCGTGCTGCAGGGCGACGTCAAGGACGTCCTGCTGCTCGACGTGACCCCGCTTTCGCTGGGTATCGAGACGCTGGGCGGCATCATGACCAAGATGATCGACCGCAACACCACGATCCCGACCAAGAAGAGCCAGGTCTACTCGACTGCCGAGGACAACCAGCAGGCGGTGACGATCCGCGTGTTCCAGGGCGAGCGCGAGATGGCGCAGGACAACAAGCTGCTCGGCCAGTTCGACCTCGTCGGCATTCCGCCGGCGCGGCGCGGCGTGCCGCAGATCGAGGTTACCTTCGACATCGACGCCAACGGCATCGTGAACGTGTCGGCCAAGGACAAGGGCACCGGCAAGGAACAGCAGATCCGCATCCAGGCCTCGGGCGGCCTTTCGGACAACGACATCGAGCAGATGGTGCGCGATGCCGAGAAGTTCGCCGAGGAGGACAAGAAGCGCCGCGAGGCGGCCGAGGCGCGCAACAACGCCGACAGCCTTGTCCACGCGACCGAGCGGCAGCTTGAGGAGAACGGCGACAAGATCGACGCTTCGCTGAAGGCCGAGATCGAGGCCGCGATTGCGGACGCGAAGAAGGCAATCGAAGGCGGCGATCCGGCCGACATGAATGCCAAGACCCAGGCGCTCACCGAAAAGGCGATGAAGATGGGCCAGGCGATCTACGAGAAGGAGCAGGCTGCTGCCGCTGCACCTGGCGCCGAAGCTCCGAAGGACGCCGAAGATGTGGTCGACGCCGAGTTCTCGGAAGTCGACGACAACAAGTGATGTTGCGCTGAACCGGCCCGCCGCCTGACCTTTGGGCGCAGGCGGCGGGCCGTTGTTCTGGGATGGGAACCGCAATGTCGGCTGAAATCGATTTCTACGAACTGCTCGAGGTAGAGCGCACTGCGGACGACAAGGTATTGAAGTCCGCCTACCGCAAGCTGGCGATGAAGTATCATCCGGACAAGAATCCGGGGTGCCAGGACAGCGAAGCGAAGTTCAAGCAGATCAACGAGGCCTATGCATGCCTCTCGGACCCGCAGAAGCGGGCCGCTTACGACCGCTATGGCCATGCCGCATTTCAGCAGGGCGGCGGCGGCTCGGGCGGCTTTGGCGGCGGCGCGGATTTCGGCGATCTGGGCGATATCTTCGAAACGATCTTCGGCGGCGCCTTTGGTGGCGGCGGGCGCAGCCAAGCGCGGCGCGGCGGCGATCTGCGCTACGACATGGAAATCACGCTGGAAGACGCGTTCCACGGCAAGTCCGCCGAGATCGCGGTCGAGGTGGCGCAGAGCTGCCAGCCATGCGGCGGCACCGGCGCGACGCCGGGCACTTCTGCGCGGCGCTGCAACTTGTGCGGCGGGCACGGCAAAGTGCGCGCGCAGCAGGGCTTCTTCATGGTCGAGCGGACCTGCCCGACCTGCCACGGCCGCGGCGAAGTGATCGAAAGCCCCTGCAAGAGCTGCCGCGGCGAGGGCCGCGTCGATGCCGAGCAGAAGCTTGAGGTGCAGATTCCTGCAGGTGTGGACAACGGCACGCGCATCCGCCTTGCCGGGAAGGGCGAGGCGGGGCCGTTCGGTGCGCCGCCGGGCGATCTCTACATCTTCCTCCACATCAAGCGCCACCGCATGTTCGAGCGCGACGGGACGACGCTGCTCACGCGTTGCCCGATCAGCTTCACCCAGGCGGCGCTGGGTGGCGAGATCGAAATCCCGGGCGTCGATGGCGCGCGCCACCGGATCGAGATTCCTGCCGGCATTCAGTCGGGCAAGCAGCTGCGCAAGCGCGGGGCAGGCATGCCAGTGCTGCAGGGGCGCGGTTCGGGCGATCTGGTGATCGAGATCCAGGTCGAAACGCCGACCAAGCTCTCGGCCCGCCAGCGCGAGCTGCTGCGCGAGTTTCAGGCGACCGAGACGGGCGAGGAAACCCCGCAGTCAAAGGGTTTTTTTGACCGGATCAAGGATGCTTGGAACGATCTGACGGAGTGATCTGCGGTTCTTTTCGAACCAGCCGCTCTACCCTTTCACCTCGTCGCGGGTGACGACGGGGGTGCGCTAGTATCTTCATGCTCCCAACTCCGCTCACCCTGAGCTTGTCGAAGGGTGTTGGCGCGGTCGCCGGGTATGATGCTTCGACAAACTCAGCATGAGCGGGTTTGGGTTTGCGCCAGTGTGGGCCAACGCGGTTTGCTGTCTATCCCCCCGCAAACATCGCGTTCACTTCGGCGATGACGCCATCCACCATCCCTGCCTCGGCGGTGAGGCGCGGCTTTTCCTCGGCGAGGATGGCGAGGAACATATCGCGCTTGAAGGCGCGGATCACGCCGGGCGGGAGTGGCGGTTCGGCGGTGGAGGCGATGAGGTCGACCGTGCGTTCGGCGCCGTGGAGGCGGCCCCAGAGGTAGTCGTTCTCGCGGTAGGCCCGCGCGAAGAACGCGCCGAAATGGAAGAATTCGACCCCCTTGAGGCAGGCATACGTGCCGCCGGTGCGGATCGATACCGCGTCTTCGGGGGAGATCCGGTCGACTTTCACGGGATCGAACTCGCCCATGCCTTCGCCCTGGAGCAGGGGCAAGGTGGCAACATCGTAGAACGGGAAACCGAGATAGGCGTAGAGGAAGCGGCGGCGCAGCGGCTTGCTCATCGCGGCGAGGCCTTCGACGAGCATGGCATCGACAGCAAGGTCGATGCCGGTGAGATCGCGCCGGGCCGCGATGGCGGCGAGCACATCGGCGGGGCGGGCAAGCGCTTCGGCGGCGACCGCCGCGAAATCCTCGCCCAGCCCGGCGGCGGTCTGCTTCGCCTGATAAAGCGCCTGCGCGTGGTAGACTACGGCGCGGGCGGCTTCGCGCTCGGCCGGGCTGATCCCTTCGGCATCGTCCCAGTCCTGCGTGAGCCGGCGGGCGAGCAGCTTGAGGCGGCGAATGCGGAAACCCAGATCGTGCGCCCGGAAGAAGGCGATGGCCGCCGCGGTTGCGCCGCCTCTTTCTTGTGCCAGCCGGTCGAAGCCAAGCGTTGCGAGGTGCGCCCAGAGCTCGGCCTCGACCGCGCCGCGCGGGGGTGCCTCGATCATCGCTTCCTCGATCACTTGCGCCAGTGCAGTGACAACCCCGGCAAGCTTGACCTGCGCATAGCCGTGGAACGCGAAGCCTGCCTGCTCGGCCGCGGCCTGCTGCGCCTTGGCGCGCCATGCGGTGAGGCGCTTCTGGTTCGGATGATCGAAGAAGAAGGTATAGCCGAACAATCGCTCCACGGCAGTGTCGATCTCGCCGCGCAGGGTGTCGACAATCATCCTGAGGCGCGCCCGCTCGCGCGATTGGGCTTCGAGTGCCTCGAGGTTGTCGCGGATCGGCTGCTCGCGCGGGATCGAGGAGAGCGAGCCGAAGATCGCCGAGAAGAAGCCGACCGTGCGCTCCATGTGATCGGGCATTGCGAGGTGGGCGGGGCTGGGGTCGATATAGACGAAGCGGCGATCGACCTCGCGCTGGGCGGGCCGATCACGCAGGACGGCCATGGCGGGTGCAAAGGGCCGATTGACGAGCACCGCCCCATCGACCAGCGCGACATCCGCCAGTTGCCCGCGCTTCCAGCGGCTGGGCATCACGCGCTTGAGAAACGCCTCGCGCCCATGCCAGGCAAGCCCGCGCTGGGCGGTGAGCTGGTCCATTTCCGCGAGCATGAGCGGCGGGAAAGCGCCGGGAAAGCTCGCGGTGGACCGCGCCGCGAAGACGAGTTCGGCGCGCTCGGCAAGATCCTCCCCCGCACCCTGGGCGGCGTTGCGGCGAAAGCCGATAGCGAGCCGGTGCTCGCTTTCCTCAACCACCGGCGGGCTGTTGAGCATCAGGTCTTCGAGATGACCGTTGAAATCGGTGGCGGTGACGAGAAGGTCTAGCGGGTGGCCGGGAGGAAGCAGCGGCGCGGCAGTGCCGCCGGTTTGCGCCATGGCATCAAGCGCTTCGGCAAGGAGATGCGAAAAACCTATCCCGCTGAACGGCGGCGCGAACCAGCGCGCGCGGATGAGGTGGGAGAGCTTGAAGCGCACTTCCTTGCGCGTGCTGGCCGAGGCGACCGTGCGGCTGACGACATTGCCCGGGCGCTTCAGCAGGAACCACACCAGCGGCTGCGCCCAGAACTTGGCAAAGCGGCTCCAGGGCCGCGCATCGGGATCGAGCAGGACTTCGACATCGGCCCGCTCCAGCCACAGCGTGGTGAGCGGCTCGAGGCTCTGCCCGCTCGCCAGCGCCTGCGCGAGGAACACGCCGTTGATCCCGCCAGCGCTGGCCCCCGAGATGATATCGGGAAGGATCCGCAGCCTGAGATCGCGGGTGTGTGCGATCGTTTCGAGCAGGCGCCGATAGACGGCCTCGGCGCCGGTGCTGGAGGGCGCCTCCTCATGAAACGCGCGGCTGGCGCGCGTGGCGTACCAGATCTCCTTGGTCACGCCGTGCATGTAGACTGCAAGGCTGATCCCGCCGTAGCAGATCAGAGCCAGCCGCAGTTCCTTCTCACGCATAAGGCGTACCATGACAGCGAACGCGGCGCTTCGCCAGTGCAGTGCATGCATAAGTCATTGCTGTAAGGCGGGCCGACATTTTGCGTCCCCAGCAGCGCCAGCACGGCGAAAAATCGGGATAGGCAAAGGTTAACACGCCGAAACAGGGTGTCAGATTTACCGACGCTTTACCCCTCTGAGCCTAGAACGGCGCGAGAAGGTCCGCTCCGGACCGCATAGACGGATGATTGCGGCATCATGATCCGCCTGTTCAAGCTCTATATTCCGAACGCGGTGTTCCTGCTCGCGCTCCTCGATTTCGTCCTGCTGATTGCAGCGGGCGAGCTGGGCTGGATGGTGCGAGCGCATCAGATCGGCATCGATGGCGGCGTCGTGGTGGACCGCTGGATGCCGCTGCTGATCTTTGCGGTACTGGTCCAGACCGCGATGATCGCGGTCGGAGTCTATGGCTCGGATGCGCTGCGCTCGATGCGCTATGCCACCGCGCGCCTGCTGGTGGCGATCAGCCTTGGCATCATCGCGCTCTCGGTCGTCTATTTCATGCTGCCCGGGCACACCTTGTGGCGGTCCAACCTGTTCTACGCGATGTTCATCGCGATGGCGCTGCTGGTGTTCGTCCGCATCCTGCTTGGCGGACTGCTCGGCACTGCGGTGTTCCGCCGGCGCGTGCTGGTGCTGGGCGCGGGGGACCGGGCGGAGCGGCTGCGGCAGCTGGGCGAGCGGGTTGAAGCGGGCTTCGTCATCGTCGGCTTTGTCGGCATGAGCGACAGCGCGCCGGTGATCAAGGAAGCGATCAACCGCACTGCGATCCACAATCTTACCCGCTATGTCGAGAACCTCGGGGTCAGCGAAGTCGTGCTCGCGCTGGAAGAGCGGCGTAATGCGCTGCCGCTGAAGGACTTGCTGCGGATCAAGACGACCGGCGTCCACGTCAACGATTTCTCGACCTTCATGGAGCGCGAGACGGGCCGCGTCGATCTCGATACGGTCAATCCCAGCTGGCTGATCTTTTCGGACGGATTTTCCTCGGGCCGGATGATCTCCAGCGCGATGAAGCGCGTGTTCGACATTTGCGCCAGCCTCGTGCTGCTGCTGCTGACCGCGCCGGTGATCGCGGTGTTCGCGCTGCTGGTGAAGATCGACAGTCGCGGCCCGGCGTTCTTCCGCCAGACCCGTGTCGGCCTTTATGGCCAGCCCTTCAGCCTCATCAAGCTGCGCTCCATGCGCACCGATGCCGAAAAGGGCGGCGCGCAGTGGGCGGCCAAGGACGACCCGCGCGTGACCCGCGTGGGCAAGCTGATCCGCAAGCTGCGGATTGACGAGCTGCCGCAGGCCTGGACGGTGCTGAAGGGCGAGATGAGCTTTGTCGGCCCCCGTCCGGAACGGCCGGAATTCGTCTCCGACCTCGAGGACAAGCTGCCCTACTATGCCGAGCGCCACATGGTGAAGCCGGGCATCACCGGCTGGGCGCAGATCAACTATCCCTATGGCGCCTCGATCGAGGATTCGCGGCACAAGCTCGAGTTCGATCTCTACTACGCCAAGAATTACAGTCCGTTCCTCGACCTGCTGATCCTCCTCCAGACGCTGCGCGTGGTGCTCTGGAACGAGGGTGCGCGCTGAGCGGTAGCAGGGGCGCGCCCATGCACAGTCCGCTTGGATGGACCGGCCTCAGCCAGTGGAGCTACCTCGTCGCGGCTTTCGCGGCGATGTTGCTGACAGTGTGGCTGGCGGATCGGCGGCGGCGGCGCAAGGAAAACGGCCGCGCGCTGATCGCGGCCCTTGCGCTGACGACGGCGTGGACTTTGCTCAACTCCTCGTTCGGACCCAACGCCGCGATCACGCAAGTGTTCGAGCTGCTGCGCAACCTCTGCTGGCTGACGGTGGTCTATTCGCTGTTTGCGCGCGACAACCGGCATACCAGCGTGGTGCAGGTGCGCCCGGTGCTGGCGGTGCTCGCGATGGTCGAGCTGTTCCAGATCGTGCTGCTGGTGATGGCGATCCGCTTTGCCGGAAACCAGCCCGCCACGGCGATGATCTTCCAGCTATCGGTGATGTTCCGCCTGCTCCTGACGACCGGCGCGCTGGTGCTGGTTCACAACCTCTATGTGGGCGCCATAAGCGGACAGCGGGACGCCGTGCGCTGGACCGCACTCGCGCTCGCGCTGATGTGGGGGTACGACCTCAATCTCTACACGATCGCCTATCTTGGCCGGATGATCCCGCAGGAAATGGTGGCGCTGCGCGGCCTTGTGCAGCTGGCGGCCCTCCTGCTCGTTTCGGTGGGCGCCGTGCGCGGCGGATCGGCGCTGCGCTTTTCGCCCAGCCGTTCGGTCGCGTTCCAGTCGCTCTCGTTGCTGGTGATCGGTGGCTATCTGATCCTGATGGTTGCGGCGGCGCAATCGGTTGCCTGGCTTGGCGGCAATGTCAGCCAGCTGGCGCAATTGGGCTTTGCTTTCGCGACGACGGTGGTGATCCTCGCGCTGGTCCCTTCGGGGCGTCTGCGCGGCTGGCTCAACGTGATGCTCGCCAAGCATTTCTTCCAGCACCGCTATGACTACCGCGCCGAGTGGCTGCGCTTTACTCGCACCATCGGCCGCGGCGGGCCGGGCGCTTCGCCGCTCCATGCGCGTGTGGTGCAGGCACTGGCCGATATCACCGACAGCGCCAGCGGGATCATGCTGATCCCGGGCGAAGGGGGCGATCTCGTGCTCGCTGCGCGCTGGCAGTGGCCGACGATCGAAGTGCCTGCCGAGGCAATGCCGCTGGCTGCTGCACAGTTTTTCGAGCGGCGCGGGTTTATCGCCGATCTCGACGAAGTGCGCGCCGGAACCGACCATGAAGGCGAGGCGGCAATCATGCCGCAATGGCTGCTGGAAGAACACGGCGCTTGGGCGCTGGTGCCCCTGCTGCACTTCGACCGGCTCGTCGGCCTTGTCGTGCTGGGCCGGCCTCCGCTGGCGCGCAAGCTCGATTGGGAGGACTTCGACCTTCTGCGCGTGGTGGGGCAGCAGCTCGCCAGCTATATCGCCGAACACAACGGGCAGAGCGCGCTGCTCGAGGCGAGCCGGTTCGACGAGTTCAACCGCCGCATCGCGTTCGTGATGCACGATATCAAGAACCTTGCGAGCCAGCTGGCGCTGCTCGCCCGCAATGCCGAACGGCACGCCGACAATCCCGCGTTTCGCAAGGACATGCTGGTGACGCTGACCAACGCGGCAGACAAGCTCAATGCGCTGCTCGCGCGGCTTTCGCGCTATGGCGCGGGCGGGGTGCAGCGGATCGAGGCTATCGATGCCGCCGGTGTGATCGAAGCGGTTGCGGCGCGCTATCGCGGGGCAGGGGCAGATTGCCCGGTCTATGTGACGCCGGGCCAGCCGTGCCTCGTGATGGCGAGCCGCGAGACGCTGGAGCAAGTCCTCGCGCATCTCGTGCAGAACGCGATCGATGCGAGCCAGCCCGGCATGGCGGTTTTCCTCCAGGCCCGGTTCGATGGCCTCAACGGCGTGATCGAGGTTGCCGATACCGGCAGCGGCATGAGCGCGGACTTCGTGCGCAACCGGCTGTTCAAGCCGTTCGTCTCGACCAAGGCAGGCGGCTTCGGGATCGGCGCGTTCGAGGCGCGCGAACTGGTGCGCGCGATGAACGGCCGGCTCGAAGTCGAAAGCCGCGAAGGTCTCGGCAGCCGGTTCGCGGTGCGATTGCCGCTGGCCATGGCAGGCGCCGGCGAAACCAATCCTGACGGCACGTCAGATGACAAGAAGGTGGCATGATGATCCAGGACCGGCCTCCAGCGCCAACGAAGGCGCTGCCCAAGCTCCTCATCGTTGAGGATGACCCGGGTCTGCAGGCCCAGCTGAAGTGGGCCTACGAGGACTTCGAGGTGCTCATCGCGGGCGACCGGCAGACCGCGCTGGCCTTGCTGCGCTCGGAGGAGCCGGCTGTCGTCACGCTCGATCTTGGCCTGCCGCCCGATCCCGACGGGACGAGCGAGGGCTTTGCCGTGCTTGATGCGATCATGGCCCTGAAGCCCGATACCAAGGTGATCGTCGCCAGCGGCCACGGCGCACGCGAAAGCGCGCTGCGGGCGATCAGCCAGGGTGCTTATGATTTCTACGCCAAGCCGGTCGATATCGATGCGCTGGGCCTCATCGTGCGGCGCGCTCTGCACCTCCATCGGATCGAGACGGAGAACCGTCAGCTCGCCGAGCGGGCGCCGGAAGGCAACAGGGTGCTCGGCCGCCTGATCACCGGCGCGCCCGAGATGGTGAAAGTCGCGCGCACGATCGAGCGCGTGGCGGGGACCAATGTCTCGGTCATGCTGCTGGGCGCGAGCGGCACCGGCAAGGAACTGCTGGCACGCGGGCTGCACGAGGCGAGCCCGCGCCGGCACGGTGCGTTTGTTGCGATCAACTGCGCGGCGATCCCGGAAAACCTCCTCGAAAGCGAGCTGTTCGGCCACGAGAAGGGCGCTTTTACCGGCGCTGTGAAGACCACCGAGGGCAAGATCGAGCAGGCCAGCGGCGGCACGCTGTTCCTTGATGAAGTGGGTGACATTCCGTTCCCGCTGCAGGTCAAGCTGCTGCGCTTTCTGCAGGAGCGCACCATCGAACGCATCGGTGGGCGCCGCTCGATCGAGGTCGATACCCGCATCGTCTGCGCAACGCACCAGAACCTTGAGGCGATGATCACCGATGGGCGGTTCCGTGAGGATTTGTTCTACCGCCTTGCCGAGATCGTCGTGCGCATCCCGAGCCTTGCCGAACGGCCGGGCGATGCGGCGCTGCTGGCGAAGGTTTTCCTCACGCGGTTTGCCGCCGAGATGAACCCCTCGGTCAAGGGCTTTGCCCCGGACGCGCTGGCCGCGATCGATGCCTGGACCTGGCCCGGCAACGTGCGCGAGCTTGAAAACCGGGTGAAGCGCGCGGTGATCATGGCCGATGCCAAGCTGGTGACCGCCGCCGATCTCGATCTTGCCGAACCGGGCGAGGACGAGGCCAATCCGCTCAACCTCAAGTCCGCGCGCGAGGCGACCGACCGCAAGATGATCCGCCATGCGCTTGCGCGGAGCGAGGGGAACATCTCCAGCACGGCACGCCTGCTGGGGATCAGCCGGCCGACGCTTTATGACCTCCTCAAGCAGTACGACCTTCAGCATTAAGCGCAAGGCTGCCCTTTTGCTGGCCCTTCCGGCGCTGGCTGTCCTCGCGCTGGCCGGGCCGGCGGCGGGGGCCTCGCGGCTCGATGACGTGCGCGCCAAGGCGCAGGCGGCAATCGAGCGGCGCGATCCGGTCTCAGCGGAAGTCATGCTGCGCAGCGCGATCAAGGGCGGTGCCAGTGAGGATGCACTGCGCGCGCATCTGGGCGAGGCGCTGATGGCGGAGGGCGACCGCGCCGAGGCGCGCAAGGTTCTCGAAGGCGGGGCGTTCGCGCCCGGTACCGAGGCGCTTGGCTGGCGCGTTCGCGGCCAGATCGCGCTGGCAGGCGGCGATCTGCGCAGCGCGGCGAACGCTTTCGATACGGCGCTGAAGGCCAATCCGCGCGATTCCGATTTGTGGGTCGCGATTGCCTCGCTGCGCTTTTCGGGCGGGGAGCAGTTGCAGTCCATCGAGGCCGCGGACCGCGCCGTCGCGCTCGATCCGAAGAATGCCCGTGCGCTGGCGTTCCGGGGCCTGCTGATCCGCGAGCAATATGGCCTTGCCGCCGCGCTGCCGTGGTTCGAGGCGGGGCTCAAGGTGCGGCCCGACGATCCCGCGCTGCTTGGCGAATATGCCGCGACGCTGGGTGACATGGGCGATTACCGCGCGATGCTGATCGTGTGCCGCAAGCTGGCGCAAGTCGATCCGAAGAACCCGCGCCCCGCGTTCCTGCAGGCGGTGCTTGCCGCGCGCGCCGGGGAAACCGATCTCGCCCGCACGATCCTCCAGCGCACCGGCACCGCCTTTCGCGACATGCCCGCGGCAGTTCTGTTGACGGGCGTGCTCGAGTACCGCGCGGGGAATATCAACGTCGCTGTCGAGCAGTTCGACCGGCTGGTGCGGATGCAGCCCGATAACCTCGAGGCGCGGCAGATGCTGCTGCGCGCGCTGGCCCGGCAAGGCAGCGATCCGCTGATCACCGAGCGCTTCGATGGCGATGCGGCACAGCCCTGGGCCGCGCCCTACACGCTGCGGCTTGTCGGCGCTAGCTGGCGGCGCATGGGCAACAAGGCCCGTGCCGCAGCCCTCCTGGCAAGGGCTGAACACCCGGTGGCGCATGGGCCCGCGCCGCTTGCGACGGAATTCGGCACTTCCGTGCTCGCGGGGGCCTATGCCGATGCTCCGAACCAGGCCCAGACGGCCGTGCCCTATATCCGCGCGCTGCTCAAAGAAGGGCGCAAGGACGAGGCGCAGGCCGCAGCCGACCGGCTGCGCGATGCCAATCCGGGCGCGGCCGAAGCGCATTTGCTGGCGGGCGATGTGCGTATCTTGCGCGGCGAGGCGGCGGGGGCGCTCGCCGACTACCAGAACGGCGCGGCCATCCGCTTCAACGAGCCGGTGCTGCGGCGAATGGACGCGGCGCTGCGCGCGCTTGGCCGCACCGCTGATGCCGATGCGATGACCTCACGTTTTCTAGCGCAGAACCCGCAGAGCCTTGTCGCCATGAAGCTCCTCGCCGCAGCATGGGCCAGCGGACCGAACCGCGATGCCTATGGCGCGGTTTCGCGGGCCTTGGCCGCGCGCGGACAGCCTTCACCTGCGCAATAAGTCTCGACAGCGGCGCAATCGCGCGGCAAACCGATTTTCAATTGATCGGTTAAAACAATCGGGGTGAGTGATGGCTGGTGCGCTGGAAGGTTTGACGGTTCTCGAGTTCGCCGGGATCGGACCGGGGCCCTTCGCATGCATGATGCTGGCCGATCACGGCGCGCGCGTGATCCGCATTGACAGGCCGAGCAAGGGCGCGCGGGTCGGCGATCAGGGTAACCGTGATATCCTCAACCGCAACCGTGTGCGGATCGAACTCGATCTCAAGGATCCTGCCGCCATCGCGCGCATCCGCGAGCTGGTGAAGGAAGCCGATGCCATCATCGAAGGCTACCGCCCGGGCGTGATGGAGCGGCTCGGGCTGGGGCCCGATGTGCTGCTCGCTGACAATCCGCGCCTCGTCTACGGGCGCATGACGGGCTGGGGCCAGGAAGGCCCGATGGCACCGCTTGCTGGGCATGACATCAACTACATCGCGCTGGCCGGCGCGCTGCACACGTATGGGCAGGCCGGCGGCAAGCCGCAGTTTCCGGTCAATGCCGTGGGCGATTTCGGCGGCGGCGGGATGATGATGGCGTTCGGCGTGCTCGCCGCGGTGCTTTCGGCGCAGCGTACCAGCAAGGGCCAGGTGATCGATTGCGCCATGGTCGATGGCGCAGCGATCCTATCGGCGATGACCTGGACGTTCTTCGGCAATGGCCAATGGAAGGACGAACGCGGGGTCAACCTGCTCGATGGCGGCGCCCATTTCTACGACACCTACGAGACGAGCGACGGCAAGTGGATCGCGCTCGGTTCCATCGAGCCGCAGTTCTATGCGCTGCTGATGGAAAAGAGCGGCCTTGGCGCCGATCCTGCCTTCGCCGCGCAGCATGACCAGTCCGCGTGGCCCGCGCTCAAGGCCAAAGTCGCGGCAATGATCGCGACGAAGACCCGCAGCGAGTGGGAAGCGATCATGGAAGGCACGGACATCTGCTTTGCACCGGTGCTCAGCCTCAAGGAAGCGCCGCACCACCCGCACAACGCCGAGCGCGGCATGTTCGTGGAGGATGGCGGCATGACTATGCCCGCACCCGCCCCGCGCTTCCTCGGCACGCCTGCGCCTGCGCCCAAGCTGGCGTCCGAGCCGCTGGATTGATTGGTTCGTGCAGAGGCGCAGAGGCGCAAAGAGGGAAGCAGGGGGTTCGCACAGAGCTCGCAGAGACCGCAGAGAGGCTCTGCGCCGCAGGCATTCGTGGCCTGGCACTTTGGGGCGGATGAAGAAAGCGGCTTCGCCGCGGCGCTACATCTCTGCGGTCTCTGCGAGCTCTGCGCGAACCCGCCTTTCTTGTTCTACTCCGCCCGCAGCGCGTCCTCGATTTCGCCATCGGGGAAGCGGCGGTTGTGGCGGACCGACCACCACAGCGAGAGTCCGATCAGCACCGCACCGATCAGGCCGGTCACGGTCTCGGGGATCTCCACGTGGGCCGAGATCAGCATGATCGCGGCCAGCGCAACGATGGCCCAGAAGGCCCCGTGCTCGAGGTAGCGGTATTCCGCCAGCGTCCCCTGCTTGACCAGCAGCAGCGTGAGCGAGCGCACGAACATCGCCCCGATGGACAGGCCAAGCGCGATGACCACCATGTTGTTGGAGAGCGCGAAGGCCCCGATCACCCCGTCGAAGCTGAACGAGGCATCGAGCACGTTGAGATAGAGGAACCCCGCAAGCCCTGAGCGCACCATCTGCCCCGCCGCCTTCTGCGCGGCCTCGCGCATTTCGAGGATAGTGCCGACCGCCTCGACGGCAATGAAGGTGACGATGCCGAGCGCGCTCGCGCCAAGGAACGTCAGCGCCTCGGCCGGGGGCAGCAGCAGCGATATGCCGTAGACCGCAACCAGCAGGATCGCGATTTCAGCCGCCTTGATATCGGCAAAGCGGGCCAGCCGTGTTTCGATCCAGGTGATCCAGTGGACGTCTTTCTCCCCGTCGAAGAAAAACGAAAGGCCGACCATGGCGAGGAACGCACCGCCGAAACCGGCAATGCCGACATGCGCGCCGGAGACTATTTCTTCGTAGCGCTTAGGCTCGGTCAGCGAGATGCGGACGGCCTCGATCGGCCCGATCCCCGATGCGATCGCCACGATCGCCACCGGAAACACGATGCGCATGCCGAACACCGCGATCACCATGCCCCAGGTGAGGAAGCGGCGCTGCCACACCTCGTCCATCTCGCCCAGCACCACGGCGTTGACCACCGCATTGTCGAATGAGAGCGATATCTCGAGCACCGAGAGCATCACCACGATCCACAGCATCGCCAGCGTGGCAGGCACGGAGGCCGTCTGGATCCAGCCATAAGCGGCTGCCAGAAGCAGGCAGACAAGCGTGAAGGCGATCGAGCCGCCGAAGTTCCTGAGCAAGCGTGGGTCCCGTCATGGCCGCAACGCTTGCGGCTGGCGAAGTCCTTACTTCGGCTGGTACGTCTGTTCCACCCCCGGAAAGGTGCGTGCGCGCACTTCGGCGGCATAGGCCGCGGCGGCGGTGGAGATCGTCTCGGCAAGGTGCTCGTAGATCTTCACGAAGCGCGGCGTGCGCTCGAACATGCCGAGCATGTCGTCGGTCACCAGCACTTGCCCGTCGCACTGCGCCGAAGCGCCGATGCCGATGGTGGGGCAGGGGACGGCCTGCGTGATCGCGATGGCCAGCGGTTCGACCACGCCTTCGACGACGATGGAAAAGGCCCCGGCCTCGGCAATTGCACGGGCATCGCCGATGATCTTTTCGGCTTCCGCCGCGCTGCGCCCGCGTGCGTTGTATCCGCCGAGCACGTTGACCGCCTGCGGGGTGAGGCCGACATGGCCCATTACCGGAATGCCGCGCGCGACCAGAAACGCTACGGTTTCCGCCATCGCGACCCCGCCTTCGAGCTTCACCGCATCGCAGCCGGTTTCCTTGAGCAGGCGCGATGCGCTCTCGAAGGCCTGCTGGGGTGATTGCTCATAGGCGCCGAAGGGCATGTCGACCACGACCGCTGCATGGTACGAGCCGCGCACCACCGCGGCGCCATGCGCGCACATCATGTCGAGCGTGACAGGGACGCTAGAGGGCAGGCCATAGATCACCTGGCCAAGCGAATCCCCCACCAGCAGAAGGTCGCAATGCGCATCGAGCAACTGCGCCTGGCGCGCGGTATAGGCCGTCAGCATCACCACCGGCTGCTCGGTCACCCCATCCACCTTGCGCTGGCGGATTCCGGGAATGTTGAGCCGCTTCATCGGCGCCGGGGTCGGATGGGCGCGGCTGGTAGCGGTGTCGAGGACATAAGTCGTGGACATGTCCAATACTCCTGTAGCGGGTTCCGTTTCGCGGGACCCGCGCTTTTAGAGCAATGCCGCAAAGCCGCAAGGGCAGGTCCGTTTCGGTGCATGACTGTTTCGTGGCGGTGCACAGGGTTGGGGAAAAAGCGCTTTGCGCCTGCGCACGGCGGCGCTAGCTATCGAATTAGCAAACCTGGTTTCCGGCCAGCCTTGCCAGCGCTATCAGGGCGCGCGGCGTGCAGGGCGGCGGACCAAGGCGGGAGATATCAATGTTCGGTCGCGTCAAACCACTCGACGCTATTCTTGCAACTGCCGAGAAGAAATCGCTTCACCGATCGCTCGGCGCTTTCCAACTGACCATGCTCGGCGTCGGCGCTGTCATTGGCACCGGCATTTTCGTGCTGACGGCCGAGGCTGCGCAGAAGGCGGGCCCGGGCATGATGGTGAGTTTCATCATCGCCGGCTTCGTCTGCGCCGTGGCAGCTTTGTGTTACGCTGAAATGGCGGCGATGGTCCCGGTTTCGGGTTCGGCCTACACCTACAGCTACGCCGTGATGGGCGAACTGGT
Source organism: Novosphingobium sp. (assembly GCF_965228995.1). Lineage (GTDB taxonomy): Bacteria > Pseudomonadota > Alphaproteobacteria > Sphingomonadales > Sphingomonadaceae > Novosphingobium. Next base: position 2,992,877 of record NZ_OZ245852.1, on the reverse strand, counting down.
CGCCTGGATGGTCGGCTGGGCGCTGATCCTCGAATACGCGATTGCCGCTGGCGCCGTTTCGGTCGGCTGGTCGGGCTACATGATCGGGTTCATCCAGCACAGTTTCCATGTCACCGTGCCGCTCGAATTCGTGCGCGGGCCGTTTGACGGCGGGTTGATCAATTTGCCCGCCATGGGAATCGCGGCGGTGATCACGTGGCTCCTCGTGCTCGGCACCAAGGAAAGCGCCACGGTCAACGCGGTGCTGGTGGCGATCAAGATCGCGGCGCTTTCGATGTTCGTGGTGCTGACCCTTCCGGTGATCCAGTCGGGCAAGTTCGTGCCTTTCGCGCCGCTCGGCTTCACCGGTATCTCTGGTGCGGCAGCTTCGATCTTCTTCGCCTATGTGGGCTTCGATGCGGTCTCGACTGCTGCGGAGGAAACCAAGAACCCGCAGCGGAACATGCCGATTGGCCTCATCGGCAGCCTCGCGATCTGCACCGTGTTCTACATGCTGGTCGCTGCCGGTGTGATCGGCACCGTTGGCGCGCAGCCGATGTTCGGTCCGGCAGGCGAAGTGCTCTCACCGGGCACGCCCGCGCTCTCGGCAGCTTGCGCCGCGATCCAGGACAATGCGGTAGTCTGCTCGAAGGAGGCGCTGGCCTGGACGCTGCGTTCGGTTGGCTATCCCTTCGTCGGCTGGCTGGTCGGCGCGGCTGCCATTCTGGCGCTGCCCTCGGTCATTCTGATGATGATGTTCGGCCAGACCCGCATCTTCTTCGTGATGAGCCGCGATGGCCTGCTGCCCGAATTCTTCTCGCGCATTCACCCCAAGTTCCGCACCCCGCACGTGATCACGATCCTCACCGGCGTGTTCGTCGCGCTGTTTGCGGCGTTCTTCCCGGTTGGTCTGCTGGCTGACGTTTCCAACTCGGGCACGTTGTTCGCCTTTGCTGCGGTTTCGATCGCGGTGCTGGTGCTGCGCCGGACCGATGCGGGCCGCCACCGCCCGTTCCGCACGCCGGCCGTGACGCTCGTCGCGCCGATCTCGATCGCGGGCTGCGTCTACCTGTTCTTCAGCCTCTCGCGTGAGACGATCCTCCTGTTTTTCGGCTGGGCGCTGGTCGGACTGGTGATTTACTACACCTACAGCCGCAGCCGCAGCCATCTCGGCCGGGGCACGGTGGAAGTGCACGAGACGGACACCGACATTCCGCCGCAGTCGGTGCCGCCCATCGCCTGATCGGCAGATGCGCTGACATGAGGGCCGCTTCCCCCACCGGGAAGCGGCCCTTTTGCATGGAAGGGCAGTGGGCGGGAAGGGCAGGAGGTACGGGGAGGCGCTTGCATGACGGGAGAATAAGAACATAATAGGAACATGAACCGAATCGAAGCCTGTTCCCCTGTCCATGTTCTCTCACCGCCGCTGCCTGCCGGATTGCGCCGCGGCCGCGCCTCCCGCGTTCTTTCCGGCGCCCAATCGGCGCGCTGGCGTCCCGGTATCGCCACCGGTTGCCGCCATGCCGAAGTGTTTGCCCCTGCCGGGGAGGCGAGCGGGGCAGGGCTGGCACTCGCACTTGCGCGCGATGCCCTGTTCGATGATGCAGAGGATCAGCGCCCCTGGATGTGGGTGCAGGACAAGGCGGCGCTGCGGCTTTCGGGCCGCCCCTATCGCCCCGGGCTCCCGCCACACTTGCGCCACCGCCTGATCCATGTCGCCGCCGAGAAGCCGGAAGACGCGCTCTTCGCGCTGGAGGAAGGCCTGCGCTGCCGCGATCTCGCGTTCGTGATCGGTGAGATCGCGGGCAACCCCCGCGCGCTCGATTTCACCGCCTCGCGCCGCCTCAGCCTTGCGGCGGAAAAGCATGGCACCGCGCTCTGGCTGGTGCGGCTGGACGCGCGCACCGATCTCGGCTCGGCGCGGATGCGCTGGCGCACTGCCGCCACCGCCTCGCCCCCGCCGCGCTGGAACCCGCAGGCGCCCGGCCGCGCGACATGGAACGCCGAGCTGTTCCGCGCCCACACCTTTCAACCCGGACACTGGACCTTGCGCGATGACGACACCGCTCTTGCCGCCGAGCCCGCCGGTTCTGGCACGCCGGATCATGGCGATCTGGTGCGCGGACCTGGCGCTCGATCGCTGGCGGCTGGCTGAAGGCTGCGCGGCGGGCGAGGGCAGCGATGCCGCACCGCTCGCGCTCATTGCCGAAACGGCGCACGGGCCCCGCATCGCGGCGGTCAACGCTGCGGGCACTGCGCAAGGCGCGCGCATGGGCGCGATGCTGGCCGATGCCCGCACGCTCTGCCCGGCGCTGGCCGTGCGCCCGGCCGATCCGGCGGGCGATCTCGCCTTCCTCGAAAGCCTCGCGCTCTGGGCGCAGCGCTGGGGGCCGTGGAGCGCGCTCGATCCGCCCGATGGCCTGATCATCGATATCACTGGCGCGGCGCATTTGTTCGGCGGGGAGGCCATGCTGCTGGCGGACGCGCGCGCGCAGCTGCGGCGGCGCGGCCTTGTGGCACGCGCGGCGATTGCGCCGACCGCGGGCGCGGCCTGGGCGTTGGCGCATTTTGGCGCGCATTTCGAGCCGGAGGGCGCAATCCTCGAAGCCGGGGACGATCTCATGGACCGCCTCGCCGCACTGCCGGTCGCGGCCTTGCGGCTCGATGACGATGTGCTGCTGCTGCTGCGCCGGCTCGGCCTCAAGCGGCTGGGCGATCTTGCCGGCATCGGGCGCGAGGCGCTGGCGCGGCGCTTCCGCAACCGCCGCTCGCCCGGCGCGAACCCGCTTGTGCGGCTCGATCAGCTGCTCGGCCGCGTGCCCGAACCGCTGCTCCCGGTGGTCGCCGCCGAGCAGCCCATGGTGCAGCGCCGCCTGCTCGAACCCATCCGCCACCGCCCGCTGCTCGACCGCGTGCTCGCCGATCTTGCCGAAGACATGGCGCGCGCGCTCGAAGCGCGGGGGGAAGGCGCGCGGCGGCTTGAGATGGCGGCGTGGAAGGTCGATGGCGAAGTCGTGGTGCGGCGGCTCGAGATGGCCGCTGCCACCCGCGATCCGGCGCATGTCTGCCGCCTGTTCGCGGCGCGGCTCGATGATCTCGATGCGGGCTTCGGGATCGAGCTGGTCCGGCTCAGCGCACCGTGGACCGAGCCGCTGGCGCTTGCGCAGGCCGAGCTTGATGCCGCTGCAGAGCGCCACGGCACCAGCCTTGCTGCCTGTATCGACCGGCTGACCGTGCGGCTGGGCGAGGGAGCAGTGCGCCGCCCCGTGCCGCGCGCCAGCCACCTGCCCGAACGCGCACAGCGCTGGGCCCCGCCGCTGGAGCCGCTGCCGGGCCTGCAGGAAGACTTCGCCTTCCACGAGCGGCCGCTGAAACTGCTCGACCGGCCCGAGCCCATCGCGGTGATCTACGAAGCGCCCGACGGGCTCCCCCGCCTGTTCCGCTGGAGGGGCGGGGTGCACGAGATCGCGCGCGCCGAAGGGCCGGAGCGCATCGCGCCCGAATGGTGGCGCGAGCGTTCCACCGTGCGCCTGCGCGACTATTACCGCATCGAGGACAGCACCGGCCGCCGCTATTGGATCTACCGCCACGGCCTTGCCGGCGATGGCCGCGGCGGCGCGCCCGAGTGGTTCCTGCAGGGGCTTTGTGCGTGAATGCCTGAGGGGCCGCTCACCCCGGCGCGCCGCCATGTCGCGCCTGATGACGCCTCAGGCGCGCCGTCCCCCGGTACTTTGGCACGCGCGCCCTTCGTCGAACTGGGGCTTGCGACCTGCTTTTCGTTTCTGCGCGGCGCGTCCGATCCGGTCGATCTCGTGCTCGCCGCGCACCGCCTTGGCTACGATGCGATTGCGGTGGCGGACGCCAATTCGATGGCGGGCGTGGTGCGCATCCATGGCGAGGCGAAGGCGCTGGGTGTGCGGCCCGTGATCGGCTGCCGGATCGAGACTGTCGAGGGCCTTGCCTTCCTCGCCTATCCCGCAGACCGCGCTGCCTATGGGCGGCTGTGCCGGCTGATCTCCGCCGGGCGCATGGCGCGGCTTGACGGGGAATGGCAGGCCAAGGGCGTGTGCGAGATCGACCTCGCGCTGCTGGCGGCGCATGCCGAGGGCGTCCACCTCGTGCTGATCCCGCCGCGCGATCTGGATGAGAAATTCACCGTAGAAGTCGAAAGCAACGTCGTCCCCCTCCCGCTTGCGGGAGGGGTCAGGGGTGGGCCCGAGTCAGGCGCAGCGCCCGAACAGCCCACCCCCAGCAGCATGTTATCCCTGCCTTTTGCCGCGCTTGTCCCCCACCTTGTCCACAGGCTACCCAGCTTGCGCCACATCGCCGCGAGCTATCTCTACAGCGGCGATGATATCGCGCGGATCACTGCGCTTGATGCGCTGGCTCGGGCGCATGGCCTCGGCCTCCTCGCCACCAACGATGTGCTCTATCACGAAGCGGCGCGGCGGCCCTTGCAGGATGTGATGACCGCGATCCGCCACAAGACCACCGTGGCGCGTGCCGGGCATCTGCTGCACCCCAATGCCGAGCGACACCTCAAATCGCCCGATGAAATGGTCCGCCTGTTCGAGCGCTGGCCTCATGCCATCACCGCCGCACGCGAGCTTGCCGATGCCTGCCAGTTCAACCTCGATGAACTGCGCTACGAGTACCCTGAGGAAATCTGCCCCGAAGGTCACACCCCGCAAGACTGGCTGGAGGAGCAGACCTGGACCTGTGCAGCGGGGCGCTACCCTTCCGGCGTGCCCGGCAGCGTGCGCGATACCCTGGCGCGCGAACTGGCGCTGATCGGCAAGCTGAACCTCGCGACTTACTTTCTGACCATCAAGGATATCGTTGATTTTGCGCGCAATCAGGATCCACCAATCCTGTGCCAGGGGCGCGGCTCTGCGGCCAATTCGGCGGTGTGCTATTGCCTTGGCATCACCGCGGTGGATCCTGCGCGCCACGCGCTGCTGTTCGACCGCTTCATTTCCGAGGATCGCAACGAGCCGCCCGACATCGACGTCGATTTCGAGCACGAGCGGCGCGAGGAAGTGATCCAGTACATCTACCGCCGCTATGGCCGCCAGCGCGCCGGGCTCTGCGCCACGGTGATCCACTACCGCCCGCGCATGGCGATCCGCGAGGTGGGCAAGGCGATGGGCCTCACCGAAGACGTCACCGCCGCGCTCGCGCGCACCGTCTGGGGCGGGTGGGGCAGCGAGGTGGCCGAGAAGAACGTCGCGCAGGCCGGGCTCGATCTCACCGATCCACACCTCAAGCGAGTTCTCAAATTGACCGAGCAGATGATTGGCATGCCGCGCCATCTCTCGCAGCATGTCGGCGGCTTCATCCTCACGCAGGGCCCGCTGACCGAGACCGTGCCAATCGGCAATGGCGCGATGGCGGACCGCAGCTTCATCGAATGGGACAAGGATGATATCGACGCGCTTGGCATCCTCAAGGTCGACGTCCTCGCGCTCGGGATGCTGACCTGCATCCGCAAGTGCCTCGATCTGCTGGGTGCGCACCATGGCCGCGATCTCACCCTCGCCACCGTGCCGCGCGAAGACCCGGAGACTTACGCCATGCTGCGCAAGGGCGATTCGCTGGGGGTGTTCCAGGTCGAAAGCCGCGCGCAGATGAACATGCTGCCGCGCCTGCGCCCGCGCGAGTTCTACGATCTCGTCATCCAGGTGGCGATCGTGCGGCCCGGGCCGATTCAGGGCGATATGGTCCATCCCTACCTGAGGCGGCGGCGCGGGGAGGAAGCCGTCAGCATCCCCGCGCCGGGCCCCGCCTTCGGCCCGCCGGACGAGCTCACCTCGATCCTCGGGCGGACGCTCGGTGTGCCGATCTTTCAGGAACAGGCGATGAAGATCGCGCTCGATGCGGCGAAGTTTTCGGGCGCGGAGGCCAATCGGCTGCGCAAGGCGATGGCGACCTTCCGCCGCCGGGGCATGGTCGACGAATTGCAGGACATGATGGTCGAGCGCATGACCCAGCGCGGCTACGACCGCGATTTCGCGCAGCGCTGCTTCAACCAGATCCGCGGTTTCGGCGAATACGGCTTTCCCGAAAGCCACGCGGCGAGCTTTGCGCACCTCGTCTACGTCTCGTCCTGGCTGAAGTGTCACTACCCGGCGGCGTTTGCCTGCGGGCTGCTCAATTCGCAGCCGATGGGCTTCTATGCGCCTGCGCAGATCGTGCGCGATGCGGTGGAGCACAGGGTTACGGTGCTGCCGGTGGATGTGAATCATTCGATGTGGGACTGCACTTTGGAGGGTTTGGAAGAGGGTTCACGCGGAGGCGCGGAGGCGCGGAGAGAAGAAGGATGGGGTTCGCGCAGAGATCGCAGAGATCGCAAAGATGCATGGGATGGCGGCGAAGCCGCTTTTGATCCCGATGGTCCGTCAAATTCACTTTCTGCCTGCGGCGCACGCAACGCCTCTGCGGTCTCTGCGAACTCTGCGCGAACTTCCTCTCCCCTTCTCCGCGCCTCCGCGCCTCCGCGTGAACCCCAATTCGCCCTCCGTCTCGGCCTGCGCCAGATCGACGGTCTGCCCGAACACGTCGCCGCCGCGCTCGTTTCAGCGCGCGAGGCAGGGGGGCAGTTTGAAGATGTCGCGGCGCTGAAAGTGCGCGCCGGGCTTTCGCCTGCGATGATCGAGCGGCTGGCGGCGGCCGATGCCTTCGGCTCCATGGGCCTGCCGCGCCGGCAGGCGCTGTGGGATGCGCGCAGCCTTGTTGCCGCGAATGCCCTGCCGCTTTTCGCCGCGGCCGATGCGCGCGAGGAGGGGGAGGAGCGCGCGCGGACCCGGCTGCCCACCATGCCGCTCTCGGAGGAAGTCGTCGCGGATTACCAGACGCAGCGGCTCTCGCTGAAGGCACACCCCATGGCCTTCCTGCGCGCGGAACTGGCCGAGCGCGGCTTTGTGCGAGCGGCCGATCTCAGGGACCGCAAGGCGCGCTCGATGGTCCGCGTGGCGGGTGTGGTGCTGGTGCGCCAGCAGCCGGGAAGCGCCAAGGGCGTGTGCTTCATCACGCTGGAGGACGAGACGGGCGTGATCAACCTCGTGATCTGGCCCGATCTCAAGGAAAAGCAGCGCAGCGTGGTGATGGGCGCGCGGCTGATGGAAGTGCGCGGGCGGGTGGAATACGACGACGAGGTGATCCATGTGATCGCCCAGCACCTGACGGACGCAAGCGAGGGGCTGGCGCGCCTGTCCGATGACGTATTGCAGCCCGCGATGGCCCGCGCCGACGAGGTCAACCGCCCCGTGCCCGGCCGCGTGCCGCCGCCCGCGCGCAGTCATCCGCGCAATGTCCGCGTGATCCCGAAATCGCGCGATTTCCACTGAGGGCGAATACGCGGGCGCGCATGCCACAATTGCGCCGCGAATTCCGGCCAGCGATTACTCCGCGAAACCGAAGCACTCGCCCCAACCCCGTTCATGCTGAGCTTGTCGAAGCACTGTCCTTCCACTTGCGGACGAGGCGCACGCCGCAAGGAAATGCAGTCCTTCGACAAGCTCAGGATGGACGGGTGTAGGGGAGGCGGGTGGTTCAGAAACGATGCACGATACTGTAGGCGGCGCACATGGAAATCATGCGACTGGACCCTGACGATACGACGCGCTTCCTCGCGCTGCGCCAAATGATGTTCGAAGCCGAGGCGATGAGCTTTCGCGGCGCCGGGGCGGATGATGACGCCATCGGCGTGGCCGCGTGGCGCCAGCGGCTGGCGCAAGATCATGTCTATGCCGTGGTGCAGGGGAGCGAATGGCTTGCCGTCGGCGGCCTCACGCGGATCGCGGGGCAGAAGCTCGATCACAAGGGCCTCGTCTGGGGCATGTACGCCGTCCCCGCCGCGCGCGGCACAGGCGCAGCTGCGCGCATTCTGGAACAGCTAGAGGCCGATGCCCGCGCGCTCGGCCTGCGCCAGCTGCAACTGACCCTGATGGCCGACAACCCCCGCGCCCAGGCGCTCTACGAACGCCACGGCTATGTGCTCTACGCCAAGGAACCGGATTCGGTGCACCGCAGCGACGGCAGCTATGTGGATGAAGCGCTGATGTGGAAGCGGCTCTAGGTCCGCAGCCGCTCGATCCCCTGCGCCAGCGCCACGTAAAGCTTGCCCATATCCGATGAGAGCAGCGTCACGCCCAGTGCATGGCCGTCGCGGGTCGAGAGCAGCTGGCGCAGCATCGCTTCGAAATCGTGGATGTAGCGGTTCACGTGGCCGCGGAATTCGGTGTCGGCCTCGTAATGCTGCTGCACCGCGCGCACTTCGCCGCTGTCGAGCAGGCTGACCGCGCGGCGGGTGAAGATGCCGCGGTCTCCGCGCAGGTAGGAGGCCCAGGCGGTTTCCGAAACGTCTGCAGAAAGCACCTTGGTGATGTCGATCGCGGTGGAATTGAGCGATTCGGTGATCAGTGCCGTGCGCCGAGCGAAGTCGTTGTCGACTTGCTCCTCGGCGCGTTCGCGCGCGCGGGCGACGCGGTTTTCGAGGTTGCCAGCGAGCTCGTCCACCTTGGCAAGCTGATCGCGCATCTGGATCGCGGTCTCGCGGCTGGCAGAAGCGGCGCTGTCGATCGCCTCTTCGAGCCGGGCGACCAGTTCGGCGCCGCGGCCCTGCAGGACGCGGACAATGGCGCCCGAAAGCTGCCCGTCGATATTCTGCGACAGCGCCTCGCTGTCCTCCCGCGCGGCTGCGAGCAGCGCGCGCAGTTCGCCGAGCCGCGCCTCCTGTTCGGCCGATTGCGCAGCGAGCGTCTTCTGCATGCGCGCGGCTTCGGCCATCGCCGCCTTGAGGCCGCTGCGCGTGCTTTCCACGTCCTGTGAGAGCGCGCGGCCCGTCTCGCCCGCTTCGTCTAGCACCGTGCGCATCCGCTCGACGCGGTTCTCGAACGCGCCGAGCTCTGCTTCCGCACTGCCCAGCGCTGCGGGAAGGACGGTCCCAGCATGCTCGCCGCCCGCCTGGATAAGCTCGAGCAGCCGTACTGCCGAATCGGTGAGCGTGCCGATCTGCCCGTCAGTCCCGGTCAGCGCCTCGCGCATGGCGATGAGCCGCTGGCCGAGCGTCGTCAGCGCGTGCTCGACGGTGGCCGCAGTCGTATCGCCAGCCTCGCCGGAGGCTTTGATCGTCTCGCTGAAGGCGGCGACTTGCGCGGCAATCGCCTCACACTGGCTGCCGAGCGCGCGCGCTTCCTCCAGCTGGCGCAGGCGCTGCGCTTCGACTGCAAGATCGAGATCGGCAAGCTTGCGGGCCAGCGCCTCGGCCGCTTCCGCGCCGGCGGCCGCCATCGCGGAGCGGCGTTCGCGGATGGCGCTGTCGAGATCGGCAAGGCTCTGCGTGAGCGCGGCGCGCTGCTCGGCCGAGGCGACTTCAAGATTGGCGCGCCGGGCGGCAAGCTGTTCGTCAAGCAGGCGCGCATCCTCGGCAAGGCGGCGAGTGAGATCGGCGGCATTGGCCTCAAACGCCGCGAGCCGGTCGCGCGAGGCGGAAATGAGTTCCTCGTGATCGCTGCCAAGTGCTTCGATGGCCTGGCGCAAGGCCGCGAGCTGGGTTTCGGACCGCTCGGCGAACTGCCCTAGCGCAGTGTCCTCCGCGCTGCTGAGCGAGCGGCTGAACGCGCCGCTTTCCGCGCGCATCGCGGCAAAGCGCGCACCAAGCGCGGCGAGCGTGTCCTCCTCGCTGCGGACGATCGCCTCGCGCTGGCGGGCAAGTTCTTCGCCCAGCGTTTCGGAGCGGGCGCGGATGGCGGCGAGGGCGGCGATTTCCTCGGCATCGAGGCGCTGGCGATGCGCCTCGGCCCCTTGTTCGAGCGCGGCGAAACGCGCCTCGCTCAGCTCGGTGATGCGGCCCGCGCTTTCTTCGAACGCGGCGAGCGCGGCATCGACCTGCTCGCGCACGGTGGCGACCTGCCGCTCGCTTGCCTGACCGAACTCGTTGAGCCGCTGGAACCCGGCGACGAGGTCCTCCAGCTGGGCATGCGCGGTGCGCCCGGCATTGGCGATGGTGTTGGTGACGTCCTTCGCCGAATTGGCAATCACTGGCAGCTGGCCGCGTAGCTTCTCCATGTTCTCGAGCGCATGGTCCGAGACGGTACCGATGCGGTCAACCTGCACGCCATTGCTCGCGATCAGTGCCTGCAACTGCCCGGCATTGCCGCTGATGCGCTCCACGGCGATGCGGCCGAGCGATTCGAGATCGCGGCCCTGTGCCGCCAGAAAATCGCGCGCGAGCGAAAGTTCGGTGTTCACCGCGGCAAGGCGGCGTTCAAGCTGCTGCGATTCGATGCGGAGCAGCTGCGCGGCATCGCCGAAACGCGCCGCCTCGCGGCGGCTGCCACGCCGCACGAGCAGGAGCGCAACCAGTACCACCAGCACCGGCGCGGACCACTCCGAGATCAGTCCGGTCCACACGCCGAGCGGCTGGGCCTGCTGGAACGCGGGAAGGTTGGCCATGACGAATACGCCGGTCCATGCAGCGATCAGCGCTCCGCCAATGGCAAGCCCGAGCCATTCACGCTGCAACCTCGGGGCTCCTTCGTCTTCATCGTCCCAGGCGGCCGCGCTTTCGTCCGGAGCCGACGAGATCGGCCAGCCGCCTTCCGCTGCCGCGCTGCCGTCCGCATCTTCCAGCCGCGCTTCATCCGCCAGGCGCGTGCCCAGCTGGATGGCAGCCGCATTGGCTGCATTGTCGTCCGCGCCGCCTTCGATGGCGATGATCTTTCTTCCCCCGGCCATGTCCGCGTGCTTATCACACTTGGGGCCGCCGCTTAAAGGCAACTTAACTTCGTTCTTATATTCTTCGGCCATGGCTTACCTTGGCGATGCGATCGATGCCCATCTGGCTGCGGCGACCGGAGACGATGCGGAGCTGTTTCGCGAATTGCGCGCGGCCTTCGTCGAAAGCGCGCGCCGACAGCTCGATCTGCTTGGCCGCTCGCGGTGCGACGGCAATTGGGAAATGGCGGCCATGCGGCTGAAAAGTCTTGCCGCAACCTTCCATGCCGAAGAGCTTATCGTGCTGGCCGACCAGGCTCTCAATAGCGCTCCGGGTGAACCGGCGGTCCTGCGCCGCATTGCAGCCGCTCTGGACTCCATAGAACCGACCGGCTGATATTTGCTGCCAAGCTTGGCAGCGCGCGCGCCTGCGCCTAGCATGGGGCAAAGGGAGGTCGCCGCCTTGCGGGTTGCATTGTTGTCGTTGATGGACGCCGCACAGGGCGAGCCACAGGGTCTTCGCGGCCTGCTCCCGATTGGCGGGCGCTCGATTCTGCGCCATCAGCTGGGCCTTGCCATGGCGCTTGGCTGCTCGCGCATCGTGGTTCTGGCCGAGACACTGACCAGCGATCTCGTCACGCTTCAGCATATAGCGGAGGCGGGCGGTGCGCGCTTTCATGTCATCGCATCTGCGCGGGCGCTGGCGCCGCTGGTCGCGGCCGAGGATGAACTGCTGGTGCTGGCCGAGGGGCTGCTGGCAATGCCCGAGGATGCGCTGCGCCTGCTGGGTGACGGGCCGGTCATGCTCACTGTGCCGGTCGAGGCCGGTCTGCCGCTCGGCTTCGAGCGCATCGATATCAACAATGCCGGGGCGGGGGCGATGCTGCTGCCGGGCAAGCTGATTGCCGCGCTGGGCGATCTGCCGGGTGACTGGAACCCCGGCTCGGCGCTGCTGCGGATTGCTTCGCAGGCCCGCGTGGTACAGCGCGAACTTCCCGCACTACTGCTCGATCAGGGCCGCTGGCGCCTGATTCGTGACGAGGCCGAGGCGCACCGGGCCGAGCCCGGCTGGGTGCGGCTGCACACTGCCGGTGCCGAAATGCGCTCGCCGGGTTCGTGGATCGCTGCGGGAATCGTGCGGATGCTCGGTCCGGCGCTGCTCCATGCCGGCACGCGGCCCTATGTGATTGCACTTGGCGCAGTGATTACCGCACTGCTCGGCACCGGCGCGGGCTGGTTTGGCTGGTGCGGCCCCGGTTTTGCCATGTTCGCGCTGGCGTGGCTGGTGCATCAGGTTGCGGGCCTGCTCGCGCGGGTCGAGCGGGATTCGCTGATCGCGTGGTCGGGCGGGGCGCCGCTTGATCGCCTTGCTGACTGGATTCTCGATGGCATGTTCGTCACGCTCTGTGCCTGGCGCAGCGAGATTCCCACGGTCACCGGGGTTCCCTGGGGCATTGCGTGGTTTCCGCCAGTGGTGCTGTTCCTGCTGCTGCGGCTGTTCCAGCGCCTCCAGCCTGAAGAGGCGTGGATCTGGTGGTTGGGGGACCGCTTCGTCATCGGCGTGGCGCTGGCGCTGTCCAGCGTCCTGCTCCCGTTCGATTTCGTGCTGCGTGCGCTGGTGGTGTCGCTGCTGGTTGCCGGGCTGTTGCTCGCGGGGCGCTTCGACGGGCCTTTGGGCAAAGCCCCCGGGGATGGGGGGCGGCCCGCGTGACAGCAATCACCCTAACCCCGAATTAACCAGCGCGGATTAAGGCTGGGGATGATGGCCACACCTGCACCTTCCGGCGCCCCGGCAAGCGCGAGCACCTCGCCGCTGGCGCAGGATAGCGCCGCTGCGCGCAGTGCGGTGGCCCATGTCGTGCCGATCCTGCGCCATCTTTTGCGCAGTGATGACAACTCGATTTTCAGCGACGAGATCGTCGCGCGGGTGCGCGGCATGTTCGTCGATCTGGCGCGCCAGCTGGTGATCGCGCTGGCGGCGGCGGCAGGTCACGCCGAGCCCGAGGGGTGGGCCCACGAGGCGGCCGATGAACTCGCCCACGTGCTTGCCGATAATCCCGCGTTCCTCGAACATTTTCATACGCTTGCCCTCGAGTGGCAGTGGACCTTGCGGATGGAGCGCAGCCGTACGATCGATCCGGTCCTGCCGCCGCTCGTGCAGGCACGCATCGCCGATCCCGACCCGGCTGTCTCGGCCGCGGCGATGAGCCTCCTCGCCGCGCAAGCCCGCTTCTGCCAGAATCAGCGCCGGATGCAGCTGCCGCTGGGCGAGATGCCCGGCGATCTGGTGCACATTGCACTGGTCACTCTGCGCGCGCATGTCGGCATGGACGCTTCGGCGGATGCCTATGCCGTGATCGCTGAACGCAGCGTGCGAGCCCAGATCGACGAGACGCGCTCGCGGCTCACCCAGATGAGCCGCGTGCTTGATGCGATGGGTGCCAGGGCGGCAGCTGCGCTCGAAATCGATCAGTCCGGCGTTGCGCTGTTCTTCACCGCGCTTGCCCGCGGATCCGGCCTCAGCCGCGAAGCTGCGATCATGACGACCATCGAAGGCCAGTTGCCCCGCCTCGTGCTGGCGCTGCGCGCTTGCGGCCTTGCCCCTGCCGCCGTTGCTGCCGCCGCGCTGGCATTCCATCCCGATGCGAACCTGCCGAAGGACCATGCGGACCTGTCCCCCGGCGAGGCCGCCGCGCTGCTTGGCGAGCCTTGCTCATGAGCGCGCTGCGCGAAGAGGGGGCCGCCCCGACGGCGCCGGGCGGCATGATCCGTGCCCGCACCGATGGCGAGGACCGCCTGATCGCGGCGGACGAGCCGCTGGCGGGCCTGCAACTGCGCAGCGGCAGCACCGTGCCGGGCGCCATCGCGGTGCCGGCGCTGCTCGCGCTGGTGCGCCGCGTGCGCCGGACCGGGCAGGCTGCATCGCGGACGATTCTTTCTGTTGATGAAGGTCATCCGGTCAGCGCGCTCGCTTCGGTGACGCCTGAAGGCGAGGGGACCGCTATCGAACTCAGCCAGTGGCAGCGCGGTGAGGAAGCAGCCGCCGAATTGCCCGTGCCCGAGGCGCTGCTGCATCATGTTGCCGAGGCCGAAATCCTGCTCGACGAGGCGCAGCGCGTGATCGTCGCCGATGTACGCGCGCCCGATCTCGCCAGCCTTGCCAGTGCGCTGGAAACCGGCCGCGGCCGGTACTGGACCGACTTCGTGAAGATCGAGCGGGTGAGCGATCTGATGACAGCGCGGCAGGGCCCGCTGCACTGGCGTCTGCTCGATGATGCCCCGTTCACGGTCGAAGGTTCGGCCCGCAGCTGGCGTGCGCGTATCCTGCCGCGCGGACAGGGCGGCTTTGTGCTGCTCGCGATCCCGGAGGCCATCGAAGCACTTCCTGCCAGCCTGGCTGCCACCGAAGCAAAGCCCACCGAGGAAGACGAGCAGCCCAGCTGGAACCGCCTGCTCGGCCGCGATCTGGCGCCGGCCCTGCGCCAGCCGATTACCCGCATCATCGCCAATGCCGAGACGATCCGCACGCGGCTCGCCGGGCCGCTCGCCGATGAATATGCGAGCTACGCGCACGATATTGCCGAGGCCGGCCGCCATTTGATGAGCCTGATCGAGGATCTCGCCGATCTCGAAGCGGTCGAGGCCCCGGGTTTCGCGCCGGCGCCCGATCATATCGATCTGGCCGATTGCGCAAGGCGCGCAGCCGGGATCCTTTCGGTGCGCGCGCAGGAGCGCGGGATCACGCTGCATACCCCCGATGCGGGCCTGCGCGTACCGGCCATCGGCGAGTTCCGCCGTGTCCTGCAGGTGCTGCTCAATCTCGTCACCAACGCCATCCGCTATGGCCCGGCGGGCTCCGCCGTCACGCTCGCGGCAGGGCTCGATGCGCGCGGCGCGTGGATCGCGGTGCAGGACGAGGGGCACGGCCTCACGGCCGAGCAGGCGTCACGCGTGTTCGAAAAGTTCGAGCGGCTTGGCCGCACCGGTGATGGCGGGACGGGCCTCGGCCTCTATATCTCGCGCCACCTCGCGCGGGCGATGGGCGGGGATCTCGTCGTCACCAGCGCGGCGGGCGAAGGCGCCCGCTTCGAACTCACCCTGCCGCCCGACCGGACGGCCTGAGCCCTATCGGCGGCGCTGCGCCAGCACCAGCAGGCCGGCCCCGGCCGCAGCCAGCACGCCGCCCCACAGGATCCAGACTTTCTGCTCCAGCATGAAACTGGACGCCGGCCACATGATGATGCCGGCCCCCTGGCCCATCCAGAGCAAGCCCATGAGGAGGGCGGCGATACCGAGTACGCGCAGGATCAAGGCCATGTCGCTTTTCCTTCGTTTCGCCGCCCGTAGGCTCAGCGCTTCTCAACCGGAATGTAGTCGCGCTGCACCGGACCGGTGTAGAGCTGGCGCGGGCGGCCGATCTTCTGGCCGGGATCGCTGATCATTTCGTTCCATTGCGCCACCCAGCCAACGGTACGGGCGAGCGCGAAGAGAGCGGTGAACATCGCGGTCGGGAAGCCGATCGCCGAGAGGATGATGCCCGAATAGAAATCGACGTTCGGGAACAGCTTCTTCTCGATGAAGTAGGGATCGGAAAGCGCCAGCTCCTCAAGCCGCAGCGCGGTTTCGAACAGCGGATCGGTGACCTTGAGCGAGGCGAAGACCTCGCGCACCGTCTGCTGCATCACCGTCGCACGCGGGTCGTAGTTCTTGTAGACGCGGTGGCCAAAGCCCATCAGGCGGAACGGATCGTTCTTGTCCTTGGCGCGCGCGATGTAGTGCGGGATCTTGTCGGGCGTGCCGATTTCCTTGAGCATGTTGAGCGCAGCTTCGTTCGCGCCGCCATGCGCCGGGCCCCACAGGCATGCGATGCCCGCCGCGATGCACGCGAAGGGATTGGCGCCCGAGGAACCGGCAAGGCGCACGGTCGAGGTCGAGGCGTTCTGCTCATGGTCGGCATGAAGGATGAAGATGCGGTCAAGCGCGCGCTCGACCACCGGGTTCACTTCGTACTCCTCGGCCGGCACCGCAAAGGTCATGCGCAGGAAGTTGCCGGTGTAGGAGAGGTCGTTGCGCGGATAAACGAAGGGCTGGCCGACCGAATACTTGTAGGCCATCGCCGCGATCGTCGGCATCTTCGCGATCAGGCGGTGGGCGCTGATCTTGCGCTGTTCAGGGTCTGAAATGTCGGTCGAATCGTGATAGAACGCCGAGAGCGCACCGACGACGCCGCACATGATCGCCATCGGGTGCGCGTCGCGGCGGAAGCCGCGGTAGAACACCGAAAGCTGTTCGTGGACCATGGTGTGCCGCGTGATCGTGCGGCTGAAATTCGCGAGTTCATCGGCCGAGGGCAACTCGCCGTTGAGCAGCAGGTAGCTCACTTCCATGAAGCTCGAATTCTCGGCCAGCTGGCCGATCGGATAGCCGCGGTGGAGCAGCACGCCTTCGTCGCCGTCGATGTAAGTCAGTGCGCTGTCGCAGCTCGCCGTGCTGGTGAAGCCCGGATCGTAGGTGAACTTGCCGGTCTCGGCATAGAGCTTGCGGATATCGATGACATCGGGACCGATAGTGCCGCTCTTGATCGGCATCGTGGTATCCTTGGTGCCGTCGTTCAAGGTCGCCTGATTGTCGCTCACGCTCTAGCCTCCTGTTTTCTTCTTCGTGCTGCACGGCGCTGGGCCGGCTTGTTTCGGTTCGGGCGGGGGCCCTTAAAGTTACATCATGCGGCCTTGCCGGCCTGGTCAGCGATCCGGGCGAGCGACTCGTCTCGTCCCAGAAGTACAAGTACGTCGAAAATGCCCGGGGAGGTAGTCGTGCCGGTCAGCGCGGCGCGCAGCGGCTGCGCCAGCTTGCCGAGTCCGAGCCCGCGCTCCTCCGCCATGGCCTTGAGCGCGGCTTCGAGCGGGGCTGCAGCCCATTCCTCGCCCGCAAGCCGCGCGGCCACCGCGCCAAGCAAGGCGCGTGCATCCTCGTTCAGCAGGCCCGCAGCCTTCTCGTCGAGCCCCAGCGGGCGCTGCGCGAACAGGAACCGCGCTCCGGCGGCCAGCTCCATGAGATCGGCCGCCCGCACCTTGAGCACCGGCATCGCCGTAGTCAGCAGCGCAAGCCCCGCCTCGTCGAGCCCGCCCAGCCGCGGCGCGATCAGCGCGGCCAGCCGTGCGTCGTCAGCCTCGCGGATGTAGTGGCCGTTGAAGTTTTGCAGCTTCTTGAGATCGAACCGAGCTGCGCCCTTGCCGACATCGCCGATCTCGAACCACGCGACTGCCTCATCGCGGCTGATGATCTCGGCATCGCCGTGGCCCCAGCCGAGCCGCAGCAGGTAGTTGAAAACCGCTTCGGGCAGCAGTCCCAGCTCGTCACGATAGGCATCGACACCCAGCGCGCCGTGGCGCTTGGAAAGCTTCGCACCGTCCGCGCCGTGGATCAGCGGGATATGGGCATAAGCCGGGTCTTCCCAGCCGGACCCTTCCACCGCCTGCATCGCGCGGATGATCACCAGCTGGCGGAAGGCGTTGTTGATATGATCGTCGCCGCGGATCACGTGGGTCACGCCCATGTCGTGGTCGTCCACCACCACCGCGAGCATGTAGGTTGGCGTGCCGTCCGAGCGGAGGATGACGTAATCGTCGATCTCCACGTTCTGGACGGTGATCGGGCCCTGCACGAGGTCATCGATCGTCGTCGCGCCATCACGCGGGGCCTTGATCCGCACGACCCACGGCTGGCCTTCGGGCCAGGTCGACGGGTCCGCATCGCGCCACTCGCTCTCGATCCGGAAGGGACGCCGCTCGGCCTGCGCGGCGGCGCGGCGGGCAGCGAGCTCCTCCTGCGTGAGGTAGCAGCGATAGGCGTGGCCCGCCTCGAGCAACTTGTGCGCGACTTCGGCATGGCGCTCGGAACGCGCGAACTGGAACACCGGTTCCTCGTCGCCGCCAAGGCCGAGCCAGTTTAGCCCGTCAAAAATGGCCTCGATCGCCGGTTCGGTCGAACGCGCGCGGTCGGTATCCTCGATGCGGAGCAGATAGGTGCCGCCGTGATGGCGTGCAAAGAGCCAGTTGAACAGCGCTGTGCGCGCGCCGCCAATATGCAGGTAGCCGGTCGGCGAAGGCGCAAACCGTGTGACCACGCCTTTGCGCACACCAGCAGAGTCCGCGCCTGATCCTGCAGAAACGGTGTCACTGGCGCTTGCCATTGTTGGCGCGATCCTTCCTAATCCGGTCATGTCGCGGACATTGGCCCAACCTCTCGGCGAACCCGCGTCGCGGACGCCACGCCTCTGGGACAAACTTGCCGCCTTGTCCAGCATGCACCGCACCATTGAGGCGTTCCTTGCCGCCCGGCCGTTCGAGCGCGGGCCGTGGCTGGCAGTGGGCTTTGCGCTTGGAATCGCTTGCTGGGCCGTGCTTCCGGGGCCGTGGCAGTGGTCGGGTTTCCTGGCATTGTGCGGTGCGGCGGCGATGGGCGGTTTGCTGATCGATTCGGAGGGTGATCTTGGCCACCTGCGGGCAGCCCTGATCGGCATTGCACTTATGCTTGGCGCAGGCTGCGGCACGATCTGGATCAAGTCCGCGCTGGTCGGAATGCCCGGCATCGCGCGGCCCGAAGTGGCGGTGATGCAGGGCCGGGTGATCGACCGGCAGGTGGAAGGCGCGCGAGACCGGGTGCGCCTGCTGGTCAGCGCATATGTGGAAGGACATCCCAAGCCGCTCCTGGTGCGGCTCAATCTGCCCGATGCGGGCGATTCGCCCGGGCTTGTCGAAGGCGCCGAAGTTCGCCTGCGCGCGCGGCTCATGCCGCCGGCTCCGCCGATGTTGCCCGGCTCCTACGATTTTGCCCGCGCAGCCTGGTTTCAGGGGCTGGCGGCAACCGGCAACGTGGTGGGGCCGGTCACTCTCGTCGCGCCCGCGCGGGAAGGCTGGTCGCTTCGGCAATGGCAGCAGCGGCTTGCGGACCATGTCCGTGCGCAGTTGTCCGGCTCCCCGGGCACGATTGCCGCCGCCTTTGCCAGCGGTGACCGCGGCGCGATCGCGCAAACGGATGAGGACGCCATGCGCGATGCGGGCCTCACGCACTTGCTGTCGATCAGCGGGCTGCACGTGAGCGCGGTGATCGCGGGTGCCTATTTCCTGACGATCCGCCTGCTTGCACTGTTCCCGTTCATCGCCCTGCGCGTGCGTCTGCCGCTGCTGGCGGCAGGTGTCGGGGCGGGGGTCGGCTTGTTCTACACGGTGCTGACCGGCGCCGAAGTGCCCACGGTGCGCTCGGTGGCGGGATCGCTGCTGGTGCTGACCGCGCTGGCGCTGGGGCGCGATCCGCTCTCGCTGCGGTTGCTGGCGACGGCCGCGCTGATTGTCATGCTGCTCTGGCCAGAGGCAGTGCTGGGGCCGAGCTTTCAGATGAGCTTCGCCTCGGTCATCGCCATCGTATCGTTCAGCACGGCAGCGCCGGCCAAGGCGTTTCTTGCGCACAGCCACGAGGGGCGGGTGACGCGGCTGGCGCGGCATCTGGCGATGTTGCTGATGACCGGCCTTGTGATCGAACTCTCGCTCATGCCGATCAGCCTGTTTCACTTCCACGGCGCAGGCATCTACGGCGCCGCGGCGAACGTGATCGCGATCCCGCTCACCACCGTGCTGACAATGCCGCTGATCGCACTGGGGCTGGCGCTGGACGTGTTCGGGCTGGGCGCACCGGCGTGGTGGGCGGTGGGCAAGTCGCTCGAACTGCTGCTGTGGCTCGCTCATCTGGTTGCCGCCCAGCCCGGTGCGGTGACGATGATGCCGGGGATGAACGGCGGCACGTTCGCGCTGTTCGTTGTCGGGCTGCTGTGGCTGGCGCTGTGGACGGGGCAAGTGCGGCTGTGGGGCTTCGCGCCGATCGCGCTGGGGGTGGCGGCGGTACTGTTGACGCGGACGCCCGATGTGCTTGTCTCGGGCGATGGGCACCATGTCGGGATTACGGGGGAGGGGCCGGATCTCCTTGTGCTGCGCGCGGTGCGAGAGGAAAGCTATACCCGCACGGCGCTGCTTGAAAACGCGGGGATGACGGGCGACGCGGTGGCGCTGGAGGATTGGAAGGGCGCCCGCTGCAATCAGGATTTCTGCGCGATCTCGCTAACGCGGGGTGGGCGGCGGTTCGATCTGCTGATGGCGCGGGGCAAGGATCTGGTGGCGGTGCCGGTGCTGGCCGCAGCCTGCGCGCGCGCCGATATCGTGGTGGCGGATCGCCGCCTGCCTTCCGCCTGCAAGCCGCGCCTCCTCAAAGCGGACCGGGCGCTGCTCGGCCAGACCGGCGGGCTCGCGATCGATCTCGTCTCGGGCCGGGTCCGCAGCGTGGCGGAGACGCAGGGCGAGCATGGCTGGTTCCGCCGACCGCCGCCTTACCGGCCCCGCGCCAGACGCGACTGGCCGGCCCCGGTCGCCAGCGGGGCGCCGGAGCCGTCATCCACTTAGTGATAGCGGCGGAGCAGTCCTGCGAGCTTGCCCTGAACCTGGACTTCATGCGGCTGGTAGTACTGCGGATCATAGGCCGCGTTGGCCGGATCGAGGCGGACCATGCCGCGCTCGCGCCGGAGGTACTTGAGCGTCGCTTCCTCGCCGCGCACCAGTGCGACGACGATCTCACCGTCGCGCGCAGTATCGGTGCGGCGCACGAGCGCATAGTCGCCATCGAGAATGCCGGCCTCGACCATCGAATCGCCGGAGACTTCAAGCGCGTAGTGCTCACCCGAGCCAAGCAGGGCGGCCGGGACGGGAAGGGTGGCCGTCCCCTCGAGCGCTTCGATCGGGACGCCCGCGGCGATGCGGCCATGGAGGGGAATTTCGATCACGTCGTTCGCCGGTTCGCGCGCAGGCGCCTGACTGCGGAGCGGTGCAAGCGCACTCGGCGCGCTGGCGGTGGCGCGCTGCGCCGGCTTGGCGCCGCCCGCATCGCTTTCACGGATCACTTCGAGCGCGCGCGCCCGATTGGGCAGGCGGCGGATGAAGCCGCGTTCTTCCAGCGCCGAGATCAACCGGTGCACACCGGACTTGGACTTGAGGTCCAGCGCTTCCTTCATTTCCTCGAACGAGGGGGAGATACCGCTTGCTTCAAGGCGTGTCTGAATGAAGGTCAGCAGTTCATGCTGCTTGCGCGTGAGCATCCTTGCGCACTCCCATCTAGTGAACGAATGCGGAACGAATAAGCAACGAAATAATACCCGTCAAGCAATTCCGTGCATTTACAGCAGGTATACAGGAACAAACTGACCCGCGGGCGTTTCCGGCGCATGGGCCGGGCGCACCACCAGAGCATTGGCGCGGGCGAGCGAGGACAGCGCGCCGGAATCCTGCAGGCCATCGAGCGAGACTTCGCCGGCGTCCCACACCGCGCGCAGGAATTCCATGCGGCTGCCGCCCGCAGGCATGGCTTCCCTGAGCGCGGCGGGAATGGAGCGCGGCATCGCATCGGCCGCACCGAGTGCGGCGCGGATGAGGGGCAGGAGGAAGAGGAACCCGGTGACGAAGGCCGCGGCAGGATTGCCCGGCAGGCCAAGGATGACCTGCGTGCCCCGGCGGGCGACGAGCAATGGTTTCCCCGGCTTGATCGCGACGCGCCAGAACGTGAGTTCGGCGCCCAGTTCGTCAAGGGCGGGGCGGACGAGATCATGATCTCCGACCGAGGCGCCGCCGCTGGTGACGATGACATCTGCACCGCGCGCGGCCTCGAAGGCGGCTTTCAGTGCCTCGAGCCGATCGGGAACCGGGCCGATCCGGGTGATTCGCACGGCAGGCTGCGCGGCGAGTGCGGCGAGCATGGCGCTGTTGCTGGCGGGCAGCTGGTGTACCGCGAGGTCTGCACCGGGGGCGGCAAGCTCGTCACCGCCGTCGATCACCGCGAGTTCAAGTGGTCGCCGCACCGGGAGATGCGCATGGCCTGCGGTGAGCGCGAGCGCGATCTGCGCGGCGCCGATCCGGGCGCCTGGTGTCATCAGCATGTCGCCGCGCCGGAAATCCATGCCGGCTGGGCGGATATGGCGGGTCGGCGGCTCGGGCGGGGTGCCGGTTAGGGTGAGCGTATCGCCCTCACGCGCGGCATCTTCCTGGATCAGGACCATGTCCGCACCGGCTGGGACAAGCGCACCGGTGCTGATCCGGGCCGCCTCGCCCGGCCCCACGGTGCCGCCAAAGGGGCGACCTGCCGCACTCTCGCCGATCACTCGCCACGGGCCCGGCAGATCGGCAGCGCGCAGGGCATAGCCATCCATGGCGGAGACATCGGCGGCGGGCTGGGTGCGCAGCGCGGTGAGCGGCTCGGCAAGATGGAAGCCAAGGCAATCGGCGGCGGCGCGGTGTTCGATCGGCAGCAGGGGCGCAATGGCCATCAGGCGGCGCTGCGCTTCCTCAAGCGGCAAGGGCGGGTTGGGGCGAGGCGGGCTCTGGGGATTCACGGTGCGCGCCAGTCGCCCGATTTGCCGCCGCGCTTTTCGATGAGGCGGATATCGCCAATCTCCATGGCTTTGTCGATCGCCTTGGCCATGTCGTAGACGGTGAGGAGCGCGACCGAAACGGCGGTAAGCGCTTCCATTTCGACCCCGGTGCGCCCGGTGAGCGAGGCAGTCGCGCGCGCTTCGACGCCGTCTTCCACGAAGGCGAATTCGACGCTGACGGCATCCAGGGCGAGGGGGTGGCACAGCGGAATCAGCTCGGCCGTGCGCTTGGCGGCCATGATCCCGGCGATGCGGGCGACGGCGAGGACATCGCCCTTGGGCGTGGTGCCATCGCGCAAGGCGGCGAGCGTGGCAGCGTTCATCCTGATCCGGCCAAGCGCCACGGCGACCCGCTGCGTCTCCGCCTTGCCGCCGACATCGACCATGCGGGCGCGGCCCTGTGCATCGAGGTGGGTGAGTTCGCTCATGCCCTGAAATCCATCAAAGTTGACACAGTTGACACAGTCCTGAGGGAAAGGTCCGGGGCGGGGCCTGCGAGGCTGCCGGAAGCCTCAAGAGCCAAGGAAATGCGCGGTTTCATGCGGTCGTGATGCCACAAGCATGGGCTGTAGGACAGATGGCAATGCTGATAGCGGCAGCGCTCAGCCAAGCGCGAGTGCAACGGCAGCTTCAGCATGGAGACGGGTCGTATCATAGAGCGGTACGGCGCTGTCCTCCGGGCCGATCAGCAGCATGATTTCGGTGCAGCCAAGGATCACCGCAGTGGCCCCGCGCGCGACAAGGCGGGCGATCACGCCGCGATAGGCTTCGCGGGATGCGGGCTCGATGCGGCCGGCAACCAGTTCCTCGTAGATCACGCGGTGGACTTCGGCGCGGTCTTCCGCCTCGGGGATGAGCACTTCAAGGCCGTGCCGCTCTTCAAGGCGAGCGCGGTAGAAGGCCTGCTCCATGGTGAAGGCGGTGCCGAGAAGGGCCACTCTGCTGTGGCCAGCGGTCTTGAGCGCATGGGCCGTGGGATCGGCGATATGGAGGACGGGAAGCGCACTCGCTGCTTCGATTTCGGGCACCGATTTGTGCATGGTGTTGGTGCAGATCACGATGGCTTCCGCACCCGCGGCTTCGAGGCGGCGGGCGGCATCGACCATCAGCGCATCGAGCGCGCGCCACTGGCCAGCAGCCTGCAGGGCCGCAATCTCGGCGAAATCGAACGACCACAGGACAAGCCGCGCGGAAGCCTTGGGGCCGAGCCTTTCGCGCACGCCCTGGTTGATCAGGCGGTAGTATTCGGCAGAACTTTCCCAGCTCATCCCGCCGATCAGGCCCAGTGTCTTCATTTGCGTGTTCATCGGGGCCATGTCCTTGCAAGGGCTATTCCGGCGAGGTTCTGCGCGCGGGGGATGCGGCGGATGCGGACGCGCGCGAACGGGGCGGCGAGCGCGGCGTAGCGGGCGAGATAGGGCGCGAAAGCGGGGCGCGGCTTCAGCCTGCCGCTGGCCTGTGCGACGACGAACGCGGAATCGCCGAGCAGCACGATGTCAGCCGCGCCGAGCTCGCCCGCCACTTCGAGCGCAGCGAGCAGGGCCAGCCATTCCGCCTGATCGTTGGTGCCGTGGCCGATGGCAGGGCGGTGCCAGACTTGCCCCCGCGCCGCGACGGCGGTTTCCATGCATCCGGGATTGGGACGGCAGCCGCCATCGAAAAACAGCTTGAGCGGGCCATCAGGCACCGAGGAGCGCGCGGGTGGCGGCGGTGACGTCAGCGTTGCGCATCAGGCTTTCGCCGACGAGAAAGACCCTGGCGCCCGCCGCAGCTAGGGTGAGCACATCGGCGTGGCCCCCGATGCCGCTTTCGGCGACGAGCAGCGTGCCTTCAGGCGCAAGCGGGGCGAGGCGGGCGGTGGTGCCGAGATCGGTGACGAAGCGCTTGAGATCGCGGTTGTTCACCCCGATCAGGCGGGACTGGAGGCGCGCGGCGCGCTCCATCTCGGCCTCGTTGTGGACTTCGACGAGGACATCCATGCCGTGTTCGCGTGCGGCGGCCTCGATCTCGGCCATTTCGCTGTCTTCAAGCGCGGCGACGATGATGAGGATCGCGTCGGCTCCGATGGCGCGGGCTTCGGCGCACTGCCAGGGATCGACCATGAAGTCCTTGCGCAGAACGGGCAGATTGCAGGCGGCGCGGGCGGCGACGAGGTAGTCCTCGTGGCCTTGAAAATAGGGCGCGTCGGTAAGGACCGAGAGGCAGGTGGCACCGCCCGCCTCATAGGCGCGGGCATGGGCGGGGGGATCGAAATCGGCGCGGATCAGGCCCTTGGAGGGGCTGGCCTTCTTGATTTCGGCGATGAGGGCGAAACCGGTTTCGGCGCGCTGGCGCAAGGCGGCTTCGAAGCCGCGCGGGGCGGTTTGTTCGCTGGCGCGGGCGGCAAGGTCGGCGAGTGTGGCCTTCGCCTTGCGGGCGGCAACTTCCTCGCGCGTGGTGTCGCAGATCCTGGTGAGCGTGTCGGTCATTTGAGCGGGCTTTAGGGGGCGGGGCTGCGCAAGGGAAGATTGTTTCGCGCAGAGGCGCAGAGGCGCGGAGATGTCAGGTTGCGGCGAAGCCGCCGTTTTCATTCGTCATACGTGTGGAGCAATGAATGCCTGCGGCGCACAACCCCTTTGCGATCTCTGCGCGAACAATATTTTCTTCTTCTCTGCGCCTCTGCGCCTCTGCGCGAAACTCACTTATTTCAGCGCAGCAATCCAGCAGTTGAGCAGCGCATTCGCCAGCCCCTTGTCGATGGCTTCGGCGGCTTCCTCGACGCCCTCGTGCCAATCGGTAGCTTCGCCCGCAACGATCAGCGCGGCGGCGGCGCTGAAGAGGACGGCGTCGCGGTAGGGGCCGGGTTCGCCCTGGAGAAGCGCGCGCAAGGCGGCGGCGTTGTAGGCCGGGTCGCCGCCGCGCAGCGCCTCGACCGGAGCGGCGGAGAGGCCCGCATCGGAAGCGCTGACGCGGCGCATCAGGACGTGATCGTCCTTTACTTCGGCCAGTTCGTTGCCGCCCGCGAGGCTCAATTCATCGAGCCCCTCGTCGCCCGAGACGACCATGCTGTGTTCGGTGCCGAGGCGGCGGATCGCTTCGGCATAGATCGGCACGTAGGCGGGGCGCGCGATGCCGACGAGTTGGCGGCGCACCCCGGCGGGATTGGCGAGCGGGCCCATCAGGTTGAAGATCGTGCGGCGGCCGATGGCTTTGCGGATCGGCATGATCCGGCCCATCGACGGGTGATGCCGCGCGGCAAACAGGAAGCAGATGCCAAGATCGCCGAGCGTCATTTCGGCGGTTTCGACCGCGCGGTCGAGATTGAGGCCGAGGGCTTCCAGGGTGTCTGCCGCGCCTGCCTTGCTGCTGGCGGCGCGGTTGCCATGCTTGGCGACGGGGACGCCGCAGGCCGCGACGACGAGGCTGACCGCGGTCGAGACATTGAGCGTGTGGTGGCCATCGCCGCCGGTGCCGCAGACGTCGATGGCATTGGCAGGCGCGCTGACGGGGATCATGCGGGCGCGCATGGCGCGGGCGGCGCCAGCGATTTCGCTGGCAGTCTCGCCGCGTTCGGCAAGCGCGACGAGGAAGGGGGCGATGCTCTCTTCCGGCACGGCGCCATCGAGGATCGCGGCGAAGGCGGCTTCGGCTTCGGCTTCCTCCAGCGGCGCTTCGGTAACGTCGGGGAGCCGGATCATGCCGCGAGGTGGGTGGGCAGCTTCGCGGTAATCCCGCACATCTTCAGGAAATTGGCGAGAAGCGCGTGGCCGTGTTCGGTCGCGATCGATTCGGGGTGGAACTGCACGCCGTGGATCGGCAGCGAGGTGTGGCGGAAGCCCATGGCGTGGCCGTCGTCGGACGTGGCGTTGATTACGAGGCTTTCCGGCACGTTCTCGACCACGAGGCTGTGATAGCGCGTGGCGGTGAAGGGCGAGGGGAGGCCTTCGAAAAGGCCGGTACCATCATGCGTGACGGGGCTGGTCTTGCCATGCATCAGCCCGCCGCGCACGACCTGCCCGCCGAAATACTGGCCGATCGACTGGTGGCCGAGGCAGACGCCGAGCAGCGGCACGCCGGCATCGGCCGCGGCGCCGACGAGATCGAGGCTGATCCCTGCCTCGTTGGGCGTGCAGGGGCCGGGCGAAATGAGGAACCCTTGCGCGCCGCTGGAAATGGCCTGCCCGGCGGACATCGCATCATTGCGCACGACTTCGACCTTTGCACCCATTTCCATGAGGTAGTGGACGAGGTTCCAGGTGAAGCTGTCGTAGTTGTCGATGACTAGGATCATGGGTGAGGCCTAACGGGTTGGCACTTCGGCGGCAACGAGGAGTGCGCGCAATTTTTCGCACACGCCGGGTTCGAGCTCGGACTTGCGGATTATGAAGAAGCTGCCGCGGGTCACCATCAGGATGATCACCCGGCTGTTTTCGAGCCTTCGCTGAAATTGCGGCCAGACGAGCGTGGTCGTGCTCACGGCATTGCTGGTATGCAGGCCAAGGCCGCTCGCCTCGAACTGCGTTTCAGGCGCCAAGCGCGCGGAGTCCTCGACAACCTTGCGTACGCGGCGGGGCGTCAACAGCACGGTCACCAGAATGAGGGCTGCTGCGACAAGCCCGGCCCATCCGGAAGCGGCGATCAGCTTGGCCGCGAGATGATCCGGATGCCAGCCGTAGTCCATGACATCAATGCCAAGGACGAGAGCGAAGTAGAAAAGCCACAGCACGAGAAACGTGATGCAGAGCCGACGCCAGATCCAGCGGTCCCGGATGATCAGGAAATAGGCGGAAGTCCAATCCTTGTTGTCCGGAGAGGACGTGAAACGAATCCGATCAAGGTCGGCCTCGCTCACTGCCCGAACCTCGGTTCACTCGCGACTCTCAGCGCCTCGCGCGCCGCCGCGAAGAGCGCGCCGGACTTGGCTTCGCATTCGCGCTGTTCGTATTCGGGGATGCTGTCAGCCACGATGCCCGCGCCCGCCTGAACATGGAGCACGCCGTCCTTGAGCACGCCGGTTCTGAGGACGATGCAGCTGTCGACCGAGCCGTCGGGCGCGAAATAGCCGACGCCGCCAGCGTAGGCGCCGCGGGTTTCGGGTTCGAGTTCGGCGATCACTTCGCAGGCACGCACCTTGGGGGCGCCGCTGACGGTGCCGGCGGGGAAGCCCGCGAACAGCGCATCGACCGAATCGGCCCGCGCGGTGTCGAGCTTGCCGACCACGTTCGAGACGATGTGCATGACGTGGCTGTAGCGCTCGATCGTGTAGCTCTCTGTGACCTTGACCGTGCCCGCGGCGGCGACGCGGCCGACATCGTTGCGGCCGAGATCGAGCAGCATGAGGTGTTCGGCGCGCTCCTTGGGGTCGGCGAGGAGGCTCTGCGCGTTGTCGCGGTCCTCGGCCTCGGTCTTGCCGCGCGGGCGGGTGCCGGCGATGGGGCGGATGGTCACTTCGCCGTCGCGGATACGCACGAGGATCTCCGGGCTCGAGCCGATGAGGGCGAAGCCGGGGAGATCGAGGAAGTAGAGGAAAGGCGAGGGGTTGATGCGCCTTAGCGAGCGGTAGAGCGCGGCAGGCGGCAGCGGGAAAGGCACGGTGAAGCGCTGGGCGAGCACGACCTGGAAGATATCGCCCGCCTCGATGTACTCCTTGGCGCGCAGGACCATGCGGGCGTAGTCCTCGGGCGACATGATGGCGGTGCGCTCGGCAGGCTCGGCCGCTTCGAGGCGTGGGTCGGCGGGTACGGGATCGGCCAGACGCGCGAGGGCAGCGTCGATCCGGTCGGCCGCGGCGGTGACGAGGCGTTCTGGCGAATCGGCTGACGGCCAGACGGGGGCGACGGCGATGAGTTCGTCCGACAGGCGGTCGAACACCAGGACGACGCTCGGGCGCACGAACAGCATGTCCGGCAGTTCCAGCGGGCTGGCGGGAGCGCGGGGGAGCTTCTCGACGAGGCCAATGGTTTCGTAGCCGAAGTAGCCGACGAGGCAGGCGAGCGACTTGGGCAGGCCCTCCGGCACATCGATGCGGCATTCGCCGACGAGGCTGCGCAGAGCGGGAAGCGCGGGTTCGGCCAGAGGGGCGAATGCCGCGCGGTCGGTCTGCCATTGGCGGTTGATGACGGCCTCGCTGCCCTCGGCGCGGAACACGAGATCGGGATCGAGCCCGAGCAGGCTGTAGCGCCCGCGCACTTCGCCGCCTTCGACGGATTCCAGAAGGAAATCGCCGCGACCGGGGACCATGAGCTTGAGCGCGGCGCCGACCGGGGTCTCGGTATCGGCGATCAGCTTGTGCCAGACGAGCGCGGGACGGCCTGCCGCGAGCGCGGCGCGCGCCTGCACGCCGCCATCGGGAAGCAGGCCAGCGATACCCGGCGCGAGCGTATCTGCCGCCAGTGCGTCCGGCGCCGTCACGGGCTTACTGGCCGCCGCCCAGCTGCGTGCGCAGCGCTGAAATGGCCGCATCGTTGCGCTTCACGCCGACAGCTTCGCGCACCGCAGCGCGCAGCTGATCGACATATTCGCGGCCCGTGAGCTGGCCAAGCTCAACCCGCGCGCGGGCGAGGAACGGATCGTCCGCCTTGACTTCGCCGGGGGTGACTTTGTCGAGCACGACCACGAGGAAGCCGGCCTTGCCTGGCGCTTCGAGCTTCTTGGCAGTGCCCTGCGCCATCTCGAACATCAGCTGGAGCGCGGCGGGGATCTTGGGCTGCATCGCGTTGAGCTGCTCGCGCGGCAGCTTCACCGGCTGCGCGGCAGGCACTGCAACGCCTAGCGACTTGATCGCCTCTGCCAGAGGGACTTTCTTTGCAAGGGCGGCCATGAGCTTGTCGGTGGCGACCTTGGCCGCGCCGTAGCCGCGCGAGGTCTGCAGGTCGGCGACGACCTTGTCCTTCACTTCGGCCAGCGGCGGCGGGGCGGCGGCGGTGATCTGGCCGACATCGAAGATGACGTAGCGTTCGCCTGCCTTGAGTTCGGCGACCTGCGGCTGGCCTTCGCGCTCCATGCCGAACGCGGCTTGCAGCAGCGGCGTGACATCGGCGTTGGGCTTGATGTCAGGACGGCCGGGGACAGCGCCGTTTGCCTCGAGCGGATCGGTGGTGATCACGGTGAGGCCAGCGCTCTTGGCGACGTCGGCGAGGCCGGTCCCGCTGCCGAAGGCTTCATCGAACTTCGCCGACAGATCGGCGAGTGCGGCCTTGCGCTTTTCTGCGGTGATCGCGGTGACGATTTCGCCGCGGGCTTGATCGAGCGACTTGCCCGGGTTCTGGATCACGCTGTCGAGCCGGATCACGTACCAGCCGAGCGCGCCCTTGGCAGGCGCGGCAAGGGCACCCTTGGTGGCCGTGAAAACCGCATCGGCGACTGCAAGCGAGCCTTCACTCTGGAGAGTGGCGCGGGTGGTGGCGGGAATCTTGCGAGCTGAAAGCCCCTTCGCGGCAGCAGCGGCCTCAATCGACTTGCCGCCCGCGATTTCGGCGGCCAGCGCCTTGGCGGCGGGTTCGGTCGGGACGATCACTTGCGTGAACGCGCGGGTTTCGGTGGGTGCGTAAGTGGCGGCATTGAGCTTGTAGCGCGTGGCCACTTCGGCATCGCTCGGCGCGGGGAGGTTCTTGATCGCGCTCTCGTCAAAGATCGCATAGCGGATCGTGCGGCGTTCCGGACGCAAGTAGCGCGCGCCGTTCGCCTTGTAGAAGCCGGCGATATCGGCATCGGACGGCGGTGTCTTGGGCGCAAAGGCGGCGGAAGGGATCAGCTGGACGGCGCCTTCGCGCGTTTCCTTGAGCACGGCGGCATAGCGCATGGCGATGCTTTGCGGCATCGAGGCGCCGACGCCGGCGGGGATCAGCACTTCCCGTGCGATCAGCCCCTTGGCGATATCATCCCGCAGCACGGCATCGGAAATGCCCTTCTGGCCGAGCAGCGCCTTGTAGGCGGCCTGGCTGAACTTGCCGTCCGCGCCCTGGAAGGCGGACATCTTGGCAATCTCGCTGTCAACCAGCCGGTTGCTCACGCCCATGCCGACCGCGCTCTGGCGCGCCCATTCCATCAGTGCGGTGCGATCGATCAGGCTGTCGACCACTTGCTCAAGCGCGCCTTGTGCGACGAAATCCTTCATCGTCACCGTCGGGCTTTCGGCGCGGGCGTTTTCGAGCGCGTTGCTCATCGCCTTCTGCACCTCAACGGTGCCGATATGCGCCGAGCCCACCGTCACGGCGCGATCGGCATTGGCCGCCCCGCCGAACTTGGAGCCGGAGATATCCGCACCCGCAAACGAGAGCGCGATGAGCCCGATGAACACCAGCGCGACGAGGGCGCCGATACGGGACTTGGTCAGGGAGCGGATTAAGCCGAGCATCGGGGCCTGTCGTTAGCAATGAGGTTTAGCAGCATCGGGAATGGATAGTATCCTTGGGGCGCATTAGGGGGCAAAGCGAATTCCCGCAATGGTCTGCGCGGATTGCCGATCGCTTGCCGGTAGGCTGCTCGCGCGGCCCGTCCGGCGGAAAGATACAGTGGCTTAACCACCAATTTTGCATTGTCGGCGCTTTGCAAACCCGCCAGCGGTTTGATAGCGGCCCCGGCATGAGAAGGAATCACCTAGTGGTAGTGTGCAAGGTCCTATGAGCCAGCGTCCTTACATCGTTGGCAACTGGAAGATGAACGGCAGCCGGGTCATGCTGGCCGAGGCGCGAGCGATCGACCGCGCGGCGCAGCGGTATCCCGATGTGGAGATCGCCCTCGCGCCGCCGTTCCCGTTGCTGGGGCCGCTGCGCGAGGCGGTGAGCGCCATCGGCGTGGGCGGGCAGGATTGCCACACCGCTGCCAAGGGCGCGCATACCGGTGACGTTTCGGCTGCCATGCTGGCCGATATCGGTGCCGATTTCGTGATCCTGGGCCACAGCGAACGGCGCCGCGACCACGGCGAGGACGATGCGCTGGTGCGCGCCAAGGCCGAAGCTGCGCTGGCGGCGGGTGTCAGCGTGATCATCTGCGTGGGCGAAACGCTGGAAGACCGCGATGCCGGCAAGGCCGAGGCGGTCGTTTCCCGGCAGGTCACGGGTTCGGTCCCGGCGGGCGAAAGCGGTGCTGCCGCCGCCGGGCGCATCGCGCTGGCCTATGAGCCGGTCTGGGCGATCGGCACTGGCCGCGTGGCCGCGGTGGAAGACGTGATCGCCATGCATGCCGCCGTGCGCACGCAGCTGGCCGCGATCTTCGGCGAGGAAGCAGACAAGGTCCGCATTCTCTATGGCGGTTCGGTCAACGGCGAAAACGCGGCCGGACTGCTGGCGGCGCCGGGAGTGGGCGGCGCACTGGTGGGCGGCGCGAGCCTGACGGCTGACGCGTTCCTGCCGATCGTGGCGGCGGCCTCGCAGCCCGAGGCCTGAGAGGGCCCGCGAACAGCTACGCAGCCGGATGCTGCCCTGCGCCCTTGCGCGCGGGGCCCATGCGCCCTAGATGCGCCTCATTCTTTTCAGGCAGATCGCGATGTCTCTCTTCATCTTCCTTACAGTCGTACAAGCGCTGGTGGCTGCCGCGCTCGTCGGCGTGATCCTTATCCAGAAGTCGGAAGGCGGCGGCCTCGGCGTTGGCGGCAGCCCGGCGGGCTTCATGTCGGCGCGCGGTGCGGCCGATTTCCTGACCCGTGCGACCACCGTGCTGGCCACTGCCTTCGTCGGCCTCAGCATCCTGCTGGCGGCGCTTGCGGTGGGCGCGACCTCGAACCGCGAGATCGATACGTCGCTGCAGCGCAATGCTCCCGCCGTGCCCGATCCGCTGGCGCCAGCGCAGGGTGTTCCTGCAGCCGGTCCGGCGCAGGCCCAGCCTGAACCGGCGGCCCCGGCTCCGTCCGCGCCCGCCAAGAGCGCGCCGGCCAAGGGCGCTGCGGCCGATCCGCTGGCCGGGGGCGCCAAGCAGTAAGCCTGAACGCCGGATTTTTCCGGCACCATATTCTTCCGGTGTTCCTGCCCGCCTCCAGGCGGACGGGAACGCCTGTTCGTTTTTCGCCCGCTCGTTTGCGACTGTGGATTGCCAGCCGGAATCCGGCGGTGAGCGCTTGCGCATGCAGAGCATCTGACGGTAAGGCCCACCTCCCATGGCGCGGTTCATTTTCATCACCGGCGGCGTGGTTTCCTCGCTTGGCAAAGGCCTCATGGCAGCGAGCCTTGCGGCCCTGCTGCAGGCACGTGGCTTCCGCGTGAGGATCCGCAAGTTCGACCCCTATCTCAACGTCGATCCGGGCACGATGAGCCCCTACCAGCACGGCGAGGTCTTCGTGACCGACGACGGCGCGGAGACGGATCTCGACCTCGGGCACTACGAGCGCTTCACCGGGGTTTCGGCGCGGCAATCGGATAACATCACTTCGGGCCGCATCTACCGCGACATCATCGCCAAGGAGCGCCGCGGCGATTACCTCGGCGCGACGGTTCAGGTGATCCCGCACGTGACCGATGCGATCAAGACCTTCGCCCGGGACGAGACCGACGATCTCGACTTCGTGCTCTGCGAGATCGGCGGCACGGTGGGCGATATCGAAAGCTTGCCGTTCATCGAGGCGATCCGCCAGATGCGCAACGAACTGGGGCGCGAGGCGACCTGCTTCGTCCACGTGACGCTGGTGCCCTATATCGCTGCGGCGGGCGAACTGAAGACCAAGCCGACCCAGCATTCGGTGCGCGAACTGACCGGGCTTGGCATCCAGCCTGACATCCTGCTCTGCCGCTGCGAGAAACCGCTGCCGGAGAACGAGCGCGCCAAGATCGCGCTGTTCTGCAACGTGCGCAAGGAGGCGGTGATCCCCGCGCTCGATGCGCAAAGCATCTATTCTGTGCCGCTGCAGTACCACGGCGAGGGGCTCGATTCGGAAGTCCTGCGCCACTTCGGGCTTTCGACCCCGAGCCCCGATCTTTCGCGCTGGACCGATATCGTCGACCGCCATCAGAACCCGGAAGGCGAAGTCACGATCGGTGTCGTGGGCAAATATGTCGGCCTGCAGGATGCCTACAAATCGCTGAACGAGGCGCTGGTCCACGGCGGGATGGCCAACCGCGTGAAAGTCAATATCCGCTGGATCGACGCCGAGATCTTCGAGAAGGGCGATGACGAGATCGCGGCGCATCTCGAGCCGATGCACGGCATTCTGGTGCCCGGCGGGTTCGGTGAGCGCGGTACCGAAGGCAAGATCGCCAGCGTGCGCTTTGCGCGCGAGCGCGGCGTGCCGTTTTTCGGCATCTGCCTCGGCATGCAGATGGCCTGCATCGAGGGCGCGCGCAATCTGGCCGGGATTTCGGGCGCGAGCTCGACCGAGTTCGGTCCGTCCGAAGAGCCGGTGGTGGGCATCATCACCGAGTGGATGACGCCTGAGGGGCTGGAGACGCGCGCGGCGGGCGGCGATCTGGGCGGCACGATGCGGCTCGGCGCCTATGAGGCGCAGCTTTCGGGCAACAGCCATGTCGCGCAGATCTACGACTCCGGCGCGATCAGCGAGCGGCACCGCCACCGCTACGAAGTCAACGTTGCCTACCGCGAGCGGCTGGAGAATGGCGGACTGGTCTTTTCCGGCATGTCGCCCGATGGCCTGCTGCCGGAAATCGTCGAGCGGCCGGACCATCCGTGGTTCATCGGGGTGCAGTTCCACCCCGAGCTCAAGAGCCGGCCGTTCGAGCCGCATCCGCTGTTCAAGAGCTTTATCACCGCCGCGGTGAAACAGGCCAGATTGGTCTAGCTGCCTCGTCTGATCAGCCGGGCAGGGAAGGGGGATTTCGCATGGATGCCGCCACACTTGCCCAGACATTGACGGCGCCCAGCCTCCTCGCCGGGTGTGCGCCCGAGGAGCTTGCGGATATCGCCGCGCGCGGCGCAGTGCGCACATTCAAGCCGGGCAGCGCGATTATCCTCCAGGGCGACCCCGGCGATACGCTGTGGATCATGCTCAAGGGGCTTGCCCGCGTGAGCATGGTGGCGGCAAACGGGCGCGAGATCGTGCTCGATTATGCCGAGCCCGGTTCGGTGCTGGGCGAAATCGCTTTCCTCGATGGCGGGGAGCGGACGGCCAGCGTCGAGGCGATCGAGCCGGTCGAGGCGTTGGGGCTGACGCGGGCGGCGTTCACCGAGATCGTCGGCAAGCATCAGGGCCTTGCGCTTCGGCTGCTGCAGGCGATGGCGCGGCGGCTGCGGCAGAACAACACGGTGATCGAGGCGGACCGCGCCTATACTTCGGGCCCGCGCCTTGCGCGCTTCCTGCTGCGGCTGATGATGGGCGGCGAAGAGGAAACGCGGCTCAAGATCGCGCTCAGTCAGGGCGAACTGGGCAACTTTGCCGGCATGTCGCGCGAGCAGATCAACCGCCAGCTGTCGGCCTGGGCAGAAGGCGGGATTGTTGCGCTCAAGGGCGGGCGGGTGACGGTGCTCGACCGCGAGGCGCTCGTCGATATTGCCGAGGCCTGGTAGCGTATACGAATACCATCTGGCCTCGCGCAGGCGGCGCTGTAACCAAGGCGGCATGATCCGCCATCTCACGCTCGCCGCGCTGCTTGCGCTTCCTACGCTGGCCCATGCAGCGCAGCCCTTGCCGATCACCGAGGGGGTCAGCCAGGTTCGCCATCCTGCCTGGTCGAAGCGCGCGACGATCTACGAGGTCAATATCCGGCAATACACGCCCGAGGGCACATTCCGTGCCTTCGAGAAGCACCTGCCGCGCCTGCGCCGTATGGGGGTCGATGTATTGTGGATCATGCCGGTCAATCCCATCGCCAAGAAGGAACGCAAGGGTTCGCTCGGTAGCTACTATGCGGTGAGCGACTACCTCGCGGTGAACCCCGAGTACGGCGACATGGCCGATTTCAAGCATCTGGTGGCGCAGGCGCACCGGCAGGGCTTCAAGGTGATCCTCGACTGGGTGGCGAACCACACCGGGTGGGACCATGTCTGGACCCGTGAACATCCGGATTGGTACAAGCGTGGTGCCGCGGGCGAGCTTGAGGGCTATCACTACCGCGATCTCAGCGATGGCCATGAGGAAGTCTGGGCCGATGTGATCGGGCTCGACTACAGCAAGCAGGCGGTGCGGGACGGCATGATCGCGGCGATGAAGTTCTGGCTCAAGGAAACCGGGATCGATGGCTTCCGCTGCGATGTCGCATGGACGCTGCCGGTGGAATTCTGGGATCAGGCGCGGGCCGAGCTCGATGCGGTGAAGCCGGTGTTCATGCTGGCCGAGGCCGATACGCCGGAGATGCAGGCCCGCGCTTTCGACATGACGTATGACTGGAAGCTCTATCATCTCCTGATCGACGTGGCGAAAGGCAAGGCGGACGCGCGCGATCTGGCCAAGCTCTACACCGCGCCGCCGCGCCGCTATCCGGCGGGCGCGATGCGGATGACTTTCACCAGCGATCACGACGAGAACTCGTGGAACGGCACCGACAAGGAGCTTTATGGCGACGGCGCCGATGCGATGGCGGTGCTCGCCGCAACGCTGCCGGGGATGCCACTCGTCTACAGCGGGCAGGAAGACGGCCTCAACAAGCGGCTGAAGTTCTTCGACAAGGATACGATCGCGTGGGGCAAGTATCCCCGCGCCGGGCACTACCGCTCGCTGCTGGCGCTGAAACACGCGCATCCGGCGCTGGCGAACACGATGGAGCCGGGCAATCTCGAACTGATCGACACGGGCAATCCCAAGGTCTTCGCGTTCCGCCGGATCAAGGGCCGGGACCGGGTGCGGGTCGAGGTCAATGTCTCTCCCGAGGCGCAGGCTTATGCGCTGGGCGGCAAGCCGCGCACACTGGCACCGTGGCGCTGGGCGATTTCGGCGGCGCCCTGATGCGAAAAGGGATGCGAAAAGGGGCGGCCCTTTGCAGGACCGCCCCTCTCGCTGGAGAACCGGAAGATCAGGCTGCGGCGCTGGTATCGCCCTCGACCACGGTGAGCGGCTTGGCGTTGGTGCCGCCGATCAACACCTTCTTGGGCTTCATCGCCTCGGGCACTTCGCGCACGAGATCGATGGTGAGGAGCCCGTCGGCGAGATCAGCAGTCTCGACACGGACGAAATCGGCGAGCTCGAACCGGCGCTCGAACGCGCGGTTGGCGATGCCGACGTGGAGGAAGTGGCCGTCCTGCGCTTCGGTGCGCTGGCCCTTGATCACCAGCAGGTTCTGCTGCGCAGTGATATCGAGATCCTGCGACTTGAACCCGGCGACGGCGAGCGTGATGCGGTAGTTGTCTTCCCCGCGGCGTTCGATGTTGAACGGGGGGTAGTTGTCGCCGGCGTTGGCGCGGGCCTGGCGTTCGAGCAAGTCGAACAGGCGGTCAAAACCCACGGTCGAGCGGCGATAGGGGGTGAAATCGAAACGTTCCATGTGAGCAATCCTCGTGTTTGAGCAATTTGCACGGTGACAGGGCCCGAAATGGCACCCTGCCGGTTGATCCGGTCACGCCCGACTTGCGGCGCATGACACGAACAACCATGTGTGTTAGCGATTTTGCGTTTTCAAGAGGTACCCATGAGCGATCCTGCCAACCCATCCGCCACGGTCGAAATCTATACCAAGTGGGGCTGCCCCTATTGCAGCCGCGCGCTGGCGCTGCTTGGCCGCAAGGGTGCGAATGTCACCGAATATGACATCACCTTTGGCGGCGAGAAGCGCACCGAAATGCTGGCGCGCGCGCCGGGCGCGATGACGGTGCCGCAGATCTTCATCAACGGCCAGCTTGTCGGCGGTTCGGACGATCTTGCCGCGCTCGAAGCGGCGGGCAAGCTTGATCCCATGCTCGCGGCATGAGCGCTGATCTGCGGCGCATTGCGCTGCTGCAGATGACGACGGGGATCGACCCGGCCGCAAATGCCGCCGCTATGGCCCGCGCCGCGCTGGGTGCCGCGGAGGAAGGCGCAGTCATGCTGTTCACGCCCGAGATGTCGGGCCTGCTTGACCGGGACCGGGCGCGCGGAGGCCGTCATGTCGTGCCCGAAGGGGAAAGCCCGGTGCTTGCCGAGGTCCGCAATGCAGCTGCCAAGGCGGGCATCTGGGTGCATATCGGCAGCCTTGCGGTGAAGGCGGAAGGCACGCGCTGGGCCAACCGGGCCTTCGTGATCACACCGACTGGTGAAATCGCCGCGCGCTACGACAAGATCCACATGTTCGACGTTGATCTTGCGACGGGTGAGACCTGGCGCGAATCCGCTGCCTATCAGCCCGGCGAGGCGGCGGTGACGGTGGAAAATACGCCGCTGGGCCGGCTTGGCCTTGCGATCTGCTACGATATCCGCTTCCCCGCGCTGTTCGAGGAGCTGGGGCGGCGAGGCTGCGACGCCATTGCCATTCCGGCGGCGTTCACGGTGCCGACGGGGCGCGCGCACTGGCACCTGATGCAGCGGGCGCGAGCGGTTGAAGCCAGCGCATTCGTCATTTCCGCCGCCCAGGTCGGCCGGCACGAGGACGGGCGCGAGACGTATGGGCACAGCCTGGTGGTCGACCCCTGGGGCGATGTAGTGCTCGACATGGGCGAGCAGGCCGCGCGCGAGGGCGTGCTGGGCTTTGCCGGGATCGATCTTGCCCGAATTGCCGAGGTGCGCGCGCAGGTGCCCAGTCTTGCCAACCGGCGGCCGATCCCTACATCGGCAAGACCATGATTGTATTCGATCTTGAATGCCGCGCGGGCGGCCACCGGTTTGAAGGGTGGTTCGCCAGTTCGGAAGATTTTGCCGACCAGCAGGCCCGGGGGCTCGTAACGTGCCCGTCCTGCGGCGCGCCCGAAGTGGACAAGGCTCTTTCTGCCCCGCGCCTGACGCGCAAGGGCAATCAGCTTCCGGTCGCCGTGCCGGCGCCGCGCCAGGATGCCCCGCAACCAGTGGCGAACGGGCCGCTGCCGCCCGAAGCGGTCGCCATGCTCAAGGCGGTCGCGGCGGTGCAGAGCGAGATGCTCAAGTCTTCCACCTGGGTCGGCGAAAACTTCGCCGAGGACGCGCGCGCGATGCACTACGGCGAGAAGGATCCCGCGATGATCCACGGCCGCGCGAGCCCCACCGAAGTGCAGAGCCTGATCGAGGAAGGCGTACCCGTCGCGCCGGTGATCGTGCCGGTTGTCCCGCCCGGCGAGGTCAACTGAAGCTCTGCCGCCGGGGGCGATTGCCAGACGCTGAGCCGCCGCTTAAAGGGCAAGGCGAGGCGCCCGTAGCTCAGCAGGATAGAGCACCAGATTCCTAATCTGGGGGCCACAGGTTCGAATCCTGTCGGGCGCACCAGTTCCGCAAATCATGATCTGGCGGTCCGCGCCTACTGCAGCAGCAGGCTGGCGAAGTGCCTCGAGAGGATCCGCGCGCCTGCGGGGCTGAGGTGATCGTCGTCGTGGTAGAGCGGCATCGGCCCGTCCGCCGTCAGGCAGCGTCCGGTGGAGGCGCTGCAGAAGAGCTTGTCGGGATAGATCACCGGCGCGCCGCTTTTTGCGCTCACATCGCCGAGCATTTTCAGCGCGCGGGCCTGCCGTGCGCGGAACCGGGCGTAGCTGGTGGTGGGGGAGGCGGGGTGCCCGAGCAGCTCGGTCTTCCACATATATTCCGGCACGCTCCAGCCCACTTCCGGGACAGGGCCTACGATCACGACCTGTTTGCCCGCCTTTCGGAGGCGTTCGACCATCGCGACAAGGCCCTCGCCGAACTCAGCCGCCTGACGGTCATCAAGCGCGGGCAGACCGTAGTTGAAGGAGGGCTCCACGCCGCCCTCCCCATTATCGAAGGCGTGGAGTTCGAGATGGCGGGCCCAGCGCGCCATGAGGATGACCTTGTGGACCGAGGCGAGCCCCGCAATCCGGCGTGAAGCGACGTCCATGAAGTGCGTGCATTCGGCTTCGCGCTTGCCGAAGGTGCGCCCGAGGATCGGGGGACAACCCGCGCGCCACAAGGTGAGGACGCCGGTGCCGCCCTGGGCAGCCAGCGGCGTCAGCCCTTCGGATAGCGCATAGCCGTGGGAATCGCCGAGGATCACGATCTTTGGCGGCCAATGCGCGGTATCGGTGCAGCGCGGATTGGCCTCCTCGTCGCTCTGGCAGCGTTCCCGCCGCAGCCGGGTTTCGACTGACATCGTCATTAGCGCGCGTGTGCGGGCCGAGAAGCGATCGGGCCAGCCATCGGTGCGCCAGATGATGAGCCCGGCGGCGATGAGCGCGGCGGCGACTATGGCAATTCCGGCGCCGGCCTGCCGGTCGGTCAGCTGGTCGCGCCGCCGTAGCGGTTGCTCGATGAAGCGCCAGCTGGCCCAGGAAACAGCGACGACGGCTGCGGTGATCGCAAGATAGTGCGCCGGGGAAAGCGCATTCACGCTGATCGCTCGGGCGAAGGCGAAGGCGGGCTGGTGCCATAGGTAGAGGCTGTAGGAAATCAGGCCGACGAAGACCATCGGCGGCGACGAGAGCAGGCGGGCCGCCCCATCGGCTGGCCGGAGCAGGGCGATCAGGGCTGCGGCACTGAAGCAGGGCAGCAGGGCTCCGGGCCAGGGAAACCAGTCACTTTCGCCCGGGATCAGGAAGGCCGCCAAGAGCCCGGCCAGGCTGAGCCAGATGGCCGGGCGGGCGAGCGGGCCGGTGGGTACAGGACTGCCGCCGCGCCGTTCGCGCATGGTTACGGCGCCGCCGAGCATGAGTTCCCATGCCCGCGGCGGCAGGTAGTAGAAGGCGACCTCGGGCTTGTAGTGCATCAGCACGGCGGCAAGGGTGAGCGAGAGGACCAGCCCGAGCGCGAAAACGAAGGGAAACGCACGGGGGCGGAACCGGAGGATTGCCAGCAGCGCAGCGGGATAGAGCAAGTAGAACTGCTCCTCCACCGCGAGCGACCACATGTGGATCAAGGGATTTTCCCGCGAATCGAGCGCGAAATAGCCGCCCGGTTGATAGCGCAGGTAGAAATTGGACACCGGCAGCACTGCGGCGATCAGGGCCTTGCCGAATTGCGCAAACTGGTCCGGCGGGAGGACCAGCACGGCGGCGATGCTGCTTGCGGTGAGGACCGCGAGAAGCGCCGGCACGATGCGGCGAAGGCGGCGCAGCCAGAACCGGGCGAACGAGAAGTTGCCCCGGTCCACGTCTGCCATGATCCTGCCGGTGATAAGATATCCGCTGATCACGAAGAATACATCGACCCCCGCGAGGCCGCCCGGAAGCAGCGCGGCATCGATATGATAGAGGATGACCGCGGCGACCGCGAGCGCGCGCAGGCCGTCAATTTCCGGGCGGTAGGAGGTGGCGCTTCGTTCGCCCGCGCCGTCTGCTTTCAGCCGCTGTGCCGCCTGCATGCGCTGGAAAACCGCTAATGCAGGCTGGAGGCGGTGGACAAGCGCATAGCTGCGTTGGTCACCCGTTCCGCCGTTACCGTCAAGTCGGCAACGCGGAATGGCGAGGTTTTGGCGCGCCCTGCAGGATTCGAACCTGCGGCCACCGGCTTAGAAGGCTGGTGCTCTATCCAGCTGAGCTAAGGGCGCGTCGCGGTGCCTCATAAGGCCGCTTTGCGCGCCGTGCAAACCGCGATAGCTAGGGCGACATGAACACGCATCATATCCCCCGCATCGAGGGCAGCGCCGGGGCGCGCCGTCACTTCCGCTATTTCGATTTTCTGATGGCGGCCTTCGTCGCGATCCTGCTGCTGTCGAACCTGATCGGCGCGGCCAAGCTGACCACGGTGTGGGGCTATACCTTCGGCGCGGGCATCCTGTTTTTCCCGGTTTCCTACGTGCTGGGCGACGTGCTGACCGAAGTCTACGGTTATGCCAACGCACGGCGCTGCGTGTGGGTGGGCTTTTTCGCGCTGCTGTTCATGGCCTTCATGAGCTTCGTGGTGGTCGCCATGCCGCCTTCGGCCGGCTGGGGCTGCGCATCGAGCGGGGATCCGCGCTTTGCCGAGATCGTGGCCAAGACTTCTGCCGGGGCGGTGTGCCAGACAACGTACGATTCGGTGTTCGGCAGCACGTGGCGCATCGTGATCGCATCGGTCACTGCGTTCTGGGCGGGCGAGTTCGTCAATTCCTTCGTGCTTGCGCGGATGAAAGTGTGGACTGGGGGCAAGTATCTGTTCACCCGCACCTGGGGTTCGACGATCTTCGGGCAGGCGGTGGACAGCGTGCTGTTCTACCCGATCGCCTTCCTTGGTACCTGGACTACGACGGACGTGATCCACGTGATGTGGACCAACTGGGCGCTCAAGGTGCTGTGGGAAATCGTGCTGACGCCGGTGACTTATGCGGTCGTCGGCTTCCTCAAGCGGCAGGAAGGCGTCGACGTGTTCGATACCGACATCGATTTCTCGCCCTTTGCGAGCGCTGAAGAGGCCTGATGATCTACATCGTCCTCAATGGCGGCGCGATCCTGGCGGCGACGCTGGCCGGGCTGGTGCTGGGGACGCTGTATCAGGCGCTGGCGGACCGCCGGCAGATCGCGAGCCGGGGCTGGGCAGGGAGCCTTGCCTTCGCATTTGTGGCCGAGGCCTGGCTCTGCGCGATTCTGGCGGGCGCCCTGATCCTCGCGCCACCAAAGGGCGGGGTGTGGACGATGACCATCGGCAGCGCGGTGGTTATATGGCTGGGCTTTGTCGTGCCGAGCCTTGCCGCATCCTATCGCATGCGGGCGATTGCGGGGCGGACGGCGCTGATCGATTGCGGGTACTGGCTGGTGGTGATGCTGGCGCAGGCCGTGGTGCTGCGCCTGATCGGGCTGGTGCCGCCGCCGGTCTGACTTTGGTGCTCCCCATCCTGGCGAAGCCCAAATGGGGAGGTGCCGGAGCGAAGTGAAGGCGGAGGGGCTCCTTCGCTTGTACCCCTCCGACCCGCCTTTGGCGGGCCACCTCCCCATTTGTCCTGCGGAAGAATGGGGAGGATCTGGTGGCGCGGCTCAATCGGCGATCAGGCCGATGGCGAGGTAGATCAGGATCAGCGAGCCGAAACCGACCAGCGTGCCGATCACCCAGGCGACGCGCACCAGCGTGACATCGAGGCCGAAGTAGTCGGCGATCCCGGCGCTGACGCCCATGATCTTGCCGCGCTGCTTGTTGAGACGGAAGCCCCGGGCGGGGGCGGGCGAGTGGACCCCGTGGTCCTCGAAGCGCAGGTCGCTCATGCGCTGTACACCGAGCTGACAATGGCGGGAGCGGTGTGGAGCGGGCTCTGCGCAGGGGCGTTCACGGTGCCGCCGACGAGGGCGAGGGTGAGCGCGAAGGCGGCAGCGGCGCTGAAGATCGGGGCGGTGAAAGTGCGGATCGTGGTCATGTCTTGGTCCTTTCGTGGGTTCTAACTTGGCGCCGTCCAGTCCGTCCGGCGTATGCCAAGAGCGTTGCATGGGGCGTGCCAATTTCGCAGAATGGCGCAATTCTGCCGTTTTCTGATTTGAGGCTGACTGACCTCGCTGGCCGAGATACCAAAGTGTGGGAAATTTCACCGATTTTCAGGAGTGCTCTGCCGAGCAATCTTGTGCTTGCCTTTTTAAAGGCGCGCGCCTAGGGGCAAGGCATCCCGACATTGTGAAGGCAAAGTCTGGGCTGGCGCCAAACGGGGCCGGCACCAAACCCGCTGCCTTTGCTGCGTTGGACCCGTTGGAGTACGCATGAACGATATCGCACGGATTACCGAGATTGCCGGAGAAGAGGCTGCCAGCCTCGGCTTCGATCTCGTGCGCGTGCGGTATTTCAAGGGCGGCGAAATCGGGGACGAGGAGCACACGCTCCAGATCATGGCCGAGCGGCCCGAGACCGGCCAGCTGGTGATCGACGATTGTGCCGCGCTGTCGCGCCGCATGTCCGATCGCATCGATGCGCTGGAAGAAGCGGGCGATGTGCTGATCGAGGAGGCCTACCGCCTCGAGGTCAGCTCACCCGGGATCGACCGTCCGCTGACCCGCGCGAAGGATTTTGCGGCGTGGACCGGCCATGAGGCGCGGATCGAACTGGCGGAACTGCTGGACGGCCGCAAGCGCTACCGGGGTGACCTTGTCAGCTTCGATGCCGATGCACAGATGATTTCGATCGAGGACGATGGCGTGGTATACCACGTGCCATTCGGTCTCGTCGCCAATGCCAAGCTTATCCTCACGGATAAGCTGATCGCCGCTTCCCGCCCGCTGGATACCAGCGGCGTGGATGACATCGTTGAGGAACAGGAAGACTAAGCCATGGCCAGTGCGATTTCCGCCAACCGCGCCGAGCTGCTCGCGATCGCGAACTCTGTCGCGACCGAGAAGATGATCGACAAGTCCATCGTCATCGAGGCGATGGAAGAAGCGATCCAGAAGTCCGCGCGCAACCGCTATGGTGCCGAGAACGACATCCGCGCCAAACTCGATCCGCGCACCGGCGATCTGCGCCTGTGGCGCGTGGTCGAGGTGGTCGAGGAAGTGGAGGACTACTTCAAGCAGGTTGATCTCAAGGCGGCTGAAAAGCTCCAGCCGGGCTCGAAGGTCGGCGACTTCCTTGTCGATCCGCTGCCGGCAGTCGAACTGGGCCGTATCGACGCGCAGTCGGCCAAGCAGGTGATCTTCCAGAAGGTCCGCGATGCCGAGCGTGACCGGCAGTACGAAGAATTCAAGGACCGCGCCGGCGAAGTCATCACCGGCGTGATCAAGTCGGTCGAATTCGGCCACGTGATCGTCAATCTCGGCCGCGCCGAGGGTGTGATCCGCCGCGACCAGCAGATCCCGCGCGAAGTGCCGCGCGTGGGCGAGCGCGTGCGCGCCTGGATCATGAAGGTCGAGCGCCAGAACCGCGGGCCGCAGATTTTCCTGAGCCGCGCGCATCCCGAGTTCATGAAGAAGCTCTTCGCGCAGGAAGTGCCCGAGATTTACGACGGCATCATCGAGATCAAGGCCGCCGCCCGCGATCCGGGTTCGCGCGCCAAGATCGGCGTGATCAGCCGCGATTCGAGCATCGACCCGGTCGGCGCCTGCGTCGGCATGAAGGGCAGCCGCGTGCAGGCCGTCGTGCAGGAACTGCAGGGCGAGAAGATCGACATCATCCCCTGGAGCGAGGACACCGCGACGTTCGTGGTCAACGCGCTGCAGCCCGCCACCGTCAGCCGCGTGGTGATCGACGAGGAAGAGAGCCGCATCGAGGTCGTCGTGCCCGATGACCAGCTTTCGCTCGCCATCGGTCGCCGCGGCCAGAACGTGCGGCTGGCCTCCTCGCTGACGGGTTCGGCCATCGACATCATGACCGAGGCGGAAGCTTCGGAGAAGCGCCAGAAGGAATTCGCCGAGCGCTCGAAGATGTTCGAGGAAGAGCTCGACGTCGACGAGACGCTTTCGCAGCTGCTGGTGGCCGAAGGCTTCAGCGAGCTCGAGGAAGTCGCCTATATCGACATCAGCGAACTCGCCGCGATCGAAGGCTTCGACGAGGAACTGGGCCAGGAACTGCAGAGCCGCGCGCTCGAGGCGCTGGAGCGCCGCGAGGAAGCGCAGCGCGAGGAGCGCCGCGGGCTTGGCGTCGAGGACGATCTCGCCGAATTGCCGCACCTGACCGAAGCGATGCTCGTCACGCTCGGCAAGGCGGGCATCAAGACGCTCGACGATCTGGCCGATCTCGCCACCGACGAACTCATTGCCAAGAAGCGCGGGGGCGAACAGCGCCGGCGCGGCAACAACAATGAGACTCGCCGCGAGCGCGATCGCAGCGAACGGACCGAGGACAAGGGCGGCGTCCTGGGCGAATATGGCCTCTCGGAAGAGCAGGGCAACGAGATCATCATGGCCGCGCGTGCACACTGGTTCGAGGACGAGCCAGCAGCTGAGGAGGCCGCCCATGCGGAATCCTCACAATGAGACGCTGAGCTCCGACAGAATCGGCGGCAAGCCGGCCGGG
The DNA here is from genome assembly GCF_965228995.1 of Novosphingobium sp. Classification (GTDB taxonomy): domain Bacteria; phylum Pseudomonadota; class Alphaproteobacteria; order Sphingomonadales; family Sphingomonadaceae; genus Novosphingobium. The sequence goes on along the minus strand of NZ_OZ245852.1, from coordinate 2,947,911 downwards.
ACTTCCGCAAAGGAAGCCCAGCCGGAGCGCAAATGCGTGCTGACCGGGCGCCTCGATGCGCGCGGTGAGCTGGTGCGGCTGGCCCTTTCGCCTGATGGCGACGTTCTGCCCGATGCGCTGGCGCGTGCGCCGGGGCGCGGAGCATGGATCGGCGTCAATGCGGTGGACCTTGCGGCGGCCGTAGCAAACGGCAAGCTGCGCGGTGCGCTGGCGCGGGCGTTCAAGGGCGCATCGCTTTCCATCCCGGCCGACCTTGCCGAGCGGACCCGCGCGGCACTCACCCGCGCGCTGACCGACCGGCTCGGCATCGAACTGCGCGCGGGCAACATGCTGCTCGGGACAGAGAAGATTGCGCAAGGTGCGCGCTCCGGTGCGGTGGTATGGCTCGCCCATGCCAGCGATGCCGGAAGCGACGGTCCGAACAAGCTGGCCCAGGCCTGGCGGGTGGGCGAGGACGCGGAAGGAACCGGCCTCAGAGGCATCATCTTGCCGCTGGACCGGGCGGCGCTGTCTGTGGCATTGGGCCGCGATAACGTGGTTCACCTGGCGCTGACCGATGCCGCCGCGGCCGAACGGGTCGCGGTGCCGCTGCGGCGCCTGCTGCATCTTCTAGGGTCTGAACCAGATACGGCGGACGCTGCCTCGGCAGCGTGCGAAGCTATTGATACGAAGGGTAAGTAAGTTTCATGAGCGATGACAAGAAGCCGACGCTCGGCCGCAGGCCGCTTGGCCTGAAGACTTCGGTCGAGGCGGGCGAGGTCAAGCAGACCTTCAGCCACGGGCGGACCAACAAGGTCGTCGTCGAGGTCAAGCGGCGCAAGCTGATGCCGCGTGGGCCGGGTGAAGCCGCGCCTGCCAGCGCGCCGGCCGAGGCACCGGTTGCCGCGCCTGCGACGCCCGCGCCGCAGCCCGTCCGCGCTCCGGCACCGCCGCCGCCGCCGCCCGCCGCCTCGCGCGAGACGCGTCAGGAAATGCAGACCCGCCTGCTTCGCGAGGCCGAGGAAGCGCGTCAGCAAGCGCTTGAAGCCGCAAACCGCCGCGAGCAGGAAGAGCGCCTGCGCGCTCTCGAAGAAGCGCGCCGCGCCGCCGAAGCGCGCAAGGCCGGTGAGGCCGAAGCGGCTGCTCCCGCCGAAGCGCCCGTTGCGGCACAGGTCGCGGCTCCGGTCGAGGCTCCTGTTGTCGAGGCGCCGGCCCCGGTCGAAGCGCCGGTTGCTGCGCCTGCCGCACCCGCCGAAGCCGAAGCTCCCGCTGCGGCCGAGCCTGCCGCGCAGCCTGCGCCGCGCCGCTTCACGCCTGTCGCTCCGCCCAAGCGGCCCGAGGCTCCGGCGAAGAAGCCCGCGCACGCCCCGCGCGACAAGGGGGCGGGCGACCGCCGCCAGGCCGGCACGCTCACTGTCACGCGCGCGCTCAACGAGGACGAAGGCGCCCGCGCCCGCAGCCTCGCCGCCCTGAAGCGTGCCCGCGAGAAGGAGCGCCGTGCGCACTTCGCCGGGCAGTCTCAGCCGCGTGAAAAGCAGGTCCGCGATGTCGTGGTGCCCGAGGCGATCACGGTGCAGGAGCTTGGCAACCGCATGGCCGAAAAGGCCGCGGATCTGGTGAAGGCGCTGTTCAAGATGGGCATGATGGTCACCATCAACCAGACCATCGACCAGGATACCGCCGAACTGCTCGTCACTGAATTCGGCCACAATATCAAGCGCGTATCGGATTCGGATATCGACATCGATACGGCCGCCGACGTCGATACCGACGAGACGCTGCAGCCGCGTCCGCCGGTGGTCACCATCATGGGCCATGTCGATCACGGCAAGACCAGCCTGCTTGACGCGCTGCGCGGCACCGACGTGGTGCGCGGCGAGGCCGGCGGCATCACGCAGCATATCGGCGCCTACCAGATCAAGACCAAGGGCGGTGACCACATCACCTTCCTTGATACCCCGGGCCACGAAGCCTTCACCGAAATGCGCATGCGCGGTGCCAATGTCACCGACATCGTCATTCTGGTGGTCGCGGCGGATGACGGGCTGATGCCGCAGACGATCGAGGCGATCAACCACACCAAGGCGGCCGGCGTGCCGATGATCGTGGCGATCACCAAGGCCGACAAGCACGAGGCCAACCCGCAGAAGATCCGCGAACGCCTGCTCGAGCACGAGATCGTGGTCGAGGAAATGTCGGGCGATGTGCAGGATGTCGAGGTTTCGGCCAAGACCGGGCAGGGCATGGACGAGCTGATCGAGAAGATCCTGCTCCAGGCCGAACTGCTTGAACTGCGCGCCAATCCGGACCGCGCCGCCGAGGCGACCGTGATCGAGGCCAAGCTCGACAAGGGCAAGGGTCCGCTCGCGACCGTGCTGGTCAATCGCGGCACGCTCAAGGTTGGCGACATTCTGGTTGTCGGTACCCAATCGGGCCGCGTGCGCGCGATGCTCGATGACAAGGGCCGCCAGATCAAGGAAGCGCCGCCGTCGCTGCCGGTCGAAGTGCTCGGCCTTGGCGGCGTGCCGATGGCGGGCGATACGCTGACCGTGGTGGAAAACGAGGCACGTGCCCGCGAGGTTGCCGCCTACCGCCATGAACGCGCAACCGCCAAGCGCACGGCGCAGGCGCCGACGAGCCTTGAGAACATGTTCTCCGCGCTCGCGGCCAAGCAGGCCGTCATCGAGTATCCGGTGGTCATCAAGGCTGACGTGCAGGGCTCGACCGAAGCGATCGTCAATGCGCTCAACCGCATTTCGACCGATGAGATCAAGGTGCGCATCCTCGCCTCGGGCGTGGGCGCGATCACCGAAAGCGACGTCAACCTCGCGCAGGCGAGCGGCGCGCCGATCATCGGCTTCAACGTCCGTCCGAACGCCAAGGCGCGCGAGCTGGTTGAACGCTTCAAGGTGCGGATGAAGTACTTTGACGTGATCTACCAGCTCACCGACGACATCCGCCTCGAAATGGCCGGCCAGCTCGGGCCGGAGCGGATCGAGACCGTGGTTGGCCGCGCCGAGGTCAAGGAAGTGTTCCCCGCGGGCAAGCGCGACAAGGCAGCCGGTCTGCTCGTGGTCGAGGGCTTCATCCGCAAGGGCATCAATGCGCGTCTTACCCGCAACGATGTCATCATTTCGCAGACGCTCATCCACTCGCTGCGCCGTTTCAAGGACGACGTGGCCGAAGTGCGCGCAGGCCTCGAATGCGGTGTGGTGCTGGCCGATACGAATGATGTGAAGGCGGGCGACCAGCTTGAAGTGTTCGAGGTCGAGGAGCGCGTGCGTACGCTGTGAACGAGCGATCGGACCTCAAAGGTATGACCGTGAACGAACGCCTGGTCGTTTGCGGCTTGATCGTTGAGTTCGATCGTGCCCGTTCGCGATGGGATGTCGAAGCCCTGAGGTCGATCTTCGCGGAGATCGACCTTTCGGGATATGACCTAGAACAGCTGCGCTGAAGCCATGCCTCGCTACGTAGCCCTCCTCGGCTCGATCAACGTCGGCGGCAATCGGTTGTCGATGGCGGAGCTGCGCGAGGCGTTCGAGCGCGAGGGTCTGGAGCAGGTCGAGACTGTGATCGCCAGCGGCAATGTGCTGTTCGAGCATGAGGAGCGCCCGACCGAGGGCCTGGTGGACATGCTCGCCTGGATCATGCGCGAGCGGTTCGACATGGACAGCATGGTCGCGGTGCTGGGCGCGGCCGAGCTGCGCAGCGCGATCGAGGACAATCCGTTCACCGGCGACGGCGCGGACGCGAATGTCCACACCATGTTCCTTGATGGCGAGGCCGATCCCGCGCAGTTCCGCGTGCTGGTGGAAGATCAGGCGGCGCGCGGCCCCGAAAGGCTCGCACTCGGCCCGCGCGCGCTCTATATCGATTTTGTCGAAGGCGTTTCGGCCAGCCGGATGACGGGCGCGTTTCTCGAACGGCGGCTCGGCCGGCGCGGCACGGCACGCAATGTACGCTCGCTCGCGCGCATTCTCGCGAAGATGGGCTGAAGGATAGACGTACCATGGCAAAGCAGCCCGCATCCCCGGAAACCCGCTCGGTCCGCCTGCTCAAGGTGGGCGAGCAGGTGCGCCATATCCTATCTGAGCTGCTGATGCGGCAGGAAGTGCACGACGAAGTGCTCACCGCGCATTCCGTCTCGGTGACGGAAGTGCGCATGTCGCCCGATCTTCGGCATGCGACGGCCTATATCAAGCCGCTGCTCGGTGCGAACGAGGAAGCGGTGCTGAAGGCGCTGCGGACCAACACCGCGTTTTTCCAGAAGGAAGTGGCGCAGCGCCTGCGGCTCAAGTACGCGGCCAAAGTCAAGTTTCTGGCTGACGAAAGCTTTGACGCGGCGAGCCATATTGACAAGCTGCTGGCTGATCCCAAGGTTCAGCGCGATCTCGGCGACGTCGTGGACGAGGCTTAACTCGGCACCATCCGTGCGCGGATCGTCACGTTGACCATCGCGCCGATGATCCACGGAAAGGCGGTCATGCCGAACTCGCGGCGATCGATCACGCCGGTGCCAACGATGGAGATCGGCTGGGTGCCGCCGGTCGAGAAGGGCGGGACCGAAAACGTAACGTTGAGCTTGATCGGTCGGGTAACCCCGCGCGCGGTGATGTTGCCCTCGACTTCGGCGGTCTTCTCGCCGGTCATCTTCAGATGCCGCCCGACGAAGCGCACGGTGGGATGGTTGGCGACGTCGAAAAAGCTTTTGCCCCTCAGCGTCTTGGCCTGCGAATCTCCGGTCGTGAGCGTGCGCGCGTCGATATCGACGACCATGTCGAGCGCTTCGAGATCGGCGAACGAGAGGTTGAAGGTGCCCGACATGTCCGGGAAATGCGCGGTCTTGGTGGCGATGCCGAGGAAGGGGACTTTCGCATCCACCCTGCTGGCGCTGCGGTCGATCACATAGCGCAAGTCCCCCGCCATCGCGGCTGCGGGCTGCAGCAGGGTCAACGCGGCGGCGAACCCGATGAGGAGGCGGGAAAACGGAGAGGTCATAAGGATCCTTGTTGTCCGGCAGGGGTTAACCTGCCCTGACGAAAGCCCCGACGGTGTGAAGGGGCGCTGCATACTCGATGATTTCGCGGCCATACCTGCTTGCAGGCGCTTGGCTTTCGCCGCGCAATGCCTATGTGAGCGGGGGTATGGCAATCCTCCCTTTCCGCCACCCGGCATCCGGGACGCGCACGCGATGAGCGCCCCGCAGCTCTATGTCCCGCTGGAGGAAGGCGATCTCCGGATCGAGCCGCTGCGCGAGGATCACCGCGAGGCGCTGCGCGCGGCGTGTGCCGAAGATAGCGAGATCTGGGAAATCTATCCCTTCTGCTATGCGGGCGAGCATTTCGATCCGCAGTTTGACAGCCTGCTGGCGGGCCCGCCGGGGCGCTGCGTCTATGCCGTGCTCAGGGACGGCGTGGTGGTCGGCATGACCGCGTGGATCGCGTTTGGCGATCCGGGCTGGTCGATCGAGATTGGCAACAGCTACATCCTCCCCTCGCTGCGCGGTTCCGGCTTCAACGGGCGGTTGAAGCGGCTCATGATCGATCATGCCTTTGCCTGCGGGCACGAGCGCGTGGTGTTCAAGGTCGACGTTATCAACACCCGCAGCCGCGCAGCGGTGCGCAAGCTTGGCGCGGTGGAGGAAGGCGTGATGCGGCGCGAACGCAAGACCTGGACGGGGCGTGTGCGCGACACTGTGATCTGCGGCTTGCTGCGGGAAGACTGGCTGGCGGCGCGCCCATGAACAATCCGTTCTATGTTGCCGCCACGGTGATCGTGCCGATGGTGTTCGCCATCGTGCTGCACGAGATCGCGCATGGCTGGGCCGCGCGCCTGCTGGGTGATCCGACTGCGTACGAGCGCGGGCGGCTGAGCCTCAATCCGCTGAAGCATGTCGATCCGATGGGGACGCTGATCCTGCCGGGCATGCTCAAGCTGCTGGGCCTGCCGGTGTTCGGCTGGGCCAAGCCGGTCCCCGTGAGCTATGCGCGGCTGCGCCACCCAAAGCGCGACATGGCATTCGTCGCGGCGGCAGGGCCGCTGACGAACTTTGTGCTGGCGGCGCTGGCCGCGGTGGCCTTCGGGCTGCTGCTACGCCGGCTCGATCCGCAGGGAACGCCGGGGCCGACGACGATGTTCTTGGTGGACAATCTCAAGAACTTCATCGCGATCAACGTGTTCCTCGGCACGTTCAACCTGCTGCCGCTACCGCCGTTCGATGGTTCGCGCATCGTGCGCGGGCTTGCCCCGGCGGCGGGGGTGCGCCTGCTCGACCGGATCGAGCCCATCGGCATTCCGCTGTTCATGGCGGTGTTCATCGTGCTGCCGTGGCTGTTTCCGGGCCTCCACATCGTCGACCGGCTGATCGGCCCGCCGATGGAGTGGATGCTGAGCCAGTTCGATCATATCGTGGCGCTGGTGGCCGGGCCCGAGCTCGATTGAGCGCGCAGGGCATGGTCAATGGCTGGATCATTCTCGACAAGCCGCACGGGCTGGGTTCGACGCAGGCCGTGGGGGCGGTCAAGCGCAACTTGCGCGAGGCAGGCTACGGCAAGGTCAAGGTCGGCCACGGCGGCACGCTCGATCCGCTGGCGACAGGTGTGCTGCCGATTGCGCTGGGCGAGGCGACCAAGCTGTGCGGGCGGATGCTCGATGCGAGCAAAGTCTACGCCTTCACCACCTGCTATGGCATCGAGACGGATACTCTCGACCTTGAAGGCAGGATTGTACGCGAGGTTGAAAGCGTCGTCGGCATTGTGGATGATGCCGACATTGAAGACGTGCTGATCCAGTTCACCGGTCCGATCGAGCAGACTCCGCCCGCCTATTCAGCGATCAAGGTGGACGGAAAACGTGCTTATGATCTGGCACGGGCCGGCGAGGAGGTTGCGCTCAAAAGCCGTCATGTGACAATCCACCGTCTCGAATATCGTGGTTCATGGTGGGATGAGGGCAAGCTCTACGCCACGTTGGAAGCCAATGTCTCCAAGGGCACTTATATCCGCAGCCTCGCGCGAGATATTGCTCATGCGCTTGGCACGGTCGGCCATGTCACGATGCTGCGCCGCCTGCGCGCGGGGCCGTTCGGCTTGCCCCAAGCGATTTCGCTGGACAAATTGAACGAGGTGGGTAAGGGCGCACCCCTTGAACACGTACTCTTGCCGCTGGAGGCAGGGCTGGCCGACATCCCGGCTCTTGACCTTTCGCCCGAGCAGGCAAGAGCGGTCCGCCAGGGCCGCGTTCTTGACGGGCTGCCCCATACCGACGGGCTTTACTGGGTGCGCAGCGGCAAAACGCCGGTCGCGCTGGTAGAGCTTTCAGGCTCCGTCCTGACCGTCGCACGGGGGTTCAACCTTCCCGATGTCGCGGAGTGATGAATAATGTCGATTAGCGCAGAAAAGAAGCAGGAAGTCATTGCGGGCAACGCGCGCGGCACCAACGACACGGGTTCGCCCGAAGTCCAGGTCGCGATCCTGACCAGCCGTATCCTGACCCTGACGGAGCACTTCAAGGCTCACCACAAGGACAACCATTCGCGCCGCGGGCTGCTGATGATGGTCAACAAGCGGCGCTCGCTGCTGGACTATCTGAAGAAGAAGGATGTGGCGCGCTACAATGCCCTCATCCAGAAGCTCGGTCTGCGCAAGTAACCAAGCGGAAAGCGGCCCCCACGTGGGCCGCTTTTTGCATCTGGCACCCGCTTTGCAATTCGGCAGGCGGGCAATCCGGGGGCCGCAAACAGGCCCCGCACCGGACCGGGACGGCACACCCGGCAGCAAACCCCGTGCGCAATTTGGTGCGCGGGCTCGAAGGAAAACGCATGTTCGACGTCAAGACAGTATCGCTGGAGTGGGGCGGCAAGACCCTCACTCTGGAAACCGGCCGCATTGCCCGTCAGGCTGACGGCGCGGTCCTCGCCACGTATGGCGAAACGGTTGTGCTCTGCGCGGTGACTGCCGCCAAGAAGGTCAAGGAAGGCCAGGACTTCTTCCCACTGACCGTGCACTACCAGGAAAAGTTCTCGGCCGCCGGGCGCATCCCGGGTGGCTTCTTCAAGCGCGAGCGCGGCGCGACGGAAAAGGAAACGCTGGTTTCCCGCCTGATCGATCGCCCGGTGCGTCCGCTGTTCCCCGAAGGTTTCTACAACGAGATCAACGTCATCGCCCAGGTGCTGAGCTATGATGGCGAGACCGAGCCTGATGTGGTTGCGATGATCGCTGCCTCGGCTGCGCTGACCATCTCGGGCGTGCCGTTCATGGGCCCGATCGCGGCTGCCCGCGTTGGCTTCAAGGACGGCGAATACCAGCTCAACCCGTCGCTTTCGCAGGTTGCCGAAGGCCGCCTCGATCTCGTCGTCGCAGCCACCGATGCGGCCGTGATGATGGTCGAATCCGAAGCCAAGGAACTGACCGAGGACGAAATGCTCGGCGCGGTCATGTTTGCGCATGACGAGATCCGCAAGGTTGTCGGCGCGATCATCTCGCTCGCCGAGAAGGCCGCCAAGGACCCCTGGGAAATCGACCTCACCGACAACACGGCGGACATCAAGGCCAAGCTCAAGACGCTGGTCGGCGCCGATGTGGCTGCGGCCTACAAGCTCACCGACAAGTCGGCGCGTTCGAACGCGCTCAACGAAGCGCGGGCCAAGGCCAAGGAAGCATTTGCCGCGGAAGGTCCGCAGACCCAGATGGTCGCGATGAAGACCATGAAGAAGGTCGAAGCCGATATCGTGCGCGGCGCCATCCTCAAGGACGGCACGCGTATCGACGGGCGCACCACCACGCAGGTCCGCCCGATCGAATCGATCGTCGGCTTCCTGCCGCGCACGCACGGTTCCTCGCTCTTCACGCGCGGTGAAACGCAGGCGATCTGCACCACCACGCTGGGCACCAAGGACGCCGAGCAGATGATCGACGGTCTCGACGGCCTGTCGTATCAGCGCTTCATGCTGCACTACAACTTCCCGCCGTACTCGGTTGGCGAAGTTGGCCGTTTCGGTGCTCCGGGCCGCCGCGAAGTCGGCCACGGCAAGCTGGCGTGGCGCGCGCTGCACCCGGTGCTGCCGAGCAAGGAAGACTTCCCCTACACGATCCGCGTGCTCTCGGACATTACCGAGTCGAACGGTTCGTCCTCGATGGCGACCGTCTGCGGCGGCTGCCTTTCGATGATGGATGCGGGCGTTCCGATCGAACGTCCGGTTTCGGGCATCGCGATGGGCCTGATCCTTGAAGGCGACGAGTTCGCCGTTCTTTCGGACATCCTGGGCGACGAGGATCACCTCGGCGACATGGACTTCAAGGTCGCCGGCACCAGCGCGGGCATCACCACGATGCAGATGGACATCAAGATCGCGGGCATCACGCGCGAGATCATGGCCAAGGCGCTGCATCAGGCGAGCGAAGGCCGTGCGCACATCCTGAACGAGATGACCAAGGCGCTGGGTTCGGCTCGCACCGAGCTTTCGGCCCATGCTCCGCGCATCGAGACGATCCAGATCGACAAGTCGAAGATCCGCGAAGTCATCGGCACCGGCGGCAAGGTGATCCGTGAGATCGTTGCGGAAACCGGCGCGAAGGTCGACATTGACGACGAAGGCCTGATCAAGATCAGCTCTTCCGACATCAACCAGATCGAAGCCGCGAAGAAGTGGATCCTCGGCATCGTGGAAGAGGCCGAAGTCGGCAAGGTCTATGATGGCAAGGTCGTGAACATCGTCGATTTCGGCGCGTTCGTGAACTTCATGGGCGGCAAGGACGGTCTCGTCCACGTGTCGGAAATGCGCAACGAGCGGGTCGAGAAGCCCACCGATGTGGTGAAGGAAGGCCAGGCCGTGAAGGTCAAGGTCCTCGAGATCGATCCGCGCGGGAAGGTTCGCCTTTCGATGCGCGTTGTCGATCAGGAAACCGGCGCCGAGCTCGAAGACACCCGTCCGCCCCGCGAACCGCGCGAGCCGCGTGGTGATCGCCCGGATCGTGGTGATCGCGGCGGCGACCGTCGCGGCCCGGGTGGCCCGCGCGGTGATCGTGGTCCGCGTCGTGACGGTGGTGGCGGTCGTGACCGCGGCCCGCGTGGCGGCGGTGAGGGCGGCGGGGATCATATCCCGGCGTTCCTCAAGTCGGACGACTGATCGCTCCGGCCTGAAGCCAGATGAAATGAGGGCTCGCGGCAACGCGGGCCCTTTTTTCTTGCCTTGGCGCATGCGCCGGGGGAACGATGCCTCCCGCAGCTAAGCGAGAGGGACGACGATGCGGCTGAAGCGCACCAAGGGCGTGGTCATGGCGGGGCTGCTTGCCTCATCGGGTGCAGCGCTGGCCTGCGCGGATGTGGGCTGCGATCCGGCATGGTCGCTGTTTGGCGGGGCGCAGGCCTGCCACAACCGGGTGGTGATCGGGCCGGGGAACGACAGCCGGGTCAACCTGCTTGCCTTGCTGCGCGATTCGGCTGGGCTGGGGCTGACAGGAGCCGTCACGGGCGGCGGGGACTATCCCAAGCCCGAATACGACGAGGAAGGCTTCGGCCACACGTTCCTCGATTGGGGCATGGTGACGCGGCAATGGGTGCCCGCGTTCGATCCGCAGGCCGAGCCGCCTGCCAATGTCATCGATGGACCTTGCGCGGCATTTCGCGCCGCGACCCCGCAATTTACCGATGCACTTGCGGCCAACCGCGCGGTGCCGCAGGCCGAGCGATCCGTGCTTGCAAACGCACGGATGCAGCTGGTTGCGCGCTGTGCCGATCCCAAGCTGCCCGCCGTGTTGCCCGGGGTTGCAGCGAGCAGCGCGCCGGGGAAGGCTTTCCTTGGCTATCTGACTGCGTCCGACGCGTTCTATGCCACGCGCTATAGCGAAGCGGCGAACGGCTATGCCGCGCTCGCCAGCGCGCCCGATCCCTGGGTTGCCGAAACCGCGCGCTACATGGTTGCCCGCGCCTGGCTTGGTGAGGCGCTGCTGCACAGCACGGACGAATACGGCTATTTCGGCGGCCTCAAGGCAGTCGACAAGGCAGCAGCCCTGCGCGGCAAGGCAGCGCTGGCCGACTATATCAAGGCCTATCCCAAGGGACGCTACACCGAGTCCGCGAAGGGCCTGGAGCGGCGTGCGCTTTGGCTTTCCGGCGATTTTGCCGCGCTCGGCCAGCGTTACGAGAGCGTGCTGACCGGGGCGCCCAAGGAGGGCGAAGCGCTGGTCGACCTGCTCAACGAAGCGGACGGCAAGTATCTCTCCAACGCGGACAATCCCAATCCGCGCGGCGGCGGACTGCTGCTGCTCGCGGCGGCGGACCTCATGGCGATGCGCGTTGTCGATCCGGATGAGCGCTATGATCTGGGCGGCGCTGACAAGCAGATCGATGCGGCCACGCTGGCAAGCCAGCAAGCAAGCTTCCTGCGTGCGCCCGAGCTCTTCGCCTTCCTTCAGGCCAACCATGCCTTCTATGTCACGAAGGACTATGCGCGCGTTCTCCAGCTGATCCCGGATGATGCGAAGCGCGCATCCTACACTCCGCTGGCGTTCAGCCGGCAGGTGCTGCGCGGGCAGGCGCTGGCAGCCAAGGGCGATCCGAACGAGGCGGGCTTCTGGCTCGAACTGCTCGGCGGCGCGAAGGCGCTGTGGCAGCGCCCGACAGTCGAGCTGGGCCTGGCGATGAACTGGGAGCGGCACGGCAAGCTGGCGCAGGTCTTCGCGCCCGGATCGCCGATCACCGACCGCATGGTGCGCGAAATCCTGCTGACGCATTCCGCCGGCTCGGCGCTGCTGCACCGCGTGGCGCTTGATGGCCAGGGCCTGCAGTCCGAGCGCGATGCGGCGCTGTTCACGCTGCTCTACAAACAATTGAGCCGGGGCGATTATGCCGGCTTCCGCTCCAATCTGACGCTCGTGCGCGGCGATGCGCCGACCGAGGGGCTGTGGGGCTTTGCGCCCGGCACAGCTGCGCCGCTGGGGCTGTTCGCCAAGGGCCGCACGGCGCAAGCGGGGTTTGCGTGCCCTGTGCTGCAGGGGACCGTCGCCGCGCTGGCCGCCAATCCGCAGGACAGTCACGCGCGGCTGTGCCTTGGCGAGTTCTGGCGCCTCAATGGCTTTGACGGGTTCACCACGCTCGATACCGCGCCGCCCAAAGGGCGGCTGGGCGGCGCGGCCAACGACTTTCCCGGCAAGCCGCTGGCGCGCGGGGCAATCTACGCCGCGGCAATTGTCGATCCGCGCACCGCACCGGACGACCGCGCCTATGCGCTGTACCGCGCGGTCAATTGCTATGGTCCCTCCGGGTACAATGGCTGCGGCGGGGAGGATGTGCCCATCGCCCAGCGCAAAGGCTGGTACGACCGGCTGAAGCGCGAGTTTCCCAAGAGCCTCTGGGCGCAGAAGCAGAAGTACTATTGGTGAGGCGGGCCGCGGCGGCCGTGCTGGCCGCGCTGGCGCTGGCGAGCTGCGGCAAGTCCGAGGCGCCGCGCGTCAATCCCGCCCAGTACGAACGGTTCTTCCTCTGGGCCGGGGTGCCGCCGCCGCCTGCGGTGAAGCACGCGCGCGAGCTCTATATCCTCGGCGGCGAGATCCGGCGCGGCGGTCCGGTGCGGCTGATCAACATGCGCGCGGGCGTGCCGCACCTCAGCGGGCCGGACGTGTGGCTCACCGTGCGCACGGAGCGGCTCGATTGGGATGCCGCGACCTGGGACGCCGTGCGCGCGATGCTCGCGCGTTGGCGCGCGGCCGGAAACCGGCTGGAGGGGCTGCAGATCGATTTCGATGCCGCAACGCCGGGCCTGGCCCATTACCGGGCATTCCTTGAGCAAGTGCGCCGCGAACTGCCGCCGGGCACGCGGCTTTCGATCACCGGCCTGCTCGATTGGAGCGCGAACGGCGATCCGGTGGAGCTTGCCCGGCTTGCGGGGCTGGTCGATGAAGTGGTGATCCAGACCTATCAGGGCCGCCACACGATCCCCGGCTATGCGGCGTGGTTCGGCCACATCGATAGCCTGCCGATACCGCACAAGATCGCACTGGTGGAAGGCGGGGAGTGGACGCCGCCCTCAGCCTTGGCGCGGGACCGACAATTTGGGGGCTATGTCGTGTTTCTGCTCAAGCCGCCTTCGCCTGCGGATCGGGGTTCTCGCCGGCCCTGAGGATGCGGTTGCGGCCCGATTGCTTGGCGGCATAGAGCGCTTCGTCGGCTGCCTTCATGGCTGCGCTCTTGTCTGGAAAGGCAAAGGCGTCCGCGATCCCGCCGGAGAAGGTGATCTTGCCGAATGGCGTGTCATTGGCACGGTTCACGAGCCGGCGTTCGGCGATTTCCTGCCGCGCGGAGTCGAGCTTCTTCCACGCCATATCAACGGTATGATTGCGCCAGATGACGGCGAATTCCTCGCCGCCGTGCCGCGCCACGAAGCAGCGGGCATCGGCGATTCGATTGAGCGTCTCGCCCACGAACTTGAGCACGCGGTCGCCAGCGGGGTGGCCGTGTGCGTCATTTACGCGCTTGAAATGGTCGATGTCGACGAAGGCGATGCAGAGCTCCTCGCCCGCCTTGCTGGCCTCGCGCATCTCGCGCTCCAGCATCTGATCGAAGGCGCGCCGGTTGGGGAGGCCGGTCAGGTGGTCTACTTCGGCGAGACGCCGGGTCTCGTCGAGCGAGGTCTGCAAGCCCTGCGCGCGGCGTTCGCTGCAGGCGAGCTCGCTCTCGATCACGATGCTGCGCTCCATCATCGCGCGGGTCAGCGCCGCCAGTTCGGTGATCACGACGCCAGCGCGGCCGACACCTTCCAGCTCGTCGATATGCTCCTTGAGGGCGCTGTTGTATTCGCTGGTGGCCGTGCGCGCGCCGGTCGTGGTCCTGGTGAACTCGTCCAGACTGTCCTCGAGCCGGCCCATCAGCACCGCAAGCGCATCGCTGCTCTTCTCGTGCGTGCTTTCGCCGCGCTGTTCCTCGATCCACTTCAGCGTGATCGGGAGGCCCTTTTCGGTGCGTTCGAGGATCGACTGGGCAATGCGGGGCGCACCGCCGGTGACGCATTCGTAGGCTACCGTCAGCGTGGTCGGCAGGATTTCGAGATCATGGTCGATCAGGAAATCTGCGATCTTGCTGATCATGCGCCGCTTGGCCGGAAGCCAGACTTCGCGCGCGGTGAGTTCGTTCGTGCCGGCGGACTGCGCGGCAGGCCCAGCCGGCTCCATCGCATCATCGGCGGCACTGATGCTGAACCAATGCCACCAGCGCGGTTTGCGCGCGTTCTCGTCTGACGTCTGTTCGCTCATGCAAACAAGAACGGCGCGGCCGAAGCGGTATTAACCAGAGCGCGGCGCCAAAAGCGCTGCAAATCAGCGGCTTTTGGACCGGATCGGACTTAACGTAGCAAAGCCTTCAGCGCACTCTTGGGCCGCCGAAGGGCATCGGCGGCGGCGGGCGGCGATGGCCACGCGGCAGCTGCGCCTGATAGGCACGCCCGCAATGCTCGACGCAATAGGGGAAGCCGGGGTTCACCTTGTCGCCGCAGAAGTGGAAATCGGGTTCGCCCGGGTGGCCCATCGGCCAGCGGCAAATGCGGTCGTTAAGGTCGAGCAGCCCGGTCTTGTCGGCCACTTCGTGACTCGGCCGTGCGGGCACGAGACGGCGGGGCGGGGCAGGGGGGATCGGCGCCTGCTGGTCGCCGGGACCCTGACGCAGGAAACCGCCGGGGCCAACCGAGACGATGCGCGGCTGCGGTGTGCTGACGGGCGCGTCAGGAATGGTGCTTGCCGACTGGGCAGCCGGCTTCGGCGCAGCGGCAACCGGAGCGGCCGGCGCGCGCGGGGCAGGGGCGGGCTGGGCAGGTGCCGACGGTGCGGGAGCGGGCGCCGGACGCGGCGTTGCAGCGCGCGGTTCGGGTGCGGACGCTTCTGGCGCTGGGCGCGCTGCCTTGGCGGGCGCCGCTTCGCTCTTTTCGTTGGGCTTGACCGGTGAAGGCCGCGCCTTGAGGCCAAGGCGATGCGCCTTGCCGATCACGGCATTGCGGCTGACCCCGCCGAGTTCTTCGGCGATCTGGCTGGCGGTGGCACCACCTTCCCACATCTTGGTCAGCTTCTCGATCCGCTCGTCCGTCCAGCTCATGCCGTCTTAAATCCTTCAGAACTTGCCCTGCGCACACGTTTCGCCGCAGGACTTCAGCTTACCCGGTGGGGTAGGCGGTGCAATGCCTTGCCATGATCCGGCATGCGCGATACCGCACCGGACATGGCCGATCAACCAACTCCAGATCTCTCTGGTCCCAACGCCGGGGCTGCTTCCTATCGTGAACAACCCAGCCGAGCGGGGGATTTTCCACCGCCGGGCGAAGTGCGCTTCCGCAGCATCAATCGCTTGGGGCTGTGGACCCTCTATATGAAGGAGGTGCGCCGTTTCTTCAAGGTGCAGACCCAGACGATCTGGGCTCCGGCGGTGACAACGCTGCTCTATCTGATGATCTTTACGCTGGCGCTGGGCGGCGGCGGGCGCATTGTGCTGGGCGTGCCCTTCGCCACCTTCGTCGCGCCGGGCCTCATCGCGATGGGGATGATCAACAATTCCTTCGCCAATTCGAGCTTCGGGCTGCTTGTCGGCAAGATCCAGGGCACGATCATCGATTACCTGATGCCGCCGATCTCGAATGCCGAACTGATCCTTGCGCTGGTGGCCGCCGCGGTCACGCGCGCGATCCTCGTCGGCCTTGCGGTGGCGGCGGCGATGGCGTTCTGGCCCGGAGTGAACCTGACAGTGCACCATCCCTGGGCGGTGATCTGGTTCGGGCTGATGGGTTCGATCCTGCTCGCGCTGATCGGCGTGCTGACCTCGCTCTGGGCGGAAAAGTTCGATCACAACGCGGCGATCACCAACTTCGTGATCACCCCGATGTCGATGCTTTCGGGCACGTTCTACGTGATCAGCAACCTGTCGCCGACATTCCAGACAATCAGCCGGTTCAACCCGATTTTCTACGTGATCTCTGGCTTCCGCTTCGGCTTCCTCGGCCAGAGCGACATCGGCACGACCAACGAAGCCGTGCTGCACGGCGCGATCGGGCTCGGCGTGCTGAACCTGGTGCTGTGGGTGGCGATCTACTACATCTTCCAGTCGGGCTGGAAGCTGAAGGCCTGAACCCGCGTGTGACGGCGGCAAGCGCCGCCGTCAGCGCGTCACATCAGTGCGAGAGGCCGCGGCGCAGGCGATAACGGCCCTCGCGGAAAGCCTCGAACATCTCGTGCACCGAAGGGTGGTCCACCGGGCCACCCTCGGCATCCGACATCAGGTTCTGCTGGCTGACGTAGGCGACGTAGCTGTTCTCGTCATTCTCGGCGAGGAGGTGATAGAACGGCTGTTCGCGCGGGGGGCGAATTTCGGCCGGGATCGATTCGTACCATTCCTCGCTGTTGGCGAAGACCGGGTCGATATCGAAGATGACGCCGCGAAAATCGAAGAGCTTGTGCCTGACGACATCGCCAATGGCGAAGCGCGCTCGTGAAACGTGGGGAGCCGTGATCTCACGGCCAGCCTGGGGCGAAAAGAAACTCGCTCGGTCCATATGCTCGAATATAGGCGCCTCCCGCCGGGAAACAAGCGAGCCTTGGTGCATTCGCCGTGGATTGTCGGGGAAGTGTCACATGTTTCCCCTTGGCAAGCGCGGGGCCATGCGCTAACGGCGCGCTTCCTCGACCGGGACGGCTTCTCGCCGGCTCAACGACACTTCGCGGAGAGGTGGCAGAGTGGTCGAATGCACCGCACTCGAAATGCGGCATACGGGCAACCGTATCCAGGGTTCGAATCCCTGCCTCTCCGCCAAGTGCCTCTGCCGACTCCCGAAACCTCAAGGCTCCCCGCAGCTTTCGATGTAGCGCCGGATATCGAGGCTCAAGTCTTCGATCGGGGCGTAGTAGCCGTGGGTGTGGACGCGTGCGGCGATGCCGGATTGGACGCGTTCGCACACGGCCCAGTCCTGGCGGTTGACGATATCCCAGAAATCGACGGCGTCGGATGGGTCGAAGTCTGATCTGGCCACTTCATCCGGGTGGAACAGGAAGCGGCATTCGATCAGCGTGCGGTCTGCCGCGAGGGGCCAGAGCACGAAGGCGGCGGCGTGTTCGCAGCTCACGCTGAGCATGAGGTTGGGATAGATCAGCTCGCCCTTGTGGCGCACCTTTTCCTCCTCCGAGAGGCCGGGGAAGGGCGCGCGGGTGGTCGTGCCGTCCATGGTGTAAGTCCAGGCGCCCTCGCGGTGGGGGATGCCGGCTTCCCAATCGAGGTCGATCCCGCCGCGCACCTTGAAGGCAGGCACGATGGCGGTGAGCTCCGGATGGACGCCGGGGCAGTGGTAGCACTCGTTGTAGTTTTCGAGGATCAGCTTCCAGTTGGCCTTGACCTCGTAGCGGATGGTCTCGGCAGTCACGAGATCGGCGAGCGGGTAGTTTGCCAATCGGCGCGCGGGCTCGGCAAGGCCGGCGGCGAAATCGGGCGCGGTTTCGCCCGAGAGGTTGAGGAAGACGAAGCCGCCCCAGGTCTGGACCAAAACCGGATGCAGGCTGAACTGGCTCTTGTCGAAGCCCGGCGCATCCTGCAGCTGGGGCGCGGCGAGCAGGCGGCCATCGAGCCCATAAGACCAGCCGTGATAGGGGCAGCGGATCATCGTTTTGCCGACAACCCCGGCATCGAGGTCGACGCCCCAGCGCGCATCGCTCGCCGCATCGCACATGCGCGCGCCGCGGTGGCGGCAGACGTTGTAGTGCGCATGGAGTGCGCCGTCCTTGCCGCGCACGACGATGACGCTTTCGCCCGCGATATCGAGCACCTTGTGATCGCCGGGGGCGGGGAAGTCCTCCTCACGCCCGGCGCAGAACCACTGGCGGTGGAAGATGGCGGCCTTGTCACGCGTGTAGGCTTCGGCCGTCAGGTAGGCGGTGCTTTCGAGCGAGCGCTCCATTCCGCCATTGGCCGTATCCCCCATCACGCCGCTCCTATCCGCTTATTAGACGCTTGCCTTATAAGCGCCATTGCGGCACTCATCCAGCCTGAAAGCGAGGGGGATGAGCGGCGCGGCCATGAGTGTGACGGACAAGGTCTGGGATGCGATCATCGTCGGCGCAGGCCACAATGGCCTGACCGCGGCGGCCTATCTGGCCAAGGCCGGGCGTTCGGTGCTGGTGCTGGAAGCGCGGCCGATCGTTGGCGGGGCCTGCGTGACCGAGGAGGTGATCCCGGGGCACCGCGTTTCCTTCACCTCCTACATCGCCTCGATGCTGATGCCGACGGTGATCCGCGATCTCGATCTCGGCCGCCACGGCCTGCGCATGCTGGCCTGCGATCCGATCCTCACGGTTCCGCTGGGCGAGGGTGAGATCATCCGCTGGTGGGCCGATACCGAACGCACTGCGCAGGAAATCGCCCGCTTTTCCGCGCGCGATGCCGAGGCCTTTCTCGAAGTCGACCGCAAGCTGAAGGCGCTTGCAGCTTATCTCCAGCCGTTCTTCCTCGAATCCCCGCCCGACCTCGCTGCGCGCGGGCTTGACCGGCTGCGCGAGGGGCTGCGGATGCTCCGCCGCTTCCGCCGCATCAAGGGCACCGAGATCGGCGAGATGGTGCAGTTCCTCACCGGCAGCCTTGGCGAGTTTCTTGACCGGCACTTCGAATCCGATGCGGCCAAGCGCATGATCCTGGCCAACAACGTCTATGGCAAGCATGGCGGGCCCTATGAGCCGGGTTCGGCGGTCGGGCTGTTGTTCCACTTGCTTGCGGGCGGGGACAACGCGGTGCAGGGCTTCAACGGTCATGTGATGGGCGGCATGGGCGCGGTTTCCGGCGCGATTGCTGCTGCCGCGCGCGGCTTTGGCGCGGTGATCGAAACGAGCGCGCCGGTCGCCAGCATCGATGTGTTCGGCGGGCGGGCGACCGGCGTGACCCTGGCCGATGGGCGGCAGGTGCGCGGGAAAGTCGTGCTTTCCAATGCCGATCCCAAGCGCACGTTCCTGTCGCTGCTGGCCAAGGCCGATCTGCCCGAGGATTTTCGCCGCGATATTGCCGCGATCAAGATGGGCGGCCCGGCAGCCAAACTGAACATCGCGCTTTCGGGAGAGCCGATGGTCATCGGCCGCAAGCCCGACGCCACGCCACTGGAGCGCGCGCTGCTGACCATTGCGCCCACGCTCGAAGGCGCGCAGCGCTGCGCCGATATCGCGCGCTTCGGCGATATCCCGGAGGAACTGTGGATCGACTGCGTGATCCCCAGCCTCGTCGACGACAGCCTCTGCCCGCCGGGGCATCACATGCTGACCTGCTTCATCCAGTATGTGCCCTACAAGCTGCGCGAAGGGACCTGGGACGAGAAGCGCGAGGCGCTGGCGGAATCGATCATCGATCAGATCAGCCGCCACATGCCGAACCTGCGCGAGCTGATTCTCGGCCGCGTGATGCTCACCCCGCTTGATCTGGAGCGGATCTACGGCCTCACCGAAGGCAATATCTTCCACGGTGATCTGCACCCCGGCGCGCTGTTCTCGATGCGCCCGGTGCCGCGCTGGTCGCAATATCGGACGCCGGTCGAGGGGCTGTACCTCTGCGGCGCGGGGGCGCATCCCGGCGGCGGGGTCACCGGGGCGCCCGGGCATAACGCGGCGATGCAGGTGCTGCGCGATACGAAGAAGCAGGCAAATCGCTGATGGCCGGCGGGGCGCCCCATCCTCCAAAGGTGATGGGCGTTGCCGATCTTGCGATGTTCTATGTCGTGACCGGGGTCAGCCTGCGCTGGATCGCGACGGCGGCGGCGTTCGGGCCGAGTTCGATCGTGATCTGGGTCGGCGCGCTGCTGTGCTTCTACTTGCCCTTCGTGCTCGCCATCGTCGAACTGTCCTCGCGCTACCCGCAGGAAGGCGGGCTCTATATCTGGACGCGCGAAGCCTTCGGGCCATACGTGGGGTTCATGGCGGGGTGGAGCTACTTTACCTCGAACCTCCCTTATTTCCCCAGCGTGCTTTATTTCGATGCGGGCAACGCGATCTACATCGGCGGGACAAACTGGCTGCATCTGCGCAGCAATCCGGTGTTCTTCATGAGCTTTGCGCTCGGGGCACTAGCGTTCATCACCGCGATCAACATTTTCGGGCTGCGCTTCGGGCGCTGGCTGCACAATCTCGGCGCGGTCGGCATGTGGGGGCCGGCGCTGATCGTGATCGTGCTGGGCGCGATGGCGTGGTGGCAGTTCGGCTCGGCGACCACGTTCACTCCGCATTCCTTCGTGCCGGTCTTCGATATCCAGCACATGATCATGTGGGCCGCGATTGCCTTTGCGCTCTCGGGCGCGGAGACCGCCTCGTTCATGAGCGGCGAGATCAAGGACCCGCGCCGCACGATCCCGCGCGCGCTGCCGATTGCAGGTGTGGTGATCGTCTCGTGCTACATCATCGGCACGTTCGCGGTGCTGCTGGCGATGCCGGCGGGTGAGGTCAACACACTGCAGGGCCTGATCCAGGCAGGCGCGGTGGCGGCGCAGAAGGTGGGAGCGGGCTGGATCATCGTGCCGCTCGCGCTGCTCATCACGCTGGGCAATCTCGGCGCGGCGAGCGGTTTCCTCTCCTGCGCGGCGCGTATCCCCTTCGCGGTGGGGATCGACCGGCTGCTGCCGCCGGTTTTCGCGCGTGTCCATCCCAAGTGGGGCACGCCTTATGTCGCGATCCTCGTGCAGGGCGGGCTCGGCGCGGTGCTGTGCATCCTCGGGCAGGCTGGAACGGGGGTGAAGGGCGCCTATGACGTGCTGGTGAGCATGGGGATCATCGCCGCCTTCCTGCCGTTTGCGCTGGTGTTTCTTGCCGTGATCCGCCTGCAGGGGCGGCCTGCGGAAGAGGGCTTGACCCGGCTGCCCGGCGGGCGCGTGACATCGACAGTCTCCGCCTGCATTGGCCTCGCCACGACGCTTACCGCGCTGGTGCTGGCGGGGTTTCCGGCGACGGATGAGCCGAACAAGCTCCTTGCGGTGATCAAGATCCTGGGCCTCACCTCCGTGCTGCTGGGCAGCGGCAGCCTGGTCTATGTGCTTGGCCAGCGCGCGGCGCGGCGGGCGGCGTGAACATGGCAAGCCCTGCTGCAGACGCACTGGCGCGCCCGCGCCGCCGCCGCGCTTCTCCGCTGGTGAGGCGCGCGGACCTTGTCGCCGCAACGGTGAGCTGCCTTGCCCGGCTTGGCGCCAAAGGCACGACGGGGCGCGAGATCTGCCGGCAGGCCGGGGTCAGCCACGGCCTCTTGCGGCACTACTTCCGCAATCCGGACAACTTGCTCCTCGAAACCTACGAACAGCTCTGCGAGGATATGCTCGCGCAGCTTGAGGCCGCGGCCATGCCGTTTGCAGCTGATCCCTCCGAGGCGCTCCACCGCTACTTTGTCGCGGTCTTCTCCGACGACTGGGCCGGGCCCGATATCATCGGCGCCTGGATGGTGTTCTGGCAACAGGCCCGCAGCCGCGCCGATTTCGCAGGCGTTTCAGGCAGCTTCAACTTGCGCCAGCGCCAGCTGCTCGAGCGCCTTGTGGCGGCGCTTCCGGCGCGGACGGATGCGCTCCCCATGGCCGATGCGATTGCACTGCTTTCGGCCGTGCTCGATGGGCTCTGGATCGAATACTACCTCTCCGACCAGCGCACCCCGCGCGAGCGTTGCATTGCCTTGTGCGATGCGGCCGTACGCCGGCTGTTCGGCGCCTGAGCCGCTTCAGGGCAGCGGCGTGATCGCTCCGCCGCCGGCGCTGTAGTCCTTCTCGGCGACCGGATTTTTGACCGTTCCCGCAGGCAGGTGCACCACCGAGCGCGGCCCGACCACGGTCACCCGCACCCGCGCAGCCGCCAACGGGCCGGGCGTGACGACGCGCCCGATCCCGCTGCCGGAAACCAACGAAACGCCGGTGCCGGGTACTGAGGGATAGACTCGCCCCGTCCCGTCCGGTTCCACAGCAAGCGCCACGCCTTCGTCGATGCCCAGCCCGATCAGGGGCGGCGCATCGGCCGGTCTGCTCGCCTGCGCCTTGGCGAGGAAGGCGAACAGCCGCCCGAGCCTGTCGCGCTGGGTAAAGTGGCTGTCGGTGATCACGCCCTTGAGGAGGCCGAGGTGGAGGAACCCGGTCTCGATCGTGGTGCCTTTGCCATAGGGCTCGGCGAGTGCCTGTGAGGATGTCAGGCTCTGGCTATCCATCGCGCCGTAGAGGTATTCGCCCAGGATCGCGAGCCCGGCGCTGGTGCCTGCCAGCGGCTTGCCCGCGCGGACATGGGCATCGAGCGCGGCGGCAATCGGCGTGCCGCGCCAGCGCCGCACATAGCGCGCCTGATCGCCGCCGGCGATGAACACGCCGTCAGCCTTGCTCAGTGCTTCGAGCAAATGCCCGTCGCGGCTGGCGGAACGGGCATGCGTGACGAAGGTTTCGGCGGAAAGCACGCCGCCGATCTCGCGGACAAACTCGGTGCTGGCCTCGCCGTGCTGCGAGGCCCGGAGGATGACGATATGGCCGTGGCCTGCCTTGGCGATGAACCAGCGCATCGCCTCGATGCTGTGGTCACCGCCGCCGATGAGCAGCAATCCGCCCGAAACCGGCGCTGGGGCAGGGCCGGAAGGGTCGCCTTCAAGATAGACGTCGAGCGCCCTCGCGGCTGCTGGCGATGCGGCGGGCACGGCCTGCAGCGTTGCCAGCACGGCCAGAACTGCTCTCGCGGAAATATGCAAACCCGGCTCCCCTGCTTCGCTGCGGCGGGACAGGTTCTCGCACAAGCTACCGCCGCACGCAAAAGGCCCATGGCATGGGGCTTTTGCTCCACTGTTTTGGGTCTAACGACCGCTTGACCGCAATTGCTGCAGCGATAGAGGAGCGGCATGTTCACCGCTTCCGAAGTCCGTCCTGCCCTGCTCCACGCGTTCCTTGCCGAAGCGGCTGCGCGCTATCCGGATGGCACGGCGATCGAGGTGCCGCCTGCGCGCACCCGGCCCGAGCGGCAGGTGATGACCTATGCCGAGCTTGCCGCGCTGACGGATCGGCTCGCGCAGCATCTTGCACCGCGGCTGGAAGCGGAGCGGATCGTCGCGCTGCTGCTGCCGCGCACGTCGCCGATGCTTTATGTCGCGCAGATCGCAGTGCTCAAGGCAGGCGGCGCATATACCGCCATCGATCCCTCGTTCCCGGACGACCGGATCGCCGAAGTGCTTGAGGATGCCGATGCCGTAGCGGTCCTGACCGATGCTGCGGGCGCCGAGCGACTGGAGCCTTTCGCAGGCGCGGTGCCACTGCTGCTGGCGGCGGAGCTTGCGCGGCAGGAGCCGCCCACCGGCGCCGTGCTGCCGGAAGAGGTGCGGCCCGATCAGCTTGCCTATGTGATCTACACCAGCGGCACGACCGGCAAGCCCAAGGGCGTGATGGTCGAGCACTGCAATGTGGCCAATCTGGTTGCCTCCGATCTTGGCGAATTTGGTCTGACACCGGCGGACCGGGTCATCCAGGGCTCGTCGGCCGCCTATGATTCCTCGATCGAGGAAATCTGGCTGGCACTCGCTTCGGGTGCGACGCTGGTGGTGATGGATGATGAGACCGCTCGGCTTGGTCCCGATATCGTCGAATGGCTGAGGCGTGAGCGCGCGAGCGTGTTCTGTCCGCCGCCAACTTTGCTGCGCAGCAGCGGTTGCCGCGATCCGGAAGCCGCGCTGCCTGATCTGAAGCTGCTCTATGTTGGCGGTGAGGCGCTGCCCCGCGATATCGCCGACCGCTGGGCCAGGGGTCGCCGCATGGTCAACGGCTACGGCCCGACCGAATGCGCCGTCACTTGCCTGCGCGGCGATATCCTGCCCGGCGGTCCGATCACCATCGGCCGCCCTGTGCCGGGCATGCAGGCGTTCGTGCTCGACGATGCGCTGCAGCCGGTCCGCGAGGGCGAGCAGGGCGAACTGTGCATGGGCGGCGCGGGCGTGGCGCGCGGCTATCGCCACCGCGAGGACCTGACCGCCGAGAAATTCGTCGATCACCCCATTTGCGGGCGCATCTACCGCACCGGGGACCTCGTTCACCGCGAGCCGGACGGGAACCTGTTCTACCACGGCCGGATCGATGCGCAGGTCAAGATCCGGGGCTACCGTGTCGAACTGGGCGAGATCGAGGCGCGGCTTGCTGCGCTGCCCGGCGTGCGGGCGGCTGCGGCAAGGTTGCAGGATGCTGGCGGCGTGCCCGAACTCGTCGCCTATGTCGTGCCGGGAGAGGGCGTGGAGGCGCTCGATCTGGAAGACTTGCGCAGCCAGCTTTCCAGCACGGTGCCCGGCTACATGGTGCCGCGCCGGATCGGCATGTTGGCGGAACTGCCAACGACCGTTGGCGGCAAGCTCAACCGCGCGGCGCTGCCGCCGATGACATTCACCGCCGATGCTGCGCCCACGCGCGCGGTGGTGCCGCCTGCCACCCCGCTCGAAACCGCGCTTGCGGCGGCCGTGGCCGATATTCTCAACCAGCCGCACGGCGTTTCGGTCGAGGATGATTTCTTCGAGGACCTTGGCGGCGATTCCCTGAGCGCCGCGCTGCTGGTCACGCTGCTGCGGGAAGAGGGCGCTGCGGACTGGGTCACTGTCAGCGACATCTACGCCGCGCGCTCTGTCCGCGCGCTTGCCGCGCTGGGTGAGGAAGCCAATGCTGCCGCGGCCAATGCTGCGCAGCATCCTGCGCTGGAATTGACACGCAAGGGCAAGGCGCGGCCGGTTCTTGCGGGGATCGTCCAGACCGCTTGGCTGGCGGGCGAGCTGGCGTTCGGCGGCTGGGTCAGCTGGGCAGTGGCCTGGGAGCTTTTCCCGCTGCTGTTCGACAAGCTTGATCTCGTCGCCTTCGTGCTGCTGACGCCGCTGATCACGGTGGCCGGTGTTGCGCTCTATCTGCCGGTTTCGGTGGGTTTCACGCTGCTCGTCAAACGGATCGCGATAGGGCGCTATCGTCCGGTGCGCGCGCCGGTGTGGAGCACGTATTACCTGCGCCATTGGGTGACAGTGCAATCCGCGCGGCTGATCCCCTGGCCGATGCTTTCGGGCACGGTGTTCCAGAACGGGGTCCTGCGCTTGCTGGGCGCGAAGATCGGGCGCGGTGTCCATATCCACCGCGGCGTGCATCTCCATCGCGGCGGCTGGGACCTCCTCGAGATCGGCGATAACGCGACACTCGGGCAGGATGCGCACCTTGGCCTTGTCGAGCTTGACCGGGGCGATATCGTGGTCGGGCCGATCGTGATCGGGGCGGATGCCACGCTGCAGACCCGCGCGTCGGTCGAACACGATTGCCGCGTCGGTGCGAGTAGTGTGATCGCGCCGCTTTCGGTGCTCAATGCCGGGGGTACGATTCCGCCGGGCGAGCTGTGGGACGGCGTGCCCGCCCGCCGCGTCGGCCCCGCGCCTGCTGCACCCGCGCTGACGGAGAGTGGTTTGCGGCTCAGCCCCGTTGTCCACGGTCTGGTGACGCTGGCCGCCGAAGGGACCGCGACAATCGTCGGCGCGCTGCCCACCGGCCTTCTCGCGCTGCTGCTGTGCTACCTCCTGGGTGTCGGCTCGAACGAGATCTGGACGTGGATCTACGATCCGAAGCTCGATCCGCAGGTGCTCGCCGTGGTGTTCGGGGTCACTGTCGTCAGCGTTCCAGTGAGCCTCATCTGGAGCGCGTTGATGGTTCGCGCGATGGGCCGCGTGCAGGCCGGCGTGATCGACCGCTGGAGCCTTGCCTACATCCGCGTCTGGCTGAAATCGGCGGCGACTTTCAACGCCGGGCAGTGGCTTTCGGGCACGTTGTTCTGGAAGGAGTGGCTGCGCCTTGCCGGTGCAAACATCGGCGAAAAGTGCGAGATCAGCACGATCTTCGACGTGACGCCCGAACTGGTCACCATAGGCGCCGAGACTTTCTTTGCTGACGGCATCTACCTCGGCGGGCCGGAGATCACGCGCGGCACGGTGCGGCTGGAACCCATCGTGCTCGGGCGCAATACCTTCCTCGGCAATCACGCGGTGATCCCGGCGGGCGAAGTCCTGCCCGACGATATCCTGATCGGCATCAGCACGGTTGCCAATGCCGCCGAGATTTCCGCGGGCCAGTCACGCTTCGGCCGCCCCAGCTTCGATCTGCCGCGCCGGCAGGTAGTGGAAATGGACCGCAGCCTTACGCACGATCCTTCGCTGATCCGCTACATCAACCGTGTGTTCTGGGAATTGCTGCGCTTCGTGTTGCCGGTCGGCACGCTGCTCGCAACCGTGCTGTGGTACAAGCTGCTGGTCGAAGGCGCGCCGGAATCGACCGACCTCGAATTCGCGCTGATCGTGATCCCGCTGGCGACGCTGATGCCGCTCGTGGCGTTGCTGCTTGCCGTCACCGTGCTGAAGTGGACGCTGATGGGTCGCGTCAAGCCCGGCCAGCATGCGCTGTGGTCCTGCTGGGCGAGCCGCTGGGACTTCGTGTTCGTCGCCTGGGCGCGCTATGCCAATGCGATCCTCCAGCAACTTGAAGGGACGTTCCTGCTCACGGCCTACTTGCGCCTGATGGGGCTCAAGATCGGCAAGGGTGCGGTGCTCGGGCCGCAGTTCTCGCAAGTCGTCGATCCCGACATGATCGAGATCGGCGACGGCGCGACCGTTACCGCGTTCTTCCAGGCGCACACCTTCGAAGACCGCGTGCTCAAGGTCGACAAAGTGCGGATCATGGCGGGCGCGACGGTTTCGGCCGGCACCGTCCCGCTCTACGGCTGCCTGGTGGGTGAGGGCGCGCATGTCGGCCCCGGCAGCGTGATCATGAAGCAGGAAAGCCTGCTGCCGGGCCTTTCGTATCAGGGCGTGCCGCTCAAGGTTGTGCGCAATTAGAGGACGAAATCGAGCGCAGAGAGCGGCGGGGCTTTTTCGATCCGGATCGCGAAGTCTGCGGTGCCGTTGCCGTCGATATCGCCGCTGACGAGGCCGACGCCATTGGTCACCTCGTAGCGCAGCTGTCCGGGGACCTTGGTGAAGGCTGACTTGCCGATCCAGATGAAGGGATCGTTCACCGCGGCGGTCAGCTTGTTGGCATCGATGCCGGACAAGTCGATCCGATCGCCTTGCGCACTGCTGAAATCGAGGATCACGTCGGCGGTCGTCGCGCTGGTCCCGGCAAGATCGGTGATCGCCGCAAAACGGAACACATCGCCGCCGTCGCCGCCTTCCAGCATATCGCGTCCGCCGCCGCCGATGAGGATATCGGCGCCGCCGCCGCCGAGGAGCTGATCCGCCCCGTTGCCGCCATCGAGCACATTGGCGCCGGCATCGCCGACCAGCAGATCCGCGCCGGTGCCGCCGATCAGGTTCTCGATTCCCGTCAGGGTGTCGTTTCCGGCGGCGCCTGTCGCTTGCGGCGCGGTGATGGCGAGGCTCACCCGCACGCCCGCGCTGCTCGAGGCATAGCTGGCGGTATCGTTGCCCGCGCCGCCGTCGAGTTTGTCGTCCCCGGCGCCGCCAATCAGCACATCGTCATTCTCGCCGCCCGAAAGCGTGTCGTTGCCGGCGCCGCCATCGAGCAGATCATTCCCGGCCCCGCCCAGCAGCGTATCGTTGCCGCCATTGCCGCGCAGGGTATCCGCCCCCGGACCGCCGTCCAGCGTATTGGCAAGCTCATTGCCCAGCAGCGTATCCGCGCCCGCGCCGCCCAGCGCGTTTTCGATATTGCAGCCAAACGCGATGCCGATGTTGTTGGTCAGCGCAACGGAGTTGTACGCAAGTGAGGAATAGGCTCCCGGCGTCAGGTCCACCGTGCAACCGCCCGTGAATGCCGCGATGCTGAAGGTGTCCGTTCCGCCTGCGTCCCAGATCGCCTCGAACGAAGGCGCGGCGGGGTCGAAAGCGTAAGTGTCGCTACCCGTATGGTATGTCATGTTTGCGCCGTAGAGCGTCTGGATCGCCTGGATGTCGTAGACCATCGGCGTCTTGACTAGGAACTCGGCGCGTCCCGTGGCCGGGTTCGTCCACCAGACCTTTTCGGGCGAGGTATAGGACATGATCGTGTAGCGCTGGTTGTCGAAGCCTGCCGGGATCTTCGGCGCCTCGAACGAGTGCTTGAGACCGAGACTGTGGCCGATCTCGTGCAGCATCGCCAGGTAGTTGTAGGTGCCCGGCGCGAAGGACTGGCCGATGATCGCATCATCGATCCAGATATCGCCATGCGCGTTGCTGCGGCCGTCCGAAACGCCCAGCGAATAGCCCCAATAGCCAGCCGACACCGCCGAGGAGAACGCGACGCGGATATCGCCAACTGTGCCGTCAGCCGTTTCCGCCACGTTCTTGAAGGCAATCTTGGCAACCGCCGACCACGCGCCGAAGGCCTTTGTGATCATGGCGGCCTGATCGCTGGTCACTGCGCCAGTGACCGCGGCGGTGTTCTCGGCCTTGCCATAGGGCGCGGTGAACTGGCTGGCGACGCCTCCTGCCCAGGGGAAGCTGTAGCTGATCTGCGTGATGCCCCCGGCATCCTTGGTCGACCAGACCAGCCGGAACGCGGCTTGCGAGGGGAGCAGCGCATTGATGAAGGGATTGGTGCTCGCGGCGGTGCGCGCAACGGGTGACAAGTCGGTGAAGCGGGGCATCGTTGGGGCTCGCGCTGTAAGGGCTGACCCTTGCAGCAATGCCAGCATTGGCTGAAGGCAATCTAAATGCCCACACAGACTCTCCCGGAGCACAAAAGCCCGATTTTGCGGGCGTTACAGCCGATCAACCATCGCAAGGTACGCAGCGGCGCGGCTCCTGGTGGTTAAGCTCTTTGCGCGTTCGCTTAGGGTTTCCGGCTAGCCAGATAGGCATCGACCGCTGCCGCCGTTTCCGGCGGCACATGGAGCCCCAGCTTGCTGCGGCGGTAGAGCACATCTTCTGCGCTGCGGGCCCATTCCTGGGCTGCGAGGTAATCGACTTCGGCCTGTGTCAGGCCTCCACCGAAATCGGTGCCGAGCGCATCCATGGTCTGCGCGGTGCCGAGGATGGCAAAAGCGCGCGTGCCATAGGCGCGGGCAAGCCGGGTCAGCAGCGGGCACGGCAGGCCGGGATGCGCCGCTGCAATCTGCGCGACGAAGGCAGCGAAATCATCGCCCGGGATATCGCCGCCTGGCAGGTCCGCGCCTGCGGTCCAATCCCCCTTGGCGCCGGGGTAGAACGGCACGAGCTTCTCGAGCGCGTGTTCGGCGAGCTTGCGGTAGGTCGTGATCTTGCCGCCGAACACGCTGAGCAAGGGCGCGCGGCCGTCGCCGCCATCGAGATCGAGCACATAGTCGCGCGTGACAGCCGAAGCGCTCGCGGCATGGTCGTCATAGAGCGGGCGAATGCCGGCATAGCTCCATACCACGTCTTCGGGATGGATCTGCCTGGCGAAGTAGCTGCGCACCGTTTCGCACAGGTAATCGGTTTCCTCGGGCGAGATATGCGCCTTGCCGGGCTGGCCCTGCCAAGGTTCGTCAGTCGTGCCGATAAGCGTGAAATCGTGCTCGTAGGGGATGGCGAAGACGATGCGGCGATCCGGGTTCTGCAGCATGAAGGCGTGATCGCCCTCGTAGAGCTTGGGCACGACGATGTGGCTGCCCTTGATCAGGCGCACGCCGCGATCCTGGCTGGCGCTGGCCGCGCGCTGGAGCACATCCTCCACCCATGGGCCGGCGGCATTGACCAGACCGCGCGCCATCACGGTGCGGGTGCTGCCTTCGCCTGCGATCTCGGCCTTCCACAGCGCGCCGTCGCGCGTTGCCGAAACCAGCTTTGTCCGCGTCTCGATCGTAGCGCCCCGCTCGGCCGCATCGCGCGCGTTGAGCACCACGAGGCGGCTGTCCTCGACCCAGCAATCCGAATAGACGAACGCCGTTTTCGCGCCCGGTTTCAGGCCATTGCCGAGCGGCGAACGGGAGAGGTTGACCGTCCGCGTTGCCGGGAGCTTCTTGCGGCCGCCGAGGTTGTCATAGAGAAACAGCCCCAGCCGGACGAGCCACGCGGGGCGGGGCGAATTCATCTGCGGCAGCACGAAGGCGAGCGGCCAGATGATGTGCGGCGCCATGCCCAACAGCCGTTCGCGCTCGATCAGCGCTTCGCGGACGAGACGGAACTCGTAGTATTCGAGATAGCGCAGCCCGCCGTGGATCAGCTTGGTGCTGGCCGAAGAGGTGTGGCTGGCAAGGTCTTCCTGCTCGACCAGCAGCACGGAAAGCCCGCGTCCGGCGGCATCGCGGGCAATGCCGGCGCCGTTGATGCCCCCGCCGACGATCAGCAGGTCATAGGTTTCCGGATCCGGCACGTGGTAGCTCCTGCCTGCCATTGGGGCACTGATGTGGTGGCGTCCGCTCCTTAGCCACGATCACGTGGTCGGACAAATGCAGCTAGCGCAACCTTGGATGCGAATACAAGATAGCGTCGCGGCTGGTAAATGCGGTAACAGGGGCCATGCGAGAGGCAAGGCAAAACCCGGCGAATGACCGGGATATCCCATCGAACCCCAAGGAATGCAGGCCATTCCGCATCCGGGCGACCGGTTTCCGGATGATTCGCGCTTGAGGCCGCTTTCGGTTTTCGCGGCGATGCTCTCGGCCTCGTCTGTCGCCGCCGCCGCCCCGGCGCAAGCCGCGCCGCCGCCAAGCGTGCCCGAAGTCGGCGCGCCTTCGCTGGCGGCACTCGGGCCCAACGGCGTGGGTGTGATCGAAAAGACGGTTGTTGATCGCGGCGCGGTCGATCCACTTGGCAGCCTTGCCAAGGGCACGCTGGTCCGCGCCGACCGGACGATGCCGCTGGTGATCTGGTACCCCGCTGAGGTCGGCCCCAAGGACCGCCGCGCGACCTATCGGGCAAGCCTCGTTTCAGAGCCGCCAAAGCCACCTGCCTATTTCACGGTCCCCGCGCTTGCCGTTGCGGATGCGAAGCCGGCGGGCCACGGCTATCCGATCGTCCTCCTCTCGCACGGCTACAACAACGATCCGGTCATGCTTTCGTGGCTGGGCGAAAACCTTGCGACCAAGGGTTATGTCGTCGTGGCGATCCGCCATCATGATCCGGCAATTACCGATACGGCGAAGGCACCAGCCACGTTGATCCGCCGCCCGCTCGATATCACCTTCGTGCTGCGCCGCATTCGCGGTGGCCTGCTGGGGCCGCTGGGCGATACCACGCGCATCGCGCTCGCGGGCTATTCCTTCGGCGGCTACGGCGCGCTGACCGTGGCGGGCGCACAGCTTGATGCGGGAAGCCCGGCCGTCAAGCGCCTGCCGGCCGCGCTTGTCGAACGCTACACCGGCAGCGGCCCCGATGTTGCCGCGCTGCACGATCCGGCGATCAAGGCGGTTGTCGCCATTTCCCCTGCCGGGGGTGCGCCGTGGGCGGCCTGGGGCGCAAGCGGCCTCTCCGGCATCAAGGCGCCGCTGCTTGTCATCGTCGGCACATCGGACCGCACTGTCGGCTATGATCCCGGTCCTGCCGCGATCTTCCGCGATGCCAAGGGTTCGGACCGCTGGCTGCTGGCACTTAAAGGCGCAGGACACGCCATCGGCACCAATCCGGCTCCGGCGGAAATGCGCGGCACCGTCTGGGATTTCGACTGGTTCGAGGACCGCATGTGGCGCAAGCCGCGGGTCAACAGCATTGCGCTCCACTTCATCACCGCGTTCCTCGATCTGCAGCTCAAGGGGGAGGCCGCCAAGGCCGAATATCTCGCCGTGCCATCAGAGGAATCCGATGGCGCTGCGTGGAAGAGCGACGACAAGCGCTACGATGCAGTCAGCCAAGGCGGTGCGAACCCGACCTGGAAGGGCTTCGTCAAGGACCATCAGGACGGGCTGATACTGAAGCACTTGCCGCCGTCGCCATAAGGTCCAATTCGGTCGCGACTGAGATTGGCTTCGCGCCTTCATCTGCGTATCGAGTGATGAGGCGCGCGGGATCAGATGGCTGATCTCCCAAGGTGTGCGCTGCGCAGGATTGCGCGCGGATGGAAGGGTGGGAAACTTGGCTTTGGATGCTGCTGTGGTGAGCCGTCAACAAGGCAGAGCCCCCCGCGGCGCCTTTGCGCTCGCCATGTCGGTCGTGATCACGGCGCTGGTCGGGTTCGGCTTCAGTTTCACTTTCATGGCCGACGTGGTCGGTCGGCTGCGGCCCCTCATCCTCTACATCCATGTCGCCAGTGCGGCGCTCTGGCTGCTGCTGCTCGTGCTGCAGGCTTTCCTCGTGCGGCGCGGCCAGGTGGGGTTGCACCGCCGCCTTGGTGGCTGGGGTATCTGGCTCGGGGCCATCGCGGCAGTCTCGGCTTTCGCAACCACTGTCGTACTCCGTCAGCAGAAAATCGCCCTCCATCCGGGCAACCTGGAAACAATCGCCTTTCTTGCCGTGCCGCTGCCGGGGGCCATTCTCTTCTCGCTGTTCTTCGTGTTGGGGGTTCGGGCGCGCCGCATCCCGGCGCATCACCGCCGTTACATGCTGCTTGCGGCGGCGATCCTGCCGGGTCCGGCTTTGGCAAGGATCCCCGGTGCGGACGAGATCATGCTTTCAGACATCACGACAACTGCGCTGGTCATGATCCTGTGCGCGCATGACGTGATCACGCAGCGGCGGGTCCACCCGATCAATATGGCGGGGCTGGCATTGTTCATCCTGCTGCCCCAGATCGCGCAGCGCTATCTTTTCGAACAGCAGCCGGACTGGTGGATTGCATTCGCCCGGGCTGTTACCGGCGCTTGAAACCCGGCTTCCGTTGCCAGGCGGCGCGTTTCATCCGCGCATTTCCGGCACCATCTCGGTCGGCGCAGGGGCATCGCGGCCCATGCTGTTCGAGAAGTGCCGGATGATCCATTCGCGCAGCAGGAAAATCGCCGGATCGCCGAGGTCCTCGGCATGGGTCTTGAGGTAATAGCCGAAGCCATCCGCCGAGACGCGGTCGTAAGGCATGACCAGCTGCCCGCTGGCGATTTCCTGCGCGAACATATCGATATCCGCCAGCACGACGCCCGAAGCGCCGATGGCATAGCGCACTGCCGAGAACGCGGTATCGAAGGCCAGCCCGTCGCTCGTCTCGATGGCGAGCCGCTGCTGCGCGGCATAGCTTGACCAGAGCAGCCCGCGCGGCTCGCCTTCCAGCTTCACGTGCAGCAGTTCGTTATCGTGCAGGAACTGCTCGAGCGTCTTGCCCTGATGGGTCGCCGCCGTCTCGGGCGAGCAAAGCGGGGCTACGCGCACCATCCACAGAAGGTCTGCCACCGCATCATCGACATTGGGCCGATCAAACACCACCGCCATATCGACGTTATCCCGCGGGGCGCCGGTGACATTGGACGTCACCACGTCGATGCGGATCTCGGGGTGCTCCTTGTGGAACTTGGCGAGCAGCGGCAGCGCATTCTGGTAGAGCAGCGAGGGCGGGATGTGCAGCCGGATTGGCCTGCTTTCCAGATCCTTGTTGCGGATCGTGTTGATCGTCTGCTCCATCCGGTCGAGGCATTTGCTCACGACCGGCAGGAGGATCGAGCCCGCAGGTGTCAGTTTGAGGCCCGTCGACCCCCGCTCGAACAGCGGGCGGCCGATCAGATCCTCAAGGCTGCTGACATGGCGGCTCATCGCGCTTTGCGACACCGTGAGCGCCTGCGCGCCGGCAGTGAAGCTCATGTGCCGTCCCACCGCCTCGAACGCACGCAGCGCGTTTAGCGGCAGCCAGCGGCGGTTGATGAGGCGATCAGGCGCGATCTCGGCTTCTCCGTTGCGTTGCGGCCATTTTGCTCCTCGCATTGATCCCCGTCAATCCGGGTTGCCCCCGTGAAATGACAGCGTGAGAGTTCTTGCCCCACGATAACAGTTTATAATATGAGGGTTCACGCATTTTTATCGTGAGGTCCGATGCTGCTCCCCGCCGAGTTCGATTTCCACGCGTTGGAAGTCTTCGTCCTCACAGTCGAACTGGGCGGGATGACAGCGAGCGCACAACAGCTGCGCATCACCCAGTCCGCCGTCTCGCAGACCATCGCGCGGCTGGAGCAGGGCATCGGCGCGACGCTGTTCGACCGTACGCTGCGCCCGCTCGGGCTGACACCGGCGGGCCGCGCGCTGTATGAACGCGCCACGCACCTCCTCGCCACCGCGCGCACGATGGTCGATGAAGTGCGCGAAGGCGCCAATCAGCCGATCGACAAGGTCACCGTCGCTATGGCGGAATCGCTGGCGATCCTTCTCACCGGGCCGCTGTTGAACCGGCTGGGGCCGCGCGTGGCGCGCTGGCGCGTGCGTTCGGGCATCTCGCTCAACCAGCAGCAGGATTTCCTCGCGCGGCGCGTCGATCTGCTGATCACTGGCAGCAGCGTGCTCGAAAAGCAGGAAGGCGTCGTCCATCATGACGTGCTTGACGATCCTTTCGTGCTGGTGTTCCCGCCCAGCTTTCGCGGCGTGGCCGATCCGATTGCCGCCGCGGAAGGCCTGCCGTTCGTGCGCTATTCGCTCGATACCGGCATGGGCCAGCGCATCGAAAGCCAGCTCACGCGCATGCGGCTGCGTCTGCCCAACGTGATCGAGGTCGATATCGTGCCGCAGCAGTTGAACGCGGTCGCGCTCGGTATCGGCTGGAGCATTACCTCGCTGCTCTGCCTTGCGGCGATGCCCGCGCTGATCCCGGACTTGCGGATCGAGCCTTTGCCCCGCGCGCGGTTTGCCCGCCGCATCCAGGTTGTCAGCCGCGCGGGCGAACTGGGCGATCTAGCCATGGAAACCGCCACGCTGACGGGCGAGACGATCCGCAATGAAAGCCTGCCGCCGATCCTCGCCCAGCTGCCCTGGGCAGAAGACCTCCTCGGCAGCGGCTGATCCATCGATGCGAGTGCATTACGGTCATTGATACGATATATGATTCTTGATGATGCACTGCTGAGCCTGTCCATTCCGGGCTAGAGTCGCGCGGCGAGAGAGCGGCAGTCAGGCCGCCGCCCATCCCAGCGGGGGAAACCATGAACGTCACCACCTCGTCCGCAGCACCGGTCACGCTGACCGAAACCGGGCTCGAAGTCGTGCTCCCCGGCGGCATATCGGCCTATTTCAACAACTACTGGCTGCGCGATAACTGCCCGACTTCGTTTGATAGCCAGACGCGCGAGCGCGTGTTCGATATCTTCCACCTCGATGCTGCGCCGCGCCCGCGCCGCGCCGAAGTGGTGGGTGATGCGCTGGAAGTGGCGTGGGACGGCGAGAACCACACCAGCCACTATCCGCTGAGCTGGCTGGCAAGCTATGCCGCGGGCAAGCGCCGCCACGATCCGTCCGATCTGCCGCGCCGTGCATGGTATGCCGATCATTACCCCAACGTCGCCCGCTTCCCGCAGGCGGAACTGATGGCCGACAAGGCCAAGGTTGCTGAATGGCTCAAGGCGCTGATCGTCGAAGGCGTCGCGCTGGTGACGGACATGCCGGATAGTGACGAGGGTCTGACCGATCTCGTCAAGCTGATGGGCCACGTGCGCCCGACCTTCTTCGGCGAATACTTCGATGTGATGACGCATATCGAGCCGACGAACCTGGCCTACACCGCCAAGGCGCTCGAGCTTCACACCGATACCCCGGCGGAGGACATGGCCCCCGGCGTGCAGTTCCTCCACTGCCGCGCCAACAGCGTGCAGGGCGGGGCCAACCTGTTCCTCGATGGGGTCG
This sequence comes from Novosphingobium sp., assembly GCF_965228995.1. Taxonomy (GTDB): domain Bacteria; phylum Pseudomonadota; class Alphaproteobacteria; order Sphingomonadales; family Sphingomonadaceae; genus Novosphingobium. Next base: position 2,912,301 of record NZ_OZ245852.1, on the reverse strand, counting down.
CGGTCGCCAACGATTTTCGCGAACTCTACCCCGAGGATTTCAAGCTCCTCGCCGAGACCGAAGTGCCGTTCTACTGCGAGCACGATACTTATGACGTCCGCTCGCGCCAGCGGGTGATCGAGCTTGATGCGCATGGCGAGGTTTCCGGCGTCACCATCAGCCAGCATATGGCCGATGTATTCGATCTGCCGCAGGACGTGCTCGACCGGTATTACCCTGCGTTTTGCCGGTTCGGCCGCATGCTGCAATCGGACAAGTACCTCATGCGCTTCCGCATCAACGCGGGCGAATGCATCGTGTTCGACAACCACCGCATCGTTCACGGGCGCGAGGCCTATTCGGCCACCAGCGGTGCGCGCTATCTGCGCGGCACTTATGCCGATCGCGGCGAGATGCGCAGCACCTTCCGCGCGCTGACGAGCGAAGGCCGCTTCAAGTGACGGAGGCCGAAGTCGCGGCGCTGCGCGAGGACCTTGCCGCCGCATTCCGCATCACCGCGCAGATGGGCTGGTCGGAATCGGTCGGCAACCATTTCAGCGCGGCGGTTTCGGCGGACGGCAAGAAGTTCCTCCTCAACCGCAAGTGGCAACATTTCGCGAGCATCAGGCCCGATGATCTGATGCTGCTCGATGCCGATGACGCAGACGTGATGAACAGCCCCGATGCGCCCGATGCCTCGGCCTGGACGATCCATGGCACCGTGCACCGCCAGTGCCCCGCCGCGCGCGTGATCATCCATTGCCACCCGCCGCACGCGACTGCGCTCGCCACGCTGGCGGACCCGCGCATGCTGCCGCTCGATAACAATACCGCGCGGTTCTTCAATCGGCTCGCGATCGATCAGGGCTTTGGCGGGATTGCCGATGAGGTGGAGGAGGGCCTGCGCCTCGCCGCTGTGCTGGGCAATCACAAGACGCTGCTGATGGGCAACCACGGGATCACTTGCACCGGGCCGACGGTCGCCGAGGCCTTCGAGGACCTCTATTTCTTCGAGAAGGCGGCGCAGACCTTGCTGCTCGCCTATGCCAGTGGCCGGCCGCTCAGTGTCCTGTCGGACGAGGTGGCCGAGAAGACCGCGCGCGGCTGGGATGACTATCGCGGCATGTCCTACGCGCATTTTGATTGGCTGAAATCCCAGCTTCCGGCGCTGGATTGACAGTTATGGATGCCATCCCTGCCACCATGTCCGCCGTTCTGCTCACCGGCAATGGCGGCTTCGAATGCCTGTCCTATCGCACCGATGTGCCGGTGCCGCAGCCCCGCGCGGGTGAAGTGCTGGTCCGGGTCGGCGCCTCGGGGGTCAACAACACCGATATCAACACCCGCATCGCTTGGTATTCCAAAGCCGTCACGGTCGCTACGGAAGAGGGCGGCGGCGACGGGTTCGCCGAGGCGAAGACCGAGGATTCGGGCTGGACCGGCGCGTTGCCGCAGTTTCCGCGCATTCAGGGCGCCGATGCCGCCGGACGCATCGTGGCCGTGGGTGAAGGGGTCGACCCCGCCCGCGTGGGCGAGCGCGTGCTGGTCGAGCCGGTATTCAGGGGTGCCAGCCGGTTCGAGGCCACCTATTTCGGCTCCGAAGTCGATGGGGCCTTTGCGCAATTTGCCCGCGTGCCTTCAGCCCATGCGCACCGCATCGATACCGCGCTGACCGATATCGAACTCGCCTCGTTCCCCTGCGCCTATTCGGCGGCCGAAAACATGCTGACCCGGACTGCGCTCGCGGCCGGTGAGCGGGTGCTGATCACCGGCGCTTCGGGCGGGGTCGGCTCGGCTGCGGTGCAACTGGCGAAACGGCGCGGCGCCGAAGTCACTGCGCTTGCCAGCCCGGAAAAGGCCGCTGGCGTGCGCGCGCTCGGTGCCGGCTGCGTCGAAGCTCGTGACGCGCGTTTCGAGCCGGAAACTTTCGACGTCGTGATCGATGTCGCGGGCGGGGCAGGGTTCCCTGCGCTGCTCGATGCTCTCAAGCGCGGCGGGCGCTACGGCGTTGCGGGCGCGATTTCCGGGCCGATTGCCGAGCTCGACTTGCGCACGCTCTACCTCAAGGACCTGACGCTCTACGGCTGCACGATCCTTGAGCCGGAGGTCTTCCCCAATCTCGTCGGCTATATCGAGCGCTGCGAGATTCGCCCCGTTGTCGCGGCGACCTATCCGCTTTCCGAAATCGTCGCGGCGCAGCGCGCCTTCCTTACCAAGCAGCACGTCGGCAAGATCGTGCTCACTCCTGGAGCATAGATTGCAATGAAGATCGGTTTCATCGGCCTCGGCAACGTTGGCGGCAAGCTTGCGGGCAGCCTGATCCGCAATGGCCATGACGTCACCGTGCGCGATCTCAATCTTGAGCTCGTTGCCGAATATGTCGCGCGCGGCGCGAAGGAAGCCGCCAGCCCGGCGGCGCTCGGTGAAGCGGTCGATGTGATCATCACCTGCTTGCCGTCCCCCGCTGCCAGCGCGGCCGTCGCGGAAGGCGAAGACGGCTTCCTCGCCGTCATGCGCCCCGGGCAGGTGTGGATGGAAATGAGCACGACCGACTATGCCGAAGTTCTGCGCCTCGGCCCACTGGTCGAAGCGCGCGGCGGGCTGTTCATGGAATGCCCCGTTTCCGGCGGCTGCCACCGCGCCGATACCGGCAATATCTCGATCTTCGCCGCCGGTCCACGCGAAGGGTTCGAGCGCGTGCTGCCAGTGCTCACCACGCTCGGCCGCCGCGTGCTCCACACCGGCGATTGGGGTACGGCCTCGCAGCTCAAGGTGATGACCAACTTCCTCTGCACCGCGCACCTCGTCGCACTCGCCGAGGCGCTGACCGTGTGCAAGGCTGTCGGCCTCGACATGAACACGACCTATGAGGCGATCCGCATTTCCTCGGGCAACAGCTTCGTCCACGAGACGGAGAGCCAGGTCATCCTCAACGGCAGCCGCGATATCAACTTCACCATGGACCTCGTCTCCAAGGACGTCGGCCTGTTTGACAAGATCGCGCAGGAAACCGGCGTGCCGGTGGAAATGTCGCCGCTGATCGTCCGCCTGTTCAAGGAAGGCGAGGCTGCTTTCGGCCCGCGCGAGTTTTCGCCCAACATCATCCGCCGCTATGAGGAGCCTGTCGGCATCAAGGTGCTGGGCACTGGCTTCCCGGATCAGATGGTCGATGATGAGCCGGAAGAGCCGGGCTACGAAGTGGTGCCGCGCCGGTAAGCGGTGCGCGCCGCACACCAGATTCCCCCAAAACCGCTCATGCTGAGCTTGTCGAAGCATCATGCCCGGCGGTTGTGCTGGCACCCTTCGACAAGCTCAGGGTGAGCGGGGTTGGGATGGCGGAACTGCAGAGATCCAGGTTCGGTCATCCCGGGCTTGATCCAGGGTCGCGCTATGTTCGGCGCGCAGCCTCAAGGATCATCGCTGCACCCTTTTCCGCTACCATCACTGTCGGCGCATTGGTGTTGCCCGAGGTGATGTTGGGGAAGATCGAAGCGTCGATCACGCGCAGGCCTTCGGTGCCGTGGACGCGCAGCTGCGCATCGACCACCGAGGTCGCGGCATCCGGGCCCATCGCGCAGGTGCCGGTGGGGTGATAGACCGTGTCGGCGCGCGCGCGGAAATCGGCGAGTTGGTCTTCCTCGCTCACTACCGCCGGGCCGGGGATCAGTTCTTCGGTGATCATGTCGGCCAGCGGCCTGCTCGCCGCGATCTTGCGCAGCAGGCGGTTACCCGCGCGCACTTCGGCGATGTCGCTCTCGGTCGAGAGATAGTTTGGCTGGATCACCGGATAGGTCAGCGGATCGGCCGAGCGTAGTTCGAGATGGCCCCGGCTTGTCGGGCGGCACGGATTGAACGAGAGCAGGAAGGCCGAAAACGGATCGGGATTGAGCAGCTTGCGCGCCGCGAGCGGTGTCTTGGTGTAGCTCACCGGGCTGAAATAGAGCTGCAGATCGACGTTCGGCGCGTCCCGGTCGCTGCGCACGAACCCGCCGCTCTGGTTCACGCTCAGCGAGAGCGGCCCGCGCCGGTCGAACGCGAAGCGCAGCGCCGCTTGCGCCTTGCCGAGCAGCGGGTGGAGCTCGTCGTTCAAGGTTGCGGTGCGCACCTTGTAGAAATAGGAAACCGCCAGATGGTCCTGCAAGTTGCGGCCGACAGCGGGCAAGTGGCTCTGCACGGCGATGCCATGCTGCGCGAGGGCCGCGCCATCGCCGATGCCGGAGAGCATCAGCAGCTGCGGCGAATTGATCGCGCCGCCTGACAGGATGACTTCGCGGCGTGCCCGTACCTGCTGCAGCTTGCCGCCGCGTCTGTACTCAATGCCGACTGCCCGCGCGCCATCGAACAGTACGCGCGTCGCGTGGGATTTTGTCCGCAACGTCAAGTTCTTGCGCTTCAACGCCGGGTGCAGAAAGGCATTGGCGGTCGACGCGCGCCAGCCGCCGCGCGTGTTGATCTGGTAGAAGCCGACCCCTTCGGAATTGCTGCCGTTGAAATCGCTCGTCACCGGAAAACCGAGGGTTTCGGCGGTTTCGATGAAGCTGTGGCAGACCGGGTGGACGTGCGGGGTGATCTCCGTCACGTGTTGCAAGCCGCCGCGCCCATGGTGCGCGCTGAAGCGGTCGAAGTCTTCCGACTTGGTGAAATACGGCAGCACGTCGTCCCAGCCCCAGCCGGGGTTACCCGCTGCGCGCCAGTCGTCGAAATCGCGCGGCTGCCCGCGCACATAGACCATTGCGTTGATCGAGCCCGAGCCGCCGATTACCTTGCCGCGCGGCCAGTAGCTGCTGCGCCCGCCAAGCCCTTCGATGGCTTCCGTGTCGTACATCCAGTTGATGCGCTTGTCGAAAAAGGTGCGGCCATAGCCGATCGGCATCTGGATCCAGATCGAGAGATCGCTGCCGCCCGCTTCAAGCAGCAGCACGGTGGACTTCCCGTCCTCGGTCAGCCGATTGGCCAGCACGCAGCCGGCGGTTCCGGCACCGACCACGATATAGTCGAACGTTTCGGTCATTGGACGGGGTGCTGTGTCATTTCCAGATGCAGCATATCCCCGGTGTAGGGATGCGCGCGGGCTATGTCCTCATCAAGCTCGATGCCGAGCCCCGGTTCCGTCGGCGGGATCACATGGCCCTCTTCGAAGCGGATCGGCGTCTTGAGGATATCGGTATGGAAGCCGCCCCATTCTTCGATGCTTTCCAGAATCAGGAAGTTGGGTGTGGCGGTGGCCAACTGGATATTGGCCGCGCCCACCACCGGGCCGCAATAGAGATGCGGCGCGATCTGCACATGGCGCACTTCGGCCATCCCCGCGATCTTCTTGGCTTCCAGCAGCCCGCCAACGCGCCCCAGGTTCATCTGGAGGATGGCCGCGCCGCCGGCATCGAGCAGGCGGGCGAAGTCATACTTGGTCGAAAGCCGCTCGCCGGTCGCGATGGGAATGCTCGTCGCGCGCGCGACTTTGGCCATTTCCTCGGGCGCATCGGGGGGCACCGGTTCCTCGAGCCATAGCGGATCGGCTGCCTCGAGCCGCTTCGCCAGCCGGATCGCGCCCGCCGCCGTCATCTGGCCATGCGTTCCGAACAAGAGGTCGGCCTTGGTGCCGACAGCTTCGCGCAGGGTGTTCGCAAAGCGCTCCGAAAGGTCGAGAGCCTCTAGCGAAAGCTGCCGGCCGTCAAACGCCGAATAAGGCCCGGCTGGATCGAACTTGAGCGCAGTGAAGCCCATGGCGAGGTATTCCGCCGAACGCTCCGCCGCGAGATCGGGATCGTGATAAACGTCGGTCTGATCGCCCGGGCGCGGGTAGATATAGGTGTAGGCGCGGAGCCGCTCATGCACCTGCCCGCCAAGCAGCTTGTAGACCGGCTGCCCCGCCGCTTTGCCGATGATGTCCCAGCACGCCATTTCCAGCGCGCTCAACACGCCCATCAGCGAGAGATCGCTGTGCTGGGTGAACCCGCTCGAATAGACGCGCCGCCAGAGGTTCTCGATATCGTGCGGATCGCGCCCGGCCGCATAGCGCGCGAAGACGTCCTCGATCATCTTTGCCACGAGATGGGGCGAGAAGGGGACGCAATAGGCCTCCCCGATCCCGCTCACCCCGCAGGCCGTCGTCAGCTTCACGAACACGAAGTAGCGCCCGCCGAAATGCGGCGGCGGATTGCCGACGACAAACGTCTCGATATCGGCGAGCTTCATGCCGCCTCGAAGCCGTTGATCACCTTGATTTCGAGGTAATCGTGGAGGCCGAACTCGCCCCACTCACGCCCGTTGCCTGATTGCTTGTAGCCGCCGAAGGGCGAGCAATAGTCCTGCCCGGCGCCGTTCAGATAGACGCTGCCCGCGCGCAGCTGACGCGCCACCCGCCGCGCACGCTCCATGTCACCTGTCTGGACATAGGCGGCGAGGCCGTAGGGGGTATCGTTGGCGATCGCGACGGCATCCGCCTCGTCCGTGAACGGGATCATCGCGAGGACGGGACCGAAGATTTCCTCGCGCGCGATGGTCATCTGGTTGGTCACGTCAGCAAAGATCGTCGGCTTGACATAGTAGCCGCGGTTGAACCCGTCAGCCCGGCCCGGACCACCCGTCACGAGCCGCGCGCCTTCCGCGATTCCCGCTTCGATGAGCTTCTGAATGCGATCGAAGTGGACCTTGCTGACGACGGGTCCGAGATGCGGGCCTTTCTCCATCGGGTCGCCCAGCGTGACGCTCTCGGCCACAGTCTTCGCGATCTCGACCGCCTCGTCATAGACCGAGGCTTCCACCAGCATGCGCGTGGGCGCATTGCACGATTGGCCCGTGTTGTTGAAGCAATGGCGCACCCCGCGTGTGACGGCAGCTTCCAGCCCGGCATCGGCAAAGACCAGATTGGGAGACTTGCCGCCAAGTTCCTGCGAAACACGCTTCACGGTTTCGGCGGCAGACTTCGCCACCTGCACACCTGCGCGGGTGGAGCCTGTGAACGAGACCATGTCCGCTTCCGGGTGGCTCGTCAGCGCGTCGCCAATGCCGGGGCCGGTGCCGTGCACCATGTTGAACACGCCCGCCGGGAAGCCTGCTTCGTGGATGAATTCAGCGAAAAGCTGGGCCGAGAGCGGCGCGATCTCGCTGGGCTTCAAAACCATCGTGCAGCCTGCCACCAGCGCCGGGCCGATCTTGGCGGCGAGTTGGTTGATCGGCCAGTTCCACGGCGTGATCAGCGCGCAGACGCCCACCGCCTCGTGCACCAACCGCCCACGCCCACCGAGCGGCCGCTCCCAGACGAGTTCGCGCGCGGCCTTTACCGTTTCCCTGAGGTGCCCCGGACCGCATTCGGCCTGCGCATTATAGGAAAGGTCGTAGGGCGCGCCCATTTCGGTGCTGATCGCGGTGACCATCTCGTCATAGCGCGCTTCGAATATCGCGATGAGCTTCTCGACGAGGGCGAGGCGTGCCTCGAGGCTCAGCGAAGAATAGCCGTCAAACGCTGCACGCGCGGCTGCCATGGCGCGGTCGACGTCGTCCGGCCCGCACAGCGCCACGCGTGCGCAGACTTCCTCGGTCGCAGGATTGATCGCTTCGAACACCGCAGTCGAGGTGGCGGGCAGCGACCAGGCGCCATTGATGTAGGAGGGGAGGGGGGCCAAAGTGCTTGAATGTTCAGACATATCCGATAGCTCGCTTCTGGTCTTCGACGATCGTTCTCGCCGCCATGAAATAGTGGAACGCCGCCCAGAAGCCGGTGGGGGCCAGGATCAGCAGGGCGGAGCGCAGCGACGCGGCATCGGGGCCGGCGGGGCCCGCAAAGTAATCGCTCAGCAAGCCGACGCCCTGCGGCGCGACGATCAGGTTGAACACGTTGGCAATGAGGAGCGCGATCGCGCTGAACATCGCGCGCATCTTCGGCGGTGCAAGGTTCTGGCCCAGCGCGAAGGCGGGGCCGATGTAGAAATAGATGCCCGGGATGAACAGCCACAGCGAGACCGTCGCAAGGGTCAGGTTGTGGGTATAGATCGCGATGATGCCGGGCACCGTTGCCACAGCGGTCACCGCACCCAGCAGATACACGATCTTGCGCGGATCGGTGTACGAAGGACGCCCGAGAATCCACGCCGTCAGCAGCGAAGCACCGATTCCCATGACGAGGTGGATCGGGCCGACAATCGCGCCGGCCTGGCCCACGTCGATCTGATAGGTGCGCTGGAGGAACGTGGGGATGAACCACATGAGGCCCCAGCCCCAGAGCGCGCCGACGCCGCTTCCCATCATCACGTGCACCGCCGAGCGCTGGCTCAGGCAGAAGCGCATGGTTTCCATCAGCGTTGGATCATCGTCGCTCTTGATCACGTCGAGGCAGCCGCGCTTGGGCTCGCGGATCGTCGCCATGATCAGGAGCGCGAGCAGCACGCCCGGAATGCCGAGCACGAGGAACGCCGCGCGCCAGCCATAGGCATGGGCCACTGCGCCCGCCATGTCCGCGCCGATCCAGGCGCCGATGGGGGCGCCAAGGCAAAAGATCGTCAGCGCCATCGGGCGCCGCGCGGCGGGGAAATAGTCGCAGATGATCGAATTGCACGAAGGCGTGCCGCCTGCTTCGCCGATACCAACACCCATGCGCGCCAGCAAAAGCTGCATGTAGCCCCTGGAAAGACCGCACATCGTCGTCATCACCGACCACAGCGTGATCGAGATCGCGAGCAGGTTGCGCCGGTTGTAGCGATCCGCGATCCACGAGAGCGGAATGCCCATGCTGACATAGAACAGCGCCAGCGAAACACCGGTGAGGAAAGCCACGCCGCTATCGCTGAGGTGAAGATCGAGCCGGATCTGCTCGAGCACGGTCGACATCACGTAGCGGTCCGCGATGTTGATCGTATAGGCCAGCATCATCACGAACAGCACGTACCAGCGCAGTGCTACCGAAGCATTTTCCTCACCTGCGGGTGCTGCTGTCGCGCCTATTGCTGCCATTGACTGATCCTGTCCCGATTAGGCTTGTTGCTTGTTTTCATGTTGCGGCTCTGGGGGCCAGCTCCGGCCCGAGCGCCTCGCGCAGCGGTTCAAGCCAGGGCTCGAACTTCTTCCACTGATCGAGCCCGTCACGGAAGATGGGCTGGCGCACTTGCTCCGAACTCGGCGTGCGCACGGCGCGCTTGGTCTTGTGGAACTCGACGCAGGCGTCCTCGAAGGGGAGGCCGCAGTAATCGAGGATGCGGCGCACGCTGCCTTCGAGGTCTTCGACCACGTCCTCGTGCTGCACCCGCAGCACCCGGCCGGGGAGCACGGCGTCCCAGTGGTCCATCAGCTCGACATAGGTGCGATAGTACCGGGCGATGTCCTCGACGCCGTAGCTGAACTCCTGCCCACGGGTGAACAGCTGCTTGAGGTTGCTGAAGCAGCAGGCCATCGGCTCGCGCCGCGCATCGATGATCTTCGCATTGGGCAAGATCAGATGAATGAGCCCGATGTGCCGGAAATTGTTCGGCATTTTGTCGATGAACATGGGCCTGCCCATAACGCGGTTGGGCATGGTGTCGGCGATGTATCGTTCGCCGAAGCGGCGCACGGTTTCTTCGTCCATCTCACCCAGCACTGCGGGATATCGCGGATTCTCGAAATCGAGCTCGCGCCCTTGCAGCCCGTGCACGATGCGCTGGATATCGGGAAGCTCCTGCGTGCCTTCGACCATCGAGTGGGAGGCGAGGATCTGCTCGATCAGAGTCGAACCGGAGCGCGGCAGGCCCACCACAAAGATAGGGGAGGGATCGTCCAGCCCCCAGCCGACCCGCTTGGCAAAGAAGGCGGGAGTGCACACGCGCTTCTGCTCGCTCGTGTTTTTTTCGAATACCTCGGGCGCATAGCCGCTGCCGGCCCGGTGCAGGGCATTACCGCGTACATAAGCGGCCCACGCGGCTTCGTAGTCGCCTGCGTCTTCGAGTGCCTTGCCCAGGGCAAACGCAAGGTGGATCCGATCAATCTCGGCGGTTGCAGGATCATCGAGCTGCGTCCGCATGATCGCGATGGATTCGGGTGTGAAGCGGTAGGTCTTGAGGTTGGCAAGGCTCCACCAGGCATCACCGAACTCTGGGCGGATTGCCGTGGCCGCCATATAGGCATCGATTGCTTCGCTGGTCTGGCCGATCGTCTTGAGCGAGTGTCCCAGCCATAGGTTGAGATCCGCGCGGCGAAGCGGCGCAGCCGGCGCGTCATCCGTAATCTCGGATAACATTTCGCGATAGGCCGGGATCACACTTTCGGAATCGCCCAACCCGATCTGGATCGTCGCCGCGTGAGTGCGGTATACATGATTGGCAGGAAAGGCTTGCAGCAGGGGTTCCAGAGCGTCGCGTGCTTGCAGAAACTTGTGCAGGCCGATCAGCACCTGCACATATTCTTCCCGCGCCTCGTGATGGTCGGGCACCATGGCGAGAACGCCCGCGTAGAGGGCCTCGGCGTCATCGAGGACAAAGCGCAAGGCACCGATCTGGGCGAGCAAGCGCATACCCTCGGGGTGGTCGCCGCGGTCGAGCAGGAAGCGGCGGATCAACGTTTCTGCCGCGGCAACCTCGCCGTCGTGGAACAGCACTTTGGCCTGCACGATCGGGTCCGGAATGCTGGCAAGATGAGCGAAGTGGCGCGACGCAAAGTCGGCACTCCGCAAGTCGCCCGTCATGCGATAGAGTCCGTCGAGCATGTGCCAGCCCAACGCCAGCGCCGGATTGATGCTCACCGCGGTGCGCAAATCGAAGATCGCGGCGGGGGCGTCGCGCCGCGCGACGTGGCAAAGGCCACGTTCGAGGAACATCTGGCTGAAATTGGGATGGTGCTGCGCGAAACGCCCGAGCGCTTCCAGCGCGTCGTCCGTACGCTTCAACATGCGCAGGGAATGCGCCTCGATCAGCAGCAGATCGCGATTGGCGGGGTATGAAGCAAGTAGCCGCTGCGCGTCCGCTACCGCGCCTGCGTATTCGCCCTTGTCCCGAAGGACGTAAAGAGCCCTGAGTTCTTCCTCCCGCGGCTCGCCCGATTGCGGGGCAGCACGGGCCTTGTCTGATGGAGTGAGATCAACTTGCGTGGCCATCTAGTTTCCTGCCGGCAATGGCCCAGAACGTAGCAACGTGCTTATCAAAGTGCCGAACAAACTCGCTCAACAAATTCGCCCATCAAGATTGCTGGGCCTTGTGGAAGCAAGGGGCGGCGTGCTGGACGCCGCCCCTTCCATTCCGGATGCATCAGATCACAGCTTGGTGGCGATCTTGATGCCGTAGGTCATCGGACGCACGACCGTCGAAGTCTTGATGTACTGCGACGAGTTGGTGAAGGTCGAGGCGTGGCTGTTGAAGATGTTGTCCCCGAACAGCGTCACCGACCAGTTGTCGCGGGTGAAGCCGATCTGGGCATCCGCCAGAGCATAGCCCTTCATCTTGTAGCGCAGCACGGTCGTGCCCGGAATGATCACGCCATTCGCGGAGACACTGTTGCCGTTCGCCACTTCATCGCCCGACGGGTACGTGCCCGGCTGGTTGAAGTAGGAGCTGGTGTAGTTCACACCGGCCGCAACGAACCAGTTGATGTCAGCCTTGCCGGTCCATTCGTAGCGGGCGCGGATATTGCCCTGGAACTTGGGGCTGAACGGCGTGACGCTGCCGGGGGTGCCATAGGGGCTTTGCACCGACAGGGCCGGCTTCACCGAGCCATCGGCATTCAGACCACCAAAGCGCGTCGTCAGGCACTTGCCCACGTCCGTCGCGGTCGGGTTGTTGACGATGAAGCACGGCGAATTGGCCTGCTTGCTGTCATTGTAGGTGCCCGAGCCCTGGATGGTGAGGCCGGTGGCCGGACGAGCAATGATCTGCGCTTCGATACCCTTGATGTGGTAGGTCGGGCCGTTTGCCGCGAACGCGGTGTTGCCGAACCCGGCCGCCGGGTTGAAGAAGCCGATCTGGATGTTGTCCCAGCTCATGTAATAGGCCGACAGGTTGAACGTGACCTTGCGGTCAAACAGGTCAGTCTTCAGGCCCACTTCCCAGTTGGTAAGGTTGTCGGGCGAATAAGCCGCCGGAACCAGCAACTGGAAGTTCTTCGTGTCGGTCTTGGTCTTGGTCGGCTTGCCGGCGGCGTCGATGTACGGGAACGTCCCGTCCTGCACGCGCGCCGAGGGACCGCGGTTGAACGCACCCGGACGGAAACCCTGGCTGAAAGTCGCGTAGAGGAGCGTACCGGGCTGCGGCTTCCAGGAGATCGTCGCCTTGCTCTTGAAGCCGTGGTAGGTGGACTTGAGGCCGAGCGCATCAAGGTTGGAGCCTCTTACGCAGCTGGGCTGCTGGTAGCAGGCGTACATGGAAGTCGAGTAAACCGAACCGACTTCAAACTCCTTGTAGTTGTAGTAGCGCGTGCCGCCCGTGACCGTCAGGTTCGGCAGGATATCAAAATCGACCGAGCCGAAAGCCGCATACTGCTTGAAGCCGCGCTGGGTGTCTTCACCGAAGCCAACCGACGGACCACGCAGGCCCTGCACGTTGAGTGTAGCAGCCGGGTTCGGACCAACCGCGCCTACGCAATCGAACTTGCTATCGACAATCTGCTGATGGGTGAGCGAAGCATCGCAGGACGGAACCGTCTTGTAATCCCAGTCCTGATTGTCCTGGATCTTGAAGTTCTCGTAGTACCCGCCGACGATCGCGCGGATGCGCTTGTCGTCCGGCGTCGTCACACGAATTTCGTGGCTCTCGTGCGTGCTGCGAACCTTGTCGGTCCAGTAAGAGGTCGGTTCATAGCAGGTCGGCGGCGCACCGGCGCCGTAGTTGGCATAGGTTGAAGCACCCGTGCACTGATAATAGATGCCGTACTGTGCGCGGGCATAGTTGGTGTAATCGCCCTGCTGGCTGATGTGGCGGGTCAGGTAGGCACCGGTATAGATGACCTTGAAGTCACCGACCTTGCCGTTGATCGTCCACGAAGTGTTCGAGAAGTCGTCCTTGTTGTACTGCGGCGTGAACAGCGTCGACGACAGGCCCGTCAGCGGGGCATAGTCATAGGTATAGGTCTGGACTGCGAAAGTGCCGCGCGATTCCAGTTTCTGATAGGCATGCGTGACGAGCAGGTCCCAGTCCGGCGCGACCTTCCAGTCAAGCGACACACGACCGCCGGTGTAATCGACCGGGTTGAAATTGTCTTCAACCAGCGAGTTGTTATCGTACTTGCCGCCGTGCGACTGCTGCTGGGGCGTCAGCTTGTTGCCATTGTTGATGCCGGTTGCCGGATCGGTGTAGTTCAAATAGTACGAGCCAATGTCGGACGTTTGGCGCGTGAAGGTCGAGTACTTGTTGTCGATGTAGCCGCCGTGGTGATCGGCATAGACAACCGCGCGGATCGCGAGTTTGTCTTCGATGATCGGCACGTTGACCATCGCGTTGAAGGAGCCGTTGGCAGCGCCGCCAGCGGTACCGCCGAAGCTGCCCTCGATGCGGCCCTCGAACTTGTCGAGCTTGGGCTTGTTGGTGATGTAGCGCAGCACACCAGCCTGCGCGCCGCCGCCGAAGAGGGTGCCCTGCGGACCCTCGAGCACTTCGACGCGCTCGATGTCAGCGACATAGACGTCAACGTTACGGGCCGGGAACTGCATCGACTGGTCGTCGAGGTAGATCGCCACGTTGGGGAAGCCGCCGATGGTCGCTGAGGACTGCTGGCCGGCGAAGCCCGCCGAGAGGCCGCGCAGGAAGATCGCGCCCTGGCCCGGGCCGTTGTTCGAGAAGGTGACGTTCGGGGTGTACTTGAGCAGGCCGTCAATCGAGGTGACGTTGAGCTTGCTCAGCGTATCGGTGCTGAACGCCTGCAGCGTCAGTGGCACGTCCTGGATCGACTGGTCACGGCGCTGTGCCGTAACGATGATCACATCGGAGTTGGTGGAGGCGGCATCGGCCGACTGCGGCGCCGCTTGTGCCAGCGCCATTTCGCCCGAACCCAGCGCAACGGCAGCAGCCGCGCACGACAACATAAACCGTGATTTCATTGTAACCCCCATCCTTCTCATTTTCCACCCGGCACCTGGCCGGGGTTCATCAAAGCGCGGCAATAGCGTGAAAAAACGAGATGCAACCTCAGGGTAAACCCGCAGGAACATGCGCGAAGGGCGCTGCAAAAGCCGCTTCACACCGGATCGGCCACTCCGGCCGGACCATTCCCAAGCTGGCAATTCCCTGATTTTACTCCCTGTTTTCTGCACGCTCATCGTCGTGTTTGGGCAAGCCTAGGTCAAAGCAAGGTCTAAATCCACCCCCAGATTGCGCCGTCCCCATGTCGCGCCGGGCTGTGTCTTTTTGGCCATGCTCATCGCCAGTTCCCAATCTCTGCCCTCTAGCACCCTGATATTACAGAAATTTATCAGTTTCTCGACGAAGCTGAAACGCGCGGCAAGGGCGGTTGCGGACGTCCGGGCAGCCAATCGCCAGCCCTTTTTGTCTATTTTCCATGGCGGCATAAGGAAATCCGATTGGCTGCATTCGCGCGGTTGGTCCACCCGGTGGTGTATCTGTTCCTCGTGAAATCGGGATGACCCCCGAATGGACACGCACGCATGATCGACTTCAACCGGATCGGCTCGCTTCTCGCCCAGCGGCCCGAGGGCCACTGCCTCCCCCAGGCGCTTTACAACGAGCCCGAAGTCTTCGACTTCGACATGGCCGCCATCTATGGCACGAGCTGGCTGATGGCCGGCTTCGAGTGCGAGCTGCCCAAGGCCGGCAGCTACATCTCGCAGATGGTCGGCAAGTGGCCGGTGCTGATCGTGCGCGGCCGCGACGGGGAAATCCGCGCATTTCACAATTCGTGCCGCCATCGCGGCTCGCTGCTGTGCGCGGCGGGCAGCGGCTCGGCGCCCAAGATCGTCTGCCCCTATCACCGCTGGACGTACGAACTCGATGGCTCGCTGCTCTCGGCGATGCGCATGGAGCCGGATTTCGACAAGGCTTCGCACAGCCTCCGCCCGATCCAGCTCGAGCGCGTCGCCGGCTGCCTGTTCATCTGCTTTGATGACAACCCGCCGCCGTTCAACGAATTCGCGATCAAGCTCGAAGAGTACCTCGGACCGCATGACCTCAAGAACGCCAAGCTAGCGTTCGAGAGCACGATCACCGAATACGCCAACTGGAAGCTGGTGATGGAAAACGGGCGCGAGTGCTATCACTGCGCTACCGGCCACCCGGAGCTTGCGCGCACGTTCCCGGTCGGCATGAAGAAGCACTTCGATGTCGATGGCGATCTGCGCATCCAGACCTTCCACGAGCAGATGGCCGCAGTCGGCCTTGCGACCGAAGCGATCGAAGGCGATTGGTGGCAGCTGGCGCGCTTCCTGCTCAATCCCGAGGTTGTCTCGCTCTCGATGGATGGCAAGCACCTCGTCAAGAAGCTGATGTGTGATCGCAACGGCGGCGATATCGGCTCCATGCGTCTGGCAATCGATCCGCACTGCTTCCTGCATGCAACCGCCGATCACACCTTCATGTTCAGCGCGATGCCGGTGGGGCCGTACGAGACCGCAGTCACGGGCAAGTGGCTGGTTCACAAGGATGCGGTCGAAGGCGTCGACTATTCGGTCGACGAACTCGCCGACCTGTGGACCCGCACCAACCTGCAGGACAAGGAACTGGCCGAGAATAACCAGCTTGGCGTGAACAGCCCCGGTTATGTCCCCGGTCCCTATTCGATGGAAGCAGAGATGCTCGCGCTGCGTTTTACCGACTGGTACTGCGACACCGCAGCCAAGTATGTCGAGACGCATGGCCGCTGATTCTCCGAAGGGACTCCGTCCCGAAACGCTCGCTGTCTCCTTCGGCTATGACCCGGCGGACGCGCTTGGCGCAGTCAAGCCGCCGGTCTATCTCACCTCGACCTTCATCTACCCCAGCGCCCAGCATGCGAAGGATGTCCACGAGGCGTTCTTCGATGGCACCGGGCCGCTGGCGGGGAAGAAGGGTGAGGGGCATATCTATTCGCGTCTCGGGCACCCGGGGCTCGATATCCTCGAAGCGCGGCTTGCCGCGATCGACGGGGCCGAGGCCGCTGCCGCTTTCTCCAGCGGCATGGCCGCGCATTCCTCGATCGCGCTGACATTCGTGAAGCCCGGAGACAGCGTGCTCCATGGCCGCCCGATCTATGGCGGGGTGGACATGCTGTATGGCTCGGTGATGCCGGGCTTTGGCACCCATGTCGAAACGTATACCGATGGCTGCGACCCCGCTGCCGTGCGCGCTGCCGCGCGTGCCGCGCTTGCCAAGGGGCCGCTCGCACTGATCGTGGCTGAAACCCCGGCGAACCCTACCGCCGCCATGGTCGATCTCGATCTCATGGTCGCCGTGGCGGACGAAATCGGCCGCGAGACGGGGCGCCGTCCGCTGGTCGTTGTCGACAACACGCTGCTTGGCCCCTTCGCCCAGCGCCCGATCGAGCAGGGCGTTGATCTCAACATGACCTCGCTCACCAAGTACTGCGCCGGGCACAGCGATCTGCTGGCGGGCGGCGTTACCGGCAAGCTCGAGCTGATCCACCAGCTGCGCAGCTTGCGCACGACATGGGGCAACCACCTCGATCCGTTCACCGCATGGCTTGTCGTGCGCAGCCTTGAATCCGCCTCGGTGCGGATCGAGCGCGCGATGTCCAATGCAAGGCTGGTGGCGGAATTCCTGCGCGATCATCCGAAAGTCGCCGGAGTCACCTACCTCGGCTTCCTTGCCGAAGGTACGCCCGCAAAGGCGGTCTATGATCGCCAGTGCAAGGGCGCGGGCTCGACCTTCTCGTTCCATCTCCATGGCGGCGAGGCAGAATCGTTCCGCATGCTCGATGCGCTGAAGCTGCTCAAGCTCGCGGTCAGCCTTGGCGGCTCGGAGACGCTGATCTGCCATTCGGCGACCACCACGCACTACGCCGTACCCCGCGAGGGGCGGCTTGCGGGCGGCATTACCGATGGTACCATGCGCCTTTCCGTCGGGCTCGAACATGCCGACGATATCATCGCGGATCTCTCACAGGCGCTCGAGGCAGTCTGAACCATGCATTCCAATAACGGAACCGATCCCCACGCGATCGGCACCAAGCTTCCTGCCCCCGAGGTGCGCTACGACATGGTCGTGGTCGGCGCCGGTCCTGCTGGCCTTGCCGCCGCGCTTGCCGGGGCAGGGGAGGGCAAGTCGGTCCTGCTGGTGGACGAGAACCCCATTCCCGGCGCTGCCATGGGCAACGATGTGCCGCTGCTGTTCGGCGGCCGCATGACCACCGCCACGCAGAACGCCGAGCGCATGCTCGAGACCGTGTTCATGAGCGAGCCGCTGCTCGAGGCCGCGATGGAAGCGGGCGTCGAGGTTCTGCTCGGGACCAGCGCCTGGGGCGTTTACCGCAATGGTCCGGGGATCACGGGCCTGCCTGAAAATGTTGTCGCGCTGGCGGACAAGGATCGCGGCTGGATTGTCGGCTACGGCGAGCTCGTGCTCGCCACTGGCGCGCGCGATCTTGCCATCGGTTTCCCTGGCTGGAACCAGCCCGGCGTGATGGGCGCTGCCGCGCTTGAACGGCTGCTCACCCGCTACGAAGCCTTTGCGGGCAAGCGCGTCCTCATCGTCGGCAGCCACGATCTTGCCCTTTCGACTGCGCTCCTCGCGCGCGAAAAGGGCGTCGATGTCGCCGGCCTCGTTGAAGTGCGAAGCGCTCCGCAAGGCGATGCCGCGCTGGCAGAAGCCGTCCGCGCCGCGCAGATCCCCTTCTATCTCGACGATGCCCCAGCCGAAGCCATCGGCGGGATCGACGGCGTTGAGCGCGTCCGCCTGCGTTCAGGTGCCGAGATCGCGGTCGATACCGTGGTGCTTGCCATCGGCCTGGTCCCTTCCATCGAACTGGTCGATGCGATGGGCGGCAAGCGTGTGCTCGATGGCGTGCGCGGCGGCTATATCCCGGGCGAGAATGCGGGTGTGCGCTGTGTTGGCGATTGCGCGGGTCTTGCCGATACCGGCTTCGACCATGTTGAATACCGGATGGATTGGGCGCGCGAACTCGGCAAGCTCTCTGCGTCTGACACCATCGTGTGCCAGTGCGAGGAAGTGACTCGCGGCGATCTGCTCGGCGTACAGCCCCCGCGCTACCTTGAGCGCCCCCCGCCCATGGCCGCGCGCTCGCTCGATACGCTGATCAAGGATGGCCCGCCCAACCCGGACCAGATCAAGCGCCTTACCCGCGCCGGCATGGGCGTTTGCCAGGGCCGCCGCTGCAGGGATCAGGTGGCGATGATGCTGGCGATGGCCGCCGGTGGCCCCTACGGCTCGGTCCCGCTTGCCACGCACCGCGCCCCCGTCCGCCCGCTGCCCTTGCGCGTTCTCGCCGATTGGGAAGAGAGCGAGGACATGCGCGCCGGGTGGGACGTCTGGTTCGGCATTCCGACGCAATGGGTGCCCTACCGGGATATCGACACCCCGCGCGAGCGTGAGCATCAAACCGCTATCGCCGAAGGCTGGAGCCTCTGATGACCTACGTTGGTATGCCCACTCCGCGCGAAACGCCGCAGGAAACCATGGCGAAAATCGCCGGCACCGCGGCGAAAATGAAAGTCGTCATCGTCGGCGGCGGCGTTTCCGGCCTCAGCGCGGGCTGGTGGCTGGCACGCTCGGGCGCCGAAGTCACCGTGCTCGACAAGGGCATTGTCGGCTGGGAAGCCTCGGGCCGCAATGGCGGCGGCGCCTCGCACTACCAGAGCCCGCTGTTCGAGGAAGAGCAGCGCATGTGGCCGCAAATGGACGCACTGCTTGGATATCCGACCGAGCACCAGCAGGAACGCCTCGTCATCGCGGTCAGCCCCAAGCAGCTCAACCAGTACCAGTACCTCGCCAAGATGAACAACGACATGGGCTACCGGGTCGATCTGCTCAGCGGCGATCGGGTCCGCGCCATGGTCCCGCTCGCGGGCGACAACTGCCTCGGCGGCATGCACTACCGCTTCGGCGGACATGCCAATCCGCAGCGCTCGGTGCAGGCCTATGCCTGGGCTCTGCAGGACCTGGGCGGGCGGATCTATCAGCACAGCCCGGTCACTGGTTTCGAGACGCAGGGCGGCCAAGTCGTGGCGGTTCACGCTACCAGTGGACGCCATGAATGCGACGCGGTTGTCGTCGCCGCAGGCCCGCAAATTCAGGCCCTGATGGCCAAGCTCGGCGTTGAGGTCCCGCTTGCTGCCGCGCGCGCAGAGATGATCGTCACCGAGCCCGCGCCGATGATGCCCATTGGCGGGGTCGACGGGAACGGGCTCTATGGCCGCCAGACCCTGCGCGGCAACCTTGCCTATGGCGGCGGCCCGCACGAATGGATCGAGACGTTCGAAGCCGGCCCTCCGGCGCGGCCGTCCTCGCCGCTCACGCGCAACCTTGCGCGCCGCGTGGCGGAATTGTTCCCCAAGGCCGCGCACCTCAACGTGATCCGCTCGTGGGCGGGGATCGTCGAGAACACGCCCGATGGTCGCCCGATCATCGACCGCATGAACGCGCCCGAAAACGTCACCGTCGTCACGATGTCCGGCGTCGGCTTCGGCCTTTCGCCCGCCTCGGGCCACGCGGTGCGCGATCTGGTGGTCGACGGGCAGTGCAGCTTCACCGATATCGCCAAGCTCAGCCTCTCGCGCTTTGACGGCATCGGACCCGACTGGCGCGAGCAGCGCGGCTGGCAGCCAGCGAAAGCCGATCTCGCGGCATGAAGGCGCCCTATTCCGCCTTCAGCTTGCTGCGCGGCGCGCTCAACGGGCAAAAGCATTGGGAACCGGCGTGGCGCGATCCGGAGCCGCGCGCGAGCTATGATGTGATCATCATCGGCGGCGGCGGGCATGGGCTCGCCACGGCTTACTACCTCGCCAAAGTCCACGGCATCCGCAATGTCGCGGTGCTGGAGAAGAGCTGGATCGGTGGCGGCAACGTCGGGCGCAACACCACGCTGGTGCGCTCGAACTACCGCCTGCCGCAGCTGCACAACTTCTTCGAGTTCGGCCTCAAGCTCTGGCACAACCTGAGCGACGACCTCAATTACAACGTCATGTTCAGCCCGCGCGGGGCGATGTTCCTCGGCCACAACGATGGCGACATGATCAAGCTGGCGGAACGCGGCGATGCCATGCGCTGCGACGGGATCGACGGGGAGCTGCTCAGCCCCAGGCAGATCGCCAAGATCGAACCGCTGCTCGATCTATCCCGCAGCGCCCGCTTCCCGATTGACGGCGCGCTCATCCAGTGGCGCGCCGGGACTGCGCGGCACGACGCTGTGGCCTGGGGCTATGCCCGCGCCGCCGATGCGCTCGGCGTCGATATCATCCAGAAGTGCGAAGTCACCGGCTTCGTGCGCGATGGCAACAAGATCACCGGCGTAGAGACCACGCGCGGCCGCATCCTCGCCGGCCGCACCGGCATTTGCGTCGCGGGGCACAGCGGGCAAGTTGCGGGCCTTGCTGGTCTGCGTCTGCCAATCGAATCGCAGACGTTGCAGGCGCTCGTTACCGAAGGCGTCAAGCCGATGGTGCAGTCGGTGGTCATGTCGCAGTCGCTGCATTGCTACATCAGCCAGTCCGACAAGGGCGGCATCGTCATGGGCGGCGATCCGGACAACTGGCCCAGCTACGCCCGCCGCGGCCAGCCGACGGTGGTCGAAGGCGCCATCGCGCAGGCCGTCTCGATGATGCCCGCGCTCTCGCGCCTGCGCATGTTGCGCACCTGGTCGGGCGTGACCGACATGAGCTTTGACGGCGCGCCGATCATCGGCCTGAGCCCCATAGACGGGCTCTATCTCAACGCGGGCTGGTGCTACGGCGGCTTCAAGGCGACGCCCGCTTCGGGCTGGACTTATGCCCACACGCTCGCGACCGGCAAGCCGCACGAGCTTAACGCACCCTTCAGCCTCGAGCGCTTCATGACCGGGGCGACCATCGACGAAACTGCGGTCGGCCCCATGCCGAACCACCGCTGAGAACGGGCAAGACATGTACCAGATCGCCTGTCCCCACTGCGGCCCGCGCGCCCAGCTTGAGTTTACTTACGAACGCACGGTCGATTCCGTCGTCGATCCCGCCAGCGACCCGCAGACCGCGATGCAGGCGCTCTACACCCGCGCCAATCCGATGGGGCTGGACGATGAAATCTGGCGCCACACTTATGGCTGCCGCGCGTGGATGGTGCTCACCCGCCACCGGGTGACGCATGTCATCGAAGCGGTGAAAGCGATTGGTCCGGAGGCGCTGCCATGAGCGGCCCGACGCGCGCGCCTTCTGGCGACGAGACGATCCCGTTCACTTTTGACGGCACCACCTATCAGGCCCGCCCGGGTGACACGCTGGCCGCTGCGCTGCTGGCCAACGGCGTCGGCCTCGTTGGCCGCAGCTTCAAGTACCATCGCCCGCGCGGGATCATGACCGCCGGGATCGAGGAGCCCAACGCGCTGGTGACGGTGGGGACCGGCGGCCGTGCCGAGCCCAACACCCGCGCGACCGACGTTTTCGTCTATCCCGGCATGGTCGCGCAGAGCCAGAACCGCTGGCCGAGCCTGTCGTTCGACGTCGCGTCGATCTTCGGCCTCGCCGCACCCGCCTTGGGCGCCGGGTTCTACTACAAGACCTT
Organism: Novosphingobium sp.; assembly: GCF_965228995.1. Classification (GTDB taxonomy): domain Bacteria; phylum Pseudomonadota; class Alphaproteobacteria; order Sphingomonadales; family Sphingomonadaceae; genus Novosphingobium. Next base: position 2,890,714 of record NZ_OZ245852.1, on the reverse strand, counting down.
CTTCGGCCCGGCGAAGCACTGGATGCGCTACGAAGGCTTCATCCGCCGCGCTGCCGGCCTCGGCAACGCGCCGACCGAGCCTGATCCCGACAACTTCTCCCAGCGCGCGGGCTTCTGCGATGTACTGGTGGTGGGAGCTGGCCCCGCCGGCCTCCAGGCAGCGCTCGAAGCCGCCGAAGCGGGCAGCCGGGTGATGCTGGTCGAGCAGGATGCCGTCCCCGGCGGCTCGCTGCTGCGCGATCCCGATGCCGCGCTCGATCCCGCCGCGATGGTGGAGCGGATCAAGGCGCTCGGCGGCGAAGTGCTGCTGCGCACGACCGCTTCGGGATATTGGGATCACAATTTCCTCACGCTCACCCAGCGCCTTGCCGAACCCGGCGAAGTGCCCCCGCACGGTTTTGCCCAGCGGCTGTGGCACGTGCGGGCAGGGCGGGTGGTGCTCGCCACGGGCCTGATCGAACGCCCGGTGCCGTTCGCGAACAACGATCATCCCGGCGTCATGCTGTCGCAGGCCGTGCGCAGCTATGTGCGCCGCTGGGGTGTGCTGCCCGGCAAGCGCGTTGTCATCGCAACCAACAATGATGACGCCTACCTGACGGCGCAGGCGCTCGTGGAGGCAGGCGCGGAAGTCGTCGCCCTGCTCGACGCCCGCGCCTCCGGCCCCGCCGCGCCCGCTGGCGTCACCGTCTACCTCGATGCGAAGCCCTCCACCGTGATCGGCCGCAAGCACGCCTTGCGCAAGATCACTGCGGTGATCGGCGGCAGCGAGCGGAGCTTCGACGCGGACCTTATCGCCGTCTCGGGCGGCTTCGTTCCCGTTGCGCATCTTCATATGCAGGCCGGCGGCAAGCTCGTCTGGAACGAGGAAGCGCAGGCCTTCATCCCGGGCGCAACGCCGCAGGTCTGCGAGACGGTGGGCAGCGCGCTCACGCCGCCGCTTGCGCCCGCCACCGCGCCTGCGGGCAAGGCGAAGAAGAGCTTCGTCGATTTCCAGAACGATGTCAGCCTCGCCGATATCGATCTCGCCTGGCAGGAAGGTTACCGCTCGGTCGAGCACCTGAAGCGTTACACCACGCTCGGCATGGCGACCGATCAGGGCAAGACCAGCAATATGGTCGCGCTCTCGCGCCTTGCCGAAAAGCAGGGCGTGACTGTGCCGCAGGCCGGCCTCACTACGTTTCGTCCGCCGTTTACGCCCGTGACCATGGGCCTGCTGGCGGGCGCCGGCGCACGCAATGCGGGGGCACACGTGCGCCGGATCCCCTTGCATGCGCTGCACGATGCGCACGATCCGATCTGGCAGCCCCTGGGCTACTGGTTCCGCCCGCGCGCCTATCCGGTGGATAGCGAGGGCCTGGCCGAAGCGTCTTTGCGCGAGGCGCGCACGGTGCGCACCGTGGCTGGCCTCAGCGACGTTTCCACGCTCGGCAAGTTCGAGGTCTGCGGTCCCGATGCCGCGAAGCTCCTCGAACTCGTCTGCGCCACCACCGTGGGCAAGTTGGCGGTGGGCCGTGGGCGCTATACTTTCATGCTGCGCGAGGACGGCTTTGTCTTCGATGACGGCACCGTCTGGCGCCTCGCCGAAGACCGCTACCTGCTGACGAGCTCGACCGGCGGCGCGGACCGCATGGCCGGGCACCTTTCCTATGTGCGCCAGGTGCTTCGCCCCGATCTCGCCTGCTCTGTGGTCAATGTTCAGGAACACTATGCCGGCATCGCACTGGCCGGGCCGCGCGCCCGCGCCATTCTCGCCGCGCTGACGGGCGCCGAGCCGCCGCGCCATATGGGCTATGCGCGCGCTGTGCTGGCAGGCGTTCCGGTCCATGTTCTCGCCGCCAGCTACAGCGGCGAGCGGGCATTTGAAATCCACGTCGAGGCGAGCCATGCCGCTGCCGTCTGGCAGGCCATCGCCGCCGCGACCCGCGCCGAGGGCGGAGCGCCTTATGGCCTGGAAGCGATGGAACTGCTGCGGATCGAGAAGGGTCACGTGGTCGTCGGCGGCGAAGTCGATGGCCGCTCGACGCCCCATGATCTCGGTCTTGGCGGGATGCTCAACAAGGCGGGCGGCTTTATCGGCGCGGCAGGCCTGACGCGCCCGGCGCTGTCCGATCCCGGCCGCCAGAATCTGGTCGGCCTCGTCAGCCTCGATGGCGCGATCCCTGAAGGCGGCATGGTGATCGGCCGCGCTGGCACATCGCCTCAGGGCTACGTCACCGCTGCCGCGCGCCGCATTCTCGAAGGCGGCGCCATCGCGCTCGCGCTGCTGCAAGGCGGCCACCACCGCCACGGTGAGGAGCTCACCGTCACCTCGCCGACACGCGGTGAAAAGGCACGCGTGCGCGTGACCTCGCCGCACTTCTATGATCCCGCCGGGGAACGCTATCGTGACTGATCCCACCTCGATCACTGCTCTCCCCGCCGCGCCGCTCCATGTGCTGGAGATCTGGCGGAATGGGCCGGCGGTCGCCGCCCGCGTCCAGAAGGCGCTCGGCTTCGCGCTCCCGGCGATGAACCGCAGCGCCGCCAATGCCGCAATCACGCTGATGCGCTTCGAGCCGACCGTCTGGCTCGCTGAGGGCGATGTTTCGGTGCTTGCCGATACGCTCGGCGATGATGGCGCGCTGACAGCCATCGGCGGCGGGATCGTGCGCTTCCGCCTTGCCGGGCCGGGATGGCGCGAACTGCTGATGGAAGGCGGCGTGTTCGATACGAGCGCTACGGCTCTACCTGTCGGCGCGACCGCCGCCACAGTGATCGATCACGTCGGCGTGCGGCTGCTTGTGGAGAGCGATGAGGCCTGCGTGGCTTATGTGCCCGCAAGCTTTGCGCAGAGCCTGCACCACTTCTGGGACGAAGCGCTTCCGCTGATCGGCGCCTGAGGCAGCGAGCCAACGGAACAGCTGCGGTTGACCGCTCTGGCTCCCCGCCTTCGCGGGGATGACGAAGACACCAAACACTCGTCATCCCCGCGAAGGCGGGGAGCCAGAGCGGCAAGGAGCGCCGCCTCAGTGAATCCGCGCGCCCTGCCGCTTCAACTCCGCCTGCACCGCCGCGATATCGACGCTGGCAAAATCGCGCCCGGTCTTCACTGCAATCGCCGCCGCCACACCCGCGCCCTGACCGGACACCGCGCAGCACATCATGTTGCGCACGGCCGCGTGGCTAACCTTGTCACCGCCGATCACGCGGCCCGCCACCAGCAGGCCCTTGATCCCGCGGGGCACCAGCGAGCGGTAGGGCACGTGGAAATAGCGCCCTGTCGTCGGCAGGATCAGCTGGCCGTACCCATCGATGAATTCGGGGAAGATGCCGATCGAGTCCTCGAAGCGCCCTTCGCCGCGCACGTCATCGCCGGTCATGTTGTAGAGTGCGTCGATCTTGCGCGTGTCGCGGATGCCGAGCGTCATCCCGAAGTTGCGCAGCTTTGCCTGTTCGCATCCCGGCATGAAGGCACGCAGCGCGGCAATTGCATGCATGGCGTCGGCGCGGCCGTCCATCTCGCCGCGTGTCAGGCTGTCGGGATCGGTGCCGTCGAGGTAATGGTGAACCAGGTTGAGGTAGGTGAGATCGCCCTGATCCGAAACCGTGCCCCAGGTCCCCGCGATCGTGGCGAGGTTGGGGGGCAGCAGCCCGGCAGCCAGCGCCTGCCGGAAAGGCTTCCTCAGGAACGGCGAAAACATCGCGTCTTCCTTGCCGCTCGTGGTGATGTCCCATTCGCCGCCGCCGGACCAGTCGCCATAGGTCTGTGGATCGGCCTTCACGGCATCGATGAAGCGCGCCTTGTTGACCCCGCTCATCGAGAACATGACCGAGACCGACATCATCTCGTCGACCGGATGCTTGATCGTCGGCGCGCCGCCGCGATAGGCAAGGTCGGCATCGCCCGTCGCGTCGATCACGTGGCTTGCGAGGATCGCTTCGCGCCCGGCCTTGCTTTCGACGATCACCCCCCGGATCGTGTCGCCTTCCATGATCGGCGCCACGACGAGCCGGTGCAGCATCGGGATGACACCGGCCTCGCTGACGAGCACGTCGGCCACATGCTTGAACGCTTCGGCATCGAGCGCGTGGCTGATCGATTGCGGCTCGGGCAGCGCTGCATCCATCGCGATCGCGCGGTCCTCGAATTCGCGCCCGATGCCTTCGCTGTCGATGGTTTCGGGATGGCGATACCAGGCGAAGCCTTCAACGCCCACTTGCGTGATATTGCCGCCAAAGCAGCCATAGCGCTCGACCAGCGTGGTCTTCACGCCGGCACGCGCCGAAGCGAGGGCAGCGGCGAGCCCGCCCGGCCCCGAGCCCACCACGAGCACGTCGGTTTCGTGGATCACGTCGATCCGGCGGGCGGGTTCTTCGATCTGTCTGGTCATGGCGGCGCAGCATGGCGCACGCACGGGGCCGGTCAAGCGGCGCGAAGGTCGCCGGTTGTCATTAAGCAAGTCTGATGTGGAGGTTGAGGCTGGGTGATGGCAATCAGACGCGGCGAATGCGCGAGGGATCGGACATCGGTGTGACGACACGGTGGCGGGTCTCGACCTTCCACTCGCCCGAAACCTGCGCAACATGCGCCTGCCGCTGCAGCGCGCGGCCCAGTGCTTCGAGATCGAGCGGACTGTCGAGCTGCATGCCGAACGTATGGCCGCCGAACCAGCGGACGATCCCGGTGACTTCCTGATCGCCCGGCAGCACGATCATGATACGCTCGCCGCGCACCGGAGCGGGCCCGCGCGCACTGGCGCCAAGGCCGGTGGGCGAGACGTTGCGGATCACGATATCCTGCACTTCGCCATCCCGATGGACCAGACGTGCACGGATGATGCGCGGCTGGCGCTGTTCGCGCACAACCTGGTCCGTCGGTGGAATGGGAGCCATGAATGACATCTACCGCACCATCACCTTGCAAATAGCCACGCAGCGCCGGTCTTTGCGCCTCCTGCCTTAGTGGACCAATATGGGTTAACGATCCGTTATGGATTCACCTTCAGCCAGCGGAATCAGGCAATTTTTCACCCGGAGAAGGTCAAGGGGAGCCCGGATCAGCTCCGAAACTCCCCTTTTACCGGCGAGGTGCGTTCAGGCCGCGTCGACCATCACGATCTCGCTGTCCTCCAGCGCGGTCACGGTCAGCACATCGAGATCGCGAATCGCTGCACCATCGCGTGCATTAACCTTCACATCTTCGATCCTGACCGCACCAGTCGCCGGTACGAGATAGGCCTTGCGGTCCTTTCCAAGCGGATAGCTCGCAGTCTCCCCGGCGCGCAGCGTGATGCCGAGCACGCGGGCATCGGTGCGGATGGGAAGGGCATCGCCGTCTCCCTCATAGCCAGAGGCCAGTGCCACGAACTGGCCAGTGCGCTCGCCTTTGGGGAAAGGGCGCGCGCCCCAGCCGGGTGCCTCGCCGCTGCGGGTGGGCATGATCCAGATCTGGAAAATCCGGGTGGTCACGTCCTCCAGGTTGTATTCCGAATGGCGGATGCCGGTGCCGGCGCTCATCACCTGCACGTCACCCGCTTCAGTCCGGCCCTTGTTGCCGAGATTGTCCTGGTGGGTAATCGCACCTTCGCGGACGTAGGTGATGATCTCCATGTCGCGGTGGGGATGCGGCGGGAAGCCGGTCTGCGGCGCGATGGTATCGTCGTTCCACACGCGCAGGTTGCCCCAGTTCATCCGCGCCGGATCGTGGTATCCGGCAAACGAGAAGTGGTGCTTGGCATCAAGCCAGCCGTGGTTCTCACCACCGAGGCTGGCGAAGGGGCGCAGTTCGATCATGGTCTAGTCTCCTGTCCGGCGCGTGCCACTATGGAGGGCAGGGCGCTTTCGTTGGAGCCGATATAGGCCTTGCCCGCTTTCCTGTTCAGTGGGATAAATTGAACCGGTTTGTTCTATGGAGCCGAACGATGGCCAATCCCGGCACCCCCACGCTCGATCAGTTGCGCATCTTCCTGACGATCGTCGATACGGGCAGCTTCGCCGGAGCCGCGCGCACCTTGGGCCGGGCGGTTTCGGTCATCAGCTACGGCATCGCCAATCTTGAAGCGCAGCTCGGCGTCAGCTTGTTCGACCGCGAAGGCACGCGCAAGCCGCAGCTGACCACCGCGGGCCGCGCGCTCCTCGCCGAAGCCCGCGCCATCGCGCAAGGCGTCGATGGCCTGCGCGCGAAGGTCAAAGGACTGCTTGACGGTCTCGAGGCCGAAGTGGATCTCGCGGTCGACGTCATGGTCCCGCCGGAGCGGCTGGCAGCCGTACTGCGCGGCTTTGCGGCGGAATTCCCCACCGTGCAATTGCGGCTCCATGTCGAGGCATTGGGCGCGGTCAGCGCCATGGTCCTCGCGCGCACGGCCACCATCGGCGTTTCGGGTCCGCTCGCTGCCGAAGTCGCCGAGATCGACGGCAAGGTCGCCGGCGCCACTCTGCTTGTTCCCGTCGCCGCGCCCGATCACCCGCTTGGCCGCATGACCGAGATTCTGCCCGGTGCGGGACGCGACTATATCCAGCTGGTGCTGTCGGACCGCTCGGGCACCACGGCGGGGCGCGATTTCGGTGTCGTCAGCCCGAAGACCTGGCGGCTGGCCGATCTCGGCGCCAAGCACGCGCTGCTTCGCGAGGGCATCGGCTGGGGCAACATGCCGCTGCCGATGATCGAGGGCGATCTGACGGCGGGGACGCTGGTCCGCCTGGCCTTGCCCGATCACCCCGGCGGCGCCTATCGCTTTACCGCAATCTGGCGGCGCGACACGCCCCCCGGGCCCGCCGCGCGCTGGCTGCTCGATCAGTTCGTCGCGCTCGGCGCGGCGGATGCCGCGATCAGCAATGCACCGGACGTGTGAGGATCAGCCAACGCCCGCCGCAAAGTCTTTTAGCATCTGCTTGGCGATCACCAGCTGCATGATCTGCGTGGTGCCTTCATAGATACGGTAGATGCGCGCATCGCGGAAGAACCGCTCGGCCTCGTATTCCGCCAGATAGCCGGCGCCGCCGTGAATCTGTACGCAGCGATCTGCCACGCGCCCGCACATTTCGGAGGCGAACATCTTGAAGGCGGCGGCTTCCATCAGGATCTTCTGCCCGGAATCGGCTTTGGCGATGGCATCGCGCATCATGCACTGGGCGGCATAGATTTCGGCCTGGCTGTCCGCCAGCATGGCCTGGATCAGCTGGAACTGCGCGATCGGCTCGCCGAAGGCCTTGCGTTCATTGGCATAGCGGATCGCGGTATCGAGGAACCGCCGCGCCTGCGCCGTCGCTGCTGCACCAACGGAGAGCCGCCCGTTGTCGAGGCTCTGCATCGCGGTGGCAAAGCCCTTGCCTTCCTCGCCGCCCAGCAACGCATCGCCCGGCACGAACACGTCCTCGAGGATGATATCGCCGATATGGCTGCCCTGCTGGCCCATCTTCTTGTCGGACTTGCCGCGCGTGACGCCTGGCGTATCGAGCGGCACGAGGAAAGCCGAGACATGTGCGTTTCTCGGCAGGTTCTCCTTGCTCGTGCGCGCCATGATCAGGCCCACTCTGGCGTAAGGCGCATTGGTGATGTAGCGCTTGGTGCCATTGAGCACATACCCATTGCCAGAGCGGACCGCCATGGTCGCAAGGCCCGCCGAATCCGAACCCGAGCCCGGCTCGGTCAGCCCGAACGCCGCGATCTCGCCCGCAGCAAGGCGTGGCAGCCATTCGGCCTTCTGCTCCGCCGTTCCGGCATTCTTGATCGCCGAGCAGACCATGCCGATGTTGATCGAGATGATCGAACGGAAGGCAGGCATCGCATAGCTGATCGCGTGGATCGTCTCGATATACTGGCTGACGTTCATCCCCGCGCCGCCGAACTCCTCGGGCATGGTGAGACCGAACAGCCCCATCTCGCGCATTTCGGCGAGCAGGTCCTCGGGGATCGCGTCGCCCGCGATCACTTGCGCTTCGGCAGGGATCAGCCGCTCGCGGACATAACGATGCAACTGGTCGAGGAACTGGGCGAAGACCTCCGGATCCATCCCGGGATTTTGGGTCGCGCCATGCGCAATGTTCATCAGGGCATCCTCATCATCATTCTGCGTGTCAGTGCCTCGCTAGCCAAGAATTTGCGGTAGGGGAATTGTCGTTTGCAACCACGCATCAGGGCTAATGCGTAGCTGCGCAGTCAGTCGGTTTCAGCCACACCAGTGCCATGCAAGCCGGACCATGCTGAAACGCGTCGAAACCTCCGAGCTCCGGCTCGGCATGTTCATCCAGAAGCTGGAGGGGAGCTGGTTCAAGCATCCCTTCTGGAAGAGCAAATTCCTGCTCGAAGAGATGTGGATGCTCGAAGCGCTGCAGGGAAGCGCGGTCGATGCGGTCATCATCGATACCGAGCGCGGGCTCAACAACGTGCCCGAACGCGAGGTTGCCATGGTCGGCGCCGGAACACCGCCGCCGCAGCAGCGCGGCATGCCATTGGTGCCCGCACGCCCGACCGCCAACAAGTTCGCTGCCGCCCGTGTCGCCACAGCGAAGGAATTCGGCACCGCGCGCAAGATTGCCGAGCGCCATTCCAAGCTCGTCAGCCGCGTGTTCCTTGAAGCGCGCCTCGGCCGCGGCATCAGCGCGCGTACTGTCGATCCGCTGATCGACGATATCTACGCCTCGGTGCAGCGCAATCTCTATGCCTTCAACGGCCTGCTGCGCTGCCGTGAGGACAGCGAGGAGACCTATCGCCACGCGCTTGCCACCAGCGCGCTGATGATCGCGCTGGCCCGCCAGATGAACCTCTCCGCCACCGAAACGCGCGAGGCGGGGATGGCTGGTCTGCTGATGGACGTGGGCGCAAGCCAGGAGGCCGGCGGCCCGCCGCACCCGGAGGATGTCTGGGCCGGGACCAGCGGCGATCTCGAAACCGATGTGCATTGCCAGCATGTGCTGGCCGGCCATGCCCTGCTCAAGGCGGCGGGCGACATTCCTGATGCCGTGCTCAAGGTCTGCCTGCGCCATCACGAGCGGCTCGATGGCTCGGGCTATCCGCACCGCCTTGCCGGCAGCGATATCGATCAGCTCTCACGCATGGCGGCAATCTGCGACACATACGATCTGCTTGTCGCGGGCCGGGAAAGCCGCCCCGGGCTCGATCCGGCCGAGGCGATCCGCCATATGGGCGAACATTGCGACGGGCTCGATCCGGCGATCATGGTCGATTTTCTGGAGATGGTCGGCATTTATCCGATCGGCGCCTTCGTCGAGCTTCGTTCGGGCCGCCTTGCCATGGTGGTCGACGAGGATCCCACCGAACGCGCGCTGCCCACGGTCTATACGTTCTGGTCAAGGCCGCTCGACAAGAAGGTGAAAGGCGAAATCATCGTCCTTTCGCAGTGCTACGGCGCGGATGAGATCGTCGGCATCGCCCAGCTGGCGAGGCTGGATCTGCCCCCGCTTGGCGCGCTGCGAGACGCGCTGCTCAGCGCCTACACGCGCGCGGCGGGCGCCTGACCGAGCAGGTCCTGCGCCAGCGCTTCGGCGACGCGGATGCCGTCGACTGCTGCTGAAAGAATGCCCCCCGCATAGCCTGCGCCTTCTCCCGCCGGGTAAAGACCATGGGTATTGAGGCTCTGGAAGTCCGCCCCGCGCGTGATCCGCACCGGCGATGACGTGCGCGTCTCGACTCCGGTCAGCACGACGTCGGGATGGTCGTAGCCCGGCATCTGGCGGCCGAACACCGGCAGCGCCTCGCGCATCGCGGCGACCGCGTAGTCGGGCAGGCACTGCGCAAGATCGGTCGGCGTCACGCCCGGCTGATACGAAGGGGTGATCGAGCCGAAACTGGTCGAGGGCCGTCCGGCCAGAAAATCGCCCAGCTTCTGCCCCGGCGCGCTGTAGTTGCTGCCGCCTGCGAGATAGGCGAGCTCCTCCCACTTGCGCTGGAAGGCCACGCCCGCGAGCGGCCCGCCGGGATAATCTCGCTCCGGGTTGATATCGACGACGAGGCCCGAATTGGCGTTGAACTCGGCGCGCGAATACTGGCTCATGCCGTTGGTCACCACGCGCCCCGGCTCGGACGCCGCCGCCACCACGCGCCCGCCCGGGCACATGCAGAAGCTATAGACCGAGCGCCCATTGCTCGCCTGATGCGCCAGTGAATAGGCGGCGGGGCCGAGGATCGGATGGCCCGCGCCCGGGCCATAGCGCGCCACATCGACCAGCCGCTGCGGATGCTCGATACGCACCCCCACGGCAAAGGGCTTGGCCTCGATATGGACGCCCGCGCTGTGGAGCACCGCAAAGGTATCGCGCGCGGAATGGCCCACAGCCATGATCACCCGCCGCGCGGGCAGCATTTCGCCGGTGGAGAGCACGAGCCCTTCCAGCTGCTGCTCGCCTTTGTCATTCTTGCCGATGACGAAATCCTCGACCCGCGTCTCGAAGCGGTATTCGCCGCCCAGCGCCTCGATCGTCTCGCGGATCGACATGACCATCGTCACCAGCCGGAACGTGCCGACATGCGGGTGCGCCTCGGTCAGGATCTCCGGCGGGGCGCCGGCCTTGACGAACTCGGTCAGCACCTTGCGGCCGAGATGGCGGGGATCCTTGATCCGGCTGTAGAGCTTGCCATCCGAAAACGTGCCCGCGCCGCCTTCGCCGAATTGCACGTTCGATTCCGGAGAAAGCTCGCTGCGCCGCCACAGGCCCCAGGTGTCCTTGGTCCGCGCGCGCACGGCCTTGCCGCGCTCGATGATGATGGGTTTAAGGCCCATCTGCGCAAGGATCAGCGCGGCCAGCAGGCCGCATGGCCCGGCACCGATCACCACCGGGCGCGGACCGTCCCAGCCAGCGGGGGCCATGATGGGGAAGCGGTAGGCGGTATCGGGGGAAGGGCGGACTTGCGTGTCGCCGGCATGGCGCGCGAGCACCGCGGGTTCATCGGCCACGCTCGCGTCGATCGCATAGACCAGCTTGATCGCCGACTTGCGCCGCGCGTCGTTGCCGCGCTTCGCCACGCTGTAGCGCAGCAGCGCAGCCGGCTCGATCTCCAGCCGCTCGGCAATCGCGGCTTCGAGTTCGGCGGTCGTGTGATCGAGGGGCAGCTTGAGTTCGGTGAGGCGAAGCATTCCCGTCCCCTACTCACTGCAGGGGCAGGGTGGAAGCCTCAGTGCATATGGCCCGAGACAATCGCATCGAATACCGCCTCGTGCAGCGGCTCGATGAAGGCGCAGCCCGCCTCGAAGCGGTCCACCTAGACGACCTTGGCCTGTCGCGGTGGCAAGCCGGGGAGGGTGATCCACACCATCTCGCCCACGCGCAGCCGTTCCATGCCGGCAAGGCGCAGGCCGTGGCACGAGAGATCGAGTATCTGCGCCGCGAGCCGCACGATCGTGCGCCGATACTGCACACGCACCATCAGCGGGCGCCGTTCGGACTGGCGCTCCTGCTGGGGACGAGGCTCTTGCATTTCGGCTGACATGCGTGCTCCGGTTTGTCACCGCGGGGGAGACACGCCGGTGTATAGGTCCGAAATGACTACCATTCCTTTAACCCGATAGAAATTATTGGGACTGGCGGATTTCGGCGCTATTCGGCGTCCGGCGCGGCTTTGCGGAGACCTTGTGATGAACCTTGTCCTGCACACTTACTGGCGCTCCACAGCAGCCTGGCGCGTGCGTACCCTGCTTGGCCTCAAGGGTCTGGCATGGGATGCAGTGCCGCATGATCTGCGCACCAATGCGCAGCAGGCGCCAGGCTATCTCGCGCGCAATCCACAAGGCCTCGTTCCTGCGCTCGAAGTCGATGGCGCGGTGCTCACGCAGAGCCTGGCGATCATCGAATATCTCGAGGAGCGCTTCCCGGATCCGGCGGTGCTTCCTGCCGATCCGCTCGAGCGCGCGCATGTCCGCGCTTTCGCGCTGGCCATCGCCTGCGATACCCACCCCGTTCAGAACCTGCGGGTCCTCAACATGCTGCGCGCACGCGGGCTTGATCAGGCGGCAGTCGATGGCTGGGCACGCGAAGTGATCGAAGGCGGCCTTGCGGCCTGTGCACGGCTGATCGATGGCCGCACCGGCCGCTTTTGCTTCGGCGATGCGATCACGCTGGCTGACATCGTGCTGATTCCGCAGCTTGCCAACGCCCGCCGCTTTGGTGCGCGGACGGACTTTCCCCGGCTGGAAGCGATCGAAACCAATGCCCTCGCGCACCCGGCCTTTGCCGCGGCGCTTCCTGCTGCTCAGGTTGACGCTGACCCGGCCTGATTGACATTCGCGTCGGCAGCGCGAAGGTTGCCCGCATGCAAACCAGAACGATCCTCCTCGCCGCGTCCGCCGCGCTCGCCCTCATTACCGCTGGTCCCGCGCAAAGCGCGCCGCGCAAGGCTGCCGCCGATCCGGCCACCGCGCTCCAGCAGCGCCTGCTGACGCTCGACACGCACCTCGATACGCCCGCGTCGCTTGCGCTGCCCGGCTGGTCGATCATGGATGCGCACACGGTCGCGCAGGATTACACGCAGGTCGATCTGCCGCGCATGAAGCGAGGCGGGCTCGATGGCGGGTTCTGGGCAATCTACACCCCGCAAGGGCCGCTCGATGCCGAATCCACCCGCAAGGCGCGCGATTTCGCGGTGATGCGCGGGGTAGCCATCCGCGAGATGGTCGCCGCGCATCCGGAAAGTTTCGCACTTGCCAGCAAGGCCGCCGATGCCGCCGCGATCAAGGCCAGCGGCAAGCGGGTGGTCTACCTTTCCATCGAAAACGCCTGGCCGCTTGGCGACGATCCCACGCTCCTGCGCAGCTTTTATGCGATGGGCGTGCGCATTGCGGGCTTCGCGCATTTCCGCACCAATCAGTTCGCCGACAGTTCGACCGACAAGCCCAAGTGGGACGGCCTCAGCCCTCTCGGCGTCCAGTTGCTTGCCGAAATGAATCGCCTCGGCGTCGTCCCCGATCTTTCGCACAGCTCGGACCGCACGCTCGATGATGCGCTGCGCTTGTCCAAAGCGCCGATCATCCTCACCCATTCGGGCTGCAAGGCCGTGTTCGATCACCCGCGCAACATCGATGACGCGCACCTCAAGGCGCTCGCCGCCGCCGGAGGGGTCATCCAGATCAATTCGGTCTACGTGAAGGGCCTCAAGCAAAGCGCGGAGCGCGAGGCCGCGATGAAGGCGCTTGAGGCGAAGTATGCCGAAGACCGCCAGCTGACCGCTGCCGAGCGGCAGGCGATGCTGGACGAACGCCATGCCATCGATGCGAAGTACCCCGAAGTTCGCCCGACGTTTGATGACGTGATGGCGAACCTGCTCCACGCTCTGCAAGTGGTGGGTGTCGAACATGTCGGCATCGGGCTCGATTGGGATGGCGGCGGCGGTGCGGCGGGGCTCGAGGATGTTGCCGACTTGCCGAAGATCACCAAGGCGCTGCTGGCTGCGGGTTACAGCGAGGCGGATGTGGCCAAGATCTGGTCAGGCAACGTGCTGCGCGTTCTGGCAGCGGCCGAGGCGGAAGCGGCGAAGGAACAAGCCGGGAGCTGAGACGGCTGCCGGCATCTCCGCCATGACCAAGCGGAGAGCGGCAACTTCCGGCGCGTTAGCGCACTTCGCCCTTAAGCCCGAGGTGCGCAGCCAGCACCTTGAGATCGCGCTCGACGCCTTCGTTGACGAGCACCGCGATTTGCGGCTGCACGGCGAGCACCAGCGCGGTGCCTTCCACGCGTAAAGCGCTACCGCTGATGCCTTGCGCGGTATTGCCGCTGAAGCGCCGGCACAGCCGCGTGGCAAAGCCCCAGGCCTGCGCCTCGCGCAACTGTTCGGGCGCCGCCAGCAGGCAGAGATCGGCCGGCAAGTCCGTGCGCCCGGTATTGGCCATCATGGCCGCCGCCAGCATCGCGCGATCAGCCGGAGTTGCGCCGATCCAGCGTTTGCGCAGCGCCCATTCGCGCGCGAGGTCGTTGCGCAGGTTCGGCTCGACCATCGCGGTCGCGAGGCACAGCATGGTTGCGGTCAGCCGCAAATGTTCGGTGCCGGCCGCCGCTTCGGGCAGGCGCGCCGCTGCGGTCCAGCCGGTGACCATCGCGGCTGTCCCGGCGGCGATGCCGTATTCAGCGGTAAAGGCCGCAGCGCCCGCCACCAACGGGTCCTGCATACGCACTCCCGGCGCCATGCGGTCCCATAGCAGCCCCTCACGCAGTCCCCACGAGGAGAACACCAGCCGCCCCGGCTGAAGCGACCGAATCAGCACGAAGAGCAGCGCGGCGGTATCGGGCAGCGCGGCAAGGCGTGAGCTTGAAAGCCCCGGCACCGGCAGCAAGCTCTCGGGTTTGCGGCGCGCGAGCGCCTTGGCCATGGCCTGCGCGGGCGCGGCGGCAATTTCGAAGCCATGCGGATCGTCGATCGGCCAGCCGGACACGGTCATCGCATGCCGTGCAAATGCGCGCAGCGATCCGCCGACGAGATAGAGCGTGGAGCCGGGCGCCGCCTGCCAGTCCGCGCGCTTGAGCATCCTGGCGATGGTTTGCCCGAATGCCCGCTCGCCGCTCGCGCGCAAGCCCGCGAGGCGCAGCGTGCCGAGCGGCAGGGACGTGCCATGCCGGCAGCCATCCGCGTCAACATCGACGAGTTCGAGGCTGCCCCCGCCAAGATCGCCGACCACGCCTTGTGCCTTCGGAAAGGCCCCCATCACGCCGTGCGCACTGGTGATCGCTTCCTCTTCGCCGCTGAGCAGCCGCGGCGAGAGGCCGAGCGCGCGGATCTGATCGAGGAACGGCGCGCCGTTCACGGCATCGCGCACTGCGGCCGTCGCCACCACGTCGATGTCGCTGATGCCTTTGAGGTCGAGCAGCGTGCGATAACGCGCAAGGCTCGCCAGCGCGGCGGCAGACGCGCGCTGGCCGAGCTTGCCGTTCTCCGCCACGCCCTTGCCGAGCCGCGCCGTCACTTTCTCGTTGTGCAGCACATCGGGCGCGCGCGCCGGACCGCCATAAATGACGAGGCGCACGGTATTCGATCCGATGTCGATGATCGCACGGCTGGGGACATAGGAAGAGGTACGGGTGAAGCGGGTCATGCCAGACGCCGGATTGCGCGAGGGGCTGCGTGCAGGATCATTGGGGCGGTGTTCCGCCGCGCCGCAGGGCCAGCTTGGGCACCTTGCGTCCCTTGCTCAGCGCCGCACCGCGCCCGGAAAGCGAAGGGTTGGTCATGAAATAGCGGTGCACGTTGAACGGCTTTGGCCCCGGATCGGCGCGGTGATAGGTGCCATCCGCATCAAGAATCCAGCTCTGCTCGGTATCCAGCAGATTGGCGAGCATGACCTGATCGAGCACCTGGTCGTGAACCGTAGGGTTCTTGATCGGAACCAGCACTTCGACCCGCCGGTCAAGGTTACGGGTCATCCCGTCGGCCGAGGAAATGAACACCCGCGCCCGCCGGTTGGGCAGCGCTGCGCCGTTGCCGAAGACCCAGATACGGCTGTGTTCGAGGAAGCGGCCGATCACCGATTTGACCCGGATCCGTTCGGACAGCCCCGGCACGCCCGGCCGCAGGCAGCAGATGCCGCGCACCACGAGGTTGATCTCGACCCCGGCGGCGCTCGCGGCATAGAGCCGGTTGATCAGCTGGCTGTCGGTCAGGGCATTGAGCTTGGCCCAGATCGACGCCGGCTTGCCGGCCCCGGCAAACTGGATCTCGCGCTCGATGCATTCATAGAGCTTGCGGCGCACGCCGATGGGCGCAATCGCCAGCATCTCGGTCGCCTTGGGCTCGATATAGCCGGTGATGAAGTTGAACAGCAGCCCCGCATCGCGCCCGAACTTGGGGTCTGCGGTGAAGAAGCTGAGGTCGGTGTAGATGCGCGCCGTCACCGGGTGATAGTTGCCGGTGCCGAAGTGGCAGTAGGTACGGTAGCCATCGCCCTCGCGCCGCACGACCATCGAGACCTTGGCGTGGGTCTTCCAATCGACAAACCCGTAGATCACCTGGACCCCGGCGCGTTCGAGCTGGCTCGCCCAGTGGAGGTTCTGCTCCTCGTCGAAGCGGGCCTTCAGTTCGACGACCGCCGTGACGGATTTGCCCGCCTCGGCCGCGGCGATCAGTGCGGCAATCACGGCTGATTGCTTGCCTGCGCGGTACAGCGTCTGCTTGATCGCGACCACGTCCGGATCGGACGCTGCCTGCCGCAGGAAATCGACCACCACGTCGAAGCTTTCAAACGGGTGGTGGATCACCAGGTCCTTGGTGCGGATCGCGGCAAAGCAATCGCCGTCATGCTCGCGCACGCGCTCGGGATAGCGGGGGATATAGGGCTCGAACTTCAATTCAGGCCGGTCGGTATCGACGATCACCGAAAGCCCGTTCATGGCGAGCAGGCCGCCCGCCTTGATCACCATCGCATGGTCGAGCCGCAGCTTGTCGCGCAGCAGCGCTTCGGCTTCGGGATCGAAGTTTTCCTGCACCTGCAGCAGGATCACCCTGCCGCGCCGCCGCCGCTGGATCGCGGTGCGGAAATAGCGCACGAGATCCTCGGCATCTTCCTCGACCTCGATATCGCTGTCGCGCAGCACGCGGAACGTGCCGTGGCCGTGGATGCGGAAACCCGGGAACAGCTTGCCGGCTCCGCGCAGGATCAGTTCCTCGATGCTGATCCAGCAGGCCGGCTCGCCCGGCATGCGCACGAAGCGCGGCAGCGCCGGGGGCACGAGGATCATCTCGGTCACCGCCTCACCATCCGCAAGCCGCGAAAGGGTGAACAGAATGCCGGTGCCCTGGTTGTTGATGAACGGGAACGGGTGCGCCGGATCGATTGCCTGCGGGGTCAATGCCGGGAAGACATGCTCCTCGAAGTAGTGCGCGAGCCAGTCGGTCTGCGTCTTGTCCAGCTTGCGGTTACCGACGATGCGGATGCCTGCCGTATCGAGCTGGGCGGTAAGGTCGGCGAGGATCGTCTGCTGGGCGCGGACCAGTTCCTCGACCCCGCGATAGGCGGCCTGCAATTGCTGGGTTGGCGTCAGCCCGTCGATCGAAAGCTCGTCGATCCCCTGACGCACCTGCGCGGCAAGGCCGGCGACGCGGACCATCATGAATTCGTCGAGGTTGGTGCCCGAAATCGAGAGGAAGCGCAGCCTCTCCAGCACCGGGTAGCCCAGGTTCTGCGCTTCGGCGAGCACGCGGCGATTGAACGCGAGCCAGCTGAGTTCGCGGTTGAAGTAGCGGTAGGGCAGCTGCGCCGCGGGAGCGTTGCCTGCACCCTCGCTGGGCGGGCGCGATGAGGCGGCAATCCTGCTTACGGCTGTCTGCGGATCATCCACGGTCCATGTTCCCCCCGATGTCCGCCGGAATACGGCGGATCGCGGCGCGGCATGATGGCCGATTGCGACAGAGCGATGACATGGGCGTGGCATAGCACGAGGCAGGGCAGGACAGGCAAGGGGGGCGCGGAGGTTTTACCGGACCAGTTTGGGGGGGATCAGGGGAACCATGAGGGGCGCTGCGGCATTGTTGGAGATAATGTCTACTCATTTCATCGACAATCTGCCTCGCTTCGCCGCGAGGCTATTCTCTACTGGTTGAGTTGAGATAACCTGATGCCCGACACGGGGGCGAATCGAGCGAGAAAAGGCGGCGCTGGCGGGTTTGCCGGAGCAACCAAAAGCTTCTCTTTGCTGCCCCCAAGCAGAACTCTAATGTCTATCTGATTAATTGAGTTTAGTGACGACCCGACGCCGCAGAGCCGATGCTCTGAGGCCGCCGCCAACGGGAGTACGATGCATGACCACTCGCGATACAAGCCCCGCCAATCGCCGCCGCGTGGTACTTGCCGGCGCACTGGGCCTTGGCCTGCTGCTGGCCGGCTGCTCGGGCGGCGGCAGCAAATCGGGCGCAGTCGAACTGACCAACGTCTCCTACGACCCCACGCGCGAACTCTATCAGGCAATCAACCCCGCCTTTGCCGCCTACTGGAAACAGAAGACCGGCAAGGACGTCACCTTCCGCATGAGCCACGGCGGATCGGGCAAGCAGAGCCGTGCGATCATCGACGGACTTGATGCCGACGTCGCGACGCTTGCGCTCGCTTACGACATTGATGCCATCTCGGCGAAGGGCAAGCTGCTCCCGGCCGACTGGCAGAAGGCCCTGCCGGACAACAGTGCGCCCTATACCTCGACGATCGTGTTCCTCGTGCGCAAGGGCAATCCCAAGCATATCAAGGACTGGGGCGATCTCGTGAAGCCCGGTGTCGAAGTGATCACCGCCAATCCCAAGACGGGTGGCGGCGCGCGCTGGAACTTCCTCGCCGCCTGGGCCTATGGGCGCAAGGCTGGCGGGTCCGATGCGGCGGCCGAGGCTTATGTGAAGCAGCTCTTCGCGCACGTGCCCGTGCTGGATAGCGGCGCGCGCGGCTCAACCACCACGTTCGTCGAGCGCGGCATCGGCGATGTGCTGATCTCGTGGGAAAACGAGGCCTTCCTCGCGGAAAAGAAGCTGGGTGCGGGCAAGTTCGAGATCGTCACGCCCTCGCTTTCGATCCTTGCCGAACCGCCCGTCGCAGTGATCAGCGCGAATGCCAGGAAGCACGGCACCACCGAAGTGGCCGATGCCTACTTGCGCTATCTCTATACGCCCGAGGCACAGACCGCGATCGCGCACAATTTCTACCGCCCGCGCGATCCCGCCATCGCGCAGCAGTTCAAGGCGCAATTCCCCGAGATCCCGATGGTCACCATCGACAAGGACTTCGGTGGCTGGGCCAAGGCGCAAAAGACCTTCTTCGACGATGGCGGCGTGTTCGACCGCATCTACACGAAGAAGTAGGCGGGGCAGGGGGCTACACCATGTCCGGTCCACTTCAGGCCAGCGCGCGCTGGAGGCAGCCGTCCGTGCTGCCCGGCTTCGGCCTCAGCTTCGGCTTCACGCTGGCGTGGCTGACGCTGATCGTGCTGATCCCGCTCGCCACGATCTTCCTTAAAGCCGCCGGGCTGGGCTGGAGCGAGTTCCTCGCGGTCGGCTTCAGCCCCCGGGCGATGGCTGCCTATCGGCTGAGCTTCGGCACGGCTGCGGCGGCGGGGCTGGTCAATGCCGTGTTCGGCCTCATCGTTGCCTGGGTGCTCGTGCGCTACAGCTTCCCCGGCAAGCAGGTGGTGAGCGCGCTGGTCGATCTGCCGTTTGCTCTGCCGACTGCGGTCGCCGGTATCGCGCTCACCGCGATTTATGCGCCTGCAGGCTGGATTGGCCAGTATCTCGAGCCGCTCGGCATCAAGGTCGCCTTCACGTCGATCGGTATCACCATCGCGCTGGTCTTCATCGGGCTGCCATTTGTTGTCCGCTCGGTCGAGCCCGTCCTCGCCGATCTCGGCCGCGAAGTGGAGGAAGCCGCCGCGACGCTGGGTGCAACCCGCTGGCAGACTTTCACCCGTGTGATCTTCCCCGCAATCGGCCCGGCGCTGCTTACCGGTTTCGCGCTCGCCTTTGCGCGCGGGGTCGGTGAGTACGGCTCGGTGATCTTCATCTCGGGCAACATGCCCGGCCGCACCGAGATCGCGCCGCTGCTGATCGTGACCCAGCTTGAGCAATACGCCTACGCCGGCGCCACAGCGATCGCGGTGGTGATGATGCTCGCCTCGTTCGCGGTGCTGCTGCTGATCAACCTGATCCAGGCCGCCAGCCGCCGGAGGATGGGCGCATGAGCGTTGCACCAACCACCGAAAGCCCGCTGATGCGCGCCGCGTTGATCGCCGCCGCGCTGGTCTTCCTCGGCTTCTTCCTGCTGCTCCCGCTGCTCGCGGTGTTCAGCGAGGCGCTGAAGCAGGGCTTGGGGCCGTTTCTCGATGCGCTTCACACACCTGACGCGCTCGCTGCGATCCGTCTGACGCTGATCATCGCGGCCATTGCCGTCCCGCTCAACATGGTCTTCGGGATTGCCGCCAGCTGGGCGATCACGAAGTTCCAGTTCCCCGGCAAGGCGCTGCTGATCACGCTGATCGATCTGCCATTCTCGGTCTCCCCGGTCGTCTCTGGCCTGATCTTCGTGCTGCTGTTCGGCGCCAATGGCCTGTTCGGCGCATGGTTGGCGGAGCACGATCTCAAGATCATCTTCGCAGTCCCAGGCATCGTGCTGGCGACGGTGTTCATCACGTTCCCGTTCGTGGCGCGCGAACTCATTCCGCTCATGCTCGAACAGGGCAAGGACGACGAGGAAGCCGCGATCTCGCTTGGCGCGTCTGGCTGGCAGACGTTCTGGCACGTCACGCTGCCCAACATCCGCTGGGGCCTGCTCTACGGCGTGCTGCTGTGCAACGCGCGCGCCATGGGCGAATTCGGCGCGGTCTCGGTCGTTTCTGGCCACATCCGGGGCGAGACCAACACGATGCCGCTCCATGTCGAGATTCTCTACAACGAGTACGATTTCGTCGGCGCCTTCGCGGTCGCCTCTCTCCTCGCGCTGCTCGCTCTGGTGACGCTGATCGCCAAGACGGTCCTCGAATGGCGCTTCGGCCTCCATGCAGGAGCACGGCATTGATCCACCTTCGCGGCATAACCAAGCGCTTCGGCGACTATCCGGCGCTGCACAGCATCGATCTCGATGTCGCGCCGGGCGAATTCATCGCGCTGCTCGGCCCGTCGGGCTCGGGCAAGACGACGCTCCTGCGCATCATCGCCGGTCTGGAGTTTCAGGACAGCGGCAGCGTGCTGCTCGGCGGCGAGGATGTCTCACGCACGCCCGTGGCCGACCGCCATGTCGGCTTCGTGTTCCAGCACTATGCGCTGTTCCGCCACATGACCGTGGCCGACAACGTCGCCTTCGGGCTCAGCGTACGGCGCGGCAAGCACCGCATGGCCAAGGCTGCCCGGCAGGCGCGAGCAGAGGAACTGCTGCGCCTCGTCCAGCTGGAAGGTCTTGGCAGCCGCTATCCGGGCCAGCTTTCCGGCGGCCAGCGCCAGCGTGTCGCGCTTGCCCGCGCGCTGGCGATCGAACCGCGGCTGCTGCTGCTCGACGAACCGTTCGGCGCACTCGACGCCAAGGTGCGCAAGGACCTGCGCCGCTGGCTGCGCGATCTGCACAAGCAGGTGGGCCTCACCTCGATCTTCGTGACCCACGATCAGGAGGAAGCGCTCGAACTCGCCGACCGCGTCGTGGTGATGAACCAGGGCCGCATCGAGCAGATCGGCGCGCCGGACGCGGTCTACATGAACCCCGAGACTCCGTTCGTGTCGCACTTCGTGGGCGAGACCAACCGCATCCCCGCGCAGGGCGGCGAAATCCACTTTCGCCCGCACGAAATCACCGTCGCAGCCGACGGCGCCGAGGCCGTGCTTGTCGACAACGTGTTCCGCAAGGGCGCGGTGTGGCGGGCCGAGGGGCTGCTCGAAGGGCGGGGTCTCTTTGTCGAGCTCGATCTTCCCAGCACCCAGGCCGCGCCCCGGCTTGGCGATACGATCCGCTTCAATCCCCACCGTGCCCGCATGTTCAACGCAGATGGAGACCAGACTCAAGGAGAAGCCCGATGACCACACCGAACTTGCAGCCCAACTCCAGCAATGGCGATGCCCAGCGCCACCTCGAGGAAAGCCTCGCCAGCGTGCGTGAGGCGCTCACCGGCCTGCGTTTCGGCACGGTCTCCCTGACCGTGCATGAGGGCCGCGTCGTCCAGATCGACGTGACCGAGAAGAAGCGCCTCAAGCCCAGCTGACCTGTCCCTGACTTACCCGAAATCCAATATCACACCGCCCACCGGACCACCGGAGGCATCGTGAGACCCAGACAAAGGATCGACGATGACTTTGCGTGTTCTCCTCCTCGCGGGGGCGGCCATCCTGCCGCTTGCCGCCACTCCGGCGCTTGCCGCCGAAACCACCACCGATTCCGCCGCACCTGCTGACCAGGCCACCTCCGTCGGCACCGGCCAGTCCGATAACGACACCATCGTGGTCACCGCGCGCCGCCGCGCCGAAACCGCGCAGGATGTGCCGCTCGCGATCTCGGTCGTCGGCGGTGATCACATCGACGCGACGGGCGCTTTCAATGTCGGCCGCCTCCAGCAGCTCACCCCGACCCTGCAGTTCACCTCCTCCAACCCGCGCAACACTTCGGTGAATATCCGCGGGCTCGGTGCGCCGCTCGGCCTCACCAACGATGGCATCGAGCAGGGCGTGGGCATCTATGTCGATGACGTCTACATGGCGCGCGTCGCTTCCTCGACCTTCGACTTCCTCGACGTGAAGCAGATCGAAGTCCTGCGCGGCCCGCAGGGCACGCTCTATGGCAAGAACACCACGGCGGGTGCGATCAACATCACCAGCCGCGCGCCGACGTTTGAACCCGAAGGCCGGGTCGAGATCAGCGGCGGCAACTACGGCTTCTTCCAGGGCAAGGCGGCGGTGTCCGGTCCGCTCTCTGACAAGGTCGCCGTGCGCCTCGCCGGCTCGATCACCCGCCGCGACGGCACGATCTACAACGTCACGTCGAAGCTCAAGGTCAACTCGCAGGACAACCTCGGCCTGCGCGGCCAGATCCTGTGGAAGCCCGCGAACGGCGTCGAAATCACGCTGGCCGGTGACTATAGCCACCAGAACCCGGACTGCTGCACCCAGGTCTATGTGCGCACCGGCGCCACCCAGCGTCCGCTGAACCGCCAGTACGCCGCGCTTGCCGCTGCGCAGAATTACGCCGTGCCCAGCACCAATCCGTTCGACCGGATGACCGATGTCGATACGCCGCTGCGCGCGAAGAACGACATCGGCGGAGTCTCGCTGCGGGCCAGGATCGATACCGGGATCGGCACGCTGACCTCGGTCACCGCGTGGCGCTACTGGGATTGGGATCCCAGCAACGACCGCGACTTCCTCGGCCTGCCGATCACCTCGAAGTCGCAGAATCCCTCACATCAGGACCAGTATTCGCAGGAGCTGCGCCTTTCGGGCGAGACCGGCAAGCTGGGCTACACGCTGGGTGCTTTCGGCTTTTACCAGAAGATCAGGACCCTCGGCCTGCAGCAGCAGGGCGCGGCGGCCAGCAAGTGGCTGATAAATCCCACCAATGCGCTGTCGAACGATCCGAGCGTGTTGAACGGACTGACCGCCAACAACGACATCAGCTTCAAAAACACCAGCGCCGCGATTTTCGGCAAGTTCACCTACAAGGTGACTGACACGTTCTCGATCCAGCCGGGCTTCCGCGTCAATTATGACAAGAAGGACGGCAGCTACAGTTCGGTCGTGACTGATGGCGCGGGCAATCTGGTCGTGTTCAAGACCGATGCGGCCGGCAAGAGCCTCAACACCAAGCGCGAGGCAGCGCAGCTCGCCGTGCTCGCCCCGCAATCGTTCGTGGCCAGGTTCAGCGACTGGAACTTCTCGGGCGACGTGACCGCGGCGTGGGATGTCACGCGCGATGTCCACCTCTATGCAACTTATGCGAAGAGCTTCAAGACGGGGGGCATCAACCTCAATGGCGTGCCGGCCGATGCGGTGACCGGCGTACCGTTGCTCGATCTTGCGACGATCAAGCCGGAATCGGTGAACCACTACGAAGTGGGTATCAAGACCCAGTTCCTGAACCGCAAGGCCACGCTCAACATCGCCGCCTTCCGCACCGATGTCGGGAATTACCAGACGCAAGTCTCGAACTTCGCGGTCGGCAACATCCGCGGTTACCTCGCCAATGCGGACAAGGCCCGGTCGCAAGGTGTGGAGGTCGACACGTCCTATCGCCCCAGCGAGCGCTTCAACATCTACGGCAACGGCGCCTACACCGATGCGAAGTTCGTCTCGTTCAAGAACGCGCCGTGCCCGCCTGAGCTTTCGGGCGGCAAGGCGCAGCCGCTCGACGCGAACGGCGTGCCCACGGCGCCCGCCGATCTGCCCGGCACGCCGAACGGCGTCAGCCCCGCGCAGTGCGACATCTCGGGCGCGCGTTTGCCGGGCGTTTCGAAGTGGTCGTTTTCCTACGGCGCCGAGGCCAATGTTCCGGTCAAGCTGCTGGGCAAGGACGGCCAGGTCTACTTCGGCTTCGATGGCAACACCCGCTCGTCCTGGTCGTCGAACGCCAGCCCCTCGGCCTATACCAATGTCGATGGTTATGCCCTGACCAACTTCCGCCTCGGCTTCCGCACCGAGCCGAGCAGTTCCGTTGGCATCGACATCTACGGCTGGGTCCGCAACGCGTTCGATGTGAACTACTATGATCAGCTCGCTGTCGCATCGGGCAACACCGGCCTGATCGTCGGCAACATCGGCGATCCACGCACATTCGGCGGCACCGTCAAGCTGACGTTCTGACGATTTGAGGTGAGGGGAGGGGCCTGCGCGAGGCTTCTCCTCTCACCAGGCATTGCACCTCGTTTCTGACCGGGAATGCCGCTCAGCGGTTTCCGTCGATGAAGTCCCCGAGGATCCCCAGCGCCGAACCTTCGCCGCGGTTGTGCCCGCCTGCCGGCATGGCCGCCGCCACGACGCGTCCGGCCAGGCGCGCGAAGGGCAGGGACTGGATCCAGACCTTGCCGGGGCCGGTCAGCCGCGCGAAGAACATGCCTTCGCCGCCGAACAGCACGTTCTTCACGCCGCCCGCCGCGATCAGGTCGAACGTGACCGAGGGGGTGTAGGCAGCAAGGCACCCGGTATCGACATGCAGCTCCTCGCCGGGGGCAAGTTCGCGTTCGACGAGCGTGCCGCCCATCTGGACGAAGACCCAGCCATCGCCTTCCAGGCGCTGCATGATGAAGCCTTCGCCGCCAAACAGCCCGGTCATGATCCGGCGCTGGAAGGCGATCCCGATGCTTACCCCGCGCGCGGCGGCGAGGAAGCTTTCCTTCTGGCAGATCAGCGATCCGCCGAGGTCGGAAAGCTTCAACGGAAGGATCGTGCCGGGCACCGGCGCGGCAAAGGCCACGCGCGCCTTTCCGGTGCCGCGATGGGTAAACACCGTGGTGAACAGGCTCGCGCCCGTCACCAGTCTTTTGCCGGCGCCCAGCAGCTTGCCCATGAAGCCTTCATCGCCGGTTTCGCTGCCATCGCCGAACACCGTCGTCATTTCGATGGTGCCGTCCTTCCACACGAAGGCGCCGGCCTCGGCCACTGCGCTTTCGCCCGGATCGAGCTCGATCTCGACAAACTGGAGTTCGTGGCCCTTGATCTCGAAGTCGATATCGTCGGCGATGCCGGCGGTACGCATGTGCCGCCAGGGGTTGTTCGATGCCATCGGGTGCTCCTTGCTGACGCGGGGATAAGTCTGGCTCGCATCATAGCCGCTCGCCGCGGCAGCGCAGCAGACTTTATTCGCCCTGCGCGGCGCGTGAAGCCCGCTATCGGGGCGCGTGCCTATTGATGGAGATGGCCCGGATAACCATGTTTCGGCAGGGCGCGGCGGATGGCTTATTGATCGATCCAGTCAATCAATATGCGCAGGATTGATCATTAGCGCCGCGCACCGACTCGCGCTAGATGCGCCCTGCCATTCATGCGGGTCATCCCGGCCCGCCAGCAAAAGGAAAGTCGATGTCGCTCATCAACACCCCGATCAAGCCCTTCGCGAACACGGCCTACAAGGAAGGCAAGTTCGTCGACGTGACCGAGGCCGATATCGCCGGCAAGTGGGCGGTGTTCTTCTTCTACCCGGCCGATTTCACCTTCGTATGCCCGACCGAGCTCGAAGACCTGCAGGACAACTATGCCGAGCTGCAGAGCCTCGGTGTCGAAGTGTTCGGTGTCTCGACCGACACGCACTTCAGCCACAAGGCCTGGGCGGATAGCTCGCCGGCGATCGGCAAGATCACCTACTACCTCGTGGGTGACCAGAACCACACGCTGACCAACAACTTCGACAACCTGCGCCCCGGCGTTGGCCTGGCTGATCGCGGCACTTTCGTGGTTGATCCGGACGGCGTGATCCAGCTGATCGAGATCACGCCCGAGGGCGTGGGCCGCAACGCCACCGAGCTCGTCCGCAAGATCAAGGCTGCCAAGTACTGGCGCGAGCACCCCGGCCAGGTCTGCCCGGCCAAGTGGGAAGAAGGCGGCGAGACCCTCGCTCCGTCGATCGACCTGGTTGGCAAGATCTGATCTGATTACCCTTCGCGAGAGCGCCGGCATTCCCCCCGCACGGCCTCTCGCTACCCGCCGGGCGGCGGCCTTTCCCTCCCCCTCCGCCGCCGCCCGGCCTCGTTTTTCATGCTGCCCCCAATCCCCCGCGCCGGTGCCTTTACCTGCGCGAACGAACCTGACTGCCCGCTGATTTCAAGGAACCCGGCCCATGCCGCTGCTCGACGCCGCCACCACCGCCCAGCTCAAGACCTATCTCGGCAACCTGCGCCGCCCGATCGAGCTCGTCGCCAGCTTGGGCGAGGGGCCGAAGAGTGCCGAATTGCGCGGCCTCGTCGAGGAGATCGCGGTTCTTTCGGACAAGGTCACCGCGCGCTTTGACGGCACCGATGCGCGCCGCCCAAGCTTCGCCATCGGCGCAGTGGGTGAGGCGGCGCGCGTGACGTTTGCGGGCCTGCCGCTTGGCCACGAGTTCACCTCGCTGATCCTCGCGCTGCTCCATGTTGGCGGCCACCCGCCCAAGGAAGAGGCCGAACTGCTCGAAACCGTGCGCGGCCTCGAAGGTCCGCTGCACTTCGAGACGTTCTTCTCGCTGACCTGCCAGAACTGCCCCGATGTGGTGCAGGCGCTCAATATCATGGCCGCGCTCAATCCGCAGGTGACGCATGTCGCCATCGACGGCGCGCTGTTCCAGGATGAAGTCGAGCGGCGCAAGATCATGGCCGTGCCGCAAGTGTTCCTGAACGGCGAACTGTTTGGCCAGGGCCGCATGGATCTCGCCCAGATCGTAGCCAAGCTCGACACCGGCGCGGTAGCGCGCGCGGCGGAGAAGATCGCCGCCAAGGAGCCCTTCG
Source organism: Novosphingobium sp. (assembly GCF_965228995.1). GTDB lineage: Bacteria > Pseudomonadota > Alphaproteobacteria > Sphingomonadales > Sphingomonadaceae > Novosphingobium. The sequence continues at coordinate 2,863,882 of NZ_OZ245852.1, read as the reverse complement.
ACGTGCTCGTCGTCGGCGGCGGCCCGGCGGGCGCGGCGGCGGCGATCTATGCCGCGCGCAAGGGCATCCGCACCGGCGTTGTCACCGAGCGCTTCGGCGGGCAGGTGCTCGATACGATGGGGATCGAGAACTTCATCTCGGTCCAGCACACCGAAGGTCCGCGCCTCGTTGCCCAGCTTGAGAGCCACGTGAAGGACTACGATGTCGATGTGATGAACCTGCAGAAGGCGGTCGGCCTGAAGCCTGCGAACGGCGATGGCCTCGCGACCGTGGAGCTTGAAAGCGGCGCCGCGTTGCGCGCGAAGACGGTCATCCTCTCCACCGGCGCGCGCTGGCGGCAGATCGGCGTGCCGGGCGAGGAGGAATACCGCAACAAGGGCGTCGCCTATTGCCCGCACTGCGATGGCCCGCTTTACAAGGGCAAGCGCACTGCGGTGATCGGCGGCGGCAATTCCGGCGTCGAGGCGGCGATCGATCTCGCGGGCATTGTCGCGCATGTCACGCTGATCGAGTTCGACAGCGAACTGCGCGCCGATGCAGTGCTTCAGACCAAGCTGCGCAGCTTGCCCAATGTCACCGTGATTACTTCCGCGCTCACGACCGAGGTGATCGGCGACGGCGAGAAGGTGACGGGCCTTGTTTACCGGGATCGCAACACGGAGGAAGTCCGCACGCTCGAGCTCGAAGGGATCTTCGTTCAGATCGGGCTCGTGCCCAATACCGAATGGCTGCACGGCGCGCTGGCGATGACGAATCGGGGCGAGATCGAGATCGACGCGCACCTCGCCACGAGCCTCCCCGGCGTGTTCGCGGCGGGTGACGTCACGACGGTGCCTTACAAGCAGATCGTGATCGCGATGGGTGAGGGCTCGAAGGCCGCTCTTTCGGCGTTCGACTACCTGATCCGGCACTGAGCAGTTATTGCCGTTTCACGTCGCTCCGGGTCCCCGCCTTGGCGGGGATGACGATGGAATTTCAATCCCAAGTCTCGTCATCCCAGCGAAGGCGGGGACCCGGAGCGGACATCCGCAGCGCCTCTAACGACAATCGCCACCATTTCACGCTGCACTGCGACAAAAGTTTGCGTCCTGCCCCGGTGCGCCTTATGCAATCGGTTGCGATCTACTTCAGCGAGCAGGAAAGGCCCGCCCACACCCATGGAGACGTCGACTGCGACCCTGACCCGGCAGGCCGTGACCCCGGAGCTTGACCTTGACGGTCTGGACCAGGTTCTCGGCATCCACGTCGGCACGCTCAATTCGCTGCTGCTCTCGCGTCTCGAGCGCCAGCTTGAATCGTTCAAGGTCACACCCAAGCAGGTCGCGATCCTCTGGCTGGTCAATGCCAATCCCGGGGTCAAGCAGTCGGACCTCTCGCGGTTCTTCAAGATCGAGCGGCCGACCGTGCACCAGTTCGTGCGCCAGCTCACCATGAATGGCCACCTAGTCTCCGAACCCTCGAAGCTCGATCGCCGGGCCGGGGGGCTGTGGATCACCGAAACGGGCACCGCCACGCTGACCGCCGCGCGCGAGATCATCTTTACTGATGAGGCCGGCCTGCTCAGCCCGCTGACGCCCGCCGAGCGCGATGAGCTCTACCGGCTCATCATCAAGGTCTATCTTTCCACACCGAGCCGGGGCTGAACCCCCCGCCCGAAGCTTTCAAACGCGCGAACAGCGCATTAAGCTCGGATACACACCGGGCGCTTCATAAGCATAGTGATCCGACAGGGGAGTTTCTCATGAAGTTTTCTAAGACGCGTCTTGGTTTGGTTACGCTCTGTGCAGCGACGCTTGCGGCCCTCACGGCTGCTGGTGCGGCGCAAGCGGCTGGTGCTCCGGCTGGCGATGCCGCCCGCGGCAAGACAGTCTTCGCCCGCTGCGCTGCCTGCCACGATCTCAACACCGGCGCGATCCGCATGGGCCCCAGCCTCAAGGGTGTGGTTGGCCGCAAGGCCGGCACTTTTGCCAACTTCAGTTACTCCGCCGGCATGAAGGGCAAGGGCGTGACCTGGGGTCCCGATACGCTCGACCAGTTCCTCACCGCGCCGATGAAATACGTCCCCGGCACACGCATGGCATTCCCCGGCCTCAGCAACCCGCAGGACCGTGCTGACGTGATCGCCTACCTCAAGGTTGCCGCGAAGTAAGCCGCCGAAGCAGGACACGGCTGATAACGTTCACTTTTTGGCCCCGCTTCGACCGTGTCGGAGCGGGGCTCATCGTTTGAAGTGGCGGAAATCAAGCGATCTTCTCCGAATCTTGTCCACCACGGCGATACGTATGCGCCGCCTATGCGGGTGGACATTCCCGCGCGCCTTGGCACAACACTGCGCGAAGAAGCCGGGGGGTGACCGGCTCATGGGAGAGACCGCGTCATGGCCATGGCTCCGACAGCCGCCGCCGATTCAGCCACGGACAATGGCAATATCGATGCCCCCGAACTGCGCGTATTCGTCATGGCGCTGTTCTTTCTCTTCGGCGGTATCACATCGCTCAACGATGTGATCATCCCCAAGCTGAAGGAGCTTTTCACGCTCAACTACACCCAGGCCATGCTGGTGCAGTTCTGCTTCTTCACGGCCTATTTCGTGGTTGGCGTCCCCGGCGCGGCGCTCGTCAAGCGCATCGGTTACATGCGCGGCGCAGCGGTGGGCCTGCTGACCATGATGGCCGGCTGCCTGCTGTTCGTCCCGGCCTCGCAAAGCGCGCTATATGCGCTGTTTCTCTTCGCGCTGTTCATCCTCGCGAGCGGCGTGGTGCTTGTGCAGGTTGTCTCGAACCCGCTGATCTCGCTGCTCGGCCCGGCAAAGACCGCCAGCAGCCGCCTCACGTTTGCGCAGGCGTTCAATTCGCTCGGGACCGTGCTGTTCCCGCTCATTGGTGCCAGTGTGATCCTCGGCAAGATCAAGGATGTGAAGGTTGACCAGCTCGTCGGCCCGGCGCTCGATGCCTACCGCGTCACCGAGAGCCGCCTGGTGGTCAACACCTATATCGGCCTCGCTATCAGCCTCGCGCTGGTCGCCGCGGTCGTCTGGGCAAACCGCAACCGGCTGAAGGGCGAACACCATGAGGAAAGCTCGCTCGCCGCGAGCTTCGCCCTGCTGTCGCGTCCGCGCTTCGGCTTCGGCGCCTTGTGCATTTTCCTTTATGTCGGCGCGGAAGTCTCGATCGGCTCGATCATCGTGAACTACCTCGGCCAGGCCAGCGTCATGGGTCTCGATCACGAAGCGGCGGGCGGGCAGATCTGGAAATACTGGTTCGGCGCGATGGTTGGCCGCTTCATCGGCTCGCTCGTGCTGCGCTTCCTCAGCCCCGGCAAGGTGCTGGCGGGCTGCGCGGCGGGAGCAATCACGCTGCTCGCCATCTCGACCCACACCTCGGGCCTTGTTGCCGCCTACAGCCTGCTTTCCATCGGGCTGATGAACTCGATAATGTTCCCGACGATCTTCACCCTGGCCTGCGAGGGCCTTGGCAAGCGTGCGGCGGACGGTTCGGGCATTATCAACGTCGCCATTTTCGGCGGCGCGGTTGTGCCCCTCGCAACCGGCGCGCTGGCGGATCTGACCGGAAGTCTGACCACCGCGCTGCTGCTGCCGGCGCTGTGCTATGCGGTGATTGTTTCCTTCGGCATCTTCGCGCTGCGTCCGGTAGCGCCGATCGAGGCGGACGCTTCGGCGGCGTTCGGGTGAACCGCAAAGCGCCGGGGGTAATTCTACTCCCGGCGTTGACATTCGCTCGCCTCGGCCCAAATCTGAGGCATGCTCTCGCAAAAGACGCGTTATACGATCCGCGCCCTCCAGCACTTGTCCGATACCTTCGGGCAGGGACCCGTGCGTCTTGACGCGATTGCCGAGGCGCAGAACATCCCGCGCAAATTTCTCACCGTCATTCTTTCTGGAATGGCGCGCGAGGGCATCGTGGTCTCGCATCGCGGCCGGGAGGGGGGCTATGAGCTCGCGCTCCCGCCTGTCGATATTCGCTACGGCGATATCATCCGCCTGACCCGCGGCAGCCTCGCGCTGACACCCTGCGCCAGCCGCAACGCGCACGAGACCTGCAACAACTGCCTGCCCGAGGCCGATTGCCGGCTGCGCGGGCTGATGCTGCAACTGCGCGACGAGATGGCCACGATGCTCGACCGGATCACGCTGGCAGACCCGATCACGCTCGAACCGCCGTTCGAGGAACAGGCCGCGTAAGAGGCCCGGTAAAAGCTTGCAACTTCACTTGGCGTTCATTCGCCTGCTGGCTATAGCACCGGCATGATCGCCTCAGCTTCCGGACGCAGCCCGCTGCGCCTTCTCGCATTCGCCGCCGCCACCGCCGTTCTTGGGCTCACCGCCGGCTGTGCGGGTACCAAGGCCAAGAAGGACGTCGCCTACGTCGCGCGTGACGTCGATACGCTCTATGCCGCCGCCAAGGATCGGCTCGACAAGGGCGATGCCAAGCAGGCCGCCGCCCTGTTCGATGAGGTCGAGCGGCAGCATCCTTATTCGCCCTGGGCCCGCCGTGCCCAGCTGATGAGCGCGTTCAGCTACTATGCCGCGCGCGATTATGCGAAGTCGGTGCAGTCCGCCCAGCGCTTCCTGTCGATCCACCCCGGCAACAAGGACGCGCCTTACGCCTACTACCTCGTCGCGCTGTGCTATTACGAGCAGATCAGCGACGTGACGCGCGACCAGAAGATCACCCAGCAGGCGCTGACTGCACTCACCGAAGTGATCCGCCGCTATCCCAATACGTCGTACGCCACCGATGCGCGGCTGAAGCTCGATCTCGTCAACGATCACCTTGCCGGCAAGGAGATGGAGATCGGCCGCTTCTACCAGCGCAGCGGCAAGTGGCTGGCGGGCACGCTGCGCTTCCGCAGCGTGGTCGACAAGTACCAGCAGACAAGCCACACGCCCGAGGCGCTCTACCGTCTGGTCGAAAGCTACCTCGTGCTCGGCCTGCCTGAACAGGCGGAGAAGGCTGCGGCCGTGCTGGGGGCCAACTACCCCGGCAACGAATGGTACGAGCGGGCCTACAAGCTCATGAACGCCAAGGCACCGGGCACGACTGCCAGCTGATCAGGCCGCCCGGCTTAGGCTGCGCGTGCGCGCGGCGCTGCCAAGTGCATCGAGAAACTGATCGGTGGCGCGGTCCCAGCTGAAGCTGCCGCCGTGCGCCGCCGCGGCGGTCCGGTCGCATGCGAGCGCCTGGCGGATCGCCGCAGCGAGATCCTCATCAAGCGCGCCGACCGGTTGCGGAAGTGTTCCGTCCGGTCCCAATCCGCCCGGTCCGACAACGTCGATCGGACCCGGTACCGGATAGGCTGCCACCGGCAGGCCGCAGGCCATCGCCTCGATCATCACGAGGCCGAATGTATCGGTCCGGCTCGGGAAGACGAACACGTCCGCCGAGCAATAGGCCTGCGCCAGCGGGGTGCCGGACAGCGCGCCAAGGAAATGCACATTCGGATAGCGTGCGCGCAGCTGGGCAAGGTCCGGCCCGTTGCCGACCACGACCTTGCTGCCCGGCACATCGGCCGAGAGAAACGCATCGAGGTTCTTCTCCACCGCGACCCGGCCCACGTTGAGCATGATCGGCCGCGGCAGATTGGCCAGTGCCTCGAGTGGTGCGTGGCCCGGGTGGAACTGGCCGGCGTCGATCCCGCGAGACCATGGGGTCGCCTGTGTCAGCCCATGGCCGACAAGCTCGGCGGCGAGTGTCGGCGTCGAGACGAGCACCGCGTGGCTCGCGGCGTGGAAGCGCCGCATGATCGGCCAGAACCGGTCCGGGCTAAGCCCGGTGCGCACGGCAGCATAATCGGGAAAACGCGTGTGGAATGCGCTGGTGAAGGGCACCCCGCTCGCCTTGCACCAGCCCCGCGCGGCCCAGCCGATCGGGCCTTCGGTGGCAATGTGGACGATCTCGGGATCGAAATCGCGCAAGCTGCGGCGCGTACCGAAGCGTGGCAGCATGGCGAGGCGGATTTCACGGTAGCCGGGCAAGCCGAAGGTGAAGAACTGATTGGGCGTGACCAGCATGACTTCGTGCCCGCGCGCCGTCACGCGTTCGACCGTGGTCGCCAGCGTGCGGACAACACCGTTCACCTGCGGGTGCCAGGCGTCGGTGCAAAGCGCGATTCTCATGCGTCTTCCTTGATGCGAGCAGCTTCTGCACCGTCTGTGGGTGTCTTTGCCAGGGCTTCCTCGAAGCAGATCGCCGCCCAGTCCATGATCGAGATCGCACCCATGTAGTCTTCGACCAGCGCGGTGCAGCTTTCGACCCAGTCGCCATCGTTGTAGTAGGTTACATCGCCGATCTGGCGGATTTCGGCGCAATGGATGTGCCCGCAGACGACGCCATCGACTTCCATGTCGCGCGCGGCGTGGGCGACAGCTTCCTCGAACGCGCAGACGAACTGCACCGCGTTCTTCACGCGCTTCTTGAGGTAGGCGGACAGCGACCAGTACGGCAGTTTGAACTGGCGGCGCACCGCGTTGAACCAGCGGTTGGCGCGTAGCAGGATCGAGTAGGCCTGATCGCCGAGGAAGGCGAGCCAGCGCGCGTAGAGCACCACGCCGTCGAACTTGTCGCCATGCGTCACCAGCAGGCGGCGGCCATCGGCGGTGAGGTGGATGGCTTCGAGCGCGATTTCCACCCCGCCGAAGCTCATGCCGGCATAAGGCCGCAGCATCTCGTCATGATTACCGGCGATCAACACCACGCGGGTGCCGCGATGCGCCATCTTGAGCACGCGGCGGACAACTTCGTTGTGCGCGTCGGGCCAGTACCAGCCGCGCGAGAGACGCCAGCCATCGACGATATCGCCGACCAGATAGAGCGTCTCGCACTCGATCGAGGCGAGAAAATCGAGCAGCATATCGGCATTGCAGCCGCGCGTGCCGAGGTGGATGTCGGACACCCACACCGTGCGCACCTTGCGCTTGGGACGGAAACCGCGCGGCTCGGGCAGATCGAGCCAGGCGGGAATGGATTTGACCAATTCGGTGGCTGTGGTGGAAAGACCCCAAGCCTGTGCGCGGCGCGTCATCGCGGAACCCTTGTTCAGTTTGTTAACTGAGCCGAATCCCTGTCACAATCGCATGTCGTTCCCGTGGCACCGTGTCATGCCGTTGTCATACCAGGCCGAAATCCGCGGGTTTATCCACAGGTTTGCCAACATGGCGGGTTCTCCGCGCGAGCATGGTGACGCGGCGCGGCGGACTGGGTAAGGATCGCGGGCAATGCTTACGGGTCTTTCCATTCGCAATGTTGTCCTGATCGAGGCGCTGGACCTTGTGTTCGGGCGCGGGCTGGGCGTGCTCACCGGTGAGACGGGTGCCGGCAAGTCGATCCTGCTGGATTCGCTGGGGCTCGTGCTGGGGGACCGCGCCGATGCCGGGCTGATCCGCGCGGGCACCGATGAGGCGAGCGTGACCGCGACGTTCGAGTTCGCGCGGCTGCCCGATCCGCTGGCCTCGGCACTGGCGGAGGCCGAAATTGCGGTCGAGCCGGGCGAACCGCTGATCATCCGCCGCCGTCTGCGCGGAGATGGCAGCTCTGGTGGGAGTGGGGCCGTCGGCAGCCGCGCATTCGTCAACGATCAGCCGGTCAGCGTCGCGCTGCTGCGCGAACTGGCGCGGGGGCTGGTCGAACTTCACGGCCAGCACGATGATCGCGGCCTCGTCAACGCGCGGGGCCACCGTGCACTGCTCGATCGCTATGCGCGGGCCGACGTAGGCGATGTCGGCGCGGCGTGGGAGAAGTGGCGCGCGGCCGAAACCGCGCTTGCCGAGGCGCAGGCGCGCCTTGCTGCGGCGTCTGCCGAGCAGGATCTGCTTGTTGCCCATCTCGCCGAACTGGCCTTGCTGGCGCCCGAAGTGGGTGAAGAGGCCGAACTCGCCGAACAACGCGCGGCCATGCAAAAAGGGGAGCGACTCTCGGGCGATCTTGCCGAACTGCAGCATTTGTGGACCGGTTCGGATTCGGCCCTCGCGAGCCTGCGCAGCGCCTCGCGCCGGCTTGACCGCATCGCGCACGAGCATCCCCTGCTGACCGAAGCGCTGGAAGCGCTCGACCGCGCGGTGATCGAGGCGAGCGAGGCGGAGGACAAGCTCGACAAGGCGGCCGAAGCGCTCTCGCACGATCCGTTGCTGCTGGACCGAATCGAAACGCGCCTGTTCGATCTGCGCGCGGCGGGGCGCAAACATGGCTGCAGCGTCGACGATCTGCCCGCGCGCATGACCGAGATGCGCGCCGCGCTCGACCGGATCGAGGGCGGCGAGGCGGCGATTGCGGGTCTCGCCCGCGCGGCGCAGGACGCGGGCCTCGATTACCGCGCCAAGGCGGAAAGCCTCTCTGTCGCAAGGGCCGAGGCGGCGCGGCGGCTCGATTCAGCGGTGGCGGCCGAACTCGCCCCGCTCAAGCTCGATGCGGCGCGCTTCCGCACTGCCGTGGTGCGCTTGCCGGAGGAGCGCTGGGGCCCGCACGGCGTCGATGCCGCCGAGTTCCTGATTTCGACCAATCCCGGCGCGGATTTCGCGCCGCTCGCCAAGATCGCTTCTGGCGGCGAGCTTTCGCGCTTCATCCTCGCGCTCAAGGTCGCGCTCGCCGAAGAAGGCGGTGCGGCGACGGTGATCTTCGACGAGATCGACCGCGGCGTCGGCGGTGCGGTTGCCAGTGCCATTGGCGAGCGCCTGGCGCGGCTCGCGGCGGGCGGGCAATTGCTTGCAGTCACGCACAGCCCGCAAGTGGCGGCGCGCGGGACGGCGCATTACCTGATCGCCAAGTCCTCCGAGGGCACTGTCACGCGCACGTCGGTGGTGCAGCTTGATGCGGGCGGGCGGCAGGAGGAAATCGCCCGGATGCTGTCCGGCGCGGAGATCACGCCCGAAGCGCGCGCGCAGGCCGAGCGCCTGCTAGAACAGGCCTGAGTACGCAGCCATGACCGCGCATCCGCTCGATCGCCCGATCTGGTCGCTGCTCAATGGGCCGCAGGCAGCGCTGGCCGTGGCGCGCGGCACGGTCTGCCGGATCGACCCGACTTATGGCCCCTTCGCCGCAGCTGCGCCGGGGCATGAGGCAGAGCTCACCAGCCTCCTGACCAGCGCTGAGGACGAAATCTGGCTCGTCGAAAGCACGGTGCAGGCCCCGCCGCCAGGAACCCGGTTGCTGCGCACCGCACCGCTGCTGCAGATGATCGCCGATGGCCCGCTGGAGACCTTTGCAGTCGATCCCGAGCTGATCCTCATGCGGGAAGCCGACGCGCCCGAAATGACCGCTCTCGCGCTTGAGACGCAGCCCGGCCCCTGGCGTTCGCATACTCATCGCTATGGCCCTTATTTCGGCCTGCGCGAGGAAGGCCGCCTGATCGCCATGGCGGGCGAACGCATGCGCCCTGCGCCGGGGCTCGCCGAACTGAGCGGCGTCTGCACCGCGCCTGACCGGCAGGGGCGCGGCCTTGCCGGCCGGATGATCCGCCGCGTGTTGGCCGGGTTCACGCAGCGCGGTGATACGGCGTTCCTGCACAGTTACGCCACCAACACCCACGCCATTCGCCTTTACGAATCGCTGGGCTTCCGGGCACGGCATGAACTGGTGGTGACAGTGTTGGGGAGGGCAGAGTGACCGCCGTTCCGCCAAAAGCCCCCTCCTCTTCAGAGGAGGGGGTTGGGGGTGGTGGCCCTATGCGCGGAACTTTGCTCGAACACGCTGCCCGGATGCGCCGCGAGCCTACCGAGCCGGAAAAGCGGCTTTGGTTCGAACTGCGTGACAGGCGTCTCGGTGGATTCAAGTTTCGCAGGCAGGCAACCATCGAACGGCGCATCGTCGATTTCTTCTGCCCCGAGAAAGGCCTTGTCATCGAAGTCGACGGGCATACCCATGACCGCGAAGCCGACTTGATTCGCGACGCAACGTTCGAACGGACGACCGGCTTTCGCACGATCAGGTTTACCAATCGGGAGGTGATGGACAACATGCACGGGGTGAGGACTGCTTTGCTTGCTGCCCTGCATGCTAGCGAGGACCGCTGGAGCAGGCTTCGCGGCACCACCCCCAACCCCCTCCTCTGAAGAGGAGGGGGCTAAAGTGAACATGTCCGAAGCCGATGCCGCGAATGAGTTGATGCGCCTTGCGCGGCAGATTGCGCACCATGACCGGCTCTATCACGCGCAGGATGCGCCCGAGATCAGCGATGCTGAGTACGATGCGCTGGTGCGCCGCAATGCCGAGCTTGAGGCTGCCTTTCCGCACCTGATCCGGCCCGATAGCCCGAGCCGCAAGGTGGGGCACGAGGTAGTGGCCTCGCCGCTCGCCAAGGTCACGCACGAGGTTCGCTTGATGAGCCTCGACAACGCGTTTTCGGACGAGGAGGTCGAGGAATTCGTGGCGCGGGTGCGGCGCTTCCTGGCGCTGACACCTGATTCCGAGGTGGTCATGACCGCCGAGGACAAGATCGACGGCCTGTCTTGCTCGCTGCGTTACGAGAATGGCAAGCTGGTGCGCGCCGCCACCCGCGGTGACGGGCAGGTGGGCGAGGACGTGACACCCAATGTCGCCCACATTCCCGATATCCCGCAGGCGCTCACCGGTGATGCCCCTGCCGTGTTCGAGATCCGCGGCGAGGTCTATATGGCCAAGGCCGATTTCGCCGCCTTGAATGCCGCGCAGGAGGAAAAGGGCGACAAGCTCTTCGCCAATCCGCGCAATGCCGCCGCCGGATCACTGCGCCAGAAGGACGCGAGCGTCACTGCGAGCCGCCCCTTGCGCTTCCTCGCCCATGGCTGGGGTGCGGCAAGCGCGGTTCCGGGCGAGACGCAGTTCGAGGTGATGCAGCGAATCGCAGCATGGGGCGTGCCGGTTTCGCCGCTGCTGGTGCGCTGCGGATCGGTTGCGGCGATGGTCGAGCACTTCCGCGCGATCGGCGCGCAGCGGCCGGGCCTGCCCTATGATATCGACGGCGTGGTCTTTAAAGTTGACCGGCTGGATTGGCAGGAGCGGCTGGGCTTTGTCGCCAAGGCGCCGCGCTGGGGCCTTGCGCGCAAGTTCCCTGCGGAGCGCGCCGAGACGGTGATCGAGGCCATCGACATTCAGGTGGGCCGCACCGGCAAGCTGACACCGGTCGGCCGGCTGCGTCCGGTGCTGGTGGGCGGTGTTACCGTCACCAATGTCACGCTCCACAACCGCGACGAGATCGGGCGGCTGGGCCTGCGCGTGGGCGACCGCATCGTCCTCCAGCGCGCGGGCGATGTGATCCCGCAAGTCGTCGACAACCTGACGCGCGAGGAACCGCGCGAGGCCTACCATTTCCCCGATCACTGCCCCGAATGCCAGTCCGAAGCCGTGGCCGAAGAAGGCGAAGTCGATGTGCGCTGCACCGGCGGGCTGATCTGTCCGGCGCAGCGCGTGGAGCGACTTCGGCACTTCGTCAGCCGGGGTGCGCTCGATATCGAGGGGCTGGGCGAGAAGACGATTATCGAGTTCTTCGGGCTCGGCTGGCTGGAAAGCCCGGCCGACATTTTCCGCCTCCACCAGCGCCGCAGCGACATCGTCGGGCGCGAGGGGTGGAAGGACAAGTCTGTGGATAACCTGCTTGCCGCAATCGAAGCCAAGCGCGCGCCGGATGCTGCGCGGCTGCTGTTCGGGCTCGGCATCCGCCATGTCGGCGCGGTGACGGCGCGTGATCTGATGAAGCGGTTCACCAAGTTGCCCGCGCTGCGCGCGGTGGCGGAAGCCGCGCATTCCTCCCCGGAACGGGGAGGGGGACCAGCGCAGCTGGTGGAGGGGCAGGTTCCGCCTGGCCTGAGCGTGCCCCTCCACCATCCTTCGGATGGTCCCCCTCCCCCGGTGGGGGAGGAACTGGCCCGCGCCGAACTTCTCTCCATCGAAGGCGTTGGCCCGGTGGTGGTCGAAGCACTCGGCGATTTCTTCCATGAGCCGCACAACGTGGCGGTTTGGGACGATCTGCTTTCCGAGGTCTCGCCGCCCGACTATATCGTCGAAACCAAGGCGAGCGCGGTCGCGGGCAAGACAGTGGTCTTTACCGGAAAGCTCGAGACGATGAGCCGGGACGAGGCCAAGGCGCAGGCCGAGGCGCTCGGCGCACGGGCGGCAGGTTCGGTTTCGGCCAAGACCGATCTGGTAGTGGCGGGGCCGGGCGCGGGCTCGAAGCTCAAGCAGGCAGCGGCGCTGGGAATAGACGTGATCGACGAGGCGGCGTGGGCCGAAATCGTCAAGGCAGCGGGATAACCGGACAATGACCTTTGAAGACCTGACGCCGCTCGGCAGCGAGGCTGGCAAGATGCTCAAGGCGAAAGGCCAGTCCATTGCCGTGGTCGATGGCGCGACCGGCGGGCTCATTTCCGCTGCGCTGCTCGCGATGCCGGGAGCCTCGGCGTTCTATCGCGGCGGCGGGGTGATCTACACGCTGAAGGGCCGGCGCATCGTGCTGGGACACGAGCCCGGCTCGCTGCGCGGGCTGACCTCGGCGACCGAAGCTTATGCCCTCGCGCAGGCGCGGCTGATCCGGGCGCGCTATGACAGCGATTGGGGTGTGGCGGAAACCGGCGCGGCAGGGCCGGGCGTCCATCCGCTGGGCGTTGCATCGGGCACCAGCGCAGCCGCCGTGGTCGGGCCGGACTATGAGGCAGCGCTGATCGTCGAGACGGGGCACGACGACCGTCTCGCCAATATGATCGCTTTTACCAACAACGCTCTGTCGCTGCTGCTCAGCGCGCTGTCCGCCGCCTGAGCCACAGGATCGACCAGTTGCCGCGCTGCATCCGCGCGCGCAGGGAAAACCCGGCGCGGGTATAGGCGGAGCGCACCGTGGGTTCCTGCGCGGTGAGCAGACCCGCCAGCAGCACGCTGCCGCCGGGCGCAACGACCTTGCGGAAATCCGGCGCCAGTTCGGCCAGCGGCCCTGCGAGGATATTGGCGATCAGCAGATCGTAGGGCGCGGCGGCGCGCAGCAGGGGATGCTCCATGCCCGGCGCGATCACCATGGCGAGCTTGCCCGGGCCGTCGCCCAGCGTGATGCCATTGAGAGCTGCGTTTTCGGCCACGACCGGTCCGCACACCGCATCGATATCGCTCGCCGTGGCCCTTGCGCGCGGCCACAGATGCAGCGCGGCAAAGGCCAGCAGGCCAGTGCCCGTGCCGATATCGGCAAGATTGCGCACGACGGCGCCTTGCGCCTTGATATGCGCGAGCATGGCAAGGCAGCCCGAAGTCGTTTCGTGGTGGCCGGTGCCGAAAGCCTGACTGGCCGGAATGATGAAGTCTCGCAGGCCAGCTACCGGCGCATGGTCCGGCGTGCGGACGTAGAACGGGCCCTCGCGGATCGGCTCGACATTTTGCTGGCTGAGTGTCACCCAGTCGGCATCGGCGAGTTCCTCGACGAGCAGAACGGGTGCGCCATCGGCAAACAGCGCGGTGATTGCGGCCTTGTCCGCCGGCGTCGGCTTGCGTTCGAGCCAGGCCTCGAGCTGCCATGCATCGGGCTCGGCCGGATCGATCTGGCCGCCGCCGAGAACGATCGAGAAGTCCCAGTCTGCGGCGTCCTCATGCGCGACGAGTGCGGCGCGCACGACTTCGGCCGAAGCGCGGACGGTGATTTTCCAGCTCACTTGGCTGTTTCCTTGGCAAGCTGGGCATCAAGCCCCTTGCTGCCCATGGCCGCGTAGCTGCGGCAAGCGTCCGGTGCGGCAAGCGGTTCCTTGCCCAGCATCCGGTCGAACAGGTCGCTCACCGAAGGGTGAGGGGTGACGAGGATCCCGCAGCGCCGCGCCGCAATGGCCGCGAAGGTGTGGCGGAACCGGGCGACGACGTCCGGATGATCGGTAAAGCGATAACCCGGGGCGGCGAGCGCGGAAATGCTGTCGATATAGCTCACCGTGCGGCACTGGCTGCCCGCACAGCTCTGCCAGGTCCAGCTGGTCGATCCACGGGTATGGCCGGGCGTGGCCGACATGGTGAGCCGCAAGGGTCCGACCCGGATGACCGAACCGGGGGCGACGATGCGGTCCGTCCTGACCGGCGCAAAGGGGTGGTCCTTGAGCACGCCGTATTGCGAATCCGCCGGATCGGGCTTGCCCGTTTGCGCGATAGCCGCAGCCGGAGCGCTGAGCGCCACTTTCGCGCCAGTCGCCTTCTGCAGCGCCGCCAGCCCGCCGACATGGTCGAAGTGTTCGTGGCTGCTCACGATCCAGCGCACGTCTTCCGGACGGAAACCCAGCGCGCGGATATTGGCGAGGATCGAGGGCACGGCCGGCTCGGTCGCGCTATCGACGAGTATGTGGCCCTGCGGCGAGGTCACCAGCAGCACGCTGACCGTGCAGGTGCCGACATAATACGTGTTGCCGTAAAGCCGGGCGGGCGGGGCAGGGGCGGAAAAGTCCTCCTTGCCCTCGCACTGCTTGACGAGCGCCTGCGTGGCGGCGCGGTCCTGACCTGCGGGGACGGGCTTGGCCTGAGCGAGCGCCGGGGCCAGCACCGTGGCAAGCAGGGCTGGCGCCGACAGGGCGAGCACCCTAGCGGACAAAGCTGGCTCCATTCGCATCGATCACCGCGCCGGTCATGCTCGGCGGGGCATCTAGCGCGCAGAACACGCCGATGGCGGCGATTTCCTCCGGCGTTGCCACGCGGCCGAGCGGGATGTCCGCCAGCAAATCCGCGCCGCCCCGGCTGGCGAGGTAATCGCCCGCCATCGCCGTATCGGTAAAGCCCGGGGTGACTGCAAAGCTCAGGATGCCTTGGGCGGCGTAGCCCCGCGCGATGGTCTTGTGCATGGCGATCATCCCGCCTTTGGCCGCGGCATAGTGCCAGTGCGCGGGCGAATCTCCGCGATAGGCGGCGCGGCTGGCGATATGGACGATGCGCCCCGGCACCCCGCGCGCCTGCCAGTGGCGGACGGCGAGGCGCGAGAGCTGCGCAGCGGACGTCAGATTGATCCGCAGCGTTTCTTCCCAGCCATCGAGCCAGGCGATGTCAGACACATCGAGGGGGTTGGCGGCGAACAGCCCGGCATTGTTGACAAGCACGTCGATTGCGCCGCCGGCCATGGCAAGCGCATCTTCCCACAGCATTTCAGCCGCCGCCGGCGCGCCGAGATCGGCGCCGACCACGCCGGGAGCACCGCTGCGGCCATGACGGATGACGGCAGCGCCGCGGTCGGAAAGCGCATCGGCAAGGGCGGCGCCGATGCCCCGGGTCGAGCCGGTGACGAGGATGGCAGGTGTTTCCATACCTGCCGCTCTACCAGCGAATGAGCCCCCTGCAACAGGGCCTGGAACACACGTAGCGCGATTGCCCTACCGCGATGGTTGCACCTGACTGCTTTTGGGCTAATACGAATCGCGTTCGGATCGTGCTCCCAAGGGCACGAGCGGTTTTGGTAATCTATTTAGGGGGTTCTATGGCGCAGGCGCCCGGCAATCGGCCACTATCGCCGCATCTCGAAATCTGGCGCTGGGGTCCGGCCATGTTGGTCTCGATCCTGCACCGCATCACGGGCAACGGGCTCGCCTTCGCGGGCCTTGCCTTGCTGCTGTGGTGGGTCGGCGCGCTGGCGGGCGGCGCTGAGAGCTATCAGACCTTCCTCGACTGGGTGTGGCTTGCGCCCGCCGGCGGCCTGCAGACCGCAACGTCCCTGCTCGGCAAGGTCGTGCTGGTCGGCCTGACCTGGGCCTTCTTCCAGCACATGGCGTCGGGCATCCGACACTTCGTGCTCGATATCGGCGCGGGCTACGAGCTTGAGGCAAACGCGCGCTGGTCTTCGCTGACGATCCTGTTCTCGGTGGCGGCAACCAGCCTGTTCTGGGCCTTCATCCTGCTGCACTGATCCTTTCTCCCGATCCTGCGATCCATACCCTTCTCAAGGACATTTCATGGGTAACGGTACTTCCATCGGCCGCGTGCGCGGTCTCGGCTCCAGCCACCACGGCACGCACCATTTCCTGACGTCGCGCCTGACGGCGGTCGGCAATCTTGTGCTGATCCCGTTCCTGATGATCAGCCTCGCGCTCATGCCCTCGCACGATTACGCGACGATCCATTCGTGGGCGGCCAAGCCCGTTCCCGCGACCGCGCTGATCCTCATCATGATCAACACGTTCCAGCACGCGCGCCTTGGCGTGCAGGTCATGCTGGAAGACTACATCCACGAAGAGGGCGGCAAGATCGCGGCCTGGCTTCTCGTCAACATCCTGCCGTTCGCGGGCGCTGCCTACGGTATCGTCTCGGTCGTGCGCATCGCTCTCGGGGGCGCCTGAGCCATGGCTTCTACTCCTGCCTACAAGATCATCGACCATACGTACGATACAGTCGTCGTCGGTGCCGGCGGTTCGGGCCTGCGCGCCACGATGGGTTCGGCCCAGGCCGGCCTGCGCACCGCCTGCATCACCAAGGTCTTCCCGACGCGTTCGCACACGGTTGCGGCGCAGGGCGGCATCGCCGCCAGCCTCGGCAATAACAGCCCGGACCACTGGACCTGGCACATGTACGACACCGTCAAGGGTTCCGACTGGCTCGGCGATCAGGACGCGATCGAATACATGGTGCGTGAGGCGCCGGCGGCGGTCTACGAGCTCGAGCATGCGGGCGTGCCCTTCAGCCGCAACGCCGAAGGCACGATCTACCAGCGCCCGTTCGGCGGCCACATGCAGAACATGGGCGAAGGCCCGCCGGTGCAGCGCACTTGCGCCGCGGCAGACCGCACCGGCCACGCGATGCTCCATGCGCTCTACCAGCAGAGCCTGAAGTACGACGCGGACTTCTTCATCGAATACTTCGCGATCGACCTCATCATGGAGGCCGGTGCGAACGGCGTGCCGGAATGCCGCGGCGTGATCGCCATGTGCATGGACGATGGTTCGATCCACCGTTTCCGCAGCCATGCCGTGGTACTGGCCACCGGCGGCTATGGCCGCAGCTATTTCACCGCGACCTCTGCGCACACCTGCACGGGTGATGGCGGCGGCATGGTGCTGCGCGCGGGGCTTCCGCTGCAGGACATGGAATTCGTCCAGTTCCACCCCACCGGCATCTACGGCGCGGGCGTCCTCATCACCGAGGGCGCGCGCGGCGAAGGCGGCTACCTCACCAACTCCGAAGGCGAGCGCTTCATGGAGCGCTATGCGCCTTCCGCGAAGGACCTTGCCAGCCGCGACGTCGTTTCGCGTTCGATGGCGCTGGAAATCCGCGAAGGCCGCGGCGTTGGTCCGCACAAGGACCACATCTACCTGCACCTCGATCACATCGACGCGGGTGTGCTGGCCGAGCGGCTTCCCGGCATCACTGAAAGCGGCAAGATCTTCGCAGGTGTCGACCTGACCCGTCAGCCGCTCCCGGTCGTTCCGACTGTCCACTACAACATGGGCGGCATCCCCTGTAACTACCACGGCGAAGTCGTGACCATCGGCGCGGACGGCAATCCGGAAACGGTGATCCCCGGCCTCTTCGCAGTGGGCGAAGCGGCGTGCGTTTCGGTCCACGGTGCGAACCGCCTTGGCTCCAACTCCTTGATCGACCTTGTCGTGTTCGGCCGCGCAACGGGTCTGCGGCTCAAGGAAATCATCAAGCCGGGCTCGTCGCACAAGGCCCTGCCCAAGGATAGCGCCGACCTCGCGCTCACCCGGCTCGATACGTTCCGCCACGCCAACGGCAGTTCGCCCACGGCGGCGGTGCGCATCGAAATGCAGCGCACGATGTCGGCCCATGCGGCGGTGTTCCGCACCGACGAACTGATGGACGAGGGCAAGGTCAAACTTGCCGCGACCTATGAGCGGATGCAGGACATCAAGGTTTCTGACCGTTCGCTGATCTGGAACTCGGACCTCATCGAGACGCTTGAGCTCGACAACCTGATCGCGCAGGCGGCGGTGACGATGCATTCGGCTTCGAACCGCAAGGAAAGCCGCGGCGCGCATGCGCACGAGGACTATCCCGAGCGCAACGATGCCGAGTGGATGAAGCATACCGCCAGCTGGTTCGATGGCTGGGGCGGCAAGGGCGGCGGCGTGAAGCTCGATTATCGCCCTGTCCATGAATACACGCTCACCGACGACGTCGAGTACATCAAGCCCAAGAAGCGCGTGTACTGATCGTGCCCGCCCTGCGTGTGATGGGGCGCGGAAAATGGCTTCTGATGGCCGGGCTAGTCCTAGGGGCAAGTCCGGCCATCGCCGTTACGGAACCCGCTGCCTCTTCTTATCCCGATCCGCTTGAGGCGGGCTGGAAGGGCCAGCACGTTTGCGAGCTGCTCAAGGACAACGCGCGGATGCGCGTGCTCCGCTGCACCTTTCCGCCGGGCTGGGGGCACGAACGGCACCACCATGCACCGCATTGGGGCTATATCCTCAAGGGTTCGACCATGCGGATCACCACGGCCAGCGGCACGGTGGTGCGCGAGCTCAAGGCGGGCGACAGCTGGTGGAGCGACGGGATCGACTGGCACGAAGGCCTCAACATCGGCAAGACCACCGGGGTCTATCTGATCGTCGAACCCAAGCCCTGATCGGTAGGCGGCGGCCCGCTGTTCGTCGGGTTCCTGTCTGCCGTTTGACGAAGCATGGCGGACTTAAACAGGCGGGTAGGGCAGGTCGGGGTCAGAGAACAACGACCCCTGAAAGGATCTGCCCGATGCTTCTTCGCAAATGGACCGCGCTGGCGGCGGGCGCCGCGCTGCTCGCGCTTGGCGGGGTGGCTGCTGCCCAATCCTCGGCAGACAGCCGCATGAGCCCGCCGGCGCCTCCCGCGCCGCCGTCGCCGCCTTCACCTCCCGCACCGCCGAGCCCGCCCGAAGCTCCGGCGATCGACCGCGCCGAAATCGACCACGAGGTCGCCGAAGGCATGGCGGAGGGGCGCGCTGCCATTGCGGAAGCCCGCAAGGAAATCGCCGAAGCGCGCAACGAAATCATGCGCGAGAAGGATATACCAGCCGGCGCGCGGGCGCAGGCGCTTGCCGCGCTCGACAAGGCCGAGCGCGATGTGGACAACGCCCTCCCGCGCGAACGGGACTGATCGTCAGCGCTTGCGGCGGGCGTTCGCGCGCTTGGCAGGCTTGGGCTTTGCCTTGAGCGCGGGCGCGGGCACGGCCTCAGCGCCCTGAAGCGCGGAGAGCTGCGCTGCGGTTGCCGCGCGGGCCGGGTAGCGGCAGCCGCGCGCCTGACCATAGCCCTTGAGGAAGGCCCGGCGGCTCGCCCCGGCATAGAGCGAGACTTGCCACTGCCGCTCGCGCGAGGCGGCGCCGGTGACTTCGCGAAGCACGCCGCCAAACGGGATGAAGCTGTTGATCACCGATTTGGCCACCTGGCCCACGGCATTGCCGCGCTTTTCGTCGCGCGTCTTGTCGGTCGCCACATCGATATCGGGCCCGAGCACGGCATCGAGCCGTCCGACTTCCGCGCCGATCGCACGGCAGGTGCGCATCCCGGAAACACCGTAGGTGTCTTCGCGCGCCGCAATCAGGATCGGCGGGATCTCATCCTTCTTGATATTGAGATTTTCCAGCGGCGACGTCGCAACGTCGCCGGCTGTCACATTGGATGGTGCGACCACTGTCTGTGCGGCTGCGGACGTAGTCGCCGCGCCGATCAGGAGGGCAAAGGCTAGATGGTAGTGTTTCATGATTGTTCCCCGCTTCACCATCATAACGGCTTCGTCGCTAATGTGTTCCATCCGCTGATCCGGCGCTGAACGTATCGCAGGCATCCTCGTTGCCGCTTTCCAGCCCCTTGCGCAGCCAGGCCATGCGCTGGGCGCTGCTGCCATGGGTGAAGGCCGCTTCCACCGGGGTCCGCCCGGCCGAGGCCATCAGCGTATCGTCGCCGATCTGGTGCGCAGCCCGCAGGCCTTCCTCGATATCGCCAGGATCGATCCGGTCCTTGTTGCGCGCGGCCCAGACGCCGGCAAAGCAATCGGCCTGCAGTTCGAGCTTTACAGAGAGTCGGTTGGCCATCGGCGGATTGCGCCGCTGCGCCTCGCTCACCTGATCCGAAGTGCCGACGAGGTTCTGCACATGGTGGCCATATTCGTGCGCGATGACATAGGCCCGCGCGAAATCGCCGCCCGCGCCGAGCTGCTTGTCCATCTCGGTGTAGAAATCGGTGTCGATGTAGATGCCCTGATCGGCCGGGCAGTAGAACGGACCCATCGCGCTCTGCGCCTCGCCGCAGCCCGATTGCCCCTCGCGCGAATAGAACACCAGCTTGGGCGGGGTGAAGGCGATCCCGGCTTTCCCGAACAGCGGGCTCCATGTCTTGTTGAGCGAGGCGAGCGCGTTGCAGCTTTCGTGGCTGAAGGCGTTGACGTTGCAGCTTTCGGCAAGGTTGGCAGGCTTGGCCGGCAGCGCTTCCGGGGGAGCGGCGCCTTGCATGTTCTGCAGCGCGCCCAGCGTCTGCAGCGGATTGATCCCGAACACCACTGCGCCGATCAGCGCGATGACAAGACTGCCGCAGCCGATCTTGCCGCCCGGTCCGCCAAACCGGCCGCCGCCGCCGCCGCGCTGGTCCTCGACCTCAATCGAATTGTCGAAATCATCGAGCCGCATCGTCTGGTCTCCTGTCCCGCGTACGGATTGCCCATAACCCGGCGCGGCCTGCAAGAGGGAACGCGCGGGTGCGGCAGTGCGACAGAGGAAACTTGCGCAGGTCCGCAGCTTTTGCCAGCAAGGGCATAACGTTAGGCCGTTCGAGGGTAGCGATGAGTCGTTGTGGGTGAAGCGCTTTCCATGATCACCTTGACCCCGACCCGTAACCGGTTCCGGCAGCGCAGTCGGTTGGCAGCAGGGATCTGTCTCGCGGCCCTTGCCCTATGCCCCCTTGCAGCGAGCGCCGCAGCGCCCACCAAGCGCACGCTGCAGCAGATCGAGGCGCAGCTGCGCCAGCATATCACCACGCTGGCAAGCGACGAATACGGCGGCCGCGAACCCGGTACGCCGGGCGAAACGCTGACCCTGCGCTATCTTGCGCGGAACTGGTTCGATATCGGGCTGGAATCGGGCACCAACGATCCCGGCAATGCCTGGTTCGCGCCTGTCGAGCTGGTCGAGCGCGTGCCGCAAGGCTCGCGCGCCCAGTTCTTTCACGGCAAGCGCCGGGTTCCGGTGGCCGAGAGCGGCTTCTTTGTGGTCACTTCCGGCCTGCGCAGCCTGATCGAGAATGCGCCTCTCGTCTATGTCGGCAAGAACCTTGGCGGGGACGGCGCCCGGACCGAGCTGGCAGGCCGCGTCGCCGTGATCCTCGATAGCGAGGCGCCGTCACCCGAACCGGCGAAGCCCGGCGTGATCGGGGCCGCACCGCGCCCGGTCGACCGCGCGGGCAAGCTGCTCGAAAGCGGCGCTGCGGCAGTGCTCACCGTGCTCGATGGCGATCGCAGCCTCGAAGATGTCATGGCCCGCCGCCGCCGCGCGGGTTACGCGCTGGCGGGCGAGCGGCTCGGCGGTGATATCGAGGTGTTTCTTTCAGCCGATACCGCGCGCCAGATGCTCGCCGCCTCGGGCGCGCCGGATCTGGCCGGGCTTCATGTCGCAGGTGCAGTCCCCGGTTTCAGTTCGAAGCCGCTGGGCATCTCCGGATCGTTCGAGGCGACCAACCGTGAGACGCGGATCAAGACGCACAACCTGATCGGCAAGATCGAGGGGCGCCGCCCCGGGTCAGGCGCGGTTGTGTTGATGGCGCACTGGGACCACTTCGGCAAATGCGCTACGCCGCCGGCAGAGAAGCTGATCTGTCCGGGCGCGGTCGACAATGCCTCGGGCCTCGCCGTCATCACCGAAGTTGCGCGGCAACTTTCCGGTGGAAAGCCGCTCGACCGCGACGTCTACCTTGTTGCCACCACCGGCGAGGAGCTTGGCCTGCTCGGCGCGCAGGCCTTTGCCGAGAACCCGCCGCTCCCGCTAGGCAACGTGGTCGCCGCCTTCAATGTGGATAGCACCGGGCTGGTTCCTGCGGGCCTTCCAGTCAGCGTGGTGGGGCAGGGCATGACACCGCTCGATCCGGGCATTGCCAAGGTGCTCAAGACCATGAAGCGCAAGCTGGCGGGCGGAGATGCGGCCAATGCCTTTGCAAGGCGGCAAGACAGCTGGGCGCTGATGCAGCACGATGTGCCCTCGGTCATGGTCAGCACGAGCTATTCGGATCCCGTGCGGCTCGAAGCCTTCATGGACAATGTCTACCACCGCCCCGCCGACGAAGCCTCGCGCGTGGTCTATGGCGGGATGGTCGATGATGTGCTGATCCAGGCCGAACTGGTGCGGTTTTTCGCCGATACCAAGGCGTGGCCGGGTGCTGGGCCGGGCACTGGGGCTGGCAGCACGCTGGCCACCGGTGCAAAGTAGGGGGCAGGGCTAGCCTAAACCACCCTGTTTGATTACATGGGCCGCCACGAATCGTCCCCCTCCGGCAAGTGGCGCACTCCATGGATATCCCTCTCGGCCTTACCTTCGATGACGTCCTCCTGCGCCCCGGCGCATCGGACATGGTGCCGACCCAGGCCGATACCCGCACGCACCTGACCAGCTCGATCACGCTCAACATCCCGGTGATTTCCGCCGCGATGGATACGGTGACCGAAGCCGACATGGCGATCGTCATGGCGCAGCTTGGCGGTATCGGCGTGCTCCACCGCAACCTCACTGTCGAGCAGCAGGCCGCCGCCGTCCGCGCGGTCAAGCGCTTCGAAAGCGGCATGGTGGTCAACCCGATCACCGTCACGCCCGATGCCACGCTGGGCGATGCGCAGGCGATCATGCGCGCCAACAAGATCAGCGGCATTCCGGTGGTCGAAGCGAGCGGCAAGCTCGTCGGCATCCTCACCAACCGCGACGTGCGTTTCGCCGACAATCCGCTTCAGCCGGTGCACGAGTTGATGACCCACGATAACCTCGCCACGGTCAAGCTCGGCACTTCGGGTGATGAAGCGCGCCGCCTGCTCCACCAGCGCCGGATCGAGAAGCTGCTGGTGGTCGATGACGCGTTCCGCTGCATCGGCCTCATCACGGTCAAGGATATCGAGAAGGCCGTCACTTATCCCGACGCTACCAAGGACACCAGCGGGCGCCTGCGCGTGGCGGCGGCGACCACGGTGGGCGAAAAGGGGCTCGAACGCACCCGCGCGCTGGTCGAGGCCGAGTGCGACGTCATCATCATCGACACCGCGCACGGCCATAACCGCGATGTTGCCCGCGCGGTCGAGGCGGTGAAGGCCATGTCGAATACCGTGCAGGTGATCGCGGGTAATGTCGCCACGGCAGAGGCGACGCGCGCGCTGATTGATGCAGGCGCTGACGGCGTGAAGATCGGCATCGGGCCGGGCTCGATCTGCACCACACGCATCGTCGCGGGCGTGGGCGTGCCGCAGCTGACGGCAGTGCTCGAATGCGCCGCCGAAGCCGCCAAGTCGGGCGTGCCGGTGATCGCCGATGGCGGCCTGCGTACCTCGGGCGATGCCGCCAAGGCACTGGCTGCAGGCGCAAGCACGATCATGGTCGGCTCGATGCTTGCAGGTACCGCGGAAGCGCCGGGCGAGACGTTCCTCTATCAGGGACGTTCCTACAAATCCTACCGCGGCATGGGATCGGTCGGCGCAATGGCGCGCGGTTCGGCGGACCGGTATTTCCAGCAGGACATCAAGGATTCGATGAAGCTGGTGCCCGAAGGCATCGAAGGCCAGGTGCCCTACAAGGGGCCTGCCAAGGACGTCGTCCACCAGCTCGTCGGCGGCATCAAGGCCGCGATGGGATACACCGGCAGCCGCACGCTCGAGGATCTGCGCACCAATGCGCAGTTCGTGCGGATCACCAACGCGGGCCTGAGCGAGAGCCATGTCCATGATGTGGCGATCACCCGTGAGGCGCCAAACTATCCTTCGCGCTGAGCTCGTCTCATGACTCCCGCAGCGCGGGTGCAATCGGCGATCGAGGTGCTCGACGCGGTGATCGCGTCCGTGCGGCGCGAAGGCGCTTCGGCCGAGCGGGTCGCTGCCGAATGGCTCAAGGCGCGCCGCTTCATCGGCTCCAAGGACCGCCGCGCGATCCGCGATCTGGCGTGGAATGCGATCCGTCTGTGCGGTGAAGTCCCCCAAACCGGCCGCGCCGCCATGCTTGCGCTGGCCGGGGGCGATCCGGTGCTGACCGCGCTGTTCGACGGGTCGCGCTATGGCCCCGCGCCGATCCTTGCGGATGAGCCGGTGGCAGCGACGGGCCTTGCTCCTGCGTGGCTGGAAAAGCGGCTCATCGCTTCGGGTGTCCCGCGCGAACGCGGCGCTGCCTTGCTGGACCGCGCGCCGCTCGATCTGCGCGCCAACCGGCTCAAGATCACGCGCGACCGGCTGATGGCAGCGCTCCCGGTGGCGGCTACCGCGACACAGGCGCCCGATGCGCTCCGTCTGCCCGGCGGCACTCCGGTCGAGACATGGCCAGCCTTCGCGGAAGGGCTGTTCGAAGTGCAGGACACCGGCAGCCAGCTGACCTGCAGTGCGCTTGAGGTCGTCCCGGGCGAGACGGTGATCGATCTCTGCGCCGGTGCGGGAGGCAAGACGCTTGCGCTTGCGGCTGCGCTGCAGGGCGAGGGCCACTTGCTCGCCTGCGATATCGACCGCACTCGCCTCTCGCGCCTCGCACCGCGCGCTCACAGGGCGGGTGCGCAGGTGGAGACGCGGCTGCTCGATCCTGGCCGCGAGATGGAGGCGCTTGCCGACTGGCAGGGCAGGGCCGATGCGGTCATGGTCGACGCGCCCTGTTCGGGCACCGGCACCTGGCGGCGCGGGCCCGAAGCGCGCTGGCGGCTCACCCCGCAGAGCCTTCTGCGCTACGCCCGGATGCAGACCGAAGTGCTGCGAATTGGCGCTGAGCTCGTGCGCCCCGGCGGGCGGCTGACCTATGTGGTCTGTTCGCTGCTCGATGCCGAAGGGCCGGATGTGGTGGCCGCGTTTTTGGCCAGTAATCCGGGATGGCGCGCGGCCGAACAGCAGGTTGGTGCAGGGACCCCGCGCGGTGCGGGCATGAGGCTTACCCCTTGGGACGATTCGACGGACGGGTTTTTCTTCGCAACACTCCACCGGCTATGATAGGCACCGAAAACATGGACGCCGGGGGACCACGCGCGCCGCATGGCCGGCTCTGGGAGTTGTTGATGCGCTACATGCCTTTGGGGATTGCCTTGTCGCTTCTCGTGGCGGTCACGGGAAGTGCCGGAACAGCCGGTGTTTCACTGCCGATCGATCCCCGCGCGAAAGCTCTCGTCGAAACCGGACGTGAGCAGCTTGGCCACGGCGATATCGAAACTGCGACGGATAGCTTCGAAGCGGCTCTTGCGGTTGATCCCGGCAATCCGACGGTTTTCCTCGCGCTTGGCGATGCCGCGCGTGCGGCCGGTATGCAGGGCAAGGCGATCCACTACTACCGCGAAGCGCTGGAACGCGATCCCAACAACCTCGCCGCGCTTTCGGGCGAAGGCGGGGCGATGGCCGAAAAGGGCGCGCTCGAAAAGGCCAAGGGCAACCTTGCGCGCCTCGAAGGCCTGTGCGGGCGCAATTGCCCGGAGGCGCAGAACCTCGCCGGTGTCATCGCCAAGGGACCGATCGCGCGGGTCGTCTCCGCCGATGCGGTGAAGCCTGATCCCACAGTCGAAGACAACTGAGCCTAAACCAGCAAGCCTCGTCATTCCCGCGAAGGCAGGATCCAGAGCCTTCAATCACGGCGCCTGCTGCTCTGCACCTCTGCCTGCGCGGGGGTGACGAAAGAGCTTTAAATCAGCGCGCGGAATTCCTCGACGACTTGCCGGTAGACGCGCTTCTTGAACGGGACGATCAGGTCCGGCAATTGCTCGGGCTCGATCCAGCGCCAGGCGAGGAATTCAGGGTGCTCGTGCGCATCGAGGCGGATCTGCTCGTCCGCTCCGTTGAAGCGGACCAGCAGCCAGCGCTGCCTCTGGCCGCGGTAGCGCCCGCCCCATAGCTTGCCGATCAGGTTGTCCGGCAGATCATAGAGATATTCCTCGCGGCTTTCGGCGAGGATCGTGACGAGATCCGCGGTGACGCCGGTCTCTTCCTCCAGCTCGCGCAAGCCGGCGGGGTGAAGCTCCTCTCCGTCGTCGATGCCGCCCTGGGGCATCTGCCAGGCGTCCCCTTCCTTGCTGTCGATGCGCTGGCCGACGAAGACCCGGCCTTCGGCATTGACGAGCATGACGCCCACGCAGGGGCGGTAGGGAAGCCCGGCAGGATCCTTGCTCATCAGGCGCGGTCCAGCAGCAGACGGACGGCGGCGAAGATGCGCTGCATATCGCCATGGGCGCTCGGGAAGGCCTTGCGCAGCTGGGCGAAGGCGTGGGTGGTGCCCTTCATTTCAAGAAACACGACTTCGGCACCGGCGCGGATCAGTTCTGCGCCATAGACCCGCCCACTGTCGCGGATCGGATCGAGGCTGGCGGTGACGAGCACGGTCGGCGGAGTGTCCGCGTGGTTGCCGTAAATCGGATAGGCCCGCGGATTGCCAAGCTCGGCCTGATAGGCATCGGAGAACCAGGCCATCGTATCAGCGGTAAGCACGAAGCCATCGGCGAACTGGTGGAACGAGGCGTGATCGGGCTTGTCGTCGCTCAGCGGATAGATCGGCACCTGCAGCACGACCGGCACGGCGGCGGGCTGTTCGGCAAGCGCCTGCGTGATCACGATCGTGAGATTGCCGCCGGCCGAGTCGCCCATCGGGATGAGGCCGGTAATCGTGCGGCCGAGCGTTTCGGGGCTCGTCGCCACCCAGCGCGAAGCCGCCTCGCAATCGTCCGGCGCGGCGGGGAAAGGGTTTTCCGGTGCAAGGCGGTAGTGCACCGCGATCACCGGCAGATCGAGCTCTGCGGCGATTTCGGTGCAGAGCGAGTGGTGGCTGTCGAGATCGCCGATCACGAAGCCGCCGCCGTGGAAGAACATGACCGCAGGGCCGGGCTCACGGATTTCGCGCGCGTCGTAGAAGCGCAGCGGAATGTCGCCCGCAGGTCCAGGGCAGGAGAGGTCCTTGATCACCGCCAATTCGCGCGGTTCGGCTTCGGCCAGCAGGCCCATCTGCACATAGCTCGCCCGTGCGGCTTCGGGGCCCATTTCCGCCATCGAGGGGCCGGGGACCGAGGCCATGAAATCGAGAAAAGCCTTCACATCTGGCCGGACGTAGGGGGTGCTGGCGGTATCTGACATGGATTTCCTCTTCCTCGTGCAGCGCGTCGGCACCGGACTCGGGACCCCGCGTTGTTGACAGCACTGTTATTTGCGGGGCTTGACCTGCATGGGCAATCGGAATCAAGAGCGAGTGCAAGATTTGCGGTGCATCAGTTTTTCTTCTTTGCGTACCGCTAGATGAGGGCATAGGCGCCAAGGTGCGCAAGAGGACGCAAGGGTCGGAAAGCCGTCCGCGCGTATAGCAGAGGAACATATGGCGACAGTTCTTGAGAGCGAACCCGAAGGCCACACCGGCGGGAGCGATCGTTCCCCCACACCCGAGGCGGTCGTGGTGCGTTTCGCGGGCGACTCAGGCGATGGCATGCAGCTTACCGGCGGCCAGTTCACGCTTTCGACCGCGCTGGCCGGCAACGATCTTGCGACGTTCCCCGATTTCCCTGCCGAGATCCGCGCGCCGCAGGGCACGCTGTTCGGCGTTTCGGCGTTTCAGATCAACTTCGGCTCGACCGAGATCGACACCGCAGGCGATGCGCCCGACGTTCTGGTGGCGATGAACCCGGCGGCGCTCAAGACCAATGTCGGCGCGCTCAAGGCGGGCGGCCTGATCATCGCCGACACCGGCGAGTTCAACAAGCGCAACCTCGAGAAGGCGAAGTATGACGTCAGCCCGCTCGAGGATGGCAGCCTCGAAAAGTGGCAGGTGCTCGCGTTCGATATCTCGGCGCTGACGCTGGAAGCGGTGAAGCCCTTCGGCCTCGGCAACAAGGAGGCCCTCCGCTGCAAGAACATGTGGACGCTCGGCCTTGCGCTGTGGATGTTCGACCGTGACCGGCAGCCGCTGATCGATTGGCTCAAGGGCAAGTTCGCCAAGGCGCCGGTGCTGGCCGATGCCAATATCGCCGCACTCAACGCCGGCCACGCTTATGGCGAGACGGCCGAACTGGCGGGTCCGCTCAAGCAATATCACCTCGCGCCGGCCGAGAGCGAGCCGGGCCTCTACCGTACGGTGACAGGCGCTGAGGCGATCAGCTACGGCCTCGTCGCGGGTGCGCAGCTGGCCGGGCTCGACCTCTTCTTCGGCGGCTACCCGATTACCCCCGCCTCGGCGATTCTGCATAATCTTGCGCGGCTCAAGGAATTTGGCGTCACCACTTTCCAGGCCGAGGACGAGATCGCTGCGATCGCGGCCGCCATCGGTGCCTCCTATGGCGGGCACCTTGGCGTAACGTCATCCTCCGGCCCCGGCATCGCGCTGAAGGGGGAGGCGATGGGCCTTGCGATCATGACCGAGCTGCCACTCGTCATCGTCAATTCGCAGCGCGGCGGCCCTTCGACGGGCCTGCCGACCAAGACCGAGCAATCGGACCTCTATCAGGCCGTCTATGGCCGCAACGGCGATGCACCGATGCCGGTAATTGCCGCGCGCAGCCCCTCCGATGCGTTCGAGTGCGCGATCGAGGCCTGCCGCCTCGCGGTACAGTATATGACCCCGGTCATGCTGCTCACCGATGGCTATATCGCCAATGCCGCCGAGCCGTGGAAAGTTCCTGATCCCAAGGGCTTCGAGCCGTTTCCGGTCAAGTTCCTCGAGGAACCGAACGGCCCCGACGGCGCGGTTCTGCCCTATGCGCGCGACGAGAAGGGCGCGCGGCCGTGGATCAAGCCCGGCACCCCCGGCCTCATGCACCGCATCGGTGGTATCGAGAAGAACCCGGGCACCGGCAACATCGATTATTCGCCCGCCAGCCACCAGACCATGACCAACGCGCGCAAGGACAAGATCGACGGCGTTGCCGCCGGAATCCCGGCGCAGGAAGTCACGCTCGGCGAGGCAGGCGGCAAGCTTGCGCTGGTCGGCTGGGGCTCGACGTACGGCCCGATCCATCAGGCCGTGCGCCGCGCGCGCCGCAAAGGGCTCGATGTCAGCCAGATCCATGTCCGCCACGTCTGGCCGCTGCCGGAAAACCTCGGTGAGCTTCTCAAGAGCTACGAGCAGGTGATTGTTCCAGAAATGAATACGGGCCAATTCAAGACGGTGCTGCGCGATCAGTATCTCGTCGATGCGAAGCCGCTCAACAAGACGAGCGGGCAGCCGTTCACCATTGCCGAAATCGAAGCGGCGATTGCCGCGGCGCTGGCCTGAGGGAAGCGAAGCCATGAACGACATGACCCCCATCAAGACCACGCTCAAGGATTGGGAGACCGATCAGGAAGTCCGCTGGTGCCCGGGCTGCGGCGATTACGCGATCCTGAAGGCCGTGCAGCGCGTCCTGCCGGAAATCGGCGCTGATCCGGCCAAGACCGTGTTCGTCTCGGGCATCGGCTGTTCAAGCCGTTTCCCGTATTATGTCGAAAGCTACGGTTTTCACACGATTCATGGCCGCGCACCGGCCTTCGCGACCGGCCTCAAGCTCGCCAATCCCGAACTCGATGTCTGGCTGGTGACGGGTGACGGCGACGGTATGTCGATCGGCGGCAACCACACGATGCACGTGCTGCGCCGCAATCTGAACACGCAGATCCTGCTGTTCAACAACGAGATCTATGGCCTGACCAAGGGCCAGTATTCGCCCACCAGCCGCCTCGGCACCGTCTCGCCGACCACACCGCTCGGGTCGGTCGATCGTCCGGCGAGCCCTTGCGCGTTCGCGCTCGGTGCAGGCGGGCGCTTCATCGCGCGCGCCTATGACGTTTCGAAGGAGCTGACCTCGGTGCTCAAGGCCGCGCATGCCCACCAGGGCGCAGCCTTCGTCGAGATCTTCCAGAACTGTATCGTCTACAACAAGGACGTCTTCGCCGATTTCACCGAGAAGGCGACTGCGGCGACTGGCCAACTCTGGTTGAGCCACGGCGAACCTATGCTGTTCAACAAGGGCACCAAGGGCATCGCGCTCGATACCGAGACGCTCAGCCTCAAGGTTGTCGATGTGATGGACGGGGATTGGCAGGCGGCAGGCGTGCGCGTCCACGATGTGAAGAACCGCGCCATGGCGCATCTCCTTGTCGAGATGCCGTTCGGCCCGTTCCCGATGGCGCTGGGCGTGATCTACGACGATCCGCGCCCGACTTTCGAGGCAGCTGTCATCGAGGAGCGCGCCCGCGCTTCGGCCGGCAAGACCGCGAACCTTGCCGCGCTGCTGAGCAAGGGCCAGACTTGGACAGTTTCCGCCGATCAGGACTGAAAGTAGCAGCCGCTGGACAACTTCACGCACAGCCTTGTCGGGTGGGCGCTGGCCGAAACGGGCCTCAAGCGCCGCACCCGGTTTGGCACGGCGGCGCTGGTGCTGGCGGCGAACCTGCCGGATATCGACGTCGTGTTCGGCTGGGTGCCTTGGCCGCCGCTGGCAATGCACCGTGGCTTCACGCATGGCCTGCTTGGCGGGGTGCTGCTTCTGCCACCGCTGCTTGCCTTGGCGCTCTGGCTTTGGGGAAAGCGCCGACCCGCGCCCGCGGATGCACCGCAGCTGCATTTGGGCTGGCTGTTCGCGCTGACGTGGATCGCCGCGCTCACGCACCCGCTGCTTGATCTGCAGAACATCTATGCGGTGCAGCTGCTTTCGCCGTTCAGCGAGCGCTGGTTTCATACCGACGGGCTATTTATCATCTCGCCCTGGCTGCTCGCCATTCTGGGCCTCGGTATATGGACAGCGCGGCGGCAAGGTTCCGGAACACCCGCCATGGCGGCGCTGGCATCGGGCGCGGTGTTTATCGCGCTCAATGTCTGCATTTCCGCGCTGGCGTGGCAGGCACCCGAGGTCGATGCGCCCTATGCAAATCCTGATCGCGTGTTTGCCTCGCCCCAGCCGCTGGCGTTCTGGCGCCGTGATGTGGTCTGGCGGCAAAGCGGTATGATCACTTTCGGCGTCTACGATCCTCTGAAGAGGCTCACCGGCCTCACCGAATACGGCAAGCCCATCGCAGACAACATGGCCGATCCGCGCGCCTTCGCGGCGGCGCAATCAGCTCCACAGCCGCGCAAGTTCCTTGCCTGGTCGCAAATGCCGATGGCCCGGATCGATGGCGATGGTCGCTGCACGATGGTGACTTTCGGAGACGCCCGCTTCACCGGTTCTGTGCTGAGCCGCAACTTCAGTGTCGGCGTTTCGCACTGCAAGAGTCAGTTTTGATCGCGTGCCCCAAGGTGCAGGTGCCGTGCAGGCCCTCGCGCGGTGCAGAGCGTGTGGATGACTGAACCCACCATTGTCTGGCTGCGCCGTGATCTGCGTCTTGCCGATCAGGCTGCCTTTGCCGCTGCCGCCGCTGCCGGGCCGGTGATCCCGGTCTATGTGCTCGATGACGAGACGCCGAAGCACCGCCGCATGGGCGCTGCCTCGCGGTGGTGGCTGCATCACAGCCTTGCCAGCCTCGATGCCGACCTCCGGGCATGCGGCTCGCGGCTGATCCTGCGGCGCGGGCGCTGTGAGCAGGTGCTGGCGGAGCTTGCGCGTGAGACGGGCGCAAAGACTGTCCATTGCCTGCGCCACTACGAGCCGTGGTGGCGCAATGCCGAGCGGGCGGTTGGCGAAGTGCTCTCGCTCCAGCGCCATGAAGGCAATTACCTCGCCCCGCCGGGTTCGGTGACGACTGGGAGCGGCCAGCCCTACAAGATCTACACGCCGTTCTGGCGCGCGCTCGAAGCCCGCATGCCGCCCGCAGCGCCAAGCCCTACGCCCGCGCGCCTGCCAGCGCCGGACGTCTGGCCCGCTTCCGACACTCTAGCCGACTGGAAACTCCTGCCCACCAAGCCCTACTGGGCCGGCGGCATGCGCGCCGAGTGGACTCCGGGCGAGGCTGGGGCGGCAGCGCGGCTCGAGGCCTTTCTCCCGCGTGCCCGGGCCTACAGCGAACGGCGCAATCTGCCGAGCGTGCCCGGCACCTCGCGTCTTTCGCCGCACCTGCATTTCGGCGAGATTTCGCCCGCGACGATCTGGCACGCGACGATGGCAAGCGGCGGCTCGGTCGGAACGTTCCTCGGCGAGCTGGGCTGGCGCGATTATGCGCAGAACGTCATCTTCCAGCTGCCCGACTATGCCGGAATGCCTGCGCGCGGTGCCTTCGAGAGCTTCCCCTGGCGCGAGGATCCGGCAGGTCTCAGGGCGTGGCAGCGGGGCCGGACCGGCTACCCCATCGTCGATGCCGGGATGCGCGAGCTCTGGGCGACGGGCTGGATGCACAACCGCGTGCGGATGATCGCGGCCAGCTTCCTCATCAAGCACCTGCTGATCGATTGGCGTGAGGGCGAGCGCTGGTTCTGGGATACTCTCGTCGATGCCGATTACGGCTCGAATGCGGTCAACTGGCAGTGGAGCGCGGGCACGGGCGTCGATTCCAACATGTTCGTGCGGATCATGGCCCCGCTCACGCAGAGCCCCAAGTTCGATGCGGCTGCCTATATCCGCCAGTGGGTGCCCGAACTGGCGCATCTGGACGATACGCGCATCCACGATCCCGAAGTCCGCCCGCGCGCCTATCCGCCGCGCGTGGTCGGCCATGCCGAGGCCCGCGCGCGTGCGTTGGCGGCCTATGCCGAGTGGAACGACCGCAGCTGACATTGGGACAAGTGACGTCATCCCGTTGCCCTTGCGCGCGGTTGGCTTCATACCCTCGCACATGAATGCACACATGCCCGGACGGGGCGGGCATCTCATTGCGGGCGGCAAGCCCCTTGCGGGGAGCGGAGGCACGCTCACGCGCCTCTTTGCGGGGCCGATCGAGCGCATCCTCGCGCGGATCGACGCGGGGCTCACCGAAGGTTCGCTGCTTGCGCATTTTCCAGGCGGTTTGACCCGGCTACTCGGCGGACGGGGTGAGGGGCCTGCCGCCGAAGTCATCGTGCACGATTGGCGCGCTGTGCTGCGGCTGGTTACCGGCGGTTCGGTCGGTTGCTATCAGGGTTATGAAGCGCAGGAGTGGGATAGCCCCGATCCGGTGCTGCTCTTCACGCTGTTCGTGCGCAACGCGGCCGCGCTGGGCGATACCGCGCGCGCCAAGGGCCTGTGGCGGCTCGCTGCTCGCATCCTCCACGCCCTGCGCCGCAACAGCCGCGACCGCGCAGCGCGCAACATCGCGGCGCACTACGATCTCGGCAACGACTTCTATGCGCTGTGGCTCGATCCGACGATGAGCTATTCCTCGGCGCTGTGGGAGGGCATTGACCCCGGTGCCGGCCTCGAGGAAGCGCAGCGCAACAAGATCGATCGCATGGCCGATCGTCTGGCGCTCGATCCCGGGAGCCACGTGCTCGAGATCGGCTGCGGCTGGGGATACACCGCACGCCGCATTGCCGAGCGCCACCGCGCATCCGTGACGGCGATCAGCCTTTCCGAGCCGCAGCTCGATTGGGCCCGTACGCAGGCTGCCTCTGCGCAGCTTCCCGGCCTAGAATACCGCCGGCAAGACTACCGCGACGTCACCGGCCAGTTCGATGCGGTGATCAGCACCGAGATGGTCGAGGCGGTCGGGCGGGAATGGTGGCCGGCCTATCTCGATCGCATCGCGAAAGTGCTGAAACCGGGCGGCCGCGCGGCGCTGCAATATATCGCGATTCGGGACGACTTGTTCCCCGCCTATGCCCGCAGCGCCGATTTCATCCAGACCTATATCTTCCCCGGCGGCATGCTCCTCAGCGTCAGCGAGTTTCGCCGTCTCGCCGAGGCGCGCGGCCTTGCGTGGAAAGATCAAGTGGACTTCGGATTGGACTATGCGCGCACCTTGAGGCTGTGGCGCGAGGCGTTCGATGCGGCGGTCGAAAGCGGAAATTTGCCATCGGGCTTCGATGTGCGCTTCGTGCGGCTCTGGCGCTTCTACCTCATGTATTGCGAAGCCGGGTTCGCCGGGGGCGGGATTACGGTCAGCCAGGTGACTCTGCTCAAGCGAACTTGAGGTTTGTTTAAAAGTATTAAGAAAATTTTTACCAAACAATGTCAGGCGACCGGGCGATGAACCCCGTCTCCGCGGTAGCGCAGGATGATGTTGTCGTAGACGATCGGGCTCAGCAGATGGGCAAAAGCGCAACCGACCTCCCCGCGCAGCCACCAGACAACTTCAGCCTGCTGCGATTCCAGCCCAGGCAACGTGAGCCAGCAGACCGAGCCGACATGCATGCGGTTAAGCGCCGTGGCCGAGAAGCCACCGAGCGACAGATTGTGCACGACGGTGTGAAAGCCCTTCGAGCCCGAGCATCGCAGGGTCGCCGGAATATTGACCTTGTCGCGCGGGGCGCAGCGGTCTTCCTGGGTTGCCTGGAAATAGGCTTCGTTCGCGTAAGGATCCCAGTCCTTGTGCATGGCGATTGTCCTGAGCCGAGTCGCACTTCCCGCGAGGGAAGTCGTGAGCAGACTATCGCCAGACGCGCTTAACCGTTTGTTAGGACCTGTGGTTCCCGGGGCTGGTTAACCGAAATGCGGCTGGGGCTGGCAAACGATTCACCAACAAGTGCGGTGATGAAATCGCCGACCACTTCGGGCGATTTCACGCTGGCGGGGTCTTCGCCCGGATAGGCCTTGGCGCGCATCGCGGTGCGGGTCGCGCCCGGATCGAGGATTGCCACGCGGATCGCCGAGATCGCGCGAACTTCCTGCGCATAGGCATCGAGGAGGTTCTCGAAGGCGGCCTTCGTTGCACCATAGGCGCCCCAATAGGCGCGGGGGGCGGAGCCGACGCTCGACGTCACGCCGATCACGCGCGCATCCTTGCTCTTTTTGAGCATTGGATCGAAGCCCGCGATCAGCGATTGGGTCGCCAGCACATTGAGCGTCATCGCGCGGCTGAGGTCCTTGGGCTCGATCTGCCACACCGGGGTCAGCGTCGGCAGCACTGCCGCGTTGATCACCAGAATGTCGAGCGCTGCCCACCGCCGGCCAATCGCGGCGGCGAGGCGGGCGATACCGTCGGGTTCGGCCAGATCAACAGGTGCAATCGTCGCGTTGCCGCCGGTCTCGTAGATCGCCTGCTCAACGCCTTCGAGGTCCTTGCCAGCGCGGGCGGTGAGGATCACGTGCGCGCCCGCTGCGGCCAGTGCCTTGGCGGTGGCGGCGCCGATGCCCCGGCTGGCACCCGTGACGAGCGCGAGCTGTCCGGAAAGCGGTCCCGCGGTGCTCATGCGACTTTGCCCACCGGGAGCGGCAGCTGATCGGCGCCGTCACGGCCGACAAGATCGGTCAGCCGGGTCGGATACTCGCCGGAGAAGCAGGCATCGCAGTATTGCGGACAGGCCTTGTTGCGCGAAGCCTCTCCCACGGCGCGGTAAAGGCCGTCAATCGAAACGAAGGCCAGACTGTCCGCGTGGATGAACTTCGCCATCGCCTCCACGTCCATCGTCGCCGCGAGGAGCTTGGAGCGCTCGGGCGTGTCGACGCCGTAGAAGCACGAATGCTCGGTCGGCGGGCTGGCCACGCGGAAATGCACTTCGCGGGCGCCGGCATCGCGCATCATCTGCACGATCTTCATCGAGGTGGTGCCGCGCACGATCGAATCGTCGATCAGCACGATGCGCTTGCCCGCGACCAGCGCGCGGTTGGCATTGTGCTTGCGCTTCACATCGGCGTGGCGCGCGCCGTCGGAAGGCTGGATGAACGTGCGGCCGACATAATGCGAGCGGATGATGCCAAGCTCGAAGGGAATGCCCGACTGGTTGGCAAAGCCGAGCGCGGCGGGAACGCCGCTGTCCGGCACCGGGATCACGAGATCGGCATCGACTTCCGATTCCCGCGCGAGCTCGGCGCCGATTGCCTTGCGCACTTCATAGACCGAGCGGCCACCCATCAGCGAATCCGGGCGGCTGAAATAGACATGCTCGAAGATGCAGGGGCGGGGGCTGGGATGACCGAACGGGCGGTGGCAGCGGATCTCGCCGTCATGGTTTACCTGGATCATCTCGCCCGGCTCGACCTCGCGCACGAAGTCGGCACCGATCACGTCGAGCGCTACGGTCTCGCTTGCGAAGACGACCGCATCGCCCAGTTTGCCCATGACGAGCGGGCGGATGCCGAGTGGATCGCGGCAGGCGATCATGCCTTCGTTGGTGAGGCAGATCAGCGAATAGGCGCCTTCGACCAGCCGCAGTGCATCGATGAAGCGATCAAGCAGCGTGGGATAGCGGCTCGTGGCGACGAGGTGGATGATGACTTCGGTATCTGAAGTCGACTGGAAGATCGCGCCCTTGGCAACCAGATCGCGCTTCAGGGTCATCGCGTTGGAGATGTTGCCGTTGTGCGCGATGGCAAAGCCGCCCGTCGCAAGATCGGCGAACAGTGGCTGCACGTTGCGCAGGCCCGATCCGCCCGTCGTCGAATAGCGCACGTGGCCTGCGGCCATATTGCCCGGCAGTTCGGCAATCGCCTGCCCGCTCGAAAAATTCTGCGCGACATGGCCCAGGCCCCGGCGGGAATAGAACTCCTGCCCGTCGAAGCTGGTGATGCCTACAGCTTCCTGGCCGCGGTGCTGCAGGGCATGGAGCCCCAGCGCGGCGATGGCGGCAGCATCACGCGCCCCAAGAACGCCGAAAATGCCGCACTCCTCGCGGAGTTTGTCGCCATTTTCGTCGAAAAAGGGATGGGCCGCGCCGCAAAGGGGATCGGTGCCGAGAAAATCGGTGAGAGTCATGGGCGTTCCGGATTCTGCGCTGCGGCGCCCGTACCGACGCCTTCACCGCGCCATGTGGCGAGCTTTGGGGCGTAACGCAAGTGTCTCCAAACCAGTGCCCACGCCTCGTGGACACGGTTGCCACGCCGCACGCATGCGCCTAGATGGCCGCACACATGCTGAAGCGAGCCTGCACTTGATCCTCTCGCCCTTCGAATGGACGATCGCCAAGCGCTACATGCTGCCGGGCCGGGGCGAAGCATTCATCGCCATGGTGGCCGGCATCAGCCTGGTTGCGGTCATGCTCGGCGTGGCCGCGCTGGTTATCGTGATGAGCGTGATGAACGGCTTTCGCGCCGAACTGCTCGACAAGATCGTCGGGCTCAACGGCCATGCGATCATCCAGGCCTATGGCGGCCGGCTCGATGATTGGCAGGACATCCTGAAGCGCGTCGAGGCGACGCCCGGCGTTACCCGCGCCAGCCCGCTGATCGAGCAGCCGCTGCTCGCCACTTTCAACGGGCGGGTTGAGGCGATCCTCGTGCGCGGCAACACCGCCGCCGATTTGAAGCGGCTCGAGGCCAAGCGCCTTGTTGGCAATTTCGCCGAACTGCGTGCGGGTTCCACCAATGTCGCTATCGGCTCGCGGCTTGCCGAAAGCCTTGGCGCGCAAGTGGGCGATACGATCACGATCATCAATCCGCAGGGCCGTTCGACCCCCTTCGGCACCGTGCCGCGCCAGATCGGGTACCGCGTCGCCGCGATCTTCGAGATCGGCGTCTATGACTACGACAACGCCTATGTCGTGATGCCGATTGCCGATGCGCAGACCCTGCTGCTGACGGGCGATACCATCGGCATGATCGAGGTGACGACGACCAACGCCGATACCGCAGCGCAGACCCTTGCGCCGATCAAGCAGGCGCTTATCGGCCGCGCGCAGGTGACTGACTGGAAAACGATCAACGCCAGCCTGTTCGAGGCGCTGGCTGTCGAGCGGGTCGCCATGTTCGTCGTGCTTTCGATCATCGTGCTGGTTGCGGTGTTCAACATCCTCTCCTCGCTGATCATGCTGGTGCGCGCCAAGACGCGCGATATCGCGATCCTGCGCACGATGGGGGCGACGCGCAAAAGCCTGCTCAAGGTCTTCGTGACTATCGGCTTCGTGATCGGTGCGCTCGGCACGGCAGTGGGCCTCGGCCTTGGCCTCGTGTTCCTTTATTTCCGGCAGCAGGTGGTGAACGGGGTCGAGTATCTGACCGGCCAGTCGCTGTGGGATCCCTCGATCCGCTTCCTCACCGAACTGCCCAGCCGCAGCGATCCGGTCGAGATCACGGTGATCTGCGTGATGGCGCTGGTGCTGAGCTTCCTCGCGACGCTTTATCCGGCGCTGACGGCGGCGAGCACCGATCCGGTGCAGGTGCTGCGTTATGAGTGAGCCGTTCGTCCGTCTGGTCGATCTGAAGCGCAGTTTCTCGCAAGGGGACGAGACGATCGAAGTCCTGCGCGGCATCGATCTGGCCATCCGCCCCGGCGAGATCGTCGCGCTGCTCGGCCCTTCTGGCTCGGGCAAATCGACGATGCTGCAGGCGGTCGGCCTCCTCGAAGGCGGCTTTACCGGCAAGATCGAGATCGCCGGAATCGAAGCCAGCGCGCTTTCGGCCGATGCGCGCACTGCACTGCGCCGCGATCACCTCGGCTTCGTCTACCAGTTCCACCATCTGTTGCCCGATTTCAACGCGACCGAGAACGTCGTCCTGCCGCAGCTGATCGCGGGCAAGAGCGCTGGCGATGCGAAGGCACGGGCTGAGGAGCTGCTTTCCGCGCTCGGCCTTGGTCACCGCCTGACGCACAGGCCCAGCCAGCTTTCGGGCGGCGAGCAGCAGCGCGTCGCCGTCGCCCGCGCGCTCGCCAATCGGCCCGGCCTCGTGCTGGCGGACGAGCCTACCGGCAATCTCGATGAGGCAACGGCCGACAAGGTGCTTGAGCAATTCCTCAGGCTGGTGCGCGAGGAAGGCAGCTCTGCGCTTGTCGCCACGCACAACGAGCGCCTCGCCCTGCGCATGGACCGCGTGGTGCGGCTGCACGAGGGGCTGCTGGCTTCAAGCCCCGCTTGATCCTGCCGCCCCGCCGTGCCAGCCTGCATGCAAAGCACACGAGGGGAGCCCAAGTCATGACCAGTCCGCACACCATTGCCGATTTCACTGTCAAAGTGCCCGGCGGCAAGGACCTGAGCCTTGCCGACAAGGCTGGCAAGGTCCTCCTCGTCGTCAACACCGCGTCCAAGTGCGGCTTCACGCCGCAATACGACGGGCTGGAAGCGCTCTGGCGCAAGTACGGGGATCGCGGCTTCGAAGTCCTGGCTTTCCCCTGCAACCAGTTCGGCGGGCAGGAGCCGGGCACGGCGGACGAAATCGAGAGCTTCTGCAAGGTCAACTTCGGCGTGAGTTTTCCGCTGATGGCCAAGATCGAAGTCAACGGAGACGGCGCCGATCCGCTCTACAACTGGCTGAAGGCCGAGGCGCCGGGCGTGCTCGGCACCAAGGGCATCAAGTGGAACTTCACCAAGTTCCTGATCGGGCGGGATGGCAAGGTCGTCCGCCGTTATGCGCCGACCGACAAGCCGGAGAAGTTGGCGGCGGATATCGAGGCTTTGCTTTAAACGAATTAAAGTACTCCGCTGATGCTGTCTCAGCAGGATTTGACAGCCTAGGGGTAGACGCAATGGCCACGCTAACGCAGGAAGACTTAGCGGAGGCAGAACGACTTGCCACTTTGGCGCCGAGAGAATTGACTCGGGAATATCTACTACATCGACGTATCTTTCGCGATGCAATTAAACGTGCCGCGCGAGTATCGCGCGGGAGTGGTGGCGTCTGGGTTGAAACAAACCGGTTGGCATATGCGTCCCTTCTTTTTACTCGCATCACCGTTCTTGCAAAGAGCATTTCGGTTCTTTTACCAGACTGTAAACCAAAAGAGCACTGGGATTTTAGTTCAGTAGCGTCACTTACGAGAAATATGGCTGAAGCCTATCTTTGGTATTATTGGCTTTGTGAGGATGACGTTGATGAAGATTTGCGTCAGTCTCGCTTCGTGCTCATGTATTGTCATGATCACGGTTCAAGAGGCAAAATGCTAGGTGAAATTATCCCGCCAGCAGACGATAAAATTGTTATGGATGACCTCGTAGCAAGATTTGACGCGAACCCTTACTTGCGACGATTTTCAGATAAGGCACGTCGGGAAGCGCTAAAGGGTCACAAAACCCCATTTGTGCAAGACGATGTTATCGAAAGAATGGGAGTTGATAAGGTTGGATGGCGGTTTATTTACAGATTATTTTCTCAGCATACCCATACTAGTCCAGTCTCTTTTATGAGAATGATTGAACATGATCGAGGAACTGGAGTCGAAACTGCACACGAGAAGCAATATATCATCATCGCAATGCAGTTCGCGTTAGGGGTCCTAAATGGCGCAATTGAAGGCCACTGTAAACTTTTTCCGGACGCGGAAACGCGTACTCCATTCTTAAGTGATGTTGATGTTATTAAGGCTGTCGAGCGAAACCAAGGGCGTATAAGGTTGCGCGGCTAACTGTTCACGCGTCCACGGCCTCGCATGAGACACCATACGATCCCAAGTGGATAATGCCCCTCCGCGCCCTCGCAGAATCAACCCCCGCGCCCTAGCTTGCTCTGCATGTCCCACGCCCCCTTTGTCCCGCTGCGCATCTTCTCGTCCTACACGATGCTCGACGGCGCGATCGATCCCAAAGCGATTGCCAAGACGGCGGCGGAGCGGGGCTTTCCGGCCGCTGCGATTACCGACCGCAACGGCCTCTATGGCAGTGTCGCTTTCGCCAAGGCCTGCTTCGATATGGGCGTCCAGCCCGTCATCGGGACCATGCTCGCGGTGGCCCGTCCGGCGCGGGAAGGGGCGGCCAATACCGGCTTTGGCGCCAGCGCGCCCACTATCGACTGGCTCGCGCTCTATGCGCAGGATGCCACCGGGTATGACAACCTCTGCCACCTCGTCAGCCAGGCGCACCTTGCGCGCCCGCTTGAATTTGCGCCGCATGTCCCGCTGGCCGAACTCGCGGGCCATACCGATGGCCTGCTCTGCCTGACGGCGGCGGGGGAGGGGGCGCTTACCCGCCTGCTCGCCGATGGCCAGAAGACCGCAGCCGAGACCTATCTCGCCGAAATCGAAGCCCTGTTTCCGCAGCGGCTCTATATCGAACTCGCTCGCCGGAACGATCCGGCCGAAATGGCCGCCGAAGACGCGCTGATCGATCTCGCCTATGCGCGCGATCTCCCGCTGGTTGCCACCAACCCGGCCTGCTTTGCCGAGCGCGCGTTCTACGACGCGCACGATGCCATGCTGTGTATCGCGAGCTCCACCCACGTCGATTCCGCCGATCGTCCGCGTTCGTCCAGGGAGTGGTGGATCAAGCCCGCGCCGATGATGGAGGAGATCTTCGCCGATCTCCCCGAAGCGCTTGCCAACACGCTCGTCGTCGCGCAGCGCACCGCGTACAAGCCGCCCTACCGCAAGCCGATCCTCCCCAGCCTCGCGGGTGACAAGGAAGGCGAGGCGCGGATGATGGCGGCGGATTCGCGCATCGGCCTCGTCGCGCGGATGAAGCCCTATTACCCCGAAGCGGTGTGGGACGAGCTGGTGGAGGCGCTGACTCTGCCGGTCGAGGAGATCGACGGCCTGCCCTTCGAAAAGTTGAAGGCGGAAGGCCACTGGGACGAGGTCAAACAATACCGCGACCGGCTCGAGTTCGAGATCAACATCATCAATCGCATGGGCTTTGGCGGCTACTTCCTGATCGTGGCCGACTTCATCAAGTGGGCCAAGGAACAGGGCATTCCGGTGGGGCCGGGGCGCGGTTCGGGCGCGGGCAGCCTTGTGGCATGGGCGCTCACCATCACCGATCTCGATCCGATCAAGCTCGGCCTGCTGTTCGAACGCTTCCTCAATCCGGAACGCGTCTCGATGCCGGACTTCGATATCGATTTCTGCGAAACCCGCCGCGGCGAGGTGATCCGCTACGTCCAGCGCAAATATGGCGATGATCACGTTGCGCAGATCATTACCTTCGGCAAGCTCAAGGCCCGCGCGGTGCTGCGCGATACGGGGCGCATCCTCCAGATGAGCTACGGGCAGGTCGACCGCCTGTGCAAGATGGTGCCCAACCATCCGACCGACCCATGGCCGCTCCCCCGCGCGCTCAACGGCATTGCCGACCTCAAGCGCGAATACGACCGCGATCCCGAAGTGCGCCGCCTGATCGACCTTGCGATGCAGCTGGAAGGCCTGCCGCGCAACAGTTCGACCCACGCGGCTGGCGTGGTGATCGGCGACAGACCGCTGGCGCAGCTTGTCCCGCTCTACCGCGATCCGCGTTCGGACATGCCGGTCACGCAGTTTGACATGAAGTTCGTCGAGGAAGCGGGCCTCGTGAAGTTCGACTTTCTTGGCCTCAAGACGCTGTCGGTCCTCAGAAAAGCCGTGGATCTCATGGCCCGGCGCGGCATCCAGATCGATCTCGACCGGCTCGCCTGGGATGATGCGCAAGTCTACAAGTTGCTGCAATCGGGCGATACGGTCGGCGTGTTCCAGCTGGAATCGGAAGGCATGCGCCGCACTCTCGCAGCGGTGAAGCCCACCAATTTCGGCGACATTATCGCGCTCGTCTCGCTCTACCGGCCGGGCCCGATGGACAACATCCCGTTGTTCGGCCGCCGCAAGAACGGGCTGGAGGCCATCGAATACCCGCACGAGAAGCTCTCGGTGATCCTCGCCGAGACCTACGGGATCTTCGTTTATCAGGAACAGGTCATGCAGGCCGCGCAGATCCTGGCGGGCTACTCGCTGGGCGATGCAGACTTGCTGCGCCGCGCGATGGGCAAGAAGGTGCAGGCCGAGATGGATGCGCAGCGCCAGCGCTTCGTCGATGGCTGCCTGACCGTTTCGGGGATCGACGCGAAAAAGGCCAACGAGCTGTTCGACTTGATCGACAAGTTCGCGGGCTACGGCTTCAACAAGTCCCACGCCGCCGCCTACGCATTGCTCGCCTACCAGACCGCCTGGCTCAAGACGCATTATCCGCATGAATTCTATGCCGCCTCGATGTGCTTCGATATGCACCAGTCGGAAAAGCTGGCGGTCTTTGTCGACGACATGCGCCGCGCGGGGATTGCGCTCCATGGGCCGGATATCAACCGCTCGGAAGCCGAGTTCACCGTCGAGCGCACCGAGGATGGCTACGCCGTGCGCTATGCGCTCGCCGGGCTGCGCAATGTGGGCGAAAAGGCGATGGACGCCATTGTTGCCGAACGCGAGGCAAGTGGGCCCTACACGAGCCTCGATGATTTGTTCCGCCGCCTGCCCGCCGGTGCGATGAACCGGCGCGGGCTCGAAGCGCTCGCCGCGGGCGGCGCCTTCGATACGCTTGAACCCAACCGCGCGCAGATCGTCGCCAATGCCGAATTGCTGATGGCCGTGGCGGACGAGGCCGTACGGTCACGTACGTCGGGACAGGCCGGGTTGTTCGGCGCCGAGGACCACGCCGTCCCCGCCACCCGCCTTGCCGAAACCGCCCCGTGGTCGCGCGCGGACCAGATGGCCGCCGAGCGCGATACCTTCGGGTTCTACTTCGCCGCGCACCCCGTCACCGAATACCGCGCGGTCGCCTCGGCCAATGGCGCGCGGACTTATGGCAGCCTGATGAGCGGGGACGGCGATGCCGGAGCTTCTCGCACCGGCGCGGTCATGGCCGCGCTCGTCGAGGGTGTGAACCGGCGCAAGACCAAGAAGGGCAACGATTTCATCGCCGCCGATTTCTCCGACAGCAGCGGCCAGTTCTCCGCCTCATGCTTCGAGGAGAGCCTCGTCGAGCCGTTCCAGCAATGGGCGCGCGAGGGGACTTGCGTGCTCCTCAATGTCGAGCTTGACCGCCCGAACCCGGATGAGCCGCCGCGCATTACGGTGCGCGGCGCACGTCCGCTCGCCTCCGTCAGCAGCGCCGCGCGGATGCTGCTCAAGCTCGATGTGACGAAGCCTGAGGCCATGTCCGAACTCGCGCTGCTCCTGCCGCGCGCGCAAGGGGCGCGGGGCGAAGTGATCGCCCGGCTGCGCACCGGTAGCACACGTGAACCCGTCATGCGGCTCGGCGCGGACTTCGCGCTCGATAGTGAAGTCATCGAGCGATTGATTCCGGTGGAAGGGCTTGCCAATGTGGCGCTCACCGCAAGGCCGGACCGGCACTTGCGGCTCGTCGAATAGAATATCGCAATCAAAAGGGAGTTGGGGATGCAGCTGGGCGCCATGCAGGATTGGTCCCTGCGCGTGACGCGTTTCATCGATCATGCCGCGCGTGAACATGGCGGCCGCGAGATTGTCTCGCGCTGGGCCGATGGCAGCGAAAGCCGCACCACCTGGGCGGG
Organism: Novosphingobium sp.; assembly: GCF_965228995.1. Lineage (GTDB taxonomy): Bacteria > Pseudomonadota > Alphaproteobacteria > Sphingomonadales > Sphingomonadaceae > Novosphingobium. The sequence goes on along the minus strand of NZ_OZ245852.1, from coordinate 2,819,685 downwards.
CATCCGCCACGATGCCATGCGGATGGCGCAGAAGCTGGCGAAGCTCGGGATCAAGGCGGGTGACCGCGTCGCCACGCTGGCGATGAATCACCACCGCCACCTCGTCACCTGGTACGGCGCGGTCGGCGTCGGCGGCGTGCTCCACACGATCAACCCGCGCCTGTTCGACGATCAGCTCGATTACATCGCCAACCACGCCGAAGACCGCGTACTGCTGTTCGATGCCGCCTTCGCGCCGATTGTCGAGCGGATGAAACCGCGCTGGAAGACGATCGAGCACTACATCTGCTTCGACAGCAGCGGCCCTGCCGAACATTTCGAGGATTGGATCGCCAGCGAAGACGGCGAGGGCGAATGGGCCGATGGCGACGAGCGCGATCCTTGCATGCTCTGCTATACCAGCGGCACCACCGGCAATCCCAAGGGCGTGCTCTATGAGCACCGCTCTACCGTGCTCCACGCGATGACCGCGATGACCCCGCAAGTCTTCGGCATGGATTGCCGCACGGTTGCGCTGCCCATCGTGCCGATGTTCCACGCCGCAAGCTGGGGGCTGCCGTGGGCCGGAGCGGCGGCGGGCGCCAAGTTCGTCTACAGCGCGGTCAACGAAGCCCCGGTGCTGTGCGAGCTGATGGAGCGCGAGAAAGTCACAACTTCGGCAGGTGTGCCCACTGTCTGGCTCAGCCTGCTCCAGCACATCGATGCGGTGGGCAAGGATATCCCGGCTTCGCTCACTACCGTGGTCTGCGGCGGCTCGGCCATGCCGCGCGCGATGATCGAGCGCTTCATGAAGAAGGGCCTGCGTGTCGCCCACGCCTGGGGGATGACCGAAACCTCGCCCATCGGCACCACCGGCACCGAAACGTCCAACTGGGACGAGCTTTCGTTCGACGAACAAGTCACCGTCAAGGCGATGCAGGGCCGCGCGCCGTTCGGTGTCGAGCTGCGCTGCGTCGATCTTGATGATCCGGCCAAGGTCCTCCCGCGCGATGGCAAGGTCTCGGGCGCGCTGCAGGTCCGGGGGCCGTGGGTGGTCGGGCGCTATTTCAAGGCCGAAAAACCCGCGACCGATGCCGATAACTGGTTCGACACCGGCGATGTCGCGGTCATCCACCCCGATGGCACCCTGCAGCTGACCGACCGCACCAAGGACGTGATCAAGTCCGGCGGCGAATGGATCAGTTCGGTCGAGCTGGAAAATGCAGCAATCGGCTTCCCCGGTGTGGCCGAAGCAGCGGCCATCGGCGTTCACCATCCGCGTTGGGACGAGCGACCGCTGCTGGTTGTGGTCAAGAAGCCGGGCGCGGACGTCTGCCCGGACGCGCTGCGCGAATTCCTCGGCACGCATGTCGCCAAGTGGTGGCTGCCCGATGCCGTCGCCTTCGTTGACGCGATCCCCCACACCGGCACCGGCAAGATCAGCAAGAAGGACCTGCGCGATCAGTTCCGCGATTGGCAATGGAGTTCGTGAAATGACCGAAGCCTACATCGATCCGAGCCGCGAGAACTTCGAGAAGTTCAAGGCCCTGCCGCGCGATACGCCGATCCACATGCTCAATCTCGTGCGCTTCCGCGAGAAGGCGGCTTATCCCGAAGGCCATCCCCTTGCGGACAAGGGCATGTCCGGCGCGGAGGCTTACAAGGAATACATGCGCACGATCCAGCCGGTGCTGGAGCGGGCCGGCGGGCACATCGTGTGGGCCGGCGCGTTCGAGGCGATGGTGACCGGCCCGGCCGAGTGGGAATGGGACGAAACCTTCGTCATGGCCTATCCCGATGCGGCAAGTTTCATGGGCATGGTCAAGGATCCGGACTATGCTCCGGTCGTTGTCCACCGGCAGGCGGCAGTCGCGACATCGCGGCTTGTCCGGTTTGCCCCCAGGGAAAGCCTCGCCTGATGATTGTCACCACAACCGAAAATGTCGCCGGCCGCGAAGTGACCGACTGCCTTGGGCAGGTCTTCGGCGTGGTGGTCCGCAGTCGCGGGCTTGGCGGCAACATCATAGCGGGGCTTCGCTCGATCATCGGCGGCGAGATCAAGGAATACTCGGCGCTGGTGGAAGATGCCCGCCGCCACGCGATCGACCGCCTCGTGATGAACGCGGCGCTGATGGGCGCGGATGCCGTCGTGATGATGCGGTTCGATTCGGGTTCGATCGGCCAGACGATGAACGAAGTCGTGGCCTATGGCACCGCGGTCAAGCTGAAGCCCCAAGGATGACAGCGTGACGCAGACTGGCCGCATCGCCGCACTGGTGATTGCCGGGCTCGCCGCGGTTGGCGGCATGCTGGTGCAGACAAGCAGCCCGGCCGGCGGCGGCTTCCCGCTGCTGCTATTTGCCGCGCTGATTGTTTTGGGCACGGTGTTCGATGCGGGCTATCTCGCAAGGCGCCGCACCTCGCGCGGGGCGTGGCAGCTGACGGCCGAGCGCGAGGTCGATCACCAGTCGGGCCAGATCCTCGAGGTCTGGTACGATCCGGTCACGGGCGAGCGGCGCTATCTCCCCTCGGGCGAGCGGCCCGATTAGAGCAGTTCCAGCTGCCCGTCGCGGCTCGGCGCGCGGAACTGGCTGCAATCGAGCACCGGCTTCGCTTGCGGGATTCCGGCGCGCTTTAGCCCCAGCCTGAAACGGTTTCGCACCAGATCGGCCCAGACCCCGCTCGGCTTCATCCGGCTGAAGAAGCGCGCATCGTTGTCCTTGCCGCCGCGCACCGATTGGACGATTCTCATGACTTTGGCGGCGCGGTCCGGGAAATGCACCTCCAGCCACTCGCGGAAGAGCGGCGCCACCTCGTGCGGAAGGCGGAGCATGATCCAGCTGGCCGATTGGGCTCCCCGCGCGCCAGCTTCGGCAAGGATTGCCTCGATAAAACTGTCCGTTATCGCCGGAATGATCGGCGAGACCGAGACATTGGCGTGGACGCCAGCGCTTGCCAGTGCTTCGATGGCCGCAAGGCGCTTCGCCGGGGCAGAAGCACGCGGCTCAAGCCGGCCGGACAAGCGGGGATCCAGGCTCGTCACCGAAATCGAGACCGCCGTCAGCCCCCGCTGCGCGAGTTCAGTCAGCAGATCGAGATCATCCAGCACCCGCGCAGACTTGGTGGTGATCGTCACCGGATGCCCCGTCTCGAGGCACAGTGCCAGCACAGCGCGGGTGATCCGGTAGCGGCCCTCGATCGGTTGGTAGGGGTCGGTATTGGTGCCAAGCGCCAGCGGCTTTGGCGCATAGCCCCGGGCGGCAAAGGTCTTGCGCAGGATCTCGGCTGCGCCCGGCTTGGCGAAAAGCTTCGTCTCGAAATCGAGCCCCGGCGAAAGGTCATGCCAGGCATGCGTCGGCCGCGCATAGCAATAGACGCAGCCATGCTCGCAGCCGCGATAGGGATTGAGCGAGCGATCAAAGGGAATGTCGGGCGAGGTGTTGAACGAGAGTACCGATTTCGGAAACTCCTCGGTCACTGTGGTGCGCAGCTTGGGGCCGGGCCCGTCGATCGTGCCGGCGGCATCAAGCCAGTCGCCATCGGCCTCGCGCGTGTTGAGGCCAAAGCGTGTTGGCACCCTCGCCGATTGCGCGCCGCGTCCGTGAACGATGGAATCGGATGTTCCCATAATGAGAACATATATGGAACAAGCGCGGAGTTCCAGCCCGTTTGCGGGCTTATTTCTCGAGCAGGCGCGGCATCAGTTCGACGAAATTGCAGGGCCGGTTGCGGCTGTCGAGCTGCTCGGCGAGGATCCCGTCCCAGCCGTCCTTCACCGCGCCGTTGGAGCCGGGGAGGGCAAAGATATACGTCCCCCGCGCTACTACTGCACAAGCGCGCGACTGGATCGTACTGGTGCCGATGGTCTTGAAGCTGATCCAGCGAAACAGCTCGCCAAAGCCGGGAATATCACGCGTCTTCACGCGGTCGAGCGCTTCGGGCGTAACGTCACGGCCGGTTAGGCCGGTGCCGCCAGTGATCACCACCGCATCCACGCTGCGGTCGTCGATCCAGTTGTTGAGGCGGCTGGCGATGCGCGCAGCATCATCCTTCTCGATCGCGCGCGCGGAGAGGTGGTGGCCTGCCGCCTTGATCCGTTCGGCAAGGATATCGCCCGAGGTATCATCCTCCGGGCCGCGCGTGTCCGATACGGTCAGCAGCGCGATATTGATGGGCTTGAAGGTGCGCGAAGTGTCAATCGCCACGGGATGCCATCCTCACGCTTTCCGCGCCGGTGAGGCCCGGGAACTTGGGCCACATGCCTTGGGCAAGGCCGATGCGGCTTTCCGAAGGGCCGCCGGCCTGACGTTCGTACATCCAGTAATTGCGCATCACGATCGAGACGTAGCCGCGCGTTTCCCAATAGGGGATCGATTCCATCCACAGCAGCGGATCGCCATTGTCGCGGATCTGGTTGGCCCAGCGCGCGATCGGCATCGGCCCGGCGTTATAGGCGGCGATCACCTTGGGCAGCAGGCCGCCCGTCGCGCCAGAATCCTTGAGCTGCAAGAGATAGCTCTGGCCGAACGCCATGTTGACGTCAGGCAGGTCGAGCTGCTTCTCGCGGCCCACCATGGCGGGTTCATTGCGCGTCAGGCCGCGGGCGGTGCCGGGGAGCACCTGCATCAGCCCATGCGCACCGGCGGGGCTGACCACTGCGGTACGGAAGTTCGATTCCTGAAGCGAATGGGCAAACAGCAGCGCCGGATCTACTTTCCAGCCCGTCGCCGGCACCCAGCGCGGCGCGGGGAAGCGCGCGGCGGCATCGGGCCTGGCACCGGAAGGCGCATTGTAGGCCATCCACAGCTGCGTCGCAGGGAGGCCAAGATCGCGCGCGAGACGCGACAGCGGCGCATAAAGCGAGGGATCGCCGATCCGGGCCTGATGGCGCAGCATTTCGTCGGCCAAGCCGTCTTCACCGATTTCGGCAAGCTCCACGGCAAGGCGCACGTTGCTTACCTGACGTAGCTGCTGCCAGTCGTCAGAAGTGAAGTCAGGCGCCGAAGCAACGCTGGTTTCCTTGATCCCGAGCGCTTCGCTCGCGATCATGCCGTAAAGCGTATCGCGCAGGCGGGCCGCGCTGCGCAGCGCAGTCGCGACCTTTTCCGGCGCCCGGCAGCGCATCCACGCGCGCCCGGCCCAGTAGTTCGCGGCGGCGTTCAACTCGTCGTTCTGGGCGGCGCTAGCGGCCTGTTCGAAGCTCGCGGCGGCGTTCTGGCAATCGCCCAGACGCCAGGCGGCCAGACCGGCTGTCCACAGCGCCTCGGCTACCCACGGTCCGCTCGCGCCTTGCAGCGCGCCAAGCGAGACGAGGCGGGCATTGGCGTCATCGTTCTCGATATAGAAGGCCCAGCCGACGCGCTGGTGCCATTCGGCGCGCGCCTCGACCGAGAGGCCCGATTCGATTCCGTCGAGCAGCACGCGCGCGCCCAATGGGTCATCGTTCTTGATGCGGTCCTGGATCGCCAGCGCCACGGTATCGGGCATTGTGCCGTCTGCCACCGGGCGCGGCTTGATGCGCTTGGGCAGGCCCGGCAGCGAAACCATCGGCTGCGCGCTGGGGAGGGCAGGAAGTTCGGTTGCGCCGCGCCTGAGCGCAAGACGGCCAAGCTGCTCGGCCCAAGGCAGATCGGGTGCGGTGGAGAGAACCTGCGTCAGCGGCGCAAGCTCCGCGCGCGGGGAATTGGCGGCGAGATAATACTGCGCGCGCGCCACGGCATGAAGCGGACCGTCGGCGCGCTGTGCCAGCAGCGACTGCACCGTGGTCCAGTCCTCGCGCTCGATCGCGCCGAACATCTGCTTGTAGTAAGTGCGGTCTTCCTGGCTGAGCAGGGAGGGCACCGCAGTGCGGTCGGCCCGCGAACGGAAATACTCGGCAGCGGCGCTGTTGGCAGCGGCCGGAGCGGCGGTGCCGACGGCAAGCACTGCAGCCACGGCAAGCAGGGCGGTACGGCTCACTTTCACGAACGATTGGCCCCGCACGAACATCCCACTTCGGTTCACTTCCCGTTTCAGCCTGTCAGCGATCATGGTCATTGCGAAACAGCCGCCTCGGCCGCCCCATCCAACCAGCGCTGCCAAACCCCCGCTTTCCAGCCCGGTTTTGCCAGCAGCGTTTCAAGGTCATACTCGAAACCTGCCGGAACACTGCCATTCTCATGGTTAAGTGCGCGTAAATGGTGAGCATTATGCGCCAAGTCGTGCCCCAATAGCGCCGAGATGTCGGCGCGGCCGAAGATCAGCATGCGCTTGGGCGCCGCGAGCGCGACGTGCCGTTGCAGCACTGCGCCGAGCCCCGCCGCGCCCAATCCTGCCCAATCGGGCAGGGCGATTCGTGCCGGAAGCGCGGAGGCGCGGTAGACCGAAGCAGGATTGATCCCCATGGCGCCCAGCATGGCATCGAGCAGCTTGCCGGTCCGGCCCGAAAGCAACGTCTCGCCATCGTCGTCCGCTGGCATCGGCACCAGCACCATCAGCGGCGCGCCTTTCGGACCATGCGGAGCGAACCGCCGAGCCCCGCGCGGCGCGAGCGACGGTTCGCTTAGCCACCAAGCTGCAAAATCTTCGAATTTCTGAGGCCATGCACTGCGATCTTCAGCCAGCGGTTGAGCTTGGACCGGCTGTGTGGAAACCCGCGGCGGCCGCTTCTCGACCGGCGGCAGGGCAGGGGTCTGCCTGGTTGCTGGCGCAGGTGCCTCGGCCGCCAGCCAATCCTGCGGCGCATCGACAAAGGCCATGTCGACCCCGGCCTCGGCCCACCAGCCAAGCGCAGCTTCGAGCGCCTGGCCCAAGGGCATGTCATTTGTGTCTAGCGATCCCATCACCAAGTGGTCTTGACCTTGCTGGCCGCAGCTTTCAAGGCAAGGACGTGGAATATGGGGCATGACGTGCCCGAACCGGGGTCGGAGCGAAAGAATGAGCGAACGGGAATCGATGCCGTATGATGTCGTGATTGTCGGCGGCGGGCCAGCGGGCCTTGCTGCGGCGATCCGCCTCAAGCAGGTCAATTCCGAGCTATCGGTCTGTATCCTCGAAAAAGGCTCGGAAATCGGCGCACATATCCTCTCGGGTGCGGTGGTCGATCCCAAGGCGCTTGATGAATTGCTTCCAGAATGGCGCGATCAGGGCTGCCCGATGGCCGAAGTGCCGGTTACCGACAACTGGCACTGGGTGCTGACCCGCAGCGGCAAGGTCGCGCTGCCGCACTGGCCAATGCCCCCGTTCATGTCGAACCACGGCAACTACACCGGCAGCCTCGGCAACCTCTGCCGCTGGCTGGCAGAACAGGCCGGCGAGCTTGGCGTAGAGATTTTCCCCGGCTTCCCGGCCGCTGAAATCCTCTACGACGATGCCGGCGCCGTGCGCGGCGTTGCCACGGGCGACATGGGCGTTGCCAAGGATGGCAGCCACAAGCCCGATTACCAGCCGGGCATGGAGCTGCTCGCAAAATACACCCTGTTTGCAGAGGGTGCGCGCGGACACCTCGCAAAGCAGCTCAAGGCAAAGTACGACCTGGAGCGCGATTGCCAGCCGCAGGTCTACGGCATCGGCATCAAGGAACTGTGGGACATCGATCCCGAGAAGCACGTTCCCGGCCGCGTCATCCACACGCAGGGCTGGCCGCTTTCGGAAAGCAATGCGTGGGGCGGCGGCTTCCTCTATCATCAGGCCAACAATCAGGTGGCCCTGGGCTTCGTGACCGCGCTCGATTACGCGAACCCTTATGTTTACCCCTATGAGGAGTTCCAGCGCTGGAAGCAGCACCCGGCGATCCGCGAGATTCTTGAAGGCGGCCGCCGCGTTTCCTACGGTGCGCGCGCGATCAACGAAGGCGGCTGGCAGTCTGTGCCCAAGCTTGCCTTCCCGGGCGGCGCGCTGATCGGCTGCTCGGCCGGCTTCGTCAACGTGCCGCGCATCAAGGGCAGCCATACCGCCATGAAGAGCGGCATGCTCGCCGCCGAGGCCATTGCTGCGGCCATGGCGAATGGCCGCGAACAGGATGAGCTGGGCGAATACGATGCCGCTGTCCGCGAAAGCTGGATCGCCAAGGAACTGAAACTCGTCCAGAACGCGCAGCCGCTGGTTGCCAAGTTCGGCGGCTCGCTCGGCACCGCGCTGGCGGGGGCCGACATGTGGGCGCGCGTGCTCAGGATCAATCCGCTGAAGGGCATGAAGCACCACAAGGACAGCGAGCACACGATGCGCGCCGATCTGTTCAAGCCGATCGAATATCCCAAGCCCGACGGCGTGATCAGCTTTGATCGCCTGACCTCGGTCTCGTTCTCCTACACCAACCACGAGGAGGACCAGCCGTGCCACCTCGTGCTCAAGGACCCGACCGTCCCGACCGCGATCAACCTGCCGCTCTATGCCGGGCCCGAGGCGCGCTTCTGCCCTGCAGGCGTCTATGAATTCCTCACCGATGAGGCGGGGGCACCGCGCCTCCAGATCAACGCCCAGAACTGCGTCCACTGCAAGACCTGCGACATCAAGGACACGACGCAGAATATCGAATGGGTGACGCCCGAAGGTGGCGGCGGCCCGAACTATCCGAACATGTAGACTATGACAAATCAATACCTTGCTCTCTCCCCTTTAGGGGAGAGATACACAGGCTTGGCCGCGTGCGGCCTAGCCGGAGTTGAGAGGGGCTGGGACGTGGCGTTTTGCCCCTCTCCCAACCCTCTCCCCTGAAGGGGAGAGGGCTCGTGATGCGCGAAACCGCCTATGCCAAGATCAACCTCGCGCTCCATGTCCGCCGGCGGCGTGAGGATGGCTATCACGAGCTTGAGACGTTGTTTGCCTTCGTCGATGCGGGCGATGAGCTGGCAGCGGAACCTGCGCGCGCGGATAGCCTTCATGTGGTGGGTGAGTTTGCCACCGGACTTTCCGATCCCTTCGGAAATATCGTCGCCAAGGCATTGAATAGCCTGCCTCATGGCCCAGCCTGGGCCGTCACCCTCGAAAAGCGCCTTCCCGTCGCCGCTGGTCTCGGTGGCGGTTCGGCCGATGCCGGCGCGGTGTTCCGCATGGTCGAGCGAGAGCACGGACTGCCGGACGATTGGCAGACCCTCGCAGCGAAGCTTGGGGCCGACGTTCCCGCCTGCGTGCTAAGCCGGGCCTGCATCGGGCGCGGCACCGGGACCGAACTCGAACCCGTCACCAATGATCTGGCGGGAATGCCCGTCCTCCTCGTCAACCCGCGCATTCCGCTCGCCACCGGGCCCGTATTCAAGCGCTGGGACGGGATCGACCGCGGTCCCATGCCGTCAGGCGACCTTCGCACCATCGCGCTGGAAGGTCGCAACGATCTTGAACCTAGCGCCGCCGCGCTCGTTCCGCAAATTGCTGACGTCATTGCCGCGCTCGCCGACAATGGCGCATGGCTTGCGCGCATGTCCGGCTCCGGAGCCACCTGCTTCGCGCTTTACGAAAGCTTCGAAGCCCGCGACGCTGCTGCAGGCGCCATGCCGCCGGAGTGGTGGCGTCTCGCCGGAGCCCTCAGATGAGCGAAGCCTACCAGATCCTCGGCACGCCGCGCTTCGGCGGCATTCTCGTGGTGTCCGATCACGCCTCGAACCGGGTTCCCGCCGATATCGATCTTGGCATCGATCCAGCGCTGCTGGGTCAACACATCGCGGTCGATATCGGCGTGGCGGGCGTCGCGGCCCAGATGGCCCAGCGCCCCGGAATCGCCGCGTTCCTTGGCGGCGTCAGCCGCCTCGTCTGCGATTTCAACCGCGACGAGCATGGCCCCACTGTCTGCCCGATTGCCAGCGACGGCCATGCCATTCCTGGCAATGCACTGGACCACGATGGCTACGAGGCGCGGCTCGCACGCTTCTACCGCCCCTATCACGAAGCCCTCGCCGCGCTGCTCGATGCCGCGCCGCCCGCGCTGATCCTTTCGCTCCACAGCTTCACGCCGCAGCTTGCCAGCAACCCCGCACAGCAGCGCCCCTGGCAGGTCGGCGTGCTCTACAACGAGGACGACCGCGCCGCGCGCCTCGCCATTCCTCTGCTTGCAGCCGAAGGCCTTGTTGTCGGCGATCAGGAGCCCTATTCAGGCCGCCTGCTCAACGCGACGATGAACCGCCATGCCGAGGCTGAAGGGCGGCCCTATTTCGGCGTCGAGGTGCGGCAGGACCAGATTGCCGATCCCGCCAGCCACGCCCTGTGGGCTGAACGCCTCGCTCGCATCGCCAATCAGGTGGCGATCTCGCTGGGCGCCTGAGCACCATCCGCCGGATGGTTGCGGAGATTACTTTCGACCCGAAAGCGCACTTGCGCTAGGTGCACGGAATTATCGCCGCACGGGCGAACTCCAGAACTTCGAGAGAGAATGCCAATGCCGGTCTATCGTTCCAGAACCACCACCCACGGTCGCAACATGGCGGGCGCGCGCGGCCTTTGGCGCGCGACAGGCATGAAGGACAGCGATTTCGGCAAGCCGATCATCGCGGTGGTCAACAGCTTCACCCAGTTCGTGCCGGGCCACGTCCACCTGAAGGACCTCGGCCAGCTTGTCGCGCGTGAGATCGAGGCGGCAGGCGGTGTTGCCAAGGAATTCAACACCATCGCGGTCGATGATGGCATTGCCATGGGCCATGACGGGATGCTCTACTCGCTCCCCAGCCGCGATCTGATCGCCGACAGCGTCGAGTACATGGTCAACGCGCACTGCGCCGATGCCATGGTCTGCATCTCGAACTGCGACAAGATCACCCCGGGCATGCTCATGGCCGCCATGCGCATCAACATCCCGGCCGTGTTCGTCTCGGGCGGGCCGATGGAGGCGGGCAAGGTGCTGCTGAAGGGCAAGGAAGTCGCGCTCGATCTGGTTGACGCGATGGTCGCCGCGGCTGACGAGAAGTACACCGACGAGGAAGTCGCAACCATCGAGCGTTCCGCGTGCCCGACTTGCGGTTCGTGCTCGGGCATGTTCACCGCCAATTCGATGAACTGCCTCACCGAGGCGCTCGGCCTCTCGCTTCCCGGCAACGGCTCGGTGCTCGCCACCCATTCCGACCGCGAGCGCCTGTTCAAAGAGGCCGGCCGGCTCGCCGTGACGCTTTGCCGCCAGTACTACGATGAAGGCGATGACCGCGTCCTTCCGCGCCAGATCGCAAACTTCCGGGCCTTCGAAAACGCGATGAGCCTCGATATCGCGATGGGCGGCTCGACCAACACCGTGCTCCACCTGCTCGCAGCTGCGCATGAAGCCGGGGTCGATTTCACGATGGCCGATATCGACCGCCTGTCGCGCCGCGTGCCATGCCTGTCCAAGGTCGCGCCGGCCAAGTCCGACGTCCACATGGAAGACGTCCACCGCGCGGGCGGCATCATGGCGATCCTTGGCGAGCTTGCTAATGCGGGGCTGCTGCACACCGATTTGCCCACCGTCCACAGCCCGACCATGGCGGATGCGATCAACAAGTGGGACATTTCTCGTAGCAATGACCCGCAAGTGCATGAATTCTATAAGGCAGCCCCGGGCGGTGTGCCTACGCAGGTCGCGTTCAGCCAGTCGCGCCGGTGGAAGGAACTCGATCTCGACCGCGAGAGCGGGGTGATCCGTTCGGCCAAGGCTGCCTTCAGCAAGGATGGGGGCCTCGCTGTCCTGTTCGGCAATCTCGCCAAGGATGGCTGCATCGTAAAGACGGCGGGCGTCGACGAGAAGATCCTCAAGTTCAGCGGCCCGGCCAAGGTCTACGAGAGCCAGGATGCCGCCGTGACCGCGATCCTCACCGGACAAGTCGAGGCGGGGGACGTCGTCCTGATCCGCTACGAAGGCCCGCGCGGCGGCCCGGGCATGCAGGAAATGCTCTATCCGACGAGCTACCTCAAATCGAAGGGCCTCGGCGCCGCCTGTGCGCTGATCACCGACGGGCGCTTTTCGGGCGGCACGTCGGGTCTCTCGATCGGCCATGTCTCACCCGAAGCGGCAGAAGGCGGCGTCATCGGCCTCGTTGAGACCGGTGACCGCATCGAGATCGACATTCCCGCCCGCTCGATCCATCTCGCCGTGGATGACGCCACGCTCGCCGAGCGCCGGAAAGTCGCTGAAGCGCGCGGGTGGCAGCCAGTGAAGCCGCGTCCGCGCAAGGTCAGCCTTGCGCTGCAAGCCTATGCCCTGATGACGACCAGCGCGGCGCGCGGCGCAGTACGCGATCTTTCGGGTATCGTTCGCCGCGATGGCACGCAGGATGAAGGCTGATCTAAGCCAGGTCCTCGATGTCGCCGCGATGCGCGCTGCCGAAGCGGCGCTGATCGCGGGGGGCACCCCTGCGCAGGCGCTGATGGAAGTGGCGGGCCGCGCGCTCGGCGAATGGGCGCGGCGGCTCGGGAGCGGGCGTCCCGTTACCGTGCTATGTGGTCCCGGCAATAACGGCGGCGATGGTTACGTTGCGGCGCGGCACCTGATGGAGCACGGCGTGGCCGTAACGGTGATCGCCGCGCGCGAGCCGACCACACCCGAGGCTATGACAGCACGTTCGCTCTTCAAGGGCGACGTGCAGGGCCCGGGCGCATTTCCGACTGGCGCTGTCTTGCTAGACTGCCTCTTCGGCAGCGGCCTGTCGCGTCCCCTGCCGGACGACCTGTTCTTCCTCCTCACCGGCCTTGCAGAGTGCCACAGCCTGCGCATCGCCGCCGATCTGCCCAGCGGGATCGAGGCGGATAGCGGCGCGGTGCTCAATCCCGGCCTTCCGGCGTTTGACGTCACGGTCGCGCTCGGCGCCTGGAAGCACGCACATTATGCGATGCCTGCCGCTCCGCTGATGGGCGCGTTGCGGCTGGTCGATATCGGCGTAGAAGCTATACGCGGTGCGGCGCGAGTGCTTGAACGGCCCCGTATCGCGCCGCCCGCACCCGATGCGCACAAGTACAGCCGCGGGTTGCTTGCAGTCGTCGCCGGCGCGATGCCCGGCGCGGCGCTGCTGTCGGCCGAGGCCGCCCAACGCTCCGGCGCGGGCTATGTAAAGCTGCTGGCGCCCGTGCGGCCGGAAGGCGTGCCGCCTGCGCTGGTCTGTGACGTCACCGACCTTGCCGCGCTCGCCGATCCGCGCATTGCCGCCATTCTTGTTGGCCCGGGGCTGGGGCGAAGCCCTGAGGCCGCAGCCCGCCTCGCTGCTGCTTTGTCCGCCGATCGCCCCGTCGTGATCGATGCCGATGCGCTAATGCTCCTTCGCCGGGAAAGCCCCGGCTCCGCACCTCGCGTCCTCACCCCGCATGAAGGTGAAATGGCAGCGCTCGAAGCCGCATTCGGCCTTTCCGCCATGGGCACCCGCCGGATGCGCGCCTTGGCGCTGGCCGAAGCGTCTGCGGCGGTCGTCCTGCTCAAGGGCCCGGACAGCCTGATCGCCGCGCCCGGCGGTGACGTAACAGTCAGCCCCCGTGCCTCTGCATGGCTTTCGGTCGCGGGCAGCGGCGATGTGCTCGCCGGGATCATCGCCAGCCGCCTTGCCGTCCATGGCGATGCGCTCCTTGCCGCGCAGGAAGGCCTCTGGCTCCACGGCGAGGCGGCGCGGCGCTGCGGCCAGGCCTTTACTGCGGGAGACCTTGCGGCCGCTACGGGTTATGCCCTAAGCGCCGCGCTCCCATGAACAACCCCGGCCTCATCATTCGCGTCGCCGCCAAAGGCGAAGGACAGACGCTCGACGGCCGTTACGTTGCGCTCGGAGCGCCTGGTGACGTGCTCGAAGCGGACGGCACGCTGACCCCTGGCCCGGACCATGCCGCGCCATCATGCCGCCACTTTCCGGCCTGTGGTGGCTGCCAGCTCCAGCACCTCTCGGAAGCTGCGCTTGTGGCTTATGTCGGCGGCAGGGTCGAGGGCGCAGCGCGGGGGCAGGGGCTAGATCCGGGCGACGTTTCGCCGCCGCACCTCTCGCCCCCCGCCACGCGGCGCCGCGCCACGCTCCATGCACAGGCCATCGGCAAGCGCGTCGTGCTGGGCTTTCGCGAGCAGGGTTCGCACAAGATCGTGGACCTGAGGGAGTGTCCTGTCCTCGTGCCCGAACTTGCCGCGCTGGTCGTGCCGCTGCGCCGCCTGCTCGAAACGCGCGCCAGTCGCAGCCTTGCCGTAGACCTCGCGCTGACGCTGGCCGATCAAGGGCCGACCGTCGATCTCGCCGGCCTCAAGATGGAAGGCCTCGCGCAGACTGAAGGCCTGCTCGATTTCGCACGGGACAACGGCGTCGCCCGGCTGACGCTCGATCAGGGCGATGGGCCCGAGACGGTGTGGGAGCCCGATCCCGTTACCGTAACGCTCGGCGGCGTACCTGTCGGCCTGCCACCCGGCGCCTTTTTGCAGGCGACGCGTGACGGGGAAGCGGCGCTTGTTGCCGCTGCGCAGGCATGGCTGGCGGATGCGGCCACCGTGGCTGATCTGTTCTCGGGTCTCGGCACCTTCGCCTTCGCGCTGGCGGGCGCAAAAACCAAGGTCCTCGCGGTCGAGGCCGCGCGCGATGCGCATCTGGCCTGCCAGGCCGCCGCGCGCATGCATGGGCGGCCCGTCCATGCGCTCCACCGCGACTTGTTCCGCAATCCGCTGCAGAAGGCCGAGCTTGATCGCTTCGGCGCTGTCCTGCTCGATCCGCCGCGCGCCGGCGCGCGCGAGCAGGTGGCGCAGCTTGCCACTTCCGCGGTGCCGCGCATTGTCTACGTGAGCTGCAACCCTGCCAGCTGGGCCAAGGATGCGGCGACGCTGATCGAGGGCGGCTACCGGCTCGCCGGGCTCGTGCCGGTGGGCCAGTTCCGCTGGTCCACCCACGTCGAGCTGGCGAGCCTGTTCGTCAGAGGCTGAACACCGCCATCGCTGCGTGCAGGGTCAGCGCCATGAGCGCCACGCTCGAAAGCGCAAACAGCACGAAGCGCAGCGCGACCTTGTTCACGGTCGAATGGAAGATCGAGTGCACCACGCGCAAGGCCACATAGGCCCAGGCGATCATCAGGTTCACACCGCTGCCCTGTCCCACCAGTGCCAGCACGATCGAAACCGCATAAAACACCGTAGGTGCTTCGTGCAGATGGTTGTAATTATGCGCTTTCCACTGGATCTGCGGTGCGATCAACCCTTCGAGCTTCGCGCCTGTCCAGCCCACATCGGCGTTTGGATCATCGGACTTGGGCAGTGCGTTGATCGCCGGAATGCGAGTGGCATACATCCATACCCACATCACCATCGTCCACGCCGCCAAAGCCACCACCGGCTTCAGGATTTCCATTCCCGTCATTGCAACATCCCCCGCTTGTTATTGACAGCTTTGTGAACAGTGCAATTTCCGGTGTCAATCGCTGCCGGTCAGGCGTCCGCTATGACCCTGGCGAAGGCTGCGGGGTCAACATTGCCGCCAGAGAGGATGAGGGCGGTTCGTCCGTCCACCGGGACCTTGCCCGCGAGCACCGCAGCAAGCGCTGCCGCGCCGCCTGGCTCGACGACCAGCCGCAGCCTGGCAAAAGCATAAACCTGCGCACACCGCACTTCGGCCTCGCTTACCGCCACGCCCCGCATCCCGCGTGCGCTCATGACGGCAAAGTTGATCGGAAAAGTCGCCATGGTCTGCAAGGCATCGCAAGCCGTGGGCGGCGGATTTGCGCCGATCCCGACGATCGCGCCGCCCGCCAGGCTGCGTGTGACGTCATCCCAGCCTTCAGGTTCGACCGGCACGATCTCCGCTTCGGGACAGGCCAGCGCCAGCCCTGAAGCCAGTCCGCCGCCGCCGCAGGGCGTCACGATCCGCGTCGGACTGCCGCTGGCAAAGCAATCCATCTGGCCGGCAAGTTCGATCCCGGCGCTGCCTTGCCCCTCGATAACCCACGGATCACCATAGGCATGGACCAGCACGCGACCCTCAGCCACGCAGATCTCCGCGGCGATGGCGTCGCGTGACTGGGTCAGGCGCTCATAGAGCACGACCTCGGCTCCCAACCGGCGCGTCTCCGCAAGTTTCACTGCGGGCGCATCCGCAGGCATCACGATCGTCGCGGCAATGCCGAGCCGGTGTGCTGCCCATGCGACGCCTTGCGCATGGTTTCCGCTCGAAACAGCAACGACGCCCCGCGCGCGTTCTGCCTCTGACATATCGGTCAACCGGTGCCACGCCCCGCGGATCTTGAACGCGCCGACGGGCTGCAGGCATTCCGTCTTGCACCAGACGGTGCCGCCGTCCGGCAGTTCGAGCGGCAGCAGCGGAGTTGTCGGCAGCAAGGCAGCCATCTTGGCCGCCGCGCGGAGCACGCCTTCGCGGGTGGGTTCACGGACTGAAGGTGCAGGGCTGATTTCGGGACTTGGGTTTGTCATGCCCATACCCTAAAGGCGCTGCTTTCAATGCGCCAGTACGGCTGCGCGCCAATGCGAATGGAGTTCCCTCATGGCCAAGGTCCTAGTCATCGGCGCAGGCGGCGTCGGCTCGGTTGCCGTTCACAAGATGGCGATGAACCCTGATATCTTCAGCGAAGTCGCGCTCGCCAGCCGCACGCTTGCCAAGTGCGATGCCATCGCCGCCTCGGTGAAGCAGCGCACCGGCCGCGATGTCGCGACCTATCAGCTCGATGCCGATGACGTCACCGCCACCACTGCGCTGCTGAACGAGCTGCGCCCCGCGCTCGTCGTCAATCTCGCGCTGCCCTATCAAGACCTCAATATCATGGAGGCGTGCCTCGCCGCCGGGGTCAACTACATGGACACCGCGAATTACGAGCCGATCGACGAGGCCAAGTTCGAATACAAGTGGCAGTGGGCCTATCAGGAGCGCTTCAAGGCCGCCGGCCTTACCGCGCTGCTCGGCTCGGGCTTCGATCCGGGCGTGACTTCGGTCTTCGCGACCTGGCTCAAGAAGCACAAGCTGGATACGATCCGCACGCTCGATATCCTCGATTGCAATGGCGGCGATCATGGCCAGCCGTTCGCGACCAACTTCAACCCGGAAATCAACATCCGCGAGATCACTGCCCCGGCGCGCCGCTGGGAGAAGGGCGAATGGGTTGAGACGCCCGCGCTCACGATCCGCCAGACCTTCGATTTCGAAGCCGTCGGCCCGAAGAACATGTACCTCATGTACCACGAGGAGCTCGAGAGCCTCGCGCATCACCTGCCCGAGATCGAGCGCATCCGTTTCTGGATGACCTTTGGCGATGCCTATATCACGCACCTGACTGTGCTGCAGAACGTGGGCATGACGCGGATCGATCCTGTCATGTACGAGGGCAAGGAGATCGTGCCGCTGCAGTTCCTCAAGGCCGTGCTTCCCGAACCCGCCAGCCTCGGCGCGCTCACCAAGGGCAAGACGAACATCGGCGATATCGCGACGGGCCTGAAGGACGGTGTCGAGAAGACCTTCTACATCTATAACATCTGCGATCACGAAGAGGCCTATGCCGAAACCGGCAACCAGGCGATCAGCTACACCACCGGCGTGCCGGCGATGATCGGCGCGGCGATGCTGGTCACCGGAACCTGGGGCGGGGCGGGCGTGTTCAACATCGAACAGTTCGATCCCGATCCCTATATGGACATGCTGAACAAGCACGGCCTGCCGTGGCAGGTGAAGGAGCTTGAGGGGCCGCTGGCGTTCTGACAATCACCCACAGCTCGGTGCGGGCGAGCGCTACAAGCCGCTGACGAAGACCATCGCAAGGCAAAATACCAAGGCCGCGCATTGCAGTGCCAGCATTCGCGCGGTCGCTGCCTTTTCGCCAGAGGTGGAGGTAAGCGCAAACACAGCGATCAGCGGAATTTGCAAAGCCACGCAGATTTGGAACAAATGGGCTGCGGTGCCCTCGTCGTTCAGGTTGCGTTCCCAGCCTGTGCCAAGGACGATGGTCAGAAGTGCAAGCGCGACGCCGGAAAGAACCAGCGGTCCGATTCCGCTAACGCTGTGGATTTGAGTTCTCGTCACTTTGTCCTCCCGCGAGGCGACTGTTTCGATTTATCATCGCTTGGCCCGGCCAGCCAAGTGGATTGTGCCATGGGTCATGCGAAATTCGAGGTGCGAAAATGGAAACCAGAGCCGGCGATCCGGGCGCTTTCGCCCACTTCGACCTCAGCCGCGTCGACAGCCCGGCCTTCGTGGTCGATGCCGCGAGGCTCAGACAGAATCTGAGCATTCTGGCCGATGTGCGTGATCGTGCTGGGATCAAGGTGCTCGCCGCGCTCAAGGCGTTCTCGATGTGGCGGGTCGCGCCGCTGATCGGCGAATACCTCGACGGCGTCTGCACTTCAGGCCTGTGGGAAGCGCGGCTTGCCGCTGATCATTACGCTGGCGAGATCGCGACGTATTGCGCTGCCTACAAGGCGGAAGACGTGCCCGAGATCCTCCAGCACTCTGATCATGTGATCTTCAATTCGCCCGGTCAGCACACCCGCTTTGCCGCCCAGATCGCGGCTGCGCGGGCAGCAGGTGAACCGTTCGACATCGGCCTTCGAATCAATCCCTTGCACGCAGAAGGTGAAGTGCCGCGCTATGATCCTTGCGCGCCGCATTCGCGCCTTGGCTTCCCTGTCGATCAGCTTCGCCCCGAACATCTCGAAGGTGTCTCGGGCCTGCATTTCCACACGCTTTGCGAGCAGGATTTCGAGCCCCTTGAGCGCACCTGGGCGGCGCTGAAACCCGTGATCGCGCCGTACTTCGGCCAGCTCAAGTGGCTCAACTTCGGCGGCGGCCACCATATCACCCGTGCTGATTACCAGCGCGATGAACTTGTCGCCTTCCTTGAGGCAGTTAAGGTCGAAACTGGCTGCGAGATCTACCTTGAACCCGGCGAAGCGGTTGCACTCGATGCCGGCATTCTCGTCGGCACCGTGCTGGACTCGCACTGGAACGGCATGAACCTTGGCATCACCGACATTTCCGCGACCTGCCACATGCCCGACGTGATCGAAGCGCCCTATCGTCCGGCCATGCTTGGCGAACTGCCGCTCGACGAATACGAGGACGGGGAAGGGGACGCTCCCGTCCGCCTCGGCGGCCCTTCGTGCCTCGCGGGTGACGTCATCGGCGACTACCGCAAGCACGGCCTCGCCGTGCCAGGCACCCGCTTCGCCTTCCTCGATCAGGCGCACTATTCGATGGTCAAGACCACGACCTTCAACGGCGTGCCGCTCCCCTCGATCTGGCTGTGGGATAGCGAGACCGACACGCTCGAATGCGTGAAGCGTTTTTCGTGGGAGGACTTTCGCGCCCGGCTTTCCTGACGCGCTTTCCTGAGGCAAGCTCTCCGCACAGAACACAAGGCGGAGAGATGGAATGGCGGAAGTGCAGCTCGATGGCGTGACCAGCGATCCGGTGCGAATGGGCTGGATGGTCGGCGCCCCGCCGCCGCCAGAAAAGCGCATCCTCGCCGCGCGCGCCGATCATATGCGCTTCCCGATGATCCGCTGGTCCTATTCGAACATGCGCAGCTATTGCCCTACTGCGCGTGTCGCCGCGAGCGGGGCGGGGGCGCCATTCCCCCGTGCCTTGAAGGAAGATCTCGGCGCGGTGCGCTTCACGCCGCTCGGCGCCGAAGCCGAGATCACATTTGAAGAAGCGCTCCTCGCCGCCTTCACCGACGGCATCCTCGTGCTCCACAAGGGCGAAGTGGTCTTCGAGCGCTGGTTCGGCGTGACTGGTCCGGAAACGCGCCACATCGCGTTCTCGGTCACCAAGAGCTTCGTCGGAACGCTGGTGCAGTTGCTGGTCGGGGAAGGGCAGATAGACCTTACCGCTCGGGTGGACAGTGTGATCCCTGAACTCGCCAGCAGCGGCTTCGGCAGCGCGACCATCGGCCAGGTCCTGCACATGACGACCGCGCTCGATTTCTCGGAGGAATACGGCAACCCCAACTCCGGGATCGGCGCGTACAGCGCCGCGCTCGGCCTCACCCCGCGCCCGGCGAGCTACACCGGCCCGCACAACTTGTGGGATTATCTGACCACGGTGCCGGGGGAGGGAGTGCACGGCGAAAAGTTCGTCTACCGCACGCCCAATACCGACGTGCTGGCGTGGATCATCACCCGCGTGACGGGCAAGCCCTTCACACAGGTCCTGTCCGAGCGCCTGTGGCAACCGCTTGGCATGCTGGGCGATGCGGATCTGATCGTCGACGAGGCCGGCGCGCCTTTCGCCGGCGGGGGGCTCAACTTGCGGCTCGAGGATCTGGCCCGGTTTGGCGAGGCGCTGCGCCTCGGCGGGCTTGGCGTGATTCCCGCGGAAGACGTCGAACGCATCCGGCAAGGCGGCGATCCGGAGCGATTCCACAAGTCAGCGTATCCGCTGCTGGGCGGGTGGAGCTATGGCAGCCAGTGGTGGCATGCGCACGATAACCACGGGTGCTTCAGCGCGCGGGGCATTCATGGACAGACACTGTGGATCGACCCTGTGGCGGAGATGGTCGTCGCACGATTCGCCTCGCATCCCACTGCGGCCAATGGCGCGAACGACCCGCACTCGCTCCCGGCATGGCGCGCGCTCGCGCAAGCGCTGATGGCTTAAGGATTTCTGCGCTTCGCCCCGAAAATGTTTCACCTTTGTGACATCAACGTGAGGTGCCCATTTTTTCACTTGATGTTCAGGGCGGGGGGGCTATTTACCCCCTCGCTGCCCCATGGGGACTTCCAAACCGCAAGGCAGCTTTGTCTCAATTTTCCGTTTGGGGGTCCCTTGAGTTGCACATCCATCCTGACGCATTGGCTGTAGCGGGCGCCTTCGCGCCTGATCAACCCGCCATTCTGAACCGTCCGCACGCTGCGGCGCGTGCTGCCCGATTCTTCGTCGAGAAGTTTCCGGGGCGCTCGCTCTATGCGGTCAAGGCCAACCCGTCGCCGGAATTGCTCCGCGTGCTGTGGGATGCCGGGATCACGCATTATGACGTGGCCTCGGTTGCCGAGGTGCGCATGGCGCGGGCCACGCTGCCCGAAGCCACGCTGTGCTTCATGCATCCGGTCAAGACGCCCAGCGCGATCACCGAAGCGTATCGTGACCATGGCGTGCGCGTGTTCAGCCTCGATTCGATCGAGGAACTGGAAAAGATCCGCGAAGCGACCACGACTGCCAATGGCGGCGTGCTGCCCGAGGATCTGACCCTGTGCGTGCGCCTGCGCGTCTCGTCGGAAGGTTCGGAGCTCAGCCTCGCCTCGAAGTTCGGGTGCGATCTCACGGGCGCAGGCGAACTTCTTCAGGCCACGCGTCAGGTCGCCGATTCGCTCGGCGTCTGCTTCCATGTCGGCAGCCAGTCGATGAGCCCGCACGCCTATGTCCAGGCGCTCGAGCGCGTTCGTGCGGCGATTGTCGATGCGGCCGTCACGGTTGACATCATCGATGTCGGCGGCGGCTTCCCATCGATCTACCCGGGCATGGAACCGCCGCCGCTCGAAGATTACTTCGGCGTGATCGATCGCACCTATGAATCGCTGCCGGTCTCGTACTCGGCCGAACTGTGGTGCGAACCGGGCCGCGCGCTGTGCGCCGAGTATAACTCGATGATCGTGCGCGTCGAACGGCGCCGCGGCACCGAGCTCTACATCAACGACGGCGCCTATGGTGCGCTGTTCGATGCCGCGCATGTGGGCTGGCGCTTCCCGGTCCGTGTGCTGCGTGAGGGCGCCGCGAACGAGGACAGCGAGATCGAGCTCGAGCCCTTCAGCTTCTGGGGCCCGACCTGCGATGATATGGACCACATGGAAGGGCCCTTCGCGCTTCCGGCGGACATCAAGGTGGGCGATTTCATCGAAATCGGCATGCTCGGCGCCTATGGCGCGGCGATGAAGACGGCGTTCAACGGCTTTGGCGCAACCGACGTCTTTGAAGTGGCGGATGAGCCGATGGCCAGCCAGTACCGCGGTGACCGCCGCGATCCGCGCGTTTCGGACAACGTGGTCTCGCTGCGCTGAGAGATAACAAGCACCGGGCCAAATCCGGGTCGCAAAAGAAAGGCCCCGCGAGCAATCGCGGGGCCTTTCATTTTTTCTCTTCATCCACCTTGAACCGCTAATATCCTGCATTAACGTGTTGCCTAAAAACGACATAATACAACCAAATTGGATACATGCCCACATTGGCAGGAACACAATGAGGTAGATTCGCATAACTTCTGACGAGATGCGTTCTGTCTGGAGTTATCGCTATGGTTGCTAAACGCTTGCTCGGTTCTTCCTGCATGGCAGCTATCCTTTGTGGTACCGCCTTTGCGGCGCCAATTGCCCATGCGCAGGATGCGCAGCCGTCTACCGCGCCTGCGGCTGAGGCACCCGGCAAGGATTCCGAAGATATCGTTGTTACCGGCTCGCGCATCCGGCGTCCTTCGACCGACAATGCCCAGCCCACGGCGGTGATTGACGCCCGCCTGATAGAAAATCGTGGCTACACCAGCGTGAGCGACGCTATCAATCAGCTGCCCGGCTTCGGGATCGCCGATGCGTCGGCAATCGGTGATCAGGGCAATGGCTTCGGGGTCGGTCAGGCTTTCGTCAATCTCTATGATCTTGGCTCGCAGCGCACGCTGACGCTCGTCAACGGCCGCCGGTTCGTTGGTGCGAACCCGGCCTCGATCTTCTCACAGGCGGGCGGCGGTTCGCAGGTCGATCTCAACACGATTCCGACCAAGCTGATCGAGCGCGTTGATGTGGTCTCGATCGGCGGCGCGCCGATCTATGGCGCAGATGCGATCGCCGGCACGGTCAACATCGTGCTCAAGCGCAATTATGAAGGCATCGATCTCGATGCCCAGGCCGGAATCAGCCAGCAGGGTGATCTGGCCAATCAGCGCGTGCGGGGCCTCTTTGGCAAGAATTTTGCCGATGGGCGCGGCAACATCACTCTGAACGCTGAATATGCCCACGATGATGGCCTGCTCGGCAATCAGCGTGACGTGATCCGGCAGCAGTACGGTTTTATTGCGCCGCTCGATCCGAACTCGCCCTTCCAGCAGGTCCTTATCCGCAATCAGCGTACCTTCCTCGGCGTGCCCGGCGGCAACCCTTACTTCATCGACCGCGGTACGATCGGCCCGTCGCGCAGTGTTGTCGATGCTGCGGGCAATTTCGTGCGCTTCGGCCCCGACGGCAATCTCGTGCCGTTCAACACCGGCACGCCGACCAACGATCCGACGACTTTCATCGGTGGCGATTCCCTGAACTTCGCCAACATCACAAACTTGCGCGTGCGCAGTGACCGGTTCAACCTCACCGGCCTTTTGAACTATGAGGTGACCGATGGTATCCGTGCCTTCGCCGAAGGTTGGTACTCGCGCAACACCGCGACCAACCTCGCTGGTCAGCCGGTCTATAACACCGCCTTCTTCAGGCAGGCCGACCCGGGGAACTTCGATGTAAACGGCAACTTCATCATCAAGCTCAACAATCCGTTCCTTACGTCGCAGGCACGAGAGCTCATTCGCCAGAACCTCATCGCCAATGGACGTCCGGCAACGGACAACGACGTGTTCTACCTTGGCCGCGCGAACACCGATCTGGTGACCGGCGTTGCAAGCCTGAAGCAGGACCTTTTCCGCGTTGTCGGTGGGCTCACGGGGGATTTCCACGCGTTCGGCAACAACTTCACATGGGAAGTCTCGGGCAACTACGGGCGCACGGTCAGTACCTCTTCGACTCCGACACTGGTTGAACCCAACTTGCGCCGCGCGCTTAATGTCGGCCGCGATGCCAGCGGGAATATCGTCTGCTTGCCGTTCAACCCCGATCCGGCGGATCCGACCTCGCCGCCCAATACGCCGGCCTACTCCGGCACGATTTCACAGACTTGCGCCCCGCTCAACCTCTTCGGCGTGGGCGCCCCGAGCCAGGCTGCGCGTGATTACGTGACGACCATCGCCAAGACCCGCGCGATTACTTCCCAGCGCGATTTCCTCGCGACTGTGACCGGCTCGCTGTTCGATCTGCCCGGGGGCAAACTGGGTGTATCGCTTGGCTATGAAAACCGCCGCGAGTACTCGGAGTTCGATCCGGATGCGTTCTATCGGCAGGCGCTCGGTCGCTCGATTCCGATCCTCGGGCTTTCGGGCAGCTACACCACTAATGAGGTATTCGGCGAAATCCGTGCGCCGCTGATCGGGCCGAACCAGGATATCCCGCTGGTCAATGAGCTCGAAGTCAACGCAGCTGGCCGCTATGTTCATAACTCGATCAATGGCGGTGCCGTCACGTGGACGGCAGGCGGGCGCTGGTCGGTGGTGCCGGGCTTCGCAATCCGCGGCAACTATACCCGCGCGATCCGTGCCCCTGCCGTTACCGAGCTGTTCGTAGCCAATCAGCCAGCTTTCGATGGTGGCTACGATCCGTGCGACCAGCAAAACCTGAACAGCGGTCCCAACCCGGCCGTTCGCCAGAAGAACTGCGCCGCTGCAGGGTTGCCGACCGATTTCAGTTCGCTGATCAACTCGGTCACTGTTCCGATCAACGTCATCGGCAATCGCAACCTGCGCAACGAAGCCGCTCGCTCGTGGACTGTCGGTGCCGTTGTGGAGCCGCGCTTCCTGCGCGGGTTCTCACTTGCTGCGGATTATGTCAGCGTCGATCTGGCAGATACGATTGTGTCATCCTCGGCCAAGGATGTGTTGCAGGGCTGCTATGACTCAACCTCCTATCCGAACAACTACTACTGCGGTCTGATCAAGCGTGACACCAGCGCCGACAACTTCGGTCAGGTGCTCACGCTCGATGAGCCGTACATCAACCAGGGTGGCCGGACCTACCGGGCGGTCGAGGCGACGCTTGGATATCGCACGCAGCTCGGGAAAATCGGCCACCTGACGGTCGATGCCACCTACCAGCACATCATCAAGTCCTACACGGTGATCAGCGCCGACTCCGGCGCCACACAACAGCGTGGTGGTATCGGCAATAACGTTGATCGTGCCAACGTCAGCGCCACGCTTGAGAGCGGTCCGTTCACCTGGTTCAATCAGGTGCTCTATATCGGCCCTGCTCAGTTCGATCCGGCCGAGGCGCCGGGCACGCGCGATGTCATGGGTATTGGCAGCTATGTATCGTGGAACACGGGCGTAGTAATTCGTATGAAGAACGCTTTCGAGTTCCGCATCAACGTTAATAATGTGACCAACCGTGGCATTCCCTATCCCGCGGCGGGCAATGCATCGCAGAACCTCTACAACGATGGCCTGGTCGGGCGATCGTTCCTGGTGGGCGCCGGCGTCCACTTCTGAGAGCATGAAAAAAGGGCGGCGCTCCCTCGGAGGGAGCGCCGCCCTTTGCACTTTCGGCTAAAAGCTCAGGCGGCCTTGCGCATGTCCAGTTCGAGCCGGTTCCAGATCTCGACCAGCGCGTCCGTCAGTTCGATCATCATCGGCTCGGTATGTGCCGGGCCAGGCGTGAAGCGCAGCCGCTCGGTGCCGCGCGGCACGGTCGGATAGTTGATCGGCTGCACATAGACGCCATATTCGGCCAGCAGAATGTCGCTGACCTTCTTGGCGCGGACCGGATCGCCCACCATCAGCGGCACGATGTGCGTGGTCGAGGGCATCACGGGCAGGCCAGCGTCGGCGAAGGCCTTCTTGAGGAACGCGGCGGCGGCCTGCTGGCCTTCGCGCTCGACGCTCGAGGCCTTGAGGTGGCGCACTGCTGCGAGGACACCGGCGGCCAGCACGGGCGAGAGCGAGGTGGTGAAGATGAAGCCCGGCGCATAGCTGCGAATCACGTCAATGATCCGCGAGTCTGCCGCGATATAGCCGCCCATCACGCCGAACGCCTTGCCCAGCGTGCCCTCGATGATATCGATGCGGTGCGCGGCCTCGTCACGCTCCGAAATGCCGCCGCCGCGCGCACCGTACATGCCCACGGCATGGACTTCGTCGATGTAGGTGAGGGCGTTGTACTTTTCGGCTAGATCGCAGATCGCGTGGATCGGGGCTACGTCACCGTCCATCGAATAGACGCTTTCAAAGGCGATCAGCCGGGGCAGCGCGGGGTCGCACTCGGCCAGCAGTTCCTCGAGATGCGCCACATCATTGTGGCGGAACACACGCTTTTCCGCGCCCGAATTGCGGATGCCCGCGATCATGCTGGCGTGGTTGAGTTCGTCCGAAAAGATCACGCAGCCCGGCAGGATCTTGGCGAGCGTGGAAAGCGTGGCATCGTTCGAGACATAGCCGCTGGTAAACAGCAGCGCGCCCTGCTTGCCGTGCAAGTCGGCGAGTTCGGCTTCAAGATCGACGTGGTAGTGGGTGTTGCCGCCAATGTTTCGCGTGCCGCCCGAACCCGCGCCCACATCGTGCAGCGCTTCTTCCATCGCGCCGATGACCTTGGGGTGCTGCCCCATTGCGAGATAGTCGTTCGAGCACCAGACGGTGATCGGCTTGGGGCCATTGTGCCCGGCAAAGCAGCGCGCGTTGGGATAGGCGCCCTTGTTGCGAAGAATGTCGATGAAGACGCGGTAACGACCTTCGGTATGCAGACGCTCGATCGCGGAATCGAAAACCTGATCGTAATTCACCCGCGGCTCCCTATGAACCAGTTGTCACGCACATGTGCGCATCGCGCGCAATCAAACCTGTCTTGATGAGCCGATCAGCCCGGTTTCGGGCAGTCCGCCTCACAAAGCGAGCGGCGCTTTACGCCCCTTGTTGCGCCAATGCCAGCGGCATTTCGGTCATATTCCGCGCCTGAAGCAGTCCTATCGGGCCAAATTGCGCGCATGCTGAGGCGGCTGGCTGGCTGGGGCCGGAGCAAAGCGCGGACCCTGCGCCTGATCCTTCAGCCAGCCATAATCGTGGGCGTAGACCAGTATCAGTCCCGGCTCACGCTCCTTGAGCCGCGCCAGGCCCTTGATCCACGCCATGGTGGCGGCGCGGTCCTCGTGGCCAAGCCATTCCGCTGCATAGCGCGAACGCGGCCGCAGCCAATCGACGTTGCGCCGCATCGGGGCTGAATCGCCGGCAAAGAGATATTCGCGGCCATCCTGCAGCCGCACGTAGATCATCTGCGTTCCGTCGAGATGCCCCTGGGTCCGGGCCACCGCAACGCCGGGGGCAATCGCAGCATAGCCGGCGGGATTGGCAAGCGCGGCGGGTTCCACGCCAAGCGACTTCATCAGGGCCGGGGCAAGCGCCCTGATCGACTCGAGCTGCCGGGTATTGCCGATCACCTTTCCGGCAATCTCCGGATCGGCGGGCAGCAGGGCGATGAGTCCGCCGACATGATCGATTTCCTCGCTGGTGAAAATGATCCGCCGCGCCGCACGCAGCCAGTTGTCGACCGTCGCCTGAATTTCAGGATGATAGTTCTTGTAGCCGGTTGCCATGGCCTGGTCTTCGGTGAGGCCCGAATTGATGATGGTATCTCCGCCCGGCGTGATGAGGCGCCAGACGAACACACCGGTCTTCTCGCTTCTGAGCCCGCCGCCCGCGACCAGCAATGTCCCGGGCTCGCTATCGGTTGCGATCGCGGCATATTCGATGGCAACCGGGCGGGAGCCGGCTTCGCTTTCCGCCAGTGAGCGCAGGCGGGCAATATCGATATCCCGGGGCGCGACCGACGTTGGGCCCGGATCCATCAGAAGCCAGTAATATGGCACCGCTAGGATCACGATCAACAGCAAGGCAATCCGGGTGAACATGGCTGCGCTCGATATCCTCGTTCCGGTCAGAACACCAGTCGCCGGGTGATGCCATAGCGCGCGAGCGCGGGCATCAATTTCTCGTCGACCGGATCATCCTTGGTGAACAGCGCAAGATCGCCCCCGGCGTTGCGCGCCCAGGGTTGCCCTTCGGTGAGAAACGCGATGCGCCGGGCGATTCCGTCTGAACCGTCGACAAAGCGCACGCCGGGCCCGAACGCTCCGGCCAGTTCGCCTTCAAGCAGCGGGAAGTGCGTGCAGGCAAGCACTACGGTGTCGATGCGCTCGCCATCCGGCATTGCGCGCAGCGCTGCCGCGGCCCGGGCAAAGACCGCCGGATCGACCGGCTCACCGCGCAGTTTGGCCTCGGCTGCTGCGACGAGTTCGGGCGCGCCATGGCGCAGCAGGCGCTTGTCTGCCGCAAACTCGGCCTCTAGCCGGTCGACATAGCCCTGCCGGATCGTCGCCTCGGTGCCGAGCAGGCCGATCACGCCGGTCTGCGTGATCGCCGCCGCCGGCTTGATCGCGGGCACTGTGCCGACAATCGGCACTTCCAGCACTTCGCGCACCGAAGCGAGCGCGATCGTGCTGGCGGTATTGCAGGCAATGCAGACGAGGCGCGGGCGATAGCGCTCGGTCAGCCGGCCGAGCAGGCCCGAAACGCGCGCCGCGATCTGCGCCTCGGTCTTGCTGCCGTAGGGCAGGCCGGCGTTGTCGGAGACATACATGACCGGGGCCTCGGGCAGGACCTGCCTCACCTTGCCGAGCACCGAAAGCCCGCCAACACCGGAATCGAACAGCAGGATCGGGGCGGCAGGATCGCCGGAAGCGGGCTCAGCGGTCATCGGATGCCCTTCTATCGGGAACGGCGGCAAAAAGGAAAGCATGCCTCTCCCCTTTGTGCCCGGTGGCGGTTAAGACTGGGGGATGAGCTTTGCCTTCGCCCCCACTTCCGCCGTGATCGCTGCGGCCTATCTGCTCGGTTCGGTCCCCTTCGGCCTGCTGCTCACTCGCCTGTTCGGCGCCGGCGATCTGCGCTCGATCGGTTCGGGCAATATCGGCGCGACCAATGTTCTGCGCACCGGTCGCAAGGGGCTTGCGGCGGCCACGCTGCTGCTCGATCTGGCCAAAGGTGCGGCAGCTGTGCTGCTGGCGCGCGCCCTGTTTCCGGGAACAGAGGCGCTGGCAGCCCTCGCGGCCGTGATCGGGCATTGCTTCCCGGTCTGGCTGCGCTTCAACGGCGGCAAGGGTGTCGCAACCACGATGGGCGTTTCGCTCGCGCTCGCCTGGCCGATCGGGCTGGCCTATGCGGTGGTCTGGATCGGCGTGCTTGCCGTGACGCGGATTTCATCGCTCGGCGGCCTCTGTGCGGTGATCGCCGCGCCGATCGCCGCGCTGCTCACCGGCCATGGCAGCTACGCTCCGGTCCTTGTGCTGCTGGCCCTGCTCGTCCTCTGGCTCCACCGCGCCAATATCGCCCGCCTGCGCGCCGGGACCGAGCCGCGCATCGGCCAGAAGGGATGAACCTCGCCGCGCCAGTGCTGTCTGCCGCCGACGTATTTGCGCGGGTGCGGCTGCTGCGTTCGCCCGGCATTGGCCCGGTCAGCTATTTCCAGCTCTTGCGCCGCTTTGGCTCGGCTGCCGCCGCACTCGATGCGCTGCCCGATCTCGCCGCGCGGGGCGGAGCGCGGTACCGCCCTGTGCCCGCCGAGCGCATCGAGGCCGAAATTGCCCGGCTGCATGCGGCAGGCGGGCAATACCTGTTCCACGATTCCCCCGCCTATCCGCGCCTTCTCGCCGCACTCGAAACGCCGCCCCCGGTGCTGACCTGGCGCGGCGATCTTGCGCTGCTGGGGCAGGGGGCGGTCGCGCTTGTCGGTGCGCGCAATGCCTCCGCCGGGGCCTGCCGCCTTGCTCGCGATTATGGTGCCGCCCTTGCCGCACGCGGCTATGCCGTCGTCTCCGGCCTTGCCCGTGGGATCGATGCCGCCGCGCATCGCGGCGCGCTGGCGGCGATGGGCCACGGCGGCGGCACCATCGGCGTGATCGCCAGCGGGATCGACGTGACCTACCCGCCCGACCATCTCGCCTTGCAGGAAGAAGTCGCCACGCGCGGCCTGCTGCTGGCCGAAATGCCCCCCGGTACCGAACCGCTCGCGCGGCACTTCCCGTTCCGCAACCGGATCATCGCAGGGCTCGCCGCGGGCACCGTGGTGGTTGAGGCCGCCCCCCGTTCGGGCTCGCTGATTACCGCGCGGCTTGCGGCTGAAGCGGGGCGTGAGGTCATGGCCGTCCCCGGCTCGCCGCTCGATAGCCGCTCGCGCGGGTGCAACGAACTGATCCGCGATGGTGCGGTCCTCGTGCAGTCGGCGGACGACATCACTGAACTGCTCGAACGGTTCGAAGGTCCCCGGGGCAGAAGCGGCCAACTTGTGCTGCGTGAGGCGCCGTGGAGCGCCGCGGACGGGGAGGAAACCGGCTTCGATTTCGCGCCCGGGGCCGAAGATGCCTCACCTGATATCGCCCAGCTCCTCGGCACCGCTCCTGTCGCGACCGACGAACTGATCCGCCAAAGCGGCGCGAGCGCGGGCGCCGTCCACATGGCCCTGATCGAGCTCGAACTCGCCGGCCGTCTCATCCGCCATGCGGGCGGCCGGGTGTCGCTCGCGCAGGGCTGAGGCTGGTCCGCCCAATTACCACCATTATGGTAATAATTGACGCCCTCCAGATTTACCATTTATGATCCGTTCCGGACCTCGCCAAGAGCGAGGCAAAGGGGGACAGGATAATGAAAAGCCATAAATCCATGGCCTTGGCGCTCGCCTTGGCCACGTTCGCATTGCCCGGTCTGGCTCACGCAGGTGACAGCGCGCAGGTTAAGATTTCAGGCAAAGAGGCCGTGAAAGGCGCCACGGGCGTCGCCGTTGCGGCTTTCAACGTCGGTTTCATTTTCGAATCGACCGATCAGACCAAGGCAACCGGCGGCCTCGTCGGCGCCTTTGGCGGCACGACCAAGGCCAAGTCCTCGCTCGTCGGCGTCACGCCGGAAATGATGCAGAAGATCGCCAATGCCGCCTATGCCGATTTCACCGCCAAGCTGGCGGCTTCGGGCCTCACGATCAAGGATAGCGCGAGCATGTTCGCCGCGCCCGAGATGGCCAAGCCCCACGGCCAGACCTCGCCGCTGGATATCGGGATCGCGCTTGAGAAGGGCAGCAAGGGCAAGGCGACATATGTGAAGCCCGCCGTGCTGCCGACGCTGATCATGGTCGCGGGCGATTTCCAGGGCAGCGGCTTTTCCAGCATGGGCCTCGCCATGGACGCGGGGCAGGCAGGCTATGCCCTCTCGCAATACGCCAAGGCCGCCGGCGTGCCGGTTGTCGATGTCACCTATCTCATCGACTTTTCCGATCAGAAGCGCCCCGGGGCATTCAGTTTCGGCGGGCTTGAGGTGAACGCCAATCTCTCGGTCGTGCCCGGCTACAGCCGCATGACCGTGTTCGGCCCCAACGGCAAGACGACGACCGTCACGCTCAGCCAGTCGGTTTCGGTCGATGGTGATTTCATCGACAAGCACGATGCTTCCAGCGGTACCTCCAAGACTACGCAGGCCGCCGCCAACGTCGCGGGCGGGATCATGGCTGCGATGGGCCACGGCGGCATGATGTTCGGCAAGACCCGCAAGTTCGAGTTCGACGCAAAGCCCGGGAATTACGAGGACGGCGCGGCCAAGGCGGCCGGTCTCGCCAACGATGTGCTGATCGGGCAGATCAACGCCTTGAAGTGACGGTATTCGTTCGGGACTGGACTTTCCTGAAATCCTGCGCAGAACGCGGGGCCTTGACGCGGGCCGTGAAGGGTCGCCACCCTCGCGCGTACGTGTAAGGCCAGGAAAGTCCGTCCCACCCCATGCAGCTTGTCATCGTCGAATCCCCGGCCAAGGCCAAGACCATCGAGAAGTATCTCGGTCCCGGCTTCAAGGTCCTCGCCTCATATGGCCACGTCCGCGATCTTCCCGTGAAGGACGGTTCGGTGCGCCCGGACGAGGACTTCGCGATGGACTGGGAGCTCTATGGCGACAAGGCGGCGCGGGTAAAGGCGATCGTCGATTCGGCCAAGACCGCTGATCGATTGATCCTCGCGACCGACCCTGACCGTGAGGGCGAGGCGATCTCGTGGCACGTGCGCGAGCTGCTGGCCAAACGCAAGGCGCTGCCCAGGGAAGTCGAACGCGTTACGTTCAACGCGATCACCAAGGCCACCGTCACCGAGGCGATGAAGCACCCGCGCGAGCTCGATCAGGATCTGATCGATGCCTATCTCGCCCGCCGCGCGCTCGATTACCTGTTCGGATTCACGCTTTCGCCCGTGCTCTGGCGCAAGCTGCCCGGTGCCAAGTCCGCCGGGCGCGTTCAGTCGGTCGCGCTGCGCCTGATTGTCGAGCGTGAGCGCGAAATCGAGGTTTTCAAGGCTCAGGAATACTGGTCGGTCGTCGCTTTGCTCGAACAGGGCGGCACGCCGTTCAAGGCCCGACTTGTCCGTTTCGAGGGCGAGAAGCTGGAGCGCCTCTCGTTAGGTAACGAAGGCATTGCCCTGCGCGCCAAGGCGCTGGTCGAGGCTGCCACCTTCCGCGTCGAGGAGGTCGAGACCCGGCCTAACCGCCGCAATCCCTATCCCCCGTTCACCACCTCCACGCTCCAGCAGGAAGCCGCGCGCAAGCTCGGCTTTTCTGCCAGCCACACCATGCGCGTGGCGCAGACGCTCTACGAAGCGGGTGCGATCACCTATATGCGTACCGACGGCGTGCAGATGGATTCCAGCGCAATCCAGGCCGCGCGCGCGGCGATCAGCACCCGTTATTCGGGGCACTACCTGCCTGAAAAGCCGCGTATTTACGAGACCAAGGCCAAGAACGCGCAGGAAGCCCACGAGGCGATCCGCCCCACCGACTTCAGCCATGACCGTTACGGTACGGGCGATGAAGCGCGGCTCTACGACCTCATCTACAAACGCGCGATGGCGAGCCAGATGGCCTCGGCACTGATCGAGCGCACGACCGTCACCTTGCGCGAAGGCACCGGCAAGCACGAGCTGCGGGCCACCGGGCAGGTCGTCAAGTTCCCCGGCTTCCTTGCGGTCTATGAAGAAGGGCGCGATCAGAAGGCTGACGGCGCCGAGGACGGCGAGGACGAGAGCAGCCTGCTTCCGATCATGAACACCGGCGATCTGCCCGCCAAGCGCGGGGTTGATGCCACGCAGCACTTCACCCAGCCGCCGCCGCGCTATTCCGAGGCGAGCCTGGTCAAGCGGCTGGAGGAGCTCGGCATCGGCCGTCCTTCGACCTACGCCGCCACGCTGCAGGTGCTGAAGGACCGCAACTACGTCCGCACCGAGAAGAACCGCTTCTTCGCCGAGGAAAGCGGACGTCTCCTCACGGCCTTCCTCGAACGCTTTTTCGAGCGTTACGTTGCGTATCAGTTCACCGCCGGCATGGAAGACGAGCTCGACGACGTCTCGGGCGGCCGCGCCGCGTGGAAGGCCGTGCTCGAAGCCTTCTGGCGCGATTTCAAGCCCAAGTCCGACGAGGTGATGGAGAAGAAACCGAGCGAGGTGACCGCCGAGCTCGACACTTTCCTCGAGGATTACCTCTTCCCCAAGCGTGAGGACGGTTCGGACCCGCGTCTGTGCCCCAAGTGCCAGGCTGGCCGCCTCTCGCTGCGCGGCGGGCGCTACGGCGCCTTCGTGGCCTGCTCGAACTATCCCGAGTGCAAGTTCACCCGCAAGTTCGCGCAAGGCGGCGGCGAGGGTGAGGGCGGTGAAGGCGAGGATGCGGGGCTGGGCAAGGATCCGGTCACCGGCCTTGAAGTCACCCGCCGCACCGGCCGCTTCGGGCCCTACATCCAGCTCGGCGATGGCAAGGAAGCCAAGCGCGCCTCGATCCCGAAGGACATTCCCGAGCTTGATCTGGAATGGGCGCTGAAGCTGCTGTCGCTTCCGCGCGAGATCGGTCCGCACCCTGAGACGGGCAAGATAATCACCGCAAGTATAGGTCGTTATGGCCCATACCTCGCGCATGATGGAAAGTACGGAAGACTTAAGTCGACGTCTGAAGTGTTCGAGACAGGCATGAACGCGGCCGTCGTCAAACTTGCCGAGGCCGCAGCCGGGGCAGGGGCGCGGGGCAGCCGTGCGGCTGCCGAACCGCTCAACACCTTCGGTGCGCATCCGACCTCTGGCGGCGAGATGAAGCTGCTTGCCGGCCGCTACGGTGCCTATGTCACCGATGGCACGACCAACGCCACGTTGCCCAAGGACGTCAAGCCCGAGGACCTGACGCTCGAACAGGCCATCGCGCTGATCGAAGCCCGCGCCGCCGCTGCGCCTGCCAAGGGCAAGAAGAAAGCGGCGCCGAAGAAGGCTGCCGCAAAGGCGCCTGCCAAGAAACCTGCCGCGAAAAAGGCACCGGCCAAGAAAGCCGTAGCGAAGAAATCCGCAACGTAACGCCCACAAGAACGCCCTCTCCCCTTCAGGGGAGAGGGTTGGGAGAGGGGGCGTTACAACGCCAACCCCTCAGCGCGGCGTCGCAAACCAGATCGTGTGCTTCGGCCCCTTGCCGTTGGTTCGTGCCGCCACGCGGATTTCCTCGACGGCGAACCCGTTCTTCTCCAGCCGCCGGCTAAACGCCGGGTCCGGCCCGGCCGACCACACTGCCAG
The DNA here is from genome assembly GCF_965228995.1 of Novosphingobium sp. GTDB lineage: Bacteria > Pseudomonadota > Alphaproteobacteria > Sphingomonadales > Sphingomonadaceae > Novosphingobium. The sequence goes on along the minus strand of NZ_OZ245852.1, from coordinate 2,785,423 downwards.
CACGCCGCCCGGTGCCAGCGCCCGCCGCGCCGCGCGCAAGCCCGATGCGCCGTACAACGCGCCATTGCCTTCGCGCACCACGCCATCCGGGCCATTGTCGACATCGAGCAGAATCGCATCGTAATCGCCGTGCGCTCCGTCGATCACACTGCCGACATCGCCCATGATCAGCCGCACGCGCCGATCATCGAGGCACCCGGCGGCAATCTGGGCCATCGGCCCGCGCGCCCAGTCGATGACTTCGGGCACGAGTTCGGCGACCACCAGCTCGGCCTTCGGCCCCAACACCTCCAGCGCCGCGCGCAGGGTAAAGCCCATGCCGTAGCCGCCGATCAGCAGGGTTGGCGCAGGGCGGTCCTTGAGCCGTTTGATCGTCTCGGTTGCAAGTGCCACTTCAGAGCCGCTCATCCGGCTGCTCATCAGCTCGTTCTGGCCCATCACGATCATGAAATCGCGGTCGTGGCGATAGAGCTTGAGTTCGGTGCCGCCCGGCACATACGCCGTGCCGAGCAGTTCGCGCTGTATCATGCGATTGTCCTTCCAGGGCGCCCTAGCGCAGGCTTTGCGCCACGTTGTCCAGCTCTTCCTGCGGCACGATGATCGCACCGCTGCGGGGGCTGTCGAGATCGAGAATCGTTACGTACGCAGCTGCCAGCAGCGTGAAGAACAGCACCGAGGAAACCCCGCTGCGCCAGTCGGCGCGGCCAGTGGTGAAGCCCAGCAGTGCCGTACAAGCGCAGCAATAAAGCGCAAGCAGTCCCAGCACTTCGGTGGGCAGGCGCGCCGAGCGTGCGGCATGGCGCGAGGTCGTGATGTCGCACATCGCGTTGTAGGCCTGCACCAGCACCGGCCCGCGGGTATCGGGGGGCATCGAGCGCAGCGTGGCAAACAGCGCATCTCCGAAGCTTGCGCAGTCCCGCGCGCTCGCCGCGTGTGCCGCCTGCCACGCATCGTCGGCGGCGTTGCGCCCGACCGCCGCCCGCGCCCTGGCATAGCGCGCCAGATCCGCTGCGAGGGGCGCGCGCTGGCGATCCTCGAGCAGAGCGAGCCGCGTCGACATCGTGCCGATGGCATTGGCTTCGTCGATCACCAGCAGGCGCCGCGTCTCGTAACGGCCAATGGCGAGGCTGAAGGCAAAGGCCATGAGCAGCGCAAGCAGACCGAACGCGCCGGAGAGCACGTAGCTTTCGCCGGCTGTCTCGGTGCCTGCGCCCGCCCGCCGGTGCAGCGCCACGCCGATTCGCCACAGCGCAGTCATGGCCAGCAGCAGGCCTACGCCCGGAAGTACCAACGAAAACGCCGCCCCCATCGCCGCTTCTCCTACTTCACCCAGTCGAGCCCGATTTCCTCGTAGATTTCCTTGGCCTCGGCCCAGCCTTCTTCCACCTTCACATGGAGGAACAGGTGGACTTTCACACCGAGCAGCTCGGCGAGTTCCTTGCGCGAGGCTTCTCCGATGGCCTTCAGCTTCGAACCACCCTTGCCGAGCACGATTGCCTTCTGGCTGTCGCGCGCGATCACGATCTGCTGGTGGATCTCGATCGAGCCATCGCGGCGCGTGGCGTAGCTCTCGGGCCGGACCGCGCTGTCATAGGGCAGTTCGTCATGCAGCTGGCGGTAGAGCTGTTCGCGGGTGATCTCAGCAGCCAGAAGCCGCTCGCTGGCGTCCGAAACCTGATCCTCGGGATAGTGCCACGCGCCTTCGGGCATGCGCTCGGCAAGCTTCAGCTTGAGATCGGGCACCCCGTCGCCGGTCAGTGCGGAGACGAAGAACACTTCGTCGAATCCGCCCTGAGGTGCCAGCTCTGCTGCCATTTCCAGCAGCGGCTCCTTGGCTATTGCATCGACCTTGTTGAGCACGAGGATCTTGCGCTCGGCGCGGTCCTTCAGGCTCTCGAGGATGGGCTCCAGATAATCGCGCTTCTTCTTGCGCCCGTCGACCACCAGCAGGATTGCATCGGCGCCTTCCGCGCCTTCCCAGGCGGCATGGACCATGGCCCGGTCGAGCCGGCGGCGTGGCTCGAACAGACCGGGCGTATCAGCAAGGATAAGCTGCACCCGCTCGCCGCCCGGCAGGTCCTGCAGTGCGACGCCCATCAGCCGTGCGCGCGTCGTCTGCGCCTTGGCCGATACGATCGCCACCTTCTGCCCGACGAGCGCGTTGACCAGTGTCGATTTGCCCGCATTGGGCGCGCCGATCACCGCCACTAAACCGCAATGTTCCGTCATCTGTTCATCACCCATAGCGCGCCATGAAGGCCGCAGCCGCGCCGCGTTCGGCTTCCTGCTTGCTTGAACCGGTCGCTTGCTCGGCGCCGATGCCTGATACTTCCACTTGCACGGTAAACACCGCCGCGTGGTCCGGCCCGCTGCGCTCCAGCAGCGTGTAGACCGGCGGCTTGCGGCGATTGCCCGCGGCCCATTCCTGCAGCGCGGCCTTGGGGTGCTTGCGCTGCCCCGCGCCGCCCGCCATCGCGGGCTCCCACGCCTTGCGCACGAAGCCGCGCGCCGCATCGAAGCCGCGTTCAAGGAACAAGGCCCCGATCAGCGCCTCCATGACATCGCCGAGGACATTGTCGCTTTGCCCCGCGCCATCGCTGCGCGCCTGCTTGCCCAGCCGGATATGCGGCACCACGCCAAGCGTGCGCGCCACTTCTGCGCAAGTCTCGCGGCTGACGAGCACGTTGAGACGCTGCGAAAGCTTGCCTTCTGCCGCCTCGCTCTGCTCATGCAGCCATTCGGCAATGGCGAGACCCAGCACGCGGTCTCCGAGAAACTCGAGCCGCTGGTAATCGCGCGCTTCGCCCATCGATCCGTGGGTGAGCGCTTCGTGCCACAGTTCGGGCAGGCCAGGGGCCTTCCCGGTCAGCGCGGCGATGAAGCCCGCGGTCTCTTCGCTAAGGGGCCCGATCAGAACGTGCCCCCGATGCGGTTCGCGCGGAGCGCTGTGAACCAGGTCCAGGGCAGGAACCAGTTGGCGCTGCCGTCTGTCGACCACATCACGATCGTGGCGCGGCCGATCAGGTTGTCCTGCGGCACGAGGCCAATCCCGCCACCCTCGACCGCCGGGAAGCGGCTGTCCATCGAGTTGTCGCGGTTATCGCCCATCAGGAAGACATGGCCCGCGGGCACCACTACCGGCGGTGTATCGTCCTGCGGCCGGTAGCCGAGGTCGAGCACATTGTACTGCTTGCCGCCCGGCAAAGTCTCGCGGAATTGCGGGTAGTGGCAGCTCGGGCTGCCGTCCTTTTCGACTGCCTCGAATTCGGGCGCGATGCAGCTGGTGTTGGCCGAAACCTTGATGACGAAGTCCGGCTGCTTGACCTTGGGCACCGGCACGCCGTTGAGGTGGAGCTGCCCGCCGATCATCTGTACCGTGTCACCCGGCAAGCCGATCACGCGCTTGATGTAATCGACATCATTGCCCGGCGGTGCCTTGAAGATCACCACATCGCCGCGCTGGGGCTGGTTCGCCAGGATCCGCTTCGGCAGCAGGGGCAAGCTAAAGGGCAGCGAATAGGACGAGAAGCCAAAGGGCCACTTCGCCGCGAGCAGGTAATCGCCGTTCTCCAGCCGCGGCAGCATCGATTCCGATGGGATGTTGAACGGCGAGAACACGAAGCTGCGGAAGAACGCCACGATCAGCACCAGCTTGATCACGAAAACCGGGAAGCTGTCTTCCTTGCGTTCTTTTTTCTTCGCGGGCGGCGGGGGCGCATCCTGCGCCGCCGGCGTCACGGTTGCCGTGCTCTGAGGAGCGTTTTCGGAGGGTTCTGTCATCGCAGCGGTCATGTGGAGGGGCCTCGCATCCGTCAAGCGCAGACTGCATGATTAGCGGCGCGCAGACGAATTTAGCAGCTTCACTGGTCGAGGATCCCTTGCGCTTGGTCGAATGGGCAGGGTAGGCCCGCGACATCCCGAGGAGACGACACGATGGCCGCCACCGACACTGCCCCGCTCTGGTCCGCGCTGGAAAGCTTGCCGCGCCCGACGTTGACGGAGCTCTTCGCCGATCCTGCACGGCTCGATCGGTATGCGTCGGTGCTCGATCTGCCCGGCGGCCCGGTCCGCTTCGACTGGTCGAAAACACACCTCTCGGGCGAAGTCGAAGAGGCCCTCGGCCAGATCGCCGATGCGGTCGATCTTGCCGGCAGCCGCGAAGCACTGTTTGCCGGCGCGCTGATCAACAATACTGAAGGCCGCGCCGCGACTCACATGGCCGAACGCGGTGTCGGCAATCCTGCCGCAGCCGAAGAGGCCGAGCGTTTTCACGAGCGCATGCAGGTCCTCGTCGAGGCGATCCACGAAGGCCTGCTGGGCGAGGTGAAGAGCCTCATTCACATCGGCATCGGCGGCTCCGCGCTGGGCCCGGCGCTCGCCATCGATGCGCTGGCGCGCGAGGACGCCAAGGTTGCCGTCCATGTCGTCTCCAACGTCGATGCCGCTGCGCTCGCTGCTGCGACTGCCCAGTGCGATCCTGCCACCACCCTGATTGCCGTCGCTTCCAAGACCTTCACCACCACCGAAACGCTGCTGAACGCAGTCAGCGCGCTGGACTGGCTACGCGAGGGCGGAGTGGAGGATCCCTATGGCCGCGTTGTCGCGCTCACTGCCGCGCCGGACAAGGCGGTTGCCTGGGGCGTCGATGAAACGCGCGTCCTGCCTTTCGCCGAGACGGTCGGCGGGCGCTATTCGCTGTGGTCCTCGATCGGCTTTCCCATCGCGCTCGCGCTCGGCTGGGACGGGTTCGCCGCGTTCCTCGCGGGCGCTGCCGCGATCGATCGCCACTTCCTCGAAGCGCCAGTGTCGGAGAACGTGGTGATCCGCGCCGCGTTTGCCGATCTCTATTACACGCAGGCGCGCCACTGCAGCAGCCGCGCAGTCTTCGCTTATGACGAGCGCCTGCGCCTGCTGCCGAGCTACCTCCAGCAGCTCGAGATGGAATCGAACGGCAAGCGCGTTCTGGCGGATGGCACCCCGCTCGCCCGCCCCAGCGCTCCCGTTACCTGGGGCGGTGTCGGCACCGATGCGCAGCACGCGGTGTTTCAGCTCCTCCACCAGGGCACCCACCTGATCCCGGTCGATTTCCTCGCGGTCAGCGTGCCCGGCCACGATTTCGACCCGGCGCACCACCGCACGCTGCTGGCCAACTGCTTTGCGCAAGGCGCCGCGCTGATGGCAGGCAAAGTCGGCGGTGAGGACATGGCGCGCGACTATCCGGGCGACCGCCCCTCGGCCACGATCCTGTGTGACGAACTGGGAGCTGCCACGCTCGGCAGCCTGATCGCTTTCCACGAACACCGCACGTTTGTTTCGGCAATGATGCTCGGGATCAATCCGTTCGATCAGTTCGGGGTCGAACTCGGCAAGGCCATCGCCAAGTCGATCGAGGCAGGCGATGCCAGTTTCGATGCGTCGACGACGGCGCTACTGGCAGCGGCAGGCATCGACCAGTGATCCGCGCCGCGCTGGCTCTCGTGCTGGCGCTGTTCCCCTTCGCGGCGGCGGCCGATCCGCTTGTGGTGCGCGGCGACCGGCTGTTTGTTGCGGCGGACGTCGCGGGGCACCCGGTCGAAGCCCTGCTCGATTCCGCCGCCGAGCTTTCGTTCATCGACCGCGCCCGCGCCGCCGAATGGAAGCTTGGTGCGGCCGAGGCCGTGACGGCGCGGGGCTCTGGCGGCGAACAGGATGCCGGCCTGATCCGGAACGTCACGATCACGGCGCTGGGCGTGACCCTGTCCCAGGCCACGGTCGGGGTCACCGACCTGTCGGACGTCGGTGCCCGCCTGCTGGGCCGCCGCCTCGACGTAATCCTTGGCCACGACCTGTTTGCCGAGGCGCGGCTGGCCATCGACATCGAAGGCGGCACGATCGCGCGGCAGGAGCGCACTGCGCCGGTTTCGGGCATCGAATTGCCGGTTTCGGGGCACGATGGAATCGATTCCATCCCGGTGCGGATCGCGGGCAAGACCGTTCAGGCCGATTTTGACCTCGGCAATGGCGGCGGCCCGCTGATCAGCAAGGCGCTCGTCGCCGCGCTCGGGCTGCAGCCGGTGGGGCTGGAACCCGGCGGCGGCATTGGCGGGGCGATCTCGACCGAAATCTACTACCTGCCCGAGCTGGAACTGGGCGGCGTGCGCTTTCCCCGCCTGCGCGCCCGGCTCGATCCGCACGGCAATGCCGGTCCGCTCAATATCGGCGTGAGCCTGCTCCGCCGTTTCCTCATCGTGACCGATCTTGGCCAACGCAAGATCTGGCTCGCACCGCGCCCCCGGGGCTGACGCCGCAATCAGGGGTTCGACGTTGCGTCCGCAGTGGGCGTGGTCGATTTGTCGAACCGGACCGCGCCGCTGATCCAGACCGCCGAGAGCAGCCCGATCGCCAGCAGCGTGCCGATCACCACCATCTTGACGAGGCTCTTGTCCTCATCGCCGCCGCTCACTTCTTCGGTGTCGATATGCACCTCTTCGCCTTCTTGTTTCATGCCTGGTTATCCCGCCACGGCCGGGATGGCCGCGTAATGCATCAACGCGCCGGATGCCTCTAAAGTTCCCTGCCAATGCGGGATGTGCAGCGAAACGATGGCAGATGGGCATTGTCGCGGCGCCCCCCGATACCCCATATGGGCGTGACCAGCAGGAGCCTCCGCATGACCGACACCCAGTACGACTATGATCTCTTTGTCATCGGTGCCGGTTCAGGGGGCGTACGCGCCAGCCGCGTTGCCGCCAGCCACGGCGCGCGCGTCGCGGTTGCGGAAGAGTACCGCGTCGGCGGCACATGCGTGATCCGCGGCTGCGTGCCCAAGAAACTCCTCGTCTACGGTTCGCACTTTGCCGAGGAACTGCAGGACGCGGCCAATTACGGCTGGACCGTGGAGAAGATGGGCTTCGATTGGGCGACCCTGCGCGATGCCGTGCTGCGCGACGTCGACCGGCTCAACGCGGCCTACACCTCGACGCTCGAAACCCACAAGGTCGAGCGCTTTCTCGAACGCGCCGTGATCACCGGGCCGCATTCCGTGCGCCTGGCCTCGGGGCGCGAGATCACCGCGAAGCACATCCTTGTCGCGACCGGGGCCTGGCCGGTCATGCCCGAATTCGAAGGCGCCGAACACTGCATTACCTCGAACGAGGTGTTCCACCTGGACCAGTTTCCCCGCCGCGTGGTGATCGCGGGCGCAGGCTATATCGCGCTTGAATTTGCAGGCATTTTCAACGCACTCGGCAGTCACGTAACGGTGGTCAACCGCTCCGAAACGCTGCTGCGCGGCTACGATCAGGCGCTGCGCGATCGCCTGCTGCAGATCACCATGGCGCGCGGCATCCAGTACCGCTTCAACTGCCCGTTCGAAAAGGTGGTCAAGCGCGACGATGGTCTGCTTGAAGTCTGGCTCAAGGGTCAGCCCGATCCGGTGCTGGCAGATCAGGTCCTCGTCGCCACCGGACGCAAGCCCAATACGGCGGGGCTCGGCCTCGAAAACGCGGGGATCACGCTGGGCGAGCGGGGCGAGATCGTGGTCTCCGATAGCGCACAGACGAGCTGCCCCAGCATCTATGCGGTGGGAGACGTGACGGACCGCGTGCAGCTCACCCCCGTGGCCATCCGCGAAGGTCAGGCCTTTGCCGACCGCGTGTTCGGCGGCAAGCACATCAAGATCGATTACAGCTGCATCCCCAGCGCCGTGTTCTCGCAGCCCCCGCTTGCCGGCGTGGGGCCGACAGAGGGCGAGGCGCGCAACAAGTACGGCTCGATCAAGGTCTACTCCTCCGATTTCCGCCCGATGAAGAACATCTTCGGCCACCGGCCGGAGCGCGGACTCTACAAGATGATCGTCGATGCCGCGACCGACCGGGTGCTGGCGATCCACATGATCGGCCCCGAAGCGCCGGAGATCCTGCAGGCTGCGGCCATTGCGGTGAAGGCCGGGCTGACCAAGGCCGATTTCGATGCCACCGTCGCCTTGCACCCTTCGATGGCCGAGGAACTGGTGCTGATGAAGTAAAAGGTTGCACTTTGCAACCTTATGACTAGTCTCCCGGCCAAACAAGCGGGAGCATGGCGTGAGACTGCAAGGCAAGACGATACTGCTGACCGGCGGGACTGATGGCATCGGTCTGCGCCTGGCCCGCCAATTGCGCGACAAGGGTGCGAGCCTCATCGTGACGGGCCGGACCCCGGAGCGGATCGCCGCGGCCCAGACAGAGGGCTTCGAGGTCATCGCTGCCGATCTCGCCGGGCCAGGCGGGGTGGAGGCCGTTGTTGCCGGCCTTGCCGGGCGGTCCATCGACATTCTGATCAACAACGCCGGCATGGGCGCGGAGCACGATTTCCGCGTAGCACCCCCTGTTGCAGAGGATGACGAGCGCACTTTCTGGCTCAACCTGCATGCGCCGATCCGCCTGATCGCGCGGCTCATGCCCACACTGCGTGCGCGCGGCGAGGCGATGATCGTCAACGTCACTTCGGGGCTCGCCATCGCGCCAAATGCAGGATCGCCGGTCTATTGTGCCTCCAAGGCGGCACTGAGGAGCTACACACTGGCGCTACGCGCGCAATTGAAGGGCACTGGCATTCATGTGCTCGAAGCCCTTCCGCCGGTGGTCGAAACGCAGATGACCGCATCGCGCGCAGGCTCCAAGCTCGCGCCCGAGGAATGTGCGCGCCAGATCATTGCCGCGATGGAAAGCGGCAAGGATGAAGCCAATGTCGGCATGGTGAGGGTGCTGCGCGCGGTGTATTCGCTCTCGCCGGCGCTGGCCCGGTCCATCATGCTCCGGTTCTGATCGAAAGGAAGCCTGCAGTGTCCAAGCAAGTCCTCGTCTCCGGCGGCAGCGGCTATATCGCCGGCTTCATCATCCAGCAGCTTCTGGCCGAGGGCTGGACGGTCCACGCCACCGTGCGCAGCCTCAAGCGTGAGTCCGAATTGCGCCCGCTGGTTGGCGGCACGCCCGAAACGCTGAAGTTCTTTGCGGCCGATCTGATGCAGGATGCCGGCTGGGCCGAGGCCATGGCCGGCTGCTCGCATGTCGCCCACGTGGCCTCACCGCTGTCCAATATCCCGCCGCGTAACGAGGACGAACTCATCGTACCTGCGCGCGAGGGCGTGCTGCGCGCGCTGCGCTTCGCCAGGGAGGCCGGGGTCACGCGCTTCGTCCAGACTTCCTCGGTCGCTGCGATCGCCTATGGCCACGGCAAGGGCCAGCACCACTTCACCGAGGCTGACTGGACCAATGTCGGCAGCCCGGACGCCTATGCCTACGTCAAGTCCAAGGCCATCGCCGAGCGCGCCGCGCGCGACTGGATGGCGGCTGAGGGAAGCGGAATGGAGTTCCTCTCCATCAATCCCGCCGCCGTGCTTGGCCCGGTCATGAGCAACGATTTCTCCGCCTCGATCGAGATCATCAACCAGCTGCTCTCGGGCGCTTTGCCCGGCTGCCCCGATCTCGGCTTCGGGATTGTCGATGTGCGCGATCTTGCTGATCTGCATGTCCGCGCACTCACCGAACCGGGCCTCGACGGGGAGCGTTTCATCGCCTCCGGCCCGTTCCTCAAGATGGCCGACGTCGCCGCGATCCTGCGCGCCCGCATGCCGCTTCAGGCGCGCAAGGTGCCCACCCGCAGCCTGCCGAACTGGCTCGTCCGCCTTGGCGCGCGGTTCAATCCGGTGATCAAGCAGGTGGTCGGCGAACTAGGCAACGTGCGCGATGCCAGCGCTGCCCACGCGCTCGAACGCCTCGGCTGGAAGACCCGCGCGCCCGAAGATTCGATCATCGACTGCGCAAAGAGCTTGATCGAACGCGGGATCGTGAAGGTCTGACGGGGTGAGGGGGCGATCCCCTCAGATCCCCGCAAACCACTGATAGCCGCGGTGATCTTCCCAGTATCCTCCGCCGCCGCCGTGGATCCCGTCGAGCGAGGCAACAGCTTCCACGCGCATGACGTACTTCGCCTGTTTGTAGCCCAGCTGCCGCTCGACCCTCAGCCGCAGCGGCGCGCCGTGGCCGACGGTGAGCAGTGAACCGTTCATATGCGTCGCAAGGATCGTCTGCGGGTGGAAAGCATCGATCATGTCGATGCTCTCGTAATAGGGGAGCCCGCCGGTGCTGTCAGCGCAGTGGAACACCACATACCTGGCATTGCCGGACATCCCGGCGCGCTTGAGGATCAGGCCCAGCGGCACGCCAGACCATTCGCCGATCGCGCTCCAGCCTTCCACGCAGTCATGCCGCGTTATCTGCGTACGCCGGGGCGCCGCCATCAGCTGCGCGAGGCTGATGCGCAGCGGATGCGCGACCATGCCATCCACGCTCAGCGTCCAGTCGGCGAAGTTGTTCGCCGCGAGCGCGTTGTATTCCGTGGTTCCGGGGTTCTGATTGCCGTTCTGGCGAAACACCGGCGACATTTCGGCCCGGCTGAACTCCTGCGCCAGCGCATTGCGGTCCGTTACGAGACGCTGCGCGCCGTGTGTCGCCTTCTCGCCAAGGCTCAGGAAGGATTTGACCGTGGGTGAGGCATTGATCTGGTCGCAGCCCGCCAGCAGCAGGCCTGCACCGCCCATCAACGCGTTACGCCGCGAGATCAGCGAGGAGGGGCGTTCGGCCGGCATGATCAGGCCGGAGGTGTTGTCCTTGCTCATTACGAACGCTCCTTCGCCAGTCGTTCTCGGGGCAGGCGGTACCAGCCCGTAATGATCGAGCGCAGTTCGTTGAACGGCCCGGCAAGCACCACCGCCAGCAGGTGCACCACGATGAACAGCGCGAACCCGCTTGCGCACAGGAAGTGGATCGAGCGCGCAGAGGGCCGCCCGCCAAACAGATGCGCCAGCCAGGGGAAGGCCGCGTCCAGAGTGGGCGACATCGTGCAGCCGGTCAGGATCACCACCGGGATCAGCACGAAAAGCACGCCCAGATAGGCGATCTTCTGCAGCGGGTTATAAGCCCGCGCTGCCTCGCCGGTAGGGAAGCGCAGCCGCGCGTGTTCCTTGATGTCGTGCCACAAGTGAGAGATGCTGCGTTCTTCAGGTTTCAACGCAAGATCACGCCGCAAGTGTCCGGAAACAATGTTGTAGGCCATGAACAACGTTGCGCTGATGAGCAGCACCCAGGCAAACGCGAAGTGCCACTGCCGGGCATCCGCAAGGCTGTAGGTCGAAGGGATCGTGACCAGCGGCGGGAAGGCATAGGGCACGTTTTGCGCATAACCGAGGAAGCCCGTCGTCGCGATCTCGAACCCGCCGATCTGCACGAAGCCGCTCGTGCCCCGGTGGCTGATGACCAGCCAGGGGTGATCGAGGTTCGCGCCATAAACACCCCAATAGAGCCGAGGGTGGGCGTTGAATATCATCATGCCGCTCATCAGCATCACGAAGATGCTCAGGGCATTGATCCAGTGCCAGATACGCACCGGCAGTTTCGTGCGGTAGATCAGCGGTGAAGCTTCTGCTTCAGCCATCTTTCCCGCGCCGCCAGCATCGCTGCCAGCATATTGTGTCGCCATGTTCCTGCTCTCGCCAAGCCGCACGCAGTCGTCACGCGAGCCTTCCCGCCGTGGAAGAGCAAGCGCCGCATTGACCGGTTCGCGCCGAACCGGAAAAACGTTACATCACGCGGAAAAAAACGCGTCAGCCATCGTACCACCCGACGTCCTGCGTGGCCACCTCGCCAAAGCGCGCGCCCTTGGTGATCGATTGCCAGATGATCGGCCACGATGTCAGGATCATGCTCGCAAAGGGCCATGGGTCGCGCCAGTCCCAGCTTACGTCGCGTGTGGTAACGAGGCTTTTGAGGCTCGCCAGGAACCCCTTGCCGCGCAGCATCGCTGCCTGGGTCTCGGTCAGGCAGGCGTAGAACTGCTGTAACGTCCTGTAGCGGCGCACCCGCACCGGTCCGCCCCAGCCGGGCTCGAGCACGGCGCGGGCGATGTCGTCCGGCTCCCAGAAATGCACCCCGCTCGTTGCGCGCGGATTGCACTCGATGGCGTAGGGGACGCCGGCCGCATCGACGATGAAGTCAAACGAGATGAACCCGCTCCACCCGATCTCGGCCACGAAGCGCTCGACCCAGGCATTGATCGCGGGCACGTCAACCCGCTCGAACGCCACCGCGACCGAGCCCGACATCACCGCCCCGCGATAGACCATGGTCGCCGCCACACGGCCGGACTGCGCGACCGTGCAGGTGCTGTGTTCGCGCCCCTCGACGAACCGCTGCACCACCATCGGGCGCGCCGGATCGGCCGGGGGAAGGGGCTCGCCTGCGCGCAGGATGCTGAGACCATTGCCCGAGCACGAATAGACAGGTTTCACCACCACCGGCCCGCCGCGCGCCAGCGCTTCGGCGTCCGCGCTTCCCAGTGGCGCGCTCTCGGGCACTGCCAGCCCCAGCGCAGCCGCCTTGCGTACAAAGCTGGCCTTGTCGTGAAGCGCCAGCACTTCGGCGGGAGGCCCGGTGAACAACCGCACGCCTTCAGGCAGCATCCCCGCCAGATGCGCGACATGCATTGTCTCTTCCGAAACCGGCACGACAAGGTCCACGCCATCGCGCACCACGATCTCGCGCAGCGCCTCGAGATAGGCGGCCTTGCCAGCACTCGGTGGCGGCACCTTGAACTCGCGCGCCGTGTGGCGGGAGGCGCCTGCCAGCGTCCAGCCATAAGGCTCGGCGACCAGCACGCGGCACCCCGCCTTGCTGAACCCGCGCGCCAGATCGAGCGCCTTGGGCAGCCGGCCAAGTGTCAACAGCACTGTCGTCATGCCATCACGCTTTCGACACCCGCACCATGATTTGCCTGGCCGGCCGCGTCGTCAGCCGCGCCGCCGGGCGCACTGCGGCTGCCTGGTCGATGTGGAAGTCGAACCGGCGGAACAGCCGGGCGATCAGCAGCACCGCCTCGGTCAGCGCAAAGGCGGCCCCGGCGCAGACCCTTGGGCCCTGTCCGAAGGGAATGTAGGCTCCCGGCGTCAGCTCGCTTTCGCGTGCGGGCAGGAACCGGTCGGGATCGAACACATCGGGATCCTTCCAGTAGCGCCGGTGCCGATGCAGCACCCACGGCGCCACCATCACCAGAGCCCCGCGCTTCACGCGGCGGCCGCCGATCATGGTCGCCTCGGTCGCCACGCGCGGCAGGAACGTGATCGGGGGGTAGAGCCGCAGTGTCTCGCGAAACACATTGCGGATCGTGGGGAGGTGCTTGGTCTCCTCAAAGCCGATCGGCCCGGCTTCCCCCGCCACCTCGCGGATTTCCTGCCGCACCCGCGCGACCAGTTCGGGCTGCATCGCCAACAGATAGAACGCCCAGGTCAGCGCGCTGGCGCTGGTCTCGTGTCCGGCGAGGAACAGCACGCCCAGCTGGTCGATCAGCTCCTCGCGCGTGAACGCCGTCCGCGTGAAATCATCGCGCGCCGCGATCACGGCCGCCGCGATATCGTCGAAGCGCTCGCCATCGGGCCCGGCATGCGTATCGAGCAGATCGCCGAGGTGACCCCGGATGCGCTTGCAGGCCTCGAGCACGAAGTCCTTCTGCGGCACCGGCGTCCACGCGGGCGCCATGATCAGCCGCCGGATCTCGACTTGGGCGACGCTGTGCTCAAACACGGTGAAGGCATCGAACACATCATGCGCCGCGCCGGTTTCCAGCCCGGTGCTGAACACTGTGCGGCAGATGATGTCCGCTGTCAGATGGCTCATCGTGAGGTCGAGCGAAAACGCCGCCCCATCCGCCGCGCGCGCCGCCAGCGTATCCTCGCATGCCTCAGCGCCTTCCTGCATGGCCGGAAAGGCCCGGTTCACGCGCATCATCGTGAAGGCCGGATCGATCATCCGCCGCTGGCGCTGCCAGATATAGCCGGAGGAGACGAAAATCGAATCGCCGATGAGCGGCGCGAGCGCATCGACCATCAGGTCGCTCTTGGGAAAGATGCCTTCGGGATCGGAAAGCACCCGCCGCACTTCGTCGGGCCGGTTCACGATCAGAATCGACCGCCGCGAATAGCCCAAGGGCCCCACTTCGCAGCGATAGGCGCTCGCGGGCAACAGACTGAGCAAGTCGCCATCCCCGCGCAGCGCCACGCGCAGCAGCGCCGTCACCGCGCCCAATGAAGTCGGGCGCGGGGGGCGGTAGCGAACAGGACTGGCAGTCTGGCTCACAGGACTCCCCGGGTGATCTGCCGGTGTCATCTTATGTTTACACCGGCCCTGTCCAGTGGAATAGTCGCACGCGGAGAAACCGGGGGATGCGATGGAACTTCTGCTGTTCCGCTGCCTGATTGCAGCCCACATCGCTGCCGGTGCGACCGGGGCGATTGCGTTCTGGATTCCGGTCGTCGGGCGCAAGGGCGGTGTAAACCACCGCAAATGGGGCCGCATTTTCACCAAGGCGATCCTCCTTACCGGCTGCCTCGCGCTGACGATGAGCCTGTTCACGCTCTACGATCCGATGACGGTCCATCCCCATCTCGTCGGCAAGTTCGATGCCGATTTCGTGCGCGGCATCTTCGGCGTGATGATGCTTCACAACGCGATCCTGACGCTCAATCTCGCGTGGTACGGCTGGCTCTGCGTGCAGAACCGCCGCAATGTCGCGGCCAATCGCACCCCGCTCAACGTGGCGCTGCAGTTTCTGGTGATGATCGCGGCGGTCTTCTGCGCCTGGGATGGAGTGCGCATTCACCAGCCGCTGATGATGCTCATTTCGGTCGTCGGCATGGCGACAGGGATCACCAATCTCGTGTTCCTCTATTCGCGTAATCCTTCGCCGGTCATGTGGCTCAAGGAGCATGTGAAGGCGCTCGTGGGGGCGGGGATCTCGGTCTACACCGCCTTCCTCGCGTTCGGTTCGGTGCGGCTGTTCCCGGCGCTCGCGCTTCATCCGGCGATGTGGTCGGTACCGCTCGTCACCGGCCTCATCATCCTCATCTACCACCGCATCCGCATCGACCAGAAAGCCGGGATCAGCGTGATCCCGCAGTTCTTCTCGCGCCGCGCCGCGGCTTCGGACTGACGTGGCACGCAAGAAGGTCGTTGTTGTCGGCGCCGGCATGGGCGGCCTTGCCGCCGCTGCCGACCTTGCGCGGCAGGGGCTTGACGTCACTGTCGTCGAGCGCGGCGCGAGCGTGGGCGGCAAGATGCGCCGGGTGCACAGCGGCGGCCTTGCCGTCGATGCAGGGCCAACAGTCTTCACCATGCGCTGGATCTTCGATGGGCTGTTCGGCGATGCCGGGCAGCGGCTGGAGGACCACCTCGGCCTGATCCCGGCCGAAACGCTCGCCCGCCATGCCTGGCAAAAGGGCGGCAATCTCGATCTCTTCGCCGATGTAGACCGCTTTACCGATGCCATCGGAGATTTCGCCGGCGCGTCCGAGGCCAGGGCCTACCGCGATTTCTGTGCGCGCAGCGCCGATATCTACAAGACGCTGGCCGCCTCGTTCATTGCCGCCGAACGCCCCTCGATTCCCGGACTCGTCGCCCGGCTCGGCCCTTTCGGCATACCCGCGCTCATGCGCACCGTGCCGATGCGCACGCTGTGGGGCGCGCTTGGCGATCACTTCAAGGACCCGCGCCTGCGCCAGCTGTTCGGGCGCTATTCGACTTATGTCGGCGCCTCGCCCTGGGCCGCGCCTGCCACGCTGATGCTCATCGCCCATGTCGAGCAGCAGGGTGTCTGGCTGGTGCGCGGCGGCATCCACGAAGTTGCGCGCGCGATCGCGGGGCTGGCCGAGCAGCACGGCGCGCAGTTCCGCTTCGGCGCGCACATGGAGCGGATCGTAATCGAGCAGGGCCGAGTCGCCGGGGTGGAGCTCGCAGGCGGCGAACGGCTCCATGCGGATGCCGTCGTCTTCAACGGCGATATCTCCGCGCTCACTGACGAGGTGCGCCCGGTCCCCGCCACCGCGCGGCTCAAGCGCTCGCTCTCCGCCGTCACCTGGTGCATGGCTGCGCGGACTTCCGGTTTTGACCTGGCCCACCATAATGTCTTTTTTGCAGAGGATTACGGCGCAGAGTTCGAAGCTATTTTCAAGAACCGCGCCATCACCGCGACGCCGACTGTCTACCTCTGCGCGCAGGATCGGGGGGAGGGGAGCGACCACCCCGCAGGCACGCCCGAACGCCTCCTCGCGCTGATCAACGCGCCTGCCGATGGTGACAAAGGGCCGCTGCCTGAGGCCCGGATCGCCGATCTGGCCCGCCGTAGCCTTGGCCTGATGATGGATTGCGGATTGGAGATTACCGCTGCCGACGAACCGGTGGTTACCGATCCCTCAGGCTTCCACGCGCTGTTTCCGGCAAGCGGCGGCGCGCTCTATGGCCGCGCCAACCATGGCATGATGGGCAGCTTCGCGCGTGCCGGAGCGCGGGGGAAAGTTCCGGGGCTCTATCTCGCCGGCGGCAGCGTCCATCCCGGGCCGGGCATTCCCATGGCCACGATGTCCGGCCGCATCGCCGCCGCGCGCCTTGTGGCCGATCTTGCCGGTGATCGCCGCACCGTCATGCTGCCTGCCGACCAGCCATGGCCTTGAGGTTCGTCCGCGACCACTTGGGACGCGGCGCGGCGCCTGGCCGCCACAAGGCCTGAAGCCCGGCACGCAGCACCCAGCCGATCTTCTCGCCGCGCGATGTGAATACCCGGCCATCCCACACGCGCGGGCCGCCCGCCGCCACTTTGCGCGCGATCGCGCCGTAGATGCCAGCTGCGGAAAGGATTGCCCAGCGCTGCCGATAGCCCAGCCGCGCCGCACCCACGCGTGCCGAAGCCTCATAGACCGCCGCCAACGCCGCCAGCCGCTGCGCTACAGCAACCAGCGCCGCGCGGTAGCAGGGGCGCAGCTGTTCGCCGGGCGGAATATCCGCCTCCGCGAGCCATTCGGCCGGCAGATAGCATCGCGCCCCGCGATCATCTTCCGCCACATCGCGCGCAATATTCCCGAGCTGGAAGGCAAGGCCGAGGTCGCAGGCCCGGTCGAGCGTATCGTCATCGTCGGGTGCGACCCCCATGACGACCGCCATCATCACCCCCACCGCGCCCGCCACATGATAGCAATAGCGCAGCAGGTCCGCTTCGCCGCGCGGGGTCCAGTCCTCGGCATCCAGCGCGAAGCCGTCGATCACGTCCTCGGCCATGCCGCGTGTCAGACCGCATTCGCGCGCGACCACGCCCAGCGCGTCGAAGCTGGGATTGCCAGTGGGAAGCCCCGCGATGGCAAGGTCCGTCAGCCGCCGGATCTGCGCCAGCCGTTCTGCCGCATCGCCCCCCGGCGTCGTTCCGAGTTCCCCGCCCAGATCCTGCTCGTCGGCAATGTCATCGCAGGCGCGGCACCAGGCATAGAGCAGCCAGACCCGCTCGCGCGTCGTCCGGTCAAACAGCCGCGAGGCCGCCGCGAAACTCTTCGATCCTCGCGCAATCGTCTGGCGAGCATGGGCAACAAGGGCAGCGCGGTCCGGTTCCGGCAGCGCTGCGAGAGGGTCAGTCACGCCGCCTCACAAGTCCTTCGCGGACATCTGGATGATCGGCGTATGCGGCACATGCGCCGCCATCCGCTCCAGCAGCACATCGAGCGCGTGTTCGGCAAGGATGATCCGGCCGTGGACCGGGCGGATGAACCCCACCTCGATCATGTGGCGCTGGAAGGCGAGCAGCTGGTCATAGAAGCCGAAGGCATTGAGCAGCCCCACGGGCTTTGCGTGATAGCCCAGCTGCGCCCAGCTCACCGCTTCCCACAGCTCGTCCATCGTGCCCACCCCGCCCGGCAGGGTGAGGAAGCCGTCCGCAAGGTCGGTGAAGGCCTGCTTGCGCTGGTGCATCGTTTCCACGATCGTCAGGCTCGTGCAATCGGGATTGGCGACTTCCGCCTCCGCCAGCGCGCGCGGGATTACGCCGATCACTTCGCCGCCCGCTTCCAGCGCACCAGCCGCAACCGCGCCCATCAGGCCCAGCCGCCCGCCGCCATAGACAACGCCGATCCCGCGCCCGGCAAGTTCGCCGCCCACCTCGCGTGCCAGCGCGACATAGCGCGAATCTGCCGGCGATGCCGAACCGCAATAGACTGCCAGCCGTTTCACTGCGCGCTCACGCCTCCGCCAGATCCTCGATCATCAGGCCCGCCGTCGCTTTCGCGCTGCCGACCACGCCGGGGATGCCTGCACCCGGATGAGTGCCAGCGCCAACCAGATAGAAGTTCTTGATCGCATCGTCACGGTTGTGGGCGCGGAAATATGCGGATTGTGTCAGCAGCGGCTCGAGGCTGAACGCGCTGCCCTGATGCGCCGAAAGGTCGATCGAGAAGTCCTTGGGCGTATAGTGGAACTTCGTCACGATCCGGCTGTGGATGTCCGGAATCAGACGGCGACCCACTTCGTCGAGCACGCGCTTTTCGAACTGCGGGCCGATTTCATCCCAGTTGATCGGCAGCTTGCCCATGTTGGCGACCGGCACCAGCGCGTAGAACGTGCTCATCCCCGGCGGTGCCATGCTCGGATCGGTGACAGAAGGGTGGTGCAGATAGATCGAGAAGTCCTCGGGCAGCACACCGTGCTTGTAGATGTCATCCAGAAGGCCCTTGTAGCGCGGACCGAACAGGATCATGTGATGCGCAATGCCCGGCCAGGTGCCTTCCACGCCGAAGTGGACGACGAACAGGCTCGGCGAAAACTTCTTCTTCTTCAGAGACTTCGCGCGCCGCTGCGCATGGCCGTTATCGGGCATGAGATCGGCATAGGAGTGGACGATATCGCCGTTGGAGGCGACCGCATCCACGCTCTCGCGCCAGCCGCTCTTCGTCTCGACCGCCGTGACCCGGTCGCCCAGCGAGTGGATATGCACCACCGGATCGCCGAGCCGCATCGTGCCGCCCAGCCGCTCGAAGTGCTTTACCATGCCCGCGATCAGCCGGTTGGTGCCGCCCTTGGCCCACCACACGCCGCCGTCCTTCTCCAGCTTGTGGATGAGGGCGTACATTGCGCTTGCGGTCATCGGATTGCCGCCCACCAGCAGCGAGTGAAAGCTGAACGCCTCGCGCAGCTTTTCGTTCTCGATATAGCTCGAGACAATCGAATAGACCGAGCGCCAGGCCTGATAGCGGATCAGCGGGGGCGCGGATTTGATCATCGAGGCAAAATCGAGGAACGGCACCGAGCCGAGCTTGACGTAGCCTTCCTCGAACACCCCGGCCGAGAACTTCAGGAAGTCGGCGTAGCCGGCCACGTCACGCGGATTGAGCTTGGCGATCTCGGCATTGAGGACCGCTTCGTCGTTGGTGTAATCGAAGTTCGTGCCATCGGCCCAGTTGAGCCGGTAGAACGGTTTCACCGGCATGAGTTCGACGTCCTCGGAAATGTCGTGGCCCGAAAGCGCCCACAGTTCCTTGAGGCACGGCGGATCGGTCACCACCGTTGGTCCCGCGTCGAAGGTGAACCCGTCGCGCTCCCAATAGTAGGCGCGGCCGCCCGGCTTGTCGCGTGCCTCGATCACGGTGGTCTGGATCCCCGCCGATTGCAGGCGGATCGCCAGCGCCAGTCCGCCAAAACCGGCTCCGATGACTGCGACTTTCTTCATGATGAAACTCTAAACTCCTGAAAACTGCAGCGGGGCGGGCTGTCTGCCCAGCCCGGTAAGTGTACCGAGCGCCCGGCTGATCGGTATGGGCGGCACGCCCGCCAGAATGCGGAACTTGTCGAACGAGGTCGACCGGCCCGAATAGAACCGCTCGATCAGTTGCGGGTTCAGCGTGTAGAACCGCTCCAGCACACGGAGACGCTCCTGCGGATAGGCCCCGCCAAACAGCAACGCCGAAAGCATGCGATAATAGCTCTGGTTTTCCCAGTGCCCTTTGGCCCACTTCGCGGAGAACGCCTTGAGGCCCGGCCCATCAAGCGCATCGTGGTGCGCCAGCGCCAGTGCAAAGCGCACGGCATCGGGGACCGAATAGCTGGTCAGCGAATGAAACAACCCGGCCCGCGATCCTGCCCGCGCGACATTCTCGCCGCCCTCGCGCCAGAACCCGGCGAAATCGCCGCCGGCCACCACCGGCAGCACGCCGTGCTCCTCGCTCACCAGCGCTTCGACCTCCCAGCCGCGCGCCGCCAGATAGGCGTCGATCCGGCTTTCAACCAGCGGCCGGTCGAGCACACTGCTGTCCGAATAGTAGGTGTCCTCCAGGAACACGATATCCGGCGCGAAGGGCAGGGCATACATGAATCGGTAGCCATCGAGCTGTTCGACTGTCGCATCCATCACGATCGGCCGTTCGAGGCCATGCGGCGCTTTCAGCTTGAACTTGCGGCCGACGAACTTCTGCCAGCCGCCGGTAAAGTGCGAAACATCGCGCAGGCCCCGCGTATCGATCACGCCGCCCGCGCTGACCAGCGTGCCGTCGGCCAGCATGACCTCGGTCTCGCTGCATCCCTTGACGGCCTGTTCGGTCAGGATCGCGTCCGCGGGAAGCGCCGCGCGCAGGGCCGCATCGAACTTCTCGGACGTCATGGCGCTGTAGCGTGTGCACAGATGGCGGCTATGGCGGGGAAAATGGACGTTGTAGTCCGCCCAGGTTGCCTCGATCATCGGGGCAAGCAGCTCGGTCGCCGCATGATCGGTATCGGTGGCGAAGAACGACCACACGTGGTTGCCGCCAAGAGTCGCGCCCTGCTCCACCACAAGTAGCGAAAGATCGGGGCGATAGCGGGCCAGCGCAAGCGCGATAAGTCCGCCTGCCAGCCCGCCGCCAAGGATCGCGATATCGCAGCGCCGTGCATTCATCGTCTCTGGCGATAGGCGCTGGCCCGCACCGGCGCAACCTGCGCGGCCCTGCCCGTTCGTGAAGCTGGGGAAAGCCGGGGCGACCGGGCGGAAAATTCGGGATGGGGGCCCTCGGGGGTGACAGTGAAGACTGTCACCCCCGGGGGTGTTCGTGAAGGGCTACTGGGGGGAGGAGCCCTTCTCCCAGGGATTGTCACGGTGGTCGGCCCGTACCCGGCTAGGATCGGGGCTGGCCGAGGCGACACTCACCTGATGCCGGAGGGCAAATGTCACTGCGCGATCCGCGCCATGAACATTTGGCAATGTTTCGTTTTCGCAGAACGAAGTGCCGCGAGATTCCTGTTGCGTTTTGACGCGGATCAAGGCCTCCTTGGCGCCACAAGGCGAGAACCGCCACAATCGGCTCAACCGTCTCCCCACATGGCCCGCGTCCCGCACGCGGTGGCGGAGAAGGGCAAGGGCCGGCAGCAAGGAGAGAGAGATGGCAGACCAGGTTGCGCAGCATGTCGATGTCCTGATCGTCGGAGCCGGCATTTCCGGCATCGGTTCGGCCAAGCATCTTCAGGATCAATGTCCGGGCAGGACTTACGCCATCCTCGAATCCAAGGAAACGTTCGGCGGAACCTGGGAAACCCACAAGTATCCCGGCATCCGCTCAGATTCCGATCTCTACACGTTCGGTTATCGCTTCAAGCCGTGGACCGGTGCCCCGATCGCTTCGGCTGAAGCCATCCTCACCTACATGGGCGAAGTGATCGAGGAAAACGGCATCGCCCCGCATATTCGCTACGGCCACACGATCACCTCGTGCAGCTGGTCGAGCGCGGACAACCTGTGGACGGTCCATGCCCGCCGCAAGGACGGCGCAGACGTCGTGTTCACGGCCGGTTTCCTGTGGATGTGCCAGGGCTACTACGATCACAAGAAGCCCTACATCCCCGATTGGCCGAACATGGCTTCCTACAAGGGCCAGTTCGTGCACGCCCAGCTGTGGGACCCGCAAACCGATGTCGCGGGCAAGCATGTGATCGTCATCGGATCTGGCGCCACAGCGGCAACCATCGTTCCCGCGCTGTGCGAAGCAGGGGCCAAGGTCACCATGGTCCAGCGCTCGCCCACCTGGTTCTATTGCGCTCCCAATGTCAGCGAACTGGCCGACCGGCTGCGCACGATCGGCGTCGACGAGCCGACGATCCACCGGGTCGTCCGGCAGGACTACATCTACAACTTCTACGAAATGGATCGCCGCAGCCGCGAGGAGCCCGAGGCGATGGCCGAGGACCTGCGCGCGCTGATCCGCGGCTACGTGGGTGAGGACTTCAATTTCGAGCCGCACTTCACCCCGCGCTATCGCCCCTGGCAGCAGCGCCTTGCCCAGCTGCCCGATGGCGACATGTTCAAGCAGGTCGTTGCGGGCAATGCGTCGGTCGTTACCGACACCATCGAGACCTTCACCGAAAAGGGCCTGCGCGTAAGCTCCGGACAGGAAATCGAGGGCGACATCATCGTTGCCTGCACGGGCTTCCGCCTTTCGGTGCTGGGCGAGATTCCGTTCGAGGTCGATGGGCAGGCGGTCGATTGGGCCGATACCGTCAACTACCGTGGCATGATGTTCACCGGCGTGCCCAATCTCGTCTGGGTCTTCGGATACTTCCGCGCCTCGTGGACGCTGCGGGTCGATATTGTCGGAGATTTCGTCTGCAAGCTGCTGAATCACATGGACAAGGCGCATGCAAAGAAGGTCGAGGTAGCGCTGCGGGAGGAAGATAAGGACATGGCGATTCTGCCATGGATCGATGCCGACAACTTCAACCCCACCTACCTCATGCGCGATCTCGATCGCATGCCCAAGCGGGGCGACAAGCCCGAATGGCAGCACAATCAGGACTACTGGAGCGAGAAGGGGGAGATCCCCTTCATCGACCCCGCCGCCAGCGAGTTCGTCTATGACGGCCAGCGCGCCGAGGCTGCCGCCCTCGAAGCTGCAGAGTAAGTTCAGGTCCTCCCCATTTTCGCGGAATGCGCAAATGGGGAGGTGGCCCGCCGCAGGCGGGTCGGAGGGGTAATCGCGCCTAAGCTGCCTTCCTACGCCCCATCCCCCGCGCGATTTCCTTCTTCAGATCGCGCACATAGGCATCGAAATCGAGCTGGATCGTGTGCCGCCGGGCCGCGTAATAATGCCCGGTGTGGTACGCTTCGTCGGCCTTGATGATCCGGTGCATCTCGTCCGCCGGGGGAGGGGTGTAAGCGCCCGCCAGATAGGCCGCGATCAGCTTTGATTGCTGTTCGGCAAAGTTCACCAGCGTCGGCAGCGGCTGGCCAAGGCCGGCGTAGAACAAGTCCGGCACCTCGGGCTTCATGATCCGCTTGAACAGCGGCGGCGGCCGGTTTTCGGCATCGGCGCAGAACGCGGGATCGTCGAAGAAGGGGAAGCGGATGTCATAGCCCGTCGCCCAGACGATGACGTCGATCTGCTCCCGGCTGCCATCCTTGAACACCACGCCATCACCATCGAGCCGCTCGATCGCGCCCTTCATCGCCACATCGCCCGAGCCCGCGCGCAACAGAAATTCGCCAGAAACGGTCGCATGGGAGTCGAACGGGCCGATCTCGGGTTCTGGCAGGCCGTAATCGCTCATCTTGCCGACAAGTCCCTTGATCAGCCGGGTGCCGATCAGCGTGCGCAGCTTGCGCGGCATCCATGCCGGGGCCGGGTTCTTGTCGATCGGCTGGCCCTTGTAATACTTCGGTAGCACCCACACCCCGCGCCGGGTCGAGACGAAGAGCCGCTCGGCAATCGGGCGCTGCGAAAGTTCGGAGGCGATATCCATCGCCGAATTGCCCATGCCGACGACAAGCACGCGCTTGCCTACGCAGTTCACCGGCTCGAACGCGCTGCGGAAGGCGTGGCTATGGAGCTGCTCGCCGTCAAAATGCCCCGGATATTCGGGAATCCGCGCCGCCCAGTGGTGCCCGTTCGCCACCACCAGCGCTTCGTACTCGCGCGTCTCGCCGGTCGAAAGGCGCACTTCCCAGCCGCCGCTCCCCCGCCGCGCCGCTTTCTCCACCCGCGTGTTGAACGTGATCGCCTTGAGCAGGCCGAAGTGATCGGCATAGTCGCGGAAATACCGGAGCAGCTGCGAGTGGTGCGGAAAGTCCGGCCACTCCGTCGGAACCGGATAGTCCTCGAAGGCCAGCCGCCACTTCGAGGTATCGATATGCAGGCTCTGATAGCAGGCGGAGAGGCCATTGGGATTGTTGTAGTACCAGTTGCCGCCGATATCGTCCGAAGCGTCGAACTCGTCGTAGTTGATCCCGTAATCCTTGAGCCGCTTGGCGACAGTGATCCCCGAGCAGCCCGCCCCGATAATGCAAACTCGTGCTTTGGCGCGCTCCATTCACTCGCGCTCCAGCCGCACAGGCATCGCGCTGAAGCCGTGGAGGAACGGGCTCGCCAGCCGCGTCGGCTTGCCGACCAGCACGGGCCGCAGCCGCCGCTCGACGATTTCGTCGATCACCGCGGCGATCTGCACTTCCGCCAGCCGGGCACCGACGCAGCGGTGGATGCCGTGCCCGAAGGCGATATGGCGCCGCGCATTGTCACGCGTGACGTCAAATCGCTCGGCATCGGGAAACACGCTCTCGTCGCGATTGCCCGAGATGTACCACATGACGATCTTCTCGCCCTCGCGGATCAGCTGCCCCCCGACCTCGATATCGCGGGTCGCGGTGCGGCGCATGTGCGTCACCGGCGTCTGCCAGCGGATGATTTCCTGCGCGGCATTGGCGGAAAGCGTGGGGTCCGCGCGCAGTTTTTCGAGCTCCTGCGGATAGAGATTGAACGCCTCGACCAGCCCGCTGATCGAATTGCGCGTCGTGTCGTTGCCCGCCACGATCAGCAGCGCGATGTTGGCCAGCCGCTCGAGCGCCGGGAGCTGCCCCATTGCTTCGGAATGAACCATGCGGCTGAGGAGATCGTCGCTGGGCGGCAGCACCCGCCGCGCATCCAGTTCCCGGTCGAAGCGCGCGAGCATCTCGCCCATCTGCTTCATCCATTCGGCGCGATATTCGTCGTTCAGATTGTCAGCCGAAACGCCGCTGCCATAGTCAGACCAGCGCTTCAGATCGCGCCATTCGTCGAACGGCATGTCGAACAGGCTGCACAACATGCCGATGGTCTGCGGGATTGCCAGTTGCTCCACCCAGTCGAACGTTTCGCCCAGCGGCAGCGCGTCGATCAGCATTTTTGCACGCTCGCGCACCTGGGCTTCGAGCTTGATCATCTGTCCGGGGCTGAAGGCGGGCGCGATCACCTTGCGCTGTGCAGTGTGGATCGGCGGATCCTGCGCGATGAAGTTGGGGAACTCGCTCTCGTTGACCGATTCGGCAATCGTGATGTTCCCGCGTTTCCACGAGGAGGAGAACACGTCCGGCATCAGTTCGATGTCCTGGATCGTCTCGTGCGTCACTGCCGACCAATAGCCGCCGAACGGGCTTTCCGGCCGCCAGCTCACCGGCATCTCGCGGCGCAGGAACGCGAAAGGCTCGCGCCAGGTATCCTCGGTGTAAAGCGCATCTGCGCTTACGTCATAGGGATTGATTGCCCGCTCGCGGGTGAGGGTCTGGCTCGCCATGTCCTGCTCCGATGGGCCCGCTCGCGTGCCGGCGGTGCCTTGTGCAGGACTATGTTTAAGCGCTCGCTTAAAGTCCAGCCCCCAAACGCTGTGGACGCCGCGGCGCAAGCGTTCTAGAACGCGTCCATCCCCGGGGAGCCGCGGGGCCGGAGCGATGTTTCGCGAAGGCCTTTTACAAATGGCTGAGAGGTGGGTTTCGCACCCCACGACCCGTCGAACCTGAACCCGTTAGCACGGGCGGAGGGAGCGGTCGGCCTCAGAAGCCCAGCGCCCGTCATCCGCCCGCCCAAGGAGCGTGTAAGATGGCCGATATCAACTCCCGCCTCGAAAATGGCCCGCAGGCCACGCCCATCGGCGTCACCACCGGCCCGATCCGGGGCAGCCGCAAGATCCATGTCGAAAGCCCGCGCTTTCCGGGGATGACGGTCGCCATGCGGGAAATCTCGCTCGAGCCTTCCTCGGGTGAGCCGCCGCTTCGCGTCTACGACACCTCCGGCCCCTACACCGACGCCAATGCCGTGATCGACATCGCGAAGGGCCTGCCCAAGCTGCGCCGCGAATGGATCATGGGCCGCGGCGATGTCGAGGAATACAGCGCCCGCGAGGTAAAGCCCGAAGACAACGGTCAACTCGGCCCCGATCGCTCGGGCGGCGTCCCCGGCTTCCCCAATGTCGTCCAGAAGCCTCTGCGCGCCAAGGCCGGCGCCAATGTCAGCCAGATGCATTACGCCCGCCAGGGCATCATCACGCGCGAGATGGAATATGTCGCCGTCCGCGAAAACATCGGCCGCCGCCAATTGAAGGAAGCCCTCACGCGCGATGGGCAGGACTGGGGCGCTGCGATCCCCGACTACGTGACTGCCGAATTTGTGCGCGATGAAGTCGCCCGTGGCCGCGCGATCATTCCCAACAACATCAACCACCCTGAATCCGAGCCGATGGCGATCGGCCGCAACTTCCTCGTCAAGATCAACGCCAATATCGGCAACTCTGCCGTGGCTTCGGATGTTGCCAACGAAGTCGAGAAGATGGTCTGGTCGGTCCGCTGGGGCGCCGACACCGTCATGGACCTCTCGACCGGCCGCAATATTCACGACACGCGGGAATGGATCCTGCGCAACAGCCCGGTTCCGATCGGCACCGTGCCGATCTACCAGGCGCTCGAAAAGGTCGGCGGCATTGCCGAGGACCTCACCTGGGAGATCTTCCGCGACACACTGATCGAACAGGCCGAGCAGGGGGTCGATTACTTCACCATCCACGCCGGCGTGCGCCTCCCCTACATCCCGCTCACCGCCAAGCGCGTGACCGGCATCGTCAGCCGCGGCGGTTCGATCATGGCCAAGTGGTGCCTCGCGCATCACAAGGAATCGTTCCTTTACGAGCACTTCGACGACATCACCGAGATCATGAAGGCCTACGACATCGCCTATTCGCTGGGTGATGGCCTGCGCCCCGGCTCGGTGGCGGACGCCAACGACGAGGCCCAGTTCGCCGAACTCTACACGCTGGGCGAACTCACCAAGCGCGCCTGGGAGCAGGACGTTCAGGTCATGATCGAAGGTCCCGGCCACGTGCCGATGCACAAGATCAAGGAGAACATGGACAAGCAGCTCGCCGCCTGCGGTGAAGCCCCGTTCTACACATTGGGGCCGCTCGTGACCGACATCGCGCCTGGCTATGACCACATCACCAGCGGCATCGGCGCTGCGATGATCGGCTGGTTCGGCACCGCGATGCTCTGCTACGTCACCCCCAAGGAGCACCTCGGCCTGCCCGACCGCGATGACGTCAAGGTCGGCGTTGTCACCTACAAGCTTGCCGCCCACGCCGCCGATCTGGCCAAGGGCCACCCCGCGGCCAAGCTGCGTGACGATGCCCTCAGCCGCGCCCGCTTCGAATTCCGCTGGCGCGACCAGTTCAACCTGTCGCTCGATCCGGATACCGCCGAGCAGTACCACGACCAGACGCTTCCCGCCGAGGGCGCCAAGACCGCGCACTTCTGCTCGATGTGCGGCCCCAAGTTCTGCTCGATGAAGATCACGCAGGAAGTCCGCGAATTTGCCGCCAAGCAGAATGCAGAGATCGCAACTTTCGTCGCGAACGAAGCTGAAGCCGAAGCCGGCATGGCCGAAATGAGCGAAAAGTACCGCGAGGCGGGTAGCGAGCTTTACCTGCCAGCTGCCGAGTAAGGCCTTGGCCCTCCCCATTTTTGCGCAGCAAAAATGGGGAGGTGGCCTGCCGCAGGCAGGTCGGAGGGGTAACGGCTTCCGGGAAACGTAAGGGACCGCCCGCGGCACTACGCAATGACCTCAGGTTGCAAATCGCCATCAGGTGTGTTATAACTCCTGTATGAACACCACTCTCAAGATCACCAAGATCGGCAACTCCGCCGGCATCGTCCTGCCCAAAGACCTGCTCACCCGTCTGCGCGTTGGTATGGGCGATACGCTCTATGTCACCGAAGCGCCCGATGGCATTCGCATCACTGCGGCCGATCCCGATTTTGCCGAGAAGATGGCTGCTGCCGAACGCGTGATGCGCGAAGACCGCGATATTCTGCGCATCCTCGCGCAGTAACGCCCGCCGCAAATCATGACCCTCCGTCTTGAACCCGTCTGGCTTGACGCCCGCCTTGCGCTCGCAATCCATGATCGGCAGCTCGCCGAACATGGCGGGCCGACTGGCGTGCGCGATCCCGGCGCGATGGAATCGGCGCTCGCGCGCCCGCGAAATCGCTGGGAATATGGCGAGGACGATCTTTGCGCGCTTGCTGCCGCTTATGCCTTCGGCGTCGCCCGCAACCATCCCTTCACAGATGGCAACAAACGCACCGCCTGGGTGCTCGCCCGCGCGTTCCTGCTGCTCAACAGCGTCGAACTCGCGTTCCGACCGGAAGATGCAGTGACCACGGTGCAGACCCTCGCCGCCGGTGAACTCACCGAAGAAGACCTCGCCGACTGGTTCCGCCAGCACGTGCGTACGGGCTGATCAGACCCGCTTCAGCCGCACCAGCGCCTCGTCCAACGCGCCAAGAAACCGCGAGCGGTCGGCCTTGGAAAACGGCGCCGGCCCGCCGATCACGTCTCCGCCCGCGCGCAAGTCTGCCATGATCGCGCGGGTGGCGATCTGACCGCCGATCGAACTCGTGGTAAAGGGCTTGCCGGTGGACGAAAGCACGTGTGCGCCCGCCTTGAGGCAGCGGTCTGCCAGCAGGATATCGGCGGTCACGACCACGCAGCGCGGGCCGGCTTCCCCGGCGATCCAGTCGTCCGCCGCATCGAAACCATCGCTCACCACCACGCGGCGCACCAACGGATGCACCGGCACGCGGAAGGGTGCATTGCTCACCACCACGACCGCGATTTCATGCCGCCACGCGACTTTGTAGATCTCGTCCTTGACCGGGCAGGCATCGCCATCAACGAGAATGCGAATGGGGGCGGGAGGCTCGTTCATCGCCGGCCCATGCCACAGCTCCGAGGCACGCGACAGGCGTGATCGGTCAGGTGCTCTTCTTCATGTTGTCGAGCCCTGCCACAACGCCCACCTTCTGGCTGGGATTGGAAGCGTTGAGCTTCTTGGGGCCTTCCGCCTTGGGCTTGCGCGCTTCGCGGTTCGATTTCTTCTGGCCTTTGGCCATATTCGCTCTCCGTCCGGACGGTATGGCCGGAGATCAGCCCTAGGCCTTTGGCCCGAGCTTGGCCAGCAATCCCGGACCGGGTGCGGGAGCCGTCCACGAAAAAGCCCCCTCGAAGCGCCGGGCCGGCGTTGCGAGGGGGCTCTGCCGTTCAGGGTAGCCAGGCTACCCCGCAGGGTTTAGTTCGTGGCGACCTGGATACCCAGCGCCTTGGCTTCGGCCTGCGTGAATTCCACCGACTGGCTGTTGAACGTGCCGGTCACATAACGGCCGCGCACGTGCAGCTCGAAGGGTGCCTTGCCGTCGAAAGCAGTGCCGCGGATCACGCGCTCGCCATTCGCGACTTGCGTGGTGTAGGTATAGGTAACACCCTGATGGGTGAACTTGGCGGCCGTCTCGTCAGCGTGGGCGAGGGCAGGGGCAGCGATCAGAGCAGCGGCGGCAGCGATCTGGAAGGATTTGAGAAACATGGCAATATCTCCTTTGAAACCGGAAGAAATTGCCTTCGAGCACCCCTATGTTTTGGTTGAGCCGTACATGGTGCACTGCACAATGGCCTGCAAATGTAATGAATGCCGATCCAGTTGCAAAACGCGCAACTGGCTTTCCCTCGCGGCCTTTGCGGCGCTGGCGGCCTGCGCTCCTAAGGCCGCTGCCCCTGTGCCGGTGCCGCAGATTGTCGGAGGCTGGCAGTCCGCCGATCCCGGGAACGAGCAAATCAACGCTGCAGCGCACTTTGCCGCCGGACAGATGCCACCGGGACACGGCGGACTTGCCGATATCGTCTCCGCCGAAACGCAGGTCGTGGCCGGCACCAATATACATCTGGTGCTGCGCCTTGCTGACGGTTCGCGCTGGAAGGCGACTGTGTGGCACCGGCTCGATGGCACATTCGTGCTCACCCAGGCCGCCCCATTGCCTTGATAATCAGCGCTTCTTGACGAACTCGGCACGCAGGACGAGTCCCTTGATCCCGTCGAAGCGGCAGTCGATCTCCTGTGCGTCGCCGGTCAGGCGGATCGATTTGATCAGCGTCCCGCGCTTCAGCGTCTGGCCCGCGCCCTTGACCTCGAGATCCTTGATCAGCGTAACCTGATCGCCATCGGCCAGGAGGTTCCCCACTGCGTCGCGCACTTCGACAGTGCCTTCCGCCGCGCGCTTTGCGGCAAGTTCCGAGGCGGGCAGCCATTCACCGCTCTCCTCGTCGTATACGTAGTCATCATCGGTCATTGCGCGCTCCTTGCCCTGAAGGGCAGGACGCCCGAAACCCAAAGCGCCAGCCACACGAGGACTGGCTGAAGAAACATCCGCGGCACGTGGTAGCCAAGGCCAAGCCCGTGATCGGGCCGGGCCATGTCGCGAATGAAATGGACGATGTTCGCCGGGAACACGCAGACGGCATAGGCCGCAAGGCCCCATCCGGCCGCCCGCCGCAGCGCCGGAGACCATGGCTGCAACAAGCCGGCCGCGCCCGCGATCTCGGCGAGGCCCGTAAGCAGCACGACCAGTTCGGGCGCGGGCACCCAGGTGGGCATGATGCCCAGGAACGGGCGCGGTGCCATCACGTGCAGGATCCCGGCCAGCGCATAAAGCAGCGCCAGGATCCACCGAATGACGGTTCGCGCCACCCGCTCAGTCGCGCAGGAGTTCGTTGATTCCGGTCTTGCTCCGGGTCTGCGCATCAACGGTCTTCACGATCACGGCGCAATAGAGCGAGGGGCCGGGCGTGCCATCGGGCAGAGGCTTGCCCGGCATCGCGCCGGGGACGACCACCGCATAGGGCGGCACGCGGCCCATGTGGACCTCGCCCGTCGCGCGGTCGACGATCTTGGTTGAAGCGCCAAGGTAGACGCCCATCGAAAGCACCGCGCCTTCGCCGACGATCACGCCTTCCGCTACTTCGGAGCGCGCACCGATGAAGGCGCCGTCCTCGATGATCACTGGCCCCGCCTGCAGCGGCTCGAGCACGCCGCCGATCCCGGCGCCGCCGGAGATATGCACGTTCTTGCCGATCTGCGCGCAGGAGCCGACAGTCGCCCAGGTATCGACCATCGTGCCTTCATCGACATGGGCGCCGATGTTCACGAAGCTTGGCATCAGGACCACGCCCCGGGCGATATGCGCGCCCCGCCGCGCCACTGCGCCTGGCACCACGCGGAAGCCTGCTTCACGGAAGCGGTTCTCGCCCCATCCGGCAAACTTGGAGGGCACCTTGTCGTAAGCCGGTGCGCCGCCCGAACCCTGTTCGATCACGACGTTGTCGTTGAGGCGGAACGAGAGCAGCACGGCCTTCTTGAGCCACTGGTTGACGGTCCATTCCCCGTCCACTTTCTCGGCCACGCGGACCTTGCCAGCATCGAGCAGTTCGAGCGCGGCATCGACCACCTCGCGCACGGCGGCGCTAGCGGGGGTCACGTTGGCGCGGTCTTCCCACGCGGCTTCGATGGCGGACTGCAGGTCTGCGGTCATGATTGGGGCTCCCCGGCAAATCAGAGCGCGCGGACTAACCGAGCGCACGCTCGCGGGCAAGCGAATCGAGCCATTGCGGCAGATCGTCGATCACGAGATCGATCGCGGCATCGTCCTTCGCGCGGTCACCCCATTCGCTGGCGCAGTCGAGCCAGACGGTCTGTATGCCCAGTGCCTTGGCGGGGGGCAGGTTGCGCGCTGAATCCTCGACGAACACAGCCCGCGCCGGATCGAAGCCGAACGCTTCGATCAGTCCATGATAGGCAGAGGGCTCGGGCTTGGGCTTGTAGTTCATCGCGATGACGTCCCACATGCCTTCGAAGCAGTCTGCAAGGCCCAGCGCGGCCAGCACCTTGTCGGCATAAGGCTGGTCACCATTGGTGAAGATCAGCCGCCGCCCCGGCAGCGCCATGATCCGCTCGGCAAGGCGCGGCGCCTGCGCCAGGACGGACATATCCACATCGTGCACGAAATCGAGGAACTCGCGCGGGTCGATCGCATGATAGTGCATCAACCCCGCGAGCGTCGTGCCGTGATCGTGGAAATACATCTTCTGCACCCGCCGCGCTTCGGCGGCATCGCAGCCGAGCAAATTGGCGATGAACTGGCCCATGCGCTGGTCGATCTGGCCGAAGAGGCCGCAGGCCGGAGGATAGAGCGTGTAATCGAGGTCGAAGATCCAGCAATCCACGCGCGAGGGGTCAAACACCAAGGTCGTGGCTCCCGGCATCTGAGTGGGCGAACTTGAGCTTGCCCCTGTTTTCGGAGAAGAGGGCGGCCGAGGCCAGGCTGGAAGGAAATGATCGTTTCATGTTCGACACCATGCCAGTGAACGGGGCGGCTGTCAGCGGCGGAAGCGGATTGGCGCTCTCATCCGGGCTGGTCGTGGGCGTGGACGAAGCGGGGCGCGGGCCGCTCGCCGGGCCGGTGGTGGCGGCCGCTGTCGTGCTGGGAGTGCAGCCGCCTGCAGGGCTGGCCGATTCAAAGGCTCTGAGCGCCAAGCGCCGCGCCGTGCTCGAACCCGCGATCCAGGTGAATTGCCACTGGGCGCTCGGCATCGCCGAAGTGGAGGAGATCGACCGGCTCAACATCTTTGCAGCTACCATGCTGGCAATGACCCGCGCCGTTGCCACGCTTGCGGCTCAGCTCGGGCAGGGCGGCATCGGCGTGGTGCTGGTCGATGGCAACATGACCCCGGCGAAACGATGCGACGAATGGGTCTGGCCCGCCCGCGCCATCGTCCGGGGTGATGCAAGCGAGCCATGTATCTCGGCCGCCTCGATCCTTGCCAAGGAGCACCGCGACCGACTGATGCGCGCGGCGGCAGCCGAGTTTCCGCACTACGGTTGGGAGCGCAACGCCGGCTACGGCACGGCCGAACATCTCGCGGCGCTGCGCCTCCACGGGGCGAGCCCGCACCACCGGCGCAGCTTCGCCCCGGTTGCTGCCGTGATCGGCTGAGCGGCGCGAAAACTTTTTTGCAGTGAATCCGTGCGGTCACACCCACCATATATGGCATGCGCCGGTATCTGCGGCCTCCAGATATAGATACGGACTCGTTCCGTTCTCATTGCTTCAGACCCTGCGACTCGCCGAAATCCGGCGAGTCGCGGCTTGACGGCGAGTCCGGGATGATTCACCTGTCACTGCGTATCAGCAGGGGACAAGACGGTAATGGTGGCTCTGGCAAAGGAACGTCTGGCCAAGGGAACGGCGCGCGCGCTGCGCAGCAGTGCGGCGGCTGCGGTGAGCAAGCTGGCGCTCCCGCTCGGGCAGATCCTGCGCGGCGATTGCATCGAGCGTATGCGTGAACTGCCCACAGCCTCGATCGATCTCGTCTTCGCCGATCCGCCCTACAACCTCCAGCTGGGCGGCGATCTCGCGCGGCCCGATGGCAGCCATGTCGATGCCGTTACCGACGATTGGGACAAGTTCGACAGCTTCGAGCGCTATGACACGTTCACCCGCGAATGGCTCACCGAAGCGCGCCGCGTGCTGAAGCCCGATGGCGCGATCTGGGTGATCGGGTCCTATCACAACATCTTCCGCGTCGGTGCGCTGCTGCAGGATCTGGGCTTCTGGATCCTCAACGACATCGTGTGGCGCAAGGCCAATCCGATGCCCAACTTCAAGGGCACCCGCTTCACCAATGCGCATGAGACGCTGATCTGGGCCTCGCGCAGCGAGAAGGCGAAGTACACCTTCAACTACCGCGCGATGAAGACCTTGAACGACGAGCTTCAGATGCGGTCTGACTGGGTACTGCCCATCTGCGGAGGCCCGGAGCGGATCCGCAAGGACGGCGTGAAGGCGCACCCGACGCAGAAGCCCGAAGCGCTGCTCTACCGCGTGATGCTGGCGACAACCAAGCCCGGCGATGTCGTGCTCGATCCCTTCTTCGGCACCGGCACGACCGGCGCAGTGGCCCGCCGTCTGGGCCGCGAATGGATCGGCTGCGAGCGTCAGGAAGACTACATCGCTGTGGCAGAGCAACGCATTGCCGCCGCGCTCCCGCTCGATGAAAGCGCGCTCACCACGATGATGAGCAAGCGTAGCGCACCGCGGGTCGCCTTCGGTCAGCTCATCGAAAGCGGCATGATCGCGCCGGGCGCGGAAATCTTCGATCGCAAGCGCCGCTGGACGGCGAGCGTGCGCGCCGATGGCTCGATCCTGTCGGGCGCGGCGTCCGGTTCGATCCACGGTGTCGGCTCGGCAGTGCAGGGTGCGCCGGCCTGCAATGGCTGGACGTTCTGGCACATCGAGCACGAGGGCGAAGTTAAGCCGCTCGACGCGCTTCGCCAGCTCTATCTGCTCGCGGTTGAAGACTGACATGCTGCCGCTGCTGGGCTTGATGCCCGATCCGCTGGTGCTGCGCTGCCATGCGCACTGGACCAGTGCCATGATCCTGCGCGCGATGCGTCTCGCCGCGCGCCGCAGGACGCGCTAGGACGCCGCCATGGCGCAGAAGCTCTATATCCGCCCGATTGCCGTGGCCGAAAGCCCGCAGAGCGAAGAGGGCGGGGTGATCCGGCTGGCCGGCGGGCTTGTCTATGCCTCGCGCTTTGCCCTGATCGTGCGCGAGGGTGAGAAGGTCATCTCGCGCCGCCGCTTTGCCGCAGACGAAGCCGGCGCTGTGCTGGGCGCACTGCCTGACGCGCTCGCCGTCGAAGCCGCGGCGCAATGGGCCAATCTCAAGGCGCAGCACGGACCGCTTTCCTGCGGCGCACGCACGCTGCGGCTCGATCAGCCGCAGGTCATGGGCATCCTCAATGTGACGCCAGACAGCTTTTCCGATGGCGGCAAGTTCCTCGACAAGCCGGAGGCCGCGCTCGAACATGCGGCGGCCATGCTCGAAGCGGGCGCGGCGATCATCGACGTTGGCGGCGAATCCACCCGTCCCGGCGCTCCCGCCGTGTGGGAGGGGGACGAGGTCAAGCGCGTCGTCCCGGTCATCGCCAGGCTCGCCGCGAGCGGGGCAGCAATCTCCATCGACAGCCGCCGCTCGACCGTGATTGCCGAAGCGCTCGCAGCGGGCGCGCACATCGTCAACGACGTGTCTGCGCTGCGCCATGATCCTCGCTCGCTGGAAGTCGTCGCGGCGAGCGGCGCGCCGGTGGTCTTGATGCACGCGCCCGGCGGCGAGAAGGACCTCCATGCCGACGGCCATTATGCCGATGTGGTGCTCGATGTGTTCGATGCCTTGCGCGAACGGCGCGACGCGGCGTTGGCGGGCGGGATCGCACGTGACAGGATCCTGCTCGATCCCGGCATCGGCTTCGGCAAGTCGCTTGCCGAAAACCTCGCGCTGATCAATGCGCTTCCGCTGTTCCATGCGCTCGGCCAGCCGCTGCTGCTGGGGGCAAGCCGCAAGCGCATGATCGGCGCGCTGTCAGCCGAAGCGCCCGCGCACCAGCGGCTTGGCGGCTCGCTCCTGCTTGCCGCAAAGGGCTTCGAGGCAGGCATGCAGATGGTGCGTGTCCACGATGTGGCCGAGACGGTGCAAGCGCTGCGCGTCTGGCGCGGCCTGCGCGATTCGGCGCTGACGGACTTCAGTCAGCTCGGCGCCTGACGGGTAGCGGCGGCGCGCCAAGCGCCTCGTTGTCCTCGCCGATCCGCGGGGCGGGCTTCACTTCGAAACTGCCTACCGAAAAGGTCACCGGGCTCCTCATCTTGAGGTATTCGCCCTCGGTCGGGTGCGTGCGCTGCTGGAAGAAATCGACCGCCATGAGGTGCGGGTCGCTGGTCACATCATCGTGATCGCGCACCGGCATGGCGGGGATCTGGTGCTCGGCCATTTTGGCGGCCCATTCGGCCATGGTCAGCTTGGGCGTGCGCTTGGCCATTTCCTCGTAGAATGCACTGATGTTGCGCATGCGCGAGGGGTAGTCGATGAAGCGCGGGTCTGCGGCAAGTTCCGGCGCTTCGAGCAGTTCGAT
Organism: Novosphingobium sp.; assembly: GCF_965228995.1. GTDB lineage: Bacteria > Pseudomonadota > Alphaproteobacteria > Sphingomonadales > Sphingomonadaceae > Novosphingobium. The sequence continues at coordinate 2,749,496 of NZ_OZ245852.1, read as the reverse complement.
CACCGTATCGATGGCATCGGGTGTGTAGGGCACGATCACCACATAGCCATCCTTGGCCGGGAAGGGCTGGCGGAACGGATCGAGCTGGCGCGGATAGCCGGCGGGTTCCTTGGGCGGCACCAGTGTCTGACCGTAGAGATGCTCCTGCATCATGAAATGCGTGAACGTCTCGAACATCGGGACTTCGACGAATTGCCCTTCGCCGAACCGCAGCTTGTGGATCACCGCAGCCATGACCGCCCACGCGCCGTGGAGGCCTGCAACCTTGTCTGCCACCAATGAAGGGAGAAAGCGCGGGACCGGGTTGCCATCGACCCGGCCGAGCAGATTGGTGGTCCCGGTCGCGGCCTGGATCACATCGTCATAGGCCTGCAGATCGCCGTATGGTCCGCCCGAGCCGAAGCCTGTGCAATGGACGTAGATGATGTCGGGCTTCAGCGCCTTCACTGCCTCATAGCCGAAGCCCAGCCGTTCGATGGCCTTGCCGCGCACGTTGTGGATGAACACGTCTGCTTGCGTCAGCTGCGCAGCGAGCGCGGCCTTGCCTTCCTCGCTCTTGAGATCGAGCGCGAGGCTGCGCTTGCCCTTGTTGAGATTGAGCGTGCAGGGTCCCATGCCGGGCGTGGCAGCGGGCTTACCGGCATGGCGGAAGATATCGCCCCCCGGCACTTCGACCTTGATCACATCCGCGCCGAGGTCTGCCAGAGTCTCTGTGGCATAGGGACCGAACACCACGCTGGTCAGGTCAACAATGCGGATGCCTTCCAACAGCTTCTGCCCGGCCATCATGCGCTCTCTCCCCCGAGTTGTCCGGGCGTTAAATGGAATATCCACCATCGCTTACCAGCACCGAGCCGGTGATGGGCGCTGCCAAATTGGAGAGGAGGAAGCCGATTTGCGCGGCGATCTCCTCCGCGCTCGCCATGCGGCCCAGTGGAGAACCAGCGCGACCGATCTCGGCGATCGGAGCTTCGCGGCTGCCGAGTGACTTGATGGCCTGCTGCACCATCTCGACCGAATCCCAGATCGGCGTATCGACTCCGCCCGGTGCAATGGCGTTGACGCGAATGCCATGCGGCGCGCCTTCACGCGCAGCTATGCGCGCCATGTGCAGCACTGCGGCCTTGGATGCGCCGTAGTCGACCGGCGCCGTGCCCTTGATGCCCGCAACCGAACCCACCAGGACGACGCTGCCACCACGGTTCCCGTCAGGCGCCGGGCGCATCATGTTGCGCATCGCGCAGCGCAGGCTGAGGAACGCACCATCGAGATTGACCGCCATCGTCGCGCGCCAATCGGTGATATCGAGATCGGTGATGGCCTTGCCGGCGCCGGAAACACCCGCATTGATCACCGCATGGTCAAGCCTGCCAATCTCGCGCGAGAGCAGGTTCCACAGTGCCGGGTCGCTCACGCTGCCACCGAAGGGGCGCGTCCTGCAGGACAGATCGAGGCGGTCGAGCCCGGGCCGGTCGAGATCGACCAGCACGATCTCGGCGGCTCCACGCGCATCGAGCCACCGCGCGCAAGCCGCGCCGATGCCTGACGCTGCACCCGTAATGAGGACCGTCTTGCCGGAGAAATCGAGATCGCTTGCCATGGCGGCAGGCTAACCGGCAAGCGGTCGCCACATCAAGCGACGTTGTCGATCCCGAGTTCGGTCAGTTTGCGATACAGCGTCGAGCGTCCGATCCCGAGCCGCCGTGCAACTTCGGTCATGCGTCCCCGATAATGCCCGATGGCAAGGCGGATGACATCGGCCTCGATATCTTCGAGCGGGCGGAGGTTGCCGTCCGACGCATAGAGCATCACGCCCGCGCCTTCGGTGCTCGAGGGGGCTGCACGCGGAGCTTCGCCGACCATGTTCGAAAGGTTGGGGAAGTCCTGCGCGGTGAGGGCTTCGCCGTCGCAGAACACCGCGGCACGAAACAGCGTGGCCTGCAGCTGGCGCACATTGCCTGGCCAGTCATAGGCGGCGAGCAGGGACAGCGCGCCGTCGGTGATGCCAAGTGGGCGCAGGCCAGGTTGTTCGCCGATGCGGGTCAGGAAATGGCGGGCAAGGGCGGGAATATCGCCGGCACGCTCACGCAAGGCGGGCAGGTGCACGTGGACGCCGCTCAGCGCCTCGAGCAGGCTGAGATCGAACAGCTCGGCTTCGACCAGATCGCTCAGGGCTGCATTGCTGCAAACGATCACCCGCACATCGAGCCGGAAGCTATGGCGCGCGCCGATGGGCTGGATATCGCCGCGCTGCAGGAACTGGGCGAGACGGACCTGCGCCGAAAGGCACAGACGGTCGATCTCGTCGATCACCAGCGTGCCGCCGTCGGCATGCTGCAGCGCGCCTACGTGGCGTTCGAACGCGCCGGGGAAGGCGCCCTTCTCGTGGCCGAACAGCACTGATTCGATCTGGTTTGCCGGAATCCCGCCAGCGTTGACGATCCGCAGGGGCGCCTTGGCGCGCGGGCTCGCAGCATGCATCGCGCGCACCAGCATTTCCTTGCCGGTGCCGCTTTCGCCCTCGATCAGGACGGTGTTCTGCGTGCGCGCGGCCTTTGCGGCCACGGCAAGCGCGGCGCGGAAGCTGGGCGCGGCACCGATCATCGAATCGAAATCGAGCGTGCCGGTGAACTTCTCGGTGAGCGGTTGCAGTTCGTCAGGCGATTCCTCGCGCCGCGTTGCAGTGCGCAGCGCCTGAAGCAGCCGATCGGGCGCGACAGGCTTGATGAGGTAATCCGAAGCGCCTGCGCGCATAGCCTCGACCGCGAGCAGCGGCGAAGCGCTGGTCGTGATCATCAGGATGGGAAGCGCCGGTCGGCGCGCCTTGAGTTCGGCAATCAGCGTGCACGCACTGTCACCCGGAACCCATTGATCCAGAATGATTGCATCGAGCTGCATGCCCTGGCGCGTGCCGAGCGTGGCAATCGCCGTCTCGGAATCGCGCGCGATGATGGTGCGCCAACCTTCGCGCGCCGCGAGCGCCGAGATAAGGCGGCACTGCGCTGGTTCGTCGTCTATCAGCATGAGCAGCCGATCAGTGGGCTCTGCCATGGCTTTCCCGGTCCTTTTGCATAGTGCCCGGGTCTAGGCCATTTGGGTAAAGACCAGATTAAGTGCGATGGCGCCAGTTCCGCTTGAGCCGGGGGAACGCCGCCGCTAGAGCATGCGGTCAATCGGTCGTTTAATTCGCAATGAGGAAGGGTTTGTCATGGGCGCCAGCAACAATGCCGGGAACAACATGAAGGCAGCGACGGCCACGTACGAGGGCTTCGTCGGCATGATCAAGGTCGCCACGCCGGTGATCGCGGTGATCGTGCTCTTCGTCGTATATCTGATCGCCTGAGCCGCGAATGGGGGCGACAACAACGATCGCGGTTCTGCGCGAGCGGGCCAGCGGAGAGAACCGCGTAGCGGCAACGCCTGAGACGGTGAAGAAATTCATCGGGCTCGGTGCAGCCGTTCGCGTGGAGGCCGGGGCAGGCGTCACCGCTTCGATCAGCGATGATGCCTTCCGCGCGGCGGGGGCAGAAATCGTCGAGAGCGGCGCGGCAGCTGGCGCGGATATCGTGCTCGGCGTGCAGGGGCCTGAGGTCGATGTGCTCGGCGGGGCCAAGCCCGGTGCCTGGGTGGTCGCATCGCTCGATCCCTTCGGGCAGCGCGGCCGGGTCGATGCTTATGCCGCGGCGGGGCTTGAGGCGCTGGCGATGGAGTTCATGCCGCGCATCACGCGCGCTCAGTCGATGGACATCCTCTCCTCGCAGTCGAACCTTTCGGGGTACAAGGCGGTGATCGTGGCGGCGGACCTTTATGGCCGCGCCTTCCCGATGATGATGACTGCTGCTGGCACTGTTTCTGCCGCCAAGGTCTTCGTCATGGGTGTCGGCGTTGCCGGCCTTCAGGCGATCGCCACGGCGCGCCGTCTCGGCGGCCAGGTTTCCGCAACGGACGTGCGTTCGGCAACCAAGGAACAGATCCAGTCGCTCGGCGCCAAGCCGATCTTCGTCGAGAACGTCGCCGGGATCGAGGGCGAGGGCGCAGGCGGCTATGCCACCGAAATGAGCCCCGAATACCAGGCAGCGCAGGCCGAACTGGTTTCCAGCCACATCGCCAAGCAGGACATCGTGATCACCACCGCGCTGATCCCGGGCCGTCCGGCACCGCGCCTCATCACCGATGCGCAGATCGCCACGATGAAGCCCGGCTCGGTGATCTTCGATCTCGCCGTCTCGGCAGGCGGTAACGTCGAAGGATCGGTAGCGGATCAGGTAGTGGAAAAGCACGGCGTCAAGATCGTCGGCTATTCCAACACCGCGACACACCTCGCGGCGGACGCCTCGGCACTGTTCTCGCGCAATTTGTTCAATTTCCTGTCCGCCTTCTGGGACAAGGAGCAAGGCAAACCCGTGCTCGACGAGGAAATCGGCAATGCCATCCGCCTTACGCAGGGCGGCAAGGTCGTCAACGAACGACTGCTCGGGTGAGGGGGCTTTAGAACATGGACTTCATTTCAATCCTGAGCATCTTCGTGATGGCCTGCTTCGTGGGCTATTACGTGGTGTGGTCGGTCACTCCGGCGCTGCATACGCCGCTCATGGCGGTCACCAACGCGATTTCCTCGGTCATCGTCGTCGGCGCGCTTGTCGCCGGTGCGGCTGAAGGTTCGGTCATTTCCAAGTGGCTCGGCCTTGGCGCGGTGGTGCTGGCCTCGGTCAACATCTTCGGCGGCTTCGCCGTTACCGAACGCATGCTGGCCATGTACAAGAAGAAGGAGAAGAAGTGATGGAACACATCACCACTCCGCCTTGGGCGATGCTCGCCTATCTGGTCGCTGGCGTCCTGTTCATCATGGCGCTGCGCGGACTATCCAGCCCGGCGACTTCGCGCGCGGGGAACCGCTATGGCATGGTCGGCATGACCATCGCGATGGTCACGACGCTGCTCACGCACGGTGTTGCCAGCCTGCCCGAAATCGCAGGCGCCATCGCTATCGGAGGCGGCATTGGTTTCGTGACTGCGCGGCGGATCAAGATGACCGACATGCCGCAGCTGGTGGCGGCGTTCCACAGCCTCGTCGGTATGGCCGCGGTGCTTGTCGGCCTTGCCGCGTACCTCAATCCGATCGCGTTCGGCATCGCCGGGCTTGACGGGATCATCGAGCCGCAGAGCCGGGTCGAAATGGGGCTCGGCATCGCCATTGGTGCGATCACCTTCTCCGGCTCGGTCATCGCGTTCCTCAAGCTCAACGGCAACATGAGCGGCGCGCCGATCATGCTGCCCGGCCGCCATGCGATCAACCTCGGCACGCTGCTCGGCATTCTCGGGCTGGTCGCCTACTTCACGCAGGATCAGGCGCCCTGGATCATCGCAGTGGTCACCGCGCTGAGCTTTGCCATCGGCTTCCTGCTGATCATCCCGATCGGCGGCGCGGACATGCCGGTCGTCGTCTCGATGCTCAACTCGTACTCGGGCTGGGCCGCGGCGGCGATGGGCTTCACGCTCCACAACACCGCGATGATCATCACCGGCGCGCTGGTTGGCTCGTCCGGCGCGATCCTTTCGTACATCATGTGCAAGGCGATGAACCGCAGCTTCATCTCGGTGATCGCGGGCGGCTTCGGCGCCGCACCGGAAGCGGCGGCAGGCGGCGGTGCCAAGGTGCAGCGCCCGTGGAAGCGCGGCTCGGCGGAAGACGCGGCGTTCCTGATGAAGGAAGCCGAGAACGTCATCATCATCCCGGGCTATGGCATGGCGGTGGCGCAGGCCCAGCACGTGCTGCGCGAGATGGGCGATCTGCTCAAGAAGGAAGGCGTCAACGTCAAGTACGCGATCCACCCGGTCGCGGGCCGCATGCCCGGCCATATGAACGTGCTGCTCGCCGAAGCGAATGTGCCCTATGACGAAGTCTTCGAGCTCGAAGACATCAACGGCGAGTTCGCGCAGGCGGACGTCGCGTTCATCATCGGTGCCAACGACGTCGTGAACCCGGCCGCCAAGACGGACAAGTCCTCGCCGATCTACGGCATGCCCGTGTTCGACGTCGACAAGGCGAAGACGGTCATGTTCATCAAGCGCTCGATGGGCGGTGTCGGCTATGCCGGCGTCGACAACGACGTGTTCTACATGGACCAGACCATGATGCTCCTCGCCGATGCCAAGAAGATGGTCGAGGACATCAACAAGGCGCTCGCCCACTGATGCGTCAGCACTGAGTCATGACGCCCGGGGAAAACGAGGCGTCGCCGCAAAACCAGGGAAGCTTCGTCCGGGTGCTTTCACCCGGCGAAGTCTTCCTGCTGACGATCTCGGCGCTTTCGCCGGTGCTGTCAGTGTTCATCGGCGGCAACGCCATACTGCACATGGCAGGTACCGGGGCTGCTATCGGCTTTATCGGCGGCGGCGTGCTCGCCTCTGCGATGGCGCTCTTGTTCGCTGAACTTTCCGCCAGCTTTCCGGGCGCTGGCGGTGTCTATCCGGCCCTCAATGCGATCCTCGGGCCTCGCTGGACATACCCGTTTGTTATCCTGCGCACGGTGATCCTGTTTCCCTTGCTCGCCTTTTTCGCGACGGGGACAGGGCCCTATATCCGCCTGTTCCTGCCGTCGGTACCGCAGGACGTGGCTGCGCTCGCCACACTTGCACTGGCCGGTCTCATCGCAACCTCGCAGATCAAGCGCGGGGCGAAAGTTATCGCCGCATTCCTTCTCATCGAGGTCATTGCGCTTTCGGTGCTCTCCTATGCGGCGCTGACCCATTTCAAGGCCGCGAATCTCTCGCTCGTGCTCCACCCGGTCACTCTCGCTGCGGGGACTGCACTGGCGGCAACGCCGATCACCAGCACCGCGCTTGCGGTCATCGCCGGGGCCTCGATGACTGCAGGCGCTGATTGGGCGACCTTCTTTGCCGAGGATATGCTTGATGCGCGGCGGCGCATGGGACCCGTGGTCGCGTGGACCGGCCTGATTGCCGCAGTCGTCATTTCAGGCCCGGCAGTTCTCATGATCCTTGCGATGGACGATGTCGGCGCGACACTTTCGGCCGAGGCGCCAATGGCTCATTTCCTCGACCAGACGACCGGACCGCTTGTGAGTGCGGTGGTTTCTCTGGGCATCATAGCGGCGATCTTCAACGGCGCGATTGCGGTAATGATGGCCCTTTCGCGGCAACTGCACGCGATGGGGCGTGATGGGGTGTTTCCCGGACCGATCAACCGCGTGCTGCAGATCGTCAGCCCGCGGACGCGTGCGCCGACCGGCGCACTGCTGGTGTTGCTCCTAGTTGGTGCGGGCTGCACGTTCCTGGGCGAACGCCGCCTCGTCCTGCTCACCAGCGGCAATTTTTCCGAATATCTGCTGCTTGGCCTTGCCATGATTGCCGGACGCAAGGCCGGGGTTCTGAGCGAGCATTTCCGCATCCGTCTGCATCCTCTGGTGCCGATCCTCGCTCTTGCACTCAGCTTCTCGATCGTTGCGGCAAATTGGGCCGATGCTGATACCGCAAGGGTGTCCATGGCGCTGCTCCTTTCGGTTTTCGTTGCCGCCTTGCTCTGGCATGAGTGGGCGATCCGAACCGGCCGCGGTTCCGCCCGGCTTAGCGGGAGTGATCTTGAATGAATGTTCGCGCCGCCACTTCCGCGCTGGCAGTTTCGCTTTTTCTGGTGGCCGGCTGCACTCCGGCCAAGCTTGCTCAAGGGCGGGTTCGCTCCGCGCTGATGGATGCGGGCCTTTCTCAGCCCAACGCGGCCTGCATGGCAGAACGCATGACTGACCGGCTCACGCTCGGCCAGTTGCGCAAGTTGCAGGCGCTGCAGGGCCCCAAGCGCTCGATTGCCGATTATGTGATGACCGTGCGGCGGGTGGGAGACCGGCAACTGATCGAAGTTACGGTCAGTTCCGCGCTCCTGTGCGCCAGCGGTCTGGCGCCCGAGAGGAAGCCGGGCTAGGGCGCCTTCACCGCTTATCCTTGAGGATTTTTGCTGAAGATGCAGGTCAAGTCGTGACGGAGCGCGCACCCTGGGCCTGCGATCCCGAGCGCTCGCGCGGGCGGGAATTCACCCTCGCGGGAGAGACCGTGCGAGGCCCTCGCAGCGTGTTCCAGCGCGACCGCGACCGCATCATCCACTCGATCGCCTTCCGCCGCCTGCGCCACAAGACGCAAGTGTTCATCGCACCCGATGGTGATCACTACCGCGTGCGGCTCACCCACAGCCTTGAGGTCGCGCAGATCGGCCGCGTGATCGCCCGTGCGCTGGGGCTCGACGAGGATCTCACCGAGGCGCTCTGCCTGGCGCACGATATCGGACATCCGCCCTTTGGCCACGCGGGCGAGGACGCGCTCGAAGAAGCGATGGCGGGGCAGGGCGGCTTTGATCACAATGCCAACACGCTGCGCGTCCTGATGCGGCTCGAAAGCCCTTATCCCCGGCACGAAGGGCTCAATCTCACGTGGGAGCTGCTCGAAGGCCTCGCCAAGCACAATGGCCCGGTCTACCAGCCGACCTGGGCACTGGCTGAGCTGGACGGCGCATTCCCGCTCGATCTGGCCCAGCATGCCTCGCTCGAAGCGCAAGTAGCGGCGATTTCCGACGATATCGCGTACGACAACCACGATATCGACGATGGCTTGCGCGCAGGGTTCCTCACTCTCGATACGCTGCTCTCGCTGCCCTCACTCGAAGCGCAGTGGCACGATATCGAAGCGCGCTTCCCGGGCGCCCCGCGTGACCGACTGCTGCGCGAACTCGTGCGCGGACAGATCGGCCGCATGGTCAACGATGTGATCGGCGAAACGCGGCGGCGCCTGAAGGACAGCGGCGTACAGACCTGCGACGAAGTGCGCGCGGCGGGGCGCACGCTGGCGGGCTTCTCACCCGCGATGGCCACGGAGGAGCGCGCGCTGAAGGCCTTCATGTACAAGGCGCTTTATCTGCATCCCGAGCAGGTCGAGACGGCGGACCGCGCAAGGGCGGTGATCGCGCGCCTATTTGCGACCTACCGGGAAGCGCCGGACAACCTCCCCGAAAGCTGGCACGAATGCCTGCCGGAAAGCGAACCCGCGCGCAGCCGCCACATCGCCGACTTCATGGCCGGCATGACCGACAAGTATGCGATGGACGCCTATGCCAGGCTGTTCGGCGAGCGACCCGAAGGGCTCAGCAACGTCTAGAGCACTTCCCGACCAATCTGGTTCACCGTGACGGAGCCGATTTTGGCCCAGCGCGAGGATCGAGGAGGGAGCTATGCTTGCCCATAGTGACCGACGAGAGACGCTGCGATGGGCCAAAAGCGGCCCGCCCCTTCGGGGTTGCGACAGGAAGCCCCTCGGCCAAATGTCTCTATGGCAGCGTCGCGCCGCTGGCACGGGCTACCAGCCCGCACTGCGCGGCGCTCCTTGCCGAGAAGCTTCCTGACGCAATCATGGTGAACCAGATTGGTCGGAAAGTGCTCTAGTGGTGGATTGCGTCAGAACCGGCCTTGCCGACCGATTGGATATCTTTTCCCGCACCCTTCACGGTGTTGCAGGCAGCCGTACCCAGAAGCAAGCTGGCGAGTGCCACGGAAAAAATCACCTTGCGTACCATGATCGTTATCCCTTTAATCGTCTGATTAAGCCGCGCCCCCACACAGGGCTGCATATGTCCTGCATGATTCAGGATAACGTGTAGAACCTGCCAAGGTTCCGATGCGGCATGTGGGTGAGGACCGGTATATGCGCGAGACGGCAGGCTTCGAGACTTTCGATGCGTTCTTCCGATACTGGAGCGAGCAGAGGCCGGACGCGGTCTCGCACGAGCAGGATGGCCGCAAGACGACATTTGCCGAGCTTGAGGAGCTCTCCCGCCGCTTCGCCGCATTCCTCGCGGCGAACGGAGTGGCGAAGGGGGACCGGATCGCGTGGATCGGCAAGAACTGCGATCTCTACTTCCAGATGCTGCTGACCTGCGGGCGCATCGGCGTGGTCATGGTGCCGATCGGATGGCGGCTCGCGCCTGCGGAGATGGCCTATATCCTCGAGGATACCGGTGCGAAGCTGGTGTTTGCAGGTGCCGGGTTTGAAGCGGTAGCGCACGAACTTGCCGCCGCTGCGCCGCATCAGCCCGCAGTCATCGAGGAAAGCGCCGCCCGTCTGGCGATTCCGGCTTGCCCGGCGGACCCGATAGTCGCTGCCGAACCGGAGGCGGCTTTCCTCCAGCTTTACACATCCGGTACGACTGGAAAGCCCAAGGGCGCGGTGCTGTGCCAGCGCAATTTCATGGGCCTGCGCGGCCCTGCGCTGGAGGCCGGGCTACCGTGGGCCGAATGGGATGAGGACGAGGCGATCCTTGTCTGCATGCCTTGCGCGCACATCGGCGGCACCGGGCTCGGCACGATGGCCTTCTGCGGCGGCGTGCGCGCCATCGTGCAGGCCGAATTCACAGCCGATGGCGCGCTCGACGCGATCGGGCAGGGGATCACCCGGTTCTTCATCGTGCCCGCCGCGCTGCAGATGCTGATCCAGCATCCCAAGGCGACCGAGACCGATTTCACCCGCCTCAAGTATGTCATGTACGGCGCCGCGCCGATCCCGCTCGAGCTGTTGCGGCAGGCGGTGACGACGATCCCCAACGCCGCCTTCATGCAATGCTACGGCATGACCGAGACGACGGGAACGATTGCCGTGCTCCCGCCTTCGGACCATGAGCTTTCCGGCAATGCCCGCATGCGTTCGGCGGGCAAGGCCTCCCCCGGCGTCGAGATCCGCATCGTAGATGGCGCAGGCAATGAAGTCCCCCGCCATACGGTCGGTGAGATCCAGACCCGTTCAAGTGCCAACATGCTGCACTATTGGCAGCTGCCCGAAGCAACCGCGAAGACGCTCACCTCCGATGGCTGGGTCTGCACCGGCGATGCCGCCTATATGGACGAGGACGGCTATGTCTTCATCCAGGACCGTATCAAGGACATGATCATCTCGGGCGGTGAGAACGTCTATCCGGCCGAGGTCGAGAGCGCGATCTATGGCCACCCGCAGGTTGCCGAAGTCGCGGTGATCGGCGTGCCGGACGCGCGATGGGGCGAGGCGGTCAAGGCCTGCGTCGTCCCGCGCGAGGGCTGCGAAGTCGATGTGCCGAGCGTGATCGCGTGGGCGCGCGAGCGCATCGCCAGTTTCAAGGTACCCAAGTCAGTGGATGTGATCGCCGCGCTGCCGCGCAATCCTTCGGGCAAGATCCTGCGCCGCAATCTGCGCGAGCCCTACTGGGAAGGCATGGACCGGCAGGTCAACTAGGCGGCGGGAGCGCGTTCCCCGGCTGCGCTGCCGCGGACTTGTTCGCGCCAGGCGATGATCAGGCCTGCCGCGATGATGGCCGGAGCGCCGATCCATGTCTGTGCGCCGGGTACGTGGGCAAAGAAGAGCCAGCCCCACAGCGTTGCCCAGCCGAACTGCGAATAGTCCATGACGATCACGCTGGCGACGCTGCCATACCGAAGTGCGGCGGTCATCAGCAGCTGTGCGGCAAGTCCGGTCACGCCGATGCCGGCCAACATGGCCCAGACCACCGGTTCGTGGTGGGGCACCCCGATCTTCAGGAAGAACAGCGCCAGCACAGGCGTGCAGAATGCGGAGAACCAGAACACCACGCTCACCGGTTCTTCGGTGCGGCCAAGATCGCGCAGCTGGATCGAAATGATCGCGACCATGAAGGCCGCGCCGATCCCGGTGGCAAGGCCGAGCAGCGGAATGTGCGCCCGGTCCGGCCCGGCGATGATGAGCACCCCGGCAAGCCCCAACACGACGGCTGTCCAGCGCCACGGGCCGACTTTCTCGCCGAGCAACAGGACGGCAAGCAGCACGGCGAAAATGGGTGAAGTGAAGCCGAGTACGGTCGCTTCCGCCAGCGGCAGGATCTGCACGACACCCAGCGTAAGAAACATGCCGATTCCGCCGATCAGCGCGCGGCGGGCGTGAACCCAGGGGCGTTTGGTGGCGAGGCGGCCGATCTGTCCGCGCGCAGCGAGCCAGCCGAAGAGGGCGACACCCGGCAGGAACTGGCGCCAGAACAAGGTTTCCGGCAGCCAGACGCCGTGCTCGCCCGTCAACTTGACCAGCAGCAGCATGACCGAAATCGCCACCATGGCCATGAGGCGCAGGGCGAGCGCGTAGATCGGGCGTTGCGTTGGCGGCATGGCCCCCGCCCATAGGGCAGGGGCCGCGCGGATCAAGCGATTACGACCCTAAGTTAAAGGCAGGCTTCGAGGTAAGCCTGATCGAAGCCAAACTGGCGGGCCTTCTCAAGTGTATAGGGGCGCAGGCCCGATGGGCGGAATTCGCCGATGATCTTGCCGTCCTCGCTCTCGTCGAGATACTCGAACTTGAACAGCTCCTGCGTCACGATCACATCGCCTTCCATCCCGATCACTTCGGTGATGTTGGTGGTGCGGCGCGAACCATCGCGCAGGCGCTTGACCTGCACGATGAGGTCCACCGATTCGGCGATCTGGCGGCTGATGGCTTCCTTGGGGATCTTGATGTCCCCCATCAGGATCATGTTTTCCATACGGCCGAGGCATTCGCGCGGGCTGTTGGCGTGGAGCGTACACATCGAGCCATCGTGGCCGGTGTTCATGGCCGCCAGCAGATCGAAGCACTCGGCACCGCGAATTTCGCCCAGGATGATGCGGTCAGGACGCATACGCAGGGCGTTCTTCACAAGATCGCCGATGGTGATCGCGCCCTGGCCTTCAAGGTTCGGCGGACGCGTTTCGAGCGGCAGCCAGTGCGGCTGCTGCAGGCGAAGTTCGGCCGCGTCTTCGATTGTCAGCACGCGTTCGCCCGGATCGATCATTTTGGAAAGGGCATTGAGCATCGTCGTCTTGCCCGAACCCGTACCGCCCGAAATGACGACGTTCATCCGGCAAGCGCCTGCAATCTTGAGCGCGGTCGCCATCTTGTCCGACATCGAGCCGAAATCGCGCAACATGTCGATCGTGATCGGCTTTTCGGAGAACTTACGAATCGAGATAGCGGTGCCGCGCAAGCTGAGCGGCGGTACGATCACGTTGACGCGGCTGCCATCCTTGAGGCGGGCGTCGGCGAGCGGCGTGGTCTGGTCGACGCGGCGGCCGACCTGGTTCACGATGCGCTGGGCGATCTGGAACAAGTGGCTTTCATCGCGGAACCGGATCGGCGCGATGACCAGCTTGCCCTTCTTTTCGATGTAGGTCTGCTCCGGCCCGTTGACCATGATATCGGTGATCTCAGGGTCGTTGAGCAGTTCCTCGAGCGGACCGAAGCCGAGCAGCTCGTCGATCAGCACCTTTTCGAGCGCGAACTGTTCCCGCCGATTGAGCGTGACCTTGAGCTCGGCCAGCACTTCCATGATGATAGGGCGGAATTCCTCGGAGAGCTCTTCCTTGGTCAGCGTTGCCGCCGCTTCGGGATCGACTCGCTCAAGCAGGCGCGGGAGCACCTGTTCCTTGATCTTGTGGACCGAGGCTTCGAAGCCTTCCGCCTGATAGCCCGGTTCCGCCACGCCATTGGCGCGGTCGGCGAGCCGGGTCAGGGCATCGGACTTGTCCTTTGCACCGGAGTCGGCGGCATCCATGTTCGGAAGGGGCGGAAATTGTTCACCACCCATCGGCACCGGAACCGGTGCAGCCGAACCTTCGCCCGCCTTCATCGGGCGCGCCACGCCGAACGACGGACGCATGGCAGTGCTGCCTCCGCTGACTCCGGACTTGCGGCCAAATGCGCTCATGCAGATTTCCCTGTTCTCATAGCAGAAGGCTTGGACCGACAATGGTCAGCACGACCTTCCGATGCGTGGTGAATATCGCCGAAACCTTCAGGAAATCTAAATCGCGCCTCCAATGATGCGAATTGCCGGAAATGCGGCGGTTTTCGAGCCCTGGCCGCTGTGCAGGTTACAAATGATTAACTATAGATGCATAGGGTTGAGCGCGGAGAAGAAAAAGCGATGCACCTTTCCATCATCATTCCCGTGTTCAACGAACAGGACAGCATCGACAGCTTCGTCGAGGCAATCCGGCCGCATCTGGCGCGGGCGCTCGATTGCATGGGCGAAGATGCGAAAGCCGAACTGCTCTTTGTGGATGATGGCAGCACCGATCGCACACCAGAGATTCTGAAGGCGCTCACGCGGCGTGATCCGCAAGTCCGCTTCCTGCGGCTCTCGCGAAACTTCGGCAAGGAAGCAGCCCTTGCGGCCGGTATGCGCCGGGCGCGCGGCGCGGCGGTCGTGCCGATGGATGTCGATCTGCAGGATCCGCCCGAAGTGCTTCCACAACTGGTCGAGGAGTGGCTGGCGGGGGCCAAGGTTGTCAATGCCCGCCGCGTCGACCGCTCCACCGATGGCCATTTCAAGCGCCTGACCGCAAACAGCTTCTACCGCGCCATCAACATGGTCTCGGAAACGCCGATCCCGGAGAACGTCGGCGATTTCCGTCTGCTCGACCGGACCGTGGTCGATGCCGTCAACAGCCTGGGCGAGACGGCCCGCTTCAACAAGGGGCTGTTCGCGTGGGTCGGCTTCAAGGTCGCGACAGTGGATTATGTGCGCGCCTCGCGCCATGCCGGGGAAACCAAATGGCGGTTCCGGCGCCTCTGGGGCCTCGCGATTGATGGCATCACGGCATCGACGACGGCGCCGCTGCGCATCTGGACATATGTCGGCGGCGCAACCGCGCTGATCGCATTTGCCTATGCCGCGTTTCTGATCCTGCATACCTTGAGCACCGGCATCGATGTTCCGGGCTATGCCTCGATCATGGTCAGCGTGCTCATGCTGGGCGGGATACAGCTGCTCAGCATCGGCATTCTGGGTGAGTATGTCGGCCGCATCGCCAAGGAAGTGCGTCAGCGGCCGCTTTATATCGTCGAAGGGGACAGCGATGGCGAAGGCACCGGCCCGGGCCCCGACACTTCCCCCATTGCACATGAGGATTCCGCGTGGACCCCGCAGCGTATGAGAGCATGAGTGCGGTTGAGGACAGACATTGGTGGTTTGTCGCTCGCCGCCGCATCATTTCCAGCCTGATCGAACGCTTTGCTCGCCCGCCCGCGGGCGGCAAGGTGCTTGAGGCCGGGTGCGGAACAGGTGGCAACCTTGCCCTGCTGGCACGGTACGGCAAGCTCGATGCGTTCGAGTTCGATCCGACTGCGCGTGCCAAGGCCGCAGCCAAGCATGTGGCCGAAATCGACTTCGGGGCCTTGCCCGATCAGGTCGCGCGGCCGGAAGGCAGCTATGATCTCATCGCGTTGCTCGATGTGCTCGAACATATCGAGCAGGACGAGGCCTCGCTCCAGCGGCTCGGCGGCTTGCTGCGGGAAGATGGCCGGCTGCTGCTGACGGTCCCCGCGGTTCCCTCGCTATGGTCGGAACATGACGTCATCCACCACCATCACCGGCGCTATACGCGGCGCTCGCTCGAGCGCTGCATTGCGGCGGCCGGGCTCAAGGTCGAGCGCATCGGCTACTTCAACAGCTTGCTGTTTCCGCTCGCCTGGCTGCAGCGGCAGGTGCAGCGCATTACCGGGCGCCATGCCCCGCTCGATGCAGTGCCCGGCCGGTTCCTCAACGGTGCGCTGGAGCGCGTATTCGGGCTGGAGCGCCATATGCTCGGCACCGTGAACATGCCGATCGGGCTGTCATTGTTCGCGGTCGTCTCGCGCAAGTAAAGGTCAGGGGCAGGACCGATTAACCAAGGCGCGGCTAATCGGTACTGACCCTAGACGCCGGACGGCCTGATCCAGTGCTGGTCCCAGCAGTTTGCGGGCTCCTTGATCGGCACGAGGGTCAGGTTCTGCCCGACCAGCCAGCGGGGCATCTTGGCTTCCGGCGCCAGATAGCTGCCCTTGGGATAGATCGCGAATTCCTGGTCCCAGGCCTTGAAGAACGTGCAGGTTCCGCCGCCGACGGCGGGGAAGGTGATCGCCCGGCGGATCTCGTGCAGGCCGGTGACCGAGGCGATGCACAACATCGCGACGATGAACCAGTGCCAGCTGCGGGCCCGCCAATCCGTCGTGCGGGCGAGGATGTCCGCCATGATGAGGGCGAGCACGGTCTGCGAGGGAATGGCACCGCGCATCATGAAATCGATCGACCAGCCGATCTGTACGAAGGGAATGACGACCATCACGGCGGTGGCAAGGATCGGTGCGGCGGTGCCGAACGGTGAGCGGGACCGCAGCTTGATCGCCGCAAACGCCCAGGGCAGCACTTCGATCTCGAGACACAGGATATAGAGCCCGGGATCCATCGAATAGGGACGAATGCCAACATTGTCGCCCGCCGCTGCCAGAAAGGCGAGGCCGGGGATCACAAGGAGCGTGGCCAGCGCCGGCACCAGCACGTCGATCGTCCGCAGCTGCCGCTTCATCAGGCTCTGGATGCCGGCAAGCGCGGCCCATGGCAGCGCGCCGATCATCGCCAGGGGGGACCACAGCGCGGTCAGCGGTACGATGGCGAGGAACGTGCCCAGTTGCAGCCGGTCCCTGCGGTAGAGCATGTAGAGCAGGCCCGCGATCCAGCCGGCGAAAGCATGTTGCGGCACCCAGAACGCGAGCGTCATGGTCGAGCTGAACTGCAGGCCCGGGCTCCAGCCATCGAGGTGGTCGATCAGGGGCTGCGGGGTCACGATGTTGCCGACGATATCGAGACCGCCAAACGCAAGGATCGTCAGCAAGGCCAGCACGCGGCCGCGCGATGTCTCGAACAGTACCGAGCCGAGCGCGAGCAGGCTGCCCAGCAGGAAGGTGTTCTGCATGACGAGCGTGGCAGAACCAGCCGTTGCACCCCACGCCTTCCACGCGAGCGCAGGCAGGAAATACATGCCGATTGGCGCGCGTAGCAGGGTCGGCGCGCCGTTGAGCAGATAGGCGAAGGGCCAGGGGTTCACCGCCATGTCGCGCAGCACGGCATCGCGCACTTCCCAGTCGATATTGGCGTAGAACAGGCGTCCTTCACCGCCGAGCAGGAGAACGACAAGTGTGACCAAGAGGCAGGCAGCAAGCCGTGTCAGCGGGATCGCGCCAATCCCCGCGCCGCCGCGCCGGATCAGCATGGCCAGCCAGATTGTCCCGGCAAGGCCGACAAGCACACGCAGCGGGGTCGCGATACCGAGATAGAAGAGGAGCAGGATCTGATCACCCGCCAGCCAGGCCGCGATCATCGCCAGCAAAGTCCCGCCGCCGACCGCCAAGCCCTGCCGCTGCGACAGCTGCGCTTTAGTGCGCATTTTCGGCAAGGCAGTGGCGCCTGTCGTGGTCCCCGTCATCGTTCTGGCCTAAACGAACGCCTTTGGCCTTGCCAGACAGGTAAGCGAACTTTTAACGGAAAATTTGCCGTATTCGGTCAGGGTCAGTTTATGTTCGCAAGGCTTCCCCGCTGGCTTCGATTCATCCTGGTCGGCGTGCTCAACACGGCCTTCGGATACCTGCTGTTCGCGATCTTCGTGCTTGCCGGAGCGCCGAAGCTCTGGGCGGTGGTGGGCATGACTGCGCTTGGCGCGCTATTCAATTTCCGTTCGATCGGCCACCTCGTCTTCGCGCGCAGTGAACTCCATCTGCTGCCGAGGTTCCTCGGGGTCTATGCCGGCCAGTGCGTGGTCAATTCGGTTGCACTCGAACTGCTTGGCGAAGCCGGTTTCACGCCGTTGGTCGGGCAGGCTATCCTCGTCCCGTTCCTTGCCGCGGGGGTCTATTTCGCGATGCAGGCCTTCGTTTTTCGCGAGCTGCGCCCCGCAAACTGAAACGCTGCTTGGTGCTGCGTTGACAAGCCGGGCCGCTGTGCTCAACCCTCGGCGTCAAGAACGGGGGTAGGCTGACTTGGCAGACAAACGCAGCGAAGCGGCGGCATTGCTGTTTGCCCTCGGCGGCTTCGCGTTTCTTTCCACGGGTGACACGCTGGTCAAATCGATGGCCGGGCTCTGGCCGGGGCCTGCGATTGCGGCGCTGCGCTATGTCTTCGGCACCTTGGGCCTTGGCGCAATCCTGCTCTTGCGCGAAGGCTGGGCGGGCTTTCGCATGGACCGCATGGGCTGGCACGCCGCGCGCGGGTTCGGGGTCGCGTTCTCCGCCACGACGTTTTTCACCGCAGTACAGATCATGCCGATTGCCGAGGCGACGGCGATTTCCTTCACCAGCCCGATGGTAACCGCGCTGCTCGCTGCCGCGTTGATCGGCGAGCCGATGCGGCGCGAGACATGGATCGCCAGCATCGTTGCCTTTGCCGGCGTGCTGATCGTACTCAGGCCCAATTTCGCGGTGATCGGCCCGGCGGCGATGCTGCCGCTTCTGGCTGCAATGGGCATGTCGCTGCTGATCATCGGCAATCGGGCTGTTCTGGGGCGCGGTTCGGCGCTGGCCATGCAAGTCAACGTGGCAATCTTCGCAACGCTGTTCCTGCTGCTGTTCACGGCCATCGGCCATTTCAGCGGCATTGCCATCCTCCATGTCGGCCCGCCGGCATGGAGCGTCATTGGCAAGAGCGCGATGATCGCGGTGACGGGCAGTAGCGCCCACGCGCTCATCTACATGGCAACCTCGCGCGCGGGCGCGGCGACCGTCGCGCCGATGACCTATTTCCAGCTGATCATGGCCGGTTTCTATGGCTGGCTGCTGTTCCACGAGACGCCTGACGCGACTGCGCTGCTGGGCGCAGCGATCATCATCGGTGCGGGTCTCTACCTCTGGCACGCCGGCCGGATCACCGACGAGCCGCAGGGCACCGAATAGCGAAGTTCGGGGCCTGCTGGCTCTGCTCCGGTCATGTATGATGCTTCGACAAGCTCAGCATGAGCGACCCTGGGGGAGGGCGAGTTTACAGAATATCGAGCAGCGGCTTGAGGCTGTCGAGCAGCACAGCTGGCCGGTCACGTTCAGGCAGCTCTACGCCTTTCGCCATGATCCCCGTCGCCATGCCCACCGACAGCGCACCGACGGCATTGGCCATGCGCATTTCGAGCGCAGGATCATCGCCCACCACAACCATCTGCTTCGCTGCGCTGCGCGGCAGCCCCATCAGCACCCGCGCTGTATCGAAGGCGACCCGCGAGGGCTTGCCGAGGATGCGCGGACGCTTGCCGGTCATCGCGGTCAGCATCGCGTTGATCGGATAGCTAACACCGATCGCGCGGCCATTGGCGGTGGCGAAGAAGGGGACGTTGCTCGCGGTGAGCAGCTTTGCGCCCTTCCACAGCGAATCGCAGGCCGCTTCGAGCGCGGGAAAATCGAACTCGCGGAACCAGCCGGTGTAGACTGCCTCGACACCCTCTGCCGCCTCGTCCGGCCCCACCACATCAAGGCCAGCATCATCGAGCGGCGCGCGGCAGCCGGGATTGCCGAGCACGCGCACTTTGCCCATGCCAGTACGCTTGAGCCAGTCAGCCGTGGAGGACGAAGGTGTCAGCATCTGCGCATCTTCGACCGGAAAGCCGGCCTTGCGCAGCGAAGCCGCGTAGGCTGCTGGCGGCTTGGCCGTGCCATTGGTGAAAACGACGAAGGGCGTACCGCGCGCCTTCAGTGCTTCCAGCAGCGCGACGGCATGGGGCAGGGCATTGTGCCCGCCGCTCTGCGCGTCGCCGAGCGCGATCGTGCCGTCCATGTCGAACACATAGCCTGCCGCATCCTTTAGGCGCGCGGCGTTCTCTTGGGAAATGGTCACAGGCTGGCTCCGGCGTGAAGGGCTAGGCGGAAGGAACCACGCTCGATAACGAGGTCGCGCGCGGTCGGCTTGGCGGCCAGCTTGCGCAGCAACGCGATGACCGGCGCGGCCTCGGGCGTATAGGTCGCGCGCGAAGAACCCGCAGCGAGCATGGCATCGACCTGCTCGGGTGGCATCACCGCGCGCAGCAGGAATTCCTCGTCGGGCATGGCATGGCCGAACTGGCGGCGCAGATCGCCAAGCGCGGGGAAAGTCGGCTCGTTTTCCAGCTCGCGCGCGCGCGGCCGGTCCATGATCGCGGCCAGCACATCGCGGTCAATCGGCGAGGTCGGCTTGCCGAACTTGCCGAGGCAGTAGCGAATCACCTGATCGGAAACTTGCGCATAGCGCCGCTCGCCGATCACGTTGAACAGCGCCTGGCTCATGACCATCTGCGGGAAGGGCGTGACCATGATCGGATAGCCAAGCTCCGCGCGCACCTGCTCGGTCTCGGCAATCACGGCGGGAAGGCGGTCGGCAAGGCCGAGTTCCGCGAGCTGGCGCGCAGTCGTCGTCATTACGCCCCCGGCGATCTGGTGGCGCAGGAAGCTCGCATCGAAGTTCTGCGGCTGCCCGAATGGCAGGTTTTCCGCGAGCGCGAGGCGGTTCCAGTAGGAGGTTAGCTTCGCCAGCGCTGCGCGGTCGATGTCGACCGTGTGGCCCGCTTCGTCGAGATTGGCGAGCATGCGGTTTGCTTCGGGCAGCGAGGAGCCATCTCCCGCCGCGCCGATGCCGACATGGATGGCCGAGATGCCGAGCCTGGCCGCCTCGAGGCTGGAGAGCATGCCTTGACCGATCGTGGTATGGGCATGGATCTCGAGCGGCCGATTGCCGATCGCGGCCTTCACCGCCGGCACCAGTGTGCGCACCCGGTCGAGCGAGAGCAGGCCTGAAGGGTCCTTGATGTAAAACAGGTCGATATCCGGGCTCTGGCCTACAGCACGCGCGAAATCGGCGTAGAACTTGTCGGTGTGAAATTCTGAGAGCGTGAAGGTGAGGGCGCACATCACCTCGGCGCTGCCTTCTTCCTTCACCAGCCGCGCCGCCTCGATCACCGCGGGAACCTCGTGCATCGGATCAAGCAGCACGAAGCGGCCGACGCCGTTCACTTGCAGCGCGCGGTAGACGAGCCGCATGAACTCCGGGTCCGCCTGCTGCCAGGCAATGAAGCGCAGGCCGGTGGTGATGAACTGCAGCGGCGTTGTCGGCATTGCCGCCGCCATGCGCCGCAGCCGCTCCCATGGGTTGTTCTGGAAGTACCGCACCGCCACCGCCATGTGGCTTGACGAGACGAAGTCGATCGCGCGGAACCCGCAGGCTTCCGTCAGCGCGGCAGCTTGCAGCATATGCGCTGTGTTGAGCCCCGTGGCGCCCCACAGGCTCTGGTTGCCATCGCGCATGGTCACGTCGACCAACTTCAATGCGGTCATTGGGCAAGTCCTGTCAGAAATCCGGTGTCGACCCCGCCCGCTGCAAAGCGCGGATCGGCGGCAATGCGGGCCTGGAGCCCGGCGGTGGTGGGCACGCCTTCGATGCGAATGCTGGCTAGCGCTGCCTGCAGCCGCGCAACCGCTTCCTCGCGGTTCGGCGCATGGACGATCAGCTTGCCGAGCAGGGAATCGTAGAACGGCGGCACCTCACCGCCTGCCGCGATATGGGTATCGACCCGGATGCCCGGTCCCGCAGGCCAGGCCGCCCGCGCGATCCGGCCCGGCGCTGGGCGAAAATCGGCGTCCGGGTCTTCGGCGTTGATGCGCACTTCGATGGCATGGCCGACCGGGCGCACCATCGCCTGCGTCAGCGTGAGGCGCTTGCCCGAGGCGACCAGCAATTGCTGCTCGACCAGATCGACGCCGGTAATCGCCTCGGTCACCGGATGCTCGACCTGAATGCGCGCGTTGAGCTCAAGGAAATAGAACGAGAAATCGGTCGCATCGACGAGGAACTCGGCGGTTCCTGCGCCGCGATAGCCGATATGCCGCGCGAGGCGCACCGCGGCCTCTTCGATCCCCGCACGCGCTTCATCCGGCATGGCGGGGGCAGGGGCCTCCTCGACGAGCTTCTGGAACCGCCGCTGGATCGAGCAATCGCGCGTGCCGAGGTGGATGGCGCGGGTGCCATCGCCCAGCAACTGCACTTCCACATGCCGACCCTTGGCCACGAACCGCTCGACATAGACCGCGCTGTTGCCGAACGCCGCCTGCGCCTCGGCCTGCGCCATATCGAGCACGGTATCGAGGTCTTCGGCGCGGTCGACCCGCCGCATGCCCTTCCCGCCGCCGCCCGCCACGGCTTTCAGCAGCAGCGGATAGCCGATCTCGGCAGCGCGGGCATGGACCGCCTCGCGCGTTGCCGCATCGCCGCCGGGGAGCACCGGAAGGCCAGCCTCCAGCGCAAGAGCGCGCGCGGCAAGCTTGTCGCCCATGCCTTCCAGGGTGGTGATATCGGGCCCGACAAAGCGGATCCCCGCCTCCGCAACTGCGCGGGCAAAAGCGGCATTTTCAGACAGGAAACCGTAGCCCGGATGCACCGCATCGCACTTTGCTGCGACCATCGCCGCGACAACCTTGTCGATGGACAGGTAACTCTGCGCGGACGGCCCCGGGCCCAGTAGCATAGTTTCGTCCGCCATCAGCGCGGGGAGCGAGGCGGCATCGGCGCTGGAAACGCCGAGCACGGTGGTGATCCCCATCGCCTTGGCCGTGCGGATCACCCGCAGCGCGATTTCGCCGCGATTGGCTATGAACAGTCGGCGGATCATGATTCTGGCCTTTGCGCTCAGGCGAGCCGGAGGAGGGGCTGGCCCTTTGCGACCATCGTGGCATTGGGCACGAGCATTTCGGCGACCGTGCCCGTGCGTCCGGCGTGGACCGGGTTCATCAGCTTCATCGTCTCGACAATGCCGACCACCGTTTCTGGCCCCACTTCATCACCCACGGCCACGAACGGCGGCGCACCGGGCTGCGGCGCATGGTAGAACGTGCCGGGGAGCGGCGCGGGGACTGCGTCCGGATCGGCGGCGTGCTCCGCTACCGCAGCTGCTGCTTCAGGCGCGCTACCGGCCCATTGCCATTCCTGCGTCAGCCCGGCTTCCGCGCCGTCCCCGCGCGCGAGCCGCAGGCGGAACCGCCGGGTCGAAATATCCAGCTCGCGGTAGGGCGAGGCCTCGATGATCGCCGCAATCTCGGCGATATCTTCGGCAGTCAGCGGCAGGTCGTCGCTCATCATGGTATCCGTTCAGGCCTTGGCGAGGCTGAGCATCTCGCGCGAGGCGGCGATGATCGCATCGGAAAAGGCGGTGTCATTGAAGTGGGCGTCGATTGCGGTGACCGGCACTTCGGCAGGCATCACGGCGCGCAGATATTCGGCAAACGGCGGCGGCACGCTCGGGTCCATGAGGTGTCCGGCGGGGCTGTCGTGGTTGGAGAAACCATGCAGCGGGGTGAACACGCGCACCGGCCCCGTGGCATCACGCACGTTGGCGGCGAGGTGATCGGCGAGCTTCTTGAGATCCTCGAACGTCGTGCGCACGGCGGTCAGCTGCGGGTTGTGCTCATGATAGCGCCGCCCGGGGAACTGCTGGCGCGCGAGGTCGATGGGGCCGCCGATGATGAAGTCCGCGTTTCCCGGCGCAAGGATCGTCGGGATGCCCTTGAGCAGAGCCGCGCGGCCGCGATCCGGCCCGGTATCGGCGAGCCCGCCGAAGATATGATCGATGATCTCGGTCTGCGAAAGGTCGAGCACCAGGGCCACGTCCTTGCCCGCGGCCAGCCCGTCGAGCGTCGGCCCGCCCGCGCCGGAGGAGTGGAACACCATGACCTCGCAGCCATCGCTTTCCAGCGCCTCGCGGATGCGCTTTACGCTCGCTTCGGTGGTGCCGAGCGTGGTGATCAGCACCAGCGGCCTTTCCGCCGCCGCCTTGGGGTCATAGCCCCGGGCCATGCCCGCCACCGCGTTGGCGGCATTGCGGAACACGTCGCGGCTGATCGAATTGAGCCCGGAAATGTCGGTCACCGCGTTCATCATCGCGATGTCCTGCACGCCCATGTAGGGCTTGGTGAAACCTGAGGCCATCGTCGAGACGATCATGCGCGGCAGGCCATAGGGGAAGCTTTGCATCAGCGCGCCGGCGAGTGCCGAACCCATCGAGCCGCCGACCGCGAGAATGCCCGAAACCGGGTCCTTCGCGTTCCACGCGTGCGCCGCACCGATGGAGCCGCGGATCATCGCGTCCTGGCATTTGCCTTCGTGGCCGAGTGCGCGAACGTCCTCGATGGTCATGCCGGCCGCAGCCGCGACGTCTTCGGGCGAAATCTCTGCCCCGCCGACAGTCCGCCGCACGCTCGGATCCAGGTGAATGACCCGCACGCCCGCCGCTTCCAGCACCGCGCGAACGAAGCGCGATTCCTCTTCCTTGGTGTCCTGCGTCACGATGAGCATGACGCTCGGGCTTGTGGTCTCGGCCATGGCTATCCCTTGTCTCCCTCTCTCAAGAGTGCGTCATCGCGGTTGACTTTGCACCACGGTATGCAATGTGCGCGTTGCATAAGGTGAAACACGCTGATGGGCCGCAGGGTCCCACGCCGCGGAGCAAGCACCGGGAAGAGGCTATGCTGGAACGCAAGGTAAAGACGGTGCGCGCGCTTGAGCGCGGGCTTGACGTGTTGCTCGAAGTGCAGGCGCGCCGCGCGGTGAGCCTGCATGAACTGCATCAGGCGCTGAAGCTTCCCAAGGCCACTTTGCTGCGCATGCTGCTCACGCTCGGGCGCAAGGGGCTCGTCTGGCAGCGCCTTGCGGACGGCGCCTATCTCCCGCACCTCGGCGCGACAGCGCGCGGCACGGGAAGTGCGGTCGAGCAAATTGCCGAGATCGCCTCGCCCTACATGAAAGCACTTTCGACCAAGGTGGCATGGCCTTCGGTGCTGGGCGTTCCGCGCCTTGATCATATGGAAATTCTGGAGACCAACAGCCCACTGTTCCGGCTCGATTCCGCCATTCTCGGGCCAGTGGGTGTGAAGCTTTCCTATATCCACACCGCCACGGGCCGCGCCTATCTCGCCGCGTGCGACGAGAGCGAGCGCGAAGCGATCATCGCGCGGCTGCGCCCCAAGGATGCCGCGCCGGGGAGCGAGGACGATCTCCGCGCGATCCTCAAGGAAACCCGCGAGCGAGGCTATGCCTTGCGCGAACCGCTGCACCCCTGGCCAGACCGGTCGAAGCAGCTTGTGCTGCGCGATGGGCGGCGTTCGATGGCGGTCGCTATTGTCGCAAGCGGCGCGCCGATTGCCACGATCAACCTGACGTGGCCCGCCAAGCGCGGAACCGATGAAGGCGTGATGCACCGGCATCTCGACGCTCTGCACCAGACGGCGCAAGCGATCGGACATGCTGTCGCCGCGCAATCGGTGGGCGTTGGCATTTCAGGAAATCCCGCCTGATCCGGCACTTGCGCGGCGCGGTGCGTTTTGATTGCATCCTGTGAAATCTGTTTGTGTTGCTGATTAAATTGACAGCCTCCTGTGCGACTATCCCGGCCTGGGAGAAGAGGAGGCAAAAGGTATGCGGCAGTGGGTAATCCGGGCGGGCGCTTCGTCGCTGGACGATATGGCGCTGCTCGATGTGCCCGAGCCGCAGGCGGGCCACGGCGAAGTGCTGGTCCGTGTGCGCGCGTGCTCGCTCAACTACCGCGACCAGATCATTCCGCAGGGACTGTACATGGGCGGCACTGTGCCGGTGGATACCGTGCCGCTGTCCGATGGCGCGGGCGAAGTGGTTGCGGTGGGGGCAGGGGTTACCTCGGTCAAGCCGGGCGACCGCGTGGCTGGAACCTTCTTCCAGAACTGGCTTGATGGCCCACCGAACCCGGGCGCGGGTCCTGCGCTGGGTGCGCCGCCGGCAACCGGGATGTTGCAGGATCTCGTCGTCCTGCCCGAACACGGCGTCGTGCCGCTGGCGCAGAGCCTTTCGTTCGAAGAAGCGGCCTGCCTCCCCTGCGCAGGCGTAACGGCATGGAACGCGCTGATGGAAGGGCCGCACCCGGTGCGCCCCGGCGAAAGCGTGCTGGTGCTCGGCACCGGCGGCGTTTCGCTTCTCGCGCTGCAGATCGCCAAGGCAGCCGGGGCGCAAGTGATCGCGACGAGTTCGTCGGATGAAAAGCTCGCCCGCGTGGCAGCGCTCGGCGCCGACAGCACGATAAACTACCGCGCAGTGCCGGCCTGGGGCGTGGCTGCGGCCGATCTTTCGGGCGGCGGGGTGGACCATGTCGTCGAAGTGGGCGGCGCGGGCACCCTGAAGCAGAGCATCACGGCGGTCGGTTTCGGCGGCGAGATCGCGCTGATCGGCGTGCTGACCCGCGAGGGCGATACCAACCCGCACCCGCTGATGTTCAAGGGCGGCTCGATCCGCGGCATCTTCGTCGGCTCGCGCGGCATGGCGAGCCGGCTCAATGCTTTCATCGATGCGCATGGCATCAAGCCGGTGATCGACCGCACGTTCGCAATCGAGGAAGCGGTCGAGGCCTACCGCTACCAGTCCTCCAGCGCCTTGTTCGGCAAGGTCGTCATCACGCTCTGAACATCGGGGCCGCATGGCCCGAGGCATAACAGTCCAGCCGGGCAAACGGCGGATACGAAGGTAGGGGATAAGAAGGCATGGATCTGGCTCTGGGCTTTGGACAGCGCATCGGCGGCGTGGTGCAGACCGCGTTCGTTGTTGCGGATATCCATGCCGCAATCTCCCATTTCCAGCGCGATTGCGGGGCCGGGCCCTTCTTCCTGCTCGAACACTTTCTGGGTGAGGGGCAAGTCTATCGCGGCGCGCCGTCCATGGCGGATGTGGCCATCGCGATGGGCTTTGCCGGGCACATGCAGATCGAGCTGATCCAGCCGCTCGATAATCACCCCTCCGTTTACCGCGAAACCATCGAGGCGCGGGGCTACGGTTTTCACCACTTTGGCATCGCGTTCACCGATGTCGATGCAGCGCTTCCCGGGTACCTTGATCGCGGCCACACGCTCGCTTTTCGCGCCCCGGTGCCGACAGGCGGCTCGGTCGCCTATCTCGAGAGCGCCGATCCCGCCGCGCCGGGTTTCCTCGAGCTGATCCCGGCGACCGAAGGCATGAACATCCTGTTCACCGCACAGTGGCAAGCGGCGCAGAACTGGGACGGCCATACCGGTCCCGTGAGGCCCTTCCTGTGAGCGGCGCGCACCTCTCGTCCAGTGTGGATGCCTCGCAGCGTGGCAGCAGCGGCTATCAAACCTGGGTTGTCGGGCTACTGAGCCTCAACTTCGGCATCCTGTTCTTCGACCGCAACGCGCTCAATTTCCTGATGCCGTTCGTGCAGCCCGATCTCCACCTCAGCAACACACAAGTGGGCATGTTCAGTTCGGCGCTATCGCTGACCTGGGCGCTCTCGGGCCTCGCGGTGGGCCGCATTTCGGACAAGCTCGGCTCGCGAAAGCCCGTGGTCGTGGTGGCAACGCTCGCGTTCTGCCTCTGCTCCTTCGCCTCGGGCCTTGCCTCCTCGTTCTTCATGCTGCTCGGCGCCCGGCTGCTGATGGGCGCGGCGGAAGGCGGCGTCATGCCCGTCAGCCACTCGATGATCGTCAGCGAAGTTGCGCCCGAACGGCGCGGGCTGGCGATGGGCGTGGCGCAGAACCTTGGCTCCAATCTCCTTGGTTCGGGCCTTGCACCGCTGCTGCTCGTGCCGGTCGCAGCCGCCTATGGCTGGCGCGAGGGGTTCTACCTGGCCGCTGCGCCCGGTCTGATCACCGCCATTCTGATCTGGTTCACCCTGCGCGAGCCGCCTGCCGAGGCGCATGACGACGCGCGGCCCAAGGTCCCGCTCAGCGAGGCCTTTCGCCACCGCAATGTCGTGCTCTGCGCGATCATTTCGGTGCTGCTCGTCTCCTACCTTGTGGTGTGCTGGGCCTTCATGCCGCTATACCTCACTAAAGTGCGCGGCTTCGCGCCCGAGACGATGGGCTGGCTCATGGCGACGTTGGGTCTTTCGGCGGGCCTCGGCAGTTTCGTTGTCCCGGCGATCTCGGATGCGATCGGCCGCCGTCCGGTGATGATCGGCTTCGCGTTCCTAGGGGTGATACTGCCCTTGGGCGGTCTCTACTACACAGGCTCGCCCTGGGTGCTGGCGGTGATCTTCTTCTTCGGATGGGGGCTCAACGGCCTGTTCCCGATGTTCATGGCGACGATCCCTTCGGAATCGGTCGATCCGCGGCTGACTGCCACTCTCACCGGCGTGGTGATGGGGACCGGGGAAGTGCTTGGCGGCGTGCTCAGTCCGTTCTTCGCCGGCGCGCTTGCCGATGTCTACGGCCTCTCCGCCGCTCTCTGGCTGATGCTTGCGCTGTGCATCCTCGCCGGGATCTGCGCGCTCGGTCTTGTCGAATCCGCCCCGCGGGTGGTGGCCCGCCGCACACTCGCCCCCGCCTGATCCTCGCTGCAACAAGGACGCCCCCGCCATGACCGCAGTGCAGAAGTTTGCTACCGACGGTATCGCCCCGCCCGAGCGGCTTGCGTTCTGGAACGCCCTTGTGGACCGCGTCTACAGCGGCACTTACGTGAAAAGCGCGAGCGAGGATTTCACCGGCGAGATGTGGACCTGGCAGGTCGGCGATCTCTCGATGATCCGCCCCCGCTCCACCGCTTCGTTCGTCGGCCGCGATCCGAGCTATACCGCCGATGAGCGACTGATCCTGCACCTCCAGTGCCGGGGTTCGAGCATCCACCGCCAGAGCGGCACCGAGACCGCGCTGGGGGCAGGGGACTTCGTCATCGCGTCACCGCATGAAGCCTATGCAATCGACCTTGCCGCGCACGAGCTTCTGGTCGTCGAATTCCCGCGCGCGCCTCTTGCCGAGCGCTTCCCCGGGCTCGACGATGCGCTGCGCCAACGCATGAGCGGCGCCACCCCCGGCGCGCGCGTGTTCCACGATTTCCTGCTCTCGCTCTGGCGGCAGAGTCAGCAGGGCTTGTCCGATCCCGATTGGCAGGACGGGGTGAGCCAGGTCTTCTACGATCTCATCGCGCTCGCCATGCGCGGCGCAACAAGGCCGGATCAGGCCGCGCCTGATGGCGCGCTGCGCCGCCAGGTGCTCGGCGTGATCGAGGCACAACTCGCCGATCCCGGGCTCCGTACGCTAGGCATAGCCGCGACTTGCAATATCTCGGTCCGCACGATCCAGAACCTGTTCGCAAGCATGGGTACCACCCCGAGCGCCTATATCCTTGAGCGCCGCCTTGCCCGCGCAGCCGAACGGCTCAGTGCGGCGCCCGAGGCGAGCATTACCGAGGTAGCGTTCGAACTGGGCTTCAATGACAGCGCCTATTTCGCCCGCGCGTTTCGGCAGCGCTTTGGCGTTTCACCACGTGAATGGCGCAGGAAATAGGCAGGTTTGCGCTTCAGTCCTGATCGGCTTGCGCTCCAGTGCAAGCGGAAGGGTCCGGAACGGTCTATGAATTCGAATGCGCATGTCCGGCCGCCGAGGGGCGAAGCGGGCAGTGACATCTTTTGAGGGAGAGCAACATGAGACAAACAACGGTATCGCTTGCCGTGCTGGCGGCCGCGCTGGCCACCCCCGCCCTTGCGCAGTCCGCCCCGCAGGCCCGGGCCGAAGGTGCTCCGTCGGGCGGCATTGAAGAAATCGTCGTCACTGCGCAGAAGCGTGCAGAAAACGTTCAGGACGTGCCGATTGCCATTTCGGCCTTCACCTCGACCGCGCTGCAAGAGCGCGCCGTTTCGAGCGTGGCTGCGCTTTCGAACATCTCGCCCAACGTGACGCTCGACGCCGGTACGCCGTTCTCGGGTTCGAGCCAGGTGCTTTCGGCCTATATCCGCGGCATCGGCGCAAACGACTTCGCGTTCAACATCGATCCGGGCGTGGGCATCTATCTCGACGGCGTCTACCTCGCCCGCTCCGTCGGTGCGAACCAGGATCTGCCCGATGTGGAGCGCGTCGAAGTGCTCAAGGGGCCGCAGGGTACGCTGTTCGGCCGCAACACCATCGGCGGCGCGATCTCGATCGTCACGCACGATCCGGGCAAGGAATTCCGTTTCGTCGGCAGCGCGATGACCGGCAGCTACGGACTGTTCTCGGCCAAGGGCACGGTCGACATTCCTTTGACGGATAGCCTGGCCTCGTCGATCAGCTTCTCGACTATCCGCCGCGGCGGTTACCTGCACCGCATCGCATTTCCCGGCGCTTCGAACTACGCTTCGGATCCGATCACTTCGATGAAGGCTGCGGGCTACGCCAATATCGGTCTCGGCACCGAAGGCGGTGACAACACGTACAACCTGCGCGGCAAGCTGCGTTTCAACAACGGCGGCGCCTTCCGCGCAACGCTGAGCGGGGACTACAGCAACACCGACACGTCGCAGATCGCCAACAAGCTCATCACGACCTTCCCGGCGGTGTTTGCAGGCACGTACAACTGCGCGATCGCAGGCAATCCGCAGGTCACCGTGGGCGGCGTTACGGGTGCGTGCGACAGCTTCATCGGTGGCCCGCCCGCCGTGGCATTCCTTGGCCGTCGCGGTGGTCTGAACTCGGTTATCGATCTTCCGTCGATCTTCGGTGTCAACGCCGATGCCAACCCGGACAACAACCGGCTGCCCTATGACAACCGCTTCGTCACCAACAACATCGACACCTCGTATGCCAACGGCAACAACTTCTCGCGCCTGAAGCAGGGCGGCGGGGCGCTGACGATGGACTACGACATCTCGGACAGCATCTCGATCAAGTCGATCACCGCCTACCGCGAGCTGCACTGGGCTGTCGGCATGGATCTCGACAACTCGCCGCTGAACTTCCTCCACACCAGCTTCACCATGAACCAGAAGCAGTTCAGCGAGGAGCTTCAGCTCACCGGCCATGCCATAGACAAGAAGCTGAACTACGTGCTCGGCGCCTACTACTTCCGCGAGTCCGGCAATCTGCACGACTACGTGACCTTCGCCGAGGGCTTGCTGCAGGTCGATGGTCCGAACAACCTCGCGACGAAGAACTATGCGTTCTACGGCCAGGTCGATTACAAGTTCAACGACCAGTTCGGCATTACCTTCGGCGGCCGTTACACGCACGAAAACAAGACGTTCGAGGGCTTCCAGTCGGATGCCAACGGCCTGAACTACAAGCTTGCGCAGGCTTTCGGCGATCCCAACTGCGCCTCGCTCGATCCGATCAGCGACCAGTGCCGTATCGACAACAAGTTCCCCAATCCGGGGCAGCCGCTGCGGTACTACATCGCGGGCACGCAGCAGAAGGTGTTCAACAACTTCTCGCCCAAGGTCGGCCTGCAGTACCACCCCACGCAGGACGTCATGGTCTATGCGAGCTGGTCGAAGGGCTACAAGACCGGCGGTTGGACCACGCGTCTGTCGAACCCGCTGCCTTATGCGCCGGGCTTCGGGCCGGAAAAGGCAACCACCTATGAAGGCGGCGTAAAGTCCGAACTGCTCGACCGTCACCTGCAGATCAATGCTGCGGTGTTCCTGACCGAGTACAAGGGTATTCAGCTCAACTTCCAGCAGGGCATTTCGCCGACCATTCAGAACGCCGGCGATGCGCGCATCAAGGGCTTCGAAGTGGAAATGACGGCGGCTCCGATCAGCGGCCTGACACTCACGGGTTCGGTGGGCTTCACCGACGCCAAGTATACTGCGGTGCTGGCTCCGGCGCAGGTTGCGCCGTCCGGTCTGCAGGCGGGCGTGCAGGTGGGCTCGTTGCTTCCCAAGACACCGAAGTGGAAGATCAACTTCAGCCCGCGCTACGAGGCGAGCCTCGGCAGCCACGGCAAGCTGATCTTCCTGGGTGACATCACCCGCACCAGTTCGATGCGCAACGACACGGAAGGCACCTTCCTGCTCAACCGTCCTGCGACGACGGTTATCAACGGCAGCATTACCTATCGCGAACCCAACGATCACTGGGATCTCGCGGTTGGCGGCACCAACCTGACCAACGAGCGCTATCTGACCACCGGTCAGGCGCAGCTCGCTGGCGGCCAGATCTACGGCACCTACAGCCGTCCGGCCGAATGGTACGCCCGTGTCGGCGTGAAGTTCTGATCCACCTTGCGGGCGGGCGCTAACCACGCGCCCGCTCCTTTTTCCTGGAGAAGCAACGTGCCTGAAACCGCCCATTCCGAGTTCTGGAAAGGCATCAAGCCGGTCGAGAAAGTGTTCCGGGAAGGCGGACTTCCCGAAATCTACCTGTCGAAGATCGCCGAGGGCGACGAGCGCTACTGGGTGCCGATCAGCGAGACGGTAAGCTCCAAGCCGGTCTGGATCAGCCCCTCCAAGAACATGTGGGCCGATGTGCTCATGTCGAAGTCGGCGGGCCTCGTGAACCGCCACTATCACCCGCACCCGATCTGGGCCTACACCATCAGCGGCAAGTGGGCCTATCTCGAGCACGAATGGACCGCGACCGCCGGTGACTTTGTCTACGAGACCCCGGGCGAGAGCCACACGCTCGTCTGCTACGAACACGAGGATCCGATGAAGGTGTTCTTCGTCGTTTCCGGCCCGCTGATGTGGCTGGACGATGATGGCAACACCACCGGCCACTTCGATGTGTTTGACTACATGAAGAACGCGCGCGACCATTACGACCGGGTCGGCATCGGTGCCGACTACGTCGATACCCTGATCCGCTAAGCAGGAGCGCTCCCCATGAATGCCATGACTGCACCGCCTTCGTCCAAGAAGGAAATCGTCGATGTCGGCTTCGCGCACCGCGAACTCGTTGCCCGGCTGAGCCCCGGCGGGCGCTACATCGACGCGCAGACCGATGTCGACAGCCCCTGGGTGCCCTTCGGCGACAACGCCGCGATCAAGCACCTCGCCTTCGATGTGCGGCAAGGCATCTTCTCGAACATCCTCTGGGTGAAGAGCCCGGGCACGATCGGCACGCACCTCCACCGCGGCACGATCGTGATGGTCTGCCTCGAAGGCAGTGTGCGCTATCTCGAGTATGACTGGGTCGCCTCGCCCGGCGGGCTGATCCTTGAAGTGCCCGGCGAAAGCCACACGCTCGTCACCGAGCATCCTGAAGGCGTCAAGCTGTTCGGGTGGATGCAGGGCCCGATCGATTTCTTCGACGAGAACGGCAAGTACGCCGATACCTCGGACGTCTGGTGGTTCATCAACCACTACGAGACCTACTGCCGGGAAAACGACATTCCCATCAACCCCAAGCTCTACCTCTAAAGGGATCGCCAGCCATGGCCACCATGACAGCCCCGCCGTCCGGAGCCTACAAGATCGTCGACGTGCCTGAACTTTATGGTGCGCTGATCAAGTCCAAGGGCATCGAAGGCACGTATGTCGGCGCTTCGGAAGCCGAGAGCCCTTGGGTTCCCTTCGGCGACAACGCCGCGATCCGGCATCTGGCGTTCGACGTGCGCGACAACGTCTATGTCAACATCTTGTGGATCAAGGGCCCGGGCGTGATCGGCACGCACAAGCACCGCGGGCGCGTCTGGGCGGTGGGGCTCGAAGGCTCGTTCCGCTATCTGGAATACGACTGGGTTTGCCGCGCGGGCGAGTTCATCACCGAAACCCCGGGCACCGCGCATACGCTCGTGACCGATGATCCGAATGGCATGAAGGCCCTGTTCCACATGCAGGGCGCCAACGAGTTCTTCGACGAGCATGGCAACCATGTCGAAACGCTCGATGTATGGTGGTTCATGAACCACTACGAGACCTACTGCCGGGAGCATGACATCCCGATCAACAAGCAGCTCTATCTCTGAGGAGAAGCTGACATGAGCGCAGCCGGGGTCCCCAAGCTTGGTCCGGTGCCGGTTGGCACATACTTGCGCAATTGCTGGTACGTGGCTGGCTGGGCAAGCGATCTGGGGGATGCCCCGCAGCAGCGCGTTTTCCTCGAAGAACCCGTCGCGCTGTTTCGTGATGCGCAGGGCAAGGCCAACGCCGTCTCCGGCCGCTGCCCGCACCGCTTTGCGCCGCTGGGGCAGGGCAAGGTGGTGGAGGGCACGCTGATGTGCCCCTACCACGGACTGCGCTTTGACGGCAGCGGTGCCTGCGTTCACAACCCGCACCCCGGCGGCCAAATTCCCGAGAACCGGCTGCAGGTCTATCCGCTGGTCGAACGCCACGCCCTGCTGTGGATCTGGATGGGCGATGCCGAGCAAGCCGATCCCGCGCTGATCCCGGATTTCAGCTGGCTTTCCGATCCCCGCTGGGAAGCGGTGCGCGGCGCGACTGTGGCTGAGGGCCATTACGAGCTCTACAGCGACAATATCCTCGACCTGAGCCACGCCAACTTCGTCCACCCCGCGCTGGTGGCGGCCGCCTTCACCGAAGGGGAGCGCAAGTTCTGGCAGGATGGCGAGACGGTGCATGCCGAATACATCCGCCTCAACGATACCCTCTCCGAGGGCATCGGCGGGATGCTCGGGCGCATTGGCGTGAAGCAGGATTTCTATGGCTGGGTCGTGTGGCACGCGCCCGCCGTGCTCTACTTCGATTTCCGCGCCGGCCCGCCCGGCACTCCGCGCGAGCATTGCACGCTGCTCCCCTCGCTCCACGCCTTCACGCCCGAAACGCCCGATACCACGCACTACTTCTGGGCCACCGCGCGCGATTTTGCGCTGGGCGATGCAGAATTCACCGCCGGCATGCGCGCTGCGCTCGAATTTGCCTTCGAGCAGGAGGACATGCCGCTCATCCGCGACAGCCACCGCCTGATGCGCGGTGCGGACTTCTGGGAGCTGCGCCCGCTGATCCTGAACGGCGATGGCGGCGGCGTGCGCGCGCGCCGCATGCTGCAGCGCCTGATCGAACGCGAACGACAAACTTCCGCAGCCTGAACAGGGCTGCGGAGGGGAGAGGACAATAAACACAATGGCAATTCTGGACCGCTTTGACATCAAGGGCCGATCTGCGCTTGTCACCGGCGCGGCATCGGGCATCGGCCTCGCCTATGCGGAGGCGATGGCGGAAGCCGGGGCCATGGTCACGCTCACCGATATCGACGGCGAGGGCGCCGAGCGGGAAGCCGCCCGTCTGCGGGAGGCAGACCATGAAGCCCGCGCCGATCGTCTCGATGTCTCCGATTTCGATGCCGTCACCGCCGCGTTCGATGCCCATGCCAAGGCCTATGGCGGGCTCGACATCGCCTTTGCCAACGCCGGTATCGATACCGGCGCCGGCTTCTGGAACCCAGCCGGGCATCGCAACCCGGACGGCCAGGTCGATACCTACGACCACACCCGCTGGGACAAGTCGATTTCGGTGAACCTCTCGGGCGTGTTCTATACCGTGAGCAACGCCGTGCGGGTGATGAAGCAGTCCGGCCGCGCCAACGGCCGCAGCGGCGGCTCGATCATCTGTACCGCTTCCAACGCGGGCCTCGTTACCGAGCCCATCGTCGGCCTGCCCTATATGCCGGCCAAGGCGGGCGTACTGCATATGGTGCGCGCGCTGGGGCTGGAACTTGCCGAGTTCCGCATCCGCATCAATGCCATCGCGCCGGGGCCGTTCGTCACCAATATCGGCGGGGGCTGGCTCAAGAAAGACCCTGTCGCGCGCAAGGCCTGGGATGCCATTGTCCCGCTCGGCTCGGTGGCGGAAACCGACCAGCTGAAGCCGCTCGCGCTGCTGCTTGCCTCCGATGCTTCGGATTACATGACCGGCAGCCATGTCGTGATCGATGGCGGCATGATGCTGGGGAAATACCAGTGAAGCGCGCGGTCCTCCTCGCTGCTGGTCTTGCGCTGGCAGGCACCGCACAAGCCGCGCAGAAGCTGGGCGAAGTCCAGCCGCAGCGCAGCCCGGAGCAGGTCTATGGTGCGGTTTGCGGCTATTGCCATGGCCGCAATGTGGGCCCCGTTATCCGCGGCCGCGCCCTGCCGCATGAAGCGGTCGAATATATCGTCCGGCACGGTCAGAACGCCATGCCCGCTTTCCGGCCTACCGAAGTCACGCCGGCCGAACTCAAGGCCCTGGCCGTCTGGGTCGAGAAAAGCAGCGCCGACCTGAAGGAAAAGGGCCAATGACCGTCAATCTCGACCGCCGCAGCCTGCTCGGCGCGGGCGCTGCCTCTGCTGCCGCTGTTGGTCTTGGCACCGGTGCCAAGGCGAAGGCCGTTCTCGCGCCGGGCGTGAAGAAGCGCGATTTTGTGGGCGCGGTTGCCGCCATGCGCAAGGTCGTGGGCGATGAATGGGTCTTTGCCGATACCGAAGCCGTCGCGCCCTACCGCAAATCCTACGTGCCCGATCCCTATGGCAAGCACGTGCCCGTCGGCGCGGTATGCCCCGAGACGGCGGAGCAAGTGCAGGCCATCGTCAAGATCGCCAACCAGTTTCGCCAGCCGATCTGGCCGGTCTCCACCGGCAAGAACATGGGCTACGGCCAGACGACCACCGCCGCGCCCGGCCAGATGATCCTCGATCTGAAGCGCATGAACCGCATCATCTCGGTCGATCCCGAGCTGTGCACCGCGCTGGTCGAACCCGGGGTCACCTACCGCCAGCTCAAGGACTATCTGGTCGAGAACAACCTGCCGCTGTGGATCGATGTGCCCACCGTCGGCCCCATCGCCAGCCCCGTCGGCAACACGCTTGATCGCGGGGTGGGCTATACGCCCTATGGCGAGCACTTCATGGTCCAGTGCGGCATGGAAGTCGTTCTCGCGGACGGCGAGATCCTGCGCACCGGCATGGGCTCCACCAGGAACCCGTCCGCGTGGCAGGCGTTCAAATGGGGCTACGGGCCCTATCTCGATGGCCTGTTCACGCAGTCCAACTTCGGGGTCGTCACCAAGATGGGCATGTGGCTCATGCCTGCGCCCCCGGTCTACAAGCCCTTCGTCGTCCGCCACAAGAAGATGGAGGACGTCGCCCGCATCGTCGAGGCGATGCGCCCGCTGCGCATTGCCAATATCGTCCCCAATGTCGTGCTGATGATGGGCGCAGCGTACCAGCTCGCCATGTTCAAGCGCCGCGGCGAAGTGTGGGACGGCGCGGGGCCGATCACCGACGAGGCCGTCGCCAAGGCGGCTGAGGCCAACAATCTCGGCATGTGGAACACCTACATCGCGCTCTACGGGACCGAAGGCATGATCGCGGAAAGCGAGAAGATCATCCGCGCCGCTTTCGCAGCCATCGACGGTGAAGTGCTGACCGAGGCGGACGTGGGCGACAATCCGTGGTTCCACCACCACGCCACGCTGATGCAGGGCGGCCTCAACCTTGACGAAATAGGCCTTGCGCGCTGGCGCGGAAATGGCGGCGGGCTGGCCTGGTTCGCTCCCGTAGCCCCCGCCAAGGGCAGCGAGACGCAAGGGCAGGTCGCGCTCGCCAAGCAGATCCTGGGCAAGCACGGCTTCGACTACACCGCCGCCTTCGCCATCGGCAGCCGCGAACTCCACCACATCATCGCGCTGCTCTACGATAAGTCGGATTCGGCCGAGGAGAAGCGTGCCAACGATTGCTACCGCGACCTCGTAACCGGCTTCGGCGAACGGGGCTGGGCAAGCTACCGCACCGGCGTCCACGCCATGGACCTCGTCGCCGAGCAGTACGGCACCGTGAACCGCGCGTTCAACGCCAAGCTCAAGCACGCTCTCGATCCGAACCACATCCTCGCCCCCGGCAAATCAGGGATCGCATGATGATCAGGAAAACGCTGCTGGCGATTGCCGCCACCTTGCTTGCGACCACGGCGCACGCACAGGATAAGCCGCTGACCGTCGAAACCCTGCGCACGAGTGCCGGATCGCTTTTCGCCAACGTGGCGTTGATCGAGGGCGAGAAGGATGCGGTGCTGGTGGATGCCCCGTTCACCCGCGCCGATGCCTACCGGGTTGTCGCCATGGTGCTCGATAGCGGCAAGCACCTCACCACGATCTTCGTGACGCATGACCATCCCGATCACTTCTTCGCGATGGAAGTGCTTCAGGATGCCTTCCCCGATGCGAAGATTGTCGCGCATCCGGTGGTCGCCGCCGATATCTGGCGCTCGCTGCCCTTCAAGGTGAAGCGCTGGGGCCCGCTGCTCGGCGCCAATGGCCCGCGCCATCCCAGTGCCCCCGCCGCACTGGAAGGCGATACGATCATGCTTGAGGGCAAGGAGCTCAAGGTCATTGGCCCGGTGCAGGGCGACCATGTCCACGCGACGGCGCTGTGGGCACCTTCGATCAAGGCGCTGTTCCCGGGCGATCTCGTCTACAATCAGATGTACTTGTGGATGGGTGAGCACGATCCCGCCGCCATCGCCTCCTGGGGCAAGGCGCTCGATCAGCTTGCCGCGCTGGGTCCGCTCGTTGTCGTCCCCGGCCATAGCAAACCTGGCCTGCCCAACGATACCTCCGGCCTCGATTTCAGCCGCAAGTACATCGCCGAATGGCCAAAGCTCGTCGCCGCATCAAAGGACAGCGCGGACTTGCGCGCCCGCGTGCAGAAGGCCTTCCCCGATGCCGTCGACGTGCTGGGCGATTTCCTGCTCGGCAATTCATCCAGGGTCGCCAAAGGGGAGCAGCCGGCATGGCAGGAATGACGTTCGAGGACAAAGCCGTCCTCGTCACCGGCGGCGCCACCGGCATCGGCCGCGCGGCCTGTGTCGCCTTTGCGGGTGCTGGCGCCAGGGTCATCATTGGAGATATCGACCCGCGCGCAGAGGAAACCGTCGCAATCATCAAACAGGCCGGCGGTGAGGCTTCGTTCGAACACGCCAATGTCACCGATCCCGCCGCGATGGATGCGCTCGTCGCGGCCTGCCTTGCGCGTTATGGCCGCATGGATGCCGCGTTCAACAACGCCGGCATCCTTCCCCCGCAGCGCCCGATCCACGAAGTGACGCCGGAGGAAATGAACCTTGCGATCGACGTCGATTTCAAGGGTGTGTTCTTCGCGATGCAGTCCGAAATCCGGCACTTCCTGAAAGTAGGCGGCGGCGCCATCGTCAACACCGCCTCGGTCGGCGCTCTGATCGCGGATCCGAACATGAGCGTCTACTGCGCGATGAAGCATGCTGTCTCCGGTCTCACCAAGGCGGCGGCAGTCGAATACGCGCAGAAGAACATCCGCGTGAATGCCATCGCCCCCGGCTTCGTTGTCACGCCGATGACCCAGCACTGGGCCGATGACCCCGATTTCCGCGCCGCCTTCTTCGCCGGCAATGTCAGCGGGCGTGCCGCTCGGCCCGAGGAAATTGCCGGCACCGTGCTGCACCTCTGCTCCGATGCGGCCAGCTTCATTAATGGCGCGACCATCGCCATCGATGGCGGCCAGACGGCGCACTGAGGAACCTGACCGATGCGCGCCGCCGTCATGCAGGGCCTGCACCAACCGCTCGCTATCGAAACCGTGCCCGATCCGGAGCCGGGCGAAGGCGAGGTCGTGGTCAAGGTCGGCCGCTGCGGCATCTGCGGGTCTGATCTGCACATGACCGAAGACCCGGCCTACGGGCAGGGCGCAGGCTCTATCCTCGGCCATGAATTTGCGGGCGAAGTCGTCGAACTGGGCAAGAATGTTCAGGGGGGCGTCGAAGGCCTTGCCAAGGGTGA
Source organism: Novosphingobium sp. (assembly GCF_965228995.1). Taxonomy (GTDB): domain Bacteria; phylum Pseudomonadota; class Alphaproteobacteria; order Sphingomonadales; family Sphingomonadaceae; genus Novosphingobium. The sequence continues at coordinate 2,710,241 of NZ_OZ245852.1, read as the reverse complement.
TCTCGTCGCGGTGAGCCCGCTCAAGAGCTGCGGTGCTTGTCCTGCCTGCCTCGCCGGCAATGTCTCGTGGTGCGACAAGTTCGGCCTTCAGGGCGGCGGTTATGCCGAATACGCGCTCACTTTGCCGAACCAGTGCGTGAAGCTGCCGAAGTCCGCCAGCCTTGCTGATGGTGCGATCATCGAACCGCTGGCAGTCGCGCTACACGGTGTCGCTATGTCGGGATTGCGTATCGGCGACAAGGTGCTGATCCTCGGCGCTGGCCCGATTGGCCTTGCATGCGCGTTCTGGGCGCGGCGCATGGGGGCGGGGCGGGTCGTGGTGCAGGATGTGGCCACTTGGCAGCAGGACCGTGGACTGGCCATGGGGGCACATGACTTCATCGCAGATCGCGCCGATCCCATCGGAGCGTCCGAACGGGCGCTGGGCGGCAAGGCAGACGTTGTATTCGAATGCGTCGGCGTCCCCGGACTCATCGCGCAAGGTGTCGAGCAGGTCCGCGCGCGCGGGACCATCGTGCTGCTCGGCCTGTGCACCGTGCCCGATACCTTCAACAGTTTCGCCATGCTTTCGAAGGAAGTGCGGCTGATCACCTCGGCGTTCTTCACCGCTCACGAATACCACGCCGCGCTCGATGCGCTTGACCGGGGTGCTGCCGAGCCGCGCCTGCTCGTCACCGAAACCATCCCGCTTGAGCGCACCCCCACCGTATTCGAGGCGCTTCGCCGCCGCACCGAGCAGTGCAAGGTGCTGATCGCACCCGGAACCTGAGCCAAAACAACAAAGGAGAGGCCGATGAACATCGCAACGACCCTGCCGAACAACGCTATCGAGCGTGCGGTATTCGAATGCATGAACCCCACCGAGGCGCTGTTCAATGCAACGACCAACCCGCTGCACCGTGCTATCCTGCTCAACTTCTGGCGCCACGTGCATCTCGAAGGGGCGGGCCTCTACGATGACATCACTGCCAGCGACATGATGGTCGACCACCCCCTCTACCGCGTTACCTGGGGCGCCAACCCGGCGGTGATCGAAGGCAAGGAAGGCGTGAAGGGCTTCTACAACAGCGTCGGGCAGGCGGTGCTGTGGCATTCGGACGATCGCCTTGCCGTGAACGACTGGGGCATCTGCGACGAGATCACCTTTCATCAGCTCGCGCGGGGGGCGGACCTTGCCGCGATGGGCTACGATGCGCCCAAGGCCGATGCGCTCTACCATGTCTCGAGCCGGCAAGCCTTTGTCTGGCCCTATGACGACAAGGCCCGCCTCGCCGGCGAGCATCTCTACGAAGATCCGCTCAGCATCAGGCTCGAGGAAGTATCGGCCGAGGAGGCGACCACGCCCGCCGCGATCCAGGCGATCCACAGGGCCAAGCTGGCCGAGCTCGAAGCCCGCTTCGGTCCGCGCTACTGGGTCTATCAGGGCTGAGGGGAGGGGCCATGCGCAGCTTCCATGACAAGCGCGCCTTTGTCACCGGCGGTGCCAGCGGGATCGGGCTCGGGATCGTCAAGGCGCTGGCGAAACGCGGCGCGTTCGTCGTGATCGCCGATCTCAGGCCCGACCATATCGACCGCGCGCTCGTCGAGATTCGCGAAGCCGGGCTCGCCAGCAGCGTCGCTGCCCTGACCCTCGACGTGACCGATCGCGCTGCCTTCGCCGCCGTCGCGGAACGCATGGATATCGAGCTTGGCGGGATCGACATCCTCGTCAACAATGCCGGCGTCGGCGTCGAAGGCCCGGTGCTGGAGGCAGGTTATGCCGATTGGGACTATGGCCTCGGCGTCAATCTCGGCGGTGTCGTCAATGGCCTGCAGAGCTTCCTCCCGCGGATGATCGCGCATGGGCGCGGCGGGCATGTGGTGAACGTGTCTTCATTGGCCGCCGCCGTGCACATGCCCGCAAACTTCGCAATATACGCGGCCGGCAAGGCAGCAGTTCTCAATCTCTCGGAAAACCTGCGTGAGGAGCTGGCGGGGAAGGGCATCGGCATGTCGGTGCTGTGCCCCGCGTTTGTGCGCTCCAACATCCATGAGGCGGCGCTCAACCGCCCGGTTCATCTGCGCGAGGGCAGCGGTTTCCGTGAGAACGAGGCGACTTTGCTGCAGCGGCCGCCCGGCAACGACTGGATGGATCCGGAAATGGTGGGCGAAATCGTCGCCGAAGGAGTGCTCGCCAACAGGCTCTACATCGTGACCCACGGCGAATTCCGCAACAAGATGCGTGAGCGCAGCGAAGCGCTGCTGGACGCTGTGCCGGAAGCCGCCTTCCAGTTCTGATCAGGCCGCAGCATCGTCCTCGCGCACGCGCAGCATAGCGAGCGCGGCGGCCGCCATGACGACCGCGCCGACCAGCATCGTCCACTTCGGTTCGGTCGGGAAGAAGCTGCGGATCACCCCGCCCATGATTGTCGCAACCATCAACTGGGGCACGACGATGAAGATGTTGAAAACGCCGATGTAGATGCCGAACTTGTGCGGCGGCAGCACGCGGGTGAGGATCACGTAAGGCATCGCCAGGATCGAGGCCCAGGCCACGCCGACAAACACCATCGGCACCAGCAGCAGCCATTGATCGCGCAATACGAGCAGCAGCAGGAAGCCCACTCCGCCGCCAAGCAGGCATGCCGCATGGGTGCGTGCGTTGCCGATCCGTTTGGCCAGCACCGGCAGCAGGAACGCGGCGAGGGCAGCGACGCCGTTGTAGAACGCGAACATCACGCCCACCCAGTCCGCCCCCGCGTTATAAGCCGCGCCCGTCGTGTCGACCGCACCGAAGGCGTATTTGGTGACCACCGGCGTCGTGTAGATCCACATGACGAACAGACCGGTCCAGGTGAAGAATTGCGCCACTGCCAGCTGCCGCATCTGGGCAGGCATCTGCGCCAGATCGCTCATGATTTCCGCCAGTGCGCCTCTGGCTTTCATCGCGCGCAGAAGGATCTGCGCCAGGCCGAACGCGGCGAGCCCGCCGCCCAGTACATAAAGCTGCTTGTCGAGCCCCAGTTTGCTCACCACCGCGAGCAGGCCTGCGCCGATCAGCAGCCACATCGGCCCGCGCGGCGAATAGACCAGCGCCTGCCCGTGCTGCGCCATATGGGCATGATCGCCGTTGAACGCGGCCATCTCGTCCGGGCTGTACTCGCGCACGCTCCAGGCCGTCCACGCGACGGCCAGCACCATGGCCGCCGCGCCGATGTAAAAACTGAGGCGCACCGAATCCGGCACAACGCCTTCAGGCGCGGTATTGGCGATCCCGAGGTGCGCGAAGACCGCCGGCAGCAAGCTTCCGATCACTGCGCCCGCACCGATGAACCAGGTCTGCAGCGCAAACCCCTGCGCGCGCTGGTCGTTTGGCGTCATGTCGCCCACGAAAGCGCGGAATGGCTCCATCGCGATATTGAGCGAGGCATCGAGCAGCCAGAGGAAACCGGCGGCGATGAGCAGCACTCCCGCTTGCGGCAATCCCAGCAGCGCCAGCGCCGAAAGCAAGGCGCCCGCAACAAAGTAGGGCCGACGTCTGCCGAAGCGCCCCCAGGTGCGGTCCGAATAATGCCCGATCAGCGGCTGCACGATGAGCCCGGTCACCGGACCCGCGATCCACAGGAACGCAAGGTTGTCGACGCTGCTCCCAAGCGACTGGAATATGCGGCTGACATTGGCGTTCTGCAGCCCGAACGCGAGCTGGATGCCGAAAAAGCCGAAGCTCACGTTCCACAACCCCCAGAAGGACTGCTGCGGTTTCTGGCGAGTGGTCACGCGGTTCGGCTCCCCCATGCGCCCGGCACGCGGGAGCATCTGCTTTGTTATCTATGCCTGAACCCTAGGCCAGCGCATGCCCTTGGGCAGCAATGCATACGAATGTCATCCCTATGCTGCGCATAATCAAGCGGTGTGGCCTTATCCCCCGGTGCTGCCACGAACCACAAGGCGGGTCGGCAGGAACGGCGAGGGCTTCGGCTTGTCCTCGACTTGCGCCATGACCGTTTCGACCAGCGCGACGCCGGCGTGGCGCATGTCCTGCATAACTGTCGTCAAAGGCGGAGAGGTGAGGCTGGCTGCCGGGATATCGTCGAAGCCGACCACCGCAACATCGCCGGGGACGCTGAGCCCCGCTTCGGCCAGCGCACGCATTGCGCCGATCGCAATCAGGTCGCTGGCTGCGAAGATCGCATCGAACGGCTTGCCGTTCTTCAGCAGCTGCCGCGCGGCCTGATAGCCCAGTTCCTCCGAGGAAACGGCCGGGGCGACGAGATCGGGATCATGCGTCAGGCCCGCGGTTTCCACCGCGCGGACCAGTCCCTCGTAGCGGTACTTGAACTCGGGATAATGGCTGTCTGCCTGTCCCAGAAACGCGATCTTGCGCCGTCCGCGCGCCAGCAGATGTTCGCCTGCAAGGCGCCCGGCACCGAAATTGTCCGAGCCGACTGTCGCGCCGATCGCCTCGGGCTCCACCGCGCCCCAGCGCACGAAATGGGCGCCGCTGCGCACGAGTTGGCGCAGGCGGCTTTCGTAGAGCGTATAATCGCCGTAGCCGAGCAGGATCAGCCCGTCGGCCCGGTGGCTGTCCTGATAGCGTTTGTGCCAATCATCATCGAGCCGCTGGAACGAGATCAGCAAGTCCAGCCCGCGTGCTGCACAATGCCTGGTAATCGAGCCCAGCATGGCGAGAAAGAACGGATTTATCCCGGATTCGTCGGGCGTCGGGTCCTCGAAGAAGAGCAGCGCCAGCGTGTTGGAGCGCTGCGAGCGCAGCGATGATGCGTTCTTGTCGACGGTATAGCCAAGCTGGCGTGCGATTGCCTCGATCTTCTGGCGCGTGGCGAGACTGACCGATTTGCTGCCCCGCAAAGCGCGGCTCACCGTGGGCTGCGAAACACCTGCAAGATAGGCAATATCGAAACTTGTCGGCTTGTTGGACGGCCTGCGGCCCATCGCGTGCAACCTCCTCCGGAGCCGCCACGGGTTTGCCCCGCCTGGTCAGCACCTAGCAGTCTACGCATGGAAATGCATGTAAGCAATTGCCCCCTGGGACTCGCCCGCTGGTGGGCGTCCACCGCGGCCAAAGCGTGACAATTCCGCCTCACCGAACGGCGCCAAACCCCCGGAATCCCGATGGTATACGTATGCCATATTCGTTCTGGTGCGGCCCGGTTCTACCCAGCGCCTCGTACTGAACCGGGAAACACCGCGTTCCGACAACGTCGAGGCCACGATTTGGCCGCATGGGGGAGATCTGATTTGCATGGCTAAGCACACCCTATTTGCAATCCGCGCTGGCAGTTCGGCGATCGCGCTGACCGCCGCCGCGCTTGCTGCACCCGCTTTTGCACAAACAGCCGCACCGCAGGCTGCCGAGGCCACTTCGGGCACGGCTGCTGACGACGGCGCCATCGTCGTCACCGGCTACCGCGCTTCGCTCAACGCCTCGGCTTCGATCAAGCGCAGCGCACCGACCATCGTTGAGGCGATCTCGGCGCAGGACATCGGCAAGCTGCCTGACGTGTCGATCGCGGACTCGCTCGCCCGTCTGCCCGGCGTCACCGCACAGCGCCTCGAAGGCCGCGACCAGCGCCTCTCGATCCGCGGCCTTGGCCCGGACTTCGGCACGACCCTGCTGAACGGCCGCGAGCAGGTCACCGTCGGTGATAACCGCGGCGTCGAATACGACCAGTATCCGGCCGAGTTCTTCAAGAACGTGGTCGTCTACAAGGCCCCGACCCCGTCGCTTGTCGCCGCCGGCATCTCCGGCACCGTCGATCTTCGCATGCTGCGCCCGCTGGCGCAGAAGGACCGCATCATTTCCGTGCAGCTGCGCGGCCAGATGAACGGCCTCGGCAAGCTCAACCCCGATGCCAGCCGCTATGGCTACCGCGCCTCGGCGGCCTACGTCGACAAGTTCGCCAATGACACCTTCGGCATCGCCATCGGCGTTTCGGCAACTGACGCGCCCTCGCAGAACGAGCGCTACAACGCCTGGGGCTTCCCCAACGAGGATACCGCGGGCAAGAACCTGTTCCTTGGCGGCGCCAAGCCCTACGTACAGTCGAACAAGCTGCAGCGCTACGGTGCGGTTGCGACGCTGGAATACCAGCCGAGCGAGAACTTCCACTCGACCCTCGATGTGCTCTATTCGCACTTCAGGGAAACCCAGCACCTGCGCGGCATCGAATTCCCGATCGCTCCGCAGTGGGGTTCGGGCGCGACCGTCCAGCCCGGCTACAAGGTTGATAACGGCCTTGTCACCGACGCTGTCGTCTCCGGCGTTCATGCCGTTCAGCGTAACGATCTCAATCGCCGTACGGCTGACAACTTCTCGGTGGGCTGGAACAACCAGATCGGCCTCACCGACAAGATGCACCTGACGCTGGACGCTTCGTACAGCTCGGCCAAGCGCACCGACTTCCTGCTCGAAACCTATACCGGGACGGGCTACCAGACGGCCGGACCGGCGGACACGCTGCACATCTCCGCCAATCCCAACGGCACCTTCAGCATCGTCCCGACCATCGACTACACCGACCGGTCGATCTTCGGCATCACCGATCCGCGCGGTTGGGGCTACAACGGCACCACCGCAGTGGTTCAGGCGGGCTTCCTCAACAAGCCGCAGTTCAAGGACGACCTGCTTTCGCTGCGCGGCGATCTTGATGGCGAGATCGGTAGCGGCCTGCTCAGCAAGTGGCAGGTTGGCGTGAACTACAGCCGCCGCAAGAAGACCTCGAACTTCCTGTCGTACTTCCTCTGCCCGAAGGGCACCGGCACGGACTGCACCGTTGCAAGCGGTACGACCAAGTTCGCGCCGATCCCGGATCAGGCTGTCGTCGGCAAGGTTCCGCTCGCCTACCTCGGCGTGCCCAACATGCTCGCGCTCGATCCGATCTACCTCTACAACAACTCGCTGCAGGCGGTTTACGACAACCGTCCGGTCTCGCTGGTGCGCGACAACGACGTGATCGAGAATGTCTGGTCGGGCTATGCCATGATCAATCTCGACGGTGACGTCGGCGGCAAGAAGGTGACCGGCAGCTTCGGCGTGCAGGCGGTGCACACGCGCCAGACGTCGCACGGTTCGATCTCGAACTTCAACAACGGCGTGGTCACGATCATTCCTGCGGCGGGTGGCGACAATTACTGGCGCATCCTGCCCAGCGCGAACCTTGCGATCGAAGTTGGTCAGTCGACTTACGTGAAGCTGGCCGGGTCGCAGGCGATGGTTCGCCCGCGCCTCGATCAGGAACGCATCAACCTGGAGTTCAATCCGGTCGACTTCACCAAGATCGGCTCGACCGATCCGGGCAACGGGCCGTTCAGCGCCCAGGGCGGTAACTCGCGTCTGCGTCCGTATCTCTCGACCAATGCCGATATCTCGGTCGAGCATTACTTCGCCAAGGGCGGCTACATCTCGGTCGCGGGCTACTACAAGCACCTGACCGACTACGTCGATCCGTCGCAGAACATCCTCTACGACTTCTCGTCGCTTGCCGCGCAGTTCCCCGGTGTCCAGTTCGGCACGACTTTGGGCAAGGTCGGCGCGCCGGCCAACGCTGGGTCGGGCAACCTGAAGGGCTTCGAGTTCACGCTTTCGATGCCGTTCGCCAACTTCAGCAAGACGCTGGATGGCTTCGGCTTCTACGGCAGCGGGTCCTACACCGACAGCAAGATCATCCTTGCCAGCAATGCCGGCAACCCGATCACGCTGCCGGGCCTGTCGGACTGGGTCGGCAACGCAGAACTCTACTTCGAAAAGCATGGCTTCCAGGTGCGCGCTTCGTATCGTTACCGTGCGAAGTTCCTTGCCGAAGTCGCCGGTCTGTCGGCCAACCCGACTTATCGCACGGCTAAGGCCGAGGGCATCCTCGATGCGCAGATCGGGTATGACTTCCAGCCCGACTCGCCGCTGCATGGCCTTTCGGTCCTGTTCCAGGCGAAGAACCTCACCGATCGTCCGTTCATTACCTACCAGAACGACGACGTGCGTCAGGTGATCGATTATCAGCGCTACGGCCGCGATTTCTACATTGGCCTGAGCTACAAGTTCTGATGTAGTTGCATGGGTTCGGGCGGATGGCTTGCTGCAAGACCATCCGCCCGGTACCTTCGGTGCATGCCTGACCGTACCAACAAACGTTGGCAGGCTGCCCGAACATCGGACAGCCGCGCCGGAGTTATCGCGTCTGCCATCCTCGTCGATGGCTTTATGGGAGCAGGTTCCACCAAGCGGACCGCCTGCTTTCCTCAGAGCACAGGGAGCCTGCGATGAGCAGCACTGAGAGCAGCGGCAGCGCAGGTGCCTCTGGCCCCGTGCGGATCGTCGTGGCGGGTGGTGGCACCGCAGGGTGGATGGTGGCGGCCGCGTTCGGTCACTTCCTCGATACCGGCTTTTCCGTCACGCTCGTCGAGTCCGAGGAGATCGGCACGGTCGGCGTCGGTGAAGCGACAATTCCCCAGATCCGCATGTTCAACCAGGCGCTCGGGATCGACGAGAACGCCTTCATTCGCGCCACGCAGGCAACCTTCAAGCTCGCGATCGAATTCGTCGGGTGGAGCACGCCCGATAGCCGCTACATGCACGCCTTCGGCGATGTCGGCCGCGATGTCGGGCTCTGCGCTTTCTATCACTACTGGTCGCGTGCGCGCCGCCTTGGTCTTGCGGGGCCGGCGGGTGATTATGCCATCAACGACGTGGCTGCACGCGCCGGTCGCATGCATGGCGGCGCTCCCCTTACCAGCCGCAATGTCCCCGAAATGCCCCACGCGTTCCATTTCGACGCGGGGCTCTATGCCGCGTTCCTGCGCCAGTTTGCGGAGGGCCGGGGCGTTACGCGCCGCGAGGGCCGGATTTCGGAAATCCGGAAGGATCCGCTGAGCGGCGATATCACGAAGCTCGTGCTGGCATCGGGCGAAGAGATTTCCGGCGACCTGTTCATCGACTGCACCGGCTTCAGCGGCCTGCTCATCGGCGGCGCCATGGGCAGCGGTTATGTCGACTGGACGAGCTGGCTACCCTGCGACCGCGCGCTGGCGGTGCCGAGCGGGCGGGTGGAAGACTTTACGCCCTACACCCGCGCCACGGCCCACACCGCAGGCTGGCAATGGCGCATTCCGCTCCAGCATCGCACCGGCAATGGCCGCGTTTATTGCAGCGCCTTCACCTCGGATGACGAGGCGGCGGCGAGCCTGCTCGCGCACCTCGATGCGCCCGCGCTGGCCGACCCTCGCCCCATCCGCTTCACCACCGGGCGCCGGGCCGAGGCGTGGCGCGGCAATGTGATTGCGGTCGGGCTATCGAGCGGTTTCCTCGAGCCGCTGGAATCGACGAGTATCCACCTGATCCAGTCGGCCATCTCGCGCATTCTCAAGTTTCTGCCGGGAAAGGACCAGACGCAGGCCGCGCGCAATGAATACAACCGCCAGTTCACCTTCGAGATGGAGCGCATCCGCGATTTCATCGTCCTGCACTACCACGTGAACCAGCGGCCGGAACCGTTCTGGCAGGCGGTGCGTGACATTGCGCTGCCCGACAGTCTGGCCGAGCGGATCGAGCTGTTCCGCGCCAACGGTCATATCTTCCGCCACGGCGACGAGCTGTTCGGCGAAGTGGGCTGGTTCCAGGTCATGACGGGGCAGGGGATTGTCCCCGAACGCAGCCACGCGCTGGCCGAGACGATCGACGAGGCCGATCTCAAGTCGTACCTCGAGACGCTCAACGCGCTCTACCGCCGCGAGGTTGAGCGCTATCCCAGCCACGCCGAGTTCATCGCGCGGCACTGTGCGGCGCCGCCGCTCAAAGTTGGCGCTGCGGCATGAAGCGCTGGGCCGCCATGGCAGCGCTGGCCGTGCTCGCTGCGGCAAGCACGCCTGCATCGGCGGAGACGCCGCTCGATGCCGTGCGGGCGCGGCCCGCTGCGGGCGAGCTGATCTACTTTCTCCTCCCCGACCGCTTCGAGAACGGCGATCCCGCCAATGATCGCGGCGGTCTCAAGGGTGACCGGCTCAAGACCGGGTTCGATCCGGCGTCCAAGAGCTTTTACCACGGCGGCGATCTCAAGGGGCTGATCCAGCGGCTCGACTACATCAAGGGCCTCGGTGCCACGGCGGTCTGGGTCGGGCCGGTGTTCAAGAACAAGCCGGTGCAAGGCGTGCCGGGCCACGAAAGCGCGGGCTATCACGGCTACTGGATTACCGATTTCACCCGCGTCGATCCGCACTTCGGTACCAACGCCGATTTCAGGACGCTGGTTGATGCTGCCCACGCGCGCGGGCTCAAGGTCTACATGGACATCATCGCCAACCACACGGCGGACGTGATCCAGTTCCGCGAGCGCGATGCTTCGGGCGGTTTCCCCTACCGCAGCCGCGCCGACTATCCCTATTCGCGGCGCGGCGGGATGAACGGGCCCGCGATCAACCCCGGTTTTGCGGGCGATCAGAATTCCTCGGCCGCCAACTTCGCGAAGCTCACCGACCCGACTTATGCTTACACGCCGTTCGTGCCCGCCGGTGAAGAGCACGTGAAGGTGCCCGATTGGCTCAACGATCCGGCCTTCTACCACAACCGCGGCGACACCACCTTCACCGGCGAGAGTGCCCGCTTCGGTGATTTCGTCGGTCTGGATGATCTCTTCACCGAACACCCGCGCGTGCGCGAGGGGATGATTGCTATCTACCGGCAATGGATCGAGGATTTCGGCATCGACGGCTATCGCATCGACACGGCACGCCATGTCGATCCGGGCTTCTGGCAAGCGTTCATTCCGGCCATGCTTGAAACGGCAAAGGCAAGGGGCATCCCCAACTTCACGATTTTCGGCGAAGTCGCGCGGGAGGAGCCAGGCAACGGCTATATCGCGCAGTATACCCGGCGCGACGGCTATCCCGCCGTGCTCGACTTCGCGTTTCAGGGCTCGGTCCGCGCGGTGCTCGGGCAGGGCAAGGGCACCAACGTGCTGGCCGAACTGTTCGATGGCGACGTGCTCTATGAAGGCGGTGAGCAGGCCGCGCTCGCCATGCCGACGTTCCTCGGCAATCACGACATGGGCCGCATTTCCTCGCTGATCCGCCATGACCGTCCCGGCATAAGCGAGGCGGAACTGGAGGCGCGCGTCCGGCTTGCCCATGTCATGCTGCTTACGCTGCGCGGTTCGCCGATCATCTATTATGGCGATGAGCAGGGTTTTGTCGGTGATGGCAACGACACGGACTCGCGCGAGGACATGTTCCCTTCGCTGACGGCGAGCTACCTCGACAATCCGGTGCTCGGTGCAACCCGTCCGGCCGGTGCCGACCACTTCGATCCCGCGCACCCCTTCTACCGTATGATCCACCAACTCGCCGCCCTACGCACCGCTCACCCGGCGCTTGCGCGCGGGCGGCAGGTGGTGCGCGGCTACGCGGAAAAACCCGGCTTGTTCAGCGTCTCCCGCTTCGATCCGGAGACCGGCGCCGAGTACCTCATCGCCTTCAACACCTCCGACGCGCCGATCCATGTGGCGAGCGTGGTCGGCACTTCGGCCGAGGCGCTCGAAACGCTGTTCGGCGCTTGCCCGGCGCACGTTGCTGCACCGGGAAGCGTGATGCTTGATCTTCCCGCGTTTGGCAGCGCGGTGTGCCGCCTCCTCCCTTCCTCCCCAGGGACACAGACTACCCGATGACTCCAGCAATGACCCCGGCCAAGCGCCTGACCCAACCCAGCCCCGAACCGGCAGAACTGCCGTGGTGGCGCGGTGCGGCCATCTACCAGATCTATCCGCGCAGCTTCTGCGACGCGAACGGCGACGGGATCGGCGATCTGCCGGGCATCACGGCGCGGCTCGATCATGTCGCTGCGCTTGGCGTCGATGCGATCTGGGTTTCGCCGTTCTTCACCTCGCCGATGCGCGATTTCGGTTATGACGTGGCCGATTACTGCGATGTCGATCCGATCTTCGGCACGCTTGCCGATTTCGACAGGATGGTTGCACGCGCGCACGAACTCGGGCTCAAGGTCACGATCGATCAGGTCTATGCCCATACCTCGGACCAGCATCCGTGGTTCGAGAAGAGCCGCCAGAGCCGCGACAACCCGCGTGCCGACTGGTACGTCTGGGCCGATCCGCAGGAAGATGGCTCGCCGCCGTCCAACTGGCAGTCGGTGTTCGGCGGCCCGGCGTGGACTTGGGACGCGCGCCGCTGCCAGTATTACCTGCACAATTTCCTCTCGAGCCAGCCCCAGATGAATGCGCACAACCCCGCGGTGCAGGACGCGCTGCTGGGGGTGATGCAGTTCTGGCTTGACCGCGGCGTGGATGGCTTCCGCATCGATGCGCTCAATTTCCTGATGCACGACCCTGGCCTGCGCAACAATCCGCCGGCGCCTTACGACGGTCGTCGGCGCACGCGCCCGTTCGACTACCAGCTCAAGATCTACAACCAGTCGCACCCTGATATCGTGCGCTTCATCGAGCGGCTCCGCGCCCTCTGCAATCGCTACGGCGCGGTGTTCACCCTCGCCGAAGTCGGCGGTGATCTGGCCGAGACGGAGATGAAGGAGTTCACCGCCGGACAGGACCGGCTCAACAGCGCCTACGGCTTCGATTTCCTCTATGCTGACCGCTTGACGCCGGAACTCGTTGCGGAAACGCAGGCCAAGTGGCCCGATGCACCGGGGACGGGCTGGCCCAGCTGGGCCTTCGAGAACCACGACGCGCCGCGTGCGCTGTCGCGCTGGTGCGCGCCGCAGGATGTGCCCGCCTTTGCGCGAATGAAAGCGATGCTGCTTGCTTCGCTGCGCGGCAACATCATCATCTATCAGGGCGAGGAACTTGGTCTTACCCAGGTCGACATCCCCTTCGAGCAGATTCAGGACCCCGAAGCGATCGCCAACTGGCCGCTGACCTTGTCGCGCGACGGCGCGCGCACGCCGCTGCCGTGGCAGGCACAGAGCGAGCAGGGCGGCTTCACCACCGGCCAGCCCTGGCTGCCGCTGGGTGATGACAACCACGCCCGCGCGGTCGATCTGCAGGAAGCCGATCCGGCCTCGTTGCTGCATCTCATGCGGGCGCTGCTTGCGCTGCGCAAGGACAACGCCGCGCTGCGCACAGGCGATTTCACCGTACTGCATGCCGCTGGCAACGTGCTTGCCTTCCGCCGTAACGCTGCAGGCTCGCGCGTGCTCGGCGTGTTCAACATGGGGCATCATGCTGCGGCGTGGCCTGCCGCCGCATCACCCGCAGGCCGGGTGCTGACTGCCGTCAACGGCGCCGCTCCGGGAACTCTGCCGCCCTTCGGCGCCCTGCTGATCGAGGAATGACCATGCTCCGTTTGACCCGCAAGGCCGGCCTGACCGCATTGGTGGCCGCCGCGCTGCTACCCGCCGCAGCGCTGGCGCAAAGCGCGCCGCAGAAGGCCGTCGTCACTGCCGCCTCGCCCGATGGCAGCCTTGTGCTCACTGTCACCACCGATGGCAGCGACCGCCCGGTCTATTCGCTCTCGCGCAAGGGCAAACTGCTGATCAGCGCGTCCAAGCTCGGCTTCACGCTGACCGACGGGCTCAACATGGTGCGCGGCTTCCGCATCACCGGATCGGAAACCGCAAGCGCCGATACGACCTGGGAACAGCCGTGGGGCGAACGCCGCTTCGTGCGCGATCACCACAATGAAGTGCTCGTCCACCTCGAACAGAACGCCGATTACGCCGGCCGCAAGATGGACGTGCGCTTCCGCCTGTTCAACGATGGATTCGGCTTCCGCTACGAACTGCCCGAGCAGCCCGGCCTCAAGACGATGAAGATCGGCGACGAGTGGACCGAGTTCGACGTGGCGCAGCCCGGGACGGCGTTCTGGGTCGCCGGGCTTGAATGGAACCGCGAGGAACAGATCTACCAGCGCACCCCGATCAATGCGGTCGCCACTGCGCAGACCCCGATCACCATGCGCCTCGACGATGGTACGCATCTCGCGTTCCACGAGGCCGCGCTGGTCGATTACTCGGCGATGTATTTCAAGCGCGCGGAACGCCAGCTGTTCCGCACGACCCTTGCGCCTTCCTCGCGCGGGTCCGCCGTGATCCGCGATCTGCCGTTCAACACCCCCTGGCGCACGATCCGCATCGCCGACAGCGCCGCGGGCCTTGTCGAGAACGATCTCGAGCTCAATCTCAACGAGCCCAACAAGATCGGCGATGTCTCATGGTTCAAGCCGATGAAGTACATCGGCATCTGGTGGGGCATGATCCGCGGCGATTGGACCTGGGCCGAAGGCCCGCGCCACGGCGCCACCACCGAGCGCGCCAAGCAGTATATCGATTTCGCTGCGAAGAACGGCTTCGGCGGCCTGCTCGTCGAAGGCTGGGACAAGGGCTGGAACGGGGACTGGTTCGGCCACGGGCAGGATTTCAGCTTCACCGAGGCTGTCCCTGATTTCGACATCAAGGCGGTCGCTGCCTATGCCGCGAAGAAGAACATCCAGCTGATCGGCCACAACGAGACCGGCGGCAATATCGCCAATTACGAAGCTCAGCTCGAACCGGCGATGAAGCTCTACCAGTCGCTTGGCATGCATTCGGTCAAGACCGGCTATGTCGCGGACGCGGGGGGGATCATTGCCCCCGGCGACAAGCCGGGCGAAGTCCGGATGGAGTGGCACGAAGGCCAGCGCAATGTGCAGCACCACATGAAGGTCGTCGAAACCGCCGCGAAGTATCAGGTGGCGATCGACGCGCACGAACCGGTCAAGGATACGGGCCTTCGCCGCACATATCCCAACTGGATCGACCGCGAAGGAGCGCGCGGCATGGAGTACAACGCCTGGGGCCAGTTCGCCAACGGGCCGAACCACGAACCGACGCTGGTCTATACCCGCATGCTTTCGGGTCCGATGGACTTCACCCCCGGCATGCTGAGCCTTGAAGGCGCGAACCATGTCCCGCTGGCCTCGACTCTGGCGAAGCAGCTTGGCCTCTACCTCGCGATCTATTCGCCGATCCAGATGGCCTCGGACTTCATCGAGAGCCTCGCCGCGCATCCCAAGGAGCTTGAGTTCATCCGTCAGGTGCCGGCAGACTGGTCGGAGAGCCACCTGATCGCCGGGGAAGTGGGTGATTATGCCATCTTCGCGCGCAAGGATCGCAACAGTGAGGACTGGTACGTCGGCGGCGTCAATGGCCATGCCGCCCGCGATGTCACGCTCGCGATGGACTTCCTCGACGCGGGCAAGACCTATACCGCAACGGTCTACAAGGACGGGGAAGGGGCGACTTACGAAACCGACGCCCGCCACAAGATCGCCTACGCCACGCTCACGGTGAAGAGGGGTGACAAGCTGCCGCTCTGGCTTGCCCCCGGCGGCGGCGCGGCGATCCGGCTGCATCCGGGCCAGCTCCGTTCGGGGAAGTGATCGTGCGGCGCCTGCTTTTGCTCCTCGCCGCGCTGCTCCTGCCGGGGCTCGCTGCGGCGCAGGAGGATGGCGGAAGGCGCATCGAATATACCGAGGTGCAGGCGGCAGGTCTGCCGCCGCAGCGCCTGACGATCTGGCTGCCGCCGGGTTACGACACCTCCGGCAGGCGCTATCCGGTGCTCTACATGCACGACGGGCACAACCTGTTCGACGCCAGGAATTCCAATTTCAACAAGATCTGGGCAGCCGACAAGGCCATGCTCAAGGTCATGGGGCAAGGGATCGAGCCGCGGATCATCGTCGGCATCTGGGCGCCGGGCAAGGACCGCTTCCGCCAGTATCTCCCGCGCCCGGCCTATGATGCCGCGCCGCCCGCCTTGAAGGCGAAGATGGGCGAGATGGCCGGCGGCCCGGTGATTTCTGACGCTTATCTGGCGTGGCTGGCCGGTCCGCTGAAGAGCTGGGTGGATGCCTCGTTCAGAACCCGCACCGGCCGCGATGATACTGCCATCGCCGGCTCCAGCATGGGCGGACTGATGTGCTGCTACGCCATCGCCGCTCGCCCTGATGTGTATGGGCAAGCCGCCTGCGTCAGCTCGCACTGGCCCGCCATCGGCCCCGATACGGTCAAGGGCTTCAATCCCGAGATGCTTGGTGTGTGGACCTCCTATTTCAACCGAACGCTGGGTGCTCCTGCCGGGCGTCGCATCTGGATGGACCACGGTACCGCCACGCTCGATGCCTTCTACGCGCCCTATCAGGAGCCCATCGATGCCGAGTTCGCCAAGCTTGGCTGGCAGCGCGGCACCGATTTCGAGAGCCGCATTTACCCCGGTGCCGAACATGAGGAAAACGCTTGGGCCGCGCGGCTGCCGGAAATCTTCGCCTGGCTGCTGCGCCGGTGAGGCTGAAGGCGGGCTTGTTCATTCCAATTCGCATACTTATGCGTGCTCAAGCCCAGTGCAAATAGGGCGCAATCGGGTCTAGGGGAACTTCCGGGCCTTCTCGTGAAGCGGCCCGGATGAGGAGTATGCCGCCCATGGCCGCCACCAGCTGTTCCGCCCTGCTCCTGTTCGGCGCGACCGGCGATCTTTCCCGGCGCATGTTGCTGCCCTCGCTCTACGCACTGCATGAAGACGGGCTCATCGATCCCACCTTGCGGATCGTCGGCACCGCGCGTTCGGTCCACGATGATGCCGAGTTCCGCGAGATGGCGCGGTCGGCGCTGGAAGAGTTCCTCCCTGCCGATCGCAAGGACGAGACCCAGCTCGCAAGCTTCCTTGAGCGCCTTGAATACCAGACGCTCGATGCCTCCAGGCCCGAGGGCTTCGCGGGTCTTGCCGAAAAGCTTGGCGATACGTCCTGCGGCCTCTCGATCTTCCTCTCGACCGCACCTGCACTGTTCGAGCCGACCATCGAAGGCCTGCGCCTTGCCGGGCTCGCCCATGAAGGGGTGCGCATCGGTCTTGAAAAGCCGCTCGGAAATGATCTGGCCTCCAGCCGCCGCATCAATGACGCGGTTGCGGCCGGGTTCTCCGAACGGCAGATCTTCCGTATCGATCACTACCTCGGCAAGGAGACGGTCCAGAACCTGCTGGCGCTGCGCTTTGCCAACATGATGTTCGAGCCGCTGTGGAACAGCGCAGGCATCGATCATGTGCAGATCACCGTCAGCGAAACCGTGGGTCTTGAGGGGCGCAAGGGCTTCTACGACGATACCGGCGGCCTGCGCGACATGGTGCAGAACCATATGCTCCAGCTTGTCGCGCTTACCGCGATGGAACCGCCGGTCGAGTTCGATGCAACCTCGATCCGCGATGAGAAGGTCAAGGTCCTGCGCGCGCTGCGCCCGGTGAAGGCCGAGGAAATGGTGCGCGGGCAATATGGTGCGGGCGCTGTCGGCGGCAGCGCCGTCACCGGCTATCTCGAAGATCTTGGCAAGCCTTCGGACACCGAGACTTATGTCGCGATCAAGGCCCACGTCGATAACTGGCGCTGGCAGGGCGTGCCGTTCTACTTGCGCCACGGCAAACGTCTGGCTGAACGGCGCAGCGAGATCGTTGTCCAGTTCAAGGGCGTGCCGCACAACATCTTCTCGGGCCGCGGCGGCAAGCTGGGCGCAAACCGCCTCGTCATCCGCCTGCAGCCCGAGGAATACGTCCGCCTGCAGGTCATGGCCAAGGAGCCGGGCCTCGATCGCGGCGGCATCGTGCTGCGCGAGGTCAACCTCGACCTTTCGCTAACCACTGCCTTCGCCAAGGCACGCCGCCGCATTGCCTATGAGCGCCTGTTGCTCGACCTCATCGAAGGCGAGCAGACGCTGTTCGTCCGCCGCGACGAGGTCGAGGCGCAGTGGACCTGGGTCGATGCGATCCGCCGCGTCTGGGCCGAAACAGGCATGGAAGTGAGGCCTTACGCTGCCGGAAGCTGGGGCCCCAACGCCGGGATCGCGCTGACCGAGCGTGACGGGCGCAGCTGGCATGACTGAGGTCAGCTGGGCAAACCCGGGCGATGCCGCCGCAGTCGCCGCGCACATTGCCCGCGTGCTCTCGCGCCCCGGTGCCAAGCGCCTTGCTTTCACGGGCGGATCCACTCCGCTCAAGGTCTTTGCCCTGCTGGCGCAGCAGGATCTCGACTGGTCGGGCACCACGATCGCGCTCACGGATGACCGGCGCGTGCCGGATGACCATCCCGCCAGCAATTTCGGCAAGCTCCATGCCGCGCTTGCCGGAACTGGCGCGGCGTTCGAACGTTTGGAAGAAGGCGCAGCGGTGGAGCCGTTTGACCTCGTCTGGCTCGGCATGGGCGAGGATGGCCACGTCGCCTCGCTGTTCCCGCACATGCACGCGCTGGTCCGCCCCGGCCCGAGCGTGATCGCGACCACGCCGATCCCCTTGCCGCCCGAGGCTCCGTTTGACCGCCTGACGCTCAACAAGCGGGCGCTGAAAGCCGCACGAGAGATCATCCTCGTCGTCACCGGTGCCTCCAAGAAGGCGCTGATCGAGCAGGTTCTTGGCGGCTCCGATGCCTATCCGGTCTCCGATTTCCTGCGCGGCTACGGACCGCCTGTCACGATCTACTGGAGCGAATGATGCCCCTTAATCCTATCGTAGCCAAGGTCACGGACCGGATCATCGCCCGTTCGGCGCAGAGCCGCGCGGCCTATCTCGATCTCATCGCCCGCGCCCGCGATGCTGGTGTGAACCGCGATGTGCTCTCCTGCGGCAATCTCGCCCACGGCTTTGCCGCAGCCGGGGAAGACAAGATCGCCCTGCGCACTGGCCACAGCACGAACATCGGCGTCATCACCGCCTACAACGACATGCTCTCGGCGCATCAGCCCTATGGCCGCTACCCTGAGCAGATCAAGATCTTCGCCCGCGAGGTCGGCGCGACGGCGCAAGTCGCGGGCGGCGTCCCCGCGATGTGCGACGGGGTGACCCAAGGCCAGGCCTCGATGGAGCTCTCGCTGTTCAGCCGCGACACCATCGCGATGGGCACCGCCGTCGGCCTCAGCCACGGCATGTACGAGGCAGCGCTGCTGCTGGGCATCTGCGACAAGATCGTGCCCGGCCTGCTCATCGGGTCGCTGCGCTTCGGCCACCTGCCGACGATCCTCGTGCCCGCAGGCCAGATGGCGACAGGCCTTGCCAACAAGGAAAAGCAGCGCATCCGTCAGCTCTATGCCGAGGGCAAGGTAGGCCGCGACGAACTGCTCGCGAGCGAGAGCGCGAGCTACCATTCCGCCGGCACCTGCACGTTCTATGGCACCGCCAATTCCAACCAGATGATGATGGAAATGATGGGCCTCCACATGCCCGGCGCCAGCTTCGTCCAGCCCGGCACCAAGCTGCGTCAGGAACTCACCCGCGCCGCCGTGCACCGCGTGGCGCAGATCACCTGGGATGGCGACGACTACCGCCCGCTGGGCCACTGCGTGGATGAGAAGGCCATCGTCAACGCGATCGTCGGTCTGCTCGCCACCGGCGGCTCGACCAACCACGTGATCCATCTGCCTGCCATCGCCCGCGCGGCCGGCGTGCAGATCGATTGGGACGACATGGACGAGCTCTCCCGCGCCGTCCCGCTGATCGCCAGCATCTACCCCAACGGCTCGGGCGATGTGAACGGTTTCGCGGATGCGGGCGGCATGCCCTATGTCATCCGCGAACTGGTCGAAAGCGGGCTCGCCCACGGCGACATTCGCACGGTCTACGGCGCCTCGCTGCTCGAAGGCGCGCAGCAGCCGGTGCTCGATGGCGATTTGCTGCGCTGGGATCCCGCCCCGCGCGGAACTCTCAACCCCGCCATGCTGCGCCCCGTCAGCGAACCGTTCCAGCCTGAAGGCGGCCTGCGCCTCGTTCGCGGCAATCTCGGTCGCGGTACCATCAAGGTCAGCGCGGTCGACCGCAGCCGCTGGACGATCGAGGCGCCGTGCCGCGTGTTTTCCGATCAGAACGATGTGCTGAAAGCCTTCAAGGCGGGCGAGCTTGAGCGTGATGTGATCGTCGTCGTGCGCTTCCAGGGACCGGCGGCCAATGGCATGCCCGAACTGCACAAGCTCACCCCTTCGCTCGGTGTGCTGCAGGACCGCGGCTTCCGCGTCGCGCTTGTTACCGATGGTCGCATGTCGGGTGCTTCGGGCAAGGTGCCGGCGGCTATCCACGTTTCGCCGGAAGCGAAGAAGGGCGGCGCGCTGGCTCTGCTCAAGGACGGCGACATTGTCCGCGTTTGCGCGGATAGCGGCGAACTCGTGGCATTGGTGGACGAAGCCGAATGGGCTGCCCGCGAGCCTGCCGTCGCACCGGAAGAAGCCATGGGCGTCGGCCGCGAACTGTTCGCGATGATGCGCCACTTCGCCGATCCCGCCGAACGCGGCGGTTCGGCCATGCTGGCGCTCGGGGGGCTTTGAGCGCAGGATAACCGGACCGGCAGCACAAACCGGACGCGTAGAGGGGGAAGAGGCACATGCAACTGGTCGCGGTCGATATCGGCGGAACCCACGCCCGCTTCGCGATGGCCGAAGTCGAGGCCGGGCGCGTCGTCTCGCTGGGCGAGGCGGTCACGCTCAAGACTGCCGACCACCCGAGCTTTCAGCTCGCCTGGGAGGAATTTGCCCGCCTTTCCGGCGGTGGGCTGCCCCAAGCCGTTGCTATCGCCGTCGCAGGGCCGGTTGGGGGCGAGCTGATCCGCTTCACCAATAACCCCTGGATCATTCGCCCAGCGCTGATCCCCGAAAAGCTCGGCGCGCCGGACTATGTCGTCGTCAACGATTTCGCCGCCGTGGCGCACGCCGTGGCTCAGGCAGATGATGCGCACTTCCTCCACCTTTGCGGACCCGAAGTGCCGCTGCCCGAGGAAGGCACGATCAGCGTTGTCGGCCCGGGCACCGGCCTTGGCGTGGCGCAGCTCTGGCGCCAGCGCGGCAGCTATCATGTCCAGCCCACCGAAGGCGGCCACATCGACTACGCCCCGCTCGACAAGATCGAGGATGCAATCCTGGCCCGGCTGCGCGGACGGCATCGCCGCGTCTCGGCCGAACGCGTGGTGGCTGGCCCCGGCATCGTCGATATCTATGAAACGCTGGCCAATATCGAGGGCAGGGCGATCACTTCGCTTACCGACAAGGAACTCTGGGCGCTCGGCACCAGCGGGGAAGATAGCCTCGCCGCTGCTGCGGTAGACCGGTTCTGCCTCTCGCTCGGCAGCGTTGCGGGCGATCTCGCGCTCGCGCATGGGGCCTGCGCGCTCGTGATGGCGGGCGGGCTTGGCCTGCGCATCAAGGATACGCTCGTGCGCTCCGGCTTTGCCGAGCGCTTCACGTCAAAGGGCCGGTTCGAAAGCTTGATGGCGGCGATGCCCGTGAAGCTCATCACCCACCCGCAGCCCGGCCTGTTTGGCGCGGCGGCGGCTTTTGCGCAGGCACATTCCTGAATCCTCGCGCAGGCCGATTGGCGGATTTGCAAGGCCGTACTGAACCTGCTTGCCAAGGCTGCGTGGCTGGCTTAGCGATGCCCTTAACCGAGCGATTAAGGGGAAATTGCGATGTCCTATGAAATGATCCGCGTCGAAAAGGTCGGCCTTGTCCGCCGCATCGTGCTCAACCGGCCGGAGCGGCTCAATGCCTGCCCGCCGGACATGGCGGTCGAAATCAACGACGCGCTCTATGATCTCGAAGGCGCGCGCGCTGTTGTCATCACGGGTGAGGGCCGGGCCTTCTGCTCGGGCGCCGATCTCGCCGTTTCAGGCAAGCGCAGCGTTGCAGGCGGTGCGGGCAGCTACAAGGCGCTGACCGAGCACTACAACCCGATGATCGCCAAGCTTTCGCGCCTCAGCGTGCCTCTGATCACCGCGGTAAATGGCCCCGCCGCCGGCGTCGGCTGCTCGATCGCGCTGATGGGCGATTTCGTGCTCGCCGCGAAGAGCGCCTATTTTCTGCAGGCCTTCGTCAATATCGGTCTTGTCCCCGATGGCGGTGCCAGCTGGGTGCTCCCGCGCCTGATCGGCAAATCGCGCGCGCTACAGATGATGATGCTGGGCGAACGTATCGGCGCTGAAAAGGCCGAGGACTGGGGCATGATCTACAAGGCGGTCGACGATGCCGCGCTGGCGGACGAAGCCATGGCGCTGGCCGAGCGGCTCGCCAACGGCCCAACCGTTGCGCTTGGCACGATGCGCCAGAATGTCGCCCGCGCACTTGAGACCGATCTCCCGGCCGCGCTGCTGATCGAGGCGGAAGGCCAGTGGAAGGCCGGCGATAGCGCCGACGCTGGCGAGGGCATCAAGGCATTCCTCGAAAAGCGCAAAGCCGAATTCAAGGGCAAATAATGCACCTCGAACATGATCCGAAAACCCCTGCGGCGGATACCATCGGCTTTGAGGATTTCCTCAAGGTCGATATCCGCGTGGGCACGATCGTGAGCGCCGAACCCTACCCCGAAGCGCGCAAGCCGAGCATCAAGCTGGCGATCGACTTCGGGGATGGCATCGGCGTGAAGCGCTCCAGCGCGCAGATCGCCGCGCTTTATACGCCTGAGGAACTGGTGGGTCGGCAGGTCGCCGCCGTGGTCAATTTCCCGCCGCGCCAGATCGGCAAGATGATGTCCGAAGTCCTCACCGTCGGCTTTCCGGACGAAGAAGGCCGCGTTGTGCTTTTCGCACCGGACGGCAATGTCCCCAACGGCGCGCGGCTGTTCTAGAAAATTTGACTCTACCATCCGTTCGTGTCGAGCGAAGTCGAGACACTTGGCACTGCGCGTGGTGTCTCGACTTCGCTCGACACGAACGGTGGTTGCGGGATGTCGGAAACTTAAGCCCGCGCCAGTTCCGCATCGAGAAACGCGGCGACATCGGCAAGGTCCACGTCCTTCGCCAGAAACGTCTCGCCGATCCCGCGCATCAGCAGGAAGGGCAGGGTGCCCGCATCCATCTTCTTGTCATGCAGCATATGCGCCCTGAGCCGCGCGCCGTCGCAGGTGAGGCCAAGCGCTGGCAGCGAAGCCGGCAGCCCCGCCGAACCGATATGCGCCGCCACCCGCTCCGCATCCTGGCCGGCCATCAGGCCCAGCCGCGCCGAATAGCGCGCTGCCAGCACCATGCCCAGCGCCACGCCCTCGCCGTGGAGCAGGCGGTCAGAGAAGCCCGTCTCGGCCTCCAGCGCATGCCCGAAGGTATGCCCCAGATTGAGCAGCGCGCGCACGCCCAAGGTTTCCTTCTCGTCCGCCGCCACGATCCGCGCCTTGGCCGCAACGCTTGTCGCAATCGCATGCTCGCGCGCCTTGGCATCGCCTGCCAACAGCGCCGGGCCATGCGCCTCGCACCAGTGGAAGAACGCGGCATCGTCGATCAAGCCGTACTTGACGACTTCGGCATAGCCCGCGCGCGTCTCGCGCGGCGGCAGCGTATCGAGCGCCAGCGGGTCCGCCAGGACCAGCACCGGCTGATGAAACGCGCCGACGAGGTTCTTGCCCGCCGCCGTATTGATCGCGGTCTTGCCGCCCACGCTTGAATCGACTTGCGCCAGAAGTGTCGTCGGCATCTGGATGAAGGCGCAGCCGCGCTTGACCATCGAGGCGGCAAAGCCCGTAAGGTCGCCGATTACCCCGCCGCCCAGCGCGATGACGCTGTCCTTGCGCTCGACACCCTGTTCCAGCAGCCATTCAGCCGTGCGGGCGAGGAATTCCCAGCTCTTGGTGCTTTCGCCCGCAGGCAGGACGAGCCATTCGCTGGCGATGCCTTCCGCTGCGAGCGAGGCGCTCACGGTCTCGCGCCAGGCTGCCGCAACGCGCTCGTCGGTCACTACCGCGACCTTGCCGCCGCGAATGAACGGCCGGCAGTGCTTGCCCGCTGCCGCCAGCAACCCGGTCAGGATCCGCACTTCGTAAGGCGCGCCGGCGATGTTGACGGGGATTACAGCCATGCGTCGATTGCCTTCAGGATGGTGAGCGCGGTTGCCTGGTGGGGCTGGTTGCCGCTTTTCACATGGATCGGCGCTTGCGCATATGCCGGCCCGCGTTCGGCCTTGAGCCGTGTCAGGATCTCGCGCGGGTTACCGTTCTTGAGCAGCGGACGGTTGCTCTTGCGCCCCACGCGCATGACCAGCGTATCGACATCGCTGTCAAGCCACACCGCAATTGCGCGCCGCAGGATCAGCTCGCGCGTTTCCTGGTCGACGAACGCGCCGCCACCGGTTGCGAGCACCCGGCGCACCGGCGTGCCGTCTTCGCCCACCAGCCGCGCGATCACGCGGCGCTCGCCGCTGCGGAAATAGGGTTCGCCAAACTGCGCAAAGATCTCGGGGATCGACATCTGCGCGGCTTTCTCGATTTCCTCGTCGGCATCGCAGAACGGCACGCCCAGCATTGCCGCAAGTTTGCGGCCCACCGTCGTCTTGCCCACACCCATCATGCCCACCAGCACGATCGGCCGGTCTATCCGGGCCGCAAGCCGCTGAAGTGCAGCGCTTGAAAGGGCGGGGTCATCGTGCTCCATTGCCGCGCCGCCTATAGTTGCGCTAGGGGCGAGTGCAAGGGTTGAGCATGGGTTGTGCAAGTGCCGTGGCCCCAGGGTGGCAGCGGCCGCAGGAGCGTTTTGGTGAAAGCTCGATTTCTGGCCCGTCATCGTATCTGGATTGTGGGCATCCTCTTGGTGGTGGTAGTGGTGGCGATATTGGCATCGGCATGGATCATGGGGGATACACAGCCAACCCGCTGGATCGAGACGCCCGTCGCGGCGCCGGGCGCAAAGGCTGGTTCATGAGGATCGGCCGCGCGCGGATCGCCGTGCTGACCTGCGCCGCGATCGGCGCGCTCTCCGCCATTGCCGTGACCGCGCAGGAATCGTTGCTCCCGCCGGGCTTTGACGAAAAGCCCGCGGCACCAGCGCGCAAACCGCAAACGGCGCCGCGCCCTGCCGCGAGCAGCGCCCCGGCTCCTGCGCGAACCGCTGCGCCTGCGATCGTCAATGTGCAGCGCCCGTCATCCTCGCCCACCGCGCAGGCGGTTGCCGTGCCGACGGCGCAGCCTGCACCGGGCACACCGACCCCGGCGCCCGCCGCACCCGTTGCTGCCGCCGCCGCCGATGGCCTGGCCGGCATCGACCCCGCGCTGGTCGATCAGCTGATCGCCAGCGCCAAGCCGCGTGCGGACATTCCCCCGCAGGCGCAGCGCAGCCTGTCACGCGTCGGCTTCTTCGATGCTGCCGATGGCGGTTTCCCCGCGGTTTCCAGCCATTACCTCAACGGTCCGTTCGTCGCGGGGCTGCTCACCAACATGCGCGGCGATCTCGTTTCGCGCTGGGGTCACATCCTGCTGCGGCGCGCGCTGGCGAGCCGGCTCGATACGCCAGTCGGCATGAACGGCGCAGACTGGGCGGCGCTGCGGGCGCAAGTCCTGCTGCGGATGGGCGAAGCCGATGCGGCGCGCGCGATGGTGCAGGAGGTTGACAGCGGCTTCTACACCCCGACGCTCGAGGATGCGGCGATGAGGAGCTTCCTCGCCACCGCGGATCCGGTGGGCCTCTGCCCGATTACCGCGCTGACCGCCGCCGGCCGTCCGGGCTGGGACTGGACGCTGACCCGCGCGATCTGCACGGCCTTCACCGGCGGCGAAGGCGCGCCTGCGCTTGCCGTGCTCGACAATGCGATGCGCAAGGGCGTTGCTTCCAAGATCGACATTCTCCTCGCCCAGAAGTTCGCCGGCGCCGCATCGCAGGGGCACCGCGCGGTCAAGATCGAGTGGACCGGGGTCTCCAGCCTCACGCCGTGGCGGACCGGCCTCGCGCTTGCCACCGGGCTCGAACCGCCCGAGACGCTGCGCAAGCAGGCCGGCGCCTCCTATGCCGTACTGGCGGTGCGCGCGCCCATGCTCCCGCTCACCGCCCGGGCCGAAGCCGCCGATATCGCCGCCGAGCGCGGCATTCTCTCCGCTTCGGCGATGGTCGATCTCTATAGCGAGATCCACGCGCTGGACGAGCCCGACCGCACCTGGGGCCCGCTCGCCGATACGCTGCGCAGCGCCTACCTCGCTGCCGATGTGGCGGACCGGCTCTCCGCCATCCGCAGCCTGTGGGGCGATGCAAGCGATCCGGACCGCGCCTATTCACGCCTTGTGCTCACCGCCTATGCTGCGGCGCGGATCACGCCTGATGCCAATCTCTCGGGCGATGCCAAGGGCCTGATCGCCTCGATGCTGACTGCCGGGCTTGATCGCAACGCGGCGCGCTGGGCGGGCGTGGTTCCTGCGGGCAGCGAGGCCTGGGGCCTGATCGCGCTTGCCGCGCCGACCAAGTTTGCCGCCATCAGCGCGGACACGCTCGGCACGTTCCAGTCTGGCGATACCAGCACGGGCGGCCTGCGCTCCCGGTTCCTCCTCGCCGGACTGATGGGGCTTGGCCGGGTCGATCCCGCCACAGCGCGCCGTTTTGCCGATGATCTCAAGCTCGACCTGGGACGCGAGACGCGCTGGACCCGGGCTATCGATGGTGCCGCCGCCTCGCAAAACCCGGTGCTTGTCGCCATGCTCGCCGGGTTCGGCATGCAGGGCAGCGGATGGGACAAGATGACCCCGCTGCATCTCTATCACATCATCGCCGCGCTGCGCCGTGCCGGGCTTGAGGGTGAGGCGCGGATGATCGCGGCGGAGGCCGTGGCGCGGGTCTGACGGGCATGGCGCCAGCGGCGGCCGCGCACGATCCGATCGACGAGTTCCTCGCGATGCTCGCCGCCGAGCGGGGGGCGGCTGCCAACACCCTCGCTGCTTATGGCCGTGACTTGCGTTCGGCGCGCGCGGAAATCGGCGATCTGGTCAGCGCCGATAGCGATGCGATTGCCAGCCTTGCTGAAGCCTGGCGCGATCTTGCGCCCTCCAGCCTTGCACGCAAGTCTTCGGCGCTCCGCCAGTTCTACGGATTTCTGGCCGACGAGGGCCTGCGCAGCGACGATCCCTCCGCCGCGCTCCCGCGTCCCCGCATCCGCCGCCCGCTGCCGCGCCTGCTCGGCCACGGCGAGATTGCCGCGCTGTTCACGCTGGCCGAGAACGAGGCCGCGACGGGGGAGGGCGCCCGCATGCTGGCGCTGCTCGAGCTGCTTTATGGCTCCGGCCTGCGCGCCACCGAACTCGTATCGCTGCCGCTGGCGGCCGTTCCGCGCGATGCGCCGTTCCTGATGATCACCGGCAAGGGCGGTCAGCAGCGCATGGTCCCGGTCAGCGCGCGGGCGGGTACGGCGCTCGTGCGCTGGCTCGCGCTGCGGCCCAAGGGCGGGCGCTGGGTCTTTCCAAGTCCGCGCGGCGGCCATCTGACGCGCGTGCGTCTGTTCCAGCTCCTGCGCGATCTGGCGCTGCGGGCCGGGCTCGATCCTGAAAAGGTCAGCCCGCACGTGCTGCGCCATGCCTTCGCCACCCACCTCCTTGAAGGCGGTGCGGACCTGCGCGTGCTGCAGACCTTGCTCGGCCACGCCGATATCGCGACGACCCAGATCTACACGCATGTCGATGCCGCGCGGCTCGTCGCGCTGGTCAACAGCCGCCATCCGCTGGGAAACAAACCGCAAAACCCGGCGCCGGAGGTTGACCTTCCGGCGAGCCAGTCCTAGCGCGGCGCGGATGATTTCCTATCTCGAATTCGAAAAGCCGATCGCCGCGCTGGAAGCGCGCATCGCCGAGCTGCGCGAAACCGCGCAAACTGGCGCGCTCGACATCACGGCCGAGATTCGCCGGCTTGAGGCCAAGTCCGCCGAGCTGCTCGCGAGCACCTACCGCTCGCTGACGCCGTGGCAGAAGACGCAAGTCGCCCGGCATCCCTCGCGCCCGCACTTCCGCGATTACGTGAGCAAGGCCTTCACGGATTTCATGCCGCTCGGCGGTGACCGCAAGTTCGGCGAGGATCACGCCATCGTCGGCGGTTTCGCGACGCTGGAAGGGCGGGCCGTCATGCTGATCGGGCACGAAAAGGGCCACGATACGCAGAGCCGCATCCGCCACAACTTCGGCATGGGCAAGCCCGAGGGCTACCGCAAGGCGGTCCGCCTGATGGAAATGGCGAGCCGCTATGGCCTTCCGGTCGTCACGCTGGTCGATACTTCGGGCGCTTTCCCGGGGGTCGAGGCGGAAGAGCGCGGCCAGGCTGAGGCGATTGCCCGCAGCACCGAGGCCTGCCTTGCGCTGGGCGTGCCGATGGTCGCCGCGATCGTGGGCGAAGGCGGTTCGGGCGGCGCGGTCGCGCTTGCCAGCGCCGAGCGGGTGCTCATGTTCGAGCACGCCGTCTATTCGGTGATTTCGCCCGAAGGCTGCGCCTCGATCCTGTGGCGCACGGCCGAGAAGGCTCCCGAAGCGGCCGAGGCCATGCGGATCACTGCGCAGGATCTGCTCGCGCTTGGCGTGATTGACAGGATCGTGCCCGAACCCGTTGGCGGCGCACACCGCGACGGCGCAGCGGCAGCGGCCGCACTCGGCAAGGCGATAACCGAGGAGCTGAGCGCGTTGGCCGGAATGCCTGCCGACACCCTGCGCGCCCTGCGTGCCGAACGGTTCCTGCGCATCGGCGCCTGACGAAGGTCGTTCCGACCCGGACGAAATGACTCTGGCCTTGCTGCCACCGGCAAGGCTAGACTGGCGTCATGGTACTGTTGGTGCCGGGCCTCCGCGCCCGCCGCAACCACAGGCACAGGGGAGAATCCATGACCAATCGCCCGTTTCGCGCTGCTCTGCTTGTCGCCGGGGCCGCCGGCCTCCTGCTCGCGGGGCCTACTGTTCCGAGTTCGCGCGCGGGAGCGCAGGGCACGGTTGCCACGATCAGCGCGAGCGACAAGGCCGAAGGCGCCAAGGCTCATCCGCAGCTCCTGGCCGAATTCGGCGGCGCGATCACCGGGCTGCAAGCCACCTATGTCGAGGGGGTGGGCAAGACCATCGCCTTCCAGTCCGGCCTCGGCAATGCGCGCAGCGATTTTACCGTCACGCTGCTCAATTCACCCGTTAACAACGCCTTCGCGATCCCCGGGGGCTATGTCTATGTCACGCGCCAACTGGTAGCGCTGATGAACAACGAGGCGGAGCTTGCCGGCGTGCTGGGCCACGAAGTCGGCCACGTGGCGGCGCGCCATTCGCAGAAGCGTGAAAGCGCCGCCACGCGCAACACCATCCTCGGCGTGCTCGGCTCGGTGCTGGCAGGCGCGGTGCTGGGCAATTCGGCGCTTGGCCAGCTCGGCCAGAAAATCTTCTCCACCGGCAGCCAGCTCCTCACGCTGAAATATTCGCGCGCTCAGGAGAGCGAGGCCGATGCGCTCGGCGTTACGTATCTGAAGCGCGCTGGCTATGATCCGCGCGCGATGGGCACCGTGCTGCGCAGCCTCGCCCAGCAGACCGCGCTCGATGCGCAGCTGACTGGCAGCACCGACAAAGTGCCGGAATGGGCGAGCACGCACCCCGATCCCGCCTCGCGGGTCTCTGCCGCGCTCGCACTCGCCGGGCAGAATGTGCGCGGCATGACCAATCGCGATCTCTTCCTGACCCGCGTCGACGGCCTCACGTATGGCGACGATCCGAAGCAGGGCGTGGTTGACGGGCGCAAGTTCATCCACCCCGGCTATCGCATGAGCTTCCAGGCGCCGCAGGGCTTCTACCTCGTCAATGGCACGCGCTCGGTGTCGATCAGCGGGCAATCGGGGAAGGGCGAGATGTCAACGGCGCCTTATACGAGCAATCTCGATACCTATGTCCGATCGGTCTTCGCCGGCCTGTCGGACCAGCAGCGCGTCGCGCCCGATGAAGTGCGTACGACCACGGTCAACGGTATCCCGGCCGCCTATGGCATGGCCCGTGTCAACACCAGCGATGGTGCGCGCGATGTCGTCGTGTTCGCTTATGCGTGGGGCCCGGGTCAGGCGTTCCACTTCACTACGATCAGTGCAGCCGGGCAGGCCAGCGCGTTCGATCCGATGTTTTCCTCGATGCGCCGGATCACCATCGGCGAGGCCGGCGCGGTGCGCGCGCGGCGGCTGATGGTGGTGACCTTGAAGAAGGGCGATACCCTCCAGTCGCTCGCCCGCCGCATGGCCTACGATGACCGGCCGCTGGACCGGTTCCTCGTGCTCAATAGTCTGGATGGAGCAAGCCAGCCTGTTCCCGGCTCGCGGGTCAAGCTGATCGTCTACTGAGCGCGCGAAAAAGAAGGGGGCGCCTGGAAGCGCGCCCCCTTCTCAACTTGCCGCGACGGGATAACCCGCGGTTAGAACGGACCCTTGCCGTCCTGCGCGTTGGCCATCTTGGTCGAAATCTGCGTGAAGGTGTTCGAAAGCGAATTGCCGAGCGCGCCCATCGCGAGGACGGCACCGGTGGCGACAAGCGCGATGATCAGGCCATATTCGATGGCGGTCGCGCCGCTCTGATCGGCGAGGAGTTTGCGGAAGAAAGGCATGGCGAGAAGTCCTCCAGGGAAACGGCAAGTAACACGTCGGCACCGAAAGGCTTCACCGACACCCTGGTCGACTGGCCAGTTGCTGTAAGAATAATCGGCAGTTCCTGAAAAATACTTAAAGCGCCGGCGAATCTGAACGCTGATGTGATGCGAGTGGAGGCCCGGGCGTAGCTCTCGTAGGCAGATTGCGCCGTAAACCCGGTGATTTTGAGGTGTCTGGCACGGTGGCGCTCGCGTGACCGTGTAAGAAAATCCGGCATGCCCGGGTGAGAAACTGGTAAAATCTGCCGATCGCGCATGCCAAAACGGGGATGTGGCCAGCCACACCCCCGTCCATATCAGCACAACTGGAAGAACTGGATCCTAGAACGGACCCTTGCCGTCCTGCGCGTTGGCCATCTTGGTCGAAATCTGCGTGAATGTGTTCGAAAGCGAATTGCCGAGCGCGCCCATGGCCGTGATTGCGGCCACCGCGATCAGCGCAGCGATGAGGCCATACTCGATAGCCGTGGCGCCTTCTTCATCGCGAAGAAGCGTCTTGAGAAGTGTCATGCGAATGGTCCTCCACCTGGCAACTTTCGCCGCCTTTGTGCTCTTTCGCGAATACGACCCCCCGGTCATACGAAATTGCAGGTGTCAAAATATCCGGCATTCCCTCACAAAAGGTAAAAGCGCTCCGCTTTCTTGCAATGCAGCTTCCGGACAGCTGTTTTTGCGGCCCAGAGCGCTGCAGGCTACCCGCCCCAAGCGCCGGCGCTTATTTCTTCGCTCTGGTGAGGTTCGTGTCGATCGTGTTGTACATGATGAAAAGGGAATTCACGAACGCGGTCATCCCGAAGAACATGGTCATTGCGATCACGCCGATCAGCAGGCCATATTCGATGGCGGTGGCGCCAGTTTTATCCACCAGTGGCTTGCGGACAAAGTCCCACATCAAACGGTTACCCCAGTCCGCGTTCATCTATTGTCTTGGACCTGCAAGGCTAAGAAAGAATAAATGGATCTCCCTGTGATGGAAACGCATCCGACAATGCTCAACGTCGTTGCGCTGGCACTGCTGGATGGCGCGGGCCGCGTGCTCATGCAGCGCCGCCCCGAAGCGCGCGCACATGGAGGCCTGTGGGAGTTTCCCGGCGGGAAGGTTGAAGCGGGGGAGGGCGCAGCAGCGGCCCTCGTGCGGGAGATCGCCGAGGAACTGTCGATCACGATCGAAGAAGCCGATCTCGCGCCGCTGACATTCGCCGCGAGCCCCGGCGACGAGAAGGCCCGCCCGCTTGTGCTCCTGCTCTACACTTGCCGCCGCTGGCAGGGTGAGCCGGTGCCTGAGCCTGGCGCAGAGCTGGAGTGGCTGCATCCCGAGGCGCTTGGGGCACTTGCGATGCCGCCGCTCGACGTACCGCTCGCTGCTGCGCTCGCCCTCCATGTAAAAAACTCGCAATAGGGCTTGCCAAGGCCGGTAGGCACTTATAAAGGCGCGCTTCCACGCACCCGTAGCTCAGCTGGATAGAGCATCAGACTACGAATCTGAGGGTCGGACGTTCGAATCGTTCCGGGTGCACCATTTCCCCACATCGCCGTTTTTTTGCAGCTTTTCGTCCGTTTGCGGCGGTATGCTTTGCTGCGCAGCGATCCCCCGTCGAATAGGTATACGAAAGCCGCCGAGCGAAGCCTTGGGCGTTGCGGATTTCAGGCACTTGGTCCTATAGCGGCCCTTGTGGCGCTCTGGTCAGCCGGGGTGCTGCCAAGACATGTGCCCTCCCCAGGCTGCCAGACAAGGAACCACCGCATTGGCCCAGTCCGCCAAGCCGCGCGCAACCAAAGCGACAAGGTCGCCGGTTGCCGCCAAAGCCGCACCCGCTGCTGCAAGCCCGGCCGCTCCGGCCCCGGCTCTCGAGGATGAAGCCACCTTCGCGCTGCGCAGCCTCCAGCAGGCCCACGCCAACAACAAGCGTTTTGACGCGAGCGACGAAGAGCTTCTCCACTTCTACGAACAGATGGTGCTGATTCGCCGTTTCGAGGAAAAGGCTGGCCAGCTCTACGGCCTCGGCCTCATCGGCGGTTTCTGCCATCTCTACATCGGCCAGGAAGCGGTTGCCGTCGGCCTGCAGTCGGCGCTGAAAGAGGGCCACGACAGCGTTATCACCGGCTACCGTGATCACGGCCACATGCTCGCCTATGGCATCGATCCCAAGGCGATCATGGCAGAACTCACCGGGCGCGGTGCGGGCATCAGCCGCGGCAAGGGCGGCTCGATGCACATGTTCTCGACCGACCACAAGTTCTACGGCGGCCACGGCATCGTCGGCGCGCAGGTGCCGCTCGGCGCGGGCCTTGCCTTTGCGCACAAGTACCGCGGCGATGGCGGCGTGTGCATGGCCTATTTCGGTGACGGCGCGGCCAACCAGGGCCAGGTCTACGAAACCTTCAACATGGCCGCGCTGTGGCAGCTCCCGATCATCTTCGTGGTCGAGAACAACGGCTATGCCATGGGCACCGCGGTCAAGCGCGGTTCTGCCGAAACGCACTTCCACCGCCGCGGCACGGGCTTCCGCATCCCCGGCATGGACGTCAACGGCATGGACGTGCTCGAAGTGCGCGCAGCCGCTGAAGTCGCGCTCGAATATGTCCGCGCCGGCAATGGTCCGGTGCTGATGGAGCTCAACACCTATCGCTACCGTGGCCACTCGATGTCGGACCCGGCCAAGTACCGCAGCCGCGAGGAAGTGCAGGAAATGCGCGACCATCACGATCCGATCGAAGGCGCCAAGCAGGACCTGCTCCGCCGCGGTGTGAGCGAGGAGCGGATCAAGGAGATCGACAAGCGCATCCGCCAGGTCGTCGCCGAAGCTGCCGACTTCGCCGAAAGCTCGCCTGAGCCGGCACCGGCTGAACTCTATACCGACGTGCTGGTGGGGACCTACTGACATGGCGATTGATCTCAAGATGCCCGCGCTTTCCCCCACAATGGAGGAAGGCACTCTCGCCAAATGGCTGGTCAAGCCCGGCGATACCGTGAAGTCCGGCGACATTCTCGCCGAGATCGAGACCGACAAGGCCACGATGGAATTCGAGGCTATCGACGAAGGCGTGATCGGCGCGCTGATGGTTCCTGAAGGCACCGAAGGCGTGAAAGTCGGCACCGTGATCGCCACTATCACCGGTGATGATGAACCTGCGGCGCCCACGCCTGCGCCCGCTCCGGTCGCTGCCCCGGCTCCCGCACCCGCTCCGGCACCCGCGCCCGTCGTTGCTGCACCTCCGCCGCCGCCCGCAGCTGCCGCGGCGCCGGTTCCCGCCGGTACCGCCATGGTCGCCACCACGGTGCGCGAAGCCTTGCGCGATGCCATGGCCGAGGAAATGCGCACCGACGACCGCGTCTTCGTGATGGGCGAGGAAGTTGCCGAGTATCAGGGCGCCTACAAGGTCACGCAGGGCCTGCTCGAGGAATTCGGCCCCCGCCGCGTGATCGATACGCCCATCACCGAATACGGCTTTGCCGGCATCGGCACCGGCGCAGCCATGGGCGGCCTGCGCCCGATCATCGAGTTCATGACGTTCAACTTCGCCATGCAGGCAATCGACCACATCATCAACTCGGCGGCCAAGACCAACTACATGTCGGGCGGCCAGATGCGGTGCCCGATCGTATTCCGCGGGCCCAACGGTGCTGCCGCCCGCGTCGGCGCCCAGCACAGCCAGAACTATGCGCCGTGGTACGCCTCGGTCCCCGGTCTGATCGTCATCGCGCCCTATGATGCCGCTGACGCCAAGGGCCTGCTCAAGTCCGCCATCCGCAGCCCCGATCCGGTTGTCTTCCTCGAAAACGAGCTGGTCTACGGGCGCGCTTTCGATGTGCCGCAGCTTGATGACTACACCGTCCCGATTGGCAAGGCGCGCACGATGCGGGCCGGGCGCGATGTCACGATCGTCACCTACTCGATCGGCGTGGCCCTCGCGCTCGACGCCGCCGAAGAGCTGGCGGCTGAGGGGATCGAGGCCGAAGTGCTCGATTTGCGCACGCTGCGCCCGCTCGACAAGGCGGCGGTGCTCGAAAGCCTCTCGCGCACCAACCGCATGGTGGTCGTCGAGGAAGGTTTCCCAGTCTGCTCGATTGCCTCCGAGATCATCACCATCGCGATGGAGGAGGGCTTCGATCATCTCGACGCCCCGGTCCTGCGCGTCTGCAACGAGGACGTGCCGCTGCCTTATGCCGCCAATCTCGAAAAGCTCGCGCTGGTCGATACGGCGCGCGTGATCGCGGCGGTCAAGAAGGTCTGCTACCGCTGATCTGATGGAGCCTTCCACCGGCGATATCGAACTCAGTCCACCTGAACGGCTCGCGGTGCTCTATGCGCCGCGCCGCCTTCAGGCGCTGTGGGAAGGTTTCCTGCTGCTCGACCGGCGCCTCGCCGATGCCGCGCGCGCGGGGCGCGATCCGCTGATGATCCAGCTGCGTCTCGCATGGTGGCGCGACCGGTTTAGCCAGCCCGCGAGCGAATGGCCGCTGGGCGAGCCTCTGCTGGCACTACTGCGCGCGTGGGATGCCGAACGTCCGGCGCTGCGGGGGCTGGTCGATGGCTGGGAATCCCTCATCGTCGGCGAAGACGGCGGCGTGGAAATCGGCAAGGCGCGGATCGAGGCCGTTTTCGCATTGGCGCGGCTGAGCGGGGCGCGACCTGACGAAACTGTCCGCCGCGCTGCTGCGGAATGGCTGGGGCTGGAACCGGCGGGCGCCCGGGCGCCCGTCCTGCCGCGACCGCTGCGCCCGCTGATGGTCTTGCGCGGCATGGCCCTGCGCGAGGCGGCAGGGCGACCGGGTGGTCCGGTCGGCGATTTTCTTGCCATTCTCCGCCTCGGCTTGTTCGGGCGCTGATATTCAAACCAAAATGGCAGGGCTTGCCTCTGCCGCTAGCATCTTATGCCGCCTATCCTGAGGGCCGTCCTTGGGGAGGCCCCGCATGAACCGAATCCTTGTGGGCGCGCTCGGCGCGCTGTTGCTCGTGGCTTCCGGCCTGTTCTGGTGGCAGGGCCACGCTGCCGTTACGCCGCCCGCTGCCCCCAGTCACCTCGCGCTCGCCTCGGCTCCGGCGGCCGACGAGGAACTCCCGGATTCCAACGCGGGCGATGCGGTCGGGCCCGGCCTCCCCGAAGCCAGCGAGCAGAGCCGCGAACAGAAGCGCTTCGACCGGCTCGACAAGAACCGCGATGGCAAGATTACCCGCACCGAAATGCTCAGCCCGCGCGTGAAGGATTTTCGCAAGCTTGATGTCGACGGCAACAATCTGCTGACCTTCGACGAATGGTCGGTCGCCACCGACAACCGCTTCAAGGGCGCCGACAAGAACGGCGACGGCGCGCTGAACCGCGATGAATTCGCGACGACCAAGCCGAAGAACGCGAAGAAGCCGGTCTGCAAGTGTTGAGCGGAATAGGTTTCACGCGGAGACGCGGAGGTGCGGAGAGAAGTGGGTTCGCGCCAGCTGCGCTGCGACTTTCTCTGCGATCTCTGCGCGAAACCCTCTTTTGCCTACTCCGCGCCTCCGCGTCTCCGCGTGAAACCCCAAAAGCTAACCTACCAGCGGCAGCCACCCCGCCAGATCAGCCTTGGCCCGCCCGGTATAGGCTTCCTTGCGCTGCTTTTTCTTCGTCGAAGGATCCGGCGGCGGAAACAGTCCGAAATTCACGTTCATCGGCTGATAGGTTTCAGCCTCCGCATCGCCGGTAATATGCGACAGCAGCGCGCCTAGCGCCGAGGTGCGGGGCGGCGCGTTCCATTCCCGGCCGGCGAGCTGTGCCGCCGTCATCAGCCCCGCGAGCATCCCCACCGCGCCGCTTTCGACATAGCCTTCGCAGCCGGTGATCTGCCCGGCAAAACGGATATGCGGCGCGGATTTCAGCCGCAGCTGCCTATCGAGCAAGGTCGGCGAATTGAGGAAGGTGTTGCGGTGCAGCCCGCCGAGCCGCGCGAACTCGGCCTGCTCCAGCCCGGGGATCGTGCGGAACACGCGCACTTGCTCGGCATGCTTGAGCTTGGTCTGGAAGCCGACCATGTTCCACAGCGTGCCCAGCTTGTTGTCCTGCCGCAGTTGCACCACCGCATAAGGCCAGCGCCCGTTAGGGTGCTCGGCCGTCGCCCAGTGCGGATTGTCGAGCCCGACCGGCTTCATCGGCCCGAAGCGCAGGGTCTCCACGCCGCGCGCGGCCATGACCTCGATCGGCATGCAGCCATCGAAATAGGGGGTATTGGCCTCCCATTCCTTGAACTCGGTCTTTTCGCCAGCGAGCAATTCCTCGCGGAAGGCTTCGTATTGCGGCCGTGTCATCGGGCAATTGATGTAGTCGCGTCCGTCGCCCCCCATGGCCAGGCTGGCCTCGGTGCCCTTGTCCCAGCGCGATGCCATCCACGCCACGTCCATGTCGATCGTGTCGTGATAGACGATCGGTGCAATCGCATCGAAGAACGCGAGGCTCTCTGCACCCGTCGCCGCGCCGATGCTGGAGGCGAGGGCAGGGGCGGTCAGCGGCCCGGTCGCCACGATGGTGAGGCCATCCGAAGGCAGCACATCGACCCGCTCGCGCACGATCTCCAGTGTCGGCTGCGCGCCCAGCATGGCTTCGACTTCAGCGGAAAACACGTCGCGGTCCACCGCCAGTGCAGATCCCGCCGGCACCCGCGCTTTGGCCGCCGCCGCCATCAGCAGGCTGTCGCACTGCCGCATTTCGTAATGGAGCAGGCCGACTGCGTTTTTCTCGTCATCGTCGGAGCGGAAGGAATTGGAGCAGACAAGCTCTGCCAGCCCATCGCCGTTATGCGCCGCCGTGCTGTCACCGCCTCCGCGCATTTCCGAAAGCCGTACGCGAATGCCCCGGCGCGCCAGCTGCCATGCCGCCTCGCTCCCGGCCATGCCGCCGCCGATGATGTGAACCTGATGCGTCATGGGACGCGCATTGGCATTGCGCCCTCCGCGCGGCAAGCCCTAGGGAGGAGCCCGGAAGGGAAAGGGAGACCATGCCGCATCGTGCCTTGATCGAACAAAGACCGTGGCTCCTCGCCAGCCTGATCGCGGGCATAAGCTACTGGTTCGTGGCTGGCAGCTGGATTCCGGGGCTTTACCTGATCCTGTGGAAGGGTGCGGGCGTTGGCCTGCTGGCGGTCTATGCCTGGGCGCATCACCCCGTGCGCGATGCCCACCGCATCGCAATCGTCATGGCCTTGGGCGCGCTGGGCGATATGGTGCTCGAGGTCAGTTTCACCGGCGGCGCGGCGGCCTTCTTTGCGGGCCACATTGCCGCGATTGCGCTGTATCTGCGGCATCGGCGCGGCAATCTACCCGGGGCCGACAAGGCTGTGGCCATCGCGCTCGTCCTCGGCATTCCCGCTCTTGCCTATGCTCTCACCGGCGATGCCGATGTTGCAGGCTATGCGCTTCTGCTTGGCGGGATGGCCACTGCCGCGTTTGCCAGCGACTTTCCGCGCAGCCGTGTTGCACTGGGTGCTGCGATGTTTGCCGTGTCCGATCTGCTGATCTTTGCGCGCATGGGGCCGCTCGCGGATAGCCCGATCCCGCATCTGCTTGTCTGGCCGCTTTACTACTTCGGCCAGTTCCTGATCACCATCGGTGTGATCGGCGCGCTGCGGCGCAAGGGTGCATTCACTGCCTACTAAGCCCACCTTTCGTCATCGCCGCGAAAGCGGGGACCTGGAGCGGCAGTCGCGGCGCTGGGTACCTCTGGATTTCCGCCTTCGCGGGAATGACGAGGATTGGGGTTAACCAGCCACCGGCAGCCGCACCGCCCCATCCGCGTCGCGCTCCAGCGGCCCATAGGCAAACACCGCATTGAGCGGCAGCGCTGCGTAAATGTGCGGAAACAGCTGTCCTCCACGCGAAGGCTCCCACTTCACCGCATCGCCCAGAACCGCCAGATCAACCGCCGCGATATGGAGGTTCGACTGCCCGGCAAAGTGCTTGTCCACCGTCTCGGTCACCTGATCGGCGGCCGAGAGATGGATATAGCCGTCCGCCAGATCGATCGGAGCCCCGGCAAACACGCCGCCATGCTCCAGTGCGCCCATCTGCTCCGCAGTCAGCACCTTGTAGGCAACCAGCGGCAGATCGCTCATGCCTCGGCCTCAGGCTCGGCATCGGCCTCGCCTTCTTCTTCGGCCAACCGCACCGCACTCACCACATGTTCGCCGGCCGAGACATTGAACAGCCGCACGCCCGCCGAGCCGCGCCCGATCACCCGTAGCGTATCGAGCGGCAAGCGGATCAGCTTGGCCTGATCGGTCACCAGCATGAGCTGATCGGCCTGACTCGCCGGGAAGCTCGCCACCACCGGACCGTTCCGCCCGATATTGTCGATATTGGTGATGCCTTGGCCGCCGCGGCCCGTCCGCCGGTATTCGTAGGCGGAGGAAAGCTTGCCATAGCCATTGGCGCAGACTGTGAGGATAAACTGCTCGCGCGCCTGCAATTCGGCCATGCGCTCGCTGGTCAGCGAAGGCTCGCCGTCCTTCTCGCCCTTCCACGGGGCGAAGCGGACGTATTCCTCGCGCTCCTCGGCGCTGGTGCCGACGCGGTGGAGGATTGAAAGCGAGATGACCTCGTCATCGCCCTTCAGCGTCATGCCGCGCACGCCGGTCGAAGTGCGGCTCGTGAACTCGCGCACTTCGTCACCAGCAAAGCGGATCGCCTTGCCCGCGCGCGTTGCGAGCAGCACGTCGTCGCTTGCTTCGAGCAGCGCGACGCCGATCAGCCGGTCCTCGTCGCCTTCCTCGAAGCGCATCGCGAATTTTCCGTTCGAGGGGATGTTGGCGAAGGCATCCATGGCGTTGCGGCGCACGTTGCCCTTGGCCGTGGCGAACACGACCGAAAGCTTGCCCCATTCGGCTTCGTCTTCGGGCAGCGGCAGCACGGTCGCGATCGTCTCGCCCGCGTCCAATGCCGGGAGCAGGTTGATCATCGGCCGCCCGCGTGTCGTCGGGCCGCCTTCCGGCAGACGCCATACCTTGAGGCGATAGACCTTGCCCGCGGTCGAGAAGAACAGCACCGGCGTATGGGTCGAAGTGACGAACATCGTCGCCACCGCATCCTCTTCCTTGGTCGCCATGCCGCTGCGGCCCTTGCCGCCCCGGTTCTGCGCGCGGAAGGTGGAGAGCGGAGTGCGCTTGATATAGCCGTCGAGGGTGATCGTGACGACCATGTCTTCGCGCTCGATCAGGTCCTCGTCTTCGATCCCGTCAGCCGGAGCCGTGATCTCCGACTTGCGCGGTGTGGCATAGGCATCGCGAACAGTAACGAGCTCCTCGCGCATCACCGCATAGAGCTTCACGCGGTCGGCAAGGATCGCGAGGTATTCGGCAATCGCCTTGGACAGCACTTCAAGCTCGCCGCCGATTTCGTCACGGCCCAGCGCGGTCAGGCGGTGGAGGCGCAGATCGAGGATCGCGCGCACTTGCGTCTCGCTCAGGCGGTAGCTGCCGCCCGCTCCCTCAAGTGCCTCATCCTCGATCGCCTCGACCAGACGGATATATTGCGCAATTTCGCCGATCGGCCATTCGCGCGCCATCAGCGTCTCGCGCGCCAGCGCCGGGTTGGCCGAACCGCGGATGATCCGCACCACTTCATCAAGGTTTGAAACCGCGACGACAAGGCCGAGCAGGATATGCGCCCGGTCGCGCGCCTTGTTCAGTTCGAACTTGGTGCGGCGCTGGATCACTTCCTCGCGGAACTGGACGAACGCCTCGATGATGTCCCTGAGGGTCAGGATCTCGGGCCGACCACCGCGGATCGCCAGCATGTTCGCCGGGAAGTTCGATTGCGCGGGCGTATTGCGCCAGAGCTGGTTGAGCACGACTTCCGGCGTCGCATCGCGCTTGAGGTCGATGACCACGCGCACGCCTTCGCGGTTGGATTCGTCGCGGATGTCGGAGATGCCCTCGATCCGCTTGTCCTTGGCGGCTTCGGCGATCTTCTCGACGAGGTTGTTCTTGCCCACCTGATAGGGGATCGAGGTGAGCACGATGGACTTGCGCCCCTCGCCGCGCCCGCCCTTGGTGTCCTCGATCTCGTGGCGCGCGCGCATGACGATCGAGCCGCGCCCTTCGGTGTAAGCCTTGCGCGCACCGCTCGAGCCCAGAATCAGCGGCGCCGTGGGGAAGTCCGGCGCCGGGATGATCTGGATCAGCTCCTCGTTGGTGATCGCCGAGTTCGCCATATAGGCGAGGCAGCCATCGATCACTTCGCCGAGGTTATGCGGCGGGATATTGGTCGCCATGCCGACCGCGATGCCGCCCGCGCCGTTGACCAGCAGGTTGGGGAAACGCGCCGGAAGAACCACGGGCTCATTTTCCGAACCATCATAGTTCGGTTGAAAGTTGACCGTGTCCTTGTCGATATCGGCCAGCAGTGCATCGGCCACTTTGGCCAGCCGCGCTTCGGTGTAGCGCATCGAGGCCGGCGGATCGGGGTCCATCGAGCCGAAATTGCCCTGGCCGTCGATCAGCGGCAGGCGCATCGACCAGTCCTGCGTCATGCGCGCCAGCGCGTCGTAGATCGCGCTGTCGCCGTGCGGGTGGTACTTGCCCATGCAATCGCCGACGATACGCGCGGACTTGCGGTAGGCCTTGGAGGAGGTGAACCCGTTCTCGTGGCTCGTCCACAGGATGCGGCGGTGGACGGGCTTCAGGCCGTCGCGCACATCGGGCAGCGCGCGGCTTACGATCACGCTCATCGCGTAATCGAGATAACTCGTCTTCATTTCATCGACGATGTCGATCCGCTGGAACTCGTGGTCCGGCAGCGGGGCGGGTGGGTCGATCAGGCCGGTGTCATCGCTCACGTCTGGGGCTTTTTCGCTTCTGTTCAGGGATGTGTCTGGCACTAGGCCAAAGCCCCGGCAAACACCAGAAAACGGCCGGGTCAGCCACGCCTTATCCACATATGCGAGCACCGCTCGTCGCGTTTTCTGAACAATGAGATGAATTGGTATTCAATCCGGGTTCACCCGGTGGGTTCCATTGCACCAAGACGTTGCCAAGGCCGAGATTCCGCGCCAGAGGTTCGGCGCGGACAGAGTGCGAAAGATGTCCATTCTGCCGATGTTTTGGGATACGGCTCGAGGCAGTGACGATCTGGGGACCGGTCGGGTCTGCCGGTCCGGGCCAGGAGGAGATGAAGTGATGCGGGGTAATGCAATGAAACTCGTCGTAGCGCGGGCCGCGTTGGCGGTGGCGCTCTCGACCGGTCTTGCCGCAGGCGGTGTCCTGCTTGGCGCGGCGCCTGCCGCCGCGAAGGAAAAGGAAAAGGAAGCCCCCAAGGGCGGCACTTATTCCAAGGAATTCATCGCTGTCGCCGGACCGGTGCAGAAGCTGGTGCAGGATGCGCAGGCCGCCAAGGCCAAGGGTACGCCCGATGCCCAGATCAAGGCTTCGCTCGGCGATGCTCCTGCTGTGCTCGCCAAGGCCGAAGCAGCCGTGAAGACGGGGCAGGACAAGCTCGCCGCCGGCCAGTTTGCGGTGCAGATCGGCGGTTTTCTCGATGATACGCCGATGCGCGCACGCGGCATCCGTAACATGATCGACAGCGGCCTGCTTGAGGCTGACAAGATCCCGACGTTCAATTTCTACCTCGGCAACTTCGCGTATGCCGCGAAGGACTTCCAGGGCGCGCTCGAACCGCTGACCAAGGCGATCCAGGGTAATGTCTCGGAAGACGCTGCAGCGGAAATGCTGGCCGATGCCTACAACGAGCTTAAGCGCCCGGCTGAAGGTCTCGCCGCGCTCAAGATTGCAGTCGATGCCCGCAAGGCCGCAGGCGGCGCCGTGCCCGAATCCTGGTACCGCCGCGCGAACGTGATTGCCTACAAGAACAAGCTCGGGCCGCAGGCGATCGAATGGTCGACGGCGCTGGTCGAAGCGCAGCCGAACGCGCTCAACTGGCTCGGCGCAGGCCAGCTCGCCCGCGAATTCGGCAATTTCGGCAAGGAAGAATCGCTCGATCTCGGGCGCCTGTTCCTGCGCAGCGGTGCGCTCGACAATGAGAAGCAGTACGTCACCCGCGAATACATCGAATACATTCAGGCCGCCGATCCCCGCCGTTTGCCCGGCGAAACGGCGAAGATCATCGAGCTTGGCCTGTCCAAGGGTGCGCTTGATGCCAGCGATGTGTTCGTCAGCGACTCGCTGACCCAGGCCAAGGGCCGCATCACGGCTGACAAGGCCTCGCTCGTCGGTCTCGAGAAGGATGCGCGCGCTGCCGCCGATGGCAAGCTCGCAATTGCCACGGCCGACGCATACCTGTCCTATGATAACCCCGCCAAGGCCGAGGAACTCTACCAGATGGCCCTCACCAAGGGCGGCGCGATCGACAAGGACCGCGCGCTGACTCGCCTCGGCATCGCGCAGTTCGATCAGGCCAAGTATGACGCAGCCAAGGCCAGCTTCGCACAGGTCGGCGGCGTGCGCGCCCCGCTCGCCAAGCTGTTCTCGGTGCTCGCTGCGGACAAGGCCAAGCCCTGATCGCTTCCGGCTTCAAGCCAAACGGAAAGGGCGGCCCGCAATGGCCGCCCTTTTTGTTTCCGGCGCTGTGTGTGGCGCCCTGGATCCCCGCCTGCGCGAGGATGACGAGGGCAAAGAGATTGTCGCCATCCCCGCGCAGGCGGGGATCCAGAGCGGCCAGTCACCGCGTCTGTAACAGTATCACCGCACCTCGCTGAACTCGCCCGAATCCTCGTCCAGCACGTGCAGCACCCCGTCCGAAATCGCGAAGAAGGCCCCCCGGAGGCGCAGTTCTCCAGCGGCTTCCTTGCGGCGGACGCAGGGGAAGGTGCGCAAGTTCGCAAGGCTGACCTTGACGCCGGCCTGCTCCATCGCCCGCTCGGCGGGACGGCCCGTGGTGCCGTGCTTGTGCGCCACTTCATCACGCACGCCGCTCAGCAGGCCGATCCAGTCGTTGATGAAGCCGCCTTCGCCCGGCTCGGTGCCTTCAAGCTCCTGCGTCAGCGCCGCGCGGCAGCCGCCGCACATGCCGTGGCCGAGCACCACGATCTTGCGGACTTTCAGCACCTGCACCGCAAATTCGAGCGCCGCCGAAACGCCGTGGTAGCCCGGTGACGTCTCGAACGGCGGCACCAGCGCCGCCACGTTACGCACCACGAACATCTCGCCCGGGTCAGTATCGAAGATCTGCGCCGGATCGACCCGACTGTCCGAACAGGCAATCACCATGACCGGCGGCTCCTGCCCCTCACGCAGCTGGTGCCAGCGTTCGAGCCGCGGCGTCCAGCCGTTGGTGCGGAAACGGCGATAGCCTTCGATGAGGTGATCGAGCTCGGGGGAGAAGGGTCTGACCATAACGGACCTGTTGCCGCGTACGAATGCATCTTTCAAGTCATGCTTCATGCGCCTATCTCGGCGGGCATGAACGATCAGTCCCCGATTGCCGCGCAGGCCCCTATTTCTGCACTGAATCGTCCCGCGCGGCCCCGCAAGCCCGATTGGATCCGGGTCAAGGCGCCGACGAGCAAGGGCTATGAGGAAACGCGCGGCCTCATGCGCAGCCTCGGGCTCAACACGGTCTGTGAAGAGGCCGCCTGCCCGAACATCGGTGAGTGCTGGACCAAGAAGCACGCGACCGTGATGATCCTCGGCGATGTCTGCACGCGCGCCTGCGCCTTCTGCAACGTCAAGACCGGCATGCCGCGCAAGGTCGATGCAAGTGAGCCCGGCCATGTCGCCGAAGCCGCTGCCAAGCTCGGCCTTGAACATATCGTCATAACTTCGGTGGACCGCGACGACCTGCCAGATGGCGGCGCAGGCCAGTTCGTGAAGGTGATCGAGGCCCTGCGCGCCGCGACTCCGAACACCACGATCGAGATCCTGACGCCAGATTTCCGCGGCAAGATGCGCGCTGCGGTTGAAGCGATCATGGCGGCCGGGCCTGACGTCTACAATCACAACCTCGAAACCGTGCCCCGGCTCTATCCCACCATCCGCCCGGGCGCGCGCTACTACGCCTCGCTGCGGCTGCTCGAGGAAGTGAAGCACCACGATCCGCGCGTGTTCACCAAGTCGGGTGTCATGCTTGGGCTCGGCGAAGAGCGTCTCGAGGTCCATCAGGTGATGGACGACATGCGCTCGGCGGGGATCGATTTCCTCACCATGGGCCAGTACCTCCAGCCCACACCCAAGCACGCGCCGGTTATCGATTTCGTGACCCCGCAGGCCTTCGCCGCCTATGGCGCGATTGCCCGGGCCAAGGGCTTCCTCCAGGTCGCCGCGAGCCCGTTGACCCGTTCCAGCTACCACGCCGGCGAGGATTTTGCCGAGATGCGTGCCGCCCGGGAAGCCCAACTCGCGAAAGCCGCCGCGAGGGGCTGATCCCATGCCGGTGATCAATCAGCAGCGGCGGCTTGCCTGGTCGGCCGAGGAGATGTTCGATCTCGTCGCCGATGTGAAGCGCTACCCGGAGTTCCTGCCCTGGGTCGTCGCCACGCGCATCAAGTCCGATAGCGAAACCGAGATGGTGGCCGACATGATGGTCGGCTTCAGCGCGCTGCGCGAGAAGTTCACCTCGCGCGTGATCAAGCAGCGCCCGCTCCGCATCGCGGTCGAATATCTCGACGGGCCCCTGAAGCGCCTGTCCAACACCTGGGAGTTCCGCGCGGAGGAGGGCGGCGGCTGCGTAATCGACTTCAACGTCGATTT
Source organism: Novosphingobium sp. (assembly GCF_965228995.1). Lineage (GTDB taxonomy): Bacteria > Pseudomonadota > Alphaproteobacteria > Sphingomonadales > Sphingomonadaceae > Novosphingobium. The sequence goes on along the minus strand of NZ_OZ245852.1, from coordinate 2,665,252 downwards.
CACCTTCCGCAGCGCGATCCTGGAAGCGCTCGCCGGCCAGTATCTCGACCGCGCGTTCCGCAAGATGGTCGCCGCGTTCGAAACGCGCGCGGAAAAGGTCTACGGCAGCAGAAGTTCCAGCGCGACCAGCGCCGCCTGAAGCCGCACTTCGGCCCGGGTTTTGGCGGTTTCGAATACTTTCTGTTCGGCCACCACCGCCTCCGGATCTTCGCCGCGTTCGGCCTTGGCGAAGACGACGGTGCCCACCGGCTTCTGCTCGCTGCCGCCATCGGGCCCGGCGATCCCGGTGATCGCCACTGCCACCTGCGCGCGCGAATGCTTCAGTGCGCCCTGCGCCATCGACCAGGCAACCGCGACCGAAACCGCGCCGAACGTGTCGATCAGGTCGGTCGAGACGCCCAGCATCTCGTGCTTGGCCTCGTTGGAATAGGTCACGAAGCCCCGGTCGACCACTGCCGAAGACCCGGCAATTTCCGTCAGCGCCGCCGCGACGAGTCCGCCGGTGCAGCTTTCCGCAACCGCGACCATCCGGCCCGCCGCCTTGTTTTCGGCAATCACGCGCGCGGCCAGAGCGGTGAGTTCGGGAGGAAGCAAGGTGTCCATGGTCAGGCCGCCGGGCAAATCGGCAGGTCGGATTTCTTCGCGCTGCCTGCCTTCGGCTTGTCCGCCACAACGAGAATGAATGTCACCAGCTCCGCCGTGTTTTCAGGGGGCAGGGGCGAAAGCAGCCGCGTCGCGCGCTCGATCGCCTTGCACTGGTCGGGCTTGATGCCCTTGGTCACGACCGCGGAAACCAGGCCCTCTGCGAAGGGTTGGAGCGCTTCGTCGGAGAGGTTTGAGACCACGTCCTTGAGCTTGGCATCATTGCCGCCGAGCTTGAGCATTGCGGCCCGCGCTTCAGGCCATGCCGCACCTTTGAGCGCCGCATAGCGCTGCACCAGCGACGAACCCTGCGTCGCGAAGTAGCCTTGCGGGGAGAGCTGCGGGCGGCAGGTCTTCATCGCCCCGTCCATCACCACGGGCAATGCATAAGTCACAAGGCTCGTCACCTCATGCTCGGTCAGGCATGCAGGTTCCTGTGCGACGGCCACTTCGGCCATGCCCAGCGAGGCCAGCGCTGCGCCCCAGATCACGTTCCGCATCAGCGACATAAACCCTAACTCCTTCAAGCCCTTGCGATCACGCTGGCCACCGCCTGCGCGGCAATGCCTTCGCCGCGACCGGTAAAGCCGAGCCGCTCGGTGGTCGTCGCCTTGACACTCACCGCAGCGATGTCAATCGCGAGAATCGAAGCGAGCCTCGCCCGCATCGCCGCCTTGTGCGGACCGATGCGCGGAGCCTCGCAGATGATCGTGACATCAACATTGCCAATGGCATAACCCGCGTCGGCCACGAGCGTTCCCGCGTGTGCCAGGAACTGGTCCGATGAGGCCCCGCGCCACTTTGCATCGGAGGGCGGGAAGTGGTCGCCAATATCCCCGGCGGCGACAGCGCCGAGCAGCGCATCGACCAGCGCATGGATCGCCACATCTGCATCGGAATGGCCGGCAAGTCCCTTGGAATGCTCAATTTTTACGCCGCAAAGCCACAGCTCTTCGCCCTCGGCCAGGCGGTGAACATCATAGCCCATGCCCGTGCGCACGGTGGGGATTGTCATGCCGTCATCCTTCAGATCTTCCGCGAAAGTCACTTTCCTGAGCCGTTCGTCGCCCGGAACCAGCGCAACGGCCAGACCTGCCGCTTCGGCAACCGCAGCATCATCCCCGGCATCCGCCGCGCCGCCCCACGCTCGGTGCGCGGCAAGGATCGCGTCAAAGTGGAACGCCTGCGGTGTCTGCACGCGGTAGAGTCCGTCGCGCTCGACAAACGCCCCGCGCAAGCCATCGGCCCCGCGCACCACGCTATCGACGACCGGCAGCACCGGAATGGCGCCGGGCTGCTGTTCAAGCGCCGCAACCAGCGCCATGATGACCGCTGCGGGGAGGTCGGGTCGCGCCGCATCGTGAATCAGCACGTGGGAGGGCGCATCACCGGCCAGCGCTTCCAGCCCGGCGCGCACCGATCCCTGCCGGCTCGCCGCGCCGTGCACAAAGCGCACACCCGGCAGTCCGGCGAGGGCCTGCGCCGCAGCATCTTCCCACGCGGCGGGAATGACCACCACGATCGGGGAGACTCCGGCCTGGGCCAGCGCTTCTACCGAATGGTGCACCAGCGGCTTTCCGCGCCACAGCGCGAACTGCTTCGGGACCGTTCCGCCCGCACGCAACCCTTGTCCGGCGGCGACGACGACTGCGGCAACGGAAGAAGGAAACGGCGCGTTCATGCACCGCCCCTTACAGTCCTTGCTGCAAACCGCGCAATCGACTAAGCGCATGCCTCTTTTTTAGGCAGCATCCGATGAGCGAACTTCCCGTCCCGCCCGAGCTCAAGCCGATCATGGTCGGCCCCGTGCGCATCGCGCAGCCCGTCGTGCTTGCGCCGATGACGGGCGTTTCGGACCTGCCGTTTCGCACCATGGTGCGCCGTTTCGGCTCGGGGCTCAATGTCACCGAGATGATCGCCAGTCCAGCCGCGATCCGCGAAACGCGCCAGTCGATCCAGAAGGCCGCCTGGCATCCCACCGAAGAACCCGTCTCGATGCAGCTCATGGGCAACGAGCCCTCGCAGATGGCTGAAGCGGCGCGGATTTCCGAGGACAAGGGCGCGGCGATCATCGACATCAACATGGGCTGCCCGGTGCGCAAGATCGTCAGCGGCGATTGCGGATCGGCCCTGATGCGCGACATTCCGCTCGCCACCGCGCTGATCGAAGCCACCGTCAAGGCGGTCAAGGTTCCAGTCACCGTCAAGATGCGGATGGGCTGGTGCCATGACAGCCTCAACGCCCCTGAACTTGCACGCATCGCGCAGGATCTCGGCGCGCAGATGATCACCGTTCATGGCCGCACCCGCAACCAGATGTACAAGGGCTCGGCCGACTGGGCCTTCGTGCGGCGCGTGAAGGAAGCAGTTTCGATTCCTGTCATCGTCAACGGCGACATCTGCGGGATCGAGGATGCCGCGCAGGCAATCGAGCAGAGCGGCGCGGACGGCCTGATGATCGGGCGCGGCGCTTATGGCCGCCCGTGGCTACTTGGCCAGGTCATGCACTGGCTCGATATCGGCGAGTACCGCCCGGACCCGGCGATAGCCGAACAATATGCCCTGATCATAGAGCATTACCACGCAATGCTCGAGCACTATGGCACGATGACCGGCGTCAACATGGCCCGCAAGCACCTGGGCTGGTACACCAAGGGCCTGCCCGGTTCGGCCGAATTCCGCAACCGTGTGAACTTCATCGACGATCCCAAGGTCGTCCTTGCCGCGCTCGCCGAATTCTACGGCCGCGCGATGGCCGCGCCGGCGAGCCGAGTAGCGGCATGAAGCCCGGCGCATGAGCGGCCCGGCCGATTGGCGCAAGGTCAGCGATACCGCGCGGCCCGATCCCAAGCGTGTGGTTGCCAGCCTGCCGCTGGCGGTGTTCACGCTTGCGCCCGATCTCACGATCTCGGCCGCCAATCCCGCGGCCGAGCAGCTGGCAGGACAGGGCGCGCGGCGGCTTGTCGGCAAGGCCATCGAGGATATCTTCGCGTTCGAGGAACCGCTCATCCTGCGCCGCCTTGCCGAAGGTGAGGCGCAGCTGATCGCGCGCGATTCGCCGGTGCGCATCCTCGGCGCGCCTGCCCGCCGGATCGACGTGATGACGTCGCCCATTGCCCATTGCCCGGGTTGGCAGATCCTCGCGCTCAGCGAAGGTGTCGGCGTCGAGGCGCTGTCGGGCGATGGCGGCGGCGGCGGGGCGGGGGAGGGCACTCCGCTACGCGCGCCCGAAGTCCTCGCGCACGAAATCAAGAACCCGCTCGCCGGCATTCGCGGCGCTGCGCAGCTGCTCGGCCGCAAGGTTGGCGAAGCGGACCGCGCGCTTACCGAGCTCATCACCGGCGAAGTCGACCGGATCGCCAAGCTCGTCGATCAGATGCAGTCTCTATCGCGGCGAGGGCGCGAACCGGGCACCGCCTGCAATCTCCACGAAGCGGTGCGCCGCGCGCAGGCGGTCGTCGCGGCAGGGCACGGCGGCTTTGTGGTGGAAGAGGAATTCGATCCCTCGCTCCCGCCGGTCATGGCCAATCCTGATGCACTGGTGCAGGTGCTGCTCAATCTCTTCACCAATGCCCGCGAGGCCTGCGAGAGCGCGCGCGAGCCGCGCATTGCCGTGCGTACGCGCTTTGCCAGCGGCATCCAGCTCCACGCCGGCCCGGGCGGCAAGCCACTGCGCCTGCCGATCGAACTGCGCGTCAGCGACAACGGTCCGGGTATCGATCCGGCGCTGCGCGATCACATCTTCGATCCCTTCGTGACGGGAAAGAAGAACGGGCAGGGCCTTGGCCTCGCGCTGGTCCAGAAGCTGGTGCGCGAAATGAGCGGGCGCGTGACGCATGACCGCGATGAAGTGCGCGGGTGGACGCATTTTCGCCTGCATCTCCCCGTCGCCGGAAGCTCCAGATCATGAAGCGCCGCATCCTTCTCGTCGAGGACGATGCCTCCATCGCGCTCGTCATCACTGCCGCGCTGGAAGCCGAGGGCTATGACGTCACGCGCTGTGCATCGATTGCCGATCGCGATGTATTGCTCGCCGGGCAGCAATACGGCCTGATGCTCACCGATGTCGTGCTGACCGATGGCGACGGCATGGAAACGCTGGGCCGCGTGCGCGAATCCGCGCCGCACATGCCGGTGATCATTCTCTCTGCGCAGAACACGCTCGATACTGCCGTGCGCGCGAGCGATACCGGCGCCTTCGAGTATTTCCCCAAGCCCTTCGATCTCGACGAGCTTGTGCGCACCGTGCGCCAGGCCATCGGTTCGAGTGCGAACACCGGCGCGGAAGAAATTGCCGAGGACGTTGCCCCCGGCCTGCCGCTCGTTGGCCGCAGTCTGGCGATGCAGACGGTCTACCGCATGATCACGCGCGTATTGCGCAACGATCTCACCGTACTCATCCTCGGCGAATCCGGCACTGGCAAGGAACTGGTGGCTGAGGCGATCCACCAGCTCGGCAAGCGCAGCGCTGGGCCGTTCGTTGCTGTCAACACCGCGGCCATCCCCGGCGATCTCATCGAAAGCGAGCTGTTCGGCCACGAGAAGGGCGCATTCACCGGCGCCGTCGCCAGGCGCATAGGCAAGTTCGAGCAAGCCCGGGGCGGCACGCTGTTTCTCGACGAGATTGGCGACATGCCGCTCGAGGCGCAGACGCGCCTGCTGCGCGCGCTGCAATCGGGCCGCATCCGCCGCGTCGGCGGGACCGAGGAAATCACTCTCGATTGCCGCATCGTCGCGGCCACCAATCGCGATCTTGAACCGATGATCGCCGCCGGAACGTTCCGTGAGGATCTCTACTACCGGCTCGCGGTCGTGCCGATTTCGCTGCCGCCCTTGCGGGAACGTGCCGACGATATCGAAGCGCTGGCCCGCCATTTTCTCGTCCGCGCGGCGGGGGAGGGCCTGCCGCGCCGCCAGCTGACTGCAGCCGGAGCAGCGCTCCTCGCCCGCCAGCCCTGGCGCGGCAACGTGCGCGAACTGCGCAATTTCGTGTACCGCCTTGCACTCCTCGCGCGCGACGAAGTCATCGATTCGGGGACCATCGAGCCCTTGCTCGCGCAGGACCGCGCCCAGCCTCCTGCCGGGCTCGCCCAACCGGCCTCTGGCGCGGACTTCAGCGAAGCACTGGCGAACTGGCTCGCCGAAGAAGACCCGCGCGAGGGCGAGCTCTACAGCGCGGCCCTCGCGGCCTTCGAGCGGCCCTTGTTCCTCCACGCGCTTGCCGTCACCGGCGGAAACCAGCTGCGCGCGGCACGCATGCTCGGTATCAATCGCAACACTCTGCGCAAGCGCCTCTCCGATCTCGCGATCGATCCCGAAGACGCCGTAGCGCGCGGCTGAGCCTTCCCGGCGGCCCCCCGTCACCCGAGGGCCACATGTCGTTCGGCGCGTATACAAGGGGTTTCGTCGATTCGACTTGCAATGCTGCAACAGCAGTGTTGTATATCGGCCACGATGGTTCAGAACGGCAAAGGCGGCATGCGGCGCTCACCAAGGTGGTATCGCCGCCTTCTTGTGGTGATGCGCCGCGCCAACGTCTTCCTGCTGCTCGAAATGACCGCGACTGTCGCGCTGGCGCTCATGGTCACCGTCACCTGGATGGCGCTTTCTTCCAGCGGCAATACCAACCAGCTTCTGCCTTCGCGCCTCACGGCCAGCTTGCTGATCGGCACGCTGGTCCCTGCTATGGCCCTGATCGTCCTGATCGGCCGACGGCTCGCCCTGCGCCGGGCCGCGCGCAGCGTGCTGGGCAGCAGCGGCCGCCTTCACGTGCGGCTCGTCTGGCTGTTCTCGCTGATCGCGGCGATCCCGACACTGCTGGTGGTAGTCTTCGCCTCGCTATTGTTCCAGTCGGGTGTCGAGTTCTGGTTCTCGGACAATTCGCGCGGCATGCTCGAAAACGCCAACAGCCTCGCGCGGGGCTACTATGCTGACAAGCTGCGCGATGTCGGCAACGAAAGCGTCGCCATGGCGGGGGACCTGCGCGATTATCTGGGGCAGGCGCCGATCACCAGCCAGGATTTTGCCGAAGGCTATTCGTGGCAAGTCATCAACCGCAGGCTCAACGAATCCGCGATCATCGAGCGTGGGCCGGACGGGGCCTTGCGGACCGCTGCCATCGTCGATCCCGCGCGCAGCGAACAGCGCGAGCGCGTCACGCCCGCGGAACTGGCGCGGATCGATGCGGGCGAGCCCGTCGTCGTCACCGCCTCGGCGGCCCGGATCGAGGCGGTTACCCCGGTCGACCGCGCGCGCGGCATCTATCTCTACGTGGCCCGCAATTCGGACGCGTTGGCGCTCAACCAGTGGCAGCGCGCGCAAAGCGTGCTCAAGGCCTATGATTTCCTCACCCGCCGCGCCCGCGCGCTGCAGCTTCGCTTCAATATTGCGCTGCTGGTGATTTCGCTGGCGCTGGTCGCGCTCGCGGTCTGGGTAGCGCTGCGCTTTGCAGACCGGCAGGTCGCCCCGCTGATCGAACTTGTCTCGGCCGCCCGCAATGTCGGCAGCGGCAATTTCGAGATGCGCGTCCAGCCCGGCAACGGCACGGACGAAGTTGGCCTGCTCGCCCGCGCGTTCAACCGCATGACTGCGCAGCTGGAAGCGCAGACGCAGGCGCTCGTCAGCGCGAATGCCCAGCTTGAGGTGCGCCGCGCCTTCATCGAGGCGGTGCTGGAATCGATCACGGCGGGGATCGTCTCGATCGACCGCGAAGGTTCGATCCGTCTGATGAACAGTTCGGCCCAGGCGCTGCTGCAACCCGCGCGTGAGGATGAGGCGGTCACCGATCCCGTCGGCGCGCCGCTGGCGGAAATCGCCCCTCAGCTCGCCCAGTTCGTCGCGGGCGGCGAACGCAGCGGCGTTGTCCACTATGCCAAGGGCGGCGATCTGCTGACGCTGGCGGTCAAGGTCACGGCGGACCGCAATGGCCACGTGATCACGTTCGAGGACATCACGCGCCAGTTGCTCGATCAGCGCCGCGCCGCCTGGTCGGACGTCGCCCGGCGCATCGCGCACGAGATCAAGAACCCGCTCACCCCGATCCAGCTCGCGACCGAGCGCCTCAAGCGCCGCTATCGCCGCCAGATCGAGACCGATCCCGAACTGTTCGAGGAATTGACCGCGACGATCATCCGTCAGGTTGGCGATCTGCGCCAGATGGTCGACGAGTTCTCCTCGTTCGCCCGCCTGCCCAAGCCAGTGTTCCGTCCGGAGGATGCGAGTGATCTCGTGCGTCAGTCGCTGTTCCTGCAGGAAGTGGCACACAACGACATCTCATTCACGTTCGAGGGTGAAACGCAGGTCCCGGTCGAGGCGGACCGCCACCAGTTTGGCCAGGCCATGACCAACGTGCTCAAGAACGCCATCGAGGCGATCGAGCAGCGCGCAAAGGGCGAGGATATCGCCTATCGCGGCCGCATCGCGGTGAGCCTTGCGGCAGACCGCCAGGCCGTGACGGTTACTGTTGCCGACAATGGTGTCGGCCTGCCCGCCGAGCGTGACCGCATTCTCGAACCCTACATGACCACGCGCGAAAAGGGCACCGGGCTCGGTCTCGCGATCGTCAACAAGATCGTCGAAGAGCACGGCGGCGCGATGGCCTTCACGCCCAATGCCGGGGGCGGCACTTCGGTCATCATGCGCTTTGCCCGCAATCCCCTCGATGCAGAGGCTGCCATCGATACGCCAGCTGCGCCCGCCACCGCCTTTCCCGCCAACCGCTAGACCAGACCCCCAGGACGAACCCAAAAATGGCACTCGATATCCTCATCGTCGATGACGAACGCGATATCCGCGAACTTGTCGCCGGCGTGCTCAGCGACGAAGGCTACGGCTGCCGCACGGCGGCTGACAGCACCGCCGCGCTCGCCGCGGTGGACGAGCGCCGGCCCAGCCTCGTCCTCCTCGACGTGTGGCTTCACGGCAGCCCGATGGACGGCCTCGAAGTGCTCGACGAGATCAAGAAGCGCGAGCCGGAACTGCCCGTGATCATCTTCTCGGGCCATGGCAACATCGATACCGCCGTCTCCGCGATCGGGCGCGGCGCGATGGATTTCCTCGAAAAGCCGTTCGAGGCCGAGCGCCTGCTGCTGCTTGTCGAGCGCGCGACAGCCACAGAGCGCCTGCGCCGGGAGAACGCGCGGCTGCGGCAGGGCCTGTCGATGGCCGATGGTTTCACCGGCAATTCCTCGGCGATCAACGCAGTCCGCGCGACACTCAAGCGCGTGGCCAACACCGGCAGCCGCCTTCTCATCACTGGCCCGGCCGGCTCGGGCAAGGAAGTCGCCGCGCGCCTGCTCCATTCGTGGAGCCCGCGCGCCGATCACGCTTTCGTCACGGTCAATTCTGCGCGCATCACCCCCGAACGTTTCGAGCAGGAACTGTTCGGCGAGGAGATCGACGGCAAGCTGGTCCGGGCAGGGCTGCTCGAAATGGCCGACGGCGGCACATTGTTCCTCGATGAAGTCGCGGAAATGCCCGCCTCGAGCCAGGCCCGCATCCTGCGCGTGCTGACCGAGCAGTCGTTCGTCCGCGTTGGCGGGCACCGCCAGATCCGCGTCGATGTGCGCGTGGTCTCCTCCACATCGCGGCCGCTCGAGAAGGAAATCGCCGAGCGCCGTTTCCGTGAAGACTTGTTCTACCGGCTCAATGTGGTCCCCGTCTCGATCCCCTCGCTGATCGAGCGGCGCGAGGATATTCCCGCACTCGCCGACCACTTCTTCTCGCGCTACGCCAACGAGCAAGGCGTGCAGCCCCCCGCCATCTCGCCCGAAGCCATCGCCGCGATGCAGAGCTACGATTGGCCCGGCAACGTGCGGCAACTGCGCAACGTGGTGGAGCGCACGATCATCCTCGCACCGCGCGAACGGCTGACCCGCATCGATGCCGACATGCTGCCCGCCGAAATCGTGACGACCCGCCTCGGCGGCGATTCGAGCACTTCGGCGCTCATGGGCGTACCCCTGCGCGAGGCGCGCGAGAACTTCGAGCGCGAGTATCTCAAGGTGCAGATCCGGCGGTTTTCCGGCAATATCTCGAAGACCGCGAGCTTCATCGGCATGGAACGCTCGGCACTCCACCGCAAGCTCAAGCTCCTCGGGATGGCTGAACGCCGCGAGGATGAAGAGCAGGATTGACCCGCTCCCGGACGGGGCAGACGCCGCTCAACCCATTTTGCCCCTGTACGAAGCCGTGATCCCGACATAAGATTGCGCCTGCTGACCGGCTGTGGCGCCGCGAACACCCTTGTAGAGATTCGGTCTTGGCCGAAGTTTGAAGGGGGTGTTTGCGGGCCCTGCCAGATTGTGTCTTCTCGCCGCAGAGCGTTTGGGCACCAAAAAAACGAAAGGAACTACCAAAATGACCGGCAGAACCCTCTCTGCGCGTCCGCGCACCAAGGTCGAATCCGCCCCCGCTCCCGAGGCCGCCGCGCCTCCGCCGCCCCAGCTTGTTGGCGGAAAGGGTCAAAATCTCCAGGATGTCTTCCTCAACTACTTGAGAAAGAACAAGGTGCCCGTCACGATGTTCCTCGTGAAGGGTGTCAAGCTGCAGGGGATTGTCACCTGGTTTGACAATTTCTCCATTCTCTTGCGCCGGGATGGTCAGTCGCAGCTGGTCTACAAGCATGCGATCTCGACGATCATGCCGGGCCAGCAGCTGGCTTCCGCGCATTTCGCCCCCAGCAATGACGATGCCTCGAAGAAGCGCCTGCTGCAGGACGTGTTCCTCTCCAGCGTGCGCGATGCGGGCGTGCAGGTGACGATGTTCCTCGTCAACGGCGTCATGCTTCAGGGCCGCGTCGCTGCCTACGATCTGTTCTGCATGCTGCTCGAACGCGAGGGCTACGTGCAGCTTGCCTACAAGCATGCCGTCTCGACAATCCAGCCTGCTGGCCACGTCGATCTGTCGGGCGAATGGGACGGCGAATCATCCTGATCCTCCAGCCAGGCCGAACCGCATGAGCGGATTTGAATTCGGCCGAGAAACCGAGCTTGTCGGGGAAGTGACACGCGGCGCCCGCGCCGTCGTCGTCCTTCCCGACTTGCGCCAGCGGGGCGGCCTTGATGCCGAATCCCGTCTGGAAGAAGGGCAGGGGCTTGCCCGCGCGATCGGTATCGATGTGGTCGATGCCTTTGCGCTGCCGATCCGCGCGGTCCGCCCCGCCACCCTTTTCGGTGAAGGGCAAGTCCAGAAGATCGCTGTGGCCATCGCCCAGTCGGATGCGGAACTCGTCATCGTCGATGGCGCGCTTTCGGCAATCCAGCAGCGTAATCTCGAAGACAAGCTCGAACGCAAGGTGATCGACCGCACCGGCTTGATCCTCGAAATCTTCGGCGAACGCGCTGCCACGGCGGAAGGCCGCCTTCAGGTCGAACTCGCCCATCTCGATTACCAGGCCGGCCGCCTCGTGCGCAGCTGGACTCACCTCGAACGCCAGCGTGGTGGCTTCGGCTTTCTTGGCGGCCCGGGTGAAACCCAGATCGAGGCTGACCGCCGCCTGATCCGTGGCCGCATGGCCCGCATTCGCCGCGAACTCGAACAAGTCCGCCGCACCCGCACCCTCCACCGCGAGCGCCGCCAGCGCGCGCCCTGGCCGGTAATCGCGCTTGTCGGCTATACCAATGCGGGCAAGTCCACTCTGTTCAACCGCATGACAGGCGCAGACGTGATGGCGCAGGATTTGCTGTTCGCCACGCTCGATCCGACCATGCGCGCGATCCGCCTACCGGGTCTCGACAAGGCGATTCTGTCGGACACCGTGGGTTTCATCTCCGAGCTGCCCACCCAGCTCGTCGCCGCCTTCCGCGCGACACTGGAGGAAGTGACCGCGGCTGACGTCATCGTCCACGTCCGCGATATCGCCAATCCCGCCACCTCGGCGCAGAAGCTTGAAGTTGAGGCAATCCTCGCTGATCTCGGCGTGATCGGGGAGGAGGGGGCCTCTGTCCCGATCATCGAGGCGTGGAACAAGTGGGATCTGCTGTCAGCGGATGACCGCGCGATGCGCCGCGACCTCATCGCCGCCGGCGTGCCAGACCGGCAAGTCGTGCCAATCTCTGCACAGACGGGTGAGGGCACCGGGCAACTGGTTGCGCTGCTCAGCGAATTGCTCACCGGCGGCGCGCAAGTGCTTGAACTCTCGGTGCCGATGGCCGACGGTCAGAAGCTCGCCTGGCTCCACGCACATGGCGAGATCATGTCCGAAGTGCAGACCGAGGACGAGCACGGCTCTCCGGTCCAGCGCCTGACGGTGCGATTGACCCCGCGCGAACTGGGACGGTTCGTTCAGCTATAGGGGTCAGCCCTCAGCAGCCTTGACCTGCCGCCAAAGGGCTTCCTGCGCATCCAGCGAAAGCTTCGGGAATTCGGACCCCGCCAAGGCTTCCATCCCGTGGAACCGGCGTTCGAACTTGGCATTGCCATGGCGCAGCGCGTCTTCGGGTGCGATGCCATACCTGCGCACCAGATTGACCGCCGCAAAAAGAAGGTCGCCCGCTTCGTCGAGCCGCTCGGCCTCGGTCGTGGCGGCGGCCAACTCATCCAGTTCCTCGATCACCTTGGCGCGCGGGCCTTCGGTATCGGGCCAATCAAAACCGACCCGTGCCGCACGTTTCTGCAGCTTTTCCGCGCGCATCAGCGCCGGCAGCGCCAGCGCCACGCCGTCGAGCGCGCTCGTTGCACCCTTGGCTTCGCGCTCGGCCGCCTTTTGCGCTTCCCAGCGGACTTCGCGCGATTGCCCCTGATCCGCCGCATCGCCGAAGATATGCGGATGCCGCTCGGTCATCTTGTCCGAAATGCCATGCGCCACAGCGTCGAAATCGAACGCGCCCAGTTCCTCGGCCATGCGCGCATGAAACACGACCTGAAGCAGCAGATCGCCGAGTTCTTCACGCAAGGCAGGAAGGTCGTCGCGCTCGATCGCATCGGCCACTTCGTAGGCTTCCTCGATCGTATAAGGCGCAATCGTCCGGAAGCTTTGCGCGACATCCCATTCGCAGCCCGTTTGCGGATCACGCAGCCGTGCCATGATCGCCAGCAGCCGCGCGATACCCGGTGGCGTCGGCGCTTCCGCAGCGGGGGAGACCTCAGGTGAGACGCTCATCTTGGTCGATCCTTGGGTTTGATAATATTTATTATGTTAAATGCAAGAGCGCCCGTCAGCGCCGATACCCCGCAAACACCAGCGCCGCCGCTAGGATGATCACCGCCCAGGCGCCCGCCATCATCATCCCCGAAGAGAGCTTGAGCCCGCAGAGCCTGCCGTTTGCCAGTACGAGCACCAGCGCCATGACAATCCCGATCAGCGCGACGAACTTGTCCGGCGTCACAGCGCGATCTCCATTCCGTCATAGCCCGGCTCGACATGCGCCGGTGTCTCGTCGCACAGTGTCCGGTAATCCATGCTCTTGTCGAGATGCGTCAGCACCGCACGACCCGCACGGCAGGCTTCGATGAGTTCGAGCGACATTGCCAGATGCGCATGCGTCGGGTGCGGCTTTCGCCGCAAAGCATCGACCACGAGCACGTCGACGCGGTCGAACAAGGCAACCATTTCGCCGGTGATCGCACTGAAGTCCGTCGCGTAACCGATTGACTTGCCGTCCTGATCGAAGCGAAATGCAGTCGTCTGCGCTGGCCCGTGCGGCATCTGGCAATGCGTCACACCGATCCCGGCAACCATGCGCACGCGATCGAGATTGTCGAGATTGCAGATGGTCGGATAGCCAAATTGTCCGGCAAAGACGTAGCCGAAGCGCTGCCGCAGCCGCCGTACGGTCTCGTCGGCTGCATAGCCCGGGATCGGCGCGCCGCGCCCCATGCGCAGTGGCCGCAGATCGTCGATCCCGTGCGTGTGGTCAGCATGGTCATGCGTCCAGACCACCCCGTCGATCCGTGCGATCTCGGTCGAGAGCAACTGGTGCCTGAGATCCGTTGGCGTATCGACAAGGATCCGCCCGCCATCCGCGCCCTCAACCACGATTGCCACGCGCGTCCGCCGGTTGCGCGGTTCCTCCGGATCGCAATCGCCCCAGTCATTGCCGATGCGCGGCACACCGGTTGATGTGCCCGAACCCAGAACGACCAGCTTCATGCCCGCGCCTTGCGGAACAGGCGGAAGAAGTTCGTGCTCGTCAGTTCGGCCAGTGCCTCCGCCGATGTCCCGCGCAGCGCCGCGACATAAGCGCAGGTATCCGCCACGAACCCGGGCTCGCAGACCTTGCCCCGATGCGGCACCGGCGCGAGGAACGGCGCATCGGTCTCCACGAGCAGTCGATCATCGGGCACTTCGGCAACAAAGGCCTGCAAGTCCTTGGCATTCTTGAAGGTGACGATGCCCGAGATCGAAATCGTCAGCCCCAGATGAACGACAGCGCGGCCAAACTCGGCCGATGCCGTGAAGCAATGAATCAGCGCCGGAAACGCACCCTTGGCCATTTCCTCGCTCAGGATGCGCAGCGTGTCGTCCTCGGCATCGCGGGAGTGGATCACGATCGGCAGCCCCGTCTCGCGCGCCACGCCGATGTGGACGCGAAACAGGTCCTGCTGCACCTGCCGGTCCGAATGATCATAGTAGTAGTCCAGCCCGGTCTCGCCAATGGCGATCACCTTGGGATCAGCCGCAGCTTCCCGTAGCGCCTCGGCGCCGAGATCCGCGTGAGCATCGGCCTCGTGCGGGTGGATGCCGATGCTTGCCCAGACGTCTGGCTCGCGATGTGCCGTCGCGACCACGGCATCCCACTCGCTGCGCCGCGTCGAGATGTTGAGGAAGCCCGAAACCCCGCGCGCCCGCGCCCGCGCCAGCACCTCGGCCTGCGTTTCGATCAGACCCTTGTAGTTGAGGTGACAATGCGAATCGATCAGCATCAGCCTGCGTCTTCCTCCGGGAGCTCCAGCCGCGGGAACGCCGGGCTCGGCGCGGCCAGCCGCTCGCCGGTGGCGACCCGCGCGAGGAACCAGTCTGCCTGGGTCAGCGCCGTGATCACGCGCTCGTCCGCCGGAATTCCCAGCTGATCCAGCACCTTGTCCGCCGCAGTTGGTACGACCGGGCGGATCGCGATGGTAAGATCGCGGATCGCCATGAACAGTGTCATCAGCACGGCGCACATCCGCTCGGGATCGCTTTTGCGCAGCGCCCACGGCGCCTGTTCGTCGACATACTGGTTGCAGGCAAACACGGCCCGCATCCAGCCCTCGATCCCGGCCGAGAAATTGAGCGCGGCAAACTCGCGCGGCAGTTCGTCGTGGCAGGCCTCGAACACCGTCGCTAGCAACTGGTCGTCCGCCTCCGCGCTCGCGAACTTGGCAATTTCACCGTCCATATTCTTGAAAATCATGGAAAGTGTGCGCTGAACCAGATTGCCGTAGCTGTTCGCCAGCTCGGCATTGCAGCGCGTCACGATCGCTTCGGGCGAATAGGAGCCGTCCTGCCCGAACACCACGTCGCGCATCAGGAAGTAGCGCAGTGTATCGACCCCGAACTGCTCCGCCAGCGCCAGTGGATCAGTCACGTTGCCGAGCGACTTCGATTCCTTCTGCCCGCGATTGAGGAGAAAGCCGTGGCCGAAGACCTGCTTGGGCACAGCCAGCCCGGCGCTCATCAGAAAGGCTGGCCAGTAGATCGTGTGAAAGCGCACGATATCCTTGCCGATCAAGTGCAGATCGGCCGGCCAATACTTCGCGTAATCGCCTGATTCATCCGGGAAACCAAGGCCGGTGATATAGTTGGTCAGCGCGTCGACCCACACGTACATCACATGGTTGTCGCTGCCCGACACCTTGACGCCCCAGTCAAAGCTGGTCCGCGAAACCGAGAGATCGCGCAGCCCCTGGCTGACGAACGCAATCATCTCGTTGCGCCGGCTTTCCGGGCGGATGAAGTCCGCATTGTCGCGGAACAGCGCGAGCAGCGGCTCCTGATACTTCGACAGGCGGAAGAACCAGCTTTCCTCAACCGTCCACTCGACAGGGGTGCCCTGGGGTGAAAGCTTCTCCCCCCCTTCCCCGTCGATCAGCTCGCTCGCATCGTAGTAGGCTTCGTCGCGCACCGAGTACCAGCCCTCGTACCGATCAAGGTAGAGGTCGCCGTTGGCTTCCATCCGCCGCCACAGCTCCTGCGTCGCGGCATGGTGGCGGGGTTCGGTGGTGCGGATGAAAACATCGTAGTCGACGTTCAAAGCATCCGCCATCGCGATGAAATGACTGGTCATTTCATCAGCAAGCTCAGCCGGAGTAATTCCCAGATCGCGTGCCTTCTGGGCCATCTTCAGGCCGTGCTCGTCCGTACCGGTCTGAAAGCGGACGTCGCGCCCCATCGCCTTCTGGAAGCGCGCGATCACATCGGCCGCGATCGCCTCATAGGCATGGCCGATATGCGGCTTCCCGTTGGGGTAGCTGATTGCGGTCGTGATGTAATAGGGCTCGCCCATGGGCTGCGACTGTCCTTGGCTTGGAATGGCCAAAGGTCAAAAACACCTCAGGCCGCGTTCTCCCTAGTGCGCGCTACCGAAGCCAGCAAGCCGCCGATTTCCAGTAGGAGCAGCGCGGGCTCGAAGTTGTAGGTTGGCACCTGTGCGGCGAGGCTGGTGAGGGCGGCATGGGCTTCGACGATTCTCAGCCGCTTGGCATCGTCACTGCGCGGCATGGCTTCGACCAGCGTTCGCCGCGCTGCCTCGACAAGCGCGAGCAATCGTTCCCGATCCGGTCGCTGGCCGAGCGTGGTCGAAAGCTCGGCCCGCAGCGCGAGATCGGGATCACCCTCCGCCACGAGCCGGGCCATGATCTGCCACGCCCCGCCAAGCTCCAGTTCGGCAAACGCAAGTGCAGCGCCCGGCGCCCCGCGTCCTGCCGCAATTGCAGCTTCCAGCGCAGCCCCGCCAAGCTGCGGCGCTTCGGCGGCCAGCGCCCGCGCCATGTCCTCAGGCCCGAGCGGTTGGAACCGCAGCACCATGCAGCGCGAGCGGACAGTGGGCAGCAGCCGGCCGATCTGGTGCGTCACCAGCAGGAAGAACGTGCCGACCGGCGGCTCCTCGAGGCTCTTGAGCAGGGCGTTGACGGCCCCCTTCTCCAGATCGTCCGCCGCATCGATGATGACGGCGCGCCGCGCGCCCATGGTTGGCCGCGTGACCAGGCGCCGCTGCACGCCGCGAATCTGGTCCACACTGATATTGCGCTTGCGGAGGTAGGGCTTGCCTTCGTCGCGCTTCTTCGCCTCGTCTTCGTTATTCGGCAGAGGTTCGAGCAGGTGGATGTCGGGGTGGGCTTCGGGCAGCGGCTGCGGCACGCCCGGCTCAGCGACCAGATCTGCCGCTGCCGCGCGCGCGAAGCTGGCCTTGCCCAGTCCTTCGCGCCCGGCAAGGATCCAGCCGTGGTGCATGCGGTGCCCGGCGCGGGCCGCGCGCCACACGGCCCAGGCCTCGTCATGACCGATCAAGCGTTGCACAGCGAGTCGACCGCCGCGAGAACGCGAGCGTGAACAGCTTCAGGCGCGCCGTTTGCCGCAACCAGCGCAAAACGCCCCGGCTCCGCTTCGGCATAGCGCAGGAAGGCTGCCGCCACACGCGCGTGAAAGTCCGCCCCGCGCCCGCCGATCCGGTCGAGCGCGCCGGCATCGCGCTTTTCCACGCGCCTTGCCGCCTCGGCAGGGTCGAGCGTGAGCAGTACCGTGCAATCGGGCAGCAGCCCCGCGCTGCCGATGCGGTGCAGGGTGAGGATATCTGCGTCCTCCAGCCCGCTGCCGCCGCCCTGATAGGCGCGGCTGCTATCGAGATAGCGATCGCACACGACCCATGCTCCGCGCGCCAGCGCCGGGCGGATCAGCGTTTCGACATGGTCTGCGCGCGCTGCGGCAAACAGCAGCGCTTCGGCCCGCGCGCCCCAGCCGAGGCCGTCCCTGGCCGGTCCACCCTTGTCCAGCAGTAGCGCGCGGATCGCTTCGGCCCCCGGCGTCCCGCCCGGTTCGCGCGTGGTGACGACGTCCAGCCCCCGCCCCCTTAGCGCTTCGGCCAGCAGCCGGCTCTGGGTCGATTTGCCGACCCCTTCCCCGCCTTCAAAGACGATGAATTTGCCGCTCATTGCCCCAGCATCGCGAGAAAGCCGTTGCGCAGCCGCGCCAGTGCGCCCGCTTCAGGAACATTCGCGGCCGCCACCAGCGGCAACCGCGTCTCGCCCTCGCCCGGCACTCGCACGATCAGGTTGGCGACTTCGTCTCCCTTGGCAATCGGCGCCCGCAGCGGCCCTTTGTAGCGCACGCTGAGCGAGTAGCGCGCATGGCCGCCGCGCGGCAACGTCAGCGCCAGCGGGTGCGGCGCTACGAGGTCCACGCTGCGTGCCTCGCCGCCCTGCACTTTTGCTGTCCCGATCCGTGCGCCCTCGGCAAACAGCGGATGCGCCTCGAACGCGGCAAAGCCCCATTCGATGAATGCGCGCGATTCCTTGGTGCGGTCGGCCGGGCGGTCATATCCGCCGACGACCATCATCAGCCGCCGCCCATTGCGGGTCGCGGAGCCGACAAGGCCATAGCCCGCCTCGTTGGTGAACCCCGTCTTCACCCCGTCCGCGCCCTCGACATGGCCATAGAGCGGGTTGTGGTTGGGCTGCTCGATCCCCCTGAACGAGAGCCGCTCATGCCCGTAGAACCGGGCATAGAGATCCGGGTGCCGGGTGATCAGCGCCGTGCTCAGAATGGCGAGATCGGCGGCGGAGACATAGGTTTCGCCCTCGTCCATCCAGCCATTGGCGGTGTTGTAATGCGTGTCTTTCATGCCGAGTTTCTTGGCCTCGGCATTCATCATCTCGGTGAACGCGCCGACGCTCCCCGCCACGCCTTCAGCCAGCACGACGCAGCCGTCATTGGCCGAAACCGTGACAATGCCCTCGAGCAGTTCGGCAACGGACGTATCGCTTCCGTCTGCCAGGAACATCGTGCTGCCCACCCGGTGCCACTTGCGGAAGGCTTCGTGGCTCATCGTGAAGCGCTGATCGAGCTTAAGCTTTCCCGCCTTGATCAATTCGAAAGCGACATAGCTCGTCATGATCTTGGTGAGCGAGGCCGGCACGAAGCGCCGATGCGATTGGCGCTCGAACAGCACGCGTCCGCCGTTCACGTCGATCAGCAGCGCGATGGGGGCCGAAACCTGCGGCATGGCAAGCGCTGCGCCCGCTGTGGTTTCAGGCGCGGGGGCCGCCGCACGCACCGGCACAGCGGCCAGCGCGGCGATCAGTACAGCGGTCACGATCCTCGATTGCAAGCGCAGGGTCCTCAGCCAGTTCGGGACCGCGCCGGGACGAGACTAGTCGCGCACGATCCGGGCACCCGCATAGCCCGCAGCGCGGGCCTTCGCCAGTCCGCGCTCGGCCTCATCCCCGGTGGAAAACGGCCCGCTGCGCACCCGCCAGAGCGAGCCTGCCTGCACCATCGATCCGCTCGCCTTGCGCGCAGCCGCCTCGGCATTGGCATGCTGCGAAAACGCGCCGATCTGCACGTAGAAGTGTCCGGCTGCCGCGACGGCAGGCTTTGCCGGTTCAGCCGGCGGCTTGGGCTTGGGCGCAATTGCGGCTTCAGGCTTGGGTGCAGGCTTTGAAGCCGGCTTCGGGGCCGGCTTGGGCAGCGTCTTTTCCGGGGCCAGCGCCGCCTTGGGAGCCGGCTGTGCAGCCAGTGCAGGCTTGGTCACTCCGGTCGTGGCCACTTGCGCCGGATGGATCGTCACCGGCAGGTCGGAAACCGGCGGCTCGATCCCGAGCTTGCGGCGCAGCGCGGCGAGCAGGCCTGCCGGCGTATCCATGCGGCGCGGCGCGGCCTGTCCGGTGCGCAGCAGCGCGCGTTCAGGCTCGGGCGGATTGACCCGGCGCACACGCACAGGTGCGGAAGCAGCGCCGGGCAAGCCCAGTTCGGCCCAGGCCATCGGTGAGAGCGCGACAAGGCCGTCGCCGCTCATCGGCCCGCGCCTGTCGATCCGCACGAGGATCGTCCGCCCGCTCGAAAGCGACGTGATCTCGACATAGCTCGGCACCGGCAGCGTGCGATGCGCGCCATCGATCCGCGCCGCAACGCCCTCTTCCGCGCCCATCGGCACGGCCTTGCCCACGGCATCGTAGTTGAGCGCATCGGACGGCGTATAAGTCACGCCGTCCACCACGAAGGGATCGCCCAGTGTTACCGGATAATCGCCTGCCGGTCCGGTCACCTCAGGCGGCAGCGCCTTTCGCTCGCGCGCAGCAAGTGGCGCGGCGAGGCCGCTGCCCAGCGCCAGCACCATGGCCAGCGCCAGAACGCTGCTGTTCCTGTTAACGGGCAATTTCATCAGCCAGAAGTCCAACCGAGAGAGCGTAGAGATTCGAGCAGTTGTAATCGAGGATGACCCTATAATTTCCGGTTAGCAGGTAGGCCGTCTGCCCTGGGCCATCCGGTTCGAGCAGGCTCGCAAGCGTATCGTCTGCCAAAGTGGGCGCACGCGGCACCACACCTAGCGCCTTCCATTCGCGCACCGTCTTCCACCGCGAATGCCGGGCAAAGACCTGCGGGCAGCGCGGGCTGGCCAGCGCCGTGCCCAGCGCAGCGCGGTCGAGCGGCAGGGTCACGTCCGCCGCAACGCCCCATGCCTCGCCCGGCCGCCATCCGGCATCGCGGAAGTAATTGGCGATCGAAGCGAGCGTATCGGGCTTGCTCGACCAGATATCCGCGAACCCGTCGCCATCGCCGTCCTGCGCCACACGCAAGTAGACGCTCGGCAGGAATTGCGGATTGCCGAAAGCGCCGGCCCAGCTTCCCACCAGTTTGCTGCGGGGCACGCCGCGATCGACCATCTTGAGCAGGGCAACGAATTCCTCGGCAAACAGTGCGCGCCGCCGCCCTTCATAGGCGAGCGTCGCCAGCGAGCGCGCAAGGTCGAAATCGCCGGTATAGGACCCGTAATTCGTCTCATGTCCCCAGATCGCAAGCACGATCTTGGGTGGCACGCCATAGCGCCGCTCCAGCGCAGCGAGAGTGTCGGCTGAGGCCAGATACTGCCGCTGCCCGCCGGAAATCCGCGCCGCGTCGACATGCGTGCGGCGATAGCCAGCAAACGCCGGGATCGAGGATGACGTCCCCGGCTGCGCGCGGTCCAGCGCGATGACGCGGGGGTTTTCAGTGAGCCCGGTCATTACCGCAGCGATGGTTTCCTCGCGCACGCCTTCTGCCCGCGCCTTTGCCGCAAGGTATTGCAGATAGCCCTGAAAACCCGCTGCCGCTTCGTCGTTTTGCGCGCCCGCAGGTCCGGCAAGGAGCGAGAGCACCAGCGCGGCAAGCCCCGCCCGGATAAGGGCAAGTTTGCGAGGCATACGAAATCGGAAGGGCAGTTGCATCGTGGGCGGACAGTCGCACAGCGCGGCGGCGCTGGGAATCCCTCAATCGATGAAACGCGTGGGAACCGCCGCAGGCCCCCCGCGCAAAACCTCTTTGCGAGCCATCGATCCCCCGCTATCGGCACTCGGGCGCTTAGCGCAGCGGACAGGTGGCCGAGTGGTTTAAGGCAGCGGTCTTGAAAACCGCCGTGGGTGGAAGCTCACCGTGGGTTCGAATCCCACCCTGTCCGCCAGTTTTCGGCTTACGAACTCAGCACCATCGCGGCGGCATGCGCGCTCGCCCAGGCCCACTGGAAGTTATAGCCGCCGAGCCAGCCCGTCACATCCACCGCTTCGCCGATGGCAAAGAGGCCCGGCACCGCATTGGCGCCCATCGTGCGCGATGAAAGGCCTGCGGTGCTGATCCCGCCCGCTGTCACTTCCGCCTTGGCAAAGCCTTCGCTGCCACTTGGCATGAAGGTCCACCGCCGCAGCTGCGCTTCGGCTGCGCGCAGGGCCTTGTCCTGCTTCTGGCCAAGTTCGCCCTCGATCCCGGTGCGTTCGGCCAGCCGCACCGCAAGCCGCTCAGGCAGCATGGCGCCCAGCGCCTTTGCCATGGCGATGCGCGGGCGCTCGCGCTTGGCGGCAAGCAGCCAGTCTTGCTGTTGATCAGGCAGAAAATCGATCTCCACCGCGCTTCCCGGGCGCCAGTAGGACGAGACTTGCAGGATCGCCGGGCCCGACAGGCCGCGGTGCGTGAACAGGGCCGCCTCGCGAAACGCCGCCTTGCCGCTGCGCGCCACAACTTCCGCCGATACCCCGGAAAGCTCGCGAAACAGGGCCTCCTCGCCCGAAAGCGTCAGCGGCACCAATGCCGGGCGCGGCTGAACGACCTTCAGCCCGAAGCGCCGCGCCAGATCATAAGCAAACCCGCTCGCCCCCAGCTTGGGGATCGAAGGCCCGCCCGTCGCAATCACCAGCGCAGAAGCAGCGAGGGTTTCCGCGCCGAAGCCTACCCGGAACAATCCGTCCGAATGCTCCACCGCGCCGACCGGCTCGCCGCAGCGCAGGTCCACTTTGCCCGCGCGGCATTCCTCCACCAGCATCGCCACGATCTGCTTGGCCGAGCCATCGCAGAACAGCTGCCCCAGCGTCTTTTCGTGCCAGGCAATGTCGTAGCGCTCGATCAGTGCGATGAAGTCCGCTGGCGTGTACCGGCTCAGCGCCGAGCGCGCGAAATGCGGGTTCTCTGAAAGGTAGCGGTCAGGCGCGGTGTGGAGATTGGTGAAATTGCACCGCCCTCCCCCCGAAATCAGGATCTTCTTGCCCGGCGCATCGGCATGATCGAGCAACGCGACGCGCCTCCCGCGCTGGCCTGCCAGCCCCGCACAGAATAGCCCCGCCGCCCCGGCGCCGAGGATGATCACATCATGCGTCGGCGTCACGCCCGGAACATCAGATGTGGATCGCGCGCCCGTAAGCTGCGAGCACGCTTTCGTGCATCATCTCAGACAGCGTGGGATGCGCGAAGACGGTGTGCATAAGCTCGGCCTCGGTCGTCTCGAGCGTCTTGCCCACGACATAACCCTGGATGAGCTCGGTCACTTCCGCGCCGATCATGTGCGCACCGAGCAGCTCGCCGGTTGCGGCATCGAACACCGTCTTGATGAAGCCTTCCGCCTCGCCCAGCGCAATCGCCTTGCCGTTGCCGATGAACGGGAACGTGCCTACCTTGAGCTCGTAGCCCGCTTCCTTGGCCTTCGCCTCGGTCAGCCCCACGCTGGCCACCTGCGGGTGGCAGTAGGTGCAGCCGGGAATGTTGAGCCGGTCCATCGGATGCGGGTGGACTTCGGTATTGCCCAGCGCCTGCGCGATGGCCTCGGAGGCAATCACGCCTTCGTGGCTCGCCTTGTGTGCCAGCCACGGCCCGGGTGTCACGTCGCCGATGGCCCAGACGCCGGGTACATTGGTGCGGCCATAGCCGTCGATGGCGATGATCCCGCGCTCCGCCTGCACGCCCAGCGCTTCAAGCCCGATGTTCTCGGTGTTGGGCACGATACCGACGGCCACGATCACATGGCTGAAATCGTGTTCGGCCGCGGAGCCGTCCTTGCCCTTGATCTTGGCCTTCACGCCGGCGGCGCTCGTCGCGATGCTCTCGACGCCCGCACCGGTGAGGATCTTGATGCCCTGCTTGGTCAGCGACTTCTCGAGGAATGCCGAAACTTCGGCATCTTCCACCGGCACGATCCGGTCCATCATTTCGACGACCGTAACATCCGCGCCCATATCGTTGTAGAAGCTGGCAAATTCGATGCCGATCGCGCCCGAACCGATAACCAGCAGCTTGCTCGGCATTGCGGGCGGCACCATCGCGTGGCGGTAGGTCCAGATGCGGTTCCCGTCCGCCTTGGCAAACGGCAGATCGCGGGCGCGCGCACCCGTAGCCACGATCACGTGCTTGGCCGAGATGGTCTCGGTGCCCTTCTCGCCCGTCACTTCGACCTGCCCTGCGCCTTTCAAAACGCCGGTGCCCATGTGCACGGTGATCTTGTTCTTGCGCATCAGGTGCGTCACGCCCTGGTTGAGCTGCTTGGCCACCCCGCGCGAACGTTTCACCACCGCATCGATATCCGCGCGGATGTTGTCGGCGGCGAGGCCATAGCTCGCGGCGTGCTTCATCTGGTTGAACACTTCGGCAGACCGCAGCAGCGCCTTGGTCGGAATGCAGCCCCAATTGAGGCAAATGCCGCCGAGCAGCTCGCGCTCGACAATGCCGACCTTGAGGCCCAGCTGCGCCGCGCGGATCGCCGCGACATAGCCGCCGGGGCCCGAGCCGAGAACGAGAAGGTCGTATTGGTCAGCCATAAGTTCCTCAAATCAAGATCAGCGCTATATATTGAAGGCTATGCCCAGCACCATCAATGCTACCTGGATCAGCAAGACCGCAAACACAATTTTGCTAGTCGTCGTCGCCTCGGTAAAGATCTTGGCAGCGCCCACGCAGGCCATGCCGTAGCCGAGGGAGTACTGCCAGGTATCATCCCCTCGGCCATTATATTCCATTGATTTCAAAATAAAAATTAGAGGGGTAACGCAAATGAACAGGTATCCCGTAACCTCCGCCGCACGGCGCAGCTTCAGGAACGTCGCCTCGTTCATGCCACCAGCGAAAGCGGCGCTTCCACTAGCGTCTTGAACGCCTGCATCAGCTGCGCGCCTTCCGCCCCGTCGATGGCGCGGTGGTCGAAGCTGCCGGTGGCGGACATGACGGTGGCAATGCCCAGCGCATCGTCGATCACATAGGGGCGCTTCTCGCCCGCGCCGATCGCCATGATCATGCCCTGCGGCGGATTGATCACCGCCTCGAACTGCTTGATCCCGAACATGCCGAGGTTGGAAAGGCTGGCCGTTCCGCCCTGATACTCGTGCGGCGCCAGCTTGCCCGCCTTCGCCCGCGCGGCAAGGTCCGCCATGTCCTTCTGGATGGCCGAGATCGACTTGACGTCGGCCCCCGTCACGATCGGCGTGATCAGCCCGCCCGGGATCGAAACCGCGACCGCAATGTCGGCGCGCAAATAGCGGATCAGCGTGTCGCCCGCGAAGCTGACATTGGCATCGGGCGCGAGAATCAGCGCCTTGCCCAGCGCCTTGATCAGCAGGTCGTTGACCGAGAGCTTCACGCCCTGGCCAGCGAGGGCGGAGTTCAATTCGGCGCGCAGCTTCAGCAGCTTGTCCAGGCTGATATCGACAGTGAGATAGTAGTGCGGCACCGTCGCCTTGGCCTCGGTCAGGCGGCGCGCGATGGTCTTGCGCATCGAGGAAAGCTTGACGGCCTCGTGCGGAATATCGGTGCTGAACGGCGCGGGCGCCGGAGCCGGAGCCGGAGCAGCTACCGCGGCAGGCGCCATGACCGGAGCGGCCACCGCGGGAGCCGCAGCCGGTGCTGCCGCCGGAGCCGCATCGAGATCGGCCTTGATGATCCGCCCATGCGGGCCGCTGCCGGTGACCGTGCTGAGATCGATGCCCTTCTCTCCGGCGATGCGCTTGGCGAGCGGGCTTGCCACGATGCGATCACCCGTCGGAGCGGCCGGTGCCGGGGCCGCCGCAACGGGTGCAGGCGCAGCCGGAGCCGCCGGAGCAGGCGCAGCCGCGACAGGTGCGGGGTCCGGCGCAGCAACAGGCGCCGGTGCAGCAGCCGCCGGAGCCGCAGCCGCCGCCGGTGTGGCATCGCCTTCATCCTCACCCGCAATCGTCGCGATCACGGTGCCGACTTTCACGCCCTCGGTGCCTTCGGAAACCTCGATGGCGACCACTGTGCCCTCATCGACGGCTTCAAATTCCATGGTCGCCTTGTCGGTCTCGATCTCGGCCATGATGTCGCCGGATTTGACGGTGTCGCCCACCTTCACCAGCCACTTGGCCAGCGTGCCTTCCTCCATCGTGGGTGACAGCGCGGGCATCTTGATCTGGATCGGCATGGGCAGCTCTTTTCCCTAATGGTTACCGGGGCCTGGTTAGCGGGGCCACGCGCGGGGACAGACCATCCGGCTACCCCTGCCTTGCGCGTGCCTCTTGGCACATGGGGCGCCATTTCGCCACCCGCGCAGGGCGGGTCAAGTCTCTTGGCGCTTGCCCCGCATACGAATTAGGCCAATACGCATGACCCTGTCGAATGACCGGCAGTGCGATTGGCGTGTAAAGTGACCTTATCGCAAGGGGGCAGCATGGTTGGCATGGCAAGCGAGGCTGAAGGCAGGCCGGGCGCCGAGGCGCGCGCGAAACAGCGCGTCTATCTCGTCATCATGGACGATACCGAGGAAGCCGACCGTGCGTTGCGCTTTGCCGCCCGCCGCGCGGTGCGCACCGGCGGCACCGTTCACATCCTCGCGCTGGTGCCCCGGCAGGAATTTGTGGTGTTCGGCAGCATTCAGGCGACAATCGAAGCGGAAGCCCGCGAGCGCGCCGAAGATCTCGCCCGCGCTGCCGCCGGCAGCCTGGCCAGCGAATCCGGCCTCGAACCCGCCGTCGCGGTGCGCACCGGCAGCGGGCCGCAAGTCGTGCGCGAATACCTCGGCGAACATCCCGAAGTTTCCGCTCTGGTGCTGGGCGCTGCTGCCGAGGGTAACCCCGGCCCGCTCGTCACGCACTTTACCTCGCACCTTGGCCAATTGCCCTGCGTGCTGATGATCGTGCCGGGCGGGATCGACGAGAGCGGCATCGATTCGTTCAGCTAGGTTCAGGACCTGCCGCGTCCTACCGCTTGCGCCCCTGATGCCGGATATTGCGCGGCCGCCCGCGCGGTCCCTGCATGAAGCCGCCGGCCGTTTTCGGCCCCCGGTCGTGAGGCCGCCCGCCGCGTGGCTCGATCCGTCCGGCGCCGTCCGGCAGATCGACCGGCTCGAACTTGAGCGCGCCCGTCAGCGGATTGGCTTCGGCCAGCCGCAGCTTCAGGATCATCCCCATCGCAAAAGTCTCGCCGGTTTCCTCGCCGACCAGCACCTGCCGCTTCTCGTCATGGGCAAAGCGCTCGGCCCCCAGGGTCGAGATCGGCACCAGCCCGTCACCGCCGAGGCCGATGATCGTGGCAAACAGGCCGAACTTCTGCACGCCGGTGATCCGGGTATCAAACACCTCGCCCACCCGGGCCGATAGCCATGCCGCCACATAGCGGTCGATCGTCTCGCGCTCGGCTTCCATCGCGCGGCGCTCGGCCTTGGAAATGGCATCGCTGATCCGCGCGAGATCGCTGCGATCCCGATCCGAAAGGCCGGAAGTTGCCGGAAGCTCGCGCGCTTCGGGCCGCGGCTGCTCTAGATGCCACGAATCGACCAGCGCGCGGTGGACCAGCAAGTCCGAATAGCGCCGGATCGGCGAAGTGAAGTGCGCATAGCTGCCCAGCGCCAGGCCGAAGTGCCCCGCATTGCGCGGCCCGTAATAGGCCTGAGTCTGGCTGCGCAGCACCGCTTCCATGACCAGCGCCTTCTCGGCCTCGTCGGTCACATCCTTGAGCATGCGGTTGAACAGCCCCGGGGTGATCACCTGCCCCAGTGCCAGCTTGCGGCCGAACGTCGCGAGATAGTCCTTCAGCGCCACCAGCTTCTCACGGCTCGGCGGTTCGTGGATGCGGTAGACCACTGGCGCGACCTTGGCCTCCAGCGCTTTCGCCGCCGCGACGTTTGCCGCGATCATGAAGTCCTCGACCACGCGGTGCGCATCGAGCCGTTCGCGGATGGCGATTTCGGCGATCTTGCCCTTCTCGTCGAGCACCACGCGCCGCTCCGGAAGCTCCAGCTCCAGCGGATCGCGTTTTCCACGGGCCTTCTCCAGCAGCCTCCACGCAGCCCAGAGGTTCTGGAGATGCGGCGCGGCTTCACGCGCATCGATCCGCCGCTGCGCTTCCTCGTAGGCAAGCACTTCGGCGATCCGCACCAGCGCCCGGGTAAAGCGCCAGCCGGTCACGTGCCCTTCGGCATCGATCGTAAGGTGGCAGGCCATCGCCGCCCGGTCCGCGCCGACTTTCAACGAACAGACGTCCGAACTCAGCACATGCGGCAGCATCGGCACCACGCGGTCGGGGAAGTAGACCGAATTGCCGCGCTTCCTCGCCTCGCGGTCCACTGCCCCGCCGGGCCGCACATAGAAGCTCACGTCCGCAATCGCGACAACTGCGCGGAAGCCGCCCTCGCCATCCGGCTCGGCCCAGATCGCATCGTCGTGGTCGCGCGCATCCGCCGGGTCGATGGCCACGATGGGAAGCGCACGCAAGTCCTCGCGGGCATCCTCGGAGAGCGCCATCCCGGCCGCAATCGCCGCTTCGTCGATTGCATCCTGCGCAAAGGCGAAGGGAATGCCATGCTTGTGGATCGCGATCAGGCTGAACGCGCGCGGCGCCAGCGGATCGCCCAGCACTTCGGTGATTTTGAGGCCCGCGCGTGGGCTCTTGCTCACCGGCTCGCCCAGCACGAGCTGGCCTGCCGCCGCCCCGCCAAGATCCGAGATAGCCACAGCGTTGCGCACACGTTTGTCCACAGGCGCGAGCCAGGGCTTGCCCGCCCCGTCGAACTCAACCACGCCCAGCACTTGCTCGGTCCGCGTCGGCAGCTTCTTCATCACATGCGCGATGAGGCCCCGGCCTGCTTCCTCGGTGCGCGCGAGCACGCGGTCGCCCACCTTGAGCGCGGCCTGCGCGCTCTTGCCCTTTCCGCGCGGCTCGATGATCCGCACGCGCGGCGGCGGCGCGCCGTCATCGGGCTGCCAGGTATCCGGAATCGCCAGCGGCTGCCCGTCCTCGATCTCCAGCACACGCAGCACCGTCACCTTCGGCACTCCGCCCATGCGATGAAACGCGCTGCGATTGCCGTCGATCAGGCCTTCCTCGGCCATGTCCCTCAGCAGCGCTTTCAGCGCGATCTTCTCGGTGCCCTTGAGCCCGAAGCCCTTGGCAATCTCGCGCTTGCCCGCCGGTTCTTCACTTGCAGCGATGAAGTCCAGCACCTGCTGGCGAGTGGGAAGTCCGTCGGGCCCGTTGGGCGTCTGCTTGCGAAGTGCCATCGAAGACCTCTGGCCCCTGACGGCCCCAATGGCAAGGTCAGCGCTTTGCTGCCGCCTCGGGCCGATAGTCGCCGCCGGGCACTGCCGAAGCAATCGGGCTCTCCGCGCCGTCCGCTGCCACCGAACTCACCCCGAAGAACCAATCGTCCCCGCGTACGCCGTCAAGCCGCAGATGCGTCGCATCGGTCTCGGCCAGCGGCTTTGCGTCCCAGCCCGGCGCATCCGTTCGCCGCTGCCACACGCGGTAGCGCGCCGCGCCTGGCACCGCCGTCCAGTCGACATCGGTGAAGGTCTGCACCGCCGCCGTGACTTTGGCCGCTGGCGGCATCGGCGCCGCTGCCAGCGCTGCCAGCGCGCGCACATTAAGCCGCGTCACCCGCGCGAGGTAGGCAAAGTCCATTGCCTCGACCGTGTCGCCAAACGGGCGTCCGGCCTCGGTCCGCACGTTCTGGTGCTGCCGCTCATAGTTCTCCACGGCCACGGTAAACCGCACGGCCGGATAGCCTGCTTCCTGAAACGGCAGGTGATCCCCGCCGCGACCCATGCGGTCTGCCCGCCAGACCTGGCGCACGGCAAGCCCGTTGTCTCCCAGCCCCGCCAGCCAGCGCGAGAGATTGCGCGAAGGACTGTCGTTCTCCCCGCCGATGGCGCGCTGCGCGTCAAGCCGCGCAGCACTGGCATCGGCGCGCGGCCCTTCGGAAAACACGCGCACATGGGCATCGTCCAGCAGCCCGTCGGACCCGCGCGAATTGCCGACGATATCGTTGTTGAGCACGGCTTTCACCGTCCAGCCCTGCGCCTTGGCATAGTCTGCCAGCACCTTGCCGCCATAAAGCCCCTGCTCCTCGCCCGAGAGCACAGCATAGACAATCGTCCCCGCAAACTTCGTTTTCGAAAGCGCCCGCGCCGCTTCGAGCACCAGCGCGGTGCCCGAACCATCATCGTTCGCACCCGGCGCGTCGCCCTTGGCATCCAGCGCATCGGAATTGCGGCTGTCGATATGCCCCTGCACGATCACGACTTCGTTGGGCCGCAAGGTCCCGCGCTGGATCGCCACGACATCAATCAGCCGCGTCGGGCTCGGAATGCGCTCGCCTTGCACCGTCGTCTCGGGCAGCACGATCTCGAGGCACCCGCCGCAGCCAGCGCTCGTCTTGCGAAATTCGCCTTCCGCCCACGTGCGCGCTGCGCCGATCCCGCGCTTGGGATCTTCCTGTGATGACAGCGTATGCCGCGTCCCGAACGCGACAAGCCGCGCAATATCGGCCTCGAGCCGGACTTGCGAGACGCTGTCATCAGGCGCAGCGTGAGCAGCAACAGGAACGACAAGGGCGAGCAGCGGGAGCGCGAAAAGGGCCTTCATGATCCGACCAATATCCTAACTTTCGTTCGTGTCGAGCGAAGCCGGGATTTTAGGCGCCCCGCCTGCCCCAAAAGGTCAATAAGCTCGCGCCACAAGAATGCGCTCCACCGCCGGCTCACCCGTAAACGGGCACAGCCCCACCACCGGCGCCGCATCCATCGGCGTGTTGCGGATCGTCAGCTTGAGCGCCTTGAGCTGCTCCACCACCGTGTCGAGCGCCGCCCCGGTCGGGCGCGACCAGCACAGCTCCACCCAGCCCGGAAAGGCCTTGTCCTCAGAGAAGTACGCCGCGAGGCCCGCCAGATCGCTGATCCCGCGCTCGATCTGCGCATCGCGCCGCGCGCGTGCTTCCTCGAACAGACCGGTCTGGATCGCTTCCAGTTCACCCGCGGCGGCGTCAACGAAAACGTCCTGCGCCATGCCAATGAAGTTGGCCTTGCCATCCTCGCGCCACAGCCGGTCGCGGCGCAGCACGGAAACCTGCCCGCCTTCCGCATCGCGTCCGCCGATCTCAAGGATGAGCGGCACGCCCTTCTTGACCCAGCCCCAGCGCTTGGCAGTCGCCTTGCCCGGCCGCTTGTCGAGCAGCACGCGCACCTTTTCGTCGAACACCGTCAGCGCCGCGAGCTTTGCCCGCAGCCCCGCGCAGTATTCGAGCAGCGCAGCATCGCCGTCGTTTTCGCGCAGCATCGGCAGGATCACGATCTGCTGCGGCGCGATGCGCGGCGGGGTGCGCAGGCCATCATCATCGCCGTGCGTCATGATCACGCCGCCGATCATGCGCGTGGAAACGCCCCAGCTCGTGGTGTGGCACAGCGTCTGCTGGCCTTCCTTGTCCTGATAGCGAATGCCCGCCGCTTCCGAGAACGTGGTGCCCAGATAGTGCGAAGTGCCCGCCTGCAGCGCCTTGCCGTCCTGCATCATCGCCTCGATCGAGAACGTCTCGACCGCGCCCGGGAAGCGCTCGTTCTCGGGCTTCGGGCCCGCGACCACCGGCATCGCCAGCACATCTTCCGCAAAGCTGCGATACATCTCCAGCGCGCGCAGCGTCTCGGCCATCGCATCGGCCTCGTCCGCGTGCGCGGTATGGCCTTCCTGCCAGAGGAACTCGCTCGTACGCAGGAACATGCGCGTGCGCATTTCCCACCGCACCACGTTGGCCCACTGGTTGGTCAGCATCGGCAGATCGCGCCACGACTGGATCCACCGCGCCATCGCCGCACCGATCACCGTCTCCGAAGTCGGCCGTACGATCAGCGGCTCTTCCAGCTTCGCCTCGGGATCGGGCACGAGGCCGCCCTTGCCATCGGCGATCAGCCGGTGATGCGTGACGACCGCCATTTCCTTGGCAAAGCCCTCAACGTGTTCGGCCTCGCGCGCGAAGTAGGACAGCGGGATGAACAGGGGGAAGTAGCAGTTCTCGACGCCCGCTTCCTTGATGCGTTCGTCCATCAGCTTCTGGATGCGTTCCCAGATGCCGTAGCCCCACGGCTTGATCACCATGCAACCGCGCACGCCGGATTCCTCGGCGAGTTCGGCTTCGGCAATCACTGCCTGATACCACTGGGCGAAATCGTCCTGCCTGAGGACAGGCAGGGCGTGCTTGATCGATGCGTTCTGATTCATGCTGGCCGGTTAGAGTGATTTCGAGGGAAATGGAACATTTCGCGGCTCGGAAATCGCGGCGAACCAAGAATCCGCCCCAAACGGGATCCGTTCAATCCCGCCTGGGCGCAGCTTCAGCCTGCAAGCTGGTCCAGCTTCTTCTGCATGTCGGCCATCTGCTTGCGCAAGACGGCCAGTTCGTCGTCCGCCGGCGCCGCAGCGCTCTTCTCGGTTTCGGCCGCCTGCACCGCACCGGGCACGAACGCAGCCGTTGCGGCCTTGAACAGTTCCATGTTGCGCTGCGCGATCTGGGCCAGCGGATTGGCGCCGATGCTGTCCTCGATCGCCTTCCTCAGCTTGGCTTGGTTCTCGCGGAAGTGCTCCATCGAGGCCTCAAGATAGCCCGGAAGAAGCGCCTGCATCGAGTTGCCGTACATGGATATCAGCTGGCGCAGGAAGTTCGTCGGCAGCATCTGCTCGCCGCTCGCTTCCTCTTCCATGATGATCTGGGTGAGGATCGTATGGGTCAGATCAGCGCCGGTCTTGGCATCCATGACCTTGAATTCAATGTTTTCTTTAACCATCTGCGCGAGGTGATCAAGCGTGATGTAGCTTGAGGTCCGGGTGTTGTAGAGCCGCCGGTTCGCGTACTTCTTGATGATGACGGTGTCGCCGTCCTTCGCTGCGTTTGCCATTTTTTTCGCGCCCTGCTGGGTTTATGCAAGAGGCATTAGCAGATGCGGTATGTGCAGCGCAATAAAGCTTGAGGGGATAACGACAATTCATTCTATTCTGGCAAATCGGCGCCCCATTGATGTCAGCAGCTCGTATTGCGATAGACCGCTGTTCGCAGCCGCCTCAGGCAGCGCGTATTCCACACCAAGCCAGTCCCCTTCGCCGCAGTTTTCCGCGCGGGACAGGTCAACGATTGTCATGTCCATCGAGACGCGCCCCAGCACCGGCAAGCGCGTCCCCTGCCAGAGCATATGCCCCCGGCCAGACCAGCAGCGCAGGTAACCATCGGCGTAACCAATCGCTATTACCCCTGCGCGCATCGGTCGGGGCGCGGTGAAAGTCGCGTTGTACCCCACCGAATCGCCTGCCGCGAGGTCGCGGACCTGGATCACCGCGGCCTCGGGAAAGGCCACTTGTGCGATCTGCCCGGCAAACTCGCTGCGCGGTACGCCGCCGTAAAGTGCCAGCCCCGGCCGGGTGAGATCGAAATGATAATCGGCGCCAAGCGCAATCCCGGCACTGTTGCACAAGCTGTAGCGCCGCGCTGTCACGGTACTCGCCGCTTCGCAGAACCGCGCCAGCTGCGCCGCATTTTGCGCACAATCCTCGTCCGCGCTGGCCAGATGGCTCATGCAGGTCTCGATCTCGAGCAACGCAACCGCCGGATCGCCGATTTCGGCCAGCGGCAGCCCGAGCCGGCTCATCCCCGTATCGACCATCAGGTCGCAAGCTCCGCCCCCTGCGGCCAGCCAGCGCCGCACTTGCGCCAGCGAATTGAGCACCGGCCGCACCCCTAGCGCGCGGGCATAGACCGCCTCGGCGTCCGTCATCGGTCCGTGCAGCATCGAAATCTGCGCCGGCGGGACAAGGCGCGCCGCCTCTGCCGCTTCCTGCCAATGCGCCACGAACCAGTCGCGGCACCCTGCCGCCGCCAGCACCGGCACCGCAGCCCGCGTACCCAGCCCATAGCAATCCGCCTTGATCGCCGCGCCTGCTCGCGCCGTTCCCGAAAGGCCGTCAAGCGCGGTCCAGTTCGCCGCCAGCGCCGCCCGGTCGAGCCGCAGCCGCAGCGCTGCCGGGGGCAGCGGCAGGTCTTCAGGCATCATCGTGCGCGAAGTCCTTTGGCGGCCCGCCCTTCAGCCCCCAGAGCCCGACCACGAAGGCCACCAGCACCACCACCCAGGTATACCACAGCCCGGCATAAGGATCGCCGGTCTTGGCCACGATCAGCGCCGAAATCAGCGGCAGGAACCCGCCGAGATAACCGGTGCCAATATGATAGGGGATCGACATCGAGCTGTAGCGGATGCGCGCAGGAAACATTTCGGCGAGCACCGAGGCCGCCGGACCATATGTCGCCCCCGTCAGTGCCATCAGCACGACGAGCCCCAGCACGATCACCGCGCTGCGGCCGAAATCGGGCTTCACCTTGGCAAAGTCATAACCCGCCTCGGCCAGCATCGCCTGCAGCACCTTGCCCCGCGCCGCGCTCTTCTCGGCCCAGGGATAGGCATCCAGCGCAGCCGGCTTGGCACCGATGTTCATCGCAAGCGCAGGCGCCGCCTCCAGCGAATAGCGTACGCCCGAGGCGGAAAGGTCTGCCAGCAGCTTGCCGCACGGCGTGGCCTGCTCCGCCGCGAAGGGGTTGTAGCCGCAATCGGGGCCGCTCACTGCCACCGGCTCGCGCCGGGCCATGTTGGCCAGGCCGGGATTGGCCGCGCTGCCGATCATCCAGAACACCGGGAACACCAGCACCAGCATGGCAAGGTAGCCGAGCACGATCGGCAGTTTGCGCCCGACCTTGTCCGAAATGTAGCCGAACAGCACGCTGAACGGCATGCCGATCACGCAGGCAAGGCCCACGATCAGTTCGGCGGTCATATCATCAACCCGCATCGGCCCTTTCAGGAACGACAGGCCGGTGAACATCGCGGTGTAGAAGATCACCGTCAGCCCGGCCGCCACCCCGAACAGCGCGACAAACAGCCGCTTCATGTTCCCGGGATACGTCATGCTCTCGATAAACGGATTGCCGGCAATCTCGCCGCTGTCCTTCATCGCCTTGAACACCGGGCTTTCCGAAAGCTTGAGCCGCATCCACAGCGAAACCGCCAGCAGCAGCAGGCTCAGCAGGAATGGCACGCGCCAGCCCCACGCTTCCCAGATCTCCTTGCTCATCACGCCCTTGCAGACCAGCACCACCGCAAGGCTGAGCACGAAACCGCCAACCACGCTCGACTGGATGAAACTGGTGAAGAACCCGCGCCGTTCGGGCCCGGCATGCTCCGCAACATAGACAGCAGCGCCGCCATATTCTCCGCCGAGCGCCAGCCCCTGCAGCACGCGGAGCAGGATCACCAGCACGGGCGCAGCATAGCCGATCGCGGACGCGGGCGGGATCAGCCCCACCCCCGCCGTGGCGATGCCCATCAGCGTGACGGTGACAAGAAAGGTATATTTGCGCCCGAGCCGGTCGCCCAGATAGCCGAACAGCACCGCGCCGAGCGGGCGAAAGCCGAAGCCGACCGCAAACACGAGCCAGAACAGCAGCATTTCCAGCGTGGCATTGCCGGTCGGGAAAAAGGCCTTGGAAAGGATCGCACCCAGCGTGCCGTAGATGAAGAAGTCGTACCACTCGAACACGGTTCCGACCGACGAGGCCGCGACCACGAGGCGGATTTCCGCCGCAGTCGGTTCCGGTGCGCCATTCACCTCATGCATGCCCAAGTTGTTCCCATCCCCTCGCCGGCAACCTTGAGACCGTCCGGCACTTCACCCTGAAACGCGGGCTGTAGCGAAGCGAGGGCCAGTGCGAAAGTGCGCCATTACAAAGAATTCCAGCGCTCCTCCTCGTCATCGCCAGGAGCGCCGCGATGAAGCAATCCAGAGCGGCCAAACAAGGCCTGACCAAACCTTGCCTGCCCTCACCCCAATGCCGCCAGTGCGGCATCCCACGCCAGCATGATCGCACCATGGCGCGCCGGATAGCCGAGCGCGGGCTCGACCAGTGCAATCCCGGGCCAATCGGGCATTTCGGCTGTGCCGGCCAGCCAGTCCGCCAGCGCTGTGCGCGCATCGGCAATCTGTTCCCGGCTCCGTCCCTTCGCTGCGCTGGCAAAGGCGTAGGCCGCCGCCTGCCCGATCGCGCAGGCATGCGGGCGCAGGCCGAGCGCGCTGATCCGCCCCTCGGCATCGACCGCGAGCCCCAGCGCCAGCGTGCTCCCGCACCGCCGCGAACGGGCCTCGCCGCGCAAAGGCAGGCTCTCATCCCAGCTGAAATCCGCCAAGGCCGTTGCCGCGCCAAGGATCTCGGGCGTGTAGAGCGTGCGGCCCGGTGCCTTCTGGGCAGTTGTCATTCGCCGTTCGCCGCCTTGCTGATCCGCCGCTGCAATTCGCGCCGCGCCGCCTTCTTCGCCGCGTTCCTCGTGGCGGTCTCAAGCTCGCTTTCCTTGTCCGCCTGCGCCTGCTTGGCTGCCTTCGCGGCCTCCTCGCGGCGATCGTCGATGATCGTCATCAGTTCTTCGCTCGCGGCATTGAGAAACGGATACGTCCGCGCGGCCGTGATCCATGTCGGCCGGCCGTCAACGCCCCATACGATGTCATAGCCGAACACCAGCAGCGAGAAGCCGAGGACCATGATGACAAAGCCCTTGATCGCCCCGAACCCGAAACCGAGCACCCGGTCAATCGGCCCTAGCACCGAATTGCGGCTCGCGTTGCCGACCGATGAGGCCAGCATTTTGGCTGCAAAGAAGGGCAGGATTGTGAGGATCGCGAAAGCGAGCACGCCCGCGCCCGTCTCGTTCTTGAGGTAGGGCGTCAGAAAGTGCGTCAGCGGCTCATGGCCATAGCGAATGGCAAAGAGCCCTACGCACCACGCGAGCAGGGACAGCACTTCCTCGACAAAGCCGCGAAAGAACCCGCCGATCGCGCAGACCGCAACGATCAGGAAAACAACATAATCGAAGCCGGTCATCGCCGCGAAATCTACGAGCCGCCCATCACCCGGTCAACCAGGTTCGGCAGCAGAGTTATCGGTGCGTAGGTAATCCCCGGCACTTTCTCCTGAGTACCCGCTGGACCATGCGCCTTGTCGAACCCAAGCTTCGCCGCCTCGCGCAGCCGGATCGAGGAATGCGCCACGGGCCGCACTTCGCCGGCCAGCGAGATTTCGCCGAACCATGCCGAAGCGCCGGAAAGCGGCCGGTCCGAAAGCGCCGAGATGAGCGCCGCCGCCACTGCTAGATCCGCTGCCGGATCGGTCAAACGATAACCTCCAGCGACGTTGAGGTATACTTCCGCGCTCGAAAAGTTGAGCCCGCAGCGCGCTTCCAGCACCGCCAGCAACATGGCAAGCCGCCCGCTGTCCCAACCAACCACCGCGCGGCGCGGCGTCGCCCCGCTTTGCAGCCGCACCGTTAGCGCCTGAATCTCGACCAGCACCGGACGGGTGCCTTCCAGCGCCGGAAACACCGCGCTGCCCGGCACCGGGCTCTCCCGGCCCGAAAGGAACAGCAGCGAAGGATTGCTGACTTCTTCCAGCCCCGCCCCCGCCATTGCGAACACGCCGATCTCGTCCACCGCGCCAAAGCGGTTCTTGAGCGCGCGCAGGATGCGGTACTGGTGGCTGCGCTCACCCTCGAAGCTCATCACCACGTCGACCATGTGTTCGAGCACGCGCGGCCCCGCAATGGTGCCGTCCTTGGTTACGTGCCCCACCAGCACCAGCGCCGCACCGCTCGCCTTGGCATAGCGGATGAGCTCGAACGCGCAGCCGCGCACCTGGCTCACTGTGCCGGGTGCGCCCTCGATCTGGTCGGAATACATCGTCTGGATCGAATCGATCACCACCAGCACCGGCGGGTCCATCGTGTTCAGCGTGGTCAGGATATCGCGCACGGATGTCGCCGCCGCGAGCCGGATCGGCGCTGTGCCAAGACCAAGCCGGTCAGCCCGCAGCCGCACCTGATCGGCCGCTTCCTCGCCGCTGATGTAGACCGCGTCGCCGCCTGCCGCAGCGACCCGCGCCGCCGCCTGCAGCAGCAACGTCGATTTGCCGATCCCGGGATCACCGCCCATGAGAATCGCCGAGCCCGGCACCAGCCCCCCGCCCAGCGCGCGGTCAAACTCGGCGAGCCCCGTCTTGCGCCGCTCGGGCAGTTTTACAGGTTGATCGAGCGCCACGAACGCCACCGGGCGCCCGCCGCTCGAAAGATCGTGCTTGGAGGAAAACACCGTCTCCGGCGCATCTTCCTGCAGAGTGCTCCATTCCGCGCAATCGGGGCATTGCCCTTGCCAGCGAGGCGAAACCCCGCCGCAGGCCTGGCAGACATATCGGCGTTTGGGTTTGGCCATGGCTGATGCCTAATGCGAACATAGCGGGAACGCAAGACCTGCTATGCGATCCCACCACAATGGCCGCAACTCCAAACCCGCTCATGCTGAGCTTGTCGAAGTATCATCCGCAACGCTTGTGCCAGCCACCCTTCGACAGGCTCAGGGTGAGCGGCGTTTTGAATCGTGAATGAGAGGAGAATGGTGCCCCTGGCCAGACTCGAACTGGCACATCTCTCGATAACCGATTTTGAGTCGGTCGCGTCTACCATTCCACCACAGGGGCACTGCGCGGGGGTTTAACCGCCCCCGCGGCGGGCATCAAGCAGTCTTGATCGCGCCGACGACCAGCTTGTGAAGCTTGGAATGGAGCGCATCGTTGCCAGCCAGCACGGTCTCGTCACAGATAGGCTGCGAGCGCCCGCGGTAGTCCGAAACAAACCCGCCCGCCTCGCGCACCAGCAGACACCCGGCTGCCGTATCCCACGGCTGCAGTGAGCTTTCCCAGAACCCGTCATAGCGGCCCGCCGCCACCCAGGCGAGATCGAGCGCCGCGGACCCGAAGCGCCGGATACCCGCCACGCGGGGCCCCAGCTCATGGTAGATACGCGTCCACTCGCCCATATCACCCCGGCCCGAAAACGGGATTCCGGTAGCGATCAGCGCTTCATCCAGATGGCGCCGCGCAGAAACCCGCAAGCGCCGGTCCTGCAGCCACG
This sequence comes from Novosphingobium sp., assembly GCF_965228995.1. GTDB lineage: Bacteria > Pseudomonadota > Alphaproteobacteria > Sphingomonadales > Sphingomonadaceae > Novosphingobium. Next base: position 2,626,981 of record NZ_OZ245852.1, on the reverse strand, counting down.
CGCCGCGGGTCTTTTCGGCCCAGAAGCTCTCGTCCGTGATCGGCTGATAAACGATGCCACCAGTCACCTCGCCCCAGCCCTTGCCGTCAAGCGTCGGTTCCTGCACGGCGATCGAGATCGCGAAGTGCGGGATGCCGTGGAGGAAGTTGCTGGTGCCGTCGAGCGGATCGATGATGAAGCGCGGCTTGCCCGGCTCCCCCTCGATCGTGCCGCCTTCCTCGAGCACAAATCCCCAACCGGGCCGCGCCGCGCGCAGCTCGTCCCACAGCGTACGCTCGGACGCCTGATCGGCCTTCGAGACGAAGTCCGCCGGCCCCTTGCGGCTCACCTGGAGGTGTTCGACTTCGCCGAAATCACGGCGCAGCCGCTGGCCGGCCTTGCGGGCCGCCTTCTCCATCACCCGCATCAAGCCGGATATTGCTGACATGTCGGATCAGCCCACCTTGCCGACGTAGGTACGCTCGTAGACGTCGACCACGATCCGCGTTCCGCTGGAGATGAACGGCGGCACCATCACACGCACGCCGTTGTCGAGGATCGCGGGCTTGAAGCTGGAAGAAGCGGTCTGCCCCTTCACCACGGCATCGGCCTCGACAATCGTGGCTTCGACCTGCTCGGGCAGCTGCACCGAAATCGGGCGCTCTTCCCACATTTCGAGCAGCACGGTCATGCCGTCTGCCAGGAAAGCCACAGCTTCGCCCAGGAGGTCGGCCGGCAGCGTGATCTGGTCGTAGGTTTCCACGTCCATGAAGATCAGGTCGTCGCCTTCCTTGTAGAGGAACTGGAAGTCCTTGGTATCGAGGCGCACGCGCTCGACCGTGTCCTGGCTGCGGAAGCGCACGTTGGTCTTGCGGCCATCGATCAGGTTCTTCATCTCGACCTGCATGAACGCGCCGCCCTTGCCGGGCTGGGTATGCTGGGTCTTGGCAACCTTCCAGATGCCCTTTTCGTATTCCAGGATGTTGCCCGGACGGATGTCCACGCCGCTGATCTTCATGATGGAAAGAGCCCTAACTGGGATGCACGCCGAAAGGGTGCGGGAGCGCGGCCCTTAGCGCCAAGCGGCGATTGCTTCAAGCCGCCGTCGCATGCTAGCCACGCGGGCATGATCCGCGCTGCCACAACCGCAATTGTCCTGCTCGCCGCTGCTCCCGCCATGGCCATGCCGGGCGGAGTGATGTCGACGGTCAGCCAGGGCCGCTGGACCTGCGAACTGCCGGGTGACGCCACCACCCCGCCCACTCCGCGCCCGGAGAACAATTTCAGCATCGTGCCTGATTCCAGCTACCTCGCCGGCGGGGTGCGCGGCACCTACCTCCTGCTCGGCAACAAGTTCACGATGACCTCGGGCCCCTTTGCCGGCAGGCGCTTCGTCAAGGTAGGGCTGACGCTGATCAAGCTTGGCCCCGATAGCAAGCGTGAGGCACTGCGCTGCGTGCGTGCTGGCGCGGTCCGCGATGATTACAGCGCCGATGAAGGCGCTTCGGCGCAGTAGTCCCGCTCAGCCCGCCGCTTGCGCGATTGCCTCATGCAAGGCGCGCACGCCCGCCGCCTCGTCGCCGCCCCATACGGCCTGGCTCACCGCAAGGAAATCTGCCCCCGCCTGCACCAGCGGCACGCAGTTGGTCGCCGTGATCCCGCCAATCGCCACGCAGGGCAGCTCGAACAACCGCGACCACCATTGCAGCAGCTCGGGCTCGGCGACATGCTTGGTATCCTTGGTGGCACTCGGGAAAAACGCCCCGAACGCGACATAGTCCGCCCCCGCCTCGCCTGCTTCCATCGCCAGGTGGCGGCTTGCATGGCAGGTCACGCCGATCTGCGCCGCCTTGCCCAGACGCGCCCGCGCATCGGCGACCGAGCCATCGTCCTGCCCCAGATGAACCCCATCCGCCTCCAGCCGCTTGGCCAGTGAAATCGAATCGTTGATGATGAACGCCACCTCGCGGTCTGCACAGATGCGCTGCAGCGGCTCGGCCAACCGCGCAGCTTCGTGCTCGGCCACGTCCTTCACGCGAAACTGGAACGCCGCGACAGGCCCCGCATCAAGTGCGCGGGCAAGCCGGTCGGGGAACAGGCCGCCCACATCGAGCGGCGAGATCAGGTAAAGCTGGCAGGCAAGGTCAGACATGCCGGGGCCTTAGCGAGGCGGGGGCGACAGCGCAAATCCCACCCAAGACATCGTCATTGCGAGGAGCGCAGCGACGAAGCAATCCAGAGCGTTCGTGCCAAGCCGCTCTGGATTGCTTCGCTTCGCTCGCAATGACGAACCTTGGAAAGGACTTGCAGAGCCAGCCTCAGGCCGTCTTGACGGTCGATCCGTGATGAATCTCGTCAATTGCCGTGCCCAGCACCGCATCGAACTCATCGTCGTTCATATGTGCCCGCAAGTCTTCGAGCAGCGCGCGGCTGAAGCTCGCGATGATGCCGTGGTTCTTGGCGAGCTCGACAACCGCATCGCCGCGGCTGTACCCGCCGGAAAGCGCCACCACACGCAGCACCGCCGGATGCGTGGTCAGCGATGCAAACAGGCCCGGCTGCAGCGGCAACGAGAGCTTGAGCATGACCTGCGTACCCTCGGGCAGCGCATTGAGCGCCTTGGTCAACTCGTCGAGCAGAATCGCGTCGCATTCCGCGCGCGTTTCGCTCTTGATGTTCACTTCGGGTTCGATGATCGGCATCAGACCGTGCGCCAGAACTTGCGCCGCCAGTTCGAACTGCTGCGCCACCACGGCGGCGATACCTGTGCGGCTCGCCGAATTGATCACCGAACGCTCCTTGGTGCCGAAGACGCCGAGCGACTTGGCATGGGTGAGCAGCGTATCAAGCCCCTTGATCGGCTTCATCAGCTGCACGCCATCAGACTCGGCCTCGAGCCCCTGATCGATCTTGAGGAAAGGCACCACGCCCTGCTCAATCAGCGCCGTGGGCACGGGCATGCCATCCACATTGCCATTCATCGTGCGCTCGAACAGGATCGCGCCGATTACTTTTTCGCCGCTGAACGCGCCCGAACGGATGATCCGGCAGCGCATGTCGTGGATCAGGCCGAACATTTCCTCGTCGCTGCTCCAGGCGCCTTCCTCGATGCCATAGCCCTTGAGCGCCTTGGGGGTCGAACCACCGCTCTGGTCCAAGGCCGCAATAAACCCTTGTCCGGCTGCGATCTTGGACTTCATCTCGGCAAAGTTCATGGCGTGTCCCTTTTGGCGCGGTGCATTCGTATGCGCGGCCCCATAAAGCGGTTCGTGCCGCACTGCAATATCGCAGCGCGGCCGACATGCGATAAAATCGGAGTCGTTACGCCTCGAGCGCCGCCACGCCAGGCAGTACGCGGCCTTCCATCCATTCCAGGAAGGCGCCGCCCGCGGTCGAAACATAGGTGAAATCGCCCGCAACCCCGGCATGGCTCAACGCCGCAACGGTATCGCCGCCGCCCGCCACCGAAACCAGCGAACCCTCGCGCGTCAGTGCCGCCGCCGTCCGCGCGAGCGCCACGGTCGCGGTATCGAACGGCGTCGTCTCGAACGCGCCCAGCGGCCCGTTCCACACCAGCGTCTTGCAGACCTTGAGCACGTCCGCCAGCGCCTCGGTTGCCGCCGGACCCACATCGAGGATCATCTCGTCCGCCGCCACTTCGTGCACGTTGCAGGTGCGCAAGCTCGGCGGATTGGCCGCAAATTCCTTCGAGACGACCACGTCATAGGGCAGATGCACGGTGCAGCCCGAGGCATCTGCCGCATCGAGAATCGCCTCGGCCGTCGGCGCCAGATCGTGCTCGCACAGCGACTTGCCGACATCGACCCCGCGCGCGGCCAGGAACGTGTTGGCCATGCCGCCGCCGATGATCAGGTGATCGACTTTGCCGACAAGGTGCTTCAGCACATCGAGCTTCGAGGAAACCTTGGCACCGCCCACCACAGCCGACACCGGGTGCTCGGGATGATCCAGCGCCTTGCCAAGCGCCTCAAGTTCCGCCTGCATCGAACGGCCTGCATAGGCAGGCAGCACATGCGCAAGGCCTTCGGTCGTCGCATGCGCGCGGTGCGCCGCCGAAAAGGCGTCGTTCACATAGATGTCCGCATTGGCGGCAATCGCCTTCACCAGTTCGGGATCGTTCTTTTCCTCACCCTTCCAGAACCGCGTGTTTTCAAGGCACGCGATCCCGCCCTCGGGCAAGATGCCGACAACCTGCTTCACCACCGGCCCGGCGATCTCGGACACGAACATGACCTCGCGGCCCAGCACCTGCTCAACCGCGCCAATCACCATGCTGAGCGACTGGGTCGAGACACGCTCGCCCTTGGGCCGGCCGAAGTGGGCCAGCAGCAGCACTTTGGCGCCCTTGTCGGCCAGTTCGAGGATCGTCGGCTTCGCGGCCTGCACGCGGGTGTCATCGGTCACCGCGCCGTCCTGCATGGGCAGGTTGAGGTCCACGCGCACCAGCACGACCTTGCCGCGCACGTCGCCGATATCGTCCAGGGTCTTGAAAGCGCTCATTCCTCGATCCTCACTTCATCGCCCAAGGCAATATCGCCTTCGCTGATCACCCGCCCGCAGATCCCGCCGCGCCAGTCCGGCGTCAGCGCCGCGCGAAGTCCCTCGCGCAGCGCGTCCATCCGGCTGCAAGGATCGCATTCGCAGCGCACCTCGATGCGCAGGCTCTTGCCGATAGCGATCACCTTGCCCGCCTCGCGCGGCAGGCGCACGCCGGATACCAAGAGGTTGGCGCGCCGATCAGACCAGACGAGGCCGCCCGCGCCGCCCAGGTCCTGAATCGCCGCAGCCCAGCTTTCGGCCTCGATCACGGTGATCTGCCGGTTGCCCTTCTTGCCGGCGGGCACTGGCCCCCGGCAATCGCCCTCCAGCCCCCGGTCCGGGGTCACCGACGCGCGGTCCAGCGTCTCCATGGGTCCGCGGGACACCTTGTGCCGGGCAATCCCGTCAAGACGTCCCGCAGTCGCCATGATCTTAAAGAAGCCCGCCCATCACGCCGGCCGTATCGACCATGCGGTTGGAGAAGCCCCACTCGTTGTCGTACCACGAAAGCACGCGCACCAGCTTGCCGTCGATCACCGAGGTCTCGAGGCTGTCGATGGTCGAGCTGTGCGAATCGTGGTTGTAGTCGATCGAGACCAGCGGTTCGTCGCTGAAGCCGAGCACGCCCTTGAGCGCGCCTTCCGAAGCTGCCTTGAGCAGCGCGTTGACTTCGTCCTTGGTCGTGTCGCGCGCCGGCTGGAAGGTCAGGTCCACCACCGAGACGTTGGGGGTCGGCACGCGGATCGCCGAACCGTCGAGCTTGCCCTTCAGTTCGGGCAGCACTTCGCCGACAGCGCGGGCAGCACCCGTGGTGGTCGGGATCATGCTCATCGCGGCGGCACGCGCGCGGCGCGGATCGTCGTGGATCTGGTCAAGGATCTTCTGGTCGTTGGTATAGGCGTGGACCGTGGTCATCAGCCCGCGCACGATGCCGATGCTGTCGTTCAGCACCTTGGCGAACGGTGCAAGGCAGTTGGTGGTGCACGAAGCGTTGGAGACGATGGTGTGCTCCGCCGTCAGCTTGTCGTGGTTCACGCCGTAGACGACGGTGAGGTCGACATTCTTGCCCGGTGCCGAGATCAGCACCTTCTTGGCGCCCGCCGCGAGGTGCTTCTCGCACGAAGCGCGGTCAGTGAAGAAGCCGGTGCATTCGAGGACAATGTCGATGCCCTGCGCGCCGTGCGGCAGGTTGGCGGGATCGCGCTCGGCGGTCACCGCAATGCGCTTGCCGTTGATGACGAGGTCGTTGCCCTCGACTTCAACCGTACCTGAAAATGCGCCATGCACGCTGTCGCGCTTGAACAGCAGGGCGTTAGCCTTGGCGCTCGCCAGATCGTTGATCGAAACCAACTCCAGCCCGCAGTCCGGCCGCTCCAGAATGGCGCGCGCCACATTGCGCCCGATGCGCCCGAAACCGTTGATCGCAACCTTCGTCGCCATAATAGAACTCCTTCCTAGCAATCTTCCACCCGCCTTCGTCATTGCGAGGAGCGAAGCTTCGCTGCGCCCGCAATAACGAAACGCGGTAACGAAACTCAGCCAAGCCGCGCCTTGATGCGCGGCAGGATCTTCTCGGGCACGAGGCCGAAGTGGTCATAGAGCACCGGCGCTGGCGCAGAAGCCCCAAAGCTGTCGATGCCGATGGTGAGGCCATCGCCGACATACTTCTGCCAGCCCAGCGTCACGCCCGCCTCGATCGAGACCTTGAGCGCATCAGTCGGCAGCAAGTCGGCGCGGTAGGCCGCGTCAGCCTCGTCGAACAGTTCCCAGCACGGGAACGAGACGACATCCGCGCCCACGCCCTCTGCCTCGAGCGCCTTCGCCACGTCCATGGCGATCGCCACTTCCGAACCCGTCGCCAGAAGGACGACCTTGCGCGGTGCAGTCGCGGCGACGAGGCGGTAGGCCCCCTTGGCGCTCTTCATCTCGGCATCGAAGCGGACCGGCGGGAGGTTCTGACGGGTCAGCGCCAGCACCGTCGGGCGGTGCGCATTGGCCAGCGCGAGGCTCCAGGCCTCCGCCGTCTCGATCGCGTCCGCCGGGCGGAACACGAGCAGATTGGGGATCATGCGCAGCGACATGACATGCTCGACCGGCTGATGGGTCGGTCCATCCTCGCCAAGCCCGATCGAATCGTGCGTGAACACATAAACCGCGCGCACATGCTGGAGCGCCGACATGCGCACCGCATTGCGGCAGTAGTCCGAAAACACGAGGAACGTACCGCCATAGGGAATCACGCCCCCGTGCAGCGCCATGCCGTTCATCGCCGCGGCCATGCCGAACTCGCGGATGCCGTAATAGACATAGCGGCCGCCGTAGCTGTCCCTGGTCAGCGGCCCGGTCGCCTTGGTCTTGGTGTTGTTGGAACCCGTGAGGTCCGCCGAGCCGCCGATCATCTCGGGGATCGCCGCGGTCAGCGCTTCCAGCGCCATCTCGCTCGACTTGCGCGTGGCGACCGTCGGCGGATTGGCGATCAGGCTCTGCATATAGGCGCCGATAGCGCTGCTCGTGTCGGCAGGCAGCTCGCCCGCCATGCGCCGCGCCAGTTCCGTCCCTTGCGGATGCGCCGCCGCGCGGGCTTCCCATGCCGCCCGCGTTGCAGAACCCTTGGCCCCGGCTGCGCGCCAGTTCGCCATGATGTCCGCCGGGATCTCGAACGGAGCCGAAGTCCAGCCCAGATACGCGCGCGCCGCCTCGATCTCGGACTTGCCCAGCGGCGAGCCGTGCACGTTGTGCCCACCCTGCTTGTTGGGCGCGCCCTTGCCGATCACAGTGCGGCAGGAAACCAGCGAGGGGCGCGGATCGGCAGCGGCTTCGGCGAGAGCGCGGGCGATATCGGCAAAGTCATGTCCGTCGCACGTCGCGGTGTGCCAACCGCTCGCGGCGTAGCGCGCCAGAATGTCCTCGCTCGTCGAAAGCGAGGTATCGCCGTCGATGGTGATCTTGTTGTCGTCCCACAGCACGTTGAGCCGGCCAAGACCCAGCGTTCCCGCGAGGCCGACCGCCTCGTGGTTCACGCCTTCCATCAGGCAGCCGTCACCCGCAACCACCCAGGTCTTGTGGTCAACCAGATCGTCGCCGAACGTCGCATTGAGGTGCCGCTCGGCAATCGCCATGCCCACCGCCATGGCAAGGCCCTGCCCCAACGGACCGGTGGTGCATTCGACGCCTTCCAGCATGTCGTTTTCAGGGTGGCCCGCGCAGGGACTGCCCAACTGGCGGAAATTGCGGATATCGGCCATCGTCGGCGCGGCATAGCCCGTCAGGTGGAGCAGCGCGTAGATCAGCATCGAGCCATGGCCCGCCGAAAGCACGAAGCGGTCGCGGTCCGCCCACTTGGGCGCGGCGGGATCGTATTTGAGGAATTCGGTGAACAGCACTGTCGCCACGTCGGCCATGCCCATCGGCATGCCCGGGTGCCCGGAATTGGCGGCCTCGACCGCGTCCATTGCCAGCGCCCGGATGGCATTCGCCATTGGTGCCAGCAGGGCCTGATCCCGTTCCCCAGCCAACGTCATCGTCTGTCCTAGCCTTCGATCCTGCGGCAGTGGCCGCTCACGCGCGCGGCCGATTCGGCAGCGGGCTCTCTTTGGGAGCGGCTCTCCGTAGCGTCAAGGCTGGGGCCCTGGCGTCAAGGTTGGGGAAAGGCGGGCGGTTCCCGGCTTGCGGGGCTAGGCAATTGTGCTAGCGATGGCCGCCATGACGACCGAGGCGCAGGATTCCCCGCTCGATGCGGCGCTGGACAGGATTGAGCAGGCGGTTGCCCGGCTCGAGGCTGCTGTCGCCGCTGCTCCCGCTCCCGCCGAAGTGGCCGAGCTGCGCAGCCGCCACCGCAAGCTCAAGGAACGCGTCACTCAGGAAATCCAGCAGCTCGATCTGCTTCTGGCCAATCTCCCGCAATGAGCAATGTCACACTCACCATCGGCGGCCGCCCCTACACCGTCTCCGCGCCTGATGGCGAGGAATCGCATATCGAGATGCTCGGCCGCATGGTGGCCGAACGCGTCGCCAGCGGCGGCGGCAGCGCCGGGCAGAGCGAGACGCGCATGCTGCTCTTTGCCGCGCTGATGCTGGCAGACGAACTGCACGAACTCCACCGCCAGATGCCGCCCCCCATCGCCGAGGCGCCTGAAAGCGCACCGGAAAGCCAGGCCGAACCGGCCCAGCCCACCGCCGAAGTCCTCGCCCGGATCGAGACGCTGGCCGCGCGGGTCGAAAAGCTCGCCGCGCATCTCGAAGAACCCGCCACTTGAGAAAGCGCGGCAGGTCCCCTAGATAGGGGGTGACGGGTACTGCCCGGCACGTGCCACATGAAATCCCTGAGGCTATAAGCAAAATCCTTGGGGGCTGTCCCTGCTCGGGCCCTGGCCCTGGTATATGGTCCCCACCTGACGTGAACGCGTCAGAGGATTCTCCTGGAAACGACCCATGGTGGTCCCGTCACCCCGGCACGGTGCCATTCCGCCAAGGCCACAAACTGTAGAGATGACCTTGGAACCTACCGATCTCGCCAGCGCCAAGGCTGCCCTGCGCAAGGTCTTGCGGGCCGCGCGGCGCGAACATGTCGCCGCGCTCGATCCGCGCATCAAGGCGCTGCTGTTCATGCGCCCGCCCGCTGCACTCGAAAGCCTGGTCCCGGCCGGCGCTACCATCGGCCTCTATGCCGCCATCGGCGATGAAGCGCCCACCGGCGCCTATGCCCGGCATTTCCACGAGGCCGGACACAAGATCGCCATGCCGTTCTTCGCCTCGCGCGGCGCGCCGATGGAGTTTCGCCATTGGGCCTCGCCCTACCTCGAAGAACTCATGGAGCCCGATCCCTACGGCGCCCTGCAGCCCCTCGCCGATGCCGAGCCGCTGACGCCCGATGTCCTGTTCGTCCCCCTCATCGGGTTTACCGCCCATGGCCAGCGGCTCGGGCAAGGCGGCGGCTATTATGATCGCTGGCTCGCCCGGTACCCTGATGCGCCGGCCATCGGCATGGCGTGGGATAGCCAGCTAGCCGAGGACCTGCCCACCGAGGCGCATGACAGGCCGCTCTCCGCGGTGGTAACGCCCACCCGGCTATACGGCCCCTTCTGATCGGACGCACGATGGACGAACCTGAAACCTACAAGCCGACCTGGCGCAAGCCCTTCGGCATCCTCGCGCTGATCCTGGGGCTGTTCGGCTATGCCCTGATCGTGGCGGGGCTCTCGGGCCCCATCGGGCGGCAACCGGTGATCGCGCAGACGCTGATCTATGTGATTCTCGGCACCGTCTGGCTCCTGCCGCTGCGCCGCTTCCTGATCTGGATGGAAACCGGTCGGTGGGGGTGATCGCCGCCTGAACCGAGTGGTCAAACACCGCTTCGCCGTCTGCCGGGGAACCAGAATTGCGCAAGTGTCCCTGTTACAAAACGATTTTTCCCCCACGCAAAAATTGCCGCTCAAGGGCGTTGACAGCCTGCAACGTCTGCCATAGATGCGGCGCTCCCAAGGGTGAGCGGGTGTAGCTCAGTTGGTTAGAGTATCGGCCTGTCACGCCGAGGGTCGCGGGTTCAAGTCCCGTCACTCGCGCCATTGGGAGAACGATCAAGGCACCTTCGGGTGCCTTTTTCTTTGCCCACAGCGCGCGCCCGCTCCGGCGGCACGCCATGGCTGCGCATCATCCGCAAGCTGCGATTAACCAAAATTTATCGGCCCTTGTGCCATGCATGGCCTTGTCGGCGCAGGGGCGCCCAAGGGGCTTTTCAGACGATGTACAAAGCGGTCCTTCCGGCGATGCTGGTCGCAGGCGCCACAAGCGCAGCGCTCATGCCGGCAGCGGCTCATGCTGCAGGCGGCTTGCACTTCGCCAGCGATGTCTTCATCGAACGCTTCCAGCCCGCCCCCGGCGGCCGCACCGCTCGCATTCTCGAACGCGCCGATCAGCTCCGTCCCGGTGACCGCGTCATTTTCGTGGTCAACTGGTCGGGCCGCAAGGAAGGCGGCTTCACCGTCACCAACCCGCTGCCCCGCGCCATCGCCTTTGCCGGGGCGACGGACGAGACACAGGAAGTTTCGGTCGATGGCGGCCGCACCTGGGGCGCGCTGGAAGACCTCACCGTGCTGGGCAGCAATGGCCGCCCCCGCCCGGCCCACGCCGAAGACGTCACGCACCTGCGCTGGCGCATCCCGACTCCGCAGGCACTCGCCGGCACCGGCCAGATGACCTGGCGCGGCGTGGTGCGCTAGAACGCACTGACCACAACCCTGAACCGCTCGTGCTGAGCTTGTCGAAGCACCGCCGCGCAGCCTCGCATCAATCCGCCAGCAGCAGCACCGGCGTCTCCATCAGCCGCTTCAAGGCCTGCACGAAGCTCGCTGCGTCCCAGCCATCGACCACGCGGTGATCGCAGCTGATCGACACGTTCATCAGCTTGCGCTTTGCCACCCGCTCGCCGCCCATCCCGTCGGGCACGAACATCGGCCGCTCGACAATCCGGTTCGGCCCGATGATCGCCACTTCCGGCCGGTTGATCACCGGCGTCGTCGCCACCCCGCCCAGCGCACCGAGCGAAGTGATCGTGATCGTCGAACCCGAAAGCTCTGCCGAACTGGCCGTCCCCTTGCGCGCCGCATCCGCGAGCCGCGCGATCTCGTTCGCCAGCTGCCACAAGTTGCGGTCCTGCGCATCGCGGATCACCGGCACCATTAGCCCGCCCGGCGTCTGCGTCGCCATGCCGAGATGCACCGCGCCGTGCCGCGTGACCACGCCCGCCTCATCATCATAGCGCGCATTGAGCATCGGGAAATCCGGCAGCGCCTTGCAGATCGCGGTGATCAGCAGCGGCAGCATGGTGAGCTTCGGCTTCGCGCCTCGCCCCTCGTTGAGCTGCGCACGCATCTCCTCCAGCGCGGTGACGTCGCATTCCTCGACATAGGTGAAATGCGGGATATGCCGCTTGGCCGCCGCCATGTTCTCGGCGATCCGCCGCCGCAGGCCGATGACCTTGACCGTCTCGTCCGCCCGCTTTGCGCCCGCCGCCCGGAACCCGCCGCCCGCGTTGTAGGCAAGGAACTGGTCAAGATCCGCATGCCGCACCCGGCCCTCTTCCGAGGGCTTCACCTCCGCCAGATCGATCCCCAGCGCCTCGGCCCGCGCGCGCACCGCAGGGCTGGCGAGCACTTTGGCAGCATGCACAACCTTCTCCCTCTCCCCTTCAGGGGAGAGGCTCGGGGAGAGGGGAGCTTCGGCAACCGGCGCTGCCGCAACCGGCTCATCCACCACAAAATCCGCTCGTCCTGAGCCTGTCGAAGGACCAGACGCAACCTCAGCGGCAGGCGCAGCCTCATCCCCCTCGGTCTCGATCACCACCAGCGGCGAGCCAATCGCGATCACATCGCCCACTTCGCCGGCAATCGCGATGATCCGCCCGCTCACCGGGCTTTCCATCTCGACCGTGGCCTTGTCGGTCATCAGATCGGCAACGCGGCCATCTTCGGACACCAAATCGCCGACGGCCACATGCCAGGCGACAATCTCGGCCTCGGCAATGCCTTCGCCGATATCGGGCAGGCGGAACGTGAAAGTACCCATGCGGTCAGGCCTTCAAAAGACGGTCAACAGCCTCGCCAATGCGGACCGGACCCGGAAAATACGCCCATTCAAGGCTGTGCGGATAAGGCGTGTCGAACCCCGTCACGCGTTCGATCGGCGCCTCGAGGTGGTAGAAGCAGCGCTCCTGCACCAACGCCGAAAGTTCCGCGCCAAAGCCGCCGGTGCGCGTCGCCTCATGGATGATCAGGCACTTGCCGGTCTTCTCGACCGAGGCCTTGATCGTCTCGATATCGAGCGGGACCAGTGTGCGCAGGTCGATGATTTCGGCATCGACGCCCTTCTCGGCCAGCACGGCCTGCGCCACGTGCACCATCGTGCCGTAGGCGAGCACCGTCAGTGCCTCGCCCTCCTGCACCACCCGCGCCTTGCCGAGCGGGATGCGATAATACCCTTCCGGCACCGCCCCATCGGGATGCCGCGCCCAGGGCTCGACCGGCTTGTCGTAATAGCCATTGAACGGCCCGTTGTAGATGCGCTTTGGCTCGAAGAAGATCACCGGATCGTTGTCCTCGATCGCCGCGATCAGCAGGCCCTTGGCATCATGCGGCGTGCTCGGGATCACGGTTTTGAGGCCAGCGACATGGGTGAACAGCGCCTCCGGGCTCTGGCTATGCGTCTGCCCGCCGAAAATGCCGCCACCAAAGGGCGAACGCACCGTGATCGGCGCGGTAAACTCGCCTGCTGAACGATACCGCAGCCGCGCCGCCTCGGAAACGAGTTGGTCCAGCCCGGGATAGATATAGTCGGCAAACTGGATTTCCGGCACAGGTCGCAGGCCATAAGCGCCCATACCAACCGCCACGCCGATGATCCCGCACTCGCTGATCGGCGTATCGAACACCCGCGTGCGGCCATACTTCTTCTGCAGCCCGGCCGTGGCGCGGAACACGCCGCCGAAATAGCCCACGTCCTCGCCCATCACGACGATGTCAGGATCACGCCCCATCATCACGTCGAGCGCGTCGTTGATCGCCTCGATCATGTTGAGCTTCTTCATGGAAGGCTGCTCGCTCACGAGTCCTCCTCCTTCCAATCGGGCCATTTGATCCGGCGCTCGCGGATCGCCTGTTCGCTCTGTTCCTTGAGGTGCCAGGGCAGTTCCTCGAACACATCCTCAAACAACGTACGAAAGGGATGGTGCAGGCCATGCCCCAGCACGCCATTGGCTTCCGCCGCCTTGGCCGCCGCCTTCACTTGCTCGGCCAGTTCCAGATCCATTGCCGCATGGGCGTCCGGCGTCCATTCGCCCAGCGCCTCGAGATGCCGCGCCAGACGCGTCACCGGATCGCCCAACGGCCATTCGGTCCGCTCGGCCTGCGAACGGTACTGCCCCGGATCGTCCGAGGTCGAATGCCCCTCCGCGCGGTAGGTGAAGTGCTCGATCAGGGTCGGCCCGCCGTTCGCCCGCGCCCGGTTCGCCGCCCAGCGCGTCGCTGCATAGACCGCCAGGGGATCGTTACCATCCACCCGCAGCCCGGCAATGCCATAGCCGATCGCCCGCGCCGCAAAGGTCGTCCGCTCCGCCCCGGCAAAGCCCGAAAAGCTCGAAATCGCCCACTGGTTGTTGACGACATTTAACACCACCGGCGCATTGTAGACCGCCGCAAAGGTCATCGCCGAATGGAAGTCCCCTTCCGCGGTCGAGCCCTCGCCCAGCCAAGCCGCAGCAATCCGGGTATCGCCCTTGATCGCGCTCGCCATCGCCCAGCCCACGGCCTGCGGATACTGGGTGGCAAGATTGCCCGAGATCGAGAAGAACGAAGCCTCGCGCGCCGAATACATGATCGGCAGCTGCCGCCCTTTCAGCTTGTCCGCCTTGTTCGAATAGATCTGGTTGATCATGTCGACCATCGGATAGCCGCGCGCGATCAGGATTCCCTGCTGACGATAGCTGGGGAACACCATGTCATCCGCCGCCAGCGCCATGGCCGGCGCGATCGAGGTCGCCTCCTCGCCGGTGCACTTCATGTAGAAGCTGGTCTTGCCCTGCCGCTGCCCGCGGTACATCCGGTCGTCGAACGCACGGGTCAGCGCCATCAGCCGCAACATGCGCCGCAAGGTCTCGGCATCCAGCCTCGGATCCCATGGCCCCACCGCGCGATGATCCTCGCCCAGCACGCGCACCAGATCGAGGCACAGCGGATGCGTTTCGCTCGCCTCGCAGCCTTCATCCGGACGCGCCTGCGCACCGGCTGCCGGGATCACCAGATGGCTGTAATCCACCGCATCGCCCGGGCGAAAACGCGGCTCGGGCACATGCAAATGCAGCGGCGGAAGATTGGAGGGCGGGGCCCCGGTCATGCGCACATCGCCAGCATCTGTCACTCCCGGTGCGCCTCCTGAGTAAGACGCATTATTAGCTCATCGCATAATAATATTACACGCCGCTTTCCGAGTCAATCAAACCGCCACAGGTGCAGCAATATGCGCCTGCGGGGCATAATCGGTCACTGCAAAGTCCTCGATCCGATAATCGAAGATGCTCTCCGGCCGCCGATGGATCGTCAGTTTCGGGCTGCCTTCCGGCGTCCTTGCCAGCTGTTCCTGCACGAGTTCCGCATGGTTCAGATAGAGGTGCGTATCGCCCCCCATCCACACCAGCTCACCCGGCTCAAGATCGCATTGCTGCGCGAGCATGCGGATAAACAGCGCCCCGCCCCACAAGTTGAACGGCAGCCCCAGCGCCACGTCGCAGCTGCGCTGGTAGAGCAGCCCCGAAAGCTTCCCGTCCGCCACATGGAACTGGTACGTCTTGTGGCACGGCGGCAGCGCCATCCGGCCAAGCTCCGCGACATTCCACCCTTCTACGATATGCCGCCTGCTGCCGGGGTTCTTCCTCAGGCTCTCGACCACTTCGGCCACCTGGTTCACGCCCTCGGCCCGCCGCGCAAACAGCCCTTCCCCCGCCGGCTCATAGACCGGCCAGTCCGTCCACTGCTTCCCGTAAACCGGCCCAAGATCGCCCCAGCACGCGGCAAAGCCCTCATCCGCCACGATCCGCGTCGAAAAGTCCTTCCGGCTGATGTCCTCGCCCGTTTCGCGCCGATAGCGATCCAGCGGCCAGTCGGTCCAGATCTCCACCCCTTGCGCGCAAAGCTCGCGGATATTGGTGCGGCCCGTCAGAAACCACAGGAACTCGCGCGTTGCCGTCTTCCAGTAGACGCGCTTGGTCGTCAGCAGCGGCATCGCCCCATCCGCCAGATCGAATCGCAACTGCGCGCCGAACACGCTGCGCGTGCCGACACCCGTGCGGTCCACCCGCTCGTCACCCTCCTCCCAGATGCGCCGCATCAGATCGAGGTATTGCTGTTCGGGATGCGCCGCGCCGGGCGCGTGCGAGACTCGGGTCGGGGAAGCGGCAGTGGCCATGCGCGAAACTCTATCCCTTGCCACCGGCCATGACCAGCAGCGCCGCCGCACCGTCCACGGCTCTCGGCCCCGCGCGCGATTTTCTTGCAAAAAGGGTGCTTGTCACCCTCAAATCACCCGCCTATAGCGCGCCCCTGCCTTGCTTCCGGGCACCCCCTTCGGGTCCTGGAAGTGAACGATCGGTCGGGGAATAGCTCAGCCTGGTAGAGCACTGTCTTCGGGAGGCAGGGGCCGGAGGTTCGAATCCTCTTTCCCCGACCATTTCATCTACGCGGTTTTTTGCCGATGCAGCGGTTATCGCGCATCGCCGCGCTCGGGTATCGCAAGCCCCAGCGCCTCCGCGACAGCGCGCAGCCTCCGATCCCGCGTCCAGATCTTCGTGCCCGGCGTCAGAAGCGTCGCAGCGAGCAGATGCGCATCGATGTAGCCGATGCCGCGGCCATGCAGCGCCTGCTGATCAATCAGCGCCATCACCTCGTTATCGCTGGCCTGCCCGGTCATCGGCAGGCACTGCAGATCAGCAACGATAACCGCGCGCTGCCGCAAGCTGCCAAGCGCCACTTCGCCAACAATGAAGGGGTGAGAGAGCACCTGCTGCGAGATCAGCAGATCGGCAAGAACAGGTTCCGCACTGCGAAGATGATCGACCCAGACCGAACTGTCGACCAGGATCACCCCATATCATCCGCAGCGCGGCGGCGGGGCGTCAACACAGCGTCCGGTTCACTCCCGCCAAGCCGCGCAAGGCGGCGCGCGCTCTCACGCTCGATCAGCGCGGTCAAGGCTTCCCGCATAAGCGATGACTTCTCCTTGAGGCCCGTGAAAGCCTGCGCCTTCGCCACAAGTTCGTCATCGAGAGCAATGGTCGTGCGCATCAGGCGTCTCCAGCGTGGGCACGAGAAATATCACCAATTGATGCTATTCTCAATGCCTCGCTCAAATCCCCGAAGCCCGCTCCGCCATCAGCCCGATCACCATGCTCAGCCCGCCCAGCCCGATCGAAAGATTGCGCCGCAGCGCCAGCCACCCCTCCGGTTTCAGCCCCACGGCAAGGTCGACGAGCGGCGAAAGCGCGATGCACGCGCCTAGCGCGATCAGTTCCGGCCCCGGCCAGGTCCAACCCAGCATCCAGGGAAACCACCCCGCCAACGCGATCAGGGAAGGCATCACGCCGGCAAGAAAGATCCAGCGCGGGCTCTCGGGCCGGGCAATGCCGATACCCCACCACACGCCGCCCAGAAAGCTGAAGATCAGCGCTGCATAAGCATAAGCCAGCGCTAGGCCTGTCCACGCCCAGGGTCCGCCCTTGAACACCGCCAGCAGTGCCGCCACTTGCGGCAACAGGCCCGCATACCCCAATGCCCGGGCCGCTTCCGAAACACGCTTCACACCATCAACCTTTTTTCCACAACGGGATGGGGGTTTGCGGGAAAGTTCCTCACCCACCGCGCAGCAGCTGCACACCCCAGTCCCGCTCGAACAGATAGAGTAGCGCGCGTGCCGCCTGCCCCCTCGGGGACGCCAGCCCGCCATCGCGCTCCATCAGCAGCCGCGCGTCGTCATGGGCCATGGGCAGCAGCCGGGCAATCTGTTCGAAGTCCGCTACCCGAAAGGGCGTATCACCCGATTGCCGCGTGCCGAGCAGCTCGCCCCCGCCGCGCAGCCGCAAGTCCTCCTCGGCCAGGCGAAACCCGTCCTGCGTCTCGCGCATCAGGGCCAGCCGTTCGCGCCCCACTTCCGATAGCGCCTCGCCTCGCAGCAGCAGGCAGGTCGATTTCGCGGAGCCGCGCCCCACCCGCCCGCGCAGCTGGTGCAATTGCGCAAGACCAAACCGCTCGGCCTGCTCGATCACCATCAGGCTGGCGGCCGGCACGTCGACGCCGACTTCGATGACCGTCGTCGCCACCAGCAGCCTGGCCTCGCTGCGCACGAAGCGCTCCATCGCCGCGTCCTTGACCTCGGGCCTGAGCTGCCCGTGGACCAGCACGACATCATTGCCAAACCGCAGCTGCATCTCGGCAAACCGCGCTTCCGCCGCGGCCAGATCGGCGCTCTCGTTCTCGCGGACCATCGGGCAGACCCAGTAGGCCTGCGCGCCCGAGGCGAGATGCCGCGCCAGTCCTTCAACCACTTCGGGCATGCGCTCCACCGCGACCACTCGCGTATCGATCGGCTGCCGCCCGGGCGGCATTTCGTCGAGCTTGGATACCTCCATCTCGCCATATTGCGCCAGTGTCAGCGTGCGCGGGATCGGCGTTGCGGTCATCGCGAGACAATGCGGCGTCGCCTTGCCCTTCTGCGTCAGCATGAGCCGCTGGCCCACGCCGAAGCGGTGCTGTTCGTCGATCACGACCAGCGCCAGATTGCGATAGCTCACGCTTTCCTGAAAGATCGCATGGGTCCCCACGCAAATGTCGATGCTGCCATCCAGCAGCCCCATCAGGATGGCCTCACGCGCCTTGCTGCCCCCGCGCTGCGAGGAGCGGCCCGTAAGCAGCGCGATCTGCACGCCCGTACCCGCCGCCATACGCTGCAGCGTCTCGGCATGCTGGCGCGCCAAAATTTCGGTCGGCGCCAATAGCGCCGCCTGCGCCCCGGCTTCCACCGCGATCAGCATGGCATGGAGCGCCACCGCGGTCTTGCCCGAGCCGACATCGCCCTGCAGCAGCCGCAGCATCGGCGCGTCCTGCGCCAGATCGCTCTCGATCTCGCCGACCGAGCGCGTCTGCGCGCCCGTGAGCGCGAAGGGCAGCCGCAGCTTGTCGCGCAGGCGCCCATCACCCCGCAGCGGCACCGTCCGCCGCAGGCGGTTGCTCGCCTTGACCAGCATCAGCGCAAGGCTGTTCGCCAGCAATTCGTCGTAGGCCAGCCGGTCGCGCGCCGCCGCATCGGCACCCTTGTGCGCCTGCACCAGCGCGTCTTTACATGAAGGCCAGCCAGATTGCGCCAGCAGCCCCGGCTCGATCCACTCCGGCAGCTCAGGCACCAGCCCCATCGCCTGCCCCACCAGCGCGCCGATCCGCGCCTGCGTCAGCCCTTCGGCCAGCGGATAGACCGGTTCGTTGAGCGTCCCTGCCAGCGCACCGCTTTCCTCGGCGACATGATCGGGATGCACGATCTGCCAGGACTGCCCATACTGGTCGAGCCTTCCGGCCACCCAGCGCTTCTCGCCCACCGGCAGCAGTTTCTTCGCGGAATAGCTGGCCCGCCCGAACCACACGAGCGCGACATAGTTACCCAGCGCATCCTCGGCCATGATCCGATAGGGACCGCGCCCCGAACTCGATCGGTGCTCGCGCGCGGTCAACGCAATCACGATCTGCTCGCCGATGGCGG
This sequence comes from Novosphingobium sp., assembly GCF_965228995.1. Lineage (GTDB taxonomy): Bacteria > Pseudomonadota > Alphaproteobacteria > Sphingomonadales > Sphingomonadaceae > Novosphingobium. Next base: position 2,608,153 of record NZ_OZ245852.1, on the reverse strand, counting down.
CCTCGTCCAGATTGCCCACTGCACGCCGCGCCACGAACCGGTCCGGCAGGTGATAGACGAGATCGCGCACCCGCGTCAGGCCGAGCTTGCCCAACGGCCGCGCCAACCCAGGCCCCACGCCCTTGAGGCCCTCGGTTTCGGCAAACAGCGGATTGAGCAGATCGGGACGCATATCGAGTTACGCTTAGGCCAACCTCGCCCCGGGGTGCAACGCGCTTGCCCCGCCCGCCCCCATCAGCGTATCGGCAGCCCCATGACTCAAACCGACTCTCCCCTCAGCCCGCGCCTCGCCCGGATGAAGTTCCGCGCCTGGCATCGCGGCACGCGCGAGGCGGACTACATGATCGGCTGCTTCTTCGATGTCCGCCACAAGGGCTGGGACGAGCCCGCGCTCGATTGGTTCGAACGCCTGCTCGAGGAAGACGACGTCGATATCATGGCCTGGGCGCTTGGCACCCAGCCTGTCCCGGATGCGTTTGGCGGCGCGGAGATGGACGCCATGCGCCGCCTCGACTACGTCGATATTCCGCGCTGACGCCGCCAACGCCTTTTCGCATGCCCGATCCGTCCCGCATCCTGTCGGCCACGACGCCGCTCACTCTCGCTTCGATTGCCCGCGGGGCGCAGCCACTCGTCCTCGCCGATCTCGCCCGCGCCGCCGCGACCGGCAAGGCCCGCAAGCGCACGATCTTCATCGCCGCCGATGATACCGCGATGCGCGCCGTCACCCAGAGCGCTCAGTTCTTCGCGCCCGAGCTCGACGTCGCCGAATATCCCGCGTGGGACTGCCTGCCGTTTGACCGCGCCTCCCCCGCCATGTCGGTCAGCGCCCGCCGCCTCGCCGCGCTCCACGCGCTGCAGCAGCCGCTCGAAGGGCCGCAGCTTTTCGTCACCACGATAAACGCGCTGCTCCAGCGCACGCTCACCCCGTTCCGCGTGCGCGAATCAGTCCGGAGCTTGCGGGTCGGTCAGGAAATCGCCCGCGAATCCCTCATCGCCCTCGTCCAGCGCCAGGGCTACAGCCGTGTCGATACCGTGGTGGATTCGGGCGAATACGCCGTGCGCGGCTCCGTCTTCGATCTCTACCCCAGCGGCCTCAACCACGGCCTGCGCCTCGATTTCTTCGGCGACGAGATCGAGACGATGCGCCTCTTCGATCCCGCCACCCAGCGCTCGGTCCAGCCCGTCCAGTCGCACCTCCTGCTCCCTGCGAGCGAGGCCCTGCTGGATGAAGACTCGATCCGCCGCTTCCGCACCCGCTACCGCGAACTGTTCGGCGCTAATGCCACCAGCGATCCGCTTTATCAGGCCGTCAGCGATGGCCGCCGCCTTGCGGGCATGGAACACTGGCTCCCGCTCCTCGAAGACCGCCTCGTCACGCTCTTCGATCACCTTGCCGATGGGGACCTCGTCCTACTCGATGCCGCCGCTGCCAAGGCCGCCGAAACGCGCCTCGCCGATATTGCCGACTACCGGCAAGCCCGCGCCGAAAGCAGCGCGCGCGGTGGCAACAGCACCTACCGCCCGCTAACCGAAACCGCGCTCTACCTCTCGCGCGACGAGTTCGACCGCGCCGCTCTGGGCTGGCCCGTTCACCGCATGAGCCAGTTCGCGGAGCCGGAAAGCCCCCGCGTCCTCGATTTCGGTTTCGGCCCCCCGCGCGATTTCGCGCCCGAACGCGCATCTGGCGCCAATATCTACGAAGCCGCCGCCAAGCACCTCGCCGCGCTCGCCACGCGCGGGCGCAAGGCGATTGTCGCGGCCTATACCACCGGCTCCCGCGCCCGCCTCGCCTCGCTCCTCAGCGATGCCGGGAAGGCGCCTCCCATCCTCGCCGAGACCTGGCAGGAAGCCTTGGGCGCCGCCGCCACCGGCAAGCCCGCCGCCGTCGTCCTGCCCCTGGAGCAGGGCTTCTCCAGCGGCGATGTCGAAGTCCTCACCGAACAGGACATCCTTGGCGACCGCCTCGTGCGCCCCAAGCGCAAGCGCAAGGATGCCGACGCTTTCCTCGCCGAACTCGCCGCACTCGGCACCGGCGATCTCGTCGTCCACATGGAGCACGGCATCGGCCGCTACATCGGACTGACCCCGGTCGATGTGGGCGATAGCCCGCACGACTGTGTCCAGCTCGAATACGCCGGCGGCGACAAGCTCTACATCCCGGTCGAAAACCTCGACGTCCTCTCCCGCTACGGTCACGACAGCGAAGGCATCCAGCTCGATCGGCTCGGCGGCGAGGCATGGCAGCGCCGCAAGGCCAAGATGCGCGAGCGCATCCTCGAAATCGCCGGCCAGCTCATGCAGACCGCCGCGCTGCGCGCCCTGCGCGAAGCCGATGCGCTCGCCCCCGATCCCGCCAGCTACGGCCCCTTCGTCGACCGCTTCCCCTGGGCCGAGACCGACGATCAGGAACGCGCCATCGAAGACGTGCTCGGCGATCTCGCCTCGGGCAAGCCGATGGACCGCCTCGTCTGCGGCGATGTCGGCTTCGGCAAGACGGAAGTCGCCCTGCGCGCAGCCTTCGTCGCCGCCATGGCCGGCAAGCAGGTCGCCGTGATCGCGCCCACCACGCTGCTTGCGCGCCAGCACTACACCGCCTTTGCCGAGCGATTCTCCGGCTTCCCCCTCGAAGTCGGCCGCCTCAGCCGCCTGGTGCCCGCCAAGGAAGCCGCCGCCACCAAGGAAGGCCTCGCCGCCGGCACCGTCGATGTTGTCATCGGCACCCACGCGCTCCTCTCCAAGGGCCTCGAATTCAAGCGGCTCGGCCTCGTCATCGTCGACGAGGAGCAGCGCTTCGGCGTCGTCCACAAGGAGCGCCTCAAGGAACTCAAGGCCGACGTCCACGTCCTCACCCTCACCGCCACCCCCATCCCGCGCACCTTGCAGATGGCGATGTCGGGCCTGCGCGAACTTTCCACCATCCAGACCCCGCCGGTAGACCGCCTCGCCGTGCGCACGTATGTCATGCCGTGGGACGACGTCACCATGCGCGAGGCCCTGATGCGCGAACACCAGCGCGGCGGGCAGAGCTTTATCGTCGTCCCCCGCATCGCCGATATGCCCGAGCTGGAGGAATGGCTCCGCCTCAACGTGCCCGAGATCCGCGCCGTCTCCGCCCACGGCCAGATGAGCCCCACCGAAGTCGAAGACCGCATGGGCGCCTTCTATGAAAAGCGCTACGAAGTCCTCCTCAGCACCACCATCGTCGAGAGCGGCCTCGATATCCCCAGCGCCAACACAATCGTGCTCCACCGCGCAGACCGCTTCGGCCTCGCCCAGCTCTACCAGCTGCGCGGCCGCGTCGGGCGCGGCAAGCTGCGCGCCTATGCCTACCTCACTTATCCCGAGAACCAGGCCCTCACCGAAGTCGCCGAAAAGCGCCTCAAGGTGCTGAGCGACCTCGATAGCCTCGGCGCCGGGTTCCAGCTCGCCAGCCACGATCTCGATCTGCGCGGCGCGGGCAACCTGCTGGGCGACGAACAGTCCGGCCACGTGCGCGAAGTCGGCTTCGAGCTCTACCAGTCGATGCTCGAAGACGCGATCGTCGCCGCCAAGGCCGGCGAAATCGGCCTCGCGCGCGAACGCAGCGCGCTCAGCCCTCAGATCACCGTCGATGCGCCGATCATGATCCCGGAAAACTACGTCCCCGATCTCGCCGTCCGCATGGCGCTCTACCGCCGCATGAACGATGCCGAAGGCGCCGACGCGGTCGAAGCCCTCGCCGCCGAAATGATCGACCGCTTCGGCCCCCTCCCCGGCCCGACGCAGAACCTCCTCAAGCTCATCGAAATCAAACGGCAAGCCATCGCCGCCCACATCGCCAAAATCGACGTCGGCGCCAAGGGCACGCTGGTATCGTTCCACAACGACAGCTTCCCCGAACCCGCCGGCCTCTTCGCCTATATCGAGCGCCTGAAGGGCACTGCCAAACTGCGCCCCGACAACAAGCTGGTGATCAGCCGGGCGTGGGGGACGCCGGAAGCGCGGCTGAATGGGCTGGTGCAGCTGACGAAGGGGCTGAGCGCGATTGCGCGGCGGGGGGAGAAGCGGGCCTAATCCCCAAAAGCCATCTCTCCTTCAGGGAAGAGGTTGGGAGAGGGGGAAGCCCACGAACACACCGCCACAAGACAGGCAAGAGCCTCTGTCGGACAAAGCCACAGCCTTTGCATCCCCCGATCTGTCTGATAGGCGTTCAGCGCAAGAAACTTGGCAGAGGGATATAGAGACTTGGTGATTGTGGTTGTCACACCTGTCACCGCATCCCTGATACCACTCACCTAAATACGGTTCCGGCTTTCACATACCATTCCAACCACGCTGACACAAGATTTGCACCGCCGAAACCACATGGAGTTGAATAATGTGGATCGAAAAATTCGAGGTAACCGGCTTTCTCGGAAATGACAAAGTCATTTCCTTGGAATTTCATCCCGACCTTAACATCCTAACGGGGCGAAATGGGGCCGGTAAGACAAGTATTATGAAATTAATGTGGTATATTCAAAGTGGAAATATTCTCGAGGCACTGAGGGAGGTCGAATTTCAAAAGGCTGCCCTTACAACGAACGAATATACTTGCACAGTTTACCGGCTTTCAAGAGCAACGTGCAAGGTTGAATTTAAAAACTCAAATGAAACAATTGAGTTCGAAGATATCGAAGATGACGACGGAAATGTCTATCGTAACGCCGAAGATGCAGCTGCGGAAATTCTAATACCCACCGGTAAGTCAGTATTTTTCCCGACATTTAGGCGGATCGAGGGTGGTTTCACCATGAATTCACTTTCAAATAACCTTAGCGTTTTTGCCAGACGGACGGCAAAGGCAGGTCCAGTAGAAGAGGCGCTGAACGATCTTTCAGCAAAACTAAGCAACGGGTCACATCGATTCATCGCCGCAATTTCCACTGTAGACATAGTAAATCTGTTACAAAAAACGTACACCGACTTGTCTGAAGAGTCAGATCAGCTCAGAGCAGCTATGTCATCGGAAATTATCGAAACAATTACCAGTTTCCAACAAACTGGTGAAGGAGATGATGGCGACCGAAATGCTGATGACGTGCTAAAGTCAATTCGTCAAAGAATTGAAAACGTTGAGGAAAGTAGAACTCAGGTAATGCGCCCCATTGGGGAAGTTCAAAGAGTTGTTCGAAAAATATTTCGACACAAAGGAATAAAGTTCGGCAGACTTAGTTTTGGCGACGCCGCACAAGCCATTAATTCAGATTTACTTTCAGCCGGCGAAAAGCAGATGCTGAGCTTTTTATCATACAACGGGCTAAACAGCGAGTGCACCATCTTTATTGACGAACCCGAATTAAGCCTACACGTAGACTGGCAACGAAATTTGTTCCTAACGCTGCAAAGACAGCAATCTAGCAATCAATTTATAATTGCGACCCACTCCCCCTTCATTTACACTAAGTATCCTGATAAAGAGATACCGATCTCTCACGATCGAGGGGACTTGGAGTTAGAAGTGTGAGTGCCCCGCGGCCAACAGTTGACGAAGTCATTGGGACATTACAACATTCGTGTGATCCAACCCTACTCGCTGAGGGGATCGACGATATTGCAGTTCTACGCAGGTTTGAAGATGAGTTTTTTGATCAAGGCCTAAGCGTATTGCCGCTCGGAGGAAGAGCGCCGGTTTTGGAAATTTTTGATAGACGGCATGAATTACCAGATACTGTCGTCGTACTGTTTCTAGTTGATCAGGATTTATGGGTCTATACTGGCGTTCCAGAAACCTACTCACATTGCCGCCTTCTTTTCACAGACGGATATTCCATTGAAAACGACCTATATCGCGACGGAAACCTTGAGCGCCTTTTGACTGCTGGCGAAAGAAGAAAGTTTAGGTCTAATCTAGAGCAATTTCTCGAGTGGTACGCCTCAAATTTAACCAGAAAGCTTGACGGCGAAGAAGTAGCGCTTTCTGTTCACCCGCGCGCCATTCTTCCTGACAATGCAACCGACGAGGCAGATAAATTGTATCCGCCAAACGTTAATGCTTACGAACAAAATTTTTCTTTAATATCGGGTAATTACACTCGTTTATTACGCGGGAAGTCCTTGATGGCATTGCTAGTCATGCAACTGTCTGCTCCTAATCGCGTTCCAAAACATAGTGTTCGCTCGTTAATGGAGCATGGCGCTGTAGCTGGAGGAGTTTGGATGAATCGGATTAGAGAATGGTTAGCCAGCCATTTATGATTAAGTCACTTGGGTTACGGTGACAGTGGGTTACGGTGACAGGTGCAACAATCCCCAAAGCCAACTCCCTCGGTGCGCGCGAGCGCGCGCTGGAGGATTGTTGCACCAGCAAGCCGCCCCCGCCTACGATGCTTACCGCGCCGATCTCTCACGCGGTCTCTCCTTCCAAGCCGTGCGCGCCTCCATCGGCAAACGCTAAAGGATACGGTCCTTCAGCCATGGTTTCCCGAAATCAGTGCGCCGAATGGGAACAAAGCGCTCACTCCAAACCCGTTCATCCTGAGCTTGTCGAAGGACTGTCCTTTTCTTCTTTTGCGTGGCACTTGCCCGAAAAGACGAAGAACGGTGCTTCGACAAGCTCAGCATGGACGGGGTTTGGGTTCGGCGATCGATTACGGTGACACTTCAATAAATCCGCATATGCCCCACCCCGCGCAACAACCCGGCAGAAGCGCAGCCCCCCCCTCCAACCACGCCAACGCGATTGCATGCTCCGATCCTGCCCCGCTGTGCTAAGCGCCGCAGCTGAACGGAGAACCACTCTTGCCCGCACGCATCAGGATAGCACTCCTCGCAGCCACTCTCGCGCTTGCTGGCTGCGCCACGATCCACCGCGAACCCTTCAATGAAACCCAGCAGACCGAGGCGACAATTCCCGGCATGCCCGGCGCGCGCTTCTGGGCCGATGCGCCGGGGGCCGCGCGGCTCATGGCGCCGGCTTATGCCGGGGCGGGCGGCGATCGCTCGATGCTCGCGCTGTCGGGCGGATCGGACAACGGGGCTTATGGTGCGGGGCTGCTGGAGGGCTGGACGAAGTCCGGCACGCGGCCTGAATTCGCTGTCGTCACCGGCGTCAGCACCGGCGCGCTGATTGCGCCTTTCGCGTTTCTCGGCCCTGATCAGGATGCCACGCTGGAGAAGCTCTTCACCACGATCTCGGCGAAGAACATCTACAAGAACCGCTTCCCCCTCGCCATCCCGTTCTCGCCCAGCATCGCCAGCACCAAACCGCTCGCGCGGATGATCGGCGTGGTGATGACCGATGCCCTGATCGACCGCATCGCGGCGGAGCACGCGCGCGGGCGGCGGCTCTTCGTCGGCACCGCCAATCTCGATGCGCAGCGCATGGTCATCTGGAACATGGGCGCGATTGCCGCCAGCACTGCGCCGGGGCGCTATGCCCTGTTCCGGCAGGTGCTGCTCGCCTCTTCGGCCATTCCCGCCTTCTTCGCGCCGGTCATGATCAAGGCCCGGGCGCAGGGCCGCGAGATCAGCGAGATGCATGTCGATGGCGGCACCACCGCGCAGATCCTCACCCTGCCCGATCAGGCGATCGTCGCGGGCCAGTTGCCCACTGCGCTCAATCACCTGCACATCTACATGATCGTGAACAACAAGCTGAACGGCGAATTCCACCTCGTGAAGCCGCGCACCGTGCCCATTGCCAGCCAGGCGATCACGCTCAACATGCGCCGCTCGATGGCGAGCACGGTGAACCTCAGCTACCTCTACGCCAAGGAACACGGCGTCGATTTCAACCTCAGCTTCATCGACAAGGAGTATCCCCGCTCCGAAAAGAACCTGTTCGATACAGAGACGATGCGCACCCTCTTCGCCTATGGCCTCAAGCTGGGCGAGACGGGCACCTTCTGGGCCAAGCGCCCGCCCGCTGAAGACGAATAGCGCAGACGCACAGGCCGCCCCAGATAGATCCACGCCGAGAAGGGCCCGGCGGGCGTCTCTACGAGACACATGGCACAAACCCCTGTCCTACACGCGCCCACCCGGGTTAGCGTGCCCAGATGCTCCCATATCCCGCTCAACCCTTTGGCTACGCGAAAATTTTTCGCGCAATCCGGGCGCGTGGGAGGGGCCCGGGAGTTTCTCCCCAGGACTGTGTCAACTGTGTCAACTTGTCCTAAATCGGGATGCCGGGGCCGCGTGTTGCCAGTGCCTCGAAGTCTTCGGCGGAGATCGGGCCGGACCGCAGGAAGCCTTGGAACAAGTCGCAGCCTTCGTTCTGGAGGATCGCCAGCTGTTCCGCCGTCTCCACCCCTTCCGCGATCACCTTCAGCTCCAGCGCGCGGGCCATTGCCACCATTGCGGAAAGGATCGCCCGGTCGCGCGCGTCATGCTCGATATCGCAGACCAGCGAGCGGTCGAGCTTCAGCGCATCGAGCGGCAGGGCCTTCAGTGCGCGGAAATTGGAAAAGCCGGTGCCGAAATCATCCAGCGCAACGCTAACCCCAAGCGTGGCAAGCTCGCGCAGCGCCGCGGCGCAGGCCTCGAAATCGGTGATCAGCGTCTGCTCGGTGATCTCGATGGTCAGCTGCTCGGCCGGAAATGCGCTCGCTTCCAGCACCGCCTTGAGGCTTGCGGCAAAATCGCCCACCGCGAAGTCTTCCGCCGTCACGTTGAGCGAAAGCCGGAGCGGCATCCCGGCATTCTCTGGCCAGGCTGATGCCATGCCCAGTGCGCGTTTGCCGATATGGCGCGAAAGCTGCGCGACGTGATCACCCCGGTCCGCCACGGCAAACAGCGTTTCGGCGCAAATGCGGCCAAAGCTGGGGTGCTCCCACCGCGCCAGCGCCTCCGCCCCCGCGAGCGCGCCGGTGCCGACATGGAACTGCGGCTGGAACAGTACCGTGATCTCGTCCCGGTGGAGCGCGCCGAGGAGATCGCCCTCGAGGCTTGCTGCGCTGCGGCCGCGCGCCGGATGGCTGCCGTCAGCCCAGAGCACGCGCCGTCCGCTGCGCCGCTGCAGGTCGCCCGAAACCTGCTCGAGCCGGTCCAGCAGCGCCGCGCCGCTCTCCCCCTGCCGGCCGCGCAGAAGCGCCATGCGCGGTGCGAGGCTCAGCCGCTCGCCATCGACTACCAGCGGCCGCGCGATCGCCCGCCCGAGCGCTTCGGCAAGCCACTGCCAGCGCTCCCGGCTCAGCGCCGCGCGGGAAGCGACCATGAATGCGCCGCCCGCCGCACGCGCCACCAGCGCCTGCGGGCCGAGCTCGTCCACCACGAAGTCCCTGAGGCGCCGCGCGACTTCGACGAGCACGCGGTCCCCGCCCGCCATGCCATAGGCAAGGTTTACCGCAGGAAGCCGCTGAAGACTTACCATCATCGCCTGGACGAAGCCGGTATCGCCCGCCCCGTCGAGCCACAGAGCAGCACTTTCAAGCCCGGGAAGGCCGGTCAGGACATCGCGATCATCGCCGGAAAGGAGCACAGAGCTGGTCATCGCCGCCGTCTTAGGCGATTGGTTCGGCGAAATCACCCATCCTGTGCCATTTGGCATTGCACCGATTTGGGTCGCTCCATATCAGGTGCGCGGCAGACGCTGATCGCAGCGCGGTGCACGAGGAGAGCTTTAACCAATGCCCCAGAGCCCCCGGCTGGCACTGCTCGCCTCCCCCACCGACCGCGCGCAGGAGGCAGAGGCCGCGCTGATAGCCTCATATGATTGGGTTCCGCTGGAAGAGGCGGAGATCGTCGTCGTGCTCGGCGGCGATGGCTTCATGCTGCAGACCTTGCACCACATGCTCGATGCCGGCCGCGTGATCCCCGCCTACGGGCTCAATCTCGGAACGGTCGGCTTCCTGATGAACCGCCACAAAGCCACCCGCCCCATCGCCGAACGCGTCGCCAAGGCGCGCGGTGTCGCGGTGGCACCGCTGTGGATGGAAGCGGTGACGCAGACCGGCGAACAGTTTTCCTCCTGGGCGATCAACGAAGTCTCGCTGCTGCGCGAAACGCGCCAGACGGCGAAGCTCGAGGTCTCGGTCAATGGCAAGGTCCGCATGCCCGAGCTTTCGTGCGACGGGGTGTTGGTGGCAACGCCCGCAGGCTCGACGGCCTACAACCTTTCCGCCAATGGGCCGATCCTGCCGCTGGGCAGCGCAATGCTGGCGCTCACCCCGATCAGCCCCTTCCGCCCTCGCCGCTGGCGCGGCGCCATCCTGCCCGAAAGCTGCGAGATCCTGTTCCGCTCGCTCGATGCGAAGAAGCGTCCAGTCTCCGTCGTGGCGGATCAGAAGGAAGTTCGCGATATCAGCGAAGTGCGCGTAAGCGCCGCACGCGAACACCGGCTGACGCTGCTGTTCGATAAAGGCAAGAGCCTCGACGAGCGGATTTTCGCGGAGCAGTTCCTGGTGTGAGTTCGGTGTGGATTTTTGGGCAATCTGGCGCTTGCCAAACCCGAAACGCCTGCTATTAGCCCGCTCCTGTCCCGGGCAACCGGGCCTGGTCCCTGATAGCTCAGCGGTAGAGCTCTCGACTGTTAATCGAGTGGTCGTAGGTTCGAATCCTACTCAGGGAGCCATTTTCACCCAAAAAAGCGCTAACTTTCAGAGTCTCAAACGCCTTTGGGATGTTTGTGTCCGACAAATTGCCCCACTGCTGGTCCATAGCCTCAAGAGACAGGTTTTGGTGGCGCGTACGGTAGGCCGACCGTTCCAGGCGGAATGCACGGCCAAAAGACGGTCTCGAGTAACTCGTGGATGGTCGAGATACTGTGCCGTGCATTGCACGCTATCGGGCGAGCGCCTTGAATATCTCCGCGTACCGCTCGACTACCTTTTCGGCCGACATCTGTGCGAGACGTTCACGGGCATAGGTGTATGTCTGCGCATCAACATCGCTGGCAAGAGCATGGAGGATACGTTCAGCAGAGGCTGTCGGATTCCCGCGATCTTCAACGTAAAATGGATAATTGTCGCCTAGCACCTCTCGATGCTCCGTGACGTGCTCCCCTGAAATGTGACCGCTTTTTGGTAGAGTCTGGCGCAAGGAGTCGGACGATATGAAGCGAAGCAGGTTCAACGAAGAGCAGATCATAGCGATCTTGAAGGAGCAGGAGGGCGGATTGCCGACGGCGGAGGTTTGCCGCCGCCACGGGATCAGCTCGGCGACGTTCTACAAGTGGAAGTCGAAGTTCGGCGGGCTGGAGGTGTCCGAGGCCCGGCGGTTGCGAACGCTCGAGGAGGAGAACTCCCGGCTGAAGAAGCTCTTGGCCGAGGCGATGCTCGACAATGCCGTGTTGAAGGATCTGGCATCAAAAAAATGGTAACGCCCGGCGCCAAGCGGGAAGCCGTCGCCCATGCCCGGGAGCATCACGGGGTGAGCGAGCGTCGGGCGTGTGCATTGGTTGGCGTGAGCCGCAGGGTGATCCGTTACGAGCCGACACGGCCGGATGACGGCACGCTGCGGCAACGGTTGCGCGAGCTGGCGGCGGAGCGTCGCCGGTTCGGCTATCGCCGCCTGGGCTATCTGCTGGCGCGGGAGGGCATCGCACCCAATCACAAGAAGCTGCTGCGCATCTACCGGGAGGAAGGGCTGCGCGTGCGCCGTCGTGGCGGGCGCAAGCGCGCTCTGGGCACACGCAGGCCAATGGTGTTGCCCGATGGCCCGAACCAGCGCTGGTCGCTCGACTTCGTCTCTGACAGCCTGATCTGCGGTCGGCGCTTCCGCATCCTGTGCGTGGTCGATGACTACACACGCGAGTGCCTGGCGCTGGTGGCCGATACATCACTGTCGGGTGCACGGGTGGCCCGGGAACTGACCGGCCTGATGGGCATCCGGGGGAAGCCGCATACGGTGGTCAGCGACAATGGCACCGAGCTGACCTCGTCGGCCATCCTGCGCTGGTCGCAGGAGCGCCGGGTCGAGTGGCACTACATCGCGCCGGGCAAGCCGATGCAGAACGGCTTCGTCGAGAGCTTCAACGGGCGCCTGCGCGACGAATGTCTCAACGAGACGCTGTTTACCTCGCTAGCTCATGCCCGGTTCGTGCTCGCTGCCTGGCGGCACGATTACAATACGGTCAGGCCACACTCCAAACTGGGCGGGAAGACCCCCGCCGAGATCGCCGGCCAACGTGTCTGGGGGCATGCCCCCAGACACGTTGCCATCCCCTCAAACACCCATCATGAAGGAGCGAGACTCTACCTCTGACTGGTAACAATCAGGGGAGCACGTCAGCGGCCCTCTGAGGTGCACGGACCTATGGAAGCCCCACCATTAAACTTGCACCGGCCATTGACGCAGGGCTGAGTCGAACGGCAGTGTTCTTCCTTGCCAACCGTTGTTTGAAAAGGATGCGCTTAAAGTCCTTTGGCTGCACCTCCGCCCAGTCCTCGAATTGGGCAAGCGCGGCGCGGCAAGGAGCAATTGCACAATCACTTCGGCGCAGACTTTGCTACGCCGCCCCATGATTGCGCCTTTTTTGCAGCGTTAGAGCGCGCAGCGGTGTCTGGAGAATTAGCCTCGCCCGGTATTTCCCCCCCAAGCGCAGCACCCGCCATCCCGTATCTTCGGCTGCTCTCGATCGCGCTCGGCAATGGGGTTGCTGCCTGCCGTCGCCAGTTTGCGTAGCGCTGCAGCCTTCTCCCTCGGCTCAGCAAGGGTCAGCAGCTTGCGCAGCATCAAGGGATTTCGGTCCAGCTGGCTATTGCCATTGGCAAAGGCATTGCGCTCAGCGACGTCAACCAGCACCTGCTTGCGGGGCTTCCCGTCCGGACCAATGCCGGGTTTGGCGCTACAAACCTGCGAGACTGTCAACCTGCCCATAAAAGCTCCACATTCTTCCCCACAAGATCTTGTGGCTATAGGTGGAGGTCGATGCACTCTTATGCACCAAGGGGAAGCTTTGGCTGCTGGCCTCCTCAAGGGGCCGTGGCTATTGATCCTCCTCAGGGAGCCACCCCCTCCAGCTACCTCAGAAGCTTAGTGGACCGAGCCGATCCGCCCGTCGAGGATTGCGTCGAGGACGGCCGGATGCAGCGGCGCTTCGAAGCGCAGAGCGGCGGTAAAGCCGCTGGTCCAGTCGACGATGGCAGGCCGCGCCTCGATCCCCGGCAGCGTGAGCCACACCAGCATGCCCGGCTTCAGCGTCTCCATCGAATCGATCCGTGCCGAACGGCAGGTGAGTTCGCTCAAGGTCGCTTTTGCGCGGAGCACCCCGCGGCGGTAAGTCGCGGAGATCAGCGGGCCGCGCGGCGCAGCGCCCCACGGGTTGGCCTCGTTTCCAGGAGCTTGCTTGACCAGCATGGCGTCTGTTCCCTGCGCAGGATCGGATGATCGCTGCCCGGAAAGAAGAACGGCCCGGTAACCCCGCCTTTTAGCCAAGCGGGGCAACCGGGCTGCCTATGCGCGTTAGTACCTATTTACGCCACGCGGAGCGGGGCCTCGGTCTCAAGCGACTGGTCGATCGAGGCTGCAACCATTTGCGCCGTGACCGCGCTCAGCGTCCAGCCGAGATGGCCATGGCCCGTATTGTAGAACACCCGCGAACGCCGTCCTGCGCCGACGCGGGGCATCATGTCGGGCAGCATGGGCCTGAGGCCCGCCCAGGGCAGAACTTCACCCACGCTGACACCCGGGAAGAGCTGGCGCACCCACTGGATCAGCGGCGCAATGCGGTCGGCACGGATGTCGCGGTTCTCACCGTTGAACTCTGCGGTACCGGCTACCCGGAAGCGATCCTTGCCGAGCCGCGAGGTGACGATCTTGGCATCCTCATCGAGCAGGCTGACCCACGGCGCAGCGGCCTGGCTCGCTTCGTCGCGCATCATCACCGTGATCGAGTAGCCCTTGACCGGATAGACATTGACCCTGTCTCCCACCATCGCGGCAAGGCGGCGGCTGCCCACCCCGGCGCAGATGACCAGGCCATCGAAGTGCCCCACGTCCTCGATCCGCGCGTCGCTAAGGCTGGCGGTGCGAATGGTGACACCCCGCTCGTGCACGGCAATCGCCTGAACGGCGCGGTCAAGCTGCAGCACGGCGCCCTTCCGCTCGCATGCGGCGGCAAGCCCGCGGGTGAACTTGCAGATGTCGCCCGTGGCATCTGACGGCGTGTAATACCCGCCGCAGTAATCGCCGGTCACCGTGGGATCGATCCGGCGCATTTCTTCGGTGCTGACCTGAAAGCGGTCGAGCCCGCCCGCGCGCACCAGATCGTTGGTCTTTGCTGCAGCTGCGAAACTCTCGGCATTGCGGTAGATGTGAAGGATGCCGCGCTTCTCGCAGTCGAAGTCGATACCCTCGCGTTCGGCGATGCCGAAGAGGTACTTGCGCGCCTCGATTGCAAGCCGGACGGTTTCCATGGTGTTGACATCGTGCTTCGGGATCGCGCCGAGAAACTCGGCAATCCACGAAAACTTGTGCCAGCCCGGCCGCGGATTGAAGAGCAAGGGGGCATCGCGGCGGGCCATCCAGCGCAGACCCTTGAACACGGTGCCAACGGAATTCCAGACTTCGGCATTGCTGGCCGAAAGCTGCCCGCCATTGGCGAACGAGGTTTCCATGGCCGGTAGCGGCTGACGATCGATGACTGTGACGGAATGCCCGCGCTCAAGCAGCGCGTAGGCCGTTGTAATGCCGGTGATACCGGCGCCGATAACCGCAAAATGCGACATGAGCTGTGCTCCTCGATGTGTGAAATGATGGTCAGCCAGCCCCTGCGGGCCAGCTCGGCGTTCATTTCCCCATCTCTGTCGCTTGTGCCTGAGAGCTTGACCGCTTCGGTATCACCTGCCTGCGCGGATGACCCTACCCTACGGCTTTCTCCGTCGGCGGATGGCCGCGGGGTGCCGCGCCATCACTCTCCAGAGTGTCAAGACCACACGGTTCCTGGTGCCTGAGAGTTTCCTGGGGGGTTGCTCCGTCGGCGCCGGATCGAAACCTTGGTTTCATCCGGACTCTCCCATGCGGTCATCAAGACAATGGTTGCGGCATTCTCCTTATCTGATGGCCAGTGGGGCCAGAACCGATCCCGTCTTGCGAGTGGTCATGACTCGCAGGCATGGGCCTATCTCACAACCTTATTGTGCACTAGCGAAAAGAACAGGTCCAGCCCCCGGACCCGTTATGCCCGGTTTACCGATCAGTGCTGCGCTGCTGCCATGACGGCCGGCTTTGCGGCGTCTCCGACGACGACGAACGCCGCCCAGTAGAACGGGTGCGAGGTCTGCGGATCATCCATCAGCTTGGCCTCTGCCCCCGCGAGCGCGTCGCCAACCGATTCGCCGGGCTTGCCGGTGATCAGGCCGCCGATCAAACGGCGTGTGGCATCGAATTCATCGGGAACCGGCCAGTGGCTGGCGATGACAGCACGTGCCCCCGCCCCGGTGAAAGCGCGTACAAGGCCGTCCAGCGCATAGTTGCCGCCCGTGGTCACCCCTGCCTCGCGGCTTGCCGCCACGGTCGCCATGCCTGCCGTATCACAGGCGGAGAGGATCACCAGATCGGCATCGAGCTTGAGATCGAAGATCTCCCGGAAACTGAGCAATCCGTCCGAACCCTTGGCGGCAAAGCTCGTCACCAGCGCGGGCCGAGCCGGGCAATCCTTGCGCGGCGCCGAAACGAGGCCGTGGGTGGCGAAATGGAGGACGCGATACTGGTCGAGCGACGGGTCGGCGAGGAGGCCAGTGTCGGTGAAACTTGCGCCCGTCTTCACCACGCTGGTGCTGCCGAGCGTCTTTGCCGCGAAAAGCAGTTCATCGGGTTTTACCGGATGCTGCCACACGGCAAGCGGCCAGTCACAGCTGTCAGCCACGGCGGCGATCGGTCGTTGCTGCGGGACGGCATTGTTGCCGAGCCCGAGATAGGGCCGCCGCGCCGACGATGGGGCCAGCGCCCTGAGATCGAGGAAAGCACGCGCACTTGTCGCGATCGAAATGGCCCGCGCGCGGCCGAGCCAGGCAATCCCGGTAAAATCGAAGGCATCGGCATCGATATCGACCGTGCGGGCCTTGTAGGCCGCAATCCCTGCATCGGCCGTCACCAGAACGGCGGGCGGCAATTGGAGCATCGCGGCGTCAGGCTCGAACACGAGGTGGTGAACGCCGGCCAGTTCGGCGTCTACCGGGCCGAACAGCGCCTTGTAGAGCGCGCGCGAACGATCAAGATCGAAGGGCCGGTTGACCGCCTTGCCGTTTTCGATGGTGACGATGCTGCTGCGGATCTTCTGGACCTCGCGCGCGAGTTCGCTGCGTGAAAGCGGGACGGCGAACAGGCGCGCCGAGGTCGACGTCGCATAAAGGCCGTAGATATCCTGCCCCACGGCGACGAGCTTGTAATAGGCCTCGCCCGATTTCAGCGCGGCCTGCATCTCGGCCAGCGCGACGCGCTTGGGGGTTAGCGCCGTGTAACGCGGATAGGCGGCCAGCTTTGCGAGGATCTCGGTCTGCTCGCGGCGCAGGCCGGTCAGGGCATCCTGCTGCGCGGCCAGTTCGGTGGTTTCGGTGGCACTCGGATCGGGAAGCGAGCCCAACCGGGCAACTTCGCCTTCCGCGCGCACGATATCGCGGCTGCGCGCCAACGAAAGTCGGAACAGCGCGGCGGCGGCGTCGTTGCCCTCTGCCAATTGCCGCGCGAGGATGGCCTGCGTCTGCGCGACACCCGGCCGTTCCAACACTTGCGCAGCGGCAAAGGCAGCGGCGGTGCGGGTGGCGGGATCGCTGCCCTCACCCGCCAGCAAGGTGAAATAAGGTGCGAGCAGATCCCTCAGCGTGGTGCCGCTATCCGGGATGGCCGCGCTATCATCGACCACGGCGGCAAAGAGTTTCTCGGCCCCATCGCGATCACCAGCCGCTAGCAGGAACGCGGCCTTGCGGGCCTTGGCGGAAAGCACGGCAGGCGATGCCGGATAGGCTGCTTCAAGAGCGGCAATCGCGCGGTTGAAGCCGGCTTCCGCCTCGCCCTTGCGCCCGGCCGCCGCGGCAATCCGGGCAAGCTCGATCTCGATTTCGGCAGATAGCCAGACAATCGAACCCACCTGCCCGCCGCGCACAGTTGCAAGCCGTTCGCGCGCCTTGGTAAAGCCCGCGACGGCATCATCGGTGCGGCCGACCATCCGCGCAGCAGTGGCGCCAATCGCGAGGGCCTGAGCATCGAGGATTTCCGCCTTCTCGCCGCGGGTCAGCGAAGGATCGGGGGTACCCATGCGCCGGGTCGCGGAATTCTCGCGGTTGATCGCTTCAGCCAGCGGCAGATTGATCACCCCGTCTGCGAGCCTGGCCTTGTCGAACACGGCATTCACCGGATCGACTGCCCTCGCCAGTTCGGCCACCGCTTCATCAGGGCGACGCTGGTTGAGCTGATCGAGCGCGCGATAGTTGCGCAGCAGACGCTGGGCGAGGCCGTCACCAGCCAACTGCGCCGCTGTGCTTTCCGCGAAGAGACGCGCTGCAGTATCGAAATTGCCGAGGTTCGATTGCTGGAGTCCCTCGTTGGCAAGGGCTTCGGCCATATCGGCCTGCTCGCCGGACTGGCTCCGCGCCTTTTCGGCAAGCACTTCGAAGAATGCGGCGGATTCGGCAAAACTGCTGCCGTTGTTGCGCAAGTAGCCTTCCCCGCGAACTCCGAGCGGATCGAGCAGCCCTGCCTGGAGGCGCGCGAAGGCGGCTGCGTCGGTCACTTCGGTGGTGGCGACCTTGATCTCGCCTTGAATCGGCTGGTTCAGCACCACGCTGGCCAGAGCAAGGCGCAGCGCGGCATCGTAGGCGGCGAGGCCTTCGACGAAGTAGCGGGTATCGCCCCTCGTCAACGCATAGCGCCGATAATCGAGCCCGCTCGCGGGATCGCGGCAAATCATCGCGTCAGCTTCGCCAAGTGCTTCGATCGCTATACGGCCTGGGCCGCCGCAGGCCCGCTGCATACCGGCGGAGGCTGGAACCCCGGCTACCGGCTCTGCATCGATGGGAAGCGCGTGACGGACTGCAACCAGGGTGCCCACCGCTCCCGCAGCGTCGCGGCAGGAAATGGTGTAGCCACGGTCGAACATGCCGCCAAGGCGCGGATCGCGGGGCGCAACCTGCGCGGTGCAGACCACACCTGCCGAGCCAAGCCGAAAGTTGCTTCGTACCGATATCGGCACCGGCCGCGCCGCGAGATCGGTGGGCGCAATGGCGCTTGCCAGCGCCGCCAGAGCTGCGAGGAGACCGACAGCGCGCATCATGGCCGGGCACCTTCCAGCAAGGCCCCGCCGCTCAATGCGGGATTGCCGCTACCGGCGATCGGCTCGTCGATCTGGCCGGGCAGCCCATCGGGCTGAACCGGAAGCAGGAGCGGCGGCGGCTGGATCGCGTTCTGGCTCGGCAGCTTGCGCTTGTCCGGATCGCGGGGCGTTTCGCCGATCACCGGCTTGTCCACCCCATCGATAACCGTGCGGATGCCGGGATCGGGTTCGCCTTTGATCAGGGTGATCCCGCAAAGATCCGCGGTCAGCAGGCAGCCGTTGAGCCGGCTGTTCGCGGTGAAACCGGAGCGATCGATACCGCTCTGCTTGAATTGCAGCCACGCCTTTGATCCGCCGATCAATCCGCCTGCGGTGCGGAACGTGCCGTTGATGATCACGGCAATCGGGGTCGCCCCAGCGGGCCGCACCTTGAACCCGGCAAACGGCTCCTCGAAGCCAAGCGGATCAACACCGTTCCCGCTGCGCTGGATATAGAAGCTGCGCCCCACCGTGAAATCGAGTGCGCCCGCCTGTAGGACCGGCCCATTGCTGCCAGCACTCACACGGTCGAGCGCCGGTTCGACCCCGGCGAAGAAGGGATCGATTGCCAGTTTTGCCAGAAGCGGTGCCGCCGCGACATGGATATCGCGCGCGTCGATCTGCAGCGTGCCGGTCGGTGCGCCGCCCTTGCCAAGCACCGCAAGGCTGCCGGTATCAGAGGCGATCTGGAACTGGCCGGTGTTGAACACGAGCGCGTTGCTGGCCCGGAAGCCGACTGCGCTGAGCGCTCCCGCCACCCGGATCGTTCCGCTGGATCCACCGCCAAGGACCGTACCGGTGCTGAAGCGGACCGTGCCCAGCGGATCATCGATCGTGCTGCCAGCATCGGGCCCGGTCACATCGAGCTTGCCGATGATGATATCGACGGCTCCGGCCACATCCTGTCCGAACACGCTGAGCGAGCCGCTGTTGATCCGGCTCCATTCGCCGTTGTCGAGCGAGAAGCCGCTGGTCGGGACAACGCTTCCATCAAGCCCGTCGCCGATCCGCAGCCCCGCCGCATTGCGCGAGACGAGCGTGATGGTGCCGGTCAGCCCCGCATTGAGCCCGGCGCCCACTGGCATGACAAGGTCGTTGGCGCGCAGCTCGATCGTGGGAGAACGCCACACGCCGCCAAGCGAAGCGGTGCCGCCGGCATCGACGAAGATGCTGCGCACGGCGGTGATGCCCTGCGTAGTGGCATCGCCGGTAACGGCGGCCGTGAACGTACCGGCACTAACCGGACCGCTGACGGTGATCCCGCCTCCGGCGGCCACCAGCGGCTGGGCAAAGACTGCGTCGAAGTTGTAAGCGCCGATCGCTCCGCCCGCGGTGCCGAGCGTGTTGCTGGCCGCGAGGATGCGGCCCGCCTGCGTGGCGAGGCTCGCCGTGCGGACCGAACCACCGGCAAGCAGCAGAATGTCACGCGCGTTCACCGCGCCTGTCGTGAGATCACCCGTTGCGATCAGCGCGGTATCGGTGGCGGCGGTGATTGCGCCCACCGTGAGCGATCCCGCGTTGGCGCGCAGTTCGACCGTCGTCCGGGCCGCGCTGACATTCCCGGTCGTGAGATCGCTTGCGGCGCTGATCACAACGTTGCTCGCCGCATCGAGATTGCCGAGCACGACCGCGCCCGCGGTATTGCGCAGGTCGATCCTGTCACCCGCCGTGATCGCGCCGCCCGTCACCGCGCCGGCGCTCCCGATCAAGACAGACCCGGTCGAGGCTGTGACATTGCCGAAGCCCAGTGTGCCGCCTGCCGCAAACGTAACCGCCGTGCCGCTGACGTTGCCAAGCGCGAGCTTACCGCCCGCGTTCGCGGAGACAGTGCTTGCGGCAAGGACCTTGCCGGCCGTTGCGGCAGTCTTGGCAGAAAGGCTGACCGTGCCGCCCGTTGCCGTGACATCCCCGGCGGACAGTGCACCGCCGCTGCTCGACAAAGTGACCGTGCCGTCTGCCGTCACGGCACCCGACACGAGGTCACCCACCCCGCTCATCACGACATTGCCGCCGGCCGAGCTCGCAAGTCCTGTCGTGACCGCACCGAGCCCGGTTACCGCTACGCCGCCAATTCCGGAAAGATCACCCGCCGTCAGCAGGCCGCCGCTGCTGAGGTTTAGCGTGCCTTCCGAACTGGCGGAGACAATGTTCATGGCACCCGCGGATGTGGCCGTGATATCCGCAGCGGCCGATGTCAGCGCACCGGCCCTGAGACCGCCAGACGTGCTCGTTAGCGTGACAAAGCCTGGCGCGGTGACCGATCCAGCAGCAAGGTCTCCGCCCGCGCTGAGCGCTGCATTGCCGCCCGCCGTTTGCACGTTGCCGACGGTGACAGCGGCGAGGCCAGTCACGATCACACCTTCATTGGCGCTGAGATTGCCCGCAGTCAGGGCGCCAGTGCTCGATACATCGAGTGTGCCTGCCGACACGCTCGCATTACCCAGCGCAAGCGTCGTGCCTGCCGTAACCTTGAGCCCGCTCGCACCGGGTACTCCCGCCGCCGACAGATTGCCCAGGCTCGCCGCACCGTTGGCGGCCGCGATGATCCGCCCGGTTGTGGCCGACACTGCGCCAGAGGTCAGATCGGACCCGGCCCCGAGCGAAATGTCGCCCGCTGCACTCGTCGCACTCGCAAGCTTGAGGCTGGTGCCTGCAGCCAGCGCGATCCCGTTTGCGGCGGTCACCACGCCCGCCAAGCCGGACGTCTTTGCGGTGAGGCTCACCGTGCCTGCGGTCGCCGTCAGATCGCCAGTGCCGATGCCCCCGCCCGTGCTGGTCAGCAGCACCTTGCCGCCCGCCGTGACGGCGCCAAGTGAAAGGTTTCCAGCAGCGCCAAACACCGCATCGCCCGCAGTCGCGGTTACCGCATTCGCGCTGAGCGTGGTGTCCGCATTTGCCGTCACCGAGCTGCCACCGAGAGCGGCAAGCGTTATCGATGCGCCCTTGAGGGAAAGGGAGCCGTCTGCCTTCAGCGAGCCGCCACTGATCGCGCCGGTCGCGGTGAGCGAGATCTGCCCGGTGGCGTTGATATCGCCCACCGCGAGCGTACCGGTAGCGCTGAACACCGCATCGCCGCCGCCCGCAGTCGCAACCCCGGTCAGCGCCGCATTTCCACCGGAGGTGACCGACAGGGCGCCGGTCTGCGCCGTGAGGCTTGCAGCTTTCAAGGTGCCGCCGCTCTTCAGGCGCATATCACCGGTATCGACTGTCGCGCTGCCAAGGCTGAGGGCACCGCCGCTGGACAGGTCAAGCCCGATGCCGCCGGCCACACCAAGCGCTGCGATCGCGCCAAGTGTCGCTGCGCCGCCCGCCTTCACCGTCAGAATGCCGCCACTCGTACCCAGGTTGGCCGTTACGATATCGCCGCCAGCGTTGAGCAGGAGATCACCTCCGGACGTGCTGGCAGAGGCAAGCGTGAGACCGGTCCCCGCCGAGACAGCGATACCGTTCGCGGCCGAGACGTTCCCGCCCAGAACCGATCCACTCGCCGTGATTGCCACTGAGCCGTTACCGGAAGTGAGGTTACCGGTGCTGACTTTACCGGCTGTTGCTGTGAGCGCGATCCCGTCAAAAGTTGAGACATCGCCGGTGGTCAGGTCGGTCGCCGCCTTGACGCTCACGTCACCAGTGCCCGTAGAAACCTTGCCGACCGCAACATTGCCCGACCCAATGACAGATACACCGATCTGGGCAAACAGGCCGCCAGCGGACAGCGCACCGCCGGCATTCAATGCGATATCGGTGCCCGAAAAGAGCGTTCCAATGTTCATCGCGCCTGCCGAGTTCAGGCTGATCCGTCCGTTAAGGTCCGTTTCGAGATTGCCGGTCGTGATCGAGCCAGCCCCGACAAGGATGAGATCACCGCCGAACGCGGTGCCCTTGCCCAGGCTAAGCGCGCCGCCGGCCGTAACGCGAAGAAGCGGGCCGGAAACGGGCGCTTGCGCAAACACATCGCCCAGCGAAGCGGCGCCGCCTGCGGTCACCAGGACGCTGCCATTGTTCGCGGTCAGATTGCCGGAGGTGATTGCGCCAGTTGCGCCAAGCGAGATGCCGTTGGCCCCGTTTGCCGACGTCAGATCGAGAGTCGTACCGGCTTGCAGATCAATCAGATTGTCCGCGCCGATCACACCGGCAGCAAGCGCTCCGCCCGCGTTCAGGTTGACTGAGCCACTTGCTGTCAGCGCCGTGACAGCGATGACGTTCTTGACCGTGACATCACCCGTAGAGACCGCCGTAAGCGCGCCAACATTTGCAGGGCCCGAAACGCTGATCGGTCCTCCGGCGGCAAGCGGCGCCGCAGTCAGCACAGCATCGAGATTGTAGGCACCGAGCGGATCGCCGCCGAACCCGAACATTTCGAAGTCGGCCAGCAGGATCCGGCCTTGCGCGGTGATCGCGCCGAGCGATTGCGTCGGCGAAAGAACCGCCATCTCGCGCCCGGCAAGCGAGCCACTCGCAATCGAGATCGGTGACAGCAGCACGAGATCGCCCGCAGCGGCGAGATTGCCGAGCGTCACTGCGCCGCGGCCGAACACGGTGATCCCGTAAGTTGCGCCCGGAAGCGCCGAAGGGCTCACCAGCCCCGCGGAGATGGCTCCCGCGCCGATGGTCCCGTCCGACACAAGCTGCACGCTGTCACCGGCCTGAACCGCGCCGCCAACCGCCAGCGACGTCGTGCCGTCAAGCGTAACCTTCTGGCCTGCGCTTGCCGCTCCTGTCGTCAATGCCGCGGCAGAATTGACCGAGACGGAGCCAACCGCAGTCAGATCGCCGACGGTGATCGTGCCCGGCGCGCCCACTGTCAGATCGCCGCCAGCCTGAACATTGCCCAACGAAACGGTCGTGCCCGCGGTTACCCCGACGCCCACCGCCGAGATAAGATTGTCGAGCCGCACCAGGCCCGGAGCCGTAAGGGTAAGCGCGGCGCCGCTATTCACCGACATATGTGCGAAGAGGTCGCCACCGGTCGTCAGTGATACCGAAGTCGTGCCGAACAGCGTGCCAGCTGTTCCGGCCGGTACCGCGCCGGGCAGCCAGTTCCCCGCCGAGATCGTCGCGGAAACTGCCGAAACATTGGCGCCGTCGAGCGTGGCCGTCAGGTCTGCGGGCGTAGTGAAGCCGAAATCGCCCGTCAGAACCGTATTGCCACCAGCGAGCGCGATGACCGAGGCTGGCGAATCCCCGGCCGCAACACCGGATGTGGCGAACGAGAGACTTCCCCCATTGATCGAGCCGCCATTCAGCAGCCAGGTCAGCGGGTGGCCGAGAATGGTCGCGGTGCCGGCAGTAGCACCCTTGCCCCCGGCGGCATTGGCATTGAGCGTGATCGACGGACCGGTGACTTGTCCGGTGCCGACCACAAAACGGACCCCGCGCAAATCGGCAGCTCCGCCGGCACCGCCGACTTCGGCACTGCCTCCGGTGCCGGTTCCGCTGCTGCCGCCGGTCCCTGCGGCCTGCACGAGCGTGGTTTTGGTGAGATTGAGAACCCCGGCTTCGGCCGTGAGCGTTGCAGTTCCGCCGGCCCCCTTGCCGCCATTGCCATCCAGGGCTGCCGGAATGCCGGTACCGCCGGCACCACCAACTCCGCCGACCCCGTTGGCCAGCACGTCTGTGGTGCCAAGGTTTGCAGCGCCGAGCGGAAGACCTGCCGCTCCGCCCGCAACCACGCCCAGCGTGGCAGAGCCGCCAACACCGTCGCCGCCCGCTCCGCCGATACCGCCCGTACCGCTGCTGAACGCGCCTCCGCCTGTACCACCAAGGCCGCCGTTGCCGCTCGCGTTCACTTTGGCGCTCGCGAGGGTAAGATTTGCATTGCCCGCTTCGGCCAGAATCCGGGCCCGCCCACCCGTACCGTTGCCGCCTGCGCCGCCTGCATCGGGGAACAGATCGGGCGCTGCGCCCGCCCCGCCGGTACCCTGCGCATCGACAACCGTGTCGCCGAAGGTCACCGTGGCATTGCCCTCGAGCGCACTATAGGAAATCACATCGGCATTGCCGCCCGTCCCGGCGCCGCCTTTGCCGCCGTTGGAGCCCGCCCCGCCATCGCCGTAAGCCCTGATGGTCAGGCCGGTCCCGGTGGTGCTGCCATTGCGCGCCGTCAATGCTGCGGAGCCGCCAGCGCCCGCGCCGCCGGTGCCGCCGTCTCCACCAACGCCAATGGCAGACACCGTGGCCGCCCCGGTGATCTGGGCGCTGCCACCGCCGCCGAGCGTCGCAGCGTCGCCAGCGGAGAGGCTTGCCGTGCCGCCGGTGCCGCTACCGCCCGTGCCGCCCGAACCGGTGGAACCCGAACTGGCCGCATCGAGAAACGCGCCGGCGCCGCCGCGGCCATCGGCCAGAACGTCGAGGGTTTGCGCGAAAGTAGCCGTCCCACCCGCCGAACCGACGACGGCGCTGCCGCCCTGCCCTGCGCCGCCGTCCTTGCCGGAGTCAGTCGTTGCCGCGCCGCCCTGCCCTGAGCCGTCGACGGTAACGGCATTGCCGAAACTGAATGTGACGCCCTTGCCGGTGATAATCTGCGCGCTGCCGCCCTTGCCGGTGCCGCCCTCGACCGTGCAGGAAATGCAGCGCTGGCCCTGGCCGCCATTCCCGCTGGCATCGAGCGTGGTCGCACCCGTCACGCTGAGCGTGCCGCCATTGGCCTTGCCTACGATGAGCGCCTGCCCGCCAGACCCGTTAGAGCCGACAAAGCCGTCCTGGGCAGCGGAACCACCGGTGCCCGAGGCATCGAGCACGAGGGCACGGCCCACGGTCACACTCGAGGCGCTTTCGAGCGAGAGCTGAGCCGTGCCGCCGGTCGCCGCATTGGGCCCAGACACCGAGGCTGCGTCGAGGCTTTTGCCGAGGCCGCTCGCGGTGAGGTTCAGATCGGCTCCGACATCGACAACGGCACCATTCCGGGTGGTCAGCGTGGCCGCCCCGGCTTGGGCATCGACCCCTACTCTGGGGGCACGGGCGCTGCTGATCGTGGCGGAGCCGCCGACCGTGAGCTTGCCCTGATCGACCGTGACGCTCGCATTGCCGCTGTCGCTCGACAAGGCCCCGGCGACCAGACCAGCATCAAGCGCGGTGACCTTCAGATCACCCGTCACATCCAGCGACGAGCCAATCCCGCCGACCGAGATGAAGGCGCCGTCATCGGGTACTGCAGCAGGATCGCGCACGCCAGAAAGGTAGAGATTGGAATTGAATGTTGCCGTCTCGCCGGTCCCGACCGTGAGCGACGCCTGACCAGTCGCCTGGCCGGTAACTTGTGAGGTCGCAGCGATCGCGCCGATCGTAAGCGCGGAGGGAACGGCTCCGCCTACTTTCGCGCGCACCGTGTCGATCACCCCGCCGGTGATGCCGTATCCGGCAGAAAGCACAATCGCGTTGCCATCGACATTGGCGGCCCCGGCCACGTCGAAGCCAAGCGCGCTGCCCGATTTGATCGCCATGGTGATCGCATCGTTCTTGGGCACGGCGACCACGTAGACCCGGTGTGCCGCGCTGATCCCGGCGGCAGGGCCGGTAATCGTGCCGTCATTGGTGACGACCTCGCCTGCAGCGCTCGTGCCCTGATCGATCTTGATATCGTAGAGCCCGTCAGGCTGGAACGTGATGGTCGAGGCATCGGCCGCAACGATTACCGCCGAACCATCGACGTTGATCGTGCCCGAGTTGATTACTTTGGGCGCGATCAGGGCGACATAGGCGTTGGTCGGCCCTGCCGTGATCCGCGCGCCCTTCTGGACTTCAACACTGCTGCCAGCATTGGCCGGCAAGAAGCTGTATTGGTTCGCTGTTCCGAAGCTGCCGGTGGATGCATCAAAGCTCAGATCAGAGGCTGTCAGCGCGAGATTGCCGACATTGAACACCCCGGTCGGCGATACGAGGATGCCGCCTGGACTGTAGAAGAACAAAGTGCCGCCGCGGCTGGCCACGCCCGTGGCGAGATTGATCAGCTGCGAAGTGACCGTGCCGTTGAACACGATGGGGCGCGCCACATCGGTCGGGATGATCCGGTTCAGCACATTCAGCACGGTCGAATCGCCGTTGGTAAACAAGGCGCTCGTGCCGGCAGTCTGGAAGTCGATGGCGCCGCCGCCAATGGCGGTGTCTGTGGGTGACCAGTTGATCACCAGATTTGGTGCATTTGCCGTGACCGTCGTCGTGCCTGCGCCAGTCGAGATCACGCCGACACCGGCAACGATCGTGCCCGTCGCGTTGAATGACTGCGCGCGCGTGGTGATCGCCGGGGCAATCAGCATCGCCGCCATGGCAAACAGCGAAGGGGCGCTGGCAAAGCTTCTACGCATCAGCGGCCTGCCCACGGAAAGAGGCGTGTAGTGAGCGAGACAAGCACGCGCGGAGCGGGTCTGCGACCGGCGAACCCGGCCCGATCAAGCGGGACGGCGAGGCTGGCATCGAGCCGGAAGCGGGTGCCAAGATCGGCTCTGAGCCCGCCGCCGAGTGAGCTCAGGCGCTGGGCCTTGCCTGCACCGCGGTCCCACGCCCAGGCTGCATCTGCGAAGACGAAGGGCTGCACAACCGGCCCATTACCGTGCCCGATCGGCACATGCGGCCCGCGCAGTTCCGTCGATACGCCGAAGCCGCTGTCGCCGGTGATTGCCCCCGGATCGTAGCCGCGCCCGACGGTGTAGTTCCCCGGCACGAACGCCTCGAAGCCCAGCACCTTGCGGAAGGCGTATTGCCCGCGCGGATGTACCGCGAGCGAGAACCGTCCGAGCGCCCGTTCATATTCAAACTCGCCGCGCAGCACCGTCGCGGCAGGGCTCGCGTCATAACGGCTGGTCGGGACCCTCGTGCCGCACGCTGCGCCAAGGCAGGAAGCCGTTGCCCCCAACCCCGCAAGCCCTTGCCGCACTTCGAGCGAACCATCGAGCCGCCACGCCGGTTCGGCCCGGGTCAGGTCCACGCGGTCGAATTCGAGCCGTGCCCAGAGCACTCGCAACCGATCCCGGCTGAGCGGAAGGATCAGTGTGGTGTCCTGATTGAGCAGATCAAACCCGCCGCCTAGCCAGATATTCCCCGCCTGCGAACGCACCAGCGGATAGCGGGCATAGAGACTGGCGAGCAGTGTCCGCGCATCAAGCGGGGCACCGCCGGTCGCCTGCCCGAGATCAGGCCGCGTCCAGGCATAAGTGAAGGACGCACCGACGAGGAGCCCCTGATTGCCGGGGCGGAACTCGTGACTGGCCTGCAGAATGCGCTGCTCACGAAAATCGGAAGTTGAATAGTACGACAGCGTGGTGGCATCGCCTGCGCCGGTTATGCCGAAGGCCTGCACGCGCAGCTGGCCGCCCCATCGCCCTGTCGCGGCAGATGAGAGGTTCTGGACTGAAAAGTCAGCCGTAAGGGCCTGCCGGAGAACGGTTACTTCGCCAATCAGATCGCCGGGTGCCGTGCCCGCCGGGCGCAAGGTGAGCTGCACATTGTACCCGGGCAGATCGCGCGCGAGCAGCAAATAGCGTTCGGCCTTGTTCCGGTCGAAGATCTCGTCCTGGGTCAACCGGCCGAGATAGGCCAGCAACTTGCGCTCGGCACCGCGCGTCTCGCCCCGCGCGCGGATCGTGGTGATCCGGGCATAGAGCACTTCCATGCGCACCTGGCCGTTTTCGATCCGCTGGACCGGGACCTGCACCGCGGCAAGATAGCCCTTGCCCCGCAGGATCGTCGCTGCCGCATCGCGGATTTCGCAAAGCACGGAAATTGGCTGCGGCGTTCCCGCCAGCGGTTTCCATGCCGCTTCGAGTTCGGCCGCGGTTGCGCCTTTGAGGCCCTTGAAGGTAACCGAGGTGATGGTGGTCGTGATGGCGGCGAACTGGGGATCGGCAAGCGGACAGCCCGACCGTTCGATGCCACCGGAAACCGAAAGGCGCGGCGGCTGGACTGCCGGCGCGCGCGTTATACCGCCCAGCTCGTCACGGCTCGGCCCTGCAATCGAGGGCGTGCTGACTTGTCCGAATGCCGCCGGGACCGGCGCGAAAACCAGCGGGGAGGACGCCAGAAAAAGGGCAAACGCAAGCCAGCGGTTAAGGGCAGGAAATGCCCTCCATCTGCTGGTGCTGTAACCCTCCCACATTGCCGAGGCCCTTATCTGCACTTCTGCGCTCGTTGCGGACCCGTTTCTATAATTAAGTCGGGGGTAGCAAGCGCCAAGACCCCGTGTCAAACGCGATTAAGGCAAGAAATTCTGCTTGTTTTTCAACGCAATTACCCAATCCTGCGCCAATTCGGCACGTTGATGGAATCGACTCGGCACGCCGTTCATCAACCTCCGCTTAACGCAAGCGGAACTCATTCGAGCAACAAAACGTAACATTTTCCTGAGGTGTAGCCCTCAGGAAAATTACATAAATACAGAGCATTGCATTCTAAACGTGATGGAAAATACGAGCTTCCGAAGGAGCTCGTCGCGAACCGTCAGGCAAGCGTCCCGTGGCAGTGCTTGTATTTCTGGCCCGAGCCGCAAGGACACGCCGCGTTGCGGCTGATGCCCATCCCCGCATAGGGATCGGTCATCGCCGGTGCGAGTTCGCCCGATCCGGCCATCGGCGGCGTGAACGTGCCGAACAGCTGGCCTGACGGAACTGTCCGCGCATCGTCCTCGCCGGTCAGCGGGTCGATATGGCTGGTCAGAAAGTCGGGCAGCTCCGGCAGCTGGAAATCTTCGGGCGAACCCATGCGGATTTCGCTGGTCATGAGGATGCGCGTCACATCCTCGCGGATCACTTCGAGCATCTTCTCGAACAGCCCGAAAGCTTCCTGCTTGTATTCGTTGATCGGCGTTTTCTGGGCATAGGCGCGCAGGAACACCACCTGACGCAGCGCGTCGAGCGTCGCGAGGTGCTCCTTCCAGTGATGGTCGAGCCGCTCGAGCAGGACCGACTTTTCGAGATTGCGCCACGAGGCCGGATCGACAGTCTCCAGCTTCGCGGCCATCTTTTCCTCAGCCAGCGCCGTGACGCGCTCTTCGATGACGTCCGGTTCAAGGCCGTCCTCGGTCAGCCAGGCATCGAATGGCGGCGCGAGCCCGAGCACTTCGTCCACTCGGGCGGCGAGTGCCGGAACGTTCCACTGCTCGGGGTAGGACCCCGGCGGGCAGGCATCCGCGACAATGGCGTTGATGGTGTCCTGACGCATGTCGAGCACGACATCATTCACCGCCTCGGCATCCATGATGTCGGCGCGCTGCTCGTAGATGACCTTGCGCTGGTCGTTCATCACGTTGTCGTATTCGACGACCTGCTTGCGCACGTCGTAGTTGCGCGCCTCGACCTTCTTCTGCGCAGTCTCGATTGCCTTCGACAGCCAGCGCGAACCAATCGCCTCGCCGTCAGCAAGGTTCGAGTTCATCATGCGGGCAAACAGCGTGTCCGGCCCGAAGATGCGCAGGAGATCGTCCTCGAGGCAGAGGTAGAACTTCGAGAGGCCCGGGTCGCCCTGACGGCCCGAACGGCCGCGCAGCTGGTTGTCGATGCGGCGGCTTTCGTGCCGCTCGGTCCCGATCACGCAGAGCCCGCCGGCGGCGAGCACCTTGGCCTTCTCTTCGGCCACTTCGGCCTTGATGCGGGCGATCCCGGCCTCGCGCTCCGGCCCCTCAGGCAGATCGCGCAGCTCGTCCTCGATGCGGAACTCGGCATTGCCGCCAAGCTGGATGTCGGTGCCGCGCCCGGCCATGTTGGTCGCAATGGTGACCGCGCCAAGCCGGCCCGCCTGCGCCACGATATGGGCTTCCATCTCGTGGAAGCGGGCATTGAGCACGTTGTGCGTCACGCCTTCCTGGTTGAGGAACTCGGAGAGCATTTCCGACTTCTCGATCGACACGGTGCCGACGAGCACCGGCTGACCGGTCTCGTAACGCTCGCGGATCAGCTTCGCGATTGCCTGGAACTTGTCCTGCGTGTTCTTGTAGAACTCGTCTTCCTCGTCGCGGCGCTGCACCGGCACGTTGGTCGGGATGGTGACGACATTCATCTTGTAGATGTCGAAGAATTCCGGCGCCTCGGTCGCGGCGGTGCCGGTCATGCCCGAAAGCTTGGGATACATGCGGAAGTAGTTCTGGAAGGTGATCGAGGCCATGGTCTGGTTCTCAGGCTCGATCTGCACGCCTTCCTTGGCCTCGACCGCCTGGTGCAGGCCGTTCGACCAGCGCCGTCCGTCCATCATGCGCCCGGTGAACTCGTCGATGATGACGACCTTGTCGTCCTTCACGATATAGTCGATGTCACGCTTGAACATGACGTTGGCCTTGAGCGCCTGATCGAGGTGGTGGACCACCATCGTGTTCTCGACGTCATAGAGGTTCGAACCGACCAGCAGCCCGTTTTCCTCCAGCTTGCGCTCGACCCATTCGACACCGTCTTCAGTGAGCGAGATGTTCTTGGTCTTCTCGTCCGCCTCGTAGAGCGAGGGATCGATCTGCTTCACCACCGCGTCGACCGACACGTAGAGCTCGCTCTTGTCATCTGTCGGGCCGGAAATGATCAGCGGCGTGCGCGCTTCGTCGATGAGGATCGAGTCCACTTCATCGACGATGGCGAAGTTGAACGGGCGGTGCACCATCTGGCTGCGCTCGTGCTTCATGTTGTCGCGCAGATAGTCGAAGCCGAGTTCGTTGTTGGTGGCGTAGGTGATGTCGGCCTCATAGGCCAGCCGCCGCTCGTACTCGTTCATGTTGGGCACGATCACGCCGACGGTGAGGCCGAGGAACTTGTGAATCTGGCCCATCCATTCGGCGTCGCGCCGGGCGAGGTAGTCGTTGACGGTCACGACGTGGACGCCCTTGCCCTCGATCGCGTTGAGGTAGGACGCGAGGGTCGCCACCAGCGTCTTGCCCTCGCCGGTGCGCATCTCCGCGATTTCGCCGCGGTGGAGCACGATACCGCCAATCATCTGCACATCGAAGTGGCGCATGCCGAGCACGCGGCGCGAAGCCTCGCGGCAAGTGGCGAAGGCTTCCGGCAGGATGTCGTCGAGCGTCTTGCCCGCCTCCAGCTGCGCGCGCAGCTTGGCCGTCTGGCCCTGCAGTTCCTCGTCGCTGAGCGCCTGCATTTCGGGCTCATAGGCGGCGATGGCCCGCACGATCTTGTCGAGCGACTTGACGTAACGATCGTTGGAAGACCCGAAAATGGCCTTGGCAATGCTGCCGAGCATGGTTGGAATCCTGTTTTGAAATGGAGTGCGCGGAGATGGCCGCGCCGGTCAGGCGTCCGCGCGTTGGCGGAGCGGGAAAAGTATCGGACGCGGAGCGCTATTCGCGCGGGCGATCCCAGATGCAGATGCTGATTGCGCGGACAAACGCGACAACGGGAAGCACCACGGTGCGGATCGTGTGCATCTTGCATGCAGGCCGCTGGGCCTTGGCAAGACCGACATCGGCCTTGCGCTCCTGACTGGCCACGAACATCGTGCCAGCAGCTGCACCGATGACTTCCGCACGCGCAGAAGTTGCTCCCACTTCGGAAAGCGAGAGGCCCGAAAGCAGGGCAAGAAGGACGAGCAGTAGCCGCATCACTGGCGCAGATAGGGGGATTTCCACCGAAGGTCCACTACTACGGCGAAGAATTATTGCGCGCCCGGCAAGTCCTCAACTTCGATGACCACGTGCAGCCGGACCCGGCGCGCGATCGGTTTGCCATCCTTGCCGGTGGCGACGACAAACCGCTCCTTGGGGCTGCAAAGCGCGAATGAGCCAGACAATGCGGGCGGACCGGTGAGCTTGTCGACCGTGCAATCGCGCTGCTTGCCGTCCGTACCGATCACAAAGCTGCCGACCACTTCTGCCGGTGCCATTTCGGTCGGTTCACCTTCCGGGATGACCCAGCGAATGCTGTTGCGATAGGTGCCCTCGACCGCCCTGCCCTTTGCATCATGCGCCGCGACGAAACGCGCCCGCAGCATCAGGAGGTTGCAAGTCTGGGTATCAAGCGCCTCGAAGTTGCTTGTCTGCGTGACGTTGCATGCTGAAGGTACGCCAGTTGGATCGACAGTCAGCACAAATCCGACAACACCCTCCTGTTCATCGCGCAAGGAGGGCGCAGGATAGTCGTCCGGGGTAACCCATGAGCCCGGATCGCCCGAGGGCCGGGGGCCTAGTGGTGTCCCGGCCCACGCCGGGAGGGAGGAGGCTGCCAGCAGCAGCGCGCAGGTCGAACCAAGTGCCAGTTTGAGCATGAAGCGATCTTCCGCAAGAATTGCACTGCGGTAAACTGAAAAAGGGGCAGCAAGAACGAAAGCTGCCGATGATTGAAGCGCGCGCGCCGCCGCGCTAGGGCCGCGCGCATGGCTCACGAACGTTCCCCTCTCGCCCAGCCCTTCCCCGCGCTTCCCGCCATTGCCGGGGCCACCCCGCGCATTGCCCGCGCCGGCTACAAGGATTGGGGCCGCTGCGACCTCACTTTCGTGGAACTCGCCGAAGGCACCGCCGTGGCCGGCGTGTTCACGCGCAATGTCTGCTGTTCCTCCGAAGTCGAGCTCGGCCGGCAAAACGTGGCGCAAGGCCGTGCCCGCGCGCTGGTGGTCAATGCGGGCAATTCCAATGCCTTCACCGGCTATCGCGGGCGCGAGGCGGTCAAGGCGATCATGGAGCAGGTTTCCGCGCATCTCGGCTGCGCGCGCGAGGAGGTCTTCGTCTCCTCCACCGGCGTGATCGGCGTACCGCTGCCCAAGGACAAGGCCCGCGCCGGGATCGAGGCTGCGCTGCTGGCTCAGCCTTGCTCATGGGAAGAAGCGGCCAACACCATCGGAACCACCGACACGTTTGCCAAGGGCGCGACGGCTGCGGCCATGGTCGGCGACGTGAAAGTCACGCTCAGCGCCATCATCAAGGGCTCGGGCATGATCGCACCCGATATGGCGACCATGCTGGGCTACGTGTTCACCGACGCGGCGGTCGATCCGGCATTCCTGCAAGCCTGCCTGTCAGATGCCAACCGGCGCACGTTTTCCTGCATCACGGTCGATAGCGACACCTCGACCAGCGACACGGTGCTCGCCTTCGCGACGGGTGCCGCGGGGAATGCCCCGCTGGTCTCGGTGGAGAGCCCCGGCGCCGATGCCTTTGCCGCCGCACTCCATGAAGTTTGCCGCAGCCTCGCCCACCTTGTCGTGCGCGATGGCGAAGGGGCGCAGAAATTCATCGCCGTGGCAGTCAGCGGCGCGGTAAGTGATGATAGCGCGCGCCGTGTCGGGCTCGCCATTGCCAACTCACCGCTGGTCAAGACCGCGATTGCCGGAGAAGACGCCAACTGGGGCCGCGTGGTCATGGCTGTCGGCAAGGCGGGCGAACCGGCGGACCGCGACCGCCTCTCGATCGGCTTCGGCGGCATCTGGGCGGCACGCGAGGGGCAGCCGCTTCCCGACTATGACGAAGCCCCGGTCGCCGCGCATCTCAAGGGGCAGGAGATCACCATCGAGGTCGATCTCGGCCTCGGCGAAGGCCGCGCGACGGTGTGGACGTGCGATCTCACGCACGGCTACATCGCCATCAACGCTGATTACCGCAGCTGAGCCGGGCGATGATCACGATCTGGGGGCGCCTCAATTCGCACAACGTCAAGAAGATCGCCTGGGCTGCCATCGCGATGGACCTGCCGCATCGCCGGATCGATATGGGCGGCGCGTTTGGCTTCACGCCGGAATACATTGCACTCAATCCCAATCGCATGATCCCGGCTATCGAGGATGGCGGCCTCGTCCTCTGGGAATCGAACGCGATCCTGCGTTATCTCGCCGATGCCTATGCCCCGCAGCTGCGCAGCGATGACGCGGCAGAGCGCGCGCAGGGTGACAAGTGGATGGACTGGCAGTTCCACTTTGCCGATGCGCAGCGCGATGCCTTCCTCGGCTGCGTGCGGCAGGGCAAGGACGCCAGCGATCCCGCTGTGGCGCGCTCGGCCGAAGTTTCCGGCGCGATGATGGCCATTCTCGATGCCGAGCTCGGGGTGCGCCCATGGCTTTCGGGACAGCACTTCGGGATCGCGGACATTCCGATGGGCGTTTATGTCCACACTTTCTATACGTTGCCCCTCACCCGGCCGGACCTGCCGCACCTTGCCGCATGGTACGCCCGCCTTCAGCGCCAGCCAGGATATGCCGAAACCGTGATGATCCCCCTCACATGACCGCGCTCGACACCCAGATCGCCGCCCTGCTGCGCCGCGTCGCCGCCGAGGCGATCCTGCCGCGCTACCAGTCGCTCGCCGCGCATGAGGTGATCGCCAAGGCAGTCAATGACATGGTCACGATTGCTGATACCGAGGCGGAAGTCCTGCTCGCCGACGGTCTCCATGCGATCATGCCGGAAGCCGCGATTGTCGGCGAGGAAGCGGTCCATGCCGATCCCTCGCTCTCCGCACGGCTCGACAGCGGGCTGTGCTGGATCATCGACCCGGTCGACGGCACCAACAACTTCGCCGCTGGAAAACCGCCGTTCGGCATCATCCTCGCGCTCAGCGACGGGGGTGCGACGCAGAGCGGGTGGATCTACGATCCGCTCACGGACCGGCTCTGCATCGCGCACAAGGGCAAGGGCGCCTTCGTCAACGGCAAACGCGTGACAGCCCGGCCCACGGGCGAGACCCCACCGATTGCCGCGATCAGCACCGTGTTCCTCGATCCCGCAGCCCGCGCCGCCGTGCAGCAGCGGATCGCGCCGTATTACACGCTGGTCGATATCCCGCGCTGCGCCGCCGAACAGTATCCCCGCCTCGTTCTGGGCGTGAACGACATTTCGGTGTTTGAGCGGACGCTGCCCTGGGACCATGCTGCGGGCGTACTCTTCGTCAACGAGGCAGGCGGCAAGGCCGCGCGGCCGGATGGCTCCCCCTACCGCACCGATCAGCACGGGCAGAAAGGCCTGTTTGCAGCCTCTTCACCCGCACTGTTCGATGAGTTTGTGACGCGCAGCAGCGCTGACTGACGACCCTACCTCCGCTCACCCTGAGCTTGTCGAAGGGTGCTGACGAAGGTGTCGCGTCTGATGCTTCGACAAGCTCGGCATGAGCGGGATGGGGGCAGAAACTTCACTGCGAGGGATCGCGCACCTTGAACGGATCGGTCGGCACCGGCTGCGTTGGCAGAACGCTGCGCGGCAGTTCCTTGTCGCTGTTCGCCGCTTCCCACAGCATGCCCGCCATGATCACCGCCGCCTGGCGCATGTCATCGGCGCGCATGTGGTCCACTGTATCGAGATTGGAGTGGTGGACGCGGCTTTCATAGTCCAGCGGATCCTGGATGAACTGATAGCCGGGTAGCCCGATCGCCTGCATGAATACGTGGTCGGTGCCGCCGGTCTTGCTCACCACCAGCTTGTCCGCGCCCAGCATGTCAAACGGTGAGAGCCATTCCTTGAGCAGCTTCTCCGCGCCAAGGTTGCCCTCGCTGTAGATGCCCCGGAACCGCCCCGAACCATTGTCCATGTTGAAGTAAGCCTTGAGCTGGCTGTATTCCGGCTTCGGCGTGATCGGGAAAGCATTGCGCCAGGCGACATAGGAATCGATGCCCTTGAGCGAAGGATCAACCGGCCGGGTCGCGAAATGCTGTTCGATATAGGCGCGGCTGCCGAGCAGACCCTGCTCTTCCCCGCCCCACAGCACAAAGCGGATGGTGCGCTTTGGCTTGACGCCGAGCTTGGCGAGGAGCCGTGCCGCCTCGAGCACGGTCACGCTGCCCGCGCCATTATCGTTGGCACCGTCGCCCGCAATCCAGCTGTCGAAATGCGCGCCGGCCATGACGAAGCCGGCCTTGGGATCGCTCCCCGGGATTTCGGCCACCACGTTCTCGGCGCGCAGGTTGCTATCATCATACCGGGCGGCAACGGTGATCGCCATTTCCGGAGCGGGGCCCGTCTTCGCGAGGCGCACGAGGCGGCGATAGTCTTCCTGCGCCAGTTCGATCGCCGGGACGGCCAAGGTCTCGCCGGGTTGGAAATCATAGCCCTCACCGTGGACCAGCTTGCCATCGCGGTAGCTCATCTTGACGAGCGCGAGGGCCCCTTCGGCCTTGAGGAATGCGGCAAGCTTGCCCTGAAAACGGCGGTTGCGGACCTGCACCGCGGGCGAATCAGGATCGTAATCGGGCTTGGTATAGGTATCGAGCGCAGCGATATCGGCATCGCTGTAGCGCTTGAACACGCCGTCCTTGCTCTCGCTCGTCTGGCCCGGCAGCGAGACCAGCACGATCTTGCCGGCGAGCTTGCCCTTCCATTCCGCGAAATGTTCCTCGCGCGACATCGGCGCGATCACGATCGGGGCGCGCAGGGTTCCCGCCGTCGCAGGTGACCACGCCACGGGAATGGCCGTGAGCGGCAGCACGCGCGGGGTGACCATTGCCACCGAATAGCTGTCGAGGTTCCACCCGAGCCCGAAGTCGAACGGCTCGACGTGGATGTTGGCAAGGCCCTGCTTGCGCATCTGCTCCATCGCCCAGCTTTCCGCCTTGCGATGGTTTTCCGAATTGGTGAGGCGCGGACCGATGCGGTCCATCAGTGCAGAGGCGGTAATCATCGCCTCGCTGCGGTTCATGCCTTCATCGATGATCCGGGCAATCGCGGCGCTATCGCCGTCGGGCGCGGCCTTTGAAGCGGTAAGCGGCGCGGCAGAGGCAAGCAGACCTGCCGCGAGCAGAAGGACAGACCGGCGGTGAGGTACGGTTGGCATCAGGAACAGGCTCCGAAGCTGGGGTGCAGGACCGCAGTCTTGCACCCCGCTTCGGCCTTGCCAACCGGCAAAGCGGGCGTCTTTTAGAGAACGCTTTCCAGCCAGCCCTTGAGCTGGCTTTTCGGTGCGGCGCCGAGCTTCTGCGCCACCGGCTTGCCATCCTTGAACAGCACCATTAGCGGGATCGACTGCACGCCGATTTCGCCGGGAACGCCGGTGTTTTCCATGATGTCCATCTTCACGATGGAAACCTTGTCGGCCAACTCTTCCGAAATCTCTTCCAGCGCGGGCGCGATCATCTTGCAGGGTCCGCACCAGTCCGCCCAGAAATCGACGAGAACGGGCTTGTCGGAGCCGAGCACATCGGCGGCGAAGCTGGCATCGGTAACGGCTTTGGTGGCCATGTCGGGTAACTCCTTGAGGTTGGTTCGGTATGTAAGCGGTCTGGCGAGCGGCGCAAGAAAGAGCGCTAAAAGCTTTCCTGCGCGGCCTGAAGGAGGGGCTTGTGCGCCGCGATCACCTCGGGCGGGATTACGATGAGCTGCGGCGAGTGCGTATAGAGCAGCGCCGCCTCGATCCGGCGCCCGGGATAGATCGTCTCCAGTGCCGCGACATAGGCCGCCATCTGCCGCAAGCTGGCAAGCGGCACTTCGTCGATCTGCGTCGGCGGGCGGCGATCAGTCTTGAAATCGACGACCCGGACACGGTCCTGCTGCAGGAGCAGCCGGTCGAGCGTACCGCTGACCACCCGCTCTCCGACAACGGCGGCGATCGGCACTTCAGCGAGTGATCCAGGTCCGAACACTTCGGCCCAGGCAGGTTCGGCCAGTACGCGCAGGGCGGCAGCTGTCATCGCTTCCCGCACCTCATCATCGAAATCGGTAGCCATGCGCGCCAGCCATTTGCCGGCTGCCTCCGCGCGCGCATCGGGCGCCAATTCGGGCAAGCGCTCGATCAGCTTGTGCAGCAGCGTGCCGCGCCGCGCGGCCAGGCGGGCGGCAGGCCCGGGGGGTGACGGCGGATCCGACGCCTCGCCCGCTTCCCCCAGTCCCGAAGGTGCGAGCGGGCGCGGCGGGCGCGGCTCGGCCGGGAGCGGCGCAGCGAGCCAGTCTGGCGCAGCGGTGTCAGGTTCGGGCGGGGGCGGCACGGTCGCCACCGCGGCGGGGAGCGGCCCAAGCCCGCCAAGCTGGCGCGAGGCTCCCCAGATCGTATCTTCGCGCCAAGGGCCGTCTTCCTCGCCGAACAGCGGGGCAAGCTGCGCATACCAGCTCTCTTCGGGCGGCGCCTTGGCCCTGCTGCCCAGCGCGCCGCCGATGAATAGCGCTTCCTCGGCCCGGGTCATGGCCACATAAAGAAGCCGCCAGTGTTCCGCGCGTTCCGCTTCGGCAGCCCGCTCCGCCGCCACCCGGACAGGCCCGGCCATTTCGGTCTTGTTGAGGGGCGGCAGGGGAACCCGGCGGCGCTCGTCCCGCACCGCCTCCTCGAGCGAGAGATCGCGCAGCCGTGAAGCATCGGGATCGGCAGCGGCGTCAGCGAGAATGACAATCGGCGCCTCCAGCCCCTTCGAGCCGTGCACCGTCATCACGCGCACGAGATCGGCCTTCTGGCCCGCCTCGCGCTTCAACTCGCCATCCCCTGCATCGAACCACTGGAGGAAGCCGACCAGGCTCGGCGTCTGGCTGGCCGCATAGGCGCAGGCCGCGTTAATAAGCTCGTCGATGGGATCGTTGGCTTCGCCTCCCAACCGCGCGACCAGCTTGCGCCGGCCCTGCCATGGGCCGACCAGCAGCCAGTGCAGTAACTGTGCCGGAGTGCCGAAATCCGCGCGGCCAAGCGCCCCGCGCAAGTGCTCCATCTCCGGGTACGTTGCGGGCCCCTCATGTTCACGCAGATGGTCCCACAGGCGGACGCCTTTGGCGCGGTAGCCGTGTTCGAGCAACATGTCCTGCGACCAGCCAATGAGCGGCGAAACCAGAAGTGAAGCGAGGTTGAGGTCATCAAGCGGCTGCGCGCAGAAGCGCAGCGCGGCGACGAGGTCCTTCACCGCGAGCGGCGCGCCGAGCCGGAGCCGGTCAACCCCCGCCACCGGCACGCCGCGCGCATGGAGCCGCGCGACAATCAGCCCCGCCAGCGCCTTGCGCGATCGCACCAGCACCATGATGTCGCCGGGTGTCGCCCGGCGCGGGCTGCCTTTGTGGAGCGGGAAGCCATCGTCCAGCCACCGGCGGACCTGCTGCGCGATCTGATCGGCCATCACCCGGTCCGGGCGGGAAAGCCAGCTCTCCGCGCCTTCGTCGCCCTCGCCCGCAGGCGTGTCATCGTCCTCCTCGCTCGCGCCGCCGACGGTGCGCCACAGCGTGACCATGCCGGGGCGGCCCTCGTCGCCGCGGTGCGGTTCCGGGGCTTCGGGAAGTCCGAAACGATCCGGCCCGATCGCGTTGATCGCCCGGTCTACGAACGCAAGCACCGAAGCGGCGGTGCGATAGGAGCGCCCCAGCCCCAGCGGCAACAGGGCCTTGGCAGGATCGGCGGTGGCGTCTGCCAGCGCATCAAGCTCCCGCCGGACCCGTTCGCGAGCGGCGGCGAAGTTTTCCGGGCTCGTGCCCTGAAAGCCGAAGATCGCCTGCTTGTAATCGCCCACCACAAACAACGTGCGCAGCGCATCAGCCCGCTGCCCTTCCCCGCTGAAGAAATCGCCGACCAGCCCATCGAGCACGATCCGCCACTGCGCGGCATTCGTATCCTGCGCCTCGTCCACCAGAATGTGATCGAAGCGGCGATCGAGTTTGTAGCGGATCCATTCCGCAGGGGCCTGTTTGGTCAGCAGATCGGCCGCAGCGCGAATCTGGTCATCGAAATCGATGAAGCCTTCGCGCGCCTTCGCCTCGGCCCAGGCCAGCGCAAACCGGCGGCCAAGCGTGAGCGCGGGCTCGAGCCGCGCAGCCAGGTCAATCAGCGCGCGCATTTCCTGCACGCGCTTCAGGTCCTCGATCACGCAGAGCTGATAATCGGCATAGCGCGGCTCGTGCTTTTCAAGGTTCTTGGCAGAGCGCGGAAGGCCAGCCTTGGTCAGGAACACGTCGGCAAAGCCATCGAGACCGGCGATCCGCGCCGTCGGCGAAGCCTCAAGCCAGTCCTGTATCACCGCCGCTGCATCGAGGCCGGTCCGCGCGCCCCAGCGCCGATTGGCTTCCATGCAGACTTCGACCGCCGCCACATCGAACACGCTGTCGCGCACCAGATCGGCAAGCCCGGCCCCATCCTCTTCGGAATTCAGCCCCAGCAGCCGGTTGATACGCGGACGCAGCGGCGGCTGCCATGAGCCTGGCCCTTCCCACAGGGCCTGGGCTGAAGCACAGCGCAGCAGGAACGCGGGCACGGCATCCTCGCCCATACGCAGGCTGAGGTCTTCGAGCGCGGTGAACAGCGCTTCATCGCCCTGCTCCTGTGCCTCGATCAGCAAGTCAGCCAGCACCTCGCGCAGCAGCAAGTCGCGGTCGCGGTCCTCCATCGCGCGGGTGCCGGGTACGAGCCCTGCTTCGGCGGGAAAAGCACCCAGTAGCCACTGCGAGAAGGCATGGATCGTCTCGATCCGAAGGCCGCCACCCGGGCAATCGAGCACGGCGGCAAACAGGCTTCGCGCGCGGGCAACCACTTCGGGACCATAAGCAGCCCCGATTGCCCGGAGTTCAGCGGCCAGTTCAATCTCCGGCAGCCGCACCCACCGCGCCAGAACATCGTTCACCCGCGTCGCCATTTCCGCCGCGCCCGCCTTGGTGAAAGTGAGGCAGAGGATCTGATCGGGCGAAACGCCGTCCTGCAGCAGCAGCCGCAGCACCCGCGCAGAGAGCACCTGCGTCTTGCCGGTCCCGGCCGAAGCGGACAACCACACGGTCCGCTCGGGCTGAACGGCCAGGCGCTGGTTGTCCTTGAGCGGATAGACCCTGCTCATGCCGATCTGGCTCCCCGCCCCTGCCATTCCTCGAGCCGCATCAGTTGATCATAGTCGGTATAGCCCGGCAGATCGGGATTGGGCCGCGCGGTAAACGGCTCGCTGCCGAGGATCCACTTGTCGATGGCGTCGGTGAGATAGCGCAGCGTTTCCGGCACGAAGTCCTCGCGCGGGAGGCCGGTCTTCTTTCTGCCCTCCAGGACCGGCTCTTCGAGATAGCCGAAGACCTCGGCCTTCTTTTTCAATGACCAGTATTCGAATCCATGGACATTTCCGCCCACGCCTTCAAACCCGCCGCGTTCGGCAATCAGCGCCACCAGCCCCAGCTGCAGCGCATAGCCTTCCTGCACCATCTTGCCCGATGGCGGGGCGCCCGTCTTGTAATCGACCACAGCCAACGTCCCATCGGCAAGGCGGTCAATCCGGTCGGCGCGGCCGTGGAGCTTCACGCCCTTGATCTCGACGGCGCCCGTCTTCTCCCACAGCACCGGCACGCGGCCCTGCAGCGCCAGTTCGGCGTTGTAGTCCTCGACCCATTGCAGCGCGGCCAGCAACCGTGGGCGCCAAAGCCCGCGCATGAAGGGGTGCGCGCTCATTTCGGCCAATGTGCGCTCGGCAAGCGGAAGCAGTTCGCCGCGTTTACTGCCGCCCTCGTGCCATTGGCGCAGCACTTCGTGCACCGCGGTGCCTCGCCACGCTGCAGTTGGTGCGGCATCGAGCGGATCGAGCGTGCGCAGGCCCATGATCGCCAAGGCATAGAACTGGTAAGGATCGCCCCGCAGCCGGTCGAGCGCGGTCGAGGCGATGCTGACGCGGCGCTGCTCGGCGCTCGGCATCGGCGCGGGCTGCTGATAAGGCGGCGCTGGCGCTGCCTTGTCGAGCGCACGGGCGATGCGCACCGCTTCGCTCTCACGCTCAAGCTCGCGGCCCAGCATCGCGCGGATACGCAGAAGAAAGCGCGAAGGGATCACCGGTCCAGAAGCATCGCGCATGGCATGGCTCAGCACGACTTCCGGCGCACCGAGCGCCGCCGCAAGATCGTGTGCGGCGAGGCCGATGCGGAAATCGGCGCCGGGAATCCCTAGCGCACGCAGAACCGGAGGCGCCAACAGCGGATCGGGCGCGGGTGAGGCGGGCCACTTGCCCTCGCTCATCCCGGCGCAAATCACGAGTTCCGCGCGGCTCATTCGCGCTTCGAGCAGGCCGTAGATCGCAAGTCGCGGATGGCCGCCATAAGGCGGGCGCACTGCGATTTCGGCCAGCGCATCGCTCAGCAAGGCATGGAGATCGGCGGGCTCCACCGGAAGCGCGCTGGTCAGCGCCGCCTCGCGCCACCCCTCGACAAAGGCCGCCAGCGCGCGCCCGTCCGCTTCGGCCCAGATCGCCGGGCCGCAGAGCGCTTCCGCCACGCCGGCAAGGGTATCAAACGCCAGGGCAAGCGAAGGAGGAGCCGCCTCATCAACCAGCGGCCCGAGCAAAGCCGCCGCGTCGTCCCACCAGGCGGTGAGCCCCGGATGGTCCTTTTCCCTCGCCGCAACTGCGCCGCGCACAGCCTCAAGGCCTGGTCCGGGACGCGGCCCGCGCAGCACGAGATCAAGCTGGCGCACGCGTTCTAGCCAGGCCGCGCGCCCTTCGCCGCGCCGCACTAGCGGATGCCCGAGCAGCGCGAGCAGCGGCACCGGCGCAGCGGCGGTTGCGGCAATCTCGGCGAGCTGCAGCAGCATCCGCCCGGCTGGTGTCTGCGACAGCGGGCGCCCCGCCGTATCGTCAGCGGCAATGCCCCAGCGCTCGAGATGGGCGACAAGGCGCTGCGCAAGATCGCGGTCCGGCGTGATCACTGCGACCCGCTTCTCCGGCGCGGCCAGCGCCTGCCGGACCAGCACCGCGACGGCCTGCGCTTCCTCCTCCGGGTGGGCGGTTTCCATCATTCGCACGCCGGAAAGGCGGCGGGCCTCCGCGGGCAGGTCGGCCCAAACCGTGCTCGCCTCGGGCGGCAGGAACAAGTTCGATATCGCGCGGCTGCGCTCGGGCGAAGCGGCGGCGAGGCCGGAGCGGTGCCAGGCCTGCACTTCCCCGCGCGCAATCCCCATGCGCGCGAGCAGAAGCTTGAGGTGATACTGCGGATGCGTCGCCACATCGCCGCGCGCGAAGACGGGCGCATCGCTCCGCTCGGAATTGCCCGCCGCGCCCAGCGCGTCCCAGACGGAATCGGGCAGTGCCAGATCGAGATCGGGCAGGATCACAGCGCCTTGCGGCAACTCCGAAACGACCCGCAGCAACCGCGCCACCGCAGGTGCCGCCGAGGTCACGCCGGCAGCCACCACTGGATGGGGCGGCGGTTCAACGCGCCAACGCCGGGCGACGTGCGCAAGGAGGCGGTTGCGGCGCTCGGGTGCATCGATCTCGCCGCGCTCGTCGCAGCGGGCACGCCAGCGCGCCAGAATGCGGGCAAACTGTGCGGTCCCGCGCTGCCAATGCTCCGCCAGTTCGCCGACCAGTCCGACCACTTCGGGATCGAGCAGCGCTTCCAGCGCCACATCCTCGACAGCGAGCCGGTCCATCGCCTGCGCCAGCGAACGTGCCTGGCGCAGCAGTCCCGGGGCGGAGATCGCACGGGTCTCAGGATCGCTGCGGAGCATATCCGCCAGCGCCAAAAGCCGCGCCGTGGGGTCGGCGGCCGGCGGCAGATCGGCGCCCTCCCCCAGCGGATCGAGCAGCGGACCCAGCGTTTCGTCGAGATCGAGATCGCCAACCACGGCCATGCGGGGAAGCAGCAGCCCGCCTTCACTTGCAGAGCTACCCTCCCCAGCACTGGCGCGGATAAATGCCTCGGTGACGATGCGCACCGCGCGGCGGCTCGGCAACAGCAGCGTCAGCCGCGCAAGGCCGAAGCCTTCCTCATGATAACGCGGGACAAGCCCCGCCACGAGCGCGTCGGCAAAGCCGCGGTGGGCGGCAATCGAATAGACGTTGGGCTTGCGGTCAGCCACGCTGCAATGCGGCTTCGGTCGGCGCGATCATTTCCGGCGCGCCGACTTCAAACCACAGCCCGCAATGCGAGATCCCGTACAGCCGACCTTCCGCGATAGCCCGGTCCCACAGCACTCCGGTGGAGAAAGCCCCCTGCGGTGCCTCGCGCAGCAGCCGCTGCGAGACGATCTGGATGCCGGTATAGATGAACGGCGCCACCCGCCCCGCCTTGCGCCGGCTGATGCGGCCCAGCGGATCGAGGTGAAAGTCGCCGCGCCCCGTATAGTTGAACGCCCGTGCATGGCTGACGAGCAGCAGTAGCGCGTCCATCTGCGCCGGATCCCACGCGTCACTCAGCGCCGCAAACACGTTCTGCGGCCCATCGAGCCAGACGTTGTCGCTGTTGAGGCAGAAGAACGGATCGGCATCGATCAGCGGCAGCGCTTTGACCAGGCCGCCCCCGGTCTCGAGCAGGGCTTCGCGCTCATCCGAAACGGCCGTCAAAGGCGCTCTGCGCTGCGCCAGATGCGCCTCGATCTGCCCGGGCAGATAATGCACGTTGACCACCGCGCGCGAAACCCCGGCTTCGACAAGCTTGTCGAGGCTGTGGTCGATCAGCGCGCGGCCATTGACCCGCACCAGCGGCTTCGGGCGCGTGGCCGTCAGCGGGCGCATGCGCTTGCCGATCCCGGCGGCGAGCACCATCGCCACGTCGCTTGCAAGTTTCGTCATACCGGGAAAGTTCCGCCAAGACGCGCCGCCGGATCGCGCAGGGACGTGGGCA
Organism: Novosphingobium sp.; assembly: GCF_965228995.1. GTDB lineage: Bacteria > Pseudomonadota > Alphaproteobacteria > Sphingomonadales > Sphingomonadaceae > Novosphingobium. The sequence goes on along the minus strand of NZ_OZ245852.1, from coordinate 2,563,571 downwards.
CATTTTCATCAAACCACCTGGCCACCGGGGCCAACGCCGGGTGCGCCAGATCGCGCTCCAGCAGCCCCCAGACGCGCGGAATGTAATCGAGGTAGCGCGGCTTGCCGTCACGCTTCCACAGGCGCACGAAAATTCCGACGATCTTGGCATTCCGCTGCGCGCCAAGGCGGGCGTAATCCTCGGCAAAGTTGGCGTCCGCGCCGCTCTGCGCGATATAATGGTCGAGCATTACCCGCTCCAGCGCCGGATCGACATCGCGCCGCGCGTCCTGCAGCAGCGAAACGAGATCGTAGGCGGCATGGCCGACCAGCGCATCCTGGAAATCGAGCAGTCCCTGCCGGCCGAGCCCGCCATCGAGCATGATGTTCTCGGCATGATAATCGCGCAGCACGGTCACGCCGGGGCGCTGGCGCGACAGCAACTGGCCAAGCACCACTTCCCACGCCCGCGTCCATCCCACCACATCGACGGTCAGCCCTTGGACAGGGCAATACCATTCCACGAACAGCCGCGCCTCGCGCTGGTATTCGGCGAGCGAATAGAGCGTGAAGGGCCCCGGCGGCAGACGGTGCAGCTGGATCAGGGCATTGACCGCATGGGTATAGACTTCGCGCTCGTCCTGCGGCCAAGCATCGACATATTCGCGCATGCGAACCTCGCCGAAATCCTGCAGCAGCACGAAGCCCTTTGCGGCATCTTCGGCAAAAATCTCCGGCGCGCGCATGCCGTTGGCGTCCAGCCAACGCGCCGCGCGCAGGAACGGTTCAGGATCCTCACCCGGTGGCGGCGCATGCATCAGCATGGCAGTGGAACCAGGACGCCGCAGCCGGAAATAGCGCCGCGCCGAGGCATCGCCCGGGATTGCTTCGGCGACAGCAGCGCCCCAGCCAGCGGCAGCGAGAAACGGTTCGGCGCCTTCAGGCAGCGCGCTTTCTGTCAGGGTCACGTCCATCCCCTGCGCTCTAGCCAATCGGGCCCCGCCTCGACAATGGCGACGCGCTCGTTTTCAAGGATTTCGAGTCTGATCGAAAGGCAGGCAGGTTCTTGTGCGAAGCCGCCGGCATGTTCGGGCCACTCCGCGATCAGCACGGCATCGGCGCGGTAGTCGTCGAGCCCGAGTTCTGCCACTTCCTCCGGATCTTCGAGCCGGTAGAAATCAGCATGAACCACACGTAGGCGCAGCGCCGGCGGATCATAGACCTCGATGATCGCGAAGCTGGGGCTTGGCACTTCCCCGGCGTAGCCCAGCGCCGCGATGATTGCCCGCGCAAGGGTGGTCTTGCCCGCGCCGAGCCCGCCGCTGAGAGCAACAACGTCGCCGGGATGCAGCAGGGTAGCAATGCGCCGGGCAAGCGCATCGGTCGCGGCAAGATCCGGCAGCGGAATGATCATCGCGCAAATCCCTTCATGGCCCAAATCGCTTCATGGCCCAAATCGCTTCACGGAAGGGTCACCATCGCGCTGGTCCCCTCACCTTTCTCCGACAAGAGTTCGAACGTACCCCCATGCGCCGCAACGAGCCTGCGCACCAGCGGCAGGCCAACCCCGCCGCGCCGCTCCACCGAGCGTCCGTCCGCACTGATCTTGAGCCCTTCGAGCGCGCGGGCCAGCTGCGCGGGATCCATGCCCTGCCCATTGTCGGAGACGACGACCTGTAGCGGGCCCTTGCCGTTCTTGCCGCCCTTGCGGCGCGACGCTTCGACGAGGATCCGCCCACCTTTGGGTGTCGCGGCAATGGCATTGTCGATCAGCTGGCCAAACAGGCGCCGCAGCCGCTTGCGGTCCCCGGTCGCGCTGCCGATCGCCTGGCTGCCGCGGAGGTCCAGAGTGATCCCGGCTTCGTTCAACCGCTCCGCCCGCTCGCGCACCACATCACCCAGCAAGGGGAACAAATCGACCGGTTCGGCCGCCAGCGGCAGTGTGCCCGCCTCGCTCTGTGAAAGATCCAGCACATTCTCGATCTGCTCGCCAAGCCGCTCGACCGAGGTCAGGATCGCGCTCACGTATTCCTGCGCCTGCGGCGTCAATTCCCCTGCCATGCCGCTTTGCAGGAGCTCGGCAAAGCCGCCGATCGAAGTGAGCGGGGTGCGAAATTCATAGCTCATGTTGGCAATGAAGCGCGTCTTCACAGCGTCAGCCTCGACAAGCGCGGCATTGCGCTCGCGCAGCGCCGCTTCGGCCTTTTCGGAATCGGTGATGTCGAGGACTGTCAGCAGGCCATTGCCATCCGGCAGCGGCACGCCGGCAATCGCAAAGGACCGTCCGTCGGCAAGCAGTATCCGCCCGCTCTGCTGCTTGCGCTCCAGCGAGGCCGCCTGGATCACCTGCCCGATGGTGCTCACTTGCGCGGGGCGCTTGAGCAGCTTGGCGATCCGGTTGAGCAGCGCATCGGCCCGCGGATGTGTGGCGAGGAATTCCTCCTCCAGCGCAAGTTCGCTCGCAAACCGGCGGTTCCACAGCTGCAGGCGGCCATCGGGCCCGAAGACCGCCAGCGATTCGAACAGGTTGTCGAACGTTGCCGTTCGCGTGCGCAGCAGCGTATCGCGGGTTGCCGAAAGCTGGAGCTGCTCGGTGCGATCCTCGAAAATCATCAGCAGCCCGCCATCGGGCATGGGCTGCCCGATCACGCGCAGATGCGTACCATCGCCGAGGTGCCATGATTCTTCGCGCGGCTCGCGGGAAAGGAACCAGCCCTGCCGCTCGCGCCGCCATTCCGGGAAATCGCGCACTTCCGGCAGGCGCGCGCTGTCACGCATCCGGTCGAGCACGCGGTCAAACGGCGGCGTATCGACCACCCAGGCCTGCGGCACGCTGAAGATGCGCAGGAAGGGCTGGTTGGCGAAGACCAGATTGCGCTTCTCATCGAACTGCGCGATCCCCGCCGAAAGCGTATCGAGCATTTCGCGCTGCGCTTCGCGGAAACGGCGGAACTGGCGCTGCAGCTCCTCCATTTCCTCGGTATCGACCGCGTAGCCCGCCACGCCGTCGTCGCCCAGCGGGAGGTCGGACACGCGGATCGAGCGGCGCTGCCCGCCGATCGTCGCGGAAACGACCCGCTCGATCGGCAAGCGGCGGCTGAAAACCTGCTGCGCGATCTTGGCCGCGCCGACACCCTCGATCGGCTCGATCAACTCGGTTCCGGCCGCTACCACATCCGCCGCACTCGTCCCCCCCACCGCCTTGACGTAAGCGCTGTTGACGAGCCGCAGCGCCATGTCCGGCCCGCGAAACCACATCGGCAAGGGCGCGGCTTCGATCAGGCCGGCCAGCGCCGCAAAATCCGCCCGCGCAGACGCCGCCTCTGCGCGAAGGCGGCGCAGCTCACCCACGCTATCGGTGAAGTCGAAGAACCACACCAGCGCAGCGCCGCCCGGCGAGACTTGCGGGTCTGCAAGATGGCCGCGCGCGCCAAGACTGCGCTTGCCGCCACGCGGGGTGAGCGCGAGTTCAAACGGAGCGCCGGTCTTCTGCGCTTTGCGCACGGCATCACTGAGCTGCGAGAGCTGAACTTCATCGAGCCCCGCTTCCCCGGCATCGAGTTCGCTGAGATAGCCCGGCATCGCTTCGAGCCCGAGCCAGCCTGCAAGCCGGGCAGGCCCCTCGATCCGTCCATCAGCCCTGACAAGCAGCGGAAGTGCCGGTGCTTCCTCGATCATGCGCGAAAGGCGCCGGGCAAGGCGCTGTGTTGCTTCGGCCCGGGCAAGCCGTCCGCGCGCAGACAGCACCGCCCACGCCGCTCCCAGCGTCCAGGCAGCAACGACCAGCGCAATGAGAACAAGGGCAAACGGCGGCAGGACCATCGCCGCTTGGCTAGGGCGCGGCGCGCCAAATTACAATGTCAGGCACGGCACAAGCTGTGGGATTGCAGCGGCTATTGGCAGCCCCGATACAAAGAAGGCCCGCGCTTGCACGCGGGCCTTCCTGATTGCGATGGCGCCTGAGCGCCTGAGCCGGGGCTCAGTAGCGGTAGTGATCCGGCTTGAACGGACCCGCTTCGGGCACACCGATGTAGGCCGCCTGCTTCGGCGAAAGCGTCGAAAGCTGCACGCCGAGCTTGGCGAGGTGCAGCGCCGCGACCTTCTCGTCGAGGTGCTTGGGCAGCACGTAAACGTCGTTCTTGTACTGCGCAGGGTTTGTGAACAGCTCGATCTGAGCCAGCGTCTGGTTGGTGAAGCTCGCGCTCATCACGAAGCTGGGGTGGCCGGTGGCGCAGCCCAGGTTGACGAGGCGGCCCTTGGCCAGAATGATGATCTGCTTGCCGTCGGGGAACTCGACGAGGTCGGTGCCCGGCTTCACTTCGGTCCACTTGTAGTTGTCGAGCGCCGAGATCTGGATCTCGCTGTCGAAGTGGCCGATGTTGCACACGATCGACATGGGCTTCATCGCCTTCATGTGATCTGCGGTGATGACGTCCTCGTTGCCGGTTGCGGTCACGAAGATGTCGCAGCGCTTGACCGCCTCGTCCATCGTGACGACTTCATAGCCTTCCATCGCCGCCTGCAGCGCGCAGATCGGATCGATTTCGGTGACCATGACGCGCGCGCCGCCATTGCGCAGCGACGCGGCCGAGCCCTTGCCGACATCGCCGAAACCGGCGACGCAGGCGACCTTGCCGGCCAGCATCGCATCGGTGGCGCGGCGGATCGCATCGACGAGCGATTCCTTGCAGCCATAGAGGTTGTCGAACTTCGACTTGGTCACGCTGTCGTTCACGTTGATCGCGGGGAACGGCAGCTTGCCCTCCTTGGCGATCTGGTAAAGCCGGTGCACGCCTGTGGTGGTCTCTTCCGAGACGCCCTTGATGTTCTTGACCGTCTCGGTGAGGTAGCCGGGCTTCTTCTTGAGGAAGGTGGTCAGCGCGCGGACGAATTCGATTTCCTCGGCGTTGCTCGGCTCGAACAGCGTCTCGCCCGCCTCGACGCGCGCGCCCCAGAGTGCGAACATCGTGGCGTCGCCGCCGTCATCGAGGATCATGTTGGCGGTCTGGCCGGGAACTTCGGCGTCCCAGGTGAAGATCGAGCCGACATAGTCCCAGTATTCGGCCAGGCTCTCGCCCTTGATCGCGAATACCGGCACGCCCGATGCGGCAATCGCGGCAGCGGCGTGGTCCTGCGTCGAGAAGATGTTGCAGGTCGCCCAGCGCACGTCGGCACCGAGCGCGGTCAGCGTCTCGATCAGCACTGCGGTCTGGATGGTCATGTGGAGCGAACCGGTGATGCGCGCGCCCTTGAGCGGCTGCGACGCGCCGAATTCCTCGCGCAGTGCCATGAGGCCCGGCATTTCGGTCTCGGCAATCCTGATTTCGGCGCGCCCGAAGTCGGCAAGGCCGATATCGGCGATCACATAGTCTTTCCGGGCGTCAAGCACGCTGGCCACGAGGCAGTCTCCAAGATTGCAGATCAAACGAAAAAGCCCGCCAGGAGGAGGGCTCGATTGCCATCCCTTTAGCGGGCCTCTCGCCGTTGTGCAATGGTGATATAAAGAAACCTTTATATCACCTTCGGGCCATGCCGCACCGAGTTGCGGTGCGCCAGGCTTTCGGCAGTGGCAACCTGCACCGGGCAGGCCTCAAGCGCGTCATCTTCCCCTGCGGCGGTTGCGCTGTCACATACCGGGCCTATATCGGCCGATGCGCATCAACGCACAGATCAACACAACAAGAGGATCCTCGCCCATGACAATCGCGGTTGGAGACAAGCTGCCCGACGTAAAGCTGGTGAAAGCCACGGCTGACGGCATCGATGCGGTGCAGTCCGCCGAATACTTTGCCGGCAAGCGCGTTGCGCTGTTTTCGGTCCCGGGTGCTTTCACCCCCACCTGCTCGGCCAAGCACCTTCCCGGCTTCGTGGAAAAGGCCGACGAGATTCGCGCCAAGGGCGTTGACGAGATCGCCTGCACCGCAGTCAACGATCCCTTCGTGATGAAGGCATGGGGCGCTGCGGCCGGTTCGGCTGATGTCACCATGCTGGCAGACGGCAACGGCGATTTCGCCAAGGCGCTCGGCCTCACGATGGATGGCACCGGCTTTGGCCTCGGCATCCGCGGCCAGCGGTTTGCCATGGTCGTCAACGACGGCACCGTCGAACAACTCCATGTTGAAGCGCCGGGTGACTTCAAGGTTTCGTCAGCCGAATATGTGCTCGAAAACCTCTGACGCGTAATAAATCGTAATACTTATGCCGCAGTGCAGCGCATACGGCGCAGCGCTGCGGCATGTTTTGCCCCCCAAGGTCCGATGCTGCGGGCTTGACGACTGTCAAATATTTGCCATCCTCCGCTTCGCTGCACCGCACCATGGGGACGCGTGATGGACGGTATTCGAGTCGGAAAGCGGATTGTTGGAACCCAGTCGCCGGTAACGATCGGGTGGGAAAACATTCCCCAGGTTGAAGGCGGCCCCTTCAAGCGCCTGTTCTTCACCTGGTTCCAGCCCGCGGTCTTCTTCGGAATGGTCGCCTTCTGGTACTACGCGCCCAATTCGATCGCGAAGGCATCGACGGCGATCGCGATCAGCATCGGCTTCCGCCTCCTGCTGCAGATCCTCGAATTCGTGAACCCGCGCTACCGGTCCTGGCAGATCACGTGGAAAGAACTGGCGACCGACCTGTTCTATGTCGGCGTCGCCATGACGATGGTCCGACTGGTGGACAATTACCTCGGCAGCGACGCCATGATCGAGGCTGTGCAAGGCAGCCTGCACCTTGATAAATTCGTCTGGTTCACCAGCCTGCCACTGCTGCTGCAGGCCTTTCTGATCGTGTTCATCTTCGACTTCGGCCAGTATTGGATGCACCGCGGGATGCACAACTGGTATCCGCTCTGGCTGCCGCACTCGGTGCACCACTATATCACCCAGCTGAACGTCCATAAGGGTGCGGTCGGCAATCCGCTCGAGCTGTTCCTGATCGGCCTTGGTATCGGCGGCCTGTTCGATTTCCTGCCGCGCGCGTTCCTGCTGGCGGGCGCGATCGGCATGTCGGTGGGCGCGTATCAGCACATCAACGTGCGCTTCAACAGCCCGCGCTGGTGGCGCTGGACGTTCAACACGACCGAACATCACAGCCTGCATCACTCGCAGGACTTCGAATCGACCCGCTCGAACTACAGCAACACCTTCATTTTCATCGACCGCATGTTCGGAACTTGCATCGATGGGGAGGCGGAGCTTCTGGGCATGGAGGGAGGACGGCGCATGTCGATCCGCGAGCAGATGCTCTATCCCTTCACCGAAGGTTTGAAGGCGTGGCGGGAGCGCAAATCTCGCGAGCCATTCTTCAGCGATCACTCTGCGGTTCCGGCGGAATAAGGCGTGGCATCGCTCAGCGCATCTGGCGGCGAGACGGTTTCCACCTCGGCCAAAAAGGGATCACTACTGCGCTGGATCACGTGGATCTGGCACATTCGCGGCGAGGTTCCCCTTCCCGCCGGGCAAACTCCGGACGAAGCACTCGCGAAACTCGATCCGCTTTTCGCACATGCCAGGACCACGCATGCCCGGATGGGCGATGTCGTCATGGTGACCAAGCGCGACCAGCTTGCGCAGGACCCGCTCTCTATTGTCGACTCCGGCACCCTGCGCGTCGATCCTGCCGAGCAGGGCGCGGTGCTGCGCTACCATCTCGTGAGCCGCGCGCTGCTTTATTGCTTCCTTGCGCCGCTGCTGTTCCTCGCTGTCGGCCAGTTGACGGTGTTTCTCGGTACGCTCGAGAAGCCCAAGGCTGAGGAAAAGGCCAAGAAGGACGACGCGAAGAAGAAGGATGAGGTCACACTCAACCCGGTCGACAAGTTCCTCGGCGCGCCTGCTCCCGAAAAACCCAAGGACGACAAGAAGGACGCCAAGGACAAGAAGAAGGACGGCAAGGATGGCTTCTCGCCTACCCCTGCCTATGTCTTCGCCGGGATCTTCGCCGCACTCTGGCTGATCGGACGTCTGCTCGAGCCATGGCTGATCAGGCGGCTGTTCACGCGTAGCCTTGCGGGCTGATCCGCCGGGCGCAAGGCACCCGGCGGTTTTCAGCAATCATGCAAGATCGAAGCGGTCCGCATTCATCACCTTGGTCCAGGCCTTGATGAAATCACGCACGAACTTCGCATCACCGCCCGCCTCGGCATAGACTTCCGCCACCGCGCGCAGCTGACTGTTGGAGCCGAACACGAGGTCCGCCCGGCTTGCCCGCCACTTCACTGCGCCCGTGGCCCGGTCGCGCCCGACGAACTCTTCCTCGCCGCTACCTTCAACCGCGGTCCACACGCTGCCCATGTCGAGCAGGTTGACGAAGAAGTCGTTGGAAAGCACGCCCACCCGGTCGGTGAACACGCCCCGGTCGCTGCCGCCCTGGTTCGCACCCAGCACGCGCAGGCCCGCAACGAGGACAGCCATTTCCGGCGCCGAAAGCCCCAGTAGTGATGCCCGGTCAATCAGCAGTTCCTCGGTCTTCACCGAATGCTTGGCCGCGAGGTAGTTGCGGAAACCATCGGCGCGCGGCTCGAGCACCGCGAAGCTTGTGGCATCAGTCCACTCCGCGCTCGCATCGCCGCGTCCGCCGGTGAAGGGCACCGCTGCATCGAACCCGGCCGCCTTGGCCGCCGCCTCGACTGCCGCCGTGCCCGCCAGCACGATGGCATCGGCCATCGAAAGGCTGCCGCGCAGCGCGTCGATCCGGGCCAGCACCTGGGCTAGCTCGGCCGGATCGTTGACCGCCCAGTCCTTCTGCGGAGAAAGACGAAGGCGCGCCCCGTTGGCCCCGCCGCGATGGTCGGTGCGGCGATAGGTCGAAGCCGAAGCCCATGCCGCCTTGACGAGTTGGCCGGTGCTGAGCCCCGAGGCGAGGATCGCGGCCTTGAACACCGCTTCGACGTCCGGAGATGGCACCAGCCCGGTTGGCACCGGATCCTGCCAGATCAGGTCTTCCGCGGGAACGTCAGGCCCGAGGTAACGGACCTTGGGCCCCATGTCGCGGTGGGTCAGCTTGAACCACGCGCGTGCAAACGCATCCTTGAAAGCTTCATGGTCATGGCGGAACCGCTCCGAAATCGCGCGGAACTCCGGATCGAGCTTGAGCGCCATGTCGGCAGTGGTCATCATCGTCGGCACGCGCTTTGAGGGATCGTGCGCCGCCGGGGCCATATCCTCCTCGCGCTGGCCAATCGGCTGCCACTGGTGGGCACCCGCTGGCGAGCGGACCAGTTCGTACTCATAGTCGAGCAGCAGACGGAAGTAATTGCCGGACCATTCGGTCGGTGTGTTCACCCAGGCGCCTTCGATGCCGCTGGTGATCGCATCGCCGCCAACGCCGCTGCCATGCGTGCTGAGCCAGCCAAACCCTTGCGCGGTAATATCTCCCGCTTCCGGTGCCGGGCCGACTTTCGCCGCATCGCCCGCGCCGTGCGCCTTGCCGAAAGTGTGGCCGCCCGCGGTGAGCGCGACCGTCTCTTCAAGGTTCATCGCCATGCGCTCGAACGTGATCTTGATATCGCGCGCCGAGGCCAGCGGATCGGGCACGCCGCCCGGCCCTTCGGGGTTCACGTAGATCAGCCCCATCTGAATCGCGGCGAGCGGCTCTTCGAGGTCCATGCCTTTGCCGGGCTGGATGCGCGTCTCGTCTCCTTCGACCCAGTGCGGCTCCTGGCCCCAGTAGATGTCGCGCTCAGGCTCATAAACATCGGCGCGGCCGCCGCCGAAGCCGAACACCGGCCCACCCATCGATTCGATCGCGACATTGCCCGCGAGCACGAACAGATCGGCCCAAGAGATATGCTGTCCGTACTTGGCCTTGATCGGCCAGAGCAGGCGCCGGGCCTTGTCGAGATTGCCGTTGTCGGGCCAGGAATTGAGCGGGGCGAAGCGCTGCTGCCCGCTGTTGGCGCCGCCGCGCCCGTCGGCCGTGCGATAGGTGCCCGCCGCGTGCCAGGCCATGCGGATGAAGAAGGGGCCATAGTGCCCATAATCGGCCGGCCACCAGGGCTGGCTATCGGTCATCAGCGCGGTGAGATCGGCCTTGAGCGCGGCGAAGTCGAGCGCCTTGAATGCTGCCGGATAGCTGAAGCCCGCGTCCACCGGATCGGGCGAGACGCCGCCCTGATGGAGAATGTCGACAGGCAGCGCCTCGGGCCACCAGTCCTTGTTCGTACGGCCCAGAAGGCCCCGCGCTGCGCCCTTGTGGACAGGGCAACCGCCTGCTGCATCGCCGGTTTGCATGTTCATGGTGAAAGACTCCATCGCGTGTTCGATGGAGCAAAACTACGCCCTGCCACTTGGGGCGGGAAGCGAGTAAAGTTCATCGCAGTGATCGAGTTTACCCATAAAAAATGCGGCAATAATCGGTTCTACGAAACAAACGGCAAAGCCGGGGAAGTCACGCCCGTGCGCGGTCTAGACCGGCGCCAGTGGCTGGAAATCTCCGAGGGGAGCGACCGCCACGATTGGATCGCCTGCCCGAACAGCACCGCCGCTTAGCACCACAGCCATGACACCGCATTTGCGGATCAACGATCCATCCGCCGCCCGATCAAGCACGGCGGCTAGCAACCCCGCCTGAAAGCGCTCGATCTGGGCGCACGGATTGCGCAAGCCCGTGATTTCAATTTCACTATTTCCAATCCGGAGCCGCGTCCCGGTTGAGAGCCCCAGCAAGTCGATCCCGCGCGTTAGGATGTTCTCTCCAAGCTCGCCGGCCGCTACCGTGAAGCCCCTGACCGCCAGCTCGTCCAGCAATTCGGCATGGATCAAGTGGACCTGTCTCAGATTGGGCTGGCTCGGATCGACTGCCACGCGTGAGCGATGCCGGACGGTCTTACCGCAATGCGCATCGCCATCAACACCATCCCCGGCGACCAGCACGATGCCCTCGCCGCAGGTTTGCTTGGAAAAGCGGTGGCCTGCATCGCGGCTTACGGCAACGACCCGCGCCAAACCGGCGTTCACGCTCAATAGCCCATCAGGCTGAGCACTTCCTTGCGGCTGCGATTGTCTTCGAGGAACGTGCCCATCATCCGACTGGTTACCATGCCGACGCCCGGCGTGCGGACCCCGCGTCCGGTCATGCAGCCATGCTGCGCCTCGATTACCACCGCAACGCCGTGCGGCTTGAGGTTGTCCCAGATGCAGGTTGCCACTTCGGCGGTGAGCCGTTCCTGGATCTGCAGCCGCCGCGCATAGGCATTGAGGACGCGCGCCAGCTTCGAGATGCCGACCACTTTGTCGCGCGGCAGATAGGCTATGGCCGCCTTGCCGATGATGGGCGCCATGTGGTGTTCACAGTGCGACTGGAAGGGGATGTCCTTCAGCAGCACAAGTTCGTTATAGCCGCCGACTTCCTCGAACTGGCGCGCAAGATGCGCGGCCGGATCCTCGCCATAGCCTTGGCAATATTCCTTCCACGCCCGCGCGACGCGGCGGGGGGTATCGAGCAGGCCCTCACGATCCGGATCATCGCCAGACCATCGGATCAGCGTGCGGATGGCATCCTGTACGTAATCGGGAACCGGGATCTTGCCGGTTTCGCTCACGTCATCGTCATCGTGCCCGTGGTGGACGGTCATGCTTGAGGCTACTCCGCAAGGATCGCGCTATTGATGCCGCAGGGCATCACTTGCGCTGGATGACGATCTCGTCCGGATGCGCCACGTTGAGATCGGACCGCAGCAGTTCGCCGACCAGATCGGGATCAGCATGGCGGGGATCGAGCAGGTTGACCCGATTGCGCAAGCGATCGCGCTCGGCCTGCAGTTGCTTCACTTCGGTCTGCCGCTGTTCGAGCAGCCGGGCATTCTCGGTCCAGGCAAGCACGCCGCTCGGCCCGGCAAGCGCAACAGCACCGAGCAACAGCAGCGCGACAAGCGCAAAGCTCTGCGTCAGGCTCTCACGGGGCAGCTTGAGGGAAGTCTGGCGGCGTTTCATCAAAACGACAGAATCATACTTGTCCCTTCGATTCAACCGGAAAAGCACGATTCTGGTTAAAGGGGACTGCGTATGCGCTGGTACGAACCCTGCGCGCGGCAGGCAATCAGGCCGATTGCAGGCTTGCTCTGGCCCTGCAGGACTTGCTGCTCTAGGTCCGGCGCGCAGGATCAACGGACAGAGCGAGCGCATGACAACGGAAGCCCCTCCATTTGCCGGCAAGCTGGAACCTGCCACCGATCCGGCGTGGGCCGGATGGTATCACTGGGCGGGCAACGACCCGTTCGAGGATGATGTCGGCCCGTTCTATGTCCGGCGCGACGCACAGGGCGTGGTCACCGGCTTCCGCCCGGCCGCGAAGAACTGCAACGCACACGGCAGCATCCACGGCGGCTGCATGATGACCTTCGGGGATTTTTCGCTGTTCATGATAGCCAGTGCGGCCGGCGAGGAAATGAGCGGGGTGACCGTGACTTTCAATGCCGAGTTCGTCGGCCCGGCCCATGCCGGCCAGATGCTCGAAGCGCGGGGCGAAGTCATCCGTGCGGGCCGCAGCCTCGTTTTTGCGCGCGGGCTTATCACCGCGGACGGCGAACCGGCCCTCGCATTTTCAGGCACCTTCAAGCGCATTCGCGCGCGCTGAGCGAAAGGGGGAGGACAGCGCCCTCCCCCCGCAGCGCCATCAGCCGATGCGCTTGCCCGTCATCGGGAAACTGCCGAACATGCCGGCGGTAACGGTGCCCGTCAGCGCGTCGCCGTCGATCGTCGCGGTGCAATCGAGCTTCATCGGCATCGGCACGGTGATGTTGCTCGACCAGCTGATGGTGTTGCCATCAACATTGCCACCGGTGATTTCCATGTTGCCCATCGGCCCGGAATTGCTGCCGCTGAAGCTGCTGCCATCGACGTCGACGGTGAGGATCGAGGTTTGATCGCCCATCGGCGAACGGGTCACGCATTCATACTTGCCGGCAACTGACATGGATCTCTCCCTTGTGGTTCGGCACCCAAGGAACCATGCTGCCTACATCAATGTCAATAGGATAGGTCGAGTTCGACCGAAGCCCAAGCACGGTTGACCTTGCGAGCACAAGGCCTGACAACCCCGTGGTGAGCTCTTCCCATCCCGCCTCGATCATGCACGACGGTTTCCTCCTGCTGGGCTTTGCGCTCGCCTTCGTGCTCCTGTTCCGCCGCCTCGGCCTTGGCGCTACGCTGGGTTATCTGGTCGCAGGCGCGACGCTGGGGCCGTTCGTGCTCAATATGGTCGGCGATGCGGAACAGAAGCTGGGCTTTGCCGAGCTTGGCATCACGCTGCTGCTGTTCCTTGTCGGGCTCGAGCTCGATCCTTCCAAGCTCTGGAAGATGAAGCGCGATATCCTCGGCTTCGGGCTGCTGCAGGTCTCGATCTGCGGGCTTGCGCTGGCCGGGGCGATCATGCTGACGACGACCTTTTCGCCCGCCGCCGCGCTCGCGCTGGGCCTGCCGCTGGCGCTCTCGTCGACCGCGCAGGTCTTGCCGATGCTGCAATCCTCGGGGCGCCTCAAGACCCGCTTCGGTGAGCGCGCCTTTTCGATCCTGCTGTTCCAGGATCTCTCGATCATCCCGCTCATCACGATCATCACCGCGTTGAGCCGCAATCCCACCGACGTCGGCGGACCGCCGGGCTGGCTTCTTGCGCTCGAGACAGTGGGGGCCATCGCGGGACTCGTCGCGGCGGGGCGCTTCCTGATCCGCCCGCTGTTCCGCCTGATCGGCAATCTGGGCGAGCGCGAGATGTTCGTGGTCGCCGCGCTGTTCACCGTACTGGCGGCGGGCGCGGTGATGGAACTGCTCGGCCTGTCCACCGCGCTCGGCGCCTTCATCGCCGGGGTCATGCTGGCCGACAGCCCCTATCGCCATGAGCTTGAGGCCGACGTCGAGCCGTTCCGCTCGATCCTCCTCGGCCTGTTTTTCCTCGCGGTCGGCATGATGCTCGATCTCGGGGCCATTGCGCGCGATCCCTTTTTCGTCCTCTCGATGGCGCTGATGCTGATCACGGTGAAAGCCGCGGTCATGTTCGGCCTGGCGCGCCTGTTCGGTGTGCCGTGGCGCGGCGCGCTGGCGCTGGGGCTGCTGCTCAGCCAGGGCGGCGAGTTTGGCTTCGTGCTCTTCGCACAGGCGAGCCATGCCCTACTCATCGCCCCCGAAGCGGCGAGCCTGTTCGGCGCGGTCGTCACCCTGTCGATGGCGACCACACCGTTCCTGATGATGGCCACGCGCCGCTTCCGCGCCGAGCCGGTGCCCAAGACTGCCACCCGCGAAGGCCCCAGCAACGACGGCGCCAATGCGCTGATCGTTGGCTATGGGCGGTTCGGGCAGGCAGTCGGGCAGGTCCTGCAGGCGGGCGGCATCACCGTTACCCTGATCGATACCGACGTCGAAATGATCGACGTTGCCGGTACTTTCGGCGCCAAGGTCTATTTCGGCGACGGCACGCGGATCGACATGCTCCGGCAGGCGGGCGCCGCCGAGGCCGAGATGATCCTGTTCTGCATCGATGGTGACCAGCTCGAAGCCGCAATGCTGGCGGCAGTGCACGAAGCTTTCCCGCGCGCGGCCGTCTTTGTGCGCGCATTCGACCGCCGGGCGGTGATCAAGCTGCGCGATGCCCCGGTCACGCTGATCATGCGCGAGACCTTCGAATCCGCCATCGCCATGGCCCGCGCCGCGCTCGACAATGCGGGCCTCAGCAACGAGGCTATCACCCGCGCCGAGACGCTGTTCAGGGCGCGCGACGGCGAGCGGCTTTCGTTGCAAATGGAAGCAGGCGATCCACGTGCCGCGCGCGACCGCATTCTCACCGCACCCGAGCCACAGGAGATGGAAGGCGAGCCCGGCTAAGTAGTTGCACTTGCATGGACATTCCCATGCAGCCGCATCATTTTCTCGATGCAATCGCATGGGCTTTTCCACGCATCAGCATCGAAAGGCTTGCTCGCGATGGCCATGCCCGGCGCTACGACCCTGCTGGCCTGGACCCGCCTGCTCCGTGCCGCAGACCTCGCCGGACAGCACTGCGCCGAAAGCCTGCGCAAGGTCGGTCTGCCGCCGCCCGCCTGGTACGATGTCCTGCTGGCGATAGAACGCCGCGGTGCGCAGCGCCCGCGCGATTTGCAAGTCGCCCTGGGGACCGAACAGTACGCCCTGTCGCGCCTCGTCGATCGCATGGTCAAGGCCCGGTTGCTGACAAGGGAGCCCTGCGCCGATGATGCGCGCGGCCACTTGCTGCACCTGACCATCGAAGGCCGCGCGATGCGCGCTGCGATGTGGCCGGTTTACGCCGAGGCCATTGAGACCGTGCTCGGAGCGCGTGTGGCGGAAGAGGATCGTGCCGCGCTGGCCCGCTTGCTTGCGCCTCTGGCGGAGCCGATCAGCGCGTAGCAGTCGCTGCCATCAGGCCAAGAGCACGCGCCTCGCTGACCACTTCGGCATACTTGGCCTGCAAATCGAACAGGTTCGCCTCATGCGGGGCGGCGTGACGATCCCCGCAAGCATCGCGCACCACGAAGGGCAGGAAACCATTCTGGCACGCATCGAGCGCCGTCGCGCGCACGCAGCCTGACGTTGAGACACCCGCAATCACTAGTGTATCGACCCCAAGCGAGGTCAAGGTCGCCGCCAGATGCGTCGCGAAGAAGGCCGAGGCGTAACGCTTGGAGATGACGAGATCGCCAGCTTTAGGGCTCAACACTTCCGGGAAAGCACCCAGTGGCGAACCCTTCTCGAACACTTTGAGCGCGGGCACCTTGCGGAAGAATACCCCGCCATCCGCGCCGCCGGGCTGATATTCCACATTGGTGAAAATCACCGGGGTGCCGCACTCCCGCGCCGCCGCCACAAGCCGCACCGCGCTCGCCACTGCATCCTCGACCCCGGCATAGAGCGGCGAGCCGGGCTGGAGATAGGCCTCGACCATATCGATCACGATCAATGCGGGGCGCGCGCCGAACGGCAGGGCGCCATCGAACGCACCCGCATAGTTGCCGGAAAGGTCGGCCTCACCCCGCGCCATCAGATCACGCCGCCAGCGGCAAGCTCGGCCAGTTCAGCCTCGCTCATGCCAAGCAGGTCGCCATAGATCTCGGCATTGTGCTGACCGACCGTTGCCGGGGCCGGACGGCGCACGCCGCTGGGTGTGCCCGAAAGCTTGGGGAACGAGCCCTGCATCTTGAGCGGCCCGAAGCGTTCGGTCTCCACCTCGATGATTGCGCCGCGCGCTTCGAAGTGCGGATCGGCGAGCATGTCGGGCGCGCGGTAGACGCGGCCTGCCGGGATCGAAGCCTCGATCATCAGCGCATCTACTTCCTCGATGGTCTTGGTCCTGGTCCAGTCGTTGATCAGGTTGTCGATCTCGGTCTGGTTGCTCCCTCGCGCCAGATGTGTCGCAAAACGCGGATCATCGCCAAGCTCGGGCTGGCCCATGACCGTGGCGAGCCGCTTCCACAGCGAATCCTTGTTGGCCCCGATCATGAACTCGCCGTCCTTGCACGAATAGACGTTGGACGGCGCGATGCCCTTGAGGATCGAGCCCGAGCGCTCGCGGATCAAGCCCATGCGGTCGTATTCCGGCACGAGGCCTTCCATGACCTGCAGGACGCTTTCGTAAAGCGCCGCATCGATGACCTGCCCCTTGCCGGTCTTTTCACGCACATGCAGCGCGGCGAGCACGCCCATGCAGCCGTAAGTCGCGGTCAGGGTATCGCCGATGGAAACACCCATGCGGCTCGGCGGCCGGTCCGGCTCGCCCACGATGTAGCGCCAACCGCCCATCGCTTCACCGATCCCGCCAAAGCCGGCGCGGTCCGAATAGGGCCCGTCCTGCCCATAGCCCGACATGCGCGCGATGATGAGGCCGGGCTGCTCGGCGAGCAGGACGTCAGGCCCAAGGCCCCACTTTTCCAGCGTGCCGGGCTTGAAGTTCTCGATCAGCACGTCGGCCTCGCGGATCAGCCGCCGCACCAGGGCCTGGCCTGCGGGAACGCGCAAGTTGGCTGAAACCGAGCGCTTGTTACGCGCGATAACTTCCCATTGCACTTTCTCGTCGCCCTGCCCCCAATCGCGCATCGGGTCGCCGCCGCCTTTGCCATTCACGTGCGGCGGCTCAACCTTGATCACGTCGGCGCCCATATCGCCCAGCAGCTGGCCGCAAAAGGGGCCGGCCAAGAGCTGGCCCAGTTCGACAACACGGATGTCGTTCAATGCACCTGCATTCATGCCATTGGCCATCGGGGCTTACTCCGCCGCTTCCAGATGCGGCCAAACGGGCTGGATCGGCGCGGCAAGGCCGGTTTCGCTCTCGCACGCTTCGCGCAGTGCATCGATCCCGGGCCCATAGTTGAAGAGCGGCAGTTCGTCGCGCCCGGCCAGTATTTCCGCCCGCAGTGCGTCCGTCGCAGCCACGTCGACCACGCCTGCGCTATCCGCGACCACGCCATAGGCCTTCGCGCCTTCGGGCGTGACGAGCCCCTGGACGATCTCCTTGCCCACCACCGCCGGATCGCGCGCCAGCGGGTCGCCCCAACCGCCGCCACCCCAGGTGATGAAGTGTAGCTGATCGCCCGCCTCGACTTCGACGTCCTCGACCTTGTTGCCGACGATCACGCTGGTGCCATCGACGCGCTCGAGCACCTTGCGCGCACGCTGGCCCGGCTCGCCGCCATTGACGCCCCACGGCGGCACGAACCAGCGATCGTCATGGATCGAGATCGTGCCCGCGCTGAGAAAGCGGTAAGTCATGTGAATGCCGTTGCCGCCGCGGTGAAGCCCTGCCCCGCCGCTGTCCGGCGCGCATTCATAGCGCTCGATACGCATCGGGAAATAGCGCTCGAGGAACTCGTTGGGCACGTTGGTGAAGCCCGGCCAGAGCGAGTGGCCGTCCGGCCCGTCGCCCATCGGACGGCCCGGAATGCCGCCAAAGCCGATCTGGAACAGCTGAAACCACTCATTCTTCTTGCCAGGCCGCGCATCGTTGCCCGAATAGAAAAGGTGCGGGCTGGATGAGAAGCCAGCTGCATTGAGGAACTCGGGCGTCTTCTGGCCCAGCAAGCCGCCAAGAATATCGAAAATCCGCCCCAGTGCATGGGTCCGGCCCGAAAGCGCGGCGGGGAACTTCGGCTTGAGCAGCGAGCCTTCGGGAATGCGCACGTCGATCAGATCGTAGAACCCGTCATTGAACAGGATCTGCGGATCGAAGACCATGATCATGTAGATGCCGAAGAACATCTTGAACATGTTTTCGTTGAGGAAAAAGTTGATCGAGGCCTGGCTCTGCGGATCGGTGCCTGCGAAATCGAGTACGACTTTGCCGTCTTCGCGCCACATCGTGCATTTGATCTTGTAGGGTCCGTAGCCCATGCCGTCGTCGCAGATGTAGTCCTCGAAGCTCACCGGCTCCTCGGCAATCGCCATCCCGATCAGCGCCTGCATCGCGCGGTGGTTGCGCGCCAGCAGATCCTGCGTAGCGGAGACATAGACATCATCGCCAAAGCGCTCGGCCATCTCGACCACACGCCGCGAGGCGACACGGCAGGCCGCGATCAGCGCGTTGAGGTCCGCCTGGCACCAGTCGGGCTTGCGCGTCTGGTGCATGACGAGCTTCATCAGATCATCGTTGTATTCGCCCTTCTTCCAGATTTTGACCGGAGGGATGCGGACGCCTTCCTCGAAGATCGAGCGCGCGTTGATCGGCATCGAGCCGACGACTTTGCCGCCGATGTCGCTCTGATGGCCGAACATCGAGGTATAGGCGATCAGACGCCCGTCCTTGAACACCGGCAGCAGCACGAGCCAATCGTTCGAGTGGCTGATCGCGCCGCCGACCGAATAGGGATCGGAGAGGAAAATCATGTCGCCGTCTTCCAGCGTGCCCTCGAAGTTATCGAGGAAGCCGCCGATGAAGCTGCCGAACTGGCCAACAATCATCTTGCCAGTGTGGTCGGCGATCAGCGGGAACGCATCCCCCTGCTCACGGATGCCGGGCGACATCGCGGTGCGCACGAGCGTCGCGTCCATCTCGATCCGCGCGTTACGCAGCGCGTTCTCGATGATATCGAGCGTCACCGGATCGATGGCGACGCGGTTGAAGGGGACAGGGTTCGTCTGGACGATGGTTGCAGGCATGGTTCGCGCGTCCTCAGGCCAGATTGATCAGGATGTTGCCGACAGCATCGACCGTGCCGACGCAGCCGCTTTCGATAAGCGTCGTTGAGTCCATCTCGCAGACGATGGCCGGGCCGGGGATCACATCCCCGGCACGCAGCAGGGCGCGGTCGTAAATCACCGCCGCCTGTTCGCGTCCGTCCATCCACAAGGTGTGGTCGCGCATCTTGGCAGCCGCCTGATTGCCATCGCCTTGCGGCAGCGGCGCGGCAGGCAGATCGAGCGCGCGGCCGAGCGCCACGGCGCGCAGGTTCACGATCTCGTGCGGGGTATCCATGTTGAACGTGAAGAGGCGCTTATGCTCGGCATCGAAACGGGCGAGAATGCCGGCGATACCGTCCGCCTCCAGCACGTCTGCCGAAATCGTCAGCGGCACTTCGAAGGCCTGTCCGGCATAACGCACGTCGACTTCGAACTCGGTGGTGATCTCGTCCTCCGGCACGCCGTCAGAGAGCAGCTCGCCGCGTGTCTGCGCTGCCATCTCGGCAAGGATCGCGATCAGTTCACTTGCCTCGGTCTGGGTGGCAAGCCGTGAGAAACTGCGCGCCGTCTCGGTGCGCATCCGCGTTGTCGCGTCCCCGAGCGCGCAAAGTACGCCCGGCGAGACCGGCGAGACCGCAGGCCATGCGCCGAGCAAACGGGCAATCGCATTGACATGGAGCGGACCCGCCCCGCCAAAGCCCATCAGCGCGAAGTGGCGCGGATCGTAGCCCTGCTGGACCGAGATCATGCGCAGCGCGCCGAACATGTTCTCGTTGACGATATCGATGATCCCGCGTGCTGCGGCCATCAGATCGATGCCGAGCGCATCGGCAATGGTCTGCACCGCCCTGGTCGATGCCTCGCGGTCAAGCCGGAAGGTGCCGCCGAGCAGGTTCTCCGGGAGATAGCCGAGCACGACATTGGCGTCGGTAACGGTCGGCAGTTCGCCGCCCTTGCCATAAGCCGCCGGGCCCGGCACCGCGCCGGCCGATTGCGGGCCGACACGCAGCGCCTTGGTCAGCTCGGGCACATAGGCAATCGAGCCGCCGCCCGCGCCCACGGTCTTCACATCGAGCGCCGATGCGCGCACCGAAAGGTGCCCCACTTCGGTCGTACGCTGGCGGCGCGGCTCAAGGTTTTCGATAAGCGCCACGTCGGTCGAGGTGCCGCCGACGTCGAGCGTGAGGATATTGCGGATCCCCGCATTGCGGCCGACCCAGATCGCGCCTGTCACGCCGCCTGCGGGGCCAGACATCAGAATATTTACCGGATGCTCTTCGGCCTTCTGCGCCGACATCAGGCCGCCGTCCGAGCGCAGCAACGAGAGCTTGCCGGTCATCCCCTCAGCCGCGAGGCGGTCGCGCAAGTTGGAAACATAGCGCCCCACCACCGGGCGCACCGCCGCGTTGGCGACAGTGGTCAGGGTACGCTCGTATTCCTGCATTTCTGGGAGCACCTGATGGCTCAGCGAGACCGGAACGCCGGGGAGGATCTCCGCCGCCAGTTCGCCGACACGCGCTTCATGTGCGCCGTTCACATAGGCGTTGATCAGGCTGACGGTCACCGCCTCGACACCCTGCGCCTTGAGCAGACCCAGCTGCGCGCGGATATCCGCTTCATCGAGCGGGCGCACTTCGTGGCCCTCGGCATCGATGCGGCCCTTGACCGTCACGGTGTCTTCCAGCGCGGCCAGCGGCGTCGGCTTGGGCCAGATGATCCAGCCCGCGAGGCCGCCCGGCACGAAGCTGCGCGCGATCTGCAGGATGTGGCGATAGCCCTCGGTCGTGACGAGCCCGACGCGCGAGCCCTTGCCTTCAAGCACGGCATTGGTCGCCACGGTCGTGCCGTGGAGGAAGTAGTCGATATCGCCGGTCTTGATCCCTGCCTTGCCGCAGATCGCCGTGACGCCGTTGAGGATGCCTTCGGAGCTGTCATGCGGCGTCGACGGCGTCTTGTGCCGCCAGAACGCACCGCTTGAAGTATCGAAAAGCAACAGATCGGTAAACGTGCCGCCAACGTCGACACCCAGACGGTAACCCATGCCCTATCCCTCTTGAAGCTGTTTCGGAAATGCCGGCGCTCTGGCGACCATGCCCGGCAATGTGCGCCCCATCACCTCGGCCAGCCAGTAGTTGGCCGCGATGATCGCGCTAAGATCGAGCCCGGTGCACACCCCGGCGCGCTCGAGCATATAGACGACGTCTTCGGTCGAGACGTTCCCTGCCGCACCGGGCGCGAAGGGGCAGCCGCCAAGCCCGCCGATCGAGGCATCGACCGTGCGCGCCCCGGCCTCGACCGCCGCCCAGACGTTGGCGAGACCGGTGCCGCGCGTGTTGTGGAAGTGGACCCGGACCGGGATCGGCGCAACCAGCTCGCGCACCGCCGTCACGAGCCGTGAGACATGCGCCGGATTGGCAACCCCGATGGTGTCCGCCAGCGCAATCTCGACGGGAGCGGCAGCGGCCAGCGCTTCCGCGATCGCGAGCACCCGCGCTTCGGGCACTTCGCCTTCGAATGGACAGCCGAATGCGGCGGCAATCGTTACTTGTCCGAACTTGCCCGCCGCGCGCGCCGCATTGATGATCCCGGTTGCCGCTTCGATCGAGCCGTCCGATGTCTGGCCCTGGTTTGCCATGGCGAACGTATCGGTGCTGACCGAAACAGCGCCAAGCTGGTCGATCCGGCCCGTCGCAAGCGCACGGTCCGCGCCGCGCGCGTTCATCACGAGGCCGATGTAGGTTACGTCGCCGCGCACAGGCAGGCCTGCACAGACGGCTTCGGCATCAGCCATTTGCGGCACTGCGCGCGGGTTCACGAAGCTAGCCACTTCGATGCGCCGCACGCCGGCCTCCAGCGCCCGGCCGATGAGCGCGAGCTTGTCCTCGGTGCTCACCATGGCCTTTTCGTTCTGGAGCCCGTCGCGGGGGCTCACTTCGACCATTTCGATTGAATTTGTATACATTTACTCGGCCGCCTCCTGTGTCAGTCCGGCGTCAATCTGCGCGCGGTGGGCATCGGCATAGGCGTGGTAGGCGCGCAGGATATGGCTGGTCATGATCGCCTCGGCCCATGCGCCATCGCGGCGGGCGAAAGCTGCCGTCAACTCCTCATGCTCCGCGTGCGAGCGGCGCAGCTCCTCACGCGTGTAGTGCCGCGCCGTCCGCAGCACGACAGGCTGCTCGATCAGCGTGCCCAAAAGCGCAGCAAGCCGCCGCGAACCCGCCACTTCGAGGATAATCGCATGAAACTCGCGGTTCCCCTCAAGGAACCCCGCGACGTCCGGCGAAGGCTGCTGGATTGCCGCCGAAAGAGCCCGATTCGCCGCCCTGATTCGGGTCAGCGCCGCGTCGGTCATGCGCTCTGCTGCCCGCCTCGCAGCGCGAGCTTCCAGCATGGCCCTGAGCTCGAACGCATCGGCCACATCGTCTATCGACCAATCGGCCACGAATGTACGCTGGGTATCGGTGCGGCCGACCAGCATGTCTGCCTCGAGCCGGCGCAGCGCCTCACGCACGGGAGTCCGCGAAACACCGCACATTTCCGCGAGCGCTTCCTCGCCCAGCTGTGCGCCGGCGGGGAGCTCTCCAGAAAGAATCATGTTCCGGATCGCGCTGTAGGCACGATCAGAGGCGCGCGACATCGAGGCTCCCTGAATTTTAAGCAACCAATCGGCTTGACCGATGGCATTTGTATACAATATCCATATCTCCTATCAAGCCGTGAATGCCATGGGGGCACGATCAACAACACGGCAGCCGAAAACGGCCAAGATACTGACAGGGAGTACCACCGATGCGCATCTCGCAATGGCTGAACACCGCCAGCCTCCTTTCGGCATCCGTTGCAGGCATGGCCTTCGCCGCCGCACCAGCCCTCGCACAGAGCGAGCCGCAAGCTCAGGCAGCCCCCGCAGAGGAAGGCGCCATCATCGTCACCGCCCGCCGCCAGAACGAGCGGCTGCAGGACGTCCCGGCCTCGGTATCGGTGATCACCGCCACCACGCTTACGAACACCGGCTCGACCCGCGCGCAAGACTTCGCCAACCTCACTCCCGGCGTTACCATCGTGACCGGCACCGCCGAGGCGGGCGACACTCAGATCAACATCCGCGGCATCAACGGCGCGCGGGACGCCGAAAGCTCGGTCGCGCTTGTCGTCGACGGCATCCTGAAGACCAACACCGCGCAGCTCAACCAGCGCCAGGGCACGCTCAGCCAGGTCGAATTGCTCAAGGGTCCGCAGGGCGCGCTTTATGGCCGCAACGCGGCGGCGGGTGCCATCGTACTCCAGACGATCAAGCCGACCGACACGCTGACGGGCGCCGTGCGCGCCTCATATGCCGAGCAGAACACGTTCGACGGCGCCGCACACATCGCCGGCCCGCTTGGCGAGAACGCCGGCTTCGTGCTCGCGGGCACCTATTACAAGACCGACGGCTACTGGAAGAACGAGCGCGATGGCAGCAAGACGATCGCCGACAAGAAAGACTGGTCGATCGACGGCCGGGTGATGATCGGCAAGGGCACTGACACCCAGATCGACCTCAAGGCGCGCTACGCCCAGTTCCGCGGTGCGTCGCTGCCCTTCAATGCCTCGTTCCACCTGCCCAACTTCGCGGCGGTGAACCCGGCGTTCTATGAAGACGTCAACAAGCACGAATTCCGCTTCTACCCGAACATCCGCGCTACCAATGACCAGAACAGCTTCGATTTCTCTGCCAAGCTCGACCAGAAGCTGTCGGACGGCCTCAAGCTGGTTGGCTGGGTGCTCTATTCGGACGTCGATCAGGACCTCGTCGCCGATGGAACGTCGGCTGACTTCGCGCGCTACATCAATGCGGTAAACCCGGCGGCCCAGCCCGCGGTCAACGCCTGCTTCGCCAGCACGGCCGCCAACACCGGTTTCCCGGTGAACCAGCCCGGCGCCATTGGCCAGATCCCGGTCCCCTTCATCTTCGCGCCCGCCAACGGTTCGACCTTCGGCCCCTACAGCCCGACGACCTGCGACGGCACGCAGTATCAGGTCCGCAAGCAGAAGGACGTTTCCACCGAATGGCGCCTGATCGGCGAACCTGGCGGCGCGCTGACCTGGCAGATCGGTGCCTATTACCTGCATATCGACCGCTCGACCGGCGTGAGCCTCGGCGCGGACGAGGGCAAAGGCGTGATCAAGCAGCTCTACAATGCGCCTGACAGCGCCAACCCCACCTCGCTGCTGCTGGCCGACAAGTTCAAGACCAACGTCTACGCCGCGTTCGGCTCGGTGGAATACAAGCCTTCCTCGCAGTTCGAGGCCGGCCTTGCCCTGCGCTACGATATCGAAAAGCGTAACGCGCAGAGCGTGGTGCCGACGGCGACCGATCCGTTCACCGGCGGCCCGATCAACCCCGGCCAGGCCTTCGGTGCCTTCACGCCCAAGAGCGCCACGTTCAAGCAGTTCGAACCCAAGGTGACACTGAGCTACAAGCCCACCGCCGACTTCAACCTCTATGCCAACTGGGGCATCGGGTTCAAATCGGGCGGCTTCAACAACCAGGGTTCGGCAGCCGTGGTCAACGCCAGCTTCAACAACGGCGTGACCCCGGGCACGATCAATGCGGGCGTGACGATCAAGGACCAGTACGACAAGGAATGGTCGAGCGCCTATGAAGCCGGCTTCAAGGGCAGCTTGCTCGATGGCAAACTGACCTTCGATCTCGCGGGCTACTACACCCAGATCCACAACATGCAGTTCTTCGAGTTCTTCGTCGGCAGCTTCGGCCTGCTGCGCGTCGTCTCGAACATCGACAAGGTGGACGTGAAGGGCGTGGAGCTCAACGTTGCGGTCAAGCCGGTGCGGGGCATCAAGCTGTTCGGCTCGGTCAACTACACCGACAGCGAGATCAAAAAGAACTCCTCGCGCCCCAACACGGTCGGCAACAAGTCGCCCTACACCGCCGATTACACCATCAACGTAGGCGGCGAGATCGAGCAGCCAGTGAGCGGCGACATCAAGATGCTGCTGCGCGCCGACTACCGCGTGACCGGCCCGACCTGGTTCAGCACCGTGCAGAACCAGACCGCACCGACGATCTTCTCGGGCCTGCTGCCGATCTCGGCGCTGGGGCTCCCGGCCGTCGTCGGCGATGCCAAGTACGATGTGGCCCGCCGCAACACCTTCGGCGTGCTCAACTTGCGCGCCGCGATCCAGACCGATCGCTACAGCCTTGCGGTGTTCGCCAACAACGCGACCGACAAGAAGTACCTCGCCGAAGTGATCCCTGCGATCGAGTTCGGCGGCTCGTTCATCTCGCCCGGCGCGCGCCGCATGATCGGCGTGGAGCTTGGCGCGAAGTTCTGATCCCGGGCGCTCCGGCGTTCGAACGCAAGGGCCTCATGTCGCTAGCGCGGCATGGGGCCCTTGCCGTTATGCATCCGCGGATATCGGCCAGAGGAACCGCTGGTAGGCCCGCCCGGCCATCTCGACATCATCGACGTACCGGACCCCGAACTTGAGCGCGACCGAGCGCGAAGCGATGTTGTCAGCGTGGATCACCGACATGATTGCGGGATGAGCGAGATGCGCCTGCGCATAAGCCCACACCGCGCGGGCGGCCTCGGAGGCATAGCCCTGCCCCCAGTTCTCGCGGGCGAAGGTATAGCCAAGTTCCGGCTGCTCCTCGATCGCCACTCCCTCAGGCACTTGCGTTCTGAAGAACCACATCCGCCGCAAAGAGCCCGGCCGCGGGTCCATTTCGAGGACACCGTCGCTCAGGCCTGAGCGGCCGAGGCGCTTGCTGTCAGCCTTGCGCGTCACCAGCAACGGACCAAGGTTGGCACTGGCATAGCTATGGAGCACATCGGCCAGCCACTGTTCGGTCTCGGCCGGTGTGCGCGGATTGCCCGAGCCGATATAGCGCGCGACGTCCGGATCGGCATGGACCGCGATCAGGAAATCGAGGTCCCCCTCATCCATCCGGCGCAACAGCAACCGCTCGGTTTCGATGTGGTCAGTTCCGGGAAGCAAAGTCATTGGATCAGCACACCTGTCGCTTGAGCTTAGCCCAGCGCGGCGGAAATCCGCGCCCGGATCGCATCGCCGATGGCAAACGGCCGAACTTCTGTCGTCATGTTCGGCAAGACCTGCGGCCTGCGACACCTCCGCCCACCATGGCCCTATCCCGCCAACAGACCCGGCCGCGGTCCGCCCATCCCGCGCGCCAATCGCGCACCAAGCTGGATCCCCGGACGTTCGATCAGGTCATGGCACACCCGTGCGCCGAGGTAGGTGCACACAATCGTCACCACCGACACAACGGCCGCCCGCACCGCGCCGTCCAGGCCGAACTGTGTCGCGGTATAAACAGATACGAAGAACACAATGAAATGAATAAGATAGATCGAATAGGATATCTCACCCATGTGATAGGCGAGGCGGCTGCCGAGCAGCCGCGTTGGCGCTTGCACGGCGCTCCCCGGCCGCGCGAGTGAGGCTGCCATCACCGCTCCCCAGATGCCAAGCGGGACAAGCTGCATCACGCCGTCGCGCAGCACGGTCACCGCAGCACACAGGCCCGCGATCAGCAGCCCTTGCCGCCGCAGCTGCGGTGACATGGCCATGCATGTCGCAATCCCGGCGACAAACAGCAGGATCTTCGCACCGAGGAATGCGGTCATGAAATAGCGCGCGGCGAGCTCCAGCACGATGACAATGACCCACGCGCGCAGCCATGCCTGCCGGTAGAGCGCCGCGATGAGGAACGGCGCCACGAGGTAGAACTGCCACTCGAGCGAAACGCTCCAGGCTTGCGCCATGACCGAAACGGCGATGCCTTCGGAATATTGCGTCGGCACCAGCCCATGCAGCAACGCGGCATGGATGCCGAGGTGGAACGGCATATGCGCCATTGCCGCGTGCGCGAGGGCGATGCGATCCCGCGTGCCTTCAGTGGGCGGCAGGATTTCCCACACCGCCAGTTGCACCGGTAACAGCGCCGCAGAAACCAGCAGGAGCGGCAGATAAAGCGGAAACAGGCGAAAGGCACGGCGCAGGATGTAGGCGGGATAAGCCTCAGCCTTGCGCTCCACCAGCATCGCGATCACGAAGCCCGAAAGGAGAATGAATACGTCAACCGCCAGCTCTGGCGAGCCGAGGAGCCCGGCATGCCAGCCAAACGCCTGCACGAGGTGGCCGGTGACGACCCACCAGGCCATCAACCCGCGCAGGCCGTGCAGCGATCGGATCTTGCTGGCGTCTGGTCCCGAATTCATCGGCCGGTTGGGTTGCACAACCCGCGACCTGCCGCAATCTCCAAAATCCGCAGGCGCGGTTAATAGGTCCTGGCCCTAGCCACCTTCGCTGCCCGCGCTCAGCACCGCGCCGCCGCGGCCATCTTGCAAGAACACGGCGCTGCGCAGGCCCCCTGTGGCCGGAGCATAGGCGAAGTGCGCCGCAGCGCCGGTCCATGCGCCAAGCCGGGTGAGCTCGCGCACGAGGTTCTTGTGCGGGAGCGTACGGCCGCCGTTCTCGCCTGCCTTGATCGGGACTTCGATGGTGCGCGGATCATAGCGCACCAGCCAGACATCAGCCGGGCGCACGGGCGCTGCGCCTTTGCCGATCGACACGCCATTCGCGCCGACTGCCGGCACCGGCGCGGTCACGCGGACGCTGGCAATCGCAGCTTCCACCGCGCGCGGATTGGCGCCCGTCACGGTCTGCTGGCCATTGATCCAGAACTGCGGCGTCGCAACCTCATGATCCGCCGAACGCGCCGCGAAATCGCGCTGACGCTGGGTGTAGGCGGGGCTGGCGAACTTGTCCTTCCAGCCAAGGTAGTCCCAATAGGTCACTTCGAAGGCAAGGGGGATCACGTTGGCGCGTCCGGCAATGCCGTTGAGGTAGGCCTCCGCAGGCGGGCAGCTTGAGCAGCCCTCGCTCTGGTACAACTCGACCAGCACCGGCGCGGCGGGCTGAGTGGCGCGGGCAGCCGGAGGAGCGCTGGCCATTGCGTTGTTGGTCAGGGCCTGGCCTGCCAGCAGCACTGAACCCGCAACGCCCAGCGGCAGGGCAAACACGGCAAGACGGCGGAGAACGGCAGAGGATCGGGGCATGGCAAAAGCCTTCGCAAGGTCTGGGGATGAGTACCAGTTCGGCGCTCACCTTTCACCGGTTACAACACCTGCCTGACCGCGCACTTGACAGTCGAACCTCCCAAGGCGACGGCCCCTGTGCGCCCTTCTGATCGAAAGCCACCGCTTCATGCCGTCCTCCCTCCGCCGCGCTGCCCTGATCGCGCTCCTCGCTGGCATCTCTGCGCCGTCGCTTGCTCTGGCTGAGGAGGCAGCGCCGGATCAGATCGTGGTGACCGGACGCGGGCTGGAAACGGCACCAGCGGCCGCAGCCTACGATGTGCAGCAGATCG
This sequence comes from Novosphingobium sp., assembly GCF_965228995.1. Classification (GTDB taxonomy): domain Bacteria; phylum Pseudomonadota; class Alphaproteobacteria; order Sphingomonadales; family Sphingomonadaceae; genus Novosphingobium. The sequence goes on along the minus strand of NZ_OZ245852.1, from coordinate 2,535,090 downwards.
ACGCCGACCGCCTCGCCGTCGCCGCATCGGGCCGCCTTGAAGACGCGCTTGCCGCTGCGGCGGGCTTCCAGCAGTTCCGCCGTTCGGACAGCCGCTCATCCAACCCTTCGGCACAGGGGATCACCTTGCGCGCGCTTGGCGGCAATGCGACAAGCCGTACGCTCTTGCTGCTCGATGGCGTGCCGATGGCCGATCCCTTCTTCGGCTATGTTCCGCTTTCCGCGCTGGCGCCCGAGCGGCTCGCCATGGCGCGCGTGACGCGCGGCGGCGGTTCGGGCGCATTCGGTGCTGGCGCGGTCGCCGGGACCATCGATCTCACCAGCGCGGGGCCCGACCAGCTTGGCCTTTTCGGCGGCCGTGCACTGGTCGACGATCGCGGCGAGACCGAGGTTTCCGCCACGCTCGCGCCTAAACTCGGCGCGGGTTATCTCGTCGCCTCGGGCCGATGGGACCGCGGGCGCGGATTCTGGACCACGCCGGTGGACCAGCGCGTCCCTGCCAGCGTCCGGGCCCGGTATGAAAGCTGGTCCACCAGCCTGCGCGCTGTGGCTCCGCTCAGCAGCGATATCGAACTTCAGGCCCGCGTCGCCGCCTTCAATGACGCGCGCACGCTGCGCTTCGCCGGAGCCGATACTGCCGCCAGCGGCCAGGACGCAAGTCTGCGTCTTGTCGGGCGCGGGGCATGGCAGTTCGATGTCCTTGCCTACGTGCAGAGCCGTGATTTCAACAACGTGGTGATCAGCGCGCGCAACTTCCTCCCCACCTTGAACCAGCGCGCCACACCGTCCACCGGCATCGGCGGCAAGTTCGAACTGCGCCCGCCCGTAGGCAAGGCCCATGTCCTGCGGCTCGGTGCAGACTGGCGCTATGCCGAAGGTCATACCGAGGAAGACGTCTACACCGCTGGCAGGATCAGCGCCCAGCGCCGCGCGGGCGGCACCAACCGCGATCTCGGCCTGTTCATCGAGGATGACTGGACGGTAGGCCCGGTGATCCTGACCGCAGGCGCGCGGGCGGACCGTTGGTCGGTTCGCGATGGCATATTCGAACAAGTGCCGCTCGCAGGCGCGCCTTCAACCACACTCTATCCAGGCCGCGCGGGCTGGGACGGCAGCTTTCGCGGCGGTGCGGTGGTCAAGCTCGGGGGAGGCCTGGCCTTGCGCGGCTCGGCCTATACCGGCTTGCGCCAGCCCACGCTCAACGAACTCTACCGCACGTTCACCGTGTTCCCCATCGTCACCCGCGCCAATGCTGCGCTCGAAAACGAGAAGCTGCGCGGCTTCGAAGGCGGGGTGGACTGGCGCCCGGCAGCAGGCCTGTCCTTCTCTGCCACGGCGTTCGACAACAAGGTGCGTCACGCCATCGCCAACGTGACCATCGCGCCCAACGTGCGTGAGCGGCAGAATGTCGATGCGGTACACGCCAAGGGTATCGAACTGGGCGCGGAGGCGAAGCGCGGCGCGTTTTCGCTCAGCGGATCGTTCGCCTATACAGACGCCAGGGTTGAAGCCCCCGGCACCGCGCTCGACGGCAAGCGCCCGGCGCAGACCCCGCGCTATGCCGCCAGCGCCACCGCCGCCTGGCGCCCCTCGCCCCGCACCACCCTCGCGCTGACCTTGCGCCACACCGGCGCGCAGTTCGAGGACGATCTGGAAACGGACATCCTCCCCGCTGCGACGACGCTGGACGCCTATGCCGAAACACACATCGCCGGCCCGTTCAGCCTCGTGCTGCGCGGCGAGAACCTGTTCGACGAGGCGGTGGTGACGCGCAATTCCGGCGGCTCGATCGACCTTGGAACCCCGCGCACGGTGTGGGCCGGGGTGCGAGTCGGGTTCCGCTAAGAAAGTAGCGCGCTCGGCACATCGGGATAGCTGGTCGTCGCATCGCCCAGCGCTGCTTCCAGCGGACCGAGCCACGAAGCAAACGCCTTCCAGTGCTCGACCGCATCGGTATAGATCGGTCGGCGCACTTGCTCCGAACTTGCGGTGCGCACCGCGCGCGTGTTGCGGTGAAATTCGAGGCAGCTCTCCTCGAACGGCAGCCCGAGATAATCGAGCAGCCGCCGCGTTTCGCCTTCCTGGTCTGCCACCATGCGCTCGTAGATCACCCGGTGCACCGCGCCCGGTGCAGCAGCGTCGTAATGCGCCATCAGCCGCATATAATCGCGGTAGTAACGGCCGATTTCGCCAAGATCGTACGTAAAGGTCTGCCCGCGTGCGAAATGCTGCTTCCATCCCGAGAAGCAGCACGACATCGGATGCCGCCGCGCATCGACGATCTTCGCGTTCGGGAGGATCAGCCGGATCAGCCCGACATGCTGCCAGTTGTTGGGCATCTTGTCCGTAAAGCGCGGCCGGTCCGTTTTCCGGTGAACGCGCGTGCGCTCGATATATTCCTCGCCGAGACGCAACCGCTCGGCCGGCCCGAGCGAGCGCACCATCGCCGCGAAATCGGCAAACTCGCCTTCGTCGACGCGTGATTGCAGGCGCGCTGCGATCATCATCATTTCCGAAAGTTCCATCGTGCCTTCGATCGCGCTGTGGCTGGAGAGGATCTGCTCGACCAGCGTGGAGCCGGAGCGCGGCAGACCGACGATGAAGATCGGATCTTCCGCCGGGCAGCTGCCCTCCCCCATCGCCGCAATAAACGGCGCGGTGAAAGTGGAGGCAGCGGCATCGACTTCGGCAGCAAACTCTTCGGCATCATAGCGCACCAGCGTCCGGCGCAGGCGATTGCCCTTGTCGTAGTGCACGAACGCGCGCGCGGCATCGCCCACATCCTCGTAGGCCTTGCCCAGCGAAAAATGGAGGTGGAACACATCCTCCTCGCGGCCCTCAACCCCGGCCAGCTCCGCCAACGCCGCTTCCATACGGGCGATATCGTCACCGCCCAGCTTGACGGTCTTGAGATTGGCAAGGCTCCACCATGCCTCGCCCATACTGGGCTGGTGCGTCACCGCGGCGCGATATGCGGCGACGGCCCCGTCCTGCTCACCCAGCGTTTTCAGCACATGGCCCAGGTTCTGCCACAGCAGCGGCTGCTCGGGCTGCGCTTTCAGCATCCGCTCGTAGATACCCCGCGCGCGCTCCTGCTCGCCAAGGCGCACCAGCACCGAGGCGAGGATCAAATCGGCGCCCGAATTCGCAACGGGGCTCTGCGCCAGCACTTCGGCATGAGCCAGCGCATCGGGCAGCCGGTTGACCTGCATGAGAAGGCGCACGAGGAAATCACGCGCAAGATCGAAACCGGGCGCAAGCGCAACCGCCCGTTCAACGAACGCGAGCGCGTCCGCCATGTCGCCGCGCCGCCAGTACACCTCGCCCAGCATGCGTGTACCGACCGGATCGTCGGGCAGCCGCTCAGCGCGCGCCTGCAGCATGGCTTCGGCATCATCGAGCTGCCCCGCATGGATCGCGCCCGCCGCTTGCAGAAGATCCGGATCGCGCGAAGCCGCATGCACGGCGGAGAGATCCGCACGCCACGCGTCCATTTCATGCCCACTCTTGCGCAATTCGGCAGCGAGCAGGAACCAGCCCGACGCGACACCCGGTTGCAGCCGGGTCAGTGCTTCGAGTGCAGCAATCGCCGCATCGGCGCGGCCTGCCTCGCTAGCGGCTTGCGCCAGCTCCCACAGCACCATCGGCGGCTGCTTCGCACCCCCTCCGATCGCTGCAAGCCGCGCGAGGGCGGCATCGGGCTTGCCGAGCCGACGCAGCGCTTGTCCTGCCACGAATAGCGCCGGCGGCAGGCCGGGGGCAGTCGCAAGGACCGCCTCGGCAACAGCGAGCGCGCCTTGCGGATCGGCGTCGATCCCGGCCGCTGCCTCGTCGAGCGCCGCACGCGCGTCACTTCCGGGCGCGATGCCCGGCTTTGAAGCGGCTTGGCTGGCAATGTCCATGTGGTGTCCCGGTGTTTTACTGCACCGCATCATGTGCACCTTTTGTCACAGGCGCAACGGTCGATGACCCTGCTCTGCTGCACATGCGAAAATGGTGTTGACTCCGCTGGCTGTTGTAGCAAGCATGCAACATTGAGCTTCGTCAGGATTGACGGACAATCGGGGGACGATTGCAACCACTCTATTCGCCATGTTCAAGCATGGCTCGGTCACAGGCCGCGAAGCGGTCGTGGCCCAAGGACCATGGCGCAAACTGCAAAACTGCAGGTGTGATGGTTCGGGTCGGGCGCGCTGCCCTCTCAGCGCAAAGTGCGGCCAAAGGTCGCTTCGCAGGAACGGACACGAAGGAGCAGATTACCGACTAGCGTTTCGCCAACGCGCTTCGATTCAGGGAGCTGAACGTGATGAACAAGAAAACCGGTCGCCGGTCGCACATGCTGAGGGCACTGTGCCTGACCACTATTCTGGGCGGCATTGCTGCGCCCCAGCTCGCAACCGCGCAAGAAGCGCTCATCCCGCAGGCAGCACCTGCCGATGATGCAACGGCCCCGCCGGCATCGGGCGGCTTTAGCGAAATCATCGTCACGGCAACCCGCAAGTCGGAAAATGTGCAGAAGGTGCCGATCGCCATTCAGGCGCTGAGCGCCGACTTCCTCGCGCAGCGCCAGGTCAAAGGCCTGCAGGATTACGCCGCGCTCCTACCCTCGGTTTCCTTCGCCGGTATCGGCCCCGGTCGCAACGAAGTCTATTTCCGCGGAATCGTTCCGGCAGGCGGCGCCTACGCCTCGGTCGGGTACTATCTCGATGAAATTCCGATCACCGGACAGGAAGTGCCGGATATCCAAGTCTATGACATGGAACGCCTGGAAGCCATCTCGGGCCCGCAGGGCACACTGTTCGGCGCGGGCTCGCTCGCGGGCGTGCTGCGCTTCATCACCAACAAGCCCAAGATCGGCAAGTTCGAGTTCGGCGCCGACAGCGAAGTCAACAAGTTCGGCAAAGGCGGCTTCGGCGGCACGATCAAGTCCTACATCAACATTCCGGTCAGCGATCGCTTCGCCATCCGCGCGATGGCATACTATCGCAAGGAAGGTGGCTACATCGACAACGTCGATAACAAGGGCCAGTTCATCAGCGGTACCAGCGACAACCCCTTGCAGCCGAACCCGCGCCCTTCGGTGCTCAACCTTGGCGATAACAACCCGGCCACGTCCTACACACTGAGCAACTCGGCAATCGCCAAGAAGGACTACAACCCCGTCTACGAATATGGCGGTCGTCTCTCGATGCTGTGGGATGTCGCCGATGGGTGGGAAGTGACCCCCTCGGTCACGGCACAGCGCCAGATTTCCTATGGCTATTTCGGCTATGACACACGCGTGGGCGATCTGCAGGTCCATGATTACGATCTTACCCGCAACGACGACCGGTGGGTCCAGGCCTCGCTCACGGTGCATGGCCATATCGGCGATTTCGATCTCGTTTCGGCCACGGGCTACTACTACCGTGATCGCAAGATCAACAATGACTACACCTACTATACCGTAACCTATGACAGCTTCGGCGCAGGTTACGAAAACTACTTGCAGTTCTTCGACAAGTCCGGCTGCTCGGGTTCGGGCGCGTCGCTGAAGTGCACCAAGCTGCTCAACCCGAACCAGTACTATCACACCGATATCAGCAACCGGAAGTTCACGCAGGAAGTCAGGCTTACCACACCCAAGTCCTGGCCTTTCGATGTGACCTTGGGCGGATTCTATCATCGCCAGAAGAACGAGTTCAACGACAACTACGCCATCCGCGGCCTCGACCAGATCGTCGGCTACACCGCATCGGGCGGCGGCGATTCCAACCCGGATGGTTTCGGCATTCCCGAAGCGCAAGGCGGAACCATGATCCTTGGTTCCCCGGCTGTGCGCGGCGATGCCTACTACCTGCAGGAATTCGACACACTTTATCACGACACGGCCGTGTTTGCCGAAGCGCACTACAACATCACGCCAGCGATCAAGGTCACGGGCGGGATACGCTACTTCTGGACCGATTTCCAGACGGTCGGCTTCCAGGGCGTGGGCGCTTCAGCCGTCCAAGCGCCTTCGATTTTCCTCCCTACCGGCGCAATCGGCTGCCCGCTTCCGCTGACCGGCCCACGCCTCCAGTGCCGCAACACCAATGCGCTCGATCCGCAGAGCATCGGTCGCTACAGCGAAAAGGGTGAAACGCACAAGGTCGTGGTCGATTGGCAGTTTGCCGATCAGAAGCTGCTCTACTTCAACTATTCGACCGGCTTCCGGCCCGGCGGCTACAACCGTCCGCTTCGTCTGCGCAAGACCGATACGCAGCCGCAAGTCGTCGTTGCGGCACCGCCTTTCGAGTCCGAGACGCTCACCAACTTCGAGTTGGGTTTCAAGGGCACGTTCAACAACGTGTTCCGGTTTAACGCTGCTATCTATCTGGAGAAATGGAACAATATCCAGTACGGGCTCGTTGTGGCCGGTGCACAGGGCGCTGGCTACACCGGCAATGCCGGCAAGGCTCAGGTCAAGGGGGTCGAGTACGACGCTGAACTCAAGCTCGGCAAATTCACGGTCTCGAGCAGCGGCGCGTATAATGATGGCAAGCTGAAGGGCAACTTCTGCAACTTCGTGGCCAACCGCGATACCAAAGTCATCTCGCAGCTTGCGACTTGCGCGCCCGGAGAGTTCATCCCCGGCAATCTCGACACACCGTCGGTTGCTGCGGCGGATGGCACCCGCCTGCCGCGCCAGCCCAAGTTCAAGGGCACAACTACGATCCGGTACGATACCGATTTTGGCTCGCTCAAGGGCTACTTCCAGGGTGCAGCACTCTATCAGACCGGGGCAACGCAGGATCTCAACGAGTTCAACAACAAGCTGCTCGGCAACACCCCCGGGTTCATCAGCTTCGATTTCGGGGCCGGTGTGCGCAAGGACAACTGGACTGCCGACATCTTCATCCAGAACGCGTTCGATCGGCGCGGCGAGTTGACGCGTAACACCTTCTGCTCGATTTCGGTCTGCGCAGGTTCGTCACGCACGTTCCCGATCCGCCCGCAGTTCTTCGGGCTCAAGCTGGGCTATCGCTACTAAGCTCAGGGCCTCAACACTGCACAGCAAAGCCCCTCCTGGTCCCGGCCAGGAGGGGTTTTCGTTGTCCTGCCCGCTTGCGCCATTCCTCGCCATCCCTGCCAAGCCCCCCAATCCACGTCATTCCCGCGAAGGCGGGAATGACGAAACGGGAGAGAGCACATCGGCGGTCGAAAACACCCGCGGACCTTGCAAAAAACCCCTCCCGCCACGAGGCGAGAGGGGCTTTCAGGCTAACCCCGTTAGCGGGGGTGGTTCAGATCAGGCCAGCGACATCGGCAGGCTGCGCAGCCGCTTGCCCGTAGCGTCGCGGATGGCGTTCGCAATCGCGGGGATCACCGGCGGCAGCGTCGGTTCGCCAAGCCCGGTCGGCGGATTGTCGGTCACCACCCAGGTGATGGCCACATCGCCGGGCGTCTGGTTGATGCGGATCAGCGGGAAATCACCGAAGTTTTCCTGCGTGACCGCGCCTGCCTTCTGCTCGATCGGCTGCCACACCAGCCCTTGCGCTATGCCATCGATCACAGCGCCCTGCATCTGGTGCTGGGCATTCAGGGGATTGATGACCTGGCTGCCGATGTCGCCTGCAACCCAGACCTTGTCGATCGTGATCGTGCTGCCATCCGTAACGGTGAGGTCGACGACCTCGGCGAAATAGCCGCGGTGGCTGAAGTAAAAGCCGAAACCGCGACCCTTGCCGGGGGTGGCAGACCGCTTGCCCGTCCAACTGGCAAACTTGCACACCGCATCGATCACGCCGCGCGCGCGGCCGGTATCGAACGGCGGATCATCAGGCTCGGGCGGCAGTTGCCGCGCCGCGCCCAGTGTGCGCCGCATGAGCTCGGGCAGGTCGGTCCCGGCGGCTTCGGCCACTTCATCGAGGAAGCCCTGGAACACGAAGGCAACCGCATTGGATGTCGGCGCGCGCAGCCAGCCCGTAGTGAGGTTGGTCTTGAGGAACGACATGCCCAGATGAACATCCGGCAGCACCGGCGCGGGAAACTCGGTCATCCGCATTTCGGCTGCGCGCATCGGCTTGCCGTTGGCGCCGAAGGTGATGAAGTGATCCTTCAGCGCCACCAGCGCACCGCTTGCGTCGAGCCCAGCCGTCATGCGGTGCCAGCCTGCGGGGCGGTAGTAGTCATTGCGCATGTCATCGGTGCGGTCATAGAGCAGCTTCACCGGCCGCCCAGGCATCGCCTTCGCAATGCAGGCTGTCAGCACCATGAAGTCGCTCATCAACCGGCGCCCGAAACCACCGCCGATGCGAGTCATGTGGATTGTCATCGAAGCAGGATCGATGCCAAGCGTCTTGGCGATATCACCGCGCGCGGTGCCCGGATCCTGCGTCGGCGCCCAGAACTCGAGCTTGCCATCTTCATGCCACAGCGCGGTGCAGTTCTGCGGCTCGAGCGTCGCGTGCGCGAGGAACGGGTAGGCGTAGTCCGCCGTCACCACCTTTGCAGCCTTGGCGAGACCTGCATCGACATTGCCGGCCTTGAACACGTCCGCCGTCGGCGCAGCACCCAGCAGAGCCTTGGCCTCGGCGGTATAGCCCTCAGTCGAAAAGCCATCGAAGCCTGCGGTATCCCACTGCACCACAAGCTTCTCGCGCGCCTTGTGGACGCGCCACCAGCTGTCGCCGATCACGGCCACCGCATTGTGCTTGCCTGCAGGCACTTCACCATCGGTGATCGGCACCACCGCCAGCATGCCCTTTTCCTTGCGCACGGCGGCATCGTCGAAGCTCTTCAAGGTCCCACTGATCACCGGGCACTTGACCATCGCGGCATAAAACATGCCCGGCGGATGGGCATCGATCCCGAACAGCGGCTCTCCGCGCACGATCGCGGGCGTATCGACACCGGCGCGCGGCTTGCCGACGATCTTGAAGTCCTTGGGCGACTTCAGCGGCACCTTCTCAAGATCAGGCGCGGCCATCTTCGCCGCCACCGGTGCGAGCGCGGCATACGTGATCGTGCGGCCACTCGCGGCATGCTTCACCATGCCTTCGCCCGTCGTCAGGCTAGCGGCGGGAACGCCCCACTGCTGCGCAGCGGCGGCGACCAGCATCGCGCGGGCACCGGCACCAGCCTGACGGGCGGGCAGCCAGTTGAGCGGCGTGGTCATGCTGCCGCCGGCGAATTGCGGACCATACTTGTCCTGGTTCTCATCGGCCTGCTTGATCCGGACCTGGCTCCACGCCACGTCTAGTTCCTCGGCGATCAGCATGGGCAGCATGGTCTTCACGCCCTGCCCGATCTCGGGATTCTTGGCGAGGATCGTCACCGAATTATCGGGTGCGATCGTGATGAACGCGCCAAGCATCGCGGGCTCTGCCGCGCCCGGCGCGGCAAAGGCCAGTTTCGCTTCGAAGGTGAGCACTGCCCCGCCAGCCAGCGAGGCGGCGAGGAACGAGCGGCGGGAAACGGAGACGGCGTTCATGCGGCTGCTCCCGCGATGGCCTTGCTGGCTTCGGCAATGGCTTTCTGGATCCGGAGATATGTGGCGCAGCGGCAGATGTTACCCGCCATGCCTGCGGTCACTTCGTCCGCCGAGGGCTTGGGCGTCGCGGTGAGGAGCGCCGTGGCCGACATGATCTGCCCCGCCTGGCAATAACCGCATTGCGGCACGTCGAGCGCGGTCCACGCCTCGACCACTTTGGCGCCGACCGGCGAGGCGGTAACGCCTTCGATCGTCACGATATCCTTGCCCGCGGCATCGGCGAGCGGCGTCTGGCACGAACGCACCGCCTCGCCGTTCAGGATCACCGTACAGGCACCGCATAGTCCGGCTCCGCAGCCGAACTTGGTGCCCGGCATGCCCAAATCCTCACGCAGCACCCAAAGCAGTGGCTTGTCGGGCTCGACATCCACGGTGCGGGGTTTGCGGTTTACGGTCAGCGAGATCGCCATTGCGGTCCTTTCGAGAAGCTGGGGCGGCACGGGCACGCCAGGCCGGCAAAGTCACGAGAATTGCTACCCTGTTTTGCGACGTATACAGCTTGGTATCAGCCGAGCACCGGTTGGGTAATAACCGTTTATTTTCATATACTTGAATTAGACCGTCAAAGTCTGGACAAACTTCAGGATTCCGTCAAGAGCGATTTGCCGGAACGCACTCTGGTGAGGGTCCGGCGCGCGTGCTACGCGTGAGCCATGGATCGTAATACCGTCTCGCTTGCCGACGCACACCACGAGGCCGGTATTGCAACCGATGAGGCCATGGCCACAGGACCCCGCCCCGGCACTTACGCGCGCGGGACCGAGACCGTCGACGCCATTCTCAAGGCCGCGCATGACGTTCTGATCGAAGAGGGCGCCAGCGCCTTCACGATCCGCCGCATCGCCAATGCCAGCGGCATGAAGGTCGGCAATGTCAGCTACCATTTCCCGCGCAAGGAAATGCTGATCAAGATCATGCTGGACGAACTTCTCGACAGCTATGACAAGCTGCTCGAGAGCGAGGTCCGCCAGCCCGCGATCTCACCGGAAGACCGGCTCAGGCTGATCGTCAAACTGTGCCTGGATGATATCGCGGGCAAGCGCACGACGCGGCTCTTCACCGAGCTTTGGGCGCTCGCCAATCACAACACCTTCGTTGCCGAACGGGTGCGCGCCTTTTACCAGCGCGTGCACGATTTCATCGGGGAGGTCGTCACCGCGCTCAATCCCGCGCTTTCGCCGGACGAGGTGCAGACCGTCGCGCTCTACATCAGCGCTTCGATGGAAGGGACGACACCTTTTCTTGGCTTCGAGAAGCCCTGGGCAGCCAAGATGCCGCAGATCACCGCGATCGCAGCCGAAGCCATGGTTTCGCTCGTCAAGGCGATCAGGCCGGAGCAGTTGGAACCCGTTCGCTGAGGCGCGCAGTGGAGCGAGCCACAAGCCATTCAGGTCCGGTAAAAAAATCCCTGACAAAGCGCTTGACTAAAACTGGACGCTCGTCAAAACTTCGCACCTGCACAACGCACAGCGGCTTGCGGGGCGCAGGCTTGTACCGCATGGTACGGGTCGGGGCTTGCATCATGGCTGATTGGCGCTGATGCAGCTCAGGGGTTCAGGCGTTTCAGGCAGAAGGGGCCAGGCCAGATGAAGATGATGAAGTTTCAGGGCAAGTCATCGCTCTCCGTCATGGGCAGGACCACCGCCGCGGCCGTCTGCGCGCTCGCACTGGCTGGCGGCGTGCCCGCCGCCCACGCGGCCGATCCGCTGCAACCCGATCCTGAGCTTGAGGCTGTCTCGCTCCCGGCGGCCAAGCCCAGCTGGGTCTTCGTCGAGCGCGGCTTCGTCGTTCCGGGCAATGCGATCTACGATACCGACACCGGCAAGATGCTCGGCCTGGTCGAGGCGTCCACCCTTTCGGACCTCGCGATCGATCCGGCGGGCAAGGCCTTTTACGTCTCGGAAACGATCTGGACCAAGGGCTGGCGCGGTACACGTCAGGACATGATCACAGTCTATGATCCCGCAACGCTCAAGCTCAAGACCGAGATTGCGATGCCTGGCCGCATCCTCATCGGTGGGCGCAAGTTCAACTTCGTGCTCGCGGATGAAGGCAAGACTGCTTACGTCTACAACCTCGATCCGGCCTCGTCGGTCAACATGGTCGACCTCGCCAAGGGCAAGTTCGTCAAAAAAATCGAGCTGCCCGGCTGCGCCAGCCTGATGCCGGTCACCGGGATCGGATTCTCGGCGCTCTGCTCGGACGGTTCGCTGGCAACGGTGAAAACGGCCGGCGCCAAGCCCGAAATCACCCGCTCGGCGCCGTTCTTCTCGGCAACGAACGATCCGATCTTCGACAACTTCGGCTATGACCGGGCCAAGCAGACGGCCGTCTTCCTGACCTACACCGGACAGGTCTACACCGCCAAGCTGGGCGCCACGCCGACGATCTCCGAGCCCTTCTCGATCCAGACTGCCGCGGGCGTTGCGCCTGCCGATACCAAGCCGCTCGATGTGCACTGGTATCCCGGCGCGCGTCAGGGCCTTGCCTATCACCTCGGCACAGGTCACGCCTTCGTGCTGATGCACACCGGGGAATACTGGACCCACAAGGCTGCCGGCACCGAAGTGTGGGAACTCGATGTCGCTGCCAAGAAGGTGGTCAAGCGCATCCCGCTTGAAAATCCTGCCAGTGCGATTGCCATCACGCAGGAAACCAATCCGAAGCTGATCCTCTCGACCGAACGCGGCGAGGATGGGCCAAGCGCGCTTGTCATCCTCGACCTCAAGACCGGCGAGCAGAAGTTCCGGCTTGAGAACTCGGGCGGCGGCGTGCTGCGGACGCTGGAGCCCTGATGACGGACGGCGGCGCCTTGACTCTGGCTGCGCTCGGCGGGACCGGTCTCGGTGTGCTGGGATATGCCGGCGCGCTGGGCGTCGCGCTCGTGTTCTTTCAGGCTGCCATCCCGAAATTCCAGCACCGCGATCTGCTTGCCGGCGTGGTGGCCAACTATCGCCTGCTGCCCGCTGGGCTGGTTGGTCCCGTGGCCCGCATGCTGCCGCTTGCCGAAATGGGTGCCGCCGTCAGCTTGCTCTTGATCCACCACGGGCTTGGCGCTGCCCCGGCCTTCGCGCTGCTGCTTGTCTTTGCTGCGGCGATGGCGATCAACCTTATGCGCGGGCGCAGCCAGATCGATTGTGGCTGCGGTCGCTCCCAGCTGCGCCAACCGCTCAGCTGGCTGCTGGTGGCGCGCAATCTCGTTCTCGCCGCGCTGCTTTTGCCCCGGCTCGTTCAACCGCAGTTTCGCCTGAACTCGATTACCGATCTTGCAATCGCCATGGCCGGTGGCCTCGCAGTTTTCGTGATCGTTCAACTTTTCAACGCCATCGGGGCGCTCGCGGCAACGCCGCTGGCCGCTTCGCGGAGGTAACCGCATGCTGCAAGCCCTGCTCGTCTCGACGGTCCTGTCGTGGACCGTCATCCTCCTGCTCGGTGTTGCGTTGCTGGCGCTCGCCCGCCAGGTGGGCGTGCTCCATATGCGCGTTGCCCCTGCCGGAGCGCTTACGACGTCGGCCGGTCCGGCCGTCGGCAGTGCCGCTGCCGCGATCCCCGCAACGACGCTTGACGGTACCAGCACCACCGTTGGCGGGCATCTTCACGGCGTGCCGCTGCGCCTCCTCATGTTCGTCTCGCCTTCCTGCCCGCTGTGCAAGAACCTCATTCCGATGGCGAAGTCCTTTGCACGGGACGAGCGGGTCCAGCTCGTCTTCATCGGCGATGATGATGCAGCGGCGCAGCGTCAGATGATCGCGGAGCACAGCCTTGGCGGATACCAGTTCATCAACGGGCCGGAAGTCGGCCAGGCCTACGAAGTGGCAAAGTTGCCTTATGCGGTCCTGATGGACGAGCACGGCACGATCCTCTCCAAGGGCCTTGTCAACAGCCGCGAGCATCTCGAAAGTCTGGTGATCGCCCACGAAATGGGCATCCGTTCGGTCCAGGACTATATCGGCAAGCTCAAGGCCGTGGCCAATTGATCACCCTCATCGAAACACACAAACACGGTTCAAGCGCACTACAGGGGACAAGCTCATGAAGACCTTCAATCCCGACGCCATGGGCGAAAAGCTGCTCCGCCGCTTTGCCGGCGGCACCTCGCGCCGCGGCATCCTCGCCCGGCTTGGCCTCGCGCTTGTTGCCGCGCCGGTGTTCCCCGTGCTGCCGGTCAGCCGCGCCAGCGCTGCCAAGCCCGATCGCTCGCCCGAGGCGAAGACCACCTTCGCCCGCAACGCGCAGAGCAAGGACGATACCAAGTGCACCTACTGGCGCTATTGCGCGATCGACGGTTCGCTCTGCTCGTGCTGCGGCGGCGCGGTCAATCGCTGCCCGCCGGGCGCGGAGCACTCGCCGGTTTCGTGGGTCGGCACCTGTATCAATCCCGATGACGGTCGCGCCTACCTGATCGCCTACCGCGACTGCTGCGGCAAGGCGTACTGCAACAAGTGCGATTGCGACGGCACCGACCGTGAGACGCAGCTTTATGTGCCGCAGCTCAACAACGACGTGATCTGGTGCTTCGGCACGACCAGCATGGAATACCACTGCTCGACCGCGGTCCTCGTCGGCACGGCCTGACGCCGCACGACGAGCGGGGGTTCCGGCGGGCAGCGAACAGGTCTAAGGATAGGCGTATGAAGAAACGCATGGGCCTGATCGCTGCGGCCACGCTGCTCGGCGCGCTTTCGTTTGGCGCACTGCGCGCGGCCGAGCCGGACAACCATTCGCCCGATATCCCGGCTGCCGTCCGCTCGATGATGGCCGATCCTGCGCTTGCGCAGAGCGATTTCATCGAGAATTGTGCCGGTTGCCACGGCCTGCGCGGCAGCACGGTCCCGGCCCACCTGCCCGAAATCAAGGACCGCGTCGGCTGGTTCATGTGCACACCGGAATCGCGCGCCTACCTGCTGCGCCTGCCGAATGTCGCGCACAGCCGCATCACGGATAATGCGCAGCTTGCGGACCTGATGAACTACGTGGTCTTCGTGCTCGGTGGAAAAAGCGTACCGGCGGGTTCCAAACCGTTTACCGGCGAAGAAGTCGCGCATGAGCGCCAGTTCGCGCTGACCAGCGTTTCACTGAAGGCAGAACGGCTGCGCCTTGCCAATGTCGCGATCGCCAAGTGCCGCGCGCCCGCGTCGCTGCGGCTGCAATATCCGGGCTCCACGCAATGAGTGTGCAGGGCGGGATCGCGCATGATGATCGCAGCATTCTCGGTCTGCTGGTCGAAGGAGCTGCCGCCGGCATCGCTGGCGTGCTCGTCACGTTGACCGGCATCGAAGGCGGCACCTCGCGCGGGATCGGTGCGCAGATGGCAGTCCTGGCCGATGGGCGCAGCGCCGGATCGTTCTCTGGCGGCTGCGTCGAGGCGGCGGTGATTGCCGAAGCGCAGGATGTGCTTGCGCAGGGGTATGGCCGCACGGTGCGCTACGGGATCGGCTCGCCTTATCTCGATATCCGCCTGCCCTGCGGCGGCGGGATTGACCTGCTGTTCACGCCGCGACCCGACCCCGCCGCGCTCACGGCGGTGATGGCATGGCTCGGTGAACGCAAGCCCGCTGTGCTGCGCCTCGATGAAGCCGGCGCCGCACTGTCCGATGTGCCCGGCTCGCACGGTTTCCAGCGCGCCTATGCCCCGCCGCTCCGCCTTGTCGCACTCGGCCACGGCGAAGACCTCACCGCGCTCGTACGGCTTGCCCGCGCTTTTGGCCTGGCCGTCGAAGCCTATGCCCCGGCGAGCGACCGCCTCGCCGCTGCCGAACAGGGCGTCATTCCGCTTTCGAGCCGCACGGCATTGCCCGATCTCGTCGGCGATCCGTGGACGGCGTTCGTCTTCCTGTTCCACGATCACGACTGGGAAGAGCAGCTTCTGCCCCACGCGCTGGCGCAGGACGGGTTCTACCACGGCGCTGTCGGCAGTGCGCGCACGCACCATGCGCGCCTTGCCGGTTTGCGCATGATCGGCGTACCGCAGGCAAGCCTCGGCAAGTTGCGCGGCGGGATCGGCCTGATCCCTGCAACCCGCGATCCCGCGACACTGGCGATCTCGATCCTGGGCGAACTGGTGCAGGACTATCAGGCCTGCGCAGGCATGCCCGGCTGGAGCGGACGTGCGCCAGGCCGGATCGGGCACGATCCCGCCTCGCATGTCCCCACCCGCAACTGACACTGGCTTCGCCGGCCTTGCGCTGGTGCTGCTGGCGGGCGGGCAATCGGCGCGCTTCGGGGGCCCCAAGCTGGTCGCCCCACTTGGCGGCAAAGCGCTCGCACTCCATGCCGCCGAAATGCTGGCCGCCCTGCCCTTCGCTGCGCGCTACGCGGTGATCGGACCGAATGCCCCCGACCTCGCCGCACTGGGCTACAGCTGTGTTGCGCTAACACCGCCCGGCGCCGCGCAGGCCCGGTCGCTCGCGCTAGGCGTCGCTGCCGCGCATGCTGGTGGCGCGCAAGCCGTACTGGTCGCGCTGGCAGACATGCCGCTCGTGCCCGAAGCGCATGTCCGCTCGCTCGTCGAGGCCTTTGACGGTGACCGCATCGCGACCACAGCGGGCGGCGTGACAATGCCCCCCGCCCTGTTCGGCGCCGCGCATTTCGCCGCTCTCACCGCGCTCGATGGCGATCACGGCGGCGCGGTCAGGCTCAAGGGGGCGCCCACCGTGCCGCTCGATCCTTTGCTGGCGCTCGACGTGGACCGCCCCGAGGATCTTGCCCGCGCAGAGGCGCTGCTGCGGTGACCCAACTTTCGTCACCCCCGCGAAGGCGGGGGGCCAGAGCAACAGGCGCAGCGTGAGCCGCTCTGGATTCCCGCCTGCGCGGGAATGACGAAGGGAACTGGTTCAACCCGTGTTCGACATTTGATCTAGAGCAGCGCGCGCTCCACCGCCTTGTGCCACCCGGCGACGAGATCGCCGCGCAAGGCCGCGCTCATCTTCGGCTCGAAGCGCCGGTCGCTCGTCCATGTTGCTTCGAGGGCGGCAAGATCGCTCCACACGCCCGTCGCCAGCCCAGCGAGAAAGGCTGCGCCCAGCGCCGTCGTCTCGACGCTGACCGGCCGCTCGACCGGCGCGACGAGAATGTCGGAAAGGAACTGGCCCAGCCAGTCATTCGCCGCCATGCCGCCATCGATCCTGAGCGCGGCGGCACCCGGGTTGGCATCCTCGCGCATGGCGTTGATGAGGTCGAACGTTTGATAGGCTACGGATTCCAGCGCGGCGCGGGCGACATGAGCGGCACCTGCATCCAGCGTCAGCCCGCAGATCAACCCGCGCGCGTCGGGGTTCCAGTGCGGCGCGCCGAGCCCGACAAAGGCCGGCACCATGTAGACGCCGTGATTATCCGGCACGCGCACCGCCATATCGTGCGTATCGGAGGCGTGCGTGATGATCTTGAGGCCATCACGCAACCATTTGACCGCTGCGCCCGCGACGAAGATTGCGCCTTCGAGCGCATACGTCGTCTCACCGTTCAGGCGGTAGGCCACCGTCGTAAGCATGCGCTTCTTAGACGGAATTGGCTTGTTGCCGATGTTCATCAGCGCAAACGCGCCGGTGCCATAAGTCGATTTGGTCATGCCCGGGCGGAAGCAGGCCTGCCCGAACAGCGCCGCCTGCTGGTCACCCGCCATGCCGGCAATCGGGATCGCGCGGCCGAGGATCGCCGGGTCGCACTCGCCGAAGATGTACGAATTGTCCTGCACTTCGGGCAGCACTGATGCTGGCACGCGCAGCAGGCGAAGCAGTTCCTCGTCCCACTGCTGCTTGCCAATATCGAACATCAGCGTGCGTGAAGCATTGGTCGGATCAGTCGCGTGGACCTTGCCGCGAGTCAGGCGCGAAAGGAGGAAACAGTCGATCGTACCGAAGGCAAGCTCACCGCGATCCGCTGCGGCGCGCGCACCGGCGACCTCGTCGAGAATCCATGCCAGCTTGGTGCCCGAAAAATAGGGATCGAGCAGCAGACCGGTTTTGGCGGCAAACAGCGGCTCGGCGCCATCGGCCTTGAGCCGCGCGCAGGTATCGGCGGTGCGCCGGTCCTGCCATACGATGGCGCGGTGGATCGGCTTGCCGGTCGAGCGATCCCACACGGCAACCGTCTCGCGCTGGTTGGTGATGCCGATGGCGGCAATGTCGGCCACGTCAATCCCGGCCTTGCCAACCGCCTCGCGAAGGACGGTGACCACGTCCGTCCAGATATCTTCGAGATCATGCTCGACCCAACCCGAAGCCGGATAATGCTGGGCAAACTCGCGCTGCGCCACCGCGACGGGCTTGGCCGCGGCATCGAACACGATGCAGCGGCTGGAAGTGGTGCCCTGATCGATGGCAAGAATATAGGGGGGCTGCATGGGTCTCCTCTCGTGGCGCTTCGCCGTTAGCCCTGCCTATCCAACCGGCATGGCCACCGGAAGCGCCGTTTGCGCGAAGCCCATAGTTTTTTGATATTGCATGCGGGGAATGCGGGAAGCGAGGTCAGGCGTCGAGGCGGAAATGGAATACCCGGCTCGGGCCGTCCTCAGGCAGGACATAAAGTTCCCGGCCCTCGATCGCCATGCCCTCACCGGTGATCGGGCCGCCACGACCGAACGGGCGCACCGCGCCGATGGAGCCGGCCTTGAGCGAGCGGGTCACGCGCATTGTGGCAGGATCGATCCAGTCGAGCGTGCCCGCGAGCCAGCTCGTGTTGCCCCCCGCCACCAGTTGGCCGTCGGCAAACTTCATGTCCTGAAAGTGGGTCGCCGAGGGGTTCTTCACCACTCGCACCGGCCGGTCACTGCGCGCAAGATCGAACTCGTAGAGCATCCGGCTGTCCCAGTTGCCCGCGACAAGCCGCTGCCCTTCGGCCGCGATGCAGCCGATATGATCGGACACTGCGATCCGGCGGTGCACCGTCAGCGTCGCGGCATCGATCTCCAGGAGCACCGCAGAGCTGTCTGGCCGCATTTCTGCCACCGGAACCCACAAGGAACCGCCTGAAAGCGAGAGCCCGCCGGGATGGTAGCGCGCTCCGTCGGTCAGTTCGATCCGGCGCAGGTAGCGTCCGCTCGCGCGGTCGAACACATGGAGGAACGCCCTTCGTCCGGCGTGATCCACCGAAGTAATCCAGACATGGTCCGGATCGAGTGCAAGGCCCTGAACGTGGAAGATCTCACCCTGAAGCGCGAGGGCGCCAACCAGTCTCGCATGCTCCAGCTGAGCATCAGACGAACCGGGCGCCGCTGCCACCGAAAGGCTAGAGGCCAGATGAAGCATTGCCATCAAACCGCTGCGCACAAGCTTGCCGATCATCGCCGTAATGCTTTCCGAAGCCGATGGGTTTCGGACGCGCATTGGCGCGACATGGAGTCAGATCGGTGGCAATCGGCGTGATCTGCCCCATTACTGCAATATTGGCCGAAATTTCGGCTTTATCCACAGGCCATTACTTGGCGAGTGCATCCTTTTTGCCACTCACCGGGCGCTGGAAAACCAGCTTCCCGCCGAGGAACGTCATGTCGACCTTGCCCGACAGGAAAGTCTCCTCCGGCGCGGTGAGCGGATCGAAGGGCAGCACGATCATGTCCGCCAGCTTGCCCGGCTCCAGCGTGCCTTTCTCGTTTTCCTCCCAGGAGAGGTAAGCGCCGTTTGCGGTGTACATGCGGATTGCAGAAGCCCGCGAAACCGCTTCCTGCGCGCCGTGGACAGCGCCGCTCGGTCCCTTGCGCGTGATCGCGGCGTAAAGGCCGGTCAGCGGCCCGATGGGGAGGTTGTCGCTGCTGAAGGCCATGAACAGGCCGAACTTGCTCACCGGCGTGGCAATCGCATTGTTGTGCTCAAGCCGCTGGTCATCGAGCAACTGCATGTAGCGGTCCTCGAGGTTGTAGAGGAAATTGGGCTGCTGCGCGATCATCACATGGTCCTGCGCCATGGTCGCCATGGTGTCCTCGGGCGGCATAATCGTGAAGTGATCCGTGAACCAGCGCCGATCATTCGGCTCGTGCGCAGGATCGGCGATCGTGGTCAACGCGTTGTGATAGGCTTTGACCGTCTGCACGATGGCCGCATCACCGATGCAATGAAGGCCCATCTGCCAACCCAGCTTCGCCGCACTGTCGACCAGTTCCTGCAGCTGCGCATCGGTGAAGCGGCCCTTGCCGCGGAAACCGGGCTGGCCCTTGTAGTCGGCCAGCAGCCACGCCGTCGGCCCGGTGAACCCGCCGTCAACCGCGTTCTCGCCAATCGCACCGAGCCGCAGGTGATTGTCGCCGTAGCCGGTGTGATACGGGAATGCCTTAAGCCGTTCGGCGCCGGGGTGGATGATGTACATTGTGATGCGCGGCAGTTCGCCGCCCATCGCCGCGTAGATTTCCCGCGCGCGCTTCCATGTCATGTTGGACTGGCCCCACAGCGGATCGAGATCCTTGCTGTCGGTGCCGCCTTTGCCCACCGGCTCGTCGTCGATAGTGCCGCTGGCATCGTGGAAGCTGGTGATGCCAAGCGCGAGCATCTGCTTGAGCCATGCAATCGTCGGCCCGCGCATCGCCGCCCAGCCCGGATCGGGGATGAACTTCGAGACTATGTCCATGCGCTCACGGATGATCCCGCTGGGCTCGCCATTGGCATCCCGCTCGATCAGGCCCGTCGCCGGCTCGGGTGTCGACTTATCCACCTTGGCGATCTGAAACGCGGCTGAATTATAGGCCGCCGAATGCGAGCCGGCGCGCAGCAGGGCCACGGGGTTGTTCGGCGCAGCGGCATCAAGATCGGCGCGCGAGAGATTGCGCTTTTCGGCAAAGTTCGATTCCTGCCAGCCATAGCCGGTGATCCATTTGCCCGGCCCCAGCTCTTTCGCCTTGGTGCGCAGCATGGCCTGCACTTCGGCAATGCTCTTCGCATCCTGCACCGCGATATCGTTGGGCGAAACGGGCTTGGGATGGAGATGTGTGTCGATAAAGCCGGGCATCAGCGTTTTACCGGCAAGATCGATCACTTTGGGCGCGGAATAGGCTTCAAGCAGGTCCTCGCCGCCCACCGCGACGATGCGGTCGCCTTTGACCGCGACAGCGGTCTTGAGCGTGAAGGCGCGGTCTACGGTGATGACCTGCCCGTGATGGAGGATAAGATCGACCGCTTCCTTGGCGCAGACCTGCCCCGCCGGCAGCGCGAGGCTCGCCGCGATAAGGCCGCCCTGCAGCCACTTGCCGAAACGCAACTGCGCCATGTCACTTCCCCCAACTCCGAACGCTTGTCCTAGATCGTATCAAGGGGAATTAGGCCTGTCGACCAACTCGTTCTCGCCGACCATAAATAGGGACAGTCCCTATTTATTGATCACCGCGCCCTCAGCACTCCACGACGTTGACTGCGAGCCCGCCCTGCGAGGTTTCCTTGTACTTGTCGCGCATGTCGAACCCGGTCTGGCGCATGGTCTCGATCACTTTATCAAGGCTGACCATGTGCTGCCCGTCTCCCAGCAGCGCGAGGCGCGAGGCGTCGATTGCCTTGACCGCGCCCATTGCATTGCGCTCGATGCAGGGGATCTGCACCAGCCCGCCGACTGGATCACACGTGAGCCCGAGATTGTGCTCCATGCCAATTTCGGCGGCATTCTCGATCTGCGCGTTGCTGCCGCCGAGAACCGCTGTCAGCCCCGCCGCCGCCATCGAGCACGCAACGCCCACTTCGCCCTGGCAGCCCACTTCGGCGCCCGAGATCGAGGCATTGCGCTTGTAGAGCGCGCCAATGGCTGCCGCCGTCAGCAGGAATATACGCCGCCCTGCCACATCGCCGCGATAGCAGCGTTCGTAATAGCGCAGCACCGCCGGGATGATGCCCGCCGCGCCATTGGTCGGCGCGGTGACGACCCGGCCGCCCGCGGCGTTCTCCTCGTTGACCGCCATGGCCCAGAGGTTGATCCAGTCGAGCACCACCAGCGGATCGCTCAGCGCCGCTTGCTGCCGCGCGACGAGCTCCGCCGCAATGGCCTGCGCCCGGCGTTTTACCCTGAGGCCGCCCGGTAGCACGCCGCCCTGCGATGTGCCGCGATCGATGCAGGCAGCCATTGTATCGGCGAGCAGGTCCAGTCCCGCTTCGACTTCGGCGAGCGGGCGCAGCGCCGTTTCGTTTGCCAGCATGAGCTCTGCAATCGTGACGCCGGCCTCAGCGGCCATGGCGACCAGTTCGTTGCCGGAAGTGAAAGGATAAGGCACCGGGGCGCTATCGCCTGCAGGGGCATTGCGGCCTGCCTCGTCCTCGTCGAGCACGAAGCCGCCGCCGACCGAATAGTAGAACCGCCGCAGCAGCACGGCATTGTCCGCACCAAACGCGCTCAGCGCCATGGCGTTGCTGTGAAACGGCTGCCGCTCGCGCTGGTGGAAATGGAGGTCGTCCGCGGGGGCAAAGCGGACCTGCTGCTTGCCCAGCAGATCAATGTATCCGCTTTCATGCACTGCCGCGATTTTTGCGGGCGCCGCGTCGATATCGATCCCGGACGGCGTCTCGCCCATCAGCCCCAGCAGCACCGCGGTATCGGAGGCGTGCCCCTTCCCGGTCAGCGCCAGTGAGCCGTAAAGATCAACCTCGACCCGCGCGGTCCCCGCCAGTAGCCCGCGCTCTTCCAGCAGCAGGCCGAACCGACGCGCCGCCACCATCGGACCCACGGTGTGCGAGCTCGAAGGCCCGATGCCGATCTTGAACAGCTCGAAGGTCGAGACGGTCATGCCGGTTCGGCTGGCGCGCGCTCGGGGATGGCAGCGATCAGCGGTTCATGCCCCCAGGCCGTCAGCGCGCGGACGAGATCCGCGCCGGGCAGGCCAATCGTTGCGGTGTTGCGCAGGGGGTGGACATGCACCGCATCAGCTGCTGCCAGTTCGGTATCAAGCACAACGCGCACCGCGCCACCGGTATCATGGAGCGCGGCGAGCGGCGTCACTGAACCCGGCGTCACGCCCAGCAGCCGCTCCATGTCCTCGGCCTTGCCGAAGCTCAGCTTCTTGGCGCCGATCACGCCGGCCAGCGCCTTCAGATCGACGCGCCGGGAATGCTCGACCGTCACCAGCCAGAACTGTCCGCCCGCATCCTTGAGAAACAGGTTCTTGGTATGCGCACCCGGCAGCGCGTCGTGAATCGCGGCGCTTTCCTCAACGGTATAGACAGCCTCATGCTCAAGGATCGACCAATCGATCCCGAGCGCTGCTAGTGCATCCTTCAGCGCCGCATCGCTCATTTGGCACCATGCTTTGCGGCCAGAAACGCATGCCACAGCCAGATCGCAAAGCTGCGCCACACTTCCACGTGCCACCGGTCCTCCGCCTCGCGCCAGACCACGATCTCGACGGTCTCGAACACCGTGCGCGTTGCGCGGCCGACGCTCATCTTCGCCAGATCAAGCGGGCACCCGCTGGAGAGAACCGCCAGCGCCCCCGGCCCTTCGAGCACCAGCCCTAGCGCGCGCGAGGACACATCGACCACGCTGACCGGCAAGCCTTCACCGCGCGGCAGATCGAAGTTGTCGGGCAGAACGACATACCATTCGTCCGGCCCAAGGCAGGCAATCCCGGCGTCCGTGTCGCCGATCTTTTTCGGCAGTTCGAGGCCAAGCACACCTTCCAGCACCGCCGGATCGCGCGCCCGCATCGAATAGCGCACCTTGTCATCCGCCATCGACAACCGCACGCCGTTGCCGCCGACCGGCTCCGTGCCCAGCTTCAGCTCTGCCGCCGAAACCGCGACCTCTGCGATCTCAACCCCAATCTCAGCCATTGAGGCGGCTCCCTTCCGGATCATAGAACATGGGCGCGACAACCTTGGCGCTGATCGTTTTGCCGGCCATCGGAATATGCAGCGTATCGCCCATCCGGTCGCGGCCACCGGCCACCAGCGCCATCGCGATGGAGCGGCCAAGCGTGGCGCTGTGATACGAAGACGTCACATGCCCGATCATCGTCATCGGCACTGACTGGTTTGGATCGGCCACGATCTGTGCGCCTTCTTCCAGCACTTCCTGCGGATCATCAGTGAGCAGACCCACCAGTTGCTTGCGCCCCGGCGCCACGATATCGGGCCGCGCCAGCGAACGCTTGCCGACGAAATCGGGCTTCTTCTTGCCGACTGCCCAGCCCAGCCCTGCGTCGTCCGGCGTGACCGTGCCGTCGGTATCCTGCCCGACGATGATGAAGCCCTTCTCCGCGCGTAGCACGTGCATGGTCTCGGTGCCGTAGGCGACTGCGCCGTGCTTCTGCCCTTCGGCCCAGATCGCATCCCACACCATGCGGCCATGCTCTGCGGGCACGTTGACTTCAAAACCCAGTTCGCCGGTGAAGCTCACCCGGAACAGCCGCGTCTCTACGCCGCCGATCTGCCCCTCGCGCACCGCCATATGCGGAAACGCTTCGGGCGAAAGGTCGATGCCTTCCACCAGCGGCGCGATCACCCGGCGGGCCTTGGGACCCTGCACCGCGATCACCGACCACTGCTCGGTCGTACTGGTGAGCCAGACGTCGAGGTCCGACCACTCGGTCTGGAGGTAGTCCTCCATCATCCCCAGCACGCGCGCTGCGCCGCCGGTCGTGGTCGTCAGGTGGAACCGGTCGGGCGCAAGCCGCGCCGAAACGCCGTCATCTATGATGAACCCATGCTCGCCCAGCAGCAGGCCATAACGGCAGCGGCCCGGTTCGAGCGACTTCCACGGGTTCGTGTACATGCGGTTTAGGAACTCGGCCGCATCGGGCCCGACAACTTCGATCTTGCCGAGCGTCGAGGCATCGAACACGCCGACGGCGCTGCGGACCGTGCGGCACTCGCGTGCGACGGCGGCGTCCATGTCCTCGCTCCCTTGCGGGAAATAGCGCGCACGGCGCCACTGCGCGACGTTCTCGTAAACCGCGCCTTGGGTTTCAGCCCAATCGTCGATCACCGTCTTGCGCAAGGGCTGGAACAGCGCTTCCTTGTGATGCCCGAGGATCGCGCCGAAGCTTTGCGGCGTGTACGGCGGGCGGAAGGTCGTCAGGCCGATCTCGGTGACGGGCCGCGAGAGCACGCCAGAGGCGATCTGCAACCCGTTGAGGTTCGAGGTCTTGCCCTGATCGGTCGCCATGCCGTTGGTGGTGTAGCGCTTGATATGCTCGATCGAGCGGAACCCTTCCTGCACCGCCAGGCCGATATCGCGCGCCTTCACGTCATTCTGGAAATCGACGAAGGCCTTGCTTTCGTGGAGCGGCTTTGGCGCGGGAAGCAGGCCCACCGAGAGGCCCGAACCGAAGTCCCATTCGCCTGCGCAGGCACCCACGCAGCGCAGGCTCTCGTGGGTCTTGTCCGGCAGGAACGCGCCCCAGGCCTCGTCCCAGCGCAGTGTGCCCTTGGCGTGGCTCCACAAATGGACCGTCGGCGTCCAACCGCCCGCCATCAGCAATGCGTCGCAATCGAGCTTTTGCCCCTTGCCCACACCCGCGAGCGCGATGGTCACGCCGCTCACCGCCTGGCGCCCGCCAACGCCCGTCACCGCGTAGCCCGGATAGCAGGCGATCCGCGCATCGCGCGCCGCCTCGACGAGTTCGGGTGCCGCATCGCGCCGGATATCGACAATCGCTGCAATCGGCACGCCCGCTGCATGGAGCGCGAGCGCATCGCGCCAGCCACTGTCGTGCACCGCCATGACCACAACCTTGCGGCCAATGGCGACCCCGTAGCGCAGCGCGAAGGTGCGCGCCGCGCTTGCAAGCATGACGCCGGGCACGTCATTGCCCTCGAACACCAGCGGGCGCTCGATCGCGCCCATCGCCAGCACGACTTCGCCAGCACGGATGCGCCAAAGCTTCTCGCGCGGGCCGTGCGCTTCGTCCACCGGCAGATGGTCGGTCAGCCGCTCTGCAGCGACCACGAAGTTCTGGTGATAGTGGCCAATCGCGGTCGTGCGCGAAAGCACCGTCACGTTGTCCATTGCGGCGAGCTTGGCGGTGGCATCTGCCAGCCACGCCCACTGCGCCGGATCGCTCAGCGCGCCGCCACCAATCTCTTCCTGCTCGTCGATCAGGAACACGCGTCCACCGCTCGCTGCCGCATCCAGGGCTGCCGCGATGCCCGCAGGCCCAGCGCCCACCACAAGCGTCTCGCAGTGCGCGTAAGTCGCGTCGTAGTGATCGGGATCGCGCGTCGTCGGGCTGTCACCCAGACCTGCAAGGCGGCGGATGATCGGCTCGTAGACCTTCTCCCACGCCGCGCGCGGCCACATGAAGGTCTTGTTGTAGAACCCCGCCGGGAAGAACGCAGAGAACACGTTGTTGACCGCGATCAGGTCGGTTTTGAGGGTCGGGAAGCGGTTCTGGCTAGTCGCGACAAGGCCGTCGTGCACCGCGACCGAAGGCGCGCGCAAGTTGGGCGTCACGCGCCCGGGCCCGCGATCCACGGTCACCAGCGCGTTGGGCTCCTCGACTCCGGCGCCAAGGATGCCGCGCGGGCGGTGATACTTGAACGAGCGTCCGAACAGCATCTGCCCCTGCGCAAGCAGCGCCGAGGCGAGGCTGTCGCCGGCATAGCCCCAGTGTGCCTTGCCATCGAAGCTGAAGGTGCGCTTCGTGCGGCGGTCAACGCGGCCGCCGTCTGCCAGACGAAATCCGCTCACTTGCGCGGCTCCCCGGCCTTGTAGGTTGTCTCGAACACATCCGTCACCGTATCGCGCACCGCGTTGAAAAAGCGACCGCAGCCATGCGTGTGCCGCCAGCGCTCATGGTGCCGCCCGCGCGGGTTGTTGCGGATGTAGAGGAGCTTCTCCCACTCGGCGTCCGAATAGGTCGAAGGATCGACCGGCCGCGCGATATGCGCCTCGCCGCCATAGACGAACTCGACCTCGGGCCGCGCCTCTTCGCAATAGGGGCAGTGAATCAGCAGCATGTCTCGTGCCTCAGTGCGCGACGGCGGCAGCGGCCGCCTCGTCGATCAACCGGCCATTGCGGAACCGGTCGAGATTGTAGGGCGCGTTGATCGGGTGGGGCTCATCATGCGCGATGGTATAGGCAAGGAGATCGCCCGCACCCGGGGTCGCCTTGAACCCGCCGGTGCCCCAACCGCAGTTCACATAGAGCCCCTTGACCGGTGTCTTGCCCAGGATCGGCGAACGATCCGGCGTCACGTCGACAATACCGCCCCAGGTCCGCAGCATGCGCATGCGGGTGAAGATCGGGAATATCTCGCAAATCGCCGCCAGCGTATGTTCGACGATATGGAACGCGCCGCGCTGGGAATAGCTTGTGTATTGGTCGGTGCCCGCGCCGATCACCAGTTCGCCCTTGTCGGACTGGCTCATGTAGGCATGCACCGTGTTCGACATCACGACGCAAGGGAAGATCGGCTTGACCGGCTCGGACACCAGCGCCTGCAACGGATAACTTTCCAGCGGGAAATCGAGCCCGGCCATCTTCATCACCAGCGAGGTGCTGCCCGCCGCCGAAACGCCCACCCGGCGCGAGGCGATGAAGCCGCGCTCGGTCTCGACACCTTCGATTGCGCCGTCCGCGCTGCGGCGGATGCCCGTTACCGCGCAGTTCTGGATGATATCGACGCCCAGCGCCGAGGCAGCGCGCGCATAGCCCCAGGCCACGCTGTCATGCCGCGCTGTGCCACCGCGCCGCTGCAGCGCACCGCCCAGCACCGGATGGCGCGTGCGCGGCGAGATATCGATCGGCGGGCAATAGGCCTTGCACTCTTCCGGGGTCAGCCATTCATTGTCGACGCCGTTGAGCCGGTTGGCGTGGATGTGCCGCTTGAAGCTCTGCACATCATGCACATTGTGCGCGAGCATCAGCACGCCGCGCTTGGAATACATGATGTTGTAGTTGAGCTCCTGGCTAAGCCCGTCCCACAGCTTCACGGCGTGATCGTAAAGATGCGCGCTCTCGTCGTAGAGGTAGTTCGAGCGAATGATCGTGGTGTTGCGCCCGGTGTTGCCGCCGCCCAGCCAACCCTTCTCGATCACCGCGACATTGGTGATCCCGTACTTCTTCGCCAGATAATACGCCGCGCCGAGGCCGTGCCCGCCCGCGCCGACGATGATCGCATCGTAGCTCGCCTTGGGCGCCTTGTCGGGCCAGTGCTCGGGCCAGCCCTGATGGCTGCGAAACGCCTCGCCGATCAGGTTGAAACCGGAAAACCGCTTCATCGTGTTCAGACCCCCAAGGCAGCGCGGCTGCGCTCGACGTAGAACGCCTTGAACGCGTCCACCAGCTTCTCTTCGACCGAATACATGCCGGGGCGATAGCCATCGCCCTTGATTCCGGCGTGGTTGACCGCCGAAAGATGGCTGTCCTGCGCATTGGTCGCCCGCCACACCGCGGCGAGGTTATCGACATCGTAGTCGACGCCTTCAACAGCATCTTCGTGCACAAGCCAGGTCGTGCGCAGCAAGGTCTTGTCCGGGCCGAGCGGGGTGAGCGAGAACGTCACCACGTGATCGCAGCAGAAATGGTGCCAGGAGTTGGGCTGCGTCCAGACCGAAAGGCTGGTCTGCTCCTTGTCGCCATGCGGCCAGATCAGCTTTCTGGAAGCGGGCTTACCGTCCAGCGTCTGCGTCACTGCGCCGTTCGCCAGCGGCAAACGCGCCACGCGGTGCCACCAGCTATCCGGAAACTCGACGAGATCGTGATAGATGCCAAGTTCCTGCCAGCGCTGGCGCTGCGCCTCCAGCATGGCGTCGAAATCGGCATCATCGACCACATCGTTCTCGCCGTCCTCGGGCAGGCCCTTGCCGAAGCCGTATGTCGAAAGCGACTTCATCAGCTCGGGATGGCTCGCGTCGCAGTGATAGCACTCGCGATTGTTTTCCATCACGAGCTTCCAGTTGGCAGGCTCGATCAGATCGTCCTGCACCGCGACCTTGAGCTTGGTCATGTCGTAGATCGCAATCTGCTCTTCGATGTCCGCCTTTACGCGGTCGATCGGCGGCGGATTGTCGGACAGGTACAAGAAAATCAGCCCGCCGATGTTTTCGAGCGCGACCGGGCGCAGGCCGTTCTCGGACTTGTCGAAGCCCTCGGGCATGTTGCGCGCGGCAAGCAGCTTGCCATCGAGCGCGAAAGTCCACTGGTGATAGGGGCACACCAGACGCGCCGCCTTGCCCGCGCCTTCACAAAGCTTCGCGCCGCGGTGCGTGCAGGTGTTGTGGAAGGCCTTGATCTCACCGTCCTTGGTGCGCACCACGATCACCGAGGTCTCGCCCAGCTCGAACAGGAAGCGGTCGCCCGGGTTCTTCACGTGCGCGACGGTGCAGGCATAGAGCCAGACCGACTTGAGCAGAACCTCGGTGTCGAACCGGTAGGCCTCCTCGCTCACATAGAGCTTCTGCGGCAGGGTGAAGCCTGCACGGTCCTGTTTGAGGCTCTCGGCAATCGCGTCAAAGTGCATCATGGGATCAGCTCCGCAATGCGTTGTTGTCCGGGTCGAACGGCGAGTCCGGGATGATCACCGCGCGGTGCGCTTCGCCCAGGATCGTGATCTCCAGTTCCGTGCCGACCGCGGCATGTTCGGGTGCGACCATCGCCAGCGCGAGGCTCTTGCCGCAGCGCCAACCATAGCCGCCCGAGGTCGCGCGGCCAACCAGCGTGCCTTCGCGGTAGATCGCTTCCGAACCGCGCGCGTCGGCATCGGTCACGCCGAAGACTTCGAGCGTGACGAACTGCCACTTGAGGCCGGCCTCCTTGCGCGCCAGCAGCCCCTCGCGGCCCTTGAACGCTGGCTTCTTGAAGCTCACGAAACGGTCGAGCCCGGATTCGAGCGCGGCATATTCGATCGAAAGCTCGCGCGGGATCAGCTTGTAGCTCTTCTCGATCGCCATCGCGGTCATTGCGCGGATGCCGAAGGGCTTGATCTGGAACTCCGCACCTGCCGCCATGATCTTGTCAAAGATGTAGTTCTGCATCTCGATCGGGTGGTGGATCTCAAAGCCCAGCTCGCCGATGAAGTTCACGCGCAGGAGATCGACCTTGGCCAACCCGAGCGAGACCGACTGGCCGGTGAGCCAGGGGAACGCCGCGTTCGAGAGATCGGCGTGGGTCAGCTTCTGCAGCACATCGCGCGACTTGGGACCTGCGACCACCAGCACGCCCATCGCCGTCGTCAGCCGCTCGAAGCGCACCGAACCATCGGTCGGCAGGGCTTTCAGCAGATAGTCCTGATCATGCCGCTCCAGCGCGCCGGCCGAAACGAGGTAATAGGCCTGCGGGCCCTTCTTGTAGACGGTGAACTCGGCGCGCACGCCGCCTGCATCGGTGAGCAGGTACGACAGCGTCACGCGGCCGATCTTCTTGGGCACCACGTTGGAGAGGAGGCCATTGAGCCAGTCCTCCGCGCCCGGGCCCGAGATCAGGCACTTGGCGAACGCGCTCATGTCCTGAATGCCGACATGCTGCGTCACATGGCGGCACTCATTACCCACGTGCTCGAAGTAGTTCGAACGGCGGAACGACCACTTCTCGCGGATCGGCTCGCCCGCCACATCGGGGTGGTTGTGGCCCAGGATCACGTCGGGCTTGTCGAGATCAGACTCGCCTAGCTCATAACCCTCGGGTGCGAACCAGTTTGGTCGTTCCCACCCGAACACCGAGCCGAACACCGCACCCAGCGCCTTCATCCGATCGTAGCACGGCGTGCGGCGCAGCGGCCGCGCGGCTTCGCGCTCTTCATCGGGGTAGTGCACGGTGAAGACCTTGGCGTAGGCTTCCTCGTTCTTTTCGATGAGGTAGCCCTCGCCTGCATAATCACCGAAGCGGCGCGGATCGACGCCCATCATGTCGATGCTCGGCTCGCCTTCCACGATCCACTGCGCCAGCTGCCAGCCCGCGCCGCCCGCGGCGGTGATGCCGAACGAATGGCCTTCGTTGAGCCAGAAGTTCTTCTTGTCCCACGCCGGGCCGACGATGGGCGAACCATCGGGGGTGTAGGCAATCGCGCCGTTATACACCTTCTTCACACCGACTTCGCCGAACGCAGGCACACGCGCCATGGCCGAAAGGATGTAGGGCTCGAGCCGCTCGAGCGCGTCGGGAAACAGTTCGTATTCGCTGTTGGCCGCCGGGCCCTTCACGTAGCACGCAGGCGCGCCGACTTCGTAGGGCCCGAGCAGCAGGCCGCCGGCTTCCTCGCGCATGTACCAGCTCGCGTCAGACTCGCGCAGCACGCCCATTTCGGGCAGGCCCGCCTTGCGCCGCGCCATGATTTCGGGGTGCTGCTCGGTCACGAGATACTGGTGCTCTACCGGCACGACAGGAATATCGAGCCCGACCATCTCGCCCGTCTGGCGCGCGAAGCTGCCCGTGGCGGAAACGACGTGCTCGCAAGTGATCTCGCCCTGATCGGTCGTGACCACCCATTCGCCATTGGCCTTCTGCGTGATGCCGGTCACGGTCGTGTTGCGATAAATCGTCGCCCCACGCTGGCGGGCACCCTTGGCCAGCGCCTGCGTGAGATCGGCAGGCTGGATATAACCGTCCGCCGGGTGCTGGATCGCGCCGAGCACCCCAGTCATGTCGGCCAGCGGCCAGATCGCCTTGACCTCGTCAGGGCTCAGGAAGTTCACTTCGACGCCGATCGTCTGCGCCACCCCGGCGTAGTATTTGTACTCGTCCATGCGGTCGCGCGTGGTGGCGAGGCGGATGTTGCTGACGTTGGAGAAACCGACGTTGAGTTCGGTCTCGGCCTCCAGCGAAGGGTATAGTTCGACCGAATACTGGTGCAGCTTGCCCACCGAGTACGAGAGGTTGAACAGCGGCAGCAGCCCCGCCGCGTGCCAGGTCGAGCCCGAGGTGAGTTCCTTGCGCTCGATGAGGACGCAATCGCTCCAGCCGAGCTTGGCGAGATGATAGAGCGTGCTCACGCCCACCACACCGCCACCGATGACCACTACCCGCGCTGTCGTCTTCATGTCGCCTCTTGGCCTTCCAGTTTCTCTCAGGATGCCGTTATGCCAGCCGCGCGCGCAAGGCTGAACCGCTCATTGCGTCCATCGTGAAGACTAATGCTGGGTATTAGGTGAAAGAACCCCTCCGACCCGCCCTCGGCGGCCCACCTCCCCATTTGCACTACGTGAAAATGGGGAGGAACATTTCGGTCCTCCCCATTTTTGCCGCAGGCACAAATGGGGAGGTGGCAGCGCGAAGCGCTGACGGAGGGGTAATTTCAACCCACCGGTACCGGCAGCTGCGCCAGAAAATGCGCCCCGAACACGACGAGCGCCGCCCCGGTCAGCGCCAGCCACGGCAGCACGCCCGCCCGCTTCACCGCCGCGCTTTCGGCAAAGTCCTCCGACATGGCCGCCGGGAATACGCCTTTGTCCTGCACATAATGCCGGAAGGCGAAGACCGGCAGGATCAGCAGCACGCCAATCAGACCATTGCGCAAAGTGCCCGCGCCATAGACGTCCGCACCCGCACCCATGAAGGCCATGTTGACGAAACCCAGCACCGCGCCAAGCCCCAGCAGCCAGGTCGGGCAGCGGAACGGCCGCTCCCATCCGGCGCGGTCCATGCGGTGGATCCAGCCCGATTGCAGGTTGAGGAAGTTGAACGCCATGTAGCAGACGTTGCTGATCATCAGCACCGCGAAATAGTCTGAAGCCATCAGCAGCACGAGGTTGAAGGCCAGATCGGTCCACATAGCCGCGGTGGGCGCGCCGTGGCTGTTGACCCTGCCCAGGTACTTTGGCAGCCAGCCATCGACCGCCGCCTGATAAAGCGTGCGCGATGAGCCCATCATCGAAGTCATCACGATCAGCAGCAGCGAAAGGATCAGCATCGCGATGAACAGGTTGGCGACGATCACGGCGCCGCCCGCCGTCACACCTAGCCCCTTGGTCACGATACGCGCCAGGGCCAGTGCCACGCCCGAACCATTGCCGATGGACGGGTCCATCATCGCCTCGAGCCCAAGCGAGGCCTGAAACGCCAGCGGAACCAGCGCGAAGATCACGATGCACAGGATGCCAGAGGCGATCAGCGCGCGCGGCGTATCGCGCGCGGGGTTCCGGAATTCGCGGGTATAGCACACCGCTGTCTCGAACCCGTAAGTCGACCAACCCGCACCGAACATCGCGGCGGCCATCAGCGTCAGGCCGTAGCCGTCCCACGTGCCGAAATGCGCGTGCCCCGCCGCATCGCGCACTAGCGGCAGCAGCGGGAACAGGTTCTTCGTGGGCAGATCGCCGGTAACCAGCGGCACAAGGCCGACAAGGATCAGCGGTGCAAGGCAGGCAATGCCGAGGATCTTCTGCGCATTCGCCGCCTTGGCCGCACCGCCGTGCTGGAGTGCAAAAGTCAGCAGCAGGAACGCCGTGCCGATGATCGAAACGGCATTGATCCGCAGCGTAAGCTTGTCGCGGATGAAGCCCAGATCCAGCAGCGTGATGTGCCAGGTGTTGATCACGCTATCAGGCGCGAACAGACTCGCCATGATATACCCGGCGGCAAGGCTGGTGCCGAGCGTCAGCACCGGTGACCACGCCAGCCAGTTGCACCACACCGATATCGGTGCAACGAACTTGGAATACGGCAGCCACGCCGCCGCACCATAGACCGATGCGCCGCCCGACTTGTGCGGATA
The DNA here is from genome assembly GCF_965228995.1 of Novosphingobium sp. GTDB lineage: Bacteria > Pseudomonadota > Alphaproteobacteria > Sphingomonadales > Sphingomonadaceae > Novosphingobium. The sequence continues at coordinate 2,502,025 of NZ_OZ245852.1, read as the reverse complement.
AAGCCCGGCGATTTCGGCGTAGACGAAGCTCTGCAGGAACCCCATCATGATCGAGGCGATGAAGATCACCCAGCTCGGCTGGCCGATCATCGTCGCGATGCCGCCGATGGTGAGAAGCACGCCCGCCGGCACGCCGCTCGAGGCCCAGAACGCGCCCTTCCAATCGAGCGAACGATGGAGCTGCGCGCTTTCCTCGATCATCGCGACATCGGCGATCGCTGTGCCGCTCATCGTTGGCTATTCTCCCAGTCCGGGGCGACATAGTAAGGCGCGTTGGACGCTGCGAGGAGCGGCTTGCCGAGAATATGGTCCGCCCCCTTCTCGCCGATCATGATCGTTGGCGCATTGAGGTTGCCGGTGGTGACCGAAGGCATCACCGAGCTGTCGACAACCCGCAGCCCCTCAACGCCAATCACGCGCAGTTCGGGATCGACCACGGCCATGGGATCGGTCACCGCCCCCATCTTGCAAGTGCAGGAAGGGTGATAGGCGCTCTCGACCTTCTGGCGAATGAAAGCGTCGATCGCCTCGTCGCTGGTGACGTCCGCCCCCGGCTGGATCTCCCGCCCGCGCCAGGGCGCAAAGGCCGGCTGCTGGAAGATCTCGCGCGTCAGCCGTACGCAGGCGCGCATTTCCTCGATATCGTCGGGATGCGTCAGGTAGTTGAAGCGGATCACCGGCTTGTCGAGCGGATCGGCGCTGCGCAGCGTGACTGAACCCCGGCTCTTCGAGCGCATCGGGCCGACATGGGCCTGAAAGCCATGCTCGCTTGCCAGAGAATTGCCGTCGTAGCTCACGGCCATCGGGAAGAAGTGGTACTGGATATCCGGGTAGCGGATGCCGGCCTTGCTGCGGATGAAGCCGCAAGTCTCGAAATGGTTGGTCGCGCCGAGGCCCGATTTCAGAAACAGCCAGCGCGCCCCGACGATGCCTTTGCCGAGCAGGTTGGCATACTTATAGAGCGTGACCGGCTGGGTGCAGGCCATCTGGAAGTAGAACTCGAGGTGGTCCTGCAAGTTCGCGCCGACGCCGGCGCGATCGGCCACGACCTTAATCCCGTGCCGCGCCAGTTCTTCTGCCGGACCGATGCCCGAAAGCTTGAGGAGCTGCGGCGAATTGATCGGCCCGCCCGCAAGGATCACCTCGCGCCCGGCGCGCACCACATGGCGCTTGCCATAGCGCTCGTATTCCACGCCGACCGCGCGCTTGCCTTCCATCACCACGCGCGTCGCCAGCGTGTGCTGCAAGACGGTGAGGTTCGGCCGCCGCATCGCCGGGCGCAGATAGGCCTTGGCCGCGCTGCAGCGCTCGCCGTCCCGCACGGTCATGTCCATCCGGCCGAAGCCTTCCTGCCGGTAGCCGTTGACGTCGTCGGTCAGCCCATAGCCCGCCTGCTGCGCCGCATCGAGCCAGGCCTGATTGAGCGGATTTTCCAGTGTGCCGTAGCGCGTATCGAGCGGGCCATTGCCGCCCCGGTATTCATCGCCGCCCTCGTCGCGCCGCTCGGCTCGCTTGAAGTAGGGCAGCACCGAGGCGTAGTTCCAGCCCTTGGCGCCTTCGCCTTCCCAGCGCTCGAAATCCAGCGGATTGCCGCGAATGTAGACAAGGCCGTTGATCGAGGACGAGCCCCCCAGCCCTTTTCCGCGCGGAGTGTGCAGCACGCGGCCATCAAGCCCCGGCTCGGGCTCGCTCTCGTAGTGCCAGTTCCACCGCGTCGTGTTCATCGGGATGGCGAGCGCGCTCGGCATCTGGATATAGATTGACTGGTCGGAGCCGCCGAATTCCAGCACCAGCACTTTGTGCTTGCCGTCAGCCGTCAGCCGGTCCGCCAGCACGCAGCCGGCCGAACCTGCGCCGACGATCACATAGTCCCAAGTATCTTTGGCAAATTCACCCTCAGTAAGGGGCATCGATCGGCTCCATCGCAACATAGACGCTCTTGAGGCGCGTGAAGTGGTGGATCGCCTCGCGGCTGTTTTCAAAGCCGAGGCCGGACTGCTTGAACCCGCCGAACGGCATCTCGACCGGGCAGATGTTGAAGGTGTTGATCCAGCACGAACCCGCATCGAGCGCGGCGATCACGCGGTGTGCGCGCGTCAGATCCCTGGTGAAGACGCCTGCAGCAAGGCCGAACTCGGTATCGTTGGCGCGCGCGATCACTTCCTCTTCGCTGTCGAACGGAAGCACTGTCATGACCGGTCCGAAGATTTCCTCGCGCACCACGGTCATGTCGTCGGTGCAGGCGGTGAACACGGTCGGCGCGACATAAAAGCCCGCCGCTGGCACGCCCTCGGTCACGCGGTGGCCGCCGGTGAGGACTTCGGCGCCTTCGGCCTTGCCCTTCTCGATATAGCCCATGACCTTGTTCATGTGCGCTTCCGAGATCAGCGAACCCATCTGCGTCGCAGGGTCGATCGGATCGCCCAGCTTGATCCGCTCGGTGCGCGCCTTGAGGCTTTCGAGGAACTGCGGCAGAACGCTGCGCTCGACGAAAACGCGCGTCCCGTTCGAACAGACTTCACCCGCCGAGTAGAAATTGGCGAGATGTGCGCCCGAAACCGCATTCTCGATATCCGCGTCGGCAAAGATGATCAGCGGCGATTTGCCGCCGAGTTCCAGCGTCACGTTCTTGAGCGTCGCCGCGGCGCCCGCCATGATCCGCTTGCCGGTCGGCACGCTGCCCGTCAGCGAGATCTTGTGGATCCCCGGATGCTGGGTGAGCAAAGCGCCGGTCTCGCCAAAGCCGTGCAGGACCTGAAACAGCCCGTCCGGCAGTCCGGCTTCGCGGTAGATCTTCTCCACCTCGATTGCGGTCAGCGGGGTCAGTTCCGAGGGCTTGAAGATGATCGCATTGCCGCAGGCGAGCGCGGGTGCGGATTTCCAGCAGGCGATCTGGATCGGATAGTTCCATGCCCCGATCCCGGCGCATACCCCCAGCGGCTCGCGCCGGGTATAGCCGAAGGCGGCCGGGCCAAGATCAAGATGTTCGCCGGCAATGGTCGGCGCGATGCCCGCAAAGAACTCGAGGCAGTCCGCACCCGAGACGACATCGACCACCAGAGTTTCCTGGATCGGCTTGCCGGTATCGCGCGTTTCCAGCGCGGCCAGCTCGTCATTTCGTTCGCGCAGGAGATCGGCCGCGCGTCGCAGGATGCGCCCGCGCTCGGTGCCGGTCCGCTTGGCCCATTCCTTCTGCGCCGCCGCCGCCTTGGCGACCGCGGCATCGACCTCGGCCTTTCCGGCGATGGGCAGCGTTGCCAGCACTTCGCCGGTGGCCGGATTGATCGTCTGGAAGGTCTTGGTCATGGGTTGGTGTCGCCGCTTTCAAATCAAGGGGAAGAACCCCTCCGACCCGCCTGCGGCGGGCCACCTCCCCATTTGTGCCTGCGGCAAAAATGGGGAGAACCTACTTTCCTCCCCATTTTTGCCGCAGGCACAAATGGGGAGGTGGCTCGCGAAGCGAGGCGGAGGGGTGATCTTCTTCTTACTTCCCGAAGTGCCACACCGCATTCACGCCCCAGGTGCGCGGCTTGCCGTAGACGCCAAGCACATCGCCCCAATAGGCCGAACCGTCAAACGCGTACGTGCGGTACTGGCGCTCGAACACATTGTTCACGAACACCGCGAGATCGACGTTGGTGCCCTTCGGCGTCAGCCCCACGCGCAGGTTCTCGACGTGGTAGGGCTTCTCGCGCTCGACCGGTGCGCACATGACCGAGAAGCAGAACTTGCCAGTGTAGAGCCCATCCGCCTGTAGCGAGGCGCGGCCGATGCCCGTGTCGAATTCATAGCGCACCAGCGCATTGCCGGAGAAGCCCGGGGCCTGCGGCAGGTTGCTTGTCTTCACCGTCACGCCGTCGGGCAGCAGGACGTTCTTCACTTCGCTGTCCTGCACCGCACCCGAAAGCTGCAGCGTCAGTCCGGGGATCGGGTGGCTGGTGAGGTCTGCCTCGATGCCCTTGATCTTGGCGGGCAAGTTGCGAACCACCTGCGCCGCGAAGACCTGCACGAAGGCCTGGTAGTTCTTGTAGTCATAGTAGAACGCCGCAAGGTTGAACTGCGTATTCCCGGGCAGCTTGGCCTTGAGGCCCACTTCGTAGGCGTTCAGCGTTTCCGGCCGGTAAGGAATGTTGTTGATCGTATCGATCAGCTGGGTCGGGAACGGCGTGCCGGTCGAGAAAGTGAACCCGCCCGACTTCGAACCGCGATTGTAGCTGGCATAGATCAGCGTGTCGGGCGTCGGCTTGTAGTCGATCTCCGCGCGGGCGGTCACGCCGCTGAAGCTCGGCGTTGCAGCCGCCGGCGTCACGGTGACACCCGAGGCGGCCCCGCTGCCATAGCTCCACGATCCCGGCGTAACCGTGCCGGTGTTGTCGGTGTAGGAAATGTCGTTCGGCCCGAAATGCAGCGAAAGCGCATAAGGTCCGACCGGCGATTCAGCGGTGTAGTCACCGCGCTTCTTGTCGTGCCAGTAGCGCACGCCGCCGATCAGCTTCCACTGATCGTTGATCTTGAATTCGTCCTGCGCGAAGAACGCGAAGCTTTCGGTGCGCTGGGTGAAGCGGACGCGTGGGTCATAGCCATCGAAGGGCGTGGCATACTTCGCACGGAACTTGCCATCGATGATCATGCCGAAGCCGCCGAAGGTCAGGTAGTTGCTGCCGAACGTGGCAGCTGCGCGCAGTTCCTGCGTGTACTGGTTGGTCCGCGCGTCCTGATAGAACACCGTGCCGCTCTCGTAGCAGGTCACGCTCTGCGCCGGTGCCGCGCACGGCCCGGGCGCGCGCACTGGGCCAAATTCGACATAGGGCAGCTCGGGCTGGCCGTCGCCGCTTTCGATGTAGAACTTCTTGAGGTGCGTGTAGTCGGTGATCGAAGTCACATCGAACACGCCGAGCTTGGCATCGAGCCGCAGCGAAGCGCCGAACACGTTGCGATCGACATAGGCATCGCCTGTGCCCGCCGTGCGCCAGGGATTGCCGCCTTGCGAAGGAGTGATCGACGGATTCTTGTAGCCGCTGCCGGTGGTGCCGACAGTGCCCCAATAGGCGCAGGCCTCGTTCTCGCCGAGGAATTCGCCCTGGAACTGAGCGTTCGGGCAAGCGGGTGCAAGCGTGTAGACACCGGCCTGACGCTCCTTGTCCGCTTGCGTGTAGCGCACTGTCAGCTTGGCCTTAAAGTCGCTGCCTGGCTCCCACTTCAGGATCCCGCGCAGCGCCCAGTGGTTGTCCGCCCCGCGGTCCGCCTGGCCGGGGGTGATGTTCTTGAGATAGCCGTCATCGCGCGAATACTGGCCTGAAATGCGCGCCGTCAGCGTGTCAGACAAGGCACCGGAAAGCGCGCCCTCAAGGATCGTCTGGTTATAGCGGCCGTAAGTCGCCGACAGATAGCCGTCGAGGTCCTTGGTCGGCTGGGCGGAAATGAACTGCACCGCGCCGCCCGTGGCGTTGCGGCCAAACAGCGTACCCTGCGGCCCGCGCAGCGCTTCAACGCGCGCGAGGTCGAACACCGGGAAGCTCGCCGTGGTGATCGAGGAGGTATAGCTGTCGTCCTGATAGACCGCGACCGGCGGTTCCTGCTGGTCGCCGTAGTCGTTCTGCGAGACGCCGCGGATGTTGTAGACGACCTGGCTCGAGCCATAGGCGTTGAACTTGAGGTTGGGGATCGCCCGCACGACATCGGTCGCGTTGGTGATGTTGAGCGCCTTGATGTCCTTCGCGCCGACCACGCTAACCGCGATGCCGACATCGTTGGCCTTCTGCTCACGGCGCTGGGCGGTGACGACGATCTCGCCGGTCTGCTCAGGGGTGGCTGCGCTTTGTGCCGCCTGTGCTTCCTGCGCCGAGGCCGGAGCGGCCAGAAGGCCCAGCGTGAGACCCGCAAGGGCCGTGCCCGCCAGCATCGCGCGGCGGATGGTGCTCATGTCCGTCATGTTCATGTTCTTTCTCCCCGGAGGACAGCGTCCCTCCCGCTTCTCCAGATGTGCAAAGAAGTGCCTCAAGCCTCCGGTACGCGCAAGCACGCGCCGCGCGCAGCAAACCGAAGGTTGCTGGCCGATGCCAATCGGCCACAAGTATTTCAATGACTTAGAGATTAAGCCTGCATATCAAGGGAGATTATATCTTCCATTAGATGTTGGAATACCAAGCAATTGCTCCCCTCACCCCTCCAGAAACAGCTCTGCCGCCGCGTCGATGATAGCATCCGCGTCGAGCCGGTAGGTGTGGTAGAGATCGGGCAGGTCGCCTGTCTGGCCAAAACGATCGACTCCGAGTGGGCTCACCCGCATTCCCTTGACCGCGCCCAGCCATGACAGCGCGGAGGGCGATCCATCGATCACCGTCACCAGTCCGGCCGCCGGTGCCAATGTGCCGAGCAGCGTGTCGATATGGCTGGGCTCAGGCTTCTTGCCCGTCCACCGCGCCGCACGCCGGGCCGACCAAGCCCGGTGGAGCAGGTCGGGCGACGTCACGTTGAGCAGGCCCAGACCGGGCAGATCTTCACGCAGCGTCTCCCACGCGGCCAGCGCCTCAGGTGCGATTGCCCCGGTGAACACGATAGCCGCCTCCGCGCCCGGTGCAGGCCGTTTGAGCCAGTAGGCACCCTTGAGCGCATCGGCCTCCCAGCTCTCGTCCTCGCGCACAGCCTGCGCGATCGAGCGCGTGCTGAGGCGCAAGTAGACCGAACTGCCATCGGGCTGCTGCATATGGTGGAAAGCATGGCGCATCAGCAGCGCCACCTCGTCAGCAAAGGCCGGCTCGAAGTAATCGAGGTTGGGCTGGCCCATTCCGATCAGCGGTGTGTTGATCGATTGGTGCGCGCCGCCTTCCGCGCCCAGCGTCAGCCCCGACGGCGTTCCCACCAGGAGGAACCGCGCATCCTGATAACAGCCATAGTTCAGCGCATCGAGCCCGCGCGCGATGAACGGATCGTAGACGGTCCCCACCGGCAGCAACCGCGTCCCGAAATGCGGCGCGGAAAGGCCGAACGCGGTCAGCACCAGGAAGAAGTTGGTCTCGGCGATGCCCAGCTCGACATGCTGCCCTGCCGTATTGCCCACCCACTTCTGCGCCGAAGGAATGCGCGCGGCCTGGAACACGTCCTTGAGCTCGCTGCGGCGGAACAGCCCGCGCCGGTTGACGAAGCCGCCGAGGTTGGTGGTCTGCGTCACGTCGGGCGCGGTCGTCACGATGCGATCACCCAGCGGATCACCGGGCCGCGCCAGATCCATCAGGATACGGCCGAAGGCAGACTGCGTCGATTGCTCCTCGCCCTCCGGCACAGGCAGGCGCGCCGGCACCGGAATGGCCGGCGGGCTATGCTCGGCAGGCTTCACCGCCAGCGCGCTGCGCTCCACGAAGGCCTTGAGCTCTGCCGCCAGATTATCGCCCAGCCCGCCCCAGGGCTCCCATTCCGCGCCTTCGGCAATGCCCATGCTGGCGCGCAGACTTTCGATCTGCGCGGTGTTCATCATGCCCGAATGGTTGTCCTTGTGCCCCGCCAGCGGCAGACCATAGCCCTTGACGGTATAGGCGATGAACAGCGTCGGCTTGTCGTCATCGGCCTCAGCGAAGGCTTCGATCAGCGTCTCTGCGCAGTGCCCGCCAAGGTTGGTCATCAGCTGGGCGAGCGCCGCATCGTCAAAGCTCTCGATCAGCGCGCGGGTCTTCGGCTGGTCGCCGAGATCCTTGAGCAGCCGCTCGCGCCACGCCGCGCCGCCCTGATAGGTCAGCGCGGCAAACTCGGCGTTGGGGCAATTGTCGATCCAGTCCTCGATCGCCGCTCCGCCAGGCTTGGCAAACACCGCCTTCTGCAACTTGCCACTTTTGAGCGTGATCACCCGCCAACCGCAGGTCTCGAAGATATCGTCGAAGCGGCGGAACATCCGGTCCGCGGTCGTCGCATCGAGCGACTGCCGGTTATAGTCGACCACCCACCAGCAATTGCGGATATCGTGTTTGTAAGCCTCGATAAGGCATTCGTAGATGTTGCCCTCGTCAAGTTCGGCATCGCCCATCAGCGCGATCATGCGGCCAGCGTCCGCCTCGCTCATATGCCCCTGCGCGATGCAATAGTCCTGCACCAGGCTGGCAAAGGCGGTGATCGCCACGCCAAGGCCGACCGACCCTGTCGAGAAATCGACCGGGATCCGGTCCTTGGTCCGCGAAGGGTAGCTCTGCATGCCGCCAAGGCCGCGGAAGCGTTGCAATTGATCGAGCGACTGGTTGCCCAGCATGTAGTGGATCGCGTGCAGCAGCGGCCCCGCATGCGGCTTCACCGCCACCTTGTCTTGCGGCCGCAGCGCATGGAAATAGAGCGCGGCCATGATCGTCGACATCGAGGCGCAGCTTGCCTGATGCCCGCCCACTTTCATCCCGTCGCGCTTCGTGCGGAGGTTGTTGGCATTGTGCACCGTCCATGCCGAGAGCCAGCGCAGCCGCGCGTCGAGCGCCTCGATGGCGGGGACCAGTTGGACGCGTGGATCGGCAAGTGCGGCGGTCATGGCAGGCTTTCGATTCCGTCTCGGTAGGGAGTTTGCGAAATATAGCGCGGCAAACGGCGCAGCGTCTTGCGAACTTCGCCCCGTGCGGTCAGACTATTGGCATAATCTGCCAATAGCGGCGCCATGAGTAAAAGATAATGCCAGATACCGATCTAGACGCGATTGACCGAAAGATTCTCCGCCGCCTCCAGCAGAACGGCCGCCTCACCAACCAGCAGCTCTGCGAAGATGTCGGCCTCAGCCCGAGCCCCTGCCTGCGGCGGGTCCGCGCGCTGGAGGAACGCGGGGTGATCTCCGGCTATGTCGCCCTTGTCGAGCCGGAGACGATCGGCCTCCCCGTTACCGCCTTCGTGCGCATCCGGCTCGACCAGCAGGACGACCACCACCTCGCTACCTTCGAAAGCGCGGTCGCCGAATTTCCAGAAGTGATGGACTGCTACCTGATGACCGGCGAGGCGGACTATCAGCTGCGCGTCCTCGTCCCCTCACTTGCCGCCTTCGAGGATTTCCTGAGAAAGCGCCTGACCCGCATCGCCGGCGTAGCACAAGTCACCACCAGCTTTGCACTGCGTCCCATCGTGAACCGCACGGCGTTGCCGGTGCCGGATTGAGTTCATCAAAATCGGCCCTGATCCCGCCCACACTGCCGCTCATGCTGAGCTTGTCGAAGCATCACACCCGGCCGTCGCGCCAGCACCCTTCGACAAGCTCAGGATGAGCGGGGTTGGGGCGGGTTGGATCGCCCGCCCCCCAAAAGCGCCAACCACCCCGCCTACCCCCTTGGCTTAACCGCTCGATTGATTACACGGTTGCACCAACCATAAGAAACGTCCTGAAAGCCCCTCGCCCAATGTACAATCTGCTCTCCGGCATCACGGTGATCGAGGTGTCCTCCTTCGTCGCCTCGCCAACCATCGGGCTCTATCTTGCCCAGTTCGGCGCTGAAGTGATCCGCGTGGACCAGATCGGCGGCGGCCAGGATTTCAAGCGCTGGCCGCTTACGCCCGAGGGCCATTCGCTTTCGTGGGAAAACCTCAACCGCGCCAAGAAGAGCGTCGCGCTCGATCTCGCGCGCCCGGAAGGCCGCGCGGTGCTTACCCAGCTGATCCAGCGGGTCGGCACGCTCGTCACCAACCTCCCCGTCGGCGGCTTCCTCGCGCATGAAAAGTTGGCGGCAGACCGCCCGGACCTCATCACCGTGCGCGTGATGGGCTGGCCTGACGGCGCCATCGCGCTCGATTACACTGCCAATGCCGTGGTCGGCTATCCGGCACTCACCGGCACGCTGGCTGACCCTTCGCCTGTCAACCACGTCCTCCCCGCGTGGGATCTGCTCACCGGAGCCTACGGCGCGTTCGCGCTTGTCTCTGCGCTGCGCCGCCGTGACGAGACCGGCCTTGGCGGCGAAGTGCGCCTCCCCCTCACCGACATCGCGATGGGCTCCGCCGCCAATCTCGGCCGCGTGGCCGAAGTGCTGCAATCCGGTGAGGACCGCGAGCGCCTCGGTAACGGCGTCTACGGCACCATCGGCCGTGATTTCGTGACCGCGGACGGCGCGCGGGTGATGATCGTCGCGATCAATGAACGCCAGTGGCAGGGCCTCGTCCGTGCGCTCGATCTGGCAAGCGGCCTCGCCGCGCTTGAGGCACGGCACGGCGTCTCGTTCACCGGCGACGACGGCGTGCGCTACCGTTACCGTGATGCGATCTATGCCCTGCTTGAAGCCGCCATCGCCCCGCTCAGCCACGCGGCACTCGCCGAAAAGCTCGACGCGAACGGCGTCACCCACGGCCCCTACAAAACCATGCCCGAAGCCGTGCAGGATCCGCGCCTTGTCAGCGAAAATCCGATGTTCGCGCACACGGCGGACAACCCCAGCGGCTTTGCCTATCCCGCCGCCGGCGCGTTCGCGACGATGCCCGGCCTCGAACGCCGCACCCCCGCCCCTGCGCCCGTGCTGGGCGCCGACACGCGCGATGTGCTCGCCCGCCATCTTTCCCTCGATCCCCAGGCCATAGACCGGCTGCTTGAAGCCGGTATCGCAGGAACCCCCGCATGACCAAGCTCACCCGTGCTGCCATCGTCGCCCCCATTCGCACTGCCGTCGGCAAGTTCGGCGGCAGCCTTGCCGATCTCAATGCCGGCCAACTCGGCGCGGTGATCCTCAAGGCGCTGATGGAGCGCACCGGGATCGACCCGTCACGCGTCGACGACGTCGTCTTCTCGCAGGGCTACGGCAATGCAGAGGCGCCCGCGATCGGTCACTGGTCGTGGCTCGCCGCCGGGCTCCCGCTCGAAGTCCCAGGCTACCAGCTCGACCGCCGCTGCGGCTCGGGCCTTCAGGCCGTGATCAACGCCGCAATGATGGTGCAGACCGGCCAGTCCGACGTCGTCGTGGCGGGCGGGGTCGAATCCATGTCGAACGTCGAATACTACACGACCGAAGGCCGCCGCGGCACGCGCGCGGGCGGCCTCATGCTGCATGACCGCCTGACGCGCGGCCGCCTCATGTCGCAGCCGATCGAGCGCTTCGGCGTCATCTCGGGCATGATCGAAACCGCCGAGAACCTTGCGCGAGACTATGGCATCAGCCGCGAGGCTTGCGACGCCTATGCCGTCCGCAGCCACCAGCGCGCCGCCGCCGCGTGGAAGAACGGCCTGTTCGATGATGAATTGATCCCCGTCAGCATCCCGCAGAAAAAGGGCGATCCGAAAGTCTTCGCGCACGATGAAGGTTACCGCGCCGATGCGACGCTGGAATCGCTTGGCGCGCTGAAGGCCCTCGAAGCCAAGGCGATCCCCGGCGCGGTCGTTACCGCCGGCAACGCCAGCCAGCAGAACGACGCCGCCGCCGCCTGCCTCGTTGTGGCCGAACACAAGCTGGAAGAGCTGGGCCTTGAACCCATCGCGTGGTTCCATTCATGGGCGGCCGCCGGCTGCGATCCCGCGCGCATGGGCATCGGCCCGGTACCAGCGGTCGAGCGCCTGTTCGCGCGTACCGGACTCGGCTGGGGCGATATTGATCTCGTCGAGCTCAACGAGGCCTTCGCGCCGCAGGTTCTCGCCGTGCTCAAGGGCTGGGGCTGGAGTGAGAACGACAGCCGCCACGACGTGCTCAACGTCAATGGCTCGGGCATTTCGCTCGGCCATCCCATCGGCGCGACTGGCGGGCGCATTCTGGCGAACCTGACGCGTGAACTGGTCCGCCGTGAGGGCCGCTTCGGTCTTGAAACCATGTGCATCGGCGGCGGTCAGGGCATCGCTGCGGTGTTCGAGCGCGCGGCCTGAGCATGGATCTGAAAGCGCCGCTTGAAGCGGCCATAGCCTACCGCGAAGCCGCCCGCAGTGCGCTTGCCCGCCGCCTCGCCAACCGCCCGGTGGATGCGGAACAGCGCGCCGCGCATGGCTTCGCGTGGATCGCCACCAGTGTCGCCGCACTGGAAGCCGTCGCGGCATGGGCCGAAGCAGGCGGCGGCGCCAATCCGCTCGATGCTCAGGTCGCGCAGCTAGCCTTCGCCGAGACCTTGGGCCAGCTCACCGGCGCGCTGCTGATGGGCCCGGCTGAAATGCTGCGCCCGGCAGACCTTGGCCTCACTGCCGAGGCCCGCGCCCTTGCCGAAGCCGCCGCCGCCCTGCTCGATGCAGACATGGCCGAAACCCGCGCCGCCCTCGCTGCCGCACTGGCGGAAGGCCAGTGGCCCAGCGAAACGCTCCACGATGCAGAGCTGGATGAAATCCGCGCCCAGTTTCGCCGCTTCACCGATGCCGAAATCCTGCCCCATGCGCACAAGTGGCACCTCGCCAACGCGCTGATCCCGGATGAGACCGTCCGCGCGATGGCCGATCTCGGCACCTTCGGCGTCTGCATTCCCGAGGAATACGGCGGTCTCGGCCTCGGCAAGCTGGTGATGTGCCTGGTCAGCGAGGAACTCTCGCGCGGGTGGATCGGCGCGGGCTCGCTCGGTACGCGCTCGGAAATTGCGGGCGAGCTGATCATGCTCGGCGGCACCGAAGCGCAGAAGGCCGCTTGGCTCCCGCGCATCGCGGCAGGCGAAACACTGCCCGTTGCGGTCTTCACCGAGCCCGATGTCGGCTCGGATCTTGGCGCGCTCACCACCCGCGCAAAGCAGGACGAATCCGGCGACTGGGTGATCCACGGCGCGAAGACGTGGATCACGCACGCCGCCCGCTCCGATCTGATGACCCTCCTCGTGCGCACCCGGCCAGACACGCCGGGGTACGCGGGTCTTTCGATGCTGCTCGTCCCCAAACCGCGCGGGACGGAGGAGACGCCCTTCCTCGCCAAAGGCATGACCGGCAGCGAAATCGAAGTCCTCGGCTATCGCGGCATGCGAGAATACGCCCTGCAGTTCGATGGCATGCGCGCGCCCTCTGATGCCCTACTCGGCGGCCGCGAAGGCGCGGGTTTCAAGCAGCTTATGCAGACTTTCGAAGGCGCCCGCATCCAGACCGCCGCGCGCGCCGTCGGAACCGCCCGCCGTGCGCTTGAGCTTGGCCTTGCCTATGCGCTCCAGCGCAAGCAGTTCGGGCAGTCGCTGATCCACTTCCCCCGCGTGGCGGACAAGCTCGCGGTCATGCTCGCGGAATACGTGACCGCGCGCGAACTTTCCTATGCTGCTGCCCGCGCCAAGGATGCCGGTCGCCGCTGCGATATCGAGGCCGGCATGGCCAAGCTCCACGCCGCCCGCGCCGCCTGGACCGCTGCCGATGCGTCGCTCCAGATCCACGGCGGCAACGGCTATGCGCTGGAATACGAGATCAGCCGCGTATTGTGCGATGCGCGCATCCTCTCGATCTTCGAGGGCGCTGCCGAAATCCAGGCGCAAGTGATCGCGCGCGGACTTATGGCGGGGCGCGGTTGATGGGTGACTACAGCGCATGGTTGGGCCGCGAGGAAGTGCGCCGCGACCTTTTGACGCCGAGCCTTCTCGCTCGCTGGTGCGCCACGCTGGACCGCGCCGAACCCTCCGACCAGACTGCGCCGCAGGGCCTCCACTGGTGCCTCTGCACGCCCGATGCACCCACCTCCGCGCTAGGGCCGGACGGTCACCCCAAGCGTGACGAGAGCCCCGCCAGCCTGCTCCCTCCGCTCCCGTTGGAGCGCCGCATGTGGGCAGCGGGCGCGGCGGAATTCCTCGCTCCCATCCCGTCCGGCGCCGCCATCGAGCGCCGTTCGCGCGTCATCTCGATCAGCGAAAAGCAGGGCACCACTGGCCCCCTGGTTTTCGCCGAACTGGGGCACGAAACCTATGCCGGTGAAACGCTCGCAATTCGCGAAACCCAGACGCTCGTCTACCGCGACGCACCGCCCTCCGGCAGCCCGCCGGCGCCGCCACCACTTGGCGAAGGCCGCTTCGATCCGGGTGGCTGGGACGCGGTTCGCGAAGTGCTGCCCACCCCGGCGCTGCTGTTCCGCTACTCCGCGCTCACCTTCAACACGCACCGCATCCACTACGACCACCCGTACGCCACCGGCACAGAAGGCTATCGCGGCCTCGTCGTCCACGGCCCGCTGATCGCCACGCTGCTGCTCGATCTCGCCCGCCGCACGCTGGGATCGGAAACCGCGCTAACGAAATTCAACTTCCGCGCGGTTTCTCCGGCTGTGGCTGACGAGCCGCTTCACCTCGCCGTGAAGCACGCGGATGGCGCTCTCATCCTCGCCGCCCGCGCCGCCGATGGACGGCAGATCATGGCGGCCAAAGGCACGCTGCAGGCATGAGCCGGATCGCTCTGCTCGGCGCAACCGGCACGATTGGCCGGGCGACCGCGCAGGCATTGGTCGATGCCGGGCACGAGGTTGTCGCCATCGTCCGCCGCGAGACCGCCGCGCCACTCCCCGGTGTCACGCTGCGCACCGCCGATCCGGCCGACCCGGTCAGCCTCGCGCGGCATGGCTTTGCCGGCGAAGCTTTCGACGCCGTCGTCTCCTGCATGGCCTCCCGCACGGGCCTGCCGCGTGATGCCTGGGCCATCGATCACAAGGCGCACAGCCATGCGCTCGCGCTGGCGGAACGCTGCGGCGCGGCGCATTTCGTGCTGCTTTCGGCCATCTGCGTGCAAAAACCGCTCCGCGCGTTCCAGCAGGCCAAGCTCGCCTTCGAGGCCGAACTCGTCTCCTCGGGAATGCGCTATTCGATCGTCCGCCCGACGGCCTTCTTCAAATCGCTTTCCGGCCAGATCGAGCGGGTGCGCGGCGGCAAGCCCTTCCTCCTCTTCGGCGATGGCACGCTCACCGCCTGCAAGCCGATCAGCAATCGCGATCTAGCCGCCTATATCGCCGGCTGCCTCACCGCGCCCGAACGCTGGAACAAAGTGCTCCCCATCGGCGGCCCCGGTCCCGCGATCACCCCGCGCGATCAGGGCGAGGCGCTGTTCGCGATGACCGGCCTGTCGCCCAGATACCGCTCCGTCCCGCCCGGCTTTCTGAGCGGCATCGCGGGGGCACTCGGTCTTGCCGCGCGCCTTATCCCCGCGTTAGAGGCCAAGGCCGAGCTCGCCTGCATCGGGCACTACTACGCGACCGAATCCATGCTCGTCCTCGATCCCGCAACCGGCCAATACGACGCCGCGCTCACGCCCGAAACCGGCAGCGACACTCTGTTCGATCACTACCGCGCTATTCTGTCCGGCGAAGCCGCGCCGGATGATCGCGGCGATCACGCGGTGTTCTGATGCTGCGCCGCATCCTGCGCTGGGCCGCCGCGCTTCTTCTCCTCGCCATCGCAGGCCTCGCCTTTTGGCTCTATGCGCCAGATAAGCCCCGCACCGCGCTTGAAGCGGCCTACCCCGGCGAATTCCGCACTGTGCTCGGTCTCCGCCTGCGCATGCGCGATAGCGGCCCCCGCCAGGCCCCCGCCCTGATCCTGCTCCACGGCTTCGGCTCGAGCCTTGATACCTGGGAGCCCTGGGCCAGGGCGCTGTCTGCAAAGTACCGCGTCATCCGCCTCGATCTGCCCGGCTTCGGCCTGACCGGACCCGATCCCACGGGCAACTACTCCGATGAGCGCACCCTTGCGATCCTCGCTGCGCTGATGGACCAGCTTGCCCTGCCCAAGGTCGCGCTGATCGGTAACTCGCTTGGCGGGCGCTTCGCTTGGGAATTTGCTGCACGCTATCCGCAGCGCGTGACAAAGCTCGTGCTGATTTCGCCCGATGGATTTGCCAGCCCCGGTTTCGAATATGGCAAGGCGCCGGACGTCCCGCTCATGTTGGAAGCCATGCCGTGGGTTGGCCCGCGCTCGCTCGTCCGCGCGAACCTTGCGCCGGCCTGGGCCCATCCTGACGCACTTCCCGATGCAGTGCTCGAACGCTACCGCGATATGCTGCTAGCACCCGGGGTCCGCCGCGCGATCCTCGACCGCACCCGCCAGACCGTGATCACCGACCCGGCGGCGCGGCTGCGCAGCATCAACGCTCCCACCCTGCTGCTGTGGGGCGAACAGGACCACATGATCCCCGTGCAAAACGCGCAGGACTACTTGCGCCTTCTGCCCGATGCGCATCTCGTCCGCCTGCCGGGCATGGGCCACGTTCCCTTCGAGGAATCCCCCGCGGCCGCGCTTGCGCCGCTCGAACGCTTCCTCGCGCAATAGTTCCGCTGCAGGCGGGCATACCTCGCCCAACCGGCAGGACGCCGGATAGGCCGCGCCGTCGCGCCCGAGCAATTGCCACCAATTTGGGCGAAAACTGCAATCGCCTGTGCGCAAAACGCCCGGTACCGGCTTGACGAAGTGAACGTTCCCAGCTAGGTGAACGTTCACAATCGGCACTCAACCGGACAAAGCGCCGGATTTCAGGGGGAAGAATCGCAATGAAAGCATCGCGCAAGCCTGCCTATGCCCACCTTATGCTCGGGGCGTCGGCAGCCGCACTCGCTCTTTCCGCACAGCAGGCCGTAGCGCAAGAAGTCGCGCCGCAGGCCGCTCCGGAAGCCGCCGCACCGGCTGATGCCAATGCCATCGTCGTCACCGGCATCCGCGCCTCGCTGAAGAGCTCGCTCGACATCAAGCGCGCCAACCTCGGCGTGGTCGATGCGATCACCGCACTCGATATCGGCAAGTTCCCCGATACGAACCTTGCAGAATCGCTCCAGCGCATCACCGGCGTCTCGATTGACCGCAATAGCGGTGAAGGCTCGACCGTCACCGTGCGCGGCTTCGGCCCCGATTTCAACCTCGTCCTGCTCAACGGCCGCCAGATGCCGACCTCGACGCTGGGCGATGCAGCCAGCCCGCCCAATTCACGCAGCTTCGATTTCGGCAACCTTGCTTCCGAAGGCATTGCCGGCGTCGAAGTCTACAAGTCGGGCCGCGCAACGCTGGCCACCGGCGGTATCGGTTCGGTCATCAACATCAAGACGGCGAAGCCGCTGGACCGCCCCGGCCTGCACGGCTCGATCGGCGTGAAGGGTGTCTATGACACCTCGCGCTTCGAGAACAAGACGGTCACGCCCGAAGTCTCGGGCATCATCAGCGATACCTTTGCCGACAACCGCATCGGCATCCTGATCAGCGGCTCCTATCAGGATCGCAAGGGCAGCCAGGCACAGTTCAACGCCGGCTGGCGCGAAGGCTACAAGGGCGACGAAAACAACTGGGGCTCACTGGCGCCCGCTGGTTCGCCCAACATCACCAACCGTCCTGGTCCGAACGACGTCTATCAGGTGACGCAGAACGCCGGGTATGATTTCACCACGTTCGAGCGCAAGCGCTACAACGGTCAGGCCGTGCTGCAGGTCAAGCCGACCGACACGCTGACTGCCACCGTCGACTACACCTTCTCCCAGAACACCGTAGATTCGCGCACCAACAGCATTGGCGTGTGGTTCAACCATGGCAACACCACGAGCAGCTGGACCGATGGGCCCGCTGCCGGTCCCAACTTCTACGCAGAAGCCTTCCGCCCCGGCGAGAACAAGGACCTTGCCATCACCGGCGCGGTCGCGGCCAACCGCTCGATCAATCGCTCGATTGGCGGCAACCTCCAGTGGAAGGGCCCCGGCGGCCTCAAGCTCGAGCTCGACGGCCACCACTCGACCGCGGAGAGCAAGCCCACCTCGCCCTACGGCAGCAACATCGCCGTCGGCAGCGCGATCTATGGCGTTCTCAACCAGAAGGTTGATTACACCCACCAGATCCCCGTGATCTCGGTGACAATGGCGCCCGGCGCGGAAATCGCCGCCGCCAACATCCGTCCCGCCGGCAATGCCTTCCGCAACGCCTACTTCCGTGACGAGATCAACGAAGGCAGCTTCAAGGGCCATTACGACTTCGATGCGTCGTTCATCGACAGCCTCGACTTCGGCGTGACTTATACCGAGAACAAGGTCCGCTCGGCCTTCGGTGTGATCCAGAACGACACCTGGGGCGGCACGCTTTCGGCGGCTGATACGCCTGATGGTCTCTACACCAGCACCAACCTGCCCAACGACCTCGCTGGCGCCGAAGGCTCCAACGCGTCGGGGATCATTCCGAACTACTTCAAGGTCGATACGACAGGTCTGATCAAGCTGCTCGATAGCCAGCTGGGTATCTGCGCCAAGGCGATCAAGCCCGGCACCTGCCTTGCCTTCCAGGACACTGATCGCCGTATCCGCGAGCGGACCTGGGCGCCCTACATCCAGTCGACCCACACCTTCGATCTGGGTGAAAACCCTGCCCATCTGCGCCTCGGCTTGCGCTATGAGACCACCAAAGTCGATTCCACCTCGCTGGTCCCGACCCCGCTCCTGTCCTTCTGGTCGGGCGGTAACGAGACGACCATCGTGAACAAGGTCGACGCCAACGGTGCGCCCGTCCTGCAGTCTGCCTCGCTGTCCGGCCGGTATCACAACTGGCTGCCGGCCATCGACTTCGACATGTCGCCGATCAAGAACGTCAAGTTCCGCGCTTCGTACAGCCAGACGATCACCCGTCCTGACTACCAGAGCCTTCAGGGCGGAACGACGCTCAACCAGCTGATCCGCGTCGGCGGCGGCACCGGCAACAGCGGCAATCCGGGCCTTCTGCCCTACAAGTCCTACAACGTCGATCTTTCGGCGGAGTGGTACTACGGGCCCACGAGCTACATCTCGATCGGCTACTTCCACAAGGTGGTGAAGAACTTCATCGCGCAGAACCAGGTCAACCGCACCGCGTTTGACCTGACGAATGCCGTGAATGGCGATTATGCCAAGCAAGCCCGTGCAGCGCTCGGCCAGGATGCCAGTGCGACCGCGCTCATTGAATATGTCGCCGCGGCTCATCCGGAAGCGGCGTACCGCGATGACAAGGGCAAGCTGCTCGGCATCATCAGTCAGCCCGGCGATCCGAAGTCCAACTTCGTCATCACTCAGCCGAGCAACTCGGACCAGCTCGACACCATTCATGGCTGGGAATTCGCGATCCAGCACAACTTCTGGGAAACCGGCTTCGGCACGATCCTGAACTACACGGTGGTGAAGAGCGACCACAACATCAACAACGCGATCCCGCACACCGTCACGCAGTTCGCGGTTCCCGGCGCCAGCAACAGCGCCAACGCCGTGGTCTACTACGACAAGCACGGTCTGCAGGCCCGCGTTGCCTACAACTGGCGTCAGGGCTTCCTCTCCGGCCTCGGTCAGGATCCGTACTACATCAATTCCTACGGCCAGTGGGACATGAGCGCGAGCTACGAGATCAAGAAGGGCATCACGATCTTCGGCGAAGGGATCAACATCACCAACGCCGACCGCAAGGGTCATATGCGCAATGACCAGATCGTGTTCTTCTCGGCGCCCGGCTATGCCCGCTGGGCGGCAGGTGCCCGCTTCACCTTCTGACCGGTTCACGCCAGTACGAAGGTCCTGCATTTGCAAGAGCCGCACTGCCCAACAGCGGTGCGGCTCTTCGCTTTGGTCACACAGGCTAAACTGCGCTAAGGTCGCACGGACATGAGCAACGCGGTCCAGCATATCGTCATCGTCGGCGGCGGCACCGCCGGATGGCTTTCCGCTTGCCTGCTTGGCGCGCGGCTGGCGGACAAGCGCATCACGCTGGTCGAGGCGCCGGATATCCCGACTATCGGCGTCGGCGAAGGCACCTGGCCGACGATGCGCGAGACGCTGGCCACCATCGGCATTCCCGAAGCCGAATTTCTTGAACAATGCGACGCCGCCTTCAAGCAGGGCTCGCGCTTCGATGGCTGGCGCGATGGCTCGGCTGAGGACAGCTACCTTCATCCCTTCAGCGCACCGCCTGCGGCGGATATGCGCGATCTGGCCGCAGCGTGGCAGATGGCAGGCCGCCCGGGACCCTTTGCTGCGGCAATCAGCCCGCAGCATGCGGTGTGCCTTGGGAACCTCGCGCCCCGCCAGCGCGCAATGCCCGATTACGCCGGCGCGCTCAATTATGGCTATCATCTCGATGCCGGGAAGTTCGCCGCGCTTCTCATGCGGCACGCCACGCAGCGGCTTGGCGTCAGCCGGATTGCTGCACAGGTCACCGGCGTAACCCGCGCAGCAAATGGCGATATTGCTGCGCTCCTGTTGCAGGACGGTGCGGCGCTGGAGGGCGATCTTTTCCTCGATTGCTCGGGGCAGGCCGCCATTCTCATTGCGGGCGCGTGCGGCGCCGAATGGATCGACCGCTCGGACATTTCCTTCAACGACCGCGCGCTGGCCGTGCAGGTTCCGGTCGAACCCGGCAGCCCCATTGCCGCGCAGACCATCGGCACCGCGCACGAAGCGGGCTGGCTCTGGGACATCGGCCTCCCCACCCGGCGCGGCATCGGCTGCGTCTATGCCTCGCGGTTCCTGTCCGACGACCGCGCCGCCGAAATCCTTGGGGCCTATGTCGCCGCCAAGGTCCCGGATGCCGATCCCGCCAGCCTCACCCCGCGCAAGCTTTCGTTCCGGACCGGCCACCGCGACCGGTTCTGGATCGGCAATTGCATCGCCGTGGGCCTTTCCGCCGGTTTCATCGAGCCGCTCGAAGCTTCGGCCATCGTGCTGATCGAGCTCTCGCTGAAAGCACTTGCCGAGAACTTCCCGCAAAGCCGCGCCGGTATGGATATCCACGCCGCGCGCTTCAATGAGCTGTTCCGCTATCGCTGGGACCGTGTGGTTGAATTCCTCAAGCTCCACTACGTGCCGAGCGTGCGGACCGAGCCTTACTGGCAGGCCCAGCGCGCGCCCGAAACCATCCCCCCGCGCCTTGCCGAATGCCTCGCGCTGTGGCGCGAACAGGCGCCTTCGGTGTGGGATTTCCCCCGCGTGGACGAGATGTTTCCCGCCGCGAGCCAGCAATATGTGCTCTACGGCATGGGCGTTCCCGTCCCGCTGGCAAGCAACGCGCCCGCCGTCCCCGCCCGCCTCGCCGAAATCGCCGCCAAGGCCCGTGCGCTTGCCGCCGCGCTGCCGACCGCCCGCGACTACCTCGACCGTCTCGCTGCCCAATCGGCGGCTGCCAGGATACCCGCATGAGCCAGCACCAGATCCTCAATCCCGCCGATCATGGCCAGCTTCGCATCCAGACCGAAGCTGGCGCTGAATACGGCGACAACGTCATGGCCTCGCTCGCCATGCCGGCTGAATTTCGCGAGGTGCAGGCGCACTATCCCATCGTCTTTCGCCGCGATGCCGAGACCGGCAAGCTTGCCGCGCTCGCGCTGTTCGGCTTCGAGGCCGGTGAAAATCTCTTCCTCGATGGCAGCATATGGGACGCGCGCTACCGCCCGATGGCGCATGCCGTGCAGCCGTTCCTGATCGGCCGGCCACCGGAAGAGGGCGCCGCGCCGCAAGTCCACGTCGATATGGCCAACCCGCGTATCTCGGCCACTGGCGAAGGCATGCGCGTGTTTGACGAAGCCGGCGCGCCCACGCCCTGGCTCGAAGCCATGGCCACGATGCTCGGCGATCTCGACTACGCGTGGCACGAAAGCACCGACTTTTTCACCGCGCTTGAAGCCTACGAACTGGTTGAACCGTTCACTCTCGAAGTCACGCTCGATAATGGCGCAGTCCAGTCGCTTGTCGGCTTTCAGACGATCCACGAAGAGCGCCTCTCCAGCATTGATGGTGAAGCGCTGCACGCCCTGATGAACGCGGGCCACCTCGCCCGCATCTACATGGTGCTCGCCAGCCTCGCGCAGTTCGGCAACCTCGTCGCGCGCAAGAACCGGAAGGTTGCGCTTGGCTGAGGCAGATGCCTCGATTTTCGCCGCTATGCCCGCGGTGGAAGAGCGCGCGGCAGGCGATGCCGCTGCGCTCGACGCGCTGCTGCGAGGTGCCCGCACGCCTTTCGTGATCCGCGGCCTCGTTCGCGATTGGCCGCTGGTGCAGGCGGGGCTCGTCTCGGCCCGCGCCGCGCGCGCCTACCTCCTCGAACGCGCACGCCCCGTCCCCTTCACCGTCTCGCTGGGCGAACCTGGCAAGGATGGCCGTCTGTTCTACGGCGCGGACATGGCGATGAATTTCCGCGAAGCGCGGGGCAAGCTTGCCGACATCTTCGGCGGCATGGACGCCAACGAGAGCCGCCCTGATGCCCCGGCGATCTACCTCGGTTCAATTGATGTGCCGACGCACTTCACCACCGTCGCGGCGGAAAACACCCTCGATCTCGGCAAGCGCGAGCCGATCGTCAGCCTGTGGATCGGCACGCCGACGCGGATCGCCGCGCACAATGATTTTCCCGACAATCTCGCCTGCTGCGCTGCCGGTCGCCGCCGGTTCACGCTGTTCCCGCCCGAACAGTTCGCGGGTCTGCACCTCGGCCCGATCGACAACACGCCTGCGGGCCGCGCCGTGTCGATGGTCGATTTCCACGCGCCGGACCTCGATCGCCACCCGCACTTCGCGGAGGCCCTGAACCACGCGCAGGTCGCCGTGCTGGAACCGGGCGATGCGCTCTTCATCCCTTCGATGTGGTGGCACCATGTCGAAGGGCTCGCCCCGTTCAATATCCTGATGAACTACTGGTGGCGCGATACCCCGCGCTGGCTCGGGCAGCCGCAGGACGCGCTCAACCACGCGATCCTTTCGATCCGTGACCTGCCCGCCGAAGACAAGGCGATCTGGCGCGCGCTGTTCGATTACTACGTGTTCGAGAACGGCCCCGAAGTCACCGCCCATATCCCCGAAGGCGGGCGCGGCATTCTGGATCCGCTCGATCCTGCCGCCGCCGGACGGCTCCGCTCGTTTCTCTTGAGGACACTCAGCAAATGACCCAGGCAAGCCCCAAGCGCCGTATCGTCGTGGCAGGAGGCGGCACAGCCGGCTGGATGGCCGCCGCCGCGCTCGCGCGCACGATGGGCGCTGCTATCGAACTCACACTCGTCGAATCCGAGGCGATCGGCACAATCGGCGTGGGCGAAAGCACCATCCCCCCGCTCGTCACCTACAATCGCCTGCTCGGAATTGGCGAGGCCGATTTCATGCGCGCCACGCAGGCGACCTTCAAACTTGGCATCAACTTCGAAAACTGGCGCGTGCCGGGTGAAAGCTACTTCCACTCCTTCGGCGTGACCGGGCGCGATCACTGGAGCGCGGGCTTCCAGCACTTCTGGATGCACGGCCTGACCAAGGGCCACAAGGAGAGCTACGACGACTACTGCATCGAGCTTCAGGCGGCGATGAAGTCGAAGTTCGCCCACCTCCCGGATGGCCGCATCAACTACGCCTATCAGCTCGATTCCGGGCTCTACGCCGCCTTCCTGCGCAAGCTCGCCGAGGCGGACGGCGCGCGGCGTGTCGAAGGCAAGATCGCCGAGGTCGAACTTCAACCCGAAACGGGAGACATCGCCGCGCTGCGCCTTGAATCCGGCCAGCGCATCGAAGGCGATCTGTTCCTCGATTGCACCGGCTTCCGCGCCATCCTCATGGAAGGTGCGCTCCATGTCGGGTACGACGATTGGACGCACTGGCTCCCCTGCGATTCCGCCATCGCGGTGCAGACCGCCAGCGTCCGCCCGCCCGTGCCCTACACCCGCGCCATCGCGCACGATGCGGGCTGGCAGTGGCGCATCCCGCTGCAGCACCGGCAGGGCAACGGCATAGTCTACTGCAGCCGCTATCTCACCAAGGACGCAGCGCAGGAGCGCCTCTTCTCGACCGTCGAGGGCGAGCGCCTGACCGAGCCCAATGTGATCCGCTTCACCACCGGCGCGCGGCGCAAGCAGTGGCACCGTAACTGCGTGGCCGTGGGCCTCTCGGGCGGGTTCATGGAACCGCTTGAATCGACCAGTATCCACCTCATCCAGCGCGCCATCCTGCGCATCATCCGCATGCTGCCAGCAGGCGAGATCAGCGCGCGCGATGTGGCGGAATTCAACGATCAGCAGATGACCGACATGGAGCAGATCCGCGATTTCCTGATCCTCCACTACAAGGCGACCGACCGGCGCGACAGCCCGTTCTGGCGCCAGTGTGCGGCGATGGAAATCCCGGACAGCCTCACCCACAAGATCGAACTGTTCCGTGAGACCGGCCGCGTCTTCCGCAAGAATGAGGAACTTTTCGTCGAGAACAGCTGGGTTCAGGTGATGATGGGCCAAGGCATCATGCCGCAGACCTATCACCCGGTCGCGACCAAGCTTTCGGACGCTGAACTCGATCACCTGCTCAAAGGCCTGCGCGAAAGCGTGGTGAAGACGGTCGCGGGACTTCCCGATCACCAGGCCTATGTCGCGCAGTATTGCGGCGTGCAGCCGGCGCGCGCGGCCTGATGCGGCACCTCCTCGCTCTCGCCGCGCTGGCAGCCCCGCTCCCGGCGGTTGCCGCGCCAAGCGAGGCGGGCTGGCAGCTGGTATGGTCCGATGAATTCAACGGCCCGGCCATAGACCCGGCCAAGTGGAGCTTCGAGGTCGATTGCTGGGGCGGCGGCAACGGCGAACGCCAATGCTACACCGATCATCCGAGCAACGCCCGCATAACGGACGGCGCGCTCGTCATCACCGCGCTGCACGAGCATGTCAGCGGCCCGGCCGTTCCCGCCAGCCCGCGCGCCAATCCGGCCAAGCCCGGCGCGCTTGTCAATCGGGATTATACCTCCGCCCGCCTCAGCACGCGCGGCAAGGCTGCGTGGCGCTATGGCCGCATCGAACTGCGCGCCATGCTGCCGCAAGGCCAAGGCACCTGGCCCGCGATCTGGATGCTGCCCGAAGCGAATACTTATGGCCCATGGGCTGCCTCGGGAGAGATCGACATTCTCGAAGCCGTCAACCTTGGCACCCCTTGCAAGGACTGCGCAGACGGCAAGGAAGACACGATCCTCGGCACGCTGCATTTCGGCAAGCCCTGGCCCGGCAACACCCACAAGGGCACCGAAGTCCACCGGCCCGCCGTGCTCGCGGGCTTTCACACTTATGCCATCGAGTGGCAGCCGGACCGCATCGTCTGGCAACTCGACGGCGAGACGTATGCCGTCCGGCAGCGCGATGAATGGTTCACGTCCGGGTCCACTGCGCCCGGTGCCCCATTCGACCAGCCTTTCCATCTGATCCTGAACCTGGCCTTCGGCGGCGGCCTTCCAGAGAGCCGCGGCCTCAAGGGCGTGTCAGACAGCAATTTTCCCAAGCGCTTCTTGATTGATTGGGTGCGCGTCTGGCAAAAGCCGTCCGAGACTGTCGGCAATGCGCCGACAGCCACCGCGACGACTGCCGCAAAGGCTGCGTCTGCGAAACAAGAAGAGGGCCAATAACGCATGGCGAGGCGTCGTCAGGCGGTCACGATCAGGCACGTTGCGGCAGACGTCGGAGTTTCGCTCCAGACGGTAAGCCGGGTTATCAACAACGAGCCCAACGTCCGCCCCGAACTCAAGGAGCGCGTGCTCGAGGCGATCAAGCGCCTCGGCTATGTCCCCTCTATCGCGGCCCAGCGCATGAGCGGCTCGCGTTCGTACCTCATCCTCGCCTTGAACGACCGGGACCGCACCATTGCCGATTGGCGCGCGCGGCAGGGCACCGACTGGGTCGACCAGATGCTGCTTGGCGGCATGCTCAAATGCGCCGAGCACGGGTATCGCATGATCGTCGAGCTGGTCGATACGCATTCCGATCATGTCGAGCGCGAACTGCTCGGCGCCATTGCCGCGCTTCAGCCCGACGGGATCATTCTCACGCCCCCGCACTCGGACAATCCGCAAATCGTGCGCTGCCTCGCGCAGCAGCAGATCCCGTTTGCGCGGATCGGCTCGAAGGCGCGCGATGCGGGCATGCCGATCCTGATGGACGATGAAGGCGCTGCCGCCGCGGCCACGCGCTATCTGGCGGAACTCGGTCACCGGCGCATCGGCTTCATCGCAGGCGCGGCGGAATACAACCTCAGCGGCTGGCGCGTCGATGGCTGGGAAGCCGCGATGGCCGAAGCCGGGCTCTCCACCGAAGACCTGCTTCAGGCCGGCGATTTCACGTATGCCTCGGGTGAACGCGCCGCGCGTGCCTTGCTTGCTTTGCCGCAGCCGCCCACCGCGATCATCGCCAGCAACGACCAGATGGCGCTCGCCACGCTCGATGTGGCCCGCAAGAACGGGCTTGCCGTGCCGCGCGATCTTTCGCTCATCAGCTTCGACAACACGCCGATGACGCAGTTCACTCAGCCCCAGCTCACCGCAATCGATCAGCCCATTGCCGCAACGGCTTCCAAAGCAGTCGAGCTCATCATCGCGGCGCAGAAGGGCGATCTCCTGCCCGATGCGCTCACGGTGATCCCGGCAAGCCTGGTCAAGCGCGGCTCGGTCGCCAATGCCCGGCAAACCGTGAGTGTCTGACAAACCCGGCGTGCCTGCCGCTCGCTCGTTGCACCAGCCCCCCTCGCACCAGTCGCTCGCGTTCCTTGTGCTTTATGCGCTGGCCTGGGCCGGTGGTTCGATCGCTTATGTGCCGTTCCTGACGATCCTCCTGCCCGTCCGCGTCGCGGCACTGGCACCGGGGGAGCAAGCGATCATGTGGCTTTCGGCCATCGCCTTTTGCGGCGCCATTTCGGCCAGCATCGGGCACATCCTGTTCGGCTGGCTGAGCGATGTGACCGGAATGCGCCGACCCTGGGCCGCGCTCGGGCTCGCACTTTCCTGCGTGCTGCTGGTCGTTGTCCCTGCGGCGCGAAGTCTGCCCGAAATCACCGGGATCGTGGTGCTGTGGCAGCTCGGGCTCAACATGATGCTTGCCCCGCTTGCGGCGTGGGGCGCGGACTGCGTGCCCGATGGCCAGAAGGGCCTCCTTGGCGGCCTCCTCGCCTTTGCGCCCGGGCTCGGCGCGCTGGCCGGGGCGCTCGTTACCATGCCCGGCCTTGCCTCCGCGGATGGCCGCCTCCTGATCGTTGCCGTCGCCGTCGCGGCAGCGGTGCTTCCTGCGCTACTCCTCGGCAACCGAAGCGGAACCGATCCCGTCCCGCAGGCAGCCCCGTCATCAGGAGCGCCGCCGCGCTTTCGCAAGCGTGCCGCGCTGCGCATGTGGGCGGCGCGGCTCCTCGTGCAGGTGGCCGAGGCAGCGCTATTCTCGTTCCTCTACCTCTGGCTGCGCTCGATCGATCCAGCGGTCGACGATCACCTCACCGCGCGGGTGTTCAGCACGGTCCTCGTCATCTCGGCTCCGGCCGCGCTGCTTGCCGGTCGCTGGGCTGATCGCCGCCGCCATCCCTTCCTGCCGCTTGTCGTGTGTACGCTGGTCGCACCCATTGGCCTTGTCGGCATGGCGCTTGCGCAAAGCGTGACGACCGGCGTGCTCAGCTACGGCGTGTTCGGTTTCTCCACATCGATCTTCCTTGCGCTGCATTCGGCGCAAACGCTGCGTACATTGCCCGATGGCAACCGCCGCGGGCGCGATCTCGGGTTGTTCAATCTTACCAACACCATGCCCTCGCTGGTCATGCCATGGTTCACGCTTGCGCTGGTGCCGTGGTTCGGGTTTTCCGGCCTTTTCCTGCTGTTTGCCGCACTCGCCCTGGTGGCGGCACTGCTGCTCGCGGGCCTCTCATCAAGCGCAGAGCGTGAAATCTGACAGCCCCGCTTGATTTTGATGCTTTCTCATGCGACGAACCGCCATGAGAACGTTCACAGAGAAACGGGAAGGGTGAGAATGATGGTTCGGCGCACGCTTTTGGCAGCCATGTTGCTGGCGTCGGGAAGCGCCCTTGCAGCCTCGAATACGGCGGCACCCGGCGATGCGGGACAAGGTGCATCTGCCGCATCGAGCACCGCCCACCCCGCGCTCTGGCCTGCCGCGCACAGCCCGGCCGCAATCACCACTCCGGCCACCGAGCGCCGGATTGCCCGCATGATCGCCGCGATGACGCTCGAGCAGAAAGTCGGGCAGATGATCCAGGCGGACATCAGCGCGATCACCCCGGCAGACCTTGCAAAATACCCTCTCGGTTCGATCCTCGCCGGCGGTAATTCCGGCCCCTATGGCGATGAACGCGCCAATGCCGCCAAGTGGGAAAAGCTGGTGCGCGAATTCCGCACGGCTTCGGCAAAGTCTGGCGCGGGCATTCCGATCCTGTTCGGTATCGACGCCGTCCACGGCCATTCCAACCTCCCCGGCGCCACGATCTTCCCGCACAACATCGGCCTCGGCGCTGCGCACGATCCGGCCCTTATCCAGCGCATCGGCGAAGTGACCGCGACCGAAGTTGCCGCCAGCGGCATCGACTGGACGTTCGCGCCCACGCTCGCCGTCCCGCAGGATCTGCGCTGGGGCCGAAGCTACGAAGGCTATGCCGCCGATCCCGCACTCGTCGCCAGCTATGCCAAGGCGATGACGATCGGCCTGCAGGGCCCGCTCGTTTCCGGCAAGCCGATTGCCGCCGATCGCGTTGCGGCAACTGCCAAGCACTTCCTCGCCGATGGCGGCACCGATGGCGGCAAGGATCAGGGCGACGCACTGGTTTCCGAGCGCGAACTCGTCGCTCACCACGCGCAGGGCTATCCGCCCGCGATCGATGCGGGTGCATTGACGGTGATGGCCAGCTTCTCCAGCTGGAACGGCACCAAGAACCACGGCAACAAGAGCCTGCTCACCGATGTGCTCAAGGGCCGCATGGGCTTTGCAGGCCTCATCGTCGGCGATTGGAACGGCCACGGCCAGATCCCGGGCTGCTCCGTCACCGATTGCCCCAAGACATTCACCGCCGGGCTCGATCTCGCGATGGCGCCCAACAGCTGGAAGGGCTTGTTCGAGGCCACCGTCCGCGAGGTTCGGGACGGCACGATCCCGCTGGCGCGCGTCGACGATGCCGTCGCGCGGATCCTGCGCGTCAAGGCCAAGCTCGGCCTCCTCGGCACGCATCCGGTGGATCGCGGCAATCCTGCCATGGTCGGCACCGATGCGCACCTTGCCGTCGCACGTGAAGCAGCGGCCAAGTCACTCGTCCTGCTCAAGAACAACGGCGGCGTTCTGCCCTTGCGCCCCGGCGCCAAAGTGCTGATCACTGGCCCGGGCGCGGACTCGATGGCGATGCAGGCCGGGGGCTGGACCATCACCTGGCAGGGCACCGATACCACTGCGGCCGATTTCCCCAAGGGCCAGACCATCGGCCGCGCCATCGCCACCGCCGTGAAAGATGCGGGCGGCAGCGCAGCGATCTCGGCCAATGGCAGCTTCACCGATCGCCCCGACGTCGCCGTGGTCGTCTACGGCGAGCAGCCCTACGCCGAATTCCAGGGTGATATGCCCAACATCGCCTTCCGCGCCAATGCTGGCGAGAAGGAACTGCTGGCCAGGCTCAAGGCGCAGGGGATCAAGGTCGTCTCGGTATTTCTCTCGGGCCGCCCGCTGTTTGCCGGGCCTGAGATCAACGCGTCCGATGCTTTCGTCGCAGCATGGCTTCCCGGCACGCAGGGGCAAGGCGTGGCGGACGTGCTGGTCGCCCGCAAGGATGGCAAACCGGCGCGCGGCTTTACCGGCAAGCTCCCCTTCCCCTGGCCTGCCGACGCGATTTCCCCGGTCAAGGCCCCGCTGTTTCCGGCGGGCTATGGCCTTGGTTACACCAGCAAGACCTCAGTCGGCCCGGTCAATGAAGACCCCAAGGTCGATCTCGTCGCTTCGGCGAGTGAGGGCGTCTACTTCGCCCTCGGCAAGGTCCCCTCACCCTGGCACCTCAGCCTCGATCCCGGCATTGCCGCGCGCGCGGTCGATCTCGGCGCGCAGGAAGATGCGCAGGCGTTCAGCTGGGGCGAAGCCGGCGCCATCGGCATCGACGGTCCGCCGGTCGATCTCATGCGCCAGCTTGACGAGGAATTTGCGCTGAAGCTCGAAGGCCGCCTCGATGCCGCCGCAGGACCCATCGCGGTGACCATGGCCGGCGCCACGCTCAAGGTAACGCCGCCCGCCGGCCCCCTCACGCTGCGCATCCCGCTGCGCTGTTTCAAGGATGCCGGTGCGGACTTCAAGGCGGTCGGCACCCCGCTAAAGATCGCGGGCGAGAAGGGCCTCGTGCTCACGCTGCGCGGTGCCAGCATCGAAGGTGTCGGCCAGACGATCCCCTGCCCGGCTAAATAGGGATACCCTGTTCTTCGAAAAATGCGATCACCGGGGCCAGCGCGTCTAGGTGCCTGGTCCAGCGCGCCACGGAATCGCGGTACATCGGTCGCCGCACTTGTGCTGCACTCGGCGTCGAAACGGGCGCTGTGTTGCGGTGGAAATCGAGGCAGGCCGCATCCCACTTGAGCCCGCAATGCTCCAGCAGCGCCCGCGTGCCGCCTTCCTGATCCACCACCAGATCCTCGTAGCCCAGCTCGAGGATGCGCCCCGGCAGCACCTCGCGCCACAGCTTGATCAACCGGTCGAACCGCACATAGTACCGCGCGATATCCATGAGATCGTAGCTGTAATCGTAATAGCGCGAGGAAATCGCGAAGAGATTGCGGAAGTTCGCCAGCACCGTATCGAGCGGATGGCGCCGCAGGCACACCATCCGTGCTTCCGGCAGCGCCCGCGCGATGAACCCGGCGTACTGGAAGTTCCCCGGAAACTTGTCGACGAACCGCCCCTGCTCGCGCGCGCCAGCATGGCTCAGCGCCCGCGCCATGTAGTCGCGCCCGATCGCGCCGAGGTCTTCGCCGGCCGCCGCCTCGATCGTCTCGGGATCGAGCACCACACGGCTCGCGGTGCCTGCTGCCATCTTCACCGCGAGCGGCATGGCCTGCAGTTCGCCCGCACTGCGCACGGCGGGATGCGAGGAGAGGATGCGGTCAACCAGCGTCGTCCCGGTGCGCGGCATCCCGATTACGAAGATCGGCGAGGCATCGGGAGCGCCGTGCACCGCCGCCGCCGCAATGCGCGGCCAGTTGCGCTCGATTGCATCGAAGTTGGCGCTGTCCCGCGCGAAAGTATAAGGCAGCCGAGCCCGGTGTTCGGCATTGGCCTGCGCGAGCCGGGCAAAGGCAGCTTGCTGCTCGCCAATGTCTTCCAGTTCCTTCGCCAGCGCATAGCCCAGCAGCAGCCGCGCATCCGGCGCCCGCGCGCGGCCCAGCGCCGCGGTAAGCCGCTCCGCATGGTTGCGCTCTGTGCTTTGCTTGCGCAGCCCCGCCAGCATGTGATGGCCCCGCGCGTAGTCAGGGTCTATCGCGATGAGGGCTTCCGCTTCGGTCTCCGCGCCATCGACATCGCCGATGAAGTTGAGCGCCGCCGCAAGGTTATAGCGGTAAGAGACGTTGTCCGGCGCAAGTCGCACCGCTTCGCGGAAATGCGGCACAGAGGCGGCGTGCTCGCCAAGCCTTGCATAGACGCAGCCGATGGTATCGCGCCCGTGCGCGTCGTCGGGCAGTGTCTGTTCGGCCAAGGCCAGCGTTTCCGCCGCCGCGCTGTCCTGCCGGAGCATGACTTGCAGCCGCGCCAGCTGCGCCCGATAGCTCCCGCGCGGATCGAGTTCGACCGCGCGCAGGATATCCGCGATCCCGGCACTGACACGCCCGGCCTCGGCCCGCGCCATGCCGAGCAGGAAGCGGCCTTCCGCATCGTCCGGAAAAGCCGCAACTACGCTACCGGCAAGCTGCTCGGCCGCTGCCAGATCGCCGCGCCCCATGGCGCGGCGAACGGCGGCAATCCGGGCTGGCTCAGCCTTCACCCTGCACAATTAACCGGCAGGGGACTGGTCCCGGCGCCGCTCGATCATCTCGATCACTGGCTTGAACGGGAACATGAACTGCTCCCAGATCGTCAGCCGCCGCCTGTCGTCCTGCCCGACGAGGATGCCTTCGCCTTCCTTGTAGGTGCCAAGGATGCGGTCGAACAGGATGATCGCATTGCCATAATTGCAGCGTGTGTTCTCGTAGCCCACCGAGTGATGGAAGCTGTGATGGCGGATCGAGGTGAAGAAGAACGAATAGAACAGCGGCGGGTCGGCCTTCACGTTGGCGTGGTTGAAGGTCGAGACCACGTTGCCAAGGCTGAACGCGCAGAGATAAGCCGCAGGCGACACATCGAGAAGCGCGACGACGCCGAGGCTGATGAGGAACAGTTCGATCGGATTGCCAACCGCACCCTTCATCGCATTGAGCTGGGTGATGTGGTGATGCGGGGCATGGGTCAGCCAGAACGGCTCCCAATTGTGCATCAGCCGGTGCATCCAGTACTGGCCGAATTCCCACAGCCCCCAGACCGCCGCGACCTGCACCAGGAACGGCGCGTGCAGCAGCCAGGGCGTGCCGATACCCCAGGCATCCTTTAGGCCGCGCAGCGGTGCCTCGGAGAGGATATAGGCCATGCGCCCGATCACGGTGTTGATCAGGATGAAATAGAACAGGTCGGTGAGGAGTTCCTGCCGGTTTATCCGCCAGCCCTCGTGCCGCTCGAACACCAGTTCGAGGCCCAGGACGAACACGGTGATGACGCTGTTGACCAGAAGCAGCGTCCACGGGTTGGCCACCCATGCCGCTGGCGCGAAATACCAGAACGCTGCCACCGCTGCCAACGTCGCGGGCGGAATGCAATCGACCGCCAGTTTCTTCACGCCCGAACTCATGACCTTGCCACTCCTCGCCAGTTGTCGTTCGTCGTCCTGTCCTGCTGCTTGTTTTTCTGCCGCAGGATTGCGAAATCGGGGGCGAGGATCAACCCCGCCCCCTTTTGTGCAGTATTCGCCTGGAAGATCAGTACTTCACCCGGAACTCCAGCCCGACGGTGCGCGGCGTGATCACCGTATTGCGGAGATAACGCAGCACCACGCCGCTGTTGACGCCAACACGCGACCGGTCGTTGGAGACTGCGGTGATGGCGAACTTGTTGAAGATGTTGTTGGCGAACACCCCAAACGAGTAAGTGTCGTTCTGCCAGGTGAGCGAGGCCCGGTGGAGCACGAAGCCCGGCAGCTTGTCGCCATAGGCGCGGTCCCAACCGAGGCGCGTCACCACATCGCCGCGATACGTCGCGGTCCAGTCGCCGATAAGCTCGCCGCCCATCGCCGGCATTGTGTAGTTGACGCCAAGGCTGCCGCTGTTCTTGGTCGAACCGGGCAAGCGATCGCCCTTCAGTGCAGCCAACTGGATAGGCGAGCTGGGATATGTCGCCGCCGGACTGTTGACCGAGATGATCGCGGGTACGTCCTCGGTGAGCCTGGCGTTCGTGTACGAATAAGTACCCTGGATCGAAAGCCCGTCGATTGGCCGCAGCTGGAATGATGCGTCGAAGCCGTCGGACTTGGCCTTGCCGCCATTCACGGTGATGCCGACGATGCCGTTTACGGTTGCCGAGGAGACCTGGAGGCCGGTCCAGTCGATCGTGAAGGCATTCATGTTCAACGTGAGCTTGCGGTTGAACAGTTCTGCGCGGATGCCGACCTCGAGGTTCTTGGTCGAGTCCGGCCCGTATTGCAGCTCGTTAGGGAGGGCGCACACGTTCTGGAACGGCGGCGGCTTCAGCGGGAGGACGCACGGTGCGACGGTGTTTGGTCCGCCGATACGATAGCCCTTGCTGTAGGTCGTATAGATCATGATCTCGGGCGTGATCTTGTACGAGGTGTTGAACTTCCACACCCCGCCGCTCTTGCCCGATACGCCGCCGGCAGCCTTGAGATCATAGGGGCTGACCGGATCGCCAAGAATCGGCGTCACCGCACGGCCCGAAACCGCCGAGCTATAGTTGAAGTAACGGCCGCCAGCGGTGATTTGCCATTCAGGCGTGATCTTGAAGGTGCCTTCACCGAAGACGGCCTTCTCGATAACCTTGGCGCGATTGAACGAAGCGTACTCGATCTCATCCGGGTTGGTGGCGAGGTCGACCCACGGATGGCCCGGGACATGTTCGCGGTAATCGCGCTGCAGCTTCTGCTCGTTGTAGAACCCGCCAAGCACCCAGCTGAACGGCCCGCCATGGGTCGAAACCAGGCGGATTTCCTGGTTGAATTGCTTGCGCAGATCCTGGCTCTCGTTCCAGCTCGTGAACTGCGGGAACAGCTCGTAGTCATAGTCGAGATCGAGCAGCAGGTCGGTGTTGTCACCCTTCCGCTTGTTCTTCACCTCGGTGTAGGCAGTCGTTGCCACGAGGTCGAACACACCGCCGACATGGGCGTTGATTTCCATGGCCGCGAGATGTGCCTGACGATCGACCGGCTCGGCATAGCGCGCCGCGCTTTCGTACTTGCCGGTGCCCAGCACGCCATCGCTGTTGTACTGGCCGCCATCGGTCTTGGTGTGCTGATAGGCATACGTGAAATCAACCGAGAGGTCCGGCGTGACCTGCACCAGCAGCTGGTTGCGGGTCGTGAAGGTCTTCTCGAAGTTGAGATCCTTGCGCCTGTAGAGGTTCGCATCGTAGCCCGCCTGCGAAATCGATGTTGGCGGAACCGTGACGAAGCCATCGGGCTGCGGGTTCGATACGCCGGGTGTCTTCACCAGCAGCGGATAGTCGATGAAACCGGGGTCAAAGTAATAGCCGGTAGCCGAACGGAAGGCGATGTGATCCTTCACGATCGGAATGTTGATCATGCCATCCAGCTGATAGCCGGTCTTGGAGGCCGCATCCTTGCCATAGACGCGTCCGTGCCATTCCGCCTGCCACTTGTTCGTATCGGGCCGATTGGGAATGTTGCGGATCGCGCCCGCCAGCGTGCCGAGGCCATAGAGCGTACCCTGCGGCCCGAGCAGCACCTCGACACGATTGATATCGAGCATCTTGAAATCGTAATAGATCGGCACTTCGCCGAGGTAGACGCCCAAGGCGTTGTCGTAGCTGTTGCCGGTCGCGTCGGTGTCCGAGGCGTTGAGGCCACGCAGCACGATCGTGCCGGTGCTGCCCGGACCGGTATCGGCGATGGTCACGCCGGGCGTGAAATCTGCGATATCGCGCACGTCGTCGATGCGCTGGCGCTCGAGCTGCTCCGAACCGACCGCGGTGATGTTGATCGGCACGTCCTGCAGCGACGTCGCGCGCCGCGTGGCGGTCACCACGATGGTGCTGTTGTCGGACGCTTCAGCAGCGGCCTGGGGCGCCTCGGCACCGGCCTGGGGCGCCATCTGCGCAAAGGCGGGAAAGGCGGTGCTGCCCATGAGGATCGTCGCACCCATCAGAGCCGTCTTGGCCAGTGTTGTCTTATATGATTTATTGGTCACTCGAGCCCCCGCGTTGCTTGCGTGAAAGCCTTTTCGAAGCGACATCCCCATCCTTGATTGCCCGCGTTATACGGGGCACGCCGATCCTTTGATGGATCTGGCGCCTTGTCATTCCCTCACTTCATCGCCGCCGAGGAGGCGACTTAACTCGTCAACAAACCAGATGACCAAAGAGGCAATTCGACCAGAAGGGCCCGTCATCCAGCACTAATGCTTCACGATGATACTGATCTTCTTCAGACACTTTATTCCGAAGTCGAACAGCATCGCCTCCACACGTCAATACCGTGCAGAATACTCACGCCAGACAACTGCATTGCCTGGTTTTAAATTTGGTTGTCGCCATTGCAAAGGACTAACACCTTTGCGACATTTCGGTTACGCTATCGATATTACATAACAGGTCAAGCGTAATAATTCGGCCTAATCCCGGTATTATCAGGCTCTCGCTGCACTGCGGAATTCCTTGATTTTTCGGTGTGCAGGTGCCGCAAGTCCCAGCCCCCGCAGCATACTCGGCTTGCTGAACCGTTGCGCCGAATCAACACAAGGCCCCAATCCGGCCCTGCTGATTCGCGGCACAGCGGGCGCCTCGCCCAAAAATGGTATTACGTTTTTTCCGGAACGTAACATTTTGCCATGGACAAGCAGAATGTTTCTCGCAATGCTGCACTGCGAAAGGAGACAGAATCGTGTCAGCCACCTCCCCCGCCAGGCCCCGCCGGGCGAAAACCGGTTCCATGCTCCTCCTCGCCGCTGCAGCCACGCTGGCACTCGCAGGTTGCTCGGGCGGCAGCGCTCCCACTGAAAAGAAAACCGAATTCAGCATCGGCTGGTCGATCTATGCTGGCTGGATGCCGTGGCCTTACGCGCAGCAGGCCGGCATCGTGAAGAAGTGGGAAGACAAGTACCACCTCAAGATCAAGATCGTACAGGTCAACGACTACGTCGAATCGATCAACCAGTACACCGCCGGAAAGTTGGACGGCGTCACCCTCGCCAACATGGACGCGCTGACGATCCCGGCGGCGGGCGGCAAGGACACTACCGCGGTCATCCTCGGCGATTACTCCAACGGCAACGACGGCGTCCTCCTCAAAGGAGCCACCAGCCTCTCCGCAATCAAGGGCCGCTCGGTCAATCTCGTCGAGCTTTCGGTCTCGCACTACCTCCTCGCCCGCGCGCTAGAGAAGGGCGGCATGGGGATGACCGACGTGAAGACGGTCAATACCGCCGATGCCGATATCGTCAGCGCTTTCGCCAGCCCCGATGTCACCGCCTCCGTCGCGTGGAACCCGCAGCTTTCGGTGATGCGTGCGCAGCCGGGCGTGACGCAGGTGTTCTCCTCGGCCGATATTCCGGGCGAGATCCTCGATCTTCTCGTCGTCGATACCGCCACCCTCAAGGCCAATCCCGATCTCGGCAAGGCGCTCGCGGGCATCTGGTACGATACCGTCCAGCTGATGATGAAGCAGGACGCTTCCGGCAAGGCCGCCCGCGCGGCGATGGCCAAGCTTGCCGGGGCCGGGCCGGAAACCTTCGACAACCAGCTGAAGACGACCTTCCTCTACACCGATCCCAAGGCCGCCGTTGCTGCCGCCCAGTCCCCCGCGCTGATCACCACAATGACCCGCGTGCGCGATTTCAGCTTCTCCAAGGGGCTGTTCAAGGGCGCCACCTCGGCCGACGCGGTCGGCATTGCTTTCCCCGGCGGCAAGACGCTGGGCGATGCGGCTCATGTGACCCTGCGCTTCGACGACAGCTTCATGAAGCTTGCTGCTGACGGGAAGATCTGAGCGCATGCGCTGGATCAACTGGCACCTTTCCAGGCGTGATCGCCTGATTGCGGGCGGCGCGCCGATCCTGCTGCTGATGGTGATCTACATCGTCACCGCGCTGCAGCGCCACGCGGCCAATCCGTCAGACAAGATCCTCCCGCTTCCCTCGGGGATGGCGAGTGCGATCACGGCGCTGCTCACCACGCCCGATCCGCTTTCGGGCCGTCTGGTGTTCTGGGCCGATACGCTCGCCAGTCTGCAGCGGCTCGGCCTCGGCCTCGGCATCGCAACGCTGTTTGCCCTGGTCCTCGGCCTCCTCATCGGCGCGCTACCCCCGGTGCGCGCGGCGCTCAGCCCGCTCGTCACCGGCATCGCGGTGATCCCGCCGATCGCGTTGCTGCCGATCCTGTTCATCGCGCTTGGCCTTGGTGAAACCTCCAAGGTCGTGCTCATCGCCATCGGCGTTGCGCCGGTCATGGTCCGCGATATCGCCGCGCATGTCGGCAGCTTGCCCCGCGAACAGATCATCAAGGCGGAGACGCTGGGCGCCAATTCGTGGCAGATCATCGCCCGCGTCGCGCTGCCGCAAGCGATGCCGCGGCTGCTGCAAGCGATCCGCCTCGCGCTCGGGCCGGCCTGGGTGTTCCTGATCTCCGCCGAAGCCGTCGCCTCGGACATTGGCCTTGGCTACCGCATCTTCCTCGTCCGCCGCTATCTCGCGATGGACGTGATCATCCCCTATGTCGCATGGATCGCGCTGCTCGCGATCCTGATGGACGTGACGCTCGCCGCGATCAGCCGCCGCGCCTTCCCCTGGGCACATGGGGACGGACGATGAGCGCGCTCCTTTCCCTCCGCAACGTCTGGGTCGAGTATGGCGACAAGGTCGTGCTCGAGAAGGTCAATCTCGAAGTCCCCGAAGGCGCTTTCCTCTCGATCATCGGCCCCTCGGGCGCGGGCAAGTCCAGCCTTTTGCGCCTGATCCTCGGCCAGGAAGCCCCCACGCGCGGCACGATCCTGCTCGATGGCGAGCCGCTGGAGGCGCAGTGTGGGCCCGATCGGGGCGTCGTGTTCCAACGCTATTCGGTGTTCCCGCATATGACGGTGCTGGGCAATGTCACCTTTGGCCTCGAATGCCCCGCCGCACCCATCGCAGCGCGCCTTTTCGGCAGCGCGCGCCGCAAGGCCGAGGCGCAAGCCACCGAAATGCTCGAAGCGGTCGGGCTTGCCGACAATCTCCACCTCTATCCCGCGCAAATGTCGGGCGGCATGCAGCAGCGCCTTGCCATTGCGCAGGCCCTGATCAAGCGCCCGCGAATCCTGCTCCTCGATGAGCCGTTCGGCGCGCTGGATCCCGGCATCCGCGCCGACATGCACGGCCTGATCACCCGCCTGTGGCGCGACTACGGCCTCACCATCGTCATGGTCACGCACGATATCAAGGAAGCCTTCACACTCGGCACCCGCGTCCTCGCGCTCGACAAGCGCCGCCACGATCCCCACGCGCCGCATCGTTACGGCGCAACTGCGGTCTATGACCTGCCCTTGCGCGGCCCGCCCGTGCCCGCGCCGGAAGCCGCACCCGCGCCCCAGCCCGCAACTGCCGCCAGCTGAGAGAGAACCCGCCATGAGTCCCGAAACCACCGGCCTCGCCCGGCTGAGCATGAGCCTTCCGGCCGAACTGTTCCGCAAGCTCGACATGATGGTGAACGAACGCCAGCTGCCCTCGCGTTCGCAGCTCATGGCCGAGCTGATCCGCCACGCGCTCGCTGCGCACGAGGCGTTCACCCGGCCCGACGAGATGCTCGCCGGCACGATCACGCTTGTCTACCGCGGCGAGCGCGGCCGCGTCCGCCACCAGCTTGCGCAGACGCAGGCGCACTACCTCAAGGAAGTGATTTCCTCGCAGCACGTTTTTCTTGAAGACGACCAGTCGCTCGAAGTGCTTCTCGTCCAGGGCCCTGCTGCCCGCCTCAAGGACCTGTCGGACGCGCTGCGCCGCGTGCGGGGTGTCCAGCAGCTCGAACTCGTCACCACCACCGCGCTCCTTCCGCAGCTTTATGAGCCGGAAGCCGATGCGCCGCAGGGAGCCGCCGCATGACCACTGCACCATCTGGCACTCTGGCCAACCCCAACGCCGCCCGCGATCACGCCCGCTCGATGGCCGGCACCGTGGTCGAGGCAATGCCGGTTCTGCCCCCCGCCGCGCCGGACCTGCCCGAAGGCGTTGCTTCCGAAGCGCTGCTCTGGGAGGAAACCATCGCGCCTGGCGGCTATGCCACCCGCCGCCTGCCGCGCGGCAGCCGCCTGCGCCTGATCGACGTCAAGGGTGATGCCTGCGCGAGCCTGCAGATCTTCAACGCCGAAATGCCGACCGAGCGCTACAGCTTCGCCGACACGGTCAAGATCCAGTGGAACGCCTATCTGGCCAAAGGCAAGTTCCTGCTCTCCGACATGGGCCGCGTGCTGATGAGCATCGCCGAGGACACCACCGGCGGCACGCACGATACCTTCTCCGGTACTTCAAACGCCCATACCAACGGCGCCAAATACGGCGACGGGCGCAACAGCGGCCAGTTCCCCAACGGGCGCGACCGCTTCCTGCTCGGCGCTGCCAAGCACGGCCTCCAGCGCCGCGACATTCATGCCGCCGTCACCTTGTTCAAGGGTGCGCGGATCGCCGACGACGGTGCGATCGAACCGCAGATCGGCCCGTTCGAGCCGGGCCGCGAAGTCGTGCTGCGCGCCGAAATGGACGTTATCGTGGTGATCGCAAACGTGCCCCACGTGCTCGATCCCCGGCCCGACTACATCGTCACCCCCCTGCGCGCGACCGCCTGGCGGGGGCCCGTGGCCGGCGAAGACGATCCCATCCGCACCGCGACGCCGGAGGGCCTGCGCGCCTTCCTCAACGTCGAAGACTATTACCGCCGGTAAGGAGGCAGCCCCATGCAGAACCGCGATCCGCACCATGACGGCCTGCCCGATACCATCGTCCACGACGAGGTCGTCCCCGCCCGCGCGCCCTGGATTCATCACATCAAGAAGGGCCAGACGCTGCGCATCGTCGACCTTGAAGGCAACCAGGCGGTCGATTTCCTGCTCTACAGCGAAGCCGATGATACCGAGCGCTACAGCGCGCAGGATACCGTTGCGGCGCAGGGCAACCTGTTCCTGCGCACCGGCACCGTTCTTCGCTCCAACGAAGGCCGCCCGATGATGACGATCGCCGCCACCACGGTCGAGTATCACGATACCATTGGCGGGGCCTGCAGCTGCGAGAGCAACACGCTGCGCTATGGCCACCACACCAAGGCCCAGCACGCCTGCGTCGAGAACTTCCTCGAGGCAAACCTCACCGAAGGCCGCGGCAAGCGCGATATCGTCGCCAACATCAACTTCTTCATGAACGTGCCGGTGGAAGCGGACGGCGCGCTCGGCATCGTCGACGGCATTTCTGCGCCGGGCCTTACGGTCGATCTCAAGGCCGAGATGGACGTGATCGTCGTCGTCTCGAACTGCCCGCAGATCAACAACCCCTGCAACGGCTTCAATCCCACGCCCGTCCGCATGATCGTCGCCGCATGAGCTTCGGCACCGTTCTCATTGCCAACCGCGGCGCCATCGCCACCCGCATCATCCGCACCTTGCGCCGCATGGGGCTGCGCTCGGTCGCGGTCTATTCGGAGGCCGATGCGGGCTCGCTGCATGTCTCGGAGGCAGACGAGGCGGTCTGCATCGGCGGCGCGCGGCCGAGCGAAAGCTACCTCAACGTCGAGGCGATCCTTGCCGCCGCGAAGGCCACCGGAGCGGGCGCGATCCACCCCGGCTACGGCTTCCTTGCCGAAAACACCGATTTTGCCGAGGCCTGCGCGGCTGCCGGGATTGTGTTCATTGGCCCGACGCCGGACAATATCCGCATGTTCGGCCTCAAGCACAGCGCCCGCGCGCTCGCCAAGGCCCACGGCGTGCCGCTCGCACCCGGGTCCGAACTGCTGACCAGCGAAAAGGAAGCGCTCGCCGCTGCCAATGAAATCGGCTTTCCGGTCATGCTCAAGGCCACCGCCGGCGGCGGCGGCATCGGCATGCGCGTCTGCGAAAGCCAGGCCGATGTGCAGGAGGGCTTTGCCACTGTCGCTCGACTCGGCCAGAGCAACTTCGGCGATGCCGGCGTCTTCCTCGAACGCTACGTGCGCCGCGCCCGCCATGTCGAAGTGCAGATCTTCGGCGATGGCGAGGGCCGGGTCGTCGCGCTGGGCGAACGCGATTGCTCGCTCCAGCGCCGCAACCAGAAGGTCGTCGAGGAATCTCCGGCCCCGCTGCTGCCTGAACACATCCGGCAGGATCTTTACTCCGCCGCGATCCGGCTTGGTGAGGCTGCGCGCTATCGCAACGCCGGCACGGTCGAATTCCTCTACGATGCCGAACGCGAGCAGTTCTACTTCCTCGAAATGAACACCCGCCTGCAGGTCGAGCATGGCGTGACCGAGATGGTCATGGGGATCGATCTCGTCGAATGGATGGTGCGGGGCGGCGCGGGCGATTTCAGCTTCCTCGATGGCGCGCCGACAACACCCGGTGGCCATTCGGTGCAGGTCCGCCTCTACGCAGAAGACCCGGCGCTCGATTACCGCCCCACTTCGGGCACGCTGACGGCGGTCCAGTTCCCGGCGGATATCCGCACTGAAACCTGGGTCATGGCCGGCAGCGAGGTCACCTCATGGTACGATCCCATGCTCGCCAAGCTGATCGTCCACGCCCCGACGCGTGAGCTTGCCGTCACCGCGATGCAGAAGGCGCTCGGGGAAACCCGCGTCGATGGCATCGAGACCAACTTGCGCTGGCTGCGCGATGTAGTCCGTACGCCTGCCTTCACGAGCGGCGAGGTTTCCACCCGCGTGCTGGATACCATTGCCTACACCCCGCGCAGCGTCCGCGTCGTGAGCGGCGGCACCGCCACCACGGTGCAGGACTGGCCCGGCCGCCAGCGCCTCTGGGCAGTCGGCGTGCCGCCTTCGGGCCCGATGGACGACCAATCCTTCCGCCTCGGCAACCGGCTGCTCGGCAATCCGGAAGGCACGGCTGGCCTTGAGCTGACGCATTCCGGCCCCACGCTCGCCTTCTCGGCGCCCGCGCAGGTCGCGCTTGCCGGTGCCGATTTCGGCGCGACGCTCGATGGCGTGCCCGTCCCGCGCGGACAGGTGATCCCGGTCGCCGCCGGGCAGACCCTCGCATTGGGCCGCGCACGCAGCGGCGGCATGCGCGGCTATCTGCTGTTCGCGGGCGGCCTCGATATCGCCCCCTACCTCGGCAGCCGCGCCACATTCGAACTCGGCCAGTTCGGCGGCCATGCCGCGCGCCGCCTTGTCGCGGGCGATGTTCTGCACTTTGGCGACGAGCCCGCGCAGGCACCGCTCGCCACCACCGCGCTCCCTTCGCTCGGCAACGAATGGACCCTGCGCGTCCTCTACGGCCCGCACGGCGCGCCCGATTTCTTCACGGCAGACGATATCGCGATGAT
The DNA here is from genome assembly GCF_965228995.1 of Novosphingobium sp. GTDB lineage: Bacteria > Pseudomonadota > Alphaproteobacteria > Sphingomonadales > Sphingomonadaceae > Novosphingobium. The sequence goes on along the minus strand of NZ_OZ245852.1, from coordinate 2,459,701 downwards.
CGTCGCTGCCGAATGGCAGGTGCACTACAATTCCAATCGCACCGGCGTGCGCCTGATCGGCCCCAAGCCGCAATGGGCGCGCAAGGATGGCGGCGAGGCGGGTCTCCACCCCTCGAATATCCACGACAACCCCTACGCCATTGGCGCGGTCGACTTCACCGGGGACATGCCGATCATCCTCGGCCCGGACGGCCCCTCCCTTGGCGGCTTCGTTTGCCCCTTCGTGGTCATCGCGGCGGATCGGTGGAAGCTCGGCCAGCTCGTGCCGGGGGATCGCCTGCGCTTCGCCCCGGTGACCATTGCCGATGCCGCTGCTGCCGATGCCGATCAGCAGCGCCTGCTCGGCTCGGGCACGCTCCCCGGCCCGGTGCCGGACCGCCCCGTTGCGCACCTCTCGCCGATCCTCGCTGAAATCGCCGAAACAGCGGTTCGCCCCCGCACGATCTACCGCCAGCAGGGCGACCGCAACATCCTCGTCGAATACGGCCAGATCGTGCTCGACATTGAACTGCGCATTCGCGTCCATGCGTTGATGGTCGAACTCGAACGCCTTGCGCTGCCCGGCGTCATCGATATCGTCCCCGGCATCCGCTCGCTCCAGCTCCATTTCGACGGCAAGCAGCTGGGTCAATCCACCGCGCTCGCGGCGTTGATCGAGGCCGAGGAGCGCCTCGGCGATCTTGCCGATTTCACGATCCCCTCGCGCGTCGTCCACCTGCCGCTCTCGTGGCGCGATCCCGCCACGCTCGAGACGATCGAGAAATACATGGGCGCCGTCCGCGACGATGCCCCGTGGTGCCCGGACAACATCGAATTCATCCGCCGCATCAATGGCCTGCCCGATGTGGCGGCAGTCGAGAACCTCATCTTCGAGGCCAACTACCTCGTCATGGGCCTTGGAGACGTCTACCTCGGCGCGCCCGTCGCCACCCCGGTGGATCCGCGACACCGCCTCGTCACCACCAAGTACAACCCCGCGCGCACCTGGACTCCGCCCAACGTCGTCGGCATCGGCGGCGCCTACATGTGCATCTACGGGATGGAGGGCCCGGGCGGCTACCAGCTGTTCGGCCGCACCGTGCAAGTGTGGAACACCTACAAGCAGACCGAAGCCTTCACGGACGGCAAGCCGTGGCTTCTGCGCTTCTTCGACCAGATCCGCTTCTACCCGGTCAGCGCGGAAGAACTGGTGGAATGGCGCCGCGATTTCCCGGCCGGCCGCCGTGCCCTCAGGATCGAACCAAGCGAATTCCGCCTCGCCGACTACCGCAAGTTCCTCGCCGACAACGCCGATGCGATCAGCATCTTTGAAGCCAACCGCCAGGCCGCCTTCGACGCCGAGCGCGCCGACTGGCAGGCGCGCGGCGAGTTCGACCGCGTGACTGACCTCGCCGAAGCCGAAGCCCCCGCCGCCGGTGCGACGCAAGTCCCCGACGGGACCGACCTCGTCGAAGCCCCCTTCGGCGGCAGCGTATGGAAGCTGCTCGTCTCCGCCGGCGATGCCGTGAAGGCCGGCGATACCATCGCGGTGATCGAGGCAATGAAGATGGAATGCCCCGTCGAAAGCCCCGGCACCGGCACGATCGAGGCGCTCTACATCAAGGAAAAGCAATCCTTGCAGCCCGGCTCCCCGATGCTGGCGCTGAGGCGCACGGTATGACCTCCTGCACCGAACCCCAAACCCATCCCCGTTCGTGTCTAGCGAAGTCGAGACACCAGGCGCGGCGTGTGGTGTCTCGACTTCGCTCGACACGAACGGAGATTGGGTTTTGATGATGCGTGATTCTGCAGCCTCAATCGCCGCCGCCGTCCAGTCCAGCAAAACCACCGCCGTCGCAGTCGCCGAAGCCGCGCTTGCCCGCATCGCTGCATATGATGCCATCCAGCCCCAGATCTGGATCAGCCGTGCCAGCGCAGAGCAGGTCCTTGCCACCGCCCGTGCCGTCGATGCCCGCATCGCGGCAGGAGAAGCGCTGCCCCTCGCCGGCGTGCCCTATGCCGCCAAGGACAACATCGACGTCGCCGGCTTCGAAACCACCGCCGCCTGCCCCGCCTTTGCCTATAGCCCTGAGGCCAGCTCGACCGTCGCGCAGCGCCTCGCCGCAGCCGGTGCGATCTGCATGGGCAAGACGAACCTCGATCAGTTCGCTACCGGGCTGGTCGGCGTGCGCAGCCCCTATGGCATTCCGCGCAACGCCTTCAACCGCGCCTATGTCAGCGGCGGCTCGAGCTCTGGCTCGGCCATCGCCGTCGCCGCAGGGCTCGTGCCCATCGCGCTCGGTACCGATACCGCCGGTTCCGGCCGCGTGCCTGCCGCGTTCAACCATCTGATCGGTTTCAAGCCCACCAAGGGCCGCTGGCCCACGCGCGGCGTTGTTCCCGCTTGCCGTTCGGTCGATTGCGTCACCGTCTTCGCGCATGACACGGTGGATGCCGGCCTCGTGGACAGCGTGCTCGCCAGCTTCGATCCCGCCGACGCCTGGTCCAAACCGCGCGCCGACCGCGACCTCGCCCCCCGCCGCCTCGGCGTGCCGCTGCGGCGCCAACGCCAGTTTTTCGGCGATGCCGAATCCGAATATTTCTACGACCGCGCGCTCGAAAACCTCGCCGCGTTTGCCGAGATCGTCGAAATCGATATCGCCCCGCTGCAGGAAGCCGCACAGCTCCTCTATGGCGGCCCCTGGGTCGCCGAACGCACCGCTGCCATGGCGCAGATCCTCACCGAAAACCCTGATGCCGTCGATCCCACCGTCCGCGCCGTGGTCGAGGCCGGGTGGAGCAAGACCGCCGTCGAAGCCTTCAACGGCGTCTACCGCCTCGCCGAACTCAAGCGCCACGCCGATCTCATGTGGGGCGAACTCGATGCGCTCGTGTTCCCCACCACTGGCACGACTTACCGTGTCGCCGAACTCGCCGCTGCGCCGATCGCGCTCAACAGCAATCTTGGCGCCTATACCAACTTCGTGAACCTGCTCGATATGGCGGCGCTCGCGGTCCCGGCCGGCACGCGCCACAATGCCACCGGCTTCGGGATCACGCTGATCGGCCCGGCCGATACCGACCGCGCCCTTCTCACTCTCGCCGACGCCTATCTCGCCAAGGCCAGTCTCACCCCGCCGCCCCCGCTCGATCTGGCCAAAGATCCGGAGACCAGAATGCAGACCGTGAAACTCGCCGTCGTCGGCGCCCACCTCAAGGACATGCCACTCCACTGGCAGCTCACCTCGCGCGAGGCCGTGTTCGTCGAGGCGACCCACACCGCGCCCACCTACAAGCTCTACGCCATGGCCGACAGCGTGCCTCCCAAGCCCGCGCTAGTCCACAGCACCGAGGGCGGCGCTTCCATCGCGGTCGAAGTCTATGAGTTGGGCGTCGCCGAGTTTGGCAGCTTCACCGTCGAAGTTCCCGCCCCGCTTGCCATTGGCACCGTCACGCTGGCAGACGGCACCAGCGTCAAGGGCTTCGTCGCCGAACCCCGCGCCATCACCGGCGCCGAAGACATCACCCACCTCGGCGGTTGGCGCGCCTATATCGCGCAGAAGAACTGAAACATCTCATTCCGTTCGTGTCGAGCAAAGCCGAGACACCCCGCGAAAGGACAAACCGCATGACCCCGTTCAAGGCCCTGCTTCTTTCTGCCGCATTGATCCCTGGCCTTGCCGCTGCAAAGGACGCCCCCAAACCGGTCGTAATGACCGTCCCCGGTTTTGCCGATTTCCTCGCGATCGATGGCGATACCGTCTGGGCCACCAACCGGTTCTCGGTCGAGCAATGGTCGCTCAAGGGCAAGAAGGCCGAAACCCCGATGGGCCGAGCCTGCGGCGGGATGAGCGTCGACTATGGCGCGCTCTGGGTCGCCGATTGCCCGGAAGGCGCTGTCAAGCGGATCGACATCAAGACAGGCAAGCTGCTCGCCACGATCTCCACCGGCATCGCCAACAACATGGAAGGCGAGCTCAACACCGTCACCGGCGCCGGCTCGGCATGGATTGCCAGCGAGGCGAGCGGCAAGATCGCCCGCATCGATGCCGCCACCAACAAGATCGTCGCATCGATCCCGACCGCGCCGGGCTCATGGTATCTCACCTTCGGCCTCGGTTCGCTCTGGGCGGTCAGCGGCAAGGAACAGCTTCTCAGCCGCATCGACCCGGCAACCAACACCGTCACCGGCACCGTGGCGCTTGGCAAGACGCCCGGCTTCCTCGTCGCCGGCGAAGGCGCGGTCTGGGTGCAGGAACAGGGCGATGGCACTGTCGCCAAAGTCGATCCGGCCACGATGACAGTCACCATGCGGATCAAGGTGGGTGATAACCTGAAGTATGGCGATATCGATGTGGGCGACGGCAAGGTTTGGCTGCGCACCACCGATGATCAGGAGTTCGTCGTGATCGACGCGCAAACGGGCGCTATCCTCCAGCGCGTCGGCAAACCGGTCCACAGCGGCGGCCTGCGCTGGACACCGAAAGGGTCGTGGACCTCGGCCCACGATTTCCACTTGCTGACATGGTGGCCCAATAAATAGGGACAGTCCCTATTTTAGGAAAAGCACTTCTGCGCTGCTCTGGATCCCCGCCTTCGCGGGGATGACGAAGGAAAAGAGGGCGGTGTAGGTCGGAAAACCTACCCAAATACCTCGTCATCCCCGCGCAGGCGGGGATCCAGAGCGGCAACACCCAACCTTCGCCAGCAAATGCCTCAGGCTGCCCGCGCCATCCGTCCCTTCATCCACGCAATCACCGGGCTTACCGGATAAAGCAGCGTTTCCCGGATCGACATGTGGCGCCGGCCTTCCTGACCCACTTCCACCGCTTCGCCCATGCGGAACGTACCGTGCAGCCGGTCAAACAGGATCAGCGCGCAGGCATAATTGCAGCGCGTATCCTCGTACTCGACCGAATGATGCAGGCTGTGCGCCTCGATCGTGGTGAAGATCGCCGAATACCAGCGCGGCGGATTGAAGCGCACATTGGCATGGCTGAACGCCGCGATCGTGCCCAGCATATGCCCGGCGCAAAATAGCGCGGTCAGCGAGAAATCGAAAAACGTGACCACGCTGAGCCCGATCAGGAACAGCTCGAACGGATTGCCAACCGCGCCCTTCAAGGCATTGAGCTGGCGTACGAAATGATGCGGGGCGTGGACCACCCACAGCGGAAACCAGTTGTGCATCGCGCGGTGCAGCCAATAGTGCCCCCACTCGATCAGCAGCATGATCAGCGCCACCTGCGCGATCAGCGGCGCGTGTTCCAGCCAGGGCGTATGGATGCCGAGCCAGTCCTTCACGCTGATCAGCGGGGCATCGGCCCAGTGCTTTCCGGCATAGCGCACGACTGTGTAGAACATCACGAAGTAGAACAAGTCGGAGAGGAACTCCGCGCGCGTCAACCGCCACCCGGCGTGGCGTTCATTGATCTGTTCGAGCCCCAGAATCATGAACTTGGTGCAGACCGCCGCGATCACGATGGTCCAGCCATTCGTCACCAGCTCAGCCGGCAGTAGCGACCAGAACGCGAAGATCGCCAGCAATGTCGCCGGCTGGTAATACTTGAAGATCACCGATTTAATACCTGCCGCCATTACGCAAACCCCCACGGCTTTTTATCTTGCGGACGCTAACACCAAGTTCCGGTATCAACAACTGTCCACTTCGTCATACCCGCCCCCACTCTTCGTCATCCCCGCCCCCACTCTTCGTCATCCCCGCGAAAGCGGGGACCCAGAGCGTCCATTCACCGCGCAAGGCTCCATCCGCCCTGCCCGATTTCGCTTGCATCCCATGCGCGTTTTTGATCAAAGCAATCATAAACAATCATAAATCCGGGAGACGTACGTTGCACAAGGCCCCCATCCGGCTCCTCGGGGCGCTCCTGCTCGCCGGAAGCGCGCTGGCTCCACTGCATGCCCAGCAAACCGCCGACCCGCTCACCGATGGCTTCCGTGATCCCCCGATGTCCGCACGCCCGCGCGTGTGGTGGCACTGGATGAACGGCAACATCACCGAAGAAGGCATCAGGCTCGATCTCGAATGGATGAAGCGCATCGGCATCGGCGGTGCGCAGACTTTCGATGCCCAGCTGCAGACCCCGCAAGTCGTCGAAAAGCGCCTTGCCTATATGACACCGGAGTGGAAGCACGCCTTCCGCACCGCCGCCGAAACGGCAGACAAGCTCGGCCTCGAACTCGCCATCGCCGCATCGCCCGGCTGGAGCGAAACCGGCGGCCCATGGGTCAAGCCCGAAGACGGGATGAAGAAGCTCGTCTGGTCCGAAACCCGCGTAACCGGCGGCAAGCGCTTCAAGGGCAAGCTCGCCCCGCCGCCCTCCGTCACTGGCCCATTTCAGGATCTCGGCATGCAGCCCGAGATCGGGGTCGATCACCCCAAGACCGACCTGCCCCAGCTCTACCGCGATACCTATGTCTTCGCCGTCCCGGAGACCGCCGCCCCGCTCGCTCCCGCTTACATCGCATCCTCCGGCACCATCAACGCCGCCGCACTGACCGATGGCAAGCAGGCCACCACCATCGAATTGCCCGCCGGCAGTGCCGATGCACCCGCATGGATCCGCGCCGATTTCACGGCGCCCCGGCAGATACGCTCGGCCACGCTCGCCATGCCTCCGGTCTCGCTTTTCAGCGCGGCGCGGTTCGTGCCCATCCTCGAAGCGAGCGAGGACGGCGTCAGTTTCAGCGAAGTCACCCGCTTCCCCACCGGCACTTCGGCTGAATACACCGTGACCTTCCCGGCCGTCACCGCCAAGGCCCTGCGCGTGCGGTTTCTTTCCGAAAAGTCCGGCTTCGGCCTCCCCACGCCCCCCGCTCCGGGGGCGGAGTTCCCCTCATTCCCCGGCTTCATGGCAAGCGCACCGCACGTTACCGTCAGCGAACTCAGCTTTTCCGCCAGCCCTCGCACCCACCGCTTCGAGGAAAAGGCCGGTTTCGCGACCACGCTCGATTACGACGCGATCCCCACGCCCGACGCGCCTGCCATTCCGGAAGGTGCGGTGATCGATCTCACCGGCCGCCTCGCTCCCGATGGCAGCCTCGATTGGACTCCGCCCAAGGGCCAATGGCGCGTCCTGCGCCTCGGCTACTCGCTCACCGGCACCGAGAACCACCCCGCCCCGCCCGAGGCAACCGGCCTCGAGGTCGACAAGTTCGATGCCGATGCCGTGCGCCGCTACATCAACACCTACCTCGATACCTACAGCGCCGCCGCCGGTCCGGACCTGATCGGCGCCCACGGCGTGCGCGCCCTGCTCAATGACAGCATCGAAGTCGGCGCGAGCAACTGGACCCCGGGCCTTGTTGCGCAATTCAAGGCGCGGCGTGGTTATGATCCCGTGCCGTGGCTGCCTGCACTCACCGGCGTGATCCTCGGCTCACCTGCGCGTACAGACGCATTCCTCCACGATTTCCGCGCAACCCTCGCAGACCTGATGGCCGATGCACATTACGGCACGATCGCAGAGGAAGCCCACAAGCGCGGCCTGATCCACTATTCCGAAGCGCTGGAAGACAAGCGCCCCTCGCTGGGCGACGACATGGCGATGCGCCGCCGCGCCGATGTGCCGATGGCCGCGATGTGGTCCTACGATACCGAGCACGGCGCCCCGCAGCCGAGCTACGAAGGCGACATGCGCGGCGCAGCTTCGGTCGCCCACGTCTATGGCCAGAACCTTGTCGCTGCGGAATCGCTCACCGCCGCGCTGCAGCCCTGGGCCTTCGCGCCGCGCGACCTGAAGCCAATGATCGACATGGAATTCGCTTCGGGCGTCAATCGCCCGGTGATCCACACGTCGGTCCATCAGCCGCTCACCGACAAGGCCCCCGGCTTCTCGCTGTTCATCTTCGGCCAGTATTTCAACCGGCTCGAAACCTGGGGCGAGCAGGCGCGGCCCTGGGTCGATTACATGGCCCGCAGCAGTTACATGCTCCAGCAGGGCCGCAACGTGGCCGATGTGGCCTATTTCTATGGCGAAGAAGCGCCCCTTACCGCGCTCTACGCCAAGGCTGTACCGAGCGATCTGCCCACCGCGAACGCCTTCGATTTCGTCAATCCCGATGTGCTGCTGAACCAGCTTTCGAACGATGGCACAGACCTCGTTGCGAAAAGCGGCGCGCGCTACAAGGCGCTCTACCTCGGCGGCAGCTCGGCGCGGATGAGCCTCTCGGTACTCCAGCGCATCGCCGTTCTTGTCCGCGGCGGCGCCACCCTGATCGGCGAAAGGCCCACCGGCTCGCCGGCACTACAGGACGATCCCGCTACCTTCGCCCGCATCGCCGACGCGCTGTGGAACGGTGGCACTGGCAAGGGCCGCGTCCTCGCGAGCCATGATCCGGATGCGGCGCTCATGGCACTAGGTATCTCGCCCGACGTGTTCTACCTGAAGGCCGCAGCAGATTCCGCCGTGCGGTTCGTCCACCGCAAGACGGCAGATGCAGACATCTACTTCATCACCAACCGCAAAAATCGCGTGGAGGCGACTAAGCTCACCTTCAACGTTGCCGGTAAGGCGGCGGAATGGTGGGATGCTGCCTCGGGCAAGGCTTCACCGCTCGGCTATTGGTCTGACAGCGGCCATACCGAGATCGCGATGACGCTGCAGCCGTGGCAGTCTGGCTTCGTCGTGTTCCGCAAGGATGGCCCGGCGAGCCGGACGATCCCGGCAGCGGTCCGCACACCTGTCAACACGCTAACCGGTCCCTGGTCGCTCACCTTCCAACCCGGACGCGGCGCACCGGCCAGCGTCACGCTCCCTGCGCTCGCCGACTGGACCAAGAATTCCGATCCCGGCGTGCGCTACTTTTCCGGCACCGCGACCTATCACCAGACGATCAAGGTTCCTGCCACGAAGCCCGGCCAGCGCCTGATCCTCGATCTCGGCGATGTCCGCGATCTCGCCGAGGTGATCGTCAACGGCAAGTCCGCCGGCATTCTCTGGAAGCCGCCCTACGCAGCCGACGTGACCGGCCTCACCCGCCCCGGCACCAACAGGGTCGAAATCCGCGTCACCAACCTGTGGGTCAACCGCCTGATCGGCGATGCGCAGCCCGGTGCGAAACCGATCACCTTCACCACGCTAAAGACCTACCGCGCCGACGCGCCCTTGCGGCCCTCGGGTCTGCTCGGCCCGGTCACGCTGTTCGAGGAGAAATAGATCTCAGTGCAGCTTCAGCCGTGGCCGCACGATCTGGTTCACGTGCCCGATCACGATCAGCATGATCCCGCGCCACCAGCCGTGGATGGCGATCAGATGCATCCGGTAAAGCGACATGTAGACCATCCGCGCGATCCGCCCTTCGACGCGCATGCGCCCGCCGACAAGGTTGCCCATCAGGCTCCCCACCGTCGAGAACCGGCTCAGCGAGACGAGCGAGCCGTGATCGGCATAGGCAAAGTCCTTAAGCGGCTGCCCGGCCTGCGCGCGAACGAGGTTGGTGAACACGAGGCTCGCCATCTGGTGCGCCGATTGCGCGCGCGGCGGTACCGGGCGCTCCTTGCCGGGCAGGATGCATGAGGCGCAATCGCCCAGCGCGTAGATGCGGTCATCGGTCTCGGACTGCAGCGTCGGGCGCACAATGATCTGGTTGCCGCGAGTGAGCGCCAGATCGCTCATCCCCTTGATTTCGTCGGCGCCCTTGACCCCTGCCGCCCAGACGATGAGATCGGACGGGATCACCGTGCCATCGCCGGTATGGACCGCACGGTCCTCCAATCGCACCACCTGCGTGCGCTCCAGTACCTTGACACCGAGCTTCTGCAATTCGTCGCGCGCGGTCGCGGCCAGCACTTCATCGAGCGCCGGGAGGATGCGCGGCCCCGCCTCCAGCAGCGAGACCTCGAGCTTGGTCTCGTCGAACACCTCAAGGCCGTAGTGCCGCAGCGCCTTGGCCGCGTTGTAGAGCTCGGCCGCCAGTTCCACGCCCGTCGCGCCGCCGCCGACGATGCTGACCCGCACCCGCGCATCAGGATTGCCGGTGTGGTGCAAGTGGTTCGTGCGCAGGCAGGCATTGAGCAGCTTCTGGCGAAACTTGTCCGCCTGCGGCCGGTCCTCGAGAAACATCGCATGCTCGCGCACGCCGGGCACGCCGAAATCGTTTGAAATCCCGCCGATCGCCAGCACGAGATAGTCATACCGGATCGTGTGCCGCCCGATCACTTCCTCGCCGCGCTCATCGAGCAGGGGCGCGGTGGTGATGGAGCGATGCTCGCGGTCGATGCTTTCGATGCTACCCTGAAAGAACCGGTAACCCCAGCGCACCGCGTGGCCGCCATAGCCGACCTCGTCGAGATTGGCATCGAGCGATCCCGCCGCCACTTCGTGCAGCAGCGGCTTCCAGATATGCGTGAGGTTGCGGTCGATCAGGATGATGTCGTGCTTCTTGCGCCCATACTTGGCGCCGAGCTTGCGGACGAGCTCCAGCCCGCCGGCGCCGCCGCCCACCACAACGATCTGCGTCTTCTGGTCCGGCACGCAATTCCCCCTGCGCACGCGAATGGCGCAAGAGGTTAGTGCCAGAAACGCGCCGGAAATAGTAGCCTGTCCGTAGGGGAACGCCGAAATCAGGCCTTGGCGTGTCCTCCCAGCGTGTCGGCAAACCAGTCGGCTATGTAATCATTGCCGAAACTCATGTTGTCCGCGCCGACATGCTCCACCCCGCCTTCGCGCGCGGTGAAGATCTTGAGCTCGCGCCGCGGCGAATTGACCAGCTGCGCATAGCTCTGGTGCGCATAGTCGACGCTGATCTGCCGGTCGGTCGCCCCATGGGTGACGAGGAACGGCACCGTGATCCGGTCCAGATGCCCGTTGAGGTTCATGTCGTTGCTCTTGGCGAGGAAGTCCTCGTGGTCCTTCGCACCGAACACCCAATAGACGTGGCCCCAGTAGTGCGGCACCGGGTTCTCGCCCTCGCGGGCCATGCGCTTGTCCTGCACTTCGCGCCAGTTGTGGTTCGCGCCCCAGGCGGCCCCGCTGGCAAAGCGCGGCTCATAGGCCACCGCGCGCGGGGCGAAGTGCCCGCCGAGCGAGATGCCGGTCATGCCGATACGCTTGGGATCGACTTCGGGCTGCGTTTCCAGCCAGTCGACCCACTTCGAGGCCCATTGTTCCGAATAGGGCGTCGCATTGAGCCCTTGCAGCCGCAGCGCCTCCCCGGTGCCCGGCTGATCGACGCACAGCGTGTGGATGCCGCGCTTGGCCAGCGCTTCGGGAAAGCCGCCCAGCCACAACATTTCCTTCATGCTGTCGAGCCCGTTGCAATAGACCACGCAAGGCGCAGGCCCTTCGACCGGCGCGCGGTGGAAATAGGCGGCAATCGTCTTGCCATCGTAGGGGATTTCCACCCGCTCCACCGGATCGGCGGAGAACCTCGTGCCGCGCTGGAAGCTGTCCAGCGCCTTGGCATACGTCTGCTCGCGCCCCGCCGATCCATGCGCCTGCATGCGCTCGCCCGTCAGGTAGTAGATCGTCGCGCGCTTGAGCTTGGTTCCGGCGGAAAACTCGCGGCCCAGCGCGAGGTCTTCCTCGGCAAGGCTGACCAGCTTGTCGCCCATCTTGACCCATTCGGCCATGAAATCGGCGGTCCCGGCGTCCGCACCGCTTTGCGCCTTGGCCTTGAGCGGGGCGATCATGTCGACGATTTCGCCGATCCGCCCGCCGTTCTCCATCGCGATGGCGACCGACAGGTTCCAGATGTAGTTGGGAAAAGGCTCGAACAGCGCCATGGATCAGACCCCTGCCGGCTGGAACAGCGCCGCATCGGGCGCAGGGTGCGGCATGGTCTGCGGTCCGCCGACGCCGATCCCCCACTGGTCCATGATCTCGGGCGCAGGCGCAATCACTTGCGCCACGTGGTTTTCGAAATCGACCTTCTCGAGCTCGGCGGTATATTCCACCGCAAAGCCGCCCGGCGTGGTGAAGTAGCTGAACGTGTTGTTGCCCGCCGTGTGCCGCCCCGGGCCCCAGCGAATGTCGATCTTCTGCCGCTTGAGCCGCGCCACGCCGCGCATCATCTCATCAAGATTGGCCATGTCGTAAGCCACGTGATTGAGGCACGGCGGCCCGGGCAGGAAGGCAATGCGGTGGTGCGCCTCGTTGCAGCGCAGGAAGCACATGAAATCGCCCAGCCAGTCGCTCAGCTTGAAGCCCAGCACGTCGATGAAGAAGGCCAGTTCCTCGTGGTGGCGCGGCGAGTGCATGACGATATGGCTGATCCGCTCGGGGATCGCCTCGCGCGGGGCGAGCGTGCGCGCCGTCCCCCGCGTGACACCGGCGGAAATCTCGTAAGGGAGCCCGTCCTTCGAGAAGAAGCGGAAGCCGTAGCCGCCGCCAAACTGGTCGAGCGCCTTGGGCTCCCACACGATCTGGCAACCATAGTCCCGCACCTTGGCGAAAAGCGCATCGACATCGGCCTCGGTATCAGCCGCCAGCGCGATCACATCGATCCGCTGCACCGCATCGGGCCGCAACCGCACGACGTAGAGCTCGTCATGCCCCTCGGCGGCGAAATAGACCATGCCGTCTGCCTCCTGGACCTCCCTGAGCTTCCAGTTCTCGGCATAGAAGGCGCGCTCGGCAGCCAGATCGGTGACGGCATAGCCGACATAGCGGATTTCGGTAACGCGGCTCATAGCTCAGCCCTTTTCATGTCGCGCAAGTGGTTTGAAGAATTGTCCGCCCTTCATGATGGCGGCAAGGTTGTTCTTGTCCTGCAGTACGCGGACATCGGCCGTCGGATCGCCTTCGACCAGTAGAATATCCGCAAGGTACCCGGCCTTGATCTGGCCGACATCCCAACCGACGAGCTCGCCGCCCTGCTTTGTCGCGGCGACCAGCGCCTCGGCCGGCGAGAAGCCGAACAGATTGACGAAGTGCTCAAGGTCGCGCGCGTTGCGGCCGTGCGGGTTGTAGGGGAAGCCGTAGTCGCCGCCCGGCAGCACGCGAATGCCGCGTTTGCGCATTTCGGGGATGACCTGCTGGCCCAGTTCGATCCCGCGCAGCGCGCCGAGTTCGGCGGCCTGTTCCGGGCCGATCCCGAAGTCCTGCGCTTCATAGGCGCGCGCCCAGAGCAGGCCGACCGCAGGCGCGGTGAACGTCTGGTCCTTCTTCGCCTCGAACAGATCGAGCGCTTCCTCGTCGGCATAAGTGCAGTGATAGATCGCCCGGAAACCAGCCCGCAGCGCGCGCTTCACAGCTTCGGCCCCTTGCGCATGGCAGGCCAGCCAAATCCCGGCTTCGCGCGCCGCCTCGCCGATCGCCTGCGCTTCCTCTTCGGAATACATCAGCGTCTGCGAACCGCCCGGCTGGAAAGCCTCGTCGCTCGACATCAGGAACTTGATCGTGTCGCAGCCTTCTGCCTTCTTCTGCGCGATATATTCGCGCAAATGCGGGATATCGCGCTGGTGCGTCGGATCGTGCCCCGCCGGCACGCCGAGCACGCCTTCCGCGCCCTTCTCCAATGCCGATGCACGCAGGCGCGGGCCAGGCATGAAGCCAGCGTCGATCATGTCGCGCAGCGCCGGCTCAATTCGCTCGCCGAGCGATCCCGCCGAATAGACGCTGGTGAACCCCGCCTCCAGCGTGATCCGCGCGTTCTGCGCCGTCACCAGCACATGCTGTTCGATTGGCAGCGGCCTCATCGTGTTGATCATGCGCTCGATCGAGGTCGGCCAGGTCAAGTGCCCATGCGCCTCGACCATGCCGGGCATCAGCGTGCGGCCCTGCCCTTCGACCACCGTGGCGCCCTCGCGCGGCAGACGTTCATCGCCGCGCGCCACCGCCTCAATGCGCTCGCCGCGCACCAGCACCTCGCCCGGAAACAGCGCCGCGCCGCTCCCGTCGAACACGCGCACATCGGTGAACAGCGTAGCCGTCATGCGCCCGTATCCGCCTGCAAGCCTGCCGCCGCGATTCCCGCCAACGCGCAGATTTCGTCGTTGTCCGAGGTATCGCCCGTCACGCCCACCGCGCCGAGCAGCGCGCCATCGCCATCGCGGACGAGAACACCGCCCGGCACCGGCAGCATTCCGCTGGGAAACGCCGTCTGCAGCCCGTTGAAGAACATCGGCATGGCCGCCGCGCGCCTGGCCAGCTCGCGCCCGCCGAAGCCCATGCCGAGGCAGCCCGCCGCCTTGCCCATCGCGATTTCGGGCCGATACATCGAGGCGTTTTCATCGCGCAGCAGCGCCAGAATGTGGCCGCCGCGGTCCAGCACCACGCAGGCCAGCGGCGCAAAGCCGCGCTGGCGGCCTTGCGCCAGTGTCTCCATGGCGATGGTCTGGGCTTGCGCTAGCGTCAACATGTCCGGATCGTTCTCCCGGCACCCTTCTGCGGACGCGCGATCAATCTGTAAAAATGCTTCTTTGGATGCGTAGGCATTGATGGAATTTATGATTCAGCCAGCTGACCCTTGCGCGCGATTGCCTCGATCCGCCCGCGCATCCAGGTCAACCCGGCATCGTCCTTGCGCCCGGGATGATAGCTCAGCATCTGCTTCATCGCCGGAATCTCGAACGGCACCGGCGCGCTGGCAATCGCGAATCGCCCCTTGAGCTGCTCGGCCAGACGCGAATGCATCACCGAGAGCCGGTTGGTCCCCTCGATCAGCCAGGGCACCGCGGTGAAGATTGCCACCGTCGCCTCGATGGTGCGGTTGCGTCCCATCAGATCGAGCTGCCGGTCTGCGTAGGACAACGTCTGCCCGCCGCCGAGCACGACCGCGATGTGGCCCGCCGCAAAGAACGCCTCCTCGCTGATCGTACAGTCTGCAATCGCAGGATTGCCGCTCCAGCCCACCACCACCTGTGGCTCGTGATAAAGCGTATAGGAGAGGTGATTGCCGCCGATCACGTATTCCGGCGTGATGGTGATATCGATCTTGCCTTCCTCGAGCTCCTGCACGGTGCCCGGCTGTGGCAGCCCGCAATCGATGCGGATGCCGGGGGCTTCCTCGGTCAGCTGCGCCACGAGCGGCACGATCAGCGAGGCGAAGACATAGTCCGAAGTCACCACCTTGAAGCTGCGCTGCGAAGTTGCCGGATCGAAATGCGGCGAGCGCGAGAGCATCACTTCAAGCCCCAGCAGGCTCTCGCGCACTTGCGGCATCAGCTCGTCGGCAAAGGGCGTGGGGTGCATGCGCTTGCCCTGCAGCTGCAGCAGCTCATCCCCGAAATACTCGCGCAGCCGTGATAACGCGGCGCTCATCGCTGGCTGGCTGAGGTTCAGCCGCTCCGCCGAACGGCTGACGCTGCGTGTCGTCATCAACGCATCGAACGCGACGAGGAGATTGAGATCGAGACCCTTGAAGCGCATCCTGCCCTATCCACCCACGAGGCTGCAACAGCCCGATGTATCCACCACGCTTATACGATTTTATGCAACATGACAATTTTACTTGATTGATGATTTCCCCCAAACCGTGATCAAACATATGGGAGAAGGTGAAATGGCAATCGATCGTCGCACATTCGTGGCGGCCAGTGCGGCGAGCCTCGCAATGGGCGCGGCCCCGCGCGCGATGGCCAAGGCGGTCACAGCCGCTCCCGCACCCGGGCCCTTCCCCGCCGATTTCATCTGGGGCGCTGCTACCGCAGGCCATCAGGTCGAGGGCAACAATATCAATGCCGATTGCTGGCTGCTCGAAAACGTCAAGGGCACCGCCTACAGCGAGCCGTCCGGCGATGCGGCCAACAGCTTCGAGCTGTGGCGCACCGATCTCGAACTCGCCCGGAACCTTGGCCTGAATGCCTGCCGCTTCAGCCTTGAATGGGCGCGGATCGAGCCCGAGCCCGGCCAGTTCTCGGTCGCCATGCTCGATCACTACAAGCGGATCATCGAAGGCGCGCGCGCCATGGGCCTCAGACCCATTGTCACTTTCAATCACTTCACCACGCCGATCTGGTTCGCTGCGCGCGGCGGCTGGCTGAATGACGATGCGCCCCAGCTGTTTGCCCGGTTCTGCGACAAGGCCGCGCGCCATCTCGCCGCCGGGATCGACCACGCGACCACGCTGAACGAGCCAAATCTGGCGGGCTTGCTCCAGCAACTGCTGCCGGGCGGCCTGCTCGAGGCGGACAAGGCCATGGCTGCCGCCGCCGCCGCCAAGCTCGGGGTTCCGGTGTTCCTAGCCGGCAATGCGATCTATCAGCCCGATCCGGCCAAAGTGCAGGCCAACCTCCGGGCAGGCCATACGGCCGGCAAGGCAGCGATCAAGGCTGTTCGCAGCGATCTGCCTGTCGGCGTGAGCCTTGCGATGCTTGATGATCAAGCGGGAGAGCCCGGCTCGCTGCGCGATGCGATGCGCGAGAAGCTTTACAACGCGTGGCTGCGCCTCGCTCAGGCCGATGACTTCGTCGGCGTGCAGAACTACGAACGCTCGATCTGGGGCAAGAAGGGCAAGCTCGATCCGCCCGCGGATGCGCGCCGCAACATCATGGGCGCCGAAGTCTATCCCGCCTCGCTCGCCGGCGCGGTGCGCTATGCCTACGAGGTCGCAAAGGTTCCGGTCATGGTGACGGAACACGGGGTCGGCACTGATGACGATACGATCCGCGCCTGGCTCATTCCCGAGGCGCTCACCCACCTCAAGGCGGCCATGGACGAGGGCGTGCCGGTGAAGGGCTATTGCCACTGGTCGCTGATCGACAACTTCGAATGGGGCTTCGGATACAAGTTCCACTACGGCCTGCACACACTGGACCGCCAGACCTTCGAGCGGCGCACCAAGCCGAGCGCGCTCGTCTACCGCGACTACATCAAGAGCCACACGGCAGGAGCCTGACTCATGCGCAAGACCATCGCCTTCCTGATCGCATTGCTCGCGTTCACCGGTGCCCCGGCCCGTGCGCAAGTTCCGGTTCCGACCGCCGATACAGTCCCGCCCGTCCGCGGCGAGGAGATCGTGCTCAACAACGTTCCGGCAGGCGGCGAAACCTGGACCCGCGTGTTCGGGCAGGTCTGGGCACGCAATGTCCAGCGCTCGACGCTCTATGTGATCCATCCGATGAACGGGCGCGCCAACGGCAAGTCGGTCATCATCGTCCCGGGCGGCGGTTACATGTTCGTCTCGATCGACAGCGAGGGCTTCCGGGTGGCAGACCGGCTTGCGGCGGAGGGCTACACCGCCTTCGTCCTCAAGTACCGCGTCAATGCCACCCCGCCGACAGCGGATGGCTTCATGGCCGATATGGCGTCCAAGTTCGGGCAGCTGGGCAAGGGCGAACTGGCCGATCTTCCCCCGGCGGTCGATGATCTCGCCGCTGCTGTAACGGTGGTCGCTTCCCGTGCGGCGGAATGGAAGCTCGACCCCAGGCAGATCGGCGCCATCGGCTTCTCCGCCGGATCGCGCAGCCTGATCCGCTTGCTGGAGCAGAAGAAGGAAGCCGAGCTCCTGCACCATGTCGGCCTGATCTACCCGCCGATGACTCAAACCGTGACCGGCGGCCCGCGCCCGCCTCTGTTCCTTGCGATTGCCGCGCATGATCCGCTGTTCAAGCAGGGCGGGCTGAAGCTCGTCGATAGCTGGCTCAAGGAAAGCGATGCCATCGAGTTCCACCTTTATTACGGCGGCGAACACGGCTTCGGTATGATGCCCAAGGGCACCACCAGCGATCACTGGATCGACCAGTACATCGATTGGCTGGCCGTCCAGTGACAATGTTGCGGGCGCTCGCCGCTACCCTGTTGCTGCTTGCAGGCACTCCGGCGTTGGCCGGAGAGCCGGTGCGCGATTGTCCGCTGGCGAGAGCGCCACTCGGCGTGGATTCGCCGCTTTCGGATGTGCTGATGCATCCCGATGGCCCGGCGGCGCTGGAAGCGGCCGCGCCCGATCTCGTCCCCGGCTTCACTCGCAACTTCGGCGGCGGCGGCCTGCCTCCGGGCTTTGCCAATATCCTCAGCGTGGGCTCGCTCCTCGAAGTGCGCGCCGATGGCGCCGCCCTGCGCCCCGCCCTTGCGGCAAGGCTGGCCGCGCTGCCCATCGACGATGCGTTCACCGTGGCCCGCTGCGCCCGATATGACCATGATCGCCCGGCCCTGCCCCTCGCAGATCGCCGCCCGCAAGTGCTGGTGTTCGAGAAGATCAACGGCTTCCGTGATAACCCTTCCGTCGATGCCGCGCGTGCGCGCCTCAGCGCCATTGCGGAGGCGCGCGGCTGGCAGATCGTGTTCACGGATCGCGGCGGCGTAATGAACGGCAAAGACCTCGCGCGCTTCGCCGTCGTCATATGGAACAACGTGAGCGGGGATGCCCTCACCCGGCCGCAACGCGCGGCCTTCCGCGCCTATATCGAGCACGGCGGCGGCTATGTCGGCATCCACGGCTCGGGCGGCGATCCGAAGTGGTTCTGGGACTGGTATGCCGATACACTGCTCGGCGCGCGCTTCATCGGCCATCCCGGACGGCCGCAATTCCAGACCGCCACCGTCCACGTGTCCGGCGGACAACACGGCTTCACCGCCGGCGCATGGCCGCTGCTGGAGGAATGGTACTCCTTCGACCGCAATCCGGTGAACGGCGGCGCGGTTGCCGTCGCGACCATCGACGAGAACGATTACCAGCAGATCGGCTACCGCGGCGAAAGCCTCTCGATGGGGTATCACCCCATCGCCTGGCGCAAGGCTATTGGCGCGGGCCGCATGTTCTATACCGCCATCGGCCACCGGCCGGAAAACTACGACGAACCCCATGCAGCCGCGCTGCTGGCCGAAGGCATCGCCTGGGCCATGGGACACAAGGGAACCAAGCTGCATGACTGAACTTGCCCCCATCTCCGCCATCAGCAACGCCCTCGTCGTAGGCGGCGGCATCGGCGGCATGGCAGCCGCCATCGATCTCGCCGCGCGCGGCGTGGCGGTGACGCTGATCGATCTCGATCCCGAATGGCGCGTCTACGGCGCGGGCATCACCATCACTGGCCCCACGCTGCGCGCCTACCAGCGCCTCGGCATGGTCGAGGATATCGCCCGCGAAGGCGCCATTGTCGCGGGCTCCAGCATGTTCCTGTTCAACGGCATGCACCTGCGTGATCTGGAAGAGCCGCCCATCGAAGAAGGCCTCCCCGCCACTGGCGGCATCATGCGCCCGGTGCTCCACCACCTGATGCAGCAGCGCATTACCGCCGCAGGCATTCCGGTTCGCCTCGGCGTGACAGTCGACAGCCTCGCCAATTGCGACGGCGGCGTTGACGTGACGTTCTCGGACGGCACCAGCGGCCGCTACGATCTCGTCATCGGTGCTGACAGTGTTCGCTCGCGCGTGCGCGATCTGGCCTTCCCGCACATGGCAGAAGCCGAGCTGACCGGACAGGGCTGCTGGCGCGTCTCGATGAAGAAGCCGCCGACGCTGGAGCGCGGCGAGATGTTCTTCGGCCACCGCTACATGGTCGGCATCACCCGCTGCGGTGAGGACCGCATCTACCTCTGGCTGCTCACCCCGCACGAAGACACCGGCGAGCGCCTGGAAGGTGAAGCGCTGGTCGCGCAGATGAAGGCCCACCTTGCCGATTTCGGCGGCAATGCGGGCTGGGTGCGCGATACCATGACCGCCGACGACTGGGTCAACTACCGCCCGCTCGCCGCAAAGATCCAGCCTCGCCCATGGTCGGACGGGCGCATCGTGCTGCTTGGCGATGCTGTCCATGCCACCACCCCGCACCTCGCCTCGGGCGCAGGCATCGCCGTCGAAAGCGCGCTCGTGCTGGCTGAAGAACTGGCGCGCGCCGAAAGCGCCGAAGCCGCGCTCATGGCTTACGAAGAACGCCGCTACGAACGCTGCCGCGATGTGGTGGAAACCAGCGTCTCCATCGGCGCCGCGCAGCTCGCCGGCCGTCCGGGCGAGGAAATCGGCGGCATCATGGGCGCCGCGCTGCACCGTCTGGCGGGGCCGTTCTGAGGGGACGAGACCCTGGCCCCCTCACCCGCTCGATTTTGCCGCTCTGGATCCCCGCCTTCGCGGGGATGACGAGAAGTTGAAGAAGCGGACCATGTACAAACCTCGTCATCCCCGCGAAGGCGGGGATCCAGGGCCATCACGCGCAGCCCCGCGACAGGTAGCCAGCCCCCAGCTCAATCCGCGTGGCGCAAGTAAGCGAGCGCCATCTTGGCGATCTCGTCCTTGATGAAGCCCCACAGGTAGGGATCGCTCGATTCCGGCGTCGAACCAAGGCCGAACTGGCGCGCGATCGTGGCAAACACGATCTGGAACACAGCCAGCGCCTTGGCTTCGGGATCGGCGGACTTGATCTCGTCGCGATAGGTCAGGATCGCTGCGATTGACATCTCGGACGAGCGCCGCGCAGTTTCCTTGCCCGGCTCCGACACCGCCGGATCGACCTCGGCGCGCGCCATGATCGTGCGCAGCAGCGGCGCGTGTTCTTCAAGAAACGCGCTGTAGCGAGCGATGTAGAGCGGCAGGAACTCACCCAGGCTCGACGTCTGCGCCAGCACTTCGTCGATGATCACCCGCTCCTTGGCGAGGATTGCGGTCAATTCCTCCGCGATCACCGCATGGAGCAGCCGGTCCTTGCTCTCGAAGCGCAGATAGATCGAGCCGATCGAGACCTGCCCGCGCTCGCTCACATCCTGCAGCGTGAAGCTGTCCCCACCCGTCTCGATCATCAGCGCCTTGGTCGCCTCGATCATGCGTTCGAACGAGGCAAGGCTGCGCCCCTGGCGCGGTTTGCGGCTGAGGGCCTGGAGAGCAAGCGCTTCGGTGTGATGTGTGGCGGTTGACATTGATTTGGTAGACCCTACTAAAACAGGAACGTCAATTCTAATTTGATTCGTCTGAAACGTACCAAACCGGCGTCGAGCCGCAGTCAGGCGAAGGGGGAGAAGTCAGGCTCATGCGATTCTCGGTGTTCCTCAACGCGCGCACGATGCGCCCCGAAGACGACCGGCAGCTGATGAAGGATCTCGAGACCCACGCGCTTCGCGCCGGCGATCTCGGCTTCTCGGCGATCTTCCTCCCCGATCACCACTTCAACGGCTACATGCCGGTCGCCAGCGACAGCTTCATCTTTGCGGCCTATCTCGCCGCCAAGATGCCGGACATGCATTTCGGCTTCTCGGTCGTCTCGGTGCCGCTCCACCATCCTGTGCGCTTTGCCGAGCGGATCAACATCCTCGACCAGCTGACGGACGGAAAGCTGCTCGTCGGCATCGGCAGCGGCACGACGCCGGAAGAAATGATCGGCTTCGGTGTGAACTACAAGGACGCTGGCGCCATCGCGGAGCGCAACCTCGAACTTGCCGAGGCGCTCTGGGCCAAGACGATGACCGACCCCGCTATCGAGATCGACAACGGCCCGCATCAGGGCCGCGTGCTGCAGCGCATTGCGCCGGCCGCCTATACGCCCGGTCATGCGCGGCTGATGCCGGTGGCGATGAAGGAAGCCAGCGCCCGCCGCGCCGCGACGCACGGCTGGCCCGCCTTCATCCCCGCCTTCACACCGCCCAGGATCGGCGGCACCGAGCCGTTCGTCCACGTCAAGAAGTTCTTCGACATCTACCACGGCATGCTGACGTCTGCCGGCCACCCGGCCGAAACTGTTGCCAGCGCGCTCGACTGGACCACGCACACCTACCAGTGCGTCCATGTCGCGGAGAGCGACGATCAGGCGCGCGAAGAGCTTGAGGTTATCCTGCGCGCCTATCAGGCCGCCGTCGAGCGCGAGGCGGAGTTCAACGCCCGCGCGGAAAGTACCGACGCGAACAAGAAGACCGACAGCACGCCCAATGCACTGACCGAGGACTGGATCGGCACATGGTGCCTTTACGGTTCGCCCGAGACGGTGATCGAACACCTTGAGCCTTACAAGCAGCTCGGCATCGGCAATGTGCTGTGCGGCACGACCACCGGCCCGCTGACCGAGGAGCGCCTCCGGCTTGGCAACCAGACGCTGGACCTGCTTTCGCGCGAGGTCATGCCGGCATTGGCATGATCTATTCACCGATTAGATTATCCATCAATCTCGTGAATAGATATCGATGAAAACATACTATTTCACTTAATGGACCCGATCAGGCAGGAAAATCGCCGTGAGAAGCCCGGTTCGGACCTTTTCGGCCAGAGCGGCATGATGGGTCCGCCGGGAAGACAATCAGAAAGTCAGAGCCTGCAATTCCGGCGCTGACGCAAACTTGCAAACCAGACACTCCGGCTCAAGCGGGGTGCATAACGGGAGGGATCATGCGCACCACCATCCAAGGGTTCAGCCTGCTCGCCAGCAGCGCGATCATCGCCATGGCCGCGCCCGCGCACGCCCAGCAGGCGGCTCCGCAGGCGGACACCGACGCAAGCGCGACCGAGATCGTCGTCACCGCGCAGAACCGCACCCAGAACGTCAACGACGTTCCCATCGCGATCAACGTGATCAGCGGTGAAGAGCTCAAGAAGGCGGGCTTCTCCGATCTCAACGACATCGACAAGATCGCTCCCGTGGTCCAGCTCAACCAGGATCAGGGCACGGTCAAGATCTCGGTGCGCGGCATCGGCACGACCTCGAACGATGAGGCGCAGGACACTTCGGTCGTCATCAACATCGATGGTGAATACCTCAACCGCCCCAACGTCATGGGCATGTCGCTGTTCGACATGGACCGCGTCGAAGTGCTGCGCGGGCCGCAGGGCACGCTCTATGGCCGCAACTCGACCGGCGGCGCGATCAACTTCATCACCCGCAAGCCGGGCCAGACCCTCGCCTTTGACGGCTCGGCCAGCTACGGCAATTACAACGCGGTGCGCGCCGATGCCGGCGTCGATGTGCCTGTCGGCCAGAACGCTGCGGTGCGCTTTGCCGGCTTCTACGAGGACCGCGACGGCTATGTTGCCAGCCCGGCGGGCGGCGGCTTCTTCGTGTTCCCCGCGTACAAGGCGTTCCGTTCGGACGACAACCATGCCTATGGCGGCCGCGTCTCGCTGCGGTGGGATCCGACCGATGCGCTGTCGATCAACCTTGCCGGTGAATACGCCAACCGCAGCTTCACCCCGCAGGCCTATGCCTCGACCGATCTCAACTCGCCCGGCAACGGGCCCACGGGTCCGGGCTGCAATGCGAGCGGCTTCGTGCAGGTTGCACCCAAGTATGTCGGTGAGACGCTTTGCATCCCGGCGAACACGAATTACCTCGGCAAGATCAACCGCGCCAACTTCGCCGCACCGTTCTTTGGCCAAAGCCACGTGGCGGCCGATACCTGGGCGATCCGCGGCCGCATCGCCTACAAGTTCGGCCCCGAGGCGACGCTGACCTATACCGGCGGCTACCGCAAATACAGCGGCGACCCGACCACCCACCTCTCGCTGCCCGAGACCTACCAGAGCTTCAACTTCCTCGATGAAGCCGCGACCCAGAGCCACGAACTGCGCGTCAACGGCGTGATCGGCGGCGTAACCTATCAGATCGGCGGATTCTACTTCAAGGAGAAGCTCGACCGCGAGAACGGCTTCTTCGTCGCCCCGATCGGCATTCCGGCACCGCTGCCCACTGGCTCGTACCTCACCTATTTCGGCCGCAACATCAGCAGCGAAAGCAAGTCGGTGTTCGGCCAGGTCGAAGTGCCGCTGGGCAAGACGCTGACGGCTGTCGGCGGCCTGCGCTACACTGACAACAGCCGTTCGGCGACGTACCTCAACGCGACGCCGTTCGATCCGGACCCGTCGCCGCCGAACCTGCCGCCGGACGCCTTCCTCACCCCGCCGGGCACGCCGACCACCGATTTCCTGTTCAACTCCGGACCGGGCCGCAAGAACATCCTCAAGCTGCTCTATCTCCAGACCATCCCGCTCAAGAGCTCGGAAAACAAGGTCACGTGGCTCGCCGGGCTGAACTATCAGCCTAATCGCGACACGCTGATCTATGCCAAGGCATCGACCGGCTTCAAGGGCGGCGGCTTCGACTCGGTCGGTACCTACAAGCCTGAAACCAACACCGCCTACGAAGCCGGCTGGAAACAGACCTTTGGCGATCACCGCCAGCACCAGTTCAATCTCGGCGCCTTCTACTACAACTACAAGGACCTGCAGGTTTCGGTGCTGCTCGATACCACCAAGGGCGGGCAGACCTTCAACGCGGGCAAGGCAACGATCTGGGGTATCGAAGCGGCGGCCAATATCGGCCTCGATGACGACACCCACTTCAACGCCTCGGTCAACTACCTCAATGCCCGGTATGACGAGTTGCTCGCGCAGTTCAACGTCTTCCAGGCACCGGGTGGCGGCTTCGACCGCAACGGCATCGGCGACCTCGATCCGTCGACGGCGGCTATCGAGCAGCCTAACTTCGCGGGCAACCGCCCGCCGTTCTCGCCGCGCTTCATCATCACGGCCGGGCTCGATCACGTGTTCCATCTCGGCTCGGCGGGAACGCTGACCGCGCGGGCGGACTCAACGTTCAAGTCCGCGTACTTCCTCGATTTCTACAACTACCGTGATGGCACGCAGACGGCCTATACCCAGACCAACCTGAGCCTCGAATACGCACCCGAGAACAAGCAATTCACGCTCTCGGCCTATGTGAAGAACCTCGAAAACACGCGTCCGCTCACCTACGGCAGCTTCACCTCTGCTGGCGCAGACGATATCTACAACTGGCAGTTCGGCTCGCCCCGCCTCTACGGTGTGCGGCTCGGCGTGAAGTTCTGATCTGATCCGATGACCCATGAGGGGGCGGTTGGCGACCGCCCCCGAAAACCGGCAGCCAGCCGTTCGAGAACGAACACCGGACACGCCCGGTCCCGCCGCAGCGCCCGCCGTACCCGGCGTCACCCGCAGCGATATTTGCATCGCTCCGCGCCGCTTAATTGAGCGATCAATGCGCCTGACGCGGTGAGCGAAACCGCCCGCGCCAATATTCGCATCACCGGTTTCCCTATCGCCGGGGGCCTGCCGACGCTGCATGCCGGTGTCATCTGGTTCTGGCCAGTCGACGGCGCATGGCGCAGCCAGCCCGGCGCGATCACCCTTGACTTCGCGTGGGAATTACTAGAATTAGCGTTCTAATATTTTCACAGGGAATCGCAGACAGCCACGCGGCTCCACAGCACAATCAGGGCGGCGCTTTGGCAGCTGCCTCAGGGAGACAGCCACATGCCGATCAAGCGCGGCGTAAGCCTGTACAGCTTTCAGAACGAGACCTTCCAGGGCAAGATGACCCTCGAAGACTGCATCCGCACGTGCGCCGAAATGGGCGCGAACGGGATTGAAGTGATCGGCGAGCAGTCCTTCTGGGGCTGGCCCGAGCAGGAGGTCGATCCGGCCGAGATCGATACCTGGCACCAGCTCATCGCCAAGTACGATTGCGTGCCCGTGAGCCACGATTTCATGGTCGATTACAAGCGCTACAAGGGCCGCGAAATGCCCTTCGACGAGCAAGTCGCCAGCGTCCGCAAGGATATCGAGTTCGGCGCGCGCCTCGGCATGAAGTTCCTCCGCGCGCTCGTCTCGATCGCGCCCGAAGTGCTCGTCGCCGCCGCGCCTTATGCCGAGGAAAAAGGCATCAAGATCCTGATCGAGGTCCACGCCCCGCTGCACTTCGATCATCCGTGGATCATCCGCCACGCCGAAGCCTACGAGAAGTGCGGTTCGCCCGCGCTCGGCTTCCTGCCCGACATGGGCATGTTCCTCCACGCCTTCCCGCCGGTGTGGAAGGAAAAGTTCATGCGCGTCGGCGTGCCGCAGAACATCGCCGACTATATCGAGAAAGCCTATGCCGACCGTGTCCTGTCGGAATACGTCATCCTCGATGTCCAGCAAATGGGCGGCGTCGGGCCCGCCATCGCGATGGCCGAAACGCTCCGCCACAACGCCGCATTCGAGCCGAAGCGCATGCTGGATTACATGCCGCGCATCCACAACATCCACGGCAAGTTCTACGAGATGACCCCGGATGCCAACGGCTCCTTCGTCGAACCCTCGATCCCCTATGACGAGATCGTCGGCGTGCTCAAGCAGGGCGGCTATGACGGCTACATCTGCTCCGAATATGAAGGCAACCGCTGGATCGAGGACGTGATGGAGCCCGACAGCGTCGAGCAAGTCCGCCGCCAGCAGGTCATGCTCGCAAGCCTCCTCGGCGAGCCTGCCCCCCTGCTCCGCGCTGCTGCCTGAAAGGAACTGTTCCAATGATGGACAACAAGATGATCGTCGAGGGCAGCCTTGAGAGCTCCGACAAGGGCTTCGCCTTCTACGGCCGCCTTCCCTATTACCGCGGCCTTGGCCTCTCGATGATCGAGGATATCCAGATCACCGTCGATGGCGAGCCTGTCCCCCGCGCTGACGTCCGTTTCCACGTGCGCGGCAAGACCTACACGCTGGACCAGATGGAAACGGTCTACGACGACCGCTGGAACTTCGGCGAAAAGGCCAAGATCATCGCGCTGAAAGCGGGCGGCCTGACCGCCGGTGATCACAAGATCGAGTTCGCCGTACGCATGCGCGTGTCGTACCTGCCTTTCGTTCCCACCACCAAGGACACCAAGGTCCTGGCGCTCGCAGCCTGACATGACCCGGTTGACGCTCGATCAGGCCGCCCTGCTCACGGCGGGCGCCGCGATGTGGGCCACGCCCGCCGTGCCAGACGCCGGTATCCCGTCGTTCACCATGAGCGACGGGCCGATGGGCATCGCCAGCGGCAAGGTCGACGAGCGCGACATTGCCCGGCTCTCCCCCTGCGCCACGGCGCTCGGGGCGAGCTGGGACGTCGATCTGGCGCGGCGCGTTGGCACGCTGGTCGGGCAGGAAGCGGTCGGGCGCGGCATCGACATAGTGCTCGCCCCCAACATCAACCTCGCGCGCAGCCCGCTTGCTGGCCGCGCGTTCGAGTATTTTTCCGAAGATCCCCTGCTCGCCGGCGTGCTCGGTGCGGCGTGGATCGGCGGCCTGCAGTCCACCGGCACCGGCTCGTGCGCCAAGCACCTCGTCTGCAACGACAGCGAAACCGCGCGCGATACGATGAATGTGCAAGTGGACGAGCGCACCTTGCGCGAGGTCTATCTCCTGCCATTCGAATTTGCCGCCAGTGCGGGCTGCGCCGGGATGCTGGCCGCCTACAACCGCGTCAACGGGCACTATTGCGCCGAACAGCACCACGTGCTCACCCAGGTCGTGAAGGGCGAGTGGGGCTATCCGGGCGTGATCATGTCCGACTGGTTCGGAACCCACAGCACCGCGCCGACGCTGGCCGCCGGGCTCGATCTCGAAATGCCCGGCCCCGCCCGCTTCCTTGGCACCAAGGCCGCCGCTGCCGTTGCCGAAGGCGCTCTGGCGGAGGCCCGCGTGCAGGACGCCGCCATGCGCGTCGCAAACGCCGCCCTCCGCGTCACCGGCACCAAGACTCAGCCGCTGGCCGAAACCGCCATCACCGCGCTGCTCGAAGAAGCTGCCGCAGCCGGCATGGTCCTCCTCAAGAACGAGGGCGCGCTCCTCCCGCTCGATCCGGCCCGCATCGGCACGCTTGCGGTGATCGGCCCCAATGCCGCCGCCCCCTGCTTCCAGGGCGGCACGTTTGCCAAGATCTCGGTCCGCCCGGACCTCGCCTCCCCCATCGACGCCATCCGCGCCCGCTTTGCACCGCACTGCAAGGTGCTGTTCGAACCCGGCGTCGATCCCGCGCCGCGCCTGCCGCTCATGCCGGTCACCCCCGCGCACGACAGCGGCGATGGCTGCGCGCGCGGCATGACGCTAGAATATTTCGCCAGCCCCGATTGCAGCGGCCAGCCGCTCACCCGCGAAACGCGCGATACCAATTCGCTCGTCTGGTTCGCCGGAATGCACGATCAGGCCCCGTTCGCCGTGGGCGGCTCGATCCGCGCCTCGGGCCGCTTTACCGCCGAAAAGGCTGGCATCCACCGCTTCCACCTCGGTGCCACCGGCGTGTCGCGCATGCTGGTCGATGGCCGCGCAGTCCTCACCACCACCGAATGCCCCCCGGGCGATACGATGGGCGTGCTCAAGGCCGGGGACAGCGAGAGCGCCCCGGTCGATCTCGCCGCAGGCCAGACGGTCGATGTCGTGGCCGAATTCACCTTCACCGGCGCGCGCGTCCACGGCCTTTGGTACGGCATCCGCGCCCCCGGCAGCGGCGAGGAACTGCTCGCCGCCGCAGTTGCCGCCGCGCGCGCAGCCGATGCGGTCGTCCTCATCGTCGGCGAAACCTCGGACAGCTCGGTCGAAAGCAAGGACCGGGCGGACACCCACCTCGCCGCGGGCCAGCTCGAGCTCATCGCCCGCGTCACCGCTGCCAATCCCCGTGTCGCCGTCATCACCAATGTCGGCCACGCCTACGACGCTTTGTGGGAAGACAAGGCCGCCGCGCACCTCGCCACCTGGTACCCCGGCGAAGGCTTCGCCGCCGCGCTGGCAGGCGTCCTTGCCGGTGACAGCGAGCCCGGCGGCCGCATGCCCGTCACCATCGCACGTGCCGAGGCCGATTACCCCGCCTTCACGCTCCAGCCAGACGCCGACGGCTCGCTGCCCTACAGCGACCGCACCCGCATCGGCTATCGCGGGATCGCCTCCGCGCGCCACACGCTGGGCGCGGGGCAAGGCTACGCCCGCTTCGCATGGACCGCAGCCGAGGCCACCCCCGGCGGCGTTGCCGTAACCGTGACCAATCTGTCAGACCGCCCCGGCGCAGAGGTCGTGCAGGTCTACCGCGACAGCCCCGAGACGACCCTGATCGGCTTGGCCAAAGTCCACCTCGCACCCGGCGAAGCGCAGCGCGTACAGGTCACCCTGCCCCGCCGCCGCTTCATGGTCTGGGGCGAAAGCGGCTGGGAACTGCTCCCCGCCCCTCACGCCGTGCGCATCGCCCGCCATGCCGAAGATACCGGCCACGCGCTGGAAGTGGACGCCGCAGCCCTCCCCGATACCGGCCCCTGAAACCGCAAAACCCGAAACAGCCCGCTCGCCAACCCCCGCCCATGCTGAGCTTGTCGAAGCACTGTCCTTCTTGTTGCGCCCCTCACGCGCCGCTCAAGGCAAACAACAGCCCTTCGACAAGCTCAGGATGGCCGGGGTAAGGGAGCAGCAGCAGTTCTAAAGCGCCCTGTAGCGGAAATCGCGGAACACCCCCTGTCCATTGCCCGCCGCGTAGAGCGCGGGCCGCAGGCTGGCGAGGTCGTCCATCGTATTGGCGTTGTAGCCCGAGACTTCCGATCGCACCGCATGGCGCGTCCAGTTTGTGCCATCGAGGCTGTAGAAGAACGTCACGATCTGCCGCTCGTTGACGATCCTCAGGTGCAGCAGGCGCCCCGCTGGCGCCGGCTCGCGCCAGTACATCGGCATCCCGCCGCGATAGCTCGTCATGCCAGAGCCGGTGATCCCCATGCCGAGGAACAGCCGCCGGTTGTAGAACAGCAGAAGCCCCGCCTCGCCTTCACCTTCCAGCTCCACCGTCACGCTGATCTCATAGGCCCGGTCGCCGACCATCTGCGTCAACACGCTGCCATCGCCCGGCCCGCTGCCCTTGCCCGGCAGCACCAGCTTGCCGCCGCCCATGGCGATCCGCGCCGCCTCCTCGGGCGATGCGCCATAAGCCGTCCAGCGCGTGCCCAGCGAGGATGATGCAAACGCATCGGAGCGCGCCATTCCGTGCGGCCCGCCAGACCTGCCCCCCGGCATCGGCAGCGCGCACGAAAGATCGCCGCCCAGCGCGCGCGGCCAGCCATCTGCCGTCCACGCAAAGGGTTCAAGCAAAGTCTGCCGCCCCAAAGTGCGGTAGCCGTTCTCGTATCCGTGGTAGACGAAGTACCACTGCCCGCCCGGCCCCTCGACCGCCGTCGCATGCCCGCGCGACCACCAGGCCTCGCTGGCATCCTTCGTGCGGATGATCGGATTGTGCGGACAATGCTCCCACGGCCCATGGACCGACCGCGAACGAGCCGCCGTCACCATATGACCCGTCGGCGGCCCGCTTGTGCCGCCGACCGCAGTGACGAGGTAGAACCACGCGCCCCGCCGCACGAGCTTGGGCCCTTCGAGCGAATAAGCCTCGGTCACCCAGTCGTCCGGGTATTTCCAGCCATCAAAGGCATGAACCGCCGGCCCCGCCGCTGATAGGCCGTCATCCGCCAACGGCACCTGCATCCCGCCCGAAAGGAACAGGTAGCGCCTGCCATCCTCACCCACGATATGGCCCGGATCGATCAGGCCCCGGATGCCCAGATCGATTGGCTCGCTCCACGGGCCCGCGATGGAGTCCGCATGGATCACCCAGATATGCGGCGCATCCTTGACTTTGTCCGACCAAGGCGCGGGGATGAAAGGGATGTAGATGAAATAGCGCCCGCCGTGCTTCACCAGATCGACCGCAAAGCCGATCGCCGCCGGATGCGCCAGCGCCGGGCCAACCGGGACCCAGTTCACCAGATCGCGCGAATGCCAGATCAGCAGGCCCGGCGCCGCATCGAAGCTCGAATGGGTGAGGTAGTAATCGTCACCGTCCTTCAGCACCGAAGGATCGGGATAGTCACCCGCCAGCACCGGATTGCGGTACGTGCCGTTGCCAAGGTCCGCCTTGCGCTGCCCTTCGATCCCGCGTCCCCACTGCGGCGCGGATTTGTCGGTGCGCGCCGCAACCGCCGCCTCGGCGACCACCGGCAAGGCCGCTCCCGAAAGCGTCAGTCCGCCCAGCGCGAGCAGCGAACGCCGATCCACATCGAAACCGCCCATCGACAATTTCTCCCTTTTCGCGCCCTATCAAACGCTTGAAACCCGGCCTCTAACAAATTAGAACGCTAATTACAAATAGACGGGGAGAGACAAGCTTGAGTCGGTTGCGCATGGCCATGATCGGCGGCGGCCCGGGTGCCTTCATCGGCCCCGTGCACCGGATCGCGGCGGAACTGGACCGCGAGATCGAACTCGTCGCCGGGGTCTTCTCGGCCGATCCCGCACGCAGCCGCGCGGGCGGCCTTGCCTATGGCCTCGATCCCGCCCGCGCTTATGGCAGCCTCGCCGAAATGCTCGTCGCCGAACGGGCGCGGCCCGATGGCGCGCAGTTCGTTGCAGTGGTCACGCCCAACCACGATCACCTCCCTTCGGCTCGCGCCGCGCTCGCCGCGGGTTTCCCCGTGATCAGCGACAAGCCGATGACCGCAACCCTCGCCGAAGCGCGCGAGCTGGCCACGCTGGTCGACGCCGCAGGCCTCCCCTTCGCCCTCACTTACACCTATTCCGGCTATCCGCTGGTGCGCGAAGCCCGCGCCCGCATCGCTGCCGGAGCGCTTGGGCCCGTCCGCAAGGTGGTCGCCGAATACCCGCAAGGCTGGCTCGCTGGCCCCGCGAGCGGCAAGCAGGCCGAATGGCGCGTCGATCCCGCGCGGGCCGGTGCAGGCGGCTGCATCGGCGATATCGGCGTCCATGCCTTCCAGCTTGCCGAGTTTGTCACCGGCCTGCGCGTCACCGAACTGCTTGCCGATCTCGGCTCGGTCGTTCCCGGGCGCCAGCTCGATGATGATTGCAGCGTCCTTCTCCGCTTCGAAAACGGCGCGCGCGGCGTGCTGCTCGCGAGCCAGATCGAAGTCGGCGAACTCAACGGCCTGCGCATCCGCGTCTACGGTGAAAAAGGCGGCCTCGTGTGGAAGCAGGAGGAGCCGAATGTGCTGACGCTCCACCACCTCGATGGCCGCTGCGAGCTGATCCGCGCGGGCACCGGCCTGCTCGGGCCAGACGCTGCGCGCCGCACCCGCACGCCCGGCGGCCATCCCGAGGGCTATCTCGAAGCTTTCGCCAATCTTTACCGCGACTTTGCCGAAGTCCTGCGCGGCGGCGATGCTCCGCTTTTGCCCGGCGCCGCCGAGGGCCTGCGCTCGATGGCCTTTATCGACACCGCCGTCCGCGCCAGCGCTACCTGCGCGGGCTGGACCCCGCTCTCCGTCTGAGGAACCGCCCCATGAAGACCATCAAAGGCCCCGGCATCTTCCTCGCCCAGTTCGCAGGCGATGCCGCGCCCTTCAACAGCCTTGAGGCCATCGCTGACTGGGCCGCCAGCCTTGGTTACAAGGGGATCCAGATCCCCAGCTGGGACGCGCGCCTGTTCGATCTGACCAAGGCTGCGCAAAGCCAGACTTATTGCGACGAGATCACCGGCATGCTGGCGGACAAGGGCCTCGCCATCACCGAGCTTTCAACGCACCTGCAAGGCCAGCTCGTCGCCGTCCACCCCGCGTTCGACGCGCAGTTCGATGGCTTCGCTCCGCCCGAAGTGCACGGCAATCCCGCGGCGCGGCAGGAATGGGCGGTGGCCCAGGTCAAGAATGCCGCCGCCGCCAGTCGCCGCCTCGGCCTCACGGCCCACGCCACGTTCTCCGGCGCGCTGGCATGGCCCTATTTCTACCCCTGGCCCGCGCGTCCGGCGGGTCTCGTCGAAGATGCCTTCGCCGAACTCGCCCGCCGCTGGAAGCCGATCCTCGATATGTTCGAGGACAACGGCGTCGATGCCGCCTACGAAATCCACCCCGGCGAGGACCTCCACGACGGTGTCACGTTCGAGCGCTTCCTCGAAGCCGTCGGCAATCATCCGCGCGCCAACATCCTCTACGATCCCAGCCACTTCGTGCTGCAGTGCCTCGATTATCTCCAGTTCATCGATATCTACCATGAGCGGATCAAGTGCTTCCACGTCAAGGACGCCGAGTTCCGCCCCAATGGCCGCTCGGGCGTCTACGGCGGCTATCAGGGCTGGGTGGACCGCCCGGGCCGCTTCCGCTCGCTGGGTGACGGGCAAGTCGATTTCGGCTGCATTTTCAGCAAGATGGCGGCCAATGATTTCGAAGGCTGGGCCGTGCTCGAATGGGAATGCGCGCTCAAGCACCCCGAAGTCGGCGCAGCAGAGGGCGCACCCTTCATCGACCGGCACATCATCAAGGTCACCGACCATGCCTTTGATGATTTTGCTGCCGCCGGTGCCGACCCCGCGCTCAACCGGCGCCTTATGGGGATCGGCGAATGACCGGCTGGAGCAGACGCAGCTTCCTCGGCGCCGCCGCGCTGGTCGCGCTGCAAGGCGCCGTGCCGGGCGGCGCGCAAGTGCTGGCGCGGCTCGATCCGAAGGACGCGCCTTCGCCCCTGCGCCGCAAGCTCATGCGCACGGTTGCCGATCACGTGATCCCGGCCACCGACACCCCCGGCGCGGGCGCCGTCGGTGCGGGCGATTTCGTCCTCGTCGCGCTGGCTCACGGCCTTGAAGGCACGCGCCGCCCGCCTGCCGCCAATCCCGCCTTCGCCCCCTTCCTGCGCGCCGATGGCAGCCTCGATCATGCCGCATGGCTGGAAGGCAAGCTCGGCCCCAAGTGGCTCAAACTGCCCCCGGCCCGCCGCCACGATGCGCTCGCCGCGCTCGATACCGCCGCCTTTGCCAATGATCCGGCCGCCGCCCCATGGCGCGCGATCAAGGGCCTGATCCTCACCGGCTATTACACCAGCGAGATCGGCGGATCGAAGGAACTCAACTACGAACTGGTCCCCGGCCGGTTCGATCCCAAGGTGCCCGTCACGCCCACAACGCGCGCCTATTCCAGCGACTGGACGGCAGTGGATTTCGGCTGATGGATGAGAACATGACATTTGACGCCATCGTCGTCGGCTCCGGGATTACCGGCGGCTGGGCGGCCAAGGAACTCACCGAGGCCGGCCTCAAGGTGCTGCTGCTCGAACGGGGCCGCAAGATCGAACATCAGGTCGATTACGACACCGAACTCAAGGCCCCGTGGGACATGCCCTTCCGCGGTGAAGGCGATGCCGATCTCTACGCCCGCGAGTATGCGGTGCAGAGCCTCAACCGCCACTTCACCGAGTTCACGCAAGGCCACTTCGTGAACGATGCCGAAAACCCGTATCAGACCGGTGCGGATACCGCCTTCACGTGGTTCCGCAGCTACCAGCTCGGCGGGCGTTCGCTCACCTGGGGCCGCCAGTGCTACCGCTGGTCGGACTACGATTTCGGCGCCAACAAGCGCGACGGCCACGGCACCGATTGGCCGATCCGCTACGCCGATCTCGCGCCGTGGTACGACAAGGTCGAGGACTACATCGGCGTTGCGGGCGCGGCGGAAGGCTTGCCGCAGCTGCCCGATGGCCGGTTCCAGCCCCCCTTCGCGCTCAACGTGGTCGAGCAAGCCGCGCGCGAGCGGATCATGGCGACATGGCCCGAACGCCGCCTCACCATCGGCCGCACCGCCAACCTGACGGCAGAAAAGGACGGGCGCGGCCTGTGCCAAAGTCGCTCGATCTGCGCGCGTGGATGTTCCTATGGCGCCTATTTCTCCACCCAATCGAGCACGCTGCCCGCCGCGCAAGCCACCGGCAACCTCACCCTGATCACCGACGCGGCGGTCGAGCACGTCGACTACGATCCCAATACCCGCCGCGTCACCGGGGTGCGCTGGATCGACAGCAAGACCAAGGCCCGACATCAGGCCGGCGCGCGCATGGTGTTCCTCAATGCAGGCGCATTCAATTCGGTCCACCTGCTGCTGAACTCCGCCAGCGAGGCCATGCCGAACGGCCTTGCGAACAGCAGCGGCGTTCTCGGCACCCACATCATGGACCACGCCAATACGCTTTCCGCCGCCGCCATCATGCCCGGCTTCGAGCAGTGGACCAGCTTCGGCAACCGCCCGACCGGCATCGTCATCCCGCGCTATCGCAACATGGAAACGATGGACGGCACCGGCCACACCCGCGGCTACTCGTTCCAGGGCGGCGCGCTCCAATCGACATGGACCGCCGGCAAGCGCGATGCGGGTATCGGCATAGACCTCAAGGACAAGCTGCGCAGGCCCGGCCCGTGGCGCATGGTCCTCGTCGCCTTCGCCGATTGCGTCCCGCGCGCCAGCAACCGCCTCACGCTCGACCGCACCAAGGTCGATGCGAACGGGATCCCGCAGCTGCACATCGATTTCGCCTTCGGTGCAGAGGAAAACGCCGCGCTCGCGCAGGCCAAGGCCGATGCGACCGAAATGCTGACCAAGGCGGGCGGCCACGTGATCATGGGCTTCGATCATCCCGGCCCCGGCGGAACCGCGATCCACGAGATGGGCGGCGCGCGCATGGGCAATGATCCCGCGACTTCCGTGCTCAACAAGTGGAGCCAGTCGCATGACGTGGCCAACCTGTTCGTCACGGACGGCGCGCAGATGGCTTCGTCCGCCTGCCAGAACCCTTCGCTCACCTACATGGCGCTGACGGCCCGAGCCGCCGCCCATGCCGTCTCCCTGCTCAAATCGAGTGCGCTATGACCGCTTATGTGAACAACGTCTGGTACATGGCCGCCTGGGCCGACGAGATCGCCGGAGACGCCCTGTTCTCGCGCACCCTGCTCGGCAAGCCGTGGCTGATCTGGCGCAAGGCCGATGGCAGCTATGCGATGATCGCCGACCGCTGCCCGCACCGCTTTGTGCCGCTCTCGATGGGCAAGCGGGTGGGCGACACCGTCCAGTGCCGCTATCACGGCCTCGGTTTCGACGGCGCGGGCACCTGCGTCCACTCGCCCTTCCCCGGCGATCCGCCCGCGCATGTCAGCGCGCCCGCCATGCCGATTGTGGAGAAGCACCGCGGCCTGTGGTTCTGGCCCGGCGATCCCGCGCTCGCGGACCCAGCCCGGATCCCCGATTTCAGCTTCCTTGAAGCGGATCGCGGGATGCATCGCGGCTGTCTGCGGATCGAGGGCAATTACGAGCTCATCACCGACAACCTGATGGACCTCACCCACGCCGAGTTCCTCCATATCGAGACCTTCGGCGTCAACGGCTCGATCTTCCACGGCGCGCAGACCGTCCGCCAGGACGAGGACGGCGCCATCTGGAACAACTGGGACATGACCGCGGCCGAAGCGCCCGAATGGTCGAAGCCCATGCTGGAGCCGGGCCAGAAGATCGACCAGTGGCTCCACATGCGCTGGCACGCGCCCGCCGCCATGGCGCTCACCGTCGGCCTCGCCAAGGCCGGAACCCAGCGCGCCGATCTCATCGTCCCGCCGATGATAAACCCGCACATCATCACGCCCGAGACCGAGACGTCCTCACACTATTTCTACGATCACGAGGACAACGCTGAGGCCGCCGAAATGGCCCGCCGCGTCTTCGTCGAGGAAGACGAACCGATGATCGAGGCCGCCCAGCGCGCGCTCGGCGCCCAGGATTTCTGGGACGCCCGCCCCGCGATCCTCAAAACCGACGCCGGCGCCATCCGCGCCCGCCGCGCACTGATGCAGCTGCGCAAGGCGGAGGAAGCGGCGCTCTAGCGCATGCTGCATGAAACCTGATGCATCTCCCCAATCCCCCGTCCATGCTGAGCTTGTCGAAGCACTGCACTTCTTTTTGCGGCCGACGCGCATGCTCCAAAGAAAAGCAGTCCTTCGACAAGCTCAGGATAGACGGGTTTGGGTGCGGATGTGGTTCGCATGAATCGCTCGTCGCGCTAGATGCCTGCGCGTCCTGAACCAACGGCGGCTTTCAGAGCCAACACATTGGCTCCGTTATGGCCGGAATGTCGCGGAAAGCGGACGCTATTTTAGATAGGTCGATAAACATGGCACATGTAGGAACAACGAGCGCGTCACTTAGGATTTTCGGCGACAACCTTGATCCTGAAGAGATTTCCTTGGCTCTAGGTGCTGAACCGACAAGATATGCGCGCAAGGGGGTGACGTGCTCCCCTGAAATGTGACCGCTTTTTGGTAGAGTCTGGCGCAAGGAGTCGGACGATATGAAGCGAAGCAGGTTCAACGAAGAGCAGATCATAGCGATCTTGAAGGAGCAGGAGGGCGGATTGCCGACGGCGGAGGTTTGCCGCCGCCACGGGATCAGCTCGGCGACGTTCTACAAGTGGAAGTCGAAGTTCGGCGGGCTGGAGGTGTCCGAGGCCCGGCGGTTGCGAACGCTCGAGGAGGAGAACTCCCGGCTGAAGAAGCTCTTGGCCGAGGCGATGCTCGACAATGCCGTGTTGAAGGATCTGGCATCAAAAAAATGGTAACGCCCGGCGCCAAGCGGGAAGCCGTCGCCCATGCCCGGGAGCATCACGGGGTGAGCGAGCGTCGGGCGTGTGCATTGGTTGGCGTGAGCCGCAGGGTGATCCGTTACGAGCCGACACGGCCGGATGACGGCACGCTGCGGCAACGGTTGCGCGAGCTGGCGGCGGAGCGTCGCCGGTTCGGCTATCGCCGCCTGGGCTATCTGCTGGCGCGGGAGGGCATCGCACCCAATCACAAGAAGCTGCTGCGCATCTACCGGGAGGAAGGGCTGCGCGTGCGCCGTCGTGGCGGGCGCAAGCGCGCTCTGGGCACACGCAGGCCAATGGTGTTGCCCGATGGCCCGAACCAGCGCTGGTCGCTCGACTTCGTCTCTGACAGCCTGATCTGCGGTCGGCGCTTCCGCATCCTGTGCGTGGTCGATGACTACACACGCGAGTGCCTGGCGCTGGTGGCCGATACATCACTGTCGGGTGCACGGGTGGCCCGGGAACTGACCGGCCTGATGGGCATCCGGGGGAAGCAGCATACGGTGGTCAGCGACAATGGCACCGAGCTGACCTCGTCGGCCATCCTACGCTGGTCGCAGGAGCGCCGGGTCGAGTGGCACTACATCGCGCCGGGCAAGCCGATGCAGAACGGCTTCGTCGAGAGCTTCAACGGGCGCCTGCGCGACGAATGTCTCAACGAGACGCTGTTTACCTCGCTAGCTCATGCCCGGTTCGTGCTCGCTGCCTGGCGGCACGATTACAATACGGTCAGGCCACACTCCAAACTGGGCGGGAAGACCCCCGCCGAGATCGCCGGCCAACGTGTCTGGGGGCATGCCCCCAGACACGTTGCCATCCCCTCAAACACCCATCATGAAGGAGCGAGACTCTACCTCTGACTGGTAACAATCAGGGGAGCACGTCAGGGGAAATGGAAGCAACCTCGCCACGCAAGATACCTGCAAGGACGGGATTCTGGCGATTGCAAGTGGCTGACCGGGAGCCGGGCAATCTTGACGCTCAAATAAAAGAGCTGTTCTCAATGGTATCGAGTGATCTGGGGGTCTGGCAGATTCTAACCCAACGGTTTCGGGCAGACATATTCTGCGGTTTCTTCATGAATGAAACCAATGAGGGTGGATCATTGGAACGCGATACGCTTGAGGCGATGGCTCAAAGGCGCATTACTCTTGAGTTTGATATTTATGGACCGTCATCGGATTGAGCGTCCGCAATGTTGTCGTATCCGGAACGGCAGCTTTTGATCCCCGCAGGCCATAAGCTGCCGTCGCTATCAGGCTGGATGTCCACCCAGCCTATGCCGCTTTGCCCTTCCGCCCCGCGCCAGACAACACGAGCAGCAGCAGCACAGCCCCCACCGCACTGATGATCCCCGCCACCAGAAACGCCCCCTGCATCGTGCCCAGCGCGCCGCGCAACACGGAAACCAGCAGCGGCGAGGAGAACTGGCCGAAGAAGAACGTCGCGGTCCAGATGCCCATGCCGCGCCCCCGATGCTGGAACGGCAGCTGGCTTTGCGCCCAGGCGATCAGCGTCGGGATCGCCATGCCCGCGCCCGTCTGCTGCAGCGCCATGCCGAGGATCATGCCCTTCCAGTCGTGCGCCAGACCCATCACCGCGAGGCCTGCACCGAGGAAACTGAGGAAGATCGCGATCAGCACCGGCGAGCCGACCCCGCGCGCGCCCAGCCACCAGAACAGGCTCGCGCCCGCCAGAATGAACAGCGTCGGCAGCGCGGTGATCTGGCCGATGCTCTGCGGATCGGTCACGCCCAGCTCCTGCCAGACGGTCGCGCCATTGACGATGAACACATAGTAGATCGCCGAGGAAAACAGCGTCAGCCCCGCGATCCCCAGCATCGCGCGCCATGGGAAGCCCTCGCCATCCTTCTCGTCCATCCCCAGCATCATGCGGACGGTCGCATCGCTCGAAGGCTCGAACATCCAGCGCACCATCGCCGCCCAGATCGGCACCGCGAGCAGGTAGAGCAGGAAGATCCCGTTCCAGCGCCACGCCGTCATCGTACCCGCAAAGAAGATCATCACCGAAGACAGCGCCGGCCCCACCAGCCCCTGCAGCGCCAGCCACTTGCGGCGGCCGTCGTCGGGCCAATAATCGGCGATCAGCGTGTTGACGGTGGTGAGGATCACCGCCTCGCACAGCCCCAGCAGCAAGCGCGAGGCATAGATCGTATCGAGGTTTTCAAGAAAGAACGGCGCCGCCCCGATCAGGCCATAGAAGAAAGTGGAAACCAGCAGCAGCTTGCGTCGCCCGAACCGGTCGACCATCAGCCCGGCAAACAGCGCGACCAGCGCAATCGTCAGCCCCGGCGCGGTCACCATCGAAGGCACCTTGGTCGGCGCGGTCGGATCGGTGGGCGCGAAATGGCCGATGATCGCCGGGATCGCCGGAAACATCGTGACGATGGCCAGAATCGGCAGGAAGCCCGCAATGATCACGGTCAGCCCCTGCGGCATGCCAGCCACGCGCGCGGCCGTCGGTGTGGTTGCCAAGATATTCTCCCAAAACAATTTTCGTGCCGCAGGCGGGTTGTCATCCCCACAATACCCCGCGTCCTGTGCTTGACCATAAGCGAGGTACGCGCATAATAGAAGCAAGATTTTAATTTGACCGGCAAGACGGACGGGAAATCGAAAGCAGCAATGACAGCGCATCGGGCAGCACCGGCTGCGGCCACCGGCACCAAGCTGCCGCACGAACTCGACGACCGCCAGCGCGCGCTCGCCTTCTTCACCGTGCTTACCGCAGTCGTGCTCGAAGTGGCGGACACGACCATCGTCAACACCGCGCTGCCCGCGATCCGCGATGGCCTCGGCGCCTCTCCGGCGGCGATGCAGTGGATCGTCGCGGGATATCTGCTCACGCTGGGCTCGCTGCTCCTGCTTGGCGGGCGGCTGGGTGACACGTTCGGCCATCGCCGCCTGTTTCTCGGTGGCGTTGCGGGCTTCGTCGCCGCCTCGGCGCTCTGCGGCTTTTCGTCCAGCCCGGGCATGCTCGTCCTTGCCCGCGTGCTGCAGGGCGCGGCCGGCGCGATGATGGGCCCGCAGACCATGGCCATCGTCCAGTTGCTCTACACGCCGCTCGAACGGGTGAAGCGCCTTGCCTTCTTCGGCATGATCATCGGCCTCGCCGCGATCATCGGACCGATCATCGGCGGCATGCTGATCCAGCTCAACCTGTTCGGCCTCGGCTGGCGGCTGATCTTCCTGATCAACCTGCCGGTCGGCCTGTTCGCGCTCGCCATGGGCCGCATCACGCTCCCCCGCACCGGCGAGGAGCACAAGGGCCTCGCCATCGATCTGGCCGGTGCCGCCCTGTTTGCAGGCGGCTTCGGGATGATCCTGCTCGCGCTGATTCAGGCGCATGAGGACATGGCGGCGCTCACCGCCGGGTCGATCCTCGCGGGCGGCATCGGCGCTGTCGGTCTTGGCTGGCGGCGCTCAGTCCTGCGCCGCGCCGCTGGTCTCCCCGCCATGGTGGAGCCAAGCCTCTTCGCGCTGCCGACATTCCGCTGGGGCGTGCTCGCGGCGATGGCGTTCAACAGCGGCTCGGTCGGTTTCCTGATGATCTTCGCGGTCGCGCTGCAGCAGGGCCTCGCGCTCACGCCGCTCAAGACGGCGCTGATCCACATTCCCTTCGGCCTCGGCGTGATGGTCGCCGTCGCTCTCATCGTCCCGCGTCTGCTCCCCCGGCTCGGACGGGTACTGCCGATGACGGGCGGCGTGCTGATGGCCACCGGCATCCTGGGCACCCTCGCGCTGATCCATGCCCGGATCGACGGCGGCCCGCTGCTGATCACGATGCTCGCGCTCGCCGGGATCGGCTTCGGCACGCTATCCGGCCCGCTCGGCCCCATCGCCGTCTCCGAAGTCCCGCGCACCCATGCCGGTACCGCCAGCGCGACGATGCGCACCGCGCAGCAACTGGGCGGCGCGCTCGGCATCGCGCTGGTCGGTTCGGCGTACTTTGCGGTTCGGGGAAGCGACGCGGCGGCGCGCCTTGCCGGGCTTGTCCCCGGCGCGGTCATGGTCGCTGCGCTGCTGTCCATCGCAGTGCTCGCCGTCTCGCGCCTGCCTTCGACCCTGTTCGCTGCAGAGCACAAGCCCACAGCGGATTGACCCGCCGCAACTTGATCGGCATTATCAATTGAAATCAAACGGAATCTATCCACAAAAGCGATAGATAACCATCGCGGGAGATTATATGGAACTGAAACCTGTGCGCCGCATCGTCACCGGCCACGATGCAGCCGGCCGCGCGATCATCCAGGAAGATGGCGCGCCTCCCCGCGTCCAGCAAGTCGGCGGCGCGATCGGCCCGATGTTCCACGAAGTCTGGAACACGCAGGCCACACCCGCCCCCATCGACGCTGCCTCGGGCGAACCCGCCGAGGCCGGCATCGTGCTCGCCCCGCCGAAGAACGGCACCCGCATCCGCGTGCTCGATATCCCGCCCGAAGGCGACGGCATCCGCAACATGTCGGCCGAGGAAGCCGCCGCGCACTTCGCGGAGATCGGCGCTGGCCACGCGTCCAACGCCGCCAAGGAAGGCGCGCGCCACGCCCTGATGCACCGCACCGAGACCATCGACTACGGCATCGTCATCGAGGGCGAACTCGTGCTGATCATGGATGAGGGCGAAACCACCGTCTATCCGGGCGATATCGTCATCCAGCGCGGCACCAACCACGGCTGGGCCAACCGGTCTGACAAGAACTGCCGCATCGTCTTCGTGCTGATCGACGGCGAATTTGCGCCCGAGCTCAAGGCATGAGGCTCGCGACGATCCGTGACGGTTCGGCGGACGGCGCGCTGGCGCTCGTCTCGGCAGACGGCGCGCGCTTGCTGCGGGTTGGCGGAAACCTGCTCTCCGCGATGGAGCACTGGCCCGCCGCGCAGGCCCTGCTCGAAGCAGCACAGGCCCGCCTTGCAGCCGGTGAGGGCGAACCGACCGACGACCTCGATTTCGCCGCCCCCCTGCCGCGCACCTGGCAGTGGCTCGATGGCTCGGCCTTCACCACCCACGGCGATCTCATGGCCATCGCCTTCAAGCATGATCCCCACGAAGGGGACCGGCCGCTGATGTACCAGGGGCTGTCCGACAGGTTCTACGGCCCTGCTGATCCCATGCCCTTCCCCGCGATGGAACACGGCATCGATTTCGAAGGCGAGTTCGGCGTGGTGATCGATGCTGTCCCCATGGGCACCAGCGCCGAGGAAGCGCTGAAGCACATCCGCCTGATCGTCCAGATCAACGATTGGTCGCTGCGTGCCATCGCCCCCATCGAAATGAAGACCGGCTTCGGCTGGATTCAAGCCAAGCCGGCCTGCTCGATGGCCCCCTTCGCTGTCACGCCCGACGAGCTCGCGGCTGCGTGGCAGGACGGGCGCGTGGGCCTCGATCTCATCATCGACTGGAACGGCAAGGAAGTCGGCCGAGCCAATGGCGCCGCGATGGCCTTCGGCTTCCACGAACTGATCGCCCATGCCGCGCTCACCCGCGATCTTGTCGCCGGAACGGTGATCGGCTCGGGCACAGTCTCGAACGCCAACTACGCCGAAGTCGGTTCGAGCTGCATATCGGAAATCCGCGCGATCGAGATCATCGCCCATGGCGCGCCGCAAACGCCGTTCATGGCCTTCGGCGATACCGTGCGGATGACAGCGGTGGACAGCACGGGCCGTGCTCCCTTCGGCATGATCGATCAGGAGGTCGTGAAGGCCTAGCAATTGCGGGCCGCCCCGGTGTAGGATCAGGGAAACGTTCCCACGACGAGGCGGCCGCGAGTTCCATGACCAGACCCAAGCGGGCCACTATCGTCGATGTTGCACGCATGGCCGAAGTTTCGGC
This sequence comes from Novosphingobium sp., assembly GCF_965228995.1. Lineage (GTDB taxonomy): Bacteria > Pseudomonadota > Alphaproteobacteria > Sphingomonadales > Sphingomonadaceae > Novosphingobium. The sequence goes on along the minus strand of NZ_OZ245852.1, from coordinate 2,416,855 downwards.
CAAGACCGTCAGCCGTGTCGTCAACAACGAACCGCATGTCACCGAAGCGGTGAAAACCCGTGTGCGCGAAGCGATGCGCGAGCTGCGCTATCACCCCAATGTCGCAGCGCAAGGCCTTGTCCGCAGCCGGTCCTACCTCATCGGCCTCGTCTACGAAAAGCCCAGCCCCAGCTATGTCGTCGAACTCCAGAAGGGCGCGCTCGAACGCCTCCATGGCGAACGCTTCCGCCTTGTCGTGCTCCCGGTCGAATCCGTCACCGAGCGCGAGGACGAGATCATCGCGCTGCTCCGCTCCGCCGCGCTCGATGCCGTGCTGCTTGCCCCGCCTGCCTCCGATCACGCCGGGCTGATGGCGGAACTGCGCGAAGTCGGCATGCCATTTGCCCGCATTTCACCCACCCGCCTCCTCGGCAATGGGCCCTCTGTGGCGATGGACGATGTCGCCGCCGCGCAGGAGGCCGCCGAGCACCTCGTCGCGCTCGGCCACCGCCGCATCGGCGTGATCAAGGGCGATCCCAGCCATGCCGCGTCCGATGCGCGCCTTGTCGGCACGATGCAGGCGCTCGCCAAGGCGGGCATCGCGCTGCACCCGGAACTGATTGAATCCGGGCTCTTCACCTTCGATTCCGGCCTTGCCGCCGCGCGGCGCCTGCTGGCGCTCGATCCGCCGCCCACCGCGATCCTCGCCCAGAACGACGACATGGCCGCCGCCACCGTCGCCGCCGCGCGCGAATGCGGGCTGCATGTGCCTGAGGATCTCTCGGTTGTAGGCTTCGACGATTCCGACATATCCCGCGTCGTCTGGCCGCCGCTCACAACGATCCGCCAGCCTGTCGAAGACATGGCCTACCGCGCGATGGACATGCTGCTCCAGGTACTCAAAGGCGAACCCGAAGGCGGCGATATCCACCTCGCCCACGAACTCCTCATCCGCCGCAGCACCGCACCGCCGCGCGGCAATTAGACCCGCGAGCATTCCATAAACTCCCTCGTCACCCCCGCGGAGGCAGGGGCCCAGAGCAACATGCGCAGCGCAGGCCGCTCTGGCTTCCCGCCTGCGCGGGAATGACGAAGGGTGTGCAGGTGCGCGCAGTACCGCGCTGCGGTTAGGCCCCGAGCATTCCATAAACTCCCTCGTCACCCCCGCGCAGGCGGGGGCCCAGAGCGGTCGTGCACGGCGCTCTGGCTCGCTACTCAGCTCGCCTCGCCCGCCAAAGCCAGATCATCGAACGAGAGCAGCGCCGCGCCCACTGCCGAAGCATCCTCCGCCAGCGCTGCCGCCATGACCGGCGCAATCGCCGGAGCCTCGCGCCCGCCGCTGCGCAGGAGGAGATTGGTCCGCTGGGTCAGCCGCTCAAGTAGCGGCATCGGCAGCCGCCCGCCAACCAGCACCACGCCGGGGTTGATCAGCAAGTTCACCGCCACCAGCGGCTGCACCAGCGCGCGCGCGCATTCCTCGATCCAGTCGTCATGAATGCGCTGCAGGACGGCATCGTTCGATGGTGTCTCGCCTTGCGCAAACGGCGAACGGCCCCCTTGCTCGAGCCTCCGGTTGATGCCTGCGATCGAGACGATGGACTGCAGCGGCACCAGCGCGCCGCCTTCGCCCGGCACGGCCATGAAGCCGATCTCGCCGCTGCGCCCGTCCGCGCCCCGATCATATTGTCCGCCAACCACCAGACCGCCGCCCAGACCATAGCTGATCAGCACATAGAAGAAGCTCTGTTCCCGCTGCCCGCGCCCGAACTGCATCTCGCCGATGGCTGCAGCGGCCGCGTCGTTCTCGATATAGATCGGCCGCCCGAGCGGTTCGGCAAACAGGGCCTCGAGGTTGGTGGCCGACCACTGCGCATAATCGCCCGGCATGCCCGGCAGATCGATCACGCCAAGCCCGTCCGGCAGCGCCAGCCCGATCCCGGTTATCGCCCCTGCCTCGACCCCGGCCATCGCCAGCAGCCTGTCGAGATTGCGGCGATAGAAGCTGCGCACCTGCTCGGGCAGCGCGAAGGCGATTTCCTGATCGAGCCGCGCCTTCACCGTTCCGGCAAAGTCCGCCAGCACCATGGTGATGTGATCGCGGTCGACATTGAGCCCGATGGCATGCGCGCCCTCGGCGTTGATCACGAGCCGGGTCGCCGGCTGCCCGCGCCCGCCGCGCTGCATGCCGGCAGTGCGCAGCAGGCCGCGCTCCATCAGGCGCCGGGTGATATTGGTGACGGTGGGATGAGCAAGCCCCGTCTGCCGCGCCAGTTCTGCCTTGGTCAGCGTGCCTTGCGCACGGATGGCGCGCAGCACGATCCGGGTGTTGTGGGCACCGGCATCCTCGATTGTCGCGCCGCGATAGCCGCTGCGCGTGAGCCCCAGATTCACGCGGCGGCGCCCTCCAGCACATCGAGCGCAATCGCCAGCGCGCCCATCGGCCCCGCCTGATCGCCCAGCACCGGCGCACCTACGCTGAACGGCGCCTGCGCATAACCACCAAGGCTTGCCCGCACGGCCGCATCGACCCGCGCCACCAGTTCGGGCCGGCTGGTCAACACGCCGCCTCCCAGGGCGACGCGCTCGGGTGCCCCGGTCAACACGATGGTATGGACGAGCCGTGCAAGAACATGGACGAAGGGATTCCATATCGGATGGAGTTCGTCCAGTGCCTCCCCCGCCTGCCCCGCCCGCGCGGCCAGTGCCGGTCCGGAGATCAATCCTTCCACGCAGGCCCCATGAAACGGGCACGTTCCCGGCCCATCGTCCCCCGGCGCACGATCGACAAATATGTGCCCCATTTCACTGTGTGCGCGGCCCGCCATGGTCCGTCCGCCCACCACGAGCCCGACGCCGACCCCGGTGCCCACGGTGATATAGGCGTGATTCGCCATGCCCTCCGCGCCGCCCCAGCGTCCTTCCGCCAGCGCCGCGCCGTTCACATCGCTATCGAGCCCGATCGGCAGGCCGTAGCGATCCTGCAGATGCGCGGCGAGGCCGAAGCCCTGCCAGCCCGGCTTGGGCGTAGCGAGGAACGTGCCGAAATCAGCCGCCGCGCGGTCGGTGCGGATCGGCCCGAAGGCGGCCACGCCGATGGCCTTTAGGGCATGTGCCGCCACCCATTTGTCGAGGATCGCGGTAAGATCGCCAACCGTCGCGCCTGCATCGCGCGTCGGCACCCGGCGCTGGTCGATCACTTCGCGGCCTTGTGCCAGCGTGGCAACGCACTTGGTGCCGCCCAGTTCGAGCCCGGCGATCATGCCCCGCCTCCCCCGGAACCGCCCCAGGTTTGCGTGAAGTTCGGCCGCCCCTTCAGCGCGGGGTCGAGCAGCCGTGCCAGCATGTCCTGATGGGTCGGCGCGGCCCTCTTGTAGCGCCCCATCACTTCGCTGATCTGCCCGATCACGCGGCGCACCTCGTCAAACGGCGCCGCATCGGCCAACGGATCGAGTGCCTCGGGCACCAGCCCCATGCCTGCGCCCACGAAGAACCAACTGATATCCGCAAACAGCTCGCGCCGCCGCGAGACGATGCGCCCGGTGCGGCGGAACAGCTCCAGTTTCGCGGCAAGACTGTCCGGCAGGGGATTGCTGCGCACCTCGTCCCAGAACGGCTCGCCATGCCGCTGGTTGGGCACATAATGCAGCAGCAGGAAATCGCGGATATGCGCATATTCGTCCGCCGCCTCGCGGTTGTATGCCGTCGCCAGCGCGGGATCGCAGTGCCGGTCCGGGAAGTAATCGAGCAGCCGGTTCAGCGCGGTGTGAATAAGATGAATGCTCGTCGATTCCAGCGGTTCCAGAAACCCGCTCGAAAGCCCGACGGCGAGGCAGTTCTTCACCCACATAGCCTTGCGGTGCCCGGCGGTGAAGCGCAGGAACCGCGGCTCCGCCAGCGCTTCACCCATGACGGCACCCCGCAGCGTTTCCGCCGCCTGCTCGTCGCTCACATGGCGGCTTGAGTAGACATAGCCGTTGCCCACCCGCGATTGCAGCGGGATCCGCCAGCGCCACCCCGCTTCATGCGCAGCGGAAACGGTATAGGGCGGAGGCGGACCGACAGTCGCGGTCGGCATCGCCACGGCCCGGTCGCAGGGCAGCCACCTGGTCCAGTCCTCATAGCCCGCGTGGAGCGCTTCCTCGATCAGCAGCCCGCGAAAGCCCGAGCAATCGATGAAGAAATCCGCCTCGATCCGCCTCCCGTCGACGAGCCGAACCGCAGCGATCGCGCCGTCACCCGCCATCTCGCAGCCCGCGATCCGCGCGTCGACGTGCTCCACCCCGCGCGCCATGGAATGCCGCTTCAGGTATTGCGCCACCAGCCCCGCATCGAAGTGCAGCGCATAATTGAGCGCCCCGCCGGGATAGCTCCCGTCCGGAGGCGGAAATGCGAACTTGCCGTCCTCCGCCAGCGCGATCGCCGGGCACAGATCGGCAAAGCTCTCGCCATGCCCTGCCGCCTTGTTCTTCCACCAATAGTGGTGAAACGGCCGCTGGTTGATCGTGACGCCGAGGTTGCCGAAGGGATGCCAATACGAATGTCCCCGCTCCAGCCAGTCGTCAAAGCGGATCGCCAGCTTGAATGTCGCCTGGCAATGGCGAATAAAATCAACCTCATCGATCCCGCAATTGGCAAGGAATTCGAACACCGGCGGGATCGTCGCCTCACCCACGCCGACGGTCGGCACATCGCTCGATTCAATCAGCGTGATCCGGCAACCGGAAGGCCCCAGCACCGCGCCAAGCAGCGCTGCCGCCGACCAGCCCGCAGTGCCGCCGCCAACGATCAGGATCGAGCGCAAGGGATCAGGGGTCATCATAGGTCAGGTATCGTCATCTCGCCCGATGCTGGCGGTCATGCCGCCCCAAGACAAGGCTTCTGGACAAGAAAGGGGGGAAGGCCCGCAAAGGCCCTCCCCCCAAGAGGCTCCGAGGGAGGTGGAGCAATGATCAGAAGTTGAACTTCACGCCCGCGAAGATCCGGCGCGAGCCCGATTCATACCGGAACGGCAGCTCGGGGAACTGCAGGTAGGTCTTGGTGTTTTCCTTGTTCAGGTTGATCCCTTCGACGAACACGTTGAAGTTCGGCGTCACCTGGTAGGAAACCTGCCCGTCGAGCTGGCCATAGGGCTTTTGGTAGATGCCGAGCGTGCGCGTCACGCCGCCATCGCCGAAGCCGAAGTTGCCGAGGTACGATTTCGAGCGCCACGAGTAGGACGCGCGCGCGGCAAACCCGTGCTTCTCGAAATAGACCTGCCCGTTGAACGAGTGCTTGGAAACGCCCGGCAGCGGCAGACCCGTCTCGAAGTCGTTGCTGAACTCGGTGCTCGTATCGGAGAACGTGTAGTTCGCAGTGAAGCCAAGGCCGAACGGGAAGGCATACTGCGCCGCCAGTTCGAAGCCCTTGACCCGGCCGCCCTTGCCGTTGACCGGCTGAGAAACGGGGCCGATACGACCGCCCGCCTGGTCGTTCACGAAGACCGGCACGGTCTGCGAGATAACGAAGCTGTCCACTTCCTTCCAGAACACGCCCGCCGAAAGCAGGCCCTGCCGCCCGAAGTAGTATTCAACGCCAAGGTCGAACTGGTACGCGCGGAACGGATCGAGGGTGGCGTTGCCACGGCTGCCGCTGGTGAAGAGGAACTTGTCGGTCGCAGCATCGCGGGTGAAGTCGGTGGCAAACCCGCGGCCAAGGTCGAACAGCGGCTGGCGCGAGGTAACCCGCGCGGCCGAGGCACGCACCTTGATGCTGTCGGTCGCATCGACCACCACGTTCACGCTCGGCAGGAAGTCGGTGTAGGACCGCTGAACGCTCGAAGTGTCGAAGTCCTTCACCACGCCGTTCCAGCTGTCGGTGCCATAATAGGTCGGGTTCGCGGTGCCCTGGTTCTGGTCCACCTTCAGCTTGGTATCGACGATGCGCAGGCCCACGTTGACATGGAAGCTGTCATCCTTGCCGCCGATATCGGCCATGACATAGCCGGTCTTGGTCTCTTCCTTCACGAAGAAGGTCTGCAGCGGATCCTGGAAGAAGCTGAACGGCGTGGAAGGGTACAGGTTCTGGATCCACTTGAGCGCGTTCACCATCTGCGAACGGTTCTGGATCAGCAGCTTGCCGCCCGGAACGTTGGGATTGAGCAGCGTCTCCACGCGGCCCGCATTGCTGGTGAAGGTGTCATAAGGCGTGATCAGCGCCGGTGAATTGCCGAAGCGGCTGCACCCGGCGAAGGCTGCGGGCTTGTTTGCTTCCGGCAGGTCGCAGATCTTGTAGCCGATCGCGCCGTCCTGGAAGTAGCCATAAGGCGTGTAGTTGTAATTGAAGGTGGGATCACGCTCGGCCAGCGGGATCTTGGTCGCGTCGATCTCGCCCTTGCCCGAATAGTCCGCCAGATAGCGGCCCGAGGTGAAGTCCACCGTGCGCTGGCCATAGCGGAAGCCAGCGCTCAGCGTGATCTTGCCCTTTTCCGAAGAATCGACATCCCAAGCAAAATCGGCGCGGATCGAGTGGCCCTTGATCTTCGAGCGGTCACCGAAGGCCCAGTGCGACTTGAAGAAGCCGTTTGCCGGATTGCCGAACAAGTCCTGCGGGCTGCCCGGCGCGATGCCGAACTTCGGGAAATCACCGTTCTGATACGTGAAGTCGAATGTCGCCGGCGCCGCGCTGTTGAGCGCCACGCCGTCCTGCAGCGGCCCGCCGACCGCGCCCTGGCGCACGGTATACTTGGTGAAGCGCACGTCGTTGTTGGCCACGTCGCGGAAGAGCTTGCCCTCCGAATAGGTCGCTTCCATCGTCGCGCGGAAATTGCTGCCGTTGTCGTACTTGGTGCCAAACTGCACGTTGTCCGACTTGATGCTGGATTCGTCCACCACCGAGATCGCCTCGGCCGATTGCGCACGGACCGTGCCGCTTTCAAGCACGCCGTTGCTGTCGATCTTGTAGCCCGGCAGCAGCCCCAGCGATTCGCCCTGGCCGAACGGGAACTTCACCGAACCTTCGCGCGTGTCCACCTTGAGATCGGAATGGAAGTACTGGAGGTCCAGGCTCAGCGTGTCGGTCGGGCGGAAGGCCAGACCCACCGAGACGCCCCACCGCGTACGGTACTGCTCGCGGTCCGTCACATAGCGGTATTCGGGCGCGTAATAGTTGGTCGGCACCGTGGCAGTGTCGCGGCGGCCTTCGCCAAACGCCCAGTTACCACGGTTTTCGCCGCCCAGAATGTCATAGTGGCCGTTCGTCTTGCTGTAGCTGCCCGAGACGATGATGCCGAACTTGTCGTTGAAGTTGTAGCTCGCGACCACTGCGCCGGTCGGCTTCCAGCCATCGATCCCGCTCGCCTTGTTGAGCCGCGCGTTGCCGGCAACCGTCAGGCCGTTCTTGAGATCGAGCGGATTGCGCGTCTTCAGGTTGACGATGCCGCCAAGGCCGCCTTCCAGCAGCGAGGCGTTGGGCGACTTGAACACCTCGACCCCGCCGATGAGTTCGGACGGAACGCTCTCGAGGCTGTCGGTGCGCGTGAAGTTGCCTTCGCCCACCTTGAACACTTCCTGCCCGGTTACGAACAGTTCGCCGTTGAGCACGGTCAGGTTCTGTTCGAGGCCGCGGATGCGCACCTTGGTGCCCTGGCCGTTCTCGCGATCGATCTGGATGCCGGGGAGGCGCTGCAGCGATTCGGTGATGTTCTGGTCGGGGAACTTGCCGATATCCTCGGCACTGACTGTTTCGATGATGAGGTTCGAATTGCGCTTGGCATCGAGCGCGGCGGCAAGCGACTGGCGGAAGCCGGTCACGACGATCGGCGCGTTGCCTTCATCGGCGGCGGCGCCATCGGCCTGTGCGGCCTGCTGCGGCGCCGTCCCCTGAGCTGCGGATTGGGCTGCGGCATTGCCGCCCGCCAGCAGCGCCATGATCGACGCGGCGCCCATAAGCCCCTTTTTGGACAGCAGCGTCGTTGGACGCGCGAAACGGTCAGTCATGGTCTCTCCCCTTGCAAGTTGAGCGGATACCCCCGCTTTGAACGGGGTGTCGCCGCCTTTCCGATGATCGGGTTGTCCGCGATGCGGATTGCCCCGACCTGTGTGGCACGGTTGAAATACGATCATCTTGTCCGTATTGTCAACGTTGTCATTCAATATATGCCATCATCGTTCATTAATAGCGTAACCCGGTATGGTCGCCGATAACCGGGAAACGGAGAGGAAAACCAAGGAATGAAGCGGATTTCGCCCCAAGTCGGCCCAATGACCGGGATGGCCTGCACGCTGGCCCTCGCCGCCTGTCTCGTGCCGGCCGCAGCCCTTGCTGCCCCCCCGATTCTCCCCAGCGACTCGGCTGCCACCGTTCATCCGCAGGAATGGCCGCGAATCGCCTGGCCCAAAGTCGTGACCGATGCCGACGAGGCCAAAATCGCCAAACTTCTCAAGCAGATGGATGCTGCCTGCAAAGTCGGTCAGGTCATTCAGGGCGATATCGCCAGCCTCACTCCCGAGGACGTTGCACGCTACAATCTCGGCTCGGTGCTCAATGGCGGCAACTCCGGCCCCGGCGGCAATGACCTCGCCCCCGCGCCCGAATGGCTCAAGCTCGCCGATTCGTTTTACGCCGCCTCGATGCGTGGCCGACCCGGCTGTCCGGCGATTCCCGTGATCTGGGGCACCGACGCGGTCCACGGCCACAGCAACATCATCGGCGCCACGCTGTTTCCCCACAATGTCGGCCTCGGCGCGATGCGCGATCCGGACTTGATCGAGAAAATCGGCGCCGCCACCGCTGCCGAAATCCGCGTTACCGGGCAGGAATGGACGTTCGCTCCCACCGTCACTGTCCCGCAGGACTACCGCTGGGGCCGGGCCTACGAAGGCTACTCCTCCGATCCCGCGCTCGTCGCCAGCTATGTCGGCCGCATGGTGCGGGGGCTTCAAGGCCCGCCGACAACCGACCGCGTGCTCGCCGGCCCACATGTCATTGCCAGCACCAAGCATTTCCTCGCCGATGGCGCGACGAAAGACGGCCACGATCAGGGCGATGCGCAGATCGACGAGACCACACTGCGCCTCGTCCACGGCGCGCCCTATCTCCCCGCGATCGAGAACGGCGTTGCCACGGTGATGACCAGTTTCTCCAGCTGGAACGGCGTCAAGATCGCGGGCAATAAGGGCCTTGTCACCGACATCCTCAAGGACCGACTCGGCTTCGGCGGCTTCGTCGTCACCGATTGGAACGCCCACGGCCAGATCCCCGGCTGCACCAACGCAAGCTGCCCGCAGGCCCTCCTCGCCGGGGTCGACATGTACATGGCGCCGGATAGCTGGAAGCCGCTCTACGGCAGCCTGCTCAAGCAGGTGCAGGACGGCACCGTCCCCATGGCCCGGCTCGACGATGCCGTCAGCCGCATCCTGCGCGTCAAGCTGCGGCTCGGCCTGTTCGAACTGGGCGCGCCTTCGACCCGGCTGCTGGCGGGCCAATGGAACCTCCTCGGCAGCCCGGAGCACCGCGCAATCGCCCGCGAAGCGGTGCGCAAGTCGCTGGTCCTGCTCAAGAACACCGGCGTGCTTCCGCTGACGCAAGGCGCCCGCCTCCTCGTCGCGGGTGACGGCGCGGACGATGTCGCCCGCCAGTCCGGCGGCTGGACGCTGAGCTGGCAGGGCACCGGCCTCACGCGCAACCTGTTCCCCGGTGCCACCACATTGTGGGAAGGCCTCAAGGCCGCCGCCGAGGCCTCCGGCGGCAGCGCGCAGCTCGCGCCCGATGGCCACTTCACCCACAAACCCGATGCCGCCATCGTCGTCTTCGGCGAAACACCCTATGCCGAATTCCAGGGCGATATCCGCTCGCTCCAGCTGCGCTCCGATCTCACCGGCCCGCTCGCCACGATGAAGGCACTGAAAGCGCAGGGCATTCCTGTGATCGCGGTCATGCTCACCGGCCGCCCGCTCTTCGTGAACCCCGAACTCAATGCCGCCGATGCCTTCGTCGTCGCGTGGCTGCCAGGCTCGGAAGGTGGCGGTGTCGCCGATGTGCTTTATGCAAAAGACGGCGCGGACTTCACCGGCCGCCTCCCCACCGCCTGGCCCCGCACCGCGCGTGCCGGTGATGATCCGCTCTTCGCCTACGGCTATGGCCTCAACATGGCGAGCGGCCCCGCGCCGTGGACGCCGCTGCCCGAGGACCCGGGCGTTGCGCCCGAAGCCCTGCCCGGCGTCTTTCTCGAGCGCGGACAAGCCGCGCCCGGCTGGTCCCTCGTGCTGACCGATCCCGCCGCCGCCCCGCACACCGTTGGCCCGGTCCCGGCCGCAACACCCGGCAACCGGCTGACCATCTCGGCCATCGACAAGGACGTGCAGGAAGGCGCGCGCCGCATCACCCTCGCCGCGGGTGCGCAGCCCGCCACGATCGCGCTGGAAGCAGCGGCGCCGCAGGATCTCTCGCGCGAAACCAACGGCGATGTCCTGCTCCTCCTGAACCTGCGCCTCGATGCCAAGCCCGGCGCCCCGGTCAGCCTGTCCGCCCGCTGCGGCAGCGGCCCCTGCGGTGCGTCCGTACCGCTACCCGAACTCGCCGCCATGCCGCTCGGCACGTGGCAGACGCTCGCCGTCCCGCTCAAGTGCCTGTTGCCGGCGGGATCCGATACCCGTGCCGTCTCCAGCCCGCTCGTCCTCACCAGCCGGGGCCCGCTTTCGCTGGGCCTTGCCAGCGTGACGCTGGGCACGAAGGGCGATATCCTCGCCGGATGCAAAGGTGCCGCCAAATAATGCATTTATTATGCAGTTTATTTCTCATAGGATGAGCTAAATTGATTGCGTTGTCAGGCATTCGGGCAAATCAAGCCCGGATGCGGGGAGAGAAACCAGCCATGCCGAGATCCCAGCGCCGCCTGGCACCGCTCCTCCTAGCCGCCAGCGCGCTCGCCGCCACGCCCGTTCGGGCCGAAGTTCCCGACAACGGCGGCCCCTACAATGTGCGCATCCTCGAAGGCGGCATCGGGATCGAGCGCGACTTGCCCGCCGCAACCCCGCTGCTCGCGGCAGATGCCGCTTTCACGCTCTCCGCCTGGGTGCAGCCAGATCGCATCCAACCCGGCGAAATCACGCTCATCCAGCAGGGCCGCGCCGATTGCGCGCCCTGCCGCGCGCTGGTCCTGGTGGATGGCCGCCCCGCCCTGCGCCTCGGCGAAGTGCTGCTGACAGCCACGGCGCCGCTCCCCGCCAGGCACTGGAGCCACCTCACCGCCACGTACGACGGCAAGACCGCGCGCCTCTTCATCGATGGCAAGCCCGCCGCCCAAAGCACCATCGCCAGCCCCGCCACCGATCACCGTATCGCCATCGCCCCGCCACTCCCCGGCCAGCCGCACTTCGCCGGCGCCCTCGCCGCGGCGCAGATCGACGACAGGCTAAGCGATCCCGCCGCGCTTTTCGCCGCCCGTCCCGATTTCACAACCGTCCAGTTCCGCGACGTCGGCGTAGGCTGGCCGTTCCAGCGCAAAGCCAACATCGGCCTCACCGAACAGCAGGACGCGTGGCTCCTGCCCCGCAGCAAGACCCCGCCCAGCGCCCCTCGCGCGGTTCCGGTCACGCCCCAACCGGCACTTGCCCCCACCGCTCCGGGCCAGTGGCAGATAAACGGCTGGAAACTGACCCCCGCGCCCGATCTCGTCGCACCCGATGGCGCCGCGCTTTCCCGCCCCGGGGTCGACACCACCCGCTGGCTCGCCGCCCGCGTCCCCGGCACCGTGCTCGCCACCATGGTCGATCGCGGTGTCTATCCGGACCCCTATTACGGCCTCAACAACCTCGCGATCCCCGAAAGCCTTGCCCGGCAGGAATATTGGTACCGCGCCAGCTTCACCCTGCCCGCCGAGGCCGCAGGCAAGGCGCTCGCGCTGCGCTTCGATGGCATCAACTACGCTGCCGAAGTCTGGATCAACGGCGCGCACCTCGGCACCATGAAAGGCGCCTTCACCCGCGGCCGCTTCACCTTCACGCCGCAGCCGGGCGAAAACGTCGTCGCCGTGCGCGTCAGCCCGCCGCCGCATCCCGGCATCCCGCACGAACAGTCCGTCAAAGGCGGCGTCGGTGAAAACGGCGGCCAGCTCGCCATCGACGGCCCCACCTTCGTCGCCACCGAAGGTTGGGACTGGATCCCCGGCATCCGCGATCGCAACACCGGTCTCTGGCAAGGTGTCACGCTCGAAGCCACTGGCCCGGTACGGCTTGGCGATCCTCACGTGGTCACCGATCTGCCCTTGCCGCGCACCGACAGTGCCGATGTCACCGTCACGGTCCCTGTCATCAATCCCGGCACCGCGCCTGTCCCGCTCACCGTCACGGCCAAAATCGGCGAGATCATCCTCACCCGGAGCATCACCGCCGCCCTCGGTGAAACCACCGTGACCTTCTCGCCCGCCACCGATCCCGCGCTCCACATCGCCAACCCGCGCCTGTGGTGGCCAAACGGCTATGGCGATCCCGCGCTCTATACCCTCGATCTTACCGCCTCCGCCGCAGGCCAGCCCTCAGACACCCGCAGCCTTCGCTTCGGCATCCGTGAAGTGAGCAACGAGCTATCCCTCTTCGACAGTGCAGGCCGCCTGAACCGCGTTGAAGTCGATCCCACCGATGCGCGTCCCGGCGAACTCCCTCTCATCGACGTCCGGCACAGCGCCATCAAGCAGACCCCGCTCGGCTGGGCGCAGAGCCTCACGAAAGCGGGCGAGCAATCCCTTGCCGTCCGCCCGGTCCCGCCGTCCATCGCGCTCCCGCACCTCACCTTGCGCGTCAACGGCGTACGGATCGCCGCGCGCGGCGGCAGCTGGGGCATGGACGATGCGATGAAGCGCTTCGGCCGCGCCGAGCTCGAGCCCTACTTCCGCCTCGAGCGCGAGGCGCACATGAATGTCATCCGCAACTGGATGGGCAACAACACCGAGCCCGCCTTTTACGATCTCGCTGATGAGAACGGCATGATGATCCTCAACGATTTCTGGCAATCCACGCAGGATTTCCAGATCGAGCCCGAGGATCCGCAGCTGTTCCTCGCCAACGCGGCAGACACCATCGCGCGCTACCGCAACCACCCAAGCATCGTGGTCTGGTTCGGCCGCAACGAGGGCGTTCCCTACCCCACGCTCAACGAAGGCCTCGATGCGCTGGTCACCCGGCTCGACGGCACGCGCTGGTACACCGGCTCCTCCAACGTGGTGAACCTGCAGGGTTCCGGCCCCTATAACTACCGCCCGCCGGAAGGCTATTTCACCGATCTCGCGTCCGGCTTCTCGGTCGAAACCGGCACCCCATCCTTCGCCACGCGTGAGGCCGTCGAAGCCAGCGTCCCCGCCGCCGACCGCTGGCCGCTCGGCGACACGATGGCCTACCACGACTGGCATTTTAGCGGGAATGGCGACACGCACAGTTTCATGGACACGCTGGCCGCGATGTTCGGCCCCGCCACCAGTCTCGCCGATTTCGAACGCAAGGCGCAGATGATGAACCTCGAAACCCACAAGGCGATAATGGAGGGCTTCGTCGGCCATCTCTGGACCAGGAATTCCGGCCGCCTGTTCTGGATGACGCATCCCTCGTGGCCCTCGAACGCCTGGCAGCTCTACAGTTCCGACATGGACACCCACGCGGCCTATTACGGCGCGCGCGCCGGGGCCGAGCCCGTCCACATCCAGCTCAATCTGCCGGACAACGCGCTGATGGTGATCAACACCACCCGTAGCGATCTGCCGGGGCTGACCGCCAAGGTGTGCGTCACCGATCTGGCTGGCCGCACCCTGCTCACCCGCGAAAACCCGCTCGCCGCCCCAGCCAACACCGCAACTCCGCTGCCGCCAGTCGATCTCGCCCCGCTGATGGCGGACGGCGGCATGGTCCTCGTCGCGCTCGATCTCATCGACGCAAAAGGCGCTGTCCTCAGCCGCAACATCTACTGGCGCGGCCGCGACACCGCCGCCTACCGCGAACTCAACGCGATGCCCGCCGCTACGATCAGCATTAAGGCGCTGATGGGGCAGCCGCAGGGAAGCGACCGCCCGCTCGTGCTCACCCTCGCCAACACCGGCAAGACCCCGGCGCTCGCGATCAAGCTTACTGTGCTCGACAAAGCAGGCGCGCGCGTGCTGCCCGCTTACTTCGAGGACAACTACGTCTCGCTGATGCCGGGCGAGGCTCGCACGCTCACCGTCCGTGTGCCCGCCAGCGCCAAGCCAGCCAGCATTGCGATCCGGGGCTGGAATACGCCGGAGAGCACAACCAGGATCGCGCCGTGAAGGACCACTCTCCCCCACCCTCGTCATTCCCGTGCGGGCGGGAATCCAGAGCGACAGGCGCGGCGCTTGCGGCCCTTGATTCTTGCCTTCGCGGGAATGACGAACGGTGGGGTAAGGACACTGCCACCCCGGACATGATCCGATGTGACGCGTCCAACTGCTTCAAGCCTTCGCCTGGTCCTTGATCGGCAGCGACCGCACTCGCTTGCCCGTCAGCGCAAACAGCGCATTGGCCAGCGCCGGGGTCGCAGGCGGCAGGCCGGGCTCGCCGATGCCACCCATCTCCGCGCCGCTGTTGATGAAATGCACATCGACCGTCGGCGCGTTCGCCAGCTTGAGCACTTCGTAATCGCTGAAATTGCTCTGCTGGACTGCGCCCTTGTCCACGGTGATCGCCTCACCGATGCCGGAGGAAAGCCCCATCACCATCCCGCCGAGGATCTGCCCCTCGGCCGCAGTCGGGTTCACCACCGTGCCGCAATCGACCACGACCGTCGCCTTGTGCACCTTGGGCGTGCCATCCTCGGCGAGCGAAGCCTCGATAACCTGGCCGACGATCGTGTTGAAGCATTCGACCATCGCCACGCCGCGCGCGTGCCCGGGCTCCAGCGGCGAGCCCCATCCGCTGCGCTTCGCCACTTCCTCCAGCACGGTGCGGTGCCGCCCGGGCTTCAGGTGCTTCAAGCGGAACTCCACTGGATCGGCGCCCGCCGTATGCGCGAGCTCGTCCATGAAGCTTTCGGTGGTGAAGCCATGCTGCGTCGCGTTGACCGAACGCCACGCGCCCACGGTCTGGTTCGAAACCTGCTTGAAATGCCGCCGCGCCACTGCCGGCACATCATAAAAGAACGGCACTTCGCGCAGGCCGTCTTCCGGCTGGGCGAAATCGTTGCGCCATGCAGTGATCTTGCCATCGGCCCCGAGCGCCGCGGTCAGCTTGGCCGAGCTTTGCGGACGATACGCCCCTTGCGAGACTTCCTCCTCGCGCGACCAGATGAGCTTGACCGGGAACGGCACCTGCATGGCAACGCGCGCCACCTGATCGACCACTTCCATGTACATCGGCAGACGGCGGCCAAAGCTGCCGCCGATCAGCATGGGGTGGAACGTCACCTTGTCGGCACTCAGGCCCGCCGCGCCGGCCGCGGCCGCCTTGGCGCCGAGCGGATCCTGCATGCCGCCCCACAGATCGAGATGCCCATCCTTGAAATGCGCCGTCAGCGCAAAGGGCTCCATCATCGCGTGGTGGAGGAACGGCATCTTGTAGTCCGCCTCCAGCAGCTTCACGCCATCAGCCTTGAGCGCGGCATCGACATCGCCTTCGCCCGCGGTCTTGGTTGGCTTGCCCTCGGCGCGCAGCTTGTCCTGCTCGGCGAAGATCGTGGCGGTGGAAATCAGGCCATTGCCGCCATCGCTGAACTTGGGCGCCAGCGCGCGCGCGCCTTTCAGCGCCTGCCAGTAGCCCTTGGCGACAACCACCACGGCGCTTTCAAGGCTGATCACCTTCTCCACGCCCGAGACCGCCATCGCCGGCGCCGGATCGACCGAGATCAGCTTGCCCCCGCGCACGGGCGCCGCAATCACTGTCGCCACGCGCATGCCGGGCTTCGTCACGTCCATGCCGTACTGCGCGCTGCCGTTGACTTTGGCCGGAATGTCGAAGCGCGGGATCGACTTGCCCATGTGCTTGAAGTCTTTGGGATCCTTCAGCGCCACCTTGGTGGAAAGGCTGCGTGTCGCCGCCTCAGCCGCCAGTTCGCCGTAGCGCAGCGTCTTGCCGCTCTTGGCGTGGACCACCTTGCCGTCCGCCGTTGTCAGCTCGCCGGCGGGCACGCCCATGCGCCCCGCTGCCGTCTCGATCAGCGCAGCCCGCGTACCTGCACCCAGCACCCGCAGCCCGTGCTGACCAGTGAAGCGCAGTGCCGAGGAGCCGCCGGTGATCTGCAGGTTCATCTGCCGCGCGACCATGCCGAGCAAGGACATCGGCAGCGACCCGATGATGCCCGGATAACCGCTCATTTCGGAAAGGAAGCCCTTGCCCAGCACGACGTTGGCAAAAGCCGATTCCGCCGGTGCCGAAACCACAGACAGCTTGCTCCAGTCGGCATCCAGCTCTTCCGCCAGCATCTGCGCCAGGCCGGTGTTCGATCCCTGCCCGATATCGGTATGCGGCGAATAGAGCGTGACGGTATCGTCCTCGCCGATACGCAGCCAGGTGCCGAAGTTGTGCCCGTCCTTGCCGTCGGTCAGCTTCGCCGCCTGCGAGCGGGCCGAGCTATCGCCATACTGGACCGCGAAGATGCCGCCGCCGACCAGTGCCGCGCCGCCAATCAGGAATGTTCTGCGGATCATGCCCATGTGCTTGCTCCTCAGGCCGGGTTGGCGGGGGTGGTTGCAGCCGTACCGGCCACATCGTGGATCGCCGCGCGGATGCGGGGATATGTCCCGCAGCGGCAGATATTGGTCATCGCCGCGTCGATATCGGCATCCGTGGGCTTGGGCGTCTTCGCCAGCAGCGCCGCCGCCGCCATGATCTGGCCCGATTGGCAATAGCCGCACTGCGGCACCTGATGCGCGATCCAGGCCTGCTGCAGGGCCGTCAGCGTACCATCAGGCCCGCCCAGCCCTTCGATCGTGGTGATCGACTTGCCCGCCACATCGCTCACCGGCACGCTGCACGAGCGCGTGATTTCGCCGTCGATGTGGACGCTGCAGGCGCCGCAGGCCGCGATGCCGCAGCCGAACTTGGTGCCGGTCATGCCCAGCTCCTCGCGGATAGCCCAGAGCAGCGGCGTATCCGGCTCGACTGCGAAGCTGACCGGCTTTCCGTTAACCTTTGCCTCGATAGCCACGATTTACCACTCCCCTGGACGCAAGCACTACCTTGCCTGCTGCACTAGGTCGCTTTTAGCAACTGATATCGCGCTACGCCACTGCCAAGAGGAAACTTGCCCGCAGCCTCACCCGAGAGGGCATCACGCTGCACCGCAGCAACGGTTGCGCTGAACCCCTAGAGCCCATACTTAGGTTAAGTGCGCCGAATCATCCTTCTCCCGCTTCTCGCAACTGCGGCGCTTGCCGCTTGCTCACCCTCAGCCCCGCCTCCGCCGCCCAAGCCTCATGTTTCCGTTGCCGTGCCGCTCAAGCGGCAAGTGGTGGACTGGGATGATTATGTGGGCCGGTTCGAAGCGGTGCAGGACGTGGAGATCCGTCCGCGCATTTCCGGTACGGTCGAAAGCGTAAACTTCCGTGAAGGCGTGGAAGTTTCCAAAGGTCAGGTGCTGTTCACCATCGATCCGCGTCCCTACCGGGCTGCGGCCGAACAGGCCCGCGCCGATCTCGCCAAGGCGCAGGCGCTTGTCACCAACGCCCGCACCGAGCTCGCCCGCGCGCAGAAGCTGGTCGATGCGCAGGCGATCAGCCGCGAAGAGTTCGAGACCAAGGAAGCCAATCTGCGCAGCGCCGTAGCCGCTGCCGGCGCCGCCCGCGCCAATCTTGAGGCCAAGTCGCTCGACCTCTCCTTCACCACGATCCGCTCGCCGATCAGCGGCCGGGTCTCCGACAAGCGCGTCTCCATCGGCACTTATGTCGCGGCGGGGCAGACGGTGCTCACCCGCGTCGTTACCGTCAATCCGATCCGCTTTGCGTTCGAGGGCGCGGAGACCTTCTACCTCAAATATGTCCGCCAGGCGCAGTCCGGCGAACGGCAATCCTCGCGCTATGCCCCCAATCCGGTCGACATAAAGCTGGCGGATGAAACGAGCTATCGCTGGCATGGCCTGATGAAGTTCGTCGACAACGCGATCGACCGCAATTCGGGTACGATCCGCGCCTTTGCCGAAGTCGACAATCCCACCGGCTTCCTCGTCCCCGGCATGTTCGGCCGCGCCCGCCTTCTGGGCTCGGGTACCTACAGCGCGCTGCTCGTGCCCGATGAAGCCATCGTCACCGATCAGACCCGCCGCTTCGTCTATGTCATCGGCAGGGACGGCAAGACGGTACAGCGCAATGTCGAAACCGGCCCGCTGGTCGAAGGCCTGCGCGTGATCAAGACGGGCCTTGCCGCCTCCGAAAAGGTCGTGCTCGATGGTCTCGCCCGGCTCCAGCCCGGCATGGATGTCGATGCCAAGGTCATCCCGCTGAAGCCCCGCGCGGCAGCGGATGCGCCCGCGTCCTCGGCGATCAAGGCGCCCGCAGCGGCAGAAGCCACGGCCAAGTAATGCGCTTGCCGCATTTCTTCATCGACCGTCCGATCTTCGCGGCGGTGCTTTCGATCCTGATCGTCATCATCGGGGCGATTGCCTATCCTTCGCTGCCGGTTGGCCAGTACCCAGAAATCGCCCCGCCAACCGTGGTCGTCTCGGCCAACTATCCGGGCGCAACCGCCGAAACGCTGGCCGAAACCATCGCCGCCCCGCTCGAGGAATCGATCAACGGCGTCGAGAACATGATCTACATGCAGTCGTCCTCCACGGGCGACGGCAACGTCACGATCACTGTCACCTTCAAGGCGGGCACCAACGTCGATCAGGCGCAAGTGCTGGTGCAGAACCGCGTCGCCACGGCGGAACCGCGCCTGCCCGAGGAAGTGCGCCAGATCGGCGTGACGGTGCGCAAGAACTCGCCCGACTTGCTGATGGTGATGAACCTCTATTCACCCAACAAGTCGCTCAGCCAGCAATATGTCGCCAACTACGCGACCTTGCAGGTGGTCGACCGGCTGAGCCGCGTGCAGGGCGTCGGCGGCGTGCGCATCATCGGCGGGCGCGATTACAACATGCGCGTGTGGATCGATCCCGATGCGGCCTCGAGCCGCAACCTCACGGTGGACGAGATCATCGCCGCGATCCGCGCGCAGAATGCGCAAGTTGCCGCAGGCTCGGTCGGGCAGCCGCCGTTCAACCAGGGCGGCACCGCATTCCAGCTCGGCATCCAGACCACCGGACGCCTGACCACAACCGAAGAGTTTGGTGACATCATCATCAAGCGCGACGAAGATGGCCGCCTGACGCGCCTGCGTGATATCGCCCGCCTCGAGCTTGGCGCGCAGGACTATGGCACCAATGCCTACCGCGATAACTACCCCTCGATCGGCGTCGCCGTCACCCAGCTTCCCGGCTCCAACGCGCTCAAGACCGCCGCTGCAGTCGAGGCGGAGATGGAGTCCCTGTCGAAGGCCTTCCCGCCGGACCTCGTCTACTCGATCCCCTACCACCCGACCGAATACATCAGCGCATCGATCAATGCGGTCGAACACACCCTGTTCGAGGCGATTGTCCTCGTCGCGCTTGTCGTGCTGGTGTTCCTGCAAAGCTGGCGCGCCTCGATCATCCCGATCATCGCCATTCCGGTCTCGCTTATCGGCAGCTTCGCAGCGATGGCCGCGTTCGGCTTCAGCCTCAACAATCTCTCGCTCTTCGGCCTCGTGCTCGCCATCGGCATCGTGGTCGACGACGCCATTGTCGTGGTCGAGAATATCGAGCGCCTGATGGAAGAAGGCCTCTCCCCGCGTGAGGCCGCGCACAAGACGATGGACGAAGTATCCGGCGCGCTTATCGCCATCGCGCTGGTGCTGTGCGGGGTGTTCATCCCCACCGCCTTCATCCCCGGCATCTCGGGCGCGTTCTACAAGCAGTTCGCGCTCACCATCGTCAGCGCCACCGCGATTTCCGCGTTCGTCTCGCTCACCCTGTCGCCGGCGCTTGCTGCGCTGATCCTCAAGCCCAAGAGCCACGAGGAAGCAGCCCCCGCACCCGGCTGGCGCGGAGTTCCGGTACGCTTTGCGCGCGGCTTCAACCGCGGGTTCGAGCGACTGTCCGAACGCTATGGCCGCCTCACCGCAAGGCTGGTGCGTTCGCTCGGGATGCTCGGGATCGCCTATATCCTGCTGCTCGCCATCGCGGGCTGGCGCTTCTACGAGACGCCCACCGGCTTCATCCCCGCGCAGGATCAAAGCTACCTGATCGGCGTCGTCCAGCTGCCGCCGGGCGCCTCGCTCCAGCGCACCGACGAGATCGTCCAGCAGGCCGCGAAGATCGCGCGCGACAATCCGGCGGTCAAGGCGACCATCGCGTTTGCGGGCTTCGACGGCGCGACGTTCACCACCGCTCCGAACGCGGGCGCGATCTTCGTCACGCTCAAGGATTTCGATCACCGCTCGGTTTCGTCGGATCAGGTCGCCGCACAATTGCGCAAGGCCTATGGGGCGATCACTGCGGGCAATGTCCTCGTCGTGCCCCCGCCGCCCGTGCGCGGTATCGGCACCGGCGGCGGCTTCAAGATGATGATCGAGGACCGCTCCGGCGCTGGCTATGCCGCGCTTGAAGGCGCCGCCTTCAAGATGATGATGGCCGCCAATCAGGAGCCCGGGCTCAATTCGGTCTTCACCACCTTCAACACCAAGACCCCGCGCCTCAAGGCGGACATCGACCGCGAGCGCGCCGAGCAGATCGGCGTGCCGGTGGAGCGCGTGTTCTCGACGCTGGGTACTTATCTCGGCAGCACCTACGTCAACGATTTCAACTTCCTCGGCCGCACCTTCCGCGTGACCGCAGAGGCAGACGCGCCCTACCGCGATGATATCGGCGATATCCTCCGCCTCAAGACGCGCTCGGCCTCTGGCACGATGGTCCCGCTCGCGGCGGTAATGACGCTCAAGAACGACAGCGGCCCCTACCGCGTCGTGCGCTTCAATCTCTATCCGGCTGCCGAACTCCAGGGCGATACCACGCGCGGGTTTTCCTCGGGCCAGTCGCTCACCACGATGGACAGCCTTGCCAAGGCCAATCTGCCCGCAGGCTTCACCTATGAATGGACCGAACTGGCCTACCAGCAGCAGCAGGCCGGCAACACCGGCAGCCTTGTGTTCGGGCTTGCGGTGGTCTTCGTGTTCCTGCTGCTCGCCGCGCAATACGAAAGCCTCGTGCTGCCGCTCGCGGTGATCCTGATCGTGCCGATGTGCCTGCTGGCCGCCATCGTCGGCGTGGGGCTGATGGGGCGTGACAACAATATCCTCACGCAGATCGGGCTCGTCGTGCTCATCGGGCTGGCCGCCAAGAACGCCATCCTCATCGTCGAATTTGCCCGCCAGGGCGAGGATGACGGGCTGGAGGCGCGCGCCGCTGCCGAACGCGCCGCGCACCAGCGCTTGCGTCCGATCCTGATGACCTCGATCGCCTTCATCCTCGGCACCCTCCCGCTCGTGATCGCAACCGGCCCCGGTGCGGAAATGCGGCAGGCGCTCGGCATCGCGGTGTTTTTCGGGATGATCGGGGTGACCGGCTTCGGCCTGCTCTTCACGCCTTCGTTCTACATCATCAGCCGTGGCTTCGGCGAACGGGTCGGCCGCTGGCTGCGCCGCCGTCCGAAGCCCGGAAGCGAGGTTGCACCGGCCGCGGAGGGCGAGGCATGAAGCGTCTTGCCGCGTTGATCCCCGCGCTGTTGCTGGCCGCCTGCGCGGTCGGCCCGAACTACAAGCGCCCCGCCGCCTTACCGCCAGAGCAAGTGCGCCTGACCGAGGCGCTCGAAAACGGTACGGTCACGCCCTCGCCCCTGCCGGACCAGTGGTGGCAGCTGTTCAAGGATCCGGAACTCGATCGGCTCGTCACGCAGGCGCTCGTGAAGAACACCGACTTGCGCGTCGCCGCCGCCAACCTGCAACGCGCCCGCGCGGTTCTCTCCGAAGCAGGCGCTGCGCGGCTACCCACGTCCACCACCAAGGCGCAGTTCTCGAACAGCCGGCAGGTTGTCCCCTCCATCGGGCGCACCGTCACGAACGATTTCTTCTCGGTCGGCTTCGATGCCTCCTACGAAGTTGATCTCTTCGGCGGGGTCAGCCGCTCGCTCGAAGCCGCCCGCGCCGATGCCGCCTCGGCGCAGGCCGCCGTCGATGCCGCGCGTGTCTCGGTCGCCGCCGAAACCGCGCGCGCCTATGCCTCGGCCTGCGGGTTCGGCGAGCAGGCCGATGTCGCGCGCGAAACCGAAGATCTGCAGGCGCACACGCTCGATCTCACCGAGCGCCGCCTCTCCGCCGGACGCGGCACCCGCAGCGAAGTCGATCAGGCCACCGTCCTCGTCGAGCAGGCCCGCGCGCAGGTCCCCGTGTTCGAAGCGCAGCGCCGCTCCGCTCTCTATGCGCTGGCGGTGCTCACCGGCGATCCGCCAGCCGCGATCCTCGACAGCGCGGCGGCCAAGTGCCGCACCGTGCCGATGGCGTCCGAACCGCTCCCGGTCGGCGATGGTCAGACGCTCCTCGCCCGCCGCCCGGATGTGCGCCAGGCCGAACGCGCGCTTGCCGCCGATACTGCGCGCATCGGTGTGGCCACGGCCGCGCTCTATCCCAAGATCTCACTGCTCGGCAGCACTTCTCTGGGCGCTACGCAGTTCAGCAATCTCGGCACCTCGAGCTCGTTCGGCTATTCGGTCGGCCCCCTGATCAGCTGGAACTTCCCGTTCAACGGCGCCGCCCGTGCGCGGGTACGCGAAAGCCAGGCCGTCGCGGAAGGCTCGCTCGCCCGCTTCGACGCCGCCATCCTCAACGCGCTCAAGGAAGCCGAACAGGCCCTCGCCCGCGCTGGCGGTGCCGCGAGCCGCGAAGGCTCACTGCGCCGCGCGATGACCGCGAGCAGCGATGCTGCCCGCCTCTCGCGCACCCGTTTCGACTACGGGGCAGACAGCTTCCTCCAGCTGCTCGACGCCGAACGCGAACGCGCCCAGACCCGCGCCGCGCTCGCCCAGGCGGAGGCGGACCGCGCGGACGCGCAGATCAGCGTGTTCAAGGCACTCGGCGGCGGCTGGCAGACCGCAGGTGCTCCCCCGGCCCCCTGAGTCCACAGCCGCACATGCCGCGCAAACCGCCCTGCCCCCCGCCTACGCGGGGGTGACGAAAGGGCGGGGACCATCAAGCCCCTCGTCATTTCCGCGAAGGCGGCGCTCAGAGCGGCTCACCCCAGCTCGCGCTCCAGCATCCGCCGCGCCGAACGCTGCACATGTTCGGCGATCACCCGGAATGCCGCTTCCATGCTCGTGCCGCGCCGCCACGCCAGCGCCACCGAACGGTGCACTTTCCACCCCTCGACATCGACCACGCCGAGCCCCGAAAGCCCGCCCACATCGCTCTGCAAATAGAGCCGTGGCAGCACTGTCAGCCCAAGGCCTGATGCGGCCATCATGTGCAGGCTGTCGAGGCTCGTCCCTTCATAGTCCGGGCTCAGTGCCATGCCATGGGTCTCGGCAATATCGCGCGTCTCGCGGTGCAGGTGGTGGCGGGTATCAAGCGAGAGCAGCACTTGCCCCGCCAGTGCCGCAGGTGCAACCGGCCCCCGCGCCAGCGGGCTGTCCACTGCCGCCACCAGATCGAGCGGCTCGCGAAACAGGGGCTCGATTTCGAGGTCGTCGCCCCGGATCGGCAGCGGCCCGAGCATGACATCAAGCTCCCCGCGCGAAACCTGCAGCGCCTGCTCGTCGGGGATTCCCTCGCGCACATAAAGCCTCAAGCCCGGCGCCGCGCGGTGCAGATCGGCAATGATCGGCGATAGCAGATAGGGCCCCAGCGTTGGCGTCGTCCCCAACCGCAGCGTGCCGGTCAGCCCCATTGCGGCACTGCGCGCCAGTTCCTCGATCCCGCGCACTTCGCCCAGAATCCCGCGCGCCTTGGACACGATGCTCCGCCCGATCGGCGTAAGGATTGCGCCGGTGGTGGACCGCTCAAGCAGCCGTACGCCCAGTCGCTCCTCGAGCGCCTTGACCTGCTGGCTCAGCGCAGGCTGCGAAACATGGCTGATCCGCGCTGCCTCCGCAAAGGAGCCGGTGTCCGCCAAGGCAACAAGATACTGTAACTGGCGAATGGTAAGCATGAGAGGTTATAACCACAGCCTATAGCGCCCCCGCAAGACTTCTGATTGGCGCTGCTCCGCGCCCTGTCGTAATTTGTAAGCCGCCGGTTTCGGACAAACAGAGCTCTCAGGGATTTTCATGGCTGCACCAACGCGGGTTGAACTGCGCGATGCAATACGCTGGCTGGCCGAGATCATCGGGCCTGATGCCGGCTATCTGCGGCTGGCGGCGGTCTATGGCATTGCCATCGGCCTGCTTTCGCTCGCCACGCCGATCTCGGTCCAGCTCCTCATCAACAGCGTGGCCTACACCGCGCTCCCCGCCCCCTTGTGGACGCTTTCGGGCCTGCTCTTCGCGCTGCTCTTCGTCGTCGCGATGCTCAGCACCCTGCGCGTCTACATCATGACCTTGTTCGAGCGCCGTCTGTTCGCCCGCGTCGTTGCCGAGATCACCATCCGCGCCGTCCACGCGCGCGATCCCTTTTTCGGTGATGCGCGCCGGGCAGACTTGTTCAACCGCTTCTTCGATCTCACCGTCGTGCAGAAATCGGTGCCAAGCCTGCTCATCGGCGGCTTCACCATCATGCTGCAATCAGCGGTCGGCCTGATCGTCACCAGTTTCTACCACCCCTTCTTCCTCGCCTTCAACGTGGTCCTGCTCCTCGCGATCCTTGTCATCTGGCTGCTGTGGTCACGCGGCTCGATGACCGGCGCGGTTGCCTTGAGCCACGCCAAACACGATACCGCGCGCTGGCTCGAAAGCGTCGGCAGCTCCAACGGCTTCTACAAGTCGAGCCGCCATGTCGGCTTCGCGATGGACCGCTCGGAAGCGATGACGGCGAACTACATCGCCAAGCACAAGAGCTATTTCCGCTATAGCTTCGCGCAGACGCTGGCCTTCTTCATGCTCTACGCGACCGCATCTGCGGCGCTGCTCGCGCTCGGCGGCAATCTCATCCTCGCGGGTGAGCTCACCATCGGCCAGCTCGTCGGCGCGGAGCTCATTCTCTCCAGCGTGTTCTACGGCGTCGGCCAGCTCGGCTGGTATCTCGACACGTTCTACGATCTCGTCGCCAGCTGCGAGGAACTCTCCCTGCTCTACGGCATCAGCCAGGAGAAGCTGCCGCTCCCGAGCACCCAGGGCCCGCGCGATGGCGCCATCGCCCTGCGCGACGTCAAGCTCGGCGAAACGCACTTCAACTTCTCGCTGGCCGCCGGCGAACGCCTCGTCACCGTGCCGGAGCCGGGGGCAGAGCGCACGCTCTCGATGCTGCTGAAGCGCCACATCGCGCCCGAACACGGCCTCGTCACCGTGGGCGGCTCCGATCTCGGCGGGCTCAACATGTACCTGCTGCGCTCCGAGATCATCGTGCTCGACCGGCCGACCATCGTCGAAGTCACCATCCGCGAATACCTCAATCTCGCCGTCTCGGGCGTCACGTCGGCCAGCATCCTCGATGCGGTGGAAGCGGTCGGCCTCAGCGAACGCATCGCCAGCCTGCCCGAAGGCCTCGATACCCCGCTCGCCTCCTCGGGCTGGCCGCTGACAGTGGGCGAAGTCATGGAACTCAAGCTCGCCAACGCGCTGCTCGCCCACCCCAAAGTGCTCGTCCTTGCGCCCGTCTTCGATGTCATGCCGCCCGCGCAGCTGTTCGGCGTGCTCGAACGGCTGAAAGTGGCGGGCACCACCGTCCTCCTGTGCACCTCGCGCCCGGGCAGCTTCGCGCTCGATGGCTGGCTCTGGCTGGGCCGCGGCGAGCAGATCCGCTTCGCCTCCGCCGCCGAACTGCAGGCCCACGTCAAGGATCGGGAGGCCGCCAATGCCCTATCGTCTTGAGCATCTCGAGCACTTCCCCACGCTCGCGGGCATGAAGGCCCCGCGCGTTGCGGTCATCACTGCGTGGATGGTCGCGCTCGGCATCATCGCCGCTGCGCTCGTCATGGCCTTTGTCCCCTGGGTGCAGACCGCCAATGGCGACGGCCAGGTCGTCGCGCTCAATCCGGACGACCGCTCGTCCGACGTCTCCGCGCTCGTCAGCGGACGCATCAGCGAATGGTACGTGAAGGACGGCGAGCAGGTCAAAGCCGGCCAACCCATCGCCCGCGTGGTCGATCTCGATCCCGATTACCTCACCCGCCTCGCCGCCGAACGCGCCCAGATCGAAGCGGAAATCGCCGCCGTCACCCAGTCCCGCGCCACCGCCCAGCTCGATGTGAACCGTACGCAGCAACTCTTCCGCGAAGGCCTCGTCGCCCGGCGCGATTATGAACTCGCGCAGATCAAGGTCGCCGAAGGCGGCGCCAAGCTCGCCGAATCGCGCGCCAAGCTCCAGCGCATCGACGTCCAGCTTGCGCGCCAGTCCTCGCAGCTTGTCCGCGCCCCGCGTGACGGGCGGATCCAGACAGTCAACGCCGGCCTCAGCGGCGGCGTCGTCTCGCCCGGCTCGGTACTCGCCACCATCGCGCCCGAAACCGCGGAGCGCGCCGTCGCGCTCTATATCGACGGCCGCGATATCGCGCTCGTCCGCCCCGGCCAGCATGTCCGGCTCGAATTCGAAGGCTGGCCCGCGATCCAGTTCAGCGGCTGGCCCTCGGTCGCGCAGGGCATCTTCGATGGCCGCGTCCGGGCGCTTGATCCCACCTCGGGCGGGGGCGGCCTGTTCCGCGTCCTCATCGAACCCGATCCCGCCAAAAAGCCCTGGCCCGACCTGCGCTTCACCAAGCTCGGCGCCAAGGTGCGCGGCTGGATCCAGATGGAAACCGTCCCGGTCGGCTACGAACTCTGGCGCCAGCTCAACGATTTCCCGCTCGAATTCAGCAAGGACATCAAGGCCTCGATGGCCGACAAGGACAGTTCCGCCGCCGCCACGAAGGATGATGACGCCACCGTGCGCAAGGCCGGGAAGCCGAAATGATCCGCCGCCTTCTGCTGTCCCTCGCCCTGCTCTGGCCTATCGCCACGGCAGCGCAGACAGCGCCGCTCACGCTCGATGAGATCCTGCGCACCTCCGCCGTGCAGGCCCCGCAGATCGTCGAGGCCATGGCCCGCGTCCGCCAGGCCGAGGGCCGCGCGCTCACTGCCGAGGGCGCGTTCGACACCGTGTTCGATGTCGATGCGCAAAGCCGCGTGCTCGGCTACTATTCGGGCAGCTATCTCGAAGGCAAGGCCACCCGTCCGCTCACCGGCAATGGCGGCCAGGTCTATGGCGGCTACCGCGTCAGCAGCGGCACCTTCCCGATCTACGAGGACAAGGCCTATACCGACCGCCTCGGCGAACTGAAGATCGGCGGCCTGTTCGCCCTCCTGCGCGACAAGGCGATCGACGAGCGCCGTGGCCGCATTTCCATGGCCGCGCGCGATATCGACGCCGCCCGGCTCGAACGCGAGATGGTCGCCATAGGCGTACAGGCGCGCGCGGCCGCCACCTACCAGAACTGGGTCGCTGCCGGCCTGCGCCTCAAGGCCTATCAGTCGCTGCTCGATCTCGCCGAAGCACGCCGCGCCGGCATCGCCCGCCAGGTCCAGCTCGGCGCGAGGCCTGCGATCCTGCTCACCGAGGCCGATACCAATATCGTTCGCCGCCGCGCGCTCGTCGTCCGCTCGGAGCAGGAATACGCCGCCGCCGCCAACGCGCTCTCGTTCTTCTACCGCGACGACAATGGCGAACGCCTCGTCCCCGGCCCCGAACGCCTCCCCGCCGCGCTCCCCGGCTTCAAGCCGACGCGCCCCGGCACCCCTGCCATCGACCGCCCCGACGTGCAGACCCTCAGCGCCCGCCTCGCCCAGTCCGAACTCAAGCTCGCGCTCGCCGAAAACGAGCTCAAGCCCCGCCTCGATGTGCGCGGCGAGCTTTCCTACGATCTCGGCAAGACCGGCCCCGGCGGCAAATCGCGCGATGGCGAGGAAGCCATCGTCGGCATCCGCCTCACCGTCCCGCTCCAGCGCCGCGCCGCCAGGGGCAAGATCGCCGAAGCCCGCGCCGAAATCGACGGCCTGCGGACCCGCCAGCAACTTGTGCGCGAACAGATCGCCGTCGAGGTCAAAGGGATCGCCATCGGGGTAGACGGCGCCGCAAAGACCGCCCGCCTCGCCGCCGAAGAATCCCGTCTCGCCGACGAACTCGCCGCTGCCGAACGCCGCCGCTTCGATCTCGGCGCGAGCGACTTCTTCCTCCTCAACATGCGCGAAGAAGCCGCCACCGACGCCCGCGTCCGCCTCCTCGACGCACAGGCCCGTTCGGCGCTGGCCGGGATAGACCTCGCCGGCGCAACCGCAGACCGCGCCGCGCTGGGCCTGCCAGACGGGCCATTGCCTTAACCCCCGTCATTCCCGCAACGGCAGCAAGCCAAAACGGCACGCACCGCGCCAACCGCCCTGCCCTCCCGCCTACGCGGGGGTGACGAAACGATTTGGACCATCAAACCCTTCGTCATTCGCGCGAAGGCGGGTGTGACGAAACAACGCGGACCATCAAACCCTTCGTCATTCCCGCGAAGGCGGGAACCCAGAGCCGCACGCACCGCGCCAGCCGATAAATCACCCGGTCCGCGACGCCTCGCGAAAGGAAACCATTTCCCGCCGGTTCTCATCCCACAAGGCCAGCCGCAGGGTCCCGCAAGCGTCCAGCGCAGTGAACCGGTTCAGCTCCCGCAGGCGCGGATGCTTCTCCAGCACTTCAGGCAACCGATAGAAGGGAATCTGGCTCGACAAATGGTGGACGTGGTGGATCCCGATATACCCGGTGAACCAGCCAAGAATGCGCGGCAATTCAAGGTATGAACTACCATGCAGCGCAGCCTCGTAGAACGACCAGTCTGCGCGCTGTTTCCAGTAGGCCTCCGGGAACTGGTGCTGCACATAGAACAGCCAGACGCCGAGCGAGGCCGCACTGAGCAGCACCGGAAAAAACACCAGCGCCGTCACGCCAAGGCCGAAGAAATAGAACGGCAGCGCCAGCAGCAGCGCCGTGACCAGATTGGTAGCCATCGCGCTCGCCCAGTAGATCCAGCCTTCCTTCATCAGGCCGATCGGCAACCGGTGACGCAGCAGGAAAAGATAGGCCGGGCCGAGCCCCAGCAGCACCAGCGGGTGGCGATAGAACCGATAGCCCAACCGCCCGAGCCACGTGCGCTGCCGGTACTCGCGCACCGTCAGCATATCCACATCGCCATATCCCCGCGCCTCGAGATTCCCGGTGCCCGCATGATGCATGGCGTGCGAACGCCGCCAGCAATCGTAAGGCGTCAAGGTGAGCACTCCCAGCGCCCGCCCGACCCAGTCGTTGCTCGCCCGCTTGCGCAAGAAGGCACCATGCCCGCAATCGTGCTGGATGATGAACAGTCGCAGTAGAAACAGCCCGGCGAGCGGGGTTGCCGCCAGCGCCAGCCAATACCCGGCATTTACCGCAACCGCGATCAGCGCAAACAGGGCGAGGAAGGGAATCAGCGTAATCGCCAATTCCCATCCGCTGCGCTCCGGGCGCGGATCGCGAAACGCCTGCATATCCCGCGCCAGTTGACGGGGATCGATCGGCGCAGACGCGGTGCTCTCAAGAGTGTCGATGGCGGGCTTCTGGAGTTCTATGACGGTCACGCAGATCAGCTAACGGCCTCCGCAGATTTTGTCACGCCGGTTGAAAAGTGCTCCACAGCCGGCAGCGATCAAACTCAGCGATTGCCCTTATTTCTTGACCACCGGCGTGATTTCCAGCGCCCCCGGCTCGACGATATTCACGCCCGAGAAGACGAACATCCCGCCGCGAAACTCGATCAGGCTGTTATCCTTGTAGCGACCCAGATCAAATCCCCGCCACTTCAAGGGCTTGCCCACGAACGGGAGCAAGCCGTTGGTGGCGACCTTGGCATCATCGTTGCGCGGAATGCGCTGTGAACGATCGAGCAGCATCACGTCCGTCGCGGTATCAAGCTCGGCCGTCAGCAGCTCCTTCAACCGGGCGCCATCATTTTCGGTCAGACTTGCCAGCGGCAGCGCCTTACCTTCGCAGCAGAAATACTTGATCGTCTTGCCCGAATCCGTGCCCGTCGCGACTTTCGTCTTCAGCACGATATAAGGGCGGACATCCTCGGTCTTCTTGACGAACGTGAGCACGACATACGGCGTCACCGTCATCGTGCTGCCACCCGGCTGAGGCGTGAGCGTGTAGGCCGTGCGGAACTTGTCGTCAGCCATCTTGGCATTGGTCATCTCGATGGCCTTGGCCCGGACGTCGAAGCGCAAGTCGTCCTCGACATTGCGGACCTTGCCCGTGCCGGTCTCGGTGTTGATCGAGCTCTGCACCAGCAGGCCGACGACGCCGAACAGCATCCCGATCCCGCCGCCGCCCTGATAGCCCGAGATCACGACGTTGCTGTCGGGAATCCGGTGGACGCCCATGGGCAGATCGCTCATCCCGTTCGCGCCCTTCTCCGAAAAGACGATAGCCGTCGGCCCTGCCGGAACGGCGCTCGCCGGCGCTGGAGGGGGAGTCGTTTGCGCCATCAACGCGGGCGCAGCCATGACCAATGCAAGAATGCCAATACGCTTCATCATTTCCCCCCTCAACCTCGGCTCGAGCTACCGCCCCCGGCGTTTGCTCGGCCATCTTATCGATTGGTAGACTAGCGAAGCAGGTAAAAACAACCTGTAAGCGATTGTGCACCGGGGAAGTTCGCGGGTTATCCTGTGCCATCGGCGATTTTTGCGGAGCGTTCGACCGCAAGGGCAAGCAGCCCTGCACGGCGGATGCAGTTCGGCGCAATGCGAACGCAGATCGATTGGCAGCTATCGGTCCTAACCCTTTGTCTCCGTTATGACCGGAATTGGTGGAAGGCGGTCATTCGCGTGCTACACTTGGCCGATGAAAACTCTCACCATTGCCAGCATGATCGCAGCTGCTGCCATAGGAAGCAGCCCGAATGCGCTCCCCAGCAAGATGCCCGGCGGTCAACAATACTTCGAGCAACGATGCCGCCCGCTTAGGACCGGATGGCGTCGGCAAGGATGTGAGTTCGGCGAGTTGGCAACTGTGAACCTACTTGAACTCCGGAAAGATCGCCTTTTCTGGAATGGCAATTTAATCAATGAGCAGACACTTCGCGATTACATAGGTCAGAGCCTTCGCTTAACGCCGTCGCCCGGTATCGCCCTTGTCGTTGACGCTGCTTCGTCAGCTGCCCGCGTGGCGACTATTCGACATCTGATCAATGTGCGCTTCGGCTGCCGTCTGGAAAAGGTTTGCGTCGAATACACAGCCTTCGAGTGGCAGCGATGGCGTTCACGGTTCAGACGAAATGTCCACTAATGGGGCGTCTCCGGAACGTCAGCTTTTGCGGCAAAACAGCGCAAAGCGGACCTCGCTCCCACGACCAAGGCCGCCAAGTATCCCCTTCCCCCACTGTCCTACTCGCCCCTGCTGCGATACAGTCCGCGCATGAGCCGAAACCGTCGCAAAACCGCCGCCCGCTTGGCCTGCCGCCCTGCCAGCACTTGCGCCGAAATCGGCCCCGCGAGTTTCTCCTCAGGACTGTGTCAACTGTGTCAACCTGACCTAAATTCAAAGCGAGTGCGCCGCCCATGAATGCTCTGATCAAAACGGCCCTCGCGGCTGTCCTCGCCCTCCCCGCAGTCGCCAACGCCGAACCGCAACGCACGCTCCTGCGCCCTGCGCAAGTGTTCGATGGCACCGATCCCGCGCCGCATCCCGGCTGGCAAGTGCTGGTGGAAGACACGCGGATCGCCGCGGTCGGTCCCAACCTCTCGCTCCCGCCTGGCACGCAGACCATCGACCTGCCCGGCCAGACTCTCATGCCCGGCATGATCGAAGGCCACGGCCACTTGTTCCTCCACCCCTACAACGAAACGCCGTGGGACGATCAGGTCCTCCACGAACCCCTCGCCTTGCGCACGATCCGCGCCGCCAGGCAGGCCGAAACGACCTTGCGCGCCGGGTTCACCACCGAGCGTGATCTCGGCACCGAGGGCGCAGGCTACGCCGATGTCGGCCTCAAGAAGGCCATCGACAGCGGCCTCACCCCCGGCCCCCGCCTCCTCGTCGCCACCCGCGCCATCGTTGCGCAGGGTGCCTATGGCCCCAAGGGCTTCGAGCCCGGCGTCAGCGTCCCGCAGGGGGCCGAGGAAGCGAGCGGCGTCGAAGGCATTGTCCGCGCGGTGCGGGGTCAGATCGCCGCCGGGGCCGATGTCGTGAAGCTCTATGCCGATTACCACTACCGCCCGGGCGAACCCAGCCTGCCCACCTTTTCCGAAGCCGAACTGACCGCCGCCACCGCCGCCGCGCACGATGCCGGGCGCACTGTCGCGGTCCACGCCGTCACGGCGGAGGGCATGCGCCGTGCCATCGCCGCCGGGGTCGATACGATCGAGCACGGCGATGAAGGGACTCCTGCGGTGTTCAAGGCCATGGCCGCCAAACACATCGCCTTTTGCCCGACACTCGCCGCCTCCGAAGCCATCGCGCGCTATCGCGGCTGGACCGATCCCGACCACCCGCCCGCCGGCGTCGCCGAAAGCCGCACCGCCTTCCGCGCCGCGCTCGCCGCCGGCGTGCCGATCTGCATGGGCGGCGATGTCGGTGTCTTCGCCCACGGCGAGAATGTGCGCGAGATCAACGCCATGGCCGCTGGCGGCATGACACCCGCCGCCGTCCTCGTCGCCGCTACATCGGGCAATGCGCAGGCCTTCCACCTGACGGATCGCGGCGCGGTCAAGTCCGGCCTTCTTGCTGACCTCATCGCTGTCGATGGTGACCCGACCCGCGACCTGTCAGCGCTCACCCATGTGAAGCTGGTGATGAAAGGAGGCGTAGTGGTCCGCTAAAACCCGCTCCGCTCAATCTCCTACCCCGTCCATGCTGAGCTTGTCGAAGCACTGTCCTTGTTCTTGCGGCGCAGCGCTGCCTCGAAAGAAAGAACAATCCTTCGACAAGCTCAGGACAGACGGGGTTAGAAGGCAGGCTGGTCGTATCCCGCGGCTCAAACCAGATTATTCCGCGCCAGCGTCGTCCCCGCGCGCCATGAAACGCCGACTTCGTGCCAGTACCCGGCGATCTTCTCCTGCGGCGCGATATCAAGCAGTTCCTCAACCGGAGAATCGAAGTACGTGAGGTCGAAATCACCCTTGAAGCAGCGCCCGAAGTCGACATCGTAGCTCGACATGGTGACCACCTCGTCAAGGCTCTGCGTCCCGTCGGTTTCGATGGCAGGCATCCAGCGGTTATGGACCATCGGCAGGCCGTTGACGAAGCCGGGTTTTTCGGCGGTTTCGGTGATCGTGAAGCGGCCTTCGGCAAGCCGCCGGTCGAACGCTGCCAGCGTCACGCCGAAGGTTCCACCGGGCTCAAGCCGCGGCCCTGCCTTGCCGACGTTGACCGGGCGGCTCATCTGGATCGAGCCGAGCTTCTTCGGGTACCCCTGATGCTGCCCGCGCAGCATCGCGAATTCCTTGTCCACCCAGATGTAGACGCAGCGCGACCACGTCTTGCCCTGGAACTGGCAGCGCACCACGATGAACATTTCCTTGTACTGCACCCGCACCGGATCAAGGATCTGCGCCGGATCGTCGCTCGTCGATTGCCAGTCCGCCCAGATCGCCGCGACAGCGCCGGGGTCTTCGTCGGCCAGGGTGAAGCCTTCGGGCAGCAGCGCGGCGACCTTCTCCGGGTCGGTGCGGTATTCGAGCGTGATGAGCTCGCCCGAATAGTGCCACGGCACGGGCGGCACGATGCTCGCCTTGCCGCTCGGTGTGCGCGGATAGAACAGGCCCTTCAGGTTGCTCATGGATACCTCATCTCGATGTCTCGCCATCCGCTTCTAGCGCCCATCCCCTCGCAAGCTTGGCCGCAGCGGCCAATGCCTGTGGCGCACGGCCCCGCTAAGGCATAGCATATCTGGAAACGAGGGCCCCGAGATGAGCAAGCCGATGACCACCGAATACCGCCGCATCCTGCTCGATGGCTACCCCATCCTCACCACCCGCCACGGCGATGAGCTCGTGACGAAGGACGGCCGCAGCATCGGTGTCGATGAAGCCGTGCACCTCGCGCCCTGCAATCCCAGCAAGATCATCTGCGTGCACCTCAACTACGCGAGCCGGGTCAAGGAGTTCATCACCAAACTCCCGCCCGCGCCCACCTATTTCCAGAAGCCGCTGACCGCGCTTAACACCCACAAGGGCGCAATCGTCCGGCCCGAACGCTGCAAGTATCTCAATTACGAAGGCGAGATCGCCATCGTCATCGGCCGGACCTGCCGCAACGTCTCGCCCGATGAGGCGGCGGACTACATCCTCGGCTACTCGGTCGCCAACGACTACGGGCTCCATGATTTCCGCGATACCGATGCGGGCTCGATGCTGCGCGTGAAAGGTTCGGACACGCTGTGCCCGATCGGCCCGGGCCTCGTCACGGGCTGGGATTTCCGGAACAAGCAGATCCGCACCATCGTCAACGGCGAAGTGAAGCAGGACGGCAATACCAGCGAGATGGAGTGGGACATGCACTACCTCGTCGCCGATATTGCCCGCACGATCACGCTGGAGCCGGGCGATGTGCTGCTTTCAGGTACGCCCGCCAACAGCCGCCCGGTGCAGCCGGGTGATGTGGTCGAAGTCGAAGTCGAAGGCCTCGGCAAGCTCACCAACACCATCGTCCACGGCCCCACCCCGATCCGCGACGATTGCGGTGCGCAGCCGACCGAATCCGAGGAAGTGATCTCCACCGCAATGGGCGGTGACTGGGAATTCCGCGGCAAGCGCGCTGCCGGAGGCCAGGGCGCAGCATTCTATGAATCCGCGCTTGAGACGAAGTAACCACGCCTTGCCTGCACGGGCGCGGCTGATAGGCTAGGCCGCATGGCCGAGCCTCAGATCGCCGCGCAGTTCCTGCGCCATGTTGCCAATTGTGTCGAGCTGACCGGCCATCCGGCGTCAGGGCTGCTGACGCGCATCGGCGTGACACGCGAGGTGCTGGAAGATCCGGACGGGCTGATCCCGCTCGCCAACTTCGTCTCGTTCTTCGAGGACGCAGCGGAGCTGGTGCGCAATCCGCACTTCGGGCTTCATGCGGGGCGGCTCTCAGGATCGGACAGCCTCGGCCCGCTGAGCTTCCTGTTCCTCAGCGCGCCCGATCTGCGCACCGCGTTCACCAGCTTCACCCGCCACCTTGCAACCATGCAGCAGGCGAGCCGGAACCAGTTCACCGACGAAGGCCGCTGGGCGACGTTCTCTTACGGCGTACTCGACCCAACGCTCACCCGGCGGCGGCAGGATGCGGAATACTCGATCGGCGCCATGTTCAGCCTCGCCCGGCAGTTCACCGGCGGCGAGATCGAGTTCCGCGAGGTGCGCTTCGAACACGAACGCATCGGCGATTATGCCCGCTACCGCGACTTCTTCGGCTGCGACGTATTCTTCGAGCAGGACTGCAACGCCATCTCGATGGACGGCCGCTACCTCGATCTGCGTGGCCGGGTGCTCAGCCCCAGCCTCCACCCGATCCTCGAGGAACATCTCCGGCGGCTCGCCGGGCGCGGCACGGACTTGTCGTTGGCAGGACAGGTCCGGGTGATGATCGAGCAGGCCCCGCTCGACATGCCGCCAGACCTTGCCGAGGCTGCGCGCAGGCTCGGCTTATCCGTACCCACCCTGCACCGCCGGCTGACTGCCGAGGGCACAGGTTGGCGCAGGCTGGTCGACGAGCACCGCATGGAAGCGGCGGCGCGCCTGCTCCGCACCAGCCGCCGCAACGTCAGCGCCATCGCGCTCGACGTCGGGTTTGCGGAAAGCGCGAGCTTTACCCGCGCCTTCGCCCGGCATTTCGGGGTCTCGCCCGGGCGTTACCGCAAGGGTTGAGGCTCACACTTAAGGAACCTCGTCATTCCCGCGAAGGTGGGAATCCAGAGCCGTAAACACCGCGCAAGCCGCTCTGGACCCCCGCTTTCGCGGGGGTGACGAGGGAATAGGACCAGAGCACTTTCCGACCAATCTGGTTCACCGTGATTGCGTCAGGAAGCTTCTCGGCAAGGAGCGCCGCGCAGTGCGGGCTGGTAGCCCGTGCCAGCGGCGCGACGCTGCCATAGAGACATTTGGCCGAGAGGCTTCCTGACGCAACCCCGAAGGGGCGGGCCGCTTTTGGCCCATCGCAGCGTCTCTCGTCGGTCACTATAGGCAAGCATAGCTCCCTCCTCGATCCTCGCGCTGGGCCGAAATCGGCTCCGTCACGGTGAACCAGATTGGTCGGAAAGTGCTCTAACCGGCAACCCGCCGCATCAGGCCGGTCAGCCGTTCCATCGCCTCGGCCAGCAGATCATCCGGCATGGTCAGCGCCGGGAGGAAGCGCACGACATTGCCGCGCATGCCGCAGGAAAGCAGCAGCAGCCCGTCCTTCGCGCCTTCCTGCACGATGGCCTTGGTGAGTTCGGGGTTCGGACGGTCCGGATCGCCGTCGTGGACCAGTTCCATCGCGACCATCGCGCCGGGCCCGCGCACATCGCCGATCGTGCGCATGCCGCCCTGCTGCAGCGCGCGCAGCGTGCCCTTGATCGTGTTGCCGATGGTCACCGCGCGTTCGCAGAGGTTGTCCTCGGCGATGATCTTGAGCACCTCGAGGCCCGCGACACAGCCTAGCGGCGAGCCGCCATAAGTGCCGCCAAGGCCGCCCGCATCGGGCGCGTCCATGATTTCGGCCTTGCCCATCACGCCCGAGATCGGGAAGCCGCCGGCCATGGCTTTGGCGATGGTCATGATATCAGGCGTGACGCCGGTCGCTTCGCGCACCCAGTCCATCGCGAAAAGGCGCCCCGTGCGCGCGAAGCCCGACTGGACCTCGTCAGCGATCAACAGGATCCCGTGCTTGTCGCAAATGTCGCGCAGCGCGCGGAAGAAGGCATATGACGCGGTGTAGAACCCGCCCTCGCCCAGCACCGGTTCGAGCACGATGGCCGCGACCGCCGAGGGTTCGATGGTCGAGGCGAACAGGGCCTCCAGCGCCGCGACGGCCTGCTTCTCGTCAAAGCCATGATAGGGGATCGGGAAGCGCGTGTGGAACACATCGCCCGGCAGCGGGCCGAAGCCGGCCTTGTAGGGGAGCACCTTGCCAGTCATCGCCAGTGTCAGCAGCGTGCGGCCATGATAGCCGCCCTGGAACGTCACCACGCCGCGCCGCCCGGTTGCCATGCGCGCGATCTTGACCGCGTTTTCCAGCGCTTCCGCCCCGGTCGTCAGGAAGATCGTCTTGACCGGGCCCTCGATGGGGGCGGCGGCATTCAGCTGCTCGGCAAGCGCGATGTAGCTTTCGTAGGGCGTCACCTGGAACGAGCAGTGCGAGAACTGATCGAGCTGGCGCTTCACCGCATCGACGATGCGCGGATCGGAATGGCCGGTGTTGCACACCGCAATGCCAGTCGCGAAATCGATGTAGCGGTTGCCCTCCGCGTCAAACGCTTCGGCATTCACGCCGCGTTCGAAGAAACGCGAATGGATCGAGGCGACCCCGCGCGGCACGGCGGCTTCGCGGCGAGCCATGAGGTCCGCGTTGTTGGTCATTGGGCTGGTCATCGGCCAATTCCTCCCATGAGGCAGTATTTGAGTTCGAGATATTCATCGAGGCCGTGGCGCGAGCCTTCGCGGCCAAGACCGGATTGCTTGATCCCGCCGAACGGCGCGACTTCGGTCGACAGGATGCCGTCATTCACCCCGACCATGCCGTATTCCAGCGCCTCCATCACGCGCCAGACACGGCCCAGATCGCGCGCATAGAAATAGGCGGCAAGGCCGTAGGGCGTGTCGTTGGCGAGGCGCACGGCCTCGTCTTCCTCGGTGAAGCGGATCAGCGGGACGACGGGGCCGAAGATTTCGGAGGTCGCAATCGCCATGTCACTGTGCACGCCGCCAAGTACGGTCGGCTCGAAGAAGCCTGGGCCGACGTTCGAGCGGTTGCCGCCCATCAGCGCGGTTGCCCCGCCGGCGAGCGCATCGCGCACCAGCGCATCCACTTTCTCCACCGCGGCGCCGTTGATCAGCGGGCCGACTGTGGTGCCGGGGGTAGCGCCATCGCCCACCACGAGCGATGCAACCTTTGCGCGCACGCGCTCGACGAACGCATCGTAGACGCCGTCCTGCACCAGCACGCGGTTGGCGCAGACGCAGGTCTGCCCGGCGTTGCGGAACTTGGAAGCCATCAGGCCATCGGCGGCCGCATCGAGATCGGCATCGTCGAACACGATGAAGGGGGCATTGCCGCCCAGTTCGAGGCTGAGGCGGGTGACGTTTTCGGCTGCCTGCGCCATCAGGATCTTGCCGACGCGGGTCGAGCCGGTGAAGCTCAGCTTGCGCACTTTGGGGTGGCGGCAGAACAGGCTGCCGACGCCTGCAGGATCGTTCGAGGGCGTGACGCGGAACAAGTCCGCCGGCACCCCGGCCTCACGTGCCAGCGTTTCCAGCGCGAGGGCGGACAGCGGCGTCGCTTCGGCGGGCTTGACGACAATCGAGCACCCCGCGGCGAGCGCGGGCCCCACCTTGCGCGTGATCATCGCAATCGGGAAGTTCCACGGCGTTATCGCGGCGCAAGTTCCCACCGGCTGCTTGATCGTGAGGACGCGCTTGCCTGCCGCGAAAGTCGGCACCGTTTCACCGTAGGCACGCTTGGCTTCTTCGGCGAACCACTCGATGAACGAGGCGCCATAGGCCACTTCGCCGCGCGCTTCGGACAGCGGCTTGCCGCATTCGGCGGTGATCAGGGCGGCAAGTTCCTCCTGCCGCTCCATGATGAGGGCGTACCAGCGGCGCAGCACAGCAGCGCGGGCCTTGGCGGTTTCAGCAGCCCAGGCAGGGCGCGCGGCATCGGCGGCATCGATGATCGCAGTGATCTCGGCCGGCGCATAGTCGCGCACCGTCGCGATCAAGGCGCCGGTGGCAGGGTTGTGGACAGCGAGGCCGGTGCCTTCTGGCACGGTTTCAAACACGCATGAGCTCCTCTTGAAACACAATCAGGTTGGCAGCGCCGATAGCGCCTGATGCTTGCGGATGGGAACCAGCAACAGCGCATAGCTCACGATGAACAGCGCCACGCAGAGCAGCTCCGCCGAGCGGTATCCGCTGCCATCGAGCAGCTGGCCCGCAATCAGCGGTCCGCCGCCGAGACCGATCATCTGCATCATGATCGCGAAGGACATCATCCGCCCGCTCTCATCGAAATCGCAAACGCGGCCAAGGATGAACGGCAGCACGAAATTCCACAGCACATTGAAGCCGCAGACGCCGATGACGAACAGAGTCAGGCTCGGCTTCCCGATGAGGAGGGCGATGCTTGCCGCGCCCGCGAGGATGCCGAAAGCAATGGCGCCATTGCGGCTGACATGGCCTGCAAGAAACACCGAGGCGAGCGCACCGCCCACAGCCAGCATCTGCGAGAGGAACAGCGCATCCGCCACCGATTGTTCGGTAATCCCCGCGCCAATGCCGACGAGAAACAGCACGGCCCAGGCGATCCCTTGCGCAATGTTGTAGGCGAGCACCCCGGCAAGCGCGACCACCAGCAGCGGGGTCGCCAGCTGGCGCGCCTCCGGATTGACCATTTCCTCAGGCGAGTAGGCGTGCGGCAGGAACGGCAGGGTGCACAGCGAGGCCAGCGTAAGGACCGCAAATCCGATGAACATGGCATCGAGGCCGTGCCCTTCCAAAAACGCAGGAAGATACCACAGCCCGAACGCGCCGTACGTCAGCAGCAGGGTGAGATAGAGCGCGAGATTGCGTTCGGCGCGGATCGTCACGCCGACGAAAGTGAAGCTGATCGAGGTGATCGTCCCCTCCCCCAGCCCGGCGACGAAGCGCGCGAGTTCGAACCGTCCGCCAAGCGGCGCGGCAAGCGAAGCGAGATCGCCCGCTGCCGCGATGAGGAGACCGCCCGCGACGACCCAGCGCCAGTTGATCCGCGTGCCCCACACCGCCATGAAGATCGTCGCCAGCGCGACGCCGAGCATTTCGACGCCGGCCAGATTGACCGCAGTAGCCTCGTCCACCCGCAGCTGGGTGACATAGCCTTGCACCACGCCCGGCTGGATGATGAACGAAAGCACGCCGATCGTGCCCAGGATCACCGCGCAGAGGATCGCCGGCCAGCCATTGACATCGATGTCGCGCCGCGCGGACGTTGCTGTCGGTTTCTGCACTCATGTCTCCCCGTTTATCCCTGCTGCCCTTGCATGGCAGGGCCGCGCCCGCTTGGCAGGATCGGACATTCCGGCCCCCGCGTCCATGCCCCCGCTCACGACTTTTTTGATCAAGTTTTGATGATTTGGATCAATATCTGTGGCAGGCGAATCGCTTAGCCTCGCACCATAAGACTACGTCCACGCGTGGCCCGGGGAGACAGCATGGCACCAGCGACCGTACGCGCCGCCGCAATGAACGGCTGGGAGAGCTTTCTGGAAGATCGCGCCGCCGCGCCGGTGCTCGGCGATGGGCCGCCGCCTGACTCGATGCCGCTCGCGGAGTTCGTGCGCTTCTCGGAAGATGTCGTCGCCCGGACCCGCGATGTGGCGATCCCGTGGCTGGCCGGAGGCAACTATGATCTTGCCGCGCTTGGGCCACTGGGCGATGCGATCAATTCGGCGGGGCGCGTCGGCTCGGCGCTGCGGCGGCTGGTGGACTACTTCTCGCTGCTGCAGGATTGCACCGATATCCGGCTCGGCCTTGAGGACGACATGGCCTCGGTCAGCTACCGCATCCTCGATCCCGATATCTGGCCGCGCCACCACGATGCCATGTTCACGCTGGGCATCGTCAGCCAGATCCTGAAGCGTGGGACGCGTGGAGGCTGGGACAAGATCGAATTCGCGTTCGAGGCGGAGAGCCACGAAATGCGCGGCGATATCGGCAAGGTCGTCTGCGCGCCTTGCACCTTCGGCGCGGATGCCAACCAGATCCGCTTCCCCGCCGCCTTGCTCGATCTAGCGCTTCCGGCGCAGGCCAATCCCCATTTGGCCGATGTCCGCCTGCTCACCCGCTCGATCGTCACAAAGCGGCGCGAGACCCCGCTGGTCGACCGGCTCAGCCAGATGGTGCTGCGCGATCTCAATACCCAGGCCATCGAGCAGGAGCGCTTTGCGCGCGAGATGGGCATGTCGAGCCGCACCTTGCGCCGCAAGCTCACCGAGCAGGGCAGCTCGTTCCAGCAGGTGCTCGATGAATGCCGCATGCGGCAGGCGGTGTTCGAATTCCGCGTGCGCCCCGATTTGTCGATCGCCCAGATCGCGCTAAGGCTGGGCTATGCCGAGCACAGCAACTTCACCCGCGCCTTTCACCGCTGGAGCGGCGTTTCGCCGCAGGCTTTCCGCGCCAAGCTGGCCGGCACCGCGCACTGATTTTCAGGACCTGACATGACCCGACTGCTGCTGCTCGAAGGCAACACCGCGCCCAAGCGTGCCCGCGCCCATGAACTCGGCGTGCGCACTTCGAGCGAGATCTACATCGAGGCGATTGCCGCGCATTACCCCGATATCGCACTCGACGTGCTGAATGGCGCCGATGCGGGCGAGACGATCCCCAGCGGGCGGACCTGGGCAGATTACGCGGGCTTTGTCGTCACCGGCTCGGCGCTCCATGCCTATGATGACGATTTTGCCGTGACCAACCAGATCGCCTTGCTGGTCGAGGCCGCAGAGGCGGGCCTGCCGATCTTTGGTTCGTGCTGGGGCCTGCAGATCGCGGCAGTCGCGGCGGGCGGCGAAGTCGCTTTCAATCCCAAGGGCCGCGAAGTGGGTTTTGCGCGCAAGATCCTGCTGAACGAGGCTGGCCGCGCGCACCCGATGTTCAAGGGCAAGGCGCCGGTGTTCGATGCGCCCTGCATCCACTACGACGAAGTGATCCGCCTGCCGCAAAGCGCGACGCTGCTGGCTTCCAATGCCCACAGCGAAATCCAGGCGGCCGTAATTCCGCTGGGGAACAGCGAAGTCTGGGCGGTGCAATATCACCCCGAGTTCGATCTGGGGCAGCTCGTGCAGCTTTATACGCTTTATGCCGAGGACATGGTCGCGCAGGGTTTCTTTGCCGATCTGCCAGAGCTGGTGGCCTACCGCGATAAACTCTCGGCGCTGGCGGCCGATCCGGGCGACGCCGGCCTCGCTTGGCAGCTGGG
The DNA here is from genome assembly GCF_965228995.1 of Novosphingobium sp. GTDB lineage: Bacteria > Pseudomonadota > Alphaproteobacteria > Sphingomonadales > Sphingomonadaceae > Novosphingobium. The sequence goes on along the minus strand of NZ_OZ245852.1, from coordinate 2,374,628 downwards.
CGTGGACGAGGATGTGCTGGAAGACCGCACCCGGCGCGCGGAGATCCTCGCGTGGATCGAGGCGAAGGTCCTTTAGCAAAAGGCAAAGCTCCGGCTCCTCCGTTCGTCATCCCTACGAAGGCGGGAATTCAGAGCCTTAAACGCCGCGCTTGCCGCTCTGGATTCCCGCCTTCGCGGGAATGACGAAGGGGTGGGTTTCGGACCTCACATATCAAACCACACGTGAACCTGGCTGGTGCCGGTCGCGTTTTCGTAGTCCGAGAACTGCCGCCCCTTGGCCCTCCAGTCGTGCCCGCCGCATGCCGCAGCCATCATCAGGTAGTGGCCGAAGCGCGCTTCGGGGGCGTGGCGCAAATAGTCCGGCATCGTGTCGATGACTGCGGCGTGGTTGCCATCGGCAAACCAGCGCAAGCGTTCGAGGTCGGCCTCGCGGGCTTCGGGTGAGGAAATGTGGATGGGATCGGAGGCTTCATGCGCCGCGATCTGATCGAAGGGCCAGAAGCGGTGGCTCATCGATCCGCTGGCGATCAGCACGACGCGCTTGTCCGATTCGCGGATTGCCTGACCGATCCCTGCCCCCACGCCGAGAAAATTGTGCGGCTCGGCCGAATAGGCGTGGCTGACCGAAATCCACTGTTCGTCGCCCTGCAGGAAGGTCGCAAGGTTCACGGTGGGATAGTGGATCGGCAAGTGCGGATCGTCGATCGCATTGGTGCGCACGCCGTGCTCCGTGGCGCGCTCGGCCATCGCAAAGGCAAGTTCCGGGCAGCCGGGGATATCATAGGGAATCTGGCGCATACCGCGCGGCAATTCGTCTGACGTGAAGTGCCCGGTGCGGCGGGCCTGCGCAGCAATGCAGAATTCCACGATGGTGAACCAGTGCGTGTCGAACAGCACGATCACATCGGGTTTCAGCACATCGAGCACTTCGCTCTTGAGCCGCCGCAGCCCCGGTACGAGGCTGATTTCCTTGCCCTCGTTGAGTTCGTAGCGATCCGCCTCGGACATCATGATGGTCGGCGCATGTGCGACCAGACCGGCTCCGATGATTTCACCCATGCTGCGGCTCCCTATGCTGCGGTACGCCGCCTCAATAGGCCCGCCGCGCGCCGACAAGAAGGCCTGCAGCATGGTGGGCCCTCACTCTGTCCGGTTATGCCAAGTCCCTGCCCGGCCAGTGGGACTAGCACGGCAATCGAACTGGAGGTTCCCATGCCCTTTGCCTTTTCGCGTCAGGCCGATCCCAACGTCGATCTGTCCTCGCTTGATGCCTTCAACGACGGTGCCCCGTTCGAGACCTTTGCACGCATGCGCCGCGAAGCGCCGATGGCGTGGAACGAAATGGCAAGCGGCGAGAAAGGCTTCTGGTCGGTGACGCGGCACGCCGATCTGCTCGAGCTCAACCGGCAGGCCGATCTCCTCTCCTCTGCGCGCGGCATTCGCATGGAAGACCAGACCATGGAGGAAGTCGAGGCGCGCAAGACCTTTCAGGAAACCGATGCGCCCCACCACCGGGGCTTTCGCGCGCTGGTTTCCAAGGCCTTCGCCAAGGGCACCGTCGCGCAATTCGAGGACCAGATCCGCGCCATCGTGACCGATCTCCTCGATGTTGGGCTGGAGGAAGGTGAGTTTGACGCGGTGGACCGCATCGCGCGGCGCCTCCCCATGCAGATGCTCGCGCAAATCATGGGCGTGCCGCAGGAAGATGGGCCGTGGCTCGTCGAGAAGGGCGATGCGCTGATTTCCAACGCGGACCCGGACTACACCGATTTCGTTGTCGATCAGCTGGATAGCGATGCTTACCGCATGCTCCCCTTCCGCTCGCCCGCCGCGGTGGACCTGTTCGATTATGCCAACAAGCTGCTCGACCGGATGGATGCGGGCGAGCAGATCGGTGTGCTCAATCTGGTGCGCGAGCCCACCAACAGCGGTGCGCAGATGTCGCGTGACGAGTTCCGCAATTTCTTCTGCCTGCTGGTCGCGGCGGGGAACGACACCACGCGCTATTCGATTTCGGCGACGATCCACGCGCTGGCGAACGATCCCGCACTGCTGAAGCGCCTGCAAACCGGCGACTTTCACAGCTGGGAAGGCGCGGCGGACGAAATGATCCGCTATGCCTCGCCGACCACCCATTTCCGCCGCACCGCGATGCGCGACTTCACCTTTCACGGGCAACAGGTGCGCGAAGGTGACAAAGTGCTGCTGTGGTTCATTTCGGGCAACCGCGATGAAACCGCGATCCCCGATCCCTACCGCATCGACCTTGGCCGGGAGCGCAATCCGTTCCTCTCGTTCGGCCAGGGCGGCCCGCATATCTGCCTCGGCATGTGGCTGGCAAAGCTCGAGGTTGCCATCGTCATGCAGGAACTGGCCAAGCGGCTCACCGGCATCGAGCAGATCAGCGACCACGCCTTTTTGCGCAGCAACTTCATTCACGGCATAAAGCATCTGCCGGTACGCGTCAGCGCGCGCTGAAGGGGAGAGAGATGAACCGCCTGTCTAAAATCGAACAGCCTAAAATCGAACAGTCCAAGATCGAACCGGGTCTGGTGCGCGCCGAAGGTTTCGAGCGCTGCCGAATTCTTTTCGCCGACCAGCTCAATCTGGCGCGTGGCAAATATGTGCCGATGAGCGAGGCGGCCAAGGGCCACGCGCGCATGTGTGTCGGCACGTTTGCAGTGACGTATGACAAGGCCCTTGTCGCAGCGCCCGGCGGCGGGCTGCTGACCGGCCTGCCCGACATGGAAGTGACCTTCGATCCCGCCGACTTGCGGCCCTCGTGGGAGCCGAACACGCAGATCGCGCTCGGCGCGCTGCGCTTTCAGGGCGAACCCTTCGCGCTCTGTGGCCGCTCGGCGCTGGCCCGGGCGATCGAGGCCTGGCGCGCGCGCGGGCTTGACCCGATGGTCGGCATCGAGATGGAAGCCTATGTCTTCCAGCGCGGTGCGGACGGCAGCTGGGTGCCGTATGACACCCCGGGCGCTTTCGTCTACGGCACCGGTCCCTTCGCTGATCCGGCTGGCCTGATCGAGGAAGTCTGGGCGATGGCGGCGGCCTGCGGCATCCCCATCGAATCCATCAACGCCGAATATGACGCGCCGCAGTTCGAGCTCACCTTGCGCTATGCGGATGCGATGAAGGCGGCGGACGATGCGTTCCTGTTCCGCCAGATGGCGCGGGAAGTGCTCTACAAGCGCGGCTACCTGCTTTCGTTCCTGCCCAAGCCCTTTGCCGAAAAGAGCGGCAGCGGGCTTCACTTCAACCTGAGCTTCACCCAGGGCGACGGCAGCAACGCGTTTGCAAACGATGTGGCGAGCGGCACGCTGTCAGACACCATGAAGGGCGCCATCGCCGGGATGTTGCGCCATCATGAGGCGCTCTCCGCGATCATGGCGCCGCTCACCCAGAGCTATGCGCGGCTCCAGCCAGCCAGCCTTTCGGGCTATTGGGCCAACTGGGGCATCGACCACCGCAGCGTGACCGTGCGCGTCTCGGCCGAAACCGGCCCCGCCGCGCGCATCGAGCACCGCCTCGCCGATTGCGCCGCAAGCCCGTATTTCGCGATGGCGGCGCTGCTGCAAGCAGGCTTGCTCGGCCTCGAAAACGGCTACGAACTGCCGCCTGAGGAAGTGAACGACGGGCTGGAGACGATCAACACCGATCGCCACACACCCCACGATCTGGGCACCGCACTCGATGCGCTGGAGGCCGATACCGTGCTCTCCGGCGCGATCGGGCAAGTGCTGATCGACAATTTCATCGCGATCAAGCGCGAGGAAGTGCGCATTCTCGAAGGCAAGTCGGCCGAGGAACAGCTCGCCTACTACCTTCATTACATCTGACGGAAACCCCATGCGCGACCGGATCGATATCGACGGTGCTTCCGTCTCGCCCGACCATTTCATCGGCGGCAAGCGGGTCAGCTCGCCTGAAACCTTCGAGACGCGCTGCCCGTTCGACTGGGAGCGCAAGCTGGCCGACATCGCACGCGGCGATGCGCAGACGGCAGCTCTGGCAGCAGAAGCCGCCAGCGCGGCATTTCCGGCCTGGGCGGCGCTGACGGCAGCCGAGCGGGGCGCCTATCTCCACCGGCTGGCGGACCTGATCGAGGCCAATGTCGAAAAGCTCGCGCGCGTAGAATGCCTCGACATGGGCATGCTGCTCGAAAGCCTGCGCCTGCGCGTGATCCTGCGCGGTGCGGCCAATTTCCGGAATTACGCCGATCTCGCCACGGCACACGAGGAGCGCGTCTGGTCCTCGCGCGGGACACTCAACCGCGTGATCCGCATGCCGGCAGGTCCGGCGCTGATCATCACGCCGTGGAACGCACCGTTCATGCTTTCCACGTGGAAGTGCGCACCGGCGCTGGCAGCGGGCAACACGGTCATCCTCAAGCCCGCCGACTGGTCGCCGCTGTCTGCCTCGGTACTGGCGGACCTGATCGCGGAGGCGGGCTTCCCGGCGGGCGTGTTCAACATCGTGCAGGGCCTTGGCGCGGAGCTTGGCAATGCGCTCACCTCCGATCCCCGGATCAAGCGCATCAGCTTCACCGGCTCGGTGCCCACCGCGCGCGTGATCGGCAAGGCGGCGGCGGAAAACATCGTGCCCTTCACCGCCGAACTGGGCGGCAAATCGCCGCTCCTCGTATTCGCCGACGCCGATCTCGATGCGGCGGCGAAGAAGGCGGCGGGGCAGTTCGACGACAGCGGACAAGTCTGCATGGCTGGCACGCGGATCATCGTCGAAGAGAGCGTGAAGGACGCCTTCCTCGCGAAGTTCCATGCCTATACCGATGCGCATGTCATGGGTGACAGCCGCGATCCGGCCACCACGATGTCGGCGCTGATCCATCCAGTGCATGCGGAGCGCGTGCTCGGCTTCATCGACCGCGCGCGGGCGGCGGGCGATACTATCGTGCGCGGCGGCAAGCGGTGGAAGGAAGGCGCAAACTGGATCGAGCCGACGCTGATCGTTCCGAAGGACAACCACAGCGAAGTCGTCCAGAACGAAGTCTTCGGCCCGGTCCTCACGTTCCAGACGTTCAGGGACGAAGCCGAAGGCGTCATGCTCGCCAATTCGACCGCCTTTGGCCTTTCCGGCATTGTCTACACCGGCAGCGAGGAACGCGCCCAGCGTGTCGGCCGGGCGGTTCGCGGCGGGACGGTGTGGGTCAACACGTTTCTGGTGCGCGATCTCACCGCGCCGTTCGGCGGCATCGGCATATCGGGCATCGGGCGCGAGGGCGGCGATTATGCGCTCGATTTCCACTCGGATCTCAAGACGCTGCAGATTCTGGAAGGCAGTGTCGCCTAACCCGGATCGAAGCTGCGCACGATGTCGATGAACGAGCGGACCGCGATCTGCTCCACTGCCGGCATCCGCTGCGCAAACGGCATCTGGTACCCGGCGAACACGGTGAGGCCTTCCATCGAGGCGGAAATGAACAGCCCAAGGTCCAGACGCGCCGCTTCCGGCAGATCGGGGCGCATTTCGGCGATGATTTCAACCAGCGGTGCGCGGGCGCGGTCGTAGAGTTCGTGGACGCGTTCGTAGACAAAGGCATCGTGGTTCGAGAGCGCCCAGAGCTCGGGAAACAGCCGCGTCGTCTTCTTGCTGCCGATGTCCTCGATGATGAGGCTGCACAGCCGCGTGAGACGTTCCTCCGGCGAGAGGCCGGGCGCATGGACAATCGCGGCGAATTCGACCTCGTAGCTGCTGATCACCGCATTTAGCAGTTCGCGCACGAGATCCTCGCGCGTGGGGTAATGGTAGGTCAGGTTGCCAAGTCGCATGCCGCAAGCCGCCGCAATCCGGCGCATCGACATGGCGCGGTAGCCTTCCTCGATGAGGATATGCAGCGCGGTGCGCAGGATCAGCTCGCGGGTTTCATAGCCCTTCGCGTAGCCACCATCGCGATCGGGCATGAGCAGGTCGGTGACCAGCTTCGGGATACCGTCCATGTCTCTCTCCGGTTTGGTCTGGCGCCGTGCCGATTACCTAGCGCAGGTTGAATTTATGTCCAACGTCCAATTTAGGACAGTTGACAATTTTATGCCGATTGGGTCAGTTCCCGGAAGGGAAAGCGGGGTCCGCCCGTTTTGAAAGGGGAATAGAATGCGACCGATCGCGCCCGTTTTCGCATCTGCTGCTTTTTGCCTATCCGCATTGCTGGCTTCGCCGGCCGCCGCAGCCGAGAACCGCTTCCCGCAGCCGCTGGCAGAAGAAAGCCTGCCGAGCGTTGCGAAGTTGCCCGCTGTCTGGCCGCAGAGCTGGGTGACGGTGCACGATTTCCATTTCAATGCGATCGTGGATGGCCGCGTCGCGGTGGTGGACACGGCCGATCCGGTGCAGCCGCTCAAAGGCCTTGTCCGCGCGTCACAGTTCGCCAACCTGCTCATCGCGAAGGATAAGGGCGAGCTGTATACCGCAGAGACGTTCTACCCCCGCCTTACCCGCGGTGAGCGCACCGATGCGATCACCGTGTGGGACATGGCGACGCTCCAGCCCAAGGGCGAGATCGTGCTGCCCGGCGGCAAGCGCCAGCAATCGGTGACATATCCGCACCTGTTCCAGTTCACCAATGGCGGCAAGTGGGCGCTGGTCGCCAACTTCACGCCTGCGCAGTCGGTGACCGTCGTCGATCTTGCCGCGCGCAAGGTGCTGGGTGAGATCGACCTCCCCGGCTGCTCGCAGATCTACCCGACGGGCGAGCGCGGCTTCACCAGCCTGTGCGCCGATGGCTCGCTGTTCAGCGTGGCGCTGGATGCAAATGGCGCGGCGGCCTCGTCGAAGTCAGTCGCCCACGTGCAGAATATCGACAACCAGGCCCTGTTCAGCACCCCCGCCATGGTCGGCACAACCGCGTGGTTCGTCAGCTTCCACGGGATGATCCAGGGCTTCGATCTCTCGGGCACCGTGGCAAAGCCGATCCCCGGCACCTTCAGCGTGGGCACGGCCGAGGGCGGATCACCCGAATGGCGCCCCGGCGGCTGGCAGGTCATCAATGCCGACGCTTCGGGCAAGCTCTATGTGCTGATGAGCCCCTACGGCAAGGAAGGCAGCCACAAGGACGGCGGGACCGAAGTCTGGGTTGTCGATCCTGCCAAGAAGGCGCGCACCTTGCGCATTCCGCTCAAGGGCCAGACGCTCGCCATCGCGGTGACGAAGGAAAGCACGCCGCATCTGGTGGCGGCGCAGGCAAACGGCACAATCGACATCTTTGATGCGGCGACCGGTGCCTTCGTGCGGACGCTGGGCGCCACGGTCGCGGCCAATCCGATCCTGATCCAGGTGCCCTGATGGCGGCATTGGTCCTGTTCTGCGCCGCGCTGCTGGCCGCCTCTGCGCTGCACAAGGCGCTCTCGCGCGAGCGGCTGACGGAGGCATCGGCACGGCTGGCAGGTGTCGGGCCAGTTCCGGCGCAGCTGCTGCTGATCCTTGCCGGGACGCTCGAACTGGTGGCCGCTGCGTGCCTCCTGGCAGCGCCGGTCCGCGTACTTGGCGGCGTGATTGCGGCGCTGGTGTGGGGGACCTACGCGCTTGCCCTAGCCCGCCGCCGCGGCGAGACGCTCGATTGCGGCTGTGATCTTGCCGCCCGCAGCAAGCCGGTCTCCACCGCGCTGGTGCTGCGCGCCGCTGGCCTTGCCGTCCTCGCCGGGATCGTCGCGCTGCTGCCCGATGCCCCCTTCTCGCTCGATGCGCCGTTCGCGGCGGCCGGGCTCATCGCTCTTTACCTTGGGGCCAGCGAACTTCTCGCGATCCCCGCACCGTACTGGAAAACCGCATGATGCTGACAAGCCAGATCCTGCTGTGGACGGCCGTGATCGCCCAGGCCCTGCTGATCGCCGCACTCGCGCGGCAAGTCGGCGTGCTGCATGAACGGATCGCCCCCGCCGGCGCGCTGACCCTGCACCAGAAAGTCGCGCTCGGCGAAAAGGCCACGCCGATGACGCTGGCCGACATGAACGGCGTCGGTGTCGCCATCGGCGGCCAACGCGATGGGCGCAGCCAATTGCTGTTCTTTGCCTCACCGGATTGCCCGATGTGCAAGTCATTGCTGCCCATCGTGCGCAGCGCCGCGCGCGCTGAAGCCGGCTGGCTCGATATCGTGGTGGCGGGTGACGGCGGCAAGCCCGGCTATCTCGCAATGGTTCGCGATCACGGGCTCGACGCGATGCCGGTCGTCCTTTCCGAAGCGCTCGGCCGCGCTTTCGGCGTCTCCAAGCTGCCCTATGCCGTACTGCTCGACGAGGAAGGCCGCGTGGCCTCGCTCGGCCTCGTCAACAGCCGTGAACATCTCGAAAGCCTCTTCGAGGCCAAGGAGCGGGGCGTCGCCTCGATCCAGGAATTTCTCGCCCGCCGCCAAGCTACTCATCAGGAGGCCTGATCCATGGCGCGTTTCGACAAGCTGACCGAAAACCTTGCGCGCGGGATTGCCCGGGGAACCTCGCGCCGCTCGCTGCTAGCCTGGCTGGGTGCCGGGATGACCGGCGCCGCCTCGATCCCGCTGCTGCCGGTGGCCCGCGCGGCCACGCCGCCCGCGCCCGAAGCACCACATGGGCCGCACGGCGCAGGCGCAGCCCGGCCCGCGATCATCTCGGGGCTGGAACAGGATCCGGGCGACCGTTCGAGCTGCGATTACTGGCGCTACTGTGCCATCGACGGGTTCCTGTGCTCGTGCTGCGGCGGCTCGGTCAACACGTGCCCGCCGGGGACCGAGATGTCGCCGATCACCTGGATCGGCACCTGCACCAACCCGGCTGACGGCCGCGCCTACGTCATCAGCTACAACGACTGCTGCGGTACGTCCTCGTGCGGACAGTGCCTGTGCAACCGCAACGAGGGCGACCGCCCGCAGGTCCGTCCGCAGTCCAACAACGACTACAACTGGTGCCTGGGCTCGGAGAGCTCGGTCTACAACTGCTCGGTGGCTGCGGTCATCGGCGTAGCATTGCCGGCGGCGAAGTGAGGCGCGCGGCTCTTGCAGTCGCGGCGAGCGCCGGGGCGGTTCTTGTCGGCCTGACGCTCCCCGTCCACGCGGCCCCTGATGGCGCGGCGATCTACGCCCGTTGCGCCGCCTGCCACACCAAGACCGGTGCCGGCGTCCCGGGGGTATTTCCGCCGCTGGGCGAGGACTTCCGCGTGATGGCCTCGAGTGAGGCGGGGCGCCGCTATCTCGCGCTGGTCGTCACGCGCGGCGTGAGCGGCCCGATCAAGGTCGGCGGCAAGCCCTTCGCCGGGGTGATGCCCGCGCAGGCAACGCTTGATGACGCTTCGGTGGCCGCCGTGCTCAACCACGTCGGGACCGAAATCACCAAGACAGGGCCCGCCTTCAAGCCCTTCGCCGAAGCGGAAGTCGCCGGCATCCGGGCAGGCGGTGCGGCACTTTCCGCGCAGGACGTCGGCAAGCTCCACGCCAGCGCGGGCGGCCAATGAAGCCCGGCCGCCTTGCCCTTCTCGCCGTGCTTCCGCTCGGCCTCGGGTTGGCGGCAGGCGCGGCAGTCCGGGCGGATGAGGCGGCCATTCCCGGCGTGCGCGATGCCTATCAGGCGCGCACCGATTACCAGCTCAAGTGTCAGGGCTGCCACCGACCGGACGGCAGCGGTGACGATAATTCCAACCCGCCGATGCGCGGCATTGTCGCGCGCTTTCTGACAGTACCCGGCGGGCGGGAGTTCATCGGCCGCGTTCCGGGCGTGGCAACTGTCGATCTGCCCGACGACCGCCTCGCCAATCTCGTCAACTGGACCATCTTCCGGTTCGATCCGGCACATGTGCCGCAGAATTTCCAGCCCTACACGGCCGAGGAAATCGGGCGCCTGCGCCAAAACCCGCTCCGCCTGGAACGCGCCGCCATGAGAGCGCGTCTGGTGGCCGGTTTTGCCAAGACGCAAGAGCGTCAATCACAATAAGCAGAGCAGTTAGAAAAGAAGCGAGGGAATGAACATGAGGACCGTCTTTCTTTCCAGCGCCGCGCTGGCCGCCTTCCTTGCGGCGCAGCCGGCCCTGGCCCAGCAGGCCGCACAGGCCACGACCGGTACGGATGCCGAAAGCACCGGCGAGATCGTCGTGACAGCGGCCAAGCGTTCGGAAAACCTGCAGGCCGTGCCGATCTCGATCTCGGCCATCGGCGGCGATGCGCTGGCCAAGGCGCGCGTGACCAGCGTCGACAGCCTCGTCACCAAAGTCGCCAACCTGCAGATCAGTTCGACCGTGGGCGACAATACACCGATCTTCGCGCTGCGCGGCGTCTCGATGTCGGACTACAGCCTCAACCAATCGAGCCCGGTCGCGACGTATTACGACGAAGTCTACAAGGGCAACTTCGCGTTTCTTGGTATCGCGCTCTACGATATCGAGCGCGTCGAAGTGCTGCGCGGGCCGCAAGGCACGCTCTATGGCAAGAACACCACCGGCGGCGCAGTCAACCTGATCAGCCGCGATGCCAAGCTTGGCGAGACGAACGGTTACGTCAACTTCGGCTATGGCAACTACAACCGCTTCGACGTGAATGGCGCCATCAACGTGCCGCTGGGCGATAAGGCTGCGCTGCGCATCGCGAGCACCTATTCCAAGGGCGACGGCTGGTTCAAGAACGTCAACCCGGGTTTCCCTGATCTTGCCAGCACCGACGAATGGGCCATTCGCGGCACGCTGAAGCTGGAGCCGACGGACGGCGTCAAGATCACCCTGCGCGCCTCGCACAGCTACCAGAAGCCGCAGAACTACGGCATCTTTGCCCAGCCTGAAGCGGTCAACCGCCCGGGCCTCGGCAATTTCCAGATCTCGTCGAATGTGCCCGAGAAGCGCCGCGCCGAGACCAATTCGCTGGCGCTGACTGTCAATGTCGACGTCTCGGATACTCTCGCCGTCACCAGCATCACCAGCTACGACAAGGGCTCGCTGTTCTTCAAGGAAGACACTGACGGCATTTCCGGGCAGGTCCTCGAAGTGCCTTATGGCGACCGGGCCAGCCAGTTCGCGCAGGACTTGCGCCTCACCAGCAACACCGGCGGTCCGTTCGATTTCATTCTCGGCGCCTATTACAACCGCGAGAAGGTCTACAATCAGACCACGCTGGAAGTGCTCAACGGCACTGACGTCAACGGCGATGGCAAGATCGATGCCGCAGACTGCGCCGCCGGCCTGCCGGTTGCCTGCAAGGTGCGCAACCAGTTCGACCAGCTCAAGAAGAGCTTCGCGCTCTACACCGACCTTAAATACAAGCTTTCGGACGCGCTCACCCTGCGCGGCGGCCTGCGCTATACGCACGACGATGGCTCGCAGACCGGGTTCTCTTCGGATGCACTGGGCGTTGATGGCAGCTTCGTCGCCAATCTCATCCCGCTCTCGAACCTGGCGTTCAAGACTGACAACGTCTCGGGCAAGATCGGCCTCGATTACAAGCTGTCGAGCGGCAATTTGCTCTACGCCAGCGTAAGCCGCGGCTACCGCGCGCCGAGCTTCAACGCGCAGGCCTTCTTCGGGAGCTACGAGCTTGGCGTTGCAAAGGCGGAGCAGGTGACTTCCTACGAAGTCGGCGCCAAGACCCAGTTCTGGGACCGCCGCATCACGCTCAACATGGCGGGGTTCTACTACGACTACAAGAACCAGCAGTTCATCAACGTCGATCCGGCAACCGCGGCGCAGCAGCTGCTCAACATTCCCAAGTCGCGGCTCTTCGGCGCCGAGGCGGAACTCACGGTGCGCGCCACCGATACCTTCACGTTCCACGGCGGGCTTGGCCTGCTTTCGACGAAGATCAAGACCGGCACGGTGAGCGGCGTCAATGTCAGCGGCAACCGCCTCTCCAACGCGCCGAGCCTGACTTTCAACGCCAGTGTCGACTGGACCGTGCTCAAGGGCGGCTTCGGCTCCATCTCGCTGCATCCAGAGATGTCGTACCAGTCGAGCCAGTTCTTCGAGAACATCAACGTGCCGCGCCTGCGCCAGCCTTCGTACGCGCTTTATGGCGGGCACATCGACTGGACCAGCGCCGACGACCGGTTCTCCGTCTCGGCCTGGGCGCGCAATCTCGGCAACAAGCTCTACTTCACCTCGCGCATCGACCTGCTTTCGGGCTTCGGCTTCGATTACAACCACATCGGCAATCCGCGGATGTATGGCGTGACAGCGGGGGTGAAGTTCTGATCGGCAACTAGCGGCGGGAGGAGCCGGAAAAAGGCTTCCCCGCCCGGGAGAGGACCATGGCTGATTACAAGCTGCTCATCGGCGGGAAGCTCGTCGATGGTGACATGACGATGGACGTCATCAATCCGGCGACCGGCGAGACATTCGCCGTGGTGCCGCGCGCTTCGGTGCGGCAGGCCGACGCGGCGATTGCCGCCGCAAAGGCAGCCCAGCCCGCGTGGGGTGGGCTCGGTTTCGCCGAGCGGAGCGCAAAGCTCAACGAACTGGCCGATGCAATCGTGGCGCGCCGGGACGAGTTTGCCCGCATCCTCACGCAGGAACAGGGCAAGCCGCTTCCCGAAGCGCTTGGTGAAGTGGCGTGGACCGAAGGGTTCCTGCGCCACTACGCCACGCTCGATCTGCCCGACCGCGTGATCCAGGATGACGCGGCCGGCTACATCGCGGTCAAGCACCGGCCGCTCGGGGTCGTCGTCGGGATCATCGCGTGGAATTTCCCGCTGCTGGTCGCGTGCTGGAAGATTGGCCCGGCGGTCCTTGCGGGGAATGCCATCGTGCTCAAGCCGGCGCCGACCACCCCGGTCACCGCTCTGCTGCTGGGCGAGCTTTGCCGCGAGATCTTCCCGGCCGGCATCGTCAACATCCTCACCGATGCCAACGACCTTGGCCCGCACCTCACCGCGCACCCCGATGTCGCCAAGATCGGCTTCACCGGCTCGACCGCCACCGGCAAGCGGATCGCCGCAAGCGGGGCGGACACGCTCAAGCGCATCACGCTGGAATTGGGCGGCAACGATCCCGCGATCATTCTGGACGACGTCGATGTGAAGGAAACTGCAGCGGCGATTTTCGGCAATGCTTTCCTCAATTGCGGGCAGGTCTGCCTTGCGATCAAGCGCGCCTATGTCCACGCCGATATCTACGACACGATGTGTGCCGAACTCGCACGGCTGGCTGAAGAAGCCATCGTCGGTGACGGGCTGGAACAGGGCACCCAGATCGGCCCGATCCAGAACGCGGCCCAGTTCGAGAAGGTCAAAGGCTTTCTCGATGCTGCCCGGGCCGAGGGCTCGATCGTCGCCGGGGGCAAGGCGCTGGAACGCGCCGGCTACTTCATCGCGCCCACCATCGTGCGTGACGTGACCGATGGCGCGAAGATCGTCGACGAGGAGCAATTCGGCCCGATCCTGCCGCTGGTGAAGTTCGACAATGTCGAAGATGTCATCGCTCGCGCCAATGCCTCGGAATATGGCCTAGGCGGTTCGGTCTGGTCGAAGGACGTGCAGCGCGCGAGCGAGATCGCCTCACGCATCGAAAGCGGTCAGGTCTGGGTCAACCAGCATATTGCCATCGGGCCGCACATTCCCATGGCGGGCTTCAAGCAGTCCGGCCTCGGCGTCGAGCAATCGGTCGAGGGCCTTGCCGAATACACCCAGGTTCAGGTCATCAACGTCAAGCGATGAGCATGCTGTCCTATGCCAGGGGGCAGACTGACACGCCCCTGCTCGATACGACGATCGGCGAGGCCCTGCGCCAGGCGGCATCGCGCTGGCCGCAAGGCCTTGCGCTCGCCTCGCGCCACCAGGGCCTGCGCTACAGCTGGAGCGAGCTCGACGCTGCGGTGGACCGCGTCGCGACGGGGCTGCTGCAGCTGGGTGTCGCGGCAGGCGACCGGGTCGGCATCTGGGGACCCAACTGCGCGGAATGGACCCTGATCCAGTTCGCCACCGCGCGGATTGGTGCGATCCTCGTGACGATCAATCCGGCCTACCGGGCGAGCGAAGTCGAGTATGCGCTGAACAAGGTCGAATGCAGCGTGCTCGTCACCGCGGTGCGTTTCAAGACCAGCGAGTACCTTGCCATGCTGCGCGAGATCGGAGCGGAGCGGCTGCCTCATCTGCGGCATATCATCACCATCGGCGCAGAAACGCACGAAGGTTTCCTGCCATGGCATAAGCTCGAAATCCCGGCCGATGCGGACGCACTTGCCGCTGCGGGCGCTGGCCTCGGGCCCGATGACGCGATCAATATCCAGTTCACCAGCGGAACCACCGGCTTTCCCAAGGGCGCCACGCTGACGCACCGCAATATCCTGAACAACGGCTATTTCACAGCACAGACCATCGCGCTGACCGTGGCAGACCGGATCTGCATTCCGGTGCCGCTCTACCACTGCTTCGGCATGGTACTGGGCAACCTTGCCGCCCTCACCAGCGGCGCGGCGATGGTCTATCCCGGCGAGGCGTTCGATCCCGCTGCTGTGCTCGACGCTGTCGCGGCGGAAGGCTGCACCGCGCTCTACGGCGTACCGACCATGTTCATCGCGGTACTGGGCCAGCCCGCGCTGGACAGCACCGATGTATCGAGCTTGCGTACCGGCATCATGGCCGGCTCACCCTGCCCCGTCACCGTGATGCGGCAGGTGATTGACCGGCTCGGCATGCGCGAAGTCACCATCGGCTACGGGATGACCGAGACGAGCCCGCTCACGACCCAGACCGCGCGCGATGATCCGCTCGAGGAACGCGTCGGCACCGTCGGGCGCGTCCACCCGCATGCGGAGGCGAAGATCGTCAGCCCGGACGGGCAGACCGTGCCCATAGGCGAACAGGGCGAATACTGCGCGCGCGGCTATGCCGTCATGCTCGGCTACTGGGACGATCCAGCCAAGACCGCCGAGGCGATCGACGCGGAAGGCTGGATGCATTCAGGCGATCTCGCGACGATGGATGCCAGGGGTTATGTCCGCATCACCGGCCGTATCAAGGACATGATCATCCGCGGCGGCGAAAACATCTACCCGCGCGAGATCGAGGAGTTCCTCCTCACCCACCCGCACGTGGCCGATGCGCAAGTCTTCGGCGTCAGCGACGAGCGCTATGGCGAGGAAGTCTGCGCCTGGGTAATCGCCCGTGCCGGGGCCTCGCTCGGACCGGACGACATACTCGCGCACTGCCGCGGGAGCATCGCGCACTACAAGGTTCCGCGCCACGTTCGCGTGGTTGAAAGCTTCGCCATGACTGTCACCGGAAAGGCGCAGAAGTTCGAGATGCGGCGGATGATGGAAGCCGAACTGCGGATCGCGGCGGGCTGATTGCGCCTTAAATGTGCGACTCTGCTGCAACAGACGGCGTAATTCACTCGGCTCGTCGCACATGCCCCAAGGGGCATTTATTCAGGTCCGGAACGAACCGAACGCATCGATTCCGGTGCAGGAACGGGCGCTCATGATTCCTGTTGCCGGATCAATGCAAAGTTACATTCGGGATGAAATTGTGCCAGTTATCCTGTGGATAACACCTGGAACGGGCTTTGCCGGCGCTCTCGCACTATGAACCTGAACGGTTAAATTTATGCCGTGAGCGCGAACCACTCTACCAGAAATCTCCATTTCGGGCATAGTGCGAGAAACAAACGATATTTCCCATAAAGTCCGATTTTTCGCAGTTTCTTGCGGGTTACCGCTCTGTGGGGTGAGGATATTGCCAAGACTTCGTCGTTGAGGCTCCCTCTGTTTCTGAACACCAAAAAGGGAGAGGCGATTCGGTCATGACCGAGGGCCATGTCATCGAGAGGGCCCCGCAGGCCGAAATCAATCCCGTGCGTACCCGCGCGGATTGGGAAGCCATGCGCGCTGCCGCACTCGCGGATCCCGGCGCGTTTCACGGTGATATCGCGTCGCGGCGGATCCACTGGTTCGTCGCCAACTGCGGGCCGGATGGTGCCTGGCTGACGAAGACCGATGCCGGTGCATGGACAGGATGGGATGCCGCCACCGCCGCCCCCGTCACGCCGGAACTCCCGGCGACCTTCGCGCCCTGGACCAAGGCGTTCGACGACAGCAATCCGCCGCACTGGCGCTGGTTCACCGGTGCGCGGACCAATGCCGCGTTCAACGAGATCGACCGTCATGTCCTTTCGGGACACGGCGCCGAAGCCGCGCTGATCTTCGAAGGCGACCGCTGGGACATGGCGGCGGACGGCGGGCGCGGCGCGCCAGTCGATACATTTTCCGTAAGCCGCAAGCGCCTGCTGCTGGAAGTCGCCAAGTGCGCCGTCGCGCTTGAAGCATTGGGCCTCAAGGCGGGCGACCGCATTGCGCTCAACATGCCGAGCATCGTGCCGCAGATCTTCTGGACCGAAGCGGCAAAGCGTCTCGGGATCGTCTACACCGCCGTGTTCGGCGGCTTCAGCGACAAGACCCTTTCGGACCGCATTGCGGACGCCGGTGCGCGCGTCATCGTCACCTCGGACGGCAGCTATCGCAACGCGCAGGTTGCCGCGTTCAAGACCGCGTATACCGACCCCGCGCTCGACAACTATGTGCCGGTTTCGACCGCGCTTGCCGTGCTGGCCGCGACCGACCTCGGCCTTGACGCGGCTGATGCTGCCGTCATCACCGATACCGTCGCAGAAACGCTGGCCGGCGAAGTTACGGTCGAACGCTCCGACGTCATGCGCGGGGTTGGCCGTGCTCTGATCAAGCTCGGCGAATCCGGCCGGATCGGCACCAGCGACGCTGCCCGCGTGCGGCTTGCCATTGCCTCAAGCCTCGTCACCCTGCCGCCGCGCGTCGATACCGTCATCGTCGTGCGCCACACCGCGCAGCCCGATATCGTATGGCGCACCGAGCGCGACCGGTGGAGCCACGAGCTGACCGACGCAGCGCTGGAGACGATCCTCGAGAAGGCGGGCGTCGCCAGCGAAGACGCGCTGATGGCGCTGCCTGACGCAGAATTCGTTCGCGCGATCTGGGCGAGCTCGAAGCCGTTGCCCGTTGATTCCGAATATCCGCTGTTCTTCATTTATACCTCAGGCTCGACCGGAAAGCCCAAGGGCATCGTCCACGTCCACGGCGGCTACACCGCCGGCATCGCGGACTCGATGCAGGTCGCGTTCGATGCGCGGCCCGGCGACACGATCTTCGTCGTCGCCGATCCGGGCTGGATCACCGGGCAGAGCTACCAGATCTCCGGCTCGCTGCTTTCGCGCGTCACCACGGTCGTGTCCGAAGGCTCGCCCGTATTCCCGCATGCGGGCCGCTTCGCCTCAATGATCGAGCGCCACAAGGTCACGATCTTCAAGGCGGGCGTGACCTTCCTCAAGTCGATCATGTCCGATCCGTCGAACCTGGCAGACGTGCAGCGCTACGACATGAGCCACTTGCGGGTGGCGACGTTCTGCGCCGAACCGACCTCGCCGTCCGTGCAGGCTTTCGGCATGGAGCATGTGACCCGGCAGTACATCAACAGCTACTGGGCGACCGAGCACGGCGGCATTGCCTGGACACATTTCTACGGCAACGCTGACTATCCGCTGAAGGCAGATGCCCACGCCTTCCCGCTGCCGTGGATCGTCGGCGAAGTCTGGGTGGAAGACGAAAACGCCAGCCCCGGAGCCGCGCCCTTCACCCGCTCAGGCAGCGAAGGCGTCAGCTGGCGCCGCGCCGCTCCCGGCGAAAAGGGCGAGATCGTCATTGCCGCCCCCTACCCCTATCTCGCGCGCACGATCTGGGGCGATGTGGAGAACTTCCGCGTCAAGGATGGCAGCGTGCTGGGCGATTGGCGCGGGGATGCCGGCCGCTGGGAATCCGGCTACTGGAGCCGCTGGCAGGGCGCCTGGGCCTATACCCAGGGCGATTTCGCCATCGCGCATGAAGACGGCTCGTTCTCGTTCCACGGCCGCTCGGATGACGTCATCAACGTCTCGGGCCACCGCATGGGCACCGAGGAAATCGAAGGCGCGGTCCTGCGCGACAAGGCGCTCGATCCCAATTCGCCGGTCGGCAACGTCCTTGTCGTCGGCGCGCCGCACCGCGAAAAGGGGCTGACCCCGCTGGCGTTTGTGGTCCCCGTGGCGGGCCGCAAGCTCACCGAGGAAGACCGCCAGCGCCTGTTCAACCTCGTCCGAACCGAAAAGGGCGCGGTTGCGGTTCCGGCCGATTTCATCGAGGTCAGCCAGTTCCCCGAAACCCGCTCGGGCAAATACATGCGCCGCATGGTCCGCGCTCTGGTGGAGGGCGGCGAGCTGGGTGACGTCACCACCTTGCGCAACCCGGAAAGCCTGACCGAACTCAAGACCGCGATCGACGCGTGGCAGCGCCAGCAGCGCCTGAGCGAGGAGCAATCGCTGTTCGAGCGCTATCGCTACTTCCTGATCCAGTACAACGCTGTCGCCCCCGGCAAGCGCGTCGCCACCGTCACCGTCACCAACCCGCCGGTCAACGCACTCAACGAACGCGCGATCGACGAGCTGGTGATCGTGGTCGAGCATCTCAGCCGCAAGGACGATGTCGTCGCGGTGGTCTTCACGGGCGAAGGCACTTCCTCGTTCGTCGCGGGCGCTGATATCCGGCAGATGCTGGAGGAAATCCACAGCCACGACGAGGCGCTGGTGCTGCCGAACAACGCGCAGCTCGCCTTCCGCAAGATCGAGCTGATGGGCAAGCCCTGCATCGCGGCGGTCCAGGGCGTTGCGCTCGGCGGCGGCATGGAATTTGCGCTCGCCTGCCACGTCCGTGTGGCAGAAACCACAGCGCGCTTCGGCCAGCCCGAAATTCGCCTGCGCCTGCTTCCGGGCTATGGCGGCACGCAGCGCCTGCCGCGCCTCCTGGCAGACCGAAACGGCGCGACTGGCGTGCGTGATGCGCTCGACCTCATCCTCGGCGGACGCAGCATCGATGCGGCGCAGGCCCATGAGATCGGCCTCGTCGATGCGCTCGCCGATGGCCACCGCGATGCGCTGGCCGAAGCGCACGCGATGGTGCGCGATTGGGTGAAGCGCGGGGCGGACAGCCCACTCGGCAAGGCCTTCGCCGCGCGCGAGGAAGCGACCGTGCTGTGGGACGAGCCTTCCACTGTCGAACTCGATGCGGTGCTTCAGGACGATTTCCTGCAGCGCATCCTGCGCCAGCTCGATTGGGCGGGACGGGGGCCTGCAGGCACTCGCGCGCTCGATGCCGTGCGCACCGGCCTTGCTTCGGGCATGTCCGCCGGTCTCGCGCGCGAGGCGGCGCTGTTTGCCGAGGCGATCATCGATCCCGAGGGCGGCAAGACCGGTATCCGCCAGTTCATGGACAAGGTCGCGCCCCCACTCCCCGTGCGCCGCGACGGCGTGTGGATCGACGCCGAGCATGAGACCCGCGCCGCCGCGCTGGAAGCGAACGGCGATCTGCTTCTCGTTGGTGCGCCGTTCTACCCCGGCGTCACCGCTATCCCGCCATACCAGTACGCGTTCGGCATTGCCCGCGATCCCGATACCGGCGCCCCCCGCTTCGGTCCGCCCGCGACGCATGAGCGCGAACTGATCGTGAAGGTGCCCGAGCCAGCGCCCAACGAAGCGCTGCTCTACATGCTGACCAGCGAGGTCAACTTCAACGATATCTGGGCGCTTACCGGCATCCCCGTCTCGCCCTTCGACAGCCACGAGGAAGACGTCCAGATCACCGGCTCGGGCGGCATCGCGCTCGTCGCCGCACTCGGCAGCGAGACGCGCGCCGAGGGCCGCGTGAAGGTCGGCGATCTGGTCACGGTCTATTCGGGCACCAACGATCTGCTCTCGCCCGCGGTCGGCAACGATCCGATGTATGCCGATTTCTCCATCCAGGGCTACGAAACCGAGACGGGCAGCCACGCCCAGTTCCTCACCGTGCAGGCACCGCAGATGCACAAGGTCCCGCCGAACCTGACGCTGGAGCAGGCGGGCAGCTATGTGCTCAATCTCGGCACGATCTCGCGCTGCCTGTTCACCACGCTGCAGATCGCGCCGGGCCGCACGCTGTTCGTCGAAGGTGCTGCCACCGGCACCGGGCTCGATGCGCTGCGCTCCTCGGTGCGCACCGGCCTGCAGGTCACGGGCCTCGTTTCCAGCCCGGACCGCGCCGCGTTCATCACCGGCCAGCAGGGCGCGGTCGGCGCGATCAACCGCAAGGACCCGCGCTTCGCCGATCTCTACACCACGGTGCCCGAAGACGCGGTAGAAGCCCGCGCATGGGAAGCAGCAGGCGCTTCGCTGGTAGAGGAATACAAGGCACTCAATGGCGGCAAGCTGGCGGACTATGTTGTCAGCCACGCCGGCGAGACGGCCTTCCCGCGCAGCTTCCAGCTCCTTGCCGAGGGCGGCACGCTGGCGTTCTACGGTGCCTCGTCGGGCTATCACTTCAGCTTCATGGGCAAGCCCGGCAAGGCGAGCCCCGAAGAGATGCTGCGCCGTGCCGCGCTGCGCGGCGGCGAAGCGGTGCTGATCTACTACGGCCCCGGCTCGGATGCGCTGCTCGACGACATGGGCCTCGAAATCATCGAGGCCGCGCGCCGCTTCAACGCGCGCAGCGTTGTCGCCACCACGACCGATGGCCAGCGCGAGTTCCTTGGTTCGCTAGGGCTGGAGGACGCCATCGAAGGCATCGTCAGCCTCGAATCCATCCGCCGGCGCGAGGGGGACAACTTCCTCTGGCCCGACACGATGCCGCGCCTGCCCGATGCCAAAGTCGATATCGAAGTCTTCAAGGCCGCCGTGCGCGATTATCAGGACCGCGTGATGAAGCCGTTCGGCTCGGCCATCGGCAAGATCCTGCGTTCGCCCGATAATCCGCGCGGCGCGCCCGATCTGGTGTTCGAGCGGACCGGCCAGGACACGCTCGGTGTTTCGACCTCGCTGGTGAAGCCCTTCACCGGCCGCGTCGTCTTCGCCGAAGACTGCGAAGGCAGCCGCTTCACCTTCTACGCGCCGCAAGTCTGGACCCGCCAGCGCAAGATCCTCATGCCTACCGCCGCGATCCTCGGCACGCACCTGTGCAATGCCTTCGAAGTCGCGCGCATGAACGACATGATCGCGGCCGGCCTCCTCGAAGTGACCGAGCCCGAAGTCGTCGCATGGGACGGCCTCCCCGAAGCGCACCAGTCGATGTGGGACAATCGCCATTCCGGTGCGACTTACGTCGTCAATCATGCCCTTCCCGCCATGGGCATGCGCAGCCGTGACGCGCTGCTCGAAGCCTGGGCTGTCCAGTCAGCGGAGGGCGCGCATGAGTAGCAGACCACAGCGATCGAACGCGCCGCACTAGCGCGGCACCCACCTCCCGGCTGCCCTCCCCAGGCCCATTACCACCTCAAACCGGCGCGCAGATCCACGCGCGCATTATTCAGGAGAGTGACATGGCCAAGGCAAAGACTATCGCCCCCGCGCCGCTCGAAGCGCCCGCAGGCACACCGGCGACAACCGGCCGGCTCGCCGGCAAGATCGCCCTCGTCACGGGCGCCGCCGGCAACCTCGGCGGCTATATCGTGCGGCACTATCTTGCCGAAGGCGCCACCGTGGTGATGACCGGGCGCACCGAAACGCGCCTCGAAGCCGCTGCCGAAGCGATGCGCGCGGCGAGCGGCGTCGATGCCTCGCGCCTTGCCACGGTCATTCTCGATGGCGGCAATCCGCAGTCCGTGCGCGACGGCGTGGCCGATGTGGTCAGCCGCTTTGGCCGCATCGACATTCTCGTCAACAACGCGGGTTCGGCCGGTCCCAAGCAGCCGATCGAGCAGCTTCCGTTTGACGAGGGGGAGCTAGCCGCTCTGCAGAAGCGCGGTTCCACCGATACGGAGACCGTTCCGGCAGCGATGCGCAACATCTTCGGTGTCGCGTGGAACCTTGCCCGCACGGTTGCCGCAGCGATGCCCGAGGGCGGCTCGATCATCAACGTCTCGACGATCTTCTCGCGCACGCCCTACTACGCGCGTGCGGCCTATGTCGTCCCCAAGGCGGCGATGAATGCGTGGTCGCGCGAGCTTTCGCTAGAGCTTGGCCCCCGCGGCATCCGCGTCAATCTCGTCTTCCCCGGCCCGATCGAAAGCGAGCGGATCCGCACCGTGTTCGCTGCGATGGACACCATGCGCGGCGACGAGCAGGGCACCACCGCGAACACGTTCTTCGACATGATGTCGCTGGAGCGCAGTACCGGCGGCGCGCCCAAGGCCAAGACGTTCCCGGTTCCGGACGATATCGCGACGACCTGCGTGTTCCTCGGCAGCGACGAATCTGCTGCCTACAACGGCCACGATTTCGAAGTCACTCACGGCATGACCGTGCGCAAGGAAGAGCGCTCGACCTACCTCGCCCGCCCCACCATGCGCTCGATGGACGGCGCGGGCCTCGCCATTCTCATCGCCGCTGGTGAAGGCTGGGAGGAAGCGCTCGAGATCGCCAGGATCCAGATCAACTGCGGCACCAATGTCCTCCTCGGCGTGCCGCGCCAGGCCGACGTCGCCATCGCGCAGGCGCGCGCCAAGGCGGAAGGGATCGGGGACGCGCTCACTATCGTGCGCTTCAACCGGACCGAACCCGCCACCATCGAGGCCGCGCTGGCCGCCTATACCGAAAGCAACTCGCCGATCACCGGTGCGATCTTCATGCCGGTGTTCGGCCCGGGCGAGTTCGGCGGCCGCCTCGTCGATGCCGAGGACGACATGATCGACACCTTCATGGATGTCGAACTCGTCGGCGCCATGGCCCTTGCCCGCACGCTCAGCCGCTACTGGAAGCGCCAGGGCTCGCTGCTGCAGCCGCCCCGGTTCATCTTCATGTCGAACGCCAGCGACGGCAAGGACAACGTCTACGCCAACGTGCTGCGCGCCGCGATCGAGCAGCTCATCCGCATCTGGCGCGACGAGAGCGAGATCGACGTGGCCCATGGCCGCCGCCGTCAGGGCGAATGGGGCAACCAGATCGTGCGCTTCAGCAATGCGGAAAGCGAGAACACCCGCTTTGCCGCCGGGCACGCCGCGCGCGTGCTGATCAAGGAAAGCAAGATCGCCGAAGTCACGCTCTACGTGCCGCGCAGCATTGGCGAGGCGACGGGCGCGCGCAAGGCGATGGCGGGCTTCAGCGAGAACATCACCGGCCTCCACCTTGGCAAGGTCGCGCTCATCACCGGCGGTTCGGCAGGCATCGGCGGCCAGGTCGCGCGCCTGCTCGCGCTCGCTGGCGGCAAGGTGATGATGGTCGCCCGGCGGGAAAGCGAACTCGCGGTGGCCCGCGCGCGCATCGTCAGCGAGCTTGAGGACATCGGCTTTGCCGGGGTCGAACGCCGCGTGCAGACCATGGCCGGCATGGACGTCAGCAATCTCGATAGCCTCAAGGCCGCCGTGGATGCCACGATCAAGGCCTTCGGACGGATCGACTACCTGATCAACAACGCCGGCGTTGCGGGCGCGGAAGAGATGGTCGTCGACATGAGCCTCGATGCCTGGAACTACACGCTCGACGCGAACCTCATTTCGAACTTCACGCTGATGCACCACGTGGTGCCAATCATGAAGGCGCAAGGCTCGGGCTACGTGCTCAACGTCTCGTCCTACTTCGGCGGCGAAAAGTACCTCGCGGTCGCCTATCCCAACCGCGCCGACTATGCCGCGTCCAAGTCCGGCCAGCGCGCGATGGTCGAATCGATGGCGCGCTACCTCGGGCCCGAAGTGCAGTTCAACGCGATTGCCCCCGGCCCCGTCGATGGCGACCGCCTGGCCGGAACCGGCGGCAAGCCCGGCCTGTTCGAACGGCGCGGCAAGCTGATCCTTGCCAACAAGCGCCTCAACGCGATCCATGCCGCGGCGGTGAAGTCGCTCCGGCGCGGGGTGCGGGTCGAGGCACTGCTCGGCCGCCTTGCCCGCAACGATACCGTCCGCATGTCGCACGATACCAACAACCCGCGCGAGATCCGCGAGCTGGCGTTGGCCTGCGCGCGCGAGGGCGACGGCGTGTGCACCTGGGACCGGTATCTGATGACGCCGGATATCGCCGCCAAGCTCGTCGCGCGCCTGCGCGGCGCCGGCTACTTCCTCGATTCTCCGGAATGGAGCGAGCGGCCCGATACGTCTGAGGCAAACCGGGATTGGCTGCTCAAGGCCCCGCCCGAGGACGAACCCTTCCTCCCTGGTGACAAGATCGCGGTGGAGGCCAAGAAAGTCGGCACTGGCGTGCTTTCGCAGCTCTTCCTCGGCAAGATGCCGACCGAGACCGACGTGGCGCAGGCGACGGTGTTCTTCCTCGCCGACCGTGCCGTCTCGGGCGAGACGTTCATGCCATCGGGCGGCCTCAGCGTCGAACGTTCAACCACCGAGCGCGAACTGTTTGGCAGCCCGAAGCAGGAACGGCTCGACCAGATGCGCGGCCGCACCGTGTGGATGATCGGGGAACACCTCACCGACTACCTCGCGGAAACGGCGCGTCAGTTCATCGCCGATTGCCATGTCGCGCGTGTGGTGATGATGACCGGCACCGAGGGCGCGTTCACCGCGCTCAAGGATCAGCTCGACGATATCGAGAACCCGCCGCTCGAATATGTCGGGCTGGACGGCGGTATCGAAGCCGCGATGGACGAGGCGATCCGCCGTTGGGGCCACCCCACCACGATCGTCTCCACCCCCATGCAGCCGCTGCCGACCCGGCTGTTCGCCACTGACGCGCTGCTGACGCCGGAGGAATTCCGCGCGCTGGTGGCGGACAATCTGACCAATCACTTCCGCGTCGCTCGCAAGGCCTCGCTCTATGATGATTGCCAGCTTGTCCTCGTCTCGCCCGATGTGCCGATGGGTGACAAGAGCCCGGCCTTCGCGCTGGCCAACTTCATCAAGACGACGCTGCACTCGTTCACCGCCACGCTGGCCGTGGAGAACGAGCGCCTTGTCCACGGCGCGCCGGTCAACCAGATCAACCTCACCCGCCGTGTCCGTTCGGAAGAGCCGCGCGATCTTGATGAGCATATCGAGGAAGTCCGCCGCTTTGCCCGCGCCGTGCTCCTCGTCGGCACCCCCCTCCCGGATGCCGAGGATTCGCGCTATCGTGCGCGCATCTATCGCGGGATGTCGATGACGGTTTGATGGAATACTTATCGTTCGAAAAGCCGGTCGAAGCCCTCGCGAAGCGCGCTGCCGCGCTCCGCGAGGCGGGGGAGAGTGAGGCCGAGGCCCTGATGCTTGACGAGCGGGCACACCGCCAGCTCGGCGATATCTACGCGCGGCTGACCCCGTGGCAGCGCACGCAAGTCGCCCGGCATCCGTCGCGACCGCACTTCGTCCACTATGTGCAAGGCTTGTTCGAAGACTTCCTGCCGCTGGGCGGTGACCGGCTCTATGGCAACGATCAAGCCATCATCGGGGGTTTTGCGCGGCTTGGCGGGCGCCCGGTCATGGTGATCGGCCATGCCAAGGGCGAAGATACGACCTCGCGCCTCCGGCACAATTTCGGCATGGCGCGGCCCGAAGGCTATCGCAAGGCGATCCGCCTGATGGATATGGCCGACCGGTTCGGCCTGCCGGTCATCACGCTGGTCGATACCCCCGGCGCCTTTCCCGGAGTCGATGCCGAAGCGCGCGGACAGGCCGAAGCCATCGCGCGCAGCACCGAGAAATGCCTTGAGATCGGCGTGCCGCTGGTCGCGGTGATCGTCGGCGAAGGCGGCTCGGGCGGCGCGGTGGCGCTCGCAAGCGCCAATCGCGTGCTGATGCTGGAGCATGCAGTCTATTCGGTCATTTCGCCGGAAGGCTGCGCCTCGATCCTCTGGCGCGGTGCAGACCGCGCGCCCGATGCGGCCGAAGCCATGAAGATGACCGCGCCCGATCTCATGCAACTCGGCGTGATCCACAAGGTGATCTACGAACCCGTGGGCGGGGCGCACCGCAACCATGCCGAGACGATCAAGCGCCTCGGCACCGCACTGCGCAACGAATTGCAGGATCTGACCTCAATGACCGCCGAGGAACTGCGCGCCGACCGCTGGTCGTTCTTCATGAAACTGGGTTCGATCTGAGAGCATGCCTGATGGCCCGATCGAGAACGACCGCGATGGCCGCGAAGTTGTGGCGGCAATGCGCGGCGGCCCCGGGAGCGTCACCGTCCGCCATTTCCGTTTCGCCGGAAAAGGCACGCCCACGCGCTTCCTGATCCTCGAAATTCCGCCCGGCGCTGCAGAGGGCAGCCATGTCCACTACGCCGATGATCGCAATGGCACCGGCGCCTATGAGGAATTCTATTATATCATCTCAGGGCGCGGCCTCGCGACGCTCGGTGATGAGACGTATCCCGTCGCCGCAGGTGATTACTGGCACGCCCCGCTCGATATGGCGCGCGGGCTGGCCAATGCCGATCCGCTGGAAACGCTTAAGGTGCACCTCACCGTAGTGCTGCGCGATCCTGCCTAAAGCGCCGTGCAGGCCGCTTCCGCAATCGCCTCCGCCTGCCCCGGATCTGCCCCGAGGCCCGTCAGGCCAAGGACCAGCATCGAGCCAAGCCGCTCCCTCGCGGAATCGCGGTCGGGACGCTCCTCGACAAAGTTCGCAATCAGCATCTGGCACAGACCGAGCCAGTAGAGCACGCCGCCCTTCCGCGCCGCACCGCGAAGCAACCCGGCTGCCAGCGCGGCGTCGACGTCGTCCACCAGCCCCTGATTGAGGGGATGCGAACTGAGCGTGGAACTCGCATTGCTGCGCAGGAGTACGATCGTGCGCTTGGGCTGCGCGAGCGCCAATAGCGCGCCTTCGCGCATACCCCCGGCCAACCGCACAAGGGGATCCGCAACCCCGGCGTTGGCAAGGGTAATGCGATCTTCAAGTTCGCGCCGCACTTCGTCGGCGATCGCAGATGAAAAGGCAGCTTTATCAGAAAAGTGATTGAAGAAGCTGCCTTTTGCTACGCTAGCCCGTGCCACGACTTCATCGATGGGGATCGCATCAATCGGCTTTTCGGCAAGCAGCTCGAAGCCGGCAGCAATCAACGCGCGGCGTGTTCTGGCGGCCCTGGGAGACAGTGTCGGGGGCGAAAGGGCGGGATGTGAAGGCATGCACCTCCCGTACTTGACTATATGGTCAGATGCAAGGTATTTGACCATATAGTCAAGTACGACTCGCGCGATCTGCATTCGCGAGCCAGCCGGGAGAGGGCGCCGTGCCAACGATCAGGATCGAAGACATCGCGCATGTCCGCTTCGCCGCGCCCGATCTTGCCATGATGCGCGGCTTTCTGAACGATTTCGGGTTCGAAACCTTCGAGGTAGCCGGACGGCTCTACGGCCGCGGCCGCGATGGCCGCCCCTTCCTCCACGTGACAGAGCACGGCGAGGCGCGCTTCCTTGCAGTGGGACTGCGCGCCGCATCGCTCGCCGATCTTGAAACGCTGGCCAGCGCTGAAGGCGTGGCGGTGGAAACGCTGGGCGAACCTGGCGGCGGCCACATTGTGAGGCTGGTGGACCCGGATGGCTACCGGGTTGAAGTCGTCGCCGGACAGCAAGTCCGCGCGCCAGCCCTTCCCTTTACCGATCCCCCGCGCAACACGGCCGCTGCCAAGCCCCGGATGCGGGCCCCCTTGCGGCTCCCGTCCGCTCCAGCCCATATCCAGCGCATCGGCCACGCCGTCCTGCGCGTGCGCGATTTCCGCAAGTCGGAAGCCTGGTACAAGGAGCGCTTCGGGCTCCTCACTTCGGACGAGGTGGAAGCAGCCAAGGGCGTACCCCTCGGCGCTTTCCTGCGCTGCGATCGCGGCAATGTGCCGAGCGATCACCACACGCTGTTCCTCGCCGAGCTGCCCGGCCCCCCGGGGCTGCTTCACGCCGCGTTCGAAGTCGCCAACCTTGATGACCTGATGCTTGGTCACCAGCACCTCAAGGCGGCCGGGCGCAAGCCTGCATGGGGGGTGGGCCGCCACATCATGGGCAGCCAGATCTTCGACTACTGGCTCGATCCCTTCGGCAATGAGCTTGAACACTGGACCGACGGCGATCTGTTCACCGCCAATGATCCACCTCAGAAGCAGACCATGCAGGCGCTGCTTGCAGTGCAGTGGGGCTCGCCGCATCCCGTGCAGGCAGGCCGCCTCGCCCCGCCGGCCGGTCTTGTTGCCATGTTCATGGCGCTGCGCCTGCGCGTGCTGCGTCTTTTCCGCCGCAAACACGAAGGAACCGCCGCATGAAGCTCGCCACTTACACCGTCGCTGGCCGTACCCGCACCGGGATCGTCGCCGAGGGCAC
The DNA here is from genome assembly GCF_965228995.1 of Novosphingobium sp. GTDB lineage: Bacteria > Pseudomonadota > Alphaproteobacteria > Sphingomonadales > Sphingomonadaceae > Novosphingobium. The sequence goes on along the minus strand of NZ_OZ245852.1, from coordinate 2,346,475 downwards.
GATCATCGACACTGGCTTCGAGGGCACGATGATCGACCTGATCCGCGATTGGGATGCGCTGAAGGACGGTCTTGCCACCAAGGCAGCAGCGGGCGGCGGCATTCCCCTCGCCGAGGTGACACTCGAAGCTCCGGTGCAGCGGCCCGGCAAGATCTTCGCCATCGGCCTCAATTATGCCGATCATATCGCTGAATCGAATATGAAAACGCCCGAGCGGCAAGTGTGGTTCACCAAGGCGCAGACCAGCGTCAACGCGCCCTACGCCGAAATCGAGATCGCCAAGGACCAGTTGACCACCGACTACGAAGTCGAACTTGTCGCGGTGATCGGCAAAGGCGGCAAGCATCTCTCCGCCACCGACGCGCCGGCCGCGATCTTCGGCTACTGTGTAGGCAACGATGTGACCGAACGCATGTGGCAGCACGCCTCACCCCAATGGTCGCTGGGCAAGAGCTTCGATACCCACGCGCCGATGGGCCCGTGGATCGTCACCGCCGATGAAGTGGGCGATCCTCATGAGCTTGGCCTGCGCTGCTTTGTGAACGGCGAAAAGCGTCAGGATTCCAATACGTCGCATCTCGTATTCAATATCTGGCAGCAGGTTGAGCACCTCTCTGTCGGGATGACGCTGGAGCCGGGAGACTGCCTCTTCACCGGCACGCCGGGCGGTGTTGGCGCCGCGATGGATCCGCGCCAGTTCCTCAAGGCCGGCGATGTCGTGCGCTGCGAGATCGACAAGCTGGGCGCCATTGAAGGCACGATGATCGCAGAAAGGTAAGCGCATGGCCTTCGATTGCGACGTCCTGATCGCCGGCGGCGGGCCCACCGGGGTCACGCTCGCGATCCTGCTGGCAAAGCGCGGCGTGAAGGTGATCGTCGCCGAGAAGGAAGCGGAGATCTACCCGCTGCCGCGGGCTGCGCACATCGATCACGAAGGCATGCGCATCCTGCAGGAAGCCGGTGCGGCCGATGCCGTGATGGCCACCAGCCGCCGCGCCTCTCGCTATGAGTTCCGCAACGCACGGGGCGAGGTCCTGCTCTGCTTCGAGGGGTCGGACCGCATCGGCCCCGGCGGCTGGCCGGGCGCCAACATGATCCACCAGCCCTCGGTCGAACGCGCTTTGCGCGCCAGCCTCGCCGCCTGTCCCCATGCCGTGCTTCATGGCGGCTGGGAACTTGGCGCGTTCACCGAGGACGAGGAGGGCGTGACTGCCGAGATCGCCACGCCCGAGGGCCCGCGCACGATCCGCACGCGCTGGCTCGTCGGTGCGGACGGAGCGCGTTCCCCTGTGCGCAAGGCGATGGGGATCGCGTTCGATGATCTCGATTTCGAGGAACCCTGGCTGGTCGTTGACGTGCTGGTGGATGATCCCGCGCGCCTGCCCACCGCAAATCTCCAGATCTGCGATCCCCGGCGCCCGACGACCTGCGTGCTGATGGGCGAGGGTCGGCATCGCTGGGAGTTCATGATCCTGCCGGGAGAGACGCCCGAGCAAGTCAGCGAAGACGCCTTTATCGCAGAGCTCTTGAGGCCCTGGAACGTCGAAGGCGCGGTGCGCATTGAGCGCAAGGCGGTTTACACGTTCCGCGCGCGCATCGCCCGCACCTGGCGCAAGGGCCGGGTCTGCCTCGCCGGCGATGCCGCGCATCAGACCCCGCCGTTCGCCGGACAAGGCATGTGCTCTGGCCTGCGCGATGCCGCGAACCTTGCGTGGAAGCTTGCCGCCGTGATCAGGCACGGCGCGCCGGACAGCCTGCTCGGCACCTACCAGCCCGAGCGCGAACCCAATTTGCGCGCAACCATCGCAATGGCGATCATGATGGGCCGCATGGTCTGTACCACGAGCCGCTGGGCGGCCTTCCTGCGCGACACCAGAATGCGCATCGGCCGCGCGCTGGGCAAGCTGCCGACCACGCCGCCCGATTATCCGCCGATCTCGGCCGGAGCAATCCTTGCAGGCAGCGCGGACGCGGGCGGGTACTTCCCGCAAGCCATGGCAAGCGGCGGCACGAAGCTTGACGACACGCTTGGCGGCGACGCTTTGCTCATCACCCGCGATGCGCTGCCAGGGCAGGCCCTTGCCCCCTTTGCCCACAAGCTCACCGGCTGGCTCGACCGGCACGCTGCAGAAGCGGTCCTCGTCCGGCCTGATCACTATGTCTTCGGCTCGGGCGATCCCGAAGCGCTCCGCACCGCATGGAAGTCCGCAACCGGCCTTGAGCCGCCCTCGCCCCTCGCCTAAGCCGGAGCCGGCCCGGTCGGGGCCGCCAAGGGAGAACGGCTGGAATGCAGGCACGGCAGGATCAGGCCCCACTTGATCAAGAATGGGTCCACTGGGCGATCGGGCGCATCGAGGCCGATTATGCCCGTTCCGCCGACACGCATCTGCTGCCGGTGCCGCTGCCCGCGCTCCCCGGCATCGCGATCTACCTGAAGGATGAGAGCAGCCATCCGACCGGCAGCCTCAAGCACCGCCTCGCCCGCTCGCTGTTTCTCCACGCGCTGTGCAGCGGGTGGATCGGACCGGATACCACGGTAGTCGAAGCTTCCTCCGGCTCGACCGCGGTTTCCGAAGCCTATTTCGCGCGCATGCTCGGCCTGCCCTTCGTCGCGGTGATCCCGCAGCGCACCGCGCGCGAGAAGATTGCCGCGATCGAAGCGCTGGGCGGCACCTGCCACCCGGTAGCTGATCCCGGCACCGTCCACGCCGTTGCCTCGCGCATCGCGGCGGACTGCGGCGGGCACCATATCGACCAGTTCACCTTTGCCGAACGCGCGACCGATTGGCGCGGCAACAACAATATCGCCGAAAGCATCTTCACCCAGATGCGCCGCGAACCGCATCCCGTGCCGACCTGGATCGTTTGCGGCGCAGGAACGGGCGGCACATCAGCCACCATCGGCCGCTTCCTGCGCTATTATCGCCATCCCACCCGGCTGTGCCTTGCCGATCCGGCTTCCTCCGCATTCCACCGCCATTGGCATGACCGCGCGCAAAGCGCCGGCAGCGGTGAGCCTTGCCATATCGAGGGTATCGGCCGCCCGCGCGTCGAAGCCTCGTTCGTTCCGAGCGTGATCGACCGCGCCGAAGTGGTGGACGACCGCGCCTCGATCGGCGCCGCGCGGGCGCTTTCGCGCCATCTCGGGCGGCGGGTCGGTGGCTCCACCGGCACCAACCTCGTCGCCTGCGCAAGGATCGCGTGCGAAATGGCAGCGCGCGGTGAGGACGGGGCGATTGTCTCGATCCTGTGCGATTCGGGCGAACGCTATGCTTCGACGCTTTACAGCGACGAATGGCTGGCAGCGCAGGGGCTCGATGTCAGCGCGGATGAGGCACGCATGGCGCGGTTCCTCGCCGAGGGTTGCTGGCAGGACTGAGCTGAGCGGGGCCTACCAGGGTATGATCAGCTGCTTGCCATCCCAGTTTTCTGACTCATGGCGCGCCCGGGCGTACATGCCGCGGATGATATCGCTCTCCGGGTAGAGCTCGATCATGTGGCCCATAGTGGCGCGCGCATCGATGTAGCAGATCTGCGCGCCGAAGCTGACGATGAACTCGCTCGCCACCGGCATGCCCGCCGCGACATAGCGGTCGCGCGTGCCCTCGTAATCCGCGCAGAACATCGCCATATGGTGGATGCCCCCACCCCGCTCGCGGCCGCCATCCGGATACATATCGTGAAACGCGCTCGGCCCGGTCGAAACCAGCTCCACCAGTTCGATATTGAGATCGCCGCTCTGCACGAAGACGCCGCGGATGCGGATCGGTTCGGCAGGCTGGCCGCGATAGACATGATCGGACAGCACGCCCTGCCCGCCCCCGATGAACGGCCCCATGCCGAACAGCGCGTTGTAGCGCGTGCAGGCCGCCTCAAGGTTGTCCACCACGTGGCAGACCTGAATGAATGCTCCGCTTGGCACCGTCATGGCAATCCCCTCCTCCTAGTCGACCACGGCCTCCACAAGGCTCGGGAAATCGGCGGCAAACGACCATTTCAGCGCTTCATCAAGCTCGCCCGCCGTCTCCGCCCGGCGCGCGGCCACGCCTTGCGCCTGCGCCAGCGCGCAGAAATCGAGTTCGGGCAGCTGCGTTCCGGGCAGCGATTGCATGCCGAAGCGGCGCCCGAAACTGTGCAGCGCCTCGTAGCGGCCATTCCGGACGATCACGAAGCTCACCGGCGTGCCGAGCTGCGCGGCTGCATGAAGCCCCTGGATCGCATACATGCTGGCCCCGTCACCCAGCACCGCGATGACCTTGTCACCGCTCCGCGCAAGCGCGGTACCGATGGCGGCGGGCAGGCCATAGCCAAGTCCGCCGCTCGCCGTAGTGTAGAACGTGTCGCGCTCCGTGATCGGCAGGCGATCATGCATCGCGCCCCGGCTGGAGGCGGCTTCCTCGACCACGATCGAGCTCTTGGGGCGCAGCGCGGCGACCTGCTGCAGCAAGTAGGCATCGGTCATCACACTGCCATCCAGTCTCGGCAGCGGTGCGAGTTGCAGCGGCGGATCGCGGCGCAGCGGCGCTGGGCCGGAGAGTAGCGTCTCAACCGCGAGCCGGCAGTTCGCGACCACGGCATTACCTTCGGGCAGCCATGCCGCATGGACCGGATTGTCGCCGATGAACCAAAGGCTTGCGCCCGCCGGCACATGCGGCCCGAACCCCTCGACGTGGTAGAGCGACATCGGACCGCCCAGCGCGAGGATGAGGTCATGTCCGGCAAGGCTCTCGACGATTGCCTCGCGTCCGGCGGTCAGAAATCCGCGGAACAGCGGATGGTTTTCGGGGAAGCTGCACTGCGAGGATAGCGGCGCGACCCACACGCCGGCACTATGCCGTTCGGCGAGCGCGATCACCTGATCCCACGCGCCATCACGCGCGGCACCTGCCCCCACCACGATCACCGGTTTTTCGGCCCTTGCCAGCGCCGCTGCCACCTCGGCCAGCGCGGCCGGATCGCCGGGGTTGCGAGCGTACATGCGGCGCGCGGGGATCGGCTCGCAGGGCTGATCCCAATCGTCGATCGGCACCGAGACGAAGGTAGGCCCCCACGGCGGCTCCATCGCGACATGGTAGGCCCGCGCAATCGCCGCCGGAACGTCTTCGGCCCGCGCCGGCTCGCAGGCCCATTTCACGAAAGGCTGCGGAAACTCGGTCGCCTGCTGGGCAAAGAGGAACGGCTCGTAAGGGAGGATCGAGCGCGCCTGCTGCCCGGCGGTCACCACCAGCGGTGTCTGGTTCTTGAAGGCAGTGAAAAGATTGCCGAGCGCGTGCCCGGTTCCTGCCGAACTGTGCAGATTGACGAGCGCTGCATTGCGCGTCGCCTGCGCATAGCCATCGGCCATTCCCAGCACGACGGATTCCTGCAGGCCCAGAACATAGCGGAAAGCTTTCGGAAAATCGCGGAACATCGGCAGCTCGGTCGAGCCGGGATTGCCGAAGATCGTCGTCATTCCATAGGCTTCGAGCAGGGCGAAAGTCGCCTCGCGGACGGTCGTCATGGTCTCTCCCACAAGGTCTGCCAGCGGTTCTGCGCCCCTGCCGATGCAAACACAACCGCCGCCATGCACTCTGCGCGCGGTGCGAAACGCTTGCCACAAAGCCCCTTGCCGAGCAGCACCTGCCCCGCGATGAAGTGCACAAGAGCACAAGCACATGCCGCACGAGGATGCCCACGATGACCACCCGCCATCTCGTCGATCCCGATTTCCTGCCGCTGATCGATCTTCTGCCTGCGATGGCCTTCACGCGTGAGGCGCTCCCCACGATCCGCGCGGAATCGGAAGGCCGCTTCGCCTTTGTCGGCGCGCCGCCGATAGCGCCAGAGATCAAGGTGATCGAAGGCGATGGCGAGCCGCTCGAGGTCTACTGGTACGATCCCGCGCCCGGCACATCCGGCCGCCCGGCCCTGCTCCATATCCATGGCGGGGGCATGGTCATCGGCTCGGCGCGGTCCATGCAGCAGGCGCCCTCCGGCATTGCGGCCGCGCTCGCGGTTCCGGTAGCCTCGGTCGAGTATCGGCTGGCACCCGAACACCCCTTCCCTGCCCCTCAGCAGGATTGCTACGCCGCGCTCAAGTGGCTTGCCGCGAGCGCCGACGAACTCGGCATCGATGCGGCGCGCATCGGCATCACGGGCGAAAGCGCGGGTGGCGGTCTCGCTGCCGGGACTGCCCTGATGGCGCGCGATCTCGGGGGGCCCGCGCTCGCCGCGCAGTTCCTGACCTATCCCATGCTCGATCACCGCACCGGAGGCGATGCCTGCCCCTATGGCAATCCGGTGACCGGTGAATTCGTCTGGACCCGCGCACACAACCAGTTCGGCTGGGAAGCCTTGCGCGGTGACTACGCCGCTGACGATGCGCACAAGGGCTGGTTCTCGCCCTCGCTCGCGGATGACCTTGCCAGCCTCCCGCCGACATGGATCGGCACCGGCAGCCTCGACTTGTTCCTCGACGAAGACCTCGACTACGCGCTGCGCCTCGTGAAGGCAGGCGTGCCGGTTGAGCTGCATTCCTATCCGGGCGCAATCCACGCCTTCAATGCCATGGCCGAAGCCAAGACAGCCAAGGCCTTTACCCGCGACCTGCTCGGCGCGATGGCGCGGATGCTGGGAGTATGAGCGGCGCTTTGCCGCACCATTAGGAATACTGGGGCTGGCCCCGATTTTCAGGCATGGGCCCAATTCGTCGTTTCAATCCCGCCCGGCCCGATTAAGCTCTGCGGTAAAGGCAGAGAGGGAAGCCCCATGAATTTCGAGACGTTCATCACCTGCGCCGTTACCGGCTCGGGCAACACGGCCGACAAGCACCCGGGCCTCCCGATCACGCCTGCGCAGATCGCCGATGCCGCGATCGAAGCGGCCAGGGCGGGCGCGGCCATTGCGCATATCCATGTGCGCGATCCCGAAACCGGCAAGGGCAGCCGCGATGTTTCGCTCTACCGCGAAGTGGTCGAGCGCATTCGCGCGTCGGACACCGATGTCGTGATCAACCTCACCGCCGGAATGGGCGGCGATATCGTGTTCGGCCCCGGCGAGAACCCCTTCCCGCTCGATCCCGCCGGAACCGACATGGTCGGCCCGATGGAGCGCCTGCTCCACGTGCAGGCACTGCTGCCCGAAATCTGCACGCTCGATTGCGGCACGATGAACTTTGCCGAAGCCGACTACGTGATGACCAACACACCCGGCATGCTGCGCACGATGGCAGCCGAAGTGCAGCGGCTCGGCGTGCGGCCCGAACTCGAAGTGTTCGATACCGGGCATCTCGTGTTCGTGAAGGAAATGATCCGTGATGGGCTGCTCGATGATCCGGTGATGATCCAGCTGTGCATGGGCATCCCCTATGGCGCGCCGGACGATCCGCTGACGACGATGGCCATGGTCCACCAGCTGCCGCCGGGCGCGGTGTTCAGCGGCTTCTCGATCGGGCGCAACCAGTTGCCTTTCGTCGCCATGGCGGCGCTGGCCGGGGGCAACGCGCGCGTGGGGCTGGAGGACAACCTCTATCTCGGAAAGGGCCAGCTCGCCACAAATGGTCAGCTTACCGAGCGCGCGGCGCAGATCCTCACCGCCATGGGGGCACGAATTCTGACCCCGGCCGAAGTGCGCACCAAGCTCAAGCTGCAGAAGCGCTGAGGACCTGCGAGCCATGACACAAGACATTCGCCCAGAGATCAACCGGGTCGGCATCGTCGGCGGCGGCGTGATCGGTGCCGGCTGGGCCGCGCGCTTCGCGCTCAATGGGATCGACGTTTCGATCTACGATCCCGATCCCGAAATCGAGCGCAAGACCGGCGCGGTCATCGCCAATGCGCGCCGCGCGCTGACCCGGCTGTTTGGCAATGCCCTGCCAGCTGAAGGAACCGTGACGTTTGCCGCCAGCATCGCGGATGCGGTGCGAGAGGCCGATTTCATCCAGGAAAGCCTGCCCGAGCGTGAGGATCTCAAGATCCGCCTGCTGACCGAGATCGACGCCGCGATGCCGGCCCACGCGGTGATCGGCTCATCAACTTCGGGCCTCCTGCCGACGAAACTTCAGTCCGCCATGGCGCGGCCTGACCGGCTGGTGGTTGGCCACCCGTTCAACCCGGTCTACCTCCTGCCGCTTGTTGAAATCTGCGGCGGCGACCAGACGAGCCAGAAGACCAAGGACATTGCCGCCGCCGTCTACACGCGGATCGGCATGAAGGTCCTGCACGTCCGCAAGGAGATCGACGGCTTCATCGCTGACCGCCTGCTCGAGGCCGTTTGGCGCGAGGCGCTGTGGCTGATCAACGATGGCGTGGCCACCGCTTCCGAAATCGACGATGCGGTCCGTTTTGGAGCGGGCATGCGCTGGTCGTTCATGGGCACCTTCCTCGTCTACCGCCTCGCCGGCGGCGAGGAAGGCATGCGCCATTTCCTCCACCAGTTCGGCCCATCGATGGAGTGGCCGTGGACCAAACTGATCGGCCCCAAGCTGACCGACGAACTGATTGATACCATCGCCCGCCAGAGCGACGAACAAGCTGGCGGCATCGACTTGCGCACCTACGAAAAGCTGCGCGACGATTGCCTTGTCGACCTGACCCATGCGCTCGAACGCAACGACTTCGCCTCGGGCCAGGTCGCCCGCGCACACCGGGCGCGGCTTGCGGCGGCGGGCAAGAGCGATGCCCCGGCCATCGGTTCGCTCCTTGAAGACGGGCGAATGCTCACGATCACGACACCGGTCCAGCCCGAATGGATCGATTACAACGAGCACCTTACCGAATATTGCTACCTGAAGCTGTTCGGTGATGCGACCGACGTGGTGCTCGCCGCCATCGGCGCGGGCGCGGATTACGTCGCGGCGGGCAATTCGTGGTACACGGTCGAAACGCATATCCGCCACCTCGGGCAGGCCCGACTGGGAGACGACGTCGCAGTGCACACCCGCGTGCTCGCCGCCGATGCCAAGCGGCTGCACCTCTTCCACGAAATGGTGCGCGGGGCAGAAGCGGTGGTCATCGCCACTGCCGAGCATATGCTGGTGCACGTCGATGCTGCTGCCGAGAAGTCTGCGCCGGCGCCCGAGGCGATGCAGCAAGCCGCCGTTGCTCTCGTCGCAGGCCAGGCCCATTTGCCCCCGCCAGAGGGCATGGGTCGCCAGATCAAGATGCCGGGTTAAGGCAGTTCAGTTCGCCCCACTCCGTCTGTCCTGAGCTTGTCGAAGGATTGCTCTTTCTTTCTGTGGCCTTGCGCTGCGCTCAAACAAGAAGAACAGTGCTTCGACAAGCTCAGCATGGACGGGGTTGGGGGATGGTCTTGGGATCCAGATCAGCCGGCAGGGGAGAGTGACGCCGCATGGCCTTGGTTGAAAGCCGATCGATCGATTACGTCCCCCTCGCCGAACGGCGCGGCAAGGTAAACCATCTCTGGCCGGTCTGGTTCATGGGCGATGCGCACCTTGCTACGCTCGCTACGGGGGCGATCAGTGTGGTCGGCGGGCTCGACTTGTTCTGGTCGAGCCTCGCGGTGATCGGCGGCTGCGCATTTGGCACGGTGCTGATGGCGCTCCACTGCACGCAAGGGCCCCACCTCGGATTGCCGCAGATGATCCAGTCGCGCCCGCAGTTCGGCTATATCGGCGCGCTGCTGGTGTGGATCGTGGCGCTTGTCACCTACATCGGCTTCAACGCGCTCAACCAGTCGCTGGCAGCGAGCACGCTCAAGGAACTCGTCGGCCTGCCCGAAGTGCCCGCGATCATTGGTTTCGGAGTGGTGGCGGCGCTGGTGGCGGGGATCGGCTATGATCTCATCCACCGGACCCAGCGTGTGCTGGCCTATATCATGCTCGCGGCGCTGGCGGTCTATACCGCCGGGTTCTTCGCCACCGCCAATCTTGCCGCGCTGCTCAGGCCCGGCGAATTCAAGCCGACGTTGTTCCTTGTCCAGTTCTTCGCAGCGGCGGGCTACCAGCTCAGCTGGTCGATCTATGTCTCGGACTATTCGCGCTATCTCCCGCGCGAGGTGGGCATCCGGGCAGCATTCCTGTGGACCTTCTGCGGCGCGTTCATTGGCGGCACGTGGATGATGCTCGTCGGGGCGTTTGCCGGGGCGACGTTTACCGATCCCGATATCGTCGTCGCGCTTCGCCGCAGCGCGGACGCGATGTTCGGCGGGTTCGGGATGATCATGCTGGCGAGCAGTTTTTTCGGCCTCATCACCATCACCTCGCTCAATCTCTACGGCTCCTCGCTCACGCTGCTGAGCGTGATCGACAGCCTCAAGCCCATTCGGCTCGGCGCTCCGGCAAGGCTCAGCGCGCTGGTCGTGTGCCTGATCGCGTCGCTTTCGCTCTCGCTCACGATGGGCGGCAATGTGCTGCACGGGCTCGAGGCGTTCCTCGGCATCCTCGTCTACCTGTTCACCCCGTGGACCGCGATCAACCTTGCCGACTTCTTCTTCGTGCGGAAGGGGCACTATTCGATCCGCGCGATGTTCATGGCAGACGGCATCTATGGCCGCTGGAACTGGCGCGGGCTGACGGCCTATGCCTCGGGCTTCATCGCGATGATCCCCTTCTTCAAGACCGCGCTCTACGTCGGCCCGGTCGCGCGCAGCCTCGGCGGCGCGGATATCTCGATGCTGGTGGGCCTGCCGGTCTCGGCGGCGGTCTACCTGCTGCTCTGCCGCAATCTCGATCTTGCGAGGGAACTGGCGCAGATCCCCGCGCTCGATGCCAACCTCGAAACGGAGCCCGTACGATGAACCTGCGTCTTGCGGCCCTGGCGTTGTCGCTTATGGCCGCGCCCGCCATGGCAAAGCCGATCGCATTCCCGGACCGGTTCGATTCCATCGGCACGCCGGTATCAAGCCTCAAGACCAGTGAGGGCCGCACGGTCCACTACACCGATACCGGTGAAGCGGGCTGGCGCCCCATGCTGTTCGTCGGCGGCGCGGGCACCAGCGGCCGCGCTGCCGAACTGGTCGCCTTTCTCGATACGCTGCGCCGGCGGCTCAAGGTCCGCATCATCACTGTCGAACGCAATGGGCTTGGCGATACGGCCTATGATCCCAACTGGACCTTCGCCGACTACACCAGCGAGGTGCAGCAGGTTCTCGGCCACCTCGGGATCGGCCAATTCTCGCTCGTCGCGATTTCCGGCGGTGGCGCCTACGCCGGGCATATCGCGGCCGCGATGCCGGAGCGGATCACCTCTTGGCACATGCTGGCGGCCATCGCGCAGGCACCGGCAGACAGTTCGATGTGCTCGGCCCCGCTCCCGGCGCTCGAAGCAAACCTCACCGAACAGACCGGCGCCCCGCGCGTCTTTCAGGCCAAGCCGCCCGAAGGCATGGCTTCCAAAGTGCGCGGCTTCGTGGACCGCGCTGCCGATGAAGGCGCGCATGCCTACTTCATTGCCGGACAGCACGGCGATACCCGCGGCGTCGTGCGCGAATACCGCCGCTTCTGTGACGCGCCCGCACCCGTCAAGGCTTTCCCCGCACCGGCCTATTTCACTTATGGCGAGGCCGACAAGGTCGTCCCTCCCGCACAGGGCGAGTTCTGGGCCAGCACGGTCGCCGGGAGGGTGACCTTCCGCCGCTACCCCGGCGAAGGACACGACGTGCAGTACCGGCACTGGGATCAGGTGCTGCTTGATGTCGCGGGCTACGGCAGCCAGACGCTGGTCTGCACCAAGGGCCGGGCAAGGCTGCTTCCCGGCCTCGTCCAGGCAGCCGATCTTCCGAAGGGCACCACCGCTGGCGTCTGCGCCTGGAACACGAAGGAGCCGAACCATGGCGGCCAGTGAAACCCACGGCCTCACCACGCCGCTCGAAGGCGTTGCCGCCAACCCGTTCCAGCCCGGCGAAGTCATCCCCGCCCCGCTGAGGCTGATCCGCCCCACCGTCCCGCGCGAATGGGTCGATTACAATGGGCACATGAGCGAGAGCTGCTATCTCCTCGTCTTCGGGGATCAGTCCGACGCGTTCTTCCGCAAGATCGGCATCGACGAGGCCTATCGCGCCGGGGGGCATTCGCTGTTCACCGTGCAGACGATGATCTTCAACCTCGCCGAAGCGCACCTCGGCGATCCGCTCGATCTCTCGCTCCAGTTGATCGATGCGGACGACAAGCGCCTGCATATCTTCCACACCATGCACCACGGCGAGACGGGCGAGCTGCTGGCAACTGGCGAGCAGATGCTGGTGCATGTCGATATGACCGCAGGCCGCTCCGCCCCCATGCCGCCGGACCTGCACACGCGTGTGCATGCTGTCCTCGCCGCTCACGCCGGGCTCGAAAGCCCGAGCCAGGTGGGCCGCTCCATCGGAATTAGACGGGAACCCAAGTGATGCATTTCGAACTCTCCTCCGAACAGCAGATGCTGGTCGAAACCGTCCGCCGCTTTGTCGAGGCCGAGCTCTATCCGCACGAAAAGCTGGTCGAAGAGACCGACAGCGTGCCGGACGAGCTGGCCGCAGAAATCCGCGCCAGGTCCAAGGAGCTCGGGCTCTACGCAGTCAACATGCCGGCCGAGCTTGGCGGCGGCGGGCTCGGTACGTTCGATACGACGCTGATGGAGCGTGAACTTGGCCGCGCCAGCTACGGCCTGCAGATGATGATCGCCCGGCCCAGCAATATCCTGCGCGGCTGCGAGGGCAACCAGATCGAGGAGTACCTGCTCCCCACGATCCGCGGCGAGCGGCACGACTGCCTCGCCATGACCGAGCCCGACGCCGGATCGGACGTCCGCTCGATGCGCACCTTCGCGCGGCGGGACGGCGGGGATTTCGTCATCAACGGCTCCAAGCACTTCATCAGCCACGCCGATGTTGCCGATTTCGTGATCCTGTGCGCGGCCACCGGTGAAGCTGGCGGCAAGAAGACGATCAGTTGCTTCCTCGTCGATTTCGATACGCCGGGCCTCACCCGCCGGCGCGGTCCCAAGTGCGTTTCGCACCGCGGCTATCACCAGTGCGAGCTGATCTTCGAGGATTGCCGGGTGCCCGCCTCCAGCCTGCTCGGCGAGCTCGACAAGGGCTTCGAACTGATGGGCCAGTGGCTTGGCTCGACCCGCCTGCAGGTGGCGACAACTTCGGTCGGGCGCGGGCAGCGCGTGCTCGAAATGGCGACGCAGTGGGCCGCGACACGCAAGCAGTTCGGCCAGGCCATCGGCAAGTTTCAGGGCACCGGCTTCAAGCTGGCAGACATGAAGACCGAACTGGAAGCGGCCGAACTGCTCACATTCCGCGCTGCGTGGAAGGACGATCAGGGCACGATGACCGATACCGATGCGGCCATGGCGAAGCTGTTCGCCTCGGAGGCGCTGGCGCGGATTACCGACAATGCGCTGCAGATCTTCGGCGGTATGGGCCTGATGGATGAGCTCCCCATCGAGCGCTTCTGGCGCGATGCGCGGGTCGAGCGGATATGGGACGGCACCAGCGAGATCCAGCGCCACATCATCAGCCGCGCGCTGCTGCGCCCGCTGGAGGCATGAGCGCCACTCGCCTGGCCCGCCTGCTGCGCCCGCGCAGTCTGGCCATTGTGGGCGGCAAGGCGGCCGAGGAAGCCGTGCGCCAGTGCCGAGCGCTCGGTTTTGCCGGGCCGATCTGGCCGGTCAACCCGAAGCGCGCGGAGATGGCCGGCCTGCCCTGCTTCGCCGATATGGCCGCCCTGCCCGCTGCGCCGGATGCGGTGTTCATCGCCGCCCCGGCGCCCGCCACCATCGCGCTGGCCGGGGACCTGAGCGGCGCAGGCGGGGCGATCTGCTATGCCGCAGACTTTGCCGAGAGCGGCGAGGAAGGCCGCGAGAGGCAGGCCGCGCTGCTCGGTGCCGCGCAGGGCGTGCCGCTGATCGGGCCGAACTGCTATGGCATGCTTAATCTGTTCGACCGTGTTGCGCTCTGGCCCGATCAGCATGGCTGCCTGCCGATTGACCGCGGGAAAGGCGTCGCCATCGTCAGCCAGAGCGGCAACCTCGCGCTCAACCTGACGATGCAGGCGCGCGGGTTGCCCATTGGCTATGTCATTTCGGTTGGCAATTGCGCCGATGTGACCCCGGCAGACCTCATCGAAGCCCTGATCGCCGATGAACGGGTGAGCGCTATCGGCCTCCATCTCGAAGGCCTCGGCTCTGTGGCGCGCTTCTCCGAGGCCTGCCTTGCCGCGCGCGCAGCGGGCGTGCCGCTTGTCGCGCTGAAGACGGGCGCTTCGGCCAAAGGCGCGGCGCTGACCATGTCGCACACCAGTTCGCTCGCGGGCGCCGATGCGCTGTGTGATGCACTGTTCGCCCGCTACGGTGTCGCCCGCGCGCACGATCCGGCGACCTTCCTCGAAACGCTGAAGCTGCTTCATGTGGCGGGCCCCTTGCACGGGCGGCGGATCACAAGCGCGAGTTGTTCGGGCGGCGAAGCATCGCTGACTGCCGACCTCGCCGAAGCGGCCGGCCTTGAAACGCCGGACTTTCCGCCCGCCACCCAGGCCGCGCTGGAAGGCGTGCTCGGCGAGCGCGTCCATGTCGCCAACCCGCTCGATTACCACACCTATATCTGGGGCGATGAGGCAGCGCAGGCGGCGTGCTTTGGCGCGTTGATGAGGGCCGGCTTTGAGGCCGCGCTGCTCATCCTCGATTTCCCCCGCGCAGATCGCTGCACCGCCGCCGATTGGGACGTGACACTCGCCGCCTTCCGCACAGCTGTCCGCGCTCAACCGGCAGCGCCTGGCACTGTGCGCATCGTGGCGAGCAGCCTTGCCGAAACGATGCCCGAAGCCGTGGCCGCCGAGCTGATCGCCGAGGGCATCTTGCCCGCTTCGGGCCTTGCCGAAGCCCTGCGCGCGATCGCCGCTGCCGCTCATATCGGCGAGGCGTGGCAGCGGCCTGCCCCTGCCCCGCTCCAGCAGCAGACCAAGCCCGGTGCGGGCGAGGCCAAGGTCTGGGACGAAGTGCGCAGCAAGGCCGCGCTCGGTGCTTTCGGCGTGCCAGTACCGCGAGGGGTCGTGCTGAACCGCGCCGAACTCGTCGATGCCGAGTTGCCCGCGCCTTTCCCGCTTGTTCTCAAGGCTGTAGGTGCTGATCTTGCGCACAAGACCGAAGTCGGCGGTGTCGCGCTTGGCCTTGCCGACCGCGAGGCGATCCTCGCCGCGGCAGAGGGCATGGCAGGCCTATCGGACCAGTTCCTGATCGAGGAAATGGTGAGCGGCGCAGTGGCGGAGCTTATCGTCGGCGTGGGCCGCGATCCCCAGTTTGGCGTGTACCTCACGATCGGCGCGGGCGGCATTTTTGTCGAACTGCTGCGGCAGACGGCGCAAGTTCTCCTCCCCGCGAGCCCTGCCGATATCGCAGCGGCGCTTGCCAGCTTGCCGCTCCACAAGCTGCTGACCGGCTATCGCGGCAAGCCCGGCTGCGACATGCCAGCGCTGGTCGATACCATCACCCGGATCGCCGCATGGGCCATGGACCATGCGGACCGGCTCGAAGAAATGGACGTGAACCCGCTGTTAGCATTGCCCCATGGCGCGATGGCCGTGGACGCGCTGATCCGCATGAGGGAGCCTGAAGCATGAGCGCCGTTAAGCTCGAAAACCGTGATGGTATCCTGATCATTACATTGGACAGGCCCAAGGCCAATGCCATCGACGTCGCGACCAGCCACGAGCTCTACGAGGCATTCAAGGCGCTGAACGATGACCCGGCCCTGCGCGTGGGCATCATCACCGGCACCGGCCGGTTCTTTTCGGCGGGATGGGACCTTGGCGCGGCCAATGACGGCGAAGCGGTCGATGCCGACCATGGCCCCGGCGGCTTTGCCGGGCTGACCGAATACTTCAGCCTGACCAAGCCGGTGATCGCGGCGGTCAACGGCCTCGCTGTCGGCGGGGGGTTTGAGCTGGCGCTTGCGGCAGACCTTATCGTTGCGAGCGAAACCGCGAAGTTCTGGCTGCCCGAAGCGCAACTGGGGATGCTCCCGGACTCAGGCGGCCTCCTCCGCCTGCCCAAGGCCATCCCGGAGCGGATTGCACGCGAGATGATCCTTACCGGGCGGCGCATGGATGCTGACGAGGCGGCAACGCTCGGCCTTGCCAGCCGCGTCGTGCCGGGCGAAGCGCTTGTCGAGGCCGCGCTGGAGCTGGCGACGATCATCGCCCGCGCCGCCCCGCTCGCCATTACCGCCGCGCGCGATATTCTGCGCGCAGCTGAAGGGTTGGAAGTCGAGGCCGGCTACAAGCTGATGCGCAGCGACTGCATCCCGTCCTACCAGGCCATGCTCAAATCGGATGACGCACTCGAAGGCCCCCGCGCCTTTGCCGAAGGCCGCGCGCCGGAGTGGAAGGGCCGCTAGGCGGCTTCCCAATCCACCGGCTCGACCTTTGGCAGGATCGCCAGCCAGCCCACTAACCCTAGCACGTTGACCAGCCCCGCCAGCAGGAACGCAGTGCCGTATGAGCCGCCGCCCGCGTCGATCAGCACGCCCGCGAAGAACACGCCGATGATCCCGGGCATGTTGCCCATCATGTTCTGCACCCCCACCCACCGCGCGGCGGCGGACGGGCCGCCCATGATCTGCGGGATCATGAAGTAAGCGGGCGAGGAGAACCCGAGGAAGATCTCGTAGACGAACAGCAGCGCGATGCAGGCCCCGAGCGGCATGAACGGCATCGCCAGCATGCACCCCAGCCCCGCCAGATGCGCCAGCGCCAGCGGTGCCTTGAGCGTGAGCGAGGGCGACCAACCGCGCTGGATCAGCTTGTCGAACGCCCAGCCTGCGGCAAGCGCGGCCAGCGCGTTGACGAGATAGGCGCTGGAGACAACCTCGGCCATCTGCTCCTTCGAAAAGCCGCGCTGCATTTCAAGGTACATCGGCAGGTAGCCGAGGATGAAATACCAGTTCCAGTTCCCAGCAAAGTGCCCCAGCGAAGCACCCCACAGCGCCCGCCGGGAGAGAATCTGGCGCATCGTCACGGCCTGCCGCGCCAGCGTTTCCGCTGGCTTTGCTTCGCGGATCTGCACCCGGCTCCACGGCAACAGCCACAGCAGCGACAGCGCACCGAACAGCATGAATGTCGGCCGCCAGCCCCAATGCGCCATCAGCATGCCGCCGATCAGCGTGCCCGCCGCAGGGCCAACGAGATAACCGAAGCCGATCAGCCCGTTGGCAAGGCCCATCTGCTCTTTCGGCACATTGCTGGCGATGATCTTGGAGGTGGTGGTAAAGGCCACGCTTTCGCCCATGCCCAGCATCAGGCGCAGCACGAAGAGGCCGTAAAAGCCCCCCACAAAGCCGGTCATCAGGGTGGAAATGGACCACAACAAAGCGCCCAGCCCCAGCACCAACTTGCCGCCCAGCCGATCCGACAGCGCGCCTGCGGGCAGCTGGCAGAAGGCATAGGCGAAGTAGAACCCCGCCGCGAGCGCGCCATAGGCCGTCGCGGTAAGATGGAGATCGGCGCGGATCTGCGTCGCCCCGGTCGCGAGGTTGCCGCGGTCGATGTAGTTGATGAACAGGCTCGTGGCCATGAGGCTGACGATCAGCAACGGCGCGGTGGTGATGCGCGCGCCGGGATTATCGCGCATAGTCGGAGCCTTGCCGGTCCAGCATGCGCTTCAGCGCCGCGAAATGCAGCTCGATCCGGTCGAACCCCTCGACCTTTGCGGAACTGGTATATTGCTCGACAGTGGTGGACAGCACGGGATTACCCACCAACCGAACGGGCTGCCCGCTCGATTGCGCGATGATCTGCGTCATCGCCGCCCGCTCGAAGAAATAGAGCGTATTGAAGGCTTCGGCGACGCTGGTGCCCATCGTCACCACCCCGTGATTGCGCAAGAGCAGCACCGCCTTTTCGCCCAGCGCCGACGCCATGCGCCGACCTTCGCCGCTATCCAGCGCAAAGCCCGCATAGTCACACAGCGCCACGAGCCCGGCAAAGCCGATCGCGTTCTGGCTCGCCATGAGGAGCTCCGGCCGCTCGAGCATGCTGAGCGCAGTCGCATAGGGCATGTGGGTGTGCATCACGCAGCGTACATCGGGCCGGGAAGCATGGAGCGGCGCGTGGATGTGGAAGGCGGTGTCCTCCACCGGTCCCTCACCCGCCAGCTTGTTGCCCGCGAAATCGACCACGAGGAAATCCGATGCACGGATTTCGGACCAGTGCAGACCGAACGGCGCGAGCAGGAAGCGGTCCGCAAAGCCCGGCACCAGCAGCGTGAAGTGGTTGTCGATGCCCTCGTGATAGCCGAAATGAACCGCCAGCCGGTGAGCGGCCGCCAGGTCCACCCGCGCCTCCCATTCGGCCTCATCCATCAGCGAGATGGCTCCGGCGCGCCGTCAAGCTCGCGGATCAGCGGCTTTCTGAGCGACAGGATCACCGCCGCACCGACCGCGCCGATGGCCGCATCCATCGTCCAGAACGCCGAGGGGCTCATGGCATCGAAGTAGCTGCCGACCCAGCCCGCCGTGACATGCGCCGCAAAGGGCGAGAGGAACGCGACCCCCATCAGGGTCGAGGCGACGCGCGGCGGCGCGGCCTTGCTGACGATCGCCATCGTGGTCGGCCAGTAGTACATCCAGCCCAGCCCCATGATGAGCCAGCCCGCAACGGCCCAGAAAGCGCCGACGCTGTGCTGCTCGGTCACGCCAAGGTTGGAGAACGCGAAGAGCAGCGCCGCGCCCGCGACGATGGCCGTGCCGATGCCCTGCTTGGTGACGTTGGCCGGCTCCTGCCCTCGCTTGGCCTGCCAGCTCCACAGCGCCACGAGGATCGGCGCGGCCAGAATCGAGCCGAACGAATCCATGCCGGCAAACCAGCTTGAAGGCACGGTGCCGAGCGGCGTCACCAGATTGACCCACTGATCGACCCACAGGATGCCGATGCTCCACACCATCGGATAAGTGATCTCGGCCGGGAAGGTGAGCGCGATGACGAAAATCAGCACCGCCACGCGGCGGCGCTCGGCAGGCGTGAGCGGCGGTGCCTTCTCGCGCGCAGTCGCGACCGGCTTGAAATCGGGCAGATGGCGCTGGCCGAGCAAGTAACCGACCATAGCCACCAGCATCAGCACCGCCGCCACCGCGAAACCTGCATGAAAGCCCCAGATCGCGGCAACAAGTCCCGTCACCACCGGGCCGCTCGCTGCGCCGATGTTGATGCCGGTCGCAAAGATCGTGTAGCCCTGCGAGCGGCGCGATTCATCCTCGCGCGGGTAAAGCGTGCCGACTTGCGCCGAGATATTCCCCTTGAGGAAGCCCGACCCCAGGATCAGCAGCAGCAGTGCGATCACGAAGCTCTCGTAGAGCGACATCGCTGCGTGCCCGGCGGCCATCAGCAGCACACCGATCAGCACCGTCCGTTTCGGGCCGAGCACCCGGTCCGCCACCCAGCCACCGATGATCGGCGTGAAGTAGACGAGACCCGCGTACCAGCCATAGATGATCGATGCGAAGGCGACATCGCTCATCGGGCCATGGAATTCGAGCCCGTGCCGCAGCGCGCCAAGCCCAAGCACCTTGCCCGCATGGAGCGGCAGCAGCTCTTTCACCATGTAGAGCGTGAGCAGCGCGGACATCCCGTAAAATGAGAAGCGCTCCCACATTTCGGTGAAGGCTAGGTAGTAGACCCCCTTGGGATGGCCGGCGAATTGTTCGAACTGCTGCGCTTCGGCCGCCATTATCTTGTCTCACCCCGCTTCCGCATGCGTCGGTTCACGCCGCGCGAATCTGCATGGGATGGGCGATAGGCTGCCCATCCGTCAATTGCGAAAGTCATATGCCGGTTCAGGGGATCGTGATGACAGCATTGCCGATAAGCTTGCCGGACTCCACCGTCTCGTGCGCCCTCGCGCTTTCGGCCAGATCGAACGTCGCGGCAATGGCATGCCGGAGCGCGCCCGCCTCCAGCGCAGCGGTCAGCCTCGCGACCGTCGCCGCGCGTTCCCGTGCTGAAAGCAGGTAGACCAGCAGCATGCGCAAGCTCGCGTGCCGGAACATCAGCGGATAGAACGGGAGCTTGGGTTCGGCCTCCGCCATGGAGCCATAGGCCGCGATCACGCCGCCTTCGCCGAGGACGGCGCTCGTGACCGCCAGATTGCCGCCGAACTCGACTTCGACCACGCGGTCGACAGGCCTGCCCTGATTGGCCGCAAGGATCGCCGCCGCGACATCGCCCTCACGGTAATTCACCACCGCATGCGCGCCTGCCGCCTCGGCGGCGGCTGCCTTCTCAGGTCCGCTCACCGTCGCGATGACCCGCGCGCCGCCCCAGCGAGCAAGCTGGATGGCATAGTGCCCCACTGCGCCCGCACCGCCGGTCACGAGTACCGTCTGCCCGGTCACATCACCATCGGCGAATACAGCATGGCAGGCCGTCGACGCCGGAATGCCGAGGCAGGCTCCGGCCTCAAAGCTGGTCCCCTGCGGCAGCGGCACTGCCTGCGCTTCGGGCAGGCACACGAATTCGGCGCATGTGCCAAACGGCCGCCGCCACGCAGCGTTCCACACCCATACCCGCGACCCGATCCGCGCGGCTGGTACGCCTTCGCCCACCTGGTCGATCTCCCCGGCGCCGTCCGAATGGGGAATGACGCGCGGGAACGCGATGGGGCCGCGCACCCCGGCGCGCGATTTCACATCGGAGGGATTGACGCCCGAAGCGCGCAGGCGGACCCGCACTTCCCCCGGACCCGGCTGCGGATCAGCCACTTCGCCAAGCTGCAGCACCGCGTCGGCAGGGCCGGTTTCTTCGTACCAGACAGCGCGCATCAGGCCTCCATATCCAGTGCCAGGCTTTCCGTATGCCCGTCGATGGCAATCGCCTGCCCGGAAATCCGCGCCCCGGCGGGCGACATCAGATACTGCACCATCGCGGTCACGTCCTCACGCGTCGCGAACGTGCGCAGCGAGGTCTGCCGCTTGTATTCGCGCTCGACCTCTTCGATCGTCAGGCCTCGCTCCGCGGCATCGGCGGCGATCACCCGGTCGATCCGCGGCCCCTCGACACTTCCCGGGCAGATCGCATTGACGCGAATGCCTTCCGGCCCAAGCTCCATCGCCAGCGTCTTGGTCAGCCCGATCAGTGCCCATTTGCTGGCAACATAAGGCCCCCGCAGCGGGCAGCCGAAAAGACCTGCGGTCGAGCTCATCGTGATGATCGCAGAGCCCGGCGCGCGGCGGCGCAGCAGCGGGATGGCGCTGCGGGTCATCAGGAACATGCCATTGAGGTTGATGCCAATCGCGGCGTTCCACGCGTCGATCGGCTGGTCTTCCAGCCGGGCAGTTGGCCCTGCAATCCCCGCATTGTTGACGAGCAGATCGATCCCTGCAGTCCCCCGCGTAAGCAGATCGTCTGCGATCCACGCGTAAAATCGCTCCACCGATGCCGGATCGCTCACGTCGCAGACAGTGGCGGCTATGCCCTCCTGCTGACGCCCAAGGGCCGCGATTGCCGCTTCGTCCCGGTCGCCGGCATAGACCTGCCAGCCATCGGCGCAGAGCGCTTCGGCAATGGCAAGGCCAATGCCGCTCGCCGCAGCCGAAATGACGGCGATGCGCCGCTTCATCCTCCCCTACCCCCGACTTGCGCGCGATTCAGTCCTGCACGGTCCGATCGCCGGCCGGGTCAGAATGAAACTCGTGCCAGATGCCATTGAGGATCGCGACGCTCACGGCAAGACCAAGACCGAGGATCCACGCAAAATACCACATGATGCTTGTTCCTCTCAGTACATGTCGGGGTTCAGGCGGACTTCCTCGGCGCCCACGCGGCCGAACATCACCCGGTATGCCCAGGTGGTGTAGGCGAGCACGATCGGCAGGAAGATCATCACCACCATCAGCATGATGAACAGCGTAAGGTGGCTCGACGAAGCGTTCCACACCGTGAGGCTGGACGCCGGGTCGATGGAGCTGGGCAGGATGAACGGGAACATCGAAAGCCCGACGGTGGCGATGATGCCCACGACCGCGAGCGAAGAACCGCCAAAGGCCAGCGCATCACGGCGCATACGCAGCCCGGCGAGCGCAACTACCGGGCCGAACAGGCCGAGGACCGGCGCGGCCATCATCCAGTGGTGCTCCGCAAAGTTATCAAGCCACGCACCCGGCGCCGCCACAGCGCGGGCAAGATGGGGGTTCGAAGGGCCAGCCGTATCCACCAGTTCCGCCATGCGGAACCCAAGTCCTCCCAGGACGACAAAGGCGCCGCCCGCGGCAAACAGCACCAGCGCCGCCGCCGCCGCAATCGCGCCAAAGCGCCGCGCGCGAAACTGGACCGGGCCCGGTTCCAGCTTCATTGCCAGCCAGCCTGCGCCGTGCATCGTGAGCATCGCCACCGAAAGCAGCCCGGTCAGCAGGGCAAACGGAGTGAACAGGCCAAGCAGCGAGCCCTCGTAAAAACTACGCAGATCGCCATCGAGGCGGAACGGCGCGCCAAGCAGCACGTTGCCCACCGCCACGCCAAAGACCAGCGCCGGGACCAGTCCGCCGGTGAACAGCGCCCAGTCCCACCGCGCGCGCCATGCCGGATCAGGCCGCTTGGAGCGGTACTTGAAGCCCACCGGACGCAGGATCAGCGCACCAAGCACGAGGAACATGGCAAGGTAGAAGCCCGAGAAGCTTACCGCATAGACATAAGGCCAGGCCGCGAATATGGCCCCGCCGCCGAGGATGAACCACACCTGGTTGCCTTCCCAAGTCGCGCTCACGGTGTTGATCACCATGCGCCGTTCAAGGTCATTCCGGGCGACAAAAGGCAGCAGCGCCATCGCGCCAAGATCGAACCCGTCGGTCAGCGCAAAGCCGATCAGCAGCACGCCGATCAGCGCCCACCAGATCAGCCGCAGCGTCTCGTAATCAAGCGGCAGTGCCATCGCGGCTCTCCTTCATTCGGCCGGGACGCTGCGGGACGGGCTCGGCGCGGATGGCGGCGGCACCGGATCGCGGCGCGGCTGCCACGGCGTGTAGCCCTCCGGCCCTTTGCGGATCGCCGCGACCATGAGCCGCAGTTCGATCACCGCCAGCGCGGAGTAGAGCAAAGTGAACCCGGCGATGGTGGTCCAGATCTGCCAGATGGTCAGACTGGAGGCGCCAAGGAATGTCGGCAGCACCCCGTCGACCGCCCAGGGTTGGCGCCCGATCTCGGCAACCATCCAGCCCAGTTCGATGGCGACCCACGGCAGCGGAATGATCATGACCGCCGCGCGCAGAAACCACTTTGCATCGAACCGGCGCGTGTTGGCAAGGAGCAGCGCGGTCCCGAAGAAACCGATGAACAGGAAGCCGAGCCCCGCCATCCCGCGGAACAGCCAGAACAGGACGGGCACATTGGGCACAGTGGACCAGGCGGCCTTGTCGAGCGCGGCGCTGTCTGCCTTGCGTGGATCGGCAACAAAGCGCTTCAGCAGCAAGGCATAGCCCAGATCGTCCTTCGCGCTTTCGAACTGTGCGCGGGCGGCAAGGTCCTTCGGATTTGCCTTGAGCCGTTCCACCGCGTCATAGGCAACCAGCCCATGTTCGATACGCGTGCGGGCATGGGCGACCAGCGGGTAGATCCCCTCGACCTGCCCCGTCAGGCTCCGCGTGCCGATGATGCCGAGCACGTAGGGAATCTTCACCTCGAACAGCGTTTCGCGCCCGGCGTTGGACGGCAGACCGAACACCGCGATCCCCGCCGGTGCCGGCTCGGTGTGCCATTCGGCCTCCACTGCGGCGAGCTTCATCTTCTGGTTGTCGGTCAGGGTATAGCCGCTCTCGTCCCCCAGGACGACGACCGAGAGCGCCGAGGCAAGCCCGAAGGCGGCGGCCACCGCAAAGCTGCGCTTGGCCAGTTCCAGATGCCGTCCCTTGAGCAGATACCATGCCGAGATACCCAGCACGAACACGCTGGCAGCAACATACCCGGCGCTTACCGTGTGGACGAACTTGGCCTGCGCGACGGGATTGAACACGACATCGTAGAAGTTCGTCACTTCCATGCGCATTGTGATCGGGTTGAACGCGGCGCCGGTGGGATGCTGCATCCAGCCATTGGCGATCAGGATCCACAGCGCCGAAAGATTGGATCCGAGCGCGACCATGAACGTGGTAAAAAGGTGCTGCCGCGCGCTAAGTTTGTCCCAGCCGAAGAACATGAGCCCCACGAAGGTCGCTTCGAGGAAGAAAGCCATCAGCCCCTCGATCGCAAGCGGCGCGCCGAATATGTCGCCGACATAATGCGAGTAGTAGGACCAGTTGGTGCCGAACTCGAACTCCATGGTGAGGCCCGTCGCCACGCCAAGCACGAAGTTGATCCCGAAGAGCTTGCCCCAGAAACGGGTGATATCCCGCCAGATCGGGCGGTCGGTCATCACATAGACGCTTTCCATGATGACCAGAATGAACGACAAGCCGAGCGTGAGCGGCACGAACAGGAAATGGTACAGCGCGGTCAATGCGAACTGCAGCCGGGAAAGCTCCACCACTGCCATATCCATCGCATGTGCCCTTTCTCGGCCTGATCGCGGCAGCGTGTCCGAGTCTGACGCGGCCGTCGGCGGCAAATTAAACGATTCCAAATCATGAGGATACCCAAAGCAGCAGGGCTTGCCTGGACTTCCGATATAGTTGGCGCTGCAGTGTTTGCCTGGGGCGTCGCCACGGCGCTGGAAACAAGGCTTGCGGGGGGCACAGCGACTGCTCTGGTAACCGGCGCGGTGATGGTCGTTATCGGCGGTTTGCTCAGGCTAGCCAGCCAGTATGGCGCGCAAGTGCTGGGCTTTGACCAGGGACGCGCGCTGGCGCAAGCGCGCCGCGCCGCACTTTTTCCACGTCTGCTGGGCATTGCCGGCCCCGGCGCCCCCGCGCTCGGCGCGACGGCGACACTGGGGATCGACCACATCGCCGCCGAACAGGTGCGCGCCGCGCGGTTCGATCCGGTGCGCCAGTCCGCAACGCTGGCCCCCATCCTCGTCGTGGTCGTGGTCGCCTTCCAGAGCAGAGTGGCCGCGCTGATCCTGTTTGCCACTCTGGTCCCGTTCGTGATCGGCATGATCCTCGCCGGGGGGGCTGCCCGGCAGGCTGCAGACCGGCAGATGGCGGCGATCACCGCGCTTTCGGCGCTCTATGTCGACCGGATCCGCCGCCTGCCGATCATCCGCCATTTCGGCGCAGAAGATCGCATTGCCCGGCAGGCCGGCAGCGCCGCCGAGGACGTCGCCGAGCGGACCATTGCAGTGCTGAGGGCCGCGTTCCTTTCGAGCGCCGTGCTCGAATTCTTCGCCGCGCTGAGTGTCGCGCTGGTTGCGGTCTATTGCGGCTTCAGCCTGCTTGGCCTGCTGCCCTTCCCCGCGCCCGAGCATCTCGACTACCGCGCGGCGTTCTTCGTGCTGGTGATGGCGCCGGAATTCTACCTGCCGATGCGCCGCCTTGCTGCTGCCTACCACGAGAAGCAGCTTGGCGAAGCTGCGGAGGCAGCACTCGCAGAAGTGCCGGAACCCGTGGCCCATCCCAGCGCCTCCGAACATGTCGCACTGCACGATGTCGTCGTCGCATGGCCGGGTCATCGCATTGGTCCGATCAGCTTCGAACTTGGCCGAACCGGCCTCGTCTGCGTGACGGGGCCAACCGGAAGCGGCAAGACCAGCCTGCTCGCCGCAATCGCCGGGCAGGTCGCGCCGAGCGAAGGTTCGCTCGCAACCTTGCCTGCGCATGCCATCGCATGGGCCGGACAGGTGCCACTGCTGCTGCCGTCAACGCTCGAGGACAACCTGCGACTTGGGCGACCCGGTGCAGAAACAGCGGCTGTGGCCGCGGCGGTACACGCAGTGGGTCTGGGCACGCTGCTCGAGCGGCGGGCGGACGGCCTCGCGACAATGATCGACCACAACGCCGGCTGGCTCTCGGGCGGCGAGCGGCGGCGGGTGGGCCTCGCCCGTGCGCTGATCGCGGACCGCGCCCTGCTGCTGGCGGATGAACCGACCGCCGACCTCGACGCGGCGAGCGCCGAACAGATCGTCGCGCTGCTCGTGGCCGAAGCGACCCGGCGCGCAGTGATCGTGGCAACGCACGACGAGCGGCTGGTTGCCGCCGCCGACCGGATCATCGCGCTATGATCGCCGCACGCTTCCCTCTTCCCCTGCCGCCGCGCGTGGGGGGCCGGATCACGATTGCGTTCCTCGCCGCGCTGGCCGCCGGAGTGGCCGGGCTCGCCTTGCTGGGGGTTTCGGGCTGGTTCCTGACCGGTGCCGCGCTCGCCGGTGCAAGCGGCGCGGCGGGCGCGGCGGCCTTCAATTACTTGCTGCCAAGCGCGGCAATCCGCGCGCTCGCGGTGGTGCGCACCACGGCGCGCTACGGCGAACGGCTGTGGTCGCATGAGGCGGCGCTCCATGCGCTGGCCGGGCTGCGCGGCACGCTGTTCACCCGGCTCGCCCATGCTGATGGCCGCAGCGCGCCAGACCTGTCGGGCGGAGACGCCAGCGCGCGGCTGATCGGCGATATCGCCGCACTGGAAGACCTCGTCGTGCGGCGCCCCGGCATTCCGGCGTCCATCGGCACGGCGCTGGTCGGGCTTGCAGCGGTCATGCTGGCAGGGTGGCAGGCAGCGCTGCTACTGACCGCCGTGCTCGTCCTTCTGCTTGCGGCGCTGGCGCTGCTGCCGCCCCGCCTGAGCGCTGCGCCCGCGGCCGAAGCAGCCGCTGCCGTGGCCCGTCTGCGCCGCATGCTGGTGGACTACGCCGCAGCGCGCAGCGAAATCATCACCTACAGCCTTGCGGACCACATCACCGCGCTGCTGACCACCGAGGCGGACTTGCTCGACAAGGCACAGCGCCGGCTGACCCTCATCGAGGCGGCCAGCAGCGGTGCACTTGTCCTGGGCAGCGCGCTGGCCGCCGCGACGACTCTGCTGGCAAGCACCGCCGCGCCGCCGCTGACCGCGCTGGCCGTGCTGGCTGCGACCGCCAGTATCGAGGCCGTTGCCGCGATTGCCCGCTCGAGCGCGCGTGAGGCAGCGGTGGCCGAAGGTACCGCAAGGTTGCGCGTCCTGCTCACTCTGCCTGCCCCGACCGGCGAAGCCGCCTCGCCGGTCCTTGCGCCGCAGCCGCTTGCCCTCGGTACATCGCCCTACGCGCCCGGGAGCCGCATCGCGCTGACCGGGCCTTCGGGATCTGGCAAGACGCAAGTGATCGAGGCGCTGGCAGGCCTGCGCTCGCCATTCCACGCCCTTGCGCTGGGCGGCACGCCCCTCGGCGACCTGCCGAGCGCCCCAATCCGCGCGCAGATCGCGCTGGCACCGCAGGAGCCGATGCTGATCGCCGGGACCGTTGCCGACAACTTGCGCATTGCCCGCCCGGGGCTTGACGCAGCCGCGATGGAGCAGGCGCTGCGCACGGCGCAGCTCTGGCCTCGGATCGCGCGCATGCCGCAAGGGCTCGATACGGTGCTGGGCGAAGACGGCGGCGTGCTTTCAGGTGGAGAGCGCAAGCGGCTCTCGATCGCCCGGGCGCTGCTTGCAGAGAGACCCTGGCTGCTGCTCGACGAGCCGAGCGAAGGACTGGACGCCGCGACCGAGGCCGCGCTGGTCGAAGCGCTGCGGGGCTGGTTGGACACGCGCGGTGCGGGGCTGGTGATTGCCTCGCACCGTCCGGCGCCGCTGGCGCTGGCCAGCGACGCGCTCCCGGTCGAGACGATCCCTCTCCTTCGCGCCTAGCCTATTCGTCAGCCGCCGCCGCGCGCTGCATCGGATAGACTTGCCGCCGGTACCGCCACAATGAGGGAAACCGGCATGACAATCACCATCCTGACCCTGCTCAAGCGCCGGCCAGACATGAGCAAGGCCGATTTCATCGCCTATTACGAAACCCATCACCGCCTGATCGGTGAGAAAGTGCTCGGTCCCTGGGCGATCCGTTACGAGCGCAAGCACCTCCATCCCATGGACGGCACCGATGTG
This sequence comes from Novosphingobium sp., assembly GCF_965228995.1. Taxonomy (GTDB): domain Bacteria; phylum Pseudomonadota; class Alphaproteobacteria; order Sphingomonadales; family Sphingomonadaceae; genus Novosphingobium. The sequence continues at coordinate 2,318,583 of NZ_OZ245852.1, read as the reverse complement.
GACCACGATTTCGATGTGGCGATGGAAATCGAATTTGCCGACGAGGAAACCATGACGGCGTGCTTTGCCGCGATGGCCGATCCCGAGACGCGGCGCGAGATCACCGAGGACGAAGAGCGCCTGTTCGATCGGCCGCGCATGCGCGTTTACCGCGTGGAACGCCACTGTTCCGAGATGCCGGGCTGAGCGGTGCCTCAGAACACCAGCGTGCCGGCGTAGACCTGGCGCAGCACTTCGTTTGACAAGCGCTGCGCCCGCCGCGTTCGCGCTTCGCCAAATACCGGCTGTTGCAGCAGCAGGCCCATATGCAGCACGTTCACGAAGTCGCTGGCGAGCTTCATCTGCTCCCACTGATCACGCCAGTGCGGGAATGCCTCGATCATCTCGGCGATCCACACTTCGTCGTAGCGGCGGGCAACCGGACCGAAGAACTGATCGAGCTCGGCATCGGTCCGCGCTGCGACCGCAAGTTCGAGATAGGCCGCATATTCCCGCGTCTGCACACTGCGCCAGTGCGATGCTGTCGCGATCTCGAGCCGCTCGGCCTCGGTAGCATGCTCCATCTTGGCGAGATAATCTTCCAGAAACAGGCGCATCCGTTCGAAGAATACATGTTCGACAACCGCGCCGACCAGATCCATTCGCGTGGGGAAATGGTGGTGCATCGCGCCGCGTGAGACGCGGGTGCGCTCTGCCACTGCCTGCGTGGAGAGGCCGGAATAGCCGCCTTCGACGAGGCAATCGATCGCCGCTTCCACAATGCGCAGCCGCGTGCGCGCGCTCTTTTGCTGCTGCCAGCGGACCGGCTGCGCGTCATGCCCGGCCGGAAGCAGGGCATGCAGCACGCGCTGCTTCGTCATCGCTCCTGTCACTGGCTCGCCCCCGCCACGCTTGCGCCCCTTTTGCAGCAAGGCTCGATATCCTCCCGACCGCAGCGCAATCCTACTCCTTCGATCCCCGGCCAGCCAGCAGCATCTTGCGGAGCGCCAATGGGCCGGCTCAGAAGGCGGCGCGCAGTGAACACGACAAGGACTTGATAGATAATCGCAGGAATTCTCGCAATCGTCCCCGATGATATCCGTCCGCGCGATGGGTAAAGTCATGGCCGCAGTCCGAACTTCGGCGACCGGCCACATTCGGTGATGACAACGATCCATATCGATGCGGAGAGAACCGTGGCGGACCCCATCAACACCCTGCAGCAGACCGATCTGTCGCCGCTTGGCGGTGCAGGCCTGCGATGAGGTGGAAGATCATCCTCGCCGCGCTGCTGGCCTGCGCGGCTCCCGCAGAAGCGCGGGAGCTTCGGCCCGCGTCACTGCCGCCGGAGATGGTCTACCACATCTTCGTGCGCAGCTTTGCCGATAGCAACGGTGACCGGCAAGGCGATCTTGCCGGCATCCGCCAGCGGCTTGGCTATCTGCAGCGGCTGGGGGTTACGACGATCATGCTCACCCCGCTCTACCCCTCACAGTTCTACCATAACTACTTCGCCGATGATTTCGCAGGCATCGATCCCGAGTTCGGCACGAAGCAGGATTTCGCCGCGCTGGTGCGCGCTGTGCATGGGCGAGGGATGAAGATCATCCTCGACGAGGAAATCCAGTACGTGTCCGACCGGCATCTGTGGCGGACATCTTCGGCCGGGCAGCCTGAAAGCCCCTACAGCCGCTTCCTGCTCTACCGCGACGCGCAGAACCGTGTGCCGGTGCCGACCCTGCTGGGCACCAACGCCTTCACTGTCTGGCCCGGGCAGCAGCGACAGGTCTTCACCGTCAATCTCGCGGAGCCCAAGGTCCAGGCCTGGTTTGCGCACTATCTCGCCGATTGGGCCGATCCCGATCACGATGGCGATCTGTCGGACGGCGTCGATGGATTCCGGATCGACCACATGATGGACGATCTCGACAATGCGGGCGTGCTGAAGGACCTGCTTGCAGGCTTCTGGGCACCGATCATCACGCGGCTGCATGCGGTCAATCCGAAGCTGCGCTTCATTGCCGAGCAGGCGGACTGGGGCGACGGCGCGGACTTCTTCAGCAAGGGCCGAGTCGATCTGGTGTTCGCCTTTCCGATCTGGAGCGCGGCGGGCAAGCTTGATGCGACGGGCTTTGCTGCGGCCATTACCCGATCGAACGTGGTCATACCGCCCGGGCGCAGCCAGCTCGTCTTCACCGAGAACCATGATACGCCGCGCTTTGCGCATGGCGCCGCGCGGCGGGCAGAGATCCTGCGGCTGGGCGCGGCGATCACCATGCTGACAGGGTGGGTCCCGAGCCTCTATTACGGGCAGGAGATCGGCATGTCGGGCACGCAGACCGATGACTACGCCGCCAAAGGCGACCAGCCCGCCAACGCCGACGCGCGCGATATTCCGCTGCGGCAGGCGTTCCGCTGGGTGCCTGATCCGATGGCAGCCGGGAATGCCGCCTGGTACCGCGCCTTTCCCGAGGCCTATCACACGCCCGACAGCAACGTGCCGGGCGACGGCGCCTCCGTGGCCGAGCAGGATGGCAAGCCGGGCTCGCTGCTGAGCACCTATGGCACGCTGGCAGTGTTGCGGGCGCGCTGGCCTGCGCTGGCAAGGGGCGCGACGCGGGTGGTAGCGCAGCAGGGCAACCTCGTGTTGATCGAGCGGCATGCCGGGGCGAGCAAAGCGTTGGTGTTGTTCAACTTCAGCGGCGAGACCGAGCGCGCCAACATGCCCCTGCCCCGCAGCGCAGTGCGGCGCTACGGGGCGGCGCATTCGGGCGGCGGCACATCCCTCGTCGCCCCGCCCTACTCCGCGACCGTCTGGACCACCGCGCCATGATTGACCGCCGCCGTATGCTTGCGCTGACCGCATCTGCTTCTGCGCTGCCTTTCGCTGGATCGGTGTCATGGGCGGCCGAGGACCGCGCGGGGCTTGTCGATCCCTTCATCGGCACCGATGGCACCGGCCATACGTTTCCGGGCCCAAGCCGCCCGTTCGGCATGGTCCAGTCCGGGCCGGACAATGCATCTGCAGGCTGGGATTTCACCTCGGGCTACCAGTTCCGCGCGCCGCGCATCCTCGGCTTCTCGCAGAACCGGGCGAGCGGGACGGGCATTCCGGAGCTGGGCGATGTCTTGCTGCAGCCCAGCCTCGAGCGCCGCGAGGACCTTTCGAGCGCCTATGCCAAGGTGAGCGAAGTGGCGCGGCCGGGCTATTACGCGGTCACGCTGGCGGACAACGGCGTGCGGGTGGAAATCACCTCGACCCTGCGCAGCGCGTTCCACCGCTATCGCTTTGCGCGCGGCGGGCGGGTGTGGGTGCTGCTTGATCTGCAGCACGGCCTGACCTTCCGCGCCGACCGTCAGCCAGTGCAGTCGGTCGCCAACAGCTTCAGTGCGGACGGCTTCGAAGGCGAGGCGGTGCGGCAGAACTGGACCACGCGGCATGTCGCGTGGTCGGCCCAGTTTAACCGGCCCATCGCCGAGGCCCTGACTCTGCCGCCGCGCGCCGGGGACGCCGCACCGCGCTATCTGCTGGGCTTCGATCTCAGTGAAGATCGCGCCCTGCAACTGCGCATCGGGCTTTCGACCACCGACCGTGTCGGCGCACGGCGCAACCGCGATGAGCGCGGTGGGTGGGATTTCGATGCGGTCGCCGCAGAGAGCCGCAGCGAATGGAGCACCTTGCTGGACCGGCTCCGCATCTACGCACCGGCACGGCAACAGCGCATTTTCGCGGCCGCGCTCTATCACGCGTTCCTCCACCCTTCGGTCATCAGCGACGTTGACGGGCGCTGGCGCGGGCCGGACGGCACCGTGCGGCAAGTGGCCAAAGGCCTGCGCTATTCGACGCTATCGCTGTGGGACAGCTTCCGCGCGGCCAATCCGCTATACACGCTGCTGGTGCCCGAGCGCGTCGATGATTTCGTGAACACGTTGCTCGATCACTGCGATGCGGCGGGACGGCTGCCGAAATGGCCGATCTGGGGCGGCGAGACCGGCACGATGATCGGCGAGCCCGCGCTGCCGGTGATTGCCGATGCCTGGGCCAAGGGCTTTCGCGGGTTCGATGGCCAGCGCGCGCTGGCGGCGATGGTCGCGACCTCGACGAAGGATGCAAAGCCGATCTATCCGGGCGACGACTCCCTCTCAGTCTGGTCGATCTATGACCGGTTTGGCTACTATCCGTTCGATCTTGTCAGCGGTGAAACGGTCTCGCGCTCGCTCGAAGCCGGGATCGGCGATACCGCAACCGCGCGGATGGCGGCCATGCTGGGCGAGCAGTCCCAGGCCCGGCGATTTGCTGCGCGCGCCGCAGGCTGGCGGCAACTGATTGATCCCGAAACGCACCTTGCCCGCGGGCGCGACAGCAAAGGCTGCTGGCGCACCCCTTTCGATCCGCTGACGCCGACATCTCCGCTCAACAATCCCGGCGATTACACCGAGGCCAATGCCTGGCAATATACCTGGACCCCGGCGCTGCACGACACGCAGGGGCTGATCGAGGCGTGGGGCGGCAAGCCGGGCCTCAAGGCCATGCTGGACCGGTTCTTCTTCGGCCTGCCCGCGACCAAGGGCGCGGAATATCTCGGCCAGGAAGCCATGATCGGGCAATATGCGCACGGCAACGAGCCGAGCCACCACATTGCCTGGCTCTATGCCTTCACCGACAGCCCGGAGACCGGCCACCGCCTCATCGCGCGGATCGCAAAGGACTTCTACCGCGACGCGCCTGCCGGGATCATGGGCAACGAGGACGCCGGGCAGATGAGCGCTTGGTACGTCTTCGCAAGCCTTGGGTTCTATCCGGTCGATCCTGCGAGTGGTGCATATGTAGCCGCGGTGCCGCTGGTCAGCCATGCGACCATCACCGTCCCCGGCCACCGCCCGCTCCAGATCGAGCGTAGAGGAACGGGCGAGAGGCTGAAGGCCTTGCGCCTCGATGGCCAGACCCTGCCGCCCACCCGCATCCCGCATGGCAAGCTGGCGGCCGGTGGAAGACTGGTGTTCGAACTCTAATCCTTGCGGCTCGCGCGCGCCTCGCGCCTGATGATCTCCAGCCCCTCCGGATCGACCAGCTGGCCGTACAGCGCGAAGTTGTTGGCATGGCCGAACTGGTGGAGGTTGAACGCGGACTGGACCGCGTTCCACATCCCTTGCGCGTCCATCGACTGGTTGACGCTCATCTTGGCGGTCTTGAGCCCGATGGCCGGACGCGAGGCGATCTTCTCGGCCATCGCGAGCGTGAAACCCTCCAGCTCCGCGCGCGGGACGACTTCGTTGACCATGCCGAGCGCCTTGGCCTCAACCGCGCCGATCGGCTCGCCGGTAAACAGCATCTGCTTGGCCTTGCGGTGGCCAAGCTCGAAGGCGTGGACGAAGAATTCGTGGCCGTTCATACCGAAGGCGACCACCGGATCGGAGAACTCGGTATCGTCGGCGGCGATGATCAGGTCGAACGGCCAGATCAGCATGAGCCCGCCGGCAATCGCCTTGCCCTGCACCTGAACGATGATCGGCTTGGGCAGATTGCGCCAGCGCCAGCAGAAGCCGAGGTAGACTTCCTGCTCCCGCGACATGTGCCCCTGCGGACCCGGGCTGCGATAGCCGCCGAAGCCCAGGATCGGCGGGCGCAGATCGCCGATGCGAACGCGGTCGCTGAGGTCGTGGCCCGAGGAGAAATTCTTGCCGTCCGCCGCGAAGATCACGACGTTCACCTCGTCATCGTCCATTGCGATATCGAGTGCGTCGTTGATTTCGTAGAGCATGCGCATGCTTTGCGCGTTGTGCTTCTCGGGCCGGGCCAATGTGATCCGGGCGACGCGGGCCGCAGGCCTGTCGTAGCGGATATCCTCGAACTCAGGCATTTCGCTCATCGACGCGTTCCTTTCCTCTCCCGTACGGCCAAGGTCATGCACCGCCAGCGCGGGCCTGTCCGCCCGCATATTCGTCAGTTTACGGACGGTCCACGAGGCGGGATGGCTGGCGGCGAGCGGATGAGGATTTGACGATGGATCTGGGAATTGCCGGCCGCAAGGCGCTGGTCAATGGCGGCAGCGCCGGGATGGGGCGCGGGGCAGCGCTGGCGCTGGCGCGCGAAGGCGCCGAAGTGTTCATTTCCGCGCGCGGCAAAGAGCGGCTCGAAGCGACTTGCGCCGCCCTTGCCGCCGAAACCGGCGCGAAAGTGCATGCAATCGCGGCCGATCATGCCAGCGATGAGGGCCGCGCGGCGATCCTTGCCGCCTGCCCCGATCCCGACATTCTCGTCGCGACATGCGCGCCCCCGCCCTTCACCGGCGATTTCCGCGATGTCTCGCGCGAGGAATTCGAGAAGTCGGTCGCCACCGCGCTGCTGAGCCCGATTGACTACATCAAGGCGGTTTCCGGGCCGATGGTCGAGCGGCGCTGGGGCCGGATCGTCAACATCAGCACCGGCGCGGCCAAGTACCCGGCGGCCATGCGCGTGCTTTCAGGCCCGCCCCGCGCGGCGCTGGCCAACTATTGCCATGCGATCTCAAAGGAGCTGGCGCGCTACAACGTGACGGTAAACTCGGTGCTGCCGGGCATGCACCACACGCCGGGGATCGAGGACATGATGAACCCGCGCGCGGCGGCGAACGGACGCACTTATGACGAGGAAGTCGCGTCCTTCGTGAAAGCGGTGCGCATTCCCGCCGGGCGCTTCGGCGATGCCGAGGACCTTGGCGCACTGGTGGCAATGCTGTGCAGCGCGCAGGCCAGCTTCCTCACCGGCCAGTCGCTGGTGGTGGATGGCGGCATGGGGACTTCGATTTTCTAGGCGGCGGACTGGTACCCCGCCCCGCGGATGAGCTTGCCCGGCCGCGCGCCGGTCGATTGATCGAAGCGCCGGATCACCTCGCCCGCAACGACGGTCGCCTCGTAGCCGCTCGCGCGCTGATGCAGCCGCCGCCCGCCCGCCGGCAGATCGCGCACCACTTCGGGCAAATGCAGCGAGAGGCCGTCGAGGTCGATCACGTTCAGATCGGCACGCGCGCCCACCTTGAGCAAGCCGCGATCATCAAGCCCCACCGCCCGCGCTGCCTTGCGGGTCAGCATATGCACCGCCTCGGCCAACTCCAGCTTGAGCGGCCCCGCGCCCTTCACGAACTGGGTAAGCAGATACGTCGAATAGCTCGCATCGCAGATGGCCCCGTAATGCGCACCGCCATCGCCGAGGCCGGGGACGCAATAAGGATGACGCAGCATCTCGTGGGCGCTGTCCAGCGTGGCGTTCTCATAGTTGCCGAGCGCGGCGAGGAACAGGCCGCGCCCGTTTGTTTCCAGAAGCCGGTCGTAGGCGATCTCCTGCGGCGTGCAGCCCCGTGCGGCAGCTTGCCCTGCCATGCTCCTATGCGCGGGCGGCGCGTAGTCCGGCGGATTGTCGAGCGGGAACAGCCAGCGCCAGTTGCGCGCGAGCGCGTTGAACGGGTGGCCGGGGGCAAAGTCCTCGCTCAGCAGCGCCTCGCGCAGAGAAGGATCGCGCATCGCCGTGACTTGGTCGGGGATCGAAAGGTGCGCGATCTTGCTCCAGCTCGGACAAAGCACGAAGGGATGCACCGTCAGCTCCAGCCCCGCGATCAGCCCGATCGGGCGCGGCATGACCTGCGCGTGGGCCACGCCGCCCGCCGCATTGGTCGCTTCCAGCTTTTCCAGCACGCGCCGCCAGCGCGGCGGCGCATCGTTGCCCGAGGCGAGCGTGAAGGTGGCGGGGCGGCCGCTCGCGGCGATCACCCGCTCGATCACGCGGTATTCCTTGTCCCACCCGACGAAGGCATCGAGCACGACCTGGAACGTCCCCGCGCCAACGTCGCCCATGCCGCGCGTAATGGCTTCCAGCTCGGCGATATCGGCATCGAAGGTGGGGATCGCGCCGCCATCGGCGGTCTTGTGGATCGAGAGGCGCGAGGTGGCAAAGCCGATCGCCCCGGCGCGCATCGCCTCGGCCGTCAGGCGGCGCATGAGGGCAAGGTCATCCTCGGTCGCGGGTTCGCGCGCTGCGCCGCGCGTCCCCATCGCATAGACCCGCAAGGGCGAGTGCGGGAGGTAGGCGGCAACATCGATGTCGCGCTTTCCGGCGGCGACTTTGTCGAGGTATTCGGGGAAAGTCTCCCAATCCCACGCAAGCCCCTCGGTCATCACCACGCCGGGGATGTCCTCCACGCCCTCCATCACGTTGATCAGCATTGCGTGATCGGCCTTGCGGCAGGGCGCGAAGCCGACCCCGCAGTTGCCCATTACCGCCGCCGTCACCCCGTGCGCGGAAGATGGCGAGAGTTCTTCGGCCCAGATACACTGGCCATCGTAATGGGTGTGCACGTCGATGAAGCCGGGGGTGACGATCCGCCCCTTCGCGTCGATTTCCTCACTCCCGCGCCCGCTGAACGCGCCGATGGCGGCAATGCGTCCGCCCGCGATGGCAATGTCGCCCTCGATGAGATCGCCGCCGCTGCCATCGGCGATCGTGCCGCCGCGGATCACCAGATCATAGTCGGCCTGCATGGCCTTAGGCTCCTCTTGCCACGTGAACGATCCCGCCGATCAGCGATCCGAGCACGAATGTGTAGATTGGCGGCATCGAGATATAGAGCGGGATCAGTCGCTTCTCGGCCGCCTGATGATAGCCGCGCGCATAAAGCACCCGCATGAACGGCCAGATCGCGCCGATCCCGGCGGCCCAGTACGGGCTCACCACATAGGCGAACAGCCACATGCCGGGGAGGAACAGCACGAGGTGCTCCAGCGTGTTCTGATGCGCGCGCACATAGCGTTCGTATTCCTCGGGCCCGCTGTGCGAAGGCACCGCGATCTTGAACCGCCCGCGTGCCAGCCCCGCCATCAGCAAGGTGAAGTAGTAGGCCAGCAGCGCCAGCGCGCTGACGATCACGACGTAGACGTATGGATCGACCATGATGCGCGCATCCTCCCCTTGTTTGGCGCCAAGGCTGGCGCAGCGGGCGGTTCGCGGCAACTCGCACTTTTGTGGCCTAGCTCCGGCTCAGCAGTTCTTCCCTGAGCCTGGCCTTCCAGATCTTGTTCGCACCGCTGAGCGGCATCGGCTCGGTCCTGATGTCGAGCGTGCGCGGGCACTTGTAGTGCGCGAGGTGGGCGCGGCAGTGCGCGATCAGTTCGGTTTCGGTGGCGGTCATCCCCGCCTTGAGCGTGGCGACGGCGTGGACGGCTTCGCCCCAGTGATCATGCGGGCGGCCGAAAACCGCGCATTGCGACACCGCCGGGTGCGCCGCCAGCACGTTCTCCACTTCGAGCGAATAGACGTTCTCGCCGCCCGAGATGATCATGTCCTTGAGGCGGTCGACCACATAGAGATAGCCGCGCTCGTCGAAGAAACCGATATCCCCGGTGTGCATCCAGCCGCCGCGCAGCGCTTCGGCGGTGAGGTCCGGGCGGTTCCAGTAGCCCAGCATCACGTTTGGCCCGCGCGCGACGATTTCGCCCGCCTTGCCCGAGGGAAGCGGGCAATCATCGGGATCGACGACCGCGACTTCGGAGAAGAGCACCGGGCGGCCCGCCGAGCGCAGCAGGCCGCTGCCGTGGTTTTCTGGCAAGTGATCGCGGCAGTTGAGGATGGTCACCACGGGCGAAAGCTCGGTCATGCCATAGGACTGCAGGAGGCCGACCTTGGGCAGCGCCGCCATGATCTCCTTCAGCAGCGCCTCGGGCATCGGGGCTGAGCCGTAGGACAGCACGCGGAGCGAGGAAAGGTCCGCGCCCGGCAGCGCCGGATCATCCAGCATCGCGCGCAGCATCGTGGGCACGAACGTGGCATGGGTAACACCGGTGCGCTCGATTTCGGCGATGACTTCAGCTGCCGCAAAGCGCGGGAGGAGCACATGGGTACCGGCGGCATGCGTGACCGAGAACAGGCGCGCGGCCGCCGCCACATGGAACAACGGGCCGTGATGGAGGTGGACGATATCCGGCCCGAAGCCCAGTTCGCCATAGGTGTTCGCGGTGTTGGCGACGAAGTTGGCATGGCTGAGCATCACGCCCTTGGCCGCGCTCGTCGTGCCGCTGGTATACATGAGGACGGCGAGGTCATCATCGCCCCGGCCCTGATCGGGCAGCGGCTGTGCACTGGCGATCAGGCCTTCAAGCGAGAGCATGCCCTCACCCGGCTTCCCGTCTCCCGAGTGGATCAGCACGGTCGAACCGCCCGCAGAAGCCAGCAGCTCCTCGCGCCAGTCGCAGAAATCATCGCCGAGCACGATCACGTCGGGCTTGCAGTCCGCCACCTGATCGCACAGTTCGCCCAGCGCCAGACGGTGGTTGAGCGGCGTTATCGCGCCGCCCGCATGGATCGCCGCGAAGAAGCATTCTAGCGAGCGGTGGCTGTTGAGCGACAGCAGAACAACCCGTCCGCCCTGCCTGAGGCCGCGCGCAGCAAACGCCCCGGCAAGGCGGGCAACCCGGTCCGCAAAAGCATTCCAGCTGAACGACTTGGCGCCATCGATGACAGCCACGCCGTCGCCGCGCATGTGCACCGCACGGCGCAGGGCCTGACCCAGACTGACCGCCTTGTTCACTCGCCAGATCTCCCGTTCGCGCGGCCTGCCCGGCCGGTGTTGGCCCCCAATTGCAGGGGCTGCGGCTGTTTGACAATGCGGACAGATGGGGTCCCGGGCATTTACCGCCGTTTTCACCGCATAAGCCCCCGTCGGGGTCTTGCTCAGGCGAGCGCAAACGGGCCATGCGGCGCGGGATGACTTTGAAAGTGGACATGGGATTCGATGGTGGCGGCGGTCCGGCACTGGTCGACTTGGAGGAGCTGCTCGCAACGCGCCTGCTCGTCCAGGGCAATTCCGGCTCGGGCAAATCGCATCTGCTGCGCCGGTTGCTGGAGAAGAGCGCTGGTCAGGTCCAGCAGGTGATCATCGATCCGGAGGGTGATTTCGTCACACTCTCGGGCCCTTATGGCCACGTTTCGGTTGAGGCGATCGACTATTCCATCGGCGAGATCACGCATTTTGCCCGCCGCTGCCGGGAGCATCGTACGTCGGTTGTCCTGAGCCTCGAAGGGCTGGAGATGGAAGGGCAGATGCGCTGCGCTGCCGCATTCCTCTCGGGCCTGTTCGATGCCCCGCGCGAGCACTGGTTTCCCGCGCTGGTGGTGGTCGACGAAGCGCAGATCTTCGCCCCCGCTGCCGGCGCCGAAGTGAGCGAGGAAGTCCGCCGCGCCTCGCTTGGCGCGATGACCAACCTCATGTCGCGCGGGCGCAAGCGCGGCCTTGCGGGCATTATCGCGACCCAGCGCCTCGCCAAGCTTTCGAAGAACGTGGCGGCGGAGGCGAGCAACTTCCTGATGGGGCGCACCTTCCTCGATATCGATATGGCGCGCGCCGCCGATCTCCTCGGCATGGAGCGGCGGCAGGCCGAATCGATCCGCGATCTGGCGCGCGGCACGTTCCTGGGCCTCGGCCCCGCCATTGCGCGGCGGCCGGTCATGCTGCGGATCGGCCCGGTTGAAACCTCGGCGCGCAGCAGCAGCCCGGTGCTGGTGCCGCTGCCCGACGCGCCTTCGCTCGACATGCGCGAATTTCTGCTGGGCGGCCTTGACGAGGCTCCCCTCCCCCCGCCCGCGCCGACACCGCGCCCCCAGCCCGCCACGCTCGTGCTCGAGGAACTGGCGCGCATGCCGGTGGCGCCGCTGGGCGAGGATATGCCCGAGCCGGTCGATCCCGAACCGATCATGGTTGCCGCCTTGCGCGCAATCGTGGGGGACGAGGAAGCGACCGGCAAGACAACGGCGGTGCTGTTTCAGGACTTTCAGGTCCGCTGCCGGATGCTCGGCCTGCGCCAAGCACCGCTTGACCTTGCCGGCTTCACGCGCCGGTTTGCCGCCGCCCGCGCCGGTATCTTCGAGGGGCTGGAGGACGAATGGGCGCCTGCGCTCGAAGCCGGGCGCCGCGTGCCGGACGACATGCTCGGCGCGTTCCTCCTCATCGCGCGCGCCGCGAGCGAGAACCGCCCCTGCCCAAGCGATCAGGAACTGGCGCTCGTCTACGGCACCAGCTCGCTCGGCCGCGCGCGGCGGGTGCTGGGCTACATGGAAGAGCGCGACATCATCGTGGCGCGCACCGACCTTTCCGGCCGCCGCTCGATCACCATTCCGGCGCTCGGCTGGACGACATTGCCGACCGAAACCTGACCCGCGCAGGCGGAACGCGCCTGCCCGTCAGCGTCCCGTCAGGCCAGCTTGCTATTGCCCGACCGTTGATGAATGCAGGGGATCAATGGCGCGGGTTCTGGTCATCGAGGATAACGAGCGGCTGGCCGGGCTGATTGCCGATGGCCTCGCTGCGCAGGGCCATGTCTGCGACGCAGTCCACAGCCTTGCCGCTGCGGAGGATGCGCTGGCCGGCACGCCGTTTGACGGGATCGTGCTCGATCTCGGCCTGCCCGATGGCGACGGGGTCGATTGGATGCGCACCCAGCGCGGACCGCGCCCGCCCATCCTTGTGCTCACCGCGCGCGATGCGCTCGAGGATCGCATCGTCGGCCTCGATGCCGGAGCAGACGATTATCTCCCCAAGCCCTTCGCGATGAGCGAACTCGCGGCCCGCCTGCGCGCGCTGCTACGGCGGCCCGGTGGGCGACAGGACGCCGTTCTCAGCCTTGGTAATGTCCTGTTCGATCCTGCCAGTCAGCAGGTCACGGTCGGCGGAATCACGCTCGAACTCACCCGGCGCGAGGCGGCGCTGATCGAACTCCTTGTGCGGCGGGCGGGTCAGGTGGTCCGGCGCGGCGTAATCGAGAGCAGCCTCTACACCTTCGATGAGGCCGTCACGCCCAACGCGGTCGAAGCGAATGTCTCGCGCCTGCGCCGCAAGCTGGATGACGCGGGCGCCGTGCTCGAACTCCACACGATCCGCGGCGTGGGCTATATGGCACGGGCGCGCGGCGCATGACGCGGCCGCCCTCTATCGTGCGCCGGCTGACGGCAAGCCTTGCCTGGGTCGGCGGCCTCGGCGCGCTGCTACTGCTGATCGTGATCGGCATCGAGTACCGCATCTCGTTCAGCAACCTCTCCAATCACGAGGCCTTCACCCGCGCGATCCATGAACTCAGCGAGCATGTGCTGCTGCCGATGGCCGTCCTCATCCTGCCGATGGCGCTGGCGGGGCGCTGGGCGATCAAGAGCGGGGTGCGCCCGCTGATCGACGCTGCTGCCCAGATCGACGCACGCGCCGGGGAGACGCGCGGCGTGAGGGTTGATACCACCGGTTTTCCCATCGAAGCGCGCCCGTTTGCCGATGCAATCAACCGCGTGCTCGGCCGGGTCGACGGCGCCGCGGCGCTGCACGAGGCATTTGCCGCCGATATCGCGCACGAACTGCGCACGCCGCTCACGCTGCTCTCGCTGGAGCTCGACCGGCTCGATCACCCCGACGCAGGCCGCATGCGCGGCGACGTCGCGCGGATGCGGCGGCTGATCGACCAGCTCATGCTGCTCGCCCAGATCGATGCCGATCACGCCGCGCAGATCGCGCCCGCGCCGGTCGATCTCAGCGATGTGGCGGGAGATGTGATCGCGCAGCTTGCGCCTATTGCGCTCGATCGGGGGCTGCGCCTTGCGCTCGAGGCGGATGCGCCAGTCATGGTAACCGGACGGCGCGAGGCGATTGGTGCAGCGCTGCGCAACCTGATCGAGAACGCGCTGCGGGCGAGCCCCGAGGGCGGCTGCGTCACGGTGCGCACCAGCGCTGGCGGGCTTCTGGCGGTTCGCGATGAAGGCCCGGGCCTTTCAGCCGAACAACTATCACTGCTGAAACAGCGCCACCGCCGCGCCGACCATGCCAGCCGCGACGGCGCAGGGCTTGGCCTTGAGATTGTCGAGCGGATCATGCGCGCGCACGGCGGCAGCCTGGAATCCAGCGCTCCGGCGCGCGAATTGCGGCTGCAATTCCCACCGGCTGCATTGTCAGGCTGACGTCAGCATCACGTTTTAGGGCGGGCACCATGAAGCAGAATTCCTTGATCCTTGGCGGCGCAGCTGCCGTGCTGCTGGCTGGCGGGGGCTGGTGGTGGATGACCTCGCACGGCGCTGGCACACCTGCACCTGCAGCCAATGCCGCGCCCGCCGCCGCAAAGGACGGCATGATTGCGCTGTCCGCCGAACAGATGCACGCGCTCGGCCTTACTCTTGCAGTCGCTGCGTCTGCGCAGACGATGCCAGTGGCCAGCCTCCCCGCGCAGATCATGCCGCAGCCCAACGCCCGGGTTGCGGTTGCCGCGCAGTTTCCCGGCGTGATCACGCGCATCTTCGTCGTCAACGGCCAGGACGTGGCCGCAGGCCAAGCGCTTGCCACCGTCGCCAGCCGCGACATGGTGAGCCTCACCGCCGAACTCGCCCGCGCCCACGCGCGGCAGGGCGTCGCCCGCGCACAGGCAGCCCGGCTCGGCCAACTGGCGCGCGAGGGCATCATCGCCCCTGCCCGCGCCGACGAAGCTGCCTCGCTCGCCCGGCAGAGCGACATCGATGTCGGCGAACAGGCCCGGCTCATCAGCCTCGTACCCGGCGGCCGCGCAGGCGGTTCGGGCTATACGCTGAGCGCTCCGATCAGCGGCCGGATCAGCGCGATGAGCGCGGAGACCGGCAAGGCGGTGGACCCGGCCATGGCGCCTTTCGTGATCGATGGCGGCGGTCCGCTGCAAGTCACGGCGCAGCTGCCCGAGCGGCTGATTGCCGCCGTTAAGCCCGGCATGGCGGTGCGCATCGGCACGGTTTCCGGCACTGTCACGGCGGTCGGCCAGTCGCTCGATCCGGCCACTCGCTCCGCCACGGTTACCGCCGCAATCCCCGCCGGAAGCGCGACGGCGGGCAGCGCGACAGCAATCGAGATCGAAGGCCCGGCTCCCGCCGGTGCGGTGCGCATACCTGCGGCAGCATTGGGTGACGTAAGCGGCAGCAAGGTTGTTTTCGTTGCCGTGCGCGGCGGGGTCCGGGCGCGGCGCGTGACGGTCGCGGGCCAGTCCGGCGATAGCGCGGTCATTACCAGCGGCCTTGCCCCCGGCGAGCGCGTTGCGGCAAGCGGGGTGAGCGAACTCGCCGCCCTCGCCGGCGCCAACTGAGCGCGCATCGGCAATGCTCCGCGAACTTCTCGCCAAGGCGCTGTCCTACCGCCTGCTTGTGCTGGCCGCCGCGCTTGTGGTGGCAGGGATCGGCGGCTGGACCTTCGCCAACTTGCCGATCGATGCCTATCCGGACATTGCGCCGACGCAGGTAAAGATCATCCTCAAGGCGCCCGGCATGACCCCGGACGAAGTCGAGACCCGCATTCTCGCGCCGATCGAGCAGGAAATGCTGGGCCTCCCCAAGCAGGCCGTGCTGCGCGCCACGGCCAAGTACGCCATCGCAGACATCACCATCGACTTTATCGACGGGACCGACATCTACTGGGCGCGCCAGCAGGTGAGCGAGCGGCTTGCCGGGGTGATGGGCGAACTGCCCGGCGGAGTGAGCGGCGGTCTTGCCCCGATTTCGACCCCTCTGTCCGAACTCTACATGTTCACCATCGATGGCCCGCAAAGCCTCGAGGCGCGGCGCACTGTGCTCGACTGGACGATCCGCCCGGCGCTGCGCACCGTCCCCGGTGTTGCCGACGTCAATGCGCTGGGCGGCTATGTGCGCACGTTCGAAGTGCGGCCCGATCCTCTCGCGCTCGGCGCTGCGGGGCTCAGCCTTGCCGACGTGAAGGCGGCAGTCGAAAGCGGTAACCGCAATGATGGCGCCGGGCGCCTTGCCAATGGCGAGAACGCGCTGATCGTGCGCGCGGTAGGCGCCATACGCACGCTCGATGATCTGCGCGCGCTGGTGCTCCACGCTCCTGGCGGACGCGTGCTGAGGCTCGGCGATGTCGCGGCCGTCAGCGAGGGCAGTCTCACCCGCTACGGCGCGGTCAGCGCCGATGGCCGGGGCGAAACGGTCGAAGGCCTCGTCATTGCGCTGCGCGGCGCCGATGCGCGCAAGGTCGTGACCGGCGTCAAGGCGCGCATTGCCGAGCTTCAGCACAGCCTGCCGCCAGGCATGAAGATTACGACCTTCTACGATCGCTCGGACCTCATCGACCGGGCGGTTGGCACCGTGGAGGAAGCGCTGCTCGAGGCGACCATCCTCGTCGTGGTGCTGCTGGTGGTGTTCCTCGGCGATTGGCGCGCCGCCGCGATTGTCGCGACCACATTGCCGATGGCCGCGCTGATCTGCTTCATCCTGATGCGCAGCTGGGGCCTCACCGCCAATCTGATGAGCCTTGGCGGCCTTGCCATCGCCATCGGCATGCTGGTGGACGGCGCAGTTGTCGTGGTCGAAAACGTGGTCGAGCGGCTTTCCCAGGCGCATGGCGATCAGCAGTCGCCGCGCCTCCACCATGTGTTCCGCGCGACCAGCGACGTGATCGTGCCGGTTTCGGCCGGGCTCCTTATCATCGCGCTGGTGTTTCTCCCGCTGGTCTCGCTCGAGGGCCTCGAAGGCAAGCTCTTCGCTCCCGTCGCGCTGACGATCATCTTCGCACTCGTCGCCGCGCTTCTGCTGGCGCTGACACTGGTGCCGGTGCTCGCGTCACTGGGCCTGAAATCCGGCGCGCATGGCGAGCCGCGCCTCATGCGCTGGCTGTCGCCGCGCTACCGTGCACTGCTGGCAGCTGCCTTCGCGCGGCAAAAGATGGTCTATGGCATTGCCGCCCTTGGCCTTGTCGCCGCCGTCGCCGCCTATGGCGCGGTCGGCAAGACCTTCATGCCGCAGATGGACGAGGGCAGCGTGATCGTCCAGCTGGTCAAGAGCCCCTCCATCGGCCTGGCCCACTCGGTTGCCGGAGACAGCGCCGCGCAGCGCCTGCTCAAGGCCCGCGTGCCCGAAGTCGACCGCGTGATCTCACGCGTCGGCGCGGATGAACTGGGGCTCGATCCGATGGGCCTCAACGAGACTGACACGTTCGTCACGCTGAAGCCGCAGAGCGAATGGCGCGGTAGCAAGGATGCGATCATCGCGGACATGCGCCATGCAATGACGCTGCTGCCCGGCATTGCCGCGAGCTTTACCCAGCCCATCGAAATGCGCGTCTCCGAAATGCTCACCGGCTCGCGCGGGGATCTTGCGGTCAAGATCTTCGGCCCGGACGGCGCGACACTGGGCAAGCTCGCCGGTCAGGTCGAGGCGATCCTCAAGGCGACGCGCGGCGCTACCGAGGTGATGACTGTGGCCAACGACCGGGTCGATTATCTCCAGATCGATATCGACCGCCTCACCGCCGGGCGCGCGGGCATCTCGGTCGACATGATCGAGGACACCTTGCGCGGGCAGCTGGAAGGCGTGCGCGCAGGTGTGGTGGCAGAGGGCAATCGCCGTGTCCCCATAGTGCTGCGCGGCGGCGATGCCGTGCGCAGCGATCCCGCCGCCTTCGGTGATGTGATGCTGCGCGGCGCCGAAGGCCAGACAGTTCGCTTGAGCGATGTCGCGCATGTCCGCCCGGTTGCCGGCCCGGTCAAGATCGATCACGAAAACGGCTCGCGCTATGCGCTCGTGCAGGCCTTCGTCTCGGGCCGCGATCTCGTCGGCTATGTCGAGGAGGCCAAGGCTGCAGTGCAAGCGAGGGTGCCGATGCCAGCCGGATACCGCGTGGTGTGGGGCGGCCAGTTCGAGAACCAGCAGCGGGCCGCCGCCCGGCTCTCGCTGGTGGTGCCCGCGGCGCTGGTGCTGATCTTCTTCGTGCTCCTTGCCACGCTGCGTTCACTGCGCGCGGCGCTGCTGATCCTCGTCAACATCCCCTTCGCGATGGTCGGCGGCATCATCGCGCTGTGGGCAGCGGGCCAGTATCTTTCAGTGCCCGCCTCGGTTGGCTTCATCGCGCTGCTCGGCATCGCGGTGCTCAACGGGCTCGTCCTTGTTTCCTACTTCCGCCAGCTGCGCGCCGAGGGCATGCCCATGGCCGAAGCAGTGCGCCTCGGCGCCGAGCGCCGCCTGCGCCCCGTGCTGATGACTGCGAGCATCACCGCCTTCGGCCTCGTGCCGCTGCTCTTCGCCACCGGCCCCGGCTCCGAAATCCAGCAGCCGCTCGCCATCGTGGTCATCGGCGGGCTGGTCAGTTCCACCTTGCTGACCCTCGTGCTGCTGCCGATCCTGTTCGAACGCTTTGGTGAAAGCCCCGAGGAACGCGCCGATGGCTGACGTACTGCTTACGCTCCACTGCGCCGCCGCAGACGCCGAGGCACTTGGCGAAGCCCTGCGCGGCACTCTCCAGACGCCGGTTCACGTCCGCGCCGAGGCGGTGCTCGGCCTGGACTTTTCGGACGCAACCACCGCCGAACGCGTTACCGCGCGGCTAGACCGGCGGGCTGTCGAACTCGTGCTGCCTGAAGCTGAGCTTGCCGAGGCGCTCGCCGCAATGGGCCGCGTCCGGCGGAGCGGCGCCGTGCGCTGGTATACCAGCCCGGTGCTTGCAAGAGGGCGCATCGCATGATCCGCCGCAGCCTGATCGCCGCCGTTCTCCTGCCGGGCCTTGCCTTCGCGCAGGACGCACCGCCGCTCGACCAGCGCGCGGACCTGCCGCCCGCGCCCCTCGTCAGCGAAGCGCTCGACAGCTACCCCGGCGTGCTCTCCGCCGCCGCCCGCATCGACGCTGCCCGCGCGCAGGCCGGGGCACTGGCGCGGGGATCGCAGGAAGTCTCGATCTCGGCCACGGCGCTGCGCCGCGCGGTCGACCGCGAGGGCAGCTTCGCCGAGTTCGACGCGACCGTGACGCGGCCCTTCCGCCTCCCCGGTAAGGCACAGCTTGACCGCAAGACCGGTGCGGCGGGTGTCGCCTTTGCCCAGAACCAGATGGCCGACGCCCGACATCAGGCCGCATTGGCGCTGTCGCAGCAATGGTTCGATTGGGTTGAGGCCGGCGCACTTGCCGCGAGCGACACCGCCAATATCGCCTATCTCGCACGCGCTCTGGGCGCGGTGGAACGGCGTGCGGCGCTGCGCGATGCGGCAGCGCTCGATGTCGATCAGGCCCGCGCTGCCTTGTCACGCGCGCGCGGCCAGCGGGCCGACGCACTGGCCCGCGCAGCCGAGGCCCGCGCCCGACTTGCCGCCACCTTCCCGAGCATTCCGCTGCCCCCCGATCCCCCGGCACCGACCACGCCTGCAGAGCCGCCAATGGGTTTCGCTGCGCTCGCAAAGCTGGTGATCGAGCGCAGCCATGAAGTCGGAGCGGCACAGGCCATGGCCGACCGCGACGGCTTCGCTGCCGACCGCGCGCGCGCCGAACGCCATGCCGATCCTTCCTTCGGCGTGCGCGCCTTCAGCGAGCGCGGCGGCACAGAACGCGGGCTCGGCGTGGTCGCGACGATGCCACTGGGGGGCGGTTATCGCCGTTTTCAGGCCGACGAAGCCGCGGCCAATGCCCGCGCCGCAGCGCAGGATCTTGCCGGGGTGCAACGCTCCGTTGCGGCCATGGCAGCGGCGGACCGCGCGCTCGCCGAAACGCGGCTCGCCGGTTGGCAGGCGCTGGCGCAGTCAGCCGAGGCTGCGAATGCCGTGGCCGAGCGCACCATCGCCGGCGGCAAGCTCGGCGCCATCGATCTGGCCGATGTGCTCCTCGCCCAGCGCCAGGCCAATGACGCCCGGCGCGAGGAAATCGCCGCGCGCCTCGCGGCGCTGCGCGCGATCCTCAAGCTCGAGATCGATTCACACGTGGTCTGGATCGATGCCGATGACCACGGCGAAGGCAGCAGCGCGGCGCCGTAAGGCACGCCGGGCTCAGCGGAATTCGAGCTCCGGGAAGCCCGCTGCGGCCGACTGATCGAGCGCATCATAGTAGAAGTTCGCGCCGCCGAAATAGATCAGCACGCGCGCGCCCTTGTCGGCGCGGTTGGCGCCCATCATCCACGAATTGACCTTGTCGCCCTGCGCCATCAGCGTCTGCGCGTGAATGTCGGCGGTCTGCTTGGTCCACGCCGCTTCCGCCTCTGCCTTGGGCCAGAACGTCTTCCAACCCTCATGCTCCATCTTCTGGATGCAGGCGGTGATCCAGATGACGTTCTGCTCGATCGATGTCGGCAGATTGGCAAACGGCGCTTGCGGCCCGGTCACGATGAACATGTTGGGGAAGTCGGCCACGCAGACGCCCATGATGCTGCCCGAAACCGTGCCCCATTTCTCGTTCAACGTCTGGCCGGTCGCGCCGATGATGGGGAACGCTTCCAGCGCGCCGGTATAGGCCTTGAAGCCGGTGGCGAGGACGATGATGTCGAACTCGTAGTCCTTCGCCGTGGTGCGCACGCCGGTCTCGGTCACTTCGACCAGTGGCTCGCGCTTCTTGATGTCGACCAGATGCACGTTGTCGCGGTTGAACGCTTCGAGATAGCCGTGATCGAGCGGCGGGCGCTTGGCGAAGAGCGGGTAGTCGTCATAAGTCGGGCAAAGCAGCTCGGCGAGTTCGGGATCGTTGACCCGCGCTTTCATCTTGGACGTGATGAAATCGCCGGCGAGCTTGTTAGCTTCGGGACTGGCGAGCAGATCGTCGAACGTCTCGAACACCCAGCGGAAGCTGCCGGTCCAGTTCTCCTCGAATATGCGCTGGCGCTCCTCGGGCGAGGCATCGAGCACATTGCGGCCTACCGGGCTGTCGAAAGCCATGCCGAACACGTGGTTGCGGCACTTGGCGATGATGGCGTCGTAGTTGTCCTTGATCTCCTTTTCCCACTCCGGCGTCATCGGGCGCTGCATGGCGGGGAGGATGTAGTTGGGCGTGCGCTGGAACACGGTGACCTCGGCGGCGGTCTTGGCGAGTTCAGGCACCATCTGCACCGAAGTTGCGCCCGCGCCGATCACGCCGACGCGCTTGCCGGCATAGTCGAGCCCTTCAGGCCAGCGTGAGGAGTGGAAGATCGGGCCCTTGAACGTGTCCAACCCCTTGAGCGCGGGAATTTCGGGCTGAGAAATCATCCCCATTCCGCTGACGAAGTACCTGCAGGTAAACGATTCTCCGGTGCCGGTCGTGACCTGCCACCAGCCCTTGTCGGCCAGATAGCGCGCTTCGGTGATTTCCGTATTGAGCTGGATATGCGGCATCATGTCGCACGTGTCGACGACATAGCGCATGTAGGCCTGCGTCTCGGCGCGGCCCGGATAGCGCTTGGTCCACTTCCACTCCTGCAGGATCTCCTTCGAGAAAGTCAGGCAGTAGTAGTAGCTTTCGCTGTCGGTCGCCGCACCCGGATAGCGGTTCCACGCCCAGGTCCCGCCGACGTCCGAAGCGCGGTCGAAGACTCGGACCGAGAGGCCCGCCTCGCGCAAGTAGTGGATGAGCGCGATGCCGGCAAAGCCAGCGCCGATGCCGATGGCATCGAAGTCAGGTCCGCTGGCGCCGGTGGTTGCGGAAGCCGCCCCAGCCTCAGGGGCGATGGTGGTGGTGGTCATCGGTCATCCTCTCCTTGCAGCCGTCGATTGCGGCTGCGATAGGTTTATGATCAGTGTGTTGCAGGCCATTCCTGCGGAATCAGTAGAGTGTATCCATGCAGGCCCTCGAATAAGGCAGCAGCTCGTCCACCGCACCGGCGCGCACTTTCTGCAGCCAGTTAGGATCGGCGAGCAGCGCCCGGCCCACGGCGACGAGATCGAAGTCGCCGCGCTCGAAGCGCCGCACCAGTTCGTCCATCGACTTCAGCGTCGGCACGGATTCGCCCGCGACGAAATCTTCCATGAGATCGCGGTCGAGCCCGACCGAGCCCACCGTGATCGTCGGCTTGGCGGTGATGTGCTTGGTCCAGCCGGCAAAGTTGCGGTCGTCCTCCTCGGGGAAGGCGGCTTCCCAGAAGCGGCGCTCCGAGCAGTGGAAGATATCGACCCCGGCGTCCGAAAGCGGCGCGACCCAGCGCTCCAGCTCGGCGGGATTGGTGGCGATCTTCGCATCGTACTGGTAGGTCTTCCACTGCGAGATGCGGAAGATGATGGTGAAGTCTGGCCCCACCGCCTTGCGCACCGCCGCTACGCAATCGGCAGCAAACCGCCCGCGCTGGGCAATGTCGTCTCCGCCGTAGCGGTCATCACGCTTGTTGGTCGCCGTCCAGAAGAACTGGTCAAACAGGTAGCCATGTGCGCCGTGCAGCTCGACCGCATCGCAGCCGATCCGCTGCGCTTCGACCGCGCCGCGCGCGAACGAGGCAATCACTTCGTCGATGTCGCTGGTGCTCATCACCCGTCCGCCCGGAATGTCCGGCCCGACAAGGCCCGAGGGACTTTCCAGCGGCGGATGCGGCGAATCCGGGTAATTGAAGTCCTCACACCCGCCAACGTGCCAGAGCTGCGGGATGAGCGCCCCGCCCGCGCGGTGAACGTCGGCGGTGGCGCGCGCCCAGGCAGCAAGGCCTTCCTCGCCGTGGAAGGCGGGCACCGTATCGGCCGCGACGGCGCCGGGCCGGTCAACCGCTACGCCCTCCGTGATCACGGCAGCGACGCCGCCCTCGATACGGCGGCGGTAGTAGTCCGCCGATTCCTGGCTGAGAATGCCGCCCGGCGCGAAATAGCGCGACATCGGCGCCATCACGAAGCGGTTGGCCAGATGCAGTGACTTGCAGTCAAACGGCGTGAAGAACGGATCCAGTGACGTCATTGTGGTCATCTCGCTTCGGGTCAGAGCTTGGCCAGAAAATCGCCGAGCGCGGCGTTGTAGGCCCCGGCATCCTCGATGAAGGGCGCGTGTCCGCAGCCCTCGATCACCGCGAGCGTGCCGTGCAGCGCCATTGCCGCCGCCGCCTTGCCCACGCCGGGATCGAGGATCGCGTCCGCACTGCCTACGATCGAGAGCAGCGGCACCGGCAGCGCCTTGAGCGCTTCGCGCTGGTCCACTCGGCCCAGATCGATCAGCGATTCGATTACGCCCGGTCCGCTGTCGATGAAGGCAGCCCACATCCAGTCGACCATGGCATCGCTGACAGGTTTGGCGCAGACCCCGCCGGCAAGCCCACGGAAGAACGCCGCGCGGTCGCCGCCGAGCGCTTCCTTGGTCGCCTCGAGCGAACCCGGCTCGCCCCCATAAGGGAAATCGTCCGATTTGATGAACCGCGGTGCCGCCCCGCATGTCAGCACCACGCCCGCGCAGGCCGTGCCCAGCAGGCCCGCCGCTTCGACCGCAACCGCACCGCCCAATGACCAGCCATTGAGCACGACCGGCTTATCAGTGCAGGCCCGCACAATCCCGGCCACATCGCCCGCGATGGCGGCAATCGAGACATCGTCGAAATCCCGGTCGGACTGGCCGCAGCCCCGGTGATCAACCACGATCACGGCATGACCTGCTGCCTTGAGCGTCTCGACTGTGCCGGCCCAGATCCGGCCAGACATTGCCCAACCGTGGATCAGCACGACCGGTACACCCGCCGCGCGATGGTGTTCATAATAGACCGAGCGGCCATCCCCGCAATCGAACCGCGCCATCATCTCTCTCCCGGATTTGCCGCCCGCTATTGCGGTGCGGCCAGCGTAATGCCCGTCAGCGGGCTGAAATGCTGCATGGTCACCTTGCGGCGCGCGATCTTCCACACGCCGCCGCGCCGCTCGAAGCGATCATGATACGTCGCCGCCACGGTCTGCGCCTGGCCCTCGCTGCTGTTGCCGATGCAATAGACGTCGCAGATTCCCTGGACCACATCGACGCTCACGGGGGTGATGCGCAGATTGGTGGTGTAGTGGGTCGAGGCGCCCCAAGCAGGCCAGAGAATGTCCTCCACCGCATGGACGACACCCTCATGCCCCACGAAATCACCGAACGGCGGGCCGATTTCCCACACCGCATCAGGCCACCAGATCGCGAGGAACCGCCCCATGTCGCGCTTGTCGAAGCCCAGGCAATAGTCGGACGTCAGATCCTGCAGTGCGAGGCGGGTCTCGAGCCAATCGAGCCGCTGTTCGAGCGTCGTGGCCATCAAATGGCATCCTCTTCGAAATACGACGCAAACTTCGCCAGCGCAGCCGCGCGGGTGTCGGGGACGAAATAGGTCGGCCACTGGCCCGGCGCCGGATCGACGCGGCGCAGGATATCCCGCGCGACCGAGACCTTGTGAACCTCGGTCGGCCCGTCGACGATCCCCATTTCCGGCACGTACTGCCACATGTCCATCAGCGGCGTTTCATTCGACATGCCGAGCGAGCCGTGCAGGTGCAGCGCGCGGTAGACGACATCGCGCAGCACGCCGGGCATCGCTGCCTTGATCGCGGAAATCTCGCGCCGGACGCGGTGGGTGTAGCCCTTGTCCTGATCGAGCAGCCACGCGGCATAGAGCACGTGGAGGCGGAACTGGGTGATCTGGGTGTAGCTGTCAGCGATGCGCTCCTGCACCATCTGCTTGTCGGCCAGCCGCTCGCCCTTGGTCACGCGCGAAACCGCCCGCTCACACATCATGTCGAGCGCCTTGTTGAGCATGCCGACCGTGCGCATGGCATGGTGGATGCGCCCGCCGCCGAGGCGCGACTGCGCGACATTGAAGCCGCCGCCAACCGTGCCCAGCGTGTTTTTCAGCGGCACGCGGCACTGGTTGAAGCGCAAGTAGCCGTGGACGCCGCTGCCGATCTCGTCCTTTGGACCAACGGCAGTGTTGCGCACAATCTCAAGCCCGGGCGCATCGCGAGGCACGATGATCGTGGTCGAACCTGCATGCACCGCCACATCGGGATCGGTGATGCACATCACGATGAGAAACTCGGACATGTCGGCGTGGCTGGCAAACCACTTCTCGCCCTCGATCACCCAGTCGTCGCCGTCAGCGCGGGCGCGGCAGAGGAATTCGCCCGGATCGGCACCGGCCTGCGGCTCGGTCATCGAGAAGCACGAGACGATATCGCCATTGAGCAGCGGCTGCAGATAGCGCGCCTTCTGGTCCTCGGTGCCGAAACGGGCGAGGATTTCGGCATTGCCAGTATCGGGCGCCTGCGTGCCGAACACCGTGGGCGCAAAGCGGCTGCGGCCGAGGATCTCGTTCATCAGGCCGAGATGCAGCTGGCCATAGCCCTGCCCGCCGAGTTCCGGCCCGAGGTGACAGGCCCACAGGCCCTTGTCTTTCACCACCTGCTGCAGCGGCTTCATGATCCGGCGCGCCTTGGAACGCGGATCGAACGGATCGCCGGGCCCCCGGAATACAAGGTCCATCGGCTCGATCTCGCGCTTCACGAAATCGCGCATCCAGTCGAGCTTCTCGGCAAACTCGGGTTCGGTCGAAAAATCCCACGCCATGGGTTAATTACTCACCTTTTCAGCAACCTGCATACCAGCCCCCATCGACCCACAGCTCCGCGCCCGTGATGTAGCGCGCCTCGTCCGAGGCGAGGAACAGCGAGGCATGGGCAATGTCCATCGGTTCGCCGACCACGCCCATGGGGATCGAAGCCTTGATCGCGGCGTCCTGCTCGGGTGTGATATCGCCGAGGATCGGAGTGCGGATCTGGCCGGGGAAGATCGTGTTCACACGCACGCCCTGCTTCACGAACTCGAGCGCGGCGCCCTTGCCCATGACACGCACGGCGGCCTTGGAGGCATGGTAGCTGATCGCGCCCGGGCTGCCGATGAGGCCATAGAGCGAGGAGATGTTGACGATGGCGGAACCCGTACCGGCCTTGACCAGCTCGGGAGCACCGGCCTTCATGCCGTAGAACACCCCGGTCTGGTTGACCGCGACCATCTTGGCCCAGCCTTCGGGTGTTTCATCCACGATCCCGCCGGGGTGGAAGATGCCGGCGTTGTTCACCAGCGTCGTCAGCTTGCCGAAAGTCGCCACGGTGTGCGCTACCGCCGCCTGCCAGCTGGCAAGGTCGGTCACGTCGAGCCGGGTGAAGGCAGCATCACCGCCCGCATCCTTTATCTTGCCGACAACGTCCGCGCCGAGCGCTTCCTGCAAGTCGCCGATCAGCACCTGCGCGCCTTCGCGGGCGTAGAGCATGGCCTGGGCTTCACCGAGTCCGCTCGCACCGCCGGAAATGAGCGCCACTTTGCCCTCGAGCCTGCCGCTCATTGGACCTCTCCCTTGTTCGTTATGGTGCCTTGTGGACCACATTTACTAGTTTCAGACAAGCAAAATTTGCAGCGTACGGATCACTTCGAGCCGGCGGCATCCCAGCATTAGTGCCAAAAATACTCGCCCAATCCACAGCCTCACTGATTCCACGCCCAACCTCAGTCGCAATATAACTTGTTCGGGTATAGCAAGTTTGATAGAACCGCCGCAGGCAACGAGGTCCGCTGCGCGTCGGGAAGGAGAATCCCCCGCCCCATCGCGCAAGAATCAGGATGCCGTCGCCGAGGATAATGTGGCCGCGCCAAAAGAGCGCGGCATGAGAGGGAGAGACGGGATGAGCATGTCGGTAAAGGCAATGCGCGCGCTTCTGGCGGCGTCTATTTCAGCCGCCGGTCTGGTCGCGGGCCAAGCCCACGCCCAGCAGGCCGGTACGAGCCAAGCAAGCGCCAGCGAAGCGAATGAGGGCCTCGAGGCCATCGTGGTGACCGCGCGCAAGCGCACGGAAAACCTCCAGAACGTGTCTTCCTCGGTCAGCGCGCTCAGCCTCACCGATCTTGGAAAGCGCTTCGATTCGGACGTGCGCGATTTTGCCAACTCCGCGCCCAACGTGCTCATCGACGATACCCAGCAGGGCCCCGGCGGCGTGGCCGCCATCTACATCCGCGGCGTGGGCGTGGCCGACGTCGAGAAGTCGGTTGATCCCGCAGTCGGCGTGGTGATCGACGATATCTACCTCGGCCAGAGCTCGGGCAGCCTGCTGAAGGCCATCGACGTCGACCGCGTCGAAGTGCTGCGCGGGCCGCAGGGCACGCTGTTTGGCCGCAATGCGACCGGCGGCGTGATCAATCTCGCCCGCTCGCGTCCAACGCAAGACCTCACTGGCAAGGTGCGCGGCACCTATTCAAGCTTCGACACCTACGATTTTCAGGGCGTTGTCAGCTTCGGCCTCGCGCCCAATGTCGCGCTCAAGGTCTCGGGCGCCTACAATTCGTCCGACGGCTATATCTTCAACAAGACCTTCAACCAGCCGGGCCAGAAATCGGACTTCCGCGCCATCGGCGGCCAGCTGCTGCTGACCCCCACCCCCGCGCTCGAAATCAGCCTCAGCTACGATCACCAGCTTACCCGGCAGGATCCGCCGCAGCTTTCTGCGCTGACCAAGCCGACCGATCTGTTCTGCGCGGCGTACAAGTATTGCTCGCCCACTCCGGACCAGCCGATCACTGGCGACCGCTATGTCAGCATCAGCAATGCGCCCGTCAACAAGAGCGCGCGCTTCCAGCTCGACATGGCGATCGGCAAGGTCAAGTACGAGCTCGGGAACAACCTCGATTTCGAGTACATCCTCGGCTACCTGAAGACCAAGGAATCGATCAACCAGGACTTCGATTCCACCCCGCAGACGCTCTACCACACCGATCGTCCGGCTCGCTGGCGGCAGGTCACCAACGAGGCCCGCATCGTGATGGGCGGAAATGGCCCGCTCACCTTCGTGCTCGGCGGTTACCAGTGGTTCTCGAAGTACACCATCAACCTCAAGAACTACATCGGCTTTGCCGGCCCGCCGTTGCTCACCAGCGCGCAGGACGTGACCCAGACGACGAAGTCCTGGGCCGGTTACTTCGAGGGTGACTACAAGATCACCGACAAGCTCAAGCTCACGCTCGGCGGCCGTTACACGCACGACACCAAGACCACGCAGGTCAACGACAAGACCATCTACATTTACGGCACGCTCGAAGAGAAGAACCCGATTGTGACGCTCCCGCCGGTGGCCGGGGTCAATATCGTGATGCCCACGCCCATTCAGGCGAGCTGGTCGAAATTCACGCCCAAGGTGAGCCTCAGCTACAACTGGACGCCCGACGTGATGACGTATGCGCTGTGGTCGCGCGGCTATCGCGGCGGCGGGTTCAACGGTCGTCCCGCCACGATCGGCGCTGCCACCACGCCCTACAATCCCGAGACACTCGACAACTATGAACTGGGCTTCAAGACCCAGTTCCTGAATGACAAGATCCGCCTCAACGGCGCCTTCTACCTGATGAAATACAAGGACATGCAGCAGGACCTCGACGTGCCGGCCCCCGGCACCTCGACCGGGCGCGAGAACCGTACGATCAACGCCTCGAAGGCCGATCTCAAGGGTATCGAGCTCGACCTGACCGCGCGCGTCACCTCCAGCCTGACCATTGGCGGCAACCTCGGGTACCTGGATTCCAAGTACAAGGACTTCTTCGGGGACATCTACAGCACCGGCACGCCGGTCGATGCAACGTTCCTCAAGATCCGCCGCGCGCCGCGCTGGACCTGGGATCTGCGCGCCTCGTATGAAAACAACGTTGGCCCCGGCACGCTGATGGTCAACGCCGAACTGCACCACATCGGCGCGCACGAGCTGACGTTCCTCAACAACCCCAACTTGCGCAATCCTGCCCAGAACCTGCTGGACGCCTCGATCAGCTACAAGATCAACAAGACGATGATCAGCGTGTTCGGCAAGAACCTCATCGACGAGAACGGCTGGACCATTGGCTACGACGTCCAGAACGTCTGGAGCTATGGCGCGCCGCGGCCGCCTCGTTCGTGGGGCGTTGCGGTCACCCAGACGTTCTGATCCGGAGCTGCAAGCAACATGGTGCAGGTTCCTGCCGGATCCCGGCCTGATGCCCGCCGCTGGCTGGTGACCGGGGCATCGCGCGGCATTGGCCACGCGGTCGCCTCGCTCGCCGCCAGCCGGGGCGAGCGGGTCTGCATCGTTGGCCGCGATCCCGGCATTGCGGGGATCGCGGACGCGATCGAGGGAGACGTCTTCGGCATATCCGCCGATGTCACCAGCGCAAGCGACGTTGCGCGCATCGCCGCCGAAGTCGAAGCGCGCTGGGGCGGGCTTGATGTGCTTGTCAACAATGCCGGCCTGCATCGCGGCGGCGGGCTCGACCGGATCGCGGACGAGGACTGGGAAGCAACGCTCGCCACCAATCTGTCCGCCCCGATGCGGATGGTCCGGGCGCTCTCGGGCCTGATGCCCGAAGGCGGATCGGTGGTGAATGTCGGCGCGGTCGTCGGCTTCCGGGGCTTTCCCGGCGACAGCTGTTACGGCGCTTCCAAGGCGGGGCTCACCGGCCTCACTCGCGTGCTCGCGGTCGAGCTCGCGCGGCGGCAGATCCGGGTCAACATGGTCGTGCCCGGTTTCGTCCAGACCGAGATGACCGCCACCATTTCAGACCGCGCGCGCAAGGCGATCATTAGCCGCATCCCGCTTCAGCGCATGGGCACGACCCAGGAAATGGCCGATGTGTGCTGGTGGGTCGCGAGCGCACCCTACATGACCGGGTCCGTCGTGTTCACCGACGGAGGCCTGATGTGCAACCTGTAGATGCCGAGAGGCGCCTGCAGGCATGGCTGGCCGAAGCGACCGGGCGCGACGACGTTACGCTCGGCCCGCTGCTCACCGGCGGCAATTCCAACGTCACGCGCCTGATCGAGACCCGCGAAGGCCGGCTCGTGCTGCGCCACCCGCCGGTCAACGTGATATCGGACAAGGCCGCCGCCGGGATCGAGCGCGAGTACCGCGTGATCTCCGCGCTCGCGGGCCGCGCGCCCGTGCCCAAGGCGGTGGCATGGTGCAGCGATACCGACGTGATCGGCCAGCCTTTTGCGGTGACCGAATGGGTCGAGGGTGTTGCGCTGACCGAACACCTCCCTGCCGGTTGGCCGGATACCGACGAGACCGTGAACCAGCTCGGCCTCGCAATGGTCGAAGGCATCGGGCACGTTCATGCCGTGGATTGGCAGGACGTACTGCCCGCAGACTTTGCGCGGCCGGAGGGCTTCGTCCAGCGGCAAGTCGAACGCTGGCTGAAGGTGCGTGCGGCGGACCGCGTGCGCGATCTTCCGCTGCTGGAAGAAATCGGCGCCTGGCTCCTTGCCAACCAGCCCGCTGCGGGCCGCGCCAGCGTGATTCACTGCGATTTCCATCTCGACAACTGCCTGGTCGCGCCGGACCGGCCGGAGCTTCGTGTCATTCTCGATTGGGAGATGGCGACGCTGGGTGATCCGCTCATCGATTTGGGCCTCTGCCTGTTCTTCTGGCAGCGCGATCCGGCGGCTGAACTCGGCTTTCCCTTTGTGCAGGGCCTGACCAACCGCCCGGGCGCCCTCCCCGCACGCGCGCTCGCCGAGCATTGGTCCGCCGTCACCGGTTTCGGCCACGAGCACATCGACTACTACATCGTCTTCGCTGCCTGGCGCCTCGCCGCCATTGTCGAGGGCGCCTGGGTGCTTCACGCGCGCGGCAAGGAAGACAGCGCCTATTCGCGCGGCCTCGAGCGCGATGTGCCCGCCCTGCTGAAAGAGGCGGCAGCGATCCTCGAGAAGGGGAAAGTCCGGTGAGATCGACAATGATGGATCATCCGCTGTCGACGCAGATGATCTTCGATCGCGGCGAACGCCTGTTCGGCGCCAGTCAGGTTCTCTCGTTCGACGGCACCGCCATGCAGACGCGCAGTTTCGCCGGGACCGCCCGCCGCGCCCGCCAGCTCGCGGGTGCGCTTGCCGCGCTGGGTGCGCCGTTCGGCGAGCCGGTCGCGACCTATTGCTGGAATAATCCTGCACATCTCGAAGCCTATCTGGCGATCCCGGCGATGGGCGCGGTCCTCCACACGCTCAACGTGCGCCTGCCGGCCGAGCAGATTCACTACATCATGACCCATGCCGCAGACCGCGCACTGATCGTCGATGCGGTCCTGCTCCCTGCGGTTGCGCCTGTGCTGGGAAAATGCCCGGCGCTCGACCACGTGATCGTCGTGGGCGAGGCTCCCGCTGTGATCGAGGGTTTTGGCGGGACGGTCCACAGCTACGAGGACCTGATTGCCGCCGCCGCACCGATGACAGCGTGGCCCGAGCTTATCGAGAACGATGCTGCAGCGATCTGCTACACCTCGGGCACCACCGGACTGCCCAAGGGCGTCGCATATTCGCACCGCTCGGTATTTCTGCACAGCCTGGCCTCGATGGCGGCGGATACCTTTGCCATCTCGAACCGTGACCGCATCCTCATGGTCCCGCCGATGTTCCATGCCAATGCCTGGGGCATGCCCTATTCCGGCTGGCTGGCAGGCAGCGACCTGATCCTCCCCGGCCCGCACCTCCAGAGCGCGCATCTTGCCCGCCTCATCGCGCAGGAGCGGCCCACACTGATGGCTGCGGTGCCGACGATCCTTAACGATCTGCTCCAGGCCCACGCCACTGCGCCGCTCGATCTCTCCTCGTTCCGGACCATCGTCTCGGGCGGCTCGGCGGTTTCCGCGAGCCTCATCGAACGGGTCAAGGCGGCATGGGGCGTCGATGTCGTGCAAGGCTGGGGCATGACCGAAACGAGCCCGATGTGCGTGCTCTCGTTCCCCCCGCGCGAGACGGGGCCGGAAGGCGAAACCCCGTGGCGCGCCAAGGCGGGGAGGCCCGTTCCCGGGATGGAGGTGCGCATCGTCGATGACGACGACCGCCGCCTGCCCGAGGACGGCAAGGCCATGGGCCATTTGCAGCTGCGTGGGCCTTGGGTGACGGGCGGGTATCTTCACGAAGGGTCGGAAGGGTCGCGCCTCACCGAAGATGGCTGGCTGCGCACCGGCGATGTCGGGCGGATCGATACGCTCGGCTTTGTCGAAGTGACCGACCGCGCCAAGGACCTTATCAAGTCGGGCGGCGAGTGGATTTCCTCTGCCGATCTCGAAAACGGCATCGCCGCACTGCCCGGCGTTGCCGAAGCGGCTGTCTTCGCGATCCCCGATTCGCGCTGGGAAGAACGCCCGCTTGCCGTGGTGGTCCCGGCGCCCGGTGCGAAACTTGTCCCCGCCGCATTGCGCTCTGGCCTCCGCGAGCGGTTTGCCAGATTCATGATACCCGAGTATTGGGCACATGCGGACTTCATCCCGAGGACAAGTGTCGGCAAGTTCGACAAGAAGACACTCAGGGAGCAGTTCGACGCCGGAGGGATGACTGTCATCGTGGAAACTGGGTTCACCTCCGGAGACTAGGATTGAACGTGAATATCTCATCTCCCGGCGAACTACCGGTCGAGCGCCCGAGGCTGACCCAGGGCGAACGCACCGCACTTTCTGACGCACGCATGTTCGAGGCGGCGATGCACCTGATCGTCGAACTCGGCACGCATAACACCACGCTCAAGGAAGTGGGCGAGCGCGCGGGCTACAGCCGCGGCCTTGCCAGCAACCGTTTCGGCTCCAAGGAAACGCTGTTCGGCTTCCTGGTGCGGGACTTCAACGAGAAGTGGGCCGCCGAACTGCGCCGCTTCGTCGGCAAGAACACCGGGCTCGCGGCCATCGAGGGCGCGCTCGATGCGGTGGAGTTCTTCCTGCTCAACCGCACCAAGCAGATGCAGGCGATGTATATCCTGTGGTTCGAATCGATCAGCAGCTACCCGCTGGTCCGTCGCCGCCTCGCCGCCAACCACATCGCCTACCGCAAGGATACCGCGCGCTGGCTGGCGCAGGCGATCAGCGACGGTGAAGTGCGGCCCGAAGTCGACCCCGAAAGCTTCGCGGTCGAATTCAGCGCCTTCATCTTCGGACTCGTTTACCAGTGGCTGGCCAATCCTTCGGCGATTAATCTCCACACCCTGATGCAGCACTACCGCGACAACACGATCCGCATGCTGCGGCGTCCCTCCGTCTGACGGAAGCTCCGGCAGAGCCTGCCCGTTCCGCAAAATGGCCTGTTCGGCCAAGCCAGAGAGCTCTGGTCAGCCGCCATATGCCGCCTTGAACAATTCGGGCAGATGCGGGCTCCGCTACGGAAGCGCCCCGGTTGCCAATCACCGTGTTCCCGGAACAGATCCGGAAAGGCTACATCGGCCGGCGAGAAGCACCACGCCAAGGTGCCGCCAGCATCCAAGGCGGGGGAGCCATATTCCCTGCGAAGCGAGGGAGAGACCCAATGAGCGATGCGACCTTGTTCCTGACCGACGAACGAACCTTCTGGCACTGCACCGGCGTTCAGGCGCTGTTCTTTCCGATCGGTGACTGGGTTGAGCCGCCTTCGGGCAGCTATGGCGCCGATACACCGGCATCGAAGCGCCGACTGCTCAATCTCGTCCGTGCCGCCGGGCTCGATCAACATCTTGAGGTGCGCAGCGCTGCGCCGGCTACGCGCGAGGATCTGCTGCGTATCCATCCCGCCAGCTACATCGACGAATTCAAGCGGGTGAGCGACGCCGGTGGCGGCGAGCTCGGCCTTTTTGCCCCGTTCAGCAAGGGCGGCTTCGAACTCGCGGCGCTTTCTGCCGGCCTCGCCATTGAGGCCGTGGACGCGGTCGTCGCAGGCCGCGCGCGCAATTCCTATGCGCTGTGCCGTCCGGCAGGGCACCACTGCCTTGCCGATCAGCCGATGGGCTTCTGCCTGCTTGCCAATATTCCCATCGCCATCGACGCCGCCAAGGCGCGGCACGGCCTCGGCAAAGTCGCGGTGGTCGATTGGGACGTGCACCATGGCAATGGCACGCAGAGCATCTTCTACGACCGCGGCGATGTGCTGACGATCTCGATCCATCAGGATCGCTGCTTCCCGCCGGGCTACACCGGCCATGAGGATCGCGGCGAAGGCGAAGGGCTTGGCGCCAATCTCAACGTGCCGCTCCCCGCTGGCAGCGGGCACGAGACGTACTTGAGGGCGCTGGACCGCGTGGTGATCCCGGCGCTGCAGCGTTATCAACCCGATCTCATCGTCATCGCCAGCGGCCTCGATGCCAATGCGGCCGATCCTCTCGCCCGGCAGATGCTGCATTCCGAGAGCTACCGCGAGATGACCGAGCGCATGATCAAGGTGGCGGACGAACTGTGCGGGGGGCGGCTCGCCGTGATCCACGAGGGCGGCTATTCCGAAGCCTATGTGCCGTTCTGCGGCCTTGCGCTGATCGAGGCGCTGTCGGGCGTCCGGACCGAAGTCGTCGATCCTGAGATGGACTTCTTCGGCCCGCAGCAACCGAACGAGCGCATGCTCGCGTTCCACTTCGAACTGATCGAGGAAATGCGCGCAGGCGCCGGGCTCTGACGCCCCCGGGCCGGTTCCCAACGAGCCGGCCCGCCTCACTCACATGAATCATGAATGGCGGGCCGGGCCAGTTAGTTGGCGGCTCGCGACGTTGCATCAGACGCCGTCTTGGCGAAATTCTCATGGCATAACCGGCGCGATGCCTGTCGCAGCCGGGCATTGGCCGAATGGGAGCGTGATGTGACCGAAGTAATGGAAAGACCACAGCAGAGTTCGGGCGCCGCGACGCAGGATTTCGATGTCCTGATCGTGGGTGCCGGCATCTCCGGCATCGGCAGCGCCTATCACCTCAAGACCCAGAACCCCGACAAAAGCTTCGTCATGCTCGAAGCCAAGGACGATATCGGCGGTACCTGGCACACGCACAAATACCCCGGCGTCCGCTCGGATTCCGACCTTTATACCTTCGGCTACCGGTTCAAGCCCTGGGTCGGCCCGCCGATCGCCACGGCCGAGGAAATCCGCAAGTACCTGCGCGATGTGCTCGCCGAAAACGATATCGGCAGCGCGATCCGTTTCGGCACGCTGATCACACGCTGTTCGTGGTCCACCGCCGACAAGCTCTGGACGGTCGAGACGAAGCTGACCGACGGTTCGGAGGGCCCGACCTATCGCGCGAACTTCCTGTGGATGTGCCAGGGGTACTATGACCACCAGAACCCCTACCTGCCTGACTGGCCGGGCATGGCGGACTACAAGGGCCTGCTCGTCCACGCGCAGAAGTGGGACGACAGCATCGACTACGCCGGCAAGGAAGTCGTCGTCATTGGCTCAGGCGCGACCGCCGCGACGGTGATCCCGGTCCTCGCCGACAAGGCAAAGCATGTCACCATGCTGCAGCGTTCGCCGACGTACTTCTACTGCTATCCCAACCGCAGCGATCTTGCCGACCGGCTGCGCGAAATCGGCGTGGACGAGGACACCGTGCACCGCTGTGTGCGGCTCGATTACCTCCACAACCTCAAGATGCTCGACCACCGCGCGCGGGCCGAACCGGATCTGGTGTTCGAGGAACTCAAGGAACTGATCCGCCAATATGCCGGGCCGGATTTCCAGTTCGAGCCCCACTTCACGCCGCGCTATCGCCCCTGGCAGCAGCGCCTGGCGTTCATCCCCGATGGCGACATGTTCGAGCGCATCCGCGACGGCAAGGTGACTGCGATCACCGATACCATCGACCATTTCACGGCGGACGGGATCAAGCTCGGCTCGGGCGATGAGCTGAAGGCGGACATCGTCATGGCAGCCACCGGCTTCAAGCTGCTGATGATGGGCGGCATCGAATTCGAGGTGGACGGCAAACCCATCGATTGGTCGGAGAAGGCGACCTACCGCGGCATGATGTTCGAAGGCGTGCCCAACATGGTGTGGGTGTTCGGCTATTTCCGCGCAGCATGGACGCTGCGGGTTGATCTGCTGGGCGATTTCGTCTGCCGCATGCTGCGCCACATGGACGAAAAAGGCGCGAGCGAAGTCAACATCGTGGTGCCGCCCGCCCTTGCACACGAGCCTCTGCTGCCATGGATCGAAGACGACAACTTCAATCCGAGCTACCTGATGCGCGACATGGACAAGCTGCCGAAGCGCCTTGGCGAACAGCCCGAATGGCGCCACACGCAAGACTACTGGCGCGAGGCGGAGGATATTCCCGCGATCAATCTCGAAGGCGCCGAGTTCGCCTATAGCTGAGGCGGCCGAGCAGGACCGGTCAGGCAGGCCTCAGGCGGGACGCGCGTTCCTGGCCTGGGCCTGCCGCCGGTATTCCAGCGCCCCCATGCCCGACCAGCGCTTGAACGCGCGGGAGAAGCTTGAGGGTTCGGCAAACCCGACCGCGACGGCAATCTGCTCGATCGCCATATGGCCATCCATCAGCAATTCCCGCGCGCGGCTGTAGCGTGCCTCATCGATCATCGCCGAGAAGCGCGTGCCTTCTTCGGCCAGCCGGCGGTGCAGCGTCCGCTCTGATAGCGCGAGCATGCGGGCCGCTTCACCGGCAGTGGGAAAATCGCTGTTGCTGCGGCTGAGCCGCGCGGCCAGCCGCCCCTTGATTGTGCCATCGATCTGGGCGCGGCGCAGCATCGTATCGCAGCGAGAACTGTAGAGCGTGACGAGATCGTTGTCGGCCATCGGCAGCGGAAGATTGGCGGCGCCCGGCAGGAACAGCCACTGGGTCTGATCCGCGTTGAACTGCACGGGGCATGGGAAATGGCGCTGTTGCTGCGCCCAGTCCGGCGGAGGCGGCGTAGTCAACGTCACGCGCTCAAGTGGCAGTTCGCCGCCCATGACGTCCGCAATCAATGTCCGGATCGCGCCAAGGTCGCGGTAATGCGTAAAATCATGCAGCGGCTCGGCCAGCTCGCCGCAGCTGCCGATCAGTGCGCAGGCGCCATTGGGGGCTGAGGCATAGCGGTAATTGATCAGAGAATAGGTGAGCGACTGGCAACGGCACGCGATCTGCAGCGCCTCGCCCAGCGTGCGCGCGGTGATCATCGCAAGACCAAGCTCGCCATATTTGATCGCACGGTAGCGCAGGCCGACGTCGAACCAGATATTGCGTGAACTCGTTGTGCAGGCGGCGAACGACTTTTGCAGCTGCAATTCTTCCTGCGCCAGCAGCTGGCCGGAGTAGGCGTCGAACCGAACCGGCCGCACATGACTGCTGCGGCAGAAATCATCCCAATCAACCCTGGTCTCGCTCGCCAAGGCACTGCGCATGATCCGCGCGCTCAGATCCGGCAACGTCGCGTAGAGTGCATTGGAGTCCATGCCCCATCCCCTCGTGATTGACCTTGTCTGGCCCTTATAGCGCGAAGGTAGCGGGCGCTGGCCACATCCGTCAATAACTTGGCGCGCAGCGTCATGGCGCGGCATCGTCTGTTCGCCTAACTTTCCCGATACATGCATGAGAAATTCGGGGATATTGTTATTTTTCATATGTTTGCTGCGGTATTGGGTCAAATCGGACCCGGCAGTGCGGATCGAGCCGTAATGCGGCCATCCGGCGTCGGCGCCCGCGCTCATGCATCTGGCGGGCGGGATGTGTCTTTGCAGATGGCAGGAGCCTCTTGATGGAACAACCGTTTGTCTTGCCTGAAACCGCGGCTGTGCTGGCCGGAATAGCCGAGCAGGGCGGCCCGCACCTCGCCGACATGTCGGCAGCGGACATGCGCGCGACCTATCTGGCAATGGGCGGCCTGTTTGATGCACCGCCCGAACCCGGCGTGCGCTGGGCCGATCTCGATGGCGGCCCCTGCCCGCTGCGCGCCTATTTCCCCGGCGACGCCGTAGCGGGCCCTGTCGTGCTCTATATGCACGGCGGCGGCTGGGTGATCGGCGATCTCGACACGCATCATCCTGTCTGCACGACAATCGCAGCAATCACCGGCTTGCGCGTGGTCGCGGTGGATTACCGTATGGGGCCGGAAGATCCCTTCCCCGCCAGCCATGACGATTGCGTCGCAGCGGCCCGGTTCGTTCTGGGCAGCCCGGATGCGCTTGAAGCACCGGTTACCGGCCTCGCAACGGCGGGAGACAGTGCGGGCGGCAATCTGGCACTTCATGTGGCAATCGTGCTTGGCCCGGAGACGGTGAAGGCGCAGCTTCTGGTCTATCCCTGGCTCGATTGCACGGCGCCTGATCGCGGCTCCTACGAGGCTTTCGGCGAAGGCTTTATCCTGGATGCCAAGCTGCTGGCCCGATTTGCTGCGGACTACCTGCCCGCGGACGGAATGGCAGCCGGCGCGGCAGCATCGCCCTTGCTGCACCCGCTTCCTGCCGAGCTTCCGCCCGCGGTCATTCTCACCGCCGGGCTGGATCCCTTGCGCGATCAGGGCCGGGCCATGGCTGGCCGGATGGCGGATGCCGGGATGGAAGTGCACTTCATGGAAGCGAAAGGCCTGATCCACGGCCTTGCCACCATGCGAGCCGCCTTCCCCACGGCCGACCGCATCCTGCGGCGCGCGATCAACACTTTTGCGGATTTGCTCCGAAGCTGACCACCGAAATCAACGCCAAAAAACAACGATAAACGAAACATCAGAGGAGAGGGAAATGAACAAGATCCGGCGCAGCATGCTTGCTGCTTCCACTGCAATCGGCATCGCCAGCATGGCGCAGGCCGCCTATGCGGCTCCCGCCCCCGCCCCCGAAGCGGCTAACGCGGATGCAGCTCCTGTCGGCGAAATCATCGTGACGGCGAACAAGCGCAACGAAAACATCAGCAAGGTCGGTGCGAGCATCGCTGCGTTCGACACCTCGCTGCTCGAACGCCGGAATATCAACAAGGCCGAAGACCTCGTCAAATACATCCCGGGCATGGCGCTCGCGCCCTCGACCCATGGCACCCCGGTCTACACCCTGCGCGGCATCGGCTACAACGCCGACGCGCTGGGCGTCTATCCGGCGGTCAGCGTCTCGATGGACCAGGCGCCGCTCACCTTCCCGGTCCTCGCCGGCCACTCACTCTATGACCTTGAGCGCGTCGAAGTTCTGAAGGGCCCGCAGGGCACCCTGTTCGGCCAGAACTCGACCGGCGGCGCGATCAACTATGTCGCTGCCAAGCCGACCAAGGAACTCCAGGCCGGCTTCAATCTCGACTATGGCCGCTTCAACGAGATCCACGGCACTGCCTTCATCAGCGGGCCGGTCAGCGAAACGCTGGGTATGCGGCTGGCCATCGATGCGGCGCATCGCGACGCCTGGCAGTACAACTTCCTCGACCCGAAGCAGAAGAACGGCACGCAGAATTACGTTGCCGCGCGCTTCATCACCGATTGGCAGGCCAGCGACAAGCTGAAGTTCGAACTGAACCTCAACGGGTCGGTCGACCGCTCGGAGCCGCAAGCCCTGCAGATCATCGCTTCGGTTCCATCAGTCCCCTCTGCGCCGTCGTTTGCGGAATTGAATGCGCCGTTCACGCCGCAGAACCTGCGCGCCGCCAGCTGGACCACGGTCGCGCGCATCCCGGGCCCGCTGACCGGTGGCCTGCCGTTCCCGCTGAGCCCTGCCCCGGGCTATACGCCGGGCTTCCAGTACGCGACCCCGCCTGCCGTTCCCTCGGGCGACCGCACCCTGTTCCAGGCGATCCTGCGCGCTGACTTCCAGGTGAGCGACAGCATCGCGATCACCTCGATCACCGGCTACAACCGCCTGAGCCAGAAAATGTCGTTCGACCTCGACGGTTCGCCTTACGAGATGGTCGACGCCCCGCGCGATGACGGCACGATCGACGACTTCTCGCAGGAACTGCGCATCTCGAACGCCGCATCTCCGGGCCAGAAGTTCCGCTGGACGCTGGGCGGCAACTACAACCACAGCAAGGTCAACGAGATTCAGGACATCACCTATGGTGACAACTCGCTGTCCAATGCGGGTACTGCCTGGATTCACATCAGCACCGTCGACAGCCGGGGCAAGATGGACAACATCGCGGCCTTCGCCAACGGCGAGTACGACCTGACCGACCAACTCACCTTCAAGGCCGGGATCCGCTACACCCATTCGCTCAACCACGAGAGCATGTGCAACAACGACGCCGCGCCCGACCAGCGCGTTTCGGTGCTGTTCGGCCTCGGCCTCAACAATTCGGGGAAGTGCTACTCGTTCTTCCCGGATTTCACGAACGGCAAGCCCTACCTCGGCCGTCTCGCGGAGAACAACGTGTCGTGGCGGGCAGGCCTCGACTTCAAGCCGACCAGCGATCTCTTGGTCTACGCCAACGTTTCGCGCGGCTTCAAGGCCGGCAGCTTCCCGGTGATCACCGGTGCAACGGTCGACGTGTTCGCCCCTGCGCGGCAGGAGCGGGTCACCTCGTATGAAGGCGGCTTCAAGGCCAAGTTCATGAACAATACGATCTCGTGGACCGGTGCGATCTTCTATCAGGATTACAAGGACAAGCAGATCCAGGGCACCGTCGATACCGCCCTGTTCGGCCTGCTCCAGCGCCTCGACAACGTGCCCAAGTCGCACATCTTCGGCGTGGAAACCGACCTTATCGTCCGCCCGGTGTCGGGTCTGACGCTGACCGGTTCGGGCAGCTACCTCAAGACCAAGGTGGACTCCTACACCGCCACCACGGTCTTCGGTAACATCCTTGGCAGCGGATACGGCAGCGCCGGTACGCCGTACAACTTCGCCGGCAACCGCCTGCCCTTCGCACCGACGTGGAGCCTCACCGGCGACATCGATTACCGGGTCCCGATGGGCAATGGCGGAACCTTCTTCATCGGTGCCTCGGCGAACTATCGCTCGGACGTCGATGCCTATATCGCCGGCAGCACGCTGAAGATCCCGCCGGCGCCGTACCGCTCGACCAAGACCTATCCGTTCCGGATCGACGGCTACACCATCGTCGATGCCCGCATCGGCTATGATTTCCCCGGCGACCGCCTGAGCATCTCGGCCTGGGGCAAGAACGTGTTCAACAAGTTCAACGTCCAGAATATCATTTCCTACAACGACATCATCACCCAAGCGGTCGGCATGCCGACAACCTATGGTGTGTCGCTCAAGGTCAAGTGGAAGTAAGCACCTGATTCACAAGGGGGGAGCAGTGCCGGTGGCGCTGCTCCCTTTTTGCTGTGTAAAGTCCCCTCAACACCCCAGTTCCAAGGATTGCCATGCCTGCGGAAATGCATCCTGATCCGGTTATCACCCGCGCGCGGGCGCAGTCTCTGTCGGCCATGCTCGCCCGCTCGGCTGAGCGGCACGGCGAAAAGACCGCGATCATTTGCGGCGATGTGACGTGGAGCTATGCAGGCTTCCTCCGCGAGGTGGAGCGGCTCGCCTCCGGCCTCAAGCACCTCGGCGTGCAGGCGGGTGACCGCGTCGCGATCCTTGCGCGCAACAGCCACGCCTTCATCGCGCTGCGCTTCGCTATCGCGCGCGCCGATGCGGTGCTCGTGCCGATCAACTTCATGCTCAATGCCGAGGACGTGCGCTTCATCCTCGATCACTCCGGCGCCCGTGTCTTGTTCGTCGATGAGACCACGATGGAAACCGGCCTTGCGGCCCGAAGTGACGTGCTCGACCATGTTTTCGGCATCCCCGGCGAATGGGCGCCCTCACCTGCCGGCCTGCCCGCATGGACCGACCTGCTTTCGGACGAACCGATCGCCCCGCAGCAGCGCGGCGGCGAAGATCTCCTCCAGATCGTCTACACCAGCGGTACCGAATCCCGCCCCAAAGGCGCGATGCTTTCGCACAACGCCGTCTTGTGGGAATACCAGAGCTGCATCATCGATTGCGAGTGGACCCGCGATACGGTGGCGCTTCACGCAATGCCGCTGTTCCACTGCGCTCAGCTCGATTGCATGATCGGCCCCGCACTTCATGTCGGCACCACCAATGTCATCACCGGCTCGCCTGCTGCGGACAACGTGCTGCAGCTTCTGGTGCAGCATAAAGCGACGTCGTTTTTCGCGCCGCCAACCGTTTGGATTTCGCTCCTGCGTTCACCGCCCATGGAAACCTCAGATCTCTCGGCGCTGCAGAAAGGCTACTACGGCGCCTCGATCATGCCGGTCGAAGTGCTGCGCGAAATGAACGCACGGCTTCCACAGCTTCGCCTGTGGAACCTCTACGGCCAGACCGAGATTGCCCCTGTCGCAACAATCCTGTTTCCCGAAGAACATGCCGAGCGCCTTGGCTCCGCCGGCCGGCCAACGCTGCATGTAGAAACCAGCATCGTCGATGATGCGATGGAACCGGTTGCTCACGGCGAAGTGGGTGAGATCGTCCATCGCTCGCCGCAACTCCTCAGCGGCTACTGGAACGATCCCGCACGCACGGCAGAAGCCTTTGCCGGCGGCTGGTTCCACAGCGGCGATCTCGGCGTGGCGGACGCCCAGGGCTACATCACGGTGGTCGATCGCAAGAAGGACATGATCAAGACAGGCGGCGAAAACGTCGCCTCGCGCGAGGTCGAGGAAGTGCTGTATCGCCATCCTGCGATCAGCGAAGTGGCGGTCATCGGCATGCCCGATCCCAAGTGGATCGAGGCGGTGACGGCGGTGATCGTGCTGCGCGATGGCCATACGCTCGAGATGCCGGATGTGCTGGCGCACTGCGCCGATCACCTCTCCGCCTTCAAGGTCCCCAAGAAGGTCGTGTTCGCCGAGAACCTGCCGCGCAATGCGAGCGGCAAGATCCTCAAGCGCGAACTGCGGCTCTCACTGCTCTAGGCCGCCAGGTACGAACCTCCGGTCACGAACACGACCTGCCCCTGGATCATCGCTGCGGAAGGGCTCGCGAGATATTCGATCAGGCTGCAATAATCATCATCGACGACATTGCGCCCGCTCGGGCTGGCGGCGGCGGACTGGCGCATGATCTCCTCGGTCTGCGCACCGTAGACCTGCCGCAGCGCTTCGGTATCGACCGCGCTCGGCGCGACGCAATTGGCGCGAACGCCTAGCGGAGCGAGTTCGAACGCGAGGTAGCGGATCAGGCTCTCCGCCAGCGACTTGCCTGCACCGACGGCGGCGTAGTTCGGGATAACCGTCCGGCTGCCCCTGCTGGAAAGGAAGAACACCGTGCTCCCGCGCCGGAACAGTGGCACCGCGGCCTGCACCAGATAGACGAGCGCCGTGCCATTGAGGTTTATTGCTGCGGTGAAGGCGGCAGGATCGACGGTGAGTAGCGGTTCAGGGATCACAGTCACCGCGCAATGGACAAGCTGGTCAAGCTGGTCGGTTCTTGCCGCGACCGCCGCGACAACCGCCTTCGCGCCTTCCGGCGTGCTGACATCGCCCTGGATCAGATGGCAGCGTGCGCCCGCCGCTTCGATCTCCGCTTTCGCCTTGTCCGCAGCTGTCTGATCAGCGCGGAAGTTGAGAAAGACATCCGTATCGGGCTTGGCAAAGCGACGCGCGATCGCAAGGCCGATACCCTTGGTGCCGCCGGTGACAAGGATCGCCATCGCGCGCGCCTAGCCGACGTGGCCGACGGAGGACGTGAGCGTCACCCCGAAGCGCTCGATCATCCCGCCTGCATCGGCACGCAGCGCGAGCCATTCGGGCGTCTGTTCATCACGCTCCATCGCGGCCTTGTCGGCCCAGGTCATGATGGCAAAGCGGTAGGCATCGGCCGGCACGCCCTCAAGCCCTTCGGCGACCAGAATGGTCTCGAGGCTGGTGAGATTGGGCAGAGCCCGCGCGAGAGGCGCGTGCACGTTGGCATAGGCGGTTTCAAAGGCATCCCGGTCTTCGGGCTTCGGCGCCGACCATACGGCAACAAGCTTGAGCATCACATTCTCTCCCGCAGCATTTTGCGCACAATAGCGGCGGGTTCGGCCCGCGCCTTTACGTCTTGGGGGATGCTACCAAACAAGCGATTGCTATGGCAAGGGCCGGGTGATAGCCAAAGCAGGAAATTCGGAGCTTTTCCTGCAATATGCCCACCACGAGTCTGGTCTTCGATCCGCGCGATCCGGACGTCATCCAGCGCCCGCTGGAAACTTTGCTGCGCCTTCAGGCTGAAGACCCGGTGCACTGGTCGCCCCTGCTCAAAGGCTGGGTCCTCACGCGTCATGATGATGTCAAAGCCGTGCAGATGAACAGCGGCGTGACCTCGGACCGGCTCACACCTTTTTTCGAAAGCCAGCAAGGCGAAGAACGCGCGCGGCTGAGCGACCTTATCCGCTATCTGAACACCTGGGTCGTCTTCAAGGATCCGCCCGA
Source organism: Novosphingobium sp. (assembly GCF_965228995.1). GTDB lineage: Bacteria > Pseudomonadota > Alphaproteobacteria > Sphingomonadales > Sphingomonadaceae > Novosphingobium. The sequence goes on along the minus strand of NZ_OZ245852.1, from coordinate 2,274,838 downwards.
TCACACCCGGCTGCGCACCTTGCTCAACAAGGTCGTCACGCCCGCCGTAATGCGCGATCTTGAAGAGGGGATCACCGAACTGGCAGACGGCCTGCTCGACCGGATCGCAGCGCGCGGCGATGGCCGTTTCGAATGCATCAGCGAATTTGCCAATCCCCTCCCCGCCACCGTGATCATGGATCTGCTCGGCGTCCCGCGCGAGGATATGGACCGTTTGCGCGACTGGTCGATGCAATTGCAGCCTTTCCTAGGCAATGCCACCGGCACCGGTGACAAGTACGAAACCGGGCGCGCCGGGATCGTCGCGATGGCGGATTACTTCCGCGCTGCCGCAAAGGACCGGCAAGCGCACCCGCGCGGCGATGTGATCTCGCATTTTGTGATGCTGCAGCAGACCGGCCAGATCACCGAGGACGAACTGATCGGTTCGTGCATCCTCTTCCTGTTTGCCGGGCACGAGACGACCACCAACCTCATTGGCAATGGTATCCGCGCGCTGCTGGAAAACCCGGATCAGAAGGCAAGGCTGCTGGCTGACCCTGCGCTTGCCGCAAGCGCTGTGGAGGAAATGCTGCGCTTCGAAGGGCCAACGGGCGCCGTCGTCCGCGTGGTGAAAGAGGCGTTCGAAATGCGCGGCAAAACACTGCAGAAAGGCGACCGGGTCTATGCCATGGTCAATGCCGCCAACCATGATCCAGCCGTATTCGATGCCGCCGCGCGCTTCGATATCGGCCGCTCGCCCAATCGGCACCTCACGTTCAACCACGGTATCCACTTCTGCCTCGGCGCGCCGCTTGCCCGGGCCGAAGCGCGCATCGCGATCAGCCGCCTCTTCGCGCGCTTCCCGAACGTCGCCATGGCGGCCGATACGGTGGAATATATGGACACGCTGACCATGCGCGGAGTGCGCGAAATGCCGATGGTCACGGGGCCAGGGGAGACTGGGCCAAGGTCGAATGGATAGCGCGCGATGATCGAAGCTCCCGCCTTCAGCATGGCCAGCATCTGGGCGACCCACGCGCGCTTTGCGCCGGGCAGGATCGCGGCGATCTGCGGCGAGCGGCAGCTGACCTGGGGCGAGTTCGACCGCGCCACCAGCCGCGTCGCCAATGCCCTGCTTGGCATGGGCACGGCGCATGATGATCCGGTCGCGCTGGTCATGACCAATTCGCTCGAAATGCTCGAAGTGATGTTCGGCATCGTGCGCGCAGGTGCCTGCATGGTGCCGATCAGCGGTCTGCTGACCGGCACGCAGATCACAACGATGATGGCCGACAGCGGCGCGAAGACGGTATTCGTCTCCGCCGCAAACCGCGCGCTGGTCGAGGCGGCAGATTTGCCCGCCGGTGCGAAACGTATCGCAATCGGCTTTACCGGCGAAGGCTGGGAAGCAGGCGATGCCCTGCTCGCCGCCGCGCCCGATAGCGATCCCGGCGTACAAAGCCGCCCGGAAGACCGCTTCAATATCATCTACAGCTCCGGCACCACGGGCCTGCCAAAGGGCATCGTGCAGAGCCACGGCGCGCGCACGCATTTCGCGTGGTCGAATGCGCTCGAGCTCGGCATGACCCGCGATACCGTCGCCCTCGTCACCACCGCGCTCTACTCGAACGGCACGATGTTCATGGTGCTGCCGCCGCTGCTGCTGGGCGCCACCGTGGTCATCATGGAGCAGTTCAGCCCGGCCGGTGCGCTCGCGCTGATCGAGCGGCACCGCGTGACGCACGCGTTCATGGTGCCGACCCAGTGCATCGTCACGCTCGACGACCCGGCACTGGGCCAGCACGATCTCTCCAGCCTCAAGGCGCTGCTGTCTGCCGGGTCCTCGCTCCGGCCCGATACGCGAGAGGCGGTAATCGCGCGAATGACCCCGCATGTTTACGAGCTCTACGGCTTCAGCGAAGGCTTCGCGACGATGCGGGGGCCCGGCGACACGCCATCGCGGCCCGGCGCTGTCGGCCGCCCGGTGCTCGGCTTCGACATGCGCATCGTGGGCGCCGACGACCATGAATGCGCTCGCGGCGAAGTTGGTGAAATCGTCGGGCGCGGGCTGGGCATGATGGCGGGCTATCACAACCGGCCCGACCTCGACGCCGCGATCCTGTGGCGCGATGCGGCAGGCGAAGCATACCTGCGCAGCGGCGATCTGGGCTATCTCGACGAAGAAGGGTTTCTCCACATCGTCGATCGCAAGAAGGACATGATCCTTTCAGGCGGCTTCAATATCTTCCCCGCCGATCTCGAAGCCGTGATCGGCGAGCATCCTGCAGTGCAGGACGTGACGGTGATCGGCATTCCACACCCCAAATGGGGAGAAACGCCGCTCGCCCTTGTCATTCCGCGAGGAGAGCCCGATCCCGATGGCCTGCTTGAGTGGGCAAACGCCCGGCTGGCGCGCACGCAGCGGCTGGCGGGTCTGGAACTGAGGGCGGCGTTCCCGCGCAATGCCCTGGGCAAAGTGCTGAAGCGCGAACTGCGCGCACCGTGGTGGGATCAAGCCAGATGACAGACGCCTATATCGTCGGCAGCTATTCGAGCAGCTTCGGCAAGTTCCCCGATCGCAGCTTCAAGGACCTTACGCGCGAGGTCTATCTCGGCGTGCTCGCCGATGCCGGCCTCGCCAATGGCAACGATATCGGCATGGCGTGGTTCGGCAATTGCGGCATGTGGACCGACGGGCAAGGCAGCATCCGGGGGCAGGTCTGCCTCACCCCGCTGGTGCGTGAGGGGCTGTTTCCGGAACGGGTGCCGGTCATCAATGTCGAAGGCGGCTGCGCAACCGCATCGATCGCACTCCACGGCGCGTGGAAGGACGTGCTGAGCGGCCAGACCGATCTCAGCATTGCCTTCGGTGTCGAGAAGACCTTCAACCCCGGGGCGCCCGAGCGCACAATGGCGCTGTTTGACGGCGGCATCGATCAGTACGACCGGGAGGAATGGCTTACCTACTACGCGGCGGCGGGTGAAGCAGCCGGTAAGCCGTTTGAACCCGGCCCGGGCCGGACTATCTTCATGGACACTTATGCCATGCAGGCCGCGTGGCACATGCGCACTTACGGCACGACCGACCGCCAGATCGCCATTGCCTGCGCCAAGAACCACACCGCTTCGGTGCATAATCCCAAGGCGCAATACCGCTTTGCCCTCACGCCCGAGGATGTCCTCGCAGACCGGCCGATCAGTTGGCCGCTCACCCGTGCGATGTGTGCGCCCATCGGTGACGGCGCGGCGGCCGCGCTGGTCTGCTCGGGCGCATGGCTGGCGCGCCAGCCCGCCGCCGTCCGCGCGCGGGCGGTGCGGATTGCGGCGAGCACGATGACGGCAGGCAAGTATCGCCGGCTTGATGAGCCCGGGCTTTCGCAGCTCGCCGCCCGGCGCGCCTACAAGGCCGCCGGGCTGACCGCTTCGGACATCGACCTTGCCGAAGTGCACGATGCGACTTCGTTCTGCGAACTCTACCAATCGGAAATGCTCGGCTTCTGCGGCATCGGCGAGGGCGGCAGGTTCGCCGAAAGCGGTGCGACTGCGCTCGGCGGCTCGATCCCGATCAACCTCTCTGGCGGCCTTGTCAGCAAGGGGCACCCCGTTGGCGCGACCGGGCTTTCGATGATCGACGAACTGATGCTGCAACTTCGCGGGGAAGCCGGCGCGCGGCAGGTCAGCGGCGCACGCACCGCGCTGGCCGAAAATGGCGGAGGGGTCATGGGTTTCGACGAGGCGGCCTGTTCGGTTATCATTTTGCAGCGCGATTGAGCGGATTGAGGCAAGCACTAGTGAGTCTAGACACGAAAGCCCGGATTAAAGCGCCGCCGAAAGCCGAAGCGCGTGGGGGCGAGAGCCGGCGCGAGGCCTTGCTTGATACGGCAGCGGCGATGTTCGCGGCCAAGGGGTATGACGGCACCTCGATCCGCGACATTGCCGGTGCCGTCGGCATGCTGCCCGGTTCGTTGTATTACCATTTCAAATCAAAGGAAGAGCTGCTTCTCGCGGTCTACCACAAGGGCGTGGCGCGGTTCGAGGAGGCCATCGCCGAGGCGCTTTGCCATACCACCAACGAACCGTGGCAAGCGATCGAAGCCGCCTGCGCCGCGCATCTTTCCACCCTGCTCGATGGCGGCGATTATGCGCGGATCGTCAGCCCGGAATTCATGCGCTCGTTTCCCCCGGCAATTCTCGCCACACTGAACGCCGAACGCGACCGTTACGAGCGCCATTTCGAGAAGCTGATCGCGGCGCTGCCGCTCGCTCCACAGACCGATCGCTGGCTGTTCAAGGTCGCGCTGTTCGGCAGCCTGAACTGGTCGCAGACCTGGTACCGCAAGGGCCGCTACACACCCGGCGATATTGCCGAAGCATTCATTGCGATGCTGCGGCAAAGGGAAGCATGATACTGCCAGTCAGGCACTTAGAAAAAGGCCGAAAAAGCCAGAAAAATGGCCAGCAGGATCATCGCACTGATGCGCTGCATATGGTGCAATCAGGCATGGCGGTTCAAACTGCCGATAAACAAGGACCCGGAAGCGCCGGGCCGCGAGGAGAGGGTAAGACTATGCGCATTTCCTTTATGCGAAAGCTTGGCTTGGCGTCATCACTGGCGCTAGCGGCAGGAGCCGTCGCGGTGCCGGGAGCGATGGCGACGGTGACCGAGGCCATGCTGCGGTCCGTGCCGGGTGCCGAGTGGCTGACCTACGGCGGCGACTATGCCGAGCAGCGCTTCTCGCCGCTCACGATGGTGAACGAATACAATGTCGGCCAGCTCGGCCTTGCCTGGTACGCCGATATGGACACCGCGCGCGGCCAGGAAGCGACGCCGCTGGTGCATGACGGGGTGCTCTATGTCACCACGGCCTGGTCGATGGTGAAAGCCTACGACGCCAGAACCGGCAAGCCGCTCTGGGCTTACGATCCCAAGGTGCCGCGCGATACGCTGTACCGGGCCTGCTGCGATGCTGTGAACCGCGGCGTGGCGCTCTATGGCGACAAGCTCTTTGTGGCAGCGCTCGATGGGCGTCTCATCGCGCTGGATCAGAAGACCGGCTCCGTCCTCTGGGCAAAGACGGTGGTGCCCAACCAGACTGACTACACGATCACCGGCGCGCCGCGCATAGTGAAGGGCCGCGTGCTGATCGGCGCGGCAGGTTCGGAGTACAAGGCGCGCGGCTATCTCGCGGCCTACGATCCGGAAACCGGCAAGGAGGTCTGGCGCTTCAACACCGTACCGGGCGATCCGGCCAAGGGCTTCGGCGCCGAAGGCATCAACAAGGCGGCGCACGAGGCGGCGGCCAAGACCTGGGGCAACAAGTGGTGGGAACTGGGCGGTGGCGGCACCGTGTGGGATTCGATCACCTACGATCCCGAGACCAATCTCGTGCTCTTCGGCACCGGCAATGCCGAGCCGTGGAACCCGGCAGCGAACGGGCGTGAGGGAGACAGCCTCTACACCTCCTCGATCGTGGCGGTGAACGCTGACACCGGCCAATATGCCTGGCATTATCAAGAGACGCCGGAAGACCGCTGGGACTTCGATTCCGACCAGCAGATCACCATCGCGGACGTGAACATCGGCGGCGAGAAGCGCCACGTTGCCATGCACGCACCCAAGAACGGGCATGTCTATGTGCTCGACGTGAAGACCGGCAAGTTCATTTCCGGGACGCCGTGGGTGCCCGTCAACTGGGCAACCGGCCTCGATCCGGAAACCGGTCGTCCGAACGTCAATCCCGACGCCCGCTATGAGAAAACCGGCAAGGCTTTCGTCAGCCTCCCCGGCGCGGTTGGCGCGCATAGCTGGCAGCCGCAGAGCTACAGCCCCAAGACCGGCTATCTCTACATCCCGACCAACCTTGCCGGCTGGCCCTACCTTGCGGCCAAGGACTGGAAGCCGACCTCGATCGGCTGGAAGATCGGCATGGATGGCTATGCGGTGTCGATGCCGGCCAACCTCAAGATCCAGGAAGGCGCCAAGGCGGCGACCAAGGGCCAGTTGGTCGCGTGGGACGTCGCGAACAAGAAGGCCGCGTGGAAGATCGATCTGGTCGGCCCCTCGAACGGCGGCGTGCTTTCGACTGCGGGCAATCTCGTGTTCCAGGGCACTTCAAGCGGCGATTTCGTGGCCTATACCGCCGACAAGGGCGAGAAGCTGTGGTCGTTCCCCGCACAGAGCGGCATCATCGCCGCACCGATGACTTATGCGATCGGCGGTGAGCAGTATGTCGCGATCCTCGTCGGCTGGGGCGGTGTGTGGGACGTCGCCACCGGTGTGCTCGCGAACAAGGGCGGTGCCGGACGCAATATCAGCCGTCTGCTGGTGTTCAAGCTCGGCGCATCAGGCCAGCTGCCTGCGCCGCCGCCGATGAACCAGATGGTCCTCGATCCGCCGCCCTTCACCGGCACGGTAGCGCAGGCGACACACGGCGGGCAGCTTTACGGCCGCTATTGCGCCATGTGCCACGGCGATGCCGCAATCTCCGGAAGCCTCAACCCCGACTTGCGCCACTCTGGCGTGATCGGCTCGGCCGAGGCCGTGAAGGCGATCGTGATCGGCGGCCAACTACACCAGATGGGCATGGTCTCGTTCAAGTCGGCGCTGAAGCCGGATGATGCCGAGGCCATCCGGATGTATATCATCAAGCGCGCCAACGAGGACAAGGCTCTGGCGCAGCGCTGAACATCGGCAGCCCAATGGGGAGAGCCGTCAGCCCGGTGCTGACGGCTCTCCTGTTCGGCCTTCGCGCCCAGGCAACTCCCCCGGCGCGACCTTGGCAAATGTGGCCAACCCATCCCTGCGCCGCCCAGAATGTGCCCTATCTGGCAAGCGCGCGGCATGTTGTCCGTTCCGGTCAACGGCAATCCTGCCCCAACCCATAGCTTCCTCCCCGACAGGGCCGTGCGGCAAACATGCCGGCGGCCGCCATTTCAGGGGAGTCACAGACAATGAGCAGCCGCAGCGCACACCTTCTGGCTGGCAGTACGGCACTTGCCATGCTTTTCGTCGCCCAGTCCGCCGCAGCTCAGTCTGCCGCTCCGCAGGCCGACACAGCAGCTGCGGACAACCAGAACGGCGGTGAGATCATCGTCACAGCCACCCGCAAGAGTGAGAGCATCAACAAGGTTCCGCTGAGCGTCAGCGCCCTCTCGCGCGAGGCGCTCGACAGCCGCGGCATCCGCAATTTCAGCGACGTGATCCGCCAGACCCCGGGCGTCAGCTTCGAGAAATCGAACACCACGACGAACATCGCCATACGCGGCGTCAATTCCTCGGTTGGCGCAGCAACCACCGGCATCTACATCGACGACGTGCCGATCCAGATCCGCCAGCTCGGCTATGGCGGCGGCAACGCTTATCCGGTGGTGTTCGACCTCGACCGCGTCGAAGTGCTGCGCGGCCCGCAAGGCACTCTCTTCGGCGCCGGTTCGGAAGGCGGCACCGTGCGCTTCATCACCCAGCAGCCCGGGCTCGACACGCTCAAGGTCTATGCCCGCACCGAAGGCAGCGCCACCCAGCACGGCGCGGCCAACGGTGAAGGCGGCGTATCGATCAGCGCGCCGCTCATCCCGGGCAAGCTCGGTCTCGTCGCCAGCGGCTACTACCGCCGCGACGGCGGCTATGTCGATCGGATCAGCTCGTTCACCAGCAAGGTCGTGCAAAAGAACGCCAACTCGGCCGATAGCTATGTCGCCCGCATCGCGCTCACCTGGCAGCCAGTCGACAACGTCAAGATAACGCCGGCCGTGTTCTATCAGAACGTCAAGACCGGAGACAGCGGCGAGAGCTGGGAGAAGTATTCGGACTACGACAAGCACGTCTTCATCAACGCCAACCAGCTGGCCGAAACGAGCAAGGACCGCTTCACCCTCGCCTCGCTCAATGTCAGCGTCGGGCTCGGCGCTGTCGATGTGATTGCGGTCGGTTCCTACTTCGATCGCAAGCAGTCCTTCGTGCAGGACTATACCAACTTCGACCAGACGCTGTTTACCGGCGTCAATGCCCTGCCCTTCTTCCCCCAGCAGAATGCGCCGTCGGACTTCCTTGTCGCGCAGAAGAACTGGACCGGCGAGCTGCGGCTGCAATCAAGCAATGCCTCCAGCCCGCTGACCTGGGTGCTCGGCGGGTTCTACAGCCACGCGCAGCAGACCTCGATCCAGATCGTGACCGACCCCTATCTGCCGGTCTACCTGTTCGGCGGCGAGGCCCCGGTTCCGGGTTACTCGGTCTATGATCAAAATGCGGTATCGACGGACGAGCAAGCAGCCCTGTTCGGTCAGGTTACCTACAAGCTCACCGACCGGATCTCGGTGCTGGCGGGCCTGCGCTACAGCCACACCGTCTTCACCATCAAGGACATCGCGCAAGGGTTCGTCGTCGGCCCGCTGGTGGATGACCGCGGCCGCCAGAGCGAAAATCCGATTACGCCCAAGTTCGGTCTGAACTTCCAGGTCACGCCCGATACGCTGATCTATGGCTCAGCCTCGCGCGGTTTCCGCGTCGGCGGCTACAACCCGCAAGTCGGCACCTTCTGCGGTCCGGAGCTTGCGAGCATCGGTTATCCCAATGGCCGCCCGACCAACTTCAAGTCGGACTCGGTGTGGAGCTACGAACTGGGCGTGAAGAGCAAGTTCGGCGGGCGCGGCAGCGTGCAGGCGAGCGTCTACCAGATCGACTGGAGCGACATCCAGCAGGCCGTGGCGCTCAACAGCTGCGGCTTCCAGTTCACGTCCAACCTCGGCAAGGCGCGCAGCCGCGGTTTCGACTTGCAGGTCGAAGTGCACCCGACCGACCGCCTGACCCTGCAGGCCGAAGTCGGCTATGTCGATGCGAAGTTCCTCGACACGATCAAGGGCGGCCCGACCGCGGCGGCGCCGTTCGTCAGCAAGGGTGATGCCGTGCTCGGCGCGCCGTGGACGGCCTCGTTCCACGCGCAGTACGATTTCGACGCATTCCGCGCGAAGGGCGGTTATGTCCGCTCCGACTTCGACTACCGCTCGAAGCAGAGCAAGCTGCCGCCTTACCTCAACCCTGCGAACGGCGCGATCGACACTGCTCTGACGCTTCCCCCAGCCGTCGCGTTCTGGTCGGCGCGGCTCGGCGTCAAGCCCGGCAATTTCGATATCTCGCTTTTCGTCAACAACATCCTCGACAAGTCCACCTGGACCCGGCGCGAGCGGGCGCAGAACCCGTTCGAGTTCTTCCGCCGCGAAACGCTACGGCCGCGCACCTTCGGCCTGACCGCATCGTACCGTTACTGATGAGCCGTGCGCGCCGATCCGCCTCGAAGGCGGGCGGCGCAAACGGACCCTGGGAGAATGCCGCAATGACATCCATGCGCCGCGGCCTTGGCCGATTCCTTTCCGCCGCAGGCATTGTCCTTGCGGCCTGCGCCCTGCCCCCTGCAGCAGAGGCGGCGCCAAAGCCCGCGCTGCGCTTCATCAACGGACATATCTACACCCCGCAGGGCTGGCGCAGCGCGATGGACGTGCGCGGGACGCGGATCGAGCGGATCGGCACGCGGGCCGAGGCGGGCAAGTGGCCACGCGGCGGCGCAAAAGTGATCGACCTCAAGGGCCGGACCGTGTTTCCGGGCCTCTACGACATGCACATCCACCCCGTGCTTCAGGCCAAGGGCGATGAAGGGCGTTGCCGCATTCCGCAGGATGCCGGCCCGCAGCGCCTGCTCGAGTTGGTGGCGGCCTGCGTCAAGGCGGCCAAGCCCGGTGAATGGGTCAGCGGCGGGCAATGGCAGTCCTCGCTGCTGGCTGGCACTCCGATCACGGCCGCGACTCTCGATGCCGTATCGCCCGATAATCCCGTCATGCTCTTCGATGTCAGCGGCCACAGCGTCTGGGCCAATTCGCGCGCACTGGCCACAGCGGGGATCGACCGCAGCACAGCCAACCCGGAAGGCGGGATCATCGAGCGTGACAGCGCCGGAAACCCCACTGGCGTGCTGCGCGAGACGGCGAGCCGGCTTATCAGCATGAAAGTGCCGCCCCAGCCTCTTGCCGAAACCGAACGGCAATTGACCGCGCACCTTGCCATGCTCGCTGGCTTCGGTGTCGTCGGTTATGTCGAGGCAATGGCCTACCGCGACGATCTCACGGTCTATGCGGCGTTGGCCGACAAGGGCGTGCTCAAGCAGCGGGTTCAGGCCTGCATCGCCTATTCTGAATCAGGGCGCCCCAATCCGGAGTTCGAACGGACGCTGGCGGATCGCAAGCAGTTCGCAAGGCCCACGTTCAACCCCGATTGCGTCAAGGTTTTCGCCGATGGCGTGCCCACCGAAAGCCATACAGGCGCGATGCTGGCGGACTACCAGGCAGGCCAGCCCAATGCCCCGGCGCGCGGCCTCCTGCTGTTCGATCCGCCAGCAATGGCGGCAAACGTGACCCGGTGGGACAAGCTGGGCGTGACGGTTCTGTTCCACGCCGCGGGAGACCGCGCGGTCCGCGCCGCGCTCGATGCGATCGAGGCAGCGCGCAAGGCCAATGGCATGGGCGGCCCGATCCATCAGGTCGGCCATTCCACGTTCGTCGACCCGGCAGACATGCCGCGCTTCAAGGCGCTCAACGCGGCGGTCGAGTATTCCCCCTATCTGTGGGATCCGCAGCCGATCAACGATGACATCACCAGTGCCGTCGGCAGCCCCCGCATCGACCGCGTCTGGCCGATCCGCGAAGGGTTCGAGGCGGGCGCACTGGTCATTGCCGGTTCGGACTGGGCGGTGGTCCCGGTGCCGAACCCGTGGATCGGGATCGAAACCGCCGTCACCCGGCGCAACCCCGGCGGCAGCGCGCGCAGCTATGGCCTCAAGGAGGCGATCACCCTCCCCCAGGCCGTGACCATGTTCAGCATCGATGCCGCAAAGCGCATGGGCATGGGCCGCAAGGCCGGTTCGCTCGAAGTCGGCAAGGTGGCCGATTTCCTCGTGCTTGACCGTGATCCTTTCGCCATTCCCGTCACGCAAATCCATGATACCCGCGTGCTCGAAACGTGGATCGGCGGCGAGCAAGTGTTCGCGCGGCCGAAGGGCTGATCAGATGCGGCCGGCCCTTGCGATTGCCCTGCTTGCGCTCGCCGCTGCGGCGTGTCGGCCCGCGCCGGATCCGGCGGCGCTGCGCGCCAGCCCGCAGGTGGCCAGTGTCGAAGCCGATGCGGCGGGCTGGCCAAGCTATGGCGGGCAGGCCTCGTCGACCAAGTATTCGGCTCTCGACCAGATCAATCTCAAGTCAGTGCGCAATCTGCGGGTGGCGTGGACATGGCACTCGGGCGAAATCGCGCCGGGCAGCGCGGATGTCGATGTGACCGTTGGCGAGATGACACCGATCTATGCCAATGCCCGGCTCTATGGCTGCACCCCGTTCGGCCGCGCGGTGGCGCTCGATCCTGCTTCGGGCCGCGAGCTGTGGTCATTCGATCCGCACAAGCCCCGCAGCGGCAACATGTACCACGAAAACTACTGCCGCGGTGTCGCCTACTGGCAGGCCGATAGCGCCGAGGCCCGCGCGCAGACTTGCGGCAAGCGCATTCTCTATGCCGCGCAGAACGCGGTGCTTCACGCGCTCGACGCGGATACCGGCCGTGCCTGCACCGGGTTCGGCGCGGGCGGCCATGTCGATCTCGCCGCGCTCGATTACAAGGGCGAAGGCAAACCGGCCAACACCTCGCCGCCCGCCGTCTGGGGCAATGTCGTCGCGCTCGGCACTGCGGTGCAGGACAACATGTACCGCAATTCGCTCGACGGCATCGTGCGGGGCTTCGATGTGGTGACGGGCAAGGAAGTCTGGAACTGGAACCCGATCCCGGATGATCTCTCCGCCGTGACCGGCGCAGCGAACGCATGGGCTCCGCTTTCGGTCGATGCCAAGCGCGGCTGGCTGTTCCTGCCCACTGGCAGCGCAAGCTGGGATACGCTCGGCGTGAACCGGATCGGCCGCATTCCCGATGCCAATGCCGTGGTCGCGCTCGATATGCGCACCGGGCGCAAGGTGTGGTCCTATCAGACCGTGCACCACGATCTGTGGGACTACGACCTTCCCGCCGCGCCCACGCTCGCCACGATCGACCATCGGGGACGCCCGGTCGAAGCGGTGATTCAGGGCACCAAGACCGGCAATATTTTCGTGCTCGATCGCCAGACCGGCCAGCCGCTGTTTCCGGTGAAAGAGCGCCCCGTGCCGCGCAGCGACATGCCGGGCGAACAAGCGGCCCTCACCCAGCCCATGCCCGTCCTGCCGAGGCCCGTGACCTCGCAGTTGCTCAAGGCTGATGATGCATGGGGCCTGCTGTGGTTCGATACGGCGGCCTGCCGCACGCGCATTCGCCAGCTGCGCAACGAAGGCCCGTTCACTCCGCCCGGTATCAGGGGCTCGCTGCTTCACCCCAGCTTCCTCGGCGGCACCAACTGGGGCGGTGTGGCCTATGATCCCACCACCGGCCTCGCGGTGGTCAATTCCTCGAACCTCGCCGCTTCAGTCCGGCTCGTGCCGCGCGCGAAGTTCGATGCCAAGCGCGATCTGCACCCCGGAGTCTCGTACTACGAGATGCAAGGCTCGCCCTATGTGATGCTGCGCGAGGTGCTGATGTCGCCGCTTGGTGCGCCGTGCAATCCGCCGCCCTGGGGCCAGCTCACCGCCATCGACATGAAGACCGGACTTACGCGTTGGCAAGTGCCGTTCGGCCGCTTGCAGCTTTCGACCGGGCTGCTCACGCCGACAAGCTGGGGTGCGCCCAACCAGGGCGGGCCGATCGTCACGCGCGGCGGCCTCGTGTTCATCGGGGCCAGTCTCGATAGCCAGCTGCGCGCCTTCGATATCCAGACCGGACGGCAAGTCTGGAATGCCCCCGTCCCTGCACCGGCCACGGCGACACCGATGACCTTCCGCCATAGCGATGGACGCCAGTATGTCGTCGTCTCGGCGGGCGGTCATGGCGGCTTCGGCACGCGCCTCAGCGATGCCATGGTCGCGTTTACCCTGCCTTGATACCTTCGCCCTTGCGATAGCGCTGCGGCGTCGTACCGAAATGGCGGCCGAAACAGCGGACGAAGCTGGAACTTTCGGCAAAGCCCACCGCCAGCGCAATATCGCCAATATCCCGCTGGCTTTGCCGCAAGAGCCGCGCCGCGGCGTGCATGCGCCGGTCGCTCACGAGATCGCGCCAGCGCAGTCCTTCCGCGCGCAGCCTTCGGCTCAACGTCGCTGCCGAAACGCCCATTACGGCAGCCACATCCTCCAGGCTGGGCGTCCGATCCAGCGGGCTATCTTCCAGTGCGCGCACGATCTCCTTGTGCGACCGCGCGCGCCGCGTGCTCTCCGCGATCCGCCGCCGCAAGTGCTCCTCGACAATCGGGTAGAGTTCGGGATCGATCACCGGACTGGCGCGATCGAGGAACTGCTCCTCAAAGGAAAACGCATTGGTCTCCTGATCGAAGAACACCTCGCAGCGGAAAAACTCCCGGTACACCCGCTCGTCACCCTGGCAGGCATGTTCGAAGCGCACCTCGATCAGCTCGAAATCGCCGCCGACATAGTTGCGGCACATGTTGTGCATCAATGCGATCGAAAACTCGGCGTCCTGCCGCCGCGCCAGCAGCGTCTGATCGGTGATCATGTATTCGAACGTCGCGATCCCGGCATGGGTGGAAAACCGGTTGCGTACCGCGTCCTGGATCGCTGCGAGATAGGCGTCGAAGCCAATGAAGGCGGCCCGCAGCGAAGGCGCACTCAGGAACAGAAAGCCCAACGCACCCAGACTGTTGAGCGCGCCGAGCCGCCCCGCCTGCAGTCCGAGGTAGGGATTGTCGGCAAGCTCGGCGGCCATTTCCAGAAAGTCGAGAAAATCGGCCAACGACATGACCGCCCTGGCATTGTCCAGATCATCGCGCCTCAGGCTCAACCGCGCGAGAATCGGCTCGGGATCGCAGCCGACCAGATCGAGGCAGTTTGCCACATGGCGCAGCACGAGCACCGAGATGGTCGGCCTCAGCACGGGGGGCCACTTCCGGGCTGGTTCATGATCGGTGGTACCGGCGGCACGCATACCCCCTTGCATCCATTGCGGAGCGACCATCCATGCCGCGGCGGCCAGTTTCAATGGCGCGGCGCCAGTTTGGCCGCATCGGCCAAGCCGGTCAGGCCGCGGGCCCTGCCTATTGCGGCAGAGGTCGGGGCAAAGGCCCCTTCACGGAGGAACCGCAAGTCATGAGCCGCGCCAGCCTGTTCACCGCCTCGCTTGTCGCACTTGGCGCCGCCTGCGGCCCGGCCAGGGCCCAGCCTGTGCCGATCACTCTGGTGTTCGAACACGGCACCGTGCTCACCCCGGCGGGCGCGGCGCAGGCTCTGGCGGTGGCGGGCGACACGATCGTCGCAGTCGGCACCGATGCCGAGATCGAGGCCATCGCCCCGCCTGCCGCGCGCAAGGTCGATCTTGCCGGGCGCACGATCATGCCCGGACTTTACGACATGCACGTCCACACCTATTTCGCCGGGCGCGACAAGCTTTCCTGCCGCTTCGCGCAAGGCGCCGGAGCGCAGGCCATCGTCCTCGCCGTCAAGGCCTGCGCGGCCAAGGCCAAGCCCGGTGAATGGATCATCGGCGGCAGCTGGGTCGGCGCCGCGTTCAAGCCGGGCGAGCAGCACCGCCGCCTGCTCGATGCCGCCGCACCGAACAACCCCGTCATGCTCAACGATGAGAGCCTGCACAGCGTCTGGGTCAACTCGAGGGTCCTCGCCATAGCCGGGATCACCGGCGCCACGAGGGATACGTCCGGAAGCGTGATAGACCGTGATGCCAAGGGCGAACCCACCGGCGTGCTGCGCGAAGTCGCCGCGCGGGACATAGAGCGTTTCATCCCCAAGGTCTCCGCCGAAGACCAGATGACCGCGATCAAGGTCGCGACCGACGAGATGCTGTCCTACGGCATCGTCGGCTTCACCGATGCCGCCGTGCGGCGCGAGATGATCGAGGGCCTGTCCGGCTACGCCCGCTCCGGCGGGCTCAAGCAATATGCGCGCGGCTGCATCGTCTGGGGGCCCAATTCGGGCGGCAGCGAGGGCCTGATCGCGCAGCGTCAGGGGTGGAGCACGGGGCGCCTCAAGTTCGATTGTGTGAAGATGTTCCTCGACGGCGTACCGCTCGAGGGCCGCACCGCCGTGATGCTCGCGCCCTATGAACACCGCGGCGGCCCGCACGACGATCAGGGGCCGGGCGAAGGACATGGCCTCAAGCTCATCCCCGGGGACACGCTGTTCCCCGCCGTCACCGCGTTCGACCGGCAGGGCATTCAGGTCAAGTTCCACGCCGCGGGCGACGGCGCGGTGCGCGAGGCGGTCGAGGCCATTGCCGCCGCGCGCAAGGCCAATGGCGATAGCGGCCCGCACCACGAGATCGGCCACAACACCTTCATCGCCGTGGCTGACGTGCCCAAAGGCCGCGAGCTTCATTTCACATGGGAACTCTCGCCCTACATCTGGTGGCCGACCCCGATCACCTCTGTCGATATCGCCAAGGCCGTGGGGCCGGAGCGGATGAAGCGCCTCTGGCCCATGCGTGATGCCCTCGATAGCGGGGCCAACGTGGTCGTGGGATCGGACTGGCCGGTCGTGCCCTCCGTCAACCCGTGGATCGCCTTTGAAACGCTGGTCACGCGGCAGGTGCCGGGCGCTACCGGCGATCCCATCAATGCCGGGCAGCGCATCACGCGGGAGGAGGCCATGGCGCTCCTCACCCGCAATGGCGCGGCGGAAATGGGCCGGCTCGATCGCGGCGGCACGCTGGAGCCGGGCAAACTTGCCGATCTCATCATTCTCGATCGCAATCCGCTGACCGTGCCGGTCGGCGAGATTCACGCAACCAAGGTGCTGGCAACCTACATCGCGGGCGAGCAGGTCTTTGCCGTGCCTGAAGGAACGGCGCGCTAGGGCTTTTATCCAGCCACGCGCACCGTTGCAGTGGCGGATAGGCCGGGGCGCAGGTTCGCAAGGCCCGGTTGCCCGGCATCGAGCCTGATGCGCACCGGCACGCGCTGGACGATCTTGGTGTAATTGCCGGTGCCCGGCTCGAAGGGCAGCAGCGCAAAAGTGGAAGCTGAGCCCGGCGCGAGGCTCTCGACCGTCCCGCTCAGGCTCTCGCTGCCAAGTGCATCGATGCTGACCCTGGCAGGCTGGCCGGCGTGCATGTGCCGGGTCTGCGTTTCCTTGAAATTGGCCGTGACGTAGATCGTGTCCAGCGGAACCAGCGTGAGCGCGCGCGTGCCCGGCTGCACATAGTCGCCCACGCGCACTTGCCGATTGGCGACGACACCGGCAATCGGTGCGGTGATCACCGCGTGGCGCAAGTCTTGCCCCGCCAGATCGGCCGCCGCGCGGGCCTTCTCCTTGCCGGCTTCGGCGCGGGCCAGCGCCGCGAGCAGATCGGCACGGCGCGCGTGCGTCACCGCCGCCTGACGCTGCGCGACGACAAGGTCTGCCTGCGCGCGCGCCTTTGCCTGCTGCGCGCCGATCGCGGCGGTGCGATAACTTTCGGCCTCCCGCACGGCGACAGCACCAGTTGCAGCCAGCGCGCCAAAGCGCCGTTCATCGGCCTGAGCCTGACCGTTGCTGGCCTCGCTTGCGCGAATGGCAGTGGTAGCCGCAAGGGTCTGCGCAGCGGCAAGTGCCTCTTCATCCTGCTGGCGCGCAAGTGCGGCACGCGCGGACGCCACTTCTGCATCGGCCAAAGCCAGATCGGCAGCAGCACCGGCAGCGCGCGCGGCAAATTCCTCCGCATCAATGCGCAAGAGCGGCTGCCCCGCCTGCACCGGCTGGTTTTCACGCACCAGCACAGCGCTGACAAAACCCTTCACCCGCGGCGCGACAGTGGTTGAATCAGCCGTAAGGTATGCGTCCTCGGTGGTCTGGCTGGATGGCTCGGCAAGGATCCACGCCGCACCGAGCCCTGCCACGATCAGCGCCGTGCCGGCCGCAAGCACGCCCCGCCCAATGCGCGAAGACCTCGCGGGCGGCGTTTCCAAAGCGGGGTCTGCGCTGCTTGTCGACATGGGGGATCGGCTCTTGTTGAAATTATGATCATCATATATATGACCTACCTCATATGTCCAGAGGCGCCCTCCCCGAATGATTCCTGCGCGGATCCTTGCAAGCGGCGAAGATTGGTCGGCCAATCCGACCGCCATGCCAGCGCGCCGCAAGTTCCTGATCTTCGGGCTGATGGCGTTCGGGCAGTTTCTGGCGCTGTTCGACATCCAGATCGTCTCCGCCTCGCAGCGCGAACTTGCCGCAGGGCTTTCGGCCGGCGCCGACGAGGTGAGCTGGGTGCAGACAGCCTATCTCATGGCCGAACTCGTGATGATCCCGCTTTCGGGCTTTCTCGCCCGCGCGCTTTCCACCCGCTGGCTGTTCGTGGGTTCGGCTGCGCTGTTCACGCTGTTCAGTCTGCTGTGCGGGCTGTCGTGGTCGATCGGATCAATGGTGGCGTTCCGGGCGCTGCAGGGGTTTACCGGCGGGGCCATGGTGCCACTGGTCTTCGCGGTCGGCTACACTCTGTTTGAGGGCAAGCAGCGCGCAATGATCCCGGCGATCCTTGGCACTGTCGGCGTGCTGGCCCCGGCGCTGGGACCTTCGGCGGGCGGCCTCATCACCGACGTACTCGATTGGCGCTGGCTGTTCTTCGTGAATGTGCTGCCAGGCTTTGTGGTCGCGACTTCATGCGCCGTCCTGCTGCGGATCGACCACGCGAGCCCCGCCCTGCTGCGCCGGATTGATTGGGCACACCTCGGCGCCATGGCGGTGTTCCTCGGCGCGCTGGAATATGTGCTCGAGGAAGGGCCCCGGCACGATTGGCTTGGCGACGACAAGATCGCGATTGCCGCCTGGGCTTCGCTCGTGGGATTTGCCCTGTTTGTTGAGCGGGCGGTATTCTCCCCCACGCCGATTGTGAGCCTGCGTCCGTTCCGGCGCCCCATCTTTGCCTTTGCCTGCCTGTTCAATCTGGTGATCGGGTTCGGTCTCTATTCCTCGATCTATCTCGTGCCGGTCTATCTTGCCCAGGTGCGCGGGTTCAGCGCGCTGCAGATCGGGCAGACCATCTTCGTGGTCGGGATCGCGCAACTCGCATCAACGGTCGTCGCCGCCTCGCTGGCGATGCGGATCGACTTGCGCTGGATGATCGCGGTGGGTCTCTCGCTGTTTGCGCTCAGCCTGTGGATGACCTCGGGCATGACCAGCGAGTGGGGCTTTGCTGAACTGCTCTTGCCGCAGCTGGTGCGCGGGTTTGCGCTGATGCTGTGCATCGTGCCATCGGTGAACATGGCGCTTCAGGGGGTGCCGCCGCAAGACCTTGGCGCGGCATCGGGCCTGTTCAATCTCATGCGCAATCTGGGCGGCGCAATCGGCATCGCGGTGGTCAACAGCTGGCTTCAGGACGACACGCACATCGCCGCCGCAAGGCTCTCGGAATCGCTCGGGCATTCGGGCCACGCTGCAGCGGAACTCGTCAACGCGCTTGCCGCCCGGGCCGGGCCAGACAGCGCCCACGGCGCGCTCATGGCGCAGGCTCTGCTCGGCCGCTTGATCGGACGCGAGGCGCTGACGATCGGATTCGACGAGGTGTTTCGCATCATGGCGTGGATGTTCGTCGTAGCGCTCGTGCTGGTGCCGTTCTGCAAGATCGATCGCGGTGCCCCGCCCCCGGCCGATGCAGCACATTGAAGGAGCATGACGATGCGAATTGCAGCCATCCGGATTGCGCCGACGCCGCCTTTGGCCTCCGCTGCCCCGCCGGTATATGCCGTAGCACCGGCGATGGGCGGCGGGTATGCGAGGAGAGCTGAGCGACATGGCTGACAAGAGCGCCCACAAGGCCAAAGTCCGCGCCCGCATTCTCGACGAGGCCGCACGCGCCTTGCGCAGTAGTGGCACCGAGGGCCTCAGCGTGTCCAATCTGATGCAGCGCGCCGGCCTGACGCATGGCGGCTTTTATGCGCACTTCGAGAACCGGGACGATCTGGTGGTTCATGCCGTTGATCGCATGTTCGAGGACAGCACCAAGCTCTGGGCAAAGCATCTTTCGGGGGACACAAAAGCCCCGGATCCAGCCGGCTTGGTCGACGCCTATCTCTCGGAAAGTGCCATGCGCCGCCATGATCGGGGTTGCCCCCTGCCCTGGCTGTCGGGCGAAGTGCTGCGCATGCCGCCCGCTGCCCGGACGCGTTTTCAATCCGGTATCGCTGCAATGCGCGCCGCCTTTGCGAGGGTCCTGAAGGCGTCCGGGCACAGCCCCGAAGCCGCCGAAGCCGTGGCAGCTTCGGTCGTCGCGGAAATGGTTGGCGCCATGGCACTGGCGCGCGCGATGGGCGAAGGCGACGATGCCGTTGCCATGCTGGCGGTCTCGCGCGAGGCGATCAAGAGGCGCCTTGCGCTGTAGAACCTGATCCGGGCGCAGGGGATCGAAGCTTTAGCGGCTTCATCCGGCGATCGTGTTGCTTGCGCTGCTGATACAAGTTGGGAGATTGCGCGCCCTCCAAAAAAAGGTGATGGTACAATGGGAACGCCGGGTCTGCCGGCGGGTTTTCGCCTGTGCGGACCCGCCGCGCATTGGAGTGCGCGCCATGGTCGATTGCAAGTAAGAAAGGCGCCGCTCCAACGTGATACCCGGACATTGGCGGACCACGGTTTCGGCCAGCCACCCTGCGGGCCGCAATGGCTCCTTTCGCCTCGCAGTTTGCTCCGCATTGAGCTTCAGCGCTCTCCTCGCCGGATGCTCGGGGCAGCCTGCAAAGCGTATGCCGCCCACGCCTGAAGCAGGCTATGTCGTCGTACGCGAGGAAGCGGTGGCGCTCCCGATCGTACTGGCAGGCCGCACTGCGGCGTATGAAGTATCCGAAGTCCGGCCACAGGTTTCGGGCGTGATCCGCGAAAGGCTGTTTACCGAAGGTACGCTGGTCCGCGCCGGGCAGACGCTCTACCAGATCGACCCCAGCCTCTACCGCGCCGCTGCGGCGCAGGCCGAAGCCAATCTCGCCAGCGCGAACGCGGCGCGCAGCTCGGCTGCCCAGAAGGCAGAACGGCTGCGGCCGCTGGCCGACATCGAAGCTGTGAGCAAGCAGGACTACACCGACGCGCTTGCCGCTTCGCGTCAGGCAGCCGCCAGTGTCGCGCAATCGCGCGCGCAGCTCGATACCGCGCAGATCAACTTGCGCTTCACGCGCGTGCCCGCACCGATCACCGGGCGGATCGGCCGCTCGCTCGCCACCACTGGCGCGCTGGTGACCGCAAACCAGGCCGACCCGCTCACCACGATCCAGCGGCTCGATCCGATCTATGTCGATATCCAGCAATCAAGCGTGGATCTGCTCAAACTGCGCCGCTCGCTCGCATCGGGCACGACCTCGCCGTCGTCGGCGGCCGTCAGCCTCACGCTCGAGGATGGCAGCAGCTATGGCTATACCGGCACGCTCCAGTTTGCCGAAGCGATGGTCGATCCCACGACCGGAACAGTGACCTTGCGCGCGCGCTTTCCCAATCCCGCCGGCCTCCTGCTTCCCGGCATGTACGTGCGCGCGGTGCTCTCGCAGGCGACGGTCGCGCGCGGCATGCTCGTGCCGCAAGCGGGCGTTTCGCGTGATGCGCGGGGTGTCGCCACAGTCATGCTCGTCGGCCCCGCCAACACCGCAAAGCGGGCCAGCATCACGGCCGAGCAGACCATCGGAGACAAGTGGCTGGTAACCGCCGGGCTGAAGCCGGGCGACCGGGTGATTGTCGAAGGACTGGGCAAGATCAAGCCCGACGGCAAGATCGTACCGGTACCGGCCGGTTCAAGGCCGGCGGCAGGCCGCGCCCCCTCCGCGCGTTCGCCAAAGCCCTGATCGAGGCATGATCTCCCGCATCTTCATCGACCGTCCGATCTTTGCGTGGGTGATCGCGATCGTCATCATGCTGGGCGGCCTTGGCGCGGTCTACACCCTGCCGATCGAGCAATATCCCGATATCGCGCCGCCAGCGGTCAACATCCGCGCGAACTATCCCGGCGCTTCGGCGGAAACGCTCGAATCCAGCGTCACCCAGATCATCGAGCAACAGCTGACCGGCATCGATGGCCTGCTCTATTTCACCTCGTCGTCGAGCTCATCCGGCTCGGCTGCGATCACCGCAACCTTCAGAAAGGGCATCAACCCGGACATTGCGCAAGTGCAGGTCCAGAACAAGGTGCAGCAAGCCCTGGCCCGCCTTCCGCAGCAGGTCCAGCAGCAAGGGCTGACAGTCACCAAGGCCAGTTCGGACTTCCTGATGATCGTCTCGGTCTACGATTCGACCGACCAGGTGACCAACAACGACGTCTCGGACTTCCTCGTCTCGAACCTGCAGGACCGGATCGGGCGGATTGATGGCGTAGGCGATGTCAGCGTGTTCGGATCGCAGTATGCGATGCGGATCTGGCTCGATCCCTTCAAGCTGGCCGCAGTCGGCCTCATGCCCTCAGACGTGACAATCGCGATCCAGGCGCAGAACACGCAGGTTGCGGCGGGCCAGATCGGCGCCCCGCCCTCCTCCGAAGAGCAGCGTCTGACCGCCACGGTCACGGCGCGCTCGCGGCTGACCACGCCCGAGGAATTCCGCAAGATCGTGCTCAAGACCAAAAGCGACGGATCGCGCGTGCTGCTGCAGGACGTGGCGCGGATCGAACTGGGCGCGGAAAACTACAGCATCGTCAGCCGGTTCAACGGCCACCCCGCCGCTGGCCTTGCCGTGCAGCTCGCGCCGGGTGCGGACGCGCTCAAGACAGCCGAGCTGGTCAAGGCCGAAGTCCAGGCCCAATCCGCGACCTTCCCCGAGGGCTTCAAGTTCGCCTACCCGGTCGATAGCACGACTTTCATCCGCCTCTCGGTCGAAGAAGTCGTCAAGACCCTGTTCGAGGCCATCGTCCTGGTGGTCATCGTAATGTTTGTCTTCCTGCAGAGCTGGAAGGCGACGCTGATCCCCGCCATCGCGGTGCCGGTCGTGCTGCTGGGCACGTTCGGCGTGCTGGCCATCGCGGGCTTCAGCATCAACACGTTGACGCTGTTCGGCATGGTGCTTTCGATCGGCCTCCTCGTCGACGATGCGATCGTGGTGGTCGAGAATGTCGAACGGGTGATGGATGAGGACCCCGATATCTCCGCGCACGATGCCACGATCAAGTCGATGGGCGAGATCCAGACAGCGCTCATCGCGATTGCACTCGTGCTTTCGGCGGTGTTCCTGCCCATGGCGTTTTTCGGCGGTTCGGTTGGCGTCATCTACAAGCAGTTTTCGATCACCATCGTCGCCTCCATGGCGCTTTCGGTCGTGGTCGCGCTGGTGTTGACGCCGGCGCTCACCTCGACCTTGCTGAAACGTCCCGATGCCTCAGCGAAACCCCGGAGCGGCATCGGCGGATGGGCTGCGCAGCAGGGCGAGCGCTTCAACGCATGGTTCGCCCGGACATCGGATCGCTACCGGGAACGCGTTGCGAAAACGATCGCCCGCTCGGGGCAGGCGATGGCTGCTTATGCCGCGATCGTCGGCCTGCTGGTGCTGGTGTTCAACTTCCTCCCCTCCAGCTTCCTGCCGGTCGAGGATCAAGGCCGCGCGCAGCTTCAGTATACGCTGCCGCCGGGCGCGACGCTGCCGCGCACCGAGGCTGTTGCCAAGATCATTCAGGACTACTTCCACACAGCGATGCGCGACGGGGTCGAGGCGGTCTATACCGTGTCTGGCCAGGGCGGCGGCGGTGGCGGCGGGCAGAATGCCGGGCGCGGCTTCATCCTGCTGAAACCGTGGGACCAGCGCACGGGAAGCGCGCTGAGCTCCGATGCGATCACCAAGCGCGCGACCGGCGAACTGGGCAAGCAACTGCGCGACGCCGAATTCTTTGCGCTGGCACCGCCAGCCGTCCGCGGCCTGGGCCAGTCGAACGGTTTCACGATGCAATTCCTCAACACCGGGGGCCTCAGCCGCGCGGACTTCAAGGCCCGGCGCGATGCCCTGCTGCAGGACGCACAAAGCGATCCCGCGCTTGCCGCTGTCCGCCTCGGCGCGCTCGAGGACAATCCGACGCTTGCCGTCACGCTGGACGACGAGAAAATCGGCGCGCTGGGGCTGACATCCGCGCAAGTAGACCAGACGCTCGCCACCGCGTGGGGCGGCACTTACGTGAATGATTTCATCGACCGCGGCCGGGTCAAGCGCGTCTATGTCCAGGGTGACGCACCCTATCGCAGCCGGCCGGAAGACCTTGCCAACTGGTTCGTGCGCGGCAGCACGGGGACCATGGCGCCCTTCTCTTCCTTCGCGAAAGTGAGCTGGGGTCAGGCACCCTCGAACCTTTCCCGCTTCAACGCGACGCCGGCGTACCAGATCCAGGGACAGGCCGCGCCCGGGCACAGTTCGGGCGAGGCGATGAACGCGATTGCCGCGCTGGCGGCAAAGCAAGCCGGAACGTCGGTGGCATGGTCGGATCTGTCCTATCAGGAGCGACTGTCAGGCAATCAGGCTCCGTTCCTGTATGCGATCTCGCTGCTCGTCGTGTTCCTGTGCCTCGCCGCGCTTTATGAAAGCTGGTCGATCCCCTTCGCAGTCATGCTCGTGATCCCGGTCGGCCTGCTTGGCGCAGCGCTGGCGGTTTGGCTGCGCGGACTGGACAATGACGTGTTCTTCCAGGTCGGCTTGCTGACCACCATGGGTCTTTCGGCCAAGAACGCGATCCTCATCATCGAATTTGCCGAACAGGCCCAAAAGTCAGGCAAATCGGCGGTGGATGCCGCGCTCGAAGCGGCACGGCTGCGGCTGCGTCCAATCGTCATGACCAGCCTTGCCTTCATCTTCGGCGTACTCCCCCTCGCGCTTTCGACTGGCGCGGGGGCCAGGAGCCGGGTCGAGATCGGCACCGCCGTGATGGGCGGCATGTTGACGGCAACCGCGCTGGCGATCTTCTTCGTACCGCTGTTCTTCGTGCTCGTGCGCCGGACATTCAGCCGAAAGCACAAACCCGCATGAAGCGCGCCGCTCCGCTCCTGCTGATCGCATCGCTTGCGGGCACGCTCGGCGCATGCAGCCTGCAGCCAAAATACGTGCGGCCCCTGCCGGCTGTTCCAGCAGGCTGGCGCATCGCCGATCCGGCTCTGCTGGCGAGCGAGACCGATCTCGCCTCACTCAGCTACCGCGCGATCTTTCGCGAGCCCCGGCTGCAAGCACTGATCGGGCGCAGCCTTGACCACAGCCAGAACCTCAAGGCGGCTCTTGCCAACGTTACCGCCGCGCGCGCCTTGTACCGCGTTCAGCGAGCCGCGCTGCTCCCCGCGATCAACGGCTCGGCTGCCGCCAGCGTGAGCGAGAGCGGCAACGGCAATGCCGGCGTGAATGGCGGCGCAACCAGCGGTGGTCAGCGTGAGAACTACAGCGTCAACCTCGGCGCATCGGCTTTCGAACTCGATCTCTTCGGACGGCTGCGCAGCCTGAGCGACGCGCAGCTGAACGCCTATCTTGCCACCGAACAAGCAGCGCGCGCGACGCGGCTGACCCTCGCCGCCGACATCGCCGACGCCTACTTCACTCTCGCGGCCGACCGCAGCCTGCTGGCCATCGCCAAGCAGACCGCCGCCAGCGCGCAGCGCAGCGTGGCGCTCACGAGCGCGCGCCTGAAGGGTGGCATCGCCCCCCGCACCGATCTGCGACAGGCCGAAACGATCGAGGCCACGGCGCGTTCCGATGTGGCCAACCTCACCACGATTGTGGAGCAGGATCGCAACGCACTCGAACTCCTGATTGGCGGGCCGGTTACCGATGCCGATCTGCCCGGCGCGATCGAGAGCGTGGACGATCAGGTCGGGCCGGTTCCGGTCGGGATTTCCTCCAGCATCCTGCTGCGCCGCCCGGACGTGGTGGAGGCCGAATACCAGCTGCGCGCCGCCAATGCCCGCATCGGTGCTGCGCGCGCAGCCTTCTTCCCGCGCATTTCGCTGACATCCGTGGGCGGCCTTGCCAGTTCGGCGCTGTCCGGGCTCTTCACCGGCGGCGCGTTCGCTTATAACGCCGGGGCTTCGGCGAGCGTTCCGATCTTCGCCGGAGGGGCCAACAGCGGCAATCTCGCGGCCGCACGCGCACAGGCCGAGGCCGCAACAGCAACTTACCAGCGCGCGATCCAGCTCGCCTTTCGCGACGTCTCCGATGCCCTTGCGCGCCGGGCAACGATTGCCGATCAGATCGCCGCGCAAACAGCGCTCGAGGCAGCAGCGCGCGACACCGCCTTTCTCACCGGCGAGCGGTATCGCGGCGGCGTGGCCTCCTTTCTCGAGAGCCTCGATGCGCAGCGGGCGCTTTATGCCTCCGAGCGCTCGCTGATCAACGCGAGGCTCTTGCGGGCCAGCAACATGGTCGCGCTCTACCGCGCGCTGGGCGGCGATGATTTTTCCGGAGCGCGACCCGCTTCGCAGCCGTGAATTTCTGCAGCACCGCAGGGTGGGTTCCGTTTCACCGTTGCCTGCCGGCTGTGGTATAGTCCCGCTGACCATGGAGCAGCCGTCCACTCCCGAACCGCCAGCTGAAGGCAATCTGCCCGCCGAAAGCGATTACCGTCCGCCTGTCGGCAGGACTGAAAGCGCCATCGCCACGACCGGCTTTCACATGGTCGAACGGATCCTGCTCCTGCTCGTCGCGCTGATGACAGTAGGCGGCGCGATCGCGGAAATCATCGACATCTTCCAGACGCGGTCGATCACGCTGGCCGATATCCTGCTGATGTTTCTCTATACCGAAGTGATCGGCATGGTCAGCGTGTTCTACACCGGCAAGGGCGCGACCTTCATCTATCCCATCTTCATCGCGATCACCGCACTCGCGCGTCTGATCGTGCTGCAAAGCAAGAACATGGCGCCGGAGAACATCGTGTTCGAAGCCAGCGCGATCCTGCTGCTTGCGCTCGCCGCAGTGGTGATAACCCGCGTCAACCGGCCGGTGGATGATTGAGGCGGGATCGGCCACAACTTTCCCCGGGAAGCGCCGGAGGCAGTTGCGCAGGCCGCTATCAAGCTGTGACGCTCAAAGGATTTCGTGAAGGCTGTAGAGCGGCCCGGTCGGCAGGCGGTAGCCGATACCGATCGCGATCACGCGGTTGAGCCAGTCGTACTGCGCCGCCGAGGTCGTGAACCGCGCGGTGGTGCGGAAGTAATAGGCCTGCGGATCGACCGGTTCGCCCCGGGCCAGACTGGCCAGCACATCGGCAGGGCCGGTGCGGATGCCCTCGTAGGTCATGCCGATCGCCGCGCCATCGTCGGTGCGCAGGACAACCCGCGCATCGAGCAGGACGGTGCCATCCGCGCGGATGGTCTGCCAGTCAGAGCCCCCCGGCAGCACCGCGCCCGCCAGCCGCTCACCTGCAAAGCGGCCTGCCACCATGTCGCCCACGCGCTGGTCCGCCCCGCCCGGCGCGCCAAGGGCATGGCTGCGCTCCACGCCGACTTGCATGACGAACAGCGGCTGCGTCCTGACCGGGCCGAGCTCTGCCAGTGCCGTTTCAAAGGTGATCATGCCTCATCCCTTTCCGGCATCGCTTGCCCGAGTTCGGCTTCCAGCGTGCGGACCAGTTCGCCTGCCGACATGGTCCGCACCAAAGGCGCGCCCTGGCCCGCCCAATGCGCGCCATAGCCATGCTCCCCGCGCGCCTTGGCCGCAGCATTCAAGGCTTTGCCGAGATCGTAGGCGATGGGATAAGCGGGAACCTCGGCAGGAGCGTAGCTGCCATCCAGCGCCGCAATGCGATTGGGCAGGATCCGCGCGGGGCGTCCTGAGACCACCCGGGTCATCAAGGTGTGCCGACCTCCGCTCTCGGCCAGCACGGCGCGGTAGCCTGCATCGGCAAGGCTTTCGTCGATGGCAAGAAAGGCGGTGCCGAGCTGCGCGGCTGAAGCGCCAAGCGCCAGCGCGGCGGCGATGCCTTGCCCGTCCATGATGCCACCAGCGGCGATAACCGGCTTGTCGATGGTTGCGGTGATCAGGCGAACGAGCGCCATGGTCCCGAGCTTTTCATCCGGCGCGTCCGCATCGAACACGCCGCGATGACCGCCGGCTTCCCAACCTTGCGCGACCACCGCGTCGATACCCGCAGCTGCGACGGCTTGCGCTTCTGCCAGACTGGTCGCCGTGGCCAGCAAAACGATGCCCGCGCCGCGGAGCGCTGCGATGATTTCTGCCGAGGGCAAGCCGAAGTGAAAGCTCACCACCGCTGGCCGCTCGTCCAGCAGCAGGCGCAGCATCGCGTCATCGGCAAGAAAGCTGCGGTAGATTTCGCGCAGCGCCTGCGGCGGGGATGCCCCCCAGCCCTCGAACAACGGGGCAAACCGCTTGATCCACGCCGCTTCCCTTGCCGGATCGGCCACTGCCGGCGCGTGGCAGAACAGGTTTACGTTGAAGGGCCGGGCCGTGCGTGCCCGCACCGAGGCAATCAGTACGCGCGCCGCATCGGCATCGCCCGCGCCCACGGCAAGCGAGCCAAGGGCCCCTGCCTCGCAGACGGCCGCGGCCATCTCCGGGGACGATACCCCGGCCATTGGTGCCTGGATCAACGGCAGGCGGACCCCTAGCAGCGAAAGAAGGCGGTTCATTGGCAATCCAGCGCTCCGGCACACACGGCGAAGATATGCATCAATGGCAAGCAGACTGCCCACAGTCCACCCATCCCCGCATCCCGCCGTCAGCGTGCCAGAAAAGCGGCATCCTTCCCTGCCATGGCCGACAGCTTATTTCGGCAGTAGCGGCGCGCGCTGATAGGTCTTGATGTCCGTTGTCTCGATCGTCGGCGGAGTCCCGGCATGGCGGGCTTCATGCGCGCGCTTCCACACGCCGAACATGCCCATGATGTGGGGCGGATCCCCGTGGATTTCGGTGAAACCACCGTTCAACGCGCGGGTATCGAAGTAAGCGGCGTTCACCTCATCGGCATAGAGCTCGGTCGCAAGAGCGTAGCCCATGTCGAGCCAGCGCTGGCGTTCTGCGGCGAAGTCGGAGACGAGATAGGCGATGTGGTGGAAGCCTTCCTCGCCGTCCTTGTACATGTCGCGGTAGATCGAAGGCTGGTCGTCATGCTGCTCGATGAACTGGATCATCGTGTCGCCAAGATAGCCGAAGGCATAGGAAACGTCAGCCTCGACCGCGGTGCCGCGATAGGTGAAGTCCTCGCAGCGGTGATGGCGCGCCATGAAGAAAGGCCCGGCGCCGAACGCCCTCGCCCACTTTTCGGCCGCCGCGTCGATGCTTTTCACGAAGTAGGCGTATTGGAACAGCGGGTAGGACCGGGTCATGCGATCACTCCTTGATCAAGGGGGCTCGGGTGTGACGTGCTCCCCTGAAATGTGACCGCTTTTTGGTAGAGTCTGGCGCAAGGAGTCGGACGATATGAAGCGAAGCAGGTTCAACGAAGAGCAGATCATAGCGATCTTGAAGGAGCAGGAGGGCGGATTGCCGACGGCGGAGGTTTGCCGCCGCCACGGGATCAGCTCGGCGACGTTCTACAAGTGGAAGTCGAAGTTCGGCGGGCTGGAGGTGTCCGAGGCCCGGCGGTTGCGAACGCTCGAGGAGGAGAACTCCCGGCTGAAGAAGCTCTTGGCCGAGGCGATGCTCGACAATGCCGTGTTGAAGGATCTGGCATCAAAAAAATGGTAACGCCCGGCGCCAAGCGGGAAGCCGTCGCCCATGCCCGGGAGCATCACGGGGTGAGCGAGCGTCGGGCGTGTGCATTGGTTGGCGTGAGCCGCAGGGTGATCCGTTACGAGCCGACACGGCCGGATGACGGCACGCTGCGGCAACGGTTGCGCGAGCTGGCGGCGGAGCGTCGCCGGTTCGGCTATCGCCGCCTGGGCTATCTGCTGGCGCGGGAGGGCATCGCACCCAATCACAAGAAGCTGCTGCGCATCTACCGGGAGGAAGGGCTGCGCGTGCGCCGTCGTGGCGGGCGCAAGCGCGCTCTGGGCACACGCAGGCCAATGGTGTTGCCCGATGGCCCGAACCAGCGCTGGTCGCTCGACTTCGTCTCTGACAGCCTGATCTGCGGTCGGCGCTTCCGCATCCTGTGCGTGGTCGATGACTACACACGCGAGTGCCTGGCGCTGGTGGCCGATACATCACTGTCGGGTGCACGGGTGGCCCGGGAACTGACCGGCCTGATGGGCATCCGGGGGAAGCCGCATACGGTGGTCAGCGACAATGGCACCGAGCTGACCTCGTCGGCCATCCTGCGCTGGTCGCAGGAGCGCCGGGTCGAGTGGCACTACATCGCGCCGGGCAAGCCGATGCAGAACGGCTTCGTCGAGAGCTTCAACGGGCGCCTGCGCGACGAATGTCTCAACGAGACGCTGTTTACCTCGCTAGCTCATGCCCGGTTCGTGCTCGCTGCCTGGCGGCACGATTACAATACGGTCAGGCCACACTCCAAACTGGGCGGGAAGACCCCCGCCGAGATCGCCGGCCAACGTGTCTGGGGGCATGCCCCCAGACACGTTGCCATCCCCTCAAACACCCATCATGAAGGAGCGAGACTCTACCTCTGACTGGTAACAATCAGGGGAGCACGTCAGGTGCCCCAAGGCACACGAGATGCCTGCCGAACCTTACGCCCCATGCGGGCACTCTCAGACTAGCCAAAATGCGGATCACAGGCCCTCATTTAGCCGGGGTGCAGAGCGGCGATTGGCCAACCTGAGGCTGGATTATTTATCCGATCCTGACGTGCGGTAATCGCCGAATGACCCGTCGCGAGCATCAAGCGCCCCGCGCACGTCTCCGGCGCGGAAGCCGGCGAAGGTCTGCCGGGAGGCCTCCGTGGTCATCGCCAGAGCCTGCATTTCCGTGCCCGCCCGGATGGCGGACCGCAGCCCCATCGCTTCCATCGCCCGGTGCACCGATCGCTTGTTGATCTGCTGGACCTCGGGAGGGATCTTCGCGACCCGCTCAGCGATCTTGAGGACTTCGCTTTCAAGGTCTTCGGCCGGAAACGCCCGGTTGGCGAAGCCCACGCGCACCGCTTCCTGGGCAGAGAGCGCATCACCGGTCAGCATCTGCTCCATTGCGGAGCGGAAGCCGCACAGCCACGGATGGAACTGGGTATCGGGCGGGCTCATTCCGCGCACCGGCGGGTAGCCGATCTGGGCATCTTCGCTCAGGTAAACGAGGTCGCAGGCCGTCGCGAGTTCCGTCGCCCCGGCGAGGCACCATCCGTGAACTTGCGCGATGACAGGCTTTGCCAGATCCCAGATCCGGAACACCCCTTCAACGACGTGCCGCGGCCAGAAACCCGCGCCGCCTGCGGTATGATAGGGCGGCGGCTGGCGGCCGGCCTCCGGCGAAAGGTCATAGCCGGCAGAAAAGCATGAACCGGCCCCGCGCAAGACGATCACCCGAACGTCGGCGTCCCTGTCCGCATCCTCGAGCGCCGCGAACAGCTCCATCCTCAGCGCATTAGAAAGCGCGTTGCGCTTCTCCGGACGGTTGAGCGTCAACCGGCGGATGCCGGCTCGCGGCGTGTCGCTCAGCACCAACGACGAGGACGCATCTTCCATTTGGGCAGCTCCAGCACGGTCAGAAAATCGTGTACCCGCCATCGAGCACCAAGCTGTCTCCGGTGTGGAACCGCGATGCATCGGAGGCGAGGTAGACCGCAATCCCGCCGAAATCCTCAGGCTCGATCCACTGCCTGAACGGCACGCGGGAAATCACTTGCCGGTTGAACTTCTCGTTCGCTTGCGCGGCCTCGGTCATTTCGCTCACCGTCCAGCCCGGAAGAACCGCGTTGGCGCGCACGCCGTAGCGAGCAAACTCGACCGCTGTCGCACGGACCAGCGAACACAGTGCCCCCTTGGCCGCGCCATAGGCCTGATTGCGCGCCGCGCCGTGAATGGCCGAGGTCGACGAGATCGCGATCAGCGACCCGCCCGGATCGCCCGCTTCGGCGCGCGCCTGCATGTGCTTGCATGCCTCGCGCAATGTGAAGAATACGCCGTCGAGATTGACCGCCATGACCTTGCGCCATTGCTCGGTCGGAAACTCGGCAAACAAAGAACCACCGCCAACCCCGGCATTGGCAATCACCGTATCAACCCGGCCAAATTCGGCGACGGCCTTTTCCATGGCTGCGCGCACCGCATGCTCGTCCGAAACGTCCACGATCTCGCTGGCAATGCGCTGCCCGGCCGCCTCCAGCCTGCTCATGGCAGCAGCATTCTTCGCCGGGTTGGTTCCCCATATGATCACGGACGCCCCCGCCTGCGCAAGCGCCTCCGCCATGCCGAGGCCGATGCCGCCGTTCACTCCGGTCACGAGCGCTACTTTCCCGCCAAGGTCGAAGGGCTGGTAAGGCATTGCGAAGCTTCCTCATTCGGCACTCAGGAGGCGCCTTGGGAAGCAAACTCCTCCACAAGCCCGAGCTAGTCCACTTGTGCAAATTGCTAGGCCGCTGCCAATGGCGCAGTTGCCGCGCCATTGGCGGTCTCGGCAATCCTTACTGCCGTCAAGAGCACGCTGGATATGGCGTGATCGATCGCCCCGCCAAACTTGATCACTGAACCGCCTTCAGCGCCACGTTGTGACTTCCGCTGCGAAATGCGTCGTATTGCTGAGGCGTGCCAAAGAAGACCTCGCCGGTCGTCCTGGAGCCCACACCGGCAACATCGAGCGTCCCTGAATATTGCCACATTGTCCAAGGGTTGCGCCCTTGCAGTTTCATTCTCTCGCCGATTTTGCCCGGATCGCCATAGGCATTCAGCCAGATCATATAGCGGTCCGAACGGGCATCGGTCAGGACTGAGAGATTGTAGCTGTTGCCGAACAGGATGGGGACTTTGCCCCATTGTGTCTCGATCGATGCCGCCAGATCGAGAATCCGCTTCTGTGCTTCGGCCAGTGCCGCCACATGCGTTGCGCCCAGTTTCTGATAGCAGGCTAGTTGTTCAGTGCCGCGGGCCTGATCGGCGCTCGGCGTCACAAGTTCGATGCCGACAGGCAGGAGGCTTGGAACTGGCGGCGCCAATTGGCGCAGTTGGCTGACTTGCTCGGCTACCGTCTGGCAGAAGTTGAACTTCAGATAGACGCCGCGGTCGACGGGAATTGTGGCGGAGCTGGCCCAGTTCGCAGTGAAACGCGGATCGTGCCCTGCCCAGCCCAGGGCCCGCAGATAGACGAACCGGGGCAATGCGCTCGATTTGAACTTGCCCCAGTCGATTTTGCCGTCCGCCGAGGAAAAGTCATATCCCTTGATCGGGTAGATGGCCGGCAGCTTGAAGATCTTGATGTCGGGATGGCCCTTGATGCTGCTGATCGGGCCGAAGGGCAGCTGCTTTGCTTCAGGTTGTGCTGGCTTGACCGGCGGCGGGGCCGCAACCTCGGCAGCTTCGATATGCGAAATGGCCTGCGCCGGCATGACTACCGGGCTCGCCAGATGCGCGCTCGCAGTGTGCGTCAGGTGCGGGCTTGCGGTGTGCGTCAGGTGCGCAAACACGGGCTGCGGCGTGATACCGGCCGTCTCGACCACCGCGCCCGGTGCGAGCGGTATGAGGTATGGCCCCATACTGTCGGCAAGTTGTTCAGGCGCCGTGCTTACAAAGAAGAAGCCCCCCTGCGCCATGCCGGACTGCACGGGACCAAAAAATGGCGGACTCAATGACCGGAAGCCGGGATCAGAATGCTTCTGGACCGCGTTGATCTTGAAGAACGCACCCGACAGGTAATTGTACAAGGGCAGGCTGAGCGTCAGGATTTCCCGGGACTTTGTCGTCGTATTGCCGTCCGTAAGGTAATAGCTCGCGCTCGTCTTATCTGCATCGCCGTTGAGCACGCCGTTGATCACGAGATCAAAAAACAGGCTGCCGCGCTCCGGAATCAGTGCCTGCACCTCGTTCTTGGGCGAACCGGCAGTGATCATGAAGGAGCCCTGCCCGGTGGGTGTGGCCGCTGCGCCGGGGTTGCCATTGACGAAAAGATTGCCCCCGAAGCAGGCATTCACAAGCGTCAGCACATGGAAGTAATGCGAGGCAAGGTGCGAAACATTGCCGGTAAAATCGGTCATCTTGTACACGCCGCTCGAACCGTTGGGATCGGTCGCAGCATTGAGAATGAAGGCGGCGTCCACGTCCGGAGTCTGCGCGCGGCCATGCCCGCTATAGGCGATCAACAGCCGGGCTTTCGGCTGATCTCCATCGGGCCCGCGATAGTCGTTGCCGTGATTGACCAGATAGTCAGTCAGAAAGTAATTGATATTGTCGATGGAGGCGTCGGCGTTCCGCAGCATGATGATCTCGTCGAACTGCTGGCTCATCAAGAACGCCTGCAGGTTCGCCGCGTCCACTTTGGCTGCGGAAATGTCGTGGCCGGGCAGGCCCGGATATTCGTCGACGGCAATGACGAAGCCGATCGTTCGCGTATCCGAGGAATGGGTCACGCCAAGGAAATCACCAACTTCGGTGGGTAGCGGCCGATCGCTGTTGTCGTAATGCACGATGAACCGGCAATAACGCTCCTCTCGCGCGGGCGCGCCGTTGGGGCAGGTGCCGCTATAAGCCGGTGGCACCGGCTGCGCATGGGCGGCAGCCGGAGCGAGCAGCGCCAGGCACAGCCCAAGCACCGGTGAGACTATGCACCACAGCCGCCTCATGCCTGGCGTCATTGTGCGAACTCCCGCACGCCAAGCGTCTGATAGAGGGCGGGCAGCGATCCCTTGTAGATATTCGCATCGAAGCCATCAGTAAAACCGGTCGCCATCACTCCCTTTTCGGTGAACTGCCACAACGCCCATTTGGCCGTTCCAATCGAGCGAGGGTTTTCGCTGGCCCGCGAGGATTTGGAATAGTCCGCAAGCCAGATTGGCGACGCTTTCATCGTGGCCGAAAATGGCGTGCTCTTCATCTGCCCGCTCCACCACGCATTCGCCGTATAAATCATCGGTGTCCGGTGGAGCTGTTCCTTCACTTCAATCAGGAATGCATCGACGACCTTCACGATCTCCTGCGGAGTACGGCTGGCCCAGCGGTCTGGCGCGTTGGCGCTTGCCTTGTCCCATTCGAGGTCGACGACTGGCGGCATGTCCGTCGGCAGGAGCCCGCCATTGGCCATGACCACCTTGATGAAGGTGTCAGCCTGCCGTTTCCCCCATTTCACGGGGTCGCTATGGCAGTCACCGTGTTCGCAGGCGGACAGAAAGTGATAGGCGCCGCGATGGACCTGCTTGCCCGCAGGCAGCGCACCCGTGCGCTTCCAGAAGCCGGCAAACTTGCCATCAAGCCCCTCAGCGCCCTGAGTTGCCTTCATGTACAGGAACCGCACATTGCGGGCCTTGAGGAGCTCGATCGGGAAGGACGCGCTCGTATAGTGGCTGATATCCACGCCGAAGAACGAATTGACGCGCGGTTGACCAAGCATCGAATCATACTTGGTATCGCCCGGGAAGCGGAACGGGCCGTTGAGGTTGAAGCTCTGGATCGCCGCATCGGCACGCGCGACATTACCGCTCAGGCGGTCCACTGCCTGGATCTCTCCAAAGAGCTCCTGCCGGGACAGGTCGTCGGTCAATTCGGTCAGGCCAAGGGAGGCAGCGTCGGTAGGTGCCGTATCGGGCTCCTGCGCAACTGCCGGCAGCGCCGCGGCGGTAAGTGTAAATGCAGCCATCATTGTCAAACTGCGGATCCCGACTGACATTTCCATCTCCCTTGTGAAGTTTCTCGGGTCGTACATTGCGGCCATTCAGGCACTTATCGCCTGACCCATGTCTTGAATAAGTCCAAGCCTGCATCGGATTGAGGACACCGGGAATGAACATCATTCTCGTGACGACGACGACGGAGTTAGGTGGTTCGGTTCTCGAATGATCAAAGGGAGAGCGAAAATTCGCCGGACGCTCCCTTGGATCATTGCGACCACGCAATTGGCACCTGCCAACAGAACCGCGTTACGCGGCTGAAACGAATCAGCGTTGAGTGCGGTACGAGTATTCCGCGTTACGTGCCGATTGAATAGCCGTAATTTCATGATGCGATTAAGACTGAGCGTTAACCAGCAGCGCTACCGGCATGATTATTCCTGATATAAATCAGTGACATTGAGTGTAAATGCTGTCCTACCAGCAATACTATAACCGCAGTTAGCATCGCTGAAATATAATCGAAATCAGACTGGGCCAGCTTTTATCGCGCTTCAAATCTTCGAGAGTGCTCTGTCATCGCTGGCCGGCAAAGTCGTGCTTTAACCACAATTCAGCTTGCGAACGCTCAGTGGCATCGCCGATCAAGTTGCGGCTTCGCTACCAGAGCGATGCGCACACCTGCTGTGGCAGCTCCGCCGCTACCTGCGAGGAGGAAATGTCAGTCGCGCAACCAATGGGCGGTGATTTCGCCGCTATGCCCTTCCGGAGCCAGTGCGGCACGCAGGGCTTCCAGCAGAGGCGGCAGTGCCTGCGTGAAGGCGTAGGGCGGATTGACGAAAAAAAGGCCCGCGCCGTTATAAATGCCGGGCTGATCGGCATCGTACAGCCAATGCTCGACCCCCAGCATTTTCGGGATGCCAAGCGCCCGCAACTGCTCCTTCCACCGCGAGTGCGTGGCGCGGTCTTTCAGCGGATACCAGATCACCGTCACGCCATGCGCCCATTTGCGGTGAGCGGCGGCGAGCGTGGCAGTGATCCGGGCGCGTTCGTCCAGCTGCTCATATGGCGGGTCTACCACCACCACACCGCGCGGCGTTCGGGTCGGCAGCAGCGCCAGCCAAAACTCGTAGGCATCGCGCTCATGCACCGCAGCGGGTGTGCCACGCATCGCGCCCCGCAAGGCAGAGGCGTCCTCGGGATGCTTTTCGTTGAGGATCAGGAAATCATGCGGGCGCAGAAGCTGCGCGAGAATTCGAGGGGAGCCCGGGTAGAAGCGCGGCTCATCCGCGGCATTCACTGCCTGAACTGCAGCGCGGTAGTCGTTGAGCAAGGGATTGGAGTCAGCAAACGCCTGCAGCACGCCCTGCGTGGACTCGCCCGTCCGCTGGGCCTCCTCGCCGCCAAGGTCATAAAGACCGCAACCGGCATGGGTGTCGATCAGGGTCAGCGCGCCCTGCTTCTGCTGCAAGGCCCGCACGAGCGCGATCAGCAGGCTGTGCTTCACGACGTCGGCGCTATTGCCCGCATGGAAGGAATGGCGATAATTCATTGCGACTTAAAATCCTGAAGATCTGCTCTTGAACGAGCTTCGGGGCACGGAAGCCGAGCGTGGTCAACACCCCGCAGCGCCTCGCAGACCGCTGCATCTATACCGCGCGAAAAAAGAGGGCCCGGATGCAGCGCAAGGCTGGCACCCGGGCCTCATCGCGAGACAGTGTTACGCGTCCGCCTTCGTCCCGGCCTTATCGGACGGCACCAGCGTTTCGGCACGCTCTGCGACGAGCATGGCCATCAGGGTCTGGAGCAGCGGGCCGCCCATCGCGGATGGATCGGACCCGCTGCCCCCGCCGGTCGAGACCTGGATACGCGGGACGATGTCGACACCCGACTTCTCGAGAGCTTCAGCAAAACGTTCGGCAATCTGGCGGGTGAGCTGATAGCGCGCACCGCCGGAGGCAGCCGCCTGCTTCTCGATCGCCTCTGCCTGCGCGAGTCCGACCTTGGTGACCTTTTCCGCCTCGGCAGAGGCCAGAGCGACAACCTTCTTCGCCTCGCCTTCGCCCAGCAGCTGGATGCGGTCCGCCTCGGCCTGCGCAAGCGTGCGGGTCTGTGCGGCTTCCTGTTGTGAGCGGGCGAGGTTGGCCTTGCCCTGGTTCTCCTGCACCTGAATGGAAAGGACGGATTCGGTGATTGCAGTCTGCTGCTTGGCTTGCGCCTCGGCCTCGCGCAATTCGCGCTCCTTCTGGGCCGCGATGACCTGGCGCTCGTAAGTGCCCACCTTCTCGTCGGCCAGCTGGCGCTGGCGCAGCTGCTGGAGAATCTGCTCGATCTGGTCATTGCCCTGCGCGGCGCGCGGGGTGCCGATCAGCACTTCCTGCAGTTCGAGATTGTAGGCGGCGAACTTGCTGCGCATCTCGGTGCCCGAAAGCTCCTGGATGTCGCTGCGCTCCTGCAGCAGCTCGATCAGGGTGCGCTTCTGGGCGATGTTCTTGAAGTAGGCCGAAACCATCGGATCGAGCGTCTGTTCGACAAGACGCTTGATATCGCCGAAGCGCTGCACGACGAGCGGCGCCTTGCGGTAGTCGATATGGACGACGACCGAGAGGGGGAGGATCGGCTCGAACGCGTCCTTGGTGATGAGCGAGACTTCCGAAAGGTTCTCGTCGAACTTGTGCGGACCGACGTTGGACTGGTCCCACTTCAGGATGAAGTTGGTGGTGGGGACCATCAGAATGCCGGCGGCATACGTGTTGAACGCGTACTTGCCGGGCAGCAGGGGTTCGCTCCACACGCCGCGATTGCCGCGGGCGACGAGCTCGCCGTGGCGGTATTCCGAGCCCGAGGTATCGGCTCCGGCTTCCCCGGTATAGGAGATCACGACGCCGACATGGCCGACCTCGACAATCGTCTTGCGGACCTTCTCGACCGTGGCGAAGAGGCGGTTGATGAAATAGCTGCCCTCGACAAGCACCTGCAGCTGGCGGCCACGGCAGCCACCGGCGGCGATGAACTTCTCCGGATCCTGGAAGCTGTTGTGGAAGGTCGCCGCATTGTGCGGATCGGCACCCACGGAAGGGGCGATGATCTGGTCCGAGGGAAGCGCGGGGCCATCGTGGACAGTGACAATGCCGATGACATCATCCGCATCCTTGATCACGACAGCGTCGAAGCCCGAGCGGCTCTGGATCACGTTGGCCATTTCCGTGAACAACGCGGCGTCGGCTGCTTCCATCAACAGGCCGTAGATGCGCTCGCGCGTGATGATCACGAACTGGGCGAGATTAATCGCATACGTGCCTTCACGCAGGATCGCGCGCTGCGGGCCCTTCTGCCCGCCAGAGGTGAGGAAGGCGCGCACATCGAGGAAATCGCCGGCAGTGATATTGCTGGCGAGCGTTTGCGTGGGGCCCAGCGGCTGGCCGTCGCGGGCGAAGACATAGCCGATCTGCCCTTGCGGGATGGTCACCAGCGACTGGATGTGCACCCGGTACTGGAACGGCACGAAGAAGTGAAAGCCGCCGCGCAGCACTTCAGGCTGAAAGCCTGCTTCGCCGCCGAGCGCGATGAGGCCGCCGGTGATCGAGCCGCTGCCGCTCCAGAGCTTTTCGACGATGGCGACCCTGTTGTTGCCGACGTAGCGGATGACGCCGGAAACCCAGATCAGGAAAATGAAAGCAAGAAGCGCTGCGGCACATGCCGCATACCAGAACAATTCGTCCATGTTACACCCCGGTGCCGCCGCATGATCGCGCGGCCGGGATCATTCTAGACCCGGCAGGGGCGACCTTCCAGCGGAACCGGTCATCGGGGCTACGCATTTCCGACCGCAGTGGCGAAATGGCTAGAGCGGCTTGGCGCCCCGATCCTTGGCACAAGCGAGCTGGATGGCGCGAAAGCCAGCTGCATCCAAGGCGGGACGGTACGCAATGTTGCGGCGATACGCTTCGCGAAAAGCAGCGCCCCGCGCAGCAGGATCGGGATGGCTGTTGAGGTAGGCGGCCGTAGCCAGGCCCTCGCTCCTGTCCTGTTCGGCAAGCGTCTCGAAGAACCGCGCGGTAGGCATGGGTGAGATGGCGGCGGCGGAGAGGCGGGTGCGGGCGAACTGGTCCGCCTCGGTCTCCGCCTCGCGCGAATAGCGCAGCGTGGCCATTCGGCCGAGCGTGTTGGTCACCCCGGACTTGAGGCCGCTGAGCACCATCGAGATCCCGAATTCGCGCAGCATGGCCTGCATGACGTGGCGCTTGCGGACGTGCCCGATCTCGTGCCCGATGACGCCGGCAAGTGCGTCAGGGGAATCGAGCCCTTCGGCGAGACCATCGAAGAGCAGCACGTGCCCGCCCGGAAGAGCAACGGCGTTGGCGATATCGGCCTTGATCAGCTCGATCCTGATGGTGGCCTGATCACCGCCGGAGGGAGCCTCATCGAGCTCTGCCACGAGCGCCGCGAGCGCGGCATCGCTTTCGGGCGTGTGGCAGGTGTTGGCAGCGAGATCCTTGAGGCCATCGTCGCTCATTCCGGTTTCCCAGGATACCGGCAGACGTTGGCCGAGCCAATTGGGCGTATTGACCGCAACGTAGGCAACCCCGCTACTGATGAGCGCAAAGACCAGCAGCATCGGGAAGAAGCCGAACCGGTCAATCCAGCGGCCATAGCGCGGCGGGGCCGGCAGGCGCGCCAGAAGCGCCGGCGGAGCATCGGCAGGAACGATGAGGCGCCACCCCGGCCGGTCGCTGCGACCAAGCCGGATGCCTTCGGGCAAGATATCGATCGCAGTGAGGCTGATCCAGGGAACGTGGTCGGCCAGATCCGCGCCAGTGAGCGCAAGACCTTCCCTATCCACCTCAGCGGTAACGAGGTGGCGGTTGGCGGTGAAACCGTCATAGAGCCAGGCGGCGACGGCCTCGGTACCCGCGTCGATCTCGGCGGTCATCAAAGAGCCCCCATATCGAAAGCATCCAGCAGGCCTTCGCCCTGCCGGGGTGCCGGTGTGGTCGATTGCGTCATTGCATCGGTTTCAATTCCGCCATCGGTTTGCACATGGCGCAAGTAGAAGACCCAGTGCCGATAGCTGATGAAAATGGATCCGATCCCCAGCGTGAAAACCACCAGCAGCACGTCGACGAGATATAACTCCATCCAGTCGAGCGCGCCGGCGTTGAAACGGAAGTTGACCTCGCCGAGCGTCGTGCTGCCGACCATCTGGCGGAAGAAGCTGGCGTAGTAGGCCAGCGTGATCAGCGAGAACAGCAGGATCAGGCCAAAGAGCGCGGGCAGACGGATCAACACCCATTCGAGCGGGCTGCGTGGTTCATAGCCGAACAGAGTGAGCGTCGCACCCGACCGCAGTGCGAACAGGACAAGGCCGGTGACCACGATCGGCGCGATGTAACACCAGAGATAGGGCAGCCACAGCCCGCGCACCCTGCCTCGCGCGACGAACGGGTAGGGTCCGAAACTCATGGCATTCCAGCGCTGGTTCCACAGGCTGGCCATGGCCCAGGGAAACAGCACCCCGAGGGGAAGCAGGCCGAGGAGATTCTTCCAGGTATAGGCAAGGCCAAACGCAATGCCCTGATCGTGACTGCCCCCGCGAATGCCGCGCCAGGTGGTGCGTGAGAGCCGGTAGCGCAGGCCCCGGAAGATGGCGGTGCCGGCCAGTGTGTAGAAGAGGAGCAAGACGACAAGCGAAAGGATCTGGCCCGGGACCGTATAGTCATGGGTCATCAGATACCGGATCAGCAGGTTTGCCATCGCGAGCGGCAGCAGTACCAGCAACAAGGCCATGACCGCGCTGCGGAACAATTCCTGCCCAGTGCCCGACCATTCAAGGCGATCTCCCATGATCGCGGTGCGCGACCACAAGTAGCGGCGTACCCGCGTCGTCGCCCAGAACCGGTAGAGGCCGAGAGTGGCAATCGTGAGCAGCAGATTGACGAAGGCGATCCCCGCAAACTCGCGCAAGGTCCCATCAAAGACGAAATCGCCGACGAAATCTTTCCCCGCTCCGGACTCGTCAGCCATGCAGTGATCCCGATCCCCCGCCCCACGCACCTTGGTTGCAGCTTGATGCGCGGTTGACAAGCGCCCGGCACGCCGAAACGGACCATGGCAGCAGGTCCGTGAGGCGGGCGCTGCGGCACACGAGGCAAGGCTGGGCGAGCTTGCTCAAAAAAACTCCGGTGCCGACCAAGTCTCCGAGCTATTACAAAGCCTTCGACAAGGACACAGTCCACCTAGTCGATATCCGCCAGGCCGCGATCGCAGAGACAACCGAACCTTCCGGTATCCAAACAGGGTGACAGACTGGCGCTGTACGCCTATGACTTTCCTATGGGGGCTCTTCGCGCATTTCTCCGCGACCACTTCCGGCTGGCCATGGCGCTGGTCGCGTTAGCGCTCGTGATCAAGGCCCTGGTGCCCACCGGATACATGATTGGCACCCAGGAAAAGGCGCTGACGATCCTCATTTGCGGTGACGTCTCTGGCGACCATCTGACCAAGCAGATCACGATTCCCGGAAAGGCCGAGGGCAAGGCCAGGACCAGCGCGGCCTGCCCTTACGCCTCGCTTTCCTTTGCCTCGCTCGATGCAGGGCTTCCCGCATTCGTTGCTCTGGCGATCGCGTTCCTGCTCCTGCTCGGATTTGCGCCCGTACGCACACCGATCCTTGCAGGCTTTACCCACGCCCGCCCGCCACTACGCGGACCACCGGCGCTGATCTGACAGATTGAGCGGCCTCGCCCCTGAGCGAGGCCCCCTGACAGATCGCCCCGCGCCCGTTGAGGCGCATGTGGGCCATGCCGGATACCCGTTTCATGAAGACATCCCTGATTGCGCTCAGCCTTGCGCTGAGCTTCTCCGCGTCCGCACGGGCGCAGGACACCAGCACCCCCGACACCGAAGCGCCGCAATCCTCGATCCTCGTCGTCGGCCAGCGCGATGCTCCGATCGAGATCGCGCCTCGTGGGCTCACTGTCAGCCTGGGCGCCGAGCAACTCGAGGCCGTGAACGCCTTCAACACCGAAGACCTGATCAAGTACGCGCCCGACTTCTTCGTGCGCAAACGCTATGCCGGTGACAGCAACGGCGTCCCCGGATTTCGGGGCACGCACTCGACACAGAGCGCGCGCACGCTGGTGATGGTCGACGGCTTCGTCGTCTCTAATTTCCTCGGCAACAGCTTCTCGTTTGCGCCCAAGTGGGGCGTGGTCGGCCCGGGCGAGGTCAAGCAGTTCGATGTGGTCTACGGCCCTTACTCGTCGCGCTACATCGGCAATTCGATGGGCGGCATTGTCAACATCACAACGCGCGATCCGGAGCGGACAGAGGCTTTTGCGACCGTGCAGGGCTTCGTCCAGCCTTACCGCCAGTTCGCGACGCACGATGACTACTACGGGTTCTCGGCCGAGGCCGGTATCGGCCTCAAGCAGAAGGCCGGCCCCTGGTCGCTGCGCCTGACGGGCCGCTATTTCCGCAACACCGGGCAGCCGATGACTTTCCTCGGCCTTGTGCCGGCCAAGGGCTCAGGCGGAACACCGGTCACCGGAGCAATCGTGGATCCCGAACACGTTCGTGCTACCGCCGCAGGAACGGGCATCCCCGGCGCGCCGGGCAACGCCACAAATCCCTATTTCGCGGCACAATCGCCGGCAAAGATCACGCAGGAGCAGGCCAAGCTCAAGATCGGCTACGATGACGGCCAAGTGACCGGCCAGTTCCTCTTCGCCTTCTGGCACAACGAGGACAGCCAGACCGCGCCGGACTGCTACTTGCGCGATGCGGCAGGCAATGCCGTTTGCGAAGGGCGCGTGAGCATTGGCGGGCAGAGCTACACCGCCTCGGGCGCCAACTGGTCGCGGACGCTGCGTGACGAGTACCTTGCCGGGCTCAAGCTCGCCGCGCCCATCGGGGATAACACCACCGCGCGCCTCGCCATCTCGACCTATCAGGTCCCGCGCACCGACGTTTTCACCTCGAACGGCTATCTCGCAGGCCAGAACCGCGGCAGCGGCACTCTGGCGGCGCAAGGCCCGACCGGCTGGTGGACTGGCGATCTCACGCTGGAAAACAAGACAAGCCGCCGCGCCCTCGCGCTGGGAGTTACCGCCAATGCCTATCGCACCGATCAGACCCGCTCCAATCTGGCCGACTGGTCCAGTGCTGCGGGCAAGACCTTCGCCTCACGCACCTTCGGCAAGACCCGGCAGCTCTCGGCCTGGGGCGAGGCGCAAGTGTTCCTCGATCCGCTCACCGTCACGCTCGGTGCCCGGTATGACAACTGGCGCGCGTATGATGGTGGGCTGGCGCGGCTCGGCACGGGGCCGCTGGCGGGCCAGCCTGTCGCCAATGCCTATGCCGCGCGCAGCAGCGACGGGGTGAATGGCAGCCTGTCGTTCGAGTACCGCCTCGGCGATGGAACCTCGCTGCAGCTCAGCCTCGCCATGGCCACGCGCTACCCTACCGTGGGCGAACTGTTCCAGGGCAGCCTCAACGGCGACGGCAGCTTCAATCCCGACAGCTTCGATCCCGCGCTGAAGCCGGAGCGCAGCAAGGATGCCAACCTCGTTGTCGCACACGATTTTGGCTGGGTGAAGCTCACTGGTTCGGCCTTTTTCCAGCGCGTGAACGACACCATCTTCTCTTTCGTCGGCTTCAACCAGAACGGGGTGACGACCTCCTCGTTCAAGAACATCGATCTCACCCGCCAGTTCGGCTTCGAAGGCATTGCCGAGACGCACAATTGGCCGGTCGAGGGCATGAACATCGATTTCAACGCGGCCTACATCGATTCCAGGACCTTGCGGAATGCCGCCGCATCGGCGGCAGAAGGCGTGCAATTCCCGCGCATTCCCAAATGGCGGGTCAACGCCAACCTCCGCTACGACCTGACGCGCACGCTGCAAGGCTCGCTCGGGCTGCGCTACGCCAGCCGCCCCAATACGGATCTCTTCGGCCAGCAGCGCGGCGACACGTTCGGCTTCACCTCCGAGCTCTTCGCACTGGATCTACGGCTAAACTGGCAACTGACCGAACAACTGCGTGTTTCGGCAGGCGTCGACAATCTCACCAACGACCGCGCGTGGGTATTCCACCCCTATCCCCAGCGCACGTTCCTGCTCGAAGCCGGTTGGAGACTATGACGATGGACCGTACGCTTCTCTATCGCACGATCTGGCGCTG
This sequence comes from Novosphingobium sp., assembly GCF_965228995.1. GTDB lineage: Bacteria > Pseudomonadota > Alphaproteobacteria > Sphingomonadales > Sphingomonadaceae > Novosphingobium. The sequence continues at coordinate 2,231,031 of NZ_OZ245852.1, read as the reverse complement.
GCATTTCTATGCCGGGCTGTTCGTGATGCCGATGGTGATGGTGCTCGCGCTCACGGGCGCAGCCTATCTGTTCAAGCCGCAAGTCGATGCCTGGGAGGAGCGCGCATGGCGAGGCCTCGCGGTGACCGGGACTGTTTCCGCCGATCAGCAGGTCAAGGCCGCGATCGCCGCCTTCCCCGGCAGCAGTTTCAGCTCCTACCGCCTGCCGGAAGCGGAGCACGATGCGGCACTCGTCCACCTTGCCTTACCGGGCAAGGCCATGCGCGATGTCTTCGTCTCGCCCGATGGCAGAGTGCTCGGCACGCTCGATCCGGAGTGGCGGATCATGCAGGTGGCGCACGATATTCACGGGCAGCTCATGCTCGGCAAGCGCGGCAGCTGGCTGGTCGAACTCGCGGCCAGCTGGGCCATCGTGATGATCCTGACCGGGCTCTACCTGTGGTGGCCGGCGGGGCGCGGATTGGCCGGGGTGGTCTGGCCACGGCTTGGCGGCGGGCGAAAGGTGATGTGGCGCGATCTCCATGCGGTAACGGGCTTCTGGGTTTCTGGGCTCGCCCTGGTGCTGCTCGTAACCGGGCTGCCCTGGGCCGATGTCTGGGGAAGCGCTTTCAAGGCGGTGCGGACCGAACTGGGCTGGGTAAAGGGCAAGCAGGACTGGACCATCGGCGGCGCGCCGGCGGACGGCGACGAGCACGCCGAACACCAGCACGGCGCAATGGCCATGGCGACCTCGCCCATGCCGATGGGCACCCACCGCATGCCGGACGGGACGCTGATGGCAATGTCAGGCGTCTCGCTCAGCGAAATCGTCGCCGAGGCAAAGGGCCGCCATCTCCCCTTCCCGGTAATCGTGACGCCGCCCGGTACCGCGCCGGGTTCCGGAGGCAGGGCAATGAGCCAATGGTCGGTCCGTTCCGACACGCAGAACCGGCCCTTGCGCGTCTCCTACACCTTCGATCCGATGACGGGCCGCGAGACCAGCCACGAGGACTTTGCAGACAAGCATGTGATAGACCGCGTCGTTGGCTACGGCGTCGCCTGGCACGAGGGGCAGCTGTTTGGCCTCGTCAACCAGCTGATCGGTGTCGTCACCGCGCTGATGCTTGTGACACTCTCGGTCACCGGCTTCATCCTGTGGCGCAGGCGCAAACCGTCAGACCGGCTCGGCGCCCCCGCGCCGACCGCCATGCCCCCGCGCATGGGCGGCGTAGTGCTGATCGTTCTGGCACTTGCTGCGCTGCTGCCGATGCTGGCGATCTCGATGGCGGCGATGGTCCTGATCGAGTTTACGCTCCTGCGGCGATTACCCCGGATCGCGCGCTGGCTTGGACTGCCCGCAACCAATGGCCCGAAGGTCAGGCCGTCTCCCCATTATCGATGACCAGCGACGCCCCGTTGACATGGCGCGCCTCGTCCGAGGCCAGGTAGAGGACCATGTTGGCCACGTCAGAGGGCTGGCCCTGACCGTGGACTTCCAGTTCCTCGAAGCTCGGGCTGTCCTCGGGCATCTCCGAGAGCGCGCGCATGGTCATCGGGGTGCGGATCGAACCGGCCACGATCGTGTTGCAGCGGATGCCGTTGCCTTGCTCGCGGCAATAGACCGCAACGCAGCGCGTCAGGGCGTGGATGGCGCCCTTGGCAGCGCAATAGCCGGGAATCTGGCTGACGCCCTTTATCCCGGCAATCGATCCCATGTTGATGATTGAGCCGCCGCCGCCAGCTTTCATCAGCGGGATCGCGGTATGGCACCCGAGGAATGTGCCCTCGGACATGGCCGAATTCACGAATCGAAAACTTTCGAGCGTGCACTCCTCGATCGACCCGAAGTTCACCGCTCTGGTGCAATCCCCTGACGGTACCCAGTTTGGCCAAAGCGCCTAGAAACGCGCCGAGACCGAGAGGTATCCCCGCCTTGGCATCACGCCGGGTCCGGAATGATCAACCGCCAAGGCATATTGTCCGCGAATGCTGATGCGGTTGTTGAGCGAAAAGGTGAGCGAGGTGCCGATATCGGTCGCGCGTTCGGCTGGCTGACCAGCGGCATAAGCTTCAGCGTGATCGAGGAAAAACCCGACATCGATCGCGCAACGTCCGATCGGCTGCGCGTGTCCTGTTTCCAGAGCCACGGTAAACCCGCTGTCCCCCGCCGCGGTGCCCGGATCGAGCGCGCGGGCCGAGCGTGCGCCGCCGATCTGGTATTGAAGCAGGCCGGGCAGCGCCCCCGCTCCGGTCCACTGGCCATCGCCGCGGAAGCGGATGTAGTTGCCGTGGCTTCCCACGGGGCGGCTGAGCTGCAAATCCCCGCGCAGGATGAGCGGTTCGACCACGCTGCCCGAGACCCGTTCCTCGACGTGACTGAAATTGGCCTCGATATGGCCCGAGCCGACGAGGTGGGGCGTGAAGATATCGAACAAGAGCGCGGCTCCGGCCGTCGTTACCTGGTTGTCGACCACTCGTTCGCCGCTGATGCGGGTGTCGGACTGGGTGAAGCTCAAGGTGGTATCGAGATGGAGCGCAAAGCTGTTGCGATTGGCCAGGGCAAACGCGAGGTCGCCGCTGACGGTGTTTGAGCGGCCGGCAATCGAGAGCGGATTGGAAGTGCTCTGCCGGATGGTCGTTTCGCCGTAAGAGGCGGCGAGGCCGAAGCGCGTGCCTGTACCAATCGGAGCAGACCACGCCCCGGAAACGGACTTCACACCCGGCGAGCGCACCGCAACGAGCGAAGCCCGGTCAGCCGTGCCCAGCACGCGGTACGCCCGGATGATCGCGCCTTCCTCCCACATGCCGGTCGAGCGGTAGCCGTTGTTGTCGGCAAACACCTCAAGGCCAAGCCGGGGCGGTTCGATCAGCTGCAGCTCGAGATCCGTCTGGCCAAGGCCCTGGCCTGCTGTCAGCCCAGCGCGCAGGTGGCCATCGTTTTCGCGGTTGAACTGGCGCAGCCGCGCCTCGAGATCGCGCGGATCGGCAAGATCGCCCGGTCGCAGCGCAATCACCCCGCGCACCCGGCGCTGGCTGCGCGCACTGCCGCCAGTGACCGTAATAGCGCCGAGCCGTCCTTCGACGAGGCGGATCTTCACGATCCCGCCCTCGACTGCTTGCGGAGCGAGGACCGCACGCGCTGTGGCGAGGCCCCGCGCCGTATAAAGCGCATTGATCCGCGCAACGAGCGCCTGAAGCTCATCGATCCCGACTTCGCGCCCCTCCAGCGGACGTGCGAGCGCGGCGAGCGTGTCCGGGCCGAAATAGTGGCTCTGATCGAACTGGATGGTCTTGAGCGCAAAGCGCAGGGAGGTGCGGGTGCTGGGCTCTGCGGGGGGCGCGGCATCCACGCTGACGCTCGGCTGCGGAGGGGCGACCGGGCGATCAAGCTCGAACTGGCGCCTGAGGCTCTCGTTGATCAGGCCTGGATCGACACCGGGGGCAAGCACCGGAGCCGCCGCCCGCACGTTTTCCGGGAGCGGAGCGAGGGCGATGAGAACAATGGCCGCAAAAGCGCAGCTAGGACGGAAAGGCATGAGTTTCACCGCTGCGAAAGGGAGGAGGGTTGCGGCGCGATCGGCCGGGCTTCAACGGGGTCCAGCGCAGGTGGCTGGGCGCAGCGCCCTGCAGGCCCGCCCCAGACTTCGAGCCAGCTACCGGCCGCGACAGGCAGCATGCTGCACTCGCTCCACGGGGCGTAGCGAACGGTGCCACCAGCATCGACGCGCACGTTCAGGACCTTGAGCGTGGTGAAATCGATCGGGCGAGCCGTGTCGAAGAAGAACCGTGCCGATCTCGCTGCGGGCGCGGTATAGCCGGCGACATTGAGGTTGAGCGGCTGCGCGCCCAGCGCGGGATCCCGGAAACTGATTGCGATGCGGTCACCGCGCAGCACGATCGGCATTCCGGCGTTGAGGTTATCGCTGAGATAGCCCTCTCCGGTGGTGACGATCGAACCAGCGGCAAGCGTGATCCCTCCGGCTGCGGCCATCGGTCCCTCGATCGTGATCGACCCCGGCGCGCGGGCGTAAAGGCTTCCGTCAGCGCCCAGCCCTGCTGCCGTGCGCAGCGCCGCAGCATGGACGCCCGGCCCTCCGATCTGCACCGGACCGCCAAAATCGATGTTTCCGTCTAGCGAGACAAGCGAGGCACCGCGCGCAAAGAGCCTTCCCAGCACGATATCGCCCGGGGCGCGGACCGCCAACGCACCGCCATCGATCGTGCCGAGCCGCACACCGCCTTCTGTCGCCACGATCCGGGTATCGATCCCGCGGATAATCGAGGACGGAGCGAATGCGACGCTCGCGCCGGTGACCGTGAGGACGCTGTCCGAAGTTCCGCTGATCACGACATTGTCGCCCAGCGCCACCTCGCCGCCCGCAACGAGCGCCGAGGCCGTATGGCCCGGGGGCGAGCGCAATGTGATCGAATGCGAAAGTTCGAGATCGCCGGTTGCGGTCACATGCAGCGAGTCTGCCGTGACCGTGCTCTCGAGCGTCACGTCGCCGTCTGCCACGATCACGAGGTTGCTGGTGTCGATGGCGCCGTCGACACCAGTCGTCTTGCCCATCATCGTGATCGAGGAGGCCTTCATCGTGCCTGCGACATCAACGTTGCCGTTGGCCGAGACAAGCGCAAGTGCGCCGCCGAGAATGTCGTGGGTGAACACGCCGGTATTGCCCTTCAGCGTGAAGGGCGCAGCAGCGTTCGCGCTCCCGATGAGGCTCCGGTCGATGGTTATCGAGCCTTGGGTCGATTCCACGGTGCCGCCGCCAGCAGCCAACGCTCCGAACTCGATAGTGCGCCCGGTGGTGAAGTTGAACGCGCCGCCGACGGTGAGGTTGAGCCTCGACAAGTCCATCAGGCATGCTGCCGGGCCGGGATCGGTGGCGCAGGAAGCCGGCGTTGCAATACCGCTCGCGCCCACGGTCACCGTTTGCCCGATGGCGAAGGGGCCAGCGGTCACGATAGTGGCGGTGCCGCCTACCGTGATCGGGCTTTCGAGATCGACCAGCCCGGTGCTGCCTCCAACCTTGCCGATATCGATGCTGCCGCGCGCGCCGATGAGCGAGCTTGTTCCGCCGCCAATCCGCACCGGACTGCGCAGATCGAGCCAGGCCGAGCCGCCAGCTTGTCCATTGGGCGCGGGGCCGGTGCCGATGGCCCCTGCTGGCAGGACAAGCTGGAAACCGATCGTCTGGGTGCCCAATCCGCTGAAACCATTGAACTGCAGCTGCGAGATTGCGGACACCGGGATCGAAGAGCCGTTCTTGACGAAACGCAAGCCGCCGGGCCCGTTGAGTACAAGGCTGGCGCCGGTCGGCAGCTGGGTAATCTTGATGTAGGCGGGCGTCACAGGACTGATCACCGCCGTGCCGAGCAGCTCGGCCGCGGTAAAGATATGCTGGCCGCCGCCATCGAAGCTGAAGGTCGCCGCAGGCATGGCTGTCGGCGCGGCAGCAAAGTCATACCCTGCGGCCAGAATGTCGAGCTGCGGAGTCTGGATGTCAAAGCGCGCAGGCAGCCCCGCTGCGGTGATCCCGGTCCCGCCAATGTCGCCCGCCGCGCGCAGTCGCACCAGCCCGGCAACGATCCGTCCGTTGCGGTTCTCGCTGGCAAGGCTGTAGGGAACCGCCCCCACGAGCAGCGAGCCCAAGGGATTGTCGAGCGCGAAAGTGCGGCCCGCAAACACATCGCCGACAGTGAGATCCTGGCCATTCATATAGGCCAGCCCTGCACTGAAATCGCTTGAGCCAATGGTCGCCGGTGCGCGCTTGAACAGCAGCGCATTGCCCGCTGCACGCACCACTTCGAGCGACTGCGCATCAACTCCGATCGCGCTGCCATCCGCCGATTGCAGATTTCCGTTCGAGGCTTCGAGCCGGATCAGCCCGCCCATGATCACAGCACGGCCAGCGGGGTCCGTGACGTTCTGGCGCGACAGACTGCCGTTCACGAACGTTCGGCCAGTAAGCTGCACGGCACCCTGGGTCACACCGGTGATGGCATTGGCGGTAAGGCGGATGCGGCTATCGCAGCCCGAAAGCGGCACGGCGGGATTGCTGTTGCAATCGTTTCGCCGCGCACCGGTCACCGGCTTGAGGCTGACGATCGAGCCGATGGTCATCGTGCCGACATCGGTCAGGAAGATGTCGCCCGAAAGCTGGTCTGCATTAGCGGCGGTCCAGGTGGTGCTGCGCGAGACGTAGTTGGTTGCGGCAAAGGCATTGACCACGCCGCTTACGTCGAGCGGCAAAGGCTGGTCATGACGGCTGATGAAGGTGACCTGCGTGGCCGGCGAGCCGGTGACGCTGGCAACAAGATCGCCGGGTCCGGCAGAGGCGAGATAGGCCGCAGCAAGCTGCTTCTGAAGCGGATCGGTGATCGGCTTGCCAGCCGCATCGACTAGACCCGCGCTGGTAAAGCGGAAAGCTTTGGGTGCCTCGAAGTTGCCGATCGAATTGCCAGCAACCAATGTAAGGCTGCGCGCGGTGATGACCGCCTTGCGCGTCTCGAACTGGGTATCGGCGACGGGGACGAACGCAGTCGAGGGTACCTGGAAATCAAGCTGCGTCTGCTGCCAGGTCGCCCCGTCGGTGCGCGCGGCAAGGAAGGCCGGCGCAAAGGCCAGCGTATCGATGCTCGTGCGCGAAGGCGGAAGCGCACCGAATTCCTGCAGCAGGACGGCTTTCGCATCGGCGGTCTGCGCGCCTGCGTAGGCCGCGAAGCTGCCGGCGCTCACCTTGCTGTCGATGAAGGCAAGCTGCGCAGCATCGGTCGAAATCCCGGCGAGCGTGGGCAGCGTACCGCCAAGCAGCGGCTTTATTCTGGTGGTGAGGCTATCGACGTAGGCCTGAAGACCGCGCTGGACGTCTGCCGGAGTCGGCTGGGCAATGGGGGTGATCGCAGTCGCGCCAGCCGCGGGCTTGAGCGCGTTGGTCTGCGATTGCAGCGCACTTACCGCCAAAGCGGCGAGCGCGCTGCCCGGTGCGACCGTGGCGGTCGCTGAGAGCGTGACCTTGCCGCTCGCATCGATCTGGACGCCCTGGCTGCGCAACTGATCGACCAGTTGCAGCTTGCCAAGCGCATCGGCCTCTGCCGCCGACCGGCCCTGCGCCTGCACCAGTGCGGATATGGCCGCTGCCTTGTCTGCGCTGCCCGAAAGGTTTGGAAGGCGGGTGCCGACAAGCGCGATCACGCTGTTGGCATATGTCTGCAGCGCACTCGTTACGTCGGCAGTGCTGAGTCCGCTGCGCCCGGTGAGCGTGGCAGCAAAGGCCGCCGCCGTCTTGCCGGTATCCTTCAGCGGGTCATAAACGAGCGTCCCGTCCCGCCCGATGGCGACGCCGGCCGCGGAAAGTGCGTTGAGCTTGTCGATCCGCGCCGCGATATCGGTGGCCTCGCTGGTGGGCAGGCCGGCCGAACGAATGATCGTGTCATAGGCGGTGCGGGCCTGATTGCGCAGTGCGTCGGTGATCGAGGCGAGCCGCGCCGGATCGGTCCCGCTGCAGGCCGCGCCGCTGCAACTGGCGCTCGGCGCAAGTTGGAGCGCCTGTGCCGCTGCAAGGAAACGCGCGAGCTTGTCCTGGTTGACGATCGTCGTTGTATCGAGCGCAACGATTGAGCCGGGCGCGCGGATTTGCACATCGCGGGTCGATACGATGGCACCAAGCCGCAGAACATTGGCAAGGTCCGTTGCATCGTGGTGCATCGCACCCTGCACGGTGATATCACCGCCCGCGTTGATCCACAGGCCGCCCTCGCCCACCTCGACGGTGAGCGCGGGTTTGAGCAGGGGATCGCTGCCACTGCCCGAATAGGGATTGAACCCGCCGACCGATCCGGCGGAAGTGAGATCGATTTCCTTTGCCGCGATATTCGGGCCAAGCCCGTCAAGCCCGACCAGCCCTGTGCCCGAAGTGATGACCACCTTGCCGCTGGCGCCGACGGCCGCAAGCACCACGGCATCAAGATCGCCTGCAGTCGCGGTCGACGAATTGAGCTTCAGATAGACATCGCCATTGCTCGTCTGCGCGCTCACGGTTCCGCCCAGAGACTTGCCGAGGCCTGTAACCGGATCGCCCAATGTCGAGCCGGCGACTGTCACGGCGAGTGGCTGGTCAGCCGAACCGATCGAGCCGGTCAGGCCATTGGACTCGCAATTCGAAGGCGAGGTCGAGTTCGCACAGCCACGGAAGCCGTGCGCGTAAACCAGCCCGCTCGGGGTGCCGAGGATGCTCTGCGCCGAAGTGATCGCAACATCGCCGCCGCCGTAGGTAATCCGCCCGCCGACTACGACGCTGCCCTGCGTGGACACGACATTGACCCCGCTCTGGCCGTGTCCCTGATCGAACAGGATGTTGATCGGATACGTCGCGCGCACCGCAGTGGTCAGCGTGACGTTGATTGTCTTGGGAAGCTCCCAGGTGAAGTTCTCGTCATAGTTCTGGCCAGGCGCGGCCGAGAATTGCGTGGTATCGTTGATCTTGTCGGTAACGACGCCGCTGACCATCTGGACAAAGTCCGGCGTGCTGCCGCCTAGCGCGGCCAGCAGCCTTGGATCGGTACCCTGCGTCGATATATCGACAAAGGTTCCGCCCTGCGGCTGCTGGGTCGCGTTGCCATACTTCCACGGGCTCGCAGCACCATAGCGGACGTCGACACCGTCCAGCTGGGTGCCATTGGTCACCGAGACTTCACGCGTGATCGTGCGGGTTTCGTTCGTCACGAAATAGGCGCCGCCGCGGGTGGACGGATCATACTGGAGCGGGGAGTCGGAACTGGTGTTCGTGCCTGTCTCGCCAACGCCCACCGCATAGGTCACGAGATCATCGACCTTGGTCGTGAATTGCCCCGGCTGGCCGGCAACCGGCATGCTGGTGACGTGGCTCATGGTCACGCCCTGTCCGGGCACGTCCCGATACTGGGTGGTTTCAACCGAACCATCGCCTTTGAGATCGGTCAGCTTGATCAGCCCGCTGACATCGGTGCCTGCATTGATCGTGCCGAGATGCAGATCGACCGGCGCGTTGTTGATAATCGATATGTTGGCAAAGCCGTCGAGCACCCTGAGCTCGCCTCCGCCCAGCGGATTGGTGTTGAGAATGCGGCCGGTAATATCAATGACCCCGCCTGCACCCGCATCCACATCATCGAGCTGGATGTAGCCGGTGGTGCTGATGACCTGGTTCTGGGCGTTGCGGACCAGACCGGACACTACATAGCGCGCGCCGATGTTGCCGGTGGCCACGTTGGTCAGCTGCAAAGGGGCCGAAACCGATCCGACGTGGACATTCGGATCCAGCGCCATCGAATCCTGGATGAGCATCCCCGTCGCGTCGGTGAATCTCGCGGAGATATCTACCGACCGCTGCTTTTCAGGACCGGCGACAATGCTGCCGGAAATATTCACGAACTTGGCATTGATCCGCACCTGGTTGGCGCTGATCGTGCGGTTATCGCCAGGTCCAAGCTGGCTATTGGCATTGATCTGCCGCGTAATGACAGGATCCACGAAAGCACTGCCGAGCGAGTAATAAGAGCCGAGGCCGTCATTGTCCGGATAGTTGAAGCGTACCGTCTCGCCGCTGTGGGTCTGGAAGAGGAATTCCTGCCCTGAGAAGCCATTGGATAGATCGCGATCGTTGCTTTCGACTTCGCAGACAGCGCTGCAGGACGCAAAGATCGTTGCGCCGCTGCTGTGATTTGCCGTGCCCCATTTGGCGATGCCGAATGTCGTCGCCACCGCGATCAGCTGCCCCGCGCTGTTGACGTGGTAATACTGCTGGCTCCCGGCGGGGACGAACCCTTCCTCGAACAGCAGTCGGATCGGATCGGCAACCTGCGCATCGCTGAGATTGAATAGCTGCTTGAGCGCGCTGCGCAGTCCGTCGATGCCGCTCCCCACGGTCAAGGGCTGGCCGTTCGTCAGCACCGGATGGTCGACTAGATAATTCGCCACGGCCTGTTCGGCGATGGCGGACTGCACGAAGAGCGACAGATCGTTGGCGTTTGCCTTGCAGCCCTCTCCGCTGCCGCCGGCACAGCCCGATGACTGCGGATCGTTGAGCGTCAGGCCGACATGGCCGTAGTAGAGATTGATCGGCACGCCCTTGGTGAAGGCGCCGTCGGTCGAGACGTTGAACAGGCCGTTGGGGACAGTCACATCGTACTTGCCGACCTGCACATCGCCGAACTGGCTGAAATTGCCATTGTTGACCAACGCCTTGAAGGTACCGCCGACATTGGCGATCGGGCCGAACACCAGAAGATCGCTCTTCCCGCCGAACGGCGCGCCGTTGGTCACGTCGATCAGGCCTTCGACGGTGTCGCCAATGCCCGAGGACTGCACGGTGGCAATCGTGCTCAGATTGGTCTCGCCCGCCTGACCGCCATAAGTGACCGCGCCGCTTGGCTTGGCCGGAATGAACAGATTGCCCAGCAGCAGGTTGCGCGCGCTGGTGCTGTTGATCGCGATAGTGGGCGAGGCATTGGCCACGACCCGGCTGCCGCTGCCTGTGATCGAATCCGTGTTGATGGCAAACGATCCGCCGGCAGCGAGGAGATTGTCGACCATAATGCCGGCCGTGGTCGTGTTGCCGGAAGCTGTCAGCGCCGCGCGCGTGTCAAAAGCGGCGGAAAGTTTCGCCACGAGCGCCGATTGCGCCGCCGCTGCCGCGAGCTTGGACGCCAGACTATCGTGAGCGTCACCAGCGGGCAGCAGGTTGGGATCGGAGGGGACAACGATGCCCGCAGCCTGAACCTGCGCGGTGAGGCTGGTAATCTGCTGGCCCACCACATCGAGCGCAGAGACGGTGCGGCTCGAAAACTGAGCGAGGCCGAGCCGGTCGCGATCGGGCGCCGCGGTCGTCAAGCCTGCCCCTGATGTCAGAGTATCCCCGGTGATACTGCCCGATACATCGGCAGTGATGGTGCGGGTGAGTTTGTCGGTCCCGTCGAAATCGGCTTCGACCACCTGCCAGCCGCCGTCGTTGGTGTCGGTGATCCCGATCTTGCGATTGGCGAGGAAGCCAGCGGTGATCTGGCTGCCATTGAGCGCAATCGCGCCTGACGTGGCCATATCCGCCGTGCCGCCGCTGTCGGACTTGCTGAAGATCGAAAGATAGGGATTGTGCCCCGTACCCACCGCCGTTGCTGTCACACCCTGGGCCAGCGCGCTGAACGTGACATCGCGCGCAGAACGGACAACCGCCTTGCCCACGATCAGCCGATTGGAGAGATTGGCTGTGGCATGCGCATCGTGATCGACCGTGATCGGCACCACGGTCTGGTTGAACACGTCCGTCTGGTCCGAAACGCTGATGCTATCGCGGCTCAGCCCGTCTGCGCCGATCCCGGGCGTCAGGAGGACGTCGGACAGCGATTCAATCGTCGCGCCGTCGCCGACAGTGACGAGGCCAGATGTGTTTGCCGTCGTGCTGGACGAGCCACCGCCGATCCCGGCCAGGCCGTAGATCTGCACCGCCGAACTATCGGCGATCGTCTGCTGTGCGGTGGTGCCGATGCCGATCCCGCCATCGGCGCGTAGCAGCGCATTCGTCCCGATCGCCACCTTGCTGTCGGCATTGAACGTGCTGTCGGTACGGGCGAAGGGCAGCAGCATCACACCGCCAACCTGCAGCGCGGTCGAGGCGCTGCGCGCGGTCGTGATACCCGCATTGATCTGCATCGCCAGCAGGTTCTGGCTGGCATCGCCGTATTGGCGCAGCGTGGTGCCGGCGAGCACGTCGACCGCGGCATGCTGGGTGACCTGGTTGGTTACCTTGGCCGCTGCACCGGTTGCGGCGCCGCCACCAGCGCCCTTGGAAAAGCCGCCGTCGTTGCCCGTCTGGCCAACGATGTTCTGCGCGCCGATCACGAAGCTGCTCGCGCGGAGCACGGAATTCGTGCCCGGGGTGGAGCCCTTGCCCGCCTTGCCGATAACCACGTGCGCGGTTGTGTTGACACTGTTTTCGGTCGTGCTGCCTGATCCGCCGACAACCGAGGCCTGGGTTGCATCGGCTTCGGCATGATAGTCGGCCGCAGCCGTCGCGGTCGCGGTAAGCTTGCCGGCGCGGAACGCGAAGGCGGCGTCAGGTGCGATCGTGGTCGTGACGATCCCGCTCGAATCCGTCGCCGCATCCGCCGCGACGCCAGCGCCCAGCGCGCCCGCACCGGCCCGAGTAATCGCCGTGTTGAGATCGAGGCTGCTGGCGGTGACGGTCGCATCAGGATTGCGCACGAAAGCACCCGATGCATCGACCAGCGGACGTCCTGTCACGGCATCAACCAGCACCTGCTGCGAACCATCGACGTTGAGGAGCGCGGCATCGACCGTCCCCGATGAACGCGCCTTGGCCGCCTGCACGCCGACCGAGAGCAGCCCGGCAATCGTGAGGCCGTCCGCCCTCGCCGTCTGCGCGAGTGTGCGGCTCGCTGAAATCGTGATCGAGGGACCGGCAAGAACCGTCGGCGCGCCCGGCTGGCCGTTGAGATCGGCACCGACAATGGCCGCAACGTCCGCTGTATCGGACGCGGTTGCGATGGACGCATTGGCCGCAGCCAGCGCGCCGCCCGCGCTGCCCCTTGCGCTGGCGAGCACGTTGGGGCCTGACGCAGGTTGCAACAATGCCGCCCGTACGGTCAGCGTACACCCGGGCGCGAGCAATGTGACGCAGGTGATCCTGCCGCCTTCCCCGATCCGCGCCAGAATAGTGGCATCGGCTGTGGCGAGCGCGACGCTGCCACCCATGGCGAGCCCGCCGCTCACCGCGATGCCATCGCTCTGCGCGCTGATTTGCGGGGTAGCCGAAGCATCGACCAACAGGGTGTTGCTGGCGACAACCGTGCCTTCGCCAACGCGCGCATCGATCGTGCGTTGGTCGGTCGCGAGTGCGACAGCGGCATTGCCATCGAAGAAATAGCCGCCTGAAGCCGCGAGCGCATATGCGCTGGTCGAGCCTCCGCCGGCTGCGATCACCCGGGTAATGGCCGAGAACGATTTGCCCGCAAGCTGCGCGCCGACCGTGCCTTGCTTGGTGACATTGGCGAGTGCAACATTGAGCGCGCCCGTGGCGCCTGCCGCAACGCCGTAGACATTGGCTGCCGCATCGCTGCTGTCGCTTGCCTTGATCGTCGTCGTGCCGAAACCGACTGCGCCAAGACTTTCAGCCAGCGAGACCGTCTGCAGCTTGATATCGGCAAGACCGATGTTGGCGGTCAGCGCCCCGACGGATCCGGAGACGACCAGCGCCTCGGCGGCTTTCGACGGGTTGGTGATCCCTCCGGTGAGGCGGCTCGCGTCCTGTCCGGTATCCGCGCGAACGTCGAGCGTGCTGCTGCCCGCGAGCCCGGCGGCGATAACGCCCGCGCCGATCCGGGCAATGCTGTTCGCCGCATTGCGGGTGATCGCGATAGCTGCGGAACCGCTGGCAAGGCTCGCCGCGCCCTGGAAATTGGAGCTTTTGCTGACAAGATTGGCGCTGCTCACAACGCTGAGCGCGCCGACTTTTACCTGGCTTGCCTGCCCGGCCGTGGCGGAAAGCACCTGCGCCCGGACGCGGGAGGCGGCGCCGTCGTCGGCGCTTGGTGCAGAGGTGACTGCGCCAACCTGCATGAACTGATCGCGGCTGCTTGTCTGGAGCGCGCCAGTGGCATCGCGCGTGCCGTCGGCGCCGGTCACGAGGTGCGTGGAGGCAGGGCCGGACAGCTGATCCATCCCCGCTGCGGCGGCCTGCTGCGCAGTCGTCTCACCGCTGCCGCCGCCGAGCATGGCGAGGTTGCCATTGCCGCTGCCGCTCGAACCGGCATTGGCCGCGACCTGGCTGTTGGCATCGTTGCCGCCGCTCTTGGAGAACAGCGCACCGGTATCAGCGACTTCGCCGATGCCGATGTAAGTGACATTGGCCCCGATACTGCCGGAAAGCCCACCGGCAAAACCGAGCTGCAGCGCATCGACCCCGCTCGCGCCATAAGCGTTGACCGAAACCGTGCCCGCAGTGACCAGCGGATCGATCAGCGTCGCATCGACCTTGGCTTGCGAGAGGACGACCACCGCACCGAGCGCCCCTGCACCGCTGGCGAGGCTGGCAGTGACCGCCACTTGCCCGATCACCGGCTGGAAATTGGCGATCTGGGCGGCGGTGACCGAAACCTTGCCCGCAGCATTGGTGTAATTGAGCCCGCTTGCCTGCGCCGCGATGACCTGGCGATTGACCACGCCGACCCCGTTGCCGACCAGCGCCCCGGCAACCCCGGCGGCGACCGATCCTCCCGCAACCCGCGCATCGAAACGGCCGTTTGCCGAAACGCTGATGGCGGGCGCGGTAACGGCGATGCGTTTGGCGCTCTTGTAGCGGGCCGTGGTCTGATCATCGTCAGTCACCACCACGACTGTTGCCGCGCCCGCAGCCTTGCCGAGCGCGAGGCTACCGAAAGTTGCGAAACCGCGGGAGTCGCTATCCGCGTTGATCGCAAGGCCGCCGCTGCCGAGGATCGAAACCGTGTCCGGATCATCGACTGCCGCAGTCGTCACGGCTGCAAAACGGGGGGAAACGCCCGAGACCGCCGCGCCCACGTTGCCGCCGACCGCGCCCGCCAGCACGAGCGCTGTCGCCGCCTGTCGCGAGGCTGCGCGCACGGTGACCGAGCCGGTCGTCGTCACACCGCCGCCTGACAGCAGCGCACTGGTCTGCGCGGTGAGCCCGTCCGATACGACCGGCGCGCCCACGCCGACGCCGTTGCTGCCCGCAACCGCACCGGCAAAACTTGACGTATCGATCGCGGTTCCGGCGCGGATATCCAGCGCGACCGGCTCTGCCACCGGCTTGGCGGCGGCGACATTGCCGACCTTGAACTGTATCCCGCTGGCCTTGGCGAGTGTCGTTCCGCCGACATTGCCCACAACCGCGGTCACCGCCGCCGCAAAGCCGTTGCCTGCGATCGCCCCGGTAATGGCAAGCGTACGGGTGGCATGCGTGGAGTTCGCGTTGATGGCCACTCCGTGCACCACGGTTGTGGCGGGCTTGAGCTTGCCTAGCGCCGCGCGCGAGGCGCCTGTGGTGCCCGTCGATTCGGGGACGAGCGCCGGCAAATCGAACTGCTTGAGCGCTTCGGTGAGGTCACCCGTCCGCACCGTCAGGCCGTCGCCCTGGCCGAGCGCGGTGACAGTCGCGCCGCCGGTGCCGCTCACCAGTGCCTGCGCACCGCCCGTCACGTCGTTGAGAACAAGCGCTGCACCAACCGCCGACTTGGCGCCAAATCCTGCCGCGCCAGCTGCTGCGTCAATCGCGGAATCGCGGGTCGCCAGCACTCCGACCGAGCCGGTCGCGTTCACGTTGAAGCCATTGAGCGTAAGCAGTGCGTCGGCTTCGGCGCTGGTCTGGTTGACCGCAATCGAGCCAGCCCCGCCGAACTTGCCGGCAAGGGCAAGCCCCACCGCGACAAGCTGCGTGGTCGCGGCAGACTGGCTCTGGACGAGGAGATTGCGCACCGAAATCGCACTCGCGGGCGTAAGGCTGGCGAGCACATTGGTGCTGATCCGGTTGACCGAAATGCCGGCGCCGAGCGAGTTCTGGTTGGTCGAAAGCGCGGCGGCGAGCGCGAGACTGCGGATCGAGGCGCTGTCCGATGCGGTGACGGCAAGGTCTCCGGTCACCGCATTGGCATAAGCAAGTCCGTCTGCCCGCGCCGCGATTGTCGGGGCGATGGCGTTGGTCGAGGCCGAGCCGCCGAGCGCATTGCCCGTACCCAGCGCACCCGCAACCGCGCCCGAGAGGATCGTTCCGGTGCTCGCGGCGTTGACGGCAAGCGACGGATTTCCGGCCAGGGTCACACCGCTCACCAGCGCGTTGATCCCCGCTGCCGGTCCGGAGCCCTGGCGCGCAATCGCATTGACGCTGACAGCAAGGCCCCCGGCGGCGTTCTTGGCACTGCCGATGGCGCCCGAGAGGCTGTAGATTCGCCCGTCAGCCAGCGCGGTGACCGAAGCCGGCGCCGCAGGGCCACCAGCGCTGCCGATCTCCACCACCGGGCCCTTCGTCGCCCCGGCCGAGCGGGTAAGGCTGGCAGTCGCGGTTCCGCCGATCTGGTTATAGGCCAGAGAGCCCATGACCGCGCTGCCATTGTCGCTGCCGGCAAAGCCCGCCGCGAGCGAAAGGATCGTCGCGCGGTCCACGGTCCGCAGCGCGAGCGAGCCTGCCTTGATCGTCGATCCGGTTGCGGCTGCCCCGCCGATGATCGCGGCGGTGCGGTCGTTGGTGATGAGGTTGACCGAAAGGCCAAGCCCCCCTGCCGAACCGCGTGCCGCTGCCACCGGGATCGCCACCGAGATGATCGCCGCGCCGGAAGGCAGATCGCTCGCCTGCACGGGATCATCCGCGCCGAACGTGGTCGATGCAATGTTGAAACTGCTCAGCAGGCTCTCGCCGGCATCGCAATTTATGGTGCAGCTGATGCGCGCGAACTGGGCGGACGGATTGGTTGCAGCATATTCGCCCGCCGCAACGGTAAGCGCGCCGGTCACGTTGACCGATCCCACGCCGTTATCGCCCAGATCGATAAGCGCCTTGGTGCCAAGCGCGACATCGTTGAACGAGATGCTGGCAGCCAATCCGTTGCCGCCCTGGCCCGTGCCGGTGGTGATCGCCCCTGCTGCGGCGATGCCGACAAGCCGCGCTGCATCGAGCGCCTGGACGGAGAGATTGACGAAGCCGGCCACCGGCGTGCGTGCAAGCAGCGCACTGGTCGGCGTGCCCGAGGCGTTCTTGTCGATCAGCACGGTCAGCGCTGCACCGAAGCCGCTCTGCGTGCCCCACGAAAGCCCGCCAGCACCCGCGCCGAGCGTGCGCCCGTCGAAGGCGAGGACAGAGACATCGCCCTTGCCGGTGCCGGTCACACTATCATCGGTGAGGTTCGCGCCGACGCTGTCGTTGGCAATGATCAGCGAGGCGGATGACGCGAAGGTTCGCCCGTCGGGCGTCTTGGTCGTGTCCGCCGCAAGCGCAAGGCCTGCACCGATGCGCAGGCCGTTCATTGCGGCATTGGCCGAGATCGCGTCGAACCCGGCGATAATGCTGTGATCGATGGTGAGGGTTGTCGCGTTCTTGCTGTAGGTGACGCCGTAGGCCCCCGCGATCAGCGTCGAACTGCCGCTGTATTTGACCCCGTTGGCAAGCGCCGCACCGCCAGTGATCGCCAGCGTATCTGCACGCTCGCTCGCCTTCGCGAGGAAGCTCGCCGAGGTGGCATTGGCAGACCGGGTGAAGCGGCCGAGCCCGATATCCACCTTGGTGACAAGCGCGGTGAGGTTGACGCTTGCAGAGCCCGCCACGCCCCAGCCATCCGTCGGTGCGGGCGGCTTGGCGGCCTGATCGCCCGCGGTCACGGCATCGGCTGTTCCGGCATCCTTGCGCGAGGCGTAATTGGTCTTGAGCTGCTGCGAATATGTGCTGGCGCCGAAGCTGGCGAGCAGGCCGGTGGTCATGTCGGTCAGGAAATCGACAATGCCCGTCCCGATCGCACCCTTGAACTTGTTGAACCGAGCATTGGTGTTGCTCAGGAAATCGGGCGTGGTTTCCGCATTGCTGTTATCGCGCACCCCGGCGACCGAGATGGCATTGATCGAACCGGTGGTCTGCGCGGTGATGCTGACATTGCCCGAGGTGATCCCGGCGGAAGCCGCCGCAGCAACTGCGGGCGATGCGGGATCGAAGAGATCGTGCGCGGGGCCGACGGTGGCCTGCGTCGTCAAGGATACGTAATTGAGCGCGCCAGCGATCCCGACCGAGGTATCGGACGAACCGGCGCTGCCATCAGCCTTGTTCCATGCCAGCGTGCCCGCGATGGTCCAGACCTGCTCGTCAGTCGCAGCGGATAGACGCAGCGCGCCCGCGCCGATGGCGAGCCGGGCGGTGTTCGAGATAACGGCCCGGGTCGCGCCTTCGATCTGGTTGACCGCGAAAGCGCCGCTCAGCGTGGTGCTCTTGCCGCGCCCCGCCACTGGCGCGAGCGTGAGTGCATCGATGGCAGCATTGGCAATGACCGAAAGCGCCTTGTCCGGTGCGGTGAAGACCGCCCCATCCCCGATCCCGGCCAGGGTGACCGGATTGATCGTATTGTAAGTGATCGCACCGCCGCCGGCAGCGCCGCCGCTCTTGGTGCCAAACAGCTTGGGACCCGAGATGCTCAGCAGGGCGATGTTGGTTTCGGCATCAATCGTCGAGGCATCGGCCTGCGGTCCGGCAATGGTGATCTGGCTCGCCGGATCGATCCACGCACGGCTGTTTGAATCGATACGGGCATAGGCGATCGAGCCCCCGATCGCGGCCTTGCCCGAACTGTCGCTATCGCCGCTGGCACCGGCATAGGATCCGAACAGGCCCGACTTGGGCGCAAGGATACTCGGCAAGGTGGCGACCACATCCTTCGCGAAGGAAAGGTCGGCGAGGATGGAGTTGAAGTTGTCCGGCGTGTTGAGCGTGCCCGCCTGATCGACCAATGTCCCGATGTTGTCGACAAGGCCGACCGGGCGATCCACCAGCGAACTCACGCTGAGCGAGCCGGCCTTGACCGTGCCGCCGATGTCCGCGGTCCCGGTGTAGGTAAACGTCCCCCATGCCGCGGCCCCGGATACGGAAGTGGCGGCTCCGTTCACCGCGAGCGAGGCCGCGGTGCTGGCCTGTGCGTTGTTGCGCACATCCTTGTCGCTCACGACCCCGCCAACGCTGACTTTGCCGGTGGCGGTGATCGAGCCGGTTATCTGCGCGGTGGCCGATTCATCGGCCTGCAGCACGGCGACCGAGGCCGTCGCGCGGCTGGCGGGATTGGCCGAGGTGCCGATCGTGCCGACCTTGGGCTTGGCGGGGTCATCGGTTGAAAGCCGCAGAAGATTGCCGATGAGGTCGGTCAGCGAGGCCTTGCTTGTCGGGATCGTTCCGCTGGTATCGGTCCCGGTTGCGGCCGTCGTGGTCGCGGACGTCTTGTTGAACAGGGTCGTGGTATTGGCCGCGATCGCAACAGTCGCGGTGCGCGCGCTGCCGACCGTTCCGGCCACGTTGACATGGCTGCGGATCGTCTCCTCGGTCACCGCGGCAACGCCGCCGCCCGGGCTCGTGTCGTAAGTCGAGCCGGTCGCGCTGGTGAGGATGCCAGCGCCGCTGTCGCCCTGGATGGTCTTGGCGGAAATGCCAATCGCCGTGCCATCGAGCACCGATCCCTTGGCCACGGTGACCCCGGCATCGGAATTGACTTCGTTGTACGCAACCGCCGCTGCCACGGCACTGCCGCTCGAGGCGACCCTGACCCGCACGTCGGCGCGCGGATCGCTGGAGGCGCCGATCGTCAGCGCACCGCCCGCCGAAAGAGTAGCGCCGCCTGACGCAGTGCCGACCGTGATCGCTGCGTTCGAGGTGGTCTGCGCCACCGACACCGCAATGGCGAGGCCGCCGGCACTCGTTCCGCCGGATTTGGCCGATGCCTTCGAGACGCTCGATGCCGCAGATCCCGCCGTCAGGCTGAGATCGCGCGCGGCGGTGATGCTGGCCCCGGCACCCACGCTGATCGCGGCATTGGCGCTTGCCAGCGAGACGAAGGCCCCGATGCCGAGGCCGGCCTTGCCGGTCAGCTTGCCGAGCGCGACGGAACTGAGCTTTCCGGCGAGCGTATCGAGTGCGGCAACGGCCTTGGACGCATCATCGAGTTTGGTGCTGCTCGAGGCCGAGGCGCTGATCGCGATGGTGCCGCCCCTGATGACCCCGCCGATGCTGATCCCGGCATTGGATTTGGGCATGCCGAAGTACGGGACCTGAGCGGCAAAGAGCCCGCCATAAGTCTCGCTGTCCGAGGCGGTCATGGTGATATCGCCAGCCGGGCCGGAGGCGGTCCCGTCCCAGGCGATGATCTGGCCGCCAAGATTGAGCGCAGGCCCTTGCAGCGTTACCCCGCCGACCAGCGCAGGCGAACTTGCAACCGGGCGGGCATCCAGCAATGCACCGGGCTCTGCCTCATTGGCGGTCGTCGCCGGATTGTCGGCGATCTTCCCGGCAAGCGTCACACTGTCCGCCACGATGGCGATCCCGCCGCTGGCGGTGGTAATGATCGCCTGCCCGCTTGGCAGGCCCTGGGTCGAGACAAGGCTGTTGCGCAGGTCGAGCGTGTTGCCGATGCGCGCCAGCGCTGCTGCTCCGGTCTCGATCTGTCCGCTCGAGCCCATGGTCAGGGACGCGGTGTGGATATCGACGCCGCCGGGGGCCGATATCCGGCCGTTGATCACTACGCTCGCCGCACGGCCGCCGTCGAAGACGTTTGCCGTCGTCGGCTCGTCACCTGCGTAAAGGCCCGGCGAACCGCGCACGATGAGACGGCCCGTGTCGATGCTTCCGGTCGCTCCGATGATGAGACCACTCGGCACGACGAGGAAGACATTGCCGCCGATCTGCCCTCCCACCGCGCCAAGCACGGAGCGCACCGAACCGTTGATGGTCGATGCGTCCCGGATCAGATTGACGAGATTGTTCGTGCCCTTGGGCAGGACCAGCGTGGCGCTTTGCCCGGTGTTCACATTGAAATGGTCGAAGTGGTTGAAACCGGTTCCGTCAACGACCCTGGACGTCGTGACGACAGCCGCGCTGCCTCCGCTTTGCAAGGCGACGCTCGAGGGGCCGCCAGCCGATGCAGTGACATCGATTGACTGCGCTCTGGCAAGCGCGGGCACAAGCGCCGCGGTCGCCGTGATAGAAACGCCGACCATGAGCCGCGCGTAAAGATGATGGACCCTCGGATGGAGGCTCGAACCGCGCGTCATTTGATGCCCCCAAGGTCCCGGGGCAAAGGCAAAGTCAGCGGGGAATGCCGCTAAATGCTTTCAACTCGGGCAAAATTCACGATTCGATCCCCGATATGTACTTTCACTTAGTTAGTTTGCTTTAGCAAACGAAATATCCCTTCGGATATCTCCAATATCAGGGCCAACAGAACGGTGTGCCGGGCATTATTACTGTATGATGAGTGTCTAAATTGTCTCGGCGGAATGGATTTCAGCATATCCAGCCTTGCCCGCGCATAAGCGCCTGCCGATCAAGCTAGGCCGGGCCCGGCGGATAAGTCATTTCCGATCCGCCGATCCCTGCCAGGTCAAATGACCGGATAGTCCGTATAGCCCCCAACTCCGCCACCGGCGTAAAACAGTGCCGGCTGGCGCTGTGGGGAGAAGCGGAAAGTGCCCCGGCGGTCTTGTGGGCGCTCTATCCCACCCGCCGGTTGCTCAGTGTGCGCGTCAGGGCGTTTCCCGATTTCCTGCAGGCGGCGTTTCCCACCGGCAGTCCCGAAGAACTTGCTGCTTATATCGACGCTTGAGCGTTCAGATGCGCACCACCAGCTTGGTGGCCGAAACCCCCTGCCGCTGCCGTTCCAGCGCCAGTGGTATGGCAGTCAGGTCCTCGCCGACCACCTCGACCCGGGGTGCGGCAGCATGGCGCCCTTCGGCAAGCGCCGCCGGCAGATAGTGTTCGAAGATCATCGGCCCCACCGCGTTGTTGACCGGCGCTCCGCCCCAGATGAACTTGGTCCGCACGCCCTTGACCCGCGCCCGCACGGCAAGACCTGCGTTGACAAGGCCCATGCTTGCCAGCGCAGGAAAGAGGGTGCGCCAGCGCCCGGGCCCGGCCGGGATGCCGTCTAGCGAAACCGGAGGTGTCGCCACGGCGACAAAGCGGTTGCCGGTGCAGGCGGCCAGTACGTCGATACACGCGCGGGTGGAGCCAATGCCGATAGCCACCGCGCCGCACGTCTGCCGGTCTCGCATGGCCTCGATCACTGCGGCCACACAGCCGGGATCGCGACGATCGAACACCGCGCGCGCGCCTAGCCCACGCAACAGGGCATGGTTGGTCGGCGATGCTGTGGTGACCACATCATACCCCGCCGCAAGGGCCAGTTGGATCGCCTGGTACCCGACGCTCGTCGAACCGCCCCACACCAGCAGCGTTTGCCTTTGCGGCATAATCGCCGGACCGGGTGAGGAAAGCGCAAGGAAATCTTGCTGAAACAGGGCCGCAGCTGCTGTCGTAATGGCCAGAGGCAGTCCCGCCGCCGCCTCGTAGGCCATTGCCTCAGGGATCGGTGCAATCACGTGCGCGTTCAGCAGAACATGGGTCTGGAACGCGCCTTCGGAGGCACCGCGCCCCTTTTCACTGCCACAGGCATAGCCAAACACGCGGTCCCCAACCTGAAACCGCGTCACGCCCGGGCCAACCGCCACGACATCGCCCGCGACATCCGATCCAAGGACGGCAGGGTAATCGATCCACGGCGTGATGATATCGCCCACAGTACGGATAAGGCGCTCGAACGGATTGACCGCTACCGCGCGGGCGCGGACCACGACCTGCCGTTCGCCCGGCACCGGCATCGGCGCGTCGCCCAGAGTGAAGGTGCCGCGCTTGCAGGGCAGGTACAGAGCGGGATTTTCAAACGTCATGATAAGGGGCGTCCTTCGGGATGATCAGCACTTATCCCAAATATGCTGGCAAATCCGTACGATCCATGCTTGAAGGTGCAGTTTTCTATCGCAATCGTACGGACTTTCGCCGATGGACCCGATGTCGGACATTTTGCGGCTGCTCCAGCCGAGCAGCTATGGCCTGCGCGGGCTGGATGCGGCCGGCCCCTGGGCAATCGCTTTTCCTCCGGCACCCGGGCTCAAATGCTATGCCCTGCAAAGCGGCGCATGCTGGCTGCAGTGCGAGCACGCGGCGATCAGGCTTGAGGCAGGCGACCTGGCCCTTGTTTCCGGGGCGGAGCGGTTTTCCCTGCAGACGGCCCGCGTCCCCGCGGTCGATGCAATTGCGCTGTTCGGAGCGACGCCGCCGGGAGAAACCGCCGTAGTGGGCGGCGGCGGCGAGGTGCGCGGTCTGGGCGGGTTCTTCAAATTTGCCGGGGGGCAAGCAGAACGGATGCTGGCAGCGCTACCCCCGGTGATCCATTTGCGAGCCGGCAGCGGAGCCGACGACTTGCAATGGCCGATCACCCGGCTGATGCGCGAATTGCGCAGTCCGCAACCCGGTGGTGATCTGATCGCCCAGCATCTGGCGCAAACCCTGCTGATCGAGGCCCTGCGCCTCCACCTCGCTTCGCCGGACCAGCGCGGAGTCGGCTGGCTTTATGCACTGGGCGATCCGCGCCTCCGCCCTGCACTGGCAGCGCTCCATGCCGAGCCCGGGCGCCGCTGGACGCTGGCCATGCTGGCCGCCGTTGCGGGCATGTCGCGCACCAGCTTTGCCGAACGCTTTCGCTCGGTGGTGGGTGAAACGCCGATCGACTATCTGACGCGCTGGCGAATGCTTCTGGCCGCAGACCGCCTCCGCCAGGACCCGGCCCCGATCGCCGGCATAGCCGCGGAATTCGGCTACGGATCGGAAAGCGCTTTTGGTGCCGCATTCAAGCGCGTGATCGGCAAGTCACCGGTGCGTTATGTCCAGCAGCTCAGGCAGGCGGCTTGAGGCGACGATCTTTTGCAGCAGCCAGCGCTGGGCCAAATTCAGGCCATTAACGCATCTACTGCGCCATCACGGCTTCGGCCATGCGGACATTGTGGCGTCGACAATCGCGAGCAGGGCCGCGCGCGAAGTGCCATCACGCGCCAGCACAGACATACCCTGCGTAACCGCCATGACGAGACCTGCGAGCGCCGCAGTGTCCGTGGTGGAGGGCTGCAAGCCGTTCGCTACGTCGGCTTTGATCCGTGCCTCAAGGCAGGCAGCGATGAACCTGCGAATATCCGCCACCGCGGCTTGAACATCGCAGGCTGCGGCCGAACCTGTCGCCGCCGCGCTTGCGAGTAGACATCCCCGGGGCGTCTTATCTCCCGTGTATCCGACCGCAGCCTTGGTCAGAAGCGCATTCGCGGCCTCATACGCGCTCGGCGCCTCGCGAATATCGCGGGCCATGGCATCGGGGTCGCCTGCGTAAAGGCGCATCGCTTCGAGAAACAAGCGCTTCTTGTCCCCGAAGGCCGTGTAGAGGCTGGGCGCTGTCACCCCCATCGCCGTCGTGAGATCGACGATCGAGGTCGTCTCATAGCCATGCCGCCAGAACGTCAGCATCGCTTGCTCAAGCGCCGCATCGCGGTCGAACGACAAGGGCCGACCGGTCTTGCGGCTTCGGGTGATCGGAACTTCGGCACCTTTCATAGTGATCACTCTGAATTAGATTGACTTGCCCGACGGGTCCTAACATGACTTTCGTATCGAACGCTAGGAAAGCAATCTCATGTCCCTCACCGATTTCCGCACGCTTGGCCGCTCCGGCCTCGTGGTCAGCCCTCTTGCGCTGGGGACGATGACCTTCGGCCCGGGCGAATGGGGTGCAGACGAAGCAACATCCCGCGCAATCTTTGCCGCGTATCGCGCTGCCGGGGGCAATTTCATCGACACAGCCGATATCTACTCCGGCGGCGAGAGCGAGACGCTGGTGGGCCAATTCATCGCGGAAACCGGAAGCCGCGACGAGATCGTGCTGGCGACCAAGTTCGGCTTCAACGGCTCGGCAAGTCCGCTGGTCTCAGCACAGGCGGGCGGCGGCAATCCCAATGCCGGCGGTGCAGGTGCGAAGAATATCCACCGCGCGCTCGAAGCTTCGCTCAAGCGTCTCCGCACCGACTACGTCGATCTCTACTGGATGCATATCTGGGACGGCGTGACGCCGGTGGAGGAGATTGTCCGGACGCTCGGCGATCTCGTCCGTGCCGGCAAGATCCGCTATTACGGCTTGTCTGACATGCCTGCCTGGCTGGCGATGAAAGCGGCCACAATCGCCAGCGAACGCGGCGTTCCCGGGCCGATTGCCATGCAGCTCGAATATTCGCTCGTCGCGCGTGACGTGGAGGCCGAACACTTTCCGGTCGCCCGCGAAGGCGCGATGGGAATCATGCCGTGGAGCCCGCTTGCCGGTGGTTTCCTGACCGGAAAATATGAACGCGGAAAGACCGCCAACCTTGGCCGCTTGAGCGGCGCAAACCCCTTCGGCAATAGCAAGTTCGTCGATCGCAATTGGGATATTCTCGGTGCCCTGAAAACGGTCGCCGCCGAACTGGGCCGCCCACCGGCGCAGGTCGCACTGGCATGGGCAATGGCCCGCCCCGGTGTAGCGTCCACACTGATCGGCGCGAGCAAGCTATCGCAACTGGAAAGCAATATTGCCGCGACGGAGATACGCATGAGCGGCGAACAGCTGCAGCGGCTCGACACTGCCAGCGCGCCGGTTCCGGGGTTCAGCGCCTCATTGGCGCAGCCGTCCATTCGCCGCATGGTCTTTGGCGGGCACCACGTTGCAGGCTGGGGTGAATAACGCCCCCACCCCTATCAGTAGGGCGGCGCGGCCTTCGCGCGCTGGCTGCGGGCAGCCTCCACCCACCAGGCGAGATCATCGGCGAACCGGGGGAAGGCGTGTTCGAGCGACGCGCCGCTCTCTCCGGTTGGATTGGCTTCGGCATCGAGCGCATGGCCGATACCGCCGACCGCGATCGTGCTCGATATCACCACCATGCCCATTTCCGAAAGCGTCCCGTGCCATGCGGTTGCGGCACGCGCACCCGCCAGTCGCCCGGCTGAATAGCTTGCGATCGCCGCCGGCCTCCAGAACCATTCCTCGAGGAAATGATCGGTGAGGTTCTTGAGGCCCGGCTGGATCCCCCAATTGTATTCGCCAGTGACAAACACGAACCCGTCCGCCCCGCGGATCTTCCCTGCAAGCTGCTCGAGATTGGCAGGCGCCTCGCCTTTCGGATATTCCTTGTACATGCGATCGAGGATCGGCAGCCCCACCGCCTTCGCGTCGATCAGCTCGGCCTCAGCGCCGCGCGCCTGCAAAGCGCGCACCAGATACTGCGCGAGGCGGATGCCTTGCCGGTCGCTGCGATAAGAGCCGTAGAAAACCAGAATGCGATCGGCCATTGTCTGTCTCCCACGAATATCGTGATCGCAGCGTCGCCTGGCGTCAATCCTGACCGGAGGGCTCCACCTTGTTGTTCGCCTCGCCTCGGCGCTAACCGGCCTCTCGCCCCCACGCGAAGCGCGACATCGCCATCGCCCCGCCTAGCGAAAGCGCTCCGGCAAGGCCGATCCAGACGACGCCGACAGTGCTGATGACGAGAGAGCCCAGCACGGCGCCGAGGGCAAAACCGAAGTACATGAAGGAGGCATTGAGCGAGAGGATCACCGGCGTGTTGGCCAGGCCCACGACACCGATCAGCCGGTTCTGCTGCGCCGGGAAAAAGCTCCACGCGCTGACGCCCCAGACCACCACCGCCCCGACAATCGCCGATATCGCACCAGGCCCTCGCAGCACGCCGATCGCGGTCAGCCCGAAAAAGGCCAGAGCCATCACCGGCAAGGCGATGGCCTGAACCTTGCGGGAGCCGACCCGGTCGACACCAATGCCGCCAAGCGTCACCCCGGCCAGCGCCGAAATGCCGTAAACCATCAGGACAAGGCCGATCTGGCCTGAAGCGAGGTTCGCGGCGGCGGACAAATAAGGGGAAATATAGGTGTAGACCGTATAGGCCGCGACGGCCCAGAGCGTCGTGGTGAGCAAGACCGGGAACGCCCCCGGCGCGGCGATCACGGCAAGGCGCTCGCGCAGCCCAGCTGGCGGACTCGCCCCGAAATCGCGCGGCAGCAGGACTGCCAGTACGACCAGCGCAGCGACCGATAGCAACGCAACACCCATGAATGTCGCCCTCCAGCCAAACTGCGCGCCGACGATTGCGCCCAGCGGGACGCCGATCGCGATGGCGACGGTTATCCCGCCATTGACGATGGCGAGGGCGCGTCCGCGATGATGGGGAGCTGCGAGCGCGCCTGCGAGAGCATTGGCATTCGGCACGTAGAGCCCCGCCGTCAGCGCCAGAAGCACACGCGCTCCAGCCAGCGGCCAATACCCGGGCGCGAGCGCTGCGGCGATATTGGACGCAGCAAATGCGCCCAGCGAGATCATCAGCAACTGGCGGCGCGGCATCGCAGCGGTAAGTGCAGTGAGCAGCGGCGAACTCACGGCATAGACGAGCGCGAAGACCGTCACGAGCTGCCCCGCAGCCGCAATGCTGACCGCGATCGAGCGCGAAATCATCGGCAGCAGAGCGGCGATCATAAAGCCTTCGGTGCCGACTGCGAATGTGCCAAGCGCTAGCGCATAGAGTGCGGCATGATGGAGCGGCGCGCGCTCTCCTGCATCCGCAAGGCCGGTCAAGCCGGACGCAGGGCGGGGCTTGGCGGGCCGCCCCACCTTAAGGCCCCTTGACCTGCGCCACGGCCGCTTCCCAGTTCTCGACATGATAGGCAGTCGAAAGCTTGCCGCCCTTGACCGTGAACATGTCGATCGAGATTGTCCGGAACGAACGACCAGTGGCCGGTGTGCCGAACAGCGGCGCGACTGGCGTGCCTGTCGCTTCTCCGCGCACCACGATGCGGTTTCCCGAAGTCCAGAGATCGACGATGCGCCAGTGGAGATCGGGGATGACCCCGCCGAAGAACTTGAACTGGCCGGCAAGCTCGGTGCGGTTCAGGCAGTCCTGGTTGGTTGAGCAGGACTTGTAATCCGCGTTGGTGGCGCGGGCGAGCAAGGCGACGACGTCCTTCTTCGCCGGTTCGTTAAGCGCTTCATAAAGCGGGGCGACGATGGCGCGGGCCTGCTGCGGCGTAAGCGACGGAGTCGGCTTGGCGCTGGCCGTATTTGCGGTGAGGCAAACGGCGGCAAAGGTCAGGGCAAATGCGGCAGCTGTTCTGCGGGTCATGATGCTGTCCTCAGTCTGAGAGCGGGGTGTGGTGGTGGATCGGTGCAAAGCGGGCGACGATGTCGGGCGCCAGTTGGTTCGCGGCCCCAACCAGATCGATCAGTTCGGCGGGCCTGCTGCCGCGCAGCCCTGCGGTCGTCGGGATCCCTCCGCGAACGAAAGTGTAGAACCCGGTGACGCGATAGGCACCGATCGCGTCGAGGTGGCGCGGCTGCTCACGCAGCATCTTCTGCGCGCCGCTATCGGCAAAGAACTCGGCGGCCACGCGGGCGTTTTCGAATGCGACTTCAGCCACAGCCAGATTCAGGCGGTCATCTTCGATATGGTGGCCCACATCGGGCGACGGCGGCGCCGGATTGGCGTTGTCGTAGGGAATGGGCAGATGCAGCTTCCATTTCTGGACCGCGGGATTGGCGGACAGGCTGGCGCTCGTATCTTCGAGCCACCGATCGGCATCGGTGCCTGGCTTGCGGTTCATGTAGACATGGACCCGGTGGAGCCGGTCGGGACCGTTGCGGATGCCATCCTCCTCGCGGTCGACCATCGTCAGCGAGCCGGTCGGCAGGAAATAGGCAATCGCCTCGCTGAACAGGTTGCGCTCGTCGGCGTAGAGTACGGTGCTGGCCTCGCCAAAACTTTGCTGCCCCTCGCTCGAAGCGAAGCCCAGTTCGGCTGAGCCATCGAGGATAGCAGTGATCCTGCGCAGGCCATCTGCCATGGGCCAGAGGTTGGCGGTGTGGTTCCGATCGAAGTGCTGCTGGACATAGAAATCCAGCCCCGGAAGGCGCGAACACAGCGTGGCATGCACATCGCGCCAGTAGTTGGCAAACAGGTGGTGCGGCAGTCCGTCGCGCCGGCGCACCGAGGCGTAGACATTGCGGCGGACGCGTTCGTCGCGCACGGAATAGTCGATTGTCGACATAACTTGATCCTTGAAGTTGGTGCGATGCTCAGCCGTTTGGCTGCGATGCGATCTGATCGAGCAGGATTTTCGGGTCGAAGTAGGCAACGCGCAGGCGGACGGCTTTGCCGTGTGCGATGTCCCAGTGTTCGGAGATGATGATCGTCTGGTCGGTGCCCTGCACCCCGATCTCGATCAGCGCGACAATATGGCCGCCTTCGCCGGTGAAGCTCAGGTAGTCGAGCCGGGCAAAATCGAGCACCTTGGCAACGCCGGGCAGCAGAGTGACGTAGCCTGCCTTGTCGAACTGTCCGCCCCACGGCAGATAGGCAGGGACAAACAGTTCGAATGCCGCATCGAGCTGATCGGCGAAATCCGTGATGCAGCCGCGCGCTCCGCCATCGTAGAACGACCTCACAATGGCCTTGGCGCGTTCCGTTTCGTCGGTGATGTTCGTCATGGGTAGATCCTTTGCGCATGCGGAATCTCAGCGGATCGCCGCATCGAGAGAGGAGGTCAGGAGGGGAACACGGTTCCGAACATCGGATGGCCGCCTGCCGATTGGGCCTCGCCAACCTCGTCCTGGATGACGTCCCAATGCTCGACCAGAATGCCGTCCTTCAGCCGGCAGATATCGACCACCACCCACGCGGCCGGCTGCTCGATATTGCTGAAACGTCCGTGCAGCAGGACATAGTCGCCTTCGGCCACTGCAAGCTGATGTTCGTAGCGCATCTCGGGCCGTGCGGCGGCGACCCGGGCGAACAGACCTTCACGGCCTGCCGCAACGTGGGCGCTGTGCTGGATGTAATCTGGCGACCAGAAGCGGGCGGCTCCTGCCAGATCCTTGCGATTGAACAGCGTGTCGAAAGCCTCAAGAACAATCGCCTTGTTCTGTTCAGGGGTGAATGAGGGCATGTTGGTTCCTCTTCCGCCGGGGTGTCGCGGCGATCTTTCCGGGTTAGCGGCGGGCAGTCGCGGCCTGCTCGATGACCGCTGCAACGGCCTTGGGCTGCGACATGTAGACCGCATGGCTGCCGACGATCTCGGTCGTGATCGAGCCTGCGCGCTTGTACATGAAGCGCTCGAGGTCCGGATTGATCGCGCGGTCCTGCGTCGCGACGATGGCGTAGCTGGGCTTGGTCTTCCATGCGGGCGCGGTCGCCACCCCGGTGGCAGACTTGAGCGACATCGGCACTTGCGAGCGCGCCATCAGATCGGTGACGTCTGCGGGCAGGTCAGCGGCAAAGTCATCCGCGAACTTGGCCGGGTCGATGAAGAGAAAGCCATCCGGCGAGGGCGCAACGCCGTTGGAGGCGGGCGGCGTTTTCAGGCCAAGCGAACGAGCGCTTTCCCCGACATCGGGCTGGAACGCCGCAACATAGACAAGCACTTTGACCTTCGCATTGTTGCCCGCTCCGGTGATGATCGCGCCGCCATAGCTGTGCCCGACGAGGACGACCGGGCCATCCTGACGGTCGATCATGCGGTTGGTGGCGGCGATATCGTCGTCGAGCGAGGTCTCCGGCGGCTGAACGATCGTGACCGCATATCCGTCAGCCGTCAGAATATCCGAAACCGCCTTCCAGCCCGACCCATCAACGAATGCGCCATGGACCAGCACGATATTCTTGATCGCACCGGCAGGCGCGGCCAAGGCAGGAGTGGCGAGGAACGCAGCGAGCGAGAGCGCGCTGGTCATGAGGCTTGAGAGCTTTGTCATCTTGGTCTCCTGAGGAAGTATTTGAAATTCGACGTTCAGCCGAGCGGCGGGCCGCTGGCGACGAGGTCGTTGAAGGCGGTGACGAAGGCGCCTTCGTCCGGGCCGGGGTTCGCGCGCATGGCCGGTGCGCCGCCCACCAGGATCTCGTCCGCCCCTGCGGCGAACTGGGCCATGGTCTCCTCGATGAAGGGTTCGAGCGGCATCGCCCGCTCCTCCTCCATGCTGTTGAGCAGCTCGGTGCGGACCCAAGGCGGGGCCAATTCCACGACCTGAATGCCGGAGGACCGCAGTGCATAGCGCTGCGAGAGGGTATAGGAGTGCAGCGCCGCCTTGGTCGCCGAATAGATCGCGGTGGGCACCAGCGGCACGAAGCCGAGGATCGAGGTGACATTGACGATGACCGCGTTCTCTTGCGCCTTCAATTGGCCTGCCAGAGCGGCGGACATGCGGATCGGACCGCCGAGATTGGTCGCAATGGTCGAGACCAGCAGCTCTTCATCGAGGCCGCCAGCAATGTCATCAACAAGCATGATGCCGGCGTTGTTGATCAGCACATTCAGCGCCGGGTAGCGCACGGTCAGATCGGCAGTGACGCGGGCGATGCTCGCCGGATCAGTCACATCGAGTTCGACCGCCACAATGCCGGGGTTCGCGTCCGTCGTTTCCTTCAGGCGGTCGAGCCGACGGCCGGAGATGATGACGGTATTGCCCAGCTTGTGGAACTCTTCTGCCAGACGGCGGCCGATGCCGGAGCCTCCGCCAGTGATGAAGATGGTGTTGCCGGTCATGCGCATGGTGACAGTCCTGTCGTTTCGGGGGGCGAGGTGAGGCGTTGGGCAAGTTCGCCGGCAAACGCGGCGACTTGCATGCTGGGAAGGTGGAAGAGGCGGACGCGTGAAATGAGGCTGGCTGCGTCGTGATCGAGGACCGTCACGCCCTCGACCGGCATGCCGCGGAAACTGCCTTCCCATTCGAGAAAGCACTGATTTCTGGCGCGAGTTTCGCGGATGAAGGCAATCCGGCCATACATCGCGCGGGTCGCCTCGAAAAAAGCGCGAATATGGGCAACGCCGAAAATCGCTTCCGGCAAGACCGAGGCGCTGAGCTGCGGGTCATGCGAAAACGCTGATGCGAATGCGGCCAGGTCCGCACTTGTCACGATATCGAGCCAATCCCGGCCCGGCGTTGCGGAATGCTGCGACATCCTATCGCCCTCCGCCTGCTGCGAGAGCCGGATAGTCGGTGTAACCCTGGGCGCTGCCGCCATAGGCGGTTGCGCGATCGAACCTGTTGAGCGGGGCACCGATGCGGATGCGGTGGGGCAAGTCCGGATTTGCAATGAACATCCGGCCAAATGCAACGGCATCGGCAAGGCCCGACGAGACAGCTGCTGCGCCGCTCTCCGCCTGATAGCCGCCCGCGGTAATGACCGGGCCTTCGAACAGATGGCGGAACAGCCGGGCGTTATTGGCGCTGTCGATACTGGCATCATCGGCAATGCCAGCAGACGACGCACGCGGCTCGATCAGATGCAGCCACGCCAATTTGCGGCGGCTCAGCGCCTCGATCACAAAGCCGAAATGGGGCCCGGGCGCGCTGTCGGTCAGGCCGCCAAGGTTGCCATGGGGCGAGAGGCGAACGGCGGTGCGCCCGAGTCCGATATCGCTGGCGATGCCATCGACCACCTCCAGCAGCAGGCGCGCGCGGTTTTCGATCGAGCCGCCATAGGCATCGGTGCGATGATTGCTGCCGTCCTGCAGGAACTGGTCGAGCAAGAAGCCGTTTGCGCCGTGAATCTCGACCGCGTCGAACCCGGCGGTCATCGCATTGCGAGCCGCCTGACGGAATGTTTCGACCAGCTCCGGCAGCTCAGCGCTATCGAGCGCACGCGGCGTCTCGAAGGCGACCTGCGTGAAGTCCGGTGCGTATATGATGCCCGGTGCGGCGATTGCCGAGGGTGCCACCGGCAGGCTGCCATCGGGATTGTAGAGCGAGTGCGACCAGCGCCCGTGATGAACGATCTGCAGCGTGATCCGCCCGCCACGGGCATGGACAGCAGCGGTCACATCGCGCCACCCGGCGATCTGTTCGGCGCTGTAGATGCCCGGCATCTGGGGATAGCCGCGGCCCTGCACGCTGATCGCGGTGGCTTCCGTGATGATCAGTCCGGCTGACGCGCGCTGGCCATAATACGTGGCGCTGATCGGCAGGGGTACGCCATCTGCGGAGGCCCGCATGCGGGTCAACGCAGGCATGATGATCCGGTTCGGCAGCACCATCGCGCCCAGGGTCAGCGGGGCAAACAAAGCGTCGATCAGGTTGTCGATCGGGGCATTTGCAATGTGGGCCATCGTCGTGCTCCTTTCGGCCAGCAGGGGGCATCGCCGCCGGCGACTGCCGGTGGCTGGTGAGGAGTGAGTGGGGGTGGCGGGTCGGCCGAGGGCAGAGCCGACCCGCCGGGACGGGCGGAAGGCCGGGAGGGCTAGCCGACCGCCTGGAGGAGAAGGTCGACCACCTTGCGGGGCTGGGACAGCATCGGGACGTGGCTGCTGTCAGTGTCGACCGTCTTCGCGTCCATCCGTTTGGCCATCATGGCCTGAAGTTCGGGGTGGATGGCATGGTCATTGGTGCCGCGCAGATACCAGCTGGGCTTTACCTTCCACGCCGGCGACGTGATTTCCGCGCCGAGCGCGTGAGGGCCCGATGCGGGGCCTTGCGTGGCGAAAATCAGGGCTTGTTCGGCAGGGGTCAGGTCCTGAGCAAAGGATTCCGCGACACCCTTCATCGTGAGTTTGAGGAAACCCTCCGCGTCGGGAAGCAGGTTGTCCGGCAGGCTGGTGGGCGGGCCGCCGGCTCCGAGCGATCCAGCAGACTCGCCCTCATCCGGGGCGAAGCCGTTGATGTAGACGAGACCCGTAACTTTGGGGTCGTGTCCGCCCTGCGTGATCACCGCGCCGCCATAGGAATGACCGACCAGCAAGACCGGCCCTTCGACCAGCGCGATGGCACGAGCCAATGTTGCCGTATCAGCCTCGAGCGAGGTGAGCGGCAAGGCGATGGCAATCGGTGTGGTCCCCGCTTCAGCCAGAAGCGGAAGCACCTTTTGCCAGGCCGAGGCATTGGCCCAAGCGCCGTGCACCAGCAGTATCGTTGATTCCCGTGCCATTGTGGTCGTTCCCATCATCAAGTCCGACAGCGATCTGACGGACTGTTTCTGCAGCCGTTGTCACGCGATCGAGACTGGCGGGACAGCCCATATCGAGGGATGGAAACCTGCCCATTTGGAGAACCTGTGCCAGTCGCAGCTGCCCCGAAAATTTGGCAAAACGATCACTGTCTGGTCCGGCATCCCTCCATCGAGGGAGTGGCGCATCGCTTCATAGGGGCGCTTACGGATGCACCCCGATTAGCGTAAGGTTGTGACACGCCGCAATTTTCTTCCCGGGGCGAGGAGAACCTGGTGGTTCGGATCACTGCCCACCTACCTTTGCTGGCACTGCTCCTCGCGGTGAGCACTGCACAAGCGTTGCCTCTGAACCGGAACCTGCTTCAGCTGAAGCACACGCGCTGGACGACCGACGATGGGGCTCCGGACAACATCAGAGCGCTAGCGCAATCGGCCGATGGTTACTTGTGGATCGGTTCGGGCGGGGGACTTTATCGCTTCGACGGGATCACGTTCCAGCACGTGCCCACGAGCAGTGTCGAAGAAGCAGTCACTGCCCTCGTCGGGACCCATCGGGGTGATATTTGGGCAGGCCTGCAAAACGGGCACGTCCTGCTGCTGCACCTTGGCCGCCAGTTCGACAGAACACCGGTTTTCGGCAACAAGAGGGTGCGCCAACTCGCCGAGGATCGTTCAGGCGGGATCTGGATGCTCGCTGCCGGGACCGACGTGCAACTGGCGCACTATGTCAATGGCACATGGCGCCCCTTTGGCATCCGCAACGGCATTCCGGCAAATGCATCGATCAAGGCAATGCGGGCCGCGCGAGACGGCGCCTTGTGGATCGTTGCGGATACCGGCGTTCAGGTGCTCCGCGAGGGCGAAAGTCAATTCAGGACCGTATCGCCCGGATCGCCGGGTTTAAGCGACATCGTTGAGGATGGCGAAGGGCGCATCTGGTCAGTCGACCATCTGAAGGGACTGAGAGCTCTGTTCACCCCGCCAGAGGTGGCGGCAAACCCCGCCCGTGACATGGCGTTCACGGATCAGAAGAACGAACTCCGTTGGCTGACATTCGACAGCGACGGAGGATTATGGGGCCTCGCGCATTCCAGCGGCGTCTTCCGCATCCGTCCGCCGGCTTATTCGGCAACTGGCGCGCGCGCCTTCGAAGCGGAAGCGTTCACCCAGAACGAAGGCCTTTCATCAAATTTCGCGCGCGCGATTCTGGAAGACCGTGAGCACAACATCTGGGTCGGCACATCTTTGGGCCTAGACCGCTTCCGGACCGCCAGTGTGGTGCGAGAAACCGCAATCCCGCAGTACTCGCCCTATGGCTACATCGTAATCAGCGACCATCGCGGCGTGGTCTATGTCGCTGACAGCGATACGCTTTATCGGGTATCGCCCGGCGGCGCGCCTGTCGCGGTCCTGCGCCAGATCGACAACCCGCAAACGCTTTGCGAGGACGCGGAAGGCAATATCTGGCTCGCGGCGACCAACGGCCTTTTCCGCATTCACGATGGCATAGCGGCAATCGTGCGAAATCCGCTCGTCAACGCCCACTACTACAAGCAGTGCGCCGCCGACCGCGAGCATGGCGTCTGGTTCCTGACCGGCGATGGCGATTTCAGCAGGTACGACGGGACCAAATGGACAAAGATTCCATTCAATCCAGCCGGTGAGAACAGCAATGTAAGCCTGTTTGATTTCGACGCCCAGGGGCGCCTGCTGGCATTCTACGAGAACACTGGTCTGCTGCAGATCGATGGCGGCAGATCAGTCAACCTATGGCCCGCGAAGCAAATCCCCGGCGAGCGAGTAGGCGCGCTGCAGACCGGCCCGGATGATGTTCTGGTGGGCACAGTTTCAGGCCTCGCGCGCGTTCGCGGCAACCGGGTCGACCAGCTTGGTCCATACGCCTGGACGCATCACGTCACCGGAATCGCCCGAACCCGGGAAGGCGCAACGTGGTTGCAGTCTTCGCAGGGCATTTTCCGGGTCTCGACCAGCAGGCTCGAGGCCGCGTTCGATCACCCGGGCCAGACCATCGATGGCGAATGGTTCGATGCGCAGGATGGCCTTACCGGCGCAAATCAGCTTGAATATGCCGCGAACGGCGCAGCAGTAGGCGGCGACGGCCGCATATGGTTCGCCACGGTGACCGGCATCGTCTGGATTGATCCGGCAGCCTACGCCCGCAATCGCGCGGTGCCACCCATCGATGTTCAGCGGGTGATCGCCGACGGCCATTCCTTTGATAGCCCGGTCTCGATCGAGCTTACCCCCGGCACCAGAAACCTGGAGATCGACTACACGGCGTTGAGCCTGACCATTCCGGAGCGCGTTCGCTTCAAGTACCAGCTGGTTGGGGCCGACGAATACTGGATTGACCCCGGTTCGCGCCGCAGCGCGTTCTACCAGAATCTGGCGCCCGGCGATTACGTTTTCAAAGTCATAGCAGCGAACAATGACGGTGTCTGGAACACAGTGGGAGCGACTGTCCGGCTCAGATTGCCTCCGACATTCCTGCAGTCTTCGGCTTTCAAGGTGATCTGCGCCGCAGCCGTGCTGCTCCTGTTCTGGACCATCTACCGATTGCGCCTGAACCGGATCACCACCCGCTTGCGCGAACAGATGGAAACGCGCCTGATCGAGCGCGAGCGCATCGCCCGCGAACTGCATGACACGCTGCTTCAGGGCGTTCACGGATTGATTTTGCGCTTCCAGGGCATCGCCGACCGCCTGCCGCGCGAACAGGTGCCGGGACGCCTGATGGAAAAAGCGCTCGAGCGGGCTGAAGACCTGCTCGTCGAAGGACGGGAGCGGGTCCACGGGCTTCGTTCGGTTCCCTTGGCGAACGACCTCAGATCCTCGCTGGCCGCTGCCGTGGCACACGCCGAATTGCCAGCCAGCACTACAGTTGGCGTACGCGAAATTGGCACGGTCTCCGCTATCGATGGCGCTGTGCACGAGGAGCTTGTCTGGATCCTGCGCGAGGCACTGTCCAACGTGGCTCAGCACGCCGGGGCGACCGTGGTCGATATCGCCATCACCTACCGCTGGAATCGCCTGATCGTCACTCTGACCGACAATGGCAAAGGGATCGGCTCCGATAAACCGGTGGCGGACACCCGCCGGCACTTCGGAATGATCGGCATGCGCGAGCGGGCGCGGCGCATCTCTGCAAGGCTGAAAATCGGACCGGGGCCGGACAAGACAGGCACCCAGGTAACTGTCACGGTGCCTGCAAGAACAGCCTATTCCTCCGGCCTGTTTCGCCGGGCCAGCGTCTTGCTGGGCTTTTCCAGCAGCGAGCCCACCCTATGACAACCACTACACCCGGCCAGATCAAACTCATGGTGGTCGATGATCATCCCCTGCTGCGCGAAGGCGTGGCTGCCGTACTCGATGCGCAGGAGGATATCGTTCTGGTTGGTGAAGCAAGCAATGGCCACGAGGCTATTGCCGGTTATCGGCGTTGGAGGCCTGATGTCACACTCATGGACTTGCAGATGCCCGAAATGGGCGGGCTCGAGGCCATCACGGCGATCATTGCGGAGTTTCCCGAGGCCCGGATCGTAATCCTCACCACGTATGCCGGTGACGTGCAGGCAATGCGCGCGCTCAAGGCTGGCGCCCTCGGCTATCTTCTCAAGAGCAGCCTGCGCCGCGAACTCATCAGCACAATCCACGACGTGCATCTCGGACGCCGCTACCTCCAACCCGAGATTGCCTCGGCAATCGCGCTCGGGGCGCTCGATGATGCGCTCAGCCCGCGCGAAATTGAAGTGCTGCAGCTTGCGGCCAGCGGCAACTCCAACAAGCGTATCGCGCACGCGTTGAACCTGTCGGAAGAAACTGTGAAAACGCACATGAAGAGCATCTTGTCAAAGCTGCGGGTGATCGATCGGACACACGCAGTCGCCGTAGCCGCGAAACGCGGAATCATTATATTGTAGCCCCGAAAATCAACGGCGGATCGGTTTGGCAAACTCGCAGACTACGCAGCCATACGTGGTGTTGCCGCGACTTTAGCGGTGATCACGACCTCGCCTTTCCGGTCTAGCGCTCGCCAGAGGTCATGCTTGCCAGCTGACGCCGAACATCCGACGCGAACATCATCACCACGCGGCGCATCACCGCGGGCAAGGAGCGGAAACATTGCAAGGAATTCGCTGGTTTCAGATGGCGAGGCTTACCCCTCCCCTAGGCCCGAGCGATCATCCTGATGGTATCCCATCAAGCGGATGCGCTGCGCCGCCCCATCTCATTTTGCCGCTAACTGAGGCCGCTGGATCTGGACTACCCGCCCCGTTTGCGCAGGTTTCCCTTCTGCAATCACGAGGTATTTGCTCCCTCCCGGATCCAGCTCGCGCACGATCTGCCGGATCGGTCCTGTTGCATTGACGATAGCGGCTCCTGCCGGATTGGTCGTGAATGCCGCGAGCGCTTCAATCGCGCCGCCGCCATCCGGCTGCTCCGCAAGACCGAGCAAATAAGCCTGCCCTGGTTCAAGACCGGTCACGGCGGCCTGTACGATCTGGACAAGTCCCTGATCGAACAGGCTGACACTGGTGACAGAACCATCGCGTGCGCCAGCGGGCGCGAGCACGAGATGCCATGAAAGTCCGGCTATACCCAGTGGTTGCAGGCCTTCGCGACCATCGTCCACGAGCACCGCGCCCGGTACATAGACAAGCGCCTGGGGCGCCTGCCCGATCGCCAAGGTGGTCACGACCTTGTTCGTCGCGGTATCGATAACGGCTAGCCCGTCGTCATTTTCGAGCCCGACATATACGCGCGAACCGTCTCCAGATGGCCAGATGCCGTGCGGCAGCTTGCCGACCGGTATTGTCGTGACCTTGGCGAAATCGCTGGTGCGGAACACCTGCACTTCATTTCGGCCGCCGACCGTGACGTAAGCCCGCACTCCATCGGTGGCTGCGACGAAATTGACATGGTTGGTGATCGGCCCTGTATCGAGAACCTTGAGCAGTGCGAAAGGCGGTCTGGCAGCGAAGACGGCAACTTTGCCGGTGTCCTTCAGCGTGAACCACACTTGTTCGCCATCGGGCGAAGCAGCGATATTGGGACAGAACGGGCTGGGCTGGGCAACCCTGCCGACAATCCTGTGCTCCGCCACGGCAATCACGACCGTCTCGGGATTGAACGAGGAACAGACATATCCGTAGCGGCCATCGGGCGAGAAGATCGCCATGCCTGGCCCGCCCGGCACCTTGATCCGGGCCTTCTCCGCCCAGGTCGCGGCATCGATCACGGAGACGTAATCTTCCCCGCGGATCGTCACCCAGACCTCACGGTTGTCCGGCGTGAAGAAGGCTTCGTGCGGTGAGCGCCCAAGATAGGTCGTGTGCTTCACCGTGTTAGTCGCGGTGTCGATGAATGTCAGCGAGTTGGATCCGATCGAGACGACCACCAGAGTGCGATGATCGGGCGAGAAGCCCAGGCCGTGAACCAGCACTTGGCCGCGGTAGAGGGGGCTGAAATTGGCAGGTTGCGGTTCA
Organism: Novosphingobium sp.; assembly: GCF_965228995.1. Lineage (GTDB taxonomy): Bacteria > Pseudomonadota > Alphaproteobacteria > Sphingomonadales > Sphingomonadaceae > Novosphingobium. Next base: position 2,191,950 of record NZ_OZ245852.1, on the reverse strand, counting down.
CCGAGCCGGATCACGCCAAGCACGACATTGCTCGCGGGATCCGTCACCGAAACGGTATTGGAGAATTGCTCGGCGGCATAGACCCGGTCATGGTTGCTGATCGGTATCGCGGGCGATGACGATGAGCCGGGAGCCTGACCGGTCGGTTCTGCCGAGGCAGGCGGGGTCGCCGAACTGGCGATCAGCGCCGCAAGAACGGTGTTGCGCAGCATCTCAGTTCCCCCGTTGAGCCTTGGCATCCGGCTGGGTTGGCGCCGGGGCGGAAGGAGGTAGTGGCTGGCCCAGTGCGAGACGCATGGCGGCAATTTCCTGCTGCTGATCAATGATGATCTCCTGCGCGATGCGCTTCAGTTGCGGATTGCGGCCGTAGCGCAGTTCAGCCACTGCCATGTCGATGGCACCCTGATGGTGGGGCACCATTGCCTGCACGAAATCGCGGTCCACATCCCCGCTGCGCGGTGCCATCATGTCCTTGTGCATGCGCTCCATCGCGGCGTCGATATCGTGCCCATAATCGCGCGGAACCGGATCTCCCCATGCTGCGGATTTGCCCAGCACGAGCACGAGAGCGATTAACGCCGCCGCGACGGCAATTGTCTGACCCCGCATGACCTTGCTCCGTTCCGGGTGACCTTCGATGCTGCGCATCAGGCGCTCAGCTTTTGTGCAGCCCGCGCGACAAGCGCGCCCTGATGCCTTGCGCCCTCAAGCTCGATCTCGCTGGGCTGGCGGCTGCCATCGGCTCCCGCAATCGTCGTCGCGCCATAGGGCGAGCCGCCTGTGATTTCGCCAAGCGTCATCTGGCCCTGATGGCTGTAAGGCAGGCCGATCACGACCATCCCGAAATGCAGCAGGTTGGTGATGATCGAGAAAAGCGTCATTTCGTTGCCGCCATGCTGCGAGCCGCTGGACGTGAACGCCGCGCCGACTTTGCCGTTGAGCGCGCCCCTCGCCCACAAGCCGCCGGCCTGATCGAGAAAGCTCGCCATTTGCGAAGCCATCCGGCCAAAGCGTGTCCCGACGCCGATGATGATCGCGTCGTAGTTTTCAAGTTCCTCGATCGTTGCGACAGGTGCCGCCTGATCGAGCTTGAAATGCGCCGCCCTGGCGATTTCCGGTGGGACCAGTTCGGGCACGCGCTTCACATCGACCACCGCGCCCGCTGCGCGTGCTCCCTCTGCCACGGCTTGGGCCATGGTCTCGATATGACCGTATGCCGAGTAGTAGAGGACCAGAATTCTGCTCATGACTCACTCCGTCAATTGAGGATGCCTGCCGGAAACACACTTCGCGATGGTAGGCGCGGGGCGGAAGACTGCGAGCTAGCTGGCGTGAGGCCGGGTGAATTGATGCGAAAACGGTCCCTCCAAACCGGCGGTCACAGCGTGGCCTGAAAATGCACTGTGAATACGAGGCTATCAGGACGGCTGGCATAGGCGCCCGGGTGGATGACGTATTGCAGGCCGGGCCGCAGCAGGAACGAATGATCGAGCTGGATGCCGTAGTTCAGTTCGATCATCTGTTCATTGGTCTGCTCGGCTTGGCCCAGCGCGCGCTGTTGGTCGCGGACCCGCGAGTTCACATCGAGCCGCACCCAGCCAAGGCTGGCAATATCGTCGCCGCGCCCGGGAAGCAGCCCTCGCCAGCTCGCCCCGGCTTCGTAGGTTGTACGAAAGAGGCCAGTCTGCCGATCGTTGACAGTCACCACGCCGAACAGGGAGAGGCCCTGAACGCGTCCTCGTCGGGGCTTCCAGATCTGCTGCGCGGCCTCAACGTACATCCCGTTCCGCCCCCGGACCTGACGTCCCGCTTCGCCGAGCGCGGCAACTTTCGAGGTGTCGTGATAGATGCCCAACTTGTAAGTCCCGGGATAATCGGCGGGGGTCTTGCCGCGCACCAGCCCCACTTCGATCGGCACGATTACGCCCGTGGTGCGCGGGAAGCCCAGATCAAGGCCATGCTCCTGCGTCTTGCGCAGCGGCGTGACATCATAGACCCCCGCCGCCACATACCATCCGGCGCGGTCGCTCCACTTGGCGCGCGCGCCCCATTGCCCTGTGGGCGAATCTACCCAGCCGCTGCCATAGAGCAGACCAAGTGGATGGCCGCAGTGGCCGTTGTTATTGAAATTGCACACATAAGGCAGACCGGCAAAATCGTTGCCCATCGAATAGAAGCCGCCTTTCAGGCTGAGCCGCCGGTCAAGTAGCAGCCGCTCGTAGCTGAGTTCGTCGATCCGAAAATTGTTGCCCTGGCCGTAGTAGGCCTGATTCTGGATATAGGCCCCGGTCCGCTCGGCCTGGAGCGGATGCCCCAGCCGGTCCGAAAACAGGATGCGGACCGTGCCATCGCCGACACCGAGTTTGGACAGATTGATCTGCGCCCCGAAATCAAGGTGCTGGATATAGTCCCAGCCATCGCTGCGGTAGCCCCGGTCATTGACGGCGCTTTCGGCAATGAAATGTCCGGTCAGCGCAATGCCGCGCTCCGCCAGCCAGCGACGCGGCGCCCAATGCGCCAACAGCGGCGTCTGGACGACACTGTCGAGCGGTTGCGGGACTGAGGTTACCGGCGCAGGCGCCGTCCGAATGGTTTCGGCGAGAGCCTGCATCGGCACAGTCTGCGCGGCTGCCGGCGCATTGGTCACCGCGCAGCATGTCGCAAGCAGCGCCCGCCACTTCACCGCTGGGCCTTGCGGCGAAGCCAGAAGGCAATCGCACCCATCGGCACGAGCAGAAGCATCAGCATGAAGGCGTAGAAGAGTGCCAGCAACCGGGAGCGCGGTCCGCCCGCGCGCGCGGTCGCAACTTCGGCTGCGGTCACCACGCCCCCGGTTCCGAACCGGCTGCGGACATAGCTCGCCACGGCGGCGACTTCGTCATCGCTCAGTGCCTGAACATAGGAGGTGCTGCCAAACGCCGGCATGAGCACGTGCGATCCCCCGACGGTGCGATCAACGCCGTTGAGAATGACCGCGATCAGATTGGCCTTGCGGTCCGCACCAGCGCGGGCGGCGGGGTCCAGATCGGGATAGGCCTTGTCCCGCGTCCCGCGGCCGCCCTCGCCGTGACAACTCGCGCAGAGCCCGCTGTAGAGCGCCGCGCCTGGGCCGACCTTGTCGGTTGCACCTCGCAATCCGGCCTCGCCCTGCACCGGCGCTGCAAGGGCCTGTACCGGGCGATCCGGCGCCGCTGCGCGAGCAGGCGGCACCGTCTTGAGATAAACCGCGATCGCCCGCAGATCTTCCAGAGTCATCCGGCTGAGACTGTGTTCGACGACTTCGGCCATCCCGCCAGCCGCCCGCCCCTTGCCCGGTGCAACACCGGTGCCGAGATAGTCGATCAGGTCTGCGCTGCTCCAGTCACCGATACCGCTGCGCGTGTCCGATGTGATATTGGGCGCATACCAGGGCCCAAACGGCGCGCCGCCCAGCGCGCGCGCCTCATCTTCCTGCATCAGCAGGCCGCGAGGGGTATGGCAGGCCGAGCAATGGCCGAGCGCCTGCGTAAGATAAGCGCCCCGGTTCCACACAGCGCCCCGACCGGGTGCCTCGGCAAACCGCTGCTCGTGCAGGAACAGGGCGTTCCACGTAGCCATGGTTGCGCGAACCCCGAACGGGAACGGCAGCTGCGTGGCAGGAACCGCGAGATCGACCGGCTCCACCCCGGCCATGAAGTAGGCGTAGAGCGCGCGGACATCCTCGTCGCTCAGCAGCGCATAGCTGGTGTAGGGCATGGCGGGATAGAGATGCGCGCCGTCGGAGCGTATCCCCCGGCGCAGCGCGGCTGCGAATTGCGCCTGCGAATAGCGGCCGATCCCGAAGCGCGGCGAGGGCGTGATATTGGTCGCCACAATCGGTCCGACGGGCGACTCGATTGCCGGTCCGCCCGAGAATTCGGGGCGACCCGGTGCGGTGTGACAGGCCGTGCAGTCCCCCGCGATGGCCAGATAACGCCCGCGTGCGATCTCCGCCGGCGAGTAATGCCCCGGCGGCGGCGCAGCAGCAGCTCCGCCCACAGCAAACGCCAGCGCGGCAAGCAGAGTCCGCATCAGGCGTGCTCCAGCGCGCGCGCAATGGCGTCGGCGGCCTTGAGGCCAAGCGCTGCCATGCTGAGCGTCGAGTTGACGACGCTGGCCGAGGGCATCGCGCCGCCACCCGGCAGCCACAGATTGGCATGATCGTGGGCGCGGCAATCACCATCGACCACCGAATTGCGCCGGTCAGCGCCCATGATGGTGCTGCCCATCATGTGGTTGTTGGCATTGAGCGTCGTGGTGATCGCGAACTCTTCGGCGTTGAACAACGAACCGATATGCCGCAGCTGCTCGCAGGCCTTGTCGTAGCCCTTGCGCGCATAGCTGCCGACTTCGTAGCGGATATCAGGACAGGGCAAGCCGAGCCCGTCGCGCCGCGTCGGTGAAAGGGTGAGCCGGTTATCCGGATCCGGAAGCGGCTCGAGACTGATGGACAAGTCCAAGCCGAAGGCCGCGCGCCGCCGGATCTCGGCATCCAGCGCATCTCCGACGAGACCAAGTTTCAACGCCTGATCCGTCGCGGCGGCAAGGCGGCTGATGTTGTTGAGGATGATCTTGTTGGCCGAATATGCGGACCGGAACGCGCCGTCGCGAGGTCCAACCATGCAGCTCGATTGGGCCGGCCCGCGCCCGAGCCAGATCGGACGGTCAGCGAGGAACGTGCAGTGGAACCCGGAATGGTCCATCATGTTGCGGCCGACCTGATCGGAGGAATTGGCAATGCCGCGCGGGTTCTGCGCATTGGCCGCGATCAGCAGCAGGCGGGCGTTTTCAAGAGCATTGCATGCCAGCACAAAGGCCTTGCCCTGCGCGCGGTGACTGACATTGTCGCGGTCGTACCAGTGAACGCCGGTGACGCGGTTGTTGCCGTCGGTATCAATCCGATAGACGACCGAATCGGCTAGAAACCGCGCTCCTTTGCGCTCCGCCGCCTCAACCGTGTGGACAGCATTGTACATCGCGCCGATCGGGCAGATCGGCTGGCAATTGTTGTTGCCGCAACAGGCCGGGCGCCCTCGCCACGGCTGCACCATGCGCGCCTGCGGGATCGGTACGAGGCGGTAGCCATGGGGGTTGACCACGCTGGCCACCACCGTGTCGCCGTGCCCCCAGGGGATGCTGTCTGCAAGGTAGGGCCGGCTGCGCTCGGGCGGCGATTGGAGCGCCGGATCGTGCGGCCCGGCCACCCCCATCGCTTCCTCGGCGCGAATGTAAAAGGGTTCCAGATCATCGTAGGAAATCGGCCAGTCGCGGCCGACACCGTAAGTCGAGGCCATCCGGAAATCGACCGGCAGGTGCCGCCAGCATGATGCCGCCCAGTGCCAGGTCGTGCCGCCGACCGCCTTGATATAACCCTGCTTGTAGCTTGCGCCGTCCGGACCGGAAAGCGTGACATAGTCGTTCGGCGGATAATAGAGCGGAGCTGTCGCGTGGGCGGACTGCGGATAGAGACCCTGGAAGTCGTTGCCCAGACGCCGTTCGAACCCGATATTGCGCCAGTTCTCCACGACGGTGGCACGTGCGAGGCGCGGCCCGGCCTCGAGCACGAGGACCGACCAGCCGGCGGCGGCCAACTGCTCGGCAATCAGCGCTCCGACCACGCCCGATCCGACGATGACGACATCTGCCACGGCATCGCCCGGCGTTGGTGCAGCAGGCTCGCTCATGCGGCGCGCCCGGATTTGCCCGCGCCCGGCTCCGCTTCCACCGGCGGCGGCGGCGCGGTCCACCATCCCGGACCGCCCAGCGCATAAGTCGGCGGATAGAGCGCATCTGCAACCGGGCGCTGCATCAGCGCCTCGCGGTAAGCGACCGTGCGGGTGTGGGGCTCCTTGCCCAGACTGCCGGTATACCACGCAGCGACAATCGCCAGCACCGCAGAATCGAGGCCTTTGGCCTGAGCCGCTGCCAGCAGCGCCGCGGGATTATCGCCCTTCAGACGCGCAAGTGCGGCAAACTGGCCATGCACTGCGGGGGCGACGATTTCAAAGGCTTCGGCAAGTCTCGCGGCCGTCAGCGCATCGAGGTCCGCATGGCCGGTCAGGTCTTGCGAGAGCTTCAGGAACAGCGGCGCCGGCGGCGGCTCACTTTCCATTGGAGATCCATGCGGACCGCGCCCGCTGCAGGCGCCCGCGCAAAGCGCAACGGCGATGCCCAGCAGCACGCTTCTGCGGCTCGCAGCCGTCGCCACCTTGGTTTGGAGCAGATCCGGATGCAGGAAGGTCATTGCCAAGCTCCCAATCAGTGGAGATCGGCTGAATCTGCGAGAGTTTTGATGGATCAGCTATTAGAAATGCACGATTTTCAGCATTAAGTCATTCTAACATTTTCATTCATGAACTCACTATTGGCCCACCACAATCTAATCTAAGTAATATCTCAGAATACACCCTGCGAATATTATAAAAACCAGCCTGGTTTTCAACCTAAAGAGCGGCGAGTTGAGGCATTCGCTCATGCGAAAATTGTACCGCATCAGCTCCACTTTGCTGGCATCCCTGCTCGCAGTTCAGGCAGCAATTGCGCGCGATGCATCATCCCCTGCTCTCCCGGCTGCCTTGCCGCGCGAAGACGCAATGTTTCCCTCGCAGCCGGATGACCGCGCCTTGCGATGGTCGCTGATCTATACCGGCGATGCCAATGCCGATGTCAGCGGCGGAGCCCGGACCGGCGCGGCCTACCTGCACCGGATCGGCCTGATCGGTGAGTGGGATCTCGCGCGCGCATTCGGATGGCGCGGCGCCAGGGCCCACGTCAGCGTACATGCAATCGCGGGCACTGGCTTGTCTGCGCAGCGCACCGGGAATGTGCTCACAGTCAGCGGGGTCGAGGCGGAGCCCGCGCTCAGGCTGTTCAACCTCTGGATCGAGCGGAAGCTGGGTGAGAGGGTCACCCTGCGCGCCGGGCAATTCAATGCCGATCAGGACTTCGTGCTCAGCCCGACAGCCGCACATATGGTCAACTCGACCTTCGGCTGGCCGGGCAGCTTTGCCAGCGATTTGCCGAGCGGAGGCCCGGCTTATCCGCTTGCTACGCCCGGCCTCTCGCTGGCGGTCGCCGCGACGCCGCAAACCAGCCTGCGCATGGCAGTCTTCGCCGGAGACCCCGGCGGGCCGGGAAGCGGCGATCCGCAGCGCCGCAATCTGAACGGATTCAACGGGTTTCACTTCAAGGGCCGACCGTTCCTGATCGGCGAGCTGAGACACGCGGCGAAGGAGGCCGATCCGGCATGGTCGCTCGTTCTCGGCGGCTGGGTGCATTTCGATCGGTTCGACGATCTCCGTGTCGACCGAGCCGGAACCTCGCTCGCGGCTCCAGAGGCGTTCGGCGCACCGCGTAGCCACCTCGGCAACCTCGCCATCTACGCCATCGCGGATGCGAGGCTTGCTTCGATTTCCGGTCGGGCGTTGCATGGTTTCCTGCGGGCCACGGCCAGTCCGGCAGACCGCAATCCCATTGATCTCTACGCCGACGCTGGCCTTACCCTGAGCGGGCCATTTCGGCACCGGCAAGATGACACGCTGGCGCTGGGCCTCGCTTTTGCCCGTATCTCGCCCCGCCTGCGTGCCCTCCACCGCGATAGCTGCGCGCGCGCCGGAGCCCGTTGTCGCACTCCGGTCGGTGAAATGGTGATCGAGGCCAGCTACCAGATCAAGCTGCGTGATGACCTCACCTTGCAGCCCGATGTGCAGCTGATCGTTCATCCCTCGGCCGCGCTGCTTGGCGATCCGATGGCATTGCGGGCAGGACCGGGCAACGCGCTGATCATCGGGCTGCGAACATCGTTCAGGCTGTAACTGGCCGCCCGAGATCTTGCTGCCTCAGCGTCCGGCCTGTGCAGGGGTGGGTCCACCGGCGACGAGCCGAAACGTCACGAGCGAGGCAGCCCAAGCGAAGGCAAAGACCGCAATGATCGCCAGTCCGAGATAATCGAAGTTGGCCATCAAAGTGGTCGTGCCAGTGGCAAAAGTGCCGTGCAGGCCAAGCCCATGTACAATCAGCGTGCACAGCTCGACCCCGCCGATGAACAAGGCAACCGCGATCGACATCAGGGTGATCGTCAGGTTGTAGTAGAGCTTGCGCAAGGGGTTTGCCGTCGCCCAGTGATAGGCACCCACCATCATCACCCCGTCGGTCGTATCGAGAAGCGCCATGCCGGCGGCGAACAGGACCGGATATATCAACGCCATGCCCAGCCCTGCGCCGTGGGCCGCCTGGGTCGCCGAGATCCCGAACAGGGCCACCTCGGATGCGGTCTCGAAGCTAAGGCCGAACAGGAATCCGAGCAGCCCCATATGCCAGGGGTGCCTGACGCAGCGGAACAACGGCCGCACCAGCCGCGAAAGCAGTCCGTTGCCGGCGAACAGCACATCGAGTTCGACTTCGGCGATAGCGTGACCCGCGCGTACCCGGCGGATGGTGCGGATGATCGCCAGCAGGATGCAGGTGTTCATCACCGCAACGAGGAGCAGGAATACGCCCGAAACGCTCATGCTCACGATCCCGCCGATCTCCCGGAACGCGGGCATTCGGCCGAGGCTGCCTGCCGCCGACACGACGACGGCGGTGGCGAGCAGGATGACGGTCGAGTGCCCCAGCGCAAACCACAAGCCGATCGAGGCCGGGCGCTGCCCTTCGTGGAGCAGCTTGCGTGTCACATTGTCGATTGCGGCAATGTGATCGGCATCGACTGCATGGCGCAGACCGAGGCCATAAACGACAACGCCGACACCCAGCAGCACCGGCTGCCCAGCGAACACGACAAGCGCCCAGATCCAAGCGCCGAGGTTCAATATCCCCACGAACGCATAGACGGCGATAAGATTTGTCCGGAAGACCGGATCAGCCGGGAGCGCCCGCGCCAGCGACCACATCACGAGCGCCGCGTGCCAGCGGCAACGAGTGCCAGATCGCACAACGTCGTCGCCATCCTGCCCACAACGTCGGGCACATCGCCGATGCCATGGCGCGCCTGTATCCAGGCAGGATCGGCGTAACCAAGCCATGTCTCGCCCTGCTCGCTTTCCCAGACCAGCAACCGCAGCGGAAGATCGATCCCCGCTGTCGGGTTTGCCTGCATCAACCGCGTCCCCACCCTTGGATCACCGATCAGGAGCAGCAGCAGGGGACGCAGCGAAAGGCCGACCGAAGCCGCTGCTGCGGCATGATCAAGCCGCAGGATCGGCAAAATTCCGCGGTCGGCGAGTGCCTTGTCCAGGCGTTTGATCGTCTCCGCATACCCTGCGTCACTGGCCACCGGGACCAGTCCTTCAATGGTCATGCTATGGGCTCCTTCTTGGGGAATAGGCCTGCGATGATCGCCAGCGCGAAGAGCGTGCCCGCGATCTCGGCGGCAATGTAGGGGGGCGCCGACCCGGCTCCGAGCGCGACCGGCCCAGCGGCCACCACTGCGCCCACGACCACCGCCGGATTGGCATAGGAGCCGGTTGGTGTTGCGATGATCGCGGCGACGAGCCAGGCTCCGACTGCAAACGGTCCGGTTTCGGGCCGCCCGCTTCGGGCCGAGCCAAGGACAATCAGCATAAGCCCGGCGCTCGCGACAAACTCGCTTGCCATGCCCGCAGGTCCGAGCCCGCCCGCGCCCGCAGGTGCGGCGTGCCACAGAGCGGCGCCCAGCGCGCCGCCGGCCACTCCGCCCGCCAGCTGACAGGCGATATAGGCGGCCGCGCAAGGCAGGGTTCGCTCACCGGACAGCAGCTGCGCGAAACTGATGAGCGGATTGAAATGCCCACCCGAAAGCGTGCCCAGCGCCACGATCAGCGCCACCAGCGCGCCCGCCACCGCAAGTGCAACGAACAAGGCGGCCGCGCCCGGCTGGCCAGGCAACAGGCGCGTCGCTGCGATCCCGCCTGCGCTGGCCGCGAAGGCCAGCAGCAGCGTCCCGGCACCCTCCGCGGCAGCGCGCCGGGCCAGCGCGATCCCCGGATCGGCCTCGTGGAAGCAGGCGGGCGGCGCGCCCGTCACGCCGCGTGTTCGGCGTCGAAGCGGTCTGCCACTTCAACCATCTTGCGTGCCAGTTCGCTCGGGGCAAAGAAGCCCTTGGCGAACGACAGGTTGGCGAACACAACGATCCAGCGCTCGTAGTAAGAGAGCTCGCCGATCAGGCTTGCGCCCAGCGCCTCGACCCCTTTGCGCTTTTCCTCGGTGTTGATGATCTTGCGCAGATCGAGCACGTCGGCCAGCGCATGGCAGCGCTTTTCCCACGGCAGCAGATCATGATCGACCCGGCTGAATGCGGGTGCGTCCAGACCGCCGATATCGTTCGGCAAACGGGTGACACTTTCTGGACCGATCATCACGCGGCCTCCTGCTCGAGAGTTACGGGAATGACGCCGATCATCGCGTCGCGGGTCACGAGCGCAGCAAGTTCGGCCTCGGACCAGTTCTCGGTGCCCTCCGGCCGCCTTGGCAGCACGAGGAAGCGCACTGTCGCGGTGGAATCGCTGACGCGGACCTCGACGTCATCGGGAATGATCGTGCCGAATTCCGCCAGCACCTTGCGCGGTTCGATCACCGCACGAGCGCGGTACGGCTTCAGCTTGTACCAGTCGGGCGGCAGCCCGAGCACCGGGCGCGGGTAGCATGAGCACAAGGTGCACACGATGAGGTTGTGCACTTCAGGCGTGTTCTCGAGCACGATGAGATCGGTATCGTCGTAGAAGGTGATCCCCAGCTCCTCGCAAGCGCCGCGACCGTTTTCGAGCAGGCGCTGCCGGAACGCGGGGTCGGTCCATGCCCTCGCGACGACCGCGGCCCCCAGCGCGGGGGATCGGCTGTCGAGCACTTCAAGCTGTCGGCGGATCTCGCCCGCCGTGAGCAAGCCCTTCTCGATGAGCAGCTCGCGCAAGGCGGTTTCCATGATCTCGTAATAACCGGGCCTGACGTCAGCGGTAATCGGGGCATGATCGTGATCGTGCTCATGCACTCCTTCGGCGTGATTTGCGGTCATGGCAGGCACTCCAACCAGGTTTCAAAGACTTCGATCAAAAGCTCGTCGCGCGGCGATGCCTCGTAGTCGGGCCAGATCTCGGCCAGTGGCACCGATATCCGGTAGTAGTGCCGCCGGTTGCCCGCGTTGCGGCCATAGCCCTCCTCCTCGTTGTCGATCAGCGAGGGCTCGATGATCTTGACGACACGGCCGCGTTTGCCGCGCAGATAGCGCGGGACGCGGTAGTGGCCGATCGGAACGCGGGTCCCGACGCGGACGCGATCACCGGGTGCGAAAGCCGGAGTCTCGCCGGTTGCGGGCACCACGCGGTCGAACTGTGTCTGGGTCACGTTGGATCTCCTGCATGGCAGTCTCGCCGCCTCGACGGGTTACTTCGGCCAGCCCCGGGGCAGTTGGTTTTGGACCCCGCGCTGTGCGGGACGGACAGCCATTGTTTGCGATGAAGCCGGAAGCTGATCCAGTAAGACGCTGTTAGCCCTCGCAAACTGTTGCAAGCCGGCGATCACGCTGCCGGTTCCGGCGAATGGCGCGGACGCAGGAACAGCATGATCGTCTTGAAGCCGATCACCCCAACCAGCAGATTGCTCGCGACAAACAGCGCAAAGCCCAGCCCCGCCAGTTCATGCCCCGGCGAGGCCATCGCCAATCGCGTCACCGTGTTCGGCAGCGCGGTCGCGCCAAAGGTGATCGCCCAATACGAAGGCGCAAATGGCTGCTTGGCAATCCACCACCACATGCGCAGCAGCAGCATCGCCTGCAGCAGGCCATATCCGGCAAGCCCCAGAACAAGCGGACCAGCCGGATTCGCCCCGCCCGCAAGCGCAGCCAGCGCGCCCACCGCTGGAGGCGCAAGCAGGATACCCAGCACCGGGCGCACCTCTGGCGGGAGCGTCGCGGCCTCCAGAAGCCGGTGCAGCACGACCGATTCAAGCGCAAGCCATGAGAAGAACGCCCCGCCAAAGGCAAGCGCAGCCCATGCATGCCAGCCCAGTGCACCAGCTGTTGCAGCAATGACAAAACCGCTGGCGACGATCGGCAGATAGAGGAGGGGCGTGGTCACTTCCACCGGGCGCTGACCTTGCCAGAGCGGCCCAGAGCGCCAGATGCCGAACCCGAGCGAGAACGTTCCGCCCGCAAAAAAGAGGACTACGGCCACTTCGCGGCTATAGGGCAAGGCGCCCTGTGCCAGCAGAAGCGTCGCGACGCCGCCCAGACCGATAAAGCTGCCGCGCAAGGGGTCCGCGCACTCGCTCAGCGCTTCACCAAAGCGCCAGATCCACTTAGCGAGATAAAGCCCGGTCAGGGCGAGCCAGACGACGGCGGCCAGCGCGAACAGGCCCTCACCGATCACACTCGGCCCGCCCCAGGCGGCATGAGCTTCCCGCCAGCTGCCCGCCAGCCCTTCGAGCCCCAGCACCATGCCGAAATAGGAAACCGGAACCCGGACCAGCCATTGGCCCCGCGAGTGCTGGACGGCCCCGGAGGTCGCTCCGCGCCGGTCCAGTTCTCCAGCAACGGCAGCCATCAATCGAACCGATTGGATGCGAGCGGATCGCTCGCCGGAAACGATGCCTCAAGCGCCTCGTCCAGCACCGCCTCGCTATGCTGCGCGAGGGCGGACTGCATCTGCGGGCTATCGGTCAACGGTTGATCTGCCTGATCCGGCACTATCCTGACGCGGGACATGGAGCTTTCCTCTGCAAGCTTGCGGACACATCGCCAGTATAGATCACCCGAAGCGCGAAAAGCGTGAGAACTTGCAAGATCACGGTAGATGATAAACTCCATGCCGATGAAGTGCATCGGATCGCTATTTAACATCTCTCGAATATCTCATGCATTCTCACGGGGCTTAACTTCCCGATGTCGCCATCCCCGCGCTATCAGCATCCCGGCAAACCGGATGGAGAGACGGCATGAAAGCGCGGCAAAGACAGAGCATGATGGCAGCCTGCAGCCTTGCGGTCGGTGCCACGCTCATGGCGGGCGCGGCTGGCGCAAGTCCCTATTCCACCATCAACGCCGCCGCCGCGGCCGATCCGATCACCATTCAGAAGCTGCGCGGCGGAATGGCCATGCTCTCGGGTTCAGGCGGCAATATATCGGTGCTTGCGGGTGCGGACGGCTTGCTCCTGGTCGATGCCGGCATCGCCGTATCCCGGGCGAAAATCGAAAATGCCCTGCGCTCGGTCGGCAAGGGGCCGGTCCGCTATGTCGTCAACACGCATTGGCACTGGGATCACACCGATGGCAACGGATGGCTGCGCCAATCGGGCGCGACAATTCTGGCAGACCGCAAGGTCCGCCGCCGTCTCGGCGAGACCATCCGCGTGGTGGAATGGGAGCACACTTTCACACCGATTGCTCCGCGCGATCTTCCGAACCAGATCCTCACCGCCGACAAGCTGCTGAAGTTCGGCGGCGAAACGATCTCGATCCGCCATTATCGGCCCGGACACACCGACGGCGACATGTCGGTCTATTTCAGACAGGCCGATGTGCTCGCTACCGGCGACACGTTCTGGAACGGGATGTACCCCTTCATCGACTATGTCGGCGGAGGCAGCATCGATGGCGCGATCCGCGCCGCCAACGCCAACATCGTCGCTACCGGTCCGCACACGCAGATCGTTCCCGGCCACGGACCACTCGGCAACCGCACCCAGCTCATCGCATTTCGCGACATGCTGGTAACGGTCCGCAACAAGGTCGCAGCGCTCAAGGCACGGGGCAAATCCGCCGATCAGGTCGTCGCGGCCCGGCCGACCGCCGCCCTCGATCCGCAGTGGGGCCAGGCACTGATCAGCGGCGAGCTGTTCACCCGCCTTGTCTATCGCGGCGTCTAGGCCCGGCTCCTCGCACCATCTAACGGCCTCTCGTGGCAACTGGCTAACGCCCCCGCCCGCCCTGCTCCTAGATTTCCCAAGAACCGAGCGCGTCCGCGCCTGTCTCCGGAGGATCTCATGCCTTCTTCATCGCCAGCCTTTCCGCTAACATCGCGCCGGCGGGTTCTCGCCGGAGCTGCGGGCCTTGCCGCCGTCGGCGCCTTCGGCATTGCGCCGTTGGCCGGCACCTGGGCGGCTCCGGCGGCGACCGGCCCGCGTCCCTCTGAAGGCACCGCCACCACGCGTGACGGGGCGGCCATCTACTACAAGGACTGGGGATCGGGCCCGGTCGTCGTGCTGTCCCATGGATGGCCGCTCAGCAGCGAAGCGTGGGAAGACCAGCTGTTCTTCCTCGCCTCGAACGGGTGCCGGGTGATCGCACACGATCGGCGCGGCCATGGCCGCTCCAGCCAGACGTGGAATGGCAACGATATCGATACTTACGCCGACGATCTCGATGCAGTGTTCACCGCGCTCGATCTGCGCGGCGTCACGCTGGTCGGCCACTCCACTGGCGGCGGCGAAATCACACGCTACATCGGCCGTCATGGCACGTCCCGGCTGCGCAAGGCGGTGCTCGTTTCGGCTATCCCCCCGCTGCGCCTGTGCACGGCGGCGAATCCGGCCGGAGCCCCGTTATCTGCGTTCGACGACTTGCGCCGGACTGTCGCCACCGACCGCGCCCAGTTCTATCACGATCTCAGCGTCCCGTTCTTTGGTGCCAACCGTCCGGGTGCGCTGGTTTCCAAGGGCGTGCGCGACGGGTTCTGGCGGCAATGCATGGCAGCCGGCCTCAAGGCGGTCTACGACGGCATCAAGGCGCAGACCGAGACCGATTTCACAGACGATCTCAAGCACTTCGATGTCCCTACCCTGATCATCCACGGCGATGACGACCAACTCGTGCCGATCGCCAATTCGGCGTTTCTGCAGAGCAAGCTGATTCGCAGCGCTACGCTCAAGGTCTACGCGGGCGCGCCCCACGGCCTCGTCGTCACGCACCGTGACCGCTTCAACGCCGATCTGCTGGCTTTTGTCAGATCATGATCGCAACCAACTCCACCAAGCCCTGCTGAAAGGACACATCATGCCTGTCGTGAAAACCAAGGACGGAGCCGAAATCTTCTACAAGGATTGGGGTACAGGGCCGGTCGTGATGTTCTCCCATGGCTGGCCGCTCAATGCGGATGCCTGGGAAGACCAGCTCTTCACGGTCGCCTCGCACGGCTTTCGCGCGATTGCCCATGATCGCCGCGGCCATGGCCGATCCAGCCAGACCTGGGCGGGCAACGACATGGATACTTATGCCGACGATCTGGCTGCGGTGGTCCATGCGCTCGATCTCCACGACGTCACGCATGTGGGCCATTCCACGGGCGGCGGCGAAGTCACGCGCTACATCGGCCGGCACGGGACGGCGCGAGTCAAGGCGGCGGTGCTCGTCTCGGCAATCCCGCCAACGATGCTCAAGACCGAACGCAACCCCGGCGGCTTGCCAATCGGCGTGTTCGATGACATCCGCAAAGGCGTCGGCACCGACCGGTCGCAATATTACCATGACCTTGCCGAATTCTTTTACAGCGCCAATCGACCCGGCTCGAAAGTCTCGCAAGGCATCAAGGACGCGTTCTGGCTGCAATCGATGCAGGCGGGTCTCAAGGGGGCCTATGACTGCATCAAGCAGTTTTCGGAATCGGTGTTCTACGACGATCTCGCCAAGTTCGATAAGCCGACCCTGATCATCCATGGTGACGACGACCAGATCGTGCCCATCGATGATGCCGCGCGCCTCACGGTCACGATGGTCAAGGGCGCAGAGCTCAAGGTCTATCCGGGTGCGCCGCACGGCCTGATGGTGACGCATCGCGACCGGTTCAACGCGGATCTGCTCGACTTCCTCAGGAGCTGAAGCCGGCTGCGGGAGGCCGCCATGGGCGATCACATCGAAATCACCGTGCCGGAAGGCAGCTTTGCCGCCTATCGCGCTGTCCCGGCGGCGCTCCCCGCCCCCGCAGTCGTGGTGCTCCACGAGGTGTTCGGGGTGAACGCGGATATGCGCGAGACATGCGATACGCTCGCCGCCCATGGTTTCATCGCCATTTGCCCCGATCTCTTCTGGCGCCAGCAGCGCGGCACCGATCTCGATGTCCGCTCGGAGGCGGACTGGCAGACGGGATTGCGGCTCTATCAGGCATTTGACCGCAATCTCGGTGTGCAGGACATTGCCGCGACCGTGGGCGCGGCTGCCAGCCTTGCTGGCGCGACGGGCAAGGTCGGCGTGCTCGGCTATTGCCTTGGCGGGCTGCTGACCTTCCTCGCCGCCGCGCGCTTGCAGATCGATGCCGGCGTGGCCTTCCACGGCGCCGATACCGAGCGATACCTTGGCGAAGCGGACGCCATCTCGGCGCCGATGCTGCTGCATTTTGCAGGGGATGACGAGTTCATGCCGGAACCGGCACGAACTGCGATTGCCATGGCGCTGATCGACCACGACGACACCGAGGTGTTCACCTACGCAGGTTGCCGCCACGCATTCTCCCGCCACAACGGTGCCCACTATGACGCGGCGGCAGCAGCGCTCGCCAATCAGCGCACCTGGGCCTTCTTCGCTAAGTGGCTTGAAGCTCCCGGCGGGTCCGCACGAGCGGAATGAGGAGCGGAACCTCTGAGATCTGCAGACTGCATCGAAGGGACCGGCCATGACCGAAGAAGCCGCCAAACCAGCACTCCTCATCAGCGCAAGCTACGTCCTCGATCCAGCGGACACGGCCGCCTACAAGGTCCTCGCGGCCCGCATGGCCAAAGCCGCCCGCGCGCGTCCGGGCTGCGTATTCCTGAACGCGGCGCAGGATGTGCTCGATCCCGAAACCTTCCACCTCACCGAAGGCTGGGCCAGCGAGCACGATCTGAACGCACATTTGGCCAGCGAAGCGTTCCAGTCGGTCCTCGCGGCTGCCCTCAAGCTGAGGATCCGGGCGCGATCCGGCACGATGTATCTCATCGGCGGTGCTCAGGAGCTCGACATGCCTTCCTAGGGTGAAGACCTGACGGCAGCCCATGTAATCTAACGAGAGCTGTTTTTCCCTGCGAACAAGCACCTCGTATAGTCATGATACGCCAAGGCTAACGCGAATTTCGTTCTGCCTGTGCGCCTTATCATCAAGAGGATTTCATCATGCATACCTTTCTTCAAGGCAAGATCGCGGTGATAACTGGCGGATCGACCGGGATTGGCTTTGCCACTGCCAAGTTGTTCGCGGAGGAAGGCGCGAAGGTCTATATCACCGGTCGCAACCAGAGCGCGCTCGATCGTGCGGTCGAGGAAATCGGCCCCAGCGCGACGGGTATCCGCGCTGACTCGGCCCGCCTGGGCGATCTCGACGCCTTGTACGGCCATGTCCGTTCGGATGTGGGGCGGATCGATATCCTCTTCGCCAACGCCGGCGGCGGCAGCCTGCTGCCGCTTGGACAGATCACCGAAGAGCAGGTCGACGATACGTTCGGCCGCAACGTCAAGGGCGTCATCTTCACGGTTCAGAAGGCGCTGCCCCTGATGGGGCGCGGCGGCTCGATCATCCTGACCGGCTCGACCGCCGCCTCGGGCGGCACGGCGGCGTTCAGTGTCTACTCGGCTTCCAAGGCCGCCGTGCGCAATCTCGCGCGCGGTTGGGCGACCGATCTTCAGGGCACCGGCATCCGGGTCAACGTCCTCAGCCCCGGCCCGGTTCGCACGCCCGGCCTGGTCGGGCTTGCAGGCGATGATGCCGCGCGCCAGCAGGAATTGCTCGATCATTTTGCCGGAGCAATCCCGCTCGGCAGAGTGGGAGAAGCCGAGGAAATCGCGCAGGCTGCGCTGTTCCTGGCGTCCGACAAGGCAAGTTTCGTGAATGGCTCGGAGCTGTTCGCGGATGGCGGGGCGGCTCAGGTCTGACCCGCAGGCGCCCGGCTGTTTTGCCCCCATCCCTCCCGGCAGCCGGGCGCCCACCCCCTCTCGTACCGCACCGTAGCCTTTCCCCTGCCAAGGGAGCACATGGGATGAGAGTGAACGCCGTCTGGCTTGCCGCCGCCGCGGCGCTTGTCTTGCCATTCGGTGTGGCCGGCAGCGCGAACGGGCCCGATCAGCCAGACAACTCGCCGATCTACGGCGTCGCCTTGCCCGCAGGATACCGCCAGTGGCAAGTCATCAGCGCTGCGCACGAAGCCGGCAATCTCGACGATATCCGCGTCATCCTCGGCAACCCGCTCGCCGTAAAGGCCTATCGCGCAGGGAAGCGTCCTTTTCCCGATGGAGCGATGCTGGCGCGGGTCGCCTGGAAGCTCGTGCCGTCTGCCCGGAACAATGCGGTGTTCGGCAAGGCGCAATCGTTCGTCGCCGGAGAAGCCACCAACGTTCAGATTTCCCGCAAGGATGCGAAGCGATACGCCGCGACGGGCGGCTGGGGTTATGGCCAATTCGAAAACGGCAAGGCCAACCCCGATCCGAACCTGATGCAGACATGTTTTGCCTGCCACGCCAAATTGCCGGCTGCGGAGGACTTCGTCTTCACGCGCTACGCTCCCTGAACGGCCGGGCCGACAGCGCCCACCATCCTCACCCAGCCGGCAGGAACGGATGGCCCTGGTGCGCTACCAGCAGATCATGCATGTCGGTCGCGTGCTCTTCCTCTTCAGCGAGGATGCGCTCGAGCAGAATGCGCGTGGTGGGATCTCCCGCACCGAAGTACGCAATCAGCTCGCGGTAGTGCTCGATCACCAGACGCTCGGCGATCAGGTTTTCGCGGACCATATCAATCAGGCAGGCGGCATCGCCGTACTCGGTGGCGGAGCGCAGTGCGAGGCCCTCCGGATTGAAATCGGGCGTGCCGCCGAGCTGATCGATCCGCTTGGCCGCCGCCAGCATGTGCCGCCGTTCCTCTTCGGCGTGTTCGGCAAATTCAGCCCCGACACTTTCGCTATGGATGCCCGAAACTGCGATGGCATGCATCGAGTAGCGCAGCACGCACACCAGCTCCGTGGCAACAACGCCCTGCAGCAGCGTGATTGCAGTAGCGACATCACCGCCATAGCTAGCAGTGACCGCGCCACGCTCCAGCAATTCGCGCGCCCGTTCGCGCAACGTTTGCACATCGGTCAGAAACAGATCCTGGGCCATCGAAAAACTCCGTGAACTGGTCCCGCAGTTCTAGGCCCAGATCACACACAATCTTTCAATTTCGCACGAACTGATGCGTTCGCAACCTTCCCCGAACTAACATTTTTCGCCGACTATTCACGTGCCGCTTGAGGAAAAATCCATAAACTGCGAAATATAGGCGAGATTTGGAGGCCAATTTATACCCTTCCTAATCTCAATATACTTTGTTCTCAAAATAACGAGGATGATGATGATTGAAATGAACGTAGAAATTATTGCACAACCCTGCTCACCAGCTCACGCTATAAATATTTGGGCCGCACCGTCCGCCTCATCCGCCATTAAGGGTATCGATGCATCGGCAGTTGCAACCGGCCGCTCACCTGCCGTCACGCCGGGATCGGAGAATGCCCGCCAGCCCTCAGGCATTTGCGCCGCGCGGACCTACTGCAGCGACGCACAGCGAACAATCAGGCTCAGCTGCCCGCCCGACTGCTACCTCGTAACCCTGGTTCTGGCCAACGCAGCGATGGCCCTTGCGAATGGCCGCCACCGGCTTCTCGATGGGCTCGTCCCGCCGGGGACTGCCTGTGTCACCGGCCCGGGCCAATCCCTCCTCATCAGTCCTCGCGGCGGCTGCAGCCTCCTGCATCTCGCAGTGCCCGTGGAACTCGTCGATCTGCCGCGAAGCGCGCTCCGCAAGTTCGGATCCATGGTGGTTCGCGATCCTCTGCTCGGCACGATTGGTGCGCTGCTGACGGAAGCGCCCGCCAGCTGGCTGCACGCCAATGCCGATGTGCTGAGCCAGATCGCTCTCGTACGCCTGCTGCATCTGGCGCCAAGGCATTCGCCGGGATGCCTGACGCTGTGGCGGCTCAAGCGCGTTCACGCTTTCGTCGATGGGCATATCGATGAACCCCTTCGGCTGGCCGATCTGGCGGCTGCCGCCGGCCTTTCACGCATGCATTTTGCCGCGCAGTTCCGCGCCGCCACCGGAATGCGCCCCCACACCTTCGTGGTGTCGCGCCGCATCGACCGGGCAAAAACGCTGATGGCGACGACTGACAGCACGCTCGTCACCGTGGCGCTGGAAGCGGGCTTTCAATCCCAGGCGCATTTCTGCGCAATTTTCAAACAGCAGACCGGGATGACCCCGTCGCGCTGGCGGCGCCGCCACCAGCCGGGCTGGAACCACGCCCCCACGGTCTCGTCACTCCAATAAGAGCGTGCCGACACTGTTCTTCCTCCCACCAAACCGAAGGTGAAACTGCCATGACGAGATATCGAAGCATTGCTCTGGCGCTTGCATCATCCGCGCTCCTTGCCGGCAGTGCGCTTGCCCCATTCACCGCAGCGGCGCATCCCGTGCTGTCTGCCCATGCCGCGCCGGTCGTGATGGTGCAGTACCGCACGGCGAGGATCGAGGGACGGGACATCTTCTATCGCGAAGCTGGCCCAGCCGATGCGCCGGTCGTCCTGCTGCTCCATGGCTTTCCGACCTCGTCGCACATGTTTCGCAACCTGATCCCGCTGCTGGCCGACAAATATCATGTGATCGCGCCGGACTATCCGGGCTTCGGCCAGAGCGATGCGCCTGATCACACGGCATTCGCCTATACCTTCGCTCACTTCGCCGAGATCGTCGATGCGCTGCTCCAGCAGAAGGGCATGCAGCGCTATGCGATGTACGTGATGGATTACGGCGCACCCGTCGGATACCGCCTCGCGCTCATGCATCCCGAGCGGGTCAGCGCGCTGATCGTCCAGAACGGCAATGCCTATGACGAAGGCCTTGGCCTGTTCTGGGATCCGATCAAAGCCTACTGGTCTGGCGACACGCCCGAGCATCGCAAGGCGCTCGAAGGCCTGATGACGCTGGCAACGACCAAGTTCCAGTACACCGACGGCATGAGCGACCTTGCCCATATCGATCCCGACAACTGGGTTCACGACCAGGCCCTGCTTGATCGGCCGGGCAACCTCGATATTCAACTCGACCTGTTCAGGGACTATGGCAGCAACGTGCCGCTCTACCCTCAGTTTCAGGCCTTTTTCCGCAAGTACCGGCCGCCGACGATCATCGTCTGGGGGAAGAACGACAAGATCTTCCCGGCGAGCGGAGCAACCCCCTATCTGCGCGATCTGCCCGATGCCGAATTGCATCTGCTCGACACCGGCCATTTTGCGCTCGAGGACAAGCTCGACGTGATGGTCCCGCTTATCCGTGATTTCCTTGATCGCAAGCTGGCCCGCCGCTGATCAGGCTCTCCTCTGCCAGACTGCACTAGGGGCGATCGGGTGGTGCAAGCACCCGTCGCCCTGCGTCAGGCGACCCCGTTTCAATCGATTCACCCGCCGGGGGAGGAATCGTCTGCCTTCACGGCAAGGGGGTAGGGTCCAAGCAGAACGCACAGAAAGCTCGATAGCCCAAGCGCCCCCGCGCTGAGCGCAAAGCCGAGCCGGTAATCTCCTTGCCCGTCGCGCAGCGCGCCAACCAGAACGGGGCCAATCGCAGACCCGACCGATACCATGCCATAAGTCCAGCCGAAGATGGTCGCGTGTGCGCCCAATCCGAAATAGCGGCTGCTGTAGTACGCCAGCATCGCAAGCTCGGCGCCGATCACGAAGCCAAGCATCGCAATCGCGGGCACGGCCGTGTGCAGATCGGGATGGCTCAGGATCCCGACCCCTGCGGCCCCCAGCGCCAGCAAGGGCACGCCCGGCAACGGCGTATCGAAGCGGTCGAGTGCGGCGCCCGTTAGCAGGCGGCCGATCACGCTGGCGAGGCCGATGACTGCCGCAAGTCGGGCGGCAGTCTGCGCGTCCAGTCCCTGATCGCCCAGCATCGGAACGAGGTGTGCAGCCGGCCCCGACATTCCAAGCCCGCCGCACAGCGCAATCCCCGAGAGTATCCAGAACACGCGCGATCGCGCGACGTCTCCCAAGCGGACACTGCGATCGCTGGCGCGGGGCCCGCCGGCACGCTCCATGGCAGGCGCGCTCTTGCCCAGCAGGAACCAGACTGCAGGCGCAGCGATCAGAGCAAGTGCGCCCAGGCCGGTGTAACCCGAACGCCAGTCGCCACGCGCGATGAGCGCAGCGGCCACTTGCGGCAGCACGAACCCGCCAATGCCGGAGCCGGTCAGCGCCAGAGCTATGGCAAGCCCGCGGTGCCTCGAAAATGCCGCGACCAGCGGCCGGTTGATCACCACGGGGGACGTTCCAAGCCCGAGGATCGCCACAAGCGTATAGGCCAGCCACAGCGACTGCACACTGCGGACGAACAGCGGCAGCAGCATCAGCGCAAAGCCGAACGCGACGAAGCTCATCACGGCAATGCGGCGCGGATCGCCAAGATCGGAGGCTCGTCCGATGAGGGACGATCCAAGGAACGCCACAAGGGTAAAGCACGTCATTGCAACGGCAATATCGGCACGCGACCAGCCATAGGCCGCATGAAGTGTGCTGATGAAAATGCCGAAGGTGAACGTCAGCGCCGTGTTGACGCTCACCATATTGCCCAGCATTCCACCGGCGATCATGCGCGTGGCGGACGCGCGGAGGCCAGCCTGGGTGATGCTCGTCGCCGCAGGGTTCATGTGCGGGGTGCGGTCAACGAGGGCCGCTGCGGCGGGCCGCCTGCCGCTTGCCCAAGACGCCCATCATTCCCCGATCGCTTCCTGAATGGCATCTAGCAAATCCTGATGGCGCACGGGCTTGGTCAGAAACTCGCGCGCGCCTGCCTTCATCGCGCGCACCGAGGTATGGACATCCGCATGTCCGCTGATGAAAATGACCGGCGGCTGGGTTCCGTCACGAACCAGCTCGCTGTTGAAGTCGATACCGCTCATCCCGGGAAGCCAGACATCGAGCACAAGGCATGCCGGCTGCTGCGGCGAGGGACGATCCCGGAATTCCTGCACCGAGCCATAGCTCTCGGCGGCAATCCCGGCTGACAGGAGCAGCCCTTCAAGCGCTTCGCGCACGCCGAGATCGTCATCAATGATGGCCACTGTCCGCGAGCGGGCGGACCCGGCCGGAACGCCGCAGGCAGGAGCGGTTGCGGGCGCATGGACGACCTGCATGTCGGGAAAGGGCTCCGCAATCAGCAGATAGCCCCTGCCCGGGATCGTCTTGATCACATCGCGGTCATCGCCAAGCGCGGTTCGCAAGGTTGCCATCTGGAAGCGAAGGTTGCTTTCCTCAACGGTCGTCGATGGCCAGACATGGCTGAAGATTTCGGCCTTGGTCACGATCTGCCCTTGCGATCGCAGCAGCACGACCAGCAGATCGAATGCACGGCTGCCGAGTTCGATCGGAGCCCCGTCCGCCAGCAATTGCCGCGCATTGGGCAAGACGGTAAAGCGCCGAAACCGCAGGACCGGGTCCGCCCTGACGCCGTCAACGCCGCTCTCCCTCGAAGGCAGAACAGCCGTGTCAGCGGCTGCAGGTGCTGGTTGCTGCTGCTCAAGCATTGCGGCCTCGCTGTGTTGCCGGGTCGGAGCAGGTGCTGGCTTCAGCGGTCATGCCCAAGCGAAGCCTGCTGCATCGACTCAGCGCTCTCCCGATAACCAACGTTAGCGTGCTGCTATGCATGCCTGCAATCATCCCCTCGGCGGCTCCGCCTAGCCCTCATGGCTAGTCAGGCTAGACTTTGGTCGGAGGTGGTATCGTCCTTCTTTTCAATCCGGCATGACCAGCGCCGCTAGCACTGATCATTCGCCTGACATTTCAAAGCGATTCCCGCGCGCAGTACAGATGGAAAATGGGAGTCTAACAAAATATAACCCACCCTAGCAGCCGCTAATTCACGCTGCACCGCCCTCCCGATTAGGCCTTGAAATGCCATGCTGGGGGAGTTTCCGTGCGCGCAAGAGACACATCTGACGGCCGTCGCTCCGCAGCCCGCGAAACGCGCTTCCGCGCAGCCTGCCTGCTTGTTCTGGCATGGGGCCTGATCGAAAGCTCCGGCGAGGCGCTTGCCAAGGATAGGCCCGCACCCGGAACGACCGATCAGGATACAGCTGCAAACATCGTCGTCACGGCCCGCCGGATCGGCGAAAAGGCCGAGCGCGTCCCTGTCGCCATCACCGTGGTGGACGGAGCAGCCATCGACCGGCTGGCGATCAACACGCCGCTCGATCTCAACAAGGTCGCCGGGCTTGGCGGCGCGCCGATCGGAGCGCTGACTTCGGTGAACTTCACCCTTCGCGGCCAGGGCACCGCGTTTGCCGGACAGCCCGGTGTGATCCCCTACTTTGCGGAAGTACCCAGCGTACCGCTGACCTATTTCGATCTCGCCAACATCCAGGTCATCAAGGGCCCGCAAGGCACTCTCTTCGGCCAGACATCAACCGGCGGTGTGGTTCTTTTCGAACCCCGGCGCCCGACAAGCGGATTTGGCGGATATCTCTCCGCTGAGGCCGGAAATCGCGGCTACTACCAGCTTGAAGGTGCCATCAATCTTCCCGTCATCGACGACCGCCTGATCGCCCGCGTGGCGATTCAGGTGCGCAATCGCGATGGGTGGATCAAAGGCATCCACCCCAATGGAACGACCTCCGACCTCAACAACCTCGATAACGCCAGCCTGCGGGTGTCCACGATCTGGCGGCCGACCGATACCATTGAAAACTACACCGTGTTCGCGGCTGATCGCATCCGGAGCAATGGCACCGGCTCTCCGCTCTACTACATCGACCCCCGCTTCATGAACCCCGCGGTACGCAATCTGGCGCCTGCCAGCGTGCCCTCGATTGCCGCTGCCTACGAATTCTGGACCGGCTCCGCGCCCCCGGCGGGGCAGACCTTCGCGCAGTTGCTTTCGGGCGCTTTCGCAAAACAGCTCGCTGCCGGACCGCGGACGATGTTCACCGACTATGGGCTGACCAACGAGACCAACAACCGCAGCGTGATCAACCAGACAACGTGGGACGTTTCAGACAGCTTGCGATTCAAGAACATCTTCGGGCTGCGCTGGCAAACCGTGCAAGGGGCGACCTATGATCAGGACGCGACCAGCTTGCCGCTGCTCGATTTTCAATGCCGCTTCACGCCGGGGACGACCAGCGCCGCCGGCACGTGCGCCAAGACCGGCGGCTGGCCCGAACGCACGCTCACCGACGAAATCCAGCTTCAGGGCAAGGCCTTTGCCGGGAAGCTGCAATGGCTGCTGGGCGGGTTCCTGCTCGATGGCGGATCGCGGACCTTCCGGGAGAGCAGCCGGCCCTTCATCGTCTTCGGCTCGCTTTCCGGCGATCCGGCCAGCGCCGCCTTCTGCGCCTCGGTCAACGTGGCAGCCCCGTGCGCCTCGATGGCCCGCACCACCATCCGCAGCCACGCCGTGTTCGGCCATGCCTCGTTCGCCGTGCTGCCCAACCTGCACATAGCGGGCGGCTATCGCGAAACCTGGGACTATACGCGCACCGATACGACGGCCAAGGCGAGCTACCGCGTGCCATTCCACGGCAGGCAGATCGCCGTCCCCGTCTATGGCGAGATGCCCGCAGCCGGCGCGGGGATCGTCAGCACCGTCGTCGATCTGCCGGCCAACGGATCGTACGATGTCTCGGTCGATTGGCAGGCAAGCGACAACGTCCTGTTCTATGCGGCGCATCGCAGCGGCTACAAGACGGGCGGCATCAATGCCGTCGCCGATCCCGGAAGCTCGCAGCGGACATTCGGTCCCGAACGCGCGCGGGATTTCGAAGCGGGGATCAAGAGCAAGTGGTCGCTTGGTTCGATCAAGGGGCAGATCAACGCGGCCTACTACCACACGTGGTACGCGAATATTCAGGAGGGCGAGGTCATACCGGGTACGGCGCAGACCGTGACCACCAACCTCGCCAACGCCAGGATCGACGGGGTCGAGATCGAAGGGTCGGTTTCGCCGGTCAGCTGGTTCACGCTGGCTGGCAATCTGGCCTACACCAACGCCCGCTATTCGAACTGGTCAGAAGTATCGAATTGCAGCGCTCAATTCTGGCGGCCCCAGTGCGCCGGTCTGGCACCTTCGACGCCGGTCACTATCGATCACGCTGCAGGCCTGCTCACGATTGACGGCAAAGCCATCGCCTTCACGCCAGATCGCTTTGCCAATACGTCAAAGTGGCAATGGTCCATCCGCCCGTCGCTGCAGTTGCAGCAATGGCTGGGGCAGGACATCACGCTCGCCGCGAACATCTATCACCGCGGGCCCTACGTCGATGCCGTAGCTGTGGCCAATACCTCCAAGCTCGCGGGAGTTCAGCCGCTGATCCAGCCGACCGTATTCGGCTACGCGACGAGCGATCCCTACACCGCCCCGGGCTATACCATCACCGATCTACGCATCGATTGGCGCCGCGTCGGCGGATCGCGTTTCAGCCTTGCGGCGGGCGTTACAAACCTCGCCGACAAGAATTACAGGGTCAGTTCGGCAAGCGCCTTCGAGATCATAGGGGATGTCTACACCCTCACCGGCGAACCCCGGATGTGGTTCACGCAGCTTGCCTTCGAGTTTTGAGCAGGAGCTTCAGCTGACCAGCAGGTCGGCCAGACGCACAAGCTCGATCAGCGAGCCGGCCTGCATCTTGCGCATGATCTGGCTGCGGTGCAGCTTGACCGTGGCTTCGGAGATGCCGATGCTTGCCGCGATCTGGCGGTTCAGCTTTCCGGTAATCACCTCTCTCATCACCGCACGTTCACGCGGCGTCAGCAGCGCGTAGCGGGCATGCGCGTCCGCGGTGCGCGCCTCCTCGGCGCGGCGCTTGCGGTTCGCTTCGATGGCGCGCTGAACGGCCTCGAGCAGTTCCTGTTCGCGTACCGGTTTGGTCAGAAAATCGATGGCCCCGGCCTTCATGGCGCGCACGGCCATCGGGATATCGGCATGCCCGCTTATAAACACGATCGCCCGGCGCGTGCCGGCCCGCGCAAGCTCCTCGATGAATTCGAGCCCCCCTTTGCCCGGCAAGCGGACATCGACGACAAGGCAATCCGCCCGGTCGCCGTCAGCCGCGGCAAGAAAAGCATCGACCGAGCCATGCAGGTCGGCGGTGAGGCCGATCGACTGGAACAGCCCGCCCAAAGCCTCTCGCACGGCCAGATCGTCATCGATGATGGCAACGATCTTGCCGGCGGCTTCAGCCTGCGTTTGCAACGGCCTGCTCCTCGACCAAGGCAGGCAGAGTAAATGCAAAGGTCGCGCCTCGCGGCCGATTTGCGCTGACCGTCATCCGCCCCCGGTGCGCTTCGATGATCGACCGGCAGATCGAAAGGCCCATGCCGATGCCGCCTGCCTTGGTCGTGAAAAAGGCTTCAAACACCCGGTCCTTCAAGGCTGGGTCCAGCCCCTTGCCCGTATCAGATACCGCAATGGTGAGTTCGCCGTCGCTCCCCGCGCTCGACTGGATCACCAGCTTGCGCACCCGGCCGCCCGACGCGCTCATCGCCTCGATCCCGTTGAGGACCAGGTTGAGAATGACCTGCTGCATCTGCACCCGGTCTGCATGCGCGCAGCCAAGCGTGCGGTCCAACCGCGTTTCAACCGTGATCTTGTTCCGATCAAGCTCGTTGCGCATCAGTTGGACGACCTCGAGGATCGCGTCATTGAGGTCGAGCGCGACCATCTCAGGGGCCGCCTTCTTGGCGAGCGCGCGAATGCTCGCGATCACGTCGCCGGCGCGGTGCCCGTCGTTGATGATCCGCTCCGCGGCACGGCGCGCCTCAGCAACATTGAGCCGCTCCTCCGCCAGCCACCTGAGGCAGGTCGCCGCATTGGTCACCACCGCCATCAGCGGCTGGTTGACCTCATGCGCGATCGACACCGAAAGCTCGCCAAGGGCGGTTATCCGCGAAACCCGCGCCAGTGCCTCCTGAGCCTGTTCCGCCCGCCGGAAGTCCTCGATATCCACGGCTGTGCCATACCATTTGACGATCGCGCCGCTTTCATCGCGCATCGGCTCAACACGGAAGAGGAAGCGCCGAAATTCGCCATCAAATCGCCGGATCCGCGCCTCGACTTCGCCCGACACACCGAACGCGAGCAAGTTCTGCCAGCGATCACGGACCCGCCCGATATCGTCGTGGTGATAAGTCCCCGGCCAGAAATCCCCTGTGGTCGCTCCGGGCACCTCGCTCCCGCTGTAGTCCTTCCACTTCTTGTTGGCGATTTCGAAGCGTCCATCGGGAAATGCACGCCAGGCGAGCGTGGGGATCATATCGAACGACTGGCGCAATTCGTCGCTCACGCGCCGAGCCCGGTCGCGCGCAAGCTTCGCTTCGAGAAACAACCCCGCATTCTCGATCGATACCGCCGCCGGTGAGGAAAGCATCTGCAGGATGCCGAGGCGGGCGGGCGTGAAGACATGGGAGGACAGCGAGTTTTCGAGATAGAGGACCGCAACGAGCTGGCCTTGCTTCACCAGCGGCAGGCACAGGATCGAGCGCGGTTTGGCCGCGAGCAGGTAGACGTCGCTCGAAAACATGCTGGGGTGGAGCGCATCGTCGAGGATCACCGGCTCGAGCGCGCGCACGACGTAGTTCAGCATGGACAGCGGCAATTCGCCGGCAAGCTCGCGCGAGGAGCGC
The DNA here is from genome assembly GCF_965228995.1 of Novosphingobium sp. GTDB lineage: Bacteria > Pseudomonadota > Alphaproteobacteria > Sphingomonadales > Sphingomonadaceae > Novosphingobium. The sequence continues at coordinate 2,163,359 of NZ_OZ245852.1, read as the reverse complement.
AGCTCCACGACTACGCCGTCACGTCCGGTCGTCGCCTCAGCCGCAATCTGCATCTCGCCTTCACGCTGCAAGAGGAGGACACCTCGCACTGCGCCCGCCTGCTCAACCACGGTCGTCATCAATTGTTCGATCAGCCGGTCCAGCACGATTTCTCCGGAAACCGCGTGGTAGATGTCCACGAGCGCGGACAGATCGAGATTGTCCGCGAGGGCGCCCGATGAGAGCGCGCTCGCGGCCCGGCCAGTATCTTCGCGGCCCAATCCTGGATGCAGCCGATCAAGCTGGGCAACCTTGCCGTCGGCACCCCAGCGCGCATAGCAGGCGCGCGCCTTGCGCAGATAGGTTTGCGCAATGGTGCGGAAGTCGCGCGCCTCATAGAAGCGTGCCGCCAGTTCGTACCCGAGCGCCTCCATCGAAACCTGGCCATCCCGCGCAGCCGCGCTGATGGCATCTTCATACAAGCGCTGTGCCGCAAGGTCGCGGTCTTCCAGACGCGCGATCTCTGCGGCCAGCAAGGCGGCGCGCGCTGCGAAATTTGCCGCGCACAGACCGGCCCATTCCGACAATTGCTTCTGAGCGATTGCCAGTTCCGCCAACTGCGGCTTGCGCTCACCGGCCGGGACAGCGGTCAGCACAGCCGCCCGCGCGAGGGCTGCAAACAAGCAATACTCGGCGCGCTCGAACACCTTGATCGGTTCGATATCGCTGGCGAGCTGCTCGGACACTGCAAGGCAAGTCTGCCAGTCCCCCGCGAAATAGCGCATCTGCAACTTGCGGACACGGTAGCGCACCAGCGCGTGCCACAAGTGCGGAGATTGCTCGAGAAAGGCCTCATAGGCCTGCTCGTCGAAGTCGGCATAGCTGAATGAGCCGAACGTCTCGGTCATGCCCCGCAAACCGCGCACGATGGCGAGAATTCCGTTCACGAATTCCACCGCGAGCGAGAATTTCATCCGGGTCATCAGCGCCAGACCGGCCTCGGCAAGCCGGTGCACCTCGCCAAGGCTCCGCCCCCCGCCAAGCGCTGCAGTCAGCCCGGTCGACCAGGCATACCCGGCATAAGTGACACCGCCCTGCTCCCGCCCCATTTCCAGCGCGCGCATCGCAAGGTCAAAGCAATCGGCGAGCGGCAGGCTCCACGGGCCCACGGTCCCTGAGACGACGGCATAGATGCGCGCCGCGTAGCGATCGAAACCGCGCTCGTCCGCAAGGCGAAGCGCAAGTTGGCCGAACCGGTGGCCCGTCGCGAAATCCCCGAAACGCCAACCGAGAACGAGGCCGGCAAGGTTGGAAAAGATATGCGCGCTCTCGTGCGAGAGCCCATGCTCGAGGCTGATACTGGCCATCCGCAGGATCGTGAGGGTCTGCAGGTTCTCGTGATGCACGCCCGAGGAGATGATCAGCGATTCCAGCACGTCCATGACAAGGAGCCAGTGCGGATCGGTCATGCTCGGCAGTTCGAACAGGGACTCGACGGGACGGTCATTCAGGAGGCGGACAAAGCAGTTGTATTCATCATTGAGCTCAGCGGGTCCGGGGCTGACCGGAAGCACCAGACCGAGGCGTTCGGCGCAGGCGACCGCCAACGCCACGGCGGTCTCCCATTGGCCGAGATAGGCGCAAACCACCATCTGGCGGTTCACGATGCGAGGCTCGTCTGCCAGTTCGGTGCTGATCTCGGCAAGAAAGGCGAGGTTCTTCTGCGCGGCCTCGACATCCCCCGCCATGAACTTGCAGTCCGCGCGATGAAACATGAGCTCGAAGCTCAGCCGGTAATGCGCTGACCAGCTCGCCGGGCCAAGCAAGGTAAAGCCTGCATCCAGATAGCGCAGCGCCGTTTCGTAGGCGGCGGCAGCAATTGCCCGCTTGCCTGCTTCCAGATTGAGCTCGGCGACAAGAATCTGTTCTTCAACCGAGACGACAAGTCCCGCGGCCCGGTTGAACTGCCCGACGATCGTGAAGACCTCGTCCCCGACATCCGCCGCCGCCAGACCGCGGGTCAGCAAACGCCCGACCCGCAAGTGCATTTCTGCGCGGTCTTCCGGCGTAAACAGCGCGTAAGCCGCCTCACGCACGCTGTCGTGTGCGAAGTAATAGCTGTCATCGACCCGCAGCAGCAGGCTGTCGTACACAAAGATCTGGAGCGCGCTTTCAACCGCGGCTTCGCTCTGCGCCATCAGTTGCGCAAGTTGAACGACAGGCGCCGCAGTGCCGAAGCAGGCAAGTATCTTCATCACGTCCACCGCCGAGGCGGGATAGCGGCCAAGCTTGGCGACGATCAGATCGGCCACGTTGTCGGTGATGAACGCGGCCCGGATCCGCTGCAGATCGAAGGTCAGCCTGCCAGAGCCGTCGTCCAGTCGCAGCAAGCCCTCTTCGTGGATCGAGGCAAGGAACTGCAGGAGGAAGAACGGATTGCCCTGCGTCTTGGTGTAGACCAGATCGGTCAGCGGCGCGATTTCGTTCGGCGCAGCGTTCACTGCGGCCGCGGTCAATTCGGCGGCCGCCGCGCTTGTCAGGGGAGACAGGTCGATCTGTCTGAAATTCCCGCGCGCCCTTGTGATCGCCGAAAGCAAATCCTCTAGTGGATCGGCCGCCTGAAGTGCTTCGCGGCGATAGGCACCAACAAGCATCAGGCTCGGGATCGGCTCTTCCGCCGCCAGCTTTTCAAGCAGGTCCTGGGTGGCAGCGTCGAGCCACTGCAGGTCATCGAGGAAAAGAATGAGCGGGCGATCCGGCTGCGCGAAGGCGCCGACAAAGCGCCGAAACACCAGATTGAAACGGTTCTTGGCCTCCTGCGGCGAGACCATCGCGAGTGGCGGGGTTGGTCCGATCACGTGCGACAGACTCGGGAACAGATCGGCCATCAACTGTCCGTTGACGCCGACCGCCGCGCTCAGCACCGAGCGCCAGCGCGCCAGTTCCGTGTCGCTTCCGGTCAGGATCTGCTTGAGCAGCCCTTCGAACGCCTGCGACAGCGTCGCGAAGGGAACGCTCCTTTTGTATTGATCGAATTTGCCCGTCGCAAACAACGCCCCGGATGTTTCCAGCGTTCGGCCAAATTCATGGACAAGGGCCGATTTTCCCATGCCGGAATGGCCGGAGATAATGACCATCTCGAACTGGCGATGCCTGGCGACATGCTCGAAAGCATCGACCAGCGAAGCAAGCTCGGCCGCTCGCCCATAGAGCTTGCCCGGTGCAAGCAGCCGCTGCGGGCGGTCGTGCGCGCCGATCCCGAACGGCTTGATGGCCCCCTTGTCGCTGAGGTCGGCAAGGCATTGCTGAAGGTCGCGCCGGACCCCGGAGGCGGTCTGGTAGCGCTCGTCCGGATCCTTTGCGAGCAGCTTCAGAATGATCGCATCGACGAGCGGCGGCACCCCGTCCATCCGCGTACACGGCGGCGGAGGCTGGCGCGCGATATGGCAATGGACCCAGTCAGCCGGGTCGATGGCGTTGAACGGCAAGGCGCCGACCAGCAACTCGTAAAGCGTGACGCCCAGGCCATAAAGGTCGCTGCGCGTGTCCACCGAACGGTTGGTGCGCCCAGTCTGCTCCGGCGCCATATAGGGCAGCGAGCCGACTTCGCCCACCACGCCCGGCAGCGGCTGGCGCTCCCGGGCGTGGTGCCTGGCAAGACCAAACCCGGTCATGCGGACGCCGCCGGCTTCTTCTATCCAGAAGTTGCCGGGGTTGATGTCGTTGTGGATCAAACCACGCGCGTGCACCGTTTCGAGCGCGCGCGTAATACTGATCGCCTGCTTGAGAAACGGGATGACCAGGCTGGGTTTCCCGACCATCCTGTCGCTGGGCTGCCCACCGGGATCGCGCAGCAGCAGCGCAGGCTGTCCTTCGTGGCGGACCAGACGGATCGGCAGCAGGGCCCAATCGGGATCAAGCCAGGCCCGCATCGAATATTCGCGTTCCAGCCGCAGTTGCACCGATCCGGCAGACGCGCGCGCGCCGGGGGTTCGCACCAGAACCTGCGGCGTCCCGCCGGGCCCGCGCGCGCGGAACAGGGCAAACCCGGAGGTTTCCTGGATCTTCTCCAACCGATAGTCCGACAGGTCCATTGCGTGAGGCCCCTCGTCCACGTGTGCGCGAAGACTAGCGCAATTCCGGTGCAGGCCCGCCCGCTTTCAATCGAAGCTCGCACAGACTAACACCTTCTAACATTTACACCCCGCTGCGAAAACGGGCTCGCCAAGGGCCACCATCATCGCCCGCGGCAAATGCCGAGCGGCAGTATCCGGTCTGGACGGTGACCGTGCATTCTCGAAATATCCAGCTTTACTATACCCTTATCTCGATGTCCGTCGAAAAATCCGTCGGACAGGGTTCGCCAGCCGCAAGGGCAAAGGGACAAGGTGATGAAGGTAACGGTCGAAGATGGCACCTTCGCCAGTTTCGTTGCACGCCCTGCCGTTGCTCGCGCTTCGGGTGGTTCTGTGGTCGTCTTGCACGAAAGCTCGGGATTGAACGACGATATCAGATCAAAGTGTGAGGCCGTAGCTGCGTGCGGATTTCTGGCCATCGCTCCCAATCTGTTCTGGCGCGAGGAGCTCGGGATTGACACGCTAGCGAAGCCGGAACGCGAAAACAGATCGGGCACGGATCATTCGGTCGCATTCGATCACGACCGGGGCGTGAATGACATCGCGGCCGTTGTTCGGGCCGTGCGGGAAACCACGAATGCATCGGCAAGAATCGGTGTCATGGGCTTTGGCCTCGGCGGGTTACTGGCCTATCTCGCCGCTGCCCGCCTTCCGATTGACGCGGCTGTTGTCTTTTACGGCCCAAGGATCGAGCGGCATCTTGCCGAAGTGATCAGGATATCGATCCCCCTGATGATGCATGTCGGCAGTGAGGACGCCCTCGTCACCCCGGCTGCGCTTGTGGCCATCGAGCATGCCCTCAGCCACAACGCAAACGCCCAGATCCTGCGCTATCCTGCCAGCGGCCATGCCTTTGCCCGGCAGGCGGGCGCGCACTACAACGCCGAAGCTGCGGATCTGGCCCTAAACCGCACCACCGCGTTCCTGAAACTGCACCTGGCCTGATTGCAGGGCGACTTGCTTCCGTGTCTACAAGGGCGACGCGGGCAATCGGCCAGGCGGGTGCGCCGGAGCGCGGAATTTAGGCCGGACTAAATGGCGGAGCGGGAGGGATTCGAACCCTCGATACGCTTTTGGCGTATACTCACTTTCCAGGCGAGCGCCTTCGACCACTCGGCCACCGCTCCGCATGCACTGGAAGCGCGGGCCCTAACCGCATGGAAGCGCTTTCGCAAGCGCGCGAAGGCTGGCAAAGTCGGTTTCATGAAACACGCGATACTCCTTTGCTCCGCCTTGCTCAGCCAATGCGCCGCCACAGCAGCCCCTGCCCCGAAGCAAGGGCCCGCGCTCGCCCCGACCGAGATCGTCGCAGCCGCGCCCGCCGCAGACTGGGCACCCATCGCACCGTCCGATCTGCTGGTGATGGACCTTGCTCCCGATGCCAAGGGCGCAGCGCGGCGGGTGGTGATCCAGCTGCTGCCTGCGCCGTTTTCGCAAGGGTGGATCGGCAATATCCGCAAGCTGGCGGCGGCGAAGTGGTGGGACGGCACGAGCGTCAACCGCGTGCAGGACGGCTATGTCGTGCAATGGGGCGATCCGGATGGCGAGGACAAGACGAAGGCGAAGCCGCTGCCGCCGGGGCTGAAGGTGGTGCCGGTGGGAGAATACGAGGGGTCCCCTCCCCAAAAGTTCGAAGCGCAACTCGCCACATCTTTTCGGACCCATAAGAGCGATGATGACTACTATTCCCCACCGATATTCCAAACGAGGGTGGGCGAGCTCCAAGTTATTTATGACGGTTTTCCAATCGGGATAGGGGAGAACCGCAAGGCTCCAGCCATTTGGCCCATCCACTGCTACGGCACCGTTGGCGTCGGCCGCGATTATCCGCCCGATACCGGCTCGGGCGCCGAACTCTACGCCGTCATCGGCCAGGCCCCGCGACAGCTTGATCGCAACATCGCCGTCGTCGGCCGGGTGATCGAGGGGATGGAGCACCTCTCCAGCCTGCCGCGCGGCACCGGCGATATCGGGTTCTACAAGACGGCGGAGGAGCGCACCCCGATCCGCGCCATCCGCATCGGCACCGATGTGCCCGATCTGCCGCGCTACCAGTATCTCTCCACGGAAAGCAAAAGCTTCGCGGCCTATGCCGACGCGCGGGCCAATCGGCGCGATGCGTTCTACATCCGTCCGGCGGGCGGGGTGGATATCTGCAACGTGCCGGTGCCGGTGCGGCGGGTGAAGTAGACGCAGCCGCTCCCACCAAGAAAACCGTCACCCTGAACTTGTTTCAGGGTCCATTTCTCCGCCCGCGCGGAGGCTTGCGATGAGAGCACCTTGCCGCGCAGTTTGCCCTCTATCGGCAAACACCGCGCTTGCGGGACGATAGACCCTGAAACAAGTTCAGGGTGACGACGTGTGTGATGAGAGGCCGCTGTCCGCCTGCCCTCAGCCCAGCCCCAGCGGCGCGTAAGCGCCAAAGATCAGCTGCTCGAACACGCCGGTCCCTACCTCGCCCGCACTCGTCGTGACGCGGCAGACGATCTGCACATGGAAGTTGTCCATCCGCTTCGGATCGACCTCCGCCAGCACGATATCCTCGCGCTCCACTTCCAGCACGCCGTGATAGAGGCCATGCCCCCATTTGGGCGAAGTATAGCCCAGCCCGCGCATCTGGAACCGCACCAGCGGCTCGAACGTCAGCGTCAGCGGCTCATCCCCGCCGCCTATGGTCAGTTTGCCCCCCGCAGGCCACAGCGTCCCCGGCTGCAACGGCGCGTCGAGCTTCGCGGAGGGCGTCTCCGTGAAACCGTCATGCCCGGCCCCATCGGGCGCAATCACCGCGCGGGTGTTCCATGGGCTCCCATGCGCATCGGCGTTGATGTGGAAGAACACGCTGCGGCTGGGCAGGTTGATCGGCGTCCATTGCCAGAAGAACTGCGGCACCACGCCGTGCCCATGCGGCTGCGTGTCGCTCGTGCCGATGGGCCGCACGCCCCAGCTGCGATCGCGCGTGCCCGCCGTCCCCGGCTTCAGCACCGTGCGCACGCCGTCGATCTCCACCCAGCCGGTGTAGTGCCCGTTCTGCGTTGCCCGCGTGTAGTCCATGAAGGTGCGCGGGCCGATGCGGTGAATGAAGCGCGGTTCTTCGATGGGAAAGGCGCGCCCGGTGAACACGATCTCGGCGCGAATGCCCTCGCCCTCCACGCTGATCGAAAGGCGCTTGAGCGGCTCCTCCACGCGGATCGCAATCGGCCCGCACGTCAGGTCCAGCCGCTCCATCGCCAGCTCGCGCGATGCATGAAGCGAATGCTGCACACCATTGCGGATAAAGCAGAAATGCGCGTCCGCCACGTTCAGGTGCGGATAGATGCCGAAGGCCGCCGCGAAGAAATCGCTACCATCGGGCGCATAGCCGTTGAAGAAATAGCGGTCGTAGAAATTGCGGTCGGTGCCGGAATAGGCGACCGGCTCGGGCGTCTGGTGCAGCGGAAAATCGTCGCCCTTGGTCAGCATGTCTTCGTCTCCATCATAGCGTCCAGCGCGCCAATGCTATCGTGATCGAGCGCGAGTTCGGCCGCACCCCGCGCCATCGAAAGGAAGTTGGCATCGCCCCGCTCGGTGCGCACCACGAAGGCCGCGCTGAACACCGCGGTGAACAGCCCATGCAGCGCCCCGATACGGTAGCGCCGCAGCATGGCATCGTGCGCAATCGGCGCGCCGTGCCGCGCCATCTCCTCGGCATAGAGTGCCAGCAGCGCCGCCTCGTTAGGCCGCCTGAGCGCGCTGCCGATGCCGCAGCCCATGAAATAGCCCACATCGGTCATTCCGCAGCCGATGGCGCAGGTCTGCCAGTCGACGATGGCAATCGTCTCCGCCCCGCCCCCCACACCAAACAGCATGTTATCCAGCCGGAAATCGCCGTGGATCAGGCAAGGCTCCTCAGGCTGACGGCCGAGCCAGCGCTCCACCCGCGCATCGAGCTCATCGCACAGCGCCATGGCATCCGCCGCCAGTTGGCCTGCATACCGCTCGCGGAAGATCGCATGAGCCTGATGATAGAGCCGCCCGATCTCACCGAGCAGCCCCTCGCGCCCGTGGAGCCAATCCGCCCCGAGCACCGCCGGAAGGCCCCTCGTGGCGGCATGGAGCGCCGCCGCCTGCCGGATCGCCGCCTCGGCATCGGCAAGATCGCAGCCCTCAAGCTGATTGCCGCCCCGCTCCGGCGCCAGATCCTCGAACAGCAGCACGAAGTCCGTGCCTTCGGCGTTGATCTCGGCGGCGTAGACCTTGGGCGTGCGCACTGCGATCCCGGCGGCAAACTCGCGGTAGAAACCCACTTCCTTCACATAGAGCATCATCGCCGCCGCTGTGCCCCGGCTGGTCGGATCGGCGGAGGCAAACTTGCCCGCCAGCGTTGGCGGAGCTTCACAAGGCCGATCATACGTCAGGCTGAAACGCGCAGTATCGCCCACCTGCCCCGTACCGATGGCCACCCACGTGAAATCGGCAATCCGCGCCCTGTTGCCATCCGGGCCAAGCAGCCCGGCCTTGCCAAGCTGCGCTTCAAGCCATGCGGAATCCACCTCGCCCGGCGTGGTTGGAAATTCTGCCATCAGTTCTCTCTCCTGCGTCCAAGCTGGCAGGCAAGAGGGCACTTGGGAAGAGGCTTTAAGCGTCCGATTAAAATTCCAGGTTGTTGGCGCCTCAGCCGCTGCTAGAAAAGATCAAATGCTCACCATCGCCCCCATGTCCGCTTACCAGACCCACGAATTCGCCGCGATCTGGATTCCGTGGCTCGAAGGCATGGGCCGGGTGGTCGAAGCTGAAGATGCCGCGATCATGGCCGATCCCGCCACCTACTACCGCGCGAGCGGCGGTGAGGCCTTCCTCGCGCGGATCGGCGGGGAGACTGTCGGCGCAGTCGCGGTCAAGGGCCTCGGCGAGAGCGGCTTCGAGTTCTGCAAGCTGGTGGTGACGGAAAGCGCGCGGGGTTCAGGCGCCGGGCGCGCGCTGGTGCAGAAGTGCCTCGCTTACGCCGCCGAAAAGGGCGGCCCGGCGCTCTATCTGCAATCGTTCAAGGCGCTCGACGTCGCGCTCGGGCTCTACGAACGGATGGGCTTTGCCGATGCACCCGCGCCGCCGGGGATGAATGTCCTCGCGCGCACGCAGGTGATCATGGCGAAGGCGGTCTAGCCCGGCCGGCCAGGCGTCACTCGGCTGGAACGACCGGCGGTGCGCCCTTGTCCTTGACGAAGTAGGCCAGAAACCTGGCCGGTTTGGTCTTGCTGGCATTGCGGCCGACGACATGAATATCGCTGGGCTTTTCCATGAACGTCTGGCCGGGCTTCAGGGTCACTTCCGGGCCGCCCCGCACCTGCATCACCACCGAACCTTCGAGCACGTAGACATAGACCAGCGCGTTGTGGCGGTGGACAGGGTCCGACGCGCCCGGGGCGTACGTCACCAGCAGCAGCGCCGCCTCCTTGGCGCCGCCGCCCTCGATTTCGTCCTGCAGCAGCGGAGTGACCACGGCGCGCGCCGGAGCGCCTGCCGCATGATCCGGATGGGCCTGACCCGTTGACGGTGCCGCCAGGAGCGCGGCGGCAAACATCAAAGCTCTCTTCATCGATCAGGCCTTTCCGGTGGAACCGCCGCGATCAGGCGGTCTTATCCGGCCAGTCTACCAAACGCAGCCTTGCCCGCATAGCGCGCCGACTGGCCCAGCTCTTCCTCGATGCGGATCAGCTGGTTGTACTTGGCAAGCCGGTCCGAGCGCGCCAGCGAGCCCGTCTTGATCTGGCCGCAGTTGGTGGCAACCGCGAGGTCGGCAATCGTTGCGTCCTCGGTCTCGCCCGAACGGTGCGACATGACCGCGGTATAGCCATTGCGCTGTGCGATGCTCACCGCTTCCAGCGTCTCGGTCAGCGTGCCGATCTGGTTGACCTTCACCAGCAGCGAATTGGCGAGGCCCTTGCCGATGCCCATCGTCAGGCGCTTGGGGTTGGTGACGAACAGATCATCGCCCACCAGTTGGACCTTCTTGCCGATCTTGGCGGTGAGCGCCGCCCAGCCTTCGAAATCGTCCTCGCCCATGCCGTCCTCGATCGAGCGGATCGGGTAGGCATCGGTCAGTGCAGCGAGATAATCCGCCATGGCCTCCGGCGAAAGCGAAAGCCCCTCACCGCTGATCTCGTACTTGCCGTTCTTGAAGAACTCGGTCGCCGCACAATCGAGCGCGAGCACGATGTCCTCGCCCGGCTTGAACCCGGCCTGCTCGATCGAGGCCATCACGAAATCGAGCGCATCGCGCGTGCTGGCAATGTTGGGTGCAAAGCCGCCCTCGTCGCCCACACCGGTGGCGAGGCCCTTCTGGTGGAGCGCCTTCTTGAGCGTGTGGAATACTTCCGAGCCCCAGCGCACCGCTTCGGCCAGCGTCGGCGCGCCAACCGGCATGATCATGAATTCCTGGAAGTCGATCGGGTTGTCGGCATGCTCGCCGCCGTTGATGATGTTCATCATCGGCACCGGCAGCAGATGCGCCGAAACGCCGCCGACGTAGCTGTAAAGCGGCAGCCCGCGCGCGTCCGCCGCGGCCTTCGCCACTGCAAGGCTGGTGCCGAGGATCGCGTTCGCGCCAAGGCGGCTCTTGTTCTCGGTGCCATCGAGCGCGATCATCGCCTGATCAATGTCGCGCTGGTCTTCGGCATCCATGTCGACAAGCGCGCCGGCGATCTCGCCGTTCACTGCGCCCACCGCCTGCAGCACGCCCTTGCCAAGGTAGCGCCCCTTGTCGCCGTCGCGCAGTTCGACAGCCTCGTGCGCGCCGGTCGAGGCGCCCGACGGCACTGCGGCGCGGCCGAACGAGCCGTCCTCCAGCAGCACATCGACTTCGACGGTCGGGTTACCCCGGCTGTCGAGGATCTCGCGGGCGTGAATGTCGATGATCGCGGTCATGGCGCTTCCTCGTTTGGTGAGATGTCCTGCGCGCCCCTATCTGCGCTTGGCCGGAGTGACAAGGTCAAGCTTGGAACCGGCACGCCCTTGCGCAGTTATGGAAGGCGAGCGGCAATTGCGACCGGGCAGCCGCGCCCACCAGTCTTTGGCACACGCTAAATCCAGGTGCGCGCGCCTTTCGCACTTGCGGCAATTGGTCTAGGACTGGCAGTCATTCCAGAATCGCCCTCGCGAAAGGACCCGCACGATGACCGATACCCCCGAAAACGCGGCTCCCGAAGCCGCCGCAAAGCCAGCCCGGACCCGCAAGAAGGCCGCGCTCAAGGTTGTCGAAACTGTAGCTGAAGCGGTGCCCGAAGCTGTGCCTGCCGAAATCGCGCAGATTGAGGAAACCGTGGCCGAGACCGCCAGCGCCGTCACCACCCGCTTTGGCAAGGCGATCGAGGACGCCAAGGCAAGCGCCGCGAACCTGACGGGCGAAGCGCGCGAGCGCACCGCCGCGCTCACCGGAACGGTCGCCGCCACCGCCAGCGATGTGACCGAGAAGGCCGGCGAATATGCCGAGCAGGCCAAGGTCGTCGCGCTCGATCTCGCGCGTCAGGGCAAGGGCAAGGCGACAGCCGCGCTCGGCGCACTGGGTGAGACGATCGAGATCAACGCTGGCATGATCGACGAGAAGCTCGGCGTGCAATACGGCGACTACGCCCGCGGCGCCGCGCACACCCTGCAATCCACCGCTGCCAGCCTCGAGGCCAAGGACATTCCCGAGATCGGCGAGGAGATCGTGACGTTCGTGAAGAAGAGCCCGGTCAAGGCGCTCGGCATCGCGGCAATTACGGGCTTCGTCCTCTCGCGGTTGCTGCGCCGCAAGCCCGCCCCGGCGGACAGCGCCGAAACCACGGAAGCCTGATCTGCCGGCGTGACCGAGGAAAAGGTCCAGACCGAAGACGCCGCTGTCGGGGATGATTCCCTGATCGGCGGCGCGCGCACGCTGCTTGAAGATGGCCAGACCCTGCTTTCGGCGGAAATCGCGTTCCAGAAGGCGCGCGCCGGCTTCGTGTTCGGCCGCGCCAAGGGCGTGCTCGCGCTTGCCGGGCTGGCGCTCGCGCTGCTGTTCTTCGCGCTGATGGCGCTGGTCATGGGCCTGCTGCTCGCGCTGGCACCGCTGATCGGGCCGTGGGGCGCGCTGGCAGTGGTGTTCCTCGGCCTTCTTGCGCTCACCGGCCTCAGCGTGCTCGGCGTGATCCGCCGCATCGGTGCGATCACCCGCGCACTCAGCGGCAAGGATGGCCCGGCATGAGCGACAATCCGCTCCGCGAAGCCCGCGCCCGGCGCGACGAGGCCTGGGCTCGCGTGCAGGGCGAAGTGTCCGCCTTGCGCACCGGCCTTGCCGAGCGGCCGATCCCGACGCGGATCAAGGAAGCCGCGATGGACCGGGTGCTCGATACGGTGGACGAGGCCAAGGCGGTCGCCAAGGACAACATACCTGTCATCGGCGGCACTCTGGCGCTGCTCGCCGCGTGGTTCTTCCGCCGCCCCCTGATTGCCCTGCTCAAAAACCGCTTCGCCCCCGCGGCCGAAGTGGACGAGGATGAAGCATGACCGATAGCGAAACGCCGCAGCCTGAAGCTTCCGAAACCCCCGAACCCGCACCTGACGCGCTCGGCAAGGTCAAGGGTTTCGTCGAAGAACATCCCGTAGCGATGGTCGCGGGCGGGATCCTGCTCGGCGCACTGGTAGCAGGCGCCATCGCCCGCACCGGACGCGGCGTTGCGGGTGACAAGGCAACCCGCAAGGGCTCGCTCGCCCGCATGTCCCTGCCGCGCCGCGCGGCGGATATCGCCGCAGTGGGCCTCGAACTCGCGGCAGCCTATGTCGCGGGCGCTGCGGGCGAAAAGGCGGCCGCCGCTGCCAGCGATGCCGCAGGCGAAACCCCCGCCAAGCCGGACAAGCCCCGCCTGCCCGATCTGGCCGGCAAGGCCCTGCGCACGCTCGGGCCGATCCTCAAGCGCCGTCTCCCGGGCAGCAAGGCAGAATAGCGCTCTTTCCGTAGCGGCCGGGGCTTGCATCCCCCTCTTCATTTTGCCAGTGGCTGGGCTTCTCCCCAAGGAAACGGACAAGCCAGCCATGCAGAAACTGCACCTCGTCATGGGCGGGCGGGTCAAGGACCCGCAGCACCTTGAATTTACCGATCTGAACGCGATCGATCTCGTCGGCGTCTACCCGGACTATGCGAGCGCCGAAGAAGCCTGGCGCAGCTGCGCCCAGCGCACGGTTGACGATGCCGAAATGCGCTACGTGGTGGTGCACCTCCACCGCCTGCTGGAGCCGGACCTGCACAAGCCGGAGTGAGCGTTAAGCCTACCTCGCCATTGCGAGCGTAGCGAAGCTATCCAGAGCGCAGTGCACACCGCCCTGGATAGCTTCGCTACGCTCGCAATGACGAAGGGATTGGGAATAGGCCCCAACTACCGCGTCAGCCCCTCCCTCTCGTCATTGCGAGGAGGCGAAGCCGACGAAGCAATCCAGAGCGGCAAACGCAATTGCCTGCCTACCCTGCTGAACTCGCGGGCAGCCAAAACCGGCGCGAAGCCAAAGCCCTCAGATAAACTCGATCTTCTCAACCACATAGAAACGGTCGCCCGAAGGCACCGTCACTTCGATCTCGTCCTCGACCCGGCGGCCGATCAGCGCCCGCCCCAGCGGCGAGTTGTAGCTGATCCGGCCGATCTTGGCGTCCGCCTCGGCCTGCCCCACGATCTGGTAGCGCACCGGCTTGTCGGCGTCGTCAAGCAGCGTGACAGTCGCGCCGAACACGATGCGGTCGCCCGAAAGCGTGGTGGGGTCGATGATCTGCGCACGGCTGATCTTGTCTTCCAGATCGCTGATCGTGGCCTCGACCTGGCCCTGCCGCTCCTTGGCGGCGTGATATTCGGCATTTTCGGAAAGATCGCCGTGCGCGCGGGCTTCCTCGATCGCATCGACGATGAGGGGACGCTCTTCGCGTAGCGCCTTCAGCTCCGCCGTCAGCTTTGCATAGCCTTCAGCCAGCATCGGCAGCTTCTCAACACTTGCCATCCCTAATCCTTTTACCTTTCAATCCCTTGCCACGCCGGACAAGAGGAAAACCGTTCCACCCCAGTCAGCACGATGCCAAACCGGGCCCCAATCGCCGCAATGTCGGGGATCATGTGGAGGGCTGATAATAATCCTGCAAGGAGCGAACCGCAAGTTCGGCGCTGCGCAGTGCCTCGATTGCGCCAGCCGCCGCGACCGAAGCTGCCGCCGTCGTGAAATACGGAACCTTGCCATAAAGCGCCGAACCGCGGATCGATTGCGAATCCTTGTGGCTTTGCCAGCCCTCGGTGGTGTTGAAGATCAAGGCGATCTCGCCATCGATGATCCGGTCGACGATATGCGGCCGCCCTTCGGCCACCTTGTTGACCCGCTCGACCTTTACGCCCGCCGCGGTCAGGAACGTCGCCGTCCCGCCCGTCGCCACGATGCGGAACCCCATGGCATCGAGCTTCTGCACCGCTGGAAGGATCACAGGCTTGTCGCTATCCTTGACCGAGACGAACACCGTGCCGCCCACCGGCAGCACCATGCCCGCACCCAGCTGCGCCTTGGCAAAGGCCACCGGGAAGCCGCTGTCGATACCCATGACCTCGCCGGTCGATTTCATCTCGGGCGAAAGCACCGGATCCACGCCCGGGAAGCGCGCAAACGGAAACACCGCTTCCTTCACCGCCATATAGGGCACATCGCGCTTGATCGCCGGCAAGTCCTTGAGCTTTTCGCCCGCCATGATCCGCGCGGCATACTTGGCAATCGGCTGGCCGATCGCCTTGGCCACGAACGGCACAGTGCGGCTGGCGCGCGGGTTCACTTCGATGAGGTAGACCTCGCCGTCCTTCACCGCGAACTGGATGTTCATAAGGCCGCACACGCTGAGCGCCCTGGCCAGCAGCACCGCTTGCCGCTCCATCTCGGCAATGATCTCGGCCGGCAGGCTATAAGGCGGCAAGGTGCACGCGCTGTCGCCCGAATGGATGCCCGCTTCCTCGATATGTTGCATCACGCCCGCGACGACGACATCGTCACCGTCCGCCAGCGCATCGACGTCGCACTCGATCGCATCGCGCAGATACTGGTCGATCAGCACCGGGCTGTCGCCCGAGACCTTCACCGCGGTCGCGATATAATCATCGAGCTGCGCCTGGCTGTCGACGATTTCCATCGCGCGCCCGCCCAGCACATACGAAGGCCGGATCAGCACCGGATAGCCAATGCGCGTCGCCACCGCGACCGCCTCGTCACGGCTGCGCGCCATGCCGCCCAGCGGTTGGCGCAGCCCCAGCTTGTCGACGAGCCGGTTGAACCGCTCGCGGTCCTCCGCAAGGTCGATGGCATCGGGCGAGGTGCCGAGAATGGGAATGCCCGCATCCTCCAGCGCCTGCGCGAGCTTGAGCGGAGTCTGCCCGCCGAACTGCACGATCACGCCCACCAGCGTGCCGTTGGCCTTTTCGGCCTCCAGCACCTCGAGCACGTCCTCGGCAGTCAGCGGCTCGAAATAGAGCCGGTCGGAGGTGTCGTAGTCGGTCGAGACGGTCTCGGGGTTGCAGTTGATCATGATCGTCTCGAACCCGGCGCCCTTTTCGCCGCTCGCGGGGTCCGTATCGCCCAGCGCGAAGCAGGCGTGGCAGCAGCAGTAGTCGAACTCGATGCCCTGCCCGATGCGGTTCGGTCCGCCGCCGAGGATCACGATCTTCTTCCGGTCCGTCGGCGCAGCCTCGCATTCAGGCTCGCCGAACAGGCCGCTTTCGTAGGTCGAGTACATGTAGGGCGTCACCGCCTCGAACTCGGCCGCGCAGCTGTCGATGCGCTTGAACACCGGGCGCACGCCCAGCTTGTGGCGCAGCGCGCGCACTTCTTCCTCGCTCGTCGCGCCCGCCATCGCGTTCAGCACATCGTGGATCAGACCCGAGCGACGCGCCGTCGTTTCGGCCATGCCGCCCGCCACACCAACCGACCGCACCGCCAGTGTTGCCAGCCGCTTGTCCGAAAAGCCCATGGACTTGAGCCGCCGGAGCCCCGCCGCGTCGATCGGCAGGCCATCCGTGTTGATGCGCTTTTCCTCGGCGATGATCGCCTCGATCTGGCGCAGGAACCACGGCTCGTACTTGGTGACGGCGTGGATCTCGTCCACACTCAGCCCCTCGCGGAAGGCCTGCCCGATTACCAGCAGCCGCTCCGGCGTCGCCCGGCTGAGCGCCGCAACGATCTGATCACGCGTCGCGCCTTCCAGCTCGACCACGCGGTTGAACCCGTCGAGGCCCGTTTCCAGCCCGCGCAGCGCTTTCTGCACGGATTCCTGGAAATTGCGGCCAATTGCCATGACTTCGCCGACAGACTTCATCGCCGTACCCAGCAGCGGCACCGCGCCCTTGAACTTCTCGAACGCAAAGCGCGGGATCTTGGTTACGACATAGTCCAGCGTCGGCTCGAACGCCGCCGGGGTCGCCCCGGTGATGTCGTTCATGATCTCATCGAGCGTGTAGCCCACCGCCAGCTTGGCCGCGACCTTGGCAATCGGGAAGCCGGTGGCCTTCGAAGCCAGCGCGGATGACCGCGAAACGCGCGGGTTCATCTCGATCACGATCAGCCGCCCATCCTTCGGGTTGACCGCGAACTGCACGTTGGAACCGCCTGTTTCTACGCCGATTTCCCGGAGCACCGCGATCGATGCATTGCGCATGATCTGGTATTCCTTGTCGGTCAGCGTCAGCGCCGGGGCGACCGTGATCGAATCGCCCGTATGGACGCCCATCGGATCGACGTTTTCGATCGAACAGATGATGATGCAGTTGTCGTTCTTGTCCCGAACGACCTCCATCTCGTACTCTTTCCAGCCGAGCAGCGATTCCTCGATCAGCACCTCGGTGGTCGGCGAAGCTTCCAGCCCGCCGCGCACGATCTTGACGAACTCGTCCTTGTTGTAGGCAATGCCGCCGCCAGTGCCGCCCATCGTGAAGCTGGGCCGGATGATCGAGGGCAGCCCGGTGCGCTCCAGCACGGCGAGCGCTTCTTCCACCGTATGCGCGATACCGGAGCGGGCGGATTCCAATCCGATCTTGTCCATCGCATCGCGGAACTTCATGCGGTCCTCGGCCTTGTCGATGGCCTCGGCATCCGCGCCGATCATGATACAGCCGTACTTTTCCAGCGTGCCATCATTTGCCAGCGCCAGCGCGGTGTTCAGCGCGGTCTGCCCGCCCATCGTCGGCAGCACCGCATCGGGGCGCTCCTTGGCGATGATCTTGGCCACGATCTCGGGCGTGATTGGCTCGACATAGGTCGCGTCCGCCATGTCCGGATCGGTCATGATCGTGGCGGGGTTCGAATTGACGAGGACCACGCGGTAGCCCTCCTCCTTCAGCGCCTTCACCGCCTGCGTGCCCGAATAATCGAACTCGCAAGCCTGGCCGATGACGATCGGCCCGGCGCCGATGATCAGGATCGAGGAGATGTCAGTGCGTTTGGGCATCAGGGTTCAGTTTCTCGAATTGAGCGTAGGCAGCATCAAAACCGTCAAGCAGGCGGTCCTCGATGCCTTCGGAGATTGGGCAGTTGAGCCGGGCATTGTGCAGGTCTTCAAGCGCATTCTTGCGAAGGAAGGCGAGGCGCTCGGCGCTAGTCTCGCCGGGCGGCGAAAGGCTGTCCTTCATGTACCAGGGATCGTCGCCGCTACCGCAGGGCTTCACCGAAACCTGCATAATGTCATAGTCGCCGGGCACGATGTGGTAGTCCAGCGTCAAACCTTCAAGCGTACGCACCATCGAGGCTGGGGAATCCGCGGTTTTGCCCACGACCCAGTCTGTCGAAGGCGCCGCGGAACTGGCAGCCGCAGGCATAGCCACCAGCATGAAAGCTGCGGCAGCGGTCGCGCCGTGCAAGGTGAAAGTGGGGGGGCTCAACCCAGCATCCCCACAAACTTCTCGAACAGATAAAAACTATCCTGCGGCCCCGGGCTCGCCTCAGGGTGATACTGCACCCCGAACGCCCGCTTGCCCGCAATCGAAATCCCGCAGTTCGAACCATCGAACAGCGAGACATGCGTCTCCTCAACACCCTCGGGCAGCGCCGCATTGTCCACCGCGAAGCCGTGGTTCATCGAGGTGATCTCGACAACGCCGTCGGCATGGCGCTTCACCGGGTGGTTCGCGCCGCGATGGCCCTGATGCATCTTGATCGTGCGCGCGCCTGCCGCGAGGCCGAGCATCTGATGGCCGAGGCAGATGCCGAACACCGGAATGTCGCGCTCCAGCAGCCCTCGGATCACCGGCACCGCGTAAACACCCGTAGCCGCCGGATCGCCCGGGCCGTTGGAGAGGAACACGCCCGCCGGCTCCAGCGCCAGCACCGTTTCCAGCGAAGTCTCGGCAGGAACAACCGTCACTTGCGCACCGGCGCGCACCAGATTGCGGAAGATATTGTCCTTGGCGCCATAATCGATCGCCACGACATGCGGCCGGGGATCGTGCGGCGAGCGGGCATAGCCCTGCCCCAGCCGCCAGATGCCGCCTTCCCACTCGGCCTGCTCCTCACGGCTCACCACGCGGGCAAGGTCCATGCCTTCAAGGCCCGGCCATGCCTTCGCCTCGGCGATCAGCGCCGGAATGTCGAACTGCCCCTCAGGATCATGCGCGATCACCGCATTGGGCGCGCCGAGCATCCGGATCCGCCGCGTCAATGCACGTGTGTCGATGCCGGCAAGCCCGATCTTGCCACGCTCCGCAAGCCAGGCCTGCAGCGGCTCTACAGCGCGGAAGTTGGCAGGCTCGGTCACGTCCTCGCGCACCACAAGCCCGATAGCGCCCGGCACGTCATGGCTTTCCATGTCCTCGGGATTGGTGCCGACATTGCCGATATGCGGGAACGTGAAAGTCACCACCTGCCCCGCGTAGGAGGGGTCCGTCAGCACTTCCTGATAGCCCGACATCGCGGTGTTGAAGCACACTTCGCCCACGGCCTTGCCTTCCGCGCCGAAGCCGCGGCCCCAGGCCACCGAACCGTCCGCAAGGACAAGAACGCCGGTCGCGCCCGCCGGTTTGGGCGCATGCGTGTGGGCGGGGTCGGCCATGATAGGGGGCGCTCCGTTGGCAAGGGTCTGGCGATGTCGCTAAGGCTCGGTCGCTAGGCCCCTCGCCGGTTCCCGTCAACCTAGCGAAGGCAGAAAGTTTCGCCTAAGTGACAGGCTTTCGCGCGCTGTCCGCACGCTCCATCCACAGGAATACGAATCCCATGATCCGCGATACCATCAAGGCCGCCCAGATCAGCGCCATGAAATCCGGCGACAAGCTGCGCCTTGCTGCCGTCCGCCTCATCCTCGCCAAGCTCAAGGACAAGGATATCGAACTGCGCACCGCCAGCACGGTGCCCGACGATGACGTGATCGTGGTCGATGTCCTCCAGAAGATGGCCAAACAGCGCCGCGAATCGATCACGCTCTATATGGAAGGCGGTCGCCAGGAACTCGCCGATATCGAACAGGCCGAACTCGCCGTCATCGAGGAATTCCTCCCCGCCCAGCTCGGCGAAGACGATGTGAAAGCCGCGATCGAGGCGATCAAGGCCGAACTTGGTGCAACCTCCATGAAGGACATGGGCAAAGTCGTCGCCGCCCTCAAGGCCCGCCACGGCAGCCAGCTCGACATGGGCAAGGCCAGCGGGCTGGTGAAGGCGGCGCTGAGCTAAACCTCACCGCCCAATCCCCCTTCCCGTTCGTGTCGAGCAAAGCCGAGACACCAAACACATGCCACTGAACGCCCCGTGTCCCTGACCCCCCAATGGCTCGATGAACTGCGCACCCGCGTCTCGCTGTCCGCGCTGATCGGGCGGAGCGTGCGCGTCCAGAAGGCGGGGCGCGAGTTCAAGGCCTGCTGCCCGTTCCACAACGAGAAGACACCCAGCTTCACGATCAATGACGAGAAGGGCTTCTATCATTGCCTGGCTGGTGAGACGCGCGTGATCACCACCGAAGGTGTCGTGGCCATTGCTGATCTAGCCGGCAGCACACACACCGTACTGAGCCGGGGCGGCACATGGATCACAGCTCCCTTCCGCAGTTTCGGGCAGCAACGTCTTTGGGAACTCGTCCTTTCGCGCAACGGCATACGAAAGACCATCTACGCAACGGATGGTCATCGCTGGTTCGTCAGGGGCCGCAACAGCGAGACTACCACAAGACAGTTGCGCCCTGGGCACCGGTTGGAAGCAGTGTTTCCCGCAAGTCGCACCGATTGGACCATTGATCCTGCGGGTGTCAGACACGGGATTGTCTTTGGTGACGGAACACTGATGAAGGCCATCTATGGCACAGTGAACCTGCACGGCCAGAAGGATGCCGAACTGGCGGCATGGTTTCCAGACCAGTCCCATCAGCATCGCGAGCGGGCCAACGGCGAACCGTTCATGCGCATCTATGGCGGGCGGGCGTGCGGGCACATGAAGGCCTTGCCCGAAAGCGACGCAAGTGCGGCCTATTTGCTTGGTTTTCTGGCGGGTTACTTCGCTGCAGATGGTCATGTCGCCAAAGACGGTACGGTCATTCTCAATTCGGCCAAGTCTGCCCATCTCGATGCCGTGCGTGATATCGCGACGCAGCTCGGCATCGGCACATTCGGTCGCACAACCCAGACGCGCCGGGGCCTCAACGGGCAGACAAGCGATGTTCATCGCATCCATTTCGTGGCGTCTTCACTGGCCGAACCCTTCTTCCTCCTTTCCGAAGCGCGCCGACGCCATGCTACCGCCTCCAAGGCTTTCGAGCGGCTGCGCTGGCAGGTCATCTCGGTCTCCCCCACCGACCGGATCGAGGAAGTCTTCTGCGCTGAAGTACCCGGCGAGCATGCCTTTGCCCTCGAAGACAACATCCTGACCGGCAACTGCTTCGGCTGCGGCGCCCACGGCGATGCGATCCGCTGGATGACTGACCATCAGGGCCTGCCCTTCCTCGATGCGGTGAAGGAACTGGCGGCGAGCGCGGGCATGGAAGTCCCCGCACCCGATCCGCGCGCGGCAAAGCGTGCTGAAGAGCAGAAGTCGCTCCACGATGTAATGGCGGCAGCGCAGGCGTTCTTTGTCAAAAGCCTGGCTGAGGATCAGGGCGCGGCGGCCCGCGCCTACCTCGCCTCGCGCGGGTTTCCGGCACATGTCATGAAGGACTTCGGCTTCGGCTACGCACCCGACAGCCGCACCGCGCTGAAGGACGCGCTGTCCCAGTTCCCCGAGGCCATGCTGATCGAGGCGGGCCTGCGCATCGTGGTCGAGGGCCGCGATCCTTACGACCGTTTCCGCGGGCGGCTCATGCTGCCCATCTGCGATCCGCGCGGCCGCGTCATCGCCTTCGGGGGGCGCATCCTCGACAAGACCAAGACGGATGCGCCCAAGTACCTCAATTCCCCCGATACCCCGCTCTTCGACAAGGGCCGCACGGTCTACAACCTTCACCGCGCTTCCCCGGCCAGCCGCCAGTCGGGCCGGGTCGTCGTCGTCGAAGGCTATATGGACGTTGTCGCGCTCGCCGCCGCCGGGATCGGCGAAGCAGTCGCTCCCCTGGGCACGGCGCTGACCGAAGACCAGATCGAGCGGCTCTGGCGCATGGTGGAAACGCCTGTGCTGTGCTTCGATGGCGATGCGGCCGGCCAGCGTGCCGCCGCGCGTGCCATCGTTCGGGCACTGCCGCTGCTGCGCCCCGGTCATTCGCTGCGCATAGCCGTGCTCCCCGCCGGGCTCGATCCCGACGATCTCATCAAGCAGCGCGGCGCCCCCGCGATGGAAGACGTCCTCGCCGCCGCTCGCCCGATGGTCGAAGTGCTGTGGGATATCGAGCGCATGGCAGGCCCGCTCGCCACGCCCGAGGACAAGGCCGGGCTCAAGGCCCGCCTCATGGCCCATGTCGAGACAATCGGCGACGGCGATATCAAGGCGCTCTATCGCCGCGATCTGCTCGACCGGTTCGGCGAGCTCGCCTACCCGCAGCGCGAGCGCCCCGCGTTCCAACCCGTGCAGCGCGGCTCCGGGCGCGGCTCCGGGCCCGGCCGCAAGGGCCCCTGGCAGCCCGCCCCTCCGCCGCTTTCCGCCGCCGTCACCGCGCGGATGCAGGCCGTGGGCGAAGGCCGTCCGCTACTCGCCGCCGTGCTTACAGGCCTTATCGAACAGCCGCAGCAGATCGCGCGCCATGCCGAAACGCTCGCCCGGCTCGAGGTTGCCGATGCCGGGCTCGCAGCCCTCCTCGATGCGCTGATCGATATGGTTCATAGCGGTGCGCAGCCGCTTGAAAGCAGCGACGTTCTTACCATATTGGCAAAGCGGGGCCTCAGGGCACCGCTGGCGGACGATTACGCCGGAATGCGATTCGGTTTTCTGGGCGGCAAGGCACCCGATGCGGCGGAAGAACTCGCCGAAGCGGTCGATCTGCTGGTTGGATTGCCGGCCGTCGAAGCTGCGCTGGCAGAAGCCACGCGCCGGCATGAAGCGGAGTTTTCCGACGAAACATTCGCCGAACAGCAACGTTTGCTACAACGAAGGCTGGCGCTGCTGGCCCGCTTGGGGCAAATGGGCCGCACCCGCGCCGGGATGTGACAGGGGAGTCACGCCTCGCGCGCCGCACAGATGGTACCGGGATTAAATGGCTTCCAACGACACGACTGACACCGGCGACGCTCCGCTGATCGATCTCAACGACGCTTCCATCCGGAAGCTGATCGCCCGCGCCAAGCGGCGCGGGATCATCACTGTGGACGAACTCAACGAGGCCCTGCCGCAGGACCAGATGTCTGCCGACCAGATCGAGGACATCATGGCCGCGATCTCGGAGATGGGCGTCAACATCGTCGAAAGCGATGAGGACGCCGTCGATCCCGAGGACAAGGCCGCGGAAGACGACGCCGACGAGGCCGAGCAGGTCGACGAACGGCCGGACCTTGTTTCCAAGCGCAAGGAAACCATCGAACGCACCGATGATCCGGTGCGCATGTACTTGCGCGAAATGGGCGCGGTCGAGCTCTTGAGCCGCGAGGGCGAAATCGCCATCGCCAAGCGCATCGAGGCCGGTCGCGACACGATGATTCTGGGCCTGTGCGAAAGCCCGATCACCTTTCACGCGATCATCCAGTGGTCCGAAGCGCTGAACGCAGGCGAAATGCAGCTGCGCGAGATCCTCGATCTTGACGCAATGCTTTCAAAGGAGCCGCAGCCCGAAAACCTCTCCGAAGACGGCGAGGAAACCGGTGACGGTGAAATCAGCGAAGCCACCGCCGGCCCCTCCTTCAAGGAAGAAGAGGACGTCGAGGAGGAAGAGGTCGCCGAGGACGAGGACGACGAGCTCACCGAACGCCGCGCCAAGCGCCCGGTCGAGGAGGAGGAGGAGGACAACACCCTCAGCCTCGCCCAGATGGAAGCGCAGCTGAAGCCGGAAGCGCTCGAGAAGTTCGCCCAGATCACCAGCCTGTTTCGCGCTTTCGAGAAGATTCAGGCGGCGCGGCTCAATGCGCTGGGCGCGGGCAATGATTTCCCCGCTGCCAAGGAAATCGAATACCAGCAGCTGCGCGAGGATCTCACCGCGCAGGTCGAAAGCGTGCAGTTCCACGCGACCAAGATCGAATACCTGGTCGACAACCTCTACGCCTTCAACCGCCGCCTTACCACGCTGGGCGGCCAGATGCTGCGGCTTGCCGAACGTCACAAGGTGCCGCGCAAGGACTTCCTCGATCACTACGTCGGGCGCGAGCTCGATGAAGGCTGGCTGCAAACGCTCGCCAACCGTGACAAGAAGTGGGCGGCCTTCGCCCTGAACGAAGCCGAGCCGGTCGAGCGCATCCGCGCCGAGATCGCCGACATCGCGGCTGCCACCGGCATGTCGCTCGGTGAATTCCGCCGCATCGTCAACATGGTCCAGAAGGGCGAGCGCGAGGCGCGCATCGCCAAGAAGGAAATGGTCGAGGCGAACCTGCGTCTGGTGATCTCGATCGCCAAGAAGTACACCAACCGCGGGCTGCAGTTCCTGGATCTCATTCAGGAAGGCAACATCGGTCTGATGAAGGCGGTCGACAAGTTCGAGTACCGCCGCGGCTACAAGTTCTCGACTTACGCCACGTGGTGGATCCGGCAGGCGATCACGCGTTCGATCGCGGATCAGGCGCGCACGATCCGCATCCCGGTCCACATGATCGAGACGATCAACAAGCTGGTGCGCACCAGCCGCCAGTTCCTGCACGAGCAGGGCCGCGAGCCGACGCCCGAGGAAATGGCCGAGCGCCTGTCGATGCCGCTCGAAAAGGTCCGCAAGGTGATGAAGATCGCCAAGGAGCCGATCTCTCTCGAAACGCCGATCGGCGACGAGGAAGACAGCCACCTCGGCGATTTCATCGAGGACAAGAACGCGGTGATCCCGGTGGATGCGGCCATTCAGGCCAACCTCAAGGAAACCGTCACCCGCGTCCTCGCCAGCCTCACCCCGCGCGAGGAACGCGTGCTGCGCATGCGCTTCGGCATCGGCATGAACACCGATCACACGCTCGAGGAAGTCGGCCAGCAGTTCTCGGTGACGCGCGAACGTATCCGCCAGATCGAAGCCAAGGCGCTGAGGAAGCTCAAGCACCCGAGCCGTTCGCGGAAAATGCGTTCGTTCCTCGATCAGTGATCCGCACGGCAAGCTTCGCCCTTGCCGCCGCGCTGGTTGCGGCAGGTCCGGCGCTCGCGCAGTCGGCTCCGGCCCAGACAGCCGCCTCCCAGGCACCAAGCCAGCCCGCACCCGCGCCAGCGGCTGAAAAGGCTGAGCTCGATCCCAAGGCTGTCGCGCTCGCGCAGGAAATTCTCGATATCGGCATGCCGCCAGAGAGCCGCCCCGCGATGTTTGCGGGCATCATGGGTTCGCTGCGCACGCAGATCCGGGAATCCATGTCCAAGATCGCCGGAACCGGCGATGCCGAAGCCGACGCCATCATCGGCCGCGGGATCGACCGCATGTACAAGCAAATGACCGAGCGGATGAACACGCATCTGCCCGATCTCTATCAGGCCATGGCGCGGGCCTATGCACGGCAGTTCAGCTTCGAGGATCTGACACAGATCCGGGCCTTCGTGGGCACGCCGACCGGGCAGCGGTTCTTCTCAAGAAGCGCAACCGTGATGAGCGATCCTGACGTGATGGAAGCCAACAAGCGCTCGATGGTCGACATCATGGGACTCGCTCCGCAAATGCAAAAGCAGATGATCGACGAACTCGTGGCGCATATCGCCAAGAAGGAAGGTCAGAAGTCGCGGGCCGGTAGCCATCCGAGCTAGGCCGACGGCCCCCGTCACTTGTCCGCGCTATAGACCGGCACGGTATCGGCCAGCGGATCGAGCCGCACCGTCAGCGCCGTGCCAACCGCGATCACCAGCAGCACCGCCGCTGACATCCGCGCCGTCCGGGCGCTGAAGCCCTCCCACAGCGGCAGGACTGCCAGCGCCGTCACCGCCAGCGGCAGCACGGCCGCCATCGGCAGGTTCGGCCCGACGCCCTGCATCACCTGATGCCCCAGCGCGATCATGTAGCCGATCACCGGCGTCCCGAGGAGCAGCGCCGCCAGCCGTCCGCCTGCGCCCTCACCCGCTGCCAAGGCCAGCGCCGCGAGCATCACCGGCAGCACCACGACATAAGCCGCCGTCGGCGCCAGCGCCTGCATCACCGCGCTCAGCACGAAAAGCGGCAGCGCCGCGCCGACCAGCCCCGCCGGCTTTGGCTTCCACGCCCCCATTGCCAGCAGGAATGCCGCCAGACCGCCGCTTAGAGCCATAACTTCGAGCCGGGGGATCGCCGCCAATCGGTCGTAGTAATTGACCTTGGCCGACCCCAGCGAAAGCTGGTTCACTGCCCACAGCACAAGGCCCCCCAGCACGATCAGCGCCAGCATCCGCCCTGCCCCCGCCGCGCCCGCGCCGAAGCCGCCGCCGCGCCGCGCGGCAAGACCGAGGCATCCGGCCGCCACCGCCAGCATGGCCCACCCCGCCCACGCCGGATAGACCACCATAAACAGCCCGAACACATCGAAGAACACCACATCCGCCGCCTTGCCCGGCAGCGGCCCGGCGTGCAGCAACGCTCGCGTCAGATCGAGCACTTGCGCGCCCATATCCTGCAGCGCCCCCTGATCGAGCGCGTCGGGCGTCGCCTTGGGTGAATGATAGAGTTGCGGCCGCCCGATGAAGGCAAAGTTGTAGCCGGTATAGGGCCCGCCGCGCGTCTCGGTCAGGTCGGTGTCGTTGGGCAGCACCTTGTAGATGAACACCGCAAGGCTGGACCCGCCAGGCCGCGCGATCGCGCCCGCCGCCCGCGCAATCGCCGCACCGTTGTCCGCCGATGTCTCGAACAGCGTCGTCCGCCCGCCGCCGCCCCGCGCCTCGACATTGATCACCGCGCCAACATGCGCGCGCAAGGGATCGGCGGTGAAGAAGTGATGCGCCCCGTCGAGCCCCAGTTCCTCGCCATCGGTGATCAGCACGATCAGATCGCGCGCCGGCTGCCCAGCGGCCCGCACCGCGCGCGCCGTCTCCAGCAGCGCCGAAACGCCGGCCGTATCGTCTGCCGCGCCGGGCGAGCCGCCCACCGTATCGTGATGCGCCATCAGCAGCACCGCGGGCAGGCTGCGGTCCTTGCCCGGCAGCACCCCGATTACGTTGGTCAGCACCGGTGCGGCAACGTCTTTCCCGCTCCACCACGCCAGCCGCCTGGCGCTTGCGGGCGGCGCGGTGAACAGCGTCTCGTGCACCTCCATCCCCATCGCCTGCATCCGGCGAACGATATGCGCACGCACCGCCGCATCCTCGGGCGAGGCGGCAAGGTGCGGCCGCGCCGCGATCATGCGCACATCGGCCATCGCGCGCCCGGCGGCAAAGACCTCTGCCGGAGCATCGGCGCCAACCGGCACGGGCGGAGTCGTCGCGCGGATGCCGAGCAGCACGCCCAGTATCAGCGCCGCCAGCAGGATCAGCCGTTTGGTCATCTTCCCTCCCGTTCCGCTCTGCGGTACCATGCGCGCAGCCAAGCCTGAATGCGAAGCTTCCGCAAGGCTTCAAATGCTGAACGCATCCGCAGCCTGCCGATACTCCGGTCCCCGCCATCCGCATCCTTCGGTATAATTTTCACTTATATATAACTTAAGGCAATCGCGCGCACTGGCAAAGCCGGGCCAACCCTCCTAAAGCGCGTGGGTCACACGAATCCCTTGGCTCAGGACTACTCGCCGCCCATGCGCATCGCAATCGCCTCGGACCATGCTGCCTTCGATCTCAAGGCCGAACTCGTCGCCCATATCACCGCGCTTGGCCACGAAGTCCTCGATCTCGGGCCGGACAGCACCGCCAGCGTCGACTATCCGGACTATGGCTACAAGATCGCCGAAGCCGTCGCTTCGGGTGAGGCGACGCGCGGCGTTGCGCTTTGCGGTTCGGGCATCGGCATCTCGATCGCGGTAAACCGCCACCCGGCGCTGCGCTGTGCGCTTGTCAGCGAACCGCTGTCCGCCGCGCTCAGCCGCTCGCACAACAACGCCAACGCGATCGCCATGGGCGCGCGCCTTGTCGGCCCAGAAATGGCCAAGGCCTGCGTCGAAGCCTTCCTGGCCGGCGAATTTCTCGGCGGCCGCCACGAAGGCCGCGTTGCCAAGCTTTCCTCCCCAGCCTTCTGACAAACCCCTTCTGAAAGGAGCCCCCGCTGATGAACGCTGCCGCCCCCGCACAGGATATCCGCAAGCCCGGCTTCTTCACCGAACACCTCGCTGCCGCCGATCCCGAAGTCTACGCCGCGATCCGCGGAGAGCTGAACCGCCAGCAGACGAAGATCGAACTGATCGCCAGCGAGAACATCACCAGCCTCGCCTGCCTCGAAGCTGCCGGTTCGGTGTTCACCAACAAGTACGCCGAAGGCTACCCCGGCAAGCGCTACTATGGCGGCTGCGAATATGCCGACGTCGTCGAAACGCTGGCGATCGAGCGGGCCAAGGCGCTGTTTGGCTGCCAGTTCGCCAATGTGCAGCCCAATTCGGGCAGTCAGATGAACCAGGCCGTGTTCCTCGCGCTGCTCGAGCCGGGTGACACCTTCATGGGCCTCGATCTCAATTCGGGTGGCCACCTCACCCACGGTTCGCCGGTCAACATGTCGGGCAAGTGGTTCAAGCCGGTCGCCTATGGCGTCCGCCGCGAAGATCACCAGATCGATATGGACGCTGTCCGTGCCACCGCGCACGAGCACAAGCCCAAGCTCATCATCGCGGGCGGCACTGCCTATTCGCGCGTGTGGGACTGGGAAGCCTTCCGCACCATCGCGGACGAGATCGGCGCCTACCTCCTCGTCGATATGTCGCACATCTCGGGCCTCGTCGCGGGCGGTGCGCATCCCTCGCCGATGCCGCATGCCCATGTCGTCACCACCACCACGCACAAGTCGCTGCGCGGCCCTCGCTCGGGCGTGATCCTCACCAACGACGAAGCGCTCGCCAAGAAGATCAACATGGCGGTCTTCCCCGGCATGCAGGGCGGCCCACTCGTCCACATCATTGCCGCCAAGGCCGTTGCCTTTGCCGAAGCGCTGAAGCCCGAATTTGCGGCCTATGCCCACCAGGTCGTCGCCAACGCCCGCGCGCTGGCCGCAAGCCTGCAGGAAGCCGGCCTCGGCATCGTCTCGGGCGGCACCGACAACCATTCAATGCTCGTCGATCTCACTCCCAAGGACGTGACCGGCAAGGCCGCCGAGAAGGGCCTCGACCGCGCCTGGCTCACTTGCAACAAGAACGGCATCCCGTTCGACACGCGCTCGCCCTTCGTCACTTCGGGCATCCGGCTCGGCACGCCCGCCGGCACCACCCGCGGCTTCCGCGAGGAGGAATTCCGGCAGATCGGCGCGCTGATCGCCGAAGTGGTCGACGGACTTTCGCGCAATGGCGATGAAGGCGACGGCCAGGTGGAACAACGCGTGCGCGAGCGGGTTGAAGCCCTGTGCGCACGCTTCCCCATCTATCCGGAGCTTTGAAACATGGCTGACAACGACGATCTCATGGCCCGCGCCCAAGCCGAAATCAGCGGCATGGCCAAGCAGGGCATGGACCATCCCTCGACCAAGCCGGTCCTCATCGGCGCCGGCATCGGCGCAGTGGCCGGCGCGCTGCTGCCCTTCGTGTCGCTGCCCCTCGGCCTTGCCGTGGGCGCGGGCTATGCGTTTTATCAGCGCATAAAATAACACCGCATGCGTTGCCCGTTCTGTGCCCATGAGGAAAGCCAGGTAAAGGACAGCCGGCCGAGCGAGGACAACACCTCGATCCGCCGGCGCCGTCAGTGCGAGGCCTGCGGCGCCCGCTTCACGACCTTCGAGCGCGTACAACTGCGCGAGGTCATGGTCGTGAAAAGCGGCGCCGGAGGCGGCGAACCCCGGCGCGAGCCGTTCGACCGCGCCAAGATCGAACAATCCGTCGCGCTCGCCTGCCGCAAGCGCCCGGTCGCGCCAGAACGCATCGAACGCCTTGTCAGCGGCATCCAGCGCCAGCTTGAAACGCTGGGCGATGCTGAAGTCGAAAGCCGCCAGATCGGCGAAATGGTGATGGAAGGCCTCCGCCAGCTCGACAGCGTCGCCTACATCCGCTTCGCCAGCGTCTACCGCGATTTCACCGAAGCCCGCGATTTCGAGGAATTCGCCAGCACCGTGCGTGAGGTGGGAGGGACGTGACGCCCCCGAATGATGCACCGGTCATCGTGCTCGTCCGCCCCCAGCTCGGCGAGAACATCGGCAAGGCGGCGCGCGCCATGCTGAACTTCGGCCTCACCCGCATGCGGCTCGTTTCGCCGCGCGATGGCTGGCCCAACCCCAGTGCCGGCCCAGCCGCCGCGGGCGCGGACGTGGTGCTGGCAAACGCCGAAGTCTTCGAAACCCTCGCGGACGCCGTCACCGATTGCGCGCATGTCTACGCCACCACCGTACGCAAGCGCGGCGTGACCAAGCCCGTTCTCACCCCCGAGGCAGCCGCCAGGGAAGCCGCTACCGCCGTGGGCGGCACCGCCTTCGTATTCGGTCCGGAACGTTCCGGCCTCGAAACCGACGACGTTGCGCTTGCCCGCGCGATCATTACCGTGCCGATCAACCCCGAATTTGGCTCGCTCAATCTCGCGCAGGCGGTGATCCTGTGCGCCTATGAATGGTCCAAACACGCGCCTGAGGCCGGACTCGCCCAGCCGCCAGCCGAGGATGCTCTCCTCCCCCCTGCCCCGCAGGAAGAGCTCGAGGGCCTGATCGGCCACATCACCGGTCTGCTGGAGCCGCGCGGCTACTTCGAACCCTACAGCCGCGCCGACGTGACCCACCGCACCTTGCGCAACATGCTGACCAAGCCCGGCTGGAACCATCTAGAGGTGCGCACCTTGCGCGGCGTGCTCACCACCCTCATGCGCAAGCCCGGCCCGAGGGAGAAGTAGCGCCTCATAAATGGGGACAGTCCCTATTTCCAATTTGGTTCGCGCAGAGGCGCAAAGGCGCAGAGAAGGAATAAAGCCTGCGGCGGAGCCGCCTTCCCGTTCATACTTGCTTCTCCGCGCCTCTGCGCCTCTGCGCGAATCCCCTTCACACCCCGCTCACCCTTGACATTCCGCGCAATCGCTGGTCTAGGCGCCCCTTCGCAATTGGCCCTGCACGCCCGGTGAAGCAGTGGCCGCATGCCCCTTATGGGAACATGGTGCGGTTCCGGGTCTACGAAACGCCGGCCTCAAGGCTGGTTCCACAGGCTGGCCCTCGGGCTGGCTGCATAGCAAATTGAAAGGACTTGCCATGTCGAAGCGCAAGGCATCGAAGCATAAGATTGACCGCCGTCTTGGCGAAAACATCTGGGGCCGCCCGAAGAGCTCGGTCAACCGCCGCGCCTATGGCCCCGGCCAGCACGGCCAGCGCCGCAAGAGCAAGGTGTCGGACTTCGGCATCCAGCTGCGCGCCAAGCAGAAGCTCAAGGGCTACTACGGCGACGTCACCGAGAAGCAGTTCAAGCGCACCTATCAGGAAGCCGCGTCCATGAAGGGCGATACCGGCCAGAACCTCATCGGCCTGCTCGAACAGCGCCTCGACATGATCGTCTACCGCGCCAAGTTCGCGCCGACGATCTTCTCGGCCCGCCAGATCGTCAGCCACGGCCACATCCGCGTCAACGGCGTGAAGTGCAACATCGCCAGCCGCCGCGTGCGCCCGGGCGATATCCTGACCCTCGGCCCCAAGGCCAAGGAAATGGCGCTCATCGCCGAAGCCCAGTCGCTGGCCGAGCGTGACATTCCCGATTACGTCGCCGCCGAGGCAGACAAGGCCACGTTCGTGCGCGTCCCGACGCTCGACGAAGTGCCCTACCCGGTGAAGATGGAACCGAACCTGGTCGTCGAGTTCTACTCGCGCTGATCAGCCGGTTTCAGATACGAACACGAAGGAGGCGGGGCAAACACCCCGCCTTTTTTGTTGCTCCCGATCAGCCCCGGAGGTCCTTCGACGTCCCCAGCGACACGTGGCTGGTGATGCTGCGCACTTGCGGCAAAGTTCCCAGCGTGTCCGAATGAAACCGCTTGTAGGCCTCCAGATCCGCCACTTCCACGCGTAGCAGATATTCGACCGCGCCGGTTATATTGTGGCACTCGCGCACCTCGGGCGCCTCGCCCATTGCTTCCTCGAACGAAAGCGCATCGCGCTTGAGCTGGCCGGAGAGGCCGACCATCACGAAGATCGTTACGCCAGTGCCGAGCCGGGCCCGATCAAGCACCGCGCGATAGCCCTTGATTACCCCGCCGGTTTCGAGCGCCTGCACCCGCCGCAGGCAAGCAGAGGGCGACAGGCCCACCCGCTCGGCCAGCTGCAAATTGCTGATTCGCCCGTTGCATTCGAGCGCACGCAATATCTTTTCATCAATAGCGTCCATAACGCCGATCATTGTGCAACTGCACGGCATAACGCGTCAAGACGCAACCTCATTCGGTCATAATTCGCATATCATTGCGCCGCAGAATGACACCGGAGAGCGCCATGACCCTTGCCAGCCTCGCAACCTACGACATCTCCCCCGAACGCGGCTTCCTGTGCGGCTACGATGCTCCCGCCGTGGTGCTAGGCGGCGCGCTGGCAGCAGCCCGCGAGATCGCGCTGCGCCTCCCAGAAATCCTCCCCACCGGGCAGGTCCGCGCGGTGCTCGAAAGCAGCCTCCCTGCCATTACGCCCGAACAGATCGCCGCGCTGGACGAGCCCGCCGCCCGCATGGCGATGGTCCACTATTCGTTCCTCGTGCAGGCCTACGTCTGGGGCGCGGCCGAAGCGCCGGCGGCGCTCCCCGCTATCCTCGCGGTGCCAATGGCCGCGCTCGCCGACCGGCTCGACCAGCAGCCGCTTTTGCAATACAGCGGCTATGTGCTTGATAACTGGGGCCTGATCGACCTTGCCGCACCGGTCAATCTCGACAATATCTACATGATCCAGAAGTTTGCCGCGGGCACCGACGAGGCGTGGTTTGTCCTCATCCACGTCGCGATTGAAGCGCAGGCCGGGGCCGCACTCAAGCTGTTCGCTCCGCTGATCGCCGCCGCCGATGCCGGGGATACCGCTGCCGCCCGCAGCTTGCTTGAGCAGATCGTCGCGGTCTGGGCCGGCATCAACGCAATCTTCGATCGCATGCCCGAACAGTGCGATCCCTATATCTACTTCCGCCGTGTCCGCCCCTATATCCACGGTTGGAAGGACAATCCCGCCCTGAGCGCCGGCCTCGTATACGAGGGCGTCGCGCGGCTCGGCGGGGCCCCGCAGGTCTATCGCGGCCAGACCGGCTCGCAGTCCTCGATCGTTCCCTCGATGGACGCGCTGCTCGGCGTCGGCCATGCAGCCGATCCGTTGAAGGCCTATCTCGATGAACTTCACATCTACCGCCCGACCGGCCACCGCCGCTTCATCGAAGATGTGCGCGCCGCCTCGCGCCTTCGCGCCTTCGTCAGCCGCACCGGCCACAAGGGGCTGACCGATGCCTACAACGGCGCGGTGCAGGCCGTCGCCGATTTCCGCAGCCGCCACCTCGAATATGCCGCAAGCTACATCAATAAGCAGGGCAGCAAATCGGCCGGCAACACCGCAGACATCGGCACCGGCGGCACGCCGTTCATGAAGTATCTCAAGAAGCACCGCGACGAGACCGCCGCGATGCTCCTGCCGGCCTGACCGGGCCCGGACTACATCCCCATGGCCTTCCTCAGAAACGCGTCGCTATCCGCCAGCAGACGCGTCCGCGCTGCTGCGGAGGCGAGCTGGTGGTCGAGGCCGGGAAACGTCACCAGCGTCACCTGCTTGCCGGCATCCTTGAGCCGATCGGCCATGAGGCGGGATTCCGCGATGCCGACGTTCATGTCGCGCTCGCCGTGGAACATCAGCACCGGCACGGTGATCGCGGCGGCATGGCGCGCCGGGGAACCGTCCTCGATATGGTCTCCGTGACCGATAAAGGCATCGGCGAGCCGGAAATTGGCGAAATCACGGAATTCCTCGCGCAGCCTGTCGAGATCGGTGACCGGTGCCACCGCCACAATCGCCTTGAACAGGCCGGGATTGGTCACCCCAGATTGCAGTGCTGCATAGCCGCCATAGGACCAGCCGACGATGGCGAGCTTCGCGGGATCAGCAATCCCCTGCGCAGTGAGCCAGTGGCCTGCCGCGGCAATATCGCTGATCGCAAGCCGCCAGGATTTGAAGCCGTTCTTCTGGTACCAGCCCGAACCATACCCTGTGGAGCCGCGATAATTGGGCTGCAGCACCGCATAGCCGCGCACCGCGAAATACTGCACCAACCAGTCGAAACCCCATTCATCACGCGCGCCGGGGCCGCCGTGGGGCATGACGATGGCTGGAAGCCCCTTGGCCGCGGCAGGCCCTGCGATGCCGGGCGGTAGCGTGAGATAGGCCGGTACCATGCTGCCGTCGCCGGCCGGATAGGTCACCGGGATCATCTTGCCGAGCGCTAGCTGCGCCAGCGGCTGGCGAATCGGTAGCACCTTTTCGAGCTGATGCGTCGTCTTGTCGTAGCGATAGAACAACCCCGGATCTGAATCGCTCGAGGCGAGCAGGAGCAACCGCCCCTCATCTTCGCTTGAATCGACGAATTCCACCAGCGGCTGCCCCGGCAGCGCCTTGCCGAGCGCCGCGCCGAGCTTCCTGAGCTCGGGATCGAAGAACACGTTCACACGCTTCTCGGTCGCATAGGTTGCGCCCACCACGCGGCCATTGCGCCCGATGCTGGTAACGTCATCGATGTCGATACCCGGCTGCTCCAGTACGACCTGCCGGGTGCCTGTCCCATCGAGCGCCACACCATAGAGCACGTGAAAGCCATCCTTGGCGCCGAGCACATAGGCCAGGTTCTTGTCTGGATCGACCGCCAGCGGCGTATCGCTGTCCTCACCCTTCGCAGTGATGAATGGCAGCCACTTATCATCGTCCCTGGCGCGGTAGAACCAGCGCACCTCATCCTTGATATAGCCCTCGTCGCTCTGCCCGCGCAGAGCCATCAAGCGCACATGGCCCCGCCCATCGGTGATATAGCGCACCGCGCCATTGTGGGGTGCCTCGACCAGTTCGCGCTTGCCGCTTTCGAGATCGACATCCTCCACGCCGAGCCCCTCGCGTCGCCGCTCGATATTGCTGCCCACCATGCTGGAAGGCACGAAGGTCCGGGTCATCAGGACGTGGCCCGGCTTGCCCGCGATATCCCAGTCGAGCACACTGCCGCCGTCCTGCAATCCGCTTTGCGACTGGCGCGAAAGCCCGCTCGACACGTAGCCTTGGCCCGTCCCGTCGTTGCGCACGATAACATAGCGCGTCGCACCGAGCAGCACGTCGCCCCGATTAACGGCAACATAGAGTTGGCACATCAGCCGGGTCTCGCTGGCCCAGCGGCACCAGCGCAACTCTTCCCCGGGATTGGCGGCATTCAGCACCGCGCGCGTTTGGCCGGTGGCAAAATCGGCGACGATTACCGTCACTCCGGACCCGGCATTGGGTTTGAGAAAAGCGACCTGATTGCCCGAAGGCGAAAGGCTGATCTGACGCACATCCTCCAACGCGCCGAAGCGCGCTGCCATCGCCGCTCCATCCTCGGCCCGCACAGCCCCCGCGGCCAATGCCAGCGCCGCTCCTGTCAATGCCGCCACGATCCGCACGCCTTATCCCCTTGCCGAAACAGGAGTATTCTTGCCGTGACCGGGCGTTCGATCAAGTGCCCATGGGACGGATTTGGCAGTTACCGCTTCGCGAGATACCGCGCCCGGAACGCGGCCGCAAAGCTCGCAAACCGCGCCTCGGCAATCGCGCCGCGCATCGCGGCCATCAGTTGCTGGTAGAACGAGAGGTTGTGCTCGGTCAGCAGCATCGCGCCCAGCATCTCGCCCGCCTTGTGGAGGTGGTGCAGGTAGGCCCGGCTATACTTGGCGCACACCGGGCACGTGCACTCCGGATCGAGCGGCCCCATATCCTCGGCGTGCTTCGCGTTGCGCATGTTCAGCGGCCCGTCCCAGGTGAAGCCCTGCCCGTTGCGGCCCGAACGCGTCGGCAGTACGCAATCGAACATGTCGACCCCGCGCTCCACTGCGCCGACGAGGTCGTCGGGCTTGCCCACGCCCATCAGGTAGCGCGGGCGATCTGCGGGCAGCTGGCCCGGCGCAAAGTCCAGCGTGGCGAACATCGCCTCCTGCCCCTCGCCCACGGCCAGCCCGCCGATGGCATAGCCGTCAAAGCCGATCTCGGTGAGCGCCCCCGCGCTTGCCGCGCGCAGCTCCTCGTCCAGACCGCCCTGCTGGATGCCGAACAGCGCCGCGCGCTCTGCATGCTCGCCGCCTGCATCGAAGCCGTCGCGGCTGCGCCTCGCCCAGCGCATCGACATTTCCATGGACTTCGCGATCACGTCGCGGGGCTGGTCGATCTTGGGGCACTCGTCGAAGGCCATCACGATGTCGCTACCCAGCAGCCGCTGGATTTCCATGCTGCGCTCTGGTGTCAGGTTATGCCGCGAACCGTCGATATGGCTCGCAAAAGTCACGCCTTCCTCGGTGATCTTGCGCAGGTCGGAAAGGCTCATCACCTGATAGCCGCCGCTGTCGGTCAGGATCGGTTTGTCCCAGCGCATGAAATTGTGGAGCCCGCCCAGCCGCGCCATCCGCTCCGCGCCCGGCCGCAGCATCAGGTGGTATGTGTTGCCGAGGATGATGTCCGCGCCCGTCGCCGCGACATCTTCCACCTTCATGGCCTTGACCGTGCCCGCCGTTCCCACCGGCATGAATGCGGGCGTGCGGATCGTGCCGCGCTGCATCGCAATCGCGCCGGTGCGCGCGCGGCCATCGGTGGCATGGACGGTGAAGGAAAAGCGGGTCATCTGGAAGTCCGGGGTGGGGGAAGCCAAAGGGCCAAGGGTTGTGCGCCTTACGCACAAACGCCATGGCGCGCAAATGCACGAAGCGTTTGCCCTCGCCCCCTGGCTCTATCCCGCGCTGACCGGGCTTGCCGTCCTCACCGGCTGCATCGATGCCATCGCGGGCGGCGGCGGGCTGCTGACGCTGCCTGCGCTGATCTACGCCGGGCTGCCGCCGCACCTCATGCTCGGCACCAACAAGCTCCAATCGGCGATGGGCGCGACGGTCGCCACCACGCGCTATCACCGCGCCGGGCTCTTCGCGCTGCGCCCCAACCTGCCCACCGCCATCGCCGCGTTCCTCGGCGCGGGGGCGGGCGCGCTGGTCATCCAGCATTTCGATGCGCACGTGCTGCGCCTCGTTGTCCCCCTGCTGCTGATGGGCGCAGCGCTTTACACCCTGCTGTCACCCCGCATGGACGATGCGCCGGGCAAGCCCCGCATCTCGGAGCGGGCCTATCTCCCCGTCGCGGGCGGGATCGGCTTCTACGACGGGTTCTTCGGCCCCGGCACCGGCCAGTTCTTTGCCGCCACACTGGTCGCCCTGCGCGGCCTCGGCCTTACCCGCGCGACGGGCCTGACCAAGCTGCTCAACCTTTCGAGCAACATCGCCAGCCTCGTGATATTTGCGCTCGGCGGGCAAGTCATCTGGCTGCTGGGCCTGTGCATGGGCGCTGGATCGATGGTGGGCGCGATGATCGGCACCCGCCTTGCCACCCGCTACGGCGCGCGGCTGATCCGCCCGCTGCTCGTCACCGCCAGCCTCGCGCTGACCGGCAAGCTGGTGTGGAGTTGGTTCGCCAATTGATAGACCGCAAATCGCTTGCCCTCCTTGGCTGCTAGGCTCATCCCACACCCAACGAGGAGACTTGCCATGAGCCATTCCGCCCACGATCTCGCCGCCGCCTTCCCCGAAGCGACAGCCCGGCTCCACGAACTCAAGCTGAGCGATGCGCATTTCCGGAACCTGAGCGATACCTACTACCAGCTCGACAAGGCGATCCATCGCGCCGAAACCGGGATCGAGCCTACTTCGGACGAGCACCTCGAAGACCTCAAGAAACAGCGCCTGACCGTGCTCGATGCGGTGGCCGAAATGGTGGCCGACTAGGGTATCAACAGGCTCGAATCGCCATAGCTATAGAAGCGGTAGTCGTTCGCAATGGCATAGGCATAGGCCGCCTGCATTCGCTCGATTCCCATGAGCGCGCTGACCAGCATCATCAGCGTCGATTTGGGCAGGTGGAAGTTCGTCATCAGCCCGTCGATTGCCCGAAAACGGTAGCCCGGCGTGATGAAGATGCTGGTGTCGCCCGCAAAGGGATGGATCACGCGCCCCTCATCCGCCGCACTCTCCAGAAGGCGCAGGCTGGTTGTGCCCACCGCGATGATCCGACCGCCGGCGGCACGGACGGCATTGAGCCGAGCTGCCGTTTCAGGTTCGATCCGGCCCCATTCGGCGTGCATCGCATGGTCGTCGGTATCGTCGGCCTTGACCGGCAGGAACGTGCCTGCCCCTACGTGAAGCGTCAGCGTCTCGTGGCCGATGCCTGCCTCGGCAAGCGCCGCCATCAGTTCGGGCGTGAAGTGCAGCGCGGCGGTCGGCGCCGCAACCGCGCCGTCTTCTGCCGCGAACATCGTCTGGTAATCCTCACGGTCGCGTTCATCGACCGCGCGCTTGCCCGCGATATAGGGCGGCAGCGGCATCGTGCCCGCGCGTTCGAGCAGCACTTCGACCGGCTCCTCACCGCCGAAAGCCAGCGTCCAGCTGCCGTCGGCATGCCGCTCCTCGGCCGTGGCCGTCACGCCCGCGCCGAAGGTGATCACACTCCCCGGCTTGAGCCGGCGCCCGTTGCGCACGAAAGCCTGCCAGCGGCGCAAGTCCATCCGCTTGTGCAAGGTCGCGCCGATCCGCGCCTGGCCGACCTCGCCGTCCAGCTGCGCCGGAATCACCCGCGTATCGTTGAACACCAGCACGTCCCCCGCGCGCAGCAGCCGGGGCAGATCGCGCACAACCGCATCGATGAACGGCCCTTGCGGCCCTACGCCAAGGTGCTTTGCCGAATCGCGCGGGCTGGCCGGGCGCAGCGCGATGCACTCTGGCGGAAGCTCGAAATCAAACAGGTCTACTCGCATGGGAGTTGCCGCTAGCGCGGTGCAGGTGCTTCGACAAGCTCAGCGCGAGCGCCGCCTCAAACCTCAGTTGGACTTCGAATTGCTCAACATATCCGCAGTGAACGCCGCTGGCGCAGCAGGCGCGGGCGGCGGCGGGGGGGCCTTGTTTTCCGAAGCAAGGCTTGCCTGCACGATCTTGGTCGGGTTCTTCGGCGGCTCGCCTCGCACGATCGCATCGACGATGTCCATGCCCGCGATCACCCGGCCGAAATTGGTATATTTGTGATCGAGCGCGAAGCGCGGATAGAACACGATGAAGAACTGGCTGTTGGCCGTATCCGGCTGATCGGTCCGCGCCATCGAGACTGTGCCGCGCAAGTGCGGGATATCGTTGAACTCGGCCTTGAGGTCCGGCAGCTTGGAGCCGCCCTGCCCGGTGCCGGTGGGATCGCCCGTCTGCGCCATGAAGCCATCGATCACGCGGTGGAAGATGACCCCGTTGTAGAAGCCTTCCTTGGTCAGCGTCTTGATCCGCTCGACATGGTGCGGCGCCCATTCCGGCATCAGCCGGATCGCCACGCGCCCGCCGTTCGAAAGATCGAGCAACAGCACATTGTCCGGATCATGCGAGACGTCGGCATCGACGGCGTAAGTGATCGTCTGGACGTGCTTGATCGGATCGACCTTGATCGGCTTCACCTGTTCCTTCTCGGGCGGACGCTGCGCCAGTGCCGGCGAGACCGGAGCGAACAGCGCCGCGCCCAGCGCGAGGGCGAGCGTGATCCTGTTGAACGAACGCGATGCCATCAAACCAAATTCCTAATCACGTTGGCCGATCAGATCTGCCGATTGGCGGCGGATAGCCCCCCGGCGATGACGCCGCAATGAACAAATCGTGATGCAGCGCGGCGCTCAGTAATCGCCAAGCCGGCCCTGGCGTTCCACCCGCTCCACCACTTCATCGCGCACCTGCTGAGTCACGAAGCGATGAATGTCACCGCCGAACATCGCGATTTCCTTCACCAGCTTGGAAGCGATCGGCTGCAGGCTGACGTCGGCCATCAGGAACACCGTCTCGATGCCGTCGTTGAGCTGCTGGTTCATCCCGGCCATCTGGTATTCGTATTCGAAGTCCGCCACGGCGCGCAGGCCGCGCACGATCACGCTGGCGCCTTGCTTCTCCGCGAACTTCATCAGGAGGGCATTGAAGCCCATCACCGAGACATTCTCGATCCCCTGCGCCGCCACTTCGCGGCTAACCATGGCCATGCGTTCTTCGGGCGTGAACATCGGGTTCTTGGACGGATTGGTCGTCACGCCGATGATCAGCTTGTCGACCAGCTTCGCCCCCCGGCGGATAATATCGAGATGCCCGAGTGTGATCGGGTCGAACGTGCCGGGGTATACCCCGATCCGCGCTCCACTCCCCTTGGCCCCCGCCTCTCCCATTTACCGATCCCTTTCGACAATGAACCACGCCAGCGCGCGCAGAAGGTCCGCTTCCTCGCCGTAGGAGGCGAGGAACTGCACTGCCTGATCGACCAGCATCTGCGCCTGCTCGCGCGCCCGTTCGGGTCCGAGCAGCGAGAGGAAGGTTTCCTTGCCCGCGTTCTCGTCCTTGCGCAGCGCCTTGCCCGCCGCCTGCTCATCACCCTCGGCATCGAGGAGATCGTCGGCGATCTGGAACGCGAGGCCGATATCGCGCGCATAACCACGCAAGTGCGAGCGCCCTTCGGCCGGAATGCGCCCGATGATCGCGCCCATTTCCACCGCCGCGCTTAGCAAAGCGCCGGTCTTGAGCTGCTGCAGGCGCGTTACCGTAGGCAGATCGAACGAGGCGGTTTCGGCCGCCATGTCCATCATCTGCCCGCCGGCCATGCCGTTCATCCCGCTCGCCAGCGCGAGTGTGCGCACCAGTTCGATCCGCACGAAAGGATCGCCCGAAAGGTTGGGATCCGAAAGCACCTCGAACGCGAAATCGTGCAGCGCATCGCCCGCCAGCACGGCCGTCGCCTCGTCAAAGGCCACGTGCAAGGTCGGCTTGCCATGCCGCAGGGCATCGTCATCCATGCAGGGCAGATCATCGTGGATCAGCGAATAGACGTGGATCGCCTCAAGCGCGGTGCCCACGCGGATCGCCATGGCCCGGTCCGCGCCGAACAGGCTGGCCGTTGCCGAAACCAGCAGCGGGCGCAGCCGCTTGCCACCACCGATGGCCGCATAGCGCATCGCCTCGATCAACCTGTCGCGCGGGTCGTTCGCCAGCGGCAACAGCGCATCGAAGCTGCTGTCGATATCCTCGCCAATGCGCTTCAGCGCAGGCAGCAGCAGGTCCCGCCAGGGACCGGTACGTTCCATTGCGGTCATGCCCCGCCCGCTCCATCATCGAAGGGCCGCGTTCCCGTTGCGCGCCCCGGACCGCCAGCAGGTCCATCCGTCACGATCGCCTCGATCCGCGCCTGCGCCGCATCGAGCCGCTTCTGGCAATGCGCGCGAAGTGCATCGCCCCGCGCATAGAGATCAATCGATTCGTCGAGCGGCGCCTCTCCGCTTTCCAGCCGGCGGACAATATCCTCCAGCGCTTTCAGGGCTTCCTCGAAACTCAGCGAGCCGATGTCGTTATCGTGTGCCATCGCTGCCAGCATTGACGGGCGAGCCGCAGCCGGTCAAGCTTCGAGGCGGGGAGTATGCGCATGCAATTGGTGATCGCTTATGTCGTGGCAGCCGTGGTGTTCGGCGGCCTCGATGCCGTGTGGCTCGGTTGGGCCGGGCCAAACCTCTATCGCCCGGCACTGGGAGACCTGCTGGCGCCCACCTTCCGGCTTGCCCCGGCGGGCATTTTCTACCTCGCCTATCTCGCCGGCATGGTCTGGTTCGCGATCCGTCCGGGCATCACCGCAGGTCTCGGTGCGGCGGCGCTTAACGGGGCGCTGCTCGGCGCGCTGTGCTACGCGACCTACGATTTCACCAATCAGGCCACGCTCGCCCGCTGGCCGACGTATGTGACCATGATCGACGTGTGCTGGGGCGCCTTTGCGACGATGACCGCTGCGGTCGCCGCCACCTATGCTGCCCGCGCATTCGCCGGATAACACCCCATGTTCATCGGTCACTACGCCCCCGCCTTCATTGCCGCGACATCGCGCAAGGCTCCGCCACTTGCCGTTCTGGTCGTCGCCGTCCAGCTGCTTGATTACGCGTTCTTCAGCTTCGCGCTGCTGGGCATCGAGCACTACCGCATGGTGCCGGGTTTCACTGCGAGCAACTGGCTCGATCTCTACGACATGCGCTACAGCCACAGCCTGCTCGGCGCCGCAGTGCTGGGCGCGCTGTTCGGCCTGCTGGTCCTTGCCATGACCCGCAGCCGCGCCGCGGCCGCGATTGCCTTCGCCTGCGTCCTCTCGCACTGGCTGGCGGATTATATCGTCCACGCGCCGGACCTGACGCTGGCCGGCTCCCCGCCCAAGCTCGGCCTCGGCCTGTGGAATCATCCATTTGCCGAACATGCGCTCGAAGTCGTGCTCGCTTTCGGCGCGCTCGCTTTCTACGCGAGGCGCACCCGTGCAGCCGGCCCGCGCGCAGCCCTCGTGCTCGCCTTGTTCGCAGGTATCATGGGGTTGCTCCAGATGACCGACTGGCACGGCCCGCGCTCCACCGAGGTCAGCGCTTCGCAGCCGCTCCTCGCCCTTTTCGCCTTTACCGTCCTGGCGGTCCTCGCGCTCCTCGTGCAAGCAACCCGGCAAAACCGCCCCTCTTGAGACTCGCCTTGCCCGCGCGACGGGGCTAAGGGCCCTCCCATGGCCGAGATCACTGCTGAAACCGTCGCCGCCCATGGGCTGTCCGAGGAAGAATATGCCCGCGTGCTCCACGCACTCGGGCGCGAGCCGAACCTTGTCGAGCTCGGCATCTTTTCGGTCATGTGGTCGGAACACTGCTCCTACAAGTCGAGCCGCATCCACCTCAAGAAACTCCCAACCGAGGCGCCCTGGGTGATCTGCGGCCCGGGCGAGAACGCGGGCGTGATCGATATCGGCGACGGGCCGGATGGCACCAAGCTGGCGGCCATCTTCAAGATGGAGAGCCACAACCACCCGTCCTACATCGAACCCTATCAGGGCGCGGCAACGGGCGTGGGCGGCATCCTGCGCGACGTATTCACCATGGGTGCGCGCCCCGTCGCCAACCTGAACGCGCTGCGCTTCGGGCGCCCCGATCACCCCAAGATGAAGCACTTGGTGCAGGGCGTCGTTGCGGGCATCGGCGGCTACGGCAATTGCGTCGGCGTGCCGACCGTCGGCGGCGAGACCAATTTTCACCCCGCATATGACGGCAACATCCTCGTCAACGCGATGACCGTGGGCGTCGCCGATCAGGACAAGATCTTCTATTCCGCCGCCACCGGCATCGGCAATCCGATCGTCTATGTCGGCTCGAAGACGGGGCGCGACGGCATCCACGGCGCGACGATGGCCAGCGCCGATTTCGGCGAGGATTCGGAAGCCAAGCGCCCCACCGTGCAGGTCGGCGATCCCTTCACCGAAAAGCTGCTGATCGAGGCCTGCCTCGAACTCATGGCGACCGACGCCATCGTCGCGATCCAGGACATGGGCGCGGCAGGCCTCACCTCCTCGTCGGTCGAAATGGCGACCAACGGCAAGGCCGGGATCGTGCTCGACATGGACAAAGTGCCCTGCCGCGAAGAGGGCATGACGCCTTACGAGATGATGCTCTCGGAAAGCCAGGAGCGCATGCTCATGGTGCTGAAGCCCGGCAAGGAAGCCATGGCGGAAGCGATCTTCAAGAAGTGGGAGCTCGATTTCGCGGTGATCGGCGAAGTCACCGACACCG
The DNA here is from genome assembly GCF_965228995.1 of Novosphingobium sp. Lineage (GTDB taxonomy): Bacteria > Pseudomonadota > Alphaproteobacteria > Sphingomonadales > Sphingomonadaceae > Novosphingobium. The sequence continues at coordinate 2,119,888 of NZ_OZ245852.1, read as the reverse complement.
GCAACATGGTGCTCAACTTCCGAGGCGAGACCGTGTGCAACATCCCGCTCGGGCCGCTGGCCGAAGACGCCCCGCTCTATGACCGGCCCGCGATGAGCCTTGCCGAATACAAGGCATGGGCAAAGGTGCAGCCGCTGGGCGAAGTGCCCGAAAGCACCGATATCGGCGCGGACTTGCTCAAGCTGATGGCCTGCCCCGATCTCGCCAGCCGCCGCTGGATCTATGAGCAATACGATTCGCAAGTCGGCGCGGACACGCTGCAGAAATCCGGCGGCGATGCGGCGGTGGTGCGCATCCACGGCACGCACAAGGCACTCGCGATGAGCACCGATTGCACCCCGCGCTATTGCTATGCCGACCCTTATGAAGGCGGCAAGCAGGCGGTGGCGGAAACCTATCGCAATATCTCGGCTGTCGGTGCCAAGCCTTTGGCGATCACCAACTGCCTCAACTTCGCCAACCCCCAGCGCCCTGAAATCATGGCCCAGATCGTCGAAGCCCTGCGCGGCATGGGCGAGGCCTGCCGCGCGCTGGATTATCCTATCGTGAGCGGCAACGTCTCGCTCTACAACGAGAGCAAGGCGACCGGCGGCGGTTCGGCCATCCTGCCTACGCCTGCGATTGGCGGCGTCGGGCTGATGGAAGACCATGCCAAGATGGCGACGATCGCGTTCAAGCAGGAAACCGACACAATCTGGCTTATTGGCGGCAAGGGCACCCACCTGGGCCAGTCGCTTTGGCTGCGCGAAATTCATGGCCGCGAGGACGGCAGCCCGCCGCCGGTCGATCTCACCAAGGAACGCCGCAATGGCGAACTCGTCCGCCAGCTCATCGCAGATGGTGTTGCGACTGCCGTGCATGACATTTCGGACGGCGGTTTGCTTGTTGCGCTCGCCGAAATGGCAATGGCTGGTGGTAGCGGCGCGTTCATCGCTCCCATCGAAAGCGCCGAGGAAGCGTTTGGCGAAGATCAGGGCAGATACATTGTCACAACGCGCAAAGGCGTCGAAATTCCCGGTGCCATAGCGATTGGATCGGTCGGCGGAAACGGCATCGAAGAGTGCCGCGATGGTGGCATCAAATTGGCTGCTTGCGACATGCGCGAAGCCAATGAAGCCTTCTTCCGCGACTGGATGGAAGGGTAAAGAACCCCTCCGACCTGCCTGCGGCAGGCCACCTCCCCGTTTGGGCTTCGCCAAAACAGGGAGGACCTAATTCCTCCCCATTTTCCCCTGAGCTTGTCGAAGGGGCAAATGGGGAGGTGGCAGCCCGAAGCTCTGACGGAGGGGTGCTAAATCAGGCCGCCTGCTTGCCCAGCAGATCGTAAGGATCGACCCCCATCGACTGCCACACTGCATGCGCCGCGCGGTAGTGCATGGTCGGCGCGATGTTCAGCTTGGCGCGCACGTCTGCCAGCTGCATCGGCAGCAGTTCGGTGATCGAAAGCTCGGCCACGCGCGGGCAGGCCTTGCCCAGCCCTTGCGCTTCGCGGATCGCGCGCAGCACCGGGGCGCTGCTCTTGACCTGCTTGCCGATATTGAGCCCGGCCATGTAGCCGATGAACAGGTGCGCCAGCGCGGGCTGCTGGCTGTAAGTGAACGCGAGCACGCAGGCCTCACCCAGCGCATCGCGGCCATAGCCGGTCAAAACATGAAGCATATCATGCACATCGCGCATGCGGTTCATGTACCACTGGAACTGGTCGTTGTACTTGGGCTTGTCCTTGGCGAAGCGCTGGAATTCCTCGACAAGGCCCTGCGCCGTCAGTCCCTCGCGCTCCATGAAGTCGCAATAGGCATGCGCGAGCGAACCCTCGGGCGTCTTGCGCAGCGCGGAATGGTCATCGAGGATCGTCGGCAGATTGGGCTCACGCACGCGCAGATCGAGGCCGCGTTCCGAAGTCAGGAACCGCTCGCCCGATTTGCGCAGATCGCGCCAGGGCAGCGCCTCGAAGATGTAGAACACCTCCTCGGTATTCTCCTTGTCCTTCAGGAGCTCACGGAAATGATGCAGCGCCTTGGCCGGGCGCAGCTTGAGCTGCGGGCGGCGTTCATCGAACAGCGGCAGCTGGAGGAAATCGCGAGACGTGTCGGCTTCGAAACGGGCAGCAAGAGCGTTCACACGGTGTCTCCGCAGAATCAGGTTCTGCTGCCGTACTAACACCAGTGTTAATATCGCGTCAACCCGCCACCCAGTTCTCGCGCGCGATCCCATAAAGCGAGAGAATCGCGGTCAGATCCCCGCGCTCGATCCACCCGTCCGCCGCCGCGCGCGCCTTGGGCTTGGCGCGGTAGGCGATTCCGTGGGTCGCCGCTTCGAGCATCGGAATGTCGTTCGCGCCGTCCCCGGTCGCAAGCGAACCGCTCCCCTCGCCCAGTCGCTCCGCCTCCTCGACCAGCACCTTGCGCTTGACCGAACTGTCGACGATCCCGCCAACCACCTCGCCCGTCAGCACGCCGCCATGCACGCCCAGCCGGTTCGCCACGACATGGTCGAAGCCCAGTTGCTCCGCCACCGGATCGGCAAAGGCGTGGAAGCCCCCCGTCACCAGCACCGTCCGTGCGCCCTGCGCCTTCAGCGTTGCGACCAGCGTGCGCGCGCCGTCCATCGGGCGGATGCGCTGCTCCAGGCACTCGGCAATCGCGCTTTCGGAAAGATCCTTCAGCAGCCCCACGCGTTCCCGCAAGGCAGCCCCGAAGTCGAGCTCGCCGCGCATCGCCCGCTCGGTGATCGCCGCGATGCGCTCCTTGACTCCCGCAAAATCGGCCAGTTCATCAATGCATTCCTGCCCGATCATGGTCGAATCCATGTCCGAGACGAACAGGCGCGGAACCTCGATGGGATGCGCCGAAAGCAGCAGATCGCTCTGCGGGAAGCACTGATCCAGAATGCGCCGCACCGCGCCCACGTCCGGCGCCTTGGCCTCCTCGATCAGTTCCATTTCGAGCACGTCGTCTACGTCAGACAGCATGCCAGCGCCGGCTACTTCCCAGCCTTCGCCCTCGATCTGTTCCATGGCGAGCGCAAGATTGTCACCAAGCGTCTCGGGCTCTGCTATCAGCCGTGCGATGAGCACCGATCATTCCCCTTCCGGCGCGGCCAATCTGCCGCCGCTCGCGCTCATTGCAGGGCCGACGGCGAGCGGCAAGAGCGATCTCGCCGTGCGCACCGCGCTTGCGCACGAAGCGGCCGGGGGGAAGGCTGTCGTCATCAACGCCGATAGCGCGCAAGTCTATGCCGATCTCGCTGTCCTCAGCGCCCGCCCCGCCGAGGCCGAAATGCAGGGCGTGCCCCACCGCCTGTTCGGCGCGTGGGACGGGGCAGACGCCTGCTCCGCCGCCGATTGGGCCGCCGCCGCCCGCACCGAAATCGCCGCCGCGCATGCAGCAGGCGCGCTCCCCATCCTCGTCGGCGGCACCGGGCTCTATATCCGCACCCTGCTCGATGGCATCGCGCCGGTGCCCGCCATCGAGGCCGATGTGCGCGCAGAAGTCCGCGCCATGCCGGTGGCCGAAGCCTACGCCGCGCTGACGGCCGAAGATCCGGCCCGCGCCGCCGTGCTCGCCCCCGCAGACGGCGCGCGCATCGCCCGCGCGCTCGAAGTGGTGCGCTCGACCGGCCTTCCACTCGAAGCATGGCAGGCCGAACGCAGCGGCGGCATCGGTGACAAGGTCGCGCTGCGCCCGCTCATCCTCATGCCTGACCGCGCGTGGCTCTATGAACGCTGCGACCGGCGCTTTGCCGCCATGTGGCGTGCGGGCGCCGTTGCCGAAGTGGAGGCGCTCCTTGCCCGCGGCTTCGACCCTGCGCTCCCTGTGATGCGCGCCATCGGCGTTGCGGAAGTCGCTGATTTCCTTGCTGGAAGGATAAGCGAGGCGGACGCAATCGCGGCGGGAAGCCAGGCCACGCGCCGTTATGCCAAGCGGCAATACACCTGGCTGCGCCACCAGCCGCCTGCCGACTGGCCACGAGTCACGTTGGATAATTCCCCGCCAGACAGCCTGATTGAAGCATTATTACACGATTAGCGGTTGACACGGCATTTTGTGTCGCCTACCGCAGTCCTACCGCAGGCAAGGATTCCAGTCCCGTCCTGCGGCTTGCCTGGCCCGGTGCAGTCTGCCTCTGCTCCGGGCCGCATTTTTTGCAGGGTTCGTGAGAATCGGCCCACAATCAGGCTGAATTCGGGTTTCAGCAGGCCCTTTTGGTTTGAAGGAATTGGGCAGCGCGGCTAACGCGCGCCATCGCAGCGGCACCCCGGGAAACCCATTGGGGAAACACGGGGCCGGAAAGGAACGACACGTGAAGAACGAGCGCAGCGGCGCGGAGATCCTGGTCGAAAGCCTTGTCGCACAGGGAACCGAATGCGTATTCGGCTATCCCGGCGGTGCAGTGCTGCCGATTTACGACGCCCTTTTCGGCGACGAGCGGATCCGCCACATTCTCGTGCGCCACGAAGCCGGCGCGGCCCATGCTGCCGAAGGCTATGCCCGCGCCACCGGCAAGCCCGGCGTCGTACTCGTCACCTCGGGCCCGGGCGCGACCAACGCGGTTACCGGCATTGCCGATGCGTTCATGGATTCGATCCCGCTCGTCGTCATCACCGGGCAGGTGCCCACCGCGCTCATCGGTTCGGACGCGTTCCAGGAATGCGATACCGTCGGCATCACGCGCCACTGCACCAAGCACAACTATCTGGTGAAGGATCCCAACCAGCTTGGCGAGATCGTCACCGAAGCCTTCCGCATCGCCACTGAAGGCCGCCCCGGCCCGGTTGTGATCGATATCCCCAAGGACGTCCAGATCGCCCTCGCGCCATGGACCGGCAAGCCGCTGCGCGAACGCATGCGCTACAATCCGCAGGTCGAAGCCCCGCGCGAGGATATTGCGCAGGCCGTGCAGATGATCGCCGCCGCGCAGGCTCCGATCTTCTACACCGGCGGCGGCGTGATCAATTCCGGGCCCGAAGCGGCCGCCCTCCTGCGCGAGCTGCAGGCGCTCACCGGCGCGCCGGTCACTTCCACGTTGATGGGCCTCGGCGCCTTCCCGGCCGAGCATCCGGCGTGGCTCGGCATGCTCGGCATGCATGGCACCTATGAAGCCAACATGGCGATGAACCGCGCCGATCTGATCGTCGCCATCGGCGCCCGTTTCGATGACCGCGTGACGGGCCGGCTCGATGCCTTCTCGCCGAACTCCAAGCGCATCCACATCGATATCGACCGCGCCTCGATCAACAAGACCGTGCGCGCCGATCTGCCGCTCGTCGGCGATTGCGCGAAGGTCATCAAGCAGCTCCTCGGCGCGTGGCACCAGGCCCACCATGAAGCGGCAGACCTCACCGAATGGTTCGCCCGCATCGATGGCTGGCGCGCCCGCAAGTCCCTCGCCTACCCGCACCGCAGCGAGGCGATCATGCCGCAATATGCGGTCGAGCGGCTCCATGCTCTCACCCGGGGGCATGATCCGATCATCACGACCGAAGTCGGCCAGCACCAGATGTGGGCGGCGCAGTACTTCCACTTCTCCGGCCCCAACAAGTGGCTCACCTCGGGCGGCCTCGGCACGATGGGCTACGGCCTGCCCGCCGCGATCGGCGCGCAAGTCGGTTTCCCCGATGCGCTGGTGATCGACATCGCGGGCGATGCCTCGATCCAGATGAACATTCAGGAACTCGGCACCGCCACGCAGTACCGCCTGCCGGTCAAGGTCTTCGTGCTCAACAACGAATGGATGGGCATGGTCCGCCAGTGGCAGGAACTGACCTACGAGAGCCGCTATTCGAATTCGTACTCGGACAGCCTCCCGGATTTCGTGAAGCTGGCAGAGGCTTACGGCTGGAAGGGCATCCGCATCGAGAACGAGAGCGAGCTTGATGCCGGCATTCAGGCGATGATCGACCATCCCGGCCCGGTCTTCGTCGATTGCCTCGTGGCCAAGGAAGTGAACTGCTACCCGATGATCCCTAGCGGGGCGGCGCACACCGACATGATCCTCTACGGCGACACCGTCTCCGGCACGATGGACGACGCCGCCAAGGCGCTGGTTTGACCTTTCCAATGCTCCATTTCTCCCCCCTCCCGTTCGTGTCGAGCGAAGTCGAGACACCATACGCGGTGCCCGGTGTCTCGACTTCTCTCGACACGAACGGGACTTGGATTGATCCCAATGAACGCTGAAACCGCAATCACCGCCGCAGAGCGCCACGTCCTCACCATCACCGTCGATAACGAGGCGGGCATTCTCGCCAAGATCGCGGGCCTGTTCACCGCGCGCGGCTACAATATCGACAGCCTGACGGTGGCCGACATCACCGATGGCCACGATGTCAGCCGCATCACCATCGTCACCCACGGCCCGCCCGAAGTGATCGACCAGATCCGCGCCCAGCTTGAACGCCTCGTGCCCGTGCACAAGGTCGTCGATCTCACCGAAGTCGGCCCTTACGTCGAGCGCGAGCTCGCGCTGATCAAGGTTGCAGGCAAGGGCGAGAACCGTGTCGAGGCGCTGCGCCTGGCCGATGTGTTCCGCGCCAAGGTCGTCGATACCACCACCGCCAGCTTCGTCTTCGAACTGACCGGCGCGCCCGAAAAGATCGACAGCTTCGTCAGCCTGATGAAGGAGCTCGGCCTTGTCGAGGTAGGCCGCACCGGCATCGTCGGCATGATCCGCGGCGCGCAAGCGGCGTGATTTCGGCGCTATTCATGCTTGCTGCGGTACCTGTGCCGGTCTGTGTCGAGACCCCGCAGACCAATTATGAAATTGGCCAGTGCAGCGCGGTGGAGGTCATAAAGGCGGATCAGCGAATGACGGCAGCTTGGCGGAAGCCGCTGAAGGATGTCGGCGGTTCGAAAACACAAACTGGCCAAACCCTTTTGGTCGAGCAGCGGGCGTGGATCGCGTTTCGCGAGAAAGCCTGTCAGGAGTATCAGAACCCCGACCTCGGTCGTGACGCCCAGATCGTGGATGGCCCGATGTGTGTGGCGAACATCATTAACGATCGGGCAAAAGACCTCGAGAGCCGTTACCAACTCAACCACCAAGACCAGATCAACCCGTAAGGATCCCTCTGAAATGAAAGTCTATTACGACGCCGATTGCGATCTGAACCTCATCAAGGACAAGAAGATCGCTGTCCTCGGCTATGGCTCGCAGGGCCACGCCCACGCCCAGAACCTGCGTGACAGCGGCGTCAAGGACGTCGCCATCGCTTTGCGCGCCGGCTCGGCCACCGCAAAGAAGGCGGAAGGCGCCGGTTTCAAGGTCCTCTCGAACGCCGAAGCCGCTGCCTGGGCCGATATCCTCATGGTCCTCGCGCCCGACGAGCATCAGGCCGCGATCTATGCTGAAGACCTCCACGCCAACATGAAGCCCGGCGCGGCGCTTGCCTTCGCCCACGGCCTCAACGTCCACTTCGGCCTGATCGAACCGCGCGCCGATATCGACGTGATCATGATCGCGCCCAAGGGCCCGGGCCACACCGTCCGCTCGGAATACGTCCGCGGCGGCGGCGTTCCGTGCCTCATCGCCGTTCATCAGGATGCGACCGGCAACGCACATGACGTCGGCCTCGCCTACGCTTCGGGCGTCGGCGGCGGCCGTTCGGGCATCATCGAGACGAACTTCAAGGAAGAGTGCGAGACCGATCTGTTCGGCGAACAGGCCGTGCTGTGCGGCGGCATCACCCACCTGATCCAGGCCGGGTTCGAGACGCTGGTCGAAGCCGGTTACGCTCCCGAAATGGCCTATTTCGAGTGCCTGCACGAAACCAAGCTGATCGTCGACCTGCTCTATGAAGGCGGCATCGCCAACATGCGCTACTCGATCTCGAACACCGCCGAATACGGCGACATCACGACGGGTCCGCGCATCATCACGGATGAGACCAAGGCCGAAATGAAGCGCGTTCTGGCCGACATCCAGTCGGGCCGCTTCGTCAAGTCCTTCGTGCTCGACAACCGCGCCGGCCAGCCCGAACTCAAGGCCGCCCGCAAGGCCGCTGCGGCTCACCCGATCGAGAAGACCGGTGCCCAGCTGCGCGCGATGATGCCGTGGATCGGTGCCAACAAGCTGGTCGACAAGGCCAAGAACTGATCTGACGTGCGAAGGGCGGGCCTCACCGGGCCCGCCCTTCGACGAACGACATATGTGAAGCGCTGACCGGCGGTTGTCGATTTACCTCGCACCCGATACCCCCATTTTCGAAGTATCGGGGAATACACAATCATGACATTCCGGTTTGGTGCGGCGGCGCTTGCTAGCCTGCTGCTGTGCGCCGCACCCGCCTTGCCACTGCGCGCGCAGCCCGCGCCCACGGCTCCTGATACCTGCAGCCTCGCGCTGACCGCCCGATTTGTCGGCGCGCGGGATATGGCGGAAGTGCGCAATGCCGTCCGGCAGGTCGCGCGCCCCCATCCGGTGCGCTGGATCGGCCCGGGCCAGCCCATCACGCTCGATCAGAACCCGCAGCGGCTCAACGTGATCGTCGACGAAAACGGCCGCATAGCCGTCATGCGCTGCGGCTGATCGCAGCGGGGTTGCCAGCGGTCGCTCTGCTGTGGCAGCGCCACGGCAAGTCGCCCCCGCCGAAGGACCGTCCATGCGCCGCCTGTTCCGCCCTGCCGTGCTGCTAACCCTGACGCTCATGCTGGCAGGCCCTGCCGCGCAGATCGGCGCAGAGGCCCCGGCAAACCTGCCCGGCACGCTCGATGCGGCCCGCGTCACTGCGGGGACGTACTCATCCGATCCCGGACATTCCTACGTCGCCTGGCGCGTCAATCACCTCGGCTTCAATGAGAGCCAGGGCCTCATCGGCGATGTCACCGGCACCCTCACCCTCGACCCCGCCAATCTCGCCGCAGCCAAAGTCAGCGCGGTCATTCCCGTCGCCAAGCTGGTCACGCCCAACCCGGCGCTGACCGCCTCCCTGCTCGCGCCCGGGGCGGACGGCGGCAAGCCGCACTTCTTTGGCGCCGCTCCGGCCGACGCGACCTTTGTCTCGACCAGCGTCGTCCCCGGCGCGGATGGCCTGAGCGCCGAGGTCAACGGCAACCTCACCCTCAATGGCGTGACCCGCCCGGTCACGCTCAAGGCCCATCTGAGCGGCGCGGGCATCAATCCCTTCAACGCCGGCGCGCGGACTGTCGGTTTCATGGCCGAAACCACCATCAAGCGGTCCGACTACGGCATCATGTTCCTGCTCCCCATCGTGGGCGACGAAGTGCACCTCACCATCTCGGCCGCCTTCGAGAAGAAGTAGGCCTTACCGCATCAGGGCAAACGCCGTCCGCAGTTCGCCCACGAAGCTCCCGGGCTGCTCCCACGCGGCAAAGTGCCCGCCCTTCGCCATTTCGCCCCAGTGGACGATGTTGGCGCAGTGCCGCTCCATCCATTTGCGAGGCGTCGGCAGCACTTCCTTGGGAAACGCGCTCACCGCCACCGGCATCGCGATATCCCCGCCGCCCGCGCTGCCGAAGCTCTCCCAGTAGAGCCGCGCGGAGCTCGCACCGGCCGCCGGCAGCCAATAAAGCATGATGTTATCCAGCATCGCATCCCGGCTGAGCGCGCTTTCGGGCATGCCATCATGGTCGGTCCAGGCCCACATCTTCTCGTAGATCCAGCCTGCCAGCCCCACGGGCGAATCGACCAGCGAATAGCCGATCGTCTGCGGCCGCGTGGATTGCTCCTTGGAATAGCCCGAATCCCAGTCCTGATAATACTTCAGCGCGCCCAGCGCCTTGAGCTCCGCCGGCGAAGGGTTCGCCAGATCTTCCGGCAGCGGCCGCGCGATGGGCATGTTGAGGTGGATGCCCGCACAGCCCTCCACCGCCTGCATCCCGATCTGCGAGGTCACAATCGCGCCCCAATCGCCGCCTTGCGCAAACCACCGCGCATAGCCCAGCCGCGCCATCAGCACGCCCCAGGCCCCTGCGATCTTTTCAACGCCCCAGCCATGCCGCTCCGGTTTCCCCGAAAGGCCAAACCCCGGCAGGCACGGGATCACCAGATGGAAAGCATCCGCCGCCGTCCCCCCATGCGCTTCCGGATCGGTCAGCGCATCGATCACCCCCCGGAATTCAAGGATCGAGCCCGGCCAGCCATGCGTCATGATCAGCGGCGAGGCGCCTTCATGGCGCGAGCGCACATGCAGAAACCGGATCGCCACCCCGTCAATATCCGTGGTGTAGAGACCCTGCCCGTTCAGCCAGTTCTCGCAGCTGCGCCAGTCATACTCGTGCCGCCAATAGGCCACGAACTCCTTGAGCGCCGCCAGCGGCACCCCTTGCGTCCAATCCTCCACCGCTTCGCGTTCGGGCCAGCGGGCCATGTCGATCCGCACATTGAGATCATCCAGTGCCGCTTGCGGCACATGATAGGCAAACGGCTCCACAGCTTCAGACATCACCCACTCTCCTTTGCATTCACTGTGGACAAGCGCGGCGTCCTTCACCATAGGCTAAAAGCATGATCGCCGCTCTGGACCTTACCCTGCGACTTATCCGCCCTTGGGCGTGAAGAGAGGCGGCCACCGGGCGCGCCTTTAGCGCCCAAGGGTCTCCCGCCATAAAGTCGTCATTTCCAGATCCGAAAGCAGTCCCATGTCGATGCTCAAGAATCCCTCGGTCAAGTACCGCCCCTTCCCGCAAGTTCCGCTGGAAAATCGCCAGTGGCCCAGCCGCACGATCACTCAGGCTCCGCGCTGGCTCTCGACCGACATGCGCGATGGCAACCAGTCGCTGATCGATCCGATGGACGCAGACAAGAAGGCCCGCTTCTTCGATCTGCTTGTCAGCCTCGGCCTCAAGGAAATCGAAGTCGGCTTCCCCAGCGCGGGCGCCACCGAATATGATTTCATTCGCGGCCTCGTCGATTCCGGCAAAGTGCCGGACGATGTTTTCGTCCAGATCCTCACCCAGTCGCGCGAAGACCTGATCAAGACCTCGTTCGAAAGCCTCGCCGGCGCCAAACAGGCCATCGTCCACGTCTACAACGCGGTCTCGCCGCTGTGGCGCAAGGTCGTGTTCGGCATGGAACCTGCCGAGATCAAGGAAATCGCCCGCGCCGGCGCAACTTTCCTGCGCGATCAGGCCGCCCGCTTCCCGGAAACGGACTGGCACTTCGAATATAGCCCCGAAACCTTCTCCACCGCCGAACTCGATTTCAGCATCGAATGCTGCGAGGCGGTGATGGAAGTGCTCCAGCCAACGACCGACAAGCCCATCATCCTCAACCTCCCTGCGACGGTCGAGGCGGCGACTGCCAATATCTACGCCGACCAGATCGAATACTTCTGCCGCAACCTGCCTGGGCGAGACCGCGCAGTGATCAGCCTCCACACCCACAACGATCGCGGCACCGGCGTCGCGGCTGCCGAGCTTGGCCTGATGGCCGGCGCGGACCGCGTCGAAGGCTGCCTCTTCGGCAACGGCGAGCGCACCGGCAACTGCTGCCTCGTCACTGTCGCGCTCAACATGTACACGCAAGGCGTTGATCCCGGCCTCAATTTCTCGGACATCGACAAGGTCATCCAGACGGTCGAGTACTGCAACCAGCTCCCCGTCCACCCGCGCCACCCCTATGGCGGCGAGCTCGTCTTCACTGCCTTCTCAGGCAGCCATCAGGACGCGATCAAGAAGGGCTTTGCCGCGCGCGAAACCCAGAACGATGAACTCTGGGCGGTTCCCTATCTGCCCATCGATCCCGCCGATCTCGGCCGCAGCTACGAAGCGGTCATCCGCGTCAACTCGCAAAGCGGCAAGGGCGGCTTCGCCTGGGTGCTCGAGCAGGATCAGGGCCTCAAGCTGCCCAAGAAGATGCAGGCCCACTTCTCCCGCCACGTGCAGGAACTTGCCGACGAACTGGGGCGTGAACTTCACGCAGGCGATATCTGGGCCGTGTTCCAGAAGACCTACCACCTCGAAGGCGAACAGCGCTTCACGCTCGTCGACTACGAAGAAGCCCGCGCGGGAGACGGCACCCGCGTCTTCGCCGGCAAGATCGCGGTCGACGGCGAAGTCCGCTCGGTCTCCGGTCGCGGCAACGGCCTGATCTCCTCGGTCGTCGCTACCCTCAGGGACGGCTTCGGCATTAGCATCGACGTGCGCGATTACGCCGAACATGCCCTGCAAGCAGGCAGCGACGCCCGCGCCGCCGCCTACGTCGAATGCACCGGCCCCGATGGCAAGGTCATCTGGGGCGTCGGCATCGACGAGGACGTCGCCACCGCGAGCGTCCGCGCGATCCTGAGTGCAGCGAACGCGGCGGGCTGACCCCCAAGGTCCTCCCCATTTTTGCGAAGCACAAATGGGGAGGTGGCAGCCCGCAGGGCTGACGGAGGGGCAAAGCCTCTCCAAACGCAAACCTTGCAATAAGTACGCAATCACGTACAATACCAAAATGCGTTCCACCTCGTACAGTGATCTGAGGAAAAACCTCGCCGCAATGCTCGACGCAGTAAGCGCCGATCACGAACCCGTGATGATCACGCGCGATCGTGGCAAGCCCTCCGCCGTCCTGATGTCGCTAGAAGACTACGCCTCGTTCGAGGAAACGCGCTACCTGCTGCGCAGTCCCGCCAACGCCGTCCGGCTTGCCGCCTCGATTGAAGCGCTCGATTCCGGTGACGGGGTGGACCGCCCGCTCGCCGAATGAAGCTGATCTTCAGCGAGCAGGCCTGGGAAGACTACTGCTATTGGCAGGATCAAGACCGAAAGCTGGTCCAACGCATCAACGGCCTCATCAAGGAATGCCTGCGCACCCCCTTCAACGGCACCGGCAAACCCGAGCCTTTGCGCGGAGCCCTGTCCGGCTGGTGGTCACGCCGCATCAATCAGGAACACCGGCTGGTCTACAGGCCCACTGAGGACGGCCTGCTGATCGCGCAATGCCGTTATCATTATTGAAGGATTTCACGGGCCTCAATCCGGCATTCTCCGCGTTCGTGCAGGAGTTCCGCCGACCCTCGACCACTCGTTCCAGTCATGGCCGCCCCGGCCCCCTTCCCTTTCCCGCCCCATCCGGCATACTCCCCTCGCGTGCCCGCCAGAGGCCGACCACGAGAGAGAGCCATGCCAGAAGCCCAAATCGAAGAGATCATCGAACCCGATCTGCCGATCATCGACCCGCACCATCACCTGTGGGATCTGCGCCCGCTGGTCGCCTCGTTCCCGACGCCGCTGCATCCCTTTGTCGAGACGCTGGTTCCGGCGGCCTACTACAACTTCGATACGCTCCACGCCGATACGCACAGCGGGCATAATGTAGTCGGCACCGTGTTCATGGAATGCGGCGCGTTCTACCGCAGCGGGGCCGAAGCTGCGATGAAACCCGTCGGCGAAGTCGAGTTCGTCAACGGCGTCGCCGCGCAGGGCGCGAGCGGGCTTTATGGCAATTACCGCCCTTGCGCCGCGATCATCGGCCATGCCGACATGACACTGGGCGACGGCGCGGCGCCCGTTCTGGAAGCATTGGTGGCTGCCGGAAACGGCCGCTTCAAGGGCATTCGCCATGCCGCCGCGTGGGATGCCGATCCGGAAGTGCTCGGCCCCCCGTTCCACGCCCCCGCCGGGCTCTACAACAGCGACGCCTTCCGCGCCGGCTTCAAGCATCTCGGCAAGATGGGCCTCACGTTCGATGCCTGGCTGCTTGAACCGCAGCTCCCCGATGTCATCAGCCTCGCCCGCGCCTTTCCGGATCAGCCGATCGTGCTCGATCACTGCGGCACGCCGCTCGGCACCGCGAGCTACAAGGGCAAGCTCCACGAACGCTTCGACGTGTGGCGAGGGCATATCCGCGAGCTGGCAGAATGCCCCAATGTCTCGGTGAAGCTGGGCGGGCTCGCCATGGCGTTCTGCGCGATGCCAGAACAGGGCCCCGCTGCCGGGGTGGGCTCCGAAACGCTCGCGGCGATGTGGCGCCCCTATATCGAAACCTGCATCGACGCCTTCGGGCCGGAGCGCGGGATGTTCGAAAGCAATTACCCTGTCGACCGCTGGGGCGCGACGTACCCGGTGCTGTGGAACACGTTCAAGCGCCTCGCCCACGGCGCTTCCGCGGAGGAGAAACATGCGCTCTTCGCCGGCAACGCAGCGCGGACCTACGGCATCAAGCATCTGCTCGCTGCATAGCGTCTGCACCTAGCCATTAAGGGAGCGGCGCTGCCGTTTGACAGCGCCGCTTCTCCTGCTAAAGCTCCGTTTAACCGCTCGCTTAAAACCGGAGCCCTCAGGATGCCGCTTCCCCCGCTGTTCAAGAACCTGCGCCTTCCCGTCATCGGCTCGCCGCTGTTCATCATTTCCGGCCCCGAACTCGTCATCGCGCAGTGCAAGGCGGGTATCATCGGCAGCTTCCCGTCGCTCAACGCGCGCCCGATCAGCCAGCTCGACGAATGGCTGCACGAGATCACCGAGACGCTCGCCGCGCACAACCGCGATCATCCGGAAAGCCCCGCCGCTCCCTTTGCGGTCAACCAGATCGTCCACAAGACCAACAACCGCCTCGATGAGGACATGGCGCTCTGCGAAAAATGGCAGGTGCCCATGCTGATCACCTCGCTCGGTGCGCGTGAAGACATCAATCAGGCCGCGCACCGCTGGGGCGGCATCGTGCTGCATGACGTGATCAACGATCGCTTCGCCCGCAAGGCGATCGAAAAGGGCGCAGACGGCCTGATCCCCGTCGCCGCGGGTGCAGGCGGCCATGCCGGCGCGCTTTCGCCTTTTGCGCTGATGCAGGAAATCCGCACCTGGTTCGATGGCCTCGTCGCGCTTTCGGGCGCCATCGCGCATGGCCGCTCGATCCTCGCGGCGCAGGCCTTGGGCGCCGATTTCGCCTATATCGGCTCGGCCTGGATCGCGACCACCGAAGCCCGCGCGGCCGAAGCCTACAAGCAGGGGATCGTCGAAGGCAAGGCTGACGATATTGTCTATTCGAACCTCTTCACCGGCGTTCATGGCAACTATCTGCGCGGCTCGATCGTCAAGGCCGGGCTCGATCCGGACAACCTGCCCGAAAGCAGCCCGGCGGCGATGAACTTCGGCTCGGGCGGCAACACTGAGGCCAAGGCCTGGAAGGACATCTGGGGCTCGGGCCAGGGCATCGGCGCGGTCGAAAAGGTCGAGACGGTCGCGGAGCGCGTCGCCACGCTCACCGCGCAGTACCGTGAAGCTGCCGCCGGGCTCGATGCCGACAGCGCGCCGTTTCGCTGATCCTGCGGCCTAGAGCCTGCTTTCCGTTGCGTGCCAAAGCATCTCGGCCATCCGGTCGAGGTGGCTGTAATCGAGCGCGGGATCGTGCTTGTTGAGCACGATCTCCTCGCCCTTGCGCGGGCTCAGCAGCCGGCGGCGCAGCGCGCGCTGCAGCAGGTCGAGCCGCATCAGCGCTTCCATCCCGGCAAGCTCGGTATCGTAACGGCGCGTCCGGCTCCAGCCGAGTTCGATCTGGCCGACCCGTTCGGTAACCATCTCCGAATAGGTTCCGTGCGGCCCCCGGTGTAACGGCAGGCCAATTCGCTGCGCTCCGCTCTCGGTTGCGGGCAGCAGTAATCCATTGGCACGAAAGTCGTGAAAGCCGATCCGGTCGGGCGTAAGCGCGCCGATCATGCGGCTGAACGCGCGGCGCCCCAGCAAGGCGCGGGGCAGCAGGTGATGGCGCTGCAAGCCGGGCGTATAGCCAGCCCTGCCCGGCACATTCACCGAGCGAAAAGGGATACGTCCCCGGGCAATATGTCCGACAAGAACCATACAGCCATGCTCGCGCCCGTGCCTTAACGCGTCGCTTGCAAGCGTGCTTTACCTAGCGGGAGACCACGTTAAGCCTGTTGTGCCCGTCCGGCTCCAGCCAGACTGCGCCGACCCCGGCCAGCACCACCTCACGCGGGGTATCCACCCGGCCGTGTGCCACCAGCCAATCGGTGAGCCGCACGGCGATGCGGCTGTCCTCCCGGTTGGGCCCGCCGCTACCCGCATGGAGCTTGAATTCCTGGCCTGTGAGGAAGGCGAGGCCCTCGCTCTCCAGCCCGTCCTGGCTGCGCGCCAGCGCCGTCAGCGCGAGCGCGGGGAACGGCCCGCCAGCGAGCCAGATGCCCACTGCCTCGGCAAACCATGCCGGAGACATGACGATCCGCGCCGGACGCCACATGATCGCCTGCAGCCCGTTCAGCATCGTCAGGTGGCGCAGGACAGCCGCGGCGACCCGAAGCACCGGCAGCAGGCTTTCGGCCCCGGCGAGGTGCGGCCCGACCATGAACCCAACCGCTTCGAGCGCATCGCTATTGAAATCATTGGGCAATGCCACGCGGTGCATCGCAGCCGGATGGGCGCACTGCGGGGCGGGAGCAAGCCCGGCAAGGTCGAAGGTCAGCCCGTCACGCAGCACTTCCGCGCTGCCGGCGGGCACCCGCTCGGAGTTAAGCAGGGAGAATCCTTCGGGACCGGCAGCAAGGCCAGCGACATCATCCGTAGCCGGCCGGCCATCCCGGCCGAACAGCAGCGCGGCAAGAGGCTCACGCCCTGCTGCACGCTCCATCACCACCCACTATGCTCCCTAACATCCGCATCTTCAGAGACACCAATGTTGGGGAGTCGTCGAGTCCCCCATGCCCGAACTGACGCGAAATCGGACCATCGCAGCCCGCCGACGCACTAGAATAGGCCCATCGTCAGACCGGCGCCGAAAGACTGTCCCAAATCGTGGCACTCTTGCAGCGCCGCCTGAGGTACCGTCTTGGCCACCAGAATGGCCTCTGGTGTCTGGACCGCAAGGTTGACGATCAGACTTTCGGCAATGCGCCGCAGCCGCCAGCCGGTGACGATCCGCTCGATCTGGCGCTCTGCCCCTGATCCATCCGAACCCGCTGCAATTGCTGTGGCAAAGGGGCGGCCCTCGATCTGCCCCAGCAGCGGATAATAAGAACGATCGAAGAACTCCTTCATCGCCCCGCTCATCGTGCCAAGGTTCTCCGGGCACACGAACAGATAGCCCTGCGCGGCAAGGAGATCGTGGGGCTGCGCTTCTGCTGCGGCGAGCAGCCGCGCGTCCCCTTCCATCGCCGCACCTTGCCGCGCAGCGTCCGCCATCGCGCGGGCAGCGCCGGTGCGGCTGTGCCAGATGATCAGGAGCATGGCCGGTTCAGCAGCCATCCCCATTGCCGCCAGCACCGCTGACGGCGCCGCCAAGTGCTCCGCCGATCAGGCCGCCAAGCCCGCCCAGCCCGCGCTTCTTGGGCTTGGGCTGGCATTGCTGTTGCGATTGCTGATCGCCTCGGCCTCGCCCGTTTTCGGACGCTGCCTCGTCCATTCCCGGCATGCCGAGCAGGAAGCCGGTCATCGAGCGGTGGCGGATATCGGCGGTCCATTCAGGCTTCCACGGGGTCTTGGGATTGGCCGGGCGCGGCGGATAGACGAAGCTTTCTTCCGGCCCGTAGGCATAAAGCGTGACCATCTGGAACTGCGGCGCGGCGGCCTTGACCTCGGCGGGAACCATGCAGGTCGTCGTGGCGGGTGCGAGCACCGTCTTGCTGGCAACCAGCTTCGCCACCGTTGCGGGCGAGAGCCAGTCCGAAAGCCCGCCGCCAAACTCGCGCGTGGTGCTGGAAGACCACCAGACCATATCGTTCATCTCGCCGCTTCTGCTCATGTTCGCGCCCATCAGCGAGGCGTGATAGCCGGTCGCGTCGGGCAGCGGGTTCCAGCGCAACAGAGTCGCGCCGCTCGGCTGCGCGAACGTGGAGGTACGCAGCGCGCCCATGAAATCCTTGGTCAGCGTGAAGTTCATTTCGGGCGAATAGTTGCCCACGACCTTGTGCGCGCCGATCAGCGAGCTGTCGGTCCGGATCGAGACCTTGCTGTCGCTGTTGGGCCACGAGCCATAGGTCTTGCTGCTCCCCGGCGAGACATGGCGTTCCATCGGCACACTGCTGGTCCACAGCCCCGGTGGCATCTGCCCGGCAGCGATCTTGGAGAAGTCGATGATCACCGGCTGCCCGGCCGGCGCATGTTCACCGCAGCCCCAGAAGATCAGGATGCGCCCCTTGGGCCGCTTGAAGTCCCGCTTCTCGGGCGGCTCGTTCGAGTACTCTGGCGTAGTGGTCTTTTCGGGGGACTTGAGCGGCACCGACAGGCCCAGCTTCGCCCCCGCCGGCATGAAGTGGTCCGCCTTGGGCGCCGCGCCAACCGGCAAGCGGCTCGATCCCAGTTCGAGCGTCAGTTCGTGCTGCGGCGCGTTCCGGTTGCCGCCGCCGAACGCCATGCTCATCGCCCCGCCCATGCCGCCGCCCTTCATGCCCGACATGCCGCCCATGATGCCCGAGGTCGTCCCGGCGCGCATTTCGTAGCGCGCGATCGGCGCGGCTGTCTGTGCCATGCCCAGCCCGACGAGCACGACACTCGCGCCGCCCGCGGCAATCATCAGACGCATGCTGTTCCTGGTCATCAGCTCAACCCCCTCCTGCAAGAGCGGCGGATCTGCCCCTCAGCCTGTTCGTATCGCGCGACCGGATTTCTCTTTTGCCGGATGCGACCATATCCAAGGGCCTTCTGTCAATCGCGCTGCGCTGATGCGATGATCTGGCGCACAGCAATGCAAGGAATGTGGGCAGGATTTGCACTGCCCTTCCCTGCGTCGCTGGTATCGGTTAGCGCCGCTGCCATGATCCCGGTCACCGCCATCACTCGTTCGCTGTCCGGCCTCGCCTGGCGCTGGCGCGGCGGCAATATGGACCTAGCGTCCGGCGGGCCGGGAGCGAGCTTTGGCCAACTCGATACCTTGGTCGATCAGCTGCTCATGGCCCGCGGGGTCGAGCGCCACGATCTCGAGCGCCACCGCCGCCCGACCTTGCGCGATTTCCTGCCCGATCCCTCGATCTTCAACGATATGGACAAGGCCGCCGCGCGTCTCGCCGATGCGATCACCAAGGGCGAGGCCATCGCGGTTTATGGCGACTATGACGTTGACGGCGCGACGAGCGCAGCCCTCCTCATCCGTTTCCTCGCCGGCCTCGGCGTCCACGCGCGGCCTTATATCCCCGACCGCTTGCTCGAAGGCTATGGCCCTTCGGCGGAAGGCCTCGTCAAACTGGCGCGCGAGGGCGCGCAGCTGATCGTCACGGTCGATTGCGGCGCGATGGCCTATGAAGCGCTCGCCGCCGCACGTGCCGAGGGTGTCGACGTGATCGTCGTCGACCATCACAAGTGCAATCCCGAGCTTCCCCCCGCCACCGCGCTGGTCAATCCCAACCGGCTCGACGAAAGCGACGAGGCGGCCAGCCACGGCCATATGGCCGCTGTCGGGGTCGCCTTCCTTCTTGCCGTTGCTACGTTGCGCGAACTTCGCGCGCGCGGCGTGGTCGGAGCCTCGGCGGCGCCCGATCTCATGAGCCTCCTCGATCTCGTCGCGCTCGGCTCCGTGGCCGATGTTGCACAGATCAGGGGCGTAAACCGCGCATTCGTGGCACAGGGCCTCAAGATCATGGCGCGACGTGCGAATATTGGTCTTGCCGCGCTGATCGACGCCAGCCGCCTCACCCGCGCGCCTACCTGCAGCGATCTCGGCTTCGCGCTGGGCCCGCGGATCAATGCCGCAGGGCGCATCGGCGATTCGGGCCTCGGAGTCAGGCTCCTCACCACCAATGACGCGGAAGAAGCCCGGACGATCGCCGCGCGTCTGTCCGAACTCAACGACGAGCGCCGCGCGATCGAGCAGGCCGTGCAGGAAGCCGCCGAGGCGCAAGTCGAGGCGCAGCATAATCGCAGCGTGGTGGTGGTGCATGGCGCGGGCTGGCACCCCGGCGTCATCGGCATCGTCGCCGGGCGGATCAAGGAAAAGACCGGCCGGCCCGCTCTGGTCATTGCAGAAGACGGCGACGCGGAAGGCAACGGCAAGGGTTCTGGCCGGTCGATCCCGGGCGTCGATCTTGGCGCCGCGATCATCGCTGCACGCGCGGCAGGCCTGCTGATTGCCGGCGGCGGCCACGCGATGGCATGCGGCCTCACCGTGGCGGCTGGCGGAACCGAGCGCCTTGCCGACTGGCTCGACGACCGACTTGCCCGCGATGTCGCGGCGGCGCGGCAATCACAGGCGCTGCTACTCGATCTGAGCCTCGCGCCCGGCGGGCTTACGCCCGATCTGGTCGAACGGCTCGAGGCGGCAGGCCCTTTCGGCATGGGCTGGCCCGGTCCGCGCGTGGCCGTGGGGCCGGTGCGCCTGATCAAATGCGATCTCGTTGGCACCGATCATGTCCGCATGGTCGCGGGAGGGCCCGATGGCCGTTCGTTCAAGGCGATCGCCTTCCGCGCCGCCGAAACCGAAATGGGCCAGGCGCTGCTGCACGGTTCGCGTGGCCGGTCGTTCTGGCTCGCCGGGCGGGCGAAGATCGACGATTGGGGCAGCCGCCCGGCGGCAGAACTCCATGTCGAGGATGCAGCCTTCGCGGACTGACGCCTGCCCCTTTGGACAGGCATTTCCGCGTCCACAGTCTGGGGGTTGACCAAACCCGCTTCTCGCCCTAGTTGCGCGGGCCTGCCACGCGGCCCAAGCCGTTGGCCCCTTCGTCTAGCGGTTAGGACGCGGCCCTTTCACGGCTGAAACACGGGTTCGATTCCCGTAGGGGTCACCAACTTGATAGCCGGGCTGAAATGCCGGGCAAGAACACTAAAACCGGGGCGAAACCGCCGACCCGGTTCACGGCAAGGCCCCTTCGTCTAGCGGTCAGGACGCGGCCCTCTCACGGCTGAAACACGGGTTCGATTCCCGTAGGGGTCACCAACCTGTAAGCCGGCCGGCTGGCACATTCGGCCCGGGACGCGATGGATCTCGACTCGCTCAGCTACACCACGGAATTTGCGGCAACCGGCCTGCTTGCGCTGGCTGTCGGAATGGTTGCGGGCCTGCGCGAGCGGCGCGAACGACGCCGGCCGAATCTCGACCGCATCAGCACCGTGCCGTGGGGCCTGATCTCGGCACTCTTCTCGCTTCTTGCGATCATCCTTATCGCTACCGCGGCAAAAGCGTGGTTCGTGCCCGGCGGCGGATAGACCGCTGGTTTGTGGTACTGGCGAGTCAATGCATCGCGCAGACCGGAAAATTGTTTCATGGATCGACACAAAAGCGCAGTCTTTTGCCGTAATGAGGTGATGACGCAGGGCAGCAAGCCCATGCGCTCGCAAAGGTTTGAAGCGGCTTCCATGCTCCGCAGTTCAGCAATTCCGTCGTGACCGGCCCTTCGCTCCCATGGCCGAGCATGATTGTGGCAATCGGCACATGCCTTGCCATGATCATTGTCGGCAGCAGCATTGGCCTCGCCGTCGCGGTGCTGATCCTGTGGCTCGGCACCTTGTGGCTGTCGCGGCCCGAACCTGTCATCGAAGTGCGCGTCGCTGATGAAGGTTCGGTTTCGCGCCAGGCCATGGTGGAATTGGTCGAACCGTTCAGCGTTCCGGTGCTGATGCTCGATAACCAGCGCATTGCCGCCGCCAATGCCGCCGCGCGAGAAGCCCTGGGGCCGCATATCGTCGGCCAGGACGCACGCGTCGCCCTGCGGCATCCCGAGGCGATCACCTTGCTCGACAAGCCGCAGGGCACCGTGATGGTTCGCGGCCTCACTGGCGCAAGGAGCATCTGGCAGGTTCGCCGTGTCAGCATCGATCAGCGCTTTTCGCTGATCGAGATGGTCAACCGCACCGCCGAAGCCGATATCAGCCGCTCGCATACCGACTTCGTCGCCAATGCCAGCCACGAACTGCGCACGCCGCTCGCCTCGATCATTGGCTATATCGAGACGCTGGCCGATCCCGATGCCAAGGTCGATACCGCCACGGCGGCGCGTTTCCATGCCACCGTGCTGCGCGAATCGCGGCGGCTGCAAAGCCTTGTCGAGGATCTCATGTCGCTCTCGCGCATCGAGGCGGAAAAGCACGATGCCCCGCGCGAGCAGATCGATCTTGGCCTTCTCGTGGCCAGCATCGGGTCGGAAGTGGCATCTACCGCCGGTGAAAGCCGGATCTCGGTGAAGGCAACCGACGCGGTGGTGACGGGCGATCGCCAGCAGCTCGATCAGGTCATCCGCAATCTCATCGACAATGCATTGAAGTATGGCGACTCAAGCCAGCCTGTTCGCGTCGAGATCGAGCGGGACGGGCCGGAGGCCGTGTTTTCGGTCACCGACCGGGGCGAAGGCATTCACCCGGATCACATCCCCTATCTGACGCGCCGATTCTATCGCACCGATCCTGGTCGCAGCCGGGCGGCTGGCGGCACCGGGCTCGGCCTTGCCATCGTCAAGCACATCGTCGAAAGGCACCGCGGCAAGCTCGATATTTCCAGTAAGCTCGGGGAAGGAACGACCGTGACGGTGCGCCTTGCGCTTACCGTACCACCGTCGAAAGAACTGTCATAGACCTGTCACACCTTGGTCGCATTGCCCCTCGAACGCTTGGCATAAGGGAACGCAACAATGGTCTCGAATCGTTTCATCGCAGGACCGGCGCTGGCACTTGCCACACTTGGCCTTTCCGCTTGTGGCGGCCAGCAGAACGCGACCCGCGATCAGGTCCGCGCCGTGGGTTCGTCCACGGTCTATCCCTTTGCCAAGGCGGTTGCGGAATCGCTCGCCAAGTCTGATGCGACGATCAAGGCGCCGATCATCGAATCGACCGGCACGGGCGCCGGCATGAAGCTGTTCTGCGCCGGCGTCGGCCCCCAGCACCCCGACATCGAAGACGCCTCGCGCCGGATGAAGAAGTCCGAGTTCGACGAGTGCGTGAAGAACGGCGTGAAGGAAATCGTCGAGATCCAGGTCGGGCTTGACGGCGTTGCCTTCGCCGAGGGCACGAATGGCCCCGGCATCCCGCTCACGCCTGCCGATGTCTACAAGGCGCTCGCCAAGGCCCCGTTCGGCAAGCCCAACACCGCCAAGACCTGGAAGGACGTGAACCCCGCCCTCCCCGACGAGCCGATCCTCGTTTATGGCCCGCCCTCGACATCCGGCACGCGCGATGCGCTCAAGGAACTCATCCTCACCAAGGGATGTGAGACCGATCCCGCGATGACGGCGCTGAAGGACAGTGACAAGTCGAAGCACGACGCCATCTGCGGCGAAGTGCGCGAAGACGGCGCCTATGTTGACTCGGGCGAGAATGACAACCTGATCGTCCAGAAGATTGAGGCGAACCCCAAGGCCATCGGCATTTTCGGCTTCTCCTACCTCGAGGAGAACCGCGACAGGCTGAAGGGCCTGACCATGGCAGGTGTGACGCCGACCTACGAGACGATCACCAATTTCGCCTATCCCGGTGCCCGCCCGCTCTACATCTATGTGAAGAAGGCGCACATCAAGGCGATCCCGGGGCTTCAGGCCTATGTCAACGAGTGGGCCAAGCTGTGGAGCAAGGGCGGTGTCCTCGCCAAGGCGGGCATGGTTGTCGCGCCGGATGATGTGCTCGCCGCCAGCGCGAAGGCGGCCAGCGAGCTGCCCGTGCTCGATGGCTCGCAGCTGAAGTAAGGACCGGACAAGCGGCCATGTCGCCAGGCATTCTTTTCTTTCTGGCGTTTGGCCTGGGTCTGGTCGGCTGGCTGGCCGGGCGCTCGCGCGCCTGGGCCTTCCGCAAGGCCGCACCGGGTACGCGGATCAATTCGCTTCCCGATTTCCATGCCTGGTACGTCGGCCTCTGGGTGGCAGTGCCCACCCTGGTGTTCGCGCTGCTGTGGGATGCGATCAGCCCGGCGCTGGTGCTGCAGCATGTCCTCGCCGATCCCGCCGCCGCCGCGCTTCCCGCCTTCGGTTTCGAGCGCGAGGCGATGATGGGCGAGGCCCGCGCAGTTGCCACTGGCGCCGCACGCGCCGTGTTCAACAGCGAGGCCGAAGGACTGGTCGAGCCCTACCGCATCGCACTCGCGCGCTACAACACCATCGGCCTTGTCGTCACGCTGCTGATCGCCTTTGCCGGTGGTGCGTTCTCGTTCCTGCGCCTGCGTCCCGATTTCTCCGCCCGCACGCGGGTCGAGCGCGCGGTCATGGGGCTTCTGCTGCTGGCCTCGCTGGTCGCGATCCTCACGACGATCGGGATCGTTGTCAGTCTCGTGTTCGAGACGGTGCGCTTCTTCGGCATGGTCTCGCCGATCGATTTCCTTTTCGGAACGCACTGGGCGCCCGATCCGATGAGCACCGGCACGCCCGACGGCAAGGCCTTTGGCGCGATCCCGCTGTTCTGGGGCACGATCTATATCGGCGCGATCATCGCCATGGCGGTGGCGATCCCGCTCGGGCTGATGAGCGCGATCTACCTCACGCAGTATGCGGACAACTCGGTGCGCCGCATCGTCAAGCCTCTGCTGGAGATCCTCGCGGGCGTGCCGACCGTGGTCTACGGCTATTTCGCAGCGCTCACCGTGGCGCCTGCGGTGCGCGATGCGGCGCAGGCGATCGGCATTTCCAATGCCTCGACCGAAAGCGCGATGGCCGCCGGGCTCGTGATGGGCGTGATGATCATTCCCTTTGTGTCCTCGATGGCTGACGACAGCATTGCCGCGGTCCCCCAGGCCATGCGCGACGGCAGCCTTGCGATGGGCGCAACCCGCTCCGAAACGATCCGCAAGGTGCTGATCCCTGCCGCGCTCCCCGGCATTGTCGCGGGCATCATGCTCGCGATCAGCCGCGCGATCGGGGAAACCATGATCGTGGTGATGGCAGCGGGTGCTGCCGCAAACCTGACGGCCAACCCCTTCGAATCGATGACGACGGTGACCTTCCAGATCGTCGCCATGCTCACCGGCGAAGGCAGCTTCGATCACCCCGCCACGCTGTCCGCCTTCGCGCTCGGCATGGTGCTGTTCCTCGTCACGCTCACGCTCAATTTCATCGCCCTGCGCGTGGTCAAGCGGTACCGCGAGGCATATGAGTAACCGGCCATGAGCACGAAGAACGATCCTGCCGCGCTCGAAGCGCTGCGCAAGGCGCGCCAGGCCCGGATGCAGGCGGGCCTGGCACGGCGCTATCGGTCCGATGCCTTGTTCCGCTGGGCCGGCTTTGGCGCGGTCGGCTTTTCGGTGCTGATCCTCGTGCTGCTGCTGGTCTCGATGGCATCGAGCGGCTGGGCCGGCTTCCATCGCAGCGAGATCCGCATGTCCGTGCCGATCCGCGGCCACATGCAGGTCGATCCCGCACGCCTCGCCCAGCCCGATCCGCTTGGCGGACTTGAAGTGGCGGGCCTTCCGGCGCTGGTCAATTCCGCCGCGATCACCGCTTTTGGCCCAGGCGGCGACGCCCTGATTGCCGATGGCGCCTGGCGCGAGGTAGGTCAGCAACTGGTCGACGATCCCTCGCTGCTGATGGCCAACGAGATCAAGGTCTCGGTTCCGGCCAGCGATGATCTCGCCAATGCCCAGCGCGGCGGCGGCGATGCGGCGCTGCGCCAGCGCGCCGCGCGCCTCGCCAGCGACGGCAAGCTCGTGCACGCCTTCGATACCGGCTTCCTCGTCCGCGCCGATGCCACCAATCCGCAAAGCGTGGGCATCTGGGGGGCGCTCAAGGGTTCGATGATGACGATGTTCATCACGCTGGTGCTCGCCTTCCCGGTCGGCGTGCTTTCAGCGCTCTACCTTGAGGAATACGCCGCGCGGAACCGCTGGACGGACTTGATCGAAATCTCGATCAACAACCTCGCGGCTGTTCCCTCGATCATCTTCGGCCTGCTCGGTCTTGCGGTCTTCCTCGCCGCGTTTCCCAACTACCGCTCGGCCCCGCTCATCGGCGGCATGACCCTTGCGCTGATGACCATGCCGGTCATCGTGATTTCGGGGCGCAACGCGATCAAGGCGGTCCCGCCTTCGATCCGTGATGCCGCGCTCGCCATGGGAGCCAGCCCGGTGCAGGTCGTATTCCACCACGTCCTCCCGCTCGCGCTCCCGGGCATTCTCACGGGCACGATCATCGGCATGGCCCGCGCGTTGGGCGAAACCGCGCCGCTGCTGATGATCGGCATGCGCGCCTTCGTCGCCAGCCCGCCGAGCGATTTCACTTCGCCAGCCACGGTGCTGCCCGTGCAGATCTTCCTGTGGTCGGACGAGATCGACCGCGGCTTCATCGAGCGCACCAGCGCGGCGATTGTCGTCCTTCTGATCTTCCTGCTCGTGATGAACGGCGTGGCGATCTACCTGCGTAGTCGCTTCGAGAAACGGTGGTAACATGAACGCTCCAGTCCCTGCTGCGGAAGCAGTGAACCAGTCTGCGGACCCCGTGTTTCCCGAACCGGTCGGCCCGTCCAAGATCAGCGCGCGCGGCGTTTCGGTCTACTATGGCCAAAAGCGTGCGATCGACGAGGTCTCGATCGAAATTCCCCAGAACTACGTGACCGCGTTCATCGGCCCTTCGGGCTGCGGCAAATCGACGTTCCTGCGCAGCCTCAACCGCATGAATGACACGATCCCGAGCGCGCGGGTGGAAGGCGAAATCCTGCTCGACGGGAAGGACATCTACCGTTCCGGCATGGACGTCGTACATCTGCGCGCGCGGGTGGGCATGGTGTTCCAGAAGCCCAACCCGTTCCCCAAGACGATCTACGAGAACATCGCCTACGGCCCGCGCATCCACGGCATCACCGCCAGCAAGGGCGAGCTTGACGGCATCGTCGAGCAATCGCTCCAGCGCGCCGGTCTGTGGGATGAAGTCAAGGACCGCCTTACTGACAGCGGCACCGCGCTTTCGGGCGGCCAGCAGCAGCGCCTGTGCATTGCGCGCGCCATCGCGGTCGATCCCGAAGTGATCCTGATGGACGAGCCCTGCTCGGCGCTCGACCCCATTGCCACCGCGCGCATCGAAGAGCTGATCGACGAACTGCGCGGCCGCTATGCCATTGTCATCGTTACCCATTCGATGCAGCAGGCCGCACGCGTTTCGCAGCGGACCGCATTTTTCCATCTCGGCAAGATCATCGAATACGGTACAACCTCGGATATCTTCACAAATCCGCGCGAAGAGAAGACCAAGGACTACATCACCGGCCGATACGGTTAAGTGCACGGGTAAGGAATCAGGATGGCTGAACACACCGTCAAGGCGTTCGACGAGGACATCACCCGGCTGCGCGGCCTCGTCGCCGAGATGGGTGGTCTGGCCGAGCTTTCCGTGGCCGAGGCTATGGACGCCCTTGTCAGCGGCAATCAGGATCTCGCCGAGGGCGTGATCGCGCGCGACAAGCGGATCGACCACCTGGAAGGCGAGGTCGACCGGCTCGCGGTGCGCGTGCTCGCCCTGCGCGCTCCCATGGCGGATGACCTGCGCGAAGTGATCGCCGCGCTCAAGATCGCCGGTGTGATCGAGCGGATCGGCGATTATGCCAAGAACATCGCCAAGCGCGTCGGCCATATCGAGGGCCGCAAGCGGTTCGAGCCGCTCACCCTGCTGCCAGTGATGAACGAGCTTGCGGGTGACATGGTCCATGATGTGCTGACCGCCTATGCCGCCCGCGATCCCGTTGCTGCGGCCGAGATCGTCAAGCGCGATGCCAAGGTCGATGCCTTCTACGACAGCGTGTTTCGCAACTTCGTATCCTACATGGTCGAGAACCCGGCCACGATCAGTTCGGTTGCGCAGCTCATGTTCGTCGCCCGCAATATCGAGCGGATCGGCGATCACGCCACCAATATTGCCGAGATGGTCCACTATGCCGCGACGGGTACGTACCTGCCCGAACGTGACGAAGTTATCCCGCCAGTCTGAGCGGATAAGCCCGCGTCACGACCGCGTAACATTTGTCGTGTTTGCGTAATCTGACTGTCATGCCCGACGGTCGCACGATTGCATCAGGGGTTTTCGATGTCCGCGCCGAAGCTGCTTCTGGTTGAGGATGACACCGCACTTGCCGAGCTGGTTGAATACCGGTTCCGCGGCGAGGGTTATGAGGTCCGCACAACCGACGATGGCGACGAGGCACTGCTCCTCGCCGCCGAGGACACGCCCGATCTCGTCCTGCTCGATTGGATGATCGGCGGCACCAGCGGCATCGAAGTCTGCCGCCGCCTGCGCCGCACCAAGGCCACGGCGCACGTTCCCATCATCATCCTCACCGCACGCAGCGACGAGGACGACCGTGTGCGCGGGCTCGAGACTGGCGCGGACGACTATGTCACCAAGCCCTTCTCCCCGCGCGAACTGATCGCCCGCGTCGGCGCGGTGCTGCGCCGCGTGCGCCCTGCCCTTGCCGGCGAGACGATCACCGTCGGCGATCTCGCGCTCGATCCCACCGCACACCGCGTCACGCGCCGGGGCCAGTCGATCAAGATCGGGCCGACCGAATTCCGCCTGCTCCGCCATTTCATGGAGCATCCCGGCCGCGTGTTCTCGCGCGGGCAGCTGCTCGATGCGGTCTGGGGCAGCGGCAGCGATATCGAGCTGCGCACGGTTGACGTGCACATCCGCCGTCTGCGTCAGGCCATCGCCATCCCCGGCGCGGCGGATCCGGTGCGCACGGTCCGTTCCGCCGGGTACGCGCTCGAAGGCGTTTAAATCCCCAGCAGCGGCGCGATATCGAGGTCCTGGATCGTGATCCACTGGTTCACGTAGTTGGCATAGTAGAGCCAGAACAGCACCGTCGAGAGAACCGTTGCGCGCAGGATGATCCGGCGCGGGTTGAAGTTTGCCGGTGCGCTGGGCGCCTGGCCCGGCACTTTCTCCACGCCCAGTTCATCGGATGTGCGCACCCCGAACGGCATGACGAGAAAGGCCGAGAGGACCCAGAACAGCGCCCAGATCGCGATGATCGATGTCCACTTCATGCGCTTCAGCCTTCCCGTAGCATGACCTGGACAACCGGCTTCTTGCCCGACCAGCGCTGCGCCGCGCGCCGCACCGTCAGCCGCACCGTCTCCGATATGGCCGCCCGGTCGCGCTTCTTGTCACCCTTGATCGCGGCGACCGCCTTTTCGACATCGGCCTGCGCTTCGGTGATGAAGTCGTCCATGTCTTCCTCAAGCGGCAGCCCGATCGCGGCGATCTCGACGGCGGAAGTCAGCTTGCCCGCAGCCGAGACTGCAAGCCCGGCAACCACCAGTCCGCTTTCCGCCAGCTTGCGGCGCTGCGCCATCGCGCTGCCGTCCGCAGGTGCGATGATGTCGCCATCCAGCACCAGCCGCCCGTTTCGCACTTCCGTCAGCTTTGCCGGCCCATTGGGAGCCAGCCGGACCACATCGCCGTTCTTCTGGACGATCGTGCGCGCAATGCCGCTCGCTTTGCCCAGCCGCGCCTGCTCGGCCATGTGCCGCATCTCGCCGTGCACCGGCACGAGGATTTCCGGCCGGATCCAGCTATAGAGCGCTTCCAGCTCCGGCCGCCCGGGGTGGCCAGACACGTGGATCATCCCCTGCCGGTCGGTCAGCAACTCGACGCCCTTTGCCGCCAGCTGGTTCTGCACGCGCCCGATGGCGAGTTCGTTGCCGGGGATCTGGCGGCTCGAAAAGATCACCGCGTCGCCCTTCTCGAGCTTCACGGGATGCGAATCCGAGGCAATCCGCGCCAGCGCCGCGCGCGCCTCGCCCTGCCCGCCAGTGGCGAGCACCATGACCTGGCCGCGCGGCAAGTCCATCGCCTCATCCATGCTGACGGTCTCGGGGAAGTCCTTGAGATAGCCGCTCGCTTGCGAGACCCCGATGATCCGGTCGAGCGAACGCCCTGCCACACAGAGCTTGCGTCCGGTCGCCACGGCCACTTCGCCCAGCGTCTGCAGCCGCGCGACGTTGGAGGCGAAAGTCGTCACCACCACGCGCTTGCCCTTGAGGCCGCCCACCATCTCCATCAACCCATCGCGCACCCCGCCTTCGGAGCCCGAGGGCTTGGGATTGAACACGTTGGTCGAATCGCAGACCAGCGCCAGCACGCCCTCGTCGCCCAGCGCGGTGAGCTCACCTTCCGTCGCCGGAACACCGATCAGCGGTTCGTCATCGAGCTTCCAGTCGCCGGTGTGGAACACCCGCCCATGCGGCGTCTCGATCACCAGAGCATTGCCCTCGGCAATCGAGTGCGCCAGCGGCACGTAGCGAATGTCGAACGGCCCGAGGCTGAGCGAGGCCTCGTTGGGGATCGTGTTCAGCGTCACCTGCTTGGAAATGCCCGCCTCGGCCAGCTTCTCCGCCACCAGACGCGCGGTGAACGGAGTCGCGTAGAGCGGCACGCCGAGATCGAGCGCGAAGTATGGCACTGCGCCGATATGATCCTCGTGCGCATGGGTGAGGACGATCCCGACCAGATCGTCCAGCCGCTCCTCGATGAATGAGAGATCGGCAAACACGAGGTCGATGCCGGGGTAATAGGGATCGGCAAACGTCATGCCGAGGTCGACCATGAGCCACTTGCCGTCACAGCCGTAGAGATTGACGTTCATGCCGATCTCGCCCGAACCACCGAGTGCGAGAAACAGCAATTCCTTGCCGGGTTTCACCAGAATTCCAATTCGCTTGGGGGCACCCTTGCCCCGGATAAATCAGTTTGCGGCGACGCGCTCCGCCAGGATGGCCAGGCCATCGAGCGTAAGATCCGCATCGACGTGGTCGAAAATGTCGGTGTGATCGCCGAACAGCACAGCAAGGCCGCCCGTCGCGATGACTTTCGCGGGGCGGGCAATCTCGGCGCGCATGCGGGCGATCAAGCCCTCCATCAGCGCCACATAGCCCCAGAACACGCCGATGTGCATCTGGTCTTCGGTGTTACGACCAATCACGCTGCGCGTCCGCGTCGGCGGCTCGATGGCGATGCGAGGAAGCTTGGCCGCGGCATTGACCAGCGCATCGAGCGAGAGGTTGATGCCCGGCGCGATGATCCCGCCCTTGTAGGCGCCCATGTAGTCGATCACGTCGAACGTGGTTGCCGTGCCGAAGTCGACGACGATGAGGTCACCCGGATAGCGCGCATGCGCGGCAATCGCGTTGACAGCGCGGTCCGCACCCAGCGAGCGCGGCTGGTCGACATCGGCCGAAAAGCCCCATTCGACCGGCGGTTCGCCCGCGATCAGTGCCTCACGGCCGAAGTATTTCTGCGAAAGGACCTGCAGGTTGTGCAGCGCGCGCGGCACCACGGTGGCGATCAATATCTGGTCGACCGTCTTGGGATCGAAGCCCTGCAATTGCATCAGCTGGAGGAGCCACACGGCATACTCGTCCGCCGTCCGGCGCGGATCGGTCGCCACGCGCCAGCGCGACTTGATCTCGCGGCCATCGAACAGCGCGAACACGACATTGGTATTGCCGACGTCAACCGCCAGAAGCATCGTTCTCTCCTCCCCCGGAGTGACTTGCGCCGATCAGCTCGACATCTCCGGCGTGGATGGCACGTACGCTGCCGTCAGCCAAGCGGAGAAGCGCCGCGCCATCCGGGTCGATCCCCGCAAAGCCGCCGATCACATGGCCTTCCTCGGTCAGGTTCACGCCCAGCAGCGTCCCCCTCGGCAGGGCCCGCGCTAGCCAGTCCTCGCGCAGCCTCGGCCATGCGCCGGCGTGCCACGCAGTAAGGTCCTCGGCCCAGCTCACCACGAGCGCCGAGGCAAATTCGTCGCGGCGCACCGCGTGGCGCAGTGCGGCCAGAGAAACTGTCCTGCGACCCGGCACCTCGGGCGCCTCGGCCAGATTGACCCCGATGCCGACGATCACGGCATCGCGCTGCCGCTCAAGCAGGATGCCGCCCAGCTTCGCCTCGCCAACCAGCAGATCGTTGGGCCACTTCAGGGCAAGGTCCGAAAGCTCCGGGACGACGGCCATGAGCGCCCTGTGGACGCTTACGCCTGCAACCAGCGCCAGCGTCTGCGGCAAGGCCTCGTCACCCCGCAAGGCTACCGCGGTCGATCCCATGAAATTGCCAAGCCCGCCGGTCCATACGCGACCAGCGCGCCCGCGCCCGGCGGTCTGCCGGTCGGCCACCAGCCAGTGGCCTTCTGCAGGAGCCTCGCCATTCGCCAGCCGCGCCAAGAGCGCCGAGTTGGTCGAGGCGATCTCCGCGACAACCTTGATCAGCGGGTCCGGCACCGCCCTCTCAGCGTGTCATGCGATGTGGAACAGTGCGGCAGCGGCATGGCCCGCCAGCACGCCCAGCGACTTCGTCAGCAGGTAACCGAGCGGGGAGATCGCCACGACCGAGACGAACAGCAGCACGCGCTGCGCCATGTCGCTCCGGCCCGTCACCACATTGGCCGCCTCGTCGAAGTACATCACCTTGACGACCTTGATGTAGTAGAACGCGCCGATCACAGAAGCAGCGATACCGATGGCGGCGAGCGAGAGTAGGTTCGCCTGCACCGCCGCCTGGAACACCACGAACTTGCCCCAGAACCCGAACAGCGGCGGAATGCCCGCGAGGCTGAACATGACCGCAGCCAGTGCCAGCGCCAGCATCGGACGGGTCTTGGAAAGCCCCGCCATCGCGGCGATCGATTCAACCGGCGCGCCGCTCTCGTCGCGCAGCATCAGCACCGCGACAAAGCCGGCGACCGTCATCGCGACATAGATCGCAAGGTAGATCAGCATCGCCGCTGCGCCCGCCTGATTGGCGCAGGCAAGGCCGATCAGCATGAAGCCGACGTTGTTGATCGAGGAATAGGCCAGCAGGCGCTTGATATTGTCCTGCCCGATCGCGCCGAGGGCACCGATCACGATCGAGAGCAGCGCGACGAAAATCACGATCTGCTGCCACACCCCGGGCTGCGCACCGAAGGCAAACAGGCTCACGCGCATGAGCAGGGCCAGCGCGGCCACCTTGGGCGCGGTGGCAAAGAAGGTCGTCACCGGGGTCGGCGCGCCTTCATAGACGTCGGGCGTCCACATGTGGAACGGCGCCGCGCTCACCTTGAATGCGAGACCTGCGAGCACGAACACAACGCCGAACACCGCGCCCATCGCCAGTGGCCCGGCCAGCGCGGCATGAATGCCCGCAAAGCTCGTGCTGCCCGTGAAGCCATAGGTCAGGCTGATGCCGTAGAGCAGGATGCCCGAGGCGAGCGAGCCCAGCACGAAGTACTTGAGGCCCGCTTCCGCCGAACGTTCGTCGCTGCGCAGGAACGCGGCCATGACATAGGCGGCAAGGCTGTTGAGCTCTA
Source organism: Novosphingobium sp. (assembly GCF_965228995.1). Classification (GTDB taxonomy): domain Bacteria; phylum Pseudomonadota; class Alphaproteobacteria; order Sphingomonadales; family Sphingomonadaceae; genus Novosphingobium. The sequence goes on along the minus strand of NZ_OZ245852.1, from coordinate 2,086,823 downwards.
GCCCGATGTAAAGCGCGAGCATATCGGTCGCCGAAACCATCATGCCCATGCCCATCGCCGCGAGCAACACAAGCAGCGGGAACTCGGCGCGCATCGCATTCTCGCGCTCGAAGAAGGCGGGCGCAACGATCAGCGTGACGGCCGCGCCGGCATAGATCAGCAGCTTGCCGAAGGCAGCGAAGGCGTCGCCGCTGAACTGGCCGTTCCAGGCGCTGACGCCGGGGCCCATCGCGGCCTGGCTGAGCGCGGGCGCGGTGATCACGGCACAGACGGTGAGGACAGCGACCGCTGCAATCGAAATCGCACGGCTCGCCTTGTCACCGCCCCAGGCAGCGGCCAGCAGCAGGATCAGCCCGGAAATGCTGAGGACTTCCTCGGTCCCGGTGATCGCCAGCGAACGGAGGAGTTCCATCAGCGTGCCTCCCCCCGCACAGCATTGGGCGCGGCTTCGACCCCGTGTTCCATTGCATCCCTTTGTTCATGTGTCGCCGCGGCGGGCGGAATGGCCGCCAGCTGCACGTCCGCATCGCCTTTGGGCCGTGCCTGTGCCAGCCGCGCTTCAAGCGCCGCGATGTCCTTGCGCATCGGCGCAAGGAAGGTTTCCGGATAGACGCCCATCCACAGCACCGCGATACCGAGCGGGATCATCAGCGCCCATTCGCGTGCATCGAGATCGGGCATCGCCGCGGCGTCCGCGTTCTTCTGCACGCCGAAGATCACGCGGCGATAAAGGTAGAGCATGTAGGCCGCGCCAAGGATGATGCCGGTGGTGCACACCAGCGCGACCCAGCTCGATTGCGCGTAGATGCCCATGAGCGAGAGGAACTCGCCAACGAAACCGCTCGTACCCGGCAGGCCGACCGAGGCCATCGTGAACAGCATGAAGAACAGCGCATAGCCCGGCATATTGATGGCAAGGCCGCCGTAGCGGTCGATCTCGCGCGTGTGCAGCCGGTCGTAGATCACGCCGACGGCAAGGAAGAGCGCGCCCGAGACGATGCCGTGGCTCAGCATCACGATCATCGAGCCTTCCAGCCCCTGCCGATTGAAGGCAAACAGCCCCACCGTCACGATAGCCATGTGCGCGACCGAGGAATAAGCGATCAGCTTCTTCATATCGTGCTGCACCAGCGCGATCAGCGAGGTGATGACGACCGCCGCCATCGACAGTCCGTAGATCAGCGGCGCGAACTGCGCGGAGGCCTCCGGGAACATCGGCAGCGAGAAGCGGATGAAACCGTAGCCGCCCATCTTCAGCAGCACGCCAGCAAGGATCACCGAGCCCGCAGTCGGCGCCTGTACGTGCGCGTCCGGCAGCCAGGTATGCGTCGGCCACATCGGCATCTTCACCGCAAAGCTCGCGAAGAACGCCAGCCACAGCCAGGTCTGTGCCTTCACCGGGAAGCTGTAGGCCATCAGCGTCGGGATATCGCTCGTTCCCGCCTCGTTCGCCATCCACATCATCGCGATCAGCATCAGCACAGAGCCGAGCAGCGTGTAGAGGAAGAACTTGTAGCTGGCGTAGATGCGGTCCGCCCCGCCCCAAATGCCGATGATCAGGTACATCGGGATGAGGCCGGCTTCGAACATGATGTAGAACAGGAACAGGTCCTGCGCGGTGAACACGCCGATCATCAGCGTCTCCATCACGAGGAAATTGGCGTAGTACTCGCCCGCGCGCTTCTCGATCGCGTTCCAGCTCGCGCCGATGCAGATCGGCATGAGGAACACCGTCAGCGCGATCAGCAGCAGCGCGATCCCGTCGATGCCCAGCTTCCATTCGAAGCCGGCAAAGACCGATGCATGCTCCTGGAACTGCCACTGCGGCCCGCCGATCTGGTAGTGCGACCACAGCACCGCGCCGAGCACGAGATCCACCAGCGTCGCCGCCAGCGCAATCATCCGCGCCTGTTCGCGCCCCGCCATGAGGCAGGCCACCGCGCCGACCAGCGGCACGAGAAGCATCAGGCTGAGAATGGGAAAGCCGCTCATTTCGCAATCACCCAGCTGACCGCGCCGACAAGGCCGACGAGCATGACCAGCGCATAGCTGTTAAGGTATCCGGACTGCAGCCGTACCGCGATCCGGCTGCCACGCGCGACCATCGCCGCCGCGCCATTCGGGCCGAACCGGTCGATGATGCCGATGTCGCCCTGCTTCCAGAACACGCGGCCGAGCGCCATCGCGGGCTTCACGAAGACCGCGTTGTAGAGCTCGTCGAAGTACCATTTGTTGAGCACGAACCGGTAGAGCGGCCCGATCTGCGCGGTAAACGCGGCCGGGAAGCCGGGGTTCACGATATAGGCGTAATACGCGATCACAACGCCGGTCACCATCACGCCGAACGGCGCCCACTTCACCCACTCCGGCACCCCGTGCATCGCGTGGATCAGGTGCTCGCTGAAGGCGACGCTGTTCTTCCAGAACTCGCCGCTGCCTTCGCTGATGAACGCACCGTGGAACACGAAGCCCGCCAGCACCGCGCCGACCGACAGCAGCGCCAGCGGCACCAGCATCGAAAGCGGGCTCTCATGCGGGTGATAGCCCGCCGTGCCATCATGCGAGGCGTGTGCGTGCGCATGATGGTCATCATGGCCATGCGCGTGGTCGTCATGCCCGTGCGCATCATGCCCATGAGAATCGTGAACGGCGTGCTGGATATGCTCGGACTGCTCCCAGCGCGGCTTGCCCCAGAAGGTCAGGAACATGAGGCGCCACGAATAGAAGCTGGTCATCAGCGCGGCGATAACGCCGCACCAGAAGCCGAAGTGGCCCGCGCTCGTCCCGCTGGCATAGGCCGCCTCGAGGATCGAATCCTTGGAATAGAAGCCCGCAAACCCGAACACGTCGACCAGGCCGACGCCGGTGATCGCCAACGTGCCCGCCATCATCGCCCAAAAAGTGACCGGGATGTGCTTCCGAAGGCCGCCGTAAAACCGCATGTCCTGCTCATGGTGCATCGCATGGATCACCGAGCCCGCGCCAAGGAACAACAGCGCCTTGAAGAACGCGTGCGTGAACAAGTGGAACATCGCCGCGCCCGGCGCGCCCACGCCCGCCGCCACGAACATGTAGCCGAGCTGCGAGCAGGTCGAATAGGCGATCACCCGCTTGATGTCCCACTGCGTCGTGCCGATCGTCGCTGCAAAGAAGCAAGTCGCGGCGCCGACATAGGTCACCACGGTCATCGCGGTTTCGCTTGTCTGGAACATCGGCGAGAGGCGGCAGACCATGAACACGCCCGCCGTCACCATGGTCGCGGCGTGGATCAGCGCCGAAACCGGCGTCGGGCCTTCCATCGCGTCCGGCAGCCAGGTGTGGAGGCCCAGCTGCGCCGATTTGCCCATCGCGCCGATGAACAGCAGGATGCACAGCACCGTCATCGTATCGAAGCGGTGGCCCAGGAACCCGATTGTCGAGCCCGCCATGCCGGGCGCGGCCGCCAGGATCGCCGGGATCGAGACAGTGCCGAACACCAGGAACGTGCCGAAAATGCCCAGCATGAAACCAAGGTCACCTACGCGGTTGACCACGAAGGCCTTCATCGCGGCAGCATTGGCCGAGGGCTTGCGGAACCAGAACCCGATCAGGAGGTACGAGGCGAGGCCCACCCCTTCCCAGCCGAAGAACATCTGCACGAGGTTGTCCGCCGTCACCAGCATCAGCATCGCGAAAGTGAACAGCGAAAGGTAGGCAAAGAACCGCGGTTGATCCGGGTCCTCATCCATGTAGCCCCAAGAGTACAGGTGGACGAGCGCCGAGACGCTGGTCACAACCACCAGCATGATCGCTGTCAGCGTATCGACGCGCAGTGCCCACTGGAAGTCGAGATCGCCCGAGCGCACCCATTGCAACACCGGCACGACCGAGGCTTCGGCGCTGCCGGACAGGAACGAAAGGAAGATCGGCCAGGACAGCGCGCACGATGCGAACAGCGCCCCCGTCGTCACGATCTTGGCCGGCACCTTGCCGATCAGCCGGGCGCCCAGCCCTGCGACAAGCGCTGCCAGCAGCGGCAGGAACACGATTACCTGAATCGGATGCACGGTGGTTACCCCTTCATCCGGTTGACGTCGTCCACGGCAATCGTGCCCCGGCCGCGGAAGTAGATGACGAGAATGGCAAGCCCGATCGCCGCCTCGCCCGCCGCCACCGTCAGCACGAACATCGCGAAGATCTGGCCGACGAGGTCGTGCAGGAAGGCGCTGAACGCCACGAAGTTGATGTTCACCGCCAGCAGGATCAGCTCGATCGCCATGAGGATGACGATCACGTTCTTGCGATTGAGGAAGATCCCCAGCACGCCGAGCACGAACAGGATCGAGCTCACCGCCACATAATGTTCGATACCAATCACAGCGTCACCCCCTGCCCGATGGCGGGCTTGACGTTGACCGTCGCGTCCTCAGGCCGGCGCGCGACCTGGCGGCCCACGTTCTGCCCGCGCGTATCGCCGCGCTGGCGGTGCGTCAGCACGATCGCGCCGATCATCGCGACAAGCAGGATGATCCCCGCCGCCTCGAACAGGAACAGGTAGCGCGTGTAGAGCAGCGCGCCGATGGCGGCGGTATTGGAAAGCCCCTCCGGCGTCGCCGAAGCGCCATCCGCCACGCCCAGCTGCAGCGCACCGGCGTGCCAGACGCCAACGCCCATGCCGAGCTCGACCAGCAGCACCAGTGCAATCAGCAGCCCCAGCGGCGCATTCTTGATGAACCCGGCGCGCATTTCCGAAAAGTCGATGTCGAGCATCATGACCACGAACAGGAACAGCACCGCGACCGCGCCGACATAGACGATGACCAGCAGCATCGCGATGAACTCCGCACCCACCAGCACCATCAGCCCCGCCGCGTTGAAGAACGACAGGATCAGCCACAGCACCGAATGCACCGGATTGCGGGCGAAGATCACGGAAAGCGCGCTGAACAGCATGATCGCCGTGAACAGATAGAAGGCAAAGACCTGGATCATGTGGCGCGGCCCCTAGCGGTACGGTGCATCGGCTTCAAGGTTCGCGGCCAGCGCACGCTCCCACTTGTCCCCGTTGGCGAGCAGCTTGGTCTTGTCGTAGAGCAATTCCTCGCGCGTTTCGGTCGCGTATTCGAAGTTCGGCCCCTCGACGATGGCATCGACCGGGCAGGCTTCCTGGCAAAAGCCGCAGAAGATGCACTTGGTCATGTCGATGTCATAGCGCGTGGTGCGGCGGCTGCCGTCGTCACGCGGCTCGGCCTCGATGGTGATCGCCTGCGCCGGGCACACCGCCTCGCACAGCTTGCACGCAATGCAGCGCTCCTCGCCATTGGGATAACGGCGCAGCGCATGCTCACCGCGAAAGCGCGGGGAGAGCGGGTTCTTCTCGAACGGGTAGTTGATCGTCGCCTTGGGCTTGAAGAGGTACTTAAAGGTCAGCCAGTGCGCCTTGAGGAACTCCCACAGCGTGAAGCTCTTGATGATCTGCGAGACGGTCATTCTATTGCTCCACCGGCTTGGCCGGTTCGGTCACGGACTGACACCCATATCCGGGCATCTGGAAGAGAGATGGGTGCTTCATAGAAAGCCAGAAGAACGCCCCCTGACCACCTGAATGAACATCGGAAAAGCAAGTAAAGGCAACGCGGCGCTTGGCACCCTCGGACCAGACGAGTCCGTTGGACCTGCCCATGCAGCCAAACGATACCTCAGCCTGTGCTGCCGCCACGGTCCGGTTGTCCGGCCAAGTCAACGTCCAGCTCTTTCCGTCGCCATGTTCAACCAACGTCAGGTCTACGCGCGATGCAGCCTTCTTGAGTTGGCCGGGGCTGGTGAAATACTGGCATGAGTAGATCTGGTCAGCGGCATAGGCGTTGGCAGGTGCCCACCCAGCACACAGGGCAGCCGCCAAACTCATGACCAAGGAGCGTGTGGAGGTAGCGTGCATCACGCGTAGTGCCCCGTCGCCATCAGATACCCGCTGATCGCGAACACGAAGAACAGCGAAAGCGGCAGGAAGATCTTCCAGCCCAGCCGCATCAGCTGGTCATAGCGGTAGCGCGGCACCGTCGCCTTGACCCAGCTGAAGATGAAGAAGAAGCCGCAGATCTTGATCACCAGCCACACCACACCCGGCAGCAGATAGAGCACCGGAATGTCCAGCGGCGGCAGCCAGCCGCCCCAGAACAGGGTGGCATTCAGCGCGCACATCAGCAGCACGTTGGCATATTCGCCCAGCCAATAGAGCGCGAAGGCCATCGAGGAATATTCGGTCTGATAGCCCGCAACGAGCTCGCTTTCCGCCTCGGTCAGGTCGAACGGTGCACGCGCGGTTTCGGCCATGCCGGAGATCAGGAACATCACCCAGACCGGGAACAGCAGCGGGTTCGCCACGAAACCGTTGATGATCCAGACGTGGTCCTTCTGCGCCTTGACGATCTCATTCAGATTGAACGAACCCGCCCACAGCACCACACAGATCAGGATGAACCCGATCGAGACTTCATAGGAAATCATCTGAGCGGACGCACGCATCGCGCTGAAAAACGGGTATTTCGAGTTGGACGACCAGCCCGCGATCACCACCCCGTAAACCCCCAGCGACGAGATCGCGAGGACATAGAGCAGGCCGACATTGATATCCGCCAGCACCGCGCCCGAATTGAACGGGATCACCGCCCAGGCCATCAGCGCCACGGTGAAGGTGATGATCGGGGCGATCAGGAACAGACCCTTGTTCGCCGCCGAAGGAATGATGGTTTCCTGCAGGAACACCTTCAGTCCGTCCGCAAACGACTGGAGGATGCCGAACGGCCCCACCACGTTGGGCCCGCGCCGCAGCGCCATCGAGGCCCAGATCTTGCGGTCGGCATAGATCACCAGCGCCACCGCCAGCATCACCGGCAGGGCGATCAGCAGGATTTCCAGCACCGTGGAAAGGCCCCAGGCAGCCTCGTAGGAAAGGCCGAGCGCTTCAAAAAACGGGATCATTCCGCGGCCTCCGCAAAAGTCTCGCCGTGCAGCAGTTCTGCCGAGCAGCGCTGCAGCGTCGGGCTCGAACGCGCGATGGCGTTCGTGAGGTAGTGGTCCTTGATCGGGTAGCCCGCGATCACGCCCTCCGCCTTCGCCCCATGAGGAGCCGCAGGAAGTGCGCCATAATCGGCCAGCCCTTCCGAACCCAGCGCAGGCACTTCGGCAATCATCGCCGCGCGCAGCTGTTCGAAGCTATCGAAGCCGACCGAAACCCCCAGCGCATCGGCCATGGCGCGCAGGATCGTCCAGTCCTCGCGCGCGTCGCCCGGTGCATAGACCGCGCGTTCGGAATACTGCACGCGGCCTTCGGTGTTGACGTAAGTGCCGTCCTTCTCGGTGAAGGCCGCCGCCGGCAGGATGACGTCCGCCGCATGCGCCGCCTTGTCACCATGGTGGCCGATATGCACGATCATCGAGCCGGCAAACTTGGTGTAATCCACCTCGTCCGCCCCCAGCGAGATCACCATCTTGGGGCTAGCGGCAACCAGATCGCCCAGCCCGCCCGGCTGCGCATAGCCCAGCATCAGCCCGCCCATGCGGCTCGCGGCCATGTGCAGCACGTTGAAGCCGTTCCACTCTTCGGTGACCAGCTTGAACCGCTCGGCAAAGGCCAGACCCGCTTCAAGCGCGCCCCTGGCAAGGCCGGCCCCGCCAATCACGATCGCAGGCTTCTTTGCGCCTTCGAACGCGGCCACCACTTCGGCAGGCACATCGTTCAGGATCGCGGCATCATCGCCAAGGAACGCCGCCGGATAAGTCGGCTGCCAGGCCGCGCCGATCACGAAAACCTTCGCGCCTTTCTTGGCCGCCTTGCGCAGCCGGGTGTTCACCAGTGGAGCTTCATCGCGCACGTGGCTGCCCACGATCAGCACCGCGTCGGCCTCCTCGATGCCGTTCAGCGTCGAGTTGAACGCCACGGCGGCCATGTTGCTTGCGGTATAGGCCAGCCCGGTCTGGCGGCCCTCCAGCAAGCTGGACCCCAGCCCGCGCGCCAGGGCCTTGGCGGCAAACATCGTCTCGCAATCGACCTGATCGCCCGCGATCACCGCCACCGCAGCGCCCGGATTGATCTTCGCCACAGCGTCAAACGCCTCAGCCCAGCTCGCGGCGACCAGCTTGCCATCCCGGCGCAGCCACGGCTTATCCAGCCGCCGCCGCGTCAGCCCATCGACCACATAGCGCGCGCGGTCAGACAGCCATTCCTCGTTCACATCGTCGTTCACGCGCGGCAGGATGCGCAGGACCTCACGGCCCCGGCTGTCGATACGGATGTTGGAACCGACCGCGTCGGACACGTCGATGCCCAGCGTCTTCTTCAGCTCCCAAGGCCGCGCCTCGAACGCATAGGGCTTCGAGGTCAGCGCGCCGACCGGGCACAAGTCGATCACATTGGCCGAAAGCTCGTGCTTCGCCGCGCCTTCAAGGTACGTCGAAATCTGCATCCCCTCGCCCCGATAGAGCGCGCCGATCTCGTCCACGCCAGCGATCTCTTCCGAGAAGCGCACGCAGCGGGTGCAGTGGATGCAGCGGGTCATCGTCGTCTTGATCAGCGGGCCCATGTACTTGTCGGTTACGGCGCGCTTGTTCTCGTCATAGCGCGACTTGCCCCGGCCATAAGCGACCGACTGGTCCTGCAGATCGCATTCGCCGCCCTGATCGCAGATCGGGCAATCGAGCGGGTGGTTGATGAGGAGAAACTCCATCACCCCTTCGCGCGCCTTCCTGACCATTTCGCTGTCGGTGCGGATTTCCTGCCCCTCGGAGGCTGGCAGCGCGCACGAAGCCTGCGGCTTGGGCGGCCCGGGCTTCACTTCGACCAGACACATGCGGCAATTGCCCGCAATGCTGAGCCGCTCGTGATAGCAGAAGCGGGGGATTTCCTTGCCCGCCAGCTCGCACGCCTGCAGCACCGTCGCGCCTGCGGGGACTTCGAGCTCTACGCCATCTACTTTGAGTTTAGGCATTATTCTGCTGCCTCTTGCATCGCGCTGTTCTCGGCAATCCGGCGCTCGATCTCGGGCCGGAAGTGCTTGATCAGGCCCTGGATCGGCCAGGCCGCCGCGTCGCCCAGCGCGCAGATGGTGTGGCCTTCGACCTGCTTGGTCACCTGCTGGAGCATGTCGATCTCTTCGACTGCTGCATCACCGGTGCGCAGGCGTTCCATCACGCGCCACATCCAGCCGGTGCCTTCGCGGCACGGCGTGCACTGGCCGCAGCTTTCGTGCTTGTAGAAGTACGAAAGGCGGGCAATCGCGCGGACAATATCGGTGGACTTGTCCATCACGATCACCGCCGCCGTGCCGAGGCCCGAGCCGACGGCCTTGAGCCCGTCAAAGTCCATCGGCGCGTCCCAGATTTCCGCTGCCGGCACCAAGGGCACCGAGGAACCGCCGGGGATCACCGCGAGCAGATTGTCGCGCCCGCCGCGAATGCCGCCGCAGTGCTTTTCGATCAGCTCGCTGAACGGAATGCTCATCGCCTCTTCCACCACGCAGGGCCGCTCAACATGCCCGCTGATCTGGAAGAGCTTGGTGCCCTTGTTGTTGTCGCGCCCGAAGGACGAGAACCACGAAGCGCCGCGCCGCAGGATCGTCGGCGCGACCGCGATGCTCTCGACATTGTTCACCGTCGTCGGGCAGCCATAGAGCCCTGCGCCTGCCGGGAACGGCGGCTTGAGGCGCGGCTGGCCCTTCTTGCCCTCAAGGCTCTCGATCATCGCGGTCTCTTCGCCGCAGATGTAGGCGCCCGCGCCCCGGTGCACGAACACATCGAAATCATAGCCCGAACCGCAGGCGTTCTTGCCCAGCAGCCCTGCCTCATAGGCTTCCGCCACCGCCGCAAACAGCGTCTCGGCCTCGCGGATATATTCGCCGCGAATGTAGATGTAGGCGGCCCGTGCGCGCATCGCATAGCCCGCGACCAACGCGCCTTCGATCAGCTTGTGCGGATCGTGGCGGATGATCTCGCGGTCCTTGCACGAACCCGGCTCGGACTCGTCGGCATTGATGACGAGGAAACTCGGACGGCCGTCCTTCGATTCCTTGGGCATGAACGACCACTTCATGCCGGTCGGGAACCCCGCACCGCCACGACCGCGCAGGCCGGAGTCCTTGATTTCCTGAATGATCGCGTCCTGCCCGCGCTCCATCAGGGCCTTGGTATTGTCCCAATCCCCGCGCGCCTGCGCCGCTTTCAGGTTCCACGGCTGGTAGCCGTAGAGGTTGGTGAAAATGCGGTCCTTGTCAGCGAGCATTGTCCGCTCCGTTCTTCTTCGGCGCATCGCCGCGCGTCGCAAAGGCGATCAGCAGCGCGGCAACGGCAATCGCCCAGCCGCCGAGCGAGCCGTCACGCGCCAGATCGAGCATGCCCAGCCCCATCAGCACCGCACCCACGGCAATCAGGATTGGCTTGAGGGCCATCACCATTCCCCCCGGTAATCGTGGTTGGCGGTCGCCATCGCGGTCAGCGAACTGAGCGCGCCGGCCGGCTCGACGGTGTGACGGCCCGGCAGCTGCGTGCCCGTCTTGGGCTGCTTGCCCGCGGCGAGTTCATCGAGGATGCGCGTCATGTCCGCCGCGGTCAGGTCCTCGTAGTTGTCGTCATTGATCTGGACCATCGGCGCGGAGGAGCAGTTTCCCATGCATTCCACTTCGGTCAGCGTGAACAGGCCGTCGTCGGTCGTGTGGCCCTTATGGAGCCCGCGCGCCTTGCAAGCCGCCATGATGTCGTCAGACCCGCGCAGCATGCACGGCGTCGTCCCGCAGACCTGCACGTGGAAGCGGCCGATGGGGGCGATGTTGTACATCGTGTAGAACGTTGCGACTTCGACCACGCGGATGATCGGCATGTCGAGCTGCTGCGCCACATATTCCATCACCGGAATTGGCAGCCAGCCTTGCGTATTCTCCTCGGCGCCGACCTGGCGCTGCGCCAGATCGAGCAGCGGCATCACCGCCGAACGCTGCCGCCCGGCCGGATAGCGCGCGATGATGTCCTTGGCCTTCTCGGCGTTCTCCGCCGTCCAGACAAAGCTGCCCCAACGCGCCCGCAGCGCGGGGGTATCGGGTTCGATATGACGGTCAGCCACGTGTATTCCCCAATCTCGTCGGCCCCGCACACCCTTTCGTCACCCCCGCGAAGGCGGGGGTCCAGAGCCCACAAGCACCGCCGCGCGACTGGATTCCCGCCTTCGCGGGAATGACGAAGAAAAGATGGTGAGCCATCAGCGAATGAACTCCACCCGAGAGCACTTATCGCCCTCAAAAGAATAGACAGCGATCACATCGAACGGCTCGACCAGCGCCGAACCATCGGTCGAGGCCCCGCGCGTCACATGCTCACGCATCACAACATAAGCGCCGATGGCCTGCGCCTCGACGATCTCGGCATGGTTCTGCGGCCAGCGAGCGAAAGCGGCGGCAAGGCCGGAACGCGTGCCTTCCTTGCCTTCGCGCACGACATCACCGCGATAGTTCGCCTCGCAGGCATCGTCGGTCATGTAGGAGACGTAAGTATCCACATCCTGGGCGTTGTAAGCAGCGATCATGGCCTTGGCGGTGGCGAGGCCCGACATCAGAAGACTCCGTCCGTTGATGTCTCAGCGTTGGCCGGCTTGCCGATGATAGCCCAGATAAGGGCCAGAATCCAACCGATCCCGGTCCAGCCAGCCAGCAAATTAAGTGCCAAAACAAGCCACTTCTTTGCATGCTTGCGGCTGAACGCGATTATAGTTGGCGCGAATGATAGCGGCAAAACGATCAGCAAAACGATCAAATGGGGCAGAGAAAGGCTCATCACCGGTCACACTCCCCGAACACCACATCGATGGCGCCCAGAATGGCGGTCGCGTCGGGGAGCATGTGGCCCTTCGACATGAAGTCCATCGCCTGCAGGTGCGAAAATGCAGTCGGCCGGATCTTGCAGCGGTACGGTTTGTTCGAACCGTCCGACACGAGATAGACGCCGAACTCGCCCTTGGGGCTTTCGGTCGCGACGTAGACTTCGCCCGCCGGCACGTGGAAGCCTTCGGTGTAGAGCTTGAAGTGATGGATCAGCGCTTCCATCGATTGCTTCATCTCGCCGCGCTTGGGCGGCACGACCTTGCGGTCGCTGCTCGAAACCGGGCCTTCGGGCATTTCCGCAAGGCACTGCTTCATGATGCGCGCGGACTGGCGCACTTCTTCGACGCGGACCATGAACCGGTCGTAGCAATCCGAGCGCGTGCCCACCGGGATCTCGAAGTCCATACGGTCATAGACGTCGTAGGGCTGACTCTTGCGCAGGTCCCACGGAATGCCCGCCGCGCGGATCATCGGGCCGGAAAAGCCCCAGGCAATCGCGTCCTCGCGGCTCACCACCGCGATATCGACATTGCGCTGCTTGAAGATGCGGTTGTCGACCACGAGGCTCATCGCGTCCTCGAAGATCTGCGGCAGCCGCGTGTCGAGCCAGTCGGCAATGTCGGTCAGCAGCTTGAGCGGCACGTCCTGGTGCACGCCGCCGGGGCGGAACCACGCCGCATGCATGCGCGCACCCGAAGCGCGTTCGAAGAAGTTGAGGCAGTCCTCGCGGATCTCGAACAGCCACAGGTTCGGCGTCATCGCGCCGACGTCCATTACGTGCGAACCGAGGTTCAGCATGTGGTTACAGATGCGCGTCAGTTCGGCAAACAGGACGCGCAAATACTGCGCGCGCAGCGGCACTTCGATGTTGAGCAGCTTCTCGATCGCCAGCACATAGGAGTGCTCCATCGCGAGAGGCGAGCAGTAGTCCAGCCGGTCAAAGTAGGGCAGCGCCTGCAGGTAGGTCTTGTGCTCGATCAGCTTTTCGGTGCCGCGGTGGAGCAGGCCGACATGCGGATCGATCCGCTCGATGATCTCGCCGTCCAGCTCCATCACCATGCGCAGCACGCCGTGCGCCGCCGGGTGCTGCGGGCCGAAGTTGATCGTGTAGTTGCTGATGACCTCATCGCTGGTGGTGGGCGACTGTTCCAGTTGCAGGCTCATGCCTCGCCTCCATCGGTCTTCGGCTTGCGCGTCCGCTTGGGCTTTTCAGCCTCACCCCCAACAGGCACCGTCGGCTGCTTCTTCGCGCGCGGCTTGCGGGCCGGGCGATCCTCGGTCGGATCAGGGGCGCTGGGTGCGGGTGTCGCGCTATCCGCCGGCGCGCCGGGCGAAACGGGCTCCGAGGCCTTCGCATTGGCAGGCTCGCCCGCCCCGGTGTCGGCCTTGGTTTCGGTCGTCTTGGGCGTGTCCGCCTTGCGAGCGGCGGGCGCAGCGGCCGGCGCGGGAGGCGGCGCAGCGGCCTTCTCGTCACCCGGCAGCACGTAGTCCGCGCCTTCCCACGGGCTCATGAAATCGAACTGCCGCAGGTCCTGCGCCAGCTCGACCTTCTCGTAGACCACGCGCTTGTCCTCTTCCGAATAGCGCAGCTCGACATAGCCGGTCAGCGGGAAGTCCTTGCGGAACGGATGGCCCTGGAAGCCGTAGTCGGTGAGGATGCGGCGCAAGTCCGGGTGTCCGGCGAACAGCACGCCGTACATGTCGTAGACTTCTCGCTCGTACCAGTTGGCGTTCGGCCAGAGCACCGTCGCGGTCGGCACCGGGGTTGCCTCATCGGTCGAGACCTTGACGATCAGGCGGTGGTTCTTCGTCAGCGAAAGCAGGCAGTAGACGACCTCGAACCGCTCGGGCCGCGAGGGATAGTCGGCCCCCGCGATGTCCATCAGCTGCTGGTAATGGTGCTCATCGCGAAGGGCGCGCAGCACATCGACGATCCGCTCGCGCACGACATGGATCACGATTTCGCCGTGCTGCTCGCGCGCGGAAATTACATCTGCGCCAAGCGCGCCGCTCAGCGTTTCCAGCACGCCATCAAACGGCGAATAGCGGGGGGCGGGATGAAGCACAGTCATGCCAGAGCCCTTTCCGCTGGCGCCGCGCCAACGTGCTTCGACAGGCTCAGCACGAGCGGGGTTGGGGTAAGGACCACACACAAGGTCCGCTCATCCTGAGCTTGTCGAAGGATCACAGCGCTCACCGCTCCAGCGTCCCCATCCGGCGGATTTTCCGCTGCAGCTGCATCACGCCATACAGCAGTGCCTCTGCCGTCGGCGGGCAGCCCGGTACGTAGATATCGACGGGCACGATGCGATCGCAGCCGCGCACCACCGAATAGCTGTAGTGGTAATAGCCGCCGCCATTGGCGCAGCTGCCCATCGAGATGACGTACTTGGGATCCGACATCTGATCGTAGACCTTGCGCAGCGCCGGGGCCATCTTGTTGCACAGCGTGCCGGCCACGATCATCACGTCCGACTGGCGCGGGGACGCGCGCGGGGCGACCCCGAAGCGTTCCATGTCATAGCGCGGCATGTTCACATGGATCATCTCGACCGCGCAGCAGGCGAGCCCGAAGGTCATCCACCACAGCGAGCCGGTGCGCGCCCACTGGAACAGTTCCTCGGTGCCGACGACAAGAAAACCCTTGTCCGAAACCTCGGCATTGAGGCCGTCGAAGAAAGCCTGATCGGGCGCGGTCGGCAGGTCTGCCGCGGTCGCCGGGATGATCGAAGAGGAACCCACGGTGCTCATTCCCAGTCCAGCGCCCCTTTCTTCCAGGCGTAGATAAAGCCGATGATCAGTTCGAACAGGAACACCATCATCGTGCCCCAGCCGGCCCAGCCGCTTTCCTTGAGGCTCACCGCCCAGGGAAACAGGAACGCTGCTTCAAGGTCGAAGATGATGAACAGGATCGCCACGAGGTAGAAGCGCACGTCGAACTGGCTGCGCGGGTCTTCGAACGCGGGGAAGCCGCACTCATACTCGCTGAGTTTTTCGGCGTTCGGATTGTGCGCGCCGGTCAGCCGGGCCACCCCCATCGGCAGGAACACGAAAGCGCAGGAAAGCGCGAGCGCGATGCCGAGGAAGATGAGGATCGGCAGATAGTGCGCGAGATAGGGCAGTGATTGGGCCAAGGGGCTGACTCGCCTGTTTCTATGTCGTGCGCGCCCTAGTCCCGGCAGCCCGCCTGCGCAAGTGCGGCATAGCCCGATGAGGCTCTAATATCTCGCTTTTGTCTGTGGATGACCCCGCGCAGCGCAGTTTTGCGTGCTCTTTGGCGCTGCATACGAATGTTCAAATAGTAATAACGCTTCGCATTCTCAAAAACCCTGCCACAGGAACACCGGCCACGCCGCCACCGCGAGCAAGGTCCCAAGTGGTAGCATCGTGTCGGGCGTGATGTGCTTGCCCGCGCGCCACAGCACGGCCGCGACCGCCAACCCGGCAAGGCTCCCCACCAGCAGCGTGTGGATTACCCCAAGCGGCCCCAGCCACAGCCCGATCGCGCCCAGCAGCGGGGGATCACCGCCGCCCAGCCCTTCCTGACCGCGCCAGGCCTGATAGCCCTGCCCCAGCAGCCACAGCACCGCGAACCCGAAGACCCCGCCGACGAGCGACTGGACAAGGATCATGACGTCATCGGCCCAGTATCCCATGACCAGCGCAAACAGCGCGCCGGTTGCCCCCAGCAGCGCCGAAAGTTGGCGCGGCAGCCACATATGGCGCAAGTCCAGCATTGCCAGCAGCAGCAGCTGCCAGCCGAGCAGCATGGCCCAGATCGGAAAGTAGCTCAGCAGTACGGCGATCGCGCCGATCGCCGAGCCGCCCACTTCTGCCGCGAGCTGCCAGCGATCGATGGCAGAGCCGCACTCGCGGCACTTCCCGCCCTGGATCACCCACGAAACGATCGGGATAAGCTCGGCCGGAGTCAGCTCCTTGTCGCACGTGTCGCACATCGAGCGCCCCACCAGCACCGACCGCCCATCGGGCAGCCGCACCAGCGCAGCGCCGAGGAAGCTTCCAACGACCGCGCCCAGCACCATGGCGCCAAGGATCAGCACGAGCGTCAATTCACCGATCCCCGCATAGCTTTGCGTCCCCGCATCAATTGTATTCGTGTGCTCCGGCGGCTACATGATCGGCAGCCCCCGGGGCCAGGCGCGGTCCCTTAGCACAGGAATAGTTTCCATGGTCCAATTCTCCGCCGCAGATCCGGTCGTCATTCTGTCCTTCGCGCGCACCCCGATGGGCGCCATGCAGGGCGCTCTGTCCGATGTCTCTGCCACCCAGCTCGGCGCCACCGCCGTAAAAGCTGCGGTCGAGCGCGCGGGGATCGCGGGCGAGAAGGTCGACCGCGTCTACATGGGCTGCGTGCTGCCCGCCGGCCTCGGCCAGGCGCCGGCGCGCCAGGCCGCGATCCATGCGGGCCTGCCCACCTCGGTCCAGGCGACGACGGTGAACAAGGTCTGCGGCTCGGGCATGCAGGCCATGATCATGGGCGCCGAAGCGCTCGCATCGGGCAGCATCGACATGGTCGTCGCGGGCGGCATGGAAAGCATGACGAACGCGCCCTACCTGCTCAAGAAGCACCGCTCGGGCGCGCGCATCGGCCACGATACGGCCTATGATCACATGTTCCTCGACGGCCTTGAAGATGCCTACGAAGCGGGCCGCGCCATGGGCACTTTCGCGCAGGACACCGCCAACGATTACCAGCTGACCCGCGAACAGCAGGACGCCTACGCCATCGAATCGCTGCGCCGCGCGCAGACCGCGATTGCCGATGGTGCCTTTGTCGCCGAAATCGCGCCGGTGAAGGTCGTCAGCCGTGCAGGCGAAACTGTGGTCGATACCGACGAGGCCCCCGGCAAAGGCAAGCCTGACAAGATCCCGGCCCTGAAGCCTGCCTTCGCCAAGGACGGCACGATCACTGCGGCCACCTCGTCCTCGATCTCGGACGGTGCCGCCGCGCTCGTTCTCACGCGTGAGAGCGTTGCCGCCGCCGATGGCCTCACGCCCGTTGCCCGCGTTGTCGCCATGGCTGCGCACGCGCAAGCACCCAAGGACTTCACCACCGCTCCCGTCGGCGCCATCACCAAGCTGCTTGACCGTGCCGGGTGGAGCGTGGCCGATGTCGATCTGTTCGAAGTCAACGAAGCCTTCGCCTGCGTCGCGATGTTCGCGATGCACGATCTCGGCATCCCGCATGAGAAGATCAACGTCCACGGCGGCGCGACTGCGCTCGGCCATCCCATCGGCGCTTCGGGTGCGCGCATTGTCACCACGCTGATCGGCGCGCTCCAGCGCCACGGCAAGAAGCGCGGCGTTGCCAGCCTGTGCATCGGCGGCGGTGAAGCCACCGCGGTTGCGATCGAACTGGTCTGAACAGGAAAATAGGGACTGTCCCTATTTTTCAGGCCCCCCCCATTTTTGCTCGGCACAAATGGGGAGGTGGCCCGCCATCAGGCAGGCCGGAGGTGTAGTCTCAATCGGCACCCCAGACAGCGGCCTTGGCCACAAAACCGCGCCGGCCGTCGATATCGAACTTGCACCAGGCCGCGCCGCAATCGCCCAGCTTGCCTGTCACCCCCGGCTCGGCGCGCCACAGCAGGCGGCCCGAACCGTCGGAATTCTCACGGATTTCGGCAATGCCGCCCTTCACCGTCGCGGTGCGCGTGCGTGAGAGGAACTGCGCGAGCATCCAACCGCGCGCGCCGTCGATATCCTCGACAAGCCGCCATCCGCCGATCATGCGCAGCACCTTCATCGGCAGCCCTGCGCGCACATAGACCCAGCTGATGCGGTATTCGCGCCCCGGCCCAACGCGCAGATTGGCGGGCTGGCCGCGCAGCGAGGCCCAGTAGGGACCGCTGTCATCGTCCGCAGCGCGCACCGGCGCGGCCATCAGCATGGCCAGCACCGTCATGGCCAGCACCATCAGGATTGCAAACCGGGGTCCGCCACGCCTCACGATCAACCGTCCTCCATCACCCGCGTTCCACCCTGCGATACAGCATTCGCGGCCTTGGGCAACCGGGTGCTTGACCGGAGGCGGCGAGGCGGCATAGCGATAGGTCATGGCCCCCGCTCACACCCCCGCCGGTTCCCCAGGCGCCGACTACCGGCCCACCCGCCGGATCGAAGGCCGCCCCCGCGTCTTCGTGACTCGCCGCCTGCTGCCCGAGACCGAGGCGCGCATGGCCGAACTGTTCGACGTGACGCTCAATCCCGATGATCGGGCGCTGTCGCAGGACGAGATCAGGGCCGCGATGCAGGAAGCCCATGTGCTTGTCCCCACCGTCACGGACCGGATCGATGCGGAGCTCATTGCCGCCGCCGGCCCGCAGCTTGGCCTCATTGCCAGCTTCGGCGCAGGCACCGACCATATCGACCTCGCCGCAGCCCGTGCGCGCAAGATCCTCGTCACCAATACCCCCGGCGTATTTACCGATGATACGGCCGACATGACGATGGGGCTCATCATCGCCGTCTCGCGCCGCCTTGCCGAAGGCGGCCGCGTGATCCGCTCGGGCGATTGGGCCGGGTGGGCGCCTTCAACTCTCCTCGGCCACCGTATCAGCGGCAAGCGCCTTGGCATCATCGGCATGGGCCGCATCGGCCAGGCCGTCGCTCACCGTGCGCGCGCCTTCGGGCTCGAGGTGGTCTACCACAATCGCCAGCGCCTCCCCGAAGCGTTCGAGCGCATGGTCGGCGCGCGGTATGAGGCCGATATCGATACTCTGGTGAGCGAGGCGGACATCGTTACGCTCCACTGCCCCTCGACTCCCGAAACCCACTTCCTGATGGACGCGCGCCGTATCGCGCTGATGAAGCCCGAAGCCTATCTCGTGAACACCGCGCGCGGCGATGTGGTGGATGAGAACGCGCTGATCGAGGCGCTTCAGGCCGGCCGCATCGGCGGTGCCGGGCTCGACGTGTTCGCGCACGAGCCGAAGATCGACCAGCGCCTGCTCGCACTCGGCAATGTCTCTTTGCTGCCTCACATGGGCAGCGGGACATTCGAGGGGCGCACCGCCTCGGGCGACAAGGTCATTGCCAATATCCGCTTCTGGGCCGATGGCCACCGTCCGCCCGATCAGGTACTCGAAGGCTGGGCGTAAAACAGAACAGGCCGCGTGGGGGAGAATTGCCAATGAAGAAGTTCATCGCGGTGGCACTTGCCGCCAGCGCCCTCGCGCTGCCTGTTCTCGCCCATGCCCAGAGCGCAGACGTGCCGGTTGAAGCGCTCGACGCGGCTGACAGCGGCGATACGGCCTGGCTGCTCGCTTCGACCGCGCTGATCCTGCTGATGACACTGCCCGGCCTTACGCTGTTCTATGGCGGACTGGTGCGCGCCAAGGGCTTCCTTGCGGTGGCCATCCAGATCGGAGCGATTGCCGCGATCACCTCGCTGCTGTGGATCATGGTCGGCTACACGCTTGCGTTCGGCCCGGTTTCGAATGGGTGGATCGGTGGCGGCTCGGCCTGGATGCTCGCCCAGCTCGGCAATGTCCGCGAAGGCACGCTCGTTCCAGAGAGCGCTTTTGCCCTGTTCCAGATGATGTTCGCGGCAATCACGCCCGCGCTGATGGTCGGCGCCTGGGTCGATCGCGCCCGCTTCGGCTGGGTTGTCGCTTTCGCCGCGCTGTGGACCCTGATCGTCTACGCCCCTGTCGCGCACTGGATCTGGGGCGGCGGCTGGCTTGCGAGCCGTCTCGGCACCATGGACTATGCCGGCGGCATCGTCGTCCATACCACCGCCGGAGTCTCCGCGCTCGTCGTTGCGCTGCTGCTCGGCAAGCGCACCGGCTTCCCCAAGACGCAGATGCTGCCGCATTCGCCTGCGCTCACCATGATTGGCGCGGCGATGCTGTGGGTCGGCTGGTTCGGCTTCAACGGCGGCTCCGCGCTCACCGCCACCGACGATGCGGCCTCGGCGATCATCAATACCCATGCCGCCGCCTGTGCTGCCGCGCTCGCATGGCTCGTCATCGAAAAGATCAGCATCGGCAAGCCGACCTCGGTCGGCTTTGCCACAGGCGCAGTGGCCGGACTGGCGACGGTCACGCCGGCCGCGGGCTTTATCGCTCCCGGCGCGGCCATCGTCTTCGGCCTTGCCGCCGCGGCTGTCTGCTACCCGATGATCCTCCTGGTGAAGCGCCGCTTCGAAATCGACGATTCGCTCGATGTCTTCGCGGTACACGGCGTGGGCGGCATCATCGGTTCGCTGCTCCTCGCGGTGTTTCTCGAACCGTCGCTCGGCGGGATCGGCTACAACGAAGGCATGGGCCTCGTCCGCCAGCTCTTTGCGCAGGGCGCCGGGGTCGGCGTCGTGGCAGGCTGGAGCGCGCTCGGCACGGTAATCTGTGCGCTAGCCGTCGCCATGGTCATCCCGATGCGCGTGAGCGAGGACGAGGAGCGCGAAGGCCTCGATCTCACCAGCCACGGCGAACGCGCGTGGGAGTTCGAATAAGGTGGGGCGCAAGGCAAGGCTCGCCGCCTTCATCGAAGCCGTGTGGAACCGCGGCGATGCCGCCGCTGTACCGGGCTATCTCGCCCCGGCCTACACCATCCACCATGATCCCGGCGATCCATGGGAAGGCCGCACGCTGGACCCTGCCGGGTTTGCCGAAAGGCTGCTGCAATCGCGCGCGCCGTTCCCGGATCAACGCTTCACGGTGCTGCGCATGGCCGAAGACGAAGACGCCGTGATCATGACCTGGACGTGGGAGGCCACGCATCTGGGCGATTTTCCCGGATTCCCCGCCACCGGCAGCACGATCCGCATGTCCGGCGCGACGGCCTACGGGTTCGACAGTGAAGACCGGATCACCGGCCACTGGCAGATTGCCGACCGGCTCGGCGTGTTCCAGCAGTTGCAGGCGAACCGGACCTAGAGCTCTTCGCGCAAGATCCGCAGCACCGCCGCCACCGCACCGCGCGCGCTGGCCAGTTCGAAGTGCTTGTACGGCACTTCCACTAGCCGGTCAGCCTGCCCCGCCTCGCCCGCAGCGCAGCGTGCTGCGACGATGCCGTCTCGCTTTGACCAGACCGCAATCGTTCGCACAGGCGGCTTCACGCCCGGGTCCTCTGGAAAGGGCGGCGCATCCACCGTGTGATCGTTGAGCGCCTCATAGACCCGCCAGGCGTTGTTTGCCCGGCGGTCGCCCGAAAAGGGCGAACCGAGCGTTACCACCAGCCTGCAGGCACCGGGATGCCGCTGCGCCAGCACGCGCGCAAACAGGCCGCCAAGGCTCCAACCGATCAGCACGACCGGCTCGCCGGTGCGCGCTGCAAGGTCGCACATCCGCGCTTCGAGCCGGGCGATCTGCGCTGGCCGGGCGCCGGTATTGAGCCCCTGCTCCCAGCCTTCGACGACAAATCCCGCCTTGCTGAGCGAATTGCGCAGCAGCGCGGTCGAACGATCGTTCGAAAGCAGCCCCGGGATCACGATAACTGGCCGCCCCTGCCCGAACGGCGGCACGACGACAGGGCGGCGCAAGGGCGCCGCCTGGATCTGCGGCAAGGCCAGGAACTCCAGCGCCCAGCGCCAGCGCGGCGGGGCCTTGGCGGGGTCTGCTGCCAAAGCCTCAGTCCCCCGTCAGGATGCGGTCCACCAGCTGCTTCACGGTGGGCGTGAAGTTGTTGGAATAGAACGGGTCCTGCTTGAAGCGATAGGCCGCGTGCCCCGCAAACATCAGGTTCTCGTCGATCGGCCCGCCATGCGCGATTTCCTGCAGGGTTTTCTGGATGCAGAAGCTGCGCGGATCGGCGAGGCGCCCGGTGGTGTAGTCATCGTGGTCCTTCCACGAAGAGAACCCGCAATGTGAAAGGCAGCCCATGCAGTCCTTCTGGTCCTGCTGGATTTCCTCGCGCTCTGCCATCGTCACGAAGACCACGGTATCGTCGGGCGTGCGCAGCGCATGGGTAAACCCGGCGCCGAACCATGTGCGGGCGCGGTCGCGGTCCGCCGGAGTCACCCAGAAGTTCTTGCCCTTCACCCCGACGTCGAGCTGCACAGTATGCTCGCCGGCGGAGACCTTGGAATAAGGAATCTGCCGCTCGGAGCGTGCTTCCAGCGCGCGCAGGAACGGGTTGCGCACGGCGGAGGAATAGAACCCCGTCGGCGAGAAGCGGTGGAGCAGCACATCACCCGGCTCGAGCGTGCGCAGATGCTCCTTCCAGGCCTGGGGAATCGGGCTTTCCTCGGTCAACAGCGGACGCGTGCCGAACTGGAAGGCAATCGAGCCAAGCTCGGGGTTGTCGATCCAGTTGTCCCACTCGCGCAGGAACCACACGCCGCCTGCCATCACGATCGGCACGCTATCCGGCACGCCCTCGGTACGCATGACCTCGCGCAGCACCTTCACGCGCGGATAGGGGTCCTCTGGCTTCTTCGGGTCCTCGGCGTTGGAGAGGCCATTGTGACCGCCTGCCAGCCACGGATCCTCATAGACCACCGCGCCCAGAAGCTCGGGCACCTTGTGATAGGCCCGCTTCCACAGCGCGCGAAACGCGCGTCCCGAGGAAACGATGGGCAGATAGTTAACCCCGTAGCGCGCCGCGATTTCGGAAAGCTTGTAAGGCATGCCCGCGCCGCAGGTGACCCCGGAAACGAGGCCCCTGGTCTTCTCCAGCACCGCTTCGAGGATCGGCTGCGCGCCGCCCATTTCCCACAGGACGTTGATGTTGATCGCGCCCCGCATGCCATTCGGGCCGCTGGCCAGATCATAGGCGCGGCGCACCTGTTCCACTGCGCCATCAATGGCATAGCGGATCAGCTGCTCATGGCGCTCCTTGCGGGTCAGCTGGTTATAGACCTGCGGGACGATCTTGCCGGTGGGATCATAACTGTCGGCATTAACCGCGCTGACCGTGCCGATTCCGCCCGCAGCCGCCCACGCGCCCGAACTGGCATGATTGGTCGCCGCGACACCCTTCCCACCCTCAACAAGAGGCCACACTTCGCGGCCGCCATACAGGATCGGCTTCAAACCCTTGAACGCAGACATCGTCTTCCCTTAGAGACCCCCAACCTTGCCCCCACCGGCATAAACCCCGGCATGGCATGATCGCATCTTGCTCGGCTCCGGCGGCCCGCTGCCCGCGGGTACGAACTGAGCATAATAGCCTGATACATCCGGCTTACGGCGAAACGCGGTCAAGCGAAAGCCCGCTGTCTCGAATTCGCAAAAAAGCAGGGCCGATGGCGTCCCGTGCTGATCGGTCGGCCGCTCCGCATCGACCACGATCACTGAGCCACCCGCCTTGAGCGCCGGCCACAGCCGCCACAGGAAAGGATAAGGTTCGGCGATCTCATGGTACATGTGAATCATGAACACGCGGTCGAAGCTTCGCGGCGGCAGGCGCGGATCATCTGGAGCGCCCTGCTTGATCGAGACGGTTGTCAGTTGCTCGCGCTCGATGCGCGCGCCAAGCCGCCGCAGCGCGCCCTCGTCGATGTCCTGCGCCAGCACGCGGCCCTTTTCGCCGACGCGCGCCGCAAGCCGCACCGTGTAATAACCCTCGCCCGCGCCGATGTCCGCGACCGTCATGCCGGGCGCAACTTCGGCCTCGTCCATCACGCTGGACGCTTCGCCCTGCTTGTCCCGCAGCTGCTCGGTCGACCACTGGGTAGAAACAATCCTGGCCACCGGCCGCTCCGCACGCGGAAATGCCCGGTCCTGCGGCGCGCGATCGGCATCGCCCGCATCGGCGCGGCAGGCGGCCAGCGCCAGCAGCCCAGCCAGCAGCCCAGCCACCGGGACTGAGCGCGTGCTCAATCGTCGTCTTCCACGGTCACCTTCTCGCCGGTCACCCGCTGCGCAAGCGCGGCGGCCATGAAGGGATCGAGCGCGCCATCAAGCACGTCGGTCGGGTTGGTGCTGACGACGCCCGTGCGCAGGTCCTTCACCTGCTGATAGGGCTGCAGCACGTAGGAACGGATCTGGTGGCCCCAGCCGATCTCGGTCTTGGCCGCATATTCGCCGCTCGCCGCGGCTTCGCGCTTGGCGAGTTCGGCTTCATAGAGCCGCGCCTTCAGCATGCCCATCGCGGTCGCGCGGTTCTTGTGCTGCGAACGGTCGATCTGGCTGGCAACTACGATGCCCGAAGGCACGTGCGTGATGCGCACCGCCGAATCGGTCGTATTGACGTGCTGACCGCCCGCACCCGAGGCCCGATAGGTATCGATCTTGAGGTCAGCCGGATTGATCTCGATATCGATATTGTCGTCGATTTCGGGATAAACCCAGACCGAGCTGAACGAAGTGTGCCGCCGCGCCGAACTGTCATAGGGGCTGATTCGCACCAGCCGGTGCACGCCGCTTTCGGTCTTGGCATAGCCGTAGGCGTTCTCGCCCTTGATCAGCAGCGTGGCGCTCTTGATCCCCGCCGCTTCGCCCACGTGGTAATCCAGCAGATCGACCTTGAAGCCATGGCGCTCGGCCCAGCGCGTGTACATGCGCTGGAGCATTTCGGCCCAATCCTGGCTCTCGGTGCCGCCCGCACCTGCGTGGACTTCGAGGAACGCATTCGATCCGTCCGCCTCGCCCGCGAGCAGCGCCTGGACCTTGTCCTCATCCGCGCGCCCGGCCAGCGCCGCCAGCGTCGCCAGCCCCTCGGCCACGGTCGCTTCGTCGTCCTCGGCTTCGCCCAGTTCGATGAACTCGATCGCGTCGGCCATCTCGCGGCTGATTTCGTTGACCGCACCGATGGAGGCCTCAAGCCGCCGCCGCTCGCGCATCAACACCTCGGCCGCCTTGGGATCATCCCACAGCTTGGGATCCTCGACCCGCGCGTTCAGCTCGTCGAGCCGCCGCACGGCGCGGTCCCAGTCGAGGAACTTGCGCACCAGCCGCAGCGCGGCTTCGATGCGATCGATGTGGGCCTGCCCTTCGGCACGCATGACGGGTCTCACTCCAGATTGCGGGAGCCAAGCCGCTTAGCGAAGCCGCGCGCCTTGTAAAGAGGCGCCGGGACTGCGGCGTCCGGCGCTCAGCCCTTCTTCAGCTTCTGGACCGCCTCGAGCGTGAGCTTCACGTGATCGCGATAGTCCATGTCCGAATGAACGAGGACGATCTTGCCGTTCTTCGCGATCACGTAGCTGGTGCGCTTGGTCAGCCCGCTGGAAATGCCGGCGACCTTGAGCGAAACGTCATAGGCCTTGATCACGTCCTTCGATGCGCTCGCCACGGTAAACTTGTCGCGGCATTCGGCGGTGGAGAACTTCTGCAAGGTCGGCAGATCGTCATTCGACATGCCAATTACCGTGGCGCCGGCTGCGGCAAATTCCGCCGTCGCTTCGGCAAAGGCGTGCGCTTCCATCGTGCAGCCCGAGGTGAACGCCTTGGGATAGAAATAGAGCACCACCGGCCCCTTCGCGAGCAGGGCCTTGAGGTTCACCTTCATCGGCTTGCCGGCAAGGGCACCCATCGTGGTGAAATCGGGCGCGGTGGCGCCCTGCGCCAGTTCCGCGTTGGCCGCAGCAGGAACGAAAAGGGCGAGCGCCGCAGCAGCGGCCAGCATGTGCTTGATCATGACGCGCTATCTATCAGCATGATGCGCTGGCGGGAACCGGCAAATGGTGCAGGCCGTTCGCAGCCCTCCCCCAGCCGCGCCTAGTAGATGCCGCCCTTGTCTTCGACGAAGTCGCCTTCTTCCACCGGCACGTCTTCGCCGCCGGCATCGGCGCCCTTGGCCGCGCGGGCTTTGCGGATCGCCTCGAGCACCGCGTCCTTGAGCGTCTGATCCTCGGGCCGGAACGTCCGGGTCGGTTCGCTGTTGGGCTTGAACGCCTCCCAGATGATCGAAGCCTGTCGTTCGTAGTCCTGCGGCGTTCCGCCAAAGACCTGCCGTCCGCTCACGCGGTCGATCTTCACCATGCGGATACCTTCGGGCACGGTGAAGGGCGTGTCGCTCCAGTGCTTGCGCGTCAGTTGCACGAAGTCCTTGAAGATCGGCGCAGCGATCCGCCCGCCCTGCGCATAGCCGCCAAGGCTGCGCGGCTGGTCATACCCAAGGTACAATGCGCTGACGATATCGGGCGAGCCGCCGGCAAACCACACGTTGGTCGGACCCGATGTGGTGCCGGTCTTGCCGAACAGCGGCAGCTTGAGATCGGCCAGCGTCAGCGCGGTCCCGCGCACGACGACGCCTTCCAGCATATGCACCACCTGGTAGGCTGTGCGCGGATCCATCACCTGCCTGCCGGTCACCTTCATGCGCGGCATCGGCCGCCCGTCCCACTGCGCCATGTTGCAGCCGTTACAATCGCGGTTATCGGCCTTCCAGATCACCTTGCCGTCGCGGTTCTGCACATAGTCGACCAGCGTCTGCTCATGCTGGCGGCCATGGTTGGCAAGCGCGGCATATGCATTGGCCATCTTCGCGGCGGTCGTATCGCCAGCGCCCAGCGCCATCGAGAGATAGGGCTGATAATCGCCGATGCCGACGCCCTTGATCGTGCGGACCACCTTGTCCATGCCGATGTCGTTGGCGATGCGCACGGTCATCAGGTTGCGCGATTGCTCAAGCCCCCAGCGCATCGTGTGGCTGCCCGAACCGCCTTCGTTGCCGAAGTTGCGGAAGCACTTCTGCCCCAGCGCCGCGCCCTGATAGACGCAGAACGTGCCATCGAGCACCATCGAGGCCGGAGTCATCCCGTTATCGAGCGCTGTCGCGTAGACGAACGGCTTGATCGTCGATCCGGGCTGGCGCGCCGCCTGCGTCGCGCGGTTGAACGAGCCGAGCCGCGAATCAAACCCGCCCTGCATGGCCAGCACCCGCCCGCTCTGCGGATCCTCGACCACCATGCCGCCCGAAACCTCGGGAATCACACGAACCGACCAGCCCCCGCCCGAAGGCGCCGCCGCGATCACGTCGCCCGGCTTCATCGCGCTCGGCATCGCCCAGAGCGGACCGGTGCTGCCATCGGCAAAGCCGATCCGGCCATCCCCTCCCTGATTATTGGCGCCGCGCCGTTCCAGCACTACGCCGATCCGCCAGTCCTGATAGTGGATCGAAAGGTTGCTGGTGATCAGTTCGGATTGCCAATTCCCCGAAACATCGAGCTTCGAGATCGGCCCGCTCCACGCCCGTCCGCCGCTGAAGCGAAGGAGCCCCGTACGCAGCGCCGACTGCGCGGCCGTCTGCAGTTCGGTATCGAGCGAAGTCCGCACCCACAAGCCGCCCGCATAGACGCTGTTAGGCCCGTCGTCGGCATTCTCCCCGAATTTGTCGATCAGCTGGCGGCGCACTTCCTCGAGGAAATATCCCGCATCCGCCGTGTAGTTCTCTGCCCGCCGCTGCACCAGGCCAAGCGGCTGTGCCTTCGCCTCGGCGGCCTCGGCCGGTGTTGCCCAGCCGTTCTTGACCATCTGGTCGAGCACATAGGCACGCCGCTCCAGCGCTTTTTCCGCAAACTTGGCGCGGCCATAAGTCTCTGGCGCCTTGGGCAGGATCGCGAGGAACGCGACTTCGTGCAGCTTCAGGTCGCCCACGTCCTTGTCAAAATAGGCACGCGCCGCAGCCTGCACGCCAAAGCTCTGCCGCCCCAGCGGGATCTCGTTGAGATAGAGCTCGAGGATCTGCTGCTTGGTCAGCACGCTTTCGATGCGCCGCGCGAGGATCATTTCCTTGAGCTTGCGCGTGACCGAATATTCGTTGCCGATCAGGATGTTCTTCGCGACCTGCTGGGTAATCGTCGATCCGCCGCGCGCGCGCTCGCCCGATCCGAACTTCAGCGTGTAGTCGATCATCGCGCCGATCAGACCGGTGATATCCACCCCGCCGTGGCTGAAGAACGACTTGTCTTCGGCCGAGAGGAAAGCGTGGATCAGCGGCTCGGGAAAATCGACATAGCGCAGCTGCACGCGCCGCTCGCGCGCGTAACTCGAGACAATCTCGCCATCATTGCCGCGCACCATGGTTGGCAGCGGCGGCTGATAGGTCAGCAGCTTGTCCGCCGATGGCAGGGTGCGGATCACCGTGACCCAGAGGAGCGCGTAGAGAAGCACCAGCACGCCCAGCGCATAGCCGGCGCGGCGCACCCAGACCTGGTCGCGCCAGAGCTGCCGGGCCCGGCCCAGAATGCCCGCCGCATTGCGCTGGATGCGCCAGCGCACAGAGGTACCGTCAGGGTCGGGAAGTCCAGGGTCGTTAGCCATCTGCGCCGCGCTTTAGCATGGCCTTTCGCCCGATTGCCAGTGGCCAGCTTCAGGGAATGGCCGAGGCGACCGTCGTCCGGGCAAGGTAGATCTCGATTGCCGAGGCCACGGCGGCGGCAAAGCTCTTGCGCCAGCCCGGATTGACCAGCGCGCGGGCATCGTCCGGGCTGCTGATATAACCGGCCTCGATCAGCGCCGAAGGCAGGTCGAGCGATTTCAGCACGACAAATGCAGCCTCGCGCTCAGGATCAGTGTGGAAGCGCACCTTTCCGTCCCCCTCGCGCAGGACCAGCGCAGCAAAGGCCTGCGACCGCGCGCGCATTTCGCGCTGCGAGAGACTGACTAGGATCGCCGTCACCGCATCGGACTTGCCGCCGAGGTCCACCCCGTTCACCGTATCGGCCTTGTTTTCCCGCCGCGCGACCGCATCGGCCACGGCATCGGATCCCCGGTCGGACAGCGTGTAGACTGTGGCGCCGGTGGCATCGGGCGATTCCGAAGCGTCGGCGTGGATCGAAATGAAGAGATCCGCTTTCAGCCGCCGCGCAATTCCCGAACGTTCTTCCAGCGCGAGAAAGCGGTCACCGTCTCGCGTCAGGGCCACGCGCACCCGTCCGTCTGCCAGCAACGCATCGCGCAGCGCCAGCGCGAGCGTAAGCGTTATCATCTTCTCGCGCTCGCCGTGCTGCCCGCTCGCGCCCGGGTCATGCCCGCCGTGCCCTGCATCGATCACCACCAGTGGCCGGCTCGCATCGGCCGGGCCCTCCACCTTCGGCAGCCCGATCGCGCCCGTCCGCTCGGGCATGGTGATCCGCACGACATAATCCGGGCGGCGCGCCGGTTCCCACCGCGCCAGCGCAAGCAGGATCGCGGCGGCCATCACCACGGCCAGCGCAGCCCCCAGCCCTACCGCAATCACCACCCGCCTCGTCATGGCTCGCGGCTATGCAATGCAGACTGCCAGCCGGTCCAGCGGAATTGCTACGTGGTTCGCGCGGGGCTGACACATGCCCGCAGCCTCACTGTCATGGTTTTAATTGCTGGTTGGCAAATCCGGTGCTAGCAGTGCCAATCTGGAACGAGCCCGGAATGGCCTCGGCTCCGCCCCCGAAACGCGATGCGGCAAATGATCCCGTATCTCAGTTTATCGGAACAAGGCGCTGCCCTGGTTGGATTTTTTTGGCCCGCGCCTGAAGTACCAGCGAAAAGGCACAGGCCCTGCCCAGCCTTTCTCGCGCCAGAGGTTGATGTCTTGATGCAAATCCGTGCACCGTTCGAGCCGAGGAGCCCTTCAGGGGCCCGTGCGGGCTTGGCGGGCATCGGTCCGTGCCAGTCGCCACGGACCATCTTCAAGACAGACACGCACCAACCGCCGCCGGGCGGCGAGCGCTTGGGGACCGCGCATGCGTCCCTTCCCGCGCTGCGAACCGGCAAATCCGCATTCGCGAAACGCCCTGTTCCGGCCCCGGCACCTGCCAGGCCCGGCCAAGACGGCTATCGCGCTTTCACATTGAACCGCGCCCAGAACCCGGGTTCACCCCCGAGGCCGCGCGGCTGGAGACTTTGTAATGACAACGCGCATGCTGATCGATGCGCGCCACCAGGAAGAAACCCGGGTGGCGGTGCTCAATGGCAACAGGATTGAAGAGTTCGATTTTGAATCTGCTGATCACAAGCAGATCAAGGGCAACATCTATCTCGCCAAGGTAACCCGCGTCGAACCGTCGCTTCAGGCGGCGTTCGTCGATTTCGGTGGCAATCGCCACGGGTTCCTCGCCTTCAGCGAAATCCATCCCGATTACTACCAGATCCCCAAGGAAGACCGCGAGGCGCTCCTTGCCGAGGAAGCCGCCCACGCCGAGGAAGAAGCCGCGCTGCGCGCCGCTGATGAAGCCGAGCACGGCGACCTTGATGACGAGGAAGGCGGCGATGACCGCTACGACTACGACGGTGATGAAGGCGTCACCGAAGTCGATACTTCGGAGAAGGACGAAGTCGCCACGATCGAGGGCGGCGTCGTCGAAAACGGTTTCGAAGACGAAGACGGCAACGGCGGCGACGAAGCCGACGATGAGCAGGGCGAAGAAGGCGGCGAAGACGGCCGTTCGCGCCGCCCCCGCCGCCAGCGCGCACCCCGCGCCCAGGCGCGTGAGGCCGACGATCTGCGCGCCCGCCGCATGGCGCTGCGCCGCCGCTACAAGATCCAGGACGTGATCCAGCGCCGCCAGGTGCTGCTTGTCCAGGTCGTCAAGGAAGAGCGCGGGAACAAGGGCGCTGCCCTCACCACCTACCTCAGCCTTGCGGGCCGCTACTGCGTGCTCATGCCGAATTCGAGCCATGGCGGCGGCATCAGCCGCAAGATCAACTCGGCGGCAGACCGCAAGCGCCTCAAGTCGATCATGGCCGAGCTCGAGTTGCCCCGCACGATGAGCTGTATCGTGCGCACCGCCGGCCTCCAGCGCACCAAGCCCGAGATCAAGCGCGACTTCGACTATCTCGCCCGCCTGTGGGACGAGATCCGCGAACGCACCCTGAAGTCCTCCGCGCCTGCGCTGATCCATTCCGACAGCGACCTCATCAAGCGCGCGATCCGCGACATCTATAATCGCGATATCGAGGAAGTCGTCGTCGAGGGCGAGCACGGGTACCGCGCCGCCAAGGACTTCATGAAGCTGCTGATGCCCAGCCACGCCAAGCGGGTGAAGCAGTATGCCGATCCGGTGCCGCTATTCCAGCGCTACGGCGCCGAGGACCAGCTCACCGCGATGTATGATCCGGTCGTCCAGCTGAAGAGCGGCGGCTACCTCGTGATCAACCCGACCGAGGCGCTCGTCTCGATCGACATCAACTCGGGCCGTTCCACCAAGGAGCATGGCATCGAGGCGACCGCGGTCAGCACCAACCTTGAAGCCGCGCGCGAAATCGCCCGCCAGCTGCGCTTGCGCGATATGGCCGGGCTTGTCGTGATCGACTTCATCGACATGGAGTACGGCTCGAACGTCCGCAAGGTCGAGAAGGCGATGAAGGACGCGCTGCGCAACGACCGCGCGCGCATTCAGGTTGGCCGCATTTCGGGCTTCGGCCTGATGGAAATGAGCCGCCAGCGCCTGCGCACCGGCGTGCTCGAAGCGACGACCCGCGCCTGCCCGCATTGCGATGGCTCGGGCCTCGTGCGGACCGCCTCTTCGGCAGGCCTCTCGGCCCTGCGCATGATCGAGGACGAGGCCGCCAAGGGCAAGGGCACGATCATCACGCTCTATGCCAGCCAGGAAGCCGCGATCTACGTGCTCAATGCCAAGCGCGGCGATCTGGCCGAGATCGAGATGCGCTACGGCGTGACGGTCGAGGTGATCCCCGAGGGCGAGAACGAAGGCGCCAAGATGCGCGTCGCCTCGCGCGGGCCCAAGCCATCGTTCGTGCCGCGTTTCGAGCCCATCATCGAGCCTGAGACGGACATCGACGAGGACGACGACTACGCCGACGAGGAAGAAGCCGAAGGTCAGGACGAGCCGCGCGGCGAACGCCGGGATCGTGACGAAAGCGATGGCGAAGGCGGTCGCCGCAAGCGGCGCAAGCGCCGCCGCGGTCGCGGTCGTGACCGCGATGGCAACGAGATCGCCCAGTCTGCCGCCAGCGAGGGCGAAGCGGGTGACACCGAAGGCGAGGACGAAGGCGACGAGGACGTTGAAGGCAGCGAAAGCGGCGAAAGCGGCGAACGCTCCGACGAGCGCCCCGATGAGCGCGGCCCACGCAAGCGCCGCCGCCGTGGTCGTCGTCGGCGCGGTGGCCGCGGTGATGGCGAAGCGCAGGGCGGCGATGCCGAAGGCGGCGAAGCGCAGGGTGACGAAGCCGATACCGCTGGCGACGAAGCCATCGAGGCTGTCGAAGCGCCGGCTCCGGCCGAAGCTGCCGAGGAAGCGCCCGCCAAGCCGCGCCGTTCGCGTCGCCGCAAGGCAGACGCCGAGCCGGTTGCAGCCGAAGCCGAAGCTGCGGCACCCGAGCCTGCTCCGGAACCGGTAGCAGCCGAGGCCGAAGCCGAAGCGCCCGCCAAGCCCAAGCGCACCCGCCGCAAGAAGGCTGATGCCGCCGAAGCGGCAGCCGAAGCGCCGGTTGCCGAGGTCGTTGCCGAAGCGCCTGTGTCTGAAGCCGAGCCGGAAGCTACGGCCAAGCCGAAGCGTGCGCGCCGCAAGAAAAGCGATTCGCCCGAAGCCGAAGCACCCGCTGCGCCGGCAGAGGAAGCGCCTGTCGCAGAAACCGAAGCGGAAACGCCTGCCGAAGCACCGGCCAATGCCGCCGCTGCTCCGGCCGACGACAAGCCGGGCGAGCCGCGCCGCGGCTGGTGGCAACGCACCTTCGGCGCCTGATCCACAGCGTTCTGGCGCACAAACACAAAGGCCCTCCCCGGCACCTGCGCCGGGGAGGGCCTTTTGTTTGTTTGGGAAGCTCGTCCTGTCAGGCGAGCCGGGTTGCGGTGCCCCATTCCATCCACGCCGCCCAGCGCGGATTGCCCGGCAAATAGCCCTGCCCGATCGGTGAGACATCAAACCCGGCATGTCGGACAGCTGCGGTGATCGGCCTGGTCAGGTGGCAGCCACCGGCAATCGGCTTCCAGAACGGTTCGATTCGCTGCTGCCAACGCTGCACATCCGCATCAGGCGCGCTGCCGTGCTCCAGGAACAGGAATTGCCCGCCCGGCTTCAGGATCCGCTGCAACTCGGACAGCACGCGTTGCGGATCGCTGACCGAGCACAAGGTGTACGTACAGACCACCGTATCGAAGCTCTCGCTGGCGAAGGGGATCGCCTCCCCCACGCCGTGGCGGATATCCGTCGCCCAGCCCTTCCTGGCCGCTTCCGCACGCGCAAAATCGAGCAGCTTGTCGGACGGGTCGATCCCCGCGAAGGACGTTACAGCGTCCTTGTCGTAGAACTGCTGGTTGAAGCCGCCGCCGCAGCCGATCTCGAACACCGCGCCGCGTGCCCGGGGCACCACCTGCCCACGCAGATCCATGATGCCCGGCGCACCGCAGCAGGTGCGAATGAGCCGCGGCACCATGTGCCGGTCCCAGAATGACTTGAAACCCATTGGCGCTTCCCCTCCAAAGCCGACTGACGCTGTTGTTGCACGCTCTGCCGCTGGCCGACAAGCGCCTCGGAAGGTCGTTTCACCGAGTCGAATTATATCTATTTTGCGCCCGATATTTTGCCGATGCCACCCATTTGGAGGGATTATCTCCTTGATATATAGAATTTTTATACAAAGTCACATTCGCGCAAAGCGCATCGGGCGTTAGGGGATTGTTAGAAGGTTATGCGTAGATAAGGCCTTGCTCACCACGGAAGACATAGAGGGGTGGGTGGCGCGTGGGGCGCCAACTCAGGAGATCGAACATGACGCTTTTCAAGAACCTGCTCGCGAACGAAGATGGTGCTACCGCGATTGAATACGGCCTGATCGCCGCTCTCATCGCCGTTGCCGCGATCACCGCCATGGGCGCGCTCGGCAACTCGCTGTCGAACACGTTCAATCTGGTTTCGACCCAGATGAACAACGCTTCGGACGGCAAGCTCTAAGAGCTTCGCGCAAGCGAAACGTTCGGGGGCGGGGAACGAAAGTTCCCCGCCCCTTTCGTTTGTGGTGGAGCCGGCCCGACCTGTCACCATGGGTAGGCCAACTTTGCCCCCTGCCCCCTTGCCCGCCGCCACGGTTTCGCTAAGGACTGTTCATCCTTTTTTCGAACCCGATCAACGTATCTGATCAACAAGGACGGCTCGATGGCGACCTTCACGCTTCCGAAGAATTCCAAGGTCAATGGCAAGTCGCGGCATTTCCCGGCGGCCACGCAAGGAAAGATCCAGAAGTTCAAGGTTTATCGCTACGATCCCGACAGTGGCGAGAACCCGCGCTATGACACGTTCGAGATCGATCTCGACCAGTGCGGCCCGATGGTGCTTGATGCGCTGATCAAGATGAAGGGCGAACAAGACCCGACTCTCACCTTCCGCCGGTCGTGCCGCGAAGGCATCTGCGGTTCCTGCGCAATGAACCTCAACGGCCGCAACGGCCTTGCCTGCACCACCGCGATTACGGACCTCAAGGGCGAGATTCGCATCACCCCGCTGCCGCACATGGAAGTGATCAAGGACCTCGTCCCCGATTTCACGCACTTCTATGCGCAGTACGCTTCGATTCGCCCCTGGCTGCAGACCGTCTCGCCCACGCCTTCGGGCAAGGAGCGCCTGCAGAGCCCCGAGCAGCGCGAAAAGCTGGACGGGCTTTACGAGTGCATCCTGTGCGCCTGCTGCAGCACCTCGTGCCCAAGCTACTGGTGGAACTCCGACAAGTTCCTCGGCCCCGCAATCCTGCTCCAGGCCTACCGCTGGCTGGCTGACAGCCGCGACGAGATGACCGGCGAGCGGCTTGACGAGCTTGAGGATCCGTTCCGCCTCTATCGTTGCCACACGATCATGAACTGCGCCAACGTGTGCCCCAAGGGCCTCTCGCCGGCGCGGGCGATCGCGGAAATCAAGAAGATGCAGGTCGAGCGCTCGCTCTGAGGCGAGCGACTTGCCGCAGCCTGTCATGACCGTCGACAACGCCGCTTTCACTTATGGCCCCTCGGCGGACCATCCCGGCTGGTACACCTGGGACCTGAAGGATCAGGACCGTTTCAACGCCTATGTGATGGGCCCGCTGCTGGTCCGGCGGGAAGACTTGCCCGGCGGCGGCCCGGCGGTCCGCCTCCGCATGTTTCCCGAACGCCGCCACAGCAATCTGCTCGATGCGGTCCACGGCGGGATCACGCTGTCGTTGATCGACGTTTCGTTATTCGCCTGCATGCGTCACGCCATCGATGGCGATGCCGCTGGATCGGTGACACTCGATCTTTCCACCCAGTTCATCGGCGCGGGCATTGTCGGCAAGCCGCTTGATGCGGTGGTCGAAGTGCTGCGCGAAACCCGCCGCCTCATTTTCCTGCGCGGCACGGTGGTGCAGGAAGACCACCTCGTCGCCGCCTTCAACGGAACCGTGCGCAAGCCCTCGGCGCGATGAGCGGTCTGGCGGCCCGCTACGCCGCGCTTGTGGCGGCGGGGGAATTGAAGCCCGATCCCGAACAAGCCGCCGCCGCTATCCGTCTCGATGCCCTCCAGCAGGAGCTGGAACGCCCTGCTCCCAGGCCTGGACTCGTGAGCCGTTTGCTCGGCAGCAAGCCCCCAGCCAGCCCGCGCGGGCTCTACATGTGGGGCGGTGTGGGACGGGGCAAGTCGATGTTGATGGACTTGTTCCACGACACACTCGATGCCCACCCCAAGCGCCGCGCGCACTTTCACGAGTTCATGCTCGATGTGCACGCCCGCCTGCGCGTCGAGCGCCAGAAGGAGCGCGGCGATCCGATCCCGCCGGTCGCTGCCGCAATTGCCACCGAAGCGCGCGTGCTCGCGTTTGACGAGATGGTGGTAAACAACAGCGCCGACGCGATGATCATGGGCCGCCTGTTCACCGCGCTCATTGCCGGTCTCGGCGTTACCGTCGTCACCACCTCGAACCGCGCGCCGAGCGAGCTCTACAAGGACGGGCTCAACCGCGAGCACTTCCTGCCCTTCATCGCACTGATCGAGAACCGGCTCGACGTGGTCGCTCTGAACGGACCCACTGACTACCGCATGGCCCGCATGCAGGGCGTGGGCACCTGGCACGTCCCCAACGGCCCGGAAGCGACCGCAGCGGTGCGCGAGGCCTTCTTCCGCCTGACCGACTATCCGCCGGAGGACAGCGTCCACGTCCCCACCGGCTCGCTCGATCTCGGCGGCGGGCGCTTGCTGCATGTGCCCAAGAGCCTCAAGGGCGTCGCGGTGTTCAGCTTCAAGCGCCTCTGCGGCGAGGCGCGGGGGGCGGCGGATTACCTCGCCGTCGCGCGCAACTACCACACGGTGATCCTCGTGGGCATCCCGCGGCTCGGACCCGACCAGCGCAACGAGGCCGCGCGCTTCGTCACGCTGATCGACGCGCTCTACGAGCACAAGGTTAACCTGATCGCGACGGCCGACGCGGCGCCTGCAGACCTGTACCCCGCAGGTGACGGCCGCTTCGAGTTCGAACGCACGGTGAGCCGCCTGATCGAGATGCAAAGCCGGGACTATCTCGCCCTGGGCCACGGCGAGGACTGAGCGCCCTCCCGGGTAAAGCCGCGCGCCGACGGCGGCGACCACAGACTGCAGCGAAGTTTTGAGGCCCCGAGGCCGCCGTTCAGAGAACAGCGGCGGGGTACAGTGCGTGGCAGCCTCTGCGAATTGCAGCCCGAGTGAGCGCCACAACTGGGCTAGCTGAAGCCGGTCCTAACCGGCAAGCACAGACTAAAACCAAGCGCACAGACACAAAAAAATCCCCATTCTCGGCGATCGTGATGACGTCATGACGTCATCACGATCGATTCGAGTTTGAAGATTTATGCATTTTTTCGGTCCTTCTCTGAGGCACCGAATTCGATTCGGCCATGCTCGGAAAACATCAAATGACGTCAGGAATCCGGAGCATTTCCGATAATCAACGGAAGATATAATGCCAGATCATAAATGCCTCCATCGGGTTGCGATGGTGCAGATATATACTTAATCGGTCTGGTTAACAAGTTCTTAAACTTGCCCGGCGGCTCGGCTCAGGCTGGCCGCATATGTCCTCTCCAGATCGGAATACGTGACAGGCCGGCCCAGAAGATACCCCTGCGCATAATCGCAGCCCATGGACTGGAGGATGGCCAAAGTCTCTGGCCGCTCGATCCCTTCCGCCACCACGGTCTGGCCAAGTGCATGCGCGAGCGTGATCGTGTTCGCCACGATCGCCTGGTCGCGCGGGCTTGTCCCGAGGCGGTCGATGAAGCGCCGGTCAATCTTCAGCTCATCGCTGGGCAAGTCGGCAAGATAGGCCAGACTGGCCTCCCCGGTGCCGAAATCGTCGATCGAGAGGCGGAAGCCCAGTTCGCGCAGCCGAGTCAGGTTCTGGCACGCGGCAGGCCGGTTGCGGACACTCGACGTTTCCGTGATCTCGATCGTCAGCAAGCTCGGATCGATGCTACGCCGGCGCACCGCGTCGGAAAAATTGGCCACAAGGTCAGGCTTGTCGACCATCTGCGCCGAGAGGTTGATGCTCATCTGGAAGCGCGGGCCACGCGCATTGAGCGCCAGGGCAGCCGTAATCGCCAGATCGAGCACCCAGTAAGTCAGGGCATCGATGCGCCCGGCGCGCTCGGCCTGCAGGATGAAGGCATCGGGCGCAATTGGCCCGCGCGTGGGATGATTCCAGCGGATCAGTGCTTCCGCCCCGCACATGCGGTTTTCCTTGAGATTCCACTGCGGCTGGAAGGCCAGCCAGATATCGCCGTTGCGCAGGCCTTCCTCGATCCGCGCGTGTAGCGAAAGCTCCCAGGGCGCTTCGGCAAGGCGGCTGGCCTCGAACAGCTCGATCGCGCGGCCATTGGACAAGGCTTCGTTGGCGCTGGCGAGCGCGGAATTGACCCGGGTGGGGGAATCGAGGCCTTCATTGCGATCCAGCCCGAAGTGGATGTTCGTATCGAAGGTGCGAGTGCCGATCAGCAACGGGGCGGCAAACAGCGCGCGCAGGCCCTCGAGGTGATCGAGCTGCATTTCGAGCGGACGGGCTTCTTCAGCCCAGGCGAAATGGCCGCCATCGCCGTGGTAGATCGTATCGGCCCCGGAACCAGCAGCAATACGCCGCGCGATCTGCCGCGCGCATTCGCTGTGCAGATCCTGCGGCAAAGTCGCGAGGATTTCCTCGTAGCGCGCTACGACGGCGACAACGACATCGGATCCGACCGCAATCGGATTGTTTGCCAGTGCCAGCAGATTGGGCAGGCCCGATGCGCTGGTCAGCTGAATGCGCCGCGCACGCTTCTGCCAGAGCCGGATCGTGCCGTAGATCCCGAGAAAGATGAAGGCCGTGTCTGGCGCAAAAACGATGCCTTGCGTGCGCAGCAGCGCAGGCACAAGCGCGACGGAGCCAAGGGCCGCAACATAGGCCGCAACCTTGCGCCAGCCTCTCGAACGCCGTCCGAACGAGACCAGCAATGCCACGAGCGCGAGGATCGGCAACGAGCCGAGCCGAGGTCCGAACGAGAGGGAGAATGGCGCCTTGAGGCCCTCGGCCCCGGCAATATCGAGCGCGACGGCAGGTGTATAGCTATGGCCGAAATACAGAATGGACGGGGATTTGTTCAACCCGGTCACGATCACCGTTCGTCCTGTCAGATTGCTGGCGCTGGCTGCTCCCGCAACAAGCTCGTGCGAAGCGAGCCGCGGGATCGTCGCAGGATCAACCCTGAAATCGGGGTAGTAATCGCCTTCAAAGCCCGAGCGAACGCCCGCGAGCGCCGCAGAAACCGTGCTGTACTTATGCCCGTCGATGTCGACCGCGTACGGGGCTGAAACGGCATAGAGCACGAAATTCCCGCGCCACGCCGAAACCAGCACCTCGGCATTGCCGGTGATCTGCCGCGGCGGCAGGATAATCGCATCCTTGCCGAAATTGTCGATCTTGTCGGAGCGGGCGATGAAGGCAATGTCAGAGCCGTAGCTGTGGACTTCCCGTGCCAGCCCCGCATCGTCAGCGGCGTTCTCGCCGACCGGCAGCGCCGCATCGATCAGCACGCGCCGCGGCATGCGAAGGCGCAGGCGGCCAAGGATCTCGGTGAGCCCGGCGGAAGTCAGGTTCTTCTGATCGTCGATTGTCAGCAGCACGGTCGAAGCCGGCGCCGGTCGCTGCAGGTTCTTGAACAGCATGTTCCAGTAGCCATGCGCCAGCGGCTCGCCAGCCGCCATCATCGCCAGAAGCAATGTGGCAAGCAGGGAAATGCCGAAAGAGGTACGCAGGAACTGCCGCATGGACCGCCCAGAAGGGATGTTGACACCCGTGCCTAGTCCGAAATGGTTGATATTGGTTTAAGGTTCTGCCGCCAGATTCAACCGTGTATGTTATCAAGTATCTGTTTTATATAACTATATTCAAACTTCTGTCCAACATCAGCAATTGCCAGATAAGCCTGCTGTGATCGCTTGTTCCCGCGATATGCGCCTCCGCCAGAGCGGCGAGGCGTGCTGTGTCGAACCAGCCGGTGCGCGCCAGAGTGCCGCCGGAAACGACCTGCCGCGCTTCCTCGGCGAGCGGCCCGCGCAGCCAGGAGGCGATCGGCGTGACGAAGCCCATCTTCTGCCGGAACAGGATATCTTCCGGCAGATAGCGCCGCATGGCCTCTTTCATCAGCCATTTGCCAGTCTTGCCGCGCACGCGCATTCGCTCCGGAAGTCGCGCGCCGAACTCGATCAGGCGATGATCGAGCAGCGGCTCGCGCGCCTCGAGGCTGACCGCCATGCTGGTGCGATCGACCTTGGTGAGAATATCGCCAGGCAGGTAGAACTTGAGATCGGCATATTGCGCCCGGTCGAGCCCGCTGCGCGCAGGCGCCGCGCGCATCAGTTCCACAAACGGCTGCTCGGCGCGGTAATCGCCGCGCAGCCGCCGGAAATCCTCGGAATAGAGGCTCGCCCGCAGTTCGGGCCCGGTTACCGCCAATGCCCGGGCATAGCCCTCCTCGCCGCTCCCTGCGAGGCTGAGCAGCGTCGTTTTCGCCCGCAAGGGCCGCGGTGCCCAGTCCAGCTTGGGATAAAGCGCACCCAGCCCGCCCAGCAGCGGGCGGCGCAGTGCGGCGGGCATGAAGCCGCGCACTTGCTCCTCGCGGTGCTGGAACGTCTGGCGGCGGTATCCGGCAAAAGCCTCGTCCGCGCCGTCGCCCGATAGCGCCACGGTCACATGTTCGCGCGCCAGCTGCGAGACGCGGTAGGTCGGCAAGGCGGAGGCATCGGCAAAGGGTTCGTCGAACATCGCCGCGAGTTTGCCGACCAGCGCAAAGTCATCCGCGCCCACGATCCGCTGATGGTGTTCGGTGCCATATTGCTCGGCGATGCGCCCGGCATATTCGGTCTCATCGAGCGCCTTCACATCGAAGCCGATGGTGCAAGTCTTCACCGGCTCGCGGCTCGCCTCGGCCATCAGCGCGACGACGCTGGAGCTGTCCACCCCGCCCGAGAGGAACGCGCCCAGCGGCACATCGGCGACCATGCGCGAGGTTACCGCCTCGCGCAGGTGGTGCAACAGATGCGCACCGAGATCCGCCTCGCTCCCACGCTCGCGCGCTTCGAACGAGACGTCCCACCACTGCACCGGCGACGGCGGCGGGGCATCGTGGCGCAGCAGGCGGTAGTGGCCGGCCGGCAGCTTCTCCACGCCTTTCAGGATCGCACGCGTATCGGGCACAAAGCCCCAGGCGAGATAGTCCTCCACCGCCAGTGGATCGATCTCCCGCCGCAGCGAGGGATGCGCGAGGAGTTGCTTGAGTTCGGACCCGAAGATCACGCTGCCATCGGCGAGCGTCGCCATGTGGAGCGGCTTGACCCCCAGCCGGTCGCGCGCCAGCAGCAAGGTGCGCTGCCTCAGATCATAGAGCGCGAAAGCGAACATGCCGTGGAGGCGGGGCAGGCAGTTCACCCCCCACTTCTGCCACGCGGCAAGGATCACCTCGCTGTCGCCGTCGGTGCGGAACGTCGCGCCATCGGCCTGCAGTTCGCGCCGCAATTCGCGGAAATTGTAAATCTCGCCGTTGAACACCAGCATCGCCGCGCCATCGGCCGAGGCCATCGGCTGCGGCGATCCGGCAAGGTCGATGATGGCAAGCCGCAAGTGCCCGAGGCCGACACCCGGCGCAGTCCACACCCCTTGCCCGTCCGGCCCGCGATGCGCCGCAGCTGCGCACATCCGCGCCACCCGGTCCGGATCGACAGGCTTCAGGCCCTCGGTATGAAAGATCCCGGCAATGCCGCACATAGGCCAGCGCTTACCGGACGCGCGCCATGCGGTCCATCCACGGCGCGATGGGGCCGATGGCGGCAAGGAAGCTGCGGATCGATTCGTCGGGTGGCGGAACGTGTTCACCGGCTTCGGCGGACAAGATCAGTGTCATCGTCGCGCGAGGACGCAACAGCAGTCGGTCTTCCATGTTGGCAAGCTTGAGCCGGGTGTTGCTCCCCGTGAGCAGATCGCCAGTGCGCAGCCAGGTCACGGCGAGCCGGTGAACTGGACCGGGTGCCTGAATCACGTCGCTCTTGGCGTCGGCAAACGCCGTTCCCGGCTCCTCCCACGCCCAGCGGCTGCCGAGTGGGAGCGCGCCCTGGCCAAAGCCGCCCGCCTCCTTGCCATCGCCTTGCGACGCGTAGAGCCCGAAGGAAAGATCGACCACGTGGCCCTTGCCATCGGCATAGCGCGTCACCAGCCGGTGATCGGCACCGGTGTGCAGCGGGTGCCATTCGGCCCGTGGGCTGCCGTCGTCGATGTGCCAGCCCGGTACCGCCGGGAGCGTGATGAGATCGGGCATCGGCGCCGCGATCCGGCTCGCTGCCGCGCTCCACGCAAGGCCTGCCAACGCGAGCGCGGCAATTCCGCCCAGCGCTGCCGGAGCCGGCAATGCCATGCGCTCCAGCCGCGCCAGCAGCGGCGAGGCTGCGATGGCCGCTCCATCGACAAGCGGCGCGTCGATTTTCCGGTCAAAGAAGCGCCAGCCCACGGCCATGACGAGCATCATGACGAGCGCGAAGAACACCCAGCCGTAGAAGATATGGTCAAAGCTGGCCGCAAACTCGATCCCGCGCCAGCTTGCGATGTAGATCGTCCCCCACGCGCGCACTCCGTTCGCGAGGACCGGCACCACCAGCGAAAGCGCCATGAACCCCGCCCGGCGCCGCCAGCTGGCAAAGCACACGTTGGAAACAAGGACGCCATAGGCGAACATCGCGATGAGGAACTTCACCCCCGAACAGGCCTCCGCCACCTCGAAATAGCCGAAGCGGGTGGAGATGAAGACGCCGTCGATCGTCGCGGGCAGATGGCTTAACGCCAGCAGCACCATCGTCAGCTTGGCGGTGATTGTCTGGAGGAACGGGATCAGCTCGTCACCGAAGGGCACCAGCGTGAGCATATAACCCAAGGGAAACAGCTGCGCGGCGGCAACGCGCGGTCCCAGCAGCAGCAGCGCAGCACCTTGCAGCATCACGACAGCCGCCAGCTGCCGCGCCAGATTGAGCCCGGCAAAGTCTCCCAGCACCCACAGGAACACCGCGCCGCCCACAACGAAGAGGCCAGGCCACCACGCGCGCGGCACGATCGGGGCGGTTTCGGCTGCGCGCTGCATGGCGAGCCAACCCAGGATCGGCGGAATGAGCAGAATATGATTGTAGGTCGAGCTGTCCCACCACTGCCACGCCATGTCGCGCCAATCGCCGCGAAACAGCACGATAAGCGCCAGCCACACCGCAGCCAGCCGGATCAGCGGCGCGCGCCAATGGTCCGGCACGCGGGCAAGCAGGCCTGGTGGCCGCGCGGGCAGCGCAGTTTCAGGCAGCATCGGCTCCGGCCCCGGTCGGACCGGCAATCAGCGCACGCAAGGGCGCGAGCACGCGGTCCCAGCCGCACTCGGCCACAACAAAACGCCGCGCCGCAGCGCCCATGGCCGCTGCCGCATCGCGGTCCGCCAGCAGTGCCAGCGCCCGCTCGGCCATCGCCAGCGGCGCCTCGGCAAGCGCGAAGTGTTCGCCATCAAGGCCGTCGATGCCCGTAGCCGCTGCCGGCGTCAGCAACACCGGGCGCGCCATTGCCATTGCCTCAAGCACCTTGTTCTGCACCCCGCGCGCGATCAGCAGCGGCGCAGTCACCAGATCCGCCCCTGCCAGCCACGGCCTAACATCGGGGACGGCGCCGGTAACGAAGGTGCCATTGATCCCCTCCAACGCACGCACCGCGGCGGTCGGCGCACGTCCGACCACGGCGAGGCGGGCCTCAGGCTGAGCTGCCCGGATGCGCGGCATCACTTCGTGCGCGAAGAGTTCGACCGCTGTGATGTTCGGTGGATAGTCCATCTGCCCGGTGAACACGATGCTTGGGCCTTCACCCGCCAGCTCAGGAGCCGGGGTGACTGCCGCCGGATCGAACAGCTCTGTATCGATGCCGTTGCCCAGCGCCCGCACATCGGGCCGCGCGCTGCCGGACAGCCGACTTTCAAACAGCGCGCGCTCCTCGCGGCTGACGAACAGGCTCGTCGTCGCGCGGCGCGCCGCCACTTCCTCGAAACGGCGCAGCAGCCGTGCCTCGCGCGCATAGAGCAGGCGGCGCGGCAGCGCACCGGTCTGGGCGTAGGCCTCGAACTTCGCCGAATCGACATCGACGAAATCCATGACCACCCGCCCCCGGAACTCGGGCGGAACATATTGGGCCATCTGCCCCGAAAACACGAAGATCGCCGAAATGGGCCGGGTTTCCAGCACATGGTTCACCCAGCGCTGCAGCTTGGCGGAAGCAAAGGCGGCAAGGCTCACCGGCAGCCCCTGCCCCAGCGCTGCCAGCGCGGCGAGGGGAAGCGGCGCGCTGCGGCGGATAATGCAGTGGCTCATCGCAAGCTCGGCTACCGCACTGGCCTGCGCCAGGTCCGCCGCATCATCGGCAAGCGCGCCGACATGCACCGGCGCAATTTCCGCGATCCGGCGCAGCAGGTGGTTGGAGCGGATCTTGTCCCCCCGGTCGGGCGGATAAGGCACGCGGTGGGCAAGAAACAGGACCTCGCTCATGCAAGGCCCCGTGCGATGAACGGCCCGACGCGGTTGGCGATCCCCAGCGGCAGCTTCTGCCACAGCGCGATCTTGGCCTTGTAGCGCGGGGAAAGCGGATTGACGTCCCGCGGCGGCGCACCATCGGCGCTCCACACTGCGTAGCTCAGCGGCTGCGGCTCGAAACCCCAGTTGCGCTTGAAGTGATAGGCGCCGGTATCGGTCTTCGAGCGTCCGAAATCGAAGCGGTCGCAGCCCTTTGTGCGCGCATGGCACATCAGGGCGTAATACATCACGTCGTTGGCCCTGAGCCCACGCGCCGCATGCACCCCGCCGCCCCAGTAGGGCATCACCGCGCCGCGGTGATAGAGGCTGAGCACCGAGGCGATGGCGCGGCCCTCATGCACGACGGTCAGGATATCGGCATCCTGGCCGAACCTGTCGAGCACTGCCTCGAACAGCGCGCGCGGAAACACCGGAGTGCCGAGATTGCGTACCGATTCGGCGTAGACGGCATAGTGCCAGTCGCGGTCCCGCGCATCGCGGCCGACCAGCACTTGCATCGCGTTGGCCAGCCCCTTGCGCACCTCGGCGCGCTGCTTGCGGGGTATCCAGGTGAGCTGCGCCTCATCATCGGCGGCAAGCGGCGCGACGAAGCCAGCGTGGCTGTCCCGCTTGATGTGCCAGGCCTCGTCGTCGGGCATCGCCCCGCCGCGCACTTCGACAGTCGGACAGGTCAGCCGCCGCGCGAGTTCGGTCGCCGCCGCAAAAAGGCCGGGCGCGGCATCCGCATCGCCCAGCAGGCCGCCGCCAACCGCAAATCCGCTCGAAACCAGCGCGCGGCCGAACAACGGCGAATGGACCGCATGCATGGGCAGCAGCGCGGCAATCGCTCCG
The DNA here is from genome assembly GCF_965228995.1 of Novosphingobium sp. Lineage (GTDB taxonomy): Bacteria > Pseudomonadota > Alphaproteobacteria > Sphingomonadales > Sphingomonadaceae > Novosphingobium. The sequence continues at coordinate 2,042,258 of NZ_OZ245852.1, read as the reverse complement.
CCTCGCTCGGCGATCAGCACATGCGCGGGATGTCCCGCCGCATGCGTCACCGCTTCCAGCCACTCGGGCCGGTGGAAAGGAGTCGCGCCGTCAGCTTCCGCCACAAAGCGCGCAATCGCGCCCCGATCTCCCGGATCGGCAAGACGAACTGCGGTCAGCGAAGGCCGGAATGGCGCGTTCATGCTGCCACCTGCTCGGCATCGAGCCGCGCGGCTTCGGCCGCGACAACTGCGTCCATCCGGCCCCACTCGAACGCGTCCAGCAGCCGGCTGAGCTTTCCGGCCATGACTGAAAGGTTGGTATAGTGCCGGAAGCGCGAGCGCAGCGGCGCATCGTCGCGGCGCGGCTGGTCGGGATCGACTTCCCAGGGATGGAAATAGAACGCCGCGGGCCGGCCATCGCGCCGGTTGACCCGGTCGACCGCCCAGTGCGAGACGCCATAAGGCAGCAGGCGGAAGAACCCGCCCCCACCTGCCGCCATGCGCCGACCGGCAAGCTCCACCGTCGTCACCGGCACTTCGACGAGCGGCGATCCCACGACCGGGCGGAACGCGAAGCGCGGCGCCTCGCGCCAGCCATAGTGATCGTGGACAATCGGCGCCACGCTCGACGAATAGGCGTAACCCTGCCGCGCCAGCACTTCATGCGCCCAGGGCGTGCGCGCATCGATCGAAAAGCTCGGCGCACGGTATCCCGTCACCGCGCCGCCGCTGGTATCTTCCAGTACGCCGCGCGCCCGCGTGATATCCTCGGCAAACGCCGCCTCGCCCATGGCGAAAACGCGCTTGTGGTCCCAGCCGTGGCTGGCGATCTCATGGCCCTCAGCGGCAATCCGGCGCATCATCGCGGGATGGCGCTTCGCCACCCAGCCGAGCGTGAAGAACGTCGCCTTGACCCCGGCATCGCCAAACAGCGTCAGCACGCGGTCGCAGTTTGCTTCCACGCGGCGGTCGAGCCCGTCCCACTCGCCGCGCCCGATCACATGTTCGAACGCGCCGACCTGGAACCAGTCCTCGACGTCGACCGACATGCCGTTGAGCATGGCACCGGAGGGGCGGGGATTTTCAAGATCAGGGCGGGACATGGCGTCATCGCTCCTTCAGGCGGCGCGGCGCGGGGTGTCGTTCTCGAGCCACTCGATCAGCATCGTCAGCACGTGGCGGATCGCCTGCTCCTGCTCCGCCCCGCGCGCCTCGAGCGCGACGATGCGCTGTTGCAAGGCGCCGAGGGCGGCTTCCAGCGTATCGAACCGCGCATCTGCCAGCGGCAGCCCGGCGGGGGTAGCGGGCATGTCGGCCAGTTCGAGCACGGCCTTCTGCAGTTCGACGATCTGCTCCGCCTGGCCCGAAACCGCCTGCTGCAGACCAGCGAGACCGGCAATGGCGGCGGCTGGCAGTTCAGCCTGAGGCGCGGCTTGCGCGGCAGGTGTGATCAGCGGCGCCGGGGCAGGCGCGGGTGCAGCCGGATCGGCCAGCGTGCCGTCGCGCTCCAGATCGGCGATAACTTCGGCCAGCATGGCGCTGTCGATACGCGACTTCTGCTCCACCGCGCCCATCAACAGCAGACGTCCGACCACCTGATTGATCCGGCGCGGCAGGCAGCCGGTCGCCAGAGCCAGATCAGCGAATACATGCGCATCAAACGAAGGGTTCCCCTTCCAGCCGACGCAGGCAAGACGATGCAGCACATAGGGGCCGACTTCGCCCGGCTCCATCGCTTCAAGGTGGTGCGTCGCGATCACGCGCTGGCGCAGTTGCTCCAGCCGCGGCGAGCTTTGCAGCAGATCGCGGAATTCGGGCTGGCCCAGCAGCAGGGTCTGCAGCAGCGGGTGCGAACCGAGCTGGAAGTTGGAGAGCATGCGCAGCTCTTCCAGCGCCTCGATCGAAAGGTTCTGCGTCTCGTCCACCACAAGCAGGCAGCGGCGCCCGGCGCGCGCTTCCTCGTGAAGAAACGCCTCGATCATTGCCAGCGCGCTGGCCTTGTCATGCCCGGCGACGGCAAGGCCGAACGCGCGCGCAGCCATGTGCACCATTTCGCTGCCATCGAGCCGGCTGGTCACGATCTGCGCGGCGGTCAGTCGCTGCCGGTCGATCGTTGCGAGGAGATGCGCCGCGAGCGTCGACTTGCCCGCCCCCACCGCGCCGGTAATGACGATGAAGCCTTCACCCTGCGCCAGCCCATAGCCAAGGTACGACAGCGCCTTGCGGTGCGTGCCGCTCTCGAAATAGAACTCCGGATCGGGGGTAAGCTGGAAGGGCCGTCCGGTCAGCTCGTAAAACCTGTCATACATCGTGGGGGACGCCCTTCTCTCAGAAATTGTAGCGCAGGCCGACCTGGCCGGTGGCGACCAGTTCATCGGCGAGGACCTTGCGATTGAGCGAATCGAGCCCGACCGCGGCACTGCCGACAAGGCGCCGGGTAAACTGCCGCGAAAGTCCGGCGTTGACACCGATGGCGTTGACGTCGGCAAGGTCCGAAACACCGGACTTGTACCAGCTGTCGTAGACGCCGACGGTGAAAGCGGTGAGCCGGTCGATCGGCCCCGAAATCTGCCCGTTGACGTAGACTGTCTGGTCCGTCCGGTTGTTGGCTGAGGCAAGCACGGTGCCCTGCGCGCCGATGAACTTGCGGCGCAGATACCCGGCGCCCAGCCCCATGCGCAGCTTGCCCGCCATGTGGCTGTACGAAGCCGAAACGCCGCGCGTGCGGAACGCCGCAGAAGCGATCGAGCCGAGCGCACCATTGACGCAGCCGCCGCTCTGCGCACCCGCCGCACAGCCCGAGATATCGCCGCTGAACGGATTGCGATCGGTGGTGAAATCGGTCGGCAAGCCGCGAACCGCGTTGCCGACAGTCGAGCCGAAGCCGCTGACCGCGTCGAACACATCGATTTGCAGGCCATTGCGCGCGTTCGGCGTGTAGGACAGCGAACCGTAATACGTCATGCTGTCATAGCGGCGACCGACGAAGGCGCTCAGCGACGTGCGGCGGCTGGGGCGCCACATCACGCCGACATCCCAGGTAAGCCCGGTCACGTCATAGGCAATCTGGCGCGGTTTGGACTTGTCGGTCACATAGCGGCCGTCGCTGCCGACCACCGGCACGCCGCCCGGCCCGCGCACGGCATCGCGCGAAGACACCTTCACATCCTGCCAGCCCACATCCCCGATCAGCGCCAGCTCCGAATTGACCGGCAGGGTCGCCTGCACACCGGCGCGCAGTTCGCGCACGCGCTGGTCGAGGTTGGCAATGTCTTCCTGATTGTAGCCCGCGCTCGCGGTCAGCCCGATGGGCAGGACAGTGCCCGGCGCAACTCCAGCGGAAACCTGCGCGGACTGCGCCACCGAGTGATTGAAGATATCGCCCTGCGGTTGGGGCTGGCCCGGCGGCAGGCCCGTGACCGGGAGGCGCGGCGTGTTCACCTTGGTATAGCCGACGAGGTAGGAACCCTTGAGCGCAACTTCGCCCACGTGAGTCGAAACCGCAGGGCCCGCATAGACCGAATAGACCTGCGCCACCTGATCGCCCGTCCGCACCGATCCAAGGCGCGAGGCGCCGCTCGCGTCGAACGTGGTGCGCGTGGCAAGCCCGCCCGCCTCGATAGTCAGCTCGCGCGGGATGAGATCGTGACGCACCCGCGCGAGGCCCGAAACCGTATCGTTGCTGACGATGTTGCCGCTTTCGGCAAAGCGCCTCTCATAACGCACGGAAACCGCGCCCTCGGTCCGCCGTCCTTTGAGCGATGCATCGACGCCCACAGCCACGCTCGAATAGGTCAAGGTCTCGTGGACCGGCTCGAGCCGGGCAAGCACGCTCTGACTGAGCTCGATGTAGGGCTGGATCTTCATCCGCCCGGATCCACCCGCGCTGCCCATGCTGCGCTCGCTGCGGCGCGAACCGCGGCTGCGGGAGCTGTCGGCGGTATCCGCAGGCGCGCCGTCGCCGCCCGAGATGGACTCGCTGTCGCCCGGATCGCCATAGGGCAGCGACTGCGCATGCGCCGTGCCGGCCGCAAGGGTCAGCGCCAGCATGGCGGCCGCAAACGCATGGTCTGGAGTGCGCGCCATGGTCATTCCTTGTACCCGTAATAGGTGCCGAAGCGGCGTCCGGTGGGCGAGAATCGTGTGCAATTGAGCAGCAGCTTGATGTCCTCGCAGCCTGCAAGGATGCTCACCGCATCGCGCAGCGCGGCCTCCCCGGTCAGGTCGGCACGCACCACCATCAGCGCCTGGCCGACATGGTGCGCCAGTTCAGAAGCGGGCGAGGCCGCGAGCACCGGCGGGCTATCGAAGATCACGATGCGATTGGGCGACTGCGACGTCAGCCGGTCCAGAACCTGCGCGGTATAGGCAGAGGCAAGGTGTTCGGTGTCATGCCCGGTCGAATTGCCTGCAGGCAGCACGAACAGGCCGGCGATGTCAGTCCCGATGATGCAGTCCTCGACCGCGATCTCAGGATCGGCCAGCGCGTCCATCAGCCCGCGTCCGCCCGGCAGGCCGAGCGCGGAGAGCACGCTGGGCTTGGCGAAATCGGCATCGACGAGCAGCACTTCGGTGTCCTTCTCCGCTGCCATCGACAGCGCGAGATTGACCGCGCAGAACGTCTTGCCCTCACCCGGATGCGACGAACACACGAGAATGCGCTCGCCAAGCGGAGCCCCCCGCCCGGCGCGCGATTCCGCTGCCGTCATCAGGAGCTGGCGCTTCACGATGCGGAACTCCTCGAGCAGGCCCGTCACCGGACCCTCGGGTTCGATCAGGCACTGTTCGCGCAGGTGCTTGCGATCAACGGGATGGAACGTGCCGCGAAACGCCTGCCGCGCCGGAATGCCATCGAACGCCGGCGGCGCAAAGCTCGGGCGCGCAGGCGGGGCTGCACGCTGCACCGGCTCGGCTGGTTCTGCCGCTTCGGAAGTGACCGGAGCCGGCTCGCGCGGCTCGGGCAGCTTGGGCGCGACCGGCGCCTGGAAGGCACGCAAATCGAACGTTCCCGCCGCCCGCTCGATCAGCGAGCGCGCCTCGGATGTATCCTTGGGAACCGGGATCTTGCTCTGTTCGGTCATGATCTTTTCCGTTCCCTCAGGCGACCATGCCGCGTTTCATGAATTCGACCGCCAACAGCACGACAAGCACGAAGGCGAGGCTGGCGATGCCGCCGGCAAACCACTTGAGCTGGCGCCAGTATTGCGCCCGCGCACGGCGCGTCAGCGTCAGCGTGACAGAGCCGACCACCGGCATTCCGGTCGCACGTTCGAGCTGCCCGGTCGTCGCGTAGGTCGAGCGCAGCTGGCCCACGGCGAAGGCACTGCCGCAGCCCGCCGCCACGCCCACGATAAGCACGAGGCACAGGAGCATCGGCCGGTCCGGCGCTGAAGGCGCGCGCGGCGTCGTCGGCGGATCGATCACTTCGAACTTCACCGCATTGCGCTCGGTCTCGACCTGCCCGCGCAGCCGCAGCTGCTCGCGGTCGCGCAGCAGCTTGTCGTACTGCTCCTTGAGCACGTCGTAGTCACGGTTGATGCGAGAGGCCTCGGCGGCAAGGCCGGGCTCGCTGTACTGGCGGCCGGTGAGCTCGGCGATTTCCTGGGTCAGCGAACCGCGGCGCGATTGCAGCGCGACGAGGCTCGCCTCACGGTCCGCCTTTATCGACTGGAGCGAGGAATAGGCGGGGTTCGGCATGCCGCCCGGCCCGACCTCGCCCGCCGCCGCACGCTGCAGCGAAGCAACTTGCGCCTTCATGGCGATCACATCCGGGTGGCTGTCGGTCAGCCCGCGCGCCTTGAGCGCGCTGAGGTCGGCCTGCGCCTGCGCCAGCGAGCCGCGCGCACCGCCGCTCGCGCCCGGCATCACGATCGTGGGCGGCGTGCCGGAGAGCTGGCCGCGGATCGAGGCCAGCGCGCTCTGCGCCGCAAGGAGATCGGATTCCACTCCGCGCAGCTCGGCCCGTGCGCCCTCGATCTTGCTCGACAGCGAGCCGTTGCCCGGCATCATTTCGGCATTCTTGGCCTCGAACGCCTGGCGCTTCTGCTCTGCGGCCTCGAGATCCTTCTGCCGGTCGGCCAGCTGCTGGTCCATGAAGGCCAGCGTGTCGCTCATTTCACCGCGTCCGCCCGCCAGGTTCTCCTCGCGGAAGATGTCGATCATCTTCTGCACGATGTCCTGCGCCAGCTTGGAGTTCTGGACGTCGGAATAGGCCTTGCTGCCCGAATAGGCAGTGATCTCGAACAGGTTGTCCTGCTGGCTCACCACCTTGACGTTCTTGGCCAGCGCAGCGACCGCCGCTTCCATCTGCTTGTCGGAGGTCACCTTGTCGCCCAGCCGAGTCGCGCGGACGACCTTGGACAAGTTGACCGAGCTGGTCAGCGTCTGGCGCACTCGCTCGATATCGCGCTTGCGGTCCCCGCCGATGCCGATCTGGTCCGAAAGCACATCGTCGATCTGGACGAAGATGCGTGCCTTGGATTCGTAAGTGTTGGGCACTGTCGCCACGACCAGCCAGCCGAGCAGGCAGACCAGCCACGTAGCGCCCAGCGCCAACCAGCGCCGGTGCCAGATGCCGTAGAGTGCGATGCGCACTTCTTCGTAGATGCTCGTCATTGCGCGGGCATCCTCAGAACGTGCTTTCGGGAATGATGATCACATCACCCGGCATCAGCATGACATTCGCGCGCGTATCGCCCTTGCGCAGCAGATCTCCGATCCGCACGCTGTATTCCTTCTGCTTTCCGGTCTGCTTGTCGAAGCGCACCAGCCGTGCCTTGTTACCGGCCGCGTATTCGGAAAGGCCGCCCACCGCGATCATCGCATCGAGCAGCGTCATGTTGGCGCGGTATGGGATCGAGGCCGGCTTGCTGGTCGCGCCGACAATCCGCACCTGCTGGCTGAACGTGCCGGAGAACTTGTTGACGATAACCGAGACGATCGGTTCCTGAATGTACTGCGAAAGCTGAAGCTTGATGTCCTCGGCCAGCATCGAGGGCGTCTTGCCCACGGCCGGCATGTCGGTGATCAGCGGCGTGGTGATGCGCCCATCCGGACGCACCTGCACCGATGCACCAAGCTCGGGGTTGCGCCACACGAAGATGGTGAGATCGTCAAGCGGCCCGATCACGTATTCCTCGCCCGGGCCTTCCTGCAGCGCCACGAACGAAGCGGGCGGCAATTGCGCGCCGCCGGCCCCGCCTGCGCAGCCGCCGAGCAGCAGGCTCAGCGTAGCCGCAAAGGCCAGCAGGCTGGAGATACGCGTATTCTTGGGCATTGACCGTCCTTTGCGCGCTCTGGGTTGGCTGTCCCATTCGTCCCGCAGCGGGACCACGGGGACCTCCCATCACTTCCGAGCTATCGCCAAAAAGGGTGAAGATACCGTTAGTCCTGATGCGCATGGCGCGGTCTGCACAAGCGCATTTCCGCCAAAGTCCCGTTACGGGACGGCGCACCGGGTAAAGGTTAATACCTAAAAATCAGAGGCTTGCGTTAACCAGCCATTCAGCTGCCGGACCGTGTCCGAGGAAGTGCAGCGGGCTCGCACTCGCCCCATAGGCACCCGCGCAAAAGATCGCGACGAGATCGCCTTCATCGGCGCGCGGGAAACCGCCCTTGTCGGCCAGCCGGTCAAGCGGCGTACACAGGCAGCCGACGATGCTCGCCGTCTCCTCCACCGGGGCGCCATACCGGGTGGCTATCGCGCTCGGATAGTTGCGCCGCACCACCGTCCCGAAGTTTCCGCTCGCCGCCAGCTGGTGATGCAGTCCGCCATCGGTAACAAGGAAGACCTCGCCATGGCTTTCCTTGCGATCGATGATCCGGGTCAGATAAACCCCTGCCTCGCCAACGAGATAGCGCCCCAGTTCGATGCAGAACGCGGTCTCTTTCAGCACCTCCGGCAAGGCGGCAAACTGCGCGCCCAGGGCGTCCCCTACCGCTGCAAGATCAAGCGCTTCGTCGCCAGGAAAATAGGGAATGCCAAACCCGCCGCCGAGGTTGCAGGCTGGCAGTGCCACTCCGCTTTCCTCTGCCAGCCGCGCTGCCAGCGCCACAGTCGCCGCCTGCATCTCGGCAATCGCGGCGGCATCAAGTGTCTGGCTCCCGGCGTAAATGTGAAAGCCCCGCCAAGTCGCACCCGCAGCGATGATCCGCCGCGCCAGCGCAGGCACTTGCGCCGCATCGACACCAAAGGGCTTGGCCCCGCCGCCCATTTTCATCCCCGATCCCTTGAGATCGAAATCGGGATTGACCCGAATTGCCAGCCTTGGTGCGCGGCCCAGCCGCTCACCGATGGCCAGCGCCCGCTCCGCCTCGCGCGCAGATTCAAGGTTAAGCGTCACCCCGCGCGCAATCGCCGCCTCAAGGTCCGCATCGCGCTTGCCGGGGCCGGCAAAGCTGATGCGCTCTGCCGGCACGCCTGCGGCCTCCGCCAAGAGCAGTTCGCCGCCCGAAGCTATGTCAAACCCGTCGACGAGGCCCGCCATATGGCGGAGCACCGGCGCAAAGGGATTGGCCTTCATCGCATAGTGCAGCCCCAGCCGCTCCGGCAGCGCCGCGCGCAGCGTGGCCACCCGGGCCGACAACAGCCCTGCATCATAGACGAACAGCGGTGAGCCTGCCTCTGCCACCAGATCGGACGCCTTGCGCCCGCCGATGGCAAGCACGCCATCGATCGCGGCAAATCCGGGCGGAATGGGGCCAAGCGGCTTCATGGCTCAGCCCTTTGGCACGGCGGCCGATAATTCCTGGTAAAGACCCGTCCGGTCGAGCTTTCCATTGGGGCTGAGCGGCAGCTCCTCGCGCCAATGGATCACTCGCGGCACCATGAAACCGGGCAGTTCGCGCGCCAGCGCAGCGGGCAGCGCCGCCTCGGCCTCGGCCGCATCGCCCCTCGCCCGCGCCACAAGGTGGATCGCCTGCCCCAGCGCCGGATCGGGGATTCCAAGCGCGACCGCCTCCGCCACGAGCCCGGTCGCAAGCGCGGCATCCTCCACTTCCTGCGGGCTTACGCGGTTACCGGACGTCTTGATCATCGCATCGCGCCGCCCGGCGAAATGGAGCAGCCCCGCCGCATCGCGCCGGACCCGGTCGCCAGACCACACCGCCATGCCGCCCATCCGCGAAAACGCCGGCGCCGGCCTGAACCGCTCCGCCGTCCGCTCGGCATCGCGCCAATAACCCTGCGCTACCAGCGGCCCGGCATGGACAAGCTCGCCTTCCTCGTCCGGCCCGGCCTCGCGCCCGTCGTCCGCCACCACCATCACCTCGGCAAACGGGATCGCCGTACCAATCGAGGTGGGATGCGCATCGACCATCGCCGGATCGAGATAAGTCGAGCGAAACGCCTCGGTCAGCCCATACATCGGGAACAGGCGCGCCGCCGGAAACCGCGCCCGCAGTGCGCGCACCAAAGGCTCGGTCAGCGCGCCCCCGCTATTGGTCAGCCGCTTCAGCCTAGCCGCAACCGCTTCGGGCCAATCGAGCTCGGTCAGCTGCAGCCAGAGTGGCGGCACCGCAGCAATCGTCGTCACCTCGTGGCGCTCCACTGCCTTGATCACATCGCGCGGCATCAGATAATCGAGCGGCACCACCGCGCCGCCCGCGTACCATGTCGAAAGCAGCTGGTTCTGCCCGTAGTCGAACGCCAGCGGCAGCACGGCCAGCACCCGGTCGTCCTCGCCCACGCCAAGATAATGCGCCACGCTCACTGCGCCGAGCCAAAGGTTCGCATGGCTCAGCATCACGCCTTTGGGCCGCCCGGTCGAACCGCTGGTATAAAGGATCGCCGCCAGATCATCCGGTGCGGCATGCGATGGCCCGAGCGGCTCCAGCGCTTCCGCAGCCGCCCATACTGCGCTTTCCTCCAGCGCCGCCGCTTCGGCGAGATCGCCGGCCTCCAGCGTGGAAAGCCGCCCCGCGTTCGAAATCAGCAGCCGCGCGCCGCTATCGGCAAAGATATGCGCCACTTGTCCGCGCTTGAGCAGCGGGTTCACCGGCACATGCACCAGCCCCGCGCGCACCGCCGCCAAGGGCATCAGGCAGGCCAGCTCGCTCTTGGGCAGCCATGTGGCCACGCGGGCGCCTGGCTCCGGCACTTCCGCCGCAAGCCACGCCGCAAGTTGTCCTAAACGCCGATTTAACGCCTCGTAGCTAAGCGTGTGGGTCCTGAAGACAAGCGCCGCCGCATCCGGCCGTCCTCTGAGCGCGAGGTGGTCGAGCGGATGGATGGTAGGATCGGGCGCTGCAGGCAAGCGGCTCTCTCGGATGCGAAGGCAGGAACGAAGTCTTGGGCGTAACGGTCTATCACGCTGATTTGCGGGAAGCGCAAGCCGACCCGGCGCTCGCTGCGCTGCTCGGCCGCTCGCCCATCAGCGCGCCGTTCGACCGACTGGACTGGCTTGCGCTCCTTGCCGCGCATTGCTTTCCCGATGCCCCCTGCAAGCTTGCCATCGCGCGCGACGGCGATGCGCTCGCGGCCCTGCCGTTCCGCGAGGGGCCCGGCGGTGCTGCCCCGCTCGGCACCTGGTACAGCTTCTTCGTCCGCCCGCTGATCAACGATCCCCCACGCGCGCCAGAGCTCTTCGAAGCGCTGGCACGCAGCCTTGCCTCAAGCGGCGCAGTCCAGCTTTCGCCCATGCCCGAAACCGAGGCCACGGCCCTTGCCACCGCCTTCCGCGCTGCCGGCTGGATCGGCGTCGCCGAACCTTGCGACACCAATCATATCCTCGAGCTCAAGGGCCGCAGTTTCGCCGAATACTGGGCCACGCGCCCAGGGCAGCTGCGCGAAACCGTCCGCCGCAAGACCGCGCGCGGCAAAGTCACCCTGCGCATCGAAACTGCCTTCAGCGCAGCCGATTGGGCTGCATATGAAGCGATCTACGCCCGGAGCTGGAAGCCCGAGGAAGGCAATCCGGCGTTCCTGCGCGCCTTCGCCGAGGCCGAGAGCGCCGCCGGTGCGCTGCGCATGGGCATCGCCGAGATCGACGGCGAGCCCGTCGCCGCACAGTTCTGGACCGTCGAGGGCGGCACCGCGTGGATCCACAAGCTGGCGCACGATGAAGCGCAGCGCGCCCATTCCCCCGGCACGCTGCTGACCGCCGCCCTGCTGCGCCACGTGATCGACGAGGACCGCGTCCACACCGTCGATTTCGGCACCGGCAACGATCCCTACAAGCGCGACTGGATGGAGGCGCAGCGCCCCCGCTTCGCGCTTCGGTTCTATCGCCCCGCCGCTGTCGGCCACTGGCCCGCGCTCGCCCGCCTCGCCGCCAGCGCCGTCAAGCGCCGGATGCGCACCCCGCGCCCCCAGCCCGCGCTTGTTTCCCCGCAGGCCGCTGGCTAAACCGCGCCCCTCTCTTTTTGTAACAAGGCCTTACCTGTGACTTCGATCGATCAGACCGACACCGACCTGCGCAGCCTGCTGAACGATGTGCTCGGCCTCGGCGCCGCGCGCGCTGCGGCTTTGACGGCGGAAAGCGGCTTGTTTGGCGCCTTGCCCGAACTCGATTCGATGGCTGTCGCGGGCCTTCTCACCGAAATCGAAGACCGATTCGACATCGTGATCGACGACGATGAAGTCGATGGCGAGATGCTCGGCACCTATGGCGATCTCCTCGCCTTCATCCGCGCCAAGCGCGGCGAGGCCTGAGCGCGCGCATGCCGGCAACCTGGCCTTGTCCCGGTCCCTCCGGCATTGCCGATGAATACGCTGTGGTCTTCGATCGCGGGCGTGCTGGACGCCTGCTGATCGTGCCCCCGTTGTTTGAGGAAATGAACCGCACGCGGCGCATGCTGATCGAAACCCAGCGCGAGCTCGACGGTCTCGGCGTCGATTCGATGCTCCCCGATCTCCCCGGCTGCAACGAAAGCGGCCAAGCCTTCTCCGCGCAAAGCCTCGGCAGCTGGCGCGATGCCATGGCCGCCGCCGCGCGCCACTTTGCCGCGACCCATGTCCTCGCGGTCCGCGGGGGCGCACTAGTGTTTCCAACCAGCCTCCCCGGGTGGGTGCTCGAACCGCAAAAGGGGAGCTCGATCCTGCGCCAACTCCTGCGCGCCCGTGTGCTCTCCGCCAAGGAAGCCGGACGCGAGGAAAGCAGCACCGATCTGCTCGAACACGGCCGCAACCACGGCCTTGAACTCGCGGGCTACCGCCTGTCCGCGGCGCTCGTCGCCGGGCTCGACGCCGCCGTCCCGCAGGATGAGGGGCAAGTGGTTCTCCGGCAAGCCAACCTTGGCGGCAGCGCCTTGTGGCTCCGCAGCGAGCCGGGCGAAGATTCCGCCCAATCGGCCAATCTCGCCAGGATCATCGCTCTGGATGAGGGGGGCTGATGCGCCGCCACCTCACCTTCTCCTGCGGCGCTGACACGCTTGTCGGCACGCTCGATATGGAAGCCGCCACCGGCTCCACCGGCGTGCTGCTCGTTTCGGGCGGGCGTGAAGTTCGCTCCGGCAGCTGGGGCGGTCAGGCCCGCATCGCAGCGCGCCTTGCCGCCAGCGGCGTTCCCGTCTTCCGCTACGACCGCCGCGGCGTCGGCGAAAGCGAAGGCAGCGATCCCGGCTTCCAGCACACCCGCGAGGATATCGCCGCCGCCCTCGCCGCCTTCCGCGCCGCCGTGCCCACGCTGCGCCGCGTGATCGCCTTCGGTAATTGCGACGCCGCCGCGGCGCTGATGCTCCACGCCGCCGATCTCGGCCTCGATGGCCTTATCCTCGCCAATCCGTGGACGCTGGAAGCAGATGAGGCCGAGGCCGCCCCACCCGCTGCGCTGCGCCAGCGCTACCTCGCAAAGCTCGCCAATCCGCGCGAAGTGCTGCGCCTCCTCACCGGCGGCGTAAACCTCGCCAAGCTGGCGCGCGGGTTGAGGCAGGCTGCCTCGGCCCCGGTGGAATCCTCGCTCGTTGATAGCCTGGCGGCCAGCCTCGTTCGCTTCGCCGGCCCCGTCACGATCCTCCTCGCCGCCGGAGACCGCACCGCGCAGATGTTCGAGGCCGTCTGGCCGAAAGACGATCCGCGTATCCAGCGCCACGCCAGCAGTGGCCACAGCTTTGCCGGGGACGAAGCGCAAGGCTGGTTGCTTGAGCGTATCCTCGAAGCGGTGCGCTGAGCGATTGGCCCGCTAATACCCACCTTCGTCATTGCGAGCATAGCGAAGCAATCCAGAGCGGCTGTGCATGGCGCTCTGGATTGCTTCGCTACGCTCGCAATGACGAGGAGTAAGATCGTGCAGCCAAGCCGGACCTTGGCAGCCTACTCCGCCGCCACAGCCTGCGCCGCGGCAAAGGCATGCTCGGCCAGGAACCGCTCGGCATCGAGAGCAGCCATGCATCCTGTTCCTGCCGCAGTCACGGCCTGACGATAAGTGTGGTCCATCACATCGCCGCAGGCGAACACGCCCGGGATCGCCGTCTTGGGCGTGCCCGGCTGCACCACGATATAGCCGCTCTCATCAAGCTCCAGCTTGCCCTTGAACAACTCGGTCGCAGGCGCATGGCCGATCGCCACGAATGCGCCGTCAGTCGCGAGCGACGATTCCTCGCCCGTAACCGTATCAACGAGTTGGACCGCTTCCAGCACACCGCCCGCCACGCCGGTAAAGCGCGTAACGGCCTTGTTCCACAGCACCTTGATGCGCGGATTGCTCATCAGGCGGTCCTGCAGGATCTTCTCCGCACGCAGACTGTCGCGGCGGTGGATCAGCGTCACTTCGGGCGAATGGTTGGTGAGGTAGAGCGCTTCCTCGACCGCAGTATTGCCGCCGCCGATGACCACTACCTTCTTGCCGCGATAGAAGAACCCATCACACGTCGCGCAGGCCGAGACGCCCTTTCCGCCGAATTCCTGCTCGCCCGGCACACCCAGCCACCGCGCCTGCGCGCCCGTTGCGATCACCAGCACCTCGCCTTCATAGACGTCGCCGCTATCGCCGTGCGCGCGGAACGGCGGGCCGTCGAGGCTCACTTCGGTGATCGTGTCCCACAGCATCCGCGTGCCGACATGTTCGGCCTGCGCCTGCATTTCCTGCATCAGCCACGGCCCCTGGATCACGTCGCGAAAGCCGGGATAGTTCTCGACATCGGTCGTGATCGTCAGCTGTCCGCCGGGCTGCAGGCCCTGCACCACGATCGGCTCCATCCCCGCGCGCGCGCCATAGATGGCGGCGGAAAGCCCGGCCGGGCCGGAACCGATGATCAGCATGCGGGTCTTGTGCGTGGTAGCCATGAAATCCTCCAATGGGAGCGGGAAATAGGGCGCACCTTCGCGGAATACGAGTCCCGCTCAGGGGCTATTCCCAGAATTAGCTGTGGCAGGCCTCAAACACCGACCACCCGGTCCGCGCCGCCAGACGTTCCAGCGCCAGCGCGCCAAGCTGCGAATTGCCCTTGGCCGTCAGGCCGGGCGACCACACCGCGATGCTCGCCGTCCCCGGCACCACCGCCAGAATGCCGCCGCCCACGCCCGATTTACCCGGCAGGCCGACGCGGAAGGCAAACTCGCCTGAATTGTCATAGTGCCCGCACAGCATCATCAGCGCGTTGATCCGCCGCGCGCGCTGGGGGGTTACGATGCACCGCCCGGTTGCCGGATCGCGCCCGTCATGCGCCAGAAAGCGCCCCGCCATGGCGAGTTGCCGGCAGCTCATGGCAAGCGAACATTGGTGGAAATAAACCCCCAGCGCCTGCTCGACCGGATGCTGCAGGTTGCCGAATGAACGCATGTAGTTGGCCAGCGCCATGTTGCGATAGCCGGTCGCCAGTTCCGCCGCCGCCACTTCGGCATCGATCGTGATTGCGTCATCGCCCGCGAGCGCACGGACAAAGCGCAACACGCCCGCAATCGCCTCGGCCGGGGTGCCGCCGGCCAGCAGCACATCGGCCACCACGATGGCACCCGCATTAATGAACGGATTGCGCGGGATGCCATGCTCGGTTTCCAGCTGCACGATGGAGTTGAATGCGCTGCCTGAAGGCTCGCGCCCCACCCGCTGCCACAACGCATCACCCACCATGCCAAGCGCCAGCGTCAGCGAAAAGACCTTGGACACCGACTGGATCGAAAACGGCTCCTCGGCATCGCCGCCCAGATGCACCGTGCCATCTGCCATCACCACCGCCATCCCGAACCGGTCGGGTGAGACGCAGGCGAGCGGCGCGATATAGTCAGCCACCCGCCCCCGATCGTCCGCGCCGCGCATTTCCTGCGCGATCTCGGCTACGATGGAGGCAATATCCGCCATGGGCTTGCCGGCCTCAGTTCAGATGCTGCTTGAACCAGTCGACAATCCGCTCCAGCCGGTCGCGCTGGAAGCTGGGCCGTGCGATGCCGTGGTTCTGCTCCGGATAGCCGACCAGCCGCGTCGGCACGCCGGTGATCTTGAGCGCCTCATACAATTGCTGCCCGCCGATCAGCGGCACGTTGTCGTCAGCCATGCCGCCCATGAACAGTGTCGGCGTCTTGATCCGGTCGGCATGCAGCAGCGGCTCCGAAAGCCGCGTCCACAGCTCGGGCTCCTTCCACGGCGTGCCGAGCTCCTGCGTGTATTGCTGGACATACTGGTCCACGCCGAACAGCGCGAAGATGTTGCCCTCGCCCGCGCCGCTGAACGCCGCCCTCAGGCGGTTGTCGCGCACGATCAAATAATCGGTGAGGATGCCGCCATAGCTCCACCCGCCCGCGCCCAGCCGCGCCGGATCGGCAAAGCCCTGCGCCACCGCCCAATCGAGCGAGGCATGGAGATCAGCTACGTCCTTCTGGCCCCAGTCCGCCGCAATCGCCTGGGCATAGGCATCGCCCCGGCCCGAAGAGCCGCGATAGTTGGGCATCAGCACCGCGTAGCCCTGCGCCGCCAGCAAATCGGCGATCATGCTGTAGCCATCGACCGCGTGGATATCTTGCGCGTTAGGCCCGCCGTGGATCCACAATAGGGTCGGCACCTTGGCTCCGGCTGCGATGCTCGCCGGGCGCAGCATCAGGCCATGGACTTCGTTGCCGTCCTTGGCTGTCGCCGCATAGTCCTCCACCTTGCCCCAGGCGACCCGGTCCGCCACCGCCTTGTTGTGCGATGTCAACAGCTTGAGCCCGCCCTTGGCATCAAGCGCATAAAGCTCGGCCGGCTTTCCGTCGCCGCTGGCAACCACGGCGCGCGCCGCCGCGGGTACTCCCGCTGCGCACTGCGCCAGCACCGAAAGCGTGCCGTCATTCAGCCGACGCAAGGCGCCCTTGGCATCGACCACTGCGGGCACTTCATGCCGGTCTTCTGCAAGCACCACGCCGATTTGCCCAGCCCCGAGGTCCACCGGCGCGCTGACGAAGATCCCCGCCGTTGCAGGCAGGATCCGGGTTGCCCCGCTGGCCACCACGGTCTCGGCCAGATGCGGCTGGCCATACTGGTCAACCTTGCCGCCCGGCCCCACCAGATGCGTGATCTTCGTGCCATCCGCAGACCACACCAGCGCCTGCCCGGGCGCACCATTGAGCTTCGCCACGACCTTCGGTGCGGCACCCGCGCGCGCTTCGATCACAGTCAGCCACTGGGCACCAAGGCCGGCCAAATCTGCCGTATGATCAGTGATATAGGCAATGGACTTGCCATCGGGTGACCACTCGGCAGGGCCCACATCGAACGCGTCCGAAGCGGTCAGCCGCGTCTCGGTGCGCGCCGCCACATCGAACAGGGCAAGATGTGCATGCGCGTCCGCCGTGATGAAGCCGACGCCGTCCTGCTTGAACTTCACATCACCCACCACCACCGGCAGCGGCCGTTCCGGATCGTCCTTCGGCGGCTCGGGCGCGGGATCGCTGATTGCCAGCAGCAGTGTCCTGGCATCGGGAGACCAGCGGAAGCCGGCGATATCGCCCTTCACATCGGTCAGCTTGGTTGCCTCGCCGCCGCGCCGGTCGAGCAGCCAGATCTGCGCCAGCTTGTCCTTCCCGCGCTTGGAAAGGAAGGCGATCGACTTGCCATCGGGGCTGAACGAGGGCGCACTCGCGCTATCCTCGCCGCTCGTCAGTTGCAGCGGCGCACCGCCGGCCAGGTCTGCAAGCCACAGCGCGCTGCGCCGTTTGTCGGCCTTGAGATCGGCCTCGCTCACCACATAGACCGCCTGCTTGCCATCGTGCGCGCAATCGAGCCCGGATAGCGAGCGCAGCGCCAGAACATCATCGATGGTGACGGGATGACGGGCAGGAGCCGCGCTTCCCTCGGCCATTGCCGGCAGCGCGCCAGCGATTGCACAGGCCGCCAAGCCCCAGCCCAAACCCTTGCGCCACGCCGTCACTGCCATTGATATTCCCCCAAGAATCCGAATTATGTGCATGACTAACCACACCATTACGGCGCAAGCAATCGGCACCTTATTCCCATGACATTACGGGCTATCCGGCTAGGGTGGTCATCATGGCCGGACATCTCGAATTCAATACCTCGATGAGCGATGTGCTCGTCGTTCTCGGCGCGGCGGGCATCGTCATTCCCGCCTTTGCCCGCGCGCGCATCACGCCCGTGATCGGCTTCATCCTCGTCGGCGTGCTGGTCGGTCCGTTCGGCCTGGGGCGCCTCGTCGGCCAGTTTCCTTCGCTCTACTATTTCACGATCACCCGGCCCGAAGCGATTGCCCCCTTCGCCGAACTCGGCGTGATCCTCCTGCTGTTCGAGATCGGCCTCGAACTCTCGTTCGGCCGGCTGTGGAGCATGCGCGCACAAGTCTTCGGCCTTGGCGCGACAAAGCTCCTGATCTCGGCCGCACTGCTAACGCTCGTGCTGGTCGCCATGCATTACGATGTCCCCGCCGCTGCCGGGCTCGGCATTGCGCTGGCGCTGTCCTCCACAGCGCTGGTCCTGCCCATCGCCGGCACGCAAAGCCCGGTCGGCCGCCGCGCGCTGGCCATGTTGCTGCTTGAGGATATCGCGCTCGTCCCGATCATCTTCGTCCTCGGCGCGTTCGGCCCGGGCGGCGAGAGCGGCGCTGACCTCATTGCCACGCTCTGGCGCGGCGCAATCATTATTGCGGTGATGCTCACGCTTGGCCGCTTCCTCCTGCCCCGCCTCTTCGCCAGCGCCGCGCGCACCAAGAGCCCGGAACTCTTCCTCGCCTTCAGCCTCCTCGTGGTGATCGCCGCCGCACTTGCCACCGCCGGTGCAGGCCTCTCACCGATCATGGGGGCGCTACTCGCCGGTCTCCTCATTGCCGAGACCGACTACTCGCGCGAGGTCGAGGCGCTCACCGCGCCGTTCAAGGGCCTCGCGCTGGGGGTGTTCCTGATCACCGTCGGCATGAGCATCGACGTGGGCGAGATCTGGCGCCAGCTGGGCCAGATTGCACTTGGCGTCGCAGCCGTGCTCGCTGCCAAGGCGATCGTCACTGCCCTGCTGCTGCGTGTGGGTGGCGCAAGCCGGGGGGTCGCGGCCGAGGTCGGCCTGCTCCTCGCCTCCCCGTCCGAAACCACCCTGATCGTGTTGACCGCAGCCGCCGCCGCAGGGCTCATCAGCCACGAGAATGCGCAGTTCTGGCAGATCGTCACCGCGCTCGGCCTCACGCTTACGCCGCTGCTCGCGATGGTCGGTCGCCGCATCGCCAATGCGGTGGACCGCCCGGGCGAAGCACCGACCGCTGCCACCCCCGACGATGCGACCGGGCAGGCACTCGTGTTCGGCTATGGCCGCGTCGGTCGCCTCGTCGGCGCGATGCTCGCGCGGCACGACGTGCCCTGGCTTGCACTCGATGCTGATCCCGCGCTTGTCGCACAGGCCCGCAGCGCCGGTGATCCGGTGATCTACGGCAATGTCGCCAATGCGTCCCTGCTCGAAAAGCTCCACCTCGAGTCTGCGCGCGCGGTCATCGTCACCATGGACGAACCGGTCCTCGTCAGCCGCACTGTCCGCCGCATCCGCGCTGCACACCCGGATCTGCGCATCATCGTGCGCGCCCGCGATGCCGATCACGCGGCGGAACTTTACCGCGCCGGTGCCAGCGAAGCCGTGCCCGAGACGCTCGAAAGCTCGCTCCAGCTCTCCGAAGCCGTGCTTGTGGACGTCGGCATCCCGCTCGGCCCGGTCATCGCATCGATCCACGAAATGCGCGACGAACTGCGCGAGGCGATCATGCTGGGCGGCGGTCTGGAACAGAAACCCCGCCTGAAAGCAGCGGGATTGCGGGACCGTACCTGAACCGCCCGCGCGGCTGACGGTAAACCAATTGGTTGCAGGAGGACTGCCGGGGGTGCATTCTTCCTGCATATGGGGAGGTGCAGGCCGTGAGCAGCGTGGCGCAGAATGCAGGTCCGGCTACACTCCCCCGCGGCGAACTCGAAAGCCGCGACGCGCGCTTCTTTGTCTGGCTTGCTGCCGCCTGCGCGCTCATCGGCATTGGCGGGTTCGTGCCGACATATTGGCTGCAGGTGCCCGTCGGCACGTTCATCGGCACACCGCTCATGCACCTTCACGGGCTGCTGTTCACCACCTGGGTGCTGCTGCTCCTCGTCCAAAGCTGGCTGATCGAGCAGCGCCGCTATCGCAACCACCGGGCATGGGGTCTCTTCGGGGTTGCGCTGGCCAGCATGATGGTCGCAGTTGGTACGGCGCTCGCGGTGCGCGGCTTTGCCCGGGAGGTCACGGTCTATGGCGATGCCGCGCGCCGTTTCCTGATCGTGCCGCTGTTCGCGATGGCCGCGTTCCCGCTCCTCATGGGTTTCGCCATGATCCGGGTGAAGCAGAGCGACTGGCACCGGCGGCTTATCTTCGTCGCCACTGCGTCCCTGCTCGGCGCGGCGCTGGCGCGGGTGTTCTTCACGATCTTCGTCGGCTTCGGCCCCGGCATGCGCCCGGGCATGCAGCCGCCGCTGCCCGTGAATGCCACGCTGGTGCCGGTCATGCTGTCTAATCTGGTGATCGTCGCGGGCATGGTCCATGATTGGCGCACGCGCGGAAAGCCCCATCCAGCCTGGATCATCGGCCTTGCCGCGCTGGTCACCGGCGAACTTCTGCGCACACCCGTCGCATCAAGCCCGGCGTGGCTGCATTTCACGGACTGGCTGCTGACCGCTACCTGAGCGGTCCGCCGGTTCAGCCCGCGAGCACGCCCTTCACCGCCGCAATCGCATCGGCCGCTTTGCTGCCATCGGGACCGCCGCCCTGCGCCATGTCGGGCCGGCCGCCGCCGCCCTTGCCGCCGAGCGCCTCGACGCCCGCGCGCACCAGATCTACCGCGCTGACTTTGCCAACGAGATCCTCGGTCACCGCCGCGGCGATGCTCGCCTTGCCTTCGTTGACCGCGACGATCACCGCAACGCCCGAACCCATGCGGGTCTTGGCCTGATCCAGCAGCCCGCGCAATTCCTTGGGATCGAGCCCTTCCAGCACCTGCCCGGAGAACGTGACGTCGCCCACCTTCTCGTCCGCGCTTTCGGCCTTGGCCCCGCCGCCGCCTAGCGCGAGCGCCTTCTTTGCTTCGGCCAGTTCGCGCTCCAGCTTGCGCCGCTCATCGAGCAGCGCGCCGACCCGGGCTTCCACGTCATCGGGCGTCGTGCGCAGAAGGCCCGCGGCACGCTTCAGCGCTTCCTCGCGGCTCACGAGCCAGGCGCGTGCGCCCTCGCCCGTCAGCGCCTCGATGCGCCGAATGCCGGAAGATACCGCGCCTTCGCTGACGATCCTGAGCACCCCGATATCGCCCAGCGCGCGCACATGGGTGCCGCCACACAGCTCGACCGAATAAGGCGCATCGCCTGACGCGGTGCCCATGCTCAGCACGCGCACTTCGTCGCCATACTTCTCGCCGAACAGCGCCATCGCACCCGCCGCAATCGCATCTTCGGGAGTCATCAAACGCGTCGTCACCGGCGCATTCGCGCGGATCTCCGCGTTCACTTCAGCCTCGATCGCGGCGATATCGTCCGCAGTCAGCGCGGTCGGCTGCGAAAAATCGAAGCGTAGCCGGTCGGCTGAAACCATCGAGCCCTTCTGCGTCACATGCGCGCCGAGCCGGTTGCGCAGCGCCTGGTGCAGCAAGTGCGTCGCCGAATGGTTCGCACGCGTGGCATCGCGCCGCGCGACGTCGATGGCGAGTTGCACAGCATCACCCACCTTGACCGAACCGGCTTCCACAGTGCCGATATGCGCATGCAGCCGGCCGAGCGGCTTGGCCGTATCGCTCACGGCGATGCGCAGGCCCTCGACCGTGCTGATCGTGCCGGCATCGCCCATCTGCCCGCCGCTTTCGCCGTAGAATGGCGTCTGGTTGGTCAGCACGGTCACTGCTTCGCCCGCATGGGCCTCCGCCACTTCCTTGCCGTCCTTCACCAGCGCAACCACCACGCCCTCGCCGATACTGGCGGTATAGCCGGTGAACTCGGTGGCGCCCTCGCGCTCGGCAATGTCGAACCACACTTCGCTGTCGGCGGTCTGGCCCGAGCCCTTCCACGCCGCGCGCGCCGCTGCCTTCTGCTGCGCCATCGCTGCCTCGAACCCGGCGCGGTCGACGGAGATGCCCTGTGCCCGCAGAGCATCTTCGGTGAGATCATAGGGAAAACCATATGTATCGTAGAGCTTGAACGCAGTCGCACCGGGTAAGGTAATTTTTTCCTGCAATAGCAATGACGAAATCGCGGGCGAATTGGGCTTAGACTGAACGAATTGCCGGAGCCGCAAGTTCGCAACTTCCTCGTCGAGCAGCTTGAGCCCGTTCGCCAGCGTGCGGCGGAACTGCACTTCCTCGCGCAGCAGGGTCTCTTCCACCAGCGGCTGCGCGCGGCCGAGTTCGGGGAACGCCTGCCCCATTTCGGTGACGAGCGAGCCCACCAGCCGGTGCATCAGGGGCTCTTTCGCGCCCAGCAAATGCGCATGGCGCATCGCGCGGCGCATGATCCGCCGCAGCACGTAGCCGCGGCCTTCGTTCGACGGCAGGACGCCGTCAGCCAGCAGGAAGCTTGAGGAACGCAGGTGGTCCGCAATCACCCGGTGGCTCGCGCGGCTTTCGCCCTCGGCCCGGGTGCCGGTCAGGCTCTCCGAGGCCGCAATCAGCGCGCGGAACGTGTCGGTATCGTAGTTGTCATGCTGGCCCTGCAGCACAGCAGCAATGCGCTCGATGCCCATGCCCGTATCGATGCTCGGGCTCGGCAGGTTCGAACGCGTACCATCGGCCGACTGCTCGAACTGCATGAACACGAGGTTCCAGATCTCGATGAACCGGTCGCCATCCTCGTCCGCCGAGCCCGGCGGCCCGCCGAAGATATGGTCGCCATGGTCGTAGAAGATTTCCGAGCACGGTCCGCAGGGGCCGGTATCGCCCATCGACCAGAAATTGTCCGAAGTCGGGATGCGGATAATACGGTCGTCAGAAAGCCCCGCGATCTTCTTCCACAGGTCGAACGCTTCGTCATCGGTGTGGTAGACCGTGACGAGCAGTTTGTCCTTGGCCAGGCCCCACTCGCGCGTCAGCAGGGTCCAGGCATGGGTGATCGCCTGTTCCTTGAAGTAATCGCCGAACGAGAAATTGCCGAGCATCTCGAAGAACGTGTGGTGGCGCGCGGTGTAGCCCACGTTGTCGAGATCATTGTGCTTGCCGCCGGCGCGCACGCACTTCTGCGAGGAGGTGGCCCGCTTGGTCGCGCGCGTCTCGAGCCCGGTGAACACGTTCTTGAACGGGACCATGCCCGCGTTGGTGAACATGAGCGTCGGGTCGTTGAACGGCACCAGCGGCGCGGAAGGCACGATCTCGTGCCCGGCAGCGCCGAAGTAGTCGAGGAAGGACCGGCGGATTTCGTTGGTCGAAGTCATAAAAAGCCGATTAGGCGAGCGTTCGGCGCGGAACAAGCACGTTTCAGCTATCCCGGCGCGCTTGTCCCCATGTCGCGGGTCTTCACTGGTTGTCGGCGGTCGCCGTCACCAGCCAGGCAGCCGCCGGAAAGCACACCCGGCCGCCGACATGGCGGGACTGCACGAGTTCAAGCAGGCCCCGCTCGAAGGCCGCGCGCGCCTGATCGGGCAGGATGCGGATCGCAGCCGCAGCAGGACCGATCCGGCTGAAAAACGAGAGCGCATCCGCCACGGGATTGCTTCCCGATCCGGCGACATAGGCAAAATCGAGCGGCTTGAATTCGATATCGCGCCAGCCTTTAAGGCAGCGGCGCGCGTGATCGGGATCGGCAAAGGCAAAGGGCCCAGGCGGGAAATCGATCGCCGGCGCAGGTTTCCCCGGCGGCAGCAACCGCGCGATGTCCATCGCCCAAGGATTTTCCGCAGCCGGCCTGAAGCACGAAAACACGATGCGTGCGCCCGGCGCGGCCTTCGCGGACATGTGAGCGAAAGCAGCGGGCGGGTCGGTAAAGAACATCACCCCGTGGCGCGAGACATAGAGATCGGGCGCCGCGCCTTCGGCCTCCCATTCGGACGCGTCCGCCACGGTGAATGACAGATTGGCAAGCCCCGCAGCGCGATGTCGCGCCGCCTCGACCAATTCCTCGGAGATATCCACCCCGGTCACCTCGGCAGCGGGGCGCGCCGAGGCAACGGCCAGAGAAAGCTCGCCCGCGCCGCAGCCGATATCGATAACCCGCTTGCCGGGCTCGGCCGCAATGGCCTCGAGCAAGTATGGCGTGAGCGCGGCAAAGCTGCGGTCGGTCCGCTCCCACTCTGCCGCCCAGTTCTGGCCGACCCGGCCCTGCCACTCTTGCGCACCCGTCATGCCATGCAGGCTATGCGCGGGTGCTCCAAGCAGCAAGTGATATTGCGGGAAATCTGCTCAGGTTGCGAAATAGGGCCCGCCCTTCGCCCGCGCGGCCTGCCATGCTGGCCGAGCATGGATCGCAGCGACGAAGGCGGCGAGCTTGGGATAGGCCGCGCTCATGCCCTGCATCACCACGACTTCGGCGGGGAAGCTCAGCATCACGTCCGCCCCGGTCCAGTCGTCGCCGATGAAGTGGCCCGAGGGTCTGAGAATCTGCTCAAGATAGCCGAAATGCGCAGCGAGCTGCTCGTCAATGCGCGGCCGCAGCGGCGCGCCCGCTTCGCCAAGGCGCGAGACGTAGAGGTTGAGTAGGATCGGCGTCATCGCTGAGCCTTCGGCGAAGTGCATCAGTTCGCTATGCCGCAGCGCATCGTCGGTGCCCGGGGCGGGCTGCCACTTGCCATGGCCGTGGGTATCGCAAAGATACTGCACGATAGCGCCCGATTCCTCGATCACCCGGCCATCAACCTCGAGCAGCGGCGACTTGCCGAGCGGGTGCACCGCCTTGAGCTCCGCCGGCGCGAGATTGGTTTCCGCATCGCGCTGGTAGATCTTCAGTTCATAGGGAACCTCCAGCTCTTCCAGCAGCCAGAGAATGCGCTGTGAACGGCTGTTGTTGAGGTGGTGAAGAACGATCGACATCAGGTTTCCTTTCCGAGCGGAGCCGGCCGGCGCCGGTCATTATCCCTACGCTAGGTGTTTTCTCCCGGACGCGAAAGCGCTGGCTGCAATCCCCGATCCGATGCTGTGCTCCTTTCGGGGAACGCCCCTTTTGCCCCAAAGAAAAACCGGCGCGTTCCTTCCGGGGAACGCGCCGGCCTTTGGACTGGCGGCGAGGTGCGGGGGGAAAGGGGTGCCCCCGCCGCCTGAAGGATCAGATGTCGTCGTCCGCGTCCGGACCCGCCATCAGACCTTCGGCGACCTTGTCGGTCTGGCCGCGGATCGCGGCTTCCAACTTGTCGCAAAGTTCACGATTTTCGCGCAGGTAGTTCTTGGCGTTTTCACGGCCTTGCCCGATCCGGATTGAATCGTAGCTGAACCACGCGCCCGACTTCTCGACGACCCCGGCCTTGACGCCGAGATCGAGAATTTCGCCGATCTTCGAAATACCCTCGCCGTACATGATGTCGAACTCGACCTGCTTGAACGGCGGAGCGACCTTGTTCTTGACGACTTTCACGCGGGTGGCGTTGCCCACGATATCGTCACGGTCCTTGATCTGGCCGGTGCGGCGGATGTCGAGGCGGACCGAGGCATAGAACTTGAGCGCGTTGCCGCCCGTCGTCGTTTCGGGATTGCCGTACATCACGCCGATCTTCATGCGCAGCTGGTTGATGAAAATCACCATGCAGCGCGAGCGGCTGATCGAGCCGGTCAGCTTGCGCAAGCTTTGCGACATGAGGCGCGCCTGGAGGCCGACGTGGCTGTCACCCATCTCGCCCTCGATCTCGGCCCGGGGGACGAGCGCGGCGACCGAATCGACCACCAGCACGTCGATCGCGTTCGAACGCACCAGCGTATCGACGATCTCCAGCGCCTGCTCGCCGGTATCGGGCTGCGAGACGATCAGCTCATCGATGTTGACACCGAGCTTCTTGGCGTAGACCGGATCGAGCGCGTGTTCGGCATCGACGAAGGCCGCGGTGCCGCCGCCCTTCTGCGCCTCTGCAATCACGTGGAGCGCGAGCGTAGTCTTGCCCGAGCTTTCCGGCCCATAGATTTCGATCACGCGGCCGCGCGGCAACCCGCCGACGCCGAGTGCGATGTCGAGCCCGAGCGAGCCGGTCGAGATCGCCTCAACCTGCATCGTTTCCTTCGATCCCAGCCGCATGGCCGAACCCTTGCCGAAGGCCTTGTCAATCTGCGCGAGCGCTGCATCGAGCGCTTTCTGACGATCCATGTCCTTGTCTTTGCCTTCCTGGATAAGCTTCAACTGTGCCGCCATGGCTTGCTTCCCCTTGCTAGAGATGGCTGACCTGAACCGTCAACACCAGCCTTGTACCCAGTTTGTTCTGTTGGAACAAGAGGGGAACGATATTGCTCGCAAGATGGGGAGCATTTGGCCCCACATTGCGGATTTTCCTAAGGAATTTCTGCTCGAAAAATCAGTTCCGCGGGCTCCGCCGCGAAGATACTGCCTAAACGGAGCAAAAATATTCCGGGGAAGCCTGATTCGGACGGGGCTGATCCAGTCCCCGCGCCATACAGTCTGCAGAGCCCGCCTTACCCGCGATGCGCATCAGATTGACAGCGCAAAGAGCGGCACTAAGTTCTGCTGCATCGCACAACTTGCGGCGGGGGCCGCCGGCGGGGGAATTTCAATGAAGTCCTTGGTTTCCTTCGCACTTGCCGCATCCAGCCTTGTGCTTGCCGCTCCGGCCACGGCGCAGGATGCTGCCCATACCGTGCGCGTGCTGCCGATCAACGATCATCTCACCGCCTTCTATCAAGGCCGGCCGGACGAAGCTTCGGTCAAGCCCGGCCCGCGCCATTGGCCTGATCTTGGCGCGATCTTCGTCGGCGTCGCAACATATGCGATCCACGATGGTGACACCGCGCTGGTCTACGATACCTTCACCGATCCCGCTTCGGCGCAGTGGGTGCGTGATTGGCTCACCAAGGCGGGAGTGCGCCGCTTCATTCTCGCCACCAGCCACTGGCACCTCGATCACATTGGCGGCAACACCGTCTATGCCGACAGCATGCGCTTCGCGACCGAAGCGACCCGGGTGAAGCTCACCGAAAAGCGCGCCGCGATCGAGGCCGGGACCGAAGAAGGCCCACCGGCGATCCGCCCGCTGATCCTGCCCAACATCGGGATTGCGCCGGACAGCGTGGTGACCTTGATGATCGGCAGCGTGCGGGCCGAACTTCACCCCATTGCCATCCACTCTGCCGATGGCCTCGTCATCGAACTGCCGGACGACAAGCTGCTCCTTGCCGGAGATACGCTGGAGGACACCGCGACGTTCGTCGCCGAGCCGGAATCCCTCCCGCAGCAGTACCGCGATCTCGGCGCGATGCGCGGCTGGGGCTTCACGAAGATCCTGCCCAACCACGGCAATCCGGCTGTGATCGCAGCCAGTGGCTATGGCCTCGGCCTGATCGACGCGACCCGCGCCTATATCCGCGCGCTGGTGGAGCATTCGCACGACGCCGATTTCCAGAAGCAACCGCTCGCAGGTTTCGTCGCGGACGCGGTCAAGCGCGGTGACGTCAGCCTGTGGTGGCCCTACCGCGATGCGCATGCCAACAACCTCGCAGTGGTGGCCAAGGCGTGGAAGGACAAGCCCATCCCGGCGTTTGACGCCGCGCCCTGAGCCGCCGGACCGGCCGGCTCACCTGCGCTTCAGCACGTCCTCGACCGCAGTGCAGATCTGCGCCACGCTGAAGGGCTTGGCGAGGAAGTACATGCCCGGAATATCGATCTCGCGCCGCAGCTGCTCCTCGGCATAGCCTGACATGAACAGCACCGGCAGTTCCGGCCGCAGCGCGCGGATCTCGCGAACCATCGCGGGGCCGTCCATGCTCGGCATGACCACGTCCGAGACGACGAGATCGAACTCCTCGCCCGCCGAGATCGCCCGGCCCAGCGCTTCCAGCCCGTCCTCACCGTCGCTCGCGGTGGTCACCTCATAGCCCTGCCGCACCAGCGCGCGTTCGGCGACCGCGCGCACGGTATCCTCGTCCTCCACCAGCAGCACGCGCCCGCCACCGGACCATTGCTTGCGCGGTGCGGGCAGCCTCGCCGCCGTGGCCGCGGCCGCGGCTTCCGCCACATCGGCGGCATCGGGCACATGAACCGGGAAGTAGATCGAAAAGCGCGTGCCCTTGCCCACTTCGCTCTCGGCGAAGATGAAGCCGCCAGATTGCTTGACGATGCCATAGACCGTCGAAAGGCCCAGACCCGTGCCCTTGCCTTTCTCCTTGGTGGTGAAGAACGGTTCGAAAATCTTGCCGATCTGCGCCGGAGGAATGCCGTGACCGGTGTCCTCCACGATCAACGCGGTATAATCGCCGATCGGGAGGATCTCGCTCTTCATCGCGCGCACGTCGGCCGAGGTGATCCGCCTGGTCTTGAGCCGCAGCACCCCGCCGCCCTTGGTCGCCGGAATGCCGCCCGATCCGCCGTTCCCGGTCATCGCATCGCGCGCATTCACCGCAAGATTGAGGAGGACCTGCTCGAGTTGCACCGGATCCGCACGGACAAGCCCGAGGCCGCGGTCATGCGTCACCTCGAGGAGGATCTTCTCGCCCAGCAAGCGTTTGAGCAGAGTGGATATTTCTGCAACCACATCGGGCAGCTGTAGCACTTCGGGGCGCAGCGTCTGCTGGCGGGAGAAAGCGAGGAGCTGCCGCGTCAGGCTCGCCGCGCGGTTGGAATTGGCGCGGATCTGCTGAATGTCGTCGTAGTCGCTGTCGCCTGGCGTGTGGCGCATCAGCATGAGATCGCAGTAGCCGATGATCGCGGTCAGCACATTGTTGAAATCATGCGCGACCCCGCCTGCGAGTTGGCCCACCGCCTGCATCTTGGTCGCTTGCGCGATCTCGCGCTTGAGGCGGGTTTCTTCCGACGAATCCTTGAGGCTGAGGATCACCGCCCCCTCGCCCAGCCCGCGCACACCAGCGAGGCTCAGTGAAACCGGATCCTCAGGCGCAACGCGCAGCCGCACCGCAACGTCGCCCGCGCCCCCGGCGCCTTGCGCAAAGCGGCGCACGGCATCGGCGAGCGCCCCCTTGTCCTCGCGGATCACCAGGTCTGAGGGATACGGCGGCGGCCCGTTTTCGTCATGCCCGGCAGCGCGCAGGAAAGCCTTGTTGGCAAACAGGAACCGCCCATCCCGGTCCGTCATCGCAAGGCCCAGCGGCAGGCGCGCAAGAAGCGCCTCGATCTGCGGAATGCCGGTGCGGGTGTCGCCCACCCCGCCCTGGTTGTCGATGAGGAAGAACAGCGAGGCAGTTTGCCCAGGATCGGCTGCTGCCGAGCCCGAAGCCACAGCGTCGGGATCGGCAATCGGCACATGGAGCATACGCACCGAAGCGCCGCGGTTGCCCTCGCGCGCGTAGAAAATACGTTCCTGCTCGTCGGCGCTGAAATAGCCGACGAAGTCAGTGCCCGCGACGTCCGCTTCGGCCTCGCCCGTCGCGCGCGCGGCAAACAAGGTATTGGCTGCGTGGATATGCCCGTCGGGAGCGACGGCGGCGATCTGAATGCCCTCGCGCCCCAGCGCCGAACCCACTTTGCCGCGCACATGGCCGATTACGTCCTGCAACGGATCGCGGTGCACCACGGGGGCAAAGCGCCAGATCAGGAAGTCCTGCCCGCGCCCTGCCCGCTCGATCTCGAGCCGCCACTCGCGCCCGCCCGCGACAATCGGCTCGAACGCGGCCTTCCCGTCGCGCCAGGCGGTGCGCGCAGCGCCTTCCAGCGCCTCACTATCAGCGCCTGCCAGCCCCACCAGCCGCGGCGGCGCAGCGCCGATGCCGAAGCAATCGGCAAAGCGCGCATTGGCGCAGGTCAGGCGCCCGGCGCGGTCGATGATTGCGGTGGCTTCCTCCCCCCGCTCGATGGCGGCGTGGGTTACAGACCAGTCCGGCGGCGCATATTCGCTGGTCTCGGCCGCCTCGCGCGGGCGCGCAGCAAAACTCAGGGCAATCGCAAGGCAGCCCACGCCAAGCGCATAGGCCAGCGCGGTCACGATCTGACCCGATGCCAGCCAGAGCAGCAGCGCGCTCGCCAGCACGGCAAGCGCGACCATCAACCTCTCGCGCCAGCGCGACGGCCGGGGACTGTCGGTTCCGGCGGACAGGGTATCCACGCTCATGCCTCGTGCAGCGTCCCGGCCGCGCGATAGCCGGAAGCTGGCTTCCAAACGTCGCTGCGATCATCCCCGTGCGGACGCGCCATCAGCCATGATCGCGCATGATGCGCGCCTTGTCACGCTGCCAGTCGCGGTCCTTGATCGTCGCGCGCTTGTCCGCGTTGTTCTTGCCCTTGGCGAGCGCCAGTTCGACTTTCGCGCGGCCGCGGCCGTTGAAATAGACCGACAGCGGCACCAACGTCATACCCTTGCGCTCCACCGCGCCAGTGAAGCGGGCGATCTCGCGCTCCTTCAGCAGCAGCTTGCGCGGGCGCTTGGGCTCGTGGTTATAGCGGTTGCCGTGGCTGAATTCGGGAACGTTGGAATTGACCAGCCAAACCTCGCCGTCCTTAACCTCGGCATAGCTCTCCGCGATCGAACCTTCGCCAAAGCGCAGCGATTTCACTTCGGTGCCCGTCAGCGCGATCCCCGCCTCATAGACGTCCTCGATGAAATACTCGAAGCGCGCGCGGCGGTTTTCGGCGACGATCTTCTTCTTGTCGAAGGCGGGCGGGGTGGGACGGACCATGGTCATGGCCATGTAGGCCCCTCATGGCTGAAAGAAAAGGGAGACCCCGCGAATGAAAGAGGCGCCTCGGCCGATCAGCCCTTGCCAAGCGCTCGCTGCGGTGCACAAAGAGGCGCAAGGGGGAGGACACCGCGCCGCAAGCGCAATCAGGGCGTCATCTTGGCGCGACAAGGATCGAGCGGCATGGCCGGCAGACAGACCCCTCCCACCCCAGCAGCCACAGGCGAAGCCAATGTGCTTGTGCTCCAGGGCGGGGGAGCGCTCGGCGCCTATCAGGCCGGGGTGTTCGAGGCGCTGGCAGCGGCAAACCATCAACCCGCATGGGTCGCCGGCATTTCGATCGGCGCTGTCAACGCCGCGCTGATTGCCGGCAATCCGCCCGAACAGCGCCTCATGGCCCTGCGCACTTTCTGGGACCGCGCTTCCTCACGCGTGCCCTTCCCCGCGCCGTTTGCCGATGGCTGGGGCCGCCGTATCTTCAATGAGACCGCCGCCGGAATCGTGGCGCTCACCGGCATTCCCGGCTTCTTCACGCCGCGGCTCACGCCTCCGTGGCTCGCCCTGCCCGGAACGCCCGAAGCGACCAGCCTTTACGACACCGCCCCCTTGCGCGAAACCTTGCTCGAGCTTGTCGACTTCGATCTGCTCAACAACGGCCCCATACGCTTCAGCGTCGGTGCGGTGAACGTGCTCTCGGGCAACTTCACGTATTTCGACAACCGCGAACGCCTCATCGGGCCGGAACACATCATGGCAAGCGGCGCGCTCCCGCCGGGCTTTCCGGCCGTGATGATCGATGGCGAGCCCTATTGGGATGGCGGCATCGTCTCCAACACACCGTTGCAATATGTGCTCGACGAACGCGAGAGCGACACGCCGCTGCTGGTATTCCAGGTCGATCTGTTCAGCGCGCGCGGGATGATGCCGCGCTCTGTGCCCGAGGCGGTCCAGCGCGAGAAGGACATCCGCTTTTCCAGCCGCACCCGGCTCGGCACCGATATGCAAAAGCGGCTTGAGGCCATGGCCAGCGCCGCGACGCGCCTTGCCGAACGCCTGCCCGATAGCTTGAAGAACGATCCCGATCTCGTCGCCCTGCTCGGCGAGGCCAGTGATTCGCCGGTTACCGTCCTCCACCTCATCAACCGGGGCGAGGACTACGAATCGCAAGGCAAGGACTACGAATTTTCGCGCACGACCATCAACGACCACTGGTCCAGTGGCCGCCGCGATGTCGAACGCTCTTTCGCCAGCCCGCGCTGGAAGCAGCGCAACTTACCCGATTGCGGGATCGTTACCCTCGATCTCGCCTGAGCTACAAACAAGGAGCCTCCCCCCATGAACCTTGAAAACAAGATCGCCATCGTCACCGGCGCCGCCAGCGGCATCGGCCTCGCCATCGCCCACCGCTACGCCGCCGCCGGGGCAAAGGTCGCCATCGCCGACTTGAAGCTGGAGGCTGCGCAGGCCGCCGCCGATGCGATCAACGCAGAGCATGCGGGGGCCGCGATGGCCGTCGCGATGGATGTGACGAACGAGGATCAGGTGAACGCCGGCGTCGCCGCCGTGGTCGCGGCGTGGGGCACGGTCGATGTGCTCGTCTCAAACGCGGGCATCCAGATCGTGAACCCCATCGAAGCCTTCGCCTTTGCCGATTGGAAGAAGATGCTCGCCATCCACCTCGACGGCGCGTTCCTCACCAGCAAGGCGGTGATCCCGCACATGTACAAGCAAGGCTCGGGCGCGATCCTGTTCATGGGCTCGGTCCATTCGAAGGAGGCGAGCCCGCTGAAAAGCGCCTACGTCACCGCCAAGCACGGCCTCCTCGGCCTGTGCCGCACGATCGCCAAGGAGGGCGGCCCCCATGGCGTGCGCACCAACGTGATCTGCCCCGGCTTCGTGCGCACACCGCTGGTGGACAAGCAGATCCCCGAGCAGGCCAAGGAACTGGGCATCAGCGAGGACGAGGTCGTCAAGAAAGTCATGCTCGGCCAGACAGTCGACGGCGAGTTCACCACGGTGGAGGATATTGCCGAGTTGGCGCTGTTCTTCGCAGCGTTCCCCAGCAACGCGCTGACCGGTCAGTCACTGGTGGCGAGCCATGGGTGGTCGATGAGCTAAGGGACTTGGGGTAACGCGAGCCACCGCCACCCCCAAACCCGTCCATCCTGAGCTTGTCGAACGACTGTTTTTTTCCTTTGAGGCATTCGCATCACCCGCAAAAAGAAGTGCAGTGCTTCGACAAGCTCAGCATGGACGGGATTGGGGAAGCGCTTCTGGTTTCGCGCAGGATGCGCTCGGCGGCGTGGACAGACCTTCCCTCCACAAAATTGCACAGAGCGATCCGTTAGGTCACCTTACATTGACCGCGCCGCTGGGCTACGGCAATCGGGGACCCAAACCCGGCCGCTCCGGCCCCAAGCAACCCGCAGGCACCGCAGACCATGACCAACCCCACCGCAGCCGACCTCCTCCGCATTTTCGAACTCCAGCAGGCGAACCAGTGGACCATGAAGGCCTCGAGCGCCGAGGCGCGCAAGGCAAAGTTGGCAGGCCTGAAGGCCGCAGTCGAAGCTCATGCCGATGCCATTGTCGCTGCCGTGCTTGAAGACACGCGCAAGCCTGAGGGCGAGATCCGCGTGACGGAAGTGCTCAACGTCACCGCCAATATCCAGCGCAATATCGACAATCTCGATGCGTGGATGGCCCCCACCGAAGTCACCCCCTCGCTCAATCCGGCTGACCGCGCGCAGATCCGCCATGAAGCGCGCGGCGTCTGCCTGATCCTGGGTCCGTGGAACTTCCCGCTCGGCCTCGCGCTCGGGCCGCTGGCCGCCGCGGTCGCGGCGGGCAACACCGCCGTGGTCAAGCTCACCGATCTGTGCCCTGCCACCGCCAAGGTCGCTGCCAAGATCATCGCCGAAGCGTTCGATGAAAGCGAAGTTGCGCTGGTCGAAGGCGATGTCAGCGTCGCCACCGCGCTGCTCGAACTGCCGTTCAACCACATCTTCTTCACCGGCAGCACCCGCGTCGGCAAGATCGTGATGGCCGCCGCCGCCAGGCACCTCGCCAGCGTCACGCTCGAACTCGGCGGCAAGTCGCCCGTCATCCTCGATACCGGCGCGGATATCGACAAGGTTGCCGCGCAGCTCGCCAATGCCAAGCAGTTCAACGGCGGACAGGCCTGCATCAGCCCGGACTACGTTTTCGTGCGCGAGGAGCAACAGGCCCAGCTGGTCGAAGGCTTCAAGACCAATGTCGCCAAGAACCTCTATGACGAAACCGGCGCGATCAAGAAGGCCAGCATCGCCCAGATCGTCAATCAGGCGAACTTCAACCGCGTGAAGGCGCTGTTCGATGATGCCGTGGCGCAAGGCGCGACCGTCGCTGTCGGCGGCACGATGGATGAGAGCGACCTCACCATCCACCCCACGTTGCTCACCGGCGTCACCCCGCAGATGAAGATCCTGCAGGAGGAAATCTTCGCCCCCGTGCTGCCGGTGATGAACTACGATAGCCTAGATCAGGCGATCGACTACATCGCCGCGCGCGACAAGCCGCTCGCGCTCTATGTCTACTCGGTTGACGAGGCGAACATCGAGAAGGTCATCAGCCGCACGTCATCGGGCGGCATGACGATCAACGGCGTGTTCTCGCACTATCTCGAAAACCACCTGCCCTTCGGCGGCGTGAACGCCAGCGGCACCGGCAGCTATCATGGCTACTTCGGCTTCAAGGCCTTCTCGCATGAGCGGGCGATTTACCGGCATATGTGAACCGGCTCAGGGCCTC
Organism: Novosphingobium sp.; assembly: GCF_965228995.1. Lineage (GTDB taxonomy): Bacteria > Pseudomonadota > Alphaproteobacteria > Sphingomonadales > Sphingomonadaceae > Novosphingobium. Next base: position 2,008,380 of record NZ_OZ245852.1, on the reverse strand, counting down.
ATCCCAAACACTTACAACCCCCAACCCCGCTCATGCTGAGCTTGTCGAAGCATCACGCACAACGGCCGTGCCAGCACCCTTCGACAGGCTCAGGGTGAGCGGGGTTGGGGTGGGACAATGGATTTCCGGAGTCCGGAGGCCTAAACCAGCCCCGCGTGCTTCAGTGCCGCGTCCACTTCGGCGCGCGCCTTGTCGCTGCACGGCACCAGCGGCAGGCGCAGGTCTTCGGTGATGTAGTTGTGCACGCGGCTGAGTGCATACTTGACCGGCCCCGGCGAGGCATCCTCGAACATTGCGTAGTGCAGCGGATAGAGCAGGTCGTTGATCTCGCGCGCCTTCTCGAAATCGCCCGCCGCGCAGGCCGTCTGGAAATCGGCGCAAAGGCGCGGCGCGACATTGGCTGTCACCGAAATGCACCCCACCGCGCCCGCCGCATTGGCCGGCAGCGCCAGTTCATCATCGCCCGATAGCTGGCAGAAATGCTTGCCAATGCCCATGCGGTGGTCGGTCACGCGGCTAAGATCGCCGCTCGCGTCCTTGATGCCCACGATCTTGTCCGGATAGCGGCGCGCCAGTTCACACACCGTCTCGGGCAGGATGTCGGTCACCGTACGGCCGGGCACGTTGTAGAGGATGATCGGCAGATCATTGTGCTCGGCGAGATAGCCGAAATGCGCGAGCAGCCCCGCCTGGCTCGGCCGGTTATAATAGGGCGCAACGCAGAGCGCGGCCTTGGCCCCGCTCTTGCGCGAGAAGGTCATGTGCAAGTGTGCGTTCATCGTGTCGTTGCTACCGCACCCGGCAATGACCGGCACGCGCCCCGCCGCCTGCTCTACGCAAACCTCGATAACGCGGTGGTGTTCGGCGTTCGACAGCGTGCTTGCCTCGCCCGTCGTGCCGCAGGGCACCAGCGCCGAAGAGCCGTTCTCGATCTGCCAGTCGACCAGTTGGCGAAACGCTTTCTCGTCAAACACACCGCCGCGAAAAGGTGTCACCAAAGCCGGAATGGAGCCGGAAAACATGGACTTTGCCCTTCGATTTGCGCCACAAGGCGACTTGGCGGCGCTTCTGTTCATCGCCGTAACACGCGCCTGATAGGAAGACGAAAGCCGGAATGTCCAGCATGGAGATGAGTGTGGGTGCCGGAAAGCTCTGGCGCAAGCTGCTGCTGGGCGCTGCGCTGCTGCCGATGCTTGCCGCTTCGGCTGCATGCCACGCCAGCGATGTCGATGCCGGCGCGGCTGCGTGGGATGCCGCGCGCGCCAAGCTGATCGCGCAAGGGCAAGGCCCGATGGCGCAGGCAATCAGCCGCTGGCAATTGCTCTATGGCTCCGATCGCTTCGCCTTCGGCGACTATTCGGGCTTCATCCTCAGCTATCGCGGCTTCCCGGAGGAGGAGAAGTTGCGCCGCTCCGCCGAAGCCGCGCTCGATCGCCAGGGCGCCGATGCCAGCAGCGTGGTCGCTTTCTTTGATCGCGTTCCGCCGCTTACCAATCCGGCGCGCGCACAATATGCCCTCGCGCTGAAAGCCCTCGGCCGCCCGGAGGCCGATGCCATGGCGCGCGCCGCGTGGCGCGGTGGTTCCATGAGCGAAGCGGTGGAAGCAGCCATCCTCGCCGGCTGGGGCAGCACTTTCACACCCGACGACGAGGACGCGCGGATGGACGCGCTGCTCTGGGCCGGGAACCCCTCCCCCGCCGCGCGCCAGACCGCGCGGGTCAGCCCTGCCCGGCGCGGGCTGTTCGCGGCGCGCCTCGCCACGCTGATCGGGCTCGATCCCTACGCCGCCGCTGATGGCCTTAGCGCAGACGTGCTCAACGCCGATCCCGGCTTCATCTATTCCCGCGCGCGCCAACTGCGCCGTCAGGGCAATGGCGCCGCCGCACAGGCGCTGATCGCGAACCGCCCGCTTCTCGCGCGCCCTCCGCTCAACCGTGACAAATGGGTCGATGAACTCCTCGCCAACGCGCGCGGTGCCGCCGTTGCCGGGGATGCCCGCACCGCTTACCGGATCGCAGCCGGGATCGACGATGCCTTCGCGCGCGGCGAGGACATCAGCCAGATGCCCTACGATCTGCGCGACGATTACACCTCGCTGATGTGGCTGGGCGGCCAGCAGGCACTGCGCCAGCTCGGCAGCGGCACCGATGCCGCGCCACTGTTCTCGCGCTATGGCTCCGCCGCGCGCACGCCCGGCACACGTTCCAAGGGCTTCTACTGGGCGGGCCTCGCCGCCACGCAGGGCGGGCAGGCGGCGGAGGCGCAGCGCTACTTCGAAATGGCCGCCGCCTATGCCGACCAGTTCTATGGGCTCCTCGCGCTCGAACGGCTCGGCCGCCCCGTCCCGCGCTTCGCGGCCGATGCCGATGTCCAGCCCACGCCTGAAGAGCGCGCCCGCTTCAATGCCTCGCTGCTCACCCAGGCCGTGCGCGAATGCGCGCGCGATGCAGACTGGCGCACCACCATCCGCTTCTTCCGCGAAATCAGCGATCAGCAGCAAACCAAGGGCCAGCACGTGCTTGTCGCGCAGCTTGCGCGCGAACTGGGCCGCCGCGATCTCGGCGTCATCGTCGGGCAGGCCGCCGCCGCGCGTGGCTACCTCGATTTCCAGCACATCGCTTTCCCGGTGATCCCCGTGCCGCCGGGCTATGAGCACGCGTGGACGATGATCCACGCCATCGCCCGGCAGGAAAGCCAATTCTCGCAGAATGCCGTAAGCCATGCCGGCGCGCGCGGCCTCATGCAGCTGATGCCGGCCACCGCGGGCGAGCAGGCCGGCAAGCTGGGCCTTGCCTACTCGAACAGCGCACTGATCGACGATGCGGGCTTCAACCTGCAAGTCGGCGGTGCCTATTTCCAGCGCCTGCTCGATTACTTCAACGGCAGCTACCCGCTCGCCGTCGCGGCCTATAACGCCGGCGCGGGCAACGTGAACAAGTGGCTACGCGCCAACGGCGATCCGCGCGCCGGGGGGATCGGCTGGATCGACTGGATCGAACGCATCCCGATTCAGGAAACCCGCAACTACGTTCAGCGCGTGATGGAAAACGCCGTCGTCTACGAAGCGATGAACCCGGACAAGGCCAGCTACAACGGCCCCAATCCGCTCAGCCACTTCCTCGGCAAACCCACGCCGGGCTGACACCCCCCTCCCGCTCATCCCGAGCTTGTCGCAGGAGGGAGGGGTCGGGGGTGGGCTTGGCCCGAAGCTAGACGCTCATTCCGGAAGCATGTCCTGCAGACGCGCGAGCAGCTTCTGGATGTTCAGCGCGGCCAGCTTGAACGTCTCCACGTCTTCCTTGTTGTTGTCTGCGCGGGCTTCCTCGGTCGCCTCGGCGTATCCTTCAAGGTCTGCCTCGAGGGCATCCACGAGGATTTCGAGTTCGTCTTCGGTCAGCGTCAGCGCAATGGTCTTGGCCATGATATCCTCGTGTAAAGCGGTTTGCGCCGCACTAGGCGCACCCCTGCGCGGGGGCAACCTTCCATGCGCGCCCATCCCCGGCTAGGCTGCATATGATGCAACCTGATGGCAACCCGATCACTCCTGCCGGCATGGCCGCGCTGCGCGCCCGCTACGATCACCTGCTCGGCACCGAACGCCCCGCGATCGTCGAAGTCGTCAGCTGGGCCGCAGGCAACGGGGATCGCTCGGAAAACGGCGATTACCTCTATGGCCGCAAGCGCATGCGCGAGATCGACCGGGAGCTCAATTTCCTCAGCCGTCGGATGAAGGCAGCCCGGGTGATCGACCCTGCCAGCCAGCCGGACCAGACCCGCGTCCTCTTCGGCGCCACCGTCGAAATCGCCGACGAGGACGACGCGCGCCTGACCCTCACGCTCGTGGGTGACGACGAGCAGGACGCCACCGCCCGCCGTATCGGCTGGAGCGCCCCCATCGCCCGCGCCCTGCGCGGCGCGCGGGTGGGCGACTTGCGCAAGGTCAATCTCCCCGGCGGCGAGAAGGAATGGGAAGTGATCGCGATCACGTACCCCGAGGGTTAAGGCCCGCCTTGGGCGGGTCGGAGGGGTAACCCTTACCGAAACGGCGCGTTCAGCTTCACAATCGCCCAATTCAGCCACGCCGCAAAGCTCACCCACGCCAGATACGGCAAGATCAGCTTCGCCGCGAACGGTGAGATCGGCCAGAGCCCGACGACCAGTGCCACCAGCGAGGCCCACAGGAACACGACCTCGATCAGCGCCCAGTCCGGCCGCCGCAGCTTGAAGAACAGCGGGCTCCACAGCAGGTGAAACAGCGCATTGGTCGCAAACAGGATCACCACGCTCATGCGCGCCGCATCATCGGCCGCCGCAGTCCATGCCGTCGCTGCAGACCACGCCGCGAGGCCGAGGATCACCGTCCACGCCGGGCCGAACAACCAGTTCGGCGGCTGCAGGCGCGGCTTCCTCAGGTTTGCATACCAGGGCCCGATCGGCGTCATCAGACCACCCACCACGCCAAGGGCAATCGCGCCGCCGGCGGCAACGAGGACAGGTGTCGATATCACGGAAGCGCGCCGATCATGCGGGAGGAAAGCAAGCCCCACAGTGGCAGGTTTGCCGCCCGCGGGACAGTATTTTCAGCCGCCCGGATCAGGAAACTTCGGTAAACACATAGACATGCTGCCCGTCGCGCACTGTCAGCGTGCGCTTTCCATCCGCCACCCCGATCAGCAGTTCGTTGTCGCCGATCCAGCCCGGATCGATCGAAACGAGCGAGACCGTGCCGTCATCGTTGCGCCGTGTCGTCATCAGCGTGTTCCATGCCGAGGTGAAGCCGCGCACCTGCGCGCCTTCCTTCACCAGCCGCAAGGTGCCAAGCTCGGGGCTGACGTAGCGCGCTGCCAGCGCACCGATCACCTTGTCGTCCGCCGGCATCTGGATACGTGAGCGGAACTCGGCCAACTCCGCCGCAAGACGCTTTACCACCGCATCGGCATCGCCCTGCGCCTCGGGCTTGCCATCGTAGAGCACCTCGAGCAGCCGCCGCTGGAACACGCGGCGCAGATAGGGGCCGTTCTCCCCGTTGGTGAGGATCACTGCCGCCACGCCCGCCGAGGGGATGGCAAACATCTCGCTGTGATAACCCATGAGATCGCCGCCATGATGGATCACCGAAACGCCGGTGCTGGCATCTTCCATCAGGCCCATGCCGTACCACTGGTCCTCGGCAATCGGCACACCGCGCGCGCGCCGCGCCAGCAGCGCCTCCGCCGAAACCAGCCGCTTGCCGCCCGGCAGAACCCCTTCGTTGAGCTCGTTGGCGATATAACGGATCATGTCGTGCGGCGATGACCATGCCCCGCCCGCAGGCCGGAATGGATAAAACGTGCGGTTGAGGTCCTGCGCTTCCACCGCCGGCTTGCCGTCCAGCCCGTCGCCATGCGGCGAGGCATGGTCGGCGGCGAGCGCTTCATCCACGCTCATGGTCGAATCAGCCATGCCCAGTGGCTGCCAGATCTTCTCCTTCACCGCGCGGTCGAACGCGGCGCCGAGTTCCATGTCCGGGTAATAGATGTGCCCGGCGATGTAGCCCGCCGCCGAAGCCATCAGGTTGTTGTACTGGAACGCTTCGCCGAATTTGCTGGTCGGCTCCGTCCCCGCCAGCAGTTTGAACGTGTCCGAAGCCGGTGTCTGGGCTGTGGTGGTGAACAGCAGCTCCATGTCCTTGCGCGGCAGCCCGGTGCATGCGCAAACCAGATGGCGGATCTGCACCGATTTCGTCGTCGCATCGCTGCCGAGGCGGAAGGAGGGATAGACTTCGGTGACGGGCTGATCCCAGCGCAGTCGGCCCTCGCTCACCAGTTCGGCCAGCAGCAAGGTGGCCATGCTCTTGGTGTTGGAAGCGATCATGAAGCGGGTATGCGCGTCGACCGGATCGGGCTTGCCAAGCTCCTTCACGCCGACCCCGCCTTCGTAGACGACCTGCCCGCCCGAATAGAACGCCAGCCCCACGCCGGGAATGTGCATCGCATCGGCATTGTGCTTTACGAAATCGAGCAGCACCTGCACCCGCGCCGGATCAAGCAGGTTCGCTGTTTTCCCGGCGAAGCTCTCGCGCGTGTAGCCCGCCGGGCGCAGGCTCGTCAGAATCTGGCCGATTGCACCGCCCCGCTTTTCGGCGGTCGCTTCGCTGCCATCCATGATGAGCACGGTCCAGCCGGTGCCCTTGCGCCGTGAGACGCCCATCTGCACCAGATGCTCGGCCGGTGATGTTTCGTAGTTGATGACAGCCGCTTCTTCCCAGCCATTGCGCGGCGGGCGCGCGGTGAGCAGCTTGAAGGGATGCGCCCGCTTCGGCGCATAGACCGCCCACGCCGCAGCAGCCGCCGCCTTGGCATCTGCCGCCGCACCGACATCGACGATAGCGATGTGCAAGTCGGGCTCGGGCGGGCTCAGCGTCAGCACATTGCCGGAAGCGCTGGCCTGCCAGCCCGCAGGCAGCAGCACCGTGCTGCCACCCGGCGCGGTCGTGGTGGTATCGGCAGCCGCCGCTGCTGCTGCGGCCGGCGGCGTATCCGCCAGCGCGGGCGGCACCAGTGCCACCGCCGAAAGCCCCGCCAACGCTCCAACCAGCCACGCCTTGCGCATCATCGTCTCCCGCTTGATACCGGCGAGATTGCACGCCAACCACCCCGCTGCCAAGGCCCATTCCAACCGATCCGGTCGCCGAACGGCACGTGTTCGGGGCTGCACCGGCCCGCGCGCGTACCTATCTTCACGGCGCTGTGATCCTGCCTTACCATTGCGCCTCTGACATGGCGCCGGAGGCAAGCCGCATGACACTGAATCGCTTCACCACCAGCGCTGCGGCCGCGGCGCTCGCGGTTTTTGCAATGCCCGTTCAGGCGGCGCCCTCTCCCGCCTATGACGTGGTGATCCGCGGCGGTACCATTTACGACGGCTCGGGCGGGGTCCCGTTCACCGCTGATCTCGCGGTCCTGGCGGACCGGATCGTGCGCATCGCGCCGCATATCGCGGGGCGCGGCAAGGCCGAAATCGATGCGACAGGCAAGGCGGTTGCGCCCGGATTCATCAACATGCTCGCCCATCCCGAGGAAAGCTTGCTGGCCGACAAGCGCGCGCTCAGCGACCTGGTGCAGGGCGTGACGCTCGAAGTCATGGGTGAGATGTCGATGGGCCCGCTCACGCCGCAGATGAAGGACGAACTGGTAGAGGGCCAGGCCGATATTGCCTACCCGATCAACTGGACGACACTCGGCCAGTATCTCGACGGCCTCGAACGGCGCGGGGTTTCGCCCAATGTCGCCTCGTTCGTCGGCGCGGGCACGGTGAGGCAGAACCTGTTCGGGGATGACGCTACCCAACCTACTGCCGAGCAGCTCAAGACGATGCAGGGTCTTGTCCGGCAAGCGATGGAAGAAGGCGCGCTCGGCGTCACCACTGCGCTGATCTATGCTCCCAACACCTTTGCCAAGACGCCGGAACTGATCGCGCTGGCGCAGGAATCCGCGCGCTGCGGCGGCATGTACATCGCGCATATCCGCAGCGAAGGAGACCGCTTTCTTGAAGCGATCGACGAAACGATTGCGATCGCCAAGGCATCTGGTGCGCCTGCCGAGATCTATCACCTCAAGCAGTCCGGCCGCGACAACTGGTCCAAGCTCGATCCCGCGATTGCAAAAATCGAACAAGCCCGCGCCGAGGGGACCCGGATTACCGCCGATATGTACAACTATATCGCTGGTGCCACCGGCCTCGATGCCGCGATGCCCACCTGGGTGCAGGAGGGCGGCTATGACAAGTGGGCCCAGCGGCTCAAGGACCCGGCAACACGCGCCAAGGTTATTGCCGAAATGCAGGAAGTCCATCCGAAGGACTGGGAAAACCTGATAGGTGCGGCCGGACCCGAAGGGATGCTGCTGCTGGCCTTCAAGAACCCCCTGCTAAAGCCCTACACTGGCAAGACCCTTGCCGAAGTCGCGAAACTGCGCGGCGTATCCCCGCAGGAAGCGGCGATAGAGCTTGTGGTCGAGGACGGCACCCGCGTCGGTGTCGCCTATTTCCTGATGTCGGAAGACAATGTCCGGCGCCAGGTTGCCCTGCCGTGGGTCAGTTTCGGTTCGGACGAGGCCGCGCCGGCGCCGACGGGGGTCTTCCTCAAATCGCAGAACCACCCCCGCGCCTATGGCAATTTCGCGCGGGTGCTTGCCCGATACGTGCGCGATGAGCACCGGCTGACGCTCGCGGAGGCTATCCGCAAGCTTTCGGCAATGCCGGCCCAGAACCTCTCGCTCAAGGATCGCGGGATGCTCAAGGACGGCTATTTTGCCGATATCGTGGTGTTCGATCCTGCCACGATCCAGGACCACGCCACATTCGAAAGGCCCGCTCAACTCGCCACCGGCGTCGAGCAGGTGCTCATCAACGGCGGCTTTGCGCTGAAGGACAGCAAGGCCACCGGCGCACCGACCGGCCGCTTCATCCATGGTCGCGCCTGGACCGGGGTGCCCGGCGGAGGCTGCCGCGCTTCCGCCACGGACTGGAGCTGGTCAAAGTAACAGTCGGCTCTCTTGCTGCTGTCAGGCGCCCCCTCGCCTTCCCCGTTCTGGCAAGCTATCAAACCCGCCATGTCCAGCCCCCGTTTCTTCATCATGCGCCACGGCGAGACGGTCTATAACGCCGCCCGCCGCCTTCAGGCGAACCACATCCACACCCCCCTCACCCAGCTCGGGGTCGAGCAGGCCCTCGCGATGGGCGTGGCGCTGCGCGGCGTTCTGGGCGATCGGCCGCCGGTCAGGCTCCACGTCTCCGAAACCGGCCGCGCGCTGCAGACGGCGGCCATGATCGCGGATGTGCTCGATCTCGATTGGTTCTCCGCCAACCGCACCCACGATCTCAAGGAGATCGACATGGGCACGTGGTGCGGCCGGCTCTATGATGATGTCGAGGCTGAAGTCGGCCCCATCGTCCTCGCCGATCATCTCCTGCGCCCTGCCCCCGATGGCGAGGACTACCCGATGATTGCCGCCCGCCTCGCCAACTGGCTCGAAGAAACGGGCGATGCGCCGGGCGATCACATCGTCGTCATGCACGGCATATCGAGCCGCGTGCTGCGCGGGATGATGGCTGGCTACCCGGTCCACCCCGATCTCGGCGCGCCCATTGCCCCGTCGCTCGTGCAAGGCTCGATCGCGCTGGTGGAGAATGGCCGCGAAACCGTCCTGTTCGGGTCCGAGCGGGGCAGCGAGCACGCTTGATGGGCGAAGTCGTCAACCTCCGTCTTGCCCGCAAGGCCGCCGCGCGCCGCAGCAAGGAGGCTGAAGCCGCGGCCAACCGCCTCGCCCATGGCCGCACCCGAACCGAACGGGAGGCGACCGCGGCAGAGGCAACACGCGCTGCCCGCCTGCTCGATGGCGCCAGGCGCGAAGGGCACGATTGATGCGCTCAACGCACGAAAACACCAGCGTCCGCCTCTATCACCTCAGCGACGGCCCCGAAGGCGGCGCGGCGCAGACACTGCTCTACGGCACCCTCGCCGAAGCGCTCGCCCTCGCCGCCCAGCAGCCCGAGGAGATCCAGGCCGATCTCTTCATCGCGACCGACAACGATGTTGTCGCCTATCTCGATCTGGTGGATCCGTGAGGCGCGTGGCTCTCGCTGCCGCGCTGCTTGTCGCCTCGCCCGCTCTGGCACGCGACAGCCTTGGCATCTGGAACAATTGGGGCGCCTTTTCCGACGTTGGCATCCCGCGCTGCTATGCGATCGCCATGGCCGACAAGGTGGAAGGCCGGGCGAACGAGTTCCAGCCCTACTTCACCGTGGGCACCTGGCCCCGCCGTGGGACACGCGGCGAAATCCACGTGCGGCTATCGCGCAAGCTCGGCCCCGGCGGCACCGTCACGCTTTCGCTTGCCGGACAGCGCTTCCCGCTCATCGCAGGCGCCGCCGATGCATGGGCGGCGGATCGGCGGATGGACGCCGCCGTGGTCGCCGCGATGCGCTCGGCCGCGACCATGAGCGTGACCGCCCGCAGCGCCGCTGGCCGCACGTTCACCGACGTCTATACGCTGGCCGGCACAGCCTCGGCGATGGACGCTGCCATGCTCGGCTGCGCGCAGAACTGACCTCTGTTTGCACGGGCAAGCGCTTGCCCCTATATGCGCGCGATGCAGATAGAGCCGATGCCGATCCCGGGACATATCGATCCCGTACCCGTCCCCCGTGAGGTGACCCCGCGTGCCGATGGCCGCGTGGACCTGATCGGCCTCAGCCGCCCGCAGATCGCCGCCGTGTTCCTTGACGCCGGGCTAGATGCCAAGGCCGCCAAGCTGCGCGCCAAGCAAGTGTTCCACTGGCTCTACCACCGCGGCGTGACCGAGTTCGAGGCGATGACCGATATCGCCAAGACCATGCGCCCCTGGCTTGCAGAGCGCTTCGTGATCGGTCGGCCCGAAGTGGTCGAGGCGCAGGTTTCAGGCGACGGCACGCGCAAGTGGCTGCTGCGTACGGCAGACAATCACGATTACGAAATGGTGTTCATCCCCGATGCCACGCGCGGCACGCTCTGTGTTTCGAGCCAGGTGGGCTGCACGCTCAACTGCCGCTTCTGCCACACCGGCACGATGCGCCTCGTGCGCAACCTCACGCCGGGCGAGATCGTCGGCCAGGTCATGCTGGCGCGCGATGTGCTGGGTGAATGGCCGCGCGGCTCGATGGCCGGTCTGGATTTCGATGAGCCGGACGAGGATGAAGCCGCTGCCGATTACACACCGGACGGCCGCCTGCTCACCAATATCGTGATGATGGGCATGGGTGAGCCGCTCTACAATTTCGAGCATGTCCGCGATGCACTGAAAGTGGTGATGGACGGCGACGGCCTTGCCCTCTCCAAGCGCCGCATCACGCTTTCGACCAGCGGCGTGGTGCCTATGATGGCCCGCGCGGGCGAGGAAATCGGCGTCAACCTCGCCGTCTCGCTTCATGCCGTGACCAAGGATGTGCGCGACGAGATCGTGCCTATCAACCGCAAGTTTGGGATCGAGGAACTGCTGCAGGCCTGCGCCGACTATCCCGGTGCCTCGAACGCGCGGCGCATCACGTTCGAATATGTCATGCTCAAGGACAAGAACGACCGCGACAGCGATGCGCACGAGCTCGTCCGTCTGCTGCGCCAGTACGACCTCCCCGCCAAGGTCAACCTGATCCCGTTCAACCCTTGGCCCGGCGCGCCCTATGAATGCTCGACGCCGGAGCGGATCAAGCGCTTTGCCAAGATCGTGTTCGACGCCGGCATTTCCGCACCGGTGCGCACCCCGCGCGGCCGCGATATCGATGCTGCTTGCGGCCAGCTCAAGACAGCGGCAGAGCGCAAGTCCCGGGCCGAGGTCGAGCGGCTTCTTGAAGAAAAGCAGGCAGCGCTGGGTTAACTGCCTTTTTACGGCAGTATGGAAAATCTCCCGCGGCAGCGTGTCTGGAAGCGCTCGCGGCAAGGGAGATCAAGCGTGCGCAGACTTTCGATTCTGGCTGTGTGCTCGGCCTGGGGCTGTTCCACCGCGGCCCTGCCGCAGGCGGCCACGGAGCCTGCATTCCCGCCGGATGGCATCTACCGGGTTGTTTTCTCAGGCCCCAAGGGCAAGCAGTCCACCCACGACGACTATCTCAAGATCGACAGCCGCGAAAAGTTCGAGAAATTCATTTCAGCAAAAGCCAGCAGCGGCTGCAAGGATACTCCGCTACGCATCGGCGATGGCACATTTACCCTTGAGGCGCAGTGCGACACACCGGAACGCGATATTCGCGGCATCCCGGTCAGGATCAGCGGTCATTGGAGCGACCATGCGCTGACGATTGTCCGTGAGACGATGCTGTTCGGCTTCAAGCTCCGCGAACAATATGACTATACTTGGCTCCCGGAACGCAACGCGCCGCGCCCGCGCATCATCATCGAGCCTGCCCCTGCCGCTCCCTGAGGAGCGGCAGTATTCTCGATCCGGCACGGCGCACGGGGTCCATCAAAAGCCGTTAGACCGGGCTTTCCTCGGCGGCGACGTCAGCTTGCCGAGAAGCTGCTCGAAAGGCGGAAGGTACTCTGCAAGGTTGCGCCGTTGACATAGCGAACGCGGTAGAGCGTTGCCGTGCCGACCGTGCCGCACATGCGCACCGAAAGGTTGGCCGCACCGCCCGCCGCCACCACCTGGCTCGCGACAGCCTGATACGTCGCGCCGGTATCAAGCGACTGATCGATGAACAGCGTCCCCGCCTGATCTGCGAAGGCAGTCGCGTTGAAGAAGGCATATTGGCCGGCACTGTTGGCGCGCCCGGTGCCGGTGAACGTGCCCGCAGCAGCAAGCGCAGCCGTGCTGTCGGTAAAGCCGGTCCCCGTGTTGACGTTACCTGAAACGGTCGTGGTGCCGATCACCGAGACACTCCCGATGCCCGAAGAGCCCGCAGCGAGCGAGATGCCCGTTGCGGGCGCGACCTGCTGTTTCTGGCTGAGCACAACGGAAACGGTCCCGCTGGTGAAGGTGGAGACGCGTGCCCGCACGAAAGCCGCCGAGGAAACGTAGCTGTAGATGCCGGTGGCCGTCGAAGTCGTGGCGGGCGCCGCCGTGGGCGAAGCCGCCGAAAGGACCGGCAGCGTGACCCAGTTGGTCCCGTCATTTGATTGCTCGTAAGTGATCGTGCACGTCGTGCCGGCGCTCGTCACATGAAACGAGCCGCCCATGTAGAGGTTGTTGCTCGTCGACACCACGACGGCGGCCGAAGTCACGCTGCCCGAAAGCGTCGCGCCCTCGCTGCACGAACGATAGATTGCGGAGAGCCAGCCGGTGAGGCCGGTTCCTCCGCTCGGCATCGTCGTGCCGGTAATCGCCACCGCCGCCGGTTCGAGGTTCGCGGTATCGCTGGCCAGGCTCACCGAAAGGCTGGCGGCAGATGCCCTTGTCCCGATGCTCGCCGGAAGCTGCCCGGAGATGGTTGCCAGCGACGTGTTCGTCGCCGTCTGGTTCGCAGCGTTCGCCGCGCCGGCCGGGAGGGGAAGGCTGGCGGCGCTCACCGTCTGGGTCGCGGGGAAGTTGCTTACCGTCACGCCAAGCGCAGCCGTATCGCTTGCCAGCGTCACCGGCAGGCTCTGCGCCATTGGCTTCTGACCCAGTGTCGCCGGAAGCTGCCCGGAGATGGTTGCCAGCGACGTGTTCGTTGCCGTCTGGTTCGCAGCGGTCGCCGCGCCGGTGGGAAGTGGCAGGCTCGCGGCGCTGATCGCCTGTGTCCCCACGCTGCCGGAAATCGCGACCGGCAGGGGAGCGTCGACGCTGACGGTCTGGGCCGTGCCATCGACATTGGTGAAGGCGACAGCATTGGCCGGGGTAAACAAGGCGGGGAAGGTAACCGGTGGATTTGGCATGAACTTTCTCCAGACAGACACAAAAAGTGCACGCGCAAATAACCCATTTGGTTCGTGTAGGAAAATTTCCTGATCCAGATCCGCGCTTCGTCGCGCAGGCACCTCACCTCATCGCCTTTGCGGCTGTGTTCATGTGCGGTTGGGCATCCTGCCCGCAGGGTCGTCTTTCACGACCGTCACCTCGCAGCAAACCGAAAGGATGCGCAGATCATGAACAGGCTCATCATCGCCGCGACCCTCGCCGCAACGACACTTGGCGCAGCACCGGCACTGGCCGATCCGCCGCCTTGGGCGCCAGCTCACGGTCGCCGTGCCCATGATGGCGAATATGACTCGTATGGCCGCTACAACGAGCCCCGCCCCCTAACCAGGAACGACCGGGTCTGGCGCGGCCGCGACGGGCGCTACTATTGCAAGCGCAGCAATGGTACGACCGGCCTCGTTATCGGCGCTGTCGGCGGCGCACTGGTAGGCCGCACGATCGATACACGCGGCGATCGCACCCTCGGCACCCTGCTTGGCGCTGCGGGCGGCGCGCTGCTCGGCCGCGAGATCGAACGCAGCGGTTCGCGCTGCCGCTGATGCATTGCACTTATGCGCCGCGCGGCTTGCCCGCGCGGCCCCTGCGGGCCATACCGCCATTGAGGGCAATACCTGTGAAGGGGGTCGCCTATGTCCATGTTTTTGCTTGATGCTGCGCTGCGCCGTCTGGTGAAGCACGGCACTTTGACGCTCACCGAAGCCTCGGGCCGCCAGCGCCATTACGGCACCGCCGCCCCGGGCTGGCCGGATCTCGGCCTGAAGCTCCACGATGCGCGCGTACCGGGCGCGATCGCCCGCAATCCCAGCCTCGGCATGGCCGAATGCTTCATGGATGGCCGCGTCTTGATCGAGAACGGCGATATCCTGGATTTCGTCGGCTTCATCCGCCGTAACAATCCATGGGAAACGGGCGGCGATCTCGACAACCTCAACCTGCTCGACAAGGCCCGCGTGGCGATCACCGGCCGCCTCGACCAGATCAACCAGCGCCGCTCCTCAAAGCGCAACGTCGCGCATCACTACGATCTCGACGACCGGCTCTACGACTTGTTCCTCGATCCCGCGCGCCAGTACTCCTGCGCCTATTGGGACGAAGGCGTCACCACGCTCGAGGAAGCCCAGATTGCCAAGATGGACCACATCGCGGCAAAGCTGGACCTCAAGCCCGGCATGCGCGTGCTCGATATCGGCTGCGGCTGGGGCGGCCTCGCGCTGCACCTCCACAAGATCTCGGGCGCATCGATCCACGGCATCTCCCTCAGCGTCGAGCAGATCGGCTACGCCAAAGCCTGGGCCGAGCGCGAAGGCGTTGCCGACAAGGTGACCTTCAGCCTCACCGACTACCGCGACCAGCAGGGCCCGTTCGACCGCATCGTCTCGGTCGGCATGTTCGAGCATGTCGGCGTGCCCAATTACGAGACCTTCTTCCGCAAGTGCCACGATCTGCTGGCCCTCGACGGCGTCATGCTGCTCCACACCATTGGCCGCGCCGGGCCGCCCAACATCACTGACGACTTCACCCGCAAATATATCTTCCCCGGCGGCTACATTCCCTCGCTCAGCGAAACGGTTAAGGCGATCGAGCCGTGCAAGCTCATGCTGACCGATTGCGAGATCCTGCGCCGCCATTATGCGCTCACCTTGCGCGAATGGTACAAGCGCTGCGCCGAGCAGGAGGAAACGATCACCCGCATCTATGACGGGCGCTTCTTCCGCATGTGGCAGTTCTATCTGGCGGGCGCCGCGACCGGCTTCGAGCATGCCGATCTGGTGAACTTCCAGCTCCAGATCGTCCGCAATCGCGATGCGCTGCCGCTGACGCGGGACTATATCCACGAGACGGAACTGGGATACCGGGCGGCGCGCAAAGGCTGAGCGCGCCCCAACCGGTTGCACGAGGCGCGCGGCCCTGCTAGCCGCCGCGCCATTCCTTGCACCTGTCCACGGGAACCTGGCTGCCATGTCCGATATCAAGCGCGTCGTCCTCGCCTACTCCGGCGGTCTCGATACCAGCGTCATTCTCAAGTGGCTGCAGGTGACTTACGGCTGCGAAGTGGTGACCTTCACCGCCGATCTCGGCCAGGGTGAGGAACTGGCCCCTGCCCGCGCCAAGGCCGAGCTGATGGGCGTGAAGGCGGAGCATATCTACATCGACGACCTGCGCGAGGAATTCGTGCGCGATTTCGTGTTCCCGATGATGCGCGCCAATGCCCGCTATGAAGGTGACTACCTCCTCGGCACTTCGATCGCGCGCCCGCTCATTTCCAAGCGCCTGATCGAGATCGCGCGCGAAACCGGCGCGGATGCGGTCGCCCACGGCGCGACCGGCAAGGGCAACGATCAGGTGCGCTTCGAGCTTTCGGCCTATGCGCTGGAGCCGGGGATCAAGGTCATCGCCCCGTGGCGCGAATGGGATCTCACCAGCCGCACCGCGCTGATCGCCTGGGCCGAAGAGCACCAGATCCCGGTGCCGAAGGACAAGCGCGGCGAGAGCCCGTTCTCGACCGACGCGAACCTTCTCCACACCTCCTCGGAAGGCAAGGTGCTGGAAGATCCGTGGCAGGAGACGCCGGACTACGTCTACAGCCGCACGGTCAACCCCGAGGACGCGCCGGACGAGCCCGAATACATCACCATCGACTTCGCGAAGGGTGACGGCACCGCACTCAACGGCGAGGCGATGTCGCCCGCCACACTGCTCGCCGCGCTCAATGAACTGGGCCGCAAGCATGGCATCGGCCGGCTCGATCTCGTCGAGAACCGCTTCGTCGGCATGAAGAGCCGCGGGATGTACGAAACCCCGGGCGGCGAAATCTATGCCCGCGCGCACCGCGGCATCGAGAGCATCACGCTCGATCGGGGCGCGGCGCACCTCAAGGACGAGCTGATGCCCAAGTATGCCGAGCTCATCTACAACGGCTTCTGGTTCAGCCCCGAGCGCGAGATGCTGCAGGCCGCGATCGACCACAGCCAGGCCCGGGTGAACGGCACGGTGCGGCTCAAGCTCTACAAGGGCAATGCCTCCGTCGTCGGCCGCAAATCGGCGGACAGCCTTTATTCCGAGCGCCACGTGACGTTCGAGGACGATGCCGGTGCCTACGACCAGAAGGACGCGGCGGGCTTCATCAAGCTCAATGCCCTTCGGTTGCGGTTGTTGGCGCAGCGCGGGCAATAAGCCCCGCTACGAATCGTCACAAAACTAAAACAAAGCGGTTTCCGCAGCTTGCGAAGTTGTCCACCAGCCATTGGGCTGCCTGTGGATAACTTTGCATTTTGCTGCTTGTGCGACTCACGGACGAGGCGCAGCATCTGTCTTGTCGAGAGGGAAACGAAGCCTGAGAGAAGTGCCGCAAGGCACTGATTGAAAGGCAGAAATCTCCTGATCGGGCCAGGCTGGAAAGTTTGTTTTGAAACCACTTTCGGTGTGCTGAGGCGCATCTGGAAGAGGTGGACGCACAGACCGGAAGGACTGGCACCGGAAGCCGGAATGGCGTCCCGAAGCGAAGCTGATGCGGCAAGGCCGATGGCCGCGAGACCGGGGGCAGCACCCAGCAGCAGCGGAAGCGAGGGGCAGCACGCCAGAACGCGCGGAAGGGCCCTTTTCTCCCCAAGGGAGGTATCGTCCGAAGGCGCGGCCGCGAGGCCAGACCTGCGGGAGCGTCGCCCGAGGAAGAGCGAAGGAAACACGCACGCAGCAGCAGGAGGCGCGGCAACGCGGCAAATGCGGCACGGGCGCCAGCGACTGCCAGGCCCATGCGGTCAGGAACTGCGGACGCCGCAGTCCTGAATGCAGAGCCGGTAAGGAAGAGCCCGCCACGCGGGAAGGACCGGACGGCGAAGCGGACCGGAGGTGCATCGTTCGCAAGAACGGGCCGTTCGAAAGGACGGGAACCGAAGGGCAGGGAACGGCGGAAGGACGCGGTGAGCTCAGGCGCTGGAAAGCCAGAGTGCCAGCAGCGGCGACAGTGGGGGCCGGCAGCAATGCCGGCCCCCATTTGGTTTCGGGCATTTGGTCTTCAGGCCCCGATTCGCGCCGGGGCCAGGTGCAGCGTCCCGCAGCGGGACCAAGTTGACACAGTTGACACAGTCCTGAGGACAAACTGTCACCCCCCTCGCAGCGCGCGATCCTGCCCGCGCGGGGCTGGAACTGGCGGATTGTGGAGGGTTTGCGGAGCATGTGGGCATCATGCCGCAGAGCGATGGCTGTAGGACAGCGGTTTATAAATAACAGACGCGTCTGTTATTTATGGGGGTGGGGAGACGAGCGACTTTGGGACTTAGCCGCCGTTCCCGATTTACATCTCGGATGCCAAGCATGGCCGAAAACCGACATTGACCGCACCCCTTGTAAAGGATCGCAGCTATTTTTGGTCCGGGCCTGTCTCGAAATTCATATCGCTGCGCACTAGGCGATCCTCCATCACCTTCCTTACTTGTGCACGCCCCTCTGTATCAACGGTGACCTCAACTAACAATTCCTGCCCCTCGAATAATTCCGAGCGTTGCCTTTGAGAAAGTAAATGAAAATGGAAAAAAGCATCCACGCCCGTCTCGGGAATATAAACAAAACCATAGCCTCGATCTTCAAATATTTTTGCAACGGTACCCGATAGAATTGGACGATCGACCCTCTGAAACTCGCGGACAATCGAAACAGCAAAGCCTTTACCTCCTCGCGTCAACTCACACACAATGGTGTCCCCTTCGGCAACGTCGATTAGACCGGACTTTTCGAGGACGTTCGCATGAAGAAACGCGGAGTCTTTTAACGCTGGTATCTCGACAAAACCGAAACCGCGGCTGTTGTCGTAACGTTCGATTACTCCTCGAAATGTCTTACCCACTGGTTGAGGCAAATCATCCACCAGTGCGCCCCTGCTGACACCTATCCATCGACCTTCTAGGTTCGAGACGAGGTCACGCTGAAGTCTATAGGCACCAGATTCTGGGATTATACAAAAACGGCTATCCTCTTCGAGGACATATTGACAAAATATTCTCCTGACTAATTCCAGTCGCTCGTTGTAAGATTTTTGTGCTTTAAATGCCGAACGGATTGATCGCGCAACATCGGAATCTGGTATCCTCGTCGTCAACGCCATTTGCTCAAAATAAACTGCATTAAACGATGCTAAAATTAAATGGAGCATTCCACTTTCTGATATCGCAATCCTTTGATCTTCAGAATAATCCTTTTTTGATAGATCATATGGCTCTATAAGATCTGATACTATCAAAAATTCGAGGGATTTCTGTACGGCCACCTCAGACATCGACATTACGTCGAAATAACTCTTTATCGAACCAACGGCGATATAACGATCCACATCGTCTGTCGCCGCTTCATGTAAGGCATGTAGGTATGCCAGCAAGCGCAAATGTATTAGAGGAGATTGTCTAATCTTACCATCAACTTGATATAACGGCAAAATGAGAGGCTCGTCGCCGGGTCTATAAAGTTCGTAGTCCCCTTTCATAATAGCGTTCATAAAGCGCTCGCGACTCGGCGCAACCATAGAGCCCGTGATATAGGACCGAACCAGGTCCTCAATCTTTAAGACAGATGACGTAATAACTCTTTTTGAAAGGCCCAACGCCTTCCGCATATTGTAATTTGATAGCTCACCAACTATTTTTGACGGATAATCCTGCTCCACAAATACATCTTCGACAACTTTAGCAAACGCATCTAAGTCTCGGATCTGGATCGTAATTCCACGACTTAACAGATATTGACGAGCGGTCTTGCTGCCGGTTTTATATCCAATTTTCTGCTTTAGATAATCAATGCGCTTCCTAAATACTTCTCGAGGGGACGGTGTTGGCAGAAAGAACGATCTCGACGAGTAGATGTTGAATATCTCAGTTTTTGAAAACGTCCAAGCAGACCTATCCGTCGCCGGAAACAGTAGCAGGCAGTGTGCCGCCGCCCTCCGGATCGACTGAAAATACTGAAATACTCTAGTCTTAAATTCAAGATCAAACTCATCAGTGTTATCGATCACAAATATCGGAAGCTTTTTCCTATTCTTAATCAGATCGCTTATAAGTCTTTGTAGATAACCCTCACGGTCTTTTTCAACTTGCTCCTCTACATACGCAGAAAATTTTTCTTTGAATGCATCTTTATCGCGGGAATATAGAAGGGCATCAATGCCTTTTGATCTTCTTACATATTCTAAATGATATAGGGCCTGCAGGTGAGGCCACTCTGGGAAGCCCTCAGGAAAGAGTTGCTGTTCGATTGCCCTTATCGAGCACTCTGTCATCCACTGCAGAGCCGAGAGGTCGCTCCCACTGGCGTCAAGCACGTTCACATTGATAACAATGCATCGCTCCCTTATGTCTGCAGAAAGCGTCCGCTTAAAGAAGCGATCGAGAAAGGTGCTTTTCCCAGCGCCTGAGGGTCCAACGATAAAGACTGTTTGGCCTGTTTCTCCAGCCACCGTATCTTTAACGAGCGCGTGGAGACCTTCGCCTACGTCTGCATCGTGTGGACTAAGGTTGCCCAGAACATTTTTGGTAATGCGCTCAAGGGAAAAATCGGCAACTCGACTTTCCTTAGTTTCAACGAAACAATCCAGAATCATGTCTGGATCGTCATCGCCGGTCAGTCCAGAGAAGAAGCTTGCAAATACCTTCTCAAGATCAAAAGCCAATCCTGACTTTTGGACAATCGAATTTTCACCGATGTCAAATGCAGGAACAAGTGGATTTTCAAGGTTTAAGCGGTTCTCATTTATTTGATCGAATATAGCTCGATAAGTAGATTTTCTGCAATCAGACTTGCTGATTAATTCAAAAAATAATGCAAAATCCTTTAAAATAGATTCGAGGCTTGGAAATACGACGGCTTGTTTTTCTTTATAACCCCATGGGAGGAATATTACCCATCGGATACCGTCTGTTAATACGGCGAGAGGAACTCCATCCGGATTGCAATAGCGAGCAGCCTGTGAAATTCCTGTTAATGCTGGTTTGAGTACTGGCCCAGAGACCTTATATATACCTTTAACATTTGAGGTTGTTTTGAGGCTTATCTCGCCAACCTTCTTCGCTTCAATTACAAATACGTTCCGATCACCGTCTTTAATTAGATAATCGGAGAAGCCGTTTTCGTTCGGCGTTTCGTTCGCTATGTCCTCATGTGACCAGCCTAGAGCTTCTGTTAAGATACGTGTGATGATCTGTAGCTTTGCGTCTTCTTCGGAGCGGATTGCTTCGAGCCGGTCTGCAACCGACGAGATGATCGCTTGCGCACGCTCAAATGCGGTATCTACGTTCATTCAGACCCTCCGGGTACTCGACGTGAATGATCGATCTAGCGCCAGAACCCAAGGCCGATCTTCGATCCTTCTAGAACCTTCTTTCATCCAGCTAAAGAGCTCGCGACGTTCAGTCTGACGTCGAAGCTGACGAAACGGATTGCCAGCATTCAGGATGCACTCCTGCGCATTGCTATTGCGAAAACCGGGACGCATTGCCGATCGTCCGGTTTGACAAGCCCGATTGGCGGGTTTCGTCAGAATCGGACGTCTGCCGGGGTTGAAGTGAGCGACCGATTCTGGTCGCAAACCGACGGACTTCGGCACCGGAGCTCACGGGATGCAAGGGCGATGGCCCTTGCCCGCCGGAGGCTGTTTCTTTCGGCTTGCTCGCGGTTTGGCGCTCTGGATTGCTTCGCGTTGCTCGCGATGACGATGGGGTGGGAGCGGCGGGCTTGGTGGTTGTGGGGATGGCGGGTTTGGTTTGGCTGCTGGCCGCTCGTGTGGGGCTGGCGTCGAATTACCCCTCCGTCAGCCCTGCGGGCTGCCACCTCCCCATTTGTGCTGCGCAAAAATGGGGAGGATTGTTGGGTTGCAAGGGCGGTGGCCCTTGCCCGCCGGAGGCTTCTTCTTTCGGGTAAGTTGGGCTGGTCGCCCCCTCTCCGGGCCCTCTCCCCTGTCCTGCGACAAGCTCAGGATGAGCGGGGGAGAGGGCTTTTGGCTTTTTGGCGGCGGTAGAGTGCTGGGGTGGGTGCCCCTCCACCATCCTTTGGTGGTCCCCCTCCCCGATCCGGGGGCTCTCTGTCGTCAGCCCTTGGTCAGCTGGCCGCGGATGGCGCCGGCGGGGAAGTCTGCGGTGTGGATGTTGACGTAGAAGCCTGCGGGGTTGGCGACGATGGGCTTCAGTTTCTCGGGCTCTACGGCGATGCACATGTCGCTGCCCTTGCCGGTGACGTCCATGGTGATGACGGGGGCGCCGTTGGTGCCGGCGGCGCCGGTGTGGACGTGGGCCATGGTGGGGGCGGCGATTTTCTCGCCGTAGAGGGTGTAGCAGAAATCGCCGGTTTCGGTGTTGATCTCGACGCGGAAGGCGCCGTTGCCTTCGGGCGCGCCGCCGGCGGGTTCGTTGGCGCCGGTGAGGTTGGCCGTGAGGACCACCGTTTCGGCGGCGGCGGCAACGGGGGCCAGCGCGAGCGCGGCTGCGCAGGCTGTGGGGATCAGAAACCTGGTCATCGCATCATCTCCTGTGGCGGCATGCTCCTGACGCGGTGAGACTCGCGCGCCGGGCTGCCGCTGCGGATTGATCCTACGCCTCGCTGCGGGGGGCGCAAGGTTTGCGGGGTTCTTGCCTTGGCGCGCTGTGTCTCGACTTCGCTCGGCACGAACGGGGGGGGTAGCAGGTTGTGACCCTAGAAGCTTTTCGGCAGGCCCAGCACGTGGGTGGCGACGTGGCTGAGGATGAGGTTCGAGGAGATCGGCGCGACCTGGTAGAGGCGGGTTTCGCGGAACTTGCGTTCGATGTCGTATTCCTCGGCGAAACCGAAGCCGCCGTGGGTCTGCACGCACATGTCCGCCGCGAACCATGAGGCTTCGGAGGCGAGGAGCTTGGCCATGTTCGCCTCGGTGCCGGCGCCCTCCCCTGCGTCGAACCGGGCGGCGGCATCGGCCACCATCTGCGCGGCGGCGGTGGTCTGGATATAGGCGCGGGCGATGGGGAACTGGACGCCCTGGTTCTGGCCGATGGGTCGGCCGAAGACGGAGCGCTCCCTGGCGTAGGCGCTGGCACGGTCGATGAAGAAGCGCGCGTCGCCGATGCATTCGGAAGCGATGAGGATGCGTTCGGCGTTCATGCCGGAGAGGATGTAGCGGAAGCCATCGCCTTCCCTGCCGATGAGGTTTTCCGCAGGGACCGGGAGATCATCGAAGAACAGCTCGGTCGTCGCGTGGTTGAGCATGGTGCGGATCGGGCGGATGGTGAGGCCATTGCCGACCGCATCGCGCATATCGACGAGGAGGACGCTCATGCCTTCGGTGGACTTTGCGCAATCCTCGCGCGGGGTGGTTCGCACGAGGAGGACCATGAGATCAGAATGTTCGGCGCGGCTGATCCAGATCTTCTGGCCGTTGACGATGTAGCGATCACCGTCACGGCGGGCGAAGGTGGTGAGGCGCGTGGTATCGGTGCCGCTGGTGGGCTCGGTGACGCCGAAGGCCTGGAGGCGCAGGTCTCCGCGTGCGATGGCGGGGAGGTAGCGGTCTTTCTGCGCCTCGGAGCCGTGGCGCAGGAGGGTGCCCATGGTGTACATCTGCGCGTGGGCGGCGCCGCCGTTGCAGCCGGAGCGGTGGACTTCCTCGAGTACGGCAGTGGCGGCAGCCAGGCCGAGGCCGGACCCGCCGTAGGCCTCGGGGATGAGGACGGAGAGCCAGCCTTCCTGTGCGAGGGTGGTGACGAATTCGGTGGGGTATTTCCGGTCACGGTCGAGCGCCTGCCAGTAGCTGCCGGGGAAGCGCGCGCAGAGGCGGCGCACGCCTTCGCGCAGGTCTGCAAAGGTTTCTTCGTCTGCCATGTCCCTCTCCACCGAAGCGCTTGTGCGGCATGGCTATTGCCTGCCTTTGCGCCGCCGTAAAGCGGGCCTCGTGGTGCAAATTTGCTAGTGGCCGCCGAGGCGGCTGCGCTCGCGGCGCAGGTAGACGTAGAGCATGATGAAGACAGGGATGATGACGAGCGCGGCGAAGAGGTCGTGCTCGACGTGGACGCCGAAGAGGGCGAGGCCGCCGCTGAGGTAGGCGAGGAGCGAGACGGCGTAGTAGGTGATGGCGACGGTGGAGAAGCCTTCGACGAGGTGCTGGAGGCGCAGCTGGGTGCGGGTGGCGCTTTCGAGCGATTGCAGGAGCTGCGCGTTCTGGTCCTCGATCCGAGTCTCGATGCGGGTGCGCAGCAGCGAGGTGAGCTGGGCGGAGCGTTCGGCGAGTTCCTGCTGGCGGCGCACGACCGTCTCGCAGGTGCGGATCGCGGGGTAGAAGCGGCGCTGGGTGAAATCGGCGAGGCTGGCGAAGCCGGGGATGGCGACGGGGGCGAGCGTGGCGAGGCGTTCGTCGACCAGGCGCGCGTAGGCGGCGGTGGCGCTGAGGCGGTAGCGCGAATCGCTGGCGATGGTGCCGAGTTCGAGGCTCATGGCGCAGAGCGCATCGAGGAGTTCGTTGTCGGAGCTCTCGTCCGAATCGAGGCGGCGGCCGAAGGCGCGCAGTTCTTCCTCCGCGGCATCGAGCTTGCCCCAGCAGGCGCGGGCGACGGGGAGGCCGAGGAGGGCCATGTTGCGATAATTGCCCAGCTCCTGCAGCGATTGCACCGCGCGGGCGAGATCGACCGGGCCAAGCTGGCCGGCGGCCACGACGAGGCGGCCATAGCCTTCGTCCTTGATGCGAAAATCGGAGGACAGCCGCGCGCCGCCGCCGAAATCGCAGCAGACAAGCTCGGCGGGGTCGATATCGAATTCGGCCATGCGGGCGGCGGCTGCGGCGGCATCGGCCTCGATATCGATGAGGGTGGCGCGCAAAACCTCGCCGGGCGCGCTTTCGGCCCAGGCGCGGGCTTCGGCGAGGAGCGGGGCATCGGGGCGCGCGAAGACGGTGAGCGTGGTCGCCTCGCTGTGGCGTTCCCAGGTGAACAGGAGGCCGTCGGCGAGAATGCCCTGCATGTGGCGCTGGCCCGGTTCGGCAGCGAAGGCGGGGCCGCCGCGAAAGGGCGGCAGGCCTTCCGAGGCACCGAGGCGCAGGATCTGCACGATTGTCATCGGCGGCGTGATCGGCGGCCAGCGCCTGAGATGCATCTCGCCGACAATCTCGCGCCGCAGCCGGTGCTCGTTCAACATGGCCTCTGGCACTCCCCGCCCGGCGCGCACGTCGCCCCGGATCAATCGCGCCTTAGTCTTTCACAGCACACTTGCCGTTACAACCCGCATAGTCCAGATTGCTTGACACTATGAACCGCTTCCCCTTCTCCGCCATCGTCGCGCAAGACGAAATGAAGCAGGCCTTGCTGCTGGCCGCTGTCGATCCAGCGATCGGAGGCGTGATGGTCTTCGGCGACCGCGGGACCGGAAAATCGACGGCAGCGCGCGCACTTGCGGCGATCCTGCCACCGATCACCGCGGTGGAAGGCTGCCGGTTTGGCTGCGCGCCGCCCGATGCGGGGACCTGTCCAGATCCCTGTACATCGAAGCGCACGGCGAAGCGGGCCGTGCCGTTCGTCGACCTGCCGCTGGGCGCAACCGAGGACCGCGTGATCGGCGCGCTCGATCTCGAACGTGCGCTGCGCTCGGGCGAAAAGCGGTTCGAGCCGGGGCTGCTGGCCAAGGCGCACCGGGGCTTTCTCTATATCGACGAGATCAACCTGCTGGAGGATCACCTCGTCGATCTGCTGCTCGATGTGGCGGCTTCGGGCGAGAACCTGGTCGAGCGCGAGGGGCTTTCGGTGCGGCACAGGGCGAAGTTCGTGCTGATCGGCAGCGGCAATCCGGAGGAAGGCGAACTGCGCCCGCAATTGCTCGACCGGTTCGGGCTTTCGGTGGAAGTGCGCACCCCGCAGACGCTGGATGCCCGGGTCGAGATCATGCGCCGCTGCGCTGCGCACGAACGCGATGCGGCCTCCTTCTGCGAGGAATGGGCACCGGCGGACGCCAAGATCGTGCGGCGGATTGCGCGCGGGCGCTCCCGCTTGCCGACGGTCGAGACGCCGGATGAAGTGCTCTACGATGCCTCACGCCTGTGCATGGCCTGCCGCGCCGATGGGCTGCGCGGCGAACTCACTGTGATGCGCGCGGCGCGTGCGCAGGCGGCGCTGGAAGGTGCCGCGACCGTGCAGCGCAAGCACGTAATCGCGGTCGCGCCCATGGCGCTGCGCCACCGCCTGCGCCGCGACGTGCTCGACGAAACCGGATCGACCACCCGCATCGAACGGGCGGTGGCCGAGGTCTTCGGATGACGTCCACTGAGGCGCCGCCCGCCGCAGAGGATGCGGCGCTGGCGCTGCGCGCCTTTGCGCTCTGGCCGGCGGGCTTTGGCGGTCTCTGGCTGCGCGGGCCCGGCCCGGCACGGGATGCGCTGGTCGAGCGGCTGGGCAGCGCCGTGCGGCTGAAGCGGATGCCCGCGCATATCGACAGCGAACGCCTGCATGGCGGGATCGATCTTGCCGCCAGCCTTGCGGCGGGACGCAGCGTGGCGCGGAGCGGGTTTCTGGAGGAAGCGCGCGGAGCTGTGGTCCTTGCACCTCTGGCGGAGCGGATCACGCCCTCGCTGGCGGGCAGCGTGGCGCAGGCGCTCGATCATGCCGATGCAGCGGAGCGTTTTGGCATCGTTCTGCTCGATGACGGCGCGGAGCATGACGAAGTGCCGCCGCTGAGCCTGACTGAACGCGTGGCATTTGCCTGCGATCTGGGCCAGATGGCGCCGGCCGACCTCGGCGCGGCGGACTTGCCGCCCCCCCTCGCCTCGCCCACCGAGATCCCGGCCTGCAGCGCGGAGGGCCTTGAAGCACTGGCGGCCGTATCGCTGGCGCTGGGCGTAAACTCGGGCCGGGCGCTGCGCTTTGCCGCGCTTGCTGCCGGGGCCAGCGCGCGGCTGGCGGGGCGCGAGACCGTGCGCGAAAGCGACCTTGCGGCAGCGGCGCGGCTGGTGCTCGCCCCGCGCGCGACACGCCTGCCACCACCGCCTGAGGACGACGCGGAAGCGCCGCCCCCGCCCCCTCCCCCGCCTGCTGAGAGCGATGCCGAGACGCCCGGCGACGAGGAGCAGGAGGACAACGGCACGCCCGATCCCGATCAGTTGATCGAAGCCGCAGCCGCCGCGATACCGCCGGGCCTGCTCGAAGCATTGGCGGCCGGTCGGACCCGGCGCGGTGCGGGTAGCGGCGGCGGGGCGCGGCATCTTTCACCGCTGCGCGGCCGCCCACTTGCGGCGAGGCAGGGCTTGCCGCGCGGTGGCGCAAGGCTGGCGCTGATCGACACGCTGCGGGCCGCTGTCCCGTGGCAGGCGCTCCGCCGGACGGAGGGCGAGGCCCGCACGGGCCTGCGCATCCTGAAAGACGATGTGCGGGTCCGCCGCTTCGAGGCGCGCAGCGCGTCGGTCACGATTTTCGCGGTCGATGCTTCGGGCTCGGCTGCCTTCACGCGCCTTGCCGAAGCCAAGGGCGCGGTCGAACTGCTGCTCGCGCAGGCCTATGTGAAGCGCACGGAAGTCGCGCTCGTCGCGTTTCGGGGCAATGACGCGCAAGTGCTGCTACCGCCCACGCGTTCGCTGACGCGGGCACGCCGCGCGCTGACCGAACTGCCGGGCGGCGGAGGTACGCCGCTTGCCGCCGGGCTTGCGATGATCTGTACGCTCGGCACGGGCCTCATGCGGCGAGGCTATACGCCGCTGCTGGTGCTGCTGACGGACGGGCGCGGCAACATTGCGCTCGATGGCAGCACCAACCGGGCGGCGGCGACCGAGGACGCCATGAAGGCCGGACGCGCGATTGCTGCGGCAGGGCTTGCCGGGGTGGTGATCGACATTTCGCCGCGCCCCCGCCCCGAAGCGGCGGCGATCGCTTCGGCCATGCGCGCACGCTATGTGCCGCTGCCGCAGGCGAGCGCCGCCACGCTGAGCAAAGTGATCGGAGCCCTGACGTGAGCAAGCCGTTGGTCTGGGAAACGGACGGGCGTGATTGGCCGCACCGCTCGGCCAGCCGCTTCGTTCCGGTTGGCGGGCTGACGTGGCACGTCCAGGAAATGGGTGAAGGGCCGCCGATCGTGCTGCTCCACGGCACCGGCGCTGCGACGCATAGCTGGCGCCATCTGATGCCGCTGCTGGCAAGAGATCACCGCGTGATCGCAATGGACCTGCCCGGCCACGGCTTCACGCGCGGGAGGCCGAGCGGCGGCCTTACGCTGCCCGGCATGGCGGCTGCCGTGAGCGGGCTGCTGACTGCGCTGGACGCGGCGCCGGGCAAGCTGATTGGCCATTCGGCGGGCACCGCCATTGCGCTCAAGATGGTGCGCAGCGGGCTCGAGGTGCCCGAGGTGATTGGCCTCAATGCGGCGCTCACGCCGTTTCCCGGTGTTTTTGCGCCCTTGTTCCAGGGCCTTGCCCGCGCGCTCGTGCTCAATCCGCTGGTGCCGCGCCTGTTCGCCGCGAGCACGCGGGGGGCGGGCGATACGGAGAAGTTTCTGGTCCGCTCCACCGGATCGGCCATCGATGCGGATGGACTGCGCTTTTATGGCCGGCTGCTGGGCAATGCGCTGCATTGCCGCGGGGCGCTGGAGATGATGGCTGGGTGGGACCTTGCCGGCCTTCAGCGCGAGCTGCCCCGGATCACGGCGCGTGTCCGCCTGATCCACGGCGCGAGGGATGCTGCGGTGCCGACCAGTTCGATAGAGCAGGCGGCGCGGCTGATGCCGCACGCTACGCTCAGCGTGCTTGCAGGTCTTGGCCACCTGGCGCACGAAGAGCGGGCGGATCTTGTTGCGGAGGCGATCGCTGCCCCCGCAGCAGTGCATGCTTGAGAGGGAGGCAGCGCGTGGCTCAGAACTTCGGATGGATCGAGATGGTCGTTTTCGGCGGGATCGCGCTCTCGCTCGGCGTGTGGCAACTGGTCTCGGTCAACCGCGAGATCGCGCGGGACAAGGCCAAGAAGGACGCTGCGCCGAAGGAGTAAGTGCTACTTCGCCGCCCTTGCGAAGGCGGGGGCAGGAGTTGCTGGCCGCTGACGTCGGTGTGTGCCGCTCTGGATTCCCGCCTGCGCGGGAATGACGAGGGGTTTTTGAATACGTATCGTCACGCCCGCTTCGTCACCCCCGCGTAGGCGGGGGGCCAGGGCAGATGGTCGCTGACGTTGGCTTGTGCCGCGCTGGGTTCCCGCCTGCGCGGGAATGACGAGGGGTTTTGACTACGTATCATCAAACCCGCTTCGTCACCCCCGCGTAGGCGGGGGGCCAGGGCAGATGGTCGCTGACGTTGGCTTGTGCCGCGCTGGGTTCCCGCCTGCGCGGGAATGACGAGGGGTTTTTGGGATCACGCGTTTTTAGCGCCGCGCTCTGGGCATCCGGTGCGGGATCAATTGCTGCACGATCGGTGAGCAGAACCTGTCGAGCGAAAGCGTTTCCTGCATCGCCACCACCGGTTCGCCATAGAGCCGGGCGTGGAGAGTCGAGCGGGTGTAGAAGGGCGAATCCTCCCAGGTGCGGCGCACCGTGGCATGGCCGCGATCCGCGCGGGTGACGCGCTCCATCTGCCAGAGCGTGTTGGGCAGCGGTGCTGTCGGCGGCAATTCGGCCTCGTGCGGAATGCCTGCGGAATCGAAGCGCAGCGCGCTCGCGAAGGTGGAGCCATCGCGGCGCTGGCCTTCGTAGAACACCGCCACATCCTTGCCGAGATGCGCGCGCGACCAGTGCCAGACGCGGAAGCCTTCCTCGAGCGACTCAGAGCCGCGGTTGGAATCGAGATAGGCGCTGCCCTGCCAGCTGAGCTCAGGCGCCTTCATCTCGACCGAGATGCGGGCGCGCGGGGCAAGGCAGTGCCACAGGTGCTTGCCGGAAGGATCGAGCGCGAAGGCTTCGGTGTTGAGCATTTCGGGCCAGACCTTGATCTGGCCTGAAACGCGGCGGCGGAACGGGTTCATGATCCGCTTGTCGAGTTCCTCGATGTCGATGATCAGGCAGTCCCCTGCCCAGCGCACCGAGCTTGGGCCGATGGCGAAGTGGTCCGCTTCGGGCCTCACCGCGTGTTCGCCGCGCTCGGTCATCGTCCAGCGCGCCTTGGGGCCATAGAGCGCAACGTTGAGCGCGCAGTGATCGAGTGGATTGCTGCGCCCGGAGCGCTTGAAATAGGGTGAGAACACACTGCCGATAAAGGCGATCAGGGTGAGGCCATGCTGCCCGTCGTCGCTCAGCGCATCGACGTACCACCAGCTGTAGCCGCCCGCAGGGACCGGCGTATCGAAGCGGGGATGCGCATCGCTATCGAGGCTGCCCGGCGCGCGCACGAGGCGGTCGTCCTCACCGCGGCGGAGCAGGGCCCAGGGATCGGGAGCTGGCGGCGCAGGCGGCAGGGCGCCGTTCATCCGCGCGATGCCCTTCCACAGCGGGGGCCATTCCTCCGCCGTTTCGGGGCCGCCTTCCCTGTACCTTAGCGCACCATCCGCGTTGGTCTCGCCTCGCCACATGGCACAATCTCCCTCTCCCCGGATGCGGGGCTTGCACGGATGATTGACGCATTGCTTCGGAATGTCCAATGTAATTGACATATGGATATGTCCAATCGAATGGATTTGCCCCCAAGGGTCGGGCTGAGGGAACGCTGGATCGGCTGGCGCAACCGCCTGTTGACGAACCCGCGCTTCCAGCAGTGGAGCGCGGCCTTTCCCTTGACGCGGCCGATCGTGCGCTCCCGCGCCCGGCGGGCGTTCGATCTGGTGGCCGGGTTTGCCTATGCGCAAGTGCTCACCGCCTGTGTCGAGGGCGGGCTGCTGGACCTCCTTGCGGAAGGGCCGTGCGACACCGCGACGGCCGCGAACCGCGCGCGCCTTGGCCTTGCCGCAACCGAGCGCCTGCTGCGCGCCGCCGCCTCGCTGGGGATTGCCGAGTCGCTCCCGGGCGGGCGTTGGACGCTGGGGATGGATGGCGCGGCGCTGCAGTGCAATCCCGGCGCGCGGGCGATGATCCATCACCATGCGCTGCTGTACAGGGATCTTGCCGATCCGCTGGCGCTGCTGCGCGCGGATCGCAAGGAGCCGACCGCGCTTTCGGAATTCTGGACATATGCGCGGGCCAGCGCGACGGGTGCGGTGCCGCCCGGACGACAGGGCGACGCGGCGAATCAGCCTGCCGCTACGGCCTATTCCGCGCTGATGGCCGCCTCGCAGGCGATGGTCAGCGAGCAGCTGGTCGCCGCCTATAAATTCAACCGCCACAAGGCGATGCTGGATGTTGGCGGGGGCACGGGCGCCTTTGTTCGCGCGGTGGGCATGGCTGCCCCTGCACTGCGACTCGCTCTGTTCGATCTGCCCGATGTCGTTGCCGGGGCGGAGGCGACGCTCGGGCGGGATGCGCTGATTGCGCCGCGCCTGGCGCTGCACAAGGGCAGCTTTCTCCACGATCCGCTGCCGGCAGGGCATGACCTGATCACGCTGGTGCGGATCCTTCACGATCATGACGATGAACCGGCGCTGCGCCTGCTGCGCGCGGTGCGTGCGGCGCTGCCGGCAGGCGGCACGCTGCTGATCGGCGAGCCGATGGCGGGAGCCGCCGGGGGCGGCGCGATGGGCGATGCCTACTTCGGGCTCTACCTCTGGGCGATGGGATCGGGGCGCCCGCGCCGTCCGGCCGAGCTGGGCGCGATGCTGCGCAGCGCGGGATTTTCTAGCTGGCGCGAGCTGCCGACCCACCTGCCGCTGGTCTGCGGTGCGATCGTCGCGCGTGTCTGACCGGGCGAGCCCTGCTTTCGGCGGCACGCTCCACCAAAACGGACCATCGGCGATGCTGCACACCTTGTCGCAGCAGCATGACACACAAAAGTGTAGTGCCGAGTTGACACTTCTTGATGACAATGTAAGCTGACACTCGGAAAGGTCCCCAGGACGAACGGTACGCCGATCGGCAGGGGACTGAGGGGAACGTGGTCGTGGAAGCACTAGCGCTAATCATGGAGGCACCGGAGCAATTGGCTCTCCGCCCCCTCGCGCTCGATGCGCCGACCGGCTCCGACGTGGTGGTCGAAGTCCGCTGGAGCGGCATCAGCACCGGCACCGAAAAGCTTCTCTGGACAGGCAAAATGCCCATGTTTCCGGGCATGGGTTACCCGCTCGTGCCGGGCTACGAATCGGTCGGGCGCGTGATCGATGCCGGCCGCGATGCCTGGGCGCGAATCGGTGACTGGGTGTTCGTGCCCGGCGCGAGCTGCTTCCGCGATGCGCGCGGCTTGTTCGGCGGCTCGGCTCGCCGCCTTGTCCTGCCATCGACCCGCGCGCTGACCATCGACGAGTCGCTGCAGGCTGACGGCGTGCTCTTCGCCCTCGCCGCAACGGCGCTTCATGCACTCGATGGCGGCACCCTGCCCGATCTCATTGTCGGCCACGGTGTGCTGGGCCGCCTGCTTGCCCGGATCACGATCGCGCTTGGTGCGCCGGCGCCCACGGTGTGGGAAACCGATCCGCTGCGCACCGCCGGTGCGGTTGGCTACACGGTGGTGACGCCCGAAGCCGATCCGCGCCGCGACTACCGCTCGATCTGCGATGCGAGTGGCGATTCGAACATTCTCGACACGCTGCTTGGCCGCCTTGCGCGCGGCGGGGAAATCAACCTGGCGGGCTTTTACGCCGAGCGCCTGAACTTCGCCTTCCCGGTGGCCTTCCGCGCCGAGGCACGCATCCGCGTCGCCGCGGAATGGAGCCCCGGCGACCTCGACCGGACACTGGGGCTCATCCGCGACGGGCGGCTTGAGCTGGGCGGCCTCGTCACCGACGTGCGCCCCGCGAGCGAGGCAGCGGAAGCCTATCCTGCGGCCTTCACGGACCGCAACTGCCTGAAAATGGTTCTCGATTGGAGCAATTGCGCATGACGACTCTTGAAGCATCTGCTGTTGGAGTTTCTGGGCGCGTTCAGGCCCTTCGCGACGAAGCAGCGATCGAACCTGACGCGATCGTGCCGACCGAAGTGACCAAGGAAACGCAGATCATCGCGATCTACGGCAAGGGCGGCTCGGGCAAGAGCTTCGCGCTGTCCAACCTCAGCTACATGATGGCGCAGCAAGGCAAGCGCGTGCTGCTGATCGGCTGCGATCCCAAGTCCGATACAACCTCGCTGCTGTTCGGCGGCAAGAGCTGCCCGACGATCATCGAGACATCCTCGCGCAAGAAGCTGGCGGGCGAGGAAGTGAAGATCGAGGACGTGTGCTTCCAGCGCGACGGCGTCTTCGCGATGGAGCTCGGCGGGCCCGAAGTGGGCCGCGGCTGCGGCGGACGCGGCATCATCCACGGTTTCGAACTGCTCGAGAAGCTGGGCTTCCACGAGTGGGGCTTCGATTACGTGCTGCTCGATTTCCTCGGCGACGTTGTCTGCGGCGGCTTCGGCCTGCCGATCGCGCGCGACATGTGCCAGAAGGTCATCGTCGTCGGCTCGAACGACCTCCAGTCACTCTACGTTGCCAACAACGTCTGCAAGGCGGTCGAATACTTCCGCTCGATGGGCGGCAATGTCGGCGTCGCGGGCATGATCATCAACAAGGACGATGGCACGGGCGAGGCGAAGGCCTTTGCCGAGGCGGTCGATATCCCGGTGCTCTGCGCGATCCCGGCGGACGAGGATATTCGCCGCAAATCAGCGAATTACCAGATCATCGGCCGGCCCGATACGCAGTGGGGCGGCCTGTTCGAGGAGCTGGCGGAGAATGTCGCCACTGCCCCGCCGCGCCGGCCCAAGCCGCTCGACCAGGACGGCCTGCTCGGCCTGTTCTCGCCCGAGGAAACCGGCGGCAGCGTGACGCTGCTGCCTGCCACCCAGGCCGACATGCGCGGTGGCAGCTTCGAACCCAAGGCTTCGCTGGAGATCATCTACGATGACATCTGACGCCCGCCCTCCTGTTGACCGGATCGACGCCGTGCCGGACGCGCTTGTGCCCGCTGGCGAAGGTGGCGGCTGCCACGGCGGCGCGGATCGGATGCGCGAAGCAGCGCGCAGCGCGGGCAAGAGCGAAGTGCTGGATCGCTATGCCGCCGACTATCCGGTCGGCCCGCATGACCAGCCCCAATCGATGTGCCCGGCGTTCGGATCGCTGCGCGTGGGCCTCAGAATGCGTCGCACCGCCAGCGTGCTCTCGGGCTCGGCCTGCTGTGTTTATGGCCTGACCTTCACCTCGCACTTCTACGGCGCGCGGCGCAGCGTGGGCTATGTTCCGTTCAATTCGGAAACGCTCGTCACGGGCAAGCTCTTCGAAGACATCAAGGAAGCGGTCGAGAACCTCGCGGATCCGGCGCTTTACGACGCGATTGTCGTCACCAACCTGTGCGTGCCCACGGCAAGCGGCGTGCCGCTGCGCCTGCTGGGCAAGGAAGTAAACGGCGTCCGGATCATCGGGATCGATGTTCCGGGCTTTGGCATCCCGACCCATGCCGAAGCCAAGGACGTGCTCGCCGGTGCCATGCTCGCCTACGCCCGCAGCGAGGCTGAAGCAGGCCCGGTGAGCGCGCCCCAGACCCGGCCCGACAAGCCAACCGTTACCCTTCTCGGCGAAATGTTCCCGGTCGATCCGATGGGCATTGCCCAGATGCTCGAACCGATGGGCCTGGCTGCCGGGCCAGTGGTGCCGACGCGCGAATGGCGCGAGCTTTATGCCGCGCTCGATTGCGCGGTGGTCGCCGCGATCCACCCCTTCTACACAGCCAGCGTGCGCGAATTCGAAGCGGCAGGCCGTACGGTCGTCGGCTCTGCGCCGGTGGGCCGCGATGGCACGGCGGCCTGGCTTGCCGCCATCGGCGATGCTTGCGGGATCAAGGCCGATCTGGTTGCTGCCGCGCAAAACCGCATCCTGCCCGCGATCAGCGGCGCACTTGCCGCCCGCCCGATCAAGGGCCGGATCACCGTTTCGGGCTACGAAGGCTCCGAACTGCTGGTGGCGCGACTGCTTGTCGAGAGCGGCGCCGATGTCCGCTATGTCGGCACGGCCTGCCCTCGCACTGTCTGGTCCGATCCGGACCGCGAATGGCTGCAGGCCCGGGGCATCAAGGTGCAATACCGCGCCAGCCTCGAGCAGGACATTGCCGCGGTCGAGGAATTCCGCCCCGATCTCGCCATCGGCACGACGCCGGTGGTCCAGCACGCCAAGCAGATGGCGATCCCGGCGCTCTACTTCACCAACCTCATCTCGGCCCGGCCGCTGATGGGCCCGGCGGGCGCCGGCAGCCTCGCCATGGTGGTCAACACCGCCATTGCCGGCAAGGCGCGCTTCGACCGTATGGCCGCCTTCTTCGAAGGTGTCGGCACCGGCCACACCACCGGCGTCTGGGAAGATACTCCGCAGGACCGCCCGAGCTTCAAGAAGAAGTACGCCGCGCTCAACGAGGCTGCCCGCAAGGCGGCCGAGGCGGTGGGCTCATGATCCTCTGCATCTCATACGGCGGCCAGCGGCTCGCCATCACTGTCCAGCCCTCGCGGCAGCCGTCGAGCCCGCCCTCTGACCAAACGTCGGCGCTGCTGTTCGGCCATAGCTTGGTCAAGGCGCTGGGCCAGTCTTTGGGCCAGACTCTCGGAGGGTGCGCATGACCCTCATCATCGATCATGATCGGGCCGGCGGCTATTGGGGCGCGGTCTATGTCTTCACTGCGGTGAAGGGCCTGCAGGTCATCATCGATGGCCCGGTGGGCTGCGAGAACCTGCCGGTCACCTCGGTGCTCCATTACACCGACGGCCTGCCGCCGCACGAACTGCCCATTGTCGTGACGGGCCTGGGCGAGGAAGAGCTCGGCAAGACCGGCACTGAAGCGGCCATGCGCCGTGCCTGGAAGACGCTCGATCCCGATCTGCCAGCCGTGGTCGTCACCGGCTCGATCGCCGAGATGATCGGCGGCGGCGTGACGCCGGGCGGGACCAACATCAAGCGTTTCCTGCCCCGCACGATCGACGAGGATCAGTGGCAATCGGCCGACCGCGCGCTGAGCTGGCTGTGGACCGAGTTCGGCCCCAAGGCGATGCCCGCCCCCAAGGCCCGAAAGGAAGGCGACAAGCCCCGCGTCAACATCATCGGCCCGGCCTATGGCATGTTCAACATGGCCTCGGATCTCGCCGAAGTGCGCCGCCTGATCGAAGGCATCGGCGCCGAGGTCAACGTGGTGTTCCCGCTGGGCTGCCACCTTGCGGATATCCGCAAGCTGGCGGATGCGGATGCCAACGTCTGCCTTTACCGCGAATTTGGCCGCAACTTGTGCGAAGTGCTCGAGCGGCCCTATTTCCAGGCGCCGGTCGGCCTCACTTCGACCACCCGCTTCCTCGAAGCGCTGGGCGCATCGCTCGGGCTTGATCCCGAGCCGTTCATCACGCGCGAGAAGCACACCACGATCAAGCCGCTGTGGGATCTGTGGCGCTCTGTCACGCAGGACTTCTTCGGCACGGCGAGCTTCGGCATCGTTGCGAACGAGACCTACACCCGCGGGATCCGCCATTTCCTTGAAGAAGACATGGGCCTTCCTTGCGCCTTCGCGTTTTCGCGCAGCGCGGGCGTGAAGCCGAAGAACGAGGATGTGCGCGATGCCATCCGCGCCGGCGCGCCGATGGTCGTGTTCGGCAGCTATAACGAGCGGATGTACCTCGCCGAATGCGGCGCGCGCAGCATCTACATTCCCGCAAGCTTCCCGGGTGCGGCTATCCGCCGCCACATCGGCACGCCCTTCATGGGCTATTCGGGGGCGACTTACCTGATCCAGGAAGTGTGCAACGCGCTGTTTGACGCGCTGTTCCACATCCTCCCGCTGGCCACCCAGCTCGATGCCGTGCCCGCCACACCGGCGCGTGCACACCGCGAGCTGCCGTGGAGCGATGACGCCAAGGCCCGCCTCGACGAACTGGTCGAAGCACAGCCGGTGCTCATCCGCATCTCCTTTGCCAAGCGCCTGCGCGATGCGGCCGAAGCCGCTGCGCGCCGTGAGGGCGAAAGCATCGTCAGCCCCGACCGGCTGGCAGATGCGCTGCTTGGCAGTGCCGCACCATGAGCGGCGCGAACGAAATGACCCGCAGAACCGCGGGCAACCCCATTCCATCGGTTTCGGCCGGTGGGATATCGCCGGGGGGCGATCGCCGCCTCTCGCTTTGCACGTCAATACTGGAGATGCAGAAATGAGCGATGATCGCCTTGGGCTCAGGACCTACCTGACCCCCGAAGAAGCCAAGGAATTCCACAAGCTGTTCATGAGCAGCTTCCTCGGCTTCACCGCTGTGGCCGTGGTTGCCCACGCGCTTGTGTGGTCGTGGCGTCCCTGGATTTCGTAAGAAATCCACCGTCACTTCAATCACGTTTGGCCACAACGGCCACCCGGCCTTTTTGGCCGAACCTGAATACCGCGCCCAGGTGGCGCATTCACAAGGACAATGACCATGTGGAGAGTCTGGCTTATTTTCGATCCGCGCAGGGCCCTCGTGGCACTTGCTGCCTTCCTGTTTGTGCTGGCAATTGTGATTCACTTCATCCTGCTCAGCACGCCCCGCTTCAACTGGCTCGACGGCCCGCACACTGCGGCCCCGGCAGCCGCAGCCGCTGGCGCGGCCGCACCCTGACCACCTGCAAGGCAAGAGGCGGCACCCCACCATTTTAACATGGTGGGCCCTGCCGCCTCCGGCACTGCCGGGGGGAACCGGTTGATTTTGACCATTTACTTGTGCCCGCCAGGCTTGGGCGGGGGAGGATAGAGCTATGGCGCTCCTCAGTTTCGAGCGAAAGTATCGCGTGCGCGGAGGCACGTTGATCGGCGGGGACCTTTTCGATTTTTGGGTCGGCCCGTTCTATGTCGGTTTCTTCGGAGTGATGACGGCGATCTTCGCCTCGCTCGGAACAGCCCTGATCCTCTACTGTGCCTCGCAAGGTGGCACATGGAATCCATGGCTGATCTCGATCGCTCCGCCGGACCTCAAATATGGCCTGGGCTTTGCCCCGCTGCGTGAAGGCGGGTTCTGGCAGGTGATCACGGTCTGCGCGATCGTCTCGTTCACATCGTGGGCACTGCGTGAGGTGGAAATCTGCCGCAAGCTTGGCATGGGCTACCATGTCCCGGTTGCGTTCGGGTTCGCCATCTTCGCCTACGTCTCGCTGGTGGTGATCCGTCCGGTGCTGCTGGGTGCATGGCACTTCGGCTTCCCCTACGGGATCTTCAGCCACCTCGATTGGGTGTCGAACACCGGGTACCAGTACCTGCACTTCCACTACAATCCGGCGCACATGCTGGCGGTGTCGTTCTTCTTCACCACCACCCTGGCGCTCGCATTGCACGGCGCGCTGGTGCTTTCAGCGGTCAATCCCAAAGAGGGCGAGACCGTCAAGACGCCGGAATATGAAGACACTTTCTTCCGCGATCTGATCGGTTACTCGATCGGTACCCTGGGCATCCACCGCCTGGGCCTGCTGCTGGCGCTCAACGCCGGCTTCTGGAGCGCGATCTGCATCATCATCAGCGGCCCGCTGTGGACCCGCGGATGGCCCGAATGGTGGAACTGGTGGCTCAATCTGCCGATCTGGTCGTGAAGGAGGACTAGCCATGGCTTACCAGAATATCTTCACCCAGGTTCAGCTCAGCCATGCCCCGGAAATGGGCATCGGGATGAAACCCGGCAGTGATCCGCGCGGCACCGCCGTAGGGTTCAACCACCTCTTCGGCCGCTTTGGCCAGGCCCAGCTCGGCCCGATCTACCTTGGATGGACAGGGCTCCTCGCCCTCCTGTGCGGGTTCATCGCGTTCGAGATCATCGGGCTCAACATGATGGCTTCGGTCAACTGGAATCCGATCCAGTTCGTCCGGCTGCTGCCCTGGCTCAGCCTCGAGCCGCCGGGGCCGGAGTACGGCTTCTCGCCGATCGTTCCGCTCGCCAAGGGCGGCTGGTGGATCCTCGCCGGCATGTTCCTGACGCTCTCGGTACTGCTGTGGGCGATCCGGACTTACCGCCGGGCCCGCGCACTCGGCATGGGCACCCACGTGTTCTGGGCGTTCATGTCGGCAATCTGGCTGTTCCTCGTGCTTGGCTTCATCCGGCCCGCCTTCATGGGCAGCTGGTCAGAAGCGGTGCCCTTCGGCATCTTCCCACATCTCGATTGGACTGCTGCGTTTTCGATCCGCTATGGCAACCTGTTCTATAACCCGTTCCACGCCCTTTCGATCGCCTTCCTCTACGGCTCGACGCTGCTCTTTGCGATGCACGGCGCGACGATCCTGGCGGTTGGCCGGTATGGCGGTGAACGCGAGATCGAACAGATCACCGATCGCGGTACTGCATCGGAGCGCGCTGCCCTGTTCTGGCGCTGGACCATGGGCTTCAACGCCACGATGGAATCGATTCACCGCTGGGCCTGGTGGTTCGCCGTGCTGACCACGCTGACCGGCGGCATCGGCATCCTCCTCACCGGCACCGTTGTCGACAACTGGTACCTGTGGGCACAACAGCACCACTACGCGCCGGCTTACCCTTCCACGGGGGTCATCGACCCGGCATTGGGGAGCAAGTGACCATGAAACCGAACCTCATGCTGCGCATCGGCGCGGTGGTCATCGGAGCAGCGCTGCTCAGCGCCTGCCAGGTGGGGACCAAGTCCGCCAAGCAATACGGCTATCGCGGCACCGGCATGGATCAGATCACGCTCGCTGCGGCGAACAAGAAGATCGATCCGATCAATGTCGTGCCGCCGCCGCCCTACGATCCGCCCAAGCCGGGTGGCCGTCCTGCCAAGGAAGCCTACCAGAACGTGCAGGTTCTGGGTGACATCTCGGAGGACGAGTTCAGCTACACGATGGCCGCGATTACGCAGTGGATCGCACCGGAGCAAGGCTGCAACTATTGCCACAACCCGGCAAACATGGCCTCGGACGAACTCTACACCAAGAAGGTCGCGCGGCGGATGCTGCAGATGACCCGGAACATCAACACGAACTGGACACAGCACGTGAAGATGACCGGCGTTACCTGCTACACCTGCCACCGCGGCAAGGCGGTGCCGACCGAGAACTGGGCACTGCCGGCCAAGGGCAATCCGGACACGATCCTCGGCAATCGGCACGGCCAGGATAACCCGGTGATCGCAACGGCCTATTCGTCGCTGCCCAACGCAGCTTTCGCCAAGTACCTGCTGAATGCGAACTCCAGCAACATCCGGGTCCAGTCGACCTACAGCCATCCCTCGCGGCTCGACAAGACTTCGGTCATGGAGACGGAGGGCACTTACAGTCTGATGATGCACACCTCGACGGCGCTGGGCGTGAACTGCACGTTCTGCCACAACACCGACTCGTTCCAGGCCTGGAACAGGAGCACACCCAAGCGTGTCACCGCCTGGTATGGCTACCGGATGGTGCGCAACATCAACGGTGAATACATCGGCTCGCTTGCCGGCGTGTTCCCCAAGCACCGCCTCGGCCCGCAGGGTGATCCGCTCAAGGTGAATTGCACGACCTGCCACCGCGGCATCAACAAGCCTCTCGGCGGTGTCTCGATGGTCAAGGACTACCCGGCCCTGCGGCCGAGCGCTCCGATGATCACCGCAGCAGCAGCGCCTGCCCCGGCAGCTCCGGCTGCAGCGGCAACCAAGATGCCCTGACCCCGGTCAGGCAACAGAACACCCCCGCGCACGCAACCGGCGCGGAACACCTGCCCCTGCGATCCCATGCGGATCGCGGGGGTTTTCTTTTGGGCAGTGCGCGCGCTTGCCCCTTGCGTTTGCCCGCCTGGCATGAGGCAGGACGCCGAAGGGCACAGCTCAGGACTTGAGACGCAACACATAAATGTTGCCATCGCCGCTGACCCAGGCCCGCCGTCCATCGGGTGTGAAGCCCATGGCGCAAGCGCTTGACCACGGATTCCTGATCGTTTGCAGGATGCGCCCGTCCTCCATGGAGATCAGCGCCGTGTTGGCCCCGCCACTGCCCGCCAGACGCGGCAAAGTGATCAAAGCATAACGACCGTCCGGGCTGATTGCCGGAGGATCAGGGTTTGAGAAAGCCGTGGCCGTTCCGGTGATCCGCCACTGCACGGCACCGGTGGACAGCGATTTCAATTCAGCGACAACACCCGTCTGCGGAGCAGGCGGAGGACATTCGGGATTGTGTTCACAGATCGGGCCATTTGCGCTCAGTGCGCGAGCGATCAGCAAGGCCGAGCCATCGGGCATGATCGCAGCTTCGGCAACAACATCCGGTTCACCACCCAGCGCGATCGGGCGAAGCGGCTGACCCTGCTTCCATTCAAACCAGCCGATGTTGCCAAGGCGCAAGACGGCATGCACGTCTCCGTCTGTGGTCTGCCGCACAACCAGCTTCATGACGCGCTGCAAGAAGCCGCGCTCATCCTTCGGCGGAAACGGGATCGCCTGCAGAACCCGACCATGGATGGCATCGACGATTGCAAGGGTCGGCGCCGGGTCTTCGCGGGGAGGCCTGTAATATTCGCCCTTGGTCCCGAACTCGGCAATCGCCATGCCGGCATGACCGACCCACGCAATACCATCGAGGGGGCCCGCCGCATGCACGAGAGTCGGTAAGCTGCGAGCCTTGCCGTCTAGCCTGTACCGCACGGGTTCGAGTGGCGAAGTGGCAAATCCATGGCTGTCTGTCTTCTGGCGCACCGACAACAGTTCGCGGCTGTTCTCAAGCCATGCCAGGGTGCTGGCATTATCAAGGAAGCCGATGGCGGCGATGCCGTATCTGCTCGCGACCTGCACGCTTGCGCGATCGACAAGCCGGGCGAGGGAAAGACCCTCGATGCCGTCGTAGGCGGCAATGCTGCGCCCATCTGGCGAAAGCAGCGGCGGTGTTCGGGTGTAACTCGTCGGTGGGAGCCGCCCCAGATATGCCGCCTCGCATGTGAGGGGTCCGCCGCCCTTGATCGTTCCACAGGCGCGGTTGTCGTAGCTGCGTGGCGCCGGGGCGCCATCATCGGCATCGCCTTCCGCCTTTGCGGCTGCGCGCAGCCCTTCGCGGGGTGTTTCGGCCACCGCCGTGCTGGCGCAAATCACCAGCGATACGAGGACAACAGGGCTCAATTGGCGGGGCATTTCATGCATATCTGCCAGAATTGATGACAGTAGTCTTAATGCCGACTTGGGAAACGGATCACTCGCCGTGAAGAGAGCAT
Organism: Novosphingobium sp.; assembly: GCF_965228995.1. Classification (GTDB taxonomy): domain Bacteria; phylum Pseudomonadota; class Alphaproteobacteria; order Sphingomonadales; family Sphingomonadaceae; genus Novosphingobium. The sequence goes on along the minus strand of NZ_OZ245852.1, from coordinate 1,966,858 downwards.
TCGGTGATCCATTCTGGAGGCAGAACGTTGACTGCGACGTTCGGCGGTATGCGATAGAAATTCATAGTCCTATAGCTCCATCCATAAGGCTCGCAGCGCTTCAGAACGGCGGCATGCAGAAAGAATTGTAAGTCGGCCGGGGCTTTACGCACTGAAGTTAGGAATGCGTGCTGGATCTGTCGCTCGGCACCGAATTGGCTCACCGCTCGAGATCGCAAGTGATCGGCGTAAGCTCCAACTGTCAGCAGCGAACCCAAAAGTCCGACTGTAAGGAATACGGGCACACGAAAGAGCGAAACGCGATCGGGTAAGAGGAAGCCAAGCGCTCCCACGGCAAAGCACGCGAGCACGATCAAACGCCAGTAAGGCGCACTCAGCCTATCGGACCAGATCACTGCAAGAGATACCGGCTTCAGGATGTCGCTGAATACGACGTCTGCGATCAGTAGGTATGTGAGGCATCCAAGAGCAATGGTTCTGATCATAGGCAGCTGATTGGCCTTCGAACGCCTGTTGGTCTGGCCTCAGGATTTATCAGCCTGAGCCTCTCTATAAATGCAGCCCTGCCTTGTCAGGCTATTTCAGTTCCAGTTTCGATCTATTCGTTGAAGAAGCCACGGTGTTTAGTTGCATGCGCGGCACACATGAGACTTACAGCCCCCGCCCACGCCGCAGCAGATCCGCCAGATGCACCGGGAACGAGGCCGCCAGAGCAAGGCCGATCCACGGCCAGCCTGCGCCAACCAGCGCCGCGCGCAAGGCCAGCATCATGCAGGCGCCGGGGAGCAGGAGCAGTGCGACATCGATGGCGTGGCGGCCGGCGCGCAGGAGGATCAGGGCCTCCACCGCCAGCACGGCGAGCACGAGATCGGCGGCGTGGCCGCTGGCGAAGAAGGCAGTGAGATCAGGCATCGAGCGGATAGGTTGTGCTGTGGCCCTTCGACAAGCTCAGGGCGAGCGGGTTTGGGGGTATGCCCATCTCTAGCCGAACGGCCCGTTGAGCTGGATCACCTGCCAGTTGAGCGCGCCAGCGACCGTCACCCACGCGAGATAGGGCAGCAGCAGCAGCGCCGCGATGCGGGAATGGCGGGCGCAGGCCACGATCAGGATGAGGATCGAGAACCACAGCATCGCCAGTTCGACAAAGGCCCAGTCCGGGCGGCGCAGCTGGAAGAACAGCACGGTCCACATCACGTTGAGCGCGCCGTTGAGCGCAAAGAGGCCGATCAGGGTATCGGCGGAGCGGCTGTCCGGCGCGGCCCGCCACGCGTTGACGCCGGAGGCGGCGATGAACGTGAAGACGACTGTCCAGATCATGCCGAACGCGGGCGGCGGCGGGTTCCAGCTCGGCAGGCGCAGGGACTGATACCAGCCGGTCGTATCGGTCATCGTGCCGCCGACCCCGGCAACCACGATCGCCGCAATCGCGGCAATGGCAATCGGCAGGCCCCAGGGCCGATCAGCCATCTTGCTGTTCAAGGGTGCGCTGCCCTGAGGCCAAGGAGATGCGCGGTATCCTTGAGGAATATCCGCACGTGGGCCATCGGATCGGCCTTGACCAGTTTCTTGTTCATATAGGCCTGCCAGGTGAGCCGCTGCACATCGGGATCAGCGCACATCGCCACGAACCGTTCGCGGCGCTTGTCACTGGAATACCAGAAGTATTGCATCATGCCGAGAATCCAGAACACCCGGCCATGCTCCTTGAGGAAAGTCCGCCGCGCGGCCCTGAGCGCGCTCGGCTTGCCGGTGAGCAGGAATTGGTGCGCGGCATTGGCGGCGTGGCGCCCGCAGGTCATCGCATAGTAGATCCCCTCACCCGAGGCAGGCGCGACCACGCCGGCGGCATCGCCCGAGACGAGCACATCGCGGCCGTTGTCCCAGCGCTTCAGGGGTTTCAGCGGAATGGGCGCGCCTTCGCTGCGCACCGTTTCGCACGCCGCGAGGCCCATTTCGCGGCGCATGTTGGCGACCGAGCCGCGCAGTGAGAAGCCCTTGTTGGCGCTGCCGACGCCGATGCTGGCGGTTTCGCCGTGCGGGAAGACCCAGCCATAGAAATCGGGCGAGACGCGGCCCTGGTAGATCACATCGCAGCGCGCGGGATCGAAACCGTGGTCGTTGGCGGGCGGTGACTTGATGATCTCGTGATAGGCGAAGACGCATTTCACGTTTTCGCTGCCGGGCAGGCTATCGCGCGCAACACCCGAGCGCGCGCCATCGGCGCCGATCACCAGCCGCGCGCGGACGCGGTGTTCAGTCCCGCCGCGGGTTTCGCGGTAGACGACCACGGCGCCTTCGGCCCCGTCACGCTCGATCCGCTCGAACGTGCCGGTGCGGCGTTCAGCCCCTACCTGCGCGGCGCGGTTCCGCAGCCATTCGTCGAACACATCGCGGTCCACCATGCCGACATAGCCGATCTCACCCACCGGCATATCGACCGCCCGGTCCGAAGGCGCGACCATGCGCGCGCTGCGGGCGCGGGCGACGAGCAGGCTATCGGGGATCGCAAACTCTTCCATCAGCCGCGGGGGAACCGCGCCGCCGCAGGGCTTGATGCGCCCAGCCCGGTCCAGCAACATGACCGAATGGCCCATCCGCGCGAGATCAGCTGCGGCAGTGGCTCCCGAGGGCCCGCCGCCTACCACGATAACGTCGAAATCGATCCCGCTCATGCTTCCGCCTCCCGCAAATTCATTGTCGCGCCCTGCCCCGCAATGCGCGCTGCCATCACTGCCGCGGCCATGAACAGCACGGCCTCGATCGCAAAAATGGATTGGAAGGCGCGCCCGTCGCTTTCCGCGTGGCGCGCCAGATCGACACCGACCGCGCCGGCCAGCCCGCCGAGCCCGAAGGCGACGCCTTGCGCCGCGCCCCACACGCCCATGCGCACGCCGGTATCGGCGCCGGACCCGCTACCAGCGAGGCTCATCATCGCGCCGATGGCGGAGACAGCGAACACGCCGTTGGCAAAGCCGAGCGCACCGATATTGGCGGCGAGCGGCCAGCCGGGCCCGATCCCTGCGCCAACGGCGAGGCCCGCCAGCGCGAGCGCCGAGCCGACGCAGCCGGCGGCGATCCAGCCGCGGAGCTCTCCGGCAGCGCGGCCTGCAAAGGCGCTGCCGCCTACGCCGGCAACGATCATGCCGAGGAGGACGCCGCTGTGCTGGACGGCGGAAAGCGACGTCGATTGCGCGGGGCTCATGCGAAAGACGATCCCGGCGAAGGGTTCGAGGATGAGGTCCTGCATCGAATAGGCGAGCATCGAGAGGAACACGAACGCGGTGAAGCGCCGTGCGGCCGTTTCGGCGAAGACGGCGCGCAAGGCATCGCCGAGGCTGGTTTCGCGGGTTGGTTCGGGCGTGGCGGTTTGCACGCCGCGTTCCAGCCGGAAGGTCGCAACCACGGTGAGCACGAGCGCGGCGAGCGCGATGCCGCCCGAGACTTGCACCAGCCGGCCCCACGAAAACGGATCGAGCAGCGCGCCGGCAGTGCCTGCGGAAATGACGATCCCCATGACCATCATGATCCAGGTGACGGCAGCAGCCGCGGCGCGGCGCTTCGGTGCGACCCCGGCGGCGAGAAGTGCGAGCAGCGAGGTGCCCGCCGCGCCGACGCCCGCGCCGATCAGGATGAAGCCGAGCAGCAGAACCGCGTCCGCCGCCAAGGGCTGCGCCTTGCCCAGCGGCAGGGCGAAAACGGCGAGCATCGAACCAAAGCCGAGCACCGCGACACCGCCGATGATCCACGGGGTGCGGGCATGGCCGCGATCCGACCCGTGGCCCCAGACGGGGCGCGCGAGCTGCACGCCATAGTGAAGCGCGACAAGCCCGGCGGGGACACCGGCGGCCATCCCGTATTCGACGACCATGACCCGGTTGAGCAGCGAAGTGGCCAGCATGACGATGGCGCCGATCGCCGCCTGCACGAGGCCGAGGCGGGCAATCGAGAACCAGCCGAAGCCGGACGGAGCGGCGCGCGGGGCCATCACCAATGGCCGCCAAGGCCGCCGGCCGCTGCCAGCATGCCAAGGACATAGAGCGTGACGCCGGTGCCGCCATACCACGGCGCGCGGGCGGCGGGATCGGCGATGAGCTTGGGCATGAGCGCGAATTGCACGGCGAGCACCCCCGCGACGATCAGCGCGGAGAGCGTGAGGCCCTGCTGCACGAGGTAGATCGCGACGATCACTTGCGCGAGCGCCATGACGCCGCAAGCAAAGAGCGCGGCATTGCGGACGCCGAGCACGACCGGCAATGAGCGCACGCCCGTCTGCTTGTCGCCTTCTACTGCCTTGAAATCGTTGAGAGTCATGATCCCGTGCGCACCGAGGCTGTAGAGCACGAGGACGACCAGCACCGGGGTGGGCGGCAGGGAGCTGTTCATCACGGCGGCGCCGGTAAACCAGCTGAGGCCTTCATAAGTGAGGCCGACAAGCGCAGGGCCCCACCAGCCGCTCGCCTTGAGGCGGATCGGCGGGGCGCTGTAGGCCCAGGCGGCGGCGAGGCCGACCGCAGTGGCGACCATGACCCAGATGCCGAGCGCTGCGCCAACTGCAAAGGAAATGACGGAACCGACGCAGGCGATCCCCAGACCCCAGCGGCCGGGAATGCGGCCCGAAGGGATCGGGCGGTTCGGTTCGTTGATTGCGTCAACGTGGCGATCAAACCAGTCGTTGATGGCCTGGCTGTTGCCACAGACGAGCGGACCGGCCAGCAGGCCGCCCGCGATGATCGCGATCCAGTGGCCGGACGCAGGTTGGCCCGATGAGACCACCCCGCACATGAAGGCCCAGATCGGCGGGAACCAGGTGATCGGTTTGAGCAGCTCCAGCACGTCACGCGGGGCGGGGCGCCGGATGGCTTTGGGGGTCTCTGTGGTCAGGGCCCCGGCCGAAGTGGCTGGCTGCGTCATACCCCGGAGGGTATGGTTGACACCCCTAAGTGTCAATTGATTCTTACACTTGCGTAGGAGGCGCTATTCGCTCTCGCCCACGAGATTGCCGAGCCCGTAGCGGTGCAGCTTGGAATAGAGGCTTTGCCGGCTGAGACCGAGGATTTCCGCCGCCGAAGCGCGGTTATCGGAGGTATAGGCAAGCGCCGCTTCGATGCACAGGCGCTCGATCAAGTCGGTGCTTTCACGCACGATTTCCTTCAACGACGCGCGGCCGACGAGTTCGGTGAGCTGTTCGACCGAACGGGGCAGATCGAGCGGAGTCGGCGGCAAATCGCGCAGGCGGCGCCCGATCTCGCGGATCGCGAAGCCGTAGCACGGAGAATCGCCCGAAGTGCGCACGGCGGAGAGTTCCACCGGCTCCTCGATCTCTGAATCGCGCGCGCGGACCACGGTGCTGACATTACGTGCAAGGCCGTACTTGGTCAGCTGGCCTTCGATCAGATCGAGATCGATGCCCGGACGGCCGACGAACTCGCCCAGCGGGCGTCCGCGGATCTGATCGAGCGAGGCGGCGCGTGCGAGTTCGAGAAATGCGATGTTGGCCGCGATGATCCGCATATCGGAATTGGCGACGACAAAGGCATCGGGCATGCGCTCAACGATATCGAGCAGCGTGGCGGCGCCTTCGGTGGTGCGCGCGATCGCGCTGCCGAGACGGACGAGGAGGTAGCGCCCGCCCAGCTGACGGAAGCCCGTAGCCGAGATGGTGAGCTGCTGGCGCACGCGTTCGAGATCGACCGTGAGCGGCGAGACTTCGGACGTTGTCAGCACCGCGCCGAGATAGGCGATCAGCGCATCGCGCGAACTGCGCGCGACGAGCCCGGAAAGCTTGGAGCCGACAAGGCTGCCAGGACGCGCTTCCAGCAAGGCATGCGCGGCGGGGTTGGCTTCCTGAATGCGCTGGCTGTCCGCCTCCACGAGCAGGACCGGCTCGGACGAAAGATCGAAGAGCAGGCGGTAGCGTGTCTCGATCTGGCGCAGGCGCATGTAATCGCGCTCAAGCGATTGCTGGGCCTGGAGCAGGCGCTGCTGGAGCACCATGGCCCCGCGCATGTCGCGCCCCACGGCAACCAGCCGCTTGCCGCCGGCAAGGCTGATCAGCAGATAGCGCACCGGGATATCGCCGGCCGGGCTGGTGTGGTTGATCTGGCGCCAGCGGTTGCCCGCCTCACCGGGTTCGACCTGCAGCATGTCCTTGACCTTGCTGCGGCTTTCGACCGTGACAGTGGCGTTGAAATGCTGGCCGATCCAGCTGTCACACCCCGGAAAGTCCTGCCGGTTTGCCGCTACGTCGAGAATGTGGCCGTCAGGATCGAGCGACAATGTCACGTCGCCAGCGGCGAACACAAGGCGCAGGGCATCAGCCGAACCAATGTCGTTGAAAGCGGACTCTGACCGGGTAAACGGTGTCTTGTCCGCGAGGGCGCGTTCGGGTTCTGCCACGGAAATGACCGGCCCTAGCCGGCGTTCACGGTCCGGTGCGTGGCCGCGCCGACCAGATGGTTGGCGAGAGCAAGCGCTCCGGTTGCATCGACTGCTGAGCCATCGGCCCCGGCCTCATCAGCCAAGGCTGGATTGGCGTTCACGGCGTGTCCTCCCACCAGAATCTTCACTTCTTGACACATTGACACACTGCGAACTGCCTTGATCGTTCTTGCGAGGGACTCGGTAGTGACATCGCAAGATACGGTCAACCCAACGAGATCGTACGATTTGTTAGCGACCTTTGCGACGAGTTGCCTCATATCCGGGGCGACCAGAACTTCGCTGTCCCACGCCGCGCGGACGAAGACCTCGTGGACCATCGTGGCGCCGAAACTGTGCTGATCGCCCGGCATCGCCGAAAACAGCGCCCGGCTCGGCACCCGGAGCGGCCCGGTGATGATCGGGCTGCCCCACGCTATTTCGCGCATCACTTCCTGCAGGCGCCACAAGCCGATCGTGACATCGAGGAAATCGCACAAGTCATCTTCCCACAGGGCGCCGAGGCGGCGCGCGGCCGGGGCGAGGAGATCGACGAGGATGGCGTCAATACCGACACCGCGCGCGATATACTCTTCGACATGGATGAGCAGTTCATCGGCCTGAAGGGTCAGCGGCAGGGGCGAGAAGCGCGCGACATCGTCAGCCGTGATCAGGCCGCTGCCCTGCATCAGGCTGCGGCCGGGACGCGTGCGGTGCGCGACCAGCAGCTGGGGAATGATCTCGGCTTCGATAAGCGTGCAGATCGAGGGGCTGGAGCCAGGGCGTTGACGACGGCTGTTTGAACCACGGCCGCTACCGGTGTTGGCGTTTTTGCGGCGGCTGCTGATGGCCATGCCCGAATGCTCTTCATGTGTGGCGGATTGCTCCCCCTTCCGGGGGCCCTGGCCATTCATGGGGCCGCTTTTGCCAACTGCCAAGTCCATGTCAGACTCTCCCGTCTGCCGCGGCCAGTGCCGCGTGGGGATAGTGGTTAAAGACACTCCGACTCTGTCCCTCACGCAAGACGTACGCCCAATCCCAAACCTTGGCAAACCCAATTCTGTCAATTTCAGTTGTCGTCCAATTTTATTGACAGTCGCTCAAAACGAGTCGTAAGCTCCTCATTGCTAAGAGGGATGGGACGCCAAGGATGTTGAACGGTGGTACGCCAGCACTGCAGGGAATCAGGTCCGGATCGGACCCCCGGCAGAACGCTCGCGGGGCGGTCCGCCAGACCCGTCCTCTCTACACGGCTGAAGAGCAGCGCAGGCGCGACCAGACGCCGTGGACCATGGTCCAGGGCCTGCTCGCTCCCTTCCAGTTCGTGGTCTTTCTGGTCAGCGTCACGCTGGTGCTGCGCTGCCTGCTGACGGGTGACGGCGCATTTGCTGCCGATCTCTCGGTCATCGCGAAGACGCTCACGCTTTACACGATCATGGTGACGGGTTCGATCTGGGAGAAGGTCGTCTTCGGCAAGTGGCTGTTTGCCCCGGCATTCTTCTGGGAAGATGTCGTCTCGATGCTCGTCATCGCGCTGCACACGGCCTACCTCGTGATGCTGCTCGGCCACTTCGGCACGCTGGAAGCGCGCCTCACGGTCGCGCTCGCGGCCTACCTTACATATGTCGTCAATGCCGCGCAGTTCCTGCTGAAACTGCGTGCGGCACGGCTTCAGGCGCAGATGCTGAAGGGAGCCGCCGCATGAGCCCGGTTCAAGCTCTCGCCGCTGCCGAAAAGCCGCGTGACGGCGCCTTCGAAGTCCTGCGCGAGCGGGGCCAGCGCGAGGTGTTCTGCGGGCTGACCGGCATCGTCTGGCTGCACCGCAAGATGCAGGACGCGTTCTTCCTCGTGGTCGGCTCGCGCACTTGCGCGCATCTGCTGCAATCGGCCGCGGGCGTGATGATCTTCGCAGAACCCCGCTTTGCCACCGCGATCATCGAAGAGCGCGATCTGGCCGGCATGGCCGATTGCCACGCCGAGCTGGACCGCGTGGTTGACCGGCTGCTCGCTCGCCGCCCGGAAATCCGGACGCTTTTCCTTGTCGGCTCCTGCCCTTCGGAAGTGATCAAGCTCGATCTGGGCAATGCCGCCCAGCGCATCGGCGCACGGCATCTGCGCAGCGAAACCGGCGAAGGTGTACGGATCCTCGCCTATTCGGGCAGCGGGATCGAGACGACTTTCACCGAGGGCGAGGACGCCTGCCTTACCACGCTGGTGCCGGAAATGCCGGTGCAGGCGGCCGATGCGCCGCTATCGCTGCTGCTCGTCGGCGCCCTGCCCGATATCGTCGAGGACCAGTTCCTGAGGGCTTTTGCCGAGCTTGGCATCGAACATGTGGGCGTCCTGCCTGCCCGCCGCGCCGGGGCGCTGCCCGCCATCGGCCCCAACACACGCTATATCCTGGCGCAGCCATTTCTGGGCGAGACGGCCCGCGCATTGGAAGACCGGGGCGCGGTGCGCATCGATGCCCCCTTCCCCTTCGGCGCCGAAGGCACCGCAGCGTGGCTTACGGCAGCGGCTCTCGCGTTCCGAATCGACGAGATGCACATCAACCGCGTGATCGCGCCGGGCCGCGAACGGGCCAAGCGGGCGCTCGAACGCTACATTCCCGCGCTCAAGGGCAAGCGCATCACATTCCTGCCCGACTCGCAGCTGGAGATCCCGCTGGCGCGCTTCCTCGCCACCGAGCTGGGCATGATCCCGGTCGAGGTGGGCACCCCCTATCTCCACCGCGCGCACTTGGCCGCCGATCTGGCGCGGCTGCCGGAAGGGACCCGGATCAGCGAAGGGCAGGATGTCGAACGCCAGCTCGACCGCGTTCGTGCCGACCGGCCCGATTTAACCGTTTGCGGCCTTGGCCTTGCCAATCCGCTCGAGGCCGAAGGCCTTGCCACCAAGTGGTCGATCGAACTGGTGTTCTCACCGGTGCACGGCTTCGACCAGGCGGGTGACCTCGCCGAACTGTTCGCACGGCCCCTGCGCCGCCGCGACGTGATGAGGATCTAGGCCCATGCAGCTCGCCGTCTGGACCTATGAAGGACCGCCACATGTCGGCGCCATGCGGGTCGCGACGGCCATGCGCGGGGTGCATTACCTGCTCCATGCGCCGCAGGGCGATACGTACGCGGACCTGCTGTTCACGATGATCGAGCGGCGCAGTGCCCGTCCGCCGGTAACCTACACCACGTTTCAGGCGCGCGATCTGGGCAAGGATACCGCGAGCCTGTTCCAGAACGCCGCGCGTGATGCGGTGGAGCGGTTCAAGCCGCAGGCGCTGCTGGTCGGCGCTTCGTGCACGGCCGAGCTGATCCAGGATGATCCGGCGGGCCTTGCCAACAACATGGGCCTGCCCTGCCCGGTGATCCCGCTTGAGCTGCCCAGCTATCAGCGCAAGGAAAACTGGGGCGCGGCGGAGACGTTCTACCAGATCGTGCGCCATCTGGCGGATACCTCGGTGCGCCCCGCGCCGCGCGAAGGCCGCCGTGCGCGCGTCAACCTGCTCGGCCCCGCCGCGCTCGGCTTCCGCCACCGCGATGACGTGCGCGAAGTGCGCCGCATTCTCGACCTGCTGGGCATCGACGTGCATCTCGTCGCGCCGCAGGGCGCATCGCCCGAGGATATCCGCACGATCGGCGCGGCAGACTTCAACGTGGTGCTCTATCCCGAGATCGGCGATGAAGCCGCGCGCTGGCTCGACAAGACCTTTGCCCAGCCGACGATCCGCACCGTGCCGATCGGCGTGGGCGCCACGCGGGCCTTCATTGCCGAAGTGGCCGCGCTCGCCGGGGTTGATCCCGCGCCGGCGCTCAATGATCCTTCCTCGCACATGCCGTGGTGGAGCCGCTCGGTCGACTCGACCTATCTCACCGGCAAGCGCGTGTTCGTGTTCGGCGATGCGACTCATGCGGTCGCTGCTGCGCGGATCGCGCACGAGGAGCTTGGCTTCACTGTCTGCGGGATCGGCTGCTACAACCGCGAGTTCGCCCGCGATATCCGCAATGCCGCCAAGGAATACGGCCTCGAGCCGCTGATCACCGACGATCACCTGGCCGTCGAGGATGCCATCGCCGCCGCCGCGCCCGAACTGGTGCTCGGCACGCAGATGGAGCGCCATATCGCCAAGCGCCTCGGCATTCCCTGCGCGGTGATTTCGGCACCTGTCCACGTGCAGGATTTCCCGGCGCGCTTCAGCCCGCAGATGGGCTTCGAAGGCGCGAACGTGATCTTCGACAGCTGGGTGCACCCGCTGGTCATGGGTCTGGAGGAGCACCTCCTCACCATGTTCCGCGACGATTTCGAGTTCAGCGACGCAGCGGGCCCCTCGCACCTCCACGGTTCTGTTCCTGCGCATGCGAAGGCCGAACCGGTGCTCGCGCCTGCGGGCGACATTCTCATCAAGGACGAAGCCGCGCCCGTCGCTGCTTCGGACGGCTCGGCCGGCTGGACCGACGAAGCCGAGCGCGAACTGCGCAAGATTCCGTTCTTCGTGCGCGGCAAGGCTAAGCGCAACACCGAGAAGTACGCGAACGACATGGGCCTGCCGGCTATCACGCTCGACACGCTCTACGAGGCAAAAGCCCATTATGCGCGGTAACGGCCCCCTCCCCACGCCGGGCACGGCGGTACGCGTTGTCGTCATTACGCTCGACAACCACCTCTCCGGTGCATTCCAGCGTGCGCAGGCGCAGTTCACCCGCGCGGGCACCGGCGTAACGATCGGTTTTCACGCGGCGGCCGACTGGGAAGAAAAGGCCGGTGCACTCGATGCCGCGCGCGAGGACATTGCCCGTGCCGACATCATCCTGTGCACGATGCTGTTCCTCGAGGACCATATCCGCGCGGTGATGCCGGCGCTGGAAGCCCGCCGCGAGGATTGCGACGCGATTGTCGGCCTGATGTCGGCGGGCGAAGTGGTCAAACTCACGCGGATGGGCGACTACCGCATGGACAAGCCCGCGACGGGCATGATGGGGCTGCTTAAGAAGCTGCGCGGATCGGGCAAGCCCGGGGCGAGCTCGGGCAAGGGCCAGATGGCCATGCTGCGCCGCCTGCCCAAGCTGCTGCGCTTCGTGCCGGGCACTGCGCAGGACGTGCGCGCCTATTTCCTGACGCTGCAATACTGGCTGGCAGGCAGCGACGACAACGTGGTGGACATGATCCGCGCGCTGATCGACCGCTATGCCAGCGGCGAACGTGCTGCACTTCGCGGCGCGATGAAGGCCGAAGCGCCCCGCGAGTATCCCGAGGTTGGCGTCTATCACCCCGCGATGACCCCGCGCATGGCATCGAGCGCGGCGGCCCTGCCCGCCAGCGCCACGGCAGGCAAGCGCGGCACGGTCGGCCTGCTGATGCTGCGCTCTTATGTGCTCGCCAAGGATGCGCGCCATTATGACGGCGTGATCGCGGCGATGGAGGCCCGGGGCCTCAGCGTGATCCCGGCTTTCGCCGGCGGGCTCGACGGGCGTCCGGCCATCGAGGCGCTGTTCATGAAGGACGGCAAGGCGACGGTCGATGCGGTGGTGAACCTGACGGGCTTCAGCCTCGTCGGCGGGCCTGCCTATAACGATACGGCGGCGGCGGAGGCGATCCTTGCCAAGCTCGACCGGCCCTACATTGCCGCACATCCGGTGGAATTCCAGACCTTGCAGGCCTGGGGCGCAAACCCGCAGGGGCTGCTGCCGCTCGAATCGACGATGATGATCGCGATCCCCGAGCTGGACGGCGCGGTGCAGCCGATGGTGTTCGGCGGCCGCTCGGATGGCAGCGGCGAGGCTTGCACCGGCTGCGCCAATGGCTGCACCTTTGCCGGATCCGGGGTTGCGGGCGTGCGCCAGATGGAAAGCTGCGTGGAACGCGCCGAGACGCTGGCCTCGCGCGTGGTCAAGCAGATCGATCTCGCCCGTGCGGCGGCAGCGGAGCGGCGGATCGCCGTGGTGCTGTTCAACTTCCCCCCGAATGCGGGCGCGGCTGGCACGGCGCAGTTCCTGAGCGTGTTCGAATCGCTCCACGCCACGCTCGTCCGGCTGGCGGCGGAAGGCTATGCGGTCGAAGTGCCGGACAGCGTCGATGCGCTGCGCTCGGCGATCCTGATCGGCAATTCGGCACGCTATGGCACCGAGGCCAATGTCCACACGCGGGTGCTGGCCGATACCATCGTGGCGCGCGAGACCTGGCTCAAGGAAATCGAGGCATCGTGGGGACCCGCGCCGGGCAAGCTGCAATCGGATGGCAGCGCGGTGCAGATCCTTGGCGCGCAGTTCGGCAACGTGTTCGTCGGCATTCAGCCCGCCATCGGCATCGAAGGCGATCCGATGCGGCTGCTGTTCGAGGGCCGCTTTGCCCCGAGCCACGCCTTCGCCGCGTTCTACCGCTGGCTGCGGGAGGACTTCCAGGCCCACGCCGTGCTGCATTTCGGCACGCATGGCAGCCTTGAATTCATGCCCGGCAAGCAGACCGGCCTCACCGCCGAGTGCTGGCCGGACCGGCTGATCGGCGATCTGCCGAATATCTATCTCTACGCGGCCAACAACCCTTCGGAAGGCGTGCTCGCCAAGCGCCGTTCGGGCGCGACGCTGGTGAGCTACCTCACCCCCGCCCTCACCCGCTCGGGCGTCTACAAGGGCCTTGCCGACCTCAAGGCTTCGGTCGAGCGCTGGCGTTCGCTGCCCCCCGGCGACGAGCAGGCCGCGCTGCTGGCCGAACTGATTGCCGAACAGGCCGAAGCGCTGGACCTCGAAGGCAGCGACGTGCCGGCGCTTGCCGCACGGCTCTACGAGATCGAGCGCGAGCTGATCCCGCAGGGGCTGCACGTGGCAGGCCTTGCCGCGACGCGCGAAGAGCGCATCGACATGGTGCGCGCCTCTGCCGAAGCGCGCGGCGAGCCGCTTTCTGCCCAGGTCGCCGAACTGCTGGTCGATTGCCGGCTGAAGCTCGATACGCCGCTGCTGAAGGACATGGCCGCGCTCAATACGGCGCTTTCGACCAACTACGAGCTCGACGGCATTGTCCGCGCGCTTTCGGGCCGGTTCATCCGCCCCGTCTCGGGCGGGGACGTGCTGCGCGCGCCGGAAATCCTGCCCACCGGCCGCAACATCCACGGCTTCGATCCGTTCCGCCTGCCTTCGGCCTTCGCGGTGAAGGACGGCGCGGAGCAGGCGAAGAAGCTGCTCGAACGCAGCATGGCAGATGCCGGGCATCTCCCGGAAACGGTCGCCATGGTGCTGTGGGGCACCGACAACCTCAAGAGCGAAGGCGCGCAGATCGCGCAGGTCCTTGCGCTGATCGGCGCGCGGCCGCGGTTTGACAGCTACAGCCGCCTTGCCGGGGCCGAACTGATCCCGCTTGAAGAGCTGGGCCGCCCACGTATCGACGTGATCGCGACGCTTTCGGGCGTGTTCCGCGACTTGCTGCCGCTGCAAACGCGCATGCTGGCCGAAGCCGCGCTGCTGGCGGCTGAGGCCGAAGAGCCGATCGAGATGAACTTCGTGCGCGCCCACGCCATCGCCCACCAGCGCGAACATGGCTGCGATTTCGAGACGGCGGCACTGCGCGTCTTCTCCAACGCGCAAGGGGCCTATGGCGCCAACGTCAACCTGATGATCGACAACGGCGCGTGGACCGATCCCGATGAACTGGCCGACAGCTTCGAGCGCCAGAAGGGCTATGCCTACGGCGTGAAGGGCGTGCCGATCCGTCAGGCCGCGATCCTCGCCTCGGCGCTCAAGACAGTCGATTGCGCGTACCAGAACCTCGAAAGCGTCGAGCTCGGCATCACTTCGATCGATCAGTATGTCGATGCGCTCGGCGGCATCAGCCGCGCCGTGACGCGCGCCAAGGGCGGCGAGACCGCGCCGGTCTATATTGGTGACCAGACCCAGGGCTCGGGCAAGGTCCGCAGCCTGCAGGAGCAGGTCGCGCTCGAAACCCGCACCCGCATTCTCAACCCCGTGTGGACCGAAAGCCTGCTGCGCCACGGCTATGAAGGCGTGCGGGCGATCGAGGGCCATGTCACCACCACGATGGGCTGGTCCGCCACCACCGGCGAAGTCGATCCCTGGGTCTACCAGCGCATCAGCGAAACCTACGTGCTCGACGCCGCCATGCGCGAGCGCATCGCCGCCCTCAATCCGCGCGCTTCGGCCCGCGTAGCAAACCGCCTTCTCGAAGCGGTCGACCGCAAGTTCTGGTCGCCCGACGAAGCCACTCTCGCAGCCCTCCACGCCGCCAGCGACGAACTCGAGGACCGCCTTGAGGGCGTGATCCCCTCGGGCGTCGAAGCCGTCGCGGCATAAAGGAAACCAATTATGGCACTTCTCGATCCCCCCGTCCGCAAGCTCGATGGCGATGGCTCGGTCCAGGTCCGGCTCGATCCGGCCGACCGGATCGGCAATGCCAAGGTCTTTGCCGTTTACGGCAAGGGCGGCATCGGCAAGTCGACCACCTCGTCGAACCTCTCCGCCGCCTTCTCGATGATGGGCCACCGCGTGCTGCAGATCGGCTGCGATCCCAAGCACGATTCGACCTTCACGCTCACCAAGAAGCTCATGCCGACGGTGATCGACGTGCTCGAAACCGTGGAATTCCACGCCGAGGAACTGCGGCCTGAGGATTACATGTTCGAAGGCTTCAACGGCGTGATGTGCGTCGAGGCAGGCGGCCCGCCTGCAGGCACCGGCTGCGGCGGCTATGTCGTGGGGCAGACGGTGAAGCTGCTCAAGCAGCACCACCTGCTCGAAGATACGGACGTCGTGATTTTCGACGTACTGGGCGATGTGGTGTGCGGCGGGTTCGCTGCGCCGCTGCAACATGCCGAACGCGCGATCGTCGTCGCCGCCAACGATTTCGACAGCATCTTCGCGATGAACCGCATTGTCGCCGCGATCAACGCCAAGTCGAAAAACTACGACGTCCGCCTTGCAGGGGTTGTCGCCAACCGTTCGGCGGGCACCGACGAGATCGACCGCTTCAACAGCGCCATCGGGCTCAAGCGGCTCGCCCACTTCAAGGATCTCGACGCGATCCGCCGCTCGCGCCTGAAGAAGTGCACCTTGTTCGAAATGCCCGACAGCCCGGACGTGATCGCGGCGCGTGAGGAATACCTCAATCTTGCCCGCATCCTCTGGAATGGCACGCCTGCGCTTGAGGCGACGGCCATGAAAGACCGCGATATCTTCGATTTCCTGGGGTATGAATGATGGCGACGCGCGCATCTTCCGGCTTTGATGGCCAGGTCTCCCGGCACGGCTCGCGCTTTGAAGCACAGCGCGAGAAGCTGACGACCTATTTCGACAGCACCGCCCGCAAGGCGTGGATCGACCTGACTTCGGATGCGAAAGTCAGCGGGATCCGCGCCACGGTGCGGGCCGGGCGCGATGCGATGCGCGACGTGCTGCTGGGCTGGCTGCCGCACGACCTGCGCCGGATGCGCGTGCTCGATGCCGGGTGCGGCACGGGCGCGCTGAGCGTGCTGGCGGCGCGGCGCGGAGCCGAAGTGGTCGGCGTCGATGTTGCGGGCGGGCTCGTCGCGATTGCGCACGAACGCTGCCCCTCATTCCTTGGCCATGGCCGCATCCACTGGCGGGTGGGCGACATGCTCGATCCCGCGCATGGCCGCTTCGACCATGTCGTCGCGATGGATTCGCTGATCCACTACCGGCCGGAAGACATTGTCTCCACGCTGGTCTCGCTGGCGCAGCGCTGCGACGGCTCGATCGTGTTCACCCATGCGCCCTCGACCCCGATGCTGCGCGCGATGCACACGATGGGCCTGCTCTTCCCGCGCAGCGACCGCGCGCCCGCGATCGTGCCGGTGTGCGATGCCGATCTCATCGACCGGATCGAAGCCGCCCTGCCCGGCTGGCATGTCGGCCGCACGAAGCGGATCGGCACCGGCTTCTACATTTCCAACGCCCTCGAACTGGTGCGCGACTGACTATGACCGCAACGCCCGCCCTGACCGAAGCCATGCCGCAGACCCGCTTTTCGCGGATGGCGGGCCAGTGGACACGCGTGGCGATGACCTGGCTGCCGTTTGCCGACGCAGCCAGCGCCGAATTGCCCTTGCCCCGCCTGCTGCGCCTTGCGCTGTTTCAGGTGAGCGTGGGCATGGCGACGGTGCTGCTCAACGGCACGCTCAACCGGGTGATGATCGTCGAGCTGCACACGCCGGCCTGGCTGGTTTCGCTGCTCATCGCGATGCCGCTGCTGTTTGCCCCCTTGCGCGCGTTGATCGGCCACAAGTCCGATACCCACCGCTCGGTGCTCGGCTGGAGGCGCGTGCCTTATATCTGGTTCGGCACGCTGATGCAGTGGGGCGGTCTGGCGATCATGCCCTTCGCGCTGCTGCTGATGAGCGAGCAGCGCACGTTCTACACCGGGCTTGGCGGCGGCGCGCTGGCGTTCCTGCTGACGGGCGCCGGGCTCCACGTGACGCAGACGGCGGGCCTTGCACTCGCCACCGATCTCGCGCGCGAGGACAAGCGCCCGCGCGCGGTGGCGCTGCTTTATGTGATGCTGCTGGTGGGCATGATGGTTTCGGCCTTCGTGATCGGCGGGCTGCTGGTGCCGTTCAGCCCGACCCGGCTGGTGCAGGTGATCCAGGGCGCGGCGGTCGTCACGCTGGTGCTCAACGTGACCGCGCTGTGGAAGCAGGAAGGCCGCAATCCCGGCGCGACTGCCAAGGACCGCGAGACCCCCGAGTTCAGCGACGTCTGGCGCGAATTCGTGGCCGAGCCCAACACTGTCCGCCTGCTTTCGGCCATCGGCCTCGGTGCGGCGGCGTTTGCGATGCAGGACGCGCTGCTTGAGCCCTACGGCGCCGAATTGCTCGGCCTGACGGTCGGCTCGACGACGATGCTGACCGGATCGTGGGCCATGGGCGCAATTGCCGGCTTCTCGCTTTCGACGCGCGTGCTGGAGCGCGGCTTCGATCCGCTGCGGCTTGCGGGCTGCGGCATGGTTGGTGGAATCTGTGCATTCATCCTCGTGCTGCTGGCAGCGCCGCTTCACGCCGCGATCCTGCTCGCCATCGGCGCGGGAACCATCGGGTTCGGCATCGGGCTGTTCTCTGTTGGCACGCTGATCGCGGCAATGTCGCTGGCGCAGCGCGGCGATTCAGGCGTGGCGCTGGGCGCATGGGGCGCAGTGCAGGCGACAGCTGCTGGCAGCGCGCTCGCGGTGGGCGGGGTGATCCGCGACACCGTCTCGTGGGCCAGCGGCCCAGGCGGCCGCGCGTCAGGCTATGCCACGGTCTACAGCCTTGAAATCGTGATGTTGATGGCGGCGCTGGTGGTGCTTGGTCCGCTCGCGGGCAAGCGCATCGGGATCGCCGGCGAACTGCCCGGCGGGCAGATGGCGATACCAGAGTTTCCGACATGAATGTGGTGTCGAATGTGATTGAGGTGGTGGGAATTGCGGCCTCCGGGGCCCTGATCCGGGAAAGGAACGTCCGATGAAAAGCGCATATGTAGTTGGCTCGATTGACGTGGCAGAGCTCGCGCTCTGGGCGTTCTTCCTCTTCTTCGTCGCTCTGGTCTTCTGGCTGCGGCGCGAGGATCGTCGCGAGGGCTATCCGCTCGAGGACGAGATCAACGGGTTCATCGAGAGCGTGGGTGGCCCGCTTTCAACGGCGCTGCCCAAGCGCTTCATCCTGCCGTTCGATCGCGGCACCGTGGTCGCCCCGGTCGGGCCGACCGAAGGCCGCGAGCCGGTGGACATCGCCGCCAAGCGCTTCGAGAACTTCCCCGGCGCGCCGTATGTGCCGACCGGCAATCCGCTGGTCGACGGTGTCGGCCCGGCATCTTACGCCAATCGCGCCAAGTGGCCCGATCAGGACGCGCATGGCCGCGCCCGCATCGTGCCGCTTTCGAGCGAAAGCCACATCTCGGTGTGGAAGGGCGGCCTCGATCCGCGCGGCATGAAGGTGACGGCGGCCGACGGCAAGGTGGCCGGCAAGGTAACCGACATGTGGATCGACCGCGCCGAGCACCAGGTCCGCTATCTCACGGTAGAGACGACCAGCGGCAAGACCGTGCTCGCTCCGATGGCGATGGCTTCGGTGAGCGCTTCGGGCGTGAGCATCGATGCGATCAATGCGGCCGACTATGACGCCGTGCCGCAGCTCGAAAGCGCGACCGAGATCACCCGCTATGAAGAAGAGCGCGTGATCGGCTACTTCGGCGGTGGCTATCTCTATGCCAACGCCGGCCGGCAGGAGCCCATCCTGTGAGAGAGCATGATATCGAACCGATCCGCGGCCTGCCGGGTGATCTGCCTCCGGGTGAGGCGATCCTCTGGCAGGGCACGCCCGATGCCTGGGTATTTGCCCGCAGCGCGCTGGGAGCGCGGTGGATCGGCGGATACTTTGCGCTGCTCGTCGGCTGGGCGCTCGTCAGCGGGACGCCGCTGGGTGCGCTGCTGACGGCGGGCTTCGGCGTGCTGGCGATGGGCCTGACGTATGGCTTCGCGCTGCTGGTGGCGCGCAGCACGGTCTATACGATCACCAACCGCCGCGTGGTGCTGCGCATCGGCGTTGCGCTCAGCAAGTGCATCAACCTGCCGCTGGTGAAGCTGGGCGGCGCGGATCTGCGGGGCCTGGGCGCTGGCTATGGTGATATCGCCCTCACGCTGCAGGGCCCCAGCATGCTCGGCTACGCGATGCTCTGGCCCCATGCCCGGCCCTTCCGCCTTGCCAAGCCGCAGCCGATGCTGCGCGCACTGCCCAATGCTGCTGAAGCGGCCGGCATTCTGGCCAAGGCGACTGCGGCGATCGTGCCGGTGCAACAGCGCGGCGAAACCACGCAGACTGTCAACGCGCCGCGTCCCGCCCTGGGCGCACGGGAGGTTGCAGCATGAGCCTTGTTCACGATCATGAGCAAACGATGCCCAAGGGCGCGCTTACGGCTGCGCTGATGCTTGTGGTAACCGCTCTTGCACTCACCGCGCTGGTCAAAGTCGGCGTTCTGAGCCGGGAAGCGGTGCCCGCCATCGCCCGGTCCGAAGCGCACGTTGCGCCTGCACTGGTGCGCCAGCTCAGCTTCACCGACCGCGGTGACGGAGCCGTGGTGGTGCGCGATGTGAACACCGGCGAGACGGTGCGCATTCTGGTGGACGGCGTGCCCGGCAACGGCTTCGTGCGCGGCGTGATGCGGGGCATGGCGCGCGAGCGGCATATCCGCGGTGTCGGCATGGCCCCGCCCTTCACGCTGACGCTGTGGAAGAACGGCACGCTCAGCCTCGAGGACAAGGCCACCGGCCGCAACATCGAGCTTGGATCATTCGGACCGGACAACCGCGCTGCCTTTGCCGCGCTGCTGCCCGGAGGCGCCGCCTGATGAGCGCGAGCCGCTTCGATACCCCCTGCCGCATCGAGATCGAGCAGACGCCGGAGCACTTCCACGCGCATGTGCGACTGGCTGGCGATATCGAATTGCAGCCGGGGGACCGGGTCAAGGTCCACGGCGCACCGATCCGCGTTGATTTTGGTCAAAGCCTCGCCATCGACCGGATGGCAACGGTAACGCGGGCTGGACCGCTCGTGCGGCTCTGGATCAGGCTGGCCGCTTATTTCGACCTTACCGAACTCTACGAAGTCAGCTTTACGCCCGGGAGACCGTCATGAACGCCCCTACCACGATCGACCCGAAGTCGTCCGCGCATGAAGAGTTCAGCCGTGCCGCAGCAGCAGCCGGCCTCGATATCGACAGCGGCAGCAGCGCCAAACTCGATACCCTGGCCATGGCGCGCGCCGAAACGGTGCTGAGCCCGCGGTTCTACACGACCGACTTCGCCGCGCTCGATGCGATCGACGTTTCGCCGGTGCGCGCCGAGTGGGATGATCTGATTGCCGAGATGCAGGCCGACCGCAACAAGCTGCACTTCAAGCGGACGGAGAGCTTCGAGGGGATCATCGAAGGGCTCGAACCCGCGCTGCGCGAAGAGTTCACCGACTTTCTCGTCAGCTCGATGACTTCGGAATTCTCCGGCTGCGTGCTCTATTCCGAAATGGCCCGGCGCACGCGCAATCCGGACATGAAGATGCTGTTCAAGCTGCTGGCGCGCGATGAAAGCCGCCACGCCGGGTTCATCAACGAAACGCTGAAGGATGCCGGGATCGGCGTTGATCTGGGCTTCCTGACGAAATCCAAGAAGTACACCTACTTCCGGCCGAAGTTCATCTGGTATGCCGTGTATCTTTCGGAAAAGATTGGTTATGCCCGGTATATCACGATTTACCGCCACCTCGCCAAGCACCCCGAGCACCGCTTCCACCCGATCTTTTCGTGGTTCGAGGAATGGTGCAACGACGAGTTCCGCCACGGCGAGGCGTTTGCCCTCCTTATGCGCGCCGATCCGAAGCTGCTGACCGGGCTCAACCGCCTGTGGATTCGCTTCTTCCTGCTTTCGGTCTACGCCACCATGTATGTGCGCGATCATGCCCGCCCGCTGTTCCATGCAGCGCTCGGCGTCGATCCGACCGAGTATGACTACAAGGTCTTTTCGGTCTGCACCGCGATCACGCGGCAGGTGTTCCCGATCGAGCTGGAGACCGATGATCCGGCCTTCCGCCGCCGGATGGACGATCTGCTTAGCGCCAGCAACCGCATTGCCGCCGGCAAGGCGCGCGGCGGCTTGGTTGGCGCAGTGCAGCGCTACACCGGCGTCGCGGCCGCCGGCCTTGCCTTTGCCCGCATGTATTTCCACCGCACCCGCCCGAATGTCCTGCCCGCCCAGGTGCGGATGCAGCCTTCGTGGTAAGCTTTTCCGGCCATGCCGTGCCCATGGTGGTCACGCTGCTCGTGTGGTTCTTCGCCACCGGGCTGATCGCGTGGCTGGACAACCGTGACCGCGCGACTTTCCCGCGTGCGCTGGCGCTTGCGGGGGCTGGCGGCATTCTCGGGCTCGTCGCGGTCGTGGTCGGTTCGGTCATGTCCGGCATGGCGGGGGCCTATATCGGGTTCGTCGGCGCGCTGATGGTCTGGTCGTGGCATGAGGCGAGCTTCCTCATGGGCGCGGTCGCGGGCCCCCGGCGCGAGCCGAGCAATCCCGCTGCACGCGGCTGGGACCGCTTCATCGATGCGGGATCGACGCTGATCTACCACGAGATCGCCCTCGCCCTCACCGCGCTGATGCTGCTTTCGCTGGGCTGGAACGCGATCAACCCGACGGGGGCCGAAGTCTTCGTGCTGCTGCTTGCGCTGCGGCTCACCAGCAAGTTCGCGCTTTATGCCGGAGTGCCGAGCCAGGTCGGCGATCTGCTGCCGCCGCACCTCGAATACCTGCGCAGCTATTTCGGCCCGCGGCGCTTTTCGGCGGCACTGGGGCTGGCGCTGGTGTTTACGGTGGTACTGGCCGCCCTGCTCGGGCAGGCTGCGCTGGCCGCGCCCGCCGGCAGCACCGAAGCCGTCCGCGCCAGCCTGCTCTTTGCAATGGCTGCGCTGGGCGTTCTTGAACACGTGTTTCTAGCCTTGCCGTTTCGCGACGGCGCACTCTGGGGCTGGGCTCTGCCTGGCCGCCGCAATCACCTGGGCGCTTGAGGGCCCGGATCTGAGTTTTGAAGGGAAGGGGTATTTCGGCCATGGATTATGAGGCCTTCTTTACACAGGAACTCGACGGCATCCGCGGCGAAGGGCGCTATCGCATCTTCGCTGAACTGGAGCGCCATCGCGGCTCCTTCCCCAGGGCGACGCGCCATGTGGATGGCGGCACGCAGGAAGTGACCGTCTGGTGTTCGAATGATTACCTTGGCATGGGCCAGAACCCCAAGGTGCTCGACGCCATGCACACCGTGATCGACGAATGCGGCGCGGGCGCAGGCGGCACGCGCAACATTTCGGGCACGAACCGCCACCATGCGCTGCTCGAGACCGAACTTGCCGATCTGCACGGCAAGGAAGCCGCGCTGCTGTTCACCTCGGGCTATGTCTCGAACTGGGCGGCGCTCGGCACGCTGGCAGCGCGCCTGCCTGATTGCGTCGTGTTCTCGGACGCGGGCAATCACGCCTCGATGATCGAGGGCATCCGCCACAGCCAGGCCGAGCGGGTGATCTGGAAGCACAACGACTGGCGCGATCTGGATGCCAAGCTTTCGCAAGTGGCCCCCGGCCGCGCCAAGCTGGTTGCGTTCGAGAGCGTCTATTCGATGGACGGTGATATCGCCCCGATCCGCGAGATCGTTGAAGTCTGCGAAAAGCACGGCGCGCTCTCCTACATCGACGAAGTCCACGGCGTCGGCCTCTATGGCCCGCGCGGCGGCGGTGTTGCCGAACGTGAAGGGCTGATGGACCGCATCGACGTGATCGAAGGCACGCTGGGCAAGGCCTTCGGCGTGATGGGCGGCTATATCGCGGCTTCGGAAGCGCTGTGCGACTATGTGCGCAGCTTCGCCTCTGGCTTCATCTTCACCACAGCGATCCCCCCTGCCCTTGCCGCCGGCGCCTGCGCCAGCATCCAGCACCTGAAGGTAAGCGGCTACGAACGCGCCCGTCACCGCGACCGGGTGAGCACGGTGCGCCGCAAGCTCAATGCGCTGGGCATCCCGCACCTCGACAACCCGAGCCACATCATCCCGGTGATGGTGGGCGACGCGCGCAAGTGCAAGATGATCAGCGACTGGCTGCTCGACAACCACGGCATCTACGTCCAGCCGATCAACTATCCGACCGTCCCGCGCGGCACCGAGCGGCTGCGCATCACGCCCTCGCCCGTCCATACCGACGGCGATATCGACCGGTTGCTGGAAGCACTGAGCGATATCTGGTCGCAATGCGAACTGGCGCGGCGTTCACACGCAGCTTGAGGTGAACTGAAATTGGAAGGCCCGGCTTCCCGCAGGCGCGGGGGGCCGGGCCTTTTCCTTGCGGCTCGGGTTAGTGCTTTGGCGATCGCAAATCGAAGCTCTCCGCGACCCATTCCTCGCTCCTCGTCCACAAGGCCTTCGCCGTTTCCGGATCGAGCGCATAAGGCCGCACGCCCGGGCTACCGAAGCCGATGCTGCCGTCGGCGATCACGGGTGAGACCTGGCAGTCCTCGCAATAACGACCGCCTACTTCATCCGCGTCCGCAACGAGGCCAGCCCATAGCGTCGTCGCGGCGCCTTGCTGCGGCGTTTTCCATTCCATCGGCGGCTTGCCTTCGCTGGCGAGATCGGCGTTGATCTGATCGAACAGCAACTGGAGCTTCTCGCCGCCCATATGACGGGCGAGTTCGGTGCGGATGCCGCCGGGATGGACCGCAGTCGCGCGCAGGCCGAGCGCGCGATAGCGCCGGTCGAACTCGACGGCGAAGAGGACGTTGGCCGTCTTCGAACGGCCGTATCCGATGAAAGGCTCGTAGGCGGTGGTCGCGAAGTTCGGGTCTTCGAGATCGACGTTCGCAAAGCGGTGCCCGGAAGAAGCGAGCATCACCAGCCGCGATCCGGGCCGCATCAAGCTGGCGATCCGGTTCACGAAGACAAAATGCCCGAGATGGTTCGTGCCGAACTGGGTTTCGAATCCGTCGGTCGTGAGCGCGAAGGGCGGCGCCATGACGCCGGCATTGGCAATCACGAGATCGAGCGGAAGCGCATCGGCGCAGAGTGTGTCGGCTGCGCTGCGGGCACTCGCAAGATCGGCCAGATCGAGCCGGACCAGTTGCACGGCGGCGCTCTCCAATCCGGCATCGGCGAGGGCCTTGGCGGCCTTGGCCAGATCCCGTGCGGTGCCGATCACCTCAGCGCCATGGCTGACGAGGGCGCGGGCGGTTTCTACCCCCAGCCCTGCTGATACGCCGGTTACGAGGACGCGCTTTCCGGTCAGGTCGATCCCTGCAAGCACATCGTCGGTGGTGGACTTGCGTCCGAAGGTCATTGTCTTGGTTGGCATGGTCAAACTCCTGCTGGTGATCAGGAGATGGGCATCTTCAGGTTCGACTGGAACTCGCCAAATTTGCACGCATGCCATTCACTTTTGGATGGCTTGTCAAAGCACTCTCCTTGCTTTGGAGGCAAGGCGCTGTGGGGCCAGAACTGGGCAGTCCTTCGACAAGCTCAGGACGGACGGGGTGTGGGGACGGCGGCGTGCATAGCTCTCTGACGGCGCCCAATCCGCCAGCTTCGCGCCCACAAAAAACGCCGCCCCCTTGCGGGAGCGGCGCTCTTTTTGGGCGCTGATGGCAGCGAGGCTTACTTGGTCGCTTCGGTCAGGTAGGCGATCACGTCCGCGCGGTCCTGGCCCTTGGGCAGGCCGGCGAAGGCCATCTTGGTGCCGGGGACAACCCGCTGCGGCTTCTCGAGGTACTGGTAGAGCTTCGCAGGCGTCCAGGTGATGCCGCTTTCCTTGTTCGCGGTCGAATAGGAGAAGCCGGCGATCTGGCCCGACTTGCGGCCGATGATGCCGTGGAGCGAGGGCCCGATGCGGTTCACGCCCGGATCGATCACGTGGCAGGTCTTGCACTGGGTGAAGACAGCTTCGCCGTGCTTGGCATCGCCCTTCATGTCAGCAAACTTGGTGCCATCGAGCGTGGTGACGTCGTCGGCCGCGATCTTGGCGGCAGCGGGAGCAGCCGCATCAGCAGCAGCCGAAGTGGCCGCAGCGGGGGCTTCGGCAGCAGGCGCCGCGGCTTCTTGCTTCTTGCCGCCGCAAGCTGCCAGTGCGGCAGACAGGGCGATCAAACCGAGGTATCCTCTCAAATTGCTCATGGCCACTCCTTTAACGACTGGGGCAGTTGCAAACTGCCGAACGATTATGACGAAAATCGCAGACCGGCAACCGACAAACGCCGCGCAGCAGGCATGGACCGTGTTCCTTACACACATTTAATCTTCACCCGGATCAGCCGCCGGGCAATTGTCCTCAAGGGCATGTCGCGCGCACGGGCCCGATCTGCCATCGCGCCGCGCTTTTCCTTCTGCGAACGCCCCCTTTGACAGCAGCGCCAGAGCGCCCGTAAAGGCGGACGGGATGAGGGTATGGCCGTTCTCCGTACTGGTTGATGCGCGCCCGGCTGCGGCGCCTGAACGGGCGTCGGCGGAGCTTGCCCTGATCCTGCTGCTGAGCGCGCTGGCTGCCCTGCCCGCGATCTGCGCGCCGGTGCTGCCGCTGATCGATCT
This sequence comes from Novosphingobium sp., assembly GCF_965228995.1. Lineage (GTDB taxonomy): Bacteria > Pseudomonadota > Alphaproteobacteria > Sphingomonadales > Sphingomonadaceae > Novosphingobium. The sequence goes on along the minus strand of NZ_OZ245852.1, from coordinate 1,941,357 downwards.
TGGCGGCCATGTCGGGCGCTATGCGGTGCAGCTCGATGCCGGGCGTTCGGAGGTATTGCGCAACTGGTACAGCTTCGAGTGGGGGCTGCTGCCCAACCTCGGCGTTGATCTGCTGGTGCAGCTCCTCGCGCCCGTCATGGGGCTGGAACCGGCGGTCCACCTGATTGTCGGGCTGATCCCGCCGCTCACGGTTTCGGGCATCCTGCTGCTGGCGCGCGCCGCGCATGGGCGGATCGGGGTGAACGCGCTCTACGCGCTGCCGGTGGCGATCTCGCTGCCCTACCTCTACGGCTTCGTCAATTTTGCGCTGTCGATCGCGCTGGCCTTCCACGCCATGGCGCTGTGGATCGCGCTGGAGCGCCGGCCGGTGCTGCGCACGGCGTTGTTCGTGCCGATCGGGTTCGTGCTGTGGCTGTGCCATCTCGTGGGATGGGCGGTGTTCTGTGTCTTGGCGGGGGTGACCTCGCTGGAGGCCGGCCTGCGCAAGGGGCACGGCGTGGTTGGCACGGTGATTGCCACGGGCCTGATGACCGCGCCTCTGCTGCTGGGGCAGATCATCGGCATGCTGGTGAGCAAACCGGGCGGCGATCCGGTGCCGCTGTTCGAGTACAGCAATTCGCCGCTGCGCAAGATCGAATGGCTGATGATGGCGCTGACCGACCGCTGGCTCGGCTGGGACGCGGCCTGTGTCGGGGTGATCCTGTTCGCGATCTATCTGGGGCTGCGCCATCCAGCCTTCGTGTTGAACCGGGGGCTGCTGCTGGCGGCGCTGCTCATGCTGGCGCTTTATATGCTGATGCCGGACACGATCCTGGGCTCGCGCTATGCCGACATGCGGCTCGCGCCGGTCATTCTCGCGCTGCTGGTGCTGGCTGCAGTGCCCGGGCCCGATGCGGATCGGCGGCTCGTGCACTGGCTGATGATCGGGGCGGCGGTGTTCGGACTGGCACGGCTGGCGAGCAACACGGCGAGCATGGCGATTTCGGGGCGGCAGTTTGCCGAGACACTGACGGCAATCGAAGCGGCCCCGCGCGGGGTCAATCTTGTCTCACTGTATCTCGACGAGTGCGAGACGTGGAATACCGACCGGCGGCGGCACATCATGGGCTATGGCCTGGCGCGGCGGCACTTGTTCGACAACGGGCAATGGCAGCTGCCGAGCGGGCAGCTGATCCGCATCCACAACCCCCGCCTCGCCCCGTTCGACCGCGATCCTTCGACGATCACATTTCTCCATACGTGCGGAGAATTGCCCGCCCTTCCCGAAGTGGTCGCAGCGGTCCCGCACCGGGTGCGGTTCCTGTGGGTGATCCGGCTCGATCCGAGGACGCGGCTGCCCGGATGGGTGCCGCTGCGCAAGACTGCGGACAGCGTGCTCTACCGGCGCTTGCAAACTCAACTTGATTGATAGACTATAACGATAAACTTCCAGAGCAGGATGCCCGCGATGACCGACCTTTCCAAAGCCAAGCCCGAAACCCTTGCCCTCCACGCCGGCTGGCGCGCCGATCCGACGACGGGTTCGGTCGCGGTGCCGATCCACCAGACGACCTCGTACCAGTTCCATTCGACCGAGCATGCCGCGAACCTCTTCGCGCTCAAGGAACTGGGCAACATCTACACCCGCCTCGGCAATCCGACGACCGATGTGCTGGAGCAGCGCATGGCCGCCATCGAAGGCGGCGTAGCGGCGCTGGCGGTTTCGTCGGGCCAGTCGGCCACGACGCTCGCGATCCTCAACCTCGCCAAGGCGGGCGACAATATCGTTGCCTCGACCAACCTTTACGGGGGCACGTGGAACCTGCTGGCGAATACGCTGCGCGATCTCGGCATCGAGACGCGGTTTGTCGATCCGGCGGACGTGGAAGGCTTCCGCCGCGCGACCGATGACAAGACGCGCGCCTATTATGCGGAATCGCTGCCCAATCCTAAGCTGGAAGTGTTCCCCATCGCCGAAGTCGCCGCGATCGGGCGCGAATATGGCATTCCGCTGATCATGGACAACACCGCAGCGCCGCTGCTGATCAGGCCCTTTGAGCATGGCGCGGCAGTGGTGGTCTATTCCGCGACCAAGTACATCGGCGGGCACGGCACTTCGATCGGCGGGCTGATCATCGACGGTGGCAACTTCGATTGGGAAGCCTTTCCCGAGCGCCAGCCGCACCTCAATACGCCCGATGCCAGCTATCACGGCGCGGTCTGGGCGCGCGACATCAAGCCGCTGGGGCCGATTGCCTACATCATCCGCGCGCGGGTGATCCTGCTGCGCGATATCGGCGCGGCGCTTTCACCGATGAGCGCGTTCCAGCTGATCCAGGGGCTGGAGACGATGCCGCTGCGGCTCGAGCGGCACTGCGAGAATGCGGTGAAGGTGGCGGCCTTCCTCAAGGGCCATCCCAAGGTTGCTTCGGTGATCCATCCCTCGGTGGCGACGGGCCGCGCTGCTGACCTTGCGGCGAAGTACCTCACGCGCGGCCAGGGCGGGCTGGTCGGCTTCGAGCTGAAGGACGGGGCTGACACGGGCAAGCGGTTCATCGATGCGCTGCAATTGTTCTACCACGTGGCGAATATCGGCGATGCGCGCAGCCTTGCGATCCATCCGGCTTCGACCACGCATTCGCAGCTTTCGGTGGACGAGCAGGCGGCGAGCGGGGTGACGCCGGGCTATGTGCGGCTCTCGATCGGGATCGAGCATATCGACGACATCCTGGCCGATCTGGGCGCGGCGCTGGACGCGGCTTGACCGGTCCCGCCTAAACCACACCATACTCCGCTCACCCTGAGCCTGTCGAAGGGTGCTGGCGCGTCCGTCGCGTCAGATGCTTCGACAAGCTCAGCATGAGCGGGGGTGGGGTGAGCGGATGGGGCCGAGAGGCTAGTACCCCACCGCCATGCCGTCCTTGCGGTGGTCCGAGCCGGCGCGGTACGCGCCGGTTTTCGGATCGATCATGATGCCCTGATAGCCGCCCATTTCCGAACCGTCGGCGCGCAGGACCTTGTGGCCGCGTGCGGCGAGATCGGCGCCAACGAGATCGTAGAGCCCGCTTTCGAGGCGCAGCACGTTCGACTGCTGGCTGTGGTTGAAGCGGGCGGCGTCGCTCGCGCTCTGGACGTTGGCGCCGAAGGCAAGGAGGTTGGCGAGGACCTGGGCTTGCCCCTGCGCCTGCTGGCCGCCCTGCATGACGCCGAAGGAATAGAAAGGCTTGCCGTCCTTCGTCACGAAGCCGGGAATGATCGTGTAGAACGGGCGCTTGCCCGGCGCGATGGCGTTGGGGCTGGCGGGATCGAGCGAGAAGGCATTGCCGCGGTTGCTGAGCACGAAGCCGTAGCCGGGCACGGTCACGCCCGAGCCGAAGAAATCGTAGACCGAATAGATCAGCGAGACGACGTTCCCTTCACTGTCCGCCGTGGTGATATAGGCAGTGCCGCCGAGCGCGGGAGCATCGGGGCCGATGGCGGCGGCCTTCTTCATGTCGATCCGGCCGCATTGTTCGGCCGCATAATCCTTCGAGGTGAGGCGGGCGACGGGGACGGCGGAATAATCGGGATCGCCGTTGAAGCGCGTGAGATCGGCGTAGGCGAGCTTCTTGGCCTCGACCATGAGGTGCCAGTAATCGGCCGAGCGGGGGCCGAGTTTGGCGGGATCGAGGCCGAGCTTCGCAGGGCAGACTTCGAGCATGTTCATGATTTCGAGCACGGCAAAGCCCTGCGTGCTCGGCGGCATTTCGTGGATGGTATAGCCTTTGAAGCTGGTGCTGATCGGTTCGACCCAGCGGGCGTGGATCGTATCGAAGTCCTTGAGCGAAAAACCACCGCCAAGGCTTTGGGATTTGGCGACAATCGCTTCGGCTATGGGTCCCTTGTAGAACGCGTCGCGCCCGCCGCTCGCGATCAGGCGGAAGGCCTTGGCGAGATCGGGATTGCGGAAAATGTCCCCCCAGCCCAGCGACTTGCCGCCGGGCATGTAGGTCTTGGCGGAATCCGGGTCCTTGGCGAGCAGCCTGGCGCTGTCCTGCCATTCGCCGCCGATGCGTTCGGTGAGCGGGAAGCCTTGTTCGGCAATGCGGATGGCGGGCTGGAGCGCGCCTGCAAGGCCGAGCTTGCCGTAGCGGCCCAGCAGCACCGACCAGCCATCGACCGCACCGGGGACGAGCGCGGCGTGGATACCTTCCTCGGGCATCGCTGCGCCGAACATCTTACGATAGCGTTCGAGACTGGCGCCGCTGGGCGCGCGGCCCGCGGCATCGAGCGCGACGAGGCGCTTTTCCTTGGCGACCCACGCGATGACGAACATGTCGCCGCCGATGCCGGTGGCTTCCGGTTCCACCACATTGATCGCGGCGGCGGTGGCGATGGCGGCATCGAAGGCATTGCCCCCGGCGTGGAGCACTTCAAGCCCGGCCTCGGCGGCCAGCGGCTGGCTGGTGGCGACCATACCGTTCATCGCCATGACTTCGGAGCGGCTCTGCGCGGTCCACCCCCCTGCCCTATCCCCCCGCACGGCATCGAAGGGCACGGGATCGGCGCGGCTGGCAAGCGGCATCAGCGCGAGCAGCGCGGTGCTGGCGAGAAGACGAAGGCTGGGGCGGAAGGTCATCGGATCAGGCCTGCGCTACCAGCAGCAGGCACCAGCCGGCGAGCACCAGCATCGTAAGCCACGTGCCGATCACACCCAGCGAGCGCGGCAGCGGCGGCTTGGTATCGACCGGCGCGTAGAGGCCGACAATATGCGCGGCGCGCGCGGCGAGGAACAGCCCTGCCACGACCTTGAGCCCGAGCGGCGAGGCGTGCGCCAGTTCGAGCACGCCGAGCATGAGGATGACGATCGGCGCATGCTCTGCCAGATTGGCGTGCGAGCGGCTGGCACTGATCAGCTTGGCATCGCCCTTGTCCCCGAACGCGGCGCCGAGCCGCATGCGCTGGCGCACGGTATCGAACGCGGTGATCAGCAGCATGATCGCGCAAACGGCGGTGACAAAGGCAGTAACGGGCAGGATGATCATCAGGTGTTCCTTGTGGCTGTGCAGGTCAGGCCTTGGTCCAGCCGTGCGAGAGGAGCTTTACGGTAACCTTGCCCGTGGCGACGGTGACGCCGTCTGCATCAAGCATGGGAAATTCGGCGAGGTAGCCCGCGCTGCCCTTGCGTTCGAGATCGGCGAGGAGGCCTGCGAGCGCGGGTTCGTCGAGGGCAAATTCGGCGAAGACGTCGGTCGCGGCCATCTTGTGGAACGAGACCGCGATATCCTTGATGATCGGATAGAAGCGCGCGGTATCGAGGATCGAGATGCCGGGGATCGCGGCGGTCGCTTCGGCCAGCACCGTGAAGGCGCCCATGTACAGGACGCCGACGTGGTTCTCGTTGCCCGCGAGGGGAATGCGGTAGCGCGCGTGGCCACGGCCGGATTCGAGGAGCTGGAGGCCGGTGCGTTCGACGAATTCGACGCGGTAGGTCATGGTGCTGCTCATGCCTTGTAGCGAACTTCGCCGCCGACGAGGGTTTGCTGGACGCGGATGTCCTTTATCTTTTCGGGGTCCACGCTGGCGGGATCGCCATCGAGGATCACCATGTCCGCCAGCTTGCCGGGGCTGAGCGTGCCCTTGAGGTCTTCCTCGAACGAGGCGTGGGCGCCGTTGCTGGAGAGGACCTTCAGGCCCTCCATCACGGTGATCTTCTGGCTGGGCCCCCAGACCTCACCATTCCAGCCCTTGCGCGTGACCATGCCTTGCAGGCCCATCAGCGGCGCGAAGGGGCCGGGCGGGAAATCGGAGCCGGCGCAGACGGGAACGCCCGCATCGATCATCATGCGGTAGGCCATCATGTGTTCCATCATCTCCGCGCCGTAGAAATGGAACTTGTCCGCATTGTAGTAGGCATAGCTGGTGAACAGTGCGGGGACGACGCCGAGCGCCTTGATCCGCGCGACAAGCTCGGGAGAGACGTTGGTGCAGTGGGTGATCTTGGGGCGGCGGTCGGCAGGCCCGAGCAGCTTCACGCCCCGTTCGTAGGCATTGAGCACCATGGCGATGGCGACATCGCCGTTGGCGTGGAAATTGGGTTGGATGCCGGCGCGGAACTGCTTCTCGACCCGCGCATCGATATCGGCCTGCGTCAGCGTGAGGTTGCCATAATAGGGCGGCGTGCGGCCCGGGTAGGGCGTGGCGCGAGACATGGTGCGTTCCGAGAACGAACCGTCGGCGGTCTGCTCTGCCGTTGCACCGAAGCGGATCCATTCATCGCCGAAGCCGCTGCGCACGCCGTTGGCAATGAGCGCGTCGAGCATTGCGCCCGAGGTTTCATAGGTGACGCGGTGAAGCAGGCGGCCTTCGCGGCGGATCTGCTGGATCGCCGCGAAATCGTCCGCCAGCCCGGTGCTTGCGGCGACAAGGCCCGGCGCAGTGTGGCAGACACTGGTGAGACCGTAGCGGACGAATTCGGAGCTGATCTTCGCCTGCCCCGCAACGGCGCGGGCGCGCAGCTGTTCAGGGGAGAGATCGGGCTCCTTCGCAGCATCGCGCACGACATCGAGCGCGGCATCGGTGATGCGGCCGGTGAGATTGCCATTGGCATCGCGGTCATAAGTGCCGCCGAAGGGATTGGGCGTGTCGCGAGTGATCCCGGCGTTCTTGAGCGCGAAGCTGTTGACGACCGCAGTATGTCCGCCGCGGTGGGTGACGATGACCGGGTGCGTGGCGGAGACGCGGTCCAGATCGGCCATGACGAGCGGGCGGCCGTCCTTGATCTTGGTATCGTCATAGAACTCGCCGCGCACGAGACGGCCCGGCGGGGTTTGCTGGGCGCGGTCACGCATCAGCGTGACGATCCGCTCGATGGTGAAGAACTCGACCTCGAACGGATTGCCGACGAGGACATCGCCAAGCAGGCTTTCGCCAACCGCATGGAGGTGCGCATCGTTGAAGCCGGGGACCACGGCCTGCCCGGCAAGATCAATCACTTCGGTGCGGGATGTGGCAAGCGACTTGAGCTCGTCCCAGGTGCCGACGCCAACGATGCGGCTGCCTGAAATGGCAATGGCATCGGCGAAAGGAACCGCCGGATCGAGCGTGTGAATCCGCGCGCCCTTGTAGATGCGCGTGGGGGCAGGATCGATGATCGCCGCCCACGCGCGGGGCGAGATGCCGGCCAGCGTGAGCGCACCGCCGGAACCAATAAAGCCGCGCCGCGTGATTGCCAGTGATGCCATGGATTGCCCTCCCCGATAAGCCCGCCCATCGTGCGGGCTTGAGGCGGCACTGGCAAGGGGGATCACGCCCGATGTCCTGCCGCGCTGCGAGGGGCGCTACTCCTTGTAGCTGTTGATCGACAGCCCCAGCCGTGTCGATAAGGCTATCAAGAGAAGCCCGGTCATTGACAAGCCCAGCATATGAAAGATCGCGAACAAACGCTCGTACGTCAGAACGGAATAGGGTGAGACAAAGGGCGATTTCGTCCTGTCCAATTCCCAGTTGCCGTCCTGGCCCAGCCCCAACCCGGGCACGACCTGTTCAAGCGCGTAGAGGATCGGCGTGAAGTCCGCGTTGACCGTGGCGGATTGGTCATCACAATGGACCGCAACGGACCTAGTTCCAGCTTGCGGCTGCGCAACTGCGACGCAATACGTCTTGGACAGGATCGCATCGTCGTGGTTCGCTGAATGGGCGGTCATGGCGGCCACGATGATCAGCAAGCCAACGACGATGAAGGGGCGGTTGAGATCGAACCCGTACTGGCTAGTGATATTCAGCAGGTTCGAGAAGACCTTCTGAAAAAAGCTCCTGCGCCAAGACAGTTGCCAATCGCGCACCACGATGCGCTGATGTTCGACGATATTGGCGGACACCCACCTTCCCTCCTCGCGCAGTGCCTTCGCCGCGACAGCATAGGGATCAAGTGAGTGATAGGTGTTACCCAGAACCGGATATTTTTTAGATCGCATCGACAGGAAAGACAAGAACTGCAGCCAATATGACTTCAGACTCTGGCCCGTCTTGTAGGCATTTCGTTTAACATCTTGCAGTTCCAGCCATTGAATTGCCATTGGCTTGTTAGTCCCAACCGAAGGCTTCATGTACTGAATAATGGTTTTGTAGACGATGAGCACATTCAAAATAAGGGCGAGGGCGAAGATATTCCAGAAGCCGAGACGATTAGATAGTCCGTTCACGGCGAAAAGCGCCCACGCCATCGGGCAATCGCAGACCGCCAGGACCAGCATGATGAACCTGAGCGAAAATGGTGGGTCGGACTCAGCGGCCGGGAATGGGTGGGGACAAAGGGGCCCGTATTCGAGGGTCCGTTCGTAGCGCAGTCCCATCAGCCTGAGGCCCCCGACACGCGGCCACGCTGGCGGCGGGTGATGGAGGAGATTGGCGCGCGCATTTCTGAGATCGATGATCGGCCTGGATCGCTTGTCCATCTCAAATTTCAGGTAGGCCTCGGGCCCCTCAGCGGCTGCCTTGCGCCAGACAAGGCGTTCGCGGCGTGCGCTTTCCTTCTGGTTTGTGTAGTCCGCCTCACGCAAGGTAAAGGTGCCATCGGCGACGGTGGGTGGAATTATCATCAGGGCGCCGGCAACTTCCAGACGTTGCGCCTTGATTCGCGGCCCCCTTCTTGGATTAAAGATCAGTTTGCAATCACCGGATATTTGCGCACCGATCAGAGATATGCGTCCAGCTAAGCCGATTGCGTAATCTTTAACTTGGATTGTTTCATTTTCCTTGCGCCATATTTGATCGAACAGCGCAAAATCTCCCTCTATGGAGGAGTTCTCAAAGTCCAAGCCATTTATGCCGCGGCAACCCAGAAAATATACTCCACCACCGACCTTTACGCCAAGCGCTTTCACCGCGTAAATCTCGCCATTAGCTACACGTTCATCCCTATCTTCATCACATTTTTTGCGGGCATCGAGATAGGATTTTCCATGAGACTCGTAAATTTGCTCGCGCAGTCGGCACGTCCACTTAAATTCGGTGAGATTGAAAAATATTTCCCCTTCGACCGCTGTCCCGCTCAGATTGATGATTCCATCAACATGCGTCGATCCACCAGATGCCCCAACCCGCTTCTCTGGGGATGTACCGATGCGTAGCGCACCGCCGATATGGGATTCACGCAGGTCCAAAGCAAAATCATCTGAACCTATCGCAACTTCATCGTTACGGATGTCCTCTGAGTTAACGATTGCGTAATAATTTTCTAATCTATATTCCCATATTTTCTTTAATTTGGGATCATCTTCATTGCGACAACGATCAAAGTTATCTCTTTGAGATTCAGCCGAACTTAGCGACGCACCTTCAAGTGACAGACTGCCAGAAATTCTCGAGTATTTTGTCCTGAATCTGCCGACGCAATATATGTTTCGAGCAAAGATACTGCCAGAGACGGTAACGCCGTCTGCCCGAAGGGCACTGGTGCGCACCTTCATGCCATCTCGAAGCAGGGTATCGAGACAACTGCGTTGCCAAAGTTGATGACCACCGCCGATAAATGTTCTAAACTTATGACCCTGGGCTCGATCCGACAAAACCTGGCACAACTCCCGGTAGCCGGGCTTGTTTGGACGAACCGGATGAGTTTGCCCAACCGGCCTGTTTTGCAAGGTGCCGATATCCTGGGCCTGCTCAAGCAAAATAGCTTCGAGCACCCCTAGTGGCGACACGAGATGCGCCTCATTCATGAAGATGGATCGCTGGGTCTTCAAGCCTCGCATCGAAAGGCCGCCCCAGATTACAGCGCGGCTCAACCTCACCTCATTATCAATGCTGGCCTGATTGAGGTTCAACATGCCTCGATCCCCATCGACCGCCTGTCCGACGGGCAAGGTGCCAAATGGCTGCAGCAGCATATCTGTACCGTCAAAATATCCGTGGATCTGGGCTCCGGCAAAATCGACCGGCGCCGAGGAGAAACACCGGCGCAGGCGCACGCTACCCTTCGCGCGCAACCAGCTGGCATCCACGCCGACCAGCGCGGAGCCCGACAAATCGAGCGTGACAAGGTTGAGATTGCTGAGCGCCAGCGGAACACGAACCACACATGCGATCAACCGGAGCGAGAAAGGAAAATCGCAATTCACAAGATCGAGCGGCACTATCTCGATCTCTTCAGTGGTCTGGGGGTCGTACGGCACGATTTCAACGCCGTAGAGCTGCAGGCCTGTCCGCATGTTCAGCAGTTCGACCTCGCTGTGAGCACGCCTCCCGCCGATCTTGAGAATGTCCATAGCTTGCGCCAGAGCCGTGAGAAGCACCGCTCGGCTTACTTTCGGCCAGCTGTCATCGGACGAATGCCAAGGCTGGTTCGCACGATTGAGAGCGGCATTCGAATGCCGCTCGAATCTGCTTACGCTAACGGGCTGCCGTGAAGAGCTGGAAGACGCAGTCTCTGTATCGTCAACCTCGCTATCGAGGTCAGTGCGTTGAATTGGTGGCTGAAAAGCACAAATCCATGGCGGCAGACTTTGCCTATCCTGCACGCCTTTTGCTCTTACGAACGCCGGCCCATCAAATCGGCCGCCGGCTTTCATTGCCTGAAGAAGATCGTCTACCGTGATCCACCGCATCGGGGAACTCGATTCTGATGACTAAATCCCGCTAGGCTGACAACAAGATTTAAAGTTTACAAGCAGTCTATCCAGATTGGATATAATTTACTTTGGCGGCGCGATACGAGCGATGGGTTGGGCGGTCGCTTCTGCCCGCTTCAGGCCTGATGCTCCAGCGCGCTTCTGGTGGCGCGGGTCCAGGTCTGGCTGCCGGTGAGGAAGGCGTACCAGCCGAGCGCGGCGCCGGTGTGGCGCAGGAGCTGGAATGTGAAGGGTTCGGCGAGCGCGGCGATCAGCGCGGGGAAGAAGCGCAGGCCTTCGCGTTGGCCGGTCCAGCGCTTGTAGATGCCAAGCGACCAGAGGTGGAAGGTCAGGTCGATCACGATCTTGGCGATCATCACAAGGAGGATCGGGAAGGCGAGATAGAACCGGCCCGTCGCGACGAGGAAAATGAGGATCGCAAACGCGGCGAGGCCGTAGATCGGCTGGAGCGTATCGAGCGCTTTCACCGGGAGCATGCGGGTGCCGACAAGGCCGTAGCGGCTGTTGCCGACCATGTCGCGGTTCCAGTACTGCGTCTGCAGGAAACCGCCGAACCAGCGCTGGCGCTGCTTGAGGAAGCCGCGGATGCTGGCCGGAGCATCGGTGCGGGCGAGCGCGCCGCCGACGACGCTGACATGCCAGCCAAGGGCGTGATCATTGGAATGGCGGTGGAGGCGGTGGATGAGTTCATAATCCTCCACCATGCAATCGGGATCGAACCCGCCGACGCTGAGCACCGCCTCGCGCCGGAAGGCAGCGAAGGCGCCCGAGATCAGCAGCAGGCCGTTCAATTGCATCCACGCGTGGCGTGAGAGAAAATTGCGCACATATTCGTAGGACTGGAACCATTCGAACAGGCGGCCCGAAAGCGACGGCCCGCAGATCGGCTGAAGCACGCCGGTGGCAGCGACGAGCGAGGGATCGCGCAGGAAAGCGGTGCGCATCGCAGCAATTGCGCCGGGCTCGAGCAGGGTATCGGCATCGACGGTGAGCACGACATCAGTAGGCGCGTGCTGCAACGCCTGGTTCAAGGCGCGGGCCTTGCCGCCGTGGGGCAGGCGCAGCCATTGCAGGCGGGTCGCGCCGATCACGGTCTCAGCCATGCCGCCGACGCAGGGCGCGGCGAGGCCGTAGGCTTCGAGCATCGCGGCCGGCGTGGCATCGGTCGAGCCGTCGTCGGCGATAAGGATCGCTTCGGGCGGCTGGGCCTGCGCAAGCAGGCGGTTGATCGTGAGGCGGATGACGCTGGCTTCGTTGTGTGCAGCAACAATGACGCCCAGGGTGGGCGCATCGGCAGTGTGGGGCAGCGGGCGGCTGCCATCGGCGACCAGCTGGCGGATCTGCCATGCGGTGAACAGCAGCAGCATCGTATCGTAAAGGATATAGGCCACGCCAACCGACCACATGCCGAGGCCCTGCCGAAAGAATGCCTGCGCGGTGAGCGCCACGAACAGCAGCGGCGCGGCGATCCCGATCAGGCGGCTGGCGAGCGGGATCGGACGCGGCGTGAAGCGCGGGGACTCGGCGAGGAGAACAGCGTTGAGAGATGGCATGGGGGCGGGCCATAGCCTTGCCAACCTGAACCGGCTATTGCGTAAGAGGGGCAGATACGTGAACAATCGGCAATGGTCGTGGCGGAGCAGAGGATATCATGGTCAAGAAATACAACGGCGTAGCGATAGCGTTTCACTGGATCATCGCGCTCGGCGTGTTCGTGAACCTGCTGCTGCCCAATATCTGGGACGCGGCGGGTGACGCGAACGTGCGGCCGCTGATCGACGTGCACAAATCCATTGGCGTGACAGTGCTGGGGCTTGCTGCAATGCGGCTGCTGTGGCGGCTGACGCACACCCCCCCTGCCCTTCCCGCCAGCTACAAGCCGTGGGAAGTTAAAGCGAGCCATGCGGCGCACTGGGCGCTCTATGCCTTCATCTTCGCGATGCCGCTGACGGGCTGGATCATGGATTCGGCGTACAAGGATGCGGCGACCCATCCGATGCACTGGTTCGGCCTGTTCGAATGGCCGCGTATCAGCATGGTGATGGGTCTGGACGCAGCGACCAAGAAAAGCGTGCACGACGGCTTTGGCGCGGCGCACGAAGTGCTGGGCTATGCATTGTGGGCGCTGTTTGCCGCGCACGTGATCGGTGCCTTCAAGCACCAGTGGATCGACGGCGAGAAGGAATTGCAGCGGATGATGCCGTAAGGGGCTGATTTGCGACATTTATCCCACATATTTGTATTTTTGGATATTGTGGGATAAAATGCGTGAATGAATCCGATCCGCCTCTTTACCGACGAGCAATCGCGGCTGCTGGTCAATCTGCGCCAGCGCTACGAAGTGTGGATGGCAGCCGAGCAAGAGCTTGCTGCCATGCCCTACGACCTGCGGCGAAAGTCCGTCTCGGGCGCGGTCTATCTCTATGAAATCCACGGCCGATCCGGCAACGGCAAGAGCCTTGGCCGGATGGACGCGGAGCAGCTGGCGCGTTTCGAGGACTACCATGCACGCAAGGATGCCCTGAAGGCGCAAATCAAGGCGCTGCGCCCGGCCCTGGCCGAAAGCGCCGCGCTCTACCGCGCGCTGCGGCTCCCCATGCTTTCGAGCGAGGCTGGTCCCATACTGCGCGAATGCGACCGCCGCCGCCTGCTGGGTTCACACCTTCTGGTTGTCGGCACCAATGCCATCGCTGCCTATATGGCCGAGGCCGGCGCAGCGATTATCCTGCCGGACGAGACCGAGGATTTTGACCTTGCGTGGGTCGCGCAGGTGCCGGACGAAGCCGAGCGGCGCGTTTGGGACATGCTCAAGGAGGTCGACCCGACTTTCACGATCAACAGCGAGCGCGATTTTCAGGCGCGCAACGCCAAGGCCTACGAGGTGGAACTGCTGGTCGCGCCATCACGTGCGGGTACTCTGGGGATCAGGGACCAGCCGCGCCCGGTGCCGTTGCCCGAGCAGGAATGGCTCCTGCTGGGCCGCCCGGTCGATCAGGTCATCGGTTGCCGCGATGGCTCCCCTGCCCGCATCGTCGCCCCCGATCCGCGCTGGTTCGCGCTGCACAAGCTGTGGATGGCGGCGCAGGCCAAGCGTAATCCCCTGAAGCGCCCCAAGGACCGCAAGCAGGGCCTTGCACTGCTTGACGCAGTTGCGGCAGCGATGCCGCACTATCGGCTGGGCGATGACTTCATTGCCGAATTGCCTGCAGAACTGCGGCCGCATTTTCGCGAATGGCAGGAACTCGGCGCTCGGGACAGACCAGCGGCGTGGTAGGCGCTTGACAGCACCGGGCGCGGGCGTACCCCTTGGCACATTGGGCGGCAGAGGGGGATTATGATGCGGAAACTGGCTGTTTCGGGCGCGCTGGCGCTGGTTCTGGCGGCGGGGGCGGCCGGGGCCAAGACGGTTCCCGCCGATACAGTGCTGCATCATGGCACGATCCTGACGGTGGATGCGAAGGACCGCGTGGTCCAGGCCATGGCGATCCGCAGCGGCCGGATTGTCGCGCTGGGGAGCGACAAGGCGATTGCGGCCTATATCGGCAAGCGCACCAAGGTGATCAACCTTGCGGGCCGGACCGCGACGCCGGGGATGATCGATGCCCATGCCCATGCCCTCGAAGGCGGGATCGACGAGGTTGCCAATCTCCAGCTGGGCGAGGCTTCGAGCGTTGCCGACTTCCTCGCGCGGGTGAAGGCGCGCGCGGCGGAGCTGCCGGCGGGCGCGTGGCTCACGGGTTCGGGCTGGAACGAGAGCCGCATTGCCGAGCACCACCCGCCGAGCCTTGCTGAACTCGATGCGGTATCGGGCGGGCATCCGGTCGCGCTGGGTAACACCACCGGGCACTATACGCTGGTCAACAGCGCGGTGCTTTCGCTGGCGGGGGTCGACGCAAAGACGCCCGATCCGGCGGGCGGGCGCTTTGACAAGGATGCGAGCGGGGCGCTGACCGGCGTCATCTATGACAGCGCGCAGGACGTGCTCGACAAGCTGGTGCCGCCAGTGGATGCGGCGACGCGGGCCAAGGGGCTCACGCATGTCATCGAGGGCGCGCTGTCCGAAGGGCTGACGGGGTTCAAGGACCCGCGCACCGGGCGCTTGCAGTGGGACGTCTATGCCGCCGCGGCGAAGCAGGCGCCGCTTACCATGCATGTCTGCACGCTGACCTTTGCGCAGACCGACATGACGGCGGCGCGCGCGGCGGTGGACGATTATCGCCAGCGCAAGCGCGAGCTGGCGAAGATGCCTGGCAGCAATCTCGATGTGTGCGGGGTGAAGATCTTCCTTGATGGATCGGGCGCAGGGCGCACGGCGTGGGTCTACAAGCCGTTCGAGGCGGATGCGGCACATGCCAATCCGGGCACCGGGCTGCCGCAAATGGCGCCCGAGGTCTACCGCGAGATGGTGGACTTGTTCACCAGCGAAGGCATGCCGATCGGCACGCACGCGATCGGCGACCGGGCGATCGACACGGTGGTCGATGCCTATGCCGCAGCGCTGAAGAAGTGGCCAAAGCAGGGCCTTCGCCACAGCCTGATACACGCCAACCTGCCCACGGAACATGCCATCGACGTGATGGCAGACATGCAGAAGAAGTACGATTCCGGCTATCCCGAAGCGCAGGCGGAGTTCCTCTGGTTTCTCGGCGATGCGCTGGCGGCAGGATGGGGACCTGAGCGCAGCGTGCACATGATGCCCTACGCGACTTATGTGAAGCGCGGCATTATCTACAGCGACGGATCGGACTACCCGGTGACGCCTTATGCGCCGCGCTATGGCCTGTGGTCCTCGGTGGCGCGCGAACCCGATGGCGACCGCTTCGGCAAGGTGCCGTTCGGGACGGCCGAAGCGGTGGACATCCACATCGCGATGAAAAGCCACACGATCTGGGCCGCGCGGCAGCTGTTCCTCGAGAAGCAGACGGGCTCGCTCGAAGTGGGCAAGCTGGCGGACGTGGCGATCTGGGACCGCAATCCCTATGCCGTGGCGACAGCCGACCTCAAGGACATGCGCTGCATGATGACGCTGTTTGGCGGGAAGGTGGTGTTTACGAGGAAGTGAGCCCCCTCACTTCCCCCCTTACCTTCGTGCCTTGAGCCACGCCTTGCCGGCCTTCTGGATCGAAAGCAGCGCCGAGAAAGGCGCGATGCCGATATTGGCGCGGCCGGTGCGGGCGATGGAATCGATCTGCGCGTAGTACCAATAGGTGACGGCGAAGCCTTCGACGGCGCGCATCATCTTGAGGTTGCCGAGGAACGAGAGCCACGGCGGCAGGAGCTTGAGCTTGGTTTCCCAGCGGTCGAGCTCCTCCGCGCCTGCCAGCAGCTTGGCGGGGCCCGCGGTATCGACGCAGAGCGGGCGGCCGAGGCCGATGACGTCTGCCCCGCCTGTCTCAAGAGCGGTGTTCATCGCGCGGCGGGTGCGAAAGCCCCCGG
Source organism: Novosphingobium sp. (assembly GCF_965228995.1). GTDB lineage: Bacteria > Pseudomonadota > Alphaproteobacteria > Sphingomonadales > Sphingomonadaceae > Novosphingobium. The sequence continues at coordinate 1,925,332 of NZ_OZ245852.1, read as the reverse complement.
TGACCATGAGCGGCATGGTGAGCGAGGCGCGCATCGTCTTGGCGAAATCGACGAAGTAGGCCTCACGCGCGGCGGTTGAGGCCTTTTGCGGGGGCGCGTCCGGCGCTTCCATGCCCTGAATGTCCATCATCGCGGGCTGTTCGTAGGAACCGCCTGAGATTTCGAGGAGATCGACGCCGGCGTCCTGCAGCCATCGGGCAACGATCATGCTGTCTTCGAAAGCGAAGCCGCCTTTCTGGAAATCGGCCGAATTGAGCTTCACGCCGATGGGAAACTCCGGCCCGACCCCGGCGCGGACACGGGCGACGACGGCCATCAGCATGCGCGCGCGGTTTTCGAGCGTGCCGCCCCACTGATCGCTGCGCAAGTTGGCGCGCGGGCTGAGGAACTGCGAGAGGAGGTAGCCATGTGCGGCGTGGATCTGGACCCCGGTATAGCCGGTGGCCTTGGCGACTTCGGCGGCGTGGCCGAAGCGTTCGACGAGATCGAGGATTTCAATCTCGGTCAGCGCTTCGGGCAGGCCGAACTGCTTGCCGGGAAGGCCCACGGCGACGGCGGAGGGCGCCTTGGGATGCGGGTTGACGGTGATCTGCGTCTGGCGGCCGGCATGGCTGATCTGCATCCAGATATGGCCGCCAGCGCGGGTACCGGCGCTTGCCATGGCAGCTAGGCCCGCGCGTGCGGCTTCATCCTGCGGGCCATGGATGATGACGTTGCCCGGCCGTTCGAGATGGTCGCGGTCGATCTGGACGTTGCCGGTGATGAGGAGGCCCGAGCCGCCATCAGCCCACAGGCCGTAGAGCCGCGCGAGTTCAGGCGTAGCGCGCCCTTGCGGATCGGCGAGCCCCTCGGTCATCGCGGCCTTGGCGAGCCGGTTGGGCAGGACGGCACCGCATGGGAGGACGAGGGGATCGGCGATGGACGGCATCTTGTGGTTCTCCCGAAGGGTCTTGCTGGCGAAGACCCTTGTTGCCGACTGTTAAGCCCGGTGACACGCGCGGTTGCAAGGGCGAGGTAAATCGCGTTTGCTGCGAGCCTTCAGGTTTCGGGGGAAAGAGAGTGCGGCAGCTGCGGGCTGATGTGCTGGTGATCGGCGGGGGCACGGCGGGTTTTGGCGCAGCGCTGGGCGCGGCGCGGCGAGGAGCCAGCGTGCGGCTGATCGAAGGGACGAGCAAGATCGGCGGGGTGATGGCGTTCTGCCCCGGCATGCCCTGGGGCGGCGGCTACCCCACCGGGCGGAGCATTGGCGGCGTGTTTGGCGAGCTGACTGGCGAGCTGCTGGCGATGGAGCCGCCGATGGCCGAGGTGCGGCCCTCGACGCTGGAGAACTTCGGGCTTGAGGTGATCTATGATCACGAAGCGGCTGTTTTTGCGATGTTCCAGATGCTGGAGGATGCGGGCGTCGAAGTGCATCTGGGAACATTTGCGGGAGCGCCGATGCTGGAACAGGGCCGGATCGCGCGCGTGGCCTGCACCGACCGCACGGGTCCGCTGGTGATCGAGGCCGGGATGGTGATCGACTGTTCGGGCGATGGCGATACTTCGGCGCGCGCCGGGGTGCCGTTCATGGTGGGTGACGGGCGCGGTAACATGATGGGTGTTACGCTATCGTTCTCGATGGTGGGCGCGGACTGGGACCGCGTGTTTGCCAGGGGCGATCCCTACTTCGAGGAAGAGGCCGCCATGGGTATCGCGGCGGGGCTGCTCCATCCCGATCTGGCCAAGCTCTATCTGATGAAGGGCTTTCACCGCGACATGGTGTTCTGCAATTCGGTGCATATCCGCGGCGTTGACGGGACCGACCCGCAAGCCGTGGCGCGGGCGACGCAGGAAGGGCGGCGGCGGTGCCACCAGCTTGCCCGGTTCCTCATCAGCCATGTGCCGGGCTTCGAAGCAGCGCGGATGAGCGAGCTGGGGCCGACGGTGGGCGTGCGCGAGACACGCAAGCTGGAGGCAGTACACCGCATTCTGGCGCGCGATCTGCGCGGCGGCGCGAAGCCGGTGGACGGGATTGTCGCCTGCGACAATCCGATCGACGATGTGATGCGGGGCGACGCCGAGATGACCCACGATGCGATCGTGGCGACTGGAGATTACTATACCATTCCTTTTCGCGCGATGGTGCCGGAGGGGGTAGCGAACTTGCTATTTGCTGGGCGGCTGGTCTGCGCCGATCCCGCCGCCTTTGCCTCCGTGCGAGGGATGCCGCAATGCATGGCGATGGGACAGGCGGCAGGCACGGCAGCGGCCATGGCGCTCAGCGAGGGGCTGTCGGTGCAGGCGCTCGATCCGGCGCGGGTGGTCGCCGCACTGGCCGCGCAAGGGATGCGCGGGATCGGCGGGGATGCGCTGAACCGGCATGCGCGGGCGCTGGAGAATGTGGCATGAGCAGGCGGCGCTTGATCCTTGCATTGGTGCTGGCGGGGATGCCGGTGGTGGCGCTGGCCGAGGGCGCCGCGCCCTCCCCCGTGCGGATCGACCGCGATGCGTTTGGCGTGCCGCATGTGTTTGCCGAGACATCGGAAGCCGTGCTGTTTGGCGCAGGTTATGCCGAGGCGCAGGACCGGCTGGCGGACATGGAGCAATCGCGGCGCCGGGCGCTGGGGCGGCTGGCGGAAGTGCTGGGACCGTCGGCGGTGGAATCGGACGTGGTCTCGCGCCAGCGGCTGCCGGACAAGGCCGAGCTCCTGCGCATGTACGGCGCGCTGGGGGACGAATATCAGCGGATGATCGCGGCCTATGTCGCGGGGGTGAACCGCGCGATTGCCGAGATCGAGGCCGATCCAGACCACAAGACCCCCTACGAGTTCACTCGGTGGGGCGTGAAACCCGAGCGCTGGGTGCTGACCGATTTCCTCGCGATGATCGCAAGCTTCCCGCGCGGACGCGGCGGATCGGAAGTGACCAACCTCGCGTTCCTGCAGGCGATGACCGCGCGCCACGGCGAGGCCAAGGCGCGCCAGCTTTTTGGCGATCTGGTGCCGGTCAGCGATCCCGATACACCAACGGTGATCCCGCCCGGCGAAGACCTCGCCCCGGCTCAGCCGATGCCGCAAGCGACGTTCCTCACGCTGGCGCCGCTGGCCAAGGCCGCCGAGCCGAACCCGGCGCCGGGGAAGGACCATAGCCGCTGCCTCGTGCTGGGGCCGCAACGTACCGCAAGCGGGCGGGTCATGATGATGGAAGCGACGGCGGACGGGCCGGAAATCCATCTCCACGGCGGCGGGTTTGACAGCGCGGGGTTCACGACGCCGGCCTGGGGCGTGCCGATCATGGGGCGCGGGCCGCATCATGGCTGGCTGGTAACCTCCGGCCATGGCGATACGACCGACACGTTTGCCGAGAAGCTCGATCCGAAGAATCCCGATCGCTACTGGTTCAAGGGCGCGTGGCGGCCGATGGTGCGGCAGACGCAGACGATCCTTGTGAAAGGTGCCGCGCCCGTGCTGCGCGAACTGCGCTGGACGGTGCACGGGCCGGTGGTGAGCGAGGACCGTGCGAGCGGCATTGCCTATAGCCAGCGCTTCGCGATGCGCGGTCACGAGCTCGAGAACTGGGCCGCGTTCGTCGATATGCAGCGCGCGCAGTCGATGGCCGAGTTCGATGCGGCGATGGCGAAAGTCGCGATCAATTTCGGCATTTGTTACGGCGACGAGAGCGGCGCGATCGGGTTCTGGGAGACGGGCATGTTGCCGCGCCGCGCGCCCGGCACCGATCCGCGCCTGCCCACCCCCGGCACCGGCGAGTACGAGTGGCAGGGCTTCCTGACCCCCGCCGAGCGGCCGCACATGGTGAACCCCAAGCAGGGCTGGATCCACGCGTGGAACAGCAAGGCGACCACGTGGAGCCGCGAGGGCGATGACGCGCGGATGGGGGCAACCTTCCGCACCTGGCTTGGAGCGAAGCTGGCGGCGGGTTCGCATGGCGTGACGCTGGTCGACATGGTGGGCTATAACCGGCAGATCTGGAACGGCTTTGGCGCGCGCGACCGGGCCAATGCGCCCCCCTTCATGTTTGCGCCGTTCCTGCGCGCGGCGGCAGCGAGCGCGCAGGATCCGGAGGTTTCCCAGGCGGTGGAGCTGATGCTGGCATGGAACGGGCGATACGAAGACCGGGATGGCGACGAGCGCTATGACAAGCCGGGCTTGACGCTGTTTCGCGCCTGGCTGGACACGGCGCCCAAAGTGCTGTTCGGCCCGGTAATGGGAAATTGGTGGAGGGACATCGACGCCAAGCGCTACCAGAAATACCGCACCGCCCTGCTCTACCGCGTGCTGCAGGGCCCGGCGGCGGGGCTGCCGGTGGAGTTCGATTACTTTGCGGGCCGCCCGCGCGAGGCCGTGGTGGCCGAGACGATCCGGCAGACGATTGCGGCTCTGCGGCCGCAGTTCGGCGCGGCGCCGATGGCCGAATGGAAGCGGCCGATCTTCTGGAAGTACTTCACTGACGATGCCGAGGACCCGGCCCGCCCGCCGCTGCCCGACGATGACGAACGCGGCAAGGCGCTGTGGGGCGAGCTTGGTCTGGGGCCGAAGATGATCCCCCTGAACGGCGGCGAAGGCTGGGTGGGGATGATGGAGCTGACCCCCGGCGCGCCGTCGATCTACACGATCACCGAAGTGGGCGGGCAGAACCAGTTCATCGATCCGGCGGGGCGCGGCACGGTGCACCTGACCGATCAGGTGCAGATGCACGCACAGAACCGGTTCAAGCGGATCGATCTCGCGCCAGAGGCGATTGCGGCAGGGCGGGAAAGCACGGTGACGCTGAGCTACGCGCCCTAGGTTACTTCGTCGGCCCGCTCACCCTGAGCTTGGCCAAGGGCGCAGGCGCGACCGCCGGGTACGATGCTTCGACAAGCTCAGCATGAGCGGGGGTGGGGTAAGTCGGAGGGCTTCAGAAGATCACGTGTTCCTGCCCGAGCCAGAGCGGGGAGCGGGGCAGATCGATGAACTTGCGCTCGTCTTCGAGGAGGAGCGCACCGGCGGCGACAGCCTCAGGCGAGCTGCTGGCGAGGTCTTCAAGGCTGTCCCACCACAGCTGCGCAACGCCGTCGAAGGGCTCGGGCGCGCCGCGGGCCACGGCGAAGGGGGCGCCCTCCGTATCAGCAAGCGAGTGGAGCTGGACATAGCGCCGGATCTTCAGCGCATCGCGCACGCTGGCGACAAGCGGCCCGTGGGTATTCAGCCAGTAGTCCTGAAATTCGGCGCGGCTGAGATGCGGCAGGCGGTGGAGGCAGAAGGTCAGCTTGATCATGGTTCTCTCCCGGATGTACTGGGGCTCCAATCAGAGTGGGGGCAGCGGCAGGCTGGTGGTGTGCTTGATCCGGTCCAGCACCACGCTGGAGCGCACGCTGGCGACGTCTCCGTGGCCGAGCAGCTGCTCGTTCATCAGGCGCGAATAGGACGCAAGATCGCGCGCGACGATGCGCAGGAGATAATCGGAATCGCCCGTGGTGGCGCGGCAATCGAGCACTTCATCGAGCGCGGAGATGCGGGCATGGAAGCCGCGTACGACTTCGGGCGCGTAACTTGCCATGGCGACGGCGACATAGGCTTCCACCTGCAGGCCTAGCGCAGCTTCGCTGAGCAGGGCGACGGTGCCGCGGATATAACCATCGCCTTCGAGCCGCGCGATCCGGCGCGAAACCTGGCTGGAGGAGAGATTGACCAGCTTGGCCAGATCGGCGTGCGCGCGCGAGGCATCGACCTGGAGCAAGGCGAGCAGCTGGCGATCGAGCTTGTCCATGCGGGGGTATTCCTTCAGGGCGCCAGCGCGGCGACGATGGCGCGCTCGGCAATCGCCTCGGCAAGATCGCCGGCTATCACGGCGCCGGGGACGGCGCGGATCACGCCTTTGCGGCGCATCGAGGCGAACCCGTAGATCGCGGACCAGAATGCAAGCGTGCGCAGGGCGGTCGCTTCGGCATCGAGGCCGGGCATGCTGGCGGCGACTTCCGCGCGCACGGCGGCGTGGCCGAGCTGCTGGTAGGCGAGCAATTCCGGATCGAGCGCCGGGCTGGTAAGCTCGCTTTCGTACATCAGATCAACGAGATGCGGGTTTTCCTCGGCAAAGCGGATGAACTCCGTGCCTAGCGCGCGCAGCTTGGCCGCCGGGTGATGCTGCCCCGCGGCGACTGCATCCGATCGGGCGAGCATTTCGCGAAAGCCATCGAGCGCGAGCGCGAGGAGGAACGAGCGCCGATCCGGGAAATGGTGGTAAGGCGCGCCGGGCGAGACGCCGACCTGCTGCGCAAGGATGCGCATCGAGAGCCCCAGATGGCCGTTTGCTTCCACCCAGGCCCGCCCGGCCTTGAGCAGATCGCCCCTGAGATCCTCCTTGTGGTACGGCTTTTTCGTCGACATGCACCTTCCCGGTCGGCGCAGTCCTACCACGTTTGCAGCGAGGTGCCAGCTATGCGCAGAGCGTGGCGAGGCGGGCTTCGTGCATCGGGAAGATGTGCACGTCGGGCGGGAAATACGAATAGCGAATGCGGGCAAGCACTTCGACATGGTGGATGCCGGCCTCGAGGCCGCCGGGCTTGTCGACGAGGATTTCGCCCCATTCGAGCAGCCCCCAGCGCGCAGTGGTTTCCTCGCGCAGTTCGGCGAGGGTGTAGACTTCGTCGCGGATGCCGAGGCTGTTCTGTTCGAAGGGGAAGACCTCGCCATCGACGGTGACAGTGAAGCCATCAAGCTGCGAAAGGCGCGTGCCGTGGTAATTGGGGATGCGGATGCGCACGGCAAAGCCGGTGCGCGCGCCGACAGGGCCGATGTTGCGGAAGCCGGTGCTTTGGATGAGCTGGTGTTCGAGCATGGGGGTGTTCCTCGGAATACGGGCGTGGCGGGCGCTCAGGCGAGCTTGCCCTCATGGAATTCGCGCTCCAGCTTGCGGAGCAGCACCTGCTGGCGGCGGACCTGATCGATCGCGCGCCACGGGCTGCGCAGCCCTTCGTATTCGCTCGAAAGCCAGCCAGAGTAGCCCGAGCGCAAGATCGCAGACATTACCGGGCGCCACGGGATGTTGAGGTCTTCGAGGCTGTCGTCGATATCGTGGAACTTGGCCTGGATGAACACGACGTAGCGGGCGATATCGAGGAACTGTTCGGGCGGCACCTTGATGCCATTGAGGAACGCCATGTGCTTGCGCGCCTCTTCGTTGATCTGGTGCGAACCCCAGTGCGTGAGCGGGCGATCCTGAAAGATGCCGGTATCGATCATCAGGCCGAAGTTCTGCGTACCCGTCCGCTCAATGAAATTGATGTAGCCATCGGTGACGCGGTGCTTGATCGGCGTGGGCGAATGGATTTCCGGGCAGATCACCACGCCAAGCTGGTGCGCGAGATCGAGATTGCGCTCGACGTAGGCCTGCCACTGCGGATCGGGATCAAGCTCGTGCGACGTCACGCCGAACTTGGGGCGGAGGAACTTGAAGCCGAGCCGGTGCGCAAGCCTCAGATCACGCGCGAGTTCGGCCGCGCCTTCTGCCACGGTGAGATTGCGCGTGAGGGTGATGCGGTTATCGACCCAGGCGCAGAAATTGGTGGGCTCGAGCTTGTAGCGATCGACGAGGCCGAACCAGTGATCGAGCCAGGCGGATGACGGTTCGGGATAGCCTTCGATCTGGCCTTCGCCGAGGATTTCGATGCCGGTGGCGCCGGTATCGGCGATGTGATCGAAGGCATCTTCCAGCGTCATCACCGAACCATAATCGTTGACGTAGCTGTAGACCGAGACGCCGTATTTGAGAGAGCCCATGTTCCGCAAAATCCCCGCGCGCACGCGGCGCAATATGTCGGCGGCCGGGTGCCGCCGACATATTATCTAATCGCTGATTAAATTGAGCGCAAGCCGGCAATGGCGTGCGGGCTGGTCAGGCAATCGAGATGGCGATCTTGCCCTTCTGGCGCTGCGCACCATTACGCCCGAGGACGGCATCATAGGCGGCATCGGCTTCGGTGAGCGCGAAAATGCGCGGATCGAGGCGCGGGAGGAGCTGGCCGCTTTCGGCCAGCTGCGTTGCGGCGGCAAGGATCTCGCCGTAGTGGGCGCGCCCTTCGTCGGCCAGCAGGGCGTGGAGCGTGAAGACGCCGGAATAGGTCCCCTGCTTGAACGACAGCGGCGCGAGCGCGTGCGTGCCCCAGCCGAGGCAGCTCACCACATGGCCGAAGCGGGCCACTGCCTTGAATGAGGCATCGAGCACGTTGCCGCCCAGCGTATCATAGACGACGTCGAAGCCCTTCCCGGCTGTGTGCTCGGCCACGTAGCTCGCAATATCGCAGGTGGCATCGATCGGCACGGCGCCGAGGCTGCGGACATAGGCGAGATCCTCGCCAAACGCGGTGGCGAAAACTTTGGCTCCGCGCGCCAGTGCGATCTGCACGGCAACATGGCCGACCCCGCCGCCACCGCCTTGCACGAGCACGGTCTGCCCCTCGCGGATGCCGACACGGTCGACGAGGCCTTCCCACGCGGTGATCACCACCAGCGGCAGCACCGCAGCCTCGCGCATCGAGAGATTGGCGGGCTTGTGCGCGAGCAGCCGCGCATCGGCGGAGACGAACTGCGCCAGCGATCCCTGCATCCCGCCGACACCGCCGGTGAAGCCGTAGACTTCGTCACCCGGCGCAAACGCGTCGACCCCCGCGCCGACGGCCTCGACCACGCCGGCAAGGTCCATCCCGAGCACGGCCGGCAGCGGATGGCGGGCGTGGGCCGCTTCGCCGGCGCGGATCTTGGTATCGAGCGGATTGGTCCCGGCGGCAGCCACGCGGACGAGGACTTCGCCGGCGCGCGGGACAGGCTTGGCGATTTCGCGCACGGTGAAGGGGCCGCCATTGGTTTCAACAAGCGCTGCGAGCATTGAAGTGGAAGCGATCATGGTCTTTCTCCTCTTGATGCGAGGAAAATGGACCCGTCAGAGTTGAACGAAAATCCAAATGAATGCATGATACTCATACACTTTTGAATGGATGTCCGTGATGACAAGCCCGCCGATGGAGTGGAGCGATCTGCCGATCTTTCTGGCAATCGCGCGCGAAGGCACGCTTGGCGGCGCGGCGCGGAAGCTGGGGCAATCGCAGCCGACCATGGGCCGCCGGTTGCGCGCGCTGGAAGCGGCGATGGGGCTCACGCTGTTTCAGCGCACTGCCGATGGCTTCATCCTGACCGACGAGGGCGCGGTCCTGCTGCGCCACGCCGAGCGGATGGAAGCGGACGCGCAGGCGCTCTCGCGCGAGCTTGCGGGGAGCAGCGGCGGCCTTGAAGGCATGCTGCGGCTGACCTGCTCCGACTGGTTCGGCCGCATCGTGCTGGCCCCGGTGCTTGCCGAATTCAGCCGGCTCCATCCCGGGGTGATCGTCGAGACGCTGACCGACCAGCGGGTCTACAGCCTTGGCCGGCGCGAGGCCGATCTGGTGTTCCGGATTACCGGATTCGACGAACCGGAAGTCATCGCACGCAGGCTGATGACCGTGCCCTACGCGGTCTACGGCGAAGCAGGCCGCTGGCGCCCCCGTGCGGGCGAGGCCGAGCCTTATCCTGTCGTGGTCATGGACACCGCCTTCGGAGCGATGCCGGACGTCGAGTGGCTGCTGCGGACGCTTCCCGGCGCGAGGATCGCCGCGCGCAGCAACAGCCGCGAAATCCAGGCGGAGCTTTGCGCGCGGGGGACCGGCCTTGCAGTTCTGCCGAGGCCGCTGGGGGATTCGATCGAGGGCATCGAAGCACTCGACCTTGGCCCCTGCCCGCCCACGCGGGACACCTGGCTGGGCTACCACCGCGACCTCAAGCGCTTGCCGCGCCTGCGCGCGCTGGTTGACCTGCTCATTGAGCGACTGGCGGCGGGGTGAGTTTGCCGGGCTGCTGCCCTCCGGCAGATTATCGCTTCGGCTGGCACAAGTGAGTTGGCGAACTGGTTCTAATCTTCGGCGCCGCAGCGGCCTATCCATACTGGCAGAGCCGCCGACCGGTGGCCCGCATCAGAATGGGAACCCCGCCATGTCCGCACGTCTCGATTATACCGCCGCCAGCCCTGCAGGGATCAAGGCGCTTGGCCAGGTCTACGGCCACATCATGCAGTCCGGCCTCGACGCAGGCTTGCTCGATCTCGTCTATCTGCGCGTGAGCCAGATCAACGGCTGCGCCTATTGCATCGACATGCACACCGCCGACCTTGCGAGGCGCGGCGTGTCAGCCGGAAAGATCGCGCTGCTCGCCGTGTGGCGCGAGGCAGGCGCACTGTTCAGCACCGAGGAACGCGCCGCGCTCGGCTGGGCCGAAAGCGTTACGCGCGTAGCCGACAGCGGCGTGCCCGATGCCGATTTCGCGGCCGCGAACGCAGTGTTCGGCGCGCGGGAGCTGACCGACCTCACCATCGCGATCGGCCTGATGAACGCATACAACCGGCTCGGCATCGCCTTCCGCGCCGTGCCTGGTGCAGTTGCTGCGCTGGCAAGAGCTGCCTGAGCAATTGGTGCAGCTTCGTCACCAATGAAATGCTGGCGGGGCGGATTATCGCGCGCGCGCCATATGACTACTCTTTCCCTCGCACACATCCGGGCGTCCCCCCACTCCCCCCCTCCCGGCTGACGTCCGGGTGTGTGCACCCCTTCTCCCGGCCAAAAGGACAATGACCATGAAGATACTCTACCAGACGCAGGCCACCGCCATCGGCGGGCGCAGCGGTTCAGCCGCCAGCGCCGACGGAACGCTGCGCGTGCAGCTTGCGACGCCGCGCGAGCTTGGCGGCGACGGCGCAGCGGGCACCAATCCGGAGCAACTCTTTGCGGCTGGTTATGCGGCCTGCTTCCTTTCGGCGATCAAGTTCGTCGCCTCGCAGGCCAAGGCGGTGATCCCCGCCGACGCCAACGTCACCGCGACGGTCGGCATCGGACCCAACGAGCGCGGCCCCGGCTTTGCGCTCGATATTGCGCTGGCGGTCGACCTGCCCGGGCTGGAGCGCGAGGCGGCGGAACGCATCGTCGCGGCCGCTCACCAGGCCTGCCCCTATTCCAACGCCACGCGCGGCAATGTGGATGTTCGCATCACGATTGCCTGAACCCGCCCCGCGCCGGAGCCACGGCTCTGGCGCGGACACCGCCTGAGGAGAGAGACGATGTACGCCCTTCATGATGGATTTGTTGTGGCCGAGCCCGCGGCCGCCACCCCGTTTGTCCGCCCGCCGATGATGAGCGAGGCCGCCGTGCCTGATCTGCCGAGCGAAATCGGGCTGATGATCCTTGGTTCCTACGGCGCGATCATGGCCGCGTTCCTTGCGCTGTTCATGCGGTCCGCAGACGCTGCCATGATGGTGGTCATCAGTACGGGCTATGTGGTGATGTACCTGACGGTCCCTTCCCTTTTCCTGAAAACGGAAAGCCGGTCTGGCCGCCTCAGCATGGCCAAGTTCATGGCCGATGGCATCGAGACCTGGACCGGCCATGTCGGCGGACGGGCCGCGCTGGTCCAGATCCTGTCGATCCCGCTCACCATTGCATGCGCTGTCACCGCGATCGGGATCGTCTTCCGCTTCGCGATCTGATGCTTCAGGTCTCGATCCCCACGGCCCAGGATTTCGTCGCGAAATGCTGGCGCAGGAAATCGAGCAGCACGCGCACCCGGGCAGGCCGCGCCCGGCCGGGAGGCGTGACGACATGGACCGGAGCAGGCCGCACCGGCCAGTCCTTGAGCACTTCTTCAAGGCGGCCATCGGCGAGTTCCTCGGAAACATAGGCCTCGGGCAGCGCAGTGATGCCGAGCCCTGCGACCAGCGCTGGAACCGCTGCAACACCGTTGTTCACATGGTACGGTCCATCTACATGCACAGTGACTTCTCCGTGGACGGCATGGCGAAAGTGCCAGGCCTCCGCGCCCGCGATATGCGTGAAGACCAACGCCGGAAAGCGCGTCAGATCCGCCGGATGTTCGGGGCGGCCGTGCTTATCGAAATAGGCGGGCGAAGCGACGAGCGGCACGCGAAACGCGAACAGCTTGCTGATGCGCAGCGATGAATCCGGCTCCGGCCCGGCGCGCAGCACGACGTCGACCCCTTCGGTGATGAGGTCGATGCGGCGGTCGGTCAGTTCGAAATCCACCTCGATCTCGGGATAGCGCGCCATGAATTCGGGCAGCAGCGGGGCGAGTTGCTGGATGCCGAACGCGGTGGTGCTGGCAAGGCGGATCAGCCCGCGCGGGATCGCGGCTTCCTCAAGAATCTCGGCCTCGACCGCAGCGCCATCGGCAAGGATGCGCGCGGCACGTTCGAGCGACAGGCGCCCGCTTTCGGTCAGCGACAGGGACCGGGTCGTGCGGTGCAGCAGGGTTGTCCGCATCCGCTCTTCCAGCCGCGTCACCGCTTTCGAGACGGTGGTCTTGGCAAGGCCCAGCTCTTCGGCCGCCTGGCTGAAGCTGCCGCGCTCGGCAACTTTGGCGAAGATCGCCCAGGCTTCAAAATCAGGCATGTGCGGCAAAGCGGCAAGCTCCCGGATGCGCCACCCACAGCTTCGCCAGATTGCAAATCGGGTGCAGCGCATATTGGTCTGTTTCCGGCAACAATCAAATGCCGCGCTGGTCGATAACCCTCGGCGGCGATCGGGTTTAACTGGAGATCAGACAAGGGGATCGCGGCAGGACCCGCCCCTCATTTGGAGACAACGCGATGGGCATCCTGACAGGCGCTTTCCTCAAGCGGGCCTTTTCCCGGCTTGATCGGCAAGTGCCGCCCCAAAGCCGGGACAGCCGCTTCGCCGCCTGATTTTCGGCGAGCCAAGTTTCGCGAAATACAGTAAAAAAGCCGCCGAAACCTGCGAGTCAGGCCGGCATCGATAACACTTCGTTTTTACCCCGCATCGAAGGAGACCGATGATGACCACCTGGCTTGAAACACTCGTGACCGCGACCCCTGAAGAGGGTTTTGCCCTGGCGATGAAGCTTTCGCGCATGGCGGTGAAGCTGACCCAGCCTTCCGACGAAGTGCGCCAGAAGCTGCGCCCGATCTATGAGGAAGACGCCAATGCACTCATCGCCTCATCCCATGTCGTGGCGGTGAATTTCCAGACGATCGCCGCTGCCAATGGCTATTGGCGCTGAGCTCGGCTGCGAACCGGGCAGGCATGAAGGAGCGCCGTGATGACTGAGGAGGCACCCTATGTCTTCAAGCCGCACGAACGGCCGACCCTGCCCGGCTCGCCCGCCAATCCGGCTCATCCGGTGTGGCGCCGGCGCGGCTATTTTGCCATCGGCGCGCTGGTGGGGATCACCGGCGGGCTCGGCAACGCGCTGACCCTCGTCAACCTCAATTTCGCGCAAGGCTCGCTGGGGCTCTACAGCGATGAGGCGACCTGGCTGACGGCGGCCTATTTCATGACCAACGTGCCGTCCAACCTGCTGCTGGTGAAGTACCGCCAGCAGTTCGGTTTGCAGCCGTTCATCCGCTGGATGCTCGCGGTCTATGCGCTTTCCACCTTGCTCCACTTGTTCGTGCATGACTTCTGGTCGGCGGTGGCCGTGCGCGCGATCAGCGGCATTGCGGCGAGCGGCCTTTCCACGCTGACGATCCTCTACTTCATGCAGAGCATGTCCGCGCCCCGGCGGCTGGCGGGTGCGATGATCGGCATCTGCGTGCCGCAGCTCGCCACGCCGCTCGCCCGTGCGCTGTCCCCCCGGCTGCTCGATTGGGGGGACTGGCACATGCTCTACTGGTTCGAACTGGGGCTGGCGCTGGCCACCCTTTCGGCCGTAATGGCACTGCCGCTGCCACCGAGCGAGCGCGAGAAAGTGTTCGAGCCGCTGGATTTCCTCACCTTCGCGCTATTTGCGCCGGGCGTTGGGCTGCTTGTCGCGGTGCTTTCGGAAGGGCGCATCGAATGGTGGACCGAGCGCCCCTGGATGGGGATCGCGCTGGTGCTGAGCGTTGCGCTGATCGGCGCTGCGCTGGTGGTCGAGCATCTGCGGGCCAATCCCCTGATCCAGACCCGCTGGCTCGGCACGCGCCACCTCGTGCGGCTGATCCTCATTGCTGCCTCGATCCGCATCCTCCTGTCCGAACAGGCGTTCGGCTCGATCGGGCTGCTGAATGTGGTGGGGATGAACAACGACCAGATGATAACGCTCAACCTGATCGTCGTGGCGGCCTCGCTCGCCGGGCTCGCGACTGCCGTGCTGACGTTCCGGCCCGGCAATCTCACCGCACCGATCAACTTCGCGGTGCTGCTGATCGCGGTCGGCGCGTTCATCGATGCATCGGCGACCAACCTGACGCGGCCGGAAAACCTCTATTTCAGCCAAGCGCTGATCGGCTTTGCCTCGCTGATGTTTCTGGCGCAGGCCATGGTGATCGGCATCTCGCGCACGCTGCTGGCGGGGCCGAAGCACTTCATCAGCTTCGTCGTGATCTTCGCGATGAGCCAGAGCCTGGGCGGGCTGGTGGGCACTTCGCTGCTCGGCACCTTCCAGATCGAGCGCGAGAAGTATCATTCGCACGAGCTGGTGCAGTCGATCGTGATGACCGATCCGGTCGTCGCGGGCCGGATGCGCGGCAGTGCGGGCGTGCTTGCGCAGACCCAGGGCGATCCGGCGCTGCGCGGTGCGGCAGGCGGCGCGCTTGTCGCGCAGCAAGTCGCGCGTGAGGCCAATATCCTCGCCTTCAACGATGTGTTCCTGCTGGTCGGCGCGCTTGCGCTGCTGACCGAGCTATGGGGCCTTGCCATCCGCTGGTCGATCTGGCGTCGGCATGAGCCCTCCCCCGTCATCCTGCTCCAGCAGAAAATGGCGCAGGCTGCGAATGCAGCCGCGCAGCCAAAGCCATGAGGCCCTTGTCATGACCGAAACCACCCAATCTCCGCCCGGCTCTGCCGCCGATCCGCAAGTCGCGGCCACGCGCCCCGAGGGCTGGAACCCACCCGCCAAGAGCCGCACGACGATTGCGGTGATCATCGTGGTGGCCCTCATCGCCATCGCGGCCTTGCTCTACGCGTGGCGCCTGCCGCCGTTTGCCGGCCTCACCGAAGTGACCGACAATGCCTATGTGCGCGGGCGGGTGACGATCATCAGCCCGCAAGTGAACGGCTATGTGACATCGGTGCCGGTGCAGGACTTCACCGAAGTGAAGGCCGGGCAAGTCATCGCCACTATCGATGACCGCATCTACCGCGCCCGCGTTGCGCAAGCTGAGGCCAATGTCGCCGCGCAGGAAGCCGCGCTCGCCAATTCCTCGCAGGCGCAGCGTTCGCGCGAGACGGCGACGCTGAGCCAGGATGCCGGCATCGCCAATGCCCGCGCGCAGCTCGATCGCGCCCGGGCCGATATGAAGCGCGCCGATTCGCTGGTAGCCGATGGCTCGATTTCCGAGCGCGAGCGCGATCAGACGCGCGCGGCGCTGCTTGCGGCGGAAGCCGGGGTGCGCCAGGCCGAGGCCGGGCGCGCTATCGGAACGCAGGACGTGCGCACCGTGGTCGTCGGGCGGGACGGCCTTCGCGCCGCAGTCGAGGCGGCGAAGGCGCAGCTGCGGCTGGCGCAGATCGATCTGGAAAACACCGTGATCCGCGCGCCGGTGGACGGCCAGCTTTCCGAGATCGGCGTGCGCAACGGCGCTTATGTCACGCCGGGGACGCAACTGGTGTTCCTGGTGCCCCGCGATGCGTGGATCGTCGCCAATTTCAAGGAAAGCCAGACGCGCGGCATGGCGGTCGGCCAGCCTGCGACCTTCAAGGTCGACGCACTGGGCGGGCGGGAACTGACCGGCCATGTGCAGAACATCTCCCCCGCCGCCGGGTCCGAATTCGCAGTGATCAAGGCGGACAACGCGACCGGCAACTTCGTCAAGGTGGCGCAGCGGATCGCAGTGCGCATCGGCGTCGATCCCGGCCAGACGGCGGCGCGGCGGCTGCGGCCGGGCATGTCGGTCGAAGTGTCGGTCGATACCCGCGCGAAGGGGGAATGAGCATGCGCGCGGCTCTTCTTCTGCCTATCCTGCTGCTGGGTGCCTGCGCTCCGGGCGGAAAGCCGCAGGCCGTGGTGCCGGTGGTGCCTCCTGCCGCGTGGCGCAGCCCCGCCGATCAGGACGCGGGACCGGTCGATGCGCAGTGGTGGCAGTCGTTCGGTGATCCGGCGCTTGCCCGGCTCGTCGAACGTGCGATCGCGGGCAATCCTGATGTCGCGATTGCCGCGGGGCGCGTGCGCGAGGCGCGGGCCAATGTGGCGCTGGCTCGCTCGCAGCTCCTCCCAACGCTCGACGCCGGGATTGCCGCAGGCCATTCGCGCACGGTCAGCGCGTTCGGCACGCCGCTCAATCAGGACTTTGCCCAGCCGCAATTGAGCGCGGGCTACGAAGTGGACCTGTTCGGCAGGATCGCCGATTCAGTGCGGGCCTCGCGCGCGGCCTTCCTTGCGAGCCAGGCTGCGCATGACAGCGTGCGGCTTGCGGTGGCGGGTGCGGCTGCCAGCCAGTATATCGCGCTGCTCGGGCTCGATGCGCGGCTGCGCGTGGCGAAGGAAACGCTGGCGGCCCGCGCGGATTCGCTGCGCATCGCCCAATCGCGCGACCGGGCCGGGTATTCGCCCAAGCTGGAGCTGCAACAGGCCCGCGCCGAATACGATGCGACCGCGCAGATCATCCCGCAGATCGAAACCGCGATCCGGCGCAGCGAGGACGGCCTGAGCCAGCTTGCCGGAGACACGCCGGGGCCGATCGAACGCGGCGCGCCGCTTGCCAGCCTTGCGGTGCCTGCGGTTCCGGCGGGGCTGCCCTCGGCGCTGCTGGAACGCCGTCCGGATATTGCGCAGGCGGCAGACCAGCTTGCCGCGAGCGATGCTGCGCTTTCCGCCTCGCGCAAGCGGTTCCTGCCGCAACTGCGCCTCGGGCTGAGCGGGGGCCTTGCGATTTCGAGCCTGCTCGCCGATCCGATCACGCTGTGGCAGGCGGGCGGCAGCGCGCTTGCGCCGATCTTTGCTGGCGGGCGGCTTCGCGCCGGGGTGGAAGTCGCCGCCGGACAGCGCGATCAGGCCGCCTTCGCGTATCGCCGCACCGTGCTGCAGAGTTTCCGCGAGGTGGAGGACGCGCTGGCGTTCATCAAGGGCGTTGACGATCAGATCGCGCTGGCCCGCCACCAGCGCGACACCCTGGCCGAGGGATTGCGCCTTGCCACCAACCGCTACCGCGCAGGCTATTCGGGCTATCTCGAACAGCTCGATGCGCAGCGCGGCTTGCTGAGTGCCGATCTCGCGCTGGTCAGCCTCGAAACCGATGCGCTGACGGCGCGCGTGCAGCTCTATCAGGCACTGGGCGGCGGCTGGACCGGGCCGGAGACGCTATCGGGCAAGTAGGCGGCTTACTCGGCCGGCATATTCCGTTCGAGGAAGGCGATCACCGCCTCGTTGAAAGCATCGTTGCGATCACCGGCCACCATGTGCCCGGCGCCGCCGACATCGGCTACTTCGAGAGCGGGCACGAGGGCGCGGAACGCGGCGACGCCCGCATCACTGACGACATCGCTCTTGAGGCCGCGCACCAGCAGGACCGGCACGCCGGTTTGCGGAAGCACTGCGGCTGATTTGCGCACGAGGTCGTGGAAGTCCTCCGGGCGGTGCGAGACGATCCGCGGATCCCAGTGCCAGTAGAGCCGGCCGTCCTCGCGCTGGCGCAGATTGCGCATCAGGCCGCCGGGATCGCGCGGGCGCGGGCGTTCCGGATTGTAGGCCGCGACGGCATCGACAGCTTCGTCCAGCGTGGCGAACCCGTCCGGATGGGCGCGCATGAAGTTGACGATGCGGCTGATCCCTTCGGGCTCGGGATGCGGGACGATATCGACCAGCACCAGCGAAGCAGGGCGCAGGGTCTGTGCGGCCGCGTGGATCGAGGTTGCCCCGCCAAGCGAGGCCCCGACCAGCGCGAAGGGCCGATCGATCTCGCTGACAATCGCCTTGAGATCGGCGACGCGGTCATCGAGCGAGTAGGCGCCATGGGCAGACCACTCGCTTTCACCGTGGCCGCGCGCATCGAAATTGATCACCCGGTAGCCGCGCCGGGCGAGCGCAGTGGCGGCGCCCGACCAGCTGTGCCGGGTCTGTCCGCCGCCATGGAGGAGGATCACGACCGGTGCTTCGAGCGGCCCCAGATCATCGGCGGCAAGCACGAGATCATCGTGCGAGGCGATGCGGAGCAGCCGCGCGGGCGGTGCGGCGGTGGGGGTGTCCTGGCTCATATCCGGCGGCTTTCAATCGAGATGGTAGGCACAGGTCCATGCCTGCGAGCGGGCGGCGGCATCATCGCGGGAGGAACCCTTGCGCGAGAATGCCGACCATTTGCCGGGCGATATCCTCCGGCGCCAGCGCGCCAGCGGGCTCGTGCCAGCGGGCAGGCCAGTTGAGCGCGCCGGCGAGCGTGAAGGCGGTGAGCTTCACATCGCACGGGGCAATCGAGCCATCGGCCACGGCCGCTTCGATCAGCCCGCGCAAGTCCGCATCGATCTGGCGCTTGAGCGCGCGGAAGCGCTTGCGGCTTTCGGGCGCGAGCGCTTCGTCGCCGGTGCGGATCACGCAGCGGCCGAAATCGTCCATGTTGACCTCGGCAAAGCGGACGAGGAACGCGATCAGGCGGTCCGCGCCGGTCCCTGCGCGGGCGCGCGATTGCTCGGCAGCTTCGATCAGCTGGCCAAGCCCGATCGAGACGCATTCGAGCAGCACCTGATCCTTGTTGCCAAGGTAGTGGTAGATCGTGGGTTTGGAGATGCCGAGCCGCGCCGCGACATCGTCGAGCGAAGTCTGGTGGAAGCCGCGTTCGTTGAACATCTGCACCGCCGCGCGCAGCACTGCGGCGCGCTTTGCCTCACGCGCGGAGCGTTTTTCTTCCGGCGTTGGGAAAGGCGATTGAGCGGGCTGCATCGTGCGGTTGAAGTTGACGGAAAACTTGAGCGCATGCAATCTACTCATGCGTAAAAAATACAGGCGAAATAGCCCTTGATTCGTGGCATCTGCCCCGGAACACGCCAATCCAGAGGAAGGCTCGAGGACATGACGATCAGCAGCGAAGCGCTGGAAATGGCAGCGAAGGTCGAGGCATTCGTGAGGACTGCGATCTTCCCCTACGAGCAGGACCCGCGCCGCGACCATCACGGTGCGCCGACCGACGAACTCGTGATGGAAATGCGCGAACTGGCGCGCGCGGCAGGCGTGCTCACCCCGCATATCCGGCCCGACGGCAGCCACTTCAACCAGCGCGAGACGGCGGTGATCCTGATCAAGTCGGGCCTCACCCCGCTGGGGATGCTGGCCTGCAACACGCAGGCGCCGGACGAGGGCAACATGTACCTCATCGGCCATGTCGGCAGCCCGGAGCTCAAGGAACGGTTCCTGAGGCCGCTGGTGGAAGGCCGCGCGCGCTCAGCCTTCATGATGACCGAACCGGCCGAACTGAACGGCGCGGGCGCAGACCCATCGATGATGCTCACCACCTGCCGCAAGGATGGCAACCACTGGGTGGTGAACGGCAAGAAGTGCTTCATCACCGGGGCAGAAGGCGCCAAGGTGGGCATCGTGATGGCGAAGTCCGAGGATCCGGACAGCAAGGGCGGCGCCTGCATGTTCCTTGTCGACCTGCCCGATCCGGCGATCCAGATCACCGGCGTGCCCAACACCATCGACAGTTCGATGCCCGGCAGCCACGCCGAAATTACCATCGACAACTTGCGCATACCCGCTGACCAGATGCTGGGCGATGCCGGCGAAGGCTTCAAATACGCGCAGATCCGCCTCTCCCCCGCGCGGCTCTCGCACTGCATGCGCTGGCTGGGCGGCTGCATGCGCGCGCAGGAAATCGCGACCGACTATGCCAACCGCCGCATGGCCTTCGGCAAGACGCTGATCGACCACGAGGGCGTGGGCTTCATGCTCGCCGAGAACATGATCGACATCAAGCAGTGCGAACTGATGATCGACTGGTGCGCAGGGGTGCTCGATACCGGCTCGCTGGGCACTGTCGAAAGCTCGATGACCAAGGTGGCGGTCTCGGAAGCCCTGATGCGGATTGCCGACAAGTGTGTGCAGGTGATGGGCGGGCTCGGCGTGACCGACAAGACCATTGTCGAGATGATGTTCCGCGAAGTGCGCGCGTTCCGCATCTATGATGGCCCGACCGAGGTCCACAAGTGGAGCCTCGCCAAGAAGCTGCGGCGTGACTGGAAGGCCGCGCAATGACGGCTGATCTGGCGGCTGCGAATACCGGCGCGGGCAAGGTCCGCGTCGCGTTTGACGAGGCGGCGCTCGGGGCGTGGATGGCGTCCCATGTCGAGGGCTTTGCTGGGCCGCTGACGGTGGAACAGTTCAATGGCGGGCAGTCCAACCCGACCTACCGCCTGACCACGCCGGGCCAGCGCTATGTGCTGCGCCGCAAACCGCCGGGCCCGCTGCTGAAAGGCGCGCATGACGTGCTGCGCGAGGCGCGGGTGCAGCAGGGCCTCGCGGCGACGGAGGTTCCCACCGCGCGCATCTTCGCGGTCTGCGAGGACGAGAGCGTGATCGGCAGCGCGTTCTACGTGATGGACATGGTCGAGGGGCGGATTTTCTGGGACGCGGCCTTTACCGAAGTGCCCAAGGGCGAGCGTGCCGCGTACTTCGATGCGATGAACCGCGTGATCGCGGCGCTCCATTCGGTCGATGTCGAGGCGGTGGGGCTTGGCGATTATGGCAGGCCGGGCAACTACTTTGCGCGCCAGATCGGGCGGTGGAGCAAGCAATACCTCGAGGACGAGCTCGCCGGGCGCCTGCCGGACATGGACGCGCTGGTCGAGTGGCTGCCGACCGCGATCCCCGCGGGCGACGAGACCGGAATCGTCCACGGCGATTTCCGCTGCGACAACATGATCTTCCACCCGACCGAACCGCGCGTGCTGGCGGTGCTCGACTGGGAGCTTTCGACGCTGGGGCATCCGCTGGCCGACTTTGCCTATCACGCGATGATGTACCGCATGCCGGGCGATATCGTGGCGGGGCTCGGCGGCGCGGACCCGGTGCCGCTCGGCCTGCCGACCGAGGCCGAGTACATCGCCGCCTATTGTGCGCGAACGGGGCGGACAAGCATCGCGAACTGGGACTACTACCTCGCGTTCAATTTCTTCCGGCTGGCGGCGATCATGCACGGCATCAAGGGCCGCGTGCTGCGCGGCACCGCTTCCAACGCGCAGGCGCGCGAGCGGGCGGAGTCCCTCCCCCGGCTGGCGGCGCTGGCGCGCGCTGCGATGGAAAACGCGCGGTAGCGGCTGACGCCTATCCCGTCACGATCGAAACCCGGCGCGGGGCTTCCCTCAGGGCGCTGGCCATAGACCGCTCGCCGGACTGGGCCTGCCGGTAGCCTTCGAACAGCAGCGCGACTGTTTCGCCTTCCAGCGGTTCGCTGAACAGGAAGCCTTGCACATGGGTGCAGCCATGCGCCGCGACATACGCAAGCTGCGCCTCGTTCTCGATCCCTTCGGCTGTGACATCGAGATGCAGGTTTGCACCGAGCTGCAGCATCGCGCGCACGATCGAGGCACTGCCGGTATCGCCGGGCAGGTTGGCAATGAAACTGCGGTCGATCTTGATCGCGTCAATCGGGAAGCGGTGCAGGTAGCCCAGCGAGGAATAGCCGGTGCCGAAATCATCGAGCGTGATCCGGAGACCGAGCGCCCGAAGCTCCTGCAAGGTCCGCAGCACCACGTCGTCGTTCCCCAGCAGCGAGGTTTCGGTGATCTCGATCACCAGCCGATCCGGGCGCAAGCCGCTGCGCGCAAGCACCTGCCGGACGAGATCGAGCAGCTTCCCGCTCATGATCTGGATCGGTGAAACGTTGACCGACACCACCAGATCTTCCGGCCAGCTGGCGGCGGCTTCGCAGGCCGTCTCGAGCACCATCTCGCCGATCGCGGAAATCAGGCCCATTTCCTCCGCGACAGGGATGAACACGCCGGGCGGCACTTCGCCGCGCGTGGGGGAACGCCAGCGCAGCAGCGCTTCGGCCCCGGCGAACCGGGCGCTGCGCACATCGAGGATCGGCTGGAAGGCGACCTCGATGCTCTGGTTCGACCACGCCAGCCGCAGTTCGTTCTCCAATGCGCAGCGCTCCAGCATCTCGCGCGTTTGGGAGGGATCGAACAGGCAAGTCCGGCCGCGGCCTTCGTTCTTGGCCCGGTAGAGCGCGATATCGGCCTGTTGGGTGAGCGATTCGGCGTCGGTGCTATCGGCCGGCGCCAGAGTGACGCCAACGCTGGCGCCGATTTCGGCGACATGGCCTTCGAGCATGAACGGCCACGACAAGGATTCGACGATTTTCTCGGCAAGCACGCGGGCTTCGCTGCGATTGGCGACATTGCGGGCGATGATGGCGAATTCATCGCCGCCGATGCGGGCAACGGTATCGCTTGCTCGCGCAGCACGGCGCAGACGCAGCGCGACAGTCTTGAGCAGCAGGTCGCCGACCGGATGGCCGAGCGTATCGTTGATGGCCTTGAAGCGGTCGAGATCGATCATCAGGACGGTAAAGGGCTGCCCGCCGCTGACCAGCCGCTCGCAATCCTCGGCAAGCTGGGTGACGAAGCTGTAGCGGTTGGAAAGGCCCGTCAGCATATCGTGCAAGGCAAGCTGCCGCAGGCGGTCCTGCACCTCGACCCGGCTTTCCTCGACGAGATGGGTCGATACGCCGGTGCCGACGATCACGACGGCGGCGACTGCGATGGCGGCCGCCATGGCGGTGAACACTTCGCTGTTCGCGCCTCTGCCGATGCCGTCGATCGGGACGACCACGAAAGCGGCCATGCCGACAAAATGGAGGATCAGGATGGCGGCCATGAGGAGCAGCGTTGCATCCCAGGCGGGACCCATGGCCCGCTTGTGCTTGGCCCTCACCCTGTCAACCGCGATGGCGGAGAAAGCCATGGCGCAGACCACCGAGAGGGCGACATAGCCGGGGAGCCAACGGACGATCCCGTCGGGCCGATAGGCGAACATCCCCAGATAATGCATCACGCAGATCGCCAGGCCGATCATGCCGCCGCCGCAGATGGCCGCAGCAAGGCGGCCGCGCATCCGCGCAAGAACGAGGCCGATGGCGGTTCCGGCAATGGCGGTGAGCGCCGAGACGATTGTCAGCGTGGCATCGAAACGGACAGGAACGCCGGGGCGATAACCGAGCATCGCGATGAAGTGCGTCGCCCAGATCGAAAAGCCGGCGCAGACCGAAGTCAGGAACAGCCAGTGCATCCCAGTCGAGCCCCGCGAATGCAGGGTCCGGTGGGCGAGCTTTATGGTTACCGAGCAGCCGAAGAGACAGACCAGAGCCGCGAGCAACACCAGCAGTGGATCGTGTTCCTGGGTCAGGCAATTCAAGACGCGCACAAGCCACCTCGCGGCCCGTGAAGGTGGCCATGGACTCCTAATGAAAGCATAAGGTTCAGCGTTAATCCGGCCTTGAGCATGTGCTTTTGCGGCAAGTTGTGACTTCTCGCAGTGGCGGCGTGAATGCCTTGATTTAGCGGGCATCTTTGGACCGACCCGGCAGGCAGAAGGGCACAGCGCGGCGCGGACCTGGCGCCTCTTTGCCTACGCAATTCCATGCTTGCGCAGCCGGTGGTCCCTCACGCAATTTCATTGCCATCCGCCGCCCCAAACCGGCCGAAACGATCACTGCCCCGGCACGGATCCTGCGCTGCACAGAGGTCGTCTGCATAACAAAAGATAGTTATGCGTCCAATCTCTCGGTGGCGCACACTTGCGGTTGGCTATAATCGGCAATGATGGCGATTCATTCCAAAGATCCGAGACAGGTCGAAGCGCTGATCGAGCGCTTCCGGGCGTCGATCGGGCCGTTCGTGGCCGCAGCCGAAGCGACCCACATGCCGATGATCTTTGCCGACGGGCAAGCGGCCGATCATCCGATTGCCTTTGCCAACCAGGCCTTCCGGGACCTCACCGGCTTTGGCGAGGACGCCCTGCTGGGCGAGCGGATCAGTGTCCTGCTAGGCGAAGTGATGGACACGGGCACTTCGGCTGCGATCCAGGCGGCCATTGCCGAAGGCGCGAGCGGAAACTGGGAACTGCAATGCAGACGCGCCGACCGCAGCGAGTTTCTGGCCGCGATCTTCCTCAGCCCGATGCGCGATGCGCAGCAGGTGATCCGCCAAAACCTGCTCGCGTTCATCGAGCTTGGCCGACCGGTCGACCGCCTGCTGGAGCAGCGCAACGAACTCCATGCCCTTTATGAGCAGGCGCCCGGCTTCATTGCCACTTCGGAAGGTCCCGAGCATCGCTTCACGTTCGCCAATGCTTCTTACAAGCGGTTTGTCGGGCGCGAGAATCTGGTTGGCCGGAAGGTGGCTGAGGCCATGCCGGAAGTTGTCGAGCAAGGGTTCCTCGGCCTGCTCGATCAGGTCTATCGTACCGGCGAGCCCTTCGTGGGCAGAGGCATGCCGATCGAGATCGTCGACGACGAGACTGGCAACACCGACCAGCGCTATGCCGATTTCGTGTATCAGGCAGTGCGCAACGCGGGCGGCACGATCACCGGCCTGTTCTGCGAAGGCTACGATGTGACCGTGCAGCGCAAGACCGCCGAAAGCCTGTCGGCACTGCAATCGGAGATGATCCACGTTTCGCGTGTCAATGCGATGGGGACGATGGCGACGACGCTGGCGCATGAGCTCAACCAGCCACTGAGCGCGATCACGAACTATGCCGCCGGGGGCCTGAAGCTGATCGATCCCGGCGCGCAAGAGACCGAGCGACTAACGCAGGCCCTGGAAGCAATCGGCGAAGCCGCGCAGCGCGCGGCGGACATTATCCGCAACGTGCGCGAACTCACGCGGCGGCGCGAGACGAAGCGGATGGACTTCGATCTGCAGGCGGCCGTCGGCGAATGCGTCAGGCTCGTGCGGGCGACGGTATCACCAGGGATCCGGATCACCGACCATATCGCCGCCGGCACGACGATGGCGGCGGACCGGGTGCAGATCCAGCAAGTCATCATCAACCTGCTGCGCAATGCCTGCGAAGCCGTGATCCCGATGGACCGGCAGGAGGTTTCGGTCAGCGCGCATGTCAAACACGGCTCGCTCGTCGTGTGCGTGATCGATTCCGGGCCTGGGGTGACGGCAGAGGCCGCGCAGGACATTTTCTCCTGGTCGGATTCGACGAAGGAGGGCGGCATGGGCTTTGGTCTTTCGATCTGCCGCACGATCATCGAAACCCATCGGGGGCGCATCTGGCTGGAGAACAGCGGCCCCGATGGTTCGGAGTTCTGCTTCTCGGTCCCGCTGCCCGCTGAAGCGCTCGCGGCCTGAGCCCCGCCCGATCATTGCATGAGAGGGGGGGAGAATGATCGGGCGGGGAGGCACTTGCCGGGGTGCCGACTAAGTTATGGGGGACGTGACACCCCGGCCGCTGACACCGAGGGGAGCATATCCCGGTGCAGTCTCTTGTTGCATCCTTGTTGCCCCGCCTTCGCTTAAAGTCGATTTCGCTGCACTATAGGAGTTCTACGGTATCAGACGGCCGCTGCACTACAGCGCGTTGAATTCACGCAGAAGTTCGCCGAGCCAATCGGCAGCGCGGCGGCGCGCGGTCGGCGAGGGATCGTTGAGGAGGCGCGTGACATGGCGGGAAACGAACTGCGAGGGCCCGAAGTAGACCATGCTCCACTGATCGAAGCGGCGTTGATCGAGCGGGCCCTGCTCGACGATCACGATCTCTTCATGCCTCGGATCGCTGGAGACGCGTTGCATCAGCACCTCGATCGCTGCCTCATCGCCTTCGAGCGCCTGCGCAAAATGCGTGCCCGTGAACAGCAGCGCGCCAGTAACGCCAGCCTCGGCATTGCGCGCCACGGACGTTGCCACGATCTCGGCCACGACCGCCTCGGCCGCCTGCGAGGCAATCGTGCTGCGGCTGATATAGAGCAGCGAGTTGAGCGGGCTATCCTTGCGGTCCTGCGCGGTCCCGAACCGGTTCAGCTGATCGACCATTCTCCAGACCCTTGCGTGAAGCGCGCCACCATCACCGGCACCTGGGTCGCTGCCTCTGCCGGACTGTAGAGGAAGCCCTGCCCGACAGCGCAGCCGTGCGCCTTGACGAATTCGGCTTGGGTAATGGTTTCGATGCCTTCCGCAACCGTTTCGATGCCGAGGCTGTTGCCAAGGCCAATCAGCGCGCGGACGATGGCCATGTCATCAGGATTGCGGCCGATGCCGGAGACAAACGAGCGATCGATCTTGAGGACATCGACGGGAAACTGCTTGAGCTGCGTGAGCGAGGCAAAACCCGTGCCGAAATCATCGAGCGCGATACGGATGCCGTTCTCACTGAGCTTCCGAAGCGCGCGCGCCACGTGATGCGCGCCGCGTCCAAGGAAGACGCCCTCGGTCACCTCGACTTCGATGAGCCCCGCGGGCAGGCCGCGGGCGTCGAGCTCTGCCAGCAGTCGCTCGGCAAAATCATCGGCGTGGAAATCGGCCGCGCACGTGTTGATCGCGACATGGCCGAAGGCCAGTCCGGCATCGATCCACCCGCGCATATCGTCCAATACCCTCGCCATCATTTGCTGGCTGATCGCCGCCGACAGTTGGCGATCAACGAAGGCCGGCGAGAACATTTCAGGCAGGATCGGCGCGCCGCCGACTTGCATGCAGCGCACCAGCGCCTCGAAGCCGACGAGCATGCCCGATTCGAGATCGAGCTTGGGCTGGTAGTAGGGAACGATGCGCTTTTCGGCCACGCCATCGCGCGCGATCGCCAGCATCCGTGTCTCGCGCTCGAACTCGTCCGCCATGCTGGGCGAATAGGTGATCGCACAGCCGCGGCTCAGCTTTGCCGTGGCCAGGGCGAGATCGCTGCATTTGGTAAGCTCGGCGGCAGTGGCGGCATGATCCGGGTAGATGGCCAGGCCGATGCTCGCGCGGCATTCCACCATCCGGCCCTCGTGCCGGATCGGCTCCTGCAGCCGCGCGCAGAGTGAGCGCATGATCACGGCGATCTCCTCGTCGCGCTGGATGCCGGGCAGGACCACGCCGAATTCATCACCGCCAAGCCGCGCTACAGTATCCGAAGCGCGCAGCACGGCGGGCAGGCGCTGGGCAAAGCTGCACAGCAAGGCATCGCCCACATCATGGCCAAGGGAATCGTTGATCTGCTTGAAATGGTCGACATCGATGAACATCAGCGCGACCCGCGTGCCATCCCGGTGCGCCGCTTTCATGGCGCTTTCCAGCCTCTTGTGGAACAAGGCCCGCATGGGCAGCCCGGTCAATTCGTCGTGTTCGGAGACGTAGAGCAGCTGCTTTGACAGCGCAGATTGCAGGGCAAGCTGTTCCTGCCGCTCGATTACGCAGCGGCGCAGCTCCAGCAGGGATCGCACTTGCGTCGCCAGCGCGCGCAGGGCTTCCTGTTCATCGGGGCTGAGCCCGGCAAGGCGCGGCGCCGGATCGATCACGCAAAGCGAAGCGATCGGCGTTCCGTCTGCCGCGACGATGCGGGTGCCGGCATAGAAGCCGATGTGCGGCTCTCCGGTGACGAGGGGATTGTCGCAGAACCGCGGATCGCGCCGGGCGTCATTGACGACGAATACGGCCTCCGTTTCGATCACGTTGGCGCAGAACGATACAGCGATGGGGGTTTCCTGCAGGCTGAAGCCCCAGGTCGCCTTGAACCATTGGCGATCATCATCGAGAAAGCTGATGGCAGCGGCTGCAGTGTTGCAGAAACGCGCGGCGAGCATCGCGATATTGTCGAAGGGAACCTCGCGCTCGCTTTCGAGAATGTCATAATGATCGATCGCGGCGCGCCGGACCGAACGGGGCCCTGTCGGGCGCGGCGGCAATGCCAGCGGCGCCTCTCGGGCGATGACCTTCATGTGCGCCTCCGGGCAGTTTGCGTGGCACTGCCACCTGTCGCTAGCTTCTGCCTAACCCGCCGAAGGTAAAGCCCGCACGAGTAAACCCCATAACGAACGTTTAACCCCCCATATACAAGTCGGCTGGAGTGCGTATGGAGGTCGTTTAGGTGCCCTAAAGGGCAGTCCTCCAGAAGATTGAAGAGTGAATGGAACAAGGGAGGTCTGGCGCAGGTCAGATCCTTA
This sequence comes from Novosphingobium sp., assembly GCF_965228995.1. Classification (GTDB taxonomy): domain Bacteria; phylum Pseudomonadota; class Alphaproteobacteria; order Sphingomonadales; family Sphingomonadaceae; genus Novosphingobium. The sequence goes on along the minus strand of NZ_OZ245852.1, from coordinate 1,897,243 downwards.
TGGATCACGCGGCCTCGCCGATGCGCCGGGCCTACATCATCGATGATGATGCGGATGTGCGCAAATCGCTGCATTTCCTGCTGGGCGTTTCCGCGATCACGGCCTGGCCCTTCGCCGAATCCGCCGATTTTCTGGATCAGCTCCCGCAGCTCGCGCCCGCGCCAATCCTGCTCGATATCCGCATGCCGCAGATCGACGGGCTGCAGATGCTCGCGATTCTCAAGGAGCGCGAAATCCCCTGGCCGGTAATCGTGATGACCGCGCATGGCGACGTTTCGGTTGCCGTGCGCGCGATGAAGCTCGGGGCCATCGAGTTCCTCGAAAAGCCGTTCGGCCCGGACATGCTCGAAGCGGTGCTCGATCAAGCTTATGGCGAACTCGGTCGCATCGAGAGCACCGCGCAGACGCGCCGTGCCGCACGCCATCTGCTCGGGCAGCTTTCGCGCCGCGAGGGCGAAGTCCTGACGATCCTGATGGAGGGCGTCCCCAACAAGGTCGCGGCGCACCGGCTGGATCTGAGTACCCGCACGGTCGAGATGCATCGCGGCAATGCGCTGGCGAAACTCGGGCTCAAGAGCATTGCCGAAGCCGTCGCGCTGGTCGCTGCCGCCGGTCTGACCGGTCAACCACTTGGCGCGAGTCCGGGCGAGCATTGATCGGCCTGAAGGATGGCTATGGTGCTTTTGCACCGCCGTTCAATCAGTCGCGCCGGGAGGAGACGGCGTAGCTGCGACCGGTTGCTGCGTCCTGAATCCGATCCGGCCATCCCTGCTCCACTGCGTACGGCCATAGAGCAGCGGCGCGTTGCCGATCCGGACGACCAGAACCTGGCCGGGCTTGAGCCCCGGGCCGGTATCAAGCAGCATGCCGTGCTCAGAAAGATTGCGGACGATGGCCGGGCGCGGCGGGCGCCCCACAAGCAGACGCGCGGTCTCGTCGAGCCGGAAGCGCGGCGCGCGGGGGAAGTGCGCCACTTCGCTGCCATAATCGATCTCGCCGGCCTGGTGCCGGAACATCGCGAGCGCTTGCGGTACATCCATGCCGAACCGCCGATCGAGGATCCACCTCACCTTGCCGGCGTAGAAGTTCTGTTCGTCGATCGTCACGTGCAGCGTCTGGCCGATTGTCAGCTCGAGGTCGGTCTCGCCCATCAGCCCCGTTGCCGAGACATCGCGAATCCGCGCATCGCTGAAGGCATCAATCGGATAGATCGAGGCCCGCAGAAACACCGATCTGCGGCGCGCGCGGCGACGATCCAGGGTCGCTGTTGCGTGGATTTCGGCGGACGCCCGCCCATGATCATAACCGTTTGACTCACCCAGCATCGCGTCAGCCTCCCGTACTCCGCGAATTCCCTGATGTGAGCAGCACGGTTACGAGGGTGTCGGCTTCGTTACCGGAAAAGTACGGGGTTTTGCGGCGCGTTGCCGAGTTGCGACCGCCTGGACGTGGATCGTCACCCTCGCCTTGCACATGTGGGTTCGCGGCAGAGCCTTCACCTTGCACCTGCAAGCGGCTATCGCCTGCGTCCCACCGGCGCAGGATGCAGCAGACTGATGAGAAGCACTTTGTCCGATCGGCAAGCGGTCTGGGCCTTCGCGCTCGGCTGCGTTGCCGTCACGCTTGGCGTGCTTGCCCATCTTCCGATGTTCGCGATGGCGCGCGCAATGCACTACCGTCTCGTCGGCATGCCGATGGACAATCTGATGCTGGGCGGCATGGCTCTCATCCTGCTCGGCACCGCGATTGCCGCCTATGGCCTGCTGCCCCGCGAACTGGCGGCCCAGCGTGCGGCGGCTGCCGATATCGTCATCGCTGCACCGGAAGATGCGCCGCTCAGCCTTGCGCATTGGAGACTGATGGCGGTGCTGGTGATTGCGCTGATCATCGATGTGATGAAGCCCGCCTCGCTCGGCTTCACCGTCCCCGGCATGATCAGCGAGTACAACGTCCCCAAGCAGACGGTATCGCTCGTGCCATTCTTCGCGCTGGCCGGGACGGTGACCGGGTCGGTGCTGTGGGGCTGGATCGCCGACATCTATGGCCGCAAGGCGTCCATCCTGCTCTCGGCGGTGATGTTCGTGGGCACCTCGATCTGCGGCGCGATGCCGAGCCTCGCCTGGAATATCGCGATGTGCTTCATGATGGGGGCTGCGGCGGGCGGCATGCTGCCCGTAACCTACGCGCTCCTGGCCGAGATGATGCCCAATCGCCATCGAGGCTGGAGCCTTGTCCTCGTTGGCGGCCTCGGCGCGGTTGGCGGTTATTTTGCGGCGAGCGGCCTTTCGGCACTGCTCCAGCCCGTGTTCGGCTGGCGCATCCTGTGGCTCGCCAATCTGCCGACCGGGCTGACGCTGGTGCTGCTTGGCGCGCTGATCCCTGAATCGGCGAAGTTCCTCCTCGCGCGCGGGCGGATCGAGGAAGCCGAAGCCGTGATGCGCCGCTTCGGGGCCCGCGCCACATATGCCAGTGCCGCCGCGCCTGCGGAGGCGCGCGCCTCGCAGGCGCTGACCGGCCTTGCGCTCTATGGCAAGCTGACCGCGCTCAGCATCTGCGCGCTCTCGTGGGGGCTCATCAACTTCGGCCTGCTGCTGTGGCTGCCGGCGGATCTTGTGGCGAAAGGCTATTCGGTCAGCGTATCGAGCCGGCTGCTGGCCGAAAGCGCGCTGATCGCGTTTCCGACCGTGTTCGCGGCGGCGCTGCTCTACAGCCGGTGGAGCACCAAATGGGCGCTGGCGCTGATGATCGCGCTCACGCTGGCGGGATTGCTGCTGGTCTTGCGGCTTGAACAGCTGGGCGGCGGGAGCCCGGTGCTGCCGGTAGCGCTGCTGATTGTCGGCACCAACGGGATTATCGCCATCGTGCTCCCCTACACCGCAGAAAGCTTCCCCTTGCGGGTGCGCGGCCGCGCGACCGGGTGGATCGCGGCGTGTACCAAGGCTGGCGGGTTGATGGCGCAGGGGCTGACGATCAGCGGCGTTGCGCTCTCGATGGTCACGTCTTCGCTGATCGTGATGGTGCCGACATTCGTGTCGCTCGTTCTCGTGATGTGGTTCGGACAGGAAACGCGCGGGCGCGATCTTCGCGATCTCGATGTGGGTAGCGAACTGTCAGGAGCGGCCGGCTGAACGGCGGCAAGTGATATGCCAGATCAGTGCTCCTGCAATCGACAAGCCCGTCATGGTTATGTAACTGCGAACGCATGGTAACCACCCCGCACACGCCGCTGCTCGATACGGTCGATACGCCTGACGACCTTCGCAAGCTTCAACCCACGCAATTGCGCCAGCTGGCGGATGAACTGCGCGATGAGATGATCGCGACGGTTGGCCAGACCGGGGGGCATCTTGGTTCGGGTCTTGGCGTGGTGGAGCTGACGACGGCGATCCACTATGTGTTCGAGACGCCGCGGGATCGGCTCATCTGGGATGTCGGCCATCAGGCCTATCCGCACAAGATCCTCACCGGCCGCCGCAGCCGGATGCGCACCTTGCGCCAGGGCGGCGGGCTATCGGGCTTCACCAAGCGCAGCGAGAGCGAGTACGATCCGTTCGGTACGGCGCATTCCTCCACCTCGATCTCGGCGGCGCTGGGCTTTGCGGTGGCCAACAAGCTCTCGGGCCAGCCGGGCAAGGCGATCGCGGTGATCGGCGACGGCGCGATGAGCGCCGGCATGGCCTACGAGGCGATGAACAACGCGGCGGCGGCGGGCAACCGCCTTGTCGTCATCCTCAACGACAACGACATGTCGATCGCGCCGCCCGTCGGCGGGCTCTCGGCCTATCTGGCGCGGCTGGTGTCCTCGCGGCCGTTCCTTGAACTGCGCGAGATGTTCAAGGCGATCTCGCGCCGCCTGCCCGAGCCGCTGCACAAGGCGGCCCGCAAGACCGACGAGTTCGCGCGCGGCATGGCGATGGGCGGCACCTTGTTCGAGGAGCTGGGCTTCTACTACGTCGGCCCGATCGACGGGCACAGCCTCGATCAGCTGATCCCGGTGCTGGAGAATGTGCGCGATGCGGCCGAAGGGCCGTGCCTTGTCCATGTCGTGACGCAGAAGGGCAAGGGCTATGCCCCGGCCGAGAACGCGGCGGACAAGTATCACGGCGTGCAGAAGTTCGATGTGATCACCGGCGAGCAGGCCAAGAGCGCTGCCGGCCCGCCGAGCTATACCAACGTCTTTGCGCAGGCCCTGCTGGCCGAGGCCGCGCGCGATGCCACCGTCTGCGCGATCACTGCGGCGATGCCTTCGGGCACCGGGCTCGACAAGTTCGCCAAGGCCTATCCCGAGCGGCTGTTCGATGTGGGCATTGCCGAGCAGCATGCCGTCACCTTCGCCGCCGGGCTGGCCGCGCAGGGCATGCGCCCGTTCTGCGCGATCTACTCGACCTTCCTGCAGCGCGCCTACGATCAGGTGGTGCACGATGTGGCGATCCAGAACCTGCCGGTGCGCTTCGCGATCGACCGCGCCGGGCTGGTCGGCGCCGACGGCGCGACGCATGCAGGCAGCTTCGACGTGACCTACCTCGCCACGCTGCCCAACATGGTGGTGATGGCCGCGGCCGACGAGGCCGAACTGGTCCACATGGTCCACACCGCCGCGATGCACGACAGCGGCCCGATCGCGTTCCGCTATCCGCGCGGCAACGGCGTGGGCGTTGAGCTGCCCGCGGTTCCCGAGCGGCTCGCAATCGGCAAGGGCCGGGTGGTGCACGAAGGCAGCAAGGTGGCGATCCTCTCGCTCGGCACGCGGCTGGGCGAGGCGCTCAAGGCGGCGGACCTGCTCGATGCCAAGGGGCTCTCCACCACGGTGGCGGACCTGCGCTTTGCCAAGCCGCTCGATGTGGCGCTGATCCGCCGGCTGATGGCCTCGCACGAGGTTGTGGTGACGGTGGAGGAAGGCTCGATCGGCGGCCTCGGCGCGCATGTGCTGACGATGGCGAGCGACGAGGGCCTGACCGACGCGGGCCTGCGCATCCGCACGATGCGCCTGCCCGACGTGTTCCAGGACCACGACGCCCCCGACAAGCAGTACGACACCGCTGGCCTCAACGCCCCCCAGATCGTCGATACCGTCCTCAAAGCCCTGCGCCACAACAGCGCTGGCGTGCAGGAAGCACGGGCGTGATGCCAGCCTTGCGCATCCTTCGTGTGATGCCCGCCCTCGCCTTGGCAGTCGGGTGCATGGCGTCTGCCGGGGTGCCGGCGCAGGGTTCCGGGCGGACCCTGGTCATCAATGTCGGCAATGTCCGCACCGCCAAGGGCATGGTCCATGTCGACATCTGTCCGCAGGACAAGTTCCTCAAGGACGATTGCCCCTATTCCGGCGAGGCGCCTGCCCGGCTCGGCACGACGCAAGTGATCGTGCGCGATCTGCCGCCGGGCCAGTATGCGGCGCAGGCCTTCCACGATGAGAACAGCAACACCAAGGTAGACCGCGCGCTGTTCGGCATTCCCAAGGAGGGTGTCGGCTTTTCCAACGATGCGCGCATTTCGTTTGGTCCGCCCAGCTGGAAGAGTGCTGTTTTCGGCTTCAACGGGGCCACAGCGACCATCGGGTTCAGCTTGCGCTACTTCCTCGGCCCGAGCGGACCGCCCAAATCGCAGTGAGCCGTTCGCAGTCCCTGCTCCGCACCGTGCCGGCGGCGCTGGTCACGGTGAGCCTCAAGCGGCCGTGGCTGACGCTCGCGCTTGCGCTTGTGCTGACCGTTGCCGCGCTGCTGACCGCGATGCAGCGCATGGCAATCACGACCGATACCTCGCAGCTGATCTCGCCCGATGTCAGCTGGCGCGTCGAGGAACGGCGGATGGAAGCCGCCTTCCCGCAGCTCAGCGACGTCATGCTCGTGGTGATCGACGGCGCAACGCCTGAACTTGCGGAAGACGGCGCTGCCCGGCTCTCGGCGGCGCTCTCCGCCGAGAGCAAGACCTTCCGCCGCGTCACGCGCCCGGACGGCGGCGATTTCTTCGCGCGGGAGGGCCTGCTGTTCGGCTCGGTGGCGGACGTCCGCAGCGCGACGAAAACCATGATCGACGCGCAGCCGCTGCTCGGTCCGCTGGCCGCCGATCCCTCGCTGCGCGGGGTGAGCAGCGCGCTTTCTACCATGCTCGACGGGGTGAACCGCGGCGAGGCGACGTTGGCGCAGATCGACAAGCCCATGAATGCGCTTTCGCGGGCCATCGACGGCTCGCTCGATGGGCACAAGGCGGCGTTTTCGTGGCAGGAGCTGTTCGATACCGGAAGCGGCGGGCTCGCGCTGCCCAAGCGCCGCCTGATCCTTGTCCAGCCTGTGCTCGATCATGCCGCACTGATGGCGGGCGAGAATGCAGCGGACGCCGCCATGCGCGCAGCGCATGCGCTGAAGCTGGACGAAGCCCACGGCGTGCGCGTGCGCCTCACCGGCGAAGTGCCACTCGCCGACGAGGAATTTGCAACGCTGCAGGAAAACATCGGCGCAGTCGCCATGGTCATGCTCGGCGCGATGCTGCTGACGTTGTGGCTGGCGACCCGCTCTGTGAAACTGGTCACCGCGATCATGGTCGCGATCCTTGCCGGCCTTATCGTCACCGCCGCTGTCGGCCTGCTCGCGGTGGGACGGTTCAACCTGATCTCGGTCGCGTTCATTCCGCTGTTTGTCGGCCTCGGGGTCGATTTCGGCATCCAGATCTGCGTGCGCTTCAACGCCGAGCGGCCCGGCAGCGCGGACGCGGCGGACGCTTTGCGCAAGGCGGCGAGCGCGCTCGGTGCGCCGCTTTCGCTGGCGGCGGGGGCCATCTTCGTGGGATTCGGCGCCTTCTTGCCGACCGCCTATATCGGCATCACCGAGCTTGGCGTGATCGCCGGGCTCGGCATGATCATCGCGCTACTTGCCAGCCTGACCTTGCTGCCCGCGCTGATAGTGGTGCTGGGGCCCGCTGCGCCGAGGCACGAAGTTGGCTTTGCGCAGCTGGCGCCGGTCGATCGCCTGCTTGAGGAGAAGCGGCGCTGGGTGCTGTGGTCGTTTGCGGTGGCCATGGGGCTGAGCATCGCTTCGCTGGCGTGGGTGCAGTTCGACTTCAACCCGCTGCACCTGCGCGATCCCGATGCGCCCGCCATGCGGACGCTGAGCGACCTGACGCAGGATCCTGACCGCACGCCGAACACCATCGACGTGCTGGCGCGCAATCCTTCCGAGGCGCAAGCGCTCTCGGCAATGCTCGCGCGCCTGCCCGAAGTATCGCATGTCGTCTCGCTCGGGAGCTTCATTCCGGCCGAGCAGGACGCCAAACTCCCGCTGATCGAGGATGCCTCGGTGCTGCTCGATCTCACGCTCAATCCCTTCGACGTGCTGCCCGCGCCGACGGATGCGGACATGATCGCAGCGCTGGCCGAGACGCGCACGAAGCTTGCCGCCGTGCTCGCCGCCCATCCCGGCGCGGACGCGGCAGCCGCGCGGCGGCTGGCCACTTCGCTGGACCGGCTGACCAAAGCCGCGCCGCCGCAGCGCAGCGCTGTGGATCACATGCTGGCAGAGCCGCTTGGCGTCATGCTCGGCCAGATGCGCCTTGCCATGCAGGCCCAGCCGCTGACGCGCGAGACGCTTCCGCCCGGACTGGTGCAGGACTGGGAGGCCCCGGGCGGCGTTTCGCGGCTACAGGTCTTCCCGAGCGGCGATGCCCGCGACAACCGCGTGCTGCGCCGGTTCCGCGATGCGGTGGCCGGCGTCACGCCGGCGATCTCCGGGCTGCCAGTCGCGACGCAGGCCGCCGCTGCGACTGTCGCCTGGGCATTCGTCGAGGCGGGCATCATCGCCTTCCTGCTGGTGAGCGCGCTGCTGTTCCTTGTCCTGCGCAGCGTGCGTGAGGTGGCCTTCACGCTGGCGCCGGTGATCCTTTCGATCTTCCTTACGCTGGGCAGCTGCGTGGTGATCGGCCAGCCGATCAACTTCGCCAATATCATCGCCTTCCCGCTGCTGTTCGGCGTCGGCGTCGCTTTCCACATCTACTTCGTGATGGCTTGGAGCGTGGGCGCGCAGAACCTGCTGCAATCAAGCCTTGCGCGCGCGGTGATGTTCAGCGCGCTTGCCACCGGGACGGCATTCGGCAGCCTGTGGCTCTCGACCCATCCGGGCACCGCGAGCATGGGCAAGATCCTCATGATCTCGCTGATCTGGACGCTGATCTGCGCTCTGATTTTCGAGCCAGCGCTGCTCGGCCCGCCGCCAAAGGCGCCTGCCAGGCAGGATTAAGGCGTGCTTGGCGGGGCGGCCGGATCAGCAAGCGGATCATTGAGTTCCGGCGGCGGCGGCGAAGCCTCAGGCTTTTTGCTGCCTGACTGCGCCGGATCCGCCATCGGATCGTCCAGCTCGCCCTGCCCTTCTGGCGCAGGTTCAGCCTTGTCGCCGCTGCGGATGGCCTCGATCTGGCCCACCCGGTTCTGCTGCCAGGCCGAGCGCAAGGTGGCATAGGGATCGACCGAGCCAGACAGGAGCGCGCGCAGTTCCTGATCGGATTCGGCGCGGCGATCGAGCCCGCTCACCGCACCTGTTCCGATCTGGTAGGCCAAGGAATTGAACGGCTTGCCAACCGTCAGCGGGATGACCAGCCCCTCGGACGCACCGCCAAGCAGATCGCGCAAGTTGCTGGGGCCGACAAACGGCAGGAAAATGTAGGGCCCCGGGCCAACGCCATAGAGCGCCAGCGTCGTGCCGAAGCCGTTGTCACGGTGCGGGAGGTTGATCTTGCGCTGGCCCGCAACATCGAACGCGCCGCCTACGCCCACCGTCGAGTTGATGACGAACCGCGCGAGGGTCTTCGATGCGCTGCGCGGCTTTGCCTGCAGGATGAAGTTGAGGAAGACGAGCGGCTCGGTCAGATTGCTGAGGATATGGCGGATGCCCGAGCGCAGGGGCCGTGGCACGACATGCTTGTAGGCCATCGCCGCTGGCCGGTAGGCCGCCTTGTCGAGCACCTGCCAGGTTCCGAACATCACCCGGTTGAAGCCTTCGAGTGAATCGCCGCGAACGTGGTGATGCGCCTTGCGGGCCGTTGGCGCGGGCGCCGCCACATCGGTCTTGGGCTGATCGGCGGGGGCCGCAGCGGGCGAAGCGTCCGCCGCGATGGGTTCCGGGCTTGCGGCGAACGCGGCAGGCCTTTCGGCCGCCGGGACTGCTTGCAGGAGCGCCGCGCTATCGGTTGGCGGAAGCGAAACCGGCGAACTGGCCAGCAACGCCGGAATGATCAGCGATGCGGGCAATTAACTTCCACCCTTGGCGGCAATCGCGTTCATGCGCGCGACCAGTGCCTTGGCGCCGCCGTTCTGGAGAACGGTGCCGAAATCGGACCGGCGAGTGGCGATCTGGCTGATCGCGTTGTTATAGAACACGTCGATAATCCTCCAAGCGCCCCCGCCTTGCCGCAAGCGATATGCAATCGCCACCGGAGCGCCCTTGGGCACTTTCAGCGTGGTGCGAACCACCTTGTCACCGCCGCGCGTTTCCACCTTGGGCGAGACTTCGAAGGTTTCGCCCGAAAAGCTGTCAAAGTTACGGGCATATTCCGCAATGGTCATGCGCTTGAAGGCATCGACGAGTGCCTGCTGATCCGCGCCTGAAAGTTTTACCCATTCCGGGCCGACGGCAAGCCGCGTCATCAGCGGCAGATCGAAGGCGCGCTCGAGCACCGGAGCGATGACCCTGCCGCGCGCCGCTGTGGAGCCTCCGGCGCGCATGGTCCGCAGCAGACCGGCATCGAGTTCGGTGATTGTCGAAACAGCGGGATCGGCCGCCTGGGCGAGCGAAGCTGTGGGCAGCGCGGCTGAGGCGAGGGTCATGAAAGAGGCGACCGCAAGGAAGAAACGAACCATATCAAGCCTTGTCCTGGAATGAGCGGATCGGGACAATCCGAGGCTGCAAACCACCGTTTTCTGCGTTTCTGGTGCCCATTCACACGGCAAGCGCCGCGCGTTTCTGCACTTTTCACCTGCAGCCTGCTAGTCCATCCGGCACTGGGCGGTCCAGCCCGGATCGGTTCGGACGTCCCACCCGAGGGCGTTAGCGATGCCGAGCCGAACACGAAATGAACGGCAAAACCCCCCGCTCAGGCAATTCGGTCAACCACACTTCCCGTCGCATGAACAAGCCTTTATAGGGCTTGCTGGCGGCCGGTTGCTGTAAGGAGTTAAATGCATTGGTGGAAATACCCGCTTTGGACCCGATGCCCCTACACGTCATACTTGCCAACCCCCGCGGCTTTTGCGCGGGCGTCACTCGCGCGATCGATATCGTCGAACGTGCGATCGATCGCTTCGGCGCCCCGGTCTACGTCCGGCATGAGATCGTCCATAACCGCTTCGTGGTCGATCAACTGCGGGACAAGGGCGCAGTATTCGTTGACGAACTGTCCGACGTGCCAGCCGGTGCAACCACGATCCTGAGCGCGCACGGCGTTGCCAAGGCGGTTCAGAAGGAAGCCAAGGAGCGCAATCTGCCGGTGATCGACGCGACCTGCCCGCTGGTCACCAAGGTGCATATTCAGGGACGGCGCTATGCCAAGGCCGGGCGCCAGATCGTGCTCATCGGCCATGCCGGCCATGCCGAAGTGATCGGGACGATCGGCCAGATCGACGCGCCGGTGGTGCTCGTTTCGTCAGCAGACGAAGTGGCAGCGCTGCCGTTCGAGCCGGATACGCCGATTGCCTATGTCACGCAGACGACTCTTAGTGTCGACGATACGCGCGGCATCATCGCAGCGCTGCACGAGCGCTTCAGCGACGTTGCGGGCCCCGATGTCGACGATATCTGCTATGCCACGCAGAACCGCCAGACGGCGGTTCGCAAGCTGGCGGAAGTCAGCGACGTGCTTATCGTCGTCGGCTCGCGCAACAGTTCGAATTCGAACCGCTTGCGGGAAATCGGCGCCGAGATGGGTATTCGCAGCTATCTCGTCGATGGCGGAGACGATGTCGATCCGGCCTGGGTCGATGGCGTGGATACCGTCGGCATTACCGCAGGTGCTTCCGCCCCCGATGCCCTTGTCGAAAGCGTGATTGCCAAGCTTGGCCGCCTTCGCGACCTCACTGTTTCGCAATTGGAGGGGGTGAGCGAGAACGTCGAGTTCAGCCTGCCGCCGATCTTGCGCCGCCATGACACTGCCGTGCGCGCCGCGGCTGAATAGGATACTTCATGACACTTCCCATTTCCCAGCTCGCCCGGATCGGCGCCTACACCCTTCGCCAGCACATCAAGGGCGGCAAGTATCCGCTCGTCCTGATGCTCGAGCCGCTGCTGCGCTGCAATCTTGCCTGTCCCGGCTGCGGCAAGATCGACTACCCCGACGCCATTCTCAACCAGCGGCTGAGCTATGAGCAGTGCATGGAAGCAATCGACGAATGCGGCGCGCCGGCCGTTTCGATTGCGGGCGGCGAGCCTCTGCTTCACCGCGACATGCCGCGCATCGTCAAGGGCTACATCGAGCGCAAGAAGCTGGTGATCCTGTGCACCAACGCGCTGCTGCTCAAGAAGAAGATCAACGACTACGCGCCTTCGCCCTTCTTCACCTGGTCGATCCACCTCGATGGCGACAAGGCGATGCACGACCATGCCGTTGATCAGGACGGCACCTATGATGTGGCGATCGAGGCGATCGAGCTTGCCAAGGCGCGCGGTTTCCGCGTGCAGGTCAACTGCACCGTGTTCGACGGTGCCGATTCCGAGCGCCTCGCCACGTTCTTTGACGAGATGGAGAAGCGCGGCGTCGAGATCACCATTTCGCCGGGCTATGCCTATGAGCGCGCGGCGGACCAGCAGCACTTCCTCGGCCGTGAGCGCACCAAGCAGTTCTTCCGCGACGTGTTCAAGCGCGGCAAGGGCGGCAAGGCGTGGACTTTCACCAATTCACCGCTGTTCCTCGATTTCCTCGCCGGCAACCAGACCTACGAATGCACCCCGTGGTCGATGCCGCTGCGCACGGTCTTCGGCTGGCAGAAGCCGTGTTACCTGATCGGCGAAGGCTATGTATCGACCTTCAAGGAGCTGATGGAAGGCACCGATTGGGAGCAGTTCGGCGTCGGCAAGTACGAGAAGTGCTCGAACTGCATGACGCACTGCGGCTTTGAAGGCACCGCTGCTACCGATGCAATCCGCAATCCGCTCAAGCTGCTGAGCCTCAGCCGCAAGGGCGTGCGGACCGAAGGTCCGATGGCGCCGGACGTTGACCTCTCCAGGGCGCGGCCTGCCGAGGATGTCTATTCATCGCATCTCGAGCGTGAACTCGCCAAGATCGCGAAGGAAAATCCCACTGCGTCCAAGCGCGTCGTAAACGTCGCGTAAGGTCCGATGCGCTAGGCCCGCCTGGCGGCCGGTGCGGATCAGCGCCGGAAGCTGAGCGGGCCTGCGCGCCAGCGAGGCCAGCACTGCGCCTAGTGCGATCCCGCCGTCCGGCCGCATACCGACCAGCGCGGCGGGCGGCAGTGCATCGCTGGCGGTATCGGAAATGACGCGGATCGCCGCAAACGGAGCGCCATGACGCCGCGCAACGCGGGCCGCGATATGGCTTTCCATGTCCACCACGCCCGCGCCGGTGGCTTGCCGCAGCGCTGCCTTGCCCGCAATGTCGGCGGCAATGACGTCCTGACCGGTGACGGGCGCGCGAGTAGCTCCGGGCAAGGTGGCCATCAGGTGTTCGACGAGCGCCGCATCGCCATCGAGGACAATCGCGCCGCAAGGCAGCGCGGGATCCAGTCCTCCGGCAAGGCCGCTCGAGAAGACGAGCGCCGGGCCGGCTGAGAGCAGCGCATCAAGCTCGCGTTCAAGCCGAGCGGCATCGCCGCCACCCGCAAGCACCTCGATCGCCGGATAGCCGCGCCGGATCGCCGCCGCCTCGCTCCTGAGGCCGCAGACCGCAATCGTTCGCAGTCTCACATCCCGACCGCAACGCGGCGGTCGTTGGAACGCTTGAGGTTGCGGTAGCGCGCCATGGCCCAGAGAGGGAAGTACTTGGGGTAGCCGTGGTAGCGCAGGTAGAACACGCGCGGGAAGCCGCCGCCGGTGTAGTGCTCCTGCCCCCACAAGCCGTCCGCCTGCTGGTTTGCCGCGAGCCAGGCCACGCCGCGCTCCACTTCGGGGGCATCCGCCTCACCCGCCGCCATCAGGCCGAGCAGCGCCCATGCGGTCTGCGAGGCAGTCGAAGGAGCAGGCGTGTGGCCCTTGCGATCGAGCGCGTAGCTGTTGCAATCCTCGCCCCAGCCGCCGTCCGGGTTCTGAATCCGCTTGAGCCAGCTTACCGCATTGGCCACCGCCGGATCTTCGGGCGGCAGGCCCGCAGCATTGAGCGCGCAAAGCACCGACCATGTGCCGTAGATGTAGTTCACCCCCCACCGGCCGAACCAGCTGCCCTCGGGCTCCTGCTCGCGGCGCAGGTAGTCGATAGCGGCGGACATGCGCGGGCTGCCCTGCGGTTCGCCAAGCTGCGCCAGCATCGAAACACAGCGTGCGGAAACGTCTGCAGTCGGCGGATCGAGCAGCGCGCCGTGATCGGCGAAGGGCAGATTATTGAGATAGTCCGCGGTGTTATCGGCATCGAACGCGCCCCAGCCGCCGTTTTTCGATTGGAGCCCGACAGTCCATTCCACGCCGCGATCGATCGGCATCCGGTCTGCCACCTTCGCCCGGTCCATCGCCATGACGACGACCGCGGTATCATCGAGATCGGGGTAATGCGCGTTGTTGTACTGGAACGCCCAGCCGCCGGGCCGCACGCCGGGGCGCTGGTCGATCCAGTCGCCCTCGACATCGAGCACCTGCAAGGGCTTCAGCCAATCGAGCCCCGCCTGCGCCCGCGCCTGATTGTCCTCGCCGCCGGCCTCCATCATCGCGTGGGCGGCGAGCGCGGTGTCCCACACCGGCGAGACGCAGGGCTGGCAATAGGCTTCGTCCTCATGGACGACGAGGAGGTTCTCGACCGACTTGCGCGCAATCGCCCGCCACGGATGATCCTCGCCATAGCCGAGCAGGTCGAACATCATCACGCTGTTGGCCATCGCGGGATAGATCGCGCCCAGCCCGTCTTCGCCGTTGAGCCGCTCGGCCACCCAGTTGACGCAAGCATCGATGGCGCGCTTGCGCAGGCGCTTTGGCCAGAGGCCATCGCCGGCCTTGAGCACCCGGTCGAGCGCGTTGAAGCCCGTGGTCCACAGCCACTTGGGGTCCTCGGCCTGAGTCAGCCGGGCGGGTTTGCGGCCGGTGTAGAGCTCATCGACCTTGATGCCCTTGGGATTGCGCGCAGCAGGCTTCAGGGCGCAGAGCACGAGCAGCGGCACCACCACGGTGCGCGCCCAGTATGACATGCGCGAAAGGTGGATCGGGAACCAGCGCGGGAGCAGGATCAGCTCGGGCGGCATTGTCGGCACTTCGGACCACGGCCCGGCAGCGAAAAGCGCCAGCTGGATGCGCGTGAACACGTTCGTCGCCTCGGCCCCGCCGGCCTTCAGAATGGCCTCGCGCGCGCGCGCCATGTGCGGCGCATCGATGGGATCTCCGATCATCTTGAGCGCGAAGTAGGCCTTGACGCTCGCGCTGACGTCGAAGCCGCCATCGTGGAACAAGCTCCAGCCATCATGTTTCGCCGACTGGATGCGGCGCAAGTAGCGCCCGATCTTGGCTTCGAGTTCGCTGTCGACGGGCTCTGCCAGATAGTGGCGGAGCAGCACGTATTCGGCCGGGATGGTGCAATCGGCCTCGAGTTCAAAGACCCAGTGACCATCGGGGCGCTGCACCTGCTTCAAGGCCCCGGCAGCGCGGTCAACTGCGGCGTCGACGGCAGCAAGGTCCATCCGGGGAGTGGCTTCGAGGGTATCAAGCATGAGCGACCTTCTAGCGTCGTTCTGCGCCAATCGCCAAGCCCGCAGCCGTTTCGCCCGAACGCAGGGCGCCTTCGATGGTGGCGGGCAGCCCGGTCTGGACCCAGTCCCCGGCGAGCAGGAGGTTGCCCCAGCGCGTGTGCGCCTGTGGGCGCAGGGCGTCCTGCGCCGGGGTGGCGGCGAAAGTGGCGCGCTTCTCCTTGACGACCTGCCACGCCGGCATTTCCGCAGTGAAGCCGTAGGCGCGCTGGATCTCGTCCCAGAAGGTGCGGGCCAGCTCTTCGCGGTCGAGCCCGACAATGTCGTCGGCAGCGGAAACCGTGACGGAAATGCGGTCCGGAAAGGCGAACAGCCACTGTGCGCGCGCGCCGAGCAGCGCGAGCATGGGCGGGGCATCCGCTGGCGGCGGACAGGCGAAGTGCGCGTTGACGATGGAGTTGAAGGTATCGGGCGCGGTGATCTCGGGCAGCAGGCCTTTCGCGATCCACGGCGGCACCGCGAGCACGACCGTTTCGCCCGCCAGCTCCTGCCGATGATCACCCCAATCGAGCGCGGCGATGCGCTCGCCCTCGGTCTCGATTGCCCGCAGGCGCTTGCCGAACGTGACGGGGGCGCCACGGCCTGCCAGCCACTCCAGCGCTGGATCGATGAATGCAGCTGCCAGTGTCGGCTCGGCGATGCGCGGCAGGCTGGCCTTGCCGCCGCGCAGCAGCGTCTCACGCAGGACCGCCGCCGTCAGCGCGGCAGAACCTTCAGCGGGCGGGGTATTGAGCACAGCGAGCAAGACCGGCTCGAGCAGCCTGTCCCACACCGGCCCTTGCGCGCGAATGCGCTGGCCGACGGTCGCGCCCGGGGTCTTGGCGAGGAGCTTCACTAGCGGGAGGTAGTCCGCAAGGCGGCTGCCGGGAACGCGCCGACTGGTGGAGAGGACCCACCACGGCAGCGGCCCGTCATTGATCCCGATGGTCCAGCGCGCGCCGCTGGCGAGATCGGCGAAGGCGAAATCGGCATGATCCGGGCCGGACAGCGGTGTGTCGGCGCCCACTGTCTGGCGAAAGCGCGTAACCGCGTGGTTGCCCGCGAGGACGAGGTGATTGCCGTTGTCGATGGTGAGGCCAAGCTGGGCATCGTGGTAGGACCGGCACCGCCCGCCGGCTTGCGTGGCGGCCTCGGCAATTTCCACCGCGAAGCCAGCCTCGACAAGGCGGACGGCAGCCGACAGCCCGGCCAGACCCGCGCCGACGACAATCGCCTTACGCATGCTCAACCCGCCACCAGCAGCCACAAGACGGTGAGCAGCAATCCCAGCTTGTTCGAGCGCACCCGCTCGCGCGGCGGCGCCCAGCCAACTTGCTCCATGCGGCGGAGCATCCGGGCATAGGCGATTTCCATCAGCCGCGGGGCGATGAGATGCCCCTTGGGCTTGGGCGCGAGGATCAGGCCGGCCTGACGATAGTGTTCATGCGCGCGGGCGGCCATGTGCCGGGCCGCCTTGTCCATGCGCGGATCGGCGGCAATCGCCTGGGGCGTGGTTGGCTCGATACCGGCGAGCCGGAGCGCTTCGGCGGAAATGTAGACCCGCCCGATCTCGGCATCCTCGTCGATATCGCGCAGGATATTGGTCAGCTGCAGCGCCCGGCCGAGGTGATGGGCGAGCGCTACGCCGGGTTCGCGGTCCATCCCGAAGATATTCACCGACAGCCGCCCCACAGCCGAAGCGACATGGTCGCAATAGGCATCGAGTTCGGCTTCGCTGGGCCAGCGGATATCCTGCGCAACGTCCATCGCCATGCCGTCGATCACGGCCTCGAAGTCTGCACGTTCGAGCGCAAAGCGGTGCACATGGGCCGCAAGAAAGGCCGCGCGCCCCGGATCGCGCCCGGCATAGAGGGCATCGAGATCCACGCGCCAGGCATCGAGATCGGCCATGCGGGCGGGCCGCTCGCCGTGCTGGTCATCGGCAATATCATCGACGATGCGGCAGAAATCGTAGACCGCGTACATCGCCTCGCGCTCGTCCTTCGGGAGCACGCGCATACCGGCATAGAACGAGCTGCGGGTTGCCTGCGTCGGGACATTGGCCTTGCTCATGCCGCACGCCTCAGCAGCGCAGGCAGCGCCGCGCCGGTCGCGAGCCAGAGCGCTTCGACCTTGCCGTGGTGGACGTTCTCGCTGAGCGGATCGCGGCGTTCGAGCCGGTCGCAAAGACTTTCCGCAAGCCGCTGAATAACCGCCACTTCCGCACAGAGGCGGCGATCGCGGATCCGGCGCGAGAAACCCGCGGATTCGGCCAGCAGCTGCCGCGTGCGGCGGGCGAGTTCGGCAATGATCCGGCGCAGCTGCGCGCTGGCCTTGTCCGCACCGAGTTCTTCCACGTTCAGCCCTGTTTCGAGAGGGATGTAGACCCGGCCGAGCTGCCGGAAATCCTTGGCGCAATCTTGCAGGTGATTGATGATCTGCAAAGCGGCGCACAGGGCATCATTTCCATGCCACGTTTCGCGGCTCTCGCGATGGACGTCGAGCACGAAGCGGCCGACCGGCATCGCCGATACGCGGCAGTAATCGATCAGCTCGTCCCAGGTCTGATAGCGCTTCACCGTCACGTCGCGCGTGAAGGCTTCGAGCAGATCGTGCGCATGGACCAGGTCCATCCCGCGTTCCGCCATTGCATCGCGCAGTGCCATGGCCTCGGGCGCGCCCTCACCTGTCAGCCCGGCGCGCATCGCGGCGAGCAGAGCAAGCTTGTGCTCAGGCTCTGCTGTGGGGTGATCGGCGATATCATCGGACGCGCGGGCGAAGCGGTAGAAGGCCTTCACGAGCGCGCGGTGCTCGGCCTTGACGAGGAAGCTGGCGACCGGGAAATTCTCGTCGCGATCGCCTTTTCCCGAGGCTAAATCATTGGGATTCATCACAAACCTGCCGCTGCCTGGGCGCGACCCTTCCACATCCCACCGCGTCCTCGGAAATGTTGCCACGCCGATAGCATGGTGCAGCCTAGGTAAAAAGCCGCAATTCCGGGAAGCGCGATGCCCCACAGCGGGGAGCGCCGATAGAAGCTGAGCATGGGCTGGAAGGTGGTGGCCATGATCGCCCACGCGGCCAGCCCGAGCCAGCGCGCGAGGCCATTGGCAAAGAGTGCGAGCGCTGGCGGCGCAAGGTAGACAAGCGCCATGCCGAGCACGGTTCCGCCGAGCAGCACCGGCGAATAGCGCAGCTGCGCATAGGCCGAACGGGAGATCATCGCCGCCACCGGCGCAAAGCCGCGATAGGGCCGGATACTGCGCGAGCGCCGCGTGAGCCCGAGCCAGACGGGCCCCTGCTGCTTGAGCAATGCACCAAGCGTGCAATCATCAATCAGCGCACCGCGGATGGCCGCGATCCCGCCCACGCGCTCCAGCGCATCGCGCCGCACCAGCATGCAGCCGCCCGCCGCCGCGCCCATGCCGCCCGCGCGGTTTACCTGGCCGAAGGGGTAGAGCATCTGGAAGAAGAACACGAACGCGGGGACGAGCATGCGCTCGGGCGGCGTCTCGCAGTGCAGGAGCGCCATCAGCGACACGAGCGACAGCCCACCCGCCTCGCCGCGGGTGACCAGCATGCGCAGCGTATCTGGCGCGTGTTCGATGTCGGCGTCGGTCAGCCAGAGATAACGCGGCCCCTTCCCTGCCCGCGCCGCGCCTTGCGAGACAGCCCAGAGCTTGCCCGTCCAGCCGCGCGCCAAGGGCTCGCCGGTGAGAACTTCCAGCCGGCCAGAGCCCAGATTGCGGGCGATCGCGGCAGTGCCATCTGCGCTTTGGTCATCGACGAGGATGACGCGAAAGGGCCCCGGATAGTCCTGCGCAAGCAGGCTGCCGATCGACCGCGCGATGACGTCCGCCTCATCGCGCGCGGGGACGACCGCAACCACTTCAGGCCAGACGTCCGGCGCGGGCGGCATCGCGCGCGTATCGCGTTCGCGCGCCAGCCAGAACATGTCGCGCCCGAGCATCAACACGAGCCAGATCGCCAGCGAAAGCGCGCCCAGCGCGGCGGCGGTCATCGGATCATGCCCGCTTGCCGGAACCAGCTTATCGCATCGCGCACCGCGTCCCCCCACGGGCGGGCCTGATAGCCGAGCTCGCTCCGGGCCTTGTCCGACCGGAAGAACATGCGGTGGCGCGACATGCGCAGCGAATCAAGCGTGAGGAAGGGATCGGCCTTGCCGGTTGCGCGCGCCAGCGCCTCGTTGATCCACGCCAGCGGCATCAGCGGCGCGCGCGGCAGGCGGACCTGCGGCGGACGGCGCCCCACTTCGGCCGCGATGCAGACGAGGAGATCGCGCAGCATCACGTCCTCACCGCCGAGAATATAGCGTTCGCCCACCCGGCCCTGCTCGAGCGCGAGGCGGTGCCCCTGCGCAACATCATCGACATGGACGAGATTGAGGCCAGAATCGACATAGGCCGGCATGCGCCCGTTCGCCGCCTCGACAATGATCCGGCCCGTCGGCGTCGGCTTCACATCGCGCGGGCCGATGGGCGTTGAAGGCAGGACGATCACCGCCGGCAGGCCCTGTTCGGCGACCATCTGCTCGACAAGCCGCTCGGCGACGACCTTGCTGCGCTTGTAGGCGCCGACTGCTTCTTCGGCGCTGGCGGCCTGCCGCTCGTCGACCGCCCCGGCGTCGGACGGCTTCAGTGTGGCGACGCTGCTGGTGTAGACCACGCGCTCGACACCTGCGCCAAGCGCAGCGCGCATCACTGTACCGGTGCTGGCGAGGTTGTTGCGCACGATTTCTTCCGGGTCCGGCGCCCAGAGCCGGTAATCGGCGGCGACGTGGCAGACGAACCGGACGCCTTCCATCGCACGGGCGACACTGGCTGCGTCACGCGCGTCACCTTCGGCCAGTTCGCCCGGAAAATCGCCGAGATTGCCGCGCGGGCTGGTCGCACGGACGAGACCGCGCACGTGGTAGCCGGCACCCGCCAGCTGCCGTGCGACGGCCGAGCCGACGAAGCCCGACACCCCGGTCACGAGCGCGAGACCCCGTGATTCGTCCATCAGGACCTGTCATCCCCTGTCATTGAAACCATAGTGGCTTGATTGACCGGCCATGCCGCGGTGGCAAGGGGATTGCCATCCGGTTCGCCGGTTTTGTCCAAATGTTTTACGCGGCGCGCGAACTTCATTAGGACTTCGGGCGATGATTGCCGCTGCCCATATCGCCTCCGTAATCGGCTGGCTTATCCTGGCGCTGGCCGTGATCGGTACGCTCTATTGGGCCTATGCCACCTCTGTGCTCCGGCAGTTTCTGCGCCAGAGCGCGCCTGCCATCGCTCGCACCGAAGCGGTGACGCTGCTCAAGCCGCTCTATGGCGCCGAACCATGCCTTGCGGAAAACCTCGCCAGCTTCCTTCGCCAGACGCATGACGGACCACTGCAGATGGTCTGCGGGGTGCAGCGCGCGGACGACCCGGCGGCGGACACCGTCCGCGCACTGATGGCGCGTTTTCCGGCGGCGCGGATCGATCTCGTCATCGATCCGGCGCGCCGCGGTGCGAACGCCAAGATCGGCAATCTCATCAACATGATGGCCCGCGCCGAGCATGATATTCTGGTGCTCAGCGACAGCGACATGGCGGTGGAGCCCGGCTATCTCGCCGGGGTTCTGGCCGCGCTCGATGCGCCGGGCGTCGGGGCGGTTACCTGCCTCTATCGCGGGCGCGGCGATGCCGGGTTCTGGTCGCGGCTCGCCGCTGCCGGGCCGAGCTACCAGTTCCTTGTCGGGCTGGTGTTCGGCAAGACGATGGGGCTGGCCGAGCCCTGCATGGGCTCAACTATCGCACTGCGCCGCCCGGTGCTTGAGGCAATCGGCGGTTTCGAGGCCTTTGCCGACGTGCTTGCGGATGATCATGCAATCGGCGCGGCGGTGCGCGAACGCGGGCTCGGCATCGCCATTCCGCCGCTACTGCTGGCGCATGCCTCGGCAGAGACCAGCCTCGTGCAGGTGTGGCGGCAGGAACTGCGCTGGGCGGCGACGATCCGGGCGCTTGCCCCGGCCGGCTATGCCGGTTCGCTGATCGGCATGCCGCTGGCGCTGGCGATGCTGGGCGCCGTGTTTCATCCCTTGCCCGGCGCCTGCGTGATCGCGGCGGCCTTCCTTGTGCGGCTCTGGACAAAGCGGGTGGTTGACCGCCGCGCGGGGGCCGCTACCGCGCCCTGGTGGCTTTTGCCGCTGCGCGACGGACTGAGCTTCGCCGTGTTTGTGGCGAGCTATTTCGTTCGCGTTGTTGATTGGCGCGGAACAAGGCTTAGAATGGACGGCGACGGGCACCTCGTCAGCCCCGTGGAGAATATCAGCTCATGATGCGTACCCTTTTCCTCCAGGCACCGTCGTTCGACGGCTATGACGGCGGCGCGGGTGCACGCTATCAGATGAAGCGCGAGGTCAAATCCTTCTGGTACCCCACCTGGATCGCCCAGCCGGCGGCAATGGTCGAGGGATCGAAGCTGATCGACGCACCCGCGCATGACTTGTCGTGGGAGGATATCGCGCACGAGTTCGACGAGCGTGATCTTGTCATCCTGCACACCTCTACGCCGAGCTTCAATCAGGACATCCGTACCGCCGCGCTGATCAAGGGGCGCAACCCGAAGATCGTGATCGGCTTTGTCGGAGCAAAGGTCGCGGTCGAGCCGGACAAGAGCCTGGCCGCCTCGCCCCACATCGATTTCGTGGCGCGCGAGGAATACGATTTCACCATCGTGGAAATCGCCGAGGGGCGCCCCTTGCGCGAAGTGGACGGCATCACCTGGCGCGACGCCGATGGCAGCTTCGTGCGCAACAAGGACCGCGCGCAGATCGAGGACATGGACGTGCTGCCGATGGTATCGCCCATCTACAAGCGCGATCTTGATCTCAAGAAGTATTACGGCGGCTATCAGCGCCACCCCTATATCTCGTTCTACACCGGGCGCGGGTGCAAAAGCCGCTGCACGTTCTGCCTCTGGCCGCAAACCATTTCCGGCCACCGCTATCGGCACCGCACAGTGCCCAAGGTGATCGAGGAAGTGCAGTACATCCTGCGCGAGATGCCCGAGGTGAAGGAGATCTTCTTCGACGACGATACGCTGGCCGATGCGCACGATTTCGTTGTCGAGCTTTCGGGCGAGCTGGCCAAGCTCGGTTTCGGCAAGCCCGGCTTTCCCGTTACCTGGGGCTGCAATGCCAAGGCGAACGTGCCTTATGACGTGCTCAAGGCAATGAAGGCGGGCGGCTGCCGCGTGCTGCTGGTGGGCTATGAAAGCGGCAATCAGCAGATCCTGCACAACATCAAGAAGGGCCTGCTCGTCAAAGTGGCGCGCCAGTTCACCAAGGATGCGCATGCGCTGGGCCTGACCATCCACGGCACTTTCATCCTCGGCCTGCCCGGCGAAACGCTGGAAACCATCGAGGAGACGATCCGTTTTGCGATCGAGCTCAACCCGCACACCATCCAGGTCTCGCTCGCCGCACCTTATCCCGGCACGTTCCTCTACAAGCAGGCGACCGAAAACGGCTGGTTCGACGGCAGCGATCACTTGCTGACGGACGGCGGCAACCAGATCGCCCAGCTGAGCTATCCGCACCTGTCCTCGAAGGTCATCTTCGACAAGGTGGAAGAGTTCTACAAGCGCTTCTACTTCCGCCCCCGCAAGATCGGCGCCATCGTTGGCGAGATGGTGCGCGACTGGGACATGCTGAAGCGCCGCCTGCGCGAGGGTGTCGAGTTCTTCGAATTCCTGCGCAAGCGCAAGGAAGCTGCCTGATCCTTGGCTAGCGAGGAGCCCCGGCGGCTCATTGTCACGGCGGACGACTTCGGCGCTTCTCCTGAAGTCAACGCCGCAGTCGAGGAAGCGCATCGCGGCGGCATCCTGACCGCGGCAAGCCTGATGGTCGGCGGCGACGCGGTGAGCGATGCGATTGAGCGCGCACGCCGCCTGCCACGGCTTGGCGTCGGGCTCCACCTTGTGCTGGTCGAAGGGCGACCGGTGCTGCCGCCCGAGCGGATTCCGTCGCTGGTGGACGGCGCCGGCCTGTTCCGTTCGGACATGGTGCGCATGGCTTTCGAGCTGTTCGCATCGCCCCCGGCGCGGCGACAACTTGCGGCCGAGATCGACGCGCAGTTCGCGGCCTTTGCGGCGACGGGGCTGCGGCTCGATCACGTCAACGCGCACAAGCATTTCCACCTGCACCCGACGATCACCTCGGCCATCCTGCGCGCCGGAAAGCGCCATGGCATGACCGCGATGCGAGCGCCGATCGAACCGCCGGGCGTCATCGCGGCAATCGAAGGCACACGCCCGCACGCCGGGATCGAACATGTCTGGGCGAAAGTCCTGCGCCGCCGCCTCCGAGGGGCTGGCCTGACGGTGCCGGATCAGGTTTTCGGTCTCGCGTGGTCGGGCGCGCTGACGGCGCCGCGGCTGCTGGCGCTGCTGGACAATCTCCCGCCCGGGCTGACCGAAATCTACGCGCATCCGGCGCTGGCTCCCTATCCGGGCAGTGCGCCGGGCTACCGCTACGCCGAGGAACTGGCTGCGCTGACCGATCCTCTTGCCAAAGCGGCGGTCAAACGTAATGGCGTGCCAACCGGGCGTTTTGCCGATTTTGGCGGGGCGCGGCCCTGACCATGGCGCGCACCCCGAACGACCATGATGCGGGAGGACGCGCCTGAGCACCTGGAGCCGCATCGGCATCCTTGCCGCCACATTGCTGGGGCTTGCCATCGCCGTCTGGACCGTTGGCGACGTTGGCCTCGCGCAAATCGCGCAGACCGCACGGCGCATGGGTCCGGGCGGTTTCGCGGCCGTTTGCGCGTGGTCGCTGTTCACCTCGGCGCTGCTAGGGGGAGCATGGCATTCCGCGGCTCCGGGCGAGCCGGCCCGGCGCGTGGTGCTGTTTGCCTGGGCACGGCTCGTGCGGGACGGGGCCTCCAACCTGCTCCCATTTTCGGAGCTTGGTGCGATACTCATAGGCTGGCGAACGCTGATCGGGGCAGCGGTCCCGGCCGCGCGAGTCTACAGCTCGTTCGTCGTCGATCTGACGACCGAGATGGCCAGTCAGGTCGTCTACACGCTGTTCAGCCTGATCGCGATTGCGCCGCTCCTCGCAGGCGCCGGAGCGGCGGAATTGCGCCCCGCGATCATCGGCGGCACCGCGGTGATGATTGGCTTCATCGTGCTGTTCTTCACCATGCAGCGTACGGTGCTGGCGCTGGCGGCGCGGATCGCGGCCCGCTTCCTGCCCGGAGCGACCGTGCTGGCCGAAGTACAGGCCGAGCTTTCCCGCACCTACGCCATGCGCGGCCACGTGCTCGCCGCGTTCGTGTTCAATCTTGCGGCATGGACAGCCACCGGCACCGGCTCGTGGTTCATGCTCGAGCTGATGGGCAGCGATATCGCGCTGTGGAAAGTGCTCTCGCTGGAGGGCCTGATCTTCACCTTGCGCAGTATCGCCTTCTTCGTCCCCGGCGCGATCGGGGTGCAGGAGGCCGGCTACCTGTTCGTTGCACCGCTGTTCGGTCTTGCGCCGGAAGCCGCGCTGGCGCTCTCGCTGGGCAAGCGTGCGCGCGACATGCTGATCGGCGCGGCCGCCCTGCTGATCTGGCAGATACGCGAATCGAGAGCGCTGATCGTGCAATAGGCCTCAATCATGCTCTGGCCCGGCAAAGCCCGGAAGGTGCGAGGCGGCGGGGGATCGCGCCAGAACGAGCGCCTTGGCAAAGGCCTTGGCGAACTTGTCCTTCACCTGATGCAGCGCGATCCGATCGCGCAGGAAGTCTGCCCAAAGAAACTCGGTGTAGGGGGTCTGCGTCTTGGCATAGCCGCCCGAGCGCCGCACTTCGCCCGCGAGCGAGCGGTAGGGATCATCAGCCAGCTTGCCGACATGGCGCGGCAGGTCCGACCAATCGCATCGCTTGCCATCCTCGTCATAGGGGTGGAGCCAGTTGTGGCAGTCCATGAAGCTGAAGAAGCGCCGCTTGGGCAAGTGTTCCAGCCGGGCGACGACCGAGACGAGGACATGCTCGATCCCTTCATCGTGCAGCGCGCGGGCGAGATGGTGGTGGTCGATCAGCCAGTAGACGCCGCCGGGACCGATCACCGCCGGGATGACATGCGAGCCGAGAAACTCCCCGCCGTCGCGGTCGCGCCGCGTGCGCCATTCCGCGCGCTTGCGCTCCACTTCGTGCAGACCGACGGTCATCTGCGTCGGACGCAGCGAACGGATCGGCACGGGATGGACAATCGGCTCGATCGGATTGGTCATGGCCATGGCTAATCTCCTGTGGTGGCGCGCTGGGCGGCATCGGCAACGCTGAAGGTGGAATCGCGGGCAAGCTCGGTCATGCCGGCCGCCTGCAGGACATCGCGCACGCGGTCATGCGCGCGGGCGAGGATCAGGCGCTTGCCGGCCTTGCGCAACTGCTCCGCAAATTCGCCCAGCGCCTCGATTGCCGTGCCGTCGAGATCGTTGCTTTCCTCCAGACTGAGGATCACCGTGGCGGCCGGGCGCGCCATCGCCTCACGCGCGATCACCGCCAGCGCGGTTTCGGCATTCGCGAACATCAGCGGGGCGTTGGGGCGGAACAAGGCAAGCTCGCCGGTTGCCGAAGCGTCAGGGTGGCGCGCCATGTCGACATAATCGTGACTCTCGCCGAGCCGCCCAAGTTCGCTGATCGTGGGATGCGACAAGGCATAGAGCAAGGCCGCGATGGAAAGCCCAATGGCGCCCAGCATCCCGCCAAGCACGCCCAGCGACAACACACCGAGCGCAGCGGCGACGGCGACCCACTGGTCGCGGTTCAGCCGGAAATAACGCGCCAGCGGTGCCGGTGAGAGCGCATGCGTCAGCGCCGCGATGACCACGGCGGCAAGCACGGGCTCCGGGATCTGCGAGATCCATCGGCCGCCAAGCAGCGCGAGCATCAGCAGCGCCGCGCTGGCTGCCGCGGCGGCAAGGCGGCTCTGCGCCCCGGCCGCCTCGTTCGCCGTACCGGCCGAAAAGCCCGCACCCACCGGCATCCCCTGCACGAGCGCGGCAGCGAGATTGCTTGCCCCCAGCGCGCCCAGTTCGCGATTTGCCGCCAGCGTATCGCCATGCTGCAGGGCGAGGCTGCGCATCGTACCCCAGCTTTCCGCAAACAGGATAAGCGCGATCGGTGCGGCGAGCTGGACCAGCCGGCTCCACAGCGCGAAGCTCTCCGGGAAGGTGGCGGCGGTCCATTCGAGGCGGATCGGCCCCGCCACCGCCACCCCGCGTGCGGGCAGATCGAGCAGGATGCTGAACGCCGTCCCGCTGCTCAGGACAATCAGGGCGCCCGGCAAGTGCGGATGGCGCCGGAGCCACAGCAGCGCGGCAAGCGCAGTCCCTCCCAGCAGGGTGCTGGCAAGGTTCCACGCGCCTGCCTGCCGCACCAGTTCGGCAAACTGCCAGGCAATCGGCGCGGCCTGCACGGCAACTCCTGTCAACTTCGGCAGCTGCCGCACGATGATGACAACCGCGAGCCCGAACGCGAAGCCGCGCAGCACGGGCCGCGAAATGAACCCCGCAAGGCTTCCCAGCTGGAAGAGATGCAAGATCAGGAAAATGAGGCCGACGATCGCCACCAGCGCAGTCGCCATGCCCGCGTGTTCGGCAGCGCCGCCGGGCAATCCCGCCAGTGCTGCTGCCAGGATCGCTGCGGAGGAAGATGTCGGCGCGATCACGGCGAACCGGCTCCGCCCGACCAGGGCATAGGCGAGACCCGCCGCAATCGCCGCCAGCAGCGCCCGGCCCGGCGCAAGGCCCGCGATGCCGGCATAGGCAACGCCCTCAGGCAACATGACGCCGGCGACAGCCAATCCCGCGATCAGATCCTTGCCCCCAGTCTTGATCATGTAGTCCTGCTCATGGCGCGTGCGCTGTTTCCCGTCTGTGACCTTTCGCGGAGTTTGCGCGCTGAAGCGCAGGATTCAAACAGAAATGCGCGCCGCGGCTGCGGCAGGAAACATGGTCTGCGCAGGCGGCTCAACTATCGCCGCTGCAACCAGCTTTCGCGCTCGGCCGCAGCTTCTTCGTCCGAGTAGACCGGGGCGTTATCGTCGAAGTGCGTCCAGCCCGCGCTGCGATAGGCCTCGCGGCGGGCGCCCAGTTCCACGTGCCGCGACCGGTCCAGCACCGCCTCGACCGATGCCGCTTCGTCTTCATCGACGGTTACGCCCACCAGCGTTCCGCCGCGCCGCACGCCCTCGGCATAGACGTCCGCTTCCTCCTGACTGACCCCGGAATTGGTAAGCGCGCCGACGATCCCGCCTGTCCCGCCGCCGACCACGCCCCCGGCTACCGCGCCGACAGCAGCGGCTGCCAGCCATCCGGCTGCCACGACAGGACCAAGGCCAGGAATGGCGATGAGGCCAAGCCCGGCCATGACACCTCCGCCCGCACCGAGCAGGCCGCCCAGCGCCGCGCCGACCGCCATGCCGGAGCCGGACGCTTCGGTGGCGGTCGTATCCTGCGGTTCGCGCACTGCGGCAGGGGCGCCCGAGATGCCGGAATGATGCGATACAAGGCTGATGTCGCTTTGGGCCACGCCCGCGCGCTCAAGTTCGAGCACCGCATCTTCGGCCCGCTCGAAGCTGTCGTAGAGACGCGTTACAATCTTTCCCATGTCATTGTCCTTGTGTGGAGCGCCTAGTGTTCCGCCACGTTGCCCTTGAAATCGAGGGCCACGTGGACGGCCACGTCGTTCATGGTCGCATCAGCCAGCCAGAGCCCGTCGCCATCAAGCCTGAGGCGCGTGACCTTGCGGTAGCCGGCCTTTTCGAGCCTGTCTTGGGCCTGGCTCGCGGTGAACGAGTTGTGGCCCTTGGCGAGATCACCCCATGTGATCGTATCGGGCGATTTGACCGCCGCGTTCTGCGCCGCGCTTTCGCTGGCGATGGGCCGCTCCTGCGCCAGTGCCGGGGCTGCCGTGGGCAAGCCCAGCACAATGGCGGCAGTGGTCCAGATCAAACCGTTGAACTTCATGGCAACTTTCTCCGCTATTGCAGGAGAAGGAAGCGCGCCGGGCGGGGAATGTTCCCGACCGATCGCGCCATGCCGGCCGTGAGGAGCCAGCCTGCCGCCTGGGTTCAGTCGTCGTCTCCGCCCGGCCCGAACATGCCATCCTCGTCGTCGTCATTCCGCTCGCCGCGATAGGCATCCATGTCGATGTGCCCGGATCGCACCATGTCGTGCATATGGTCGACAAGGTCCTGAACATCGTCTTCGGCGCCCTGTGACGGCGTCTTGTCGCTATCTTCAAGTGCGAAATCGGCGGCATCATGGCCACCTGAAGCTGCCGCCAGTGTCTGGCTTTGCGCGTCCTCGTCTTCCTGCGACAAGTTCACGGTTTCGGGCGGAAGCGGACCACTGCCGGTTGAGATCATCCGCGGTTCGATGGGCTCGTCCCGTTCAGGATGATCATCCGGATCAGGCAGGGGCACTTCTGACGGTTCCGGGGTCGGATCGGGAATCGTGGCCATTGGACATTCTCCACCCGGCGCGTGGTCGGATTGCCGGTCGGCTATATAACCGCCGAACAATCCGCCAGTTCCCCCGGCGCAGCATTTACGTCCGATTGCGTCCGGATCGCGCCGGTGCGCGGAACAACCGCCGTGCTGTGCGGTTGATTCACCGGAAGGTGATCCTGCCTTCGCGCATATGGGAGTTATAGCATGGGTTCGACATCAGATCGCATCGCCGGCGCGGCCAATTCGGTGGTCGGCAAGACCAGGGAAGCCATCGGCAAGGAAACCGGTGACGCCTCGCTCGCTGCCAAGGGCGCCGCGCAGGACGTCAAGGGCAAGGTGCAGACGGCGATTGGCAAGACCAAGGCCGCACTCGGCGAGTAAGACCTGACGCGCGCCGGGATGACGGCCCCGCCCGAAGTGGGTGGGCCCCGCTCCCGGCGCGCACCATGAATTGTCCCTCACCCGCTTCAAGCACACAACGAAAAAGGGCTGGATCGCTCCAGCCCTTTCCCATTCCGGATTCTGGGGGGGTTAGAATCCGGCGTTCGGTCCGTAGGTGATTTCCACCCGGCGGTTCTGCAGTTCGCGCACGCCCGGTGCTGTCGGCACGCGGGGATTGGCCATGCCAAAGGCCTTGGTCGCGATCTGCCCGGCAGGCACGCCATGCGCGGTCAGATAGGCCTGAACCGAGCTGTTGCGGCGGGCCGAGAGATCCAGATTGTACCGGGCCGTACCCGATAGATCGGTATAGCCATCGAGCTGGATCGGCACATTCGCGCAGTTGCCGTAGGCAGTCACCGCGTTGTCGAGGATCGCCGCAGCCTCGGTCGAGACATCCGCACGGTTCCAATCGAAGAACACGATATAGGGGCCCTTGTTGCACACCGGCGCAGGCGGCGGCGGCGGAGGTGGGGGCGGCGGAGGCGGCGGAGGAGGCGGCGGCGGAGGCGGAGGCGGCGCCTGTTCGGGCTGCGGTTCCTCTGCGCGGCCGAAGTTGAACGTGAGCGTCGCCAGCAGCGAATGCGAGCGCAGCGAAGCGCGCGCGTTCTGGCTGTCCATCGTCACGAACTTGCCCTCGTCGGGCCGGAAGTAGCGATAGCGCACACCAAGATCGACATTGCGGCTCAGCGGCACAGTCAGCCCGGCGAGCGCCTGCCAGGCAAAGCCGGAGGACGTGTCGCGCACATCATCGCCATAGGCCGTGAATTCATGGAGACGGGTCCGCGCATAGCCGGCACCGCCGCCGACATAGGCCTTGATCCCGCCC
The DNA here is from genome assembly GCF_965228995.1 of Novosphingobium sp. Lineage (GTDB taxonomy): Bacteria > Pseudomonadota > Alphaproteobacteria > Sphingomonadales > Sphingomonadaceae > Novosphingobium. The sequence continues at coordinate 1,867,631 of NZ_OZ245852.1, read as the reverse complement.
CAATGACCGAGCCCGATCAGCGCGTTACCCATCGCCGCCCAGGTCGAGGTATCGCCGCCGAGCGTGCCGGCATCGCGGGTGAGAACCGTTGGCACGCCGACAACATCGCGGGTCTGCGATTTCAGCTTGGATTTGGCGTAGAAGCCTTCGGCCTCAAGCCGGAAGTGGCCGAAATCGTAGCCGAGGGCACCGCCCGCTTCCCAGCCGGTATTGAACCGGTCGGTATGAAGGGGGCCTGCGTCGGTGCGGACGTTCGAACGCTCCTGTTTGACCGCGCCACCTTCGATGGTGACATATGGTCCGGACTCATCAGCCCAGGCCGTCCCTGCCATTGCAGTGGACGCAAGAGCAGCAGCTAAGAGCAGTTTTCTCATAAGGTTTTCCTCGTTCCGGCGCGTTTCACGCGTGCAAGAAAGTGGCAAACTCGCGATTTGTTGCATGGGCCACTTGCTGCAGGCCTGTTTTGTGAACCCGCTGGCCGATCGTTGCCGAACTGCAACATACGTCCACGCGCGCGAACTGCTCGCGGATGATGTGGGCTAGCCGCGCTCCAACTGCCGCCATGCTTGATCGACGGGGAGATCATTGCCCGCGATGCGGAGGGCAACCCGGATTTTTCCGCGCTGCAAGCCGTGCTCAAACGTGGTCATGGTTCGCAGGACGAGCGCGATGCATTTGAATTCCACGCCTTTGATCTCCTCGTGGACGACGATGTGGACCTTGGCGAACATCCCTTGATCGAGCGCAAGGAGCGGTTGGCGAACCTGCTGGAAGCGGCGCAGTCACCGATCTTCGTTGCCGATCACATCATTGGCGCGGGTGAGACGCTGTTTCGAGCCATGTGTTCAGCAGGGCAGGAAGGCGTTGTCTCGAAGCGGATTGATGCGCCGTATCGCGGCGCCCGCACACGCAACTGGGTCAAAGTGAAATGCATCCTGCGCCAGGAGTTCGTTATCGTCGGCTTCACCGCCTCGCGCGCCCGCGGCCGCCCCTTTGCCTCGCTCCTTCTCGCCCAGCATGACGGCGACAGCCTCGTCTATCGCGGCCGCGTCGGCACCGGCTTTGACAGTGACCTGCTGGACGATCTGGCTCGCCGACTGGCCGATCTCGAAACGGCAGAGCCCCCACTTGAGGTGGCTGCTGCGGATCAGCGTCATGTCCGCTGGGTCAAGCCCTGGCTCGTCGCCGAAATCGCCTATGCTGAGCTCACCTCCGAAGGGCGTGTTCGCCATGCCAGCTTCATCGGCCTGCGCACTGACAAACCACCACAAGAGGTCCAGCTTGAAATGCCTGCTCCCTCCCCCGCGTCTGAACCGGCCATCGCGATCACGCACGGCGAGCGGGTGATCTTTCCCGACAGCGGCGTCACCAAACAGGACCTTGCCGACTACGTAGCGGCGATTGCGCCGCTGATGTTGCCCTTTGTCGCTGGCCGCCCCCTCAGTCTCGTCCGCTGCCCAGGCGGACGTGACAAAGCGTGCTTCTTCCAGAAGCATGACAGCGGCTCGTTCGGGCCGGAGGTCCGCCACATCAGCATCGCCGAAAAGGACGGAGGGCATGAAGACTACCTCTTTGTCGACAATGTTGCCGGCCTCCTCGCCTGCATCCAGATGGGCACGATCGAATTCCACGCCTGGCAATGCCAGGCCAGCGCGGTGGAGCGCCCGGACCGGCTGATCTTCGACCTCGATCCGGCCGAAGGAATCGATTTTGCGCAATGTGCGGCTGCCGCCATCACCATCCGCAACGAACTTGCCGAACTGGGCCTGCAGAGCTTCGCGCTGCTTTCGGGCGGCAAGGGCGTTCACGTGACCGTTCCGCTTACACCGGGCCATGACTGGCCGACCCACGCCGATTTCGCAAAGCGCTTCGCAACAGCACTTGCCGCAGCCCAGCCCGACCGCTTCGTCGCGACCATGTCCAAGGCGAAACGCAAGGGCCGTATCTTCATAGATTGGCTGCGCAACCAACGCGGCGCTACCGCGATCGTGCCCTATTCCGCCCGCGCGCGCCCGGGCGCACCTGTCGCGGTCCCGGCAAGCTGGGATGAACTTCACACCATCGAGACGGCCCACCCCTTCTCCATCAGCGACAGCAAGCGACTGTTGAAGCGTGCCGCCGCTTTGAAAGGCTGGGGCCACGCCCGCCAGCGGCTGCCTGAAAGCTAAGGCGGGCAACTCGCTGCTTCGGACGAGATATTCCATTAACGCAGATTGGTCTGCCGGACGAAATGCGGCTCCATATCCCGGTCCGTACGTTTCACCCGGATCGCGTATCGCGCGCAACCTGAAGGAGCGTCCCCATGCCGCCAAAGACCGATGCAAAATCCCGGGCCACAAAGCCGGCTTCGAAGACTGCGCGCAAGAGCGCGCGCGCCGACGCCAAGCCCGTCGATGCCATCAAGCTGCTGAAAGACGATCACAAGGAAGTGAAAGGCTATTTCAAGCAGTATGAAGGCCTTGAAGCTGACGAGGAAAAGCAGGCGCTCGCCGACAAGATCTGCCTTGCGCTTACCGTTCATGCGCAGATCGAGGAGGAGATTTTCTACCCGGCAGTACGAGAGGCGATCGACGATGACGATTTGCTGGACGAAGCCGAGGTCGAACATGCCAGCGCAAAACAGCTGATCGCCGAGATCAAGTCGATGCAAGCGGGCGACCGCCTGTTCGACGCCAAGGTGACCGTGCTGGGAGAGTATATCGCCCATCACGTCGAAGAAGAAGAAGGCGAGATGTTCCCCGAAAGTCGCGACAGCAAGATCGACCTCAAGGACTTGGGCGAAATGCTGGCGGCCCGCAAGGCGGAGCTCATGGCACAGGCCGTGACGTGCTCCCCTGAAATGTGACCGCTTTTTGGTAGAGTCTGGCGCAAGGAGTCGGACGATATGAAGCGAAGCAGGTTCAACGAAGAGCAGATCATAGCGATCTTGAAGGAGCAGGAGGGCGGATTGCCGACGGCGGAGGTTTGCCGCCGCCACGGGATCAGCTCGGCGACGTTCTACAAGTGGAAGTCGAAGTTCGGCGGGCTGGAGGTGTCCGAGGCCCGGCGGTTGCGAACGCTCGAGGAGGAGAACTCCCGGCTGAAGAAGCTCTTGGCCGAGGCGATGCTCGACAATGCCGTGTTGAAGGATCTGGCATCAAAAAAATGGTAACGCCCGGCGCCAAGCGGGAAGCCGTCGCCCATGCCCGGGAGCATCACGGGGTGAGCGAGCGTCGGGCGTGTGCATTGGTTGGCGTGAGCCGCAGGGTGATCCGTTACGAGCCGACACGGCCGGATGACGGCACGCTGCGGCAACGGTTGCGCGAGCTGGCGGCGGAGCGTCGCCGGTTCGGCTATCGCCGCCTGGGCTATCTGCTGGCGCGGGAGGGCATCGCACCCAATCACAAGAAGCTGCTGCGCATCTACCGGGAGGAAGGGCTGCGCGTGCGCCGTCGTGGCGGGCGCAAGCGCGCTCTGGGCACACGCAGGCCAATGGTGTTGCCCGATGGCCCGAACCAGCGCTGGTCGCTCGACTTCGTCTCTGACAGCCTGATCTGCGGTCGGCGCTTCCGCATCCTGTGCGTGGTCGATGACTACACACGCGAGTGCCTGGCGCTGGTGGCCGATACATCACTGTCGGGTGCACGGGTGGCCCGGGAACTGACCGGCCTGATGGGCATCCGGGGGAAGCCGCATACGGTGGTCAGCGACAATGGCACCGAGCTGACCTCGTCGGCCATCCTGCGCTGGTCGCAGGAGCGCCGGGTCGAGTGGCACTACATCGCGCCGGGCAAGCCGATGCAGAACGGCTTCGTCGAGAGCTTCAACGGGCGCCTGCGCGACGAATGTCTCAACGAGACGCTGTTTACCTCGCTAGCTCATGCCCGGTTCGTGCTCGCTGCCTGGCGGCACGATTACAATACGGTCAGGCCACACTCCAAACTGGGCGGGAAGACCCCCGCCGAGATCGCCGGCCAACGTGTCTGGGGGCATGCCCCCAGACACGTTGCCATCCCCTCAAACACCCATCATGAAGGAGCGAGACTCTACCTCTGACTGGTAACAATCAGGGGAGCACGTCACCGCCCAAGCGATCGTCAGGCCTTTGCGCAGGCCGGGCGAATGGCAGCCGTGTGGAGCGGCAAGGCTTCGTCGTTGTTCCGGGTCGAAATGTCACCCAAAGCCGCCCGCGCCGCGATCGGCGCCTATGCCGCCTCGGCCAGCCTGCAGGCCGCCGCGGCCATCGAGTCAGTGGGCAACAGGCCTGTGACGTTTCATGCGCTTTCGCTGGATGCCGAAGGGAAGCCCCTACCGATCATCCATTCCGACGAAGGGTTTGTCCTGCTCTTCGGCAATCCCGATGCTACGCAACTAGACCAATACCTCGGTGCGATCCTGCGACCGTTCCCCGCAGGACTGCTCACTCCGGCCGGTATGGTCGTAGCCAATCCTGTTTTCGCATCGCCTGCGCTGTGGGCCAAATTCGGGCCCGGCGCCTATCATGGCGCAGTGATCTGGTCTTGGCAGCAAGCGCTGCTTGCAGCGGGGCTGGAACGGCAATTGGGGCGGACGGATCTCCCAGTCGGGACACGCGCCCGTCTGCTCGGCGGGCGAGCTGCGCTTTGGCGCGTGATTTCAACGACGCGGTCGCTACGAAACTCCGAGCTTTGGACCTGGCGCGCGAAGCGCGGACAACTCAGGCCCAGCGCTTTTGGCGCGAACTCACACGATGCCGACGAATCGAATGCCGCCCAACTTTGGAGCACCGTTTACCTTGCTGTGCGGCCGGGCAGGTCTGCACGATAGATGTGCGGTGCCTTTTCGGTCGTCCAGATTGGTGCGATGATCAACGTCCGTGTCGCACATCGCTACAACGCGCGTGTTGGCACAGATCTGTCAGAGCCAGCAGGGGTAGCGCTCCTTTCCGACCCGACGCTCCTCGAAAATGCCCCCACACCAAATCCGGCTCCACGGTGAATTTCTGGGGCTCATGAGGACGCAAATCATCCCCATCCTTCAGCTGCTCTGCCAATTCTTGGAAAAATTCCAACCTTCACGGAAACATCCGGAAGGAGAAAATGGTAGCGGAGGAGGGACTCGAACCCCCGACACGCGGATTATGATTCCGCTGCTCTAACCGGCTGAGCTACTCCGCCCCGATCGGGGATTGCGCAGGTGGGGCAAGGCCCGATCCCCTGTGCAGGCGGGCCTATTAGGCGGGGAGGCTTATGCGGTCAACAGGGGAATCGGACTTGCCCCACAGCGTTTCATCGGTGAGGACGCCCGCGGAATGCCCAGCGGCCAATGGTTTCCCACGGTCCGCCCATATAGCGATGTAGCGCAAGGCCGGCGAAGGTGAAGCGCTCGGGCAGGATGGCGGGGCCGAGCGCAGCCTGCAGGGCCTTCGCATCGGCGCGCACGACCTTGTTCTGCACCGTGACATGGAGGCGCGGCGTGCCTTCATCCTGCTGGGTGAGCATGCCGTGGAAGTGCGCCGCGATCATCGCACGCGTTTCCAGCAGCGCGGGGCTTTCAATGGCGATAGCGGTGCCCGTGCCGAGATCCATCAGGCCGGTGATCTGCGCCGGCAGCGGAGGGTATTCGGCCGCCAGCGCGGCGAGCAGTCGGCGCGCCTCATCCTCGATGAAGGGCGGCAATGCGCGCAGCAGGGTAACGTGGGCCGGAACCTGATTCCGTTCTGGCGGATAATGGGCGCGGCGCAGGGCCTCGGCGCGGCTTTGGAGGGCGGGAGGAAGCTCGGCCGTTACCACCAGCGGCGCCCGCATGGCCGCCTAGATCTCCCCGCGCGCGCGGCGGATCGCGAACCAGCGCGCGACGTTGGCGTTATGCTCCTGCAAGGTCGCGGCGAAGACATGGCCGCCCTTGCCATCCGCCACCATGTAGAGCGCATTGGTCTTGGCCGGATGCAGGACCGCCTCGATCGAGGCCTTGCCCGGATTGGTGATCGGCGCCTTGGGTAACCCGACCATTGTGTAGGTGTTGTAGGCATTGACCGCCTGGATTTCGGACTGGCGAATGCGCCGGCCCAGCGGCTTGCCGCGAGTGATCGGGTAAATGATCGTGGGATCGGCCTGCAGCATCATCCCCTGCCGCAAGCGGTTGGAATAGAGCCCTGCCACCATCCGCCGCTCAGCAGGCTTGCCGGTTTCCTTCTCGACGATCGAGGCGAGAATAACCGCTTCCTCGGGGCTGTGCGCAACCGTATCGGGCGCCCGGTCAGCCCAGAGCTTGGCCAGGGTGCGCGCCATGGCCTGCTGCATACGGGTTACCACCGCCGTGCGGCTCTCAGCACGCTGAAAAGCGTAAGTATCGGGCAGCACCGATCCTTCGGCGATCGTGGGCACGGCACCGGTCAACAAGGTCACCTTGGCAAGGCGTTCCTCGACCATGATTGCGGGCATGCCTTCGGGGATCGTGACCATGCGGCGCACTTCGCCGCCCTCGCCCTGCAGGATGGCCAGAACGGCCGAGCCGCTGGCATGCGCAGGGATGGTGTATTCGCCGGCCTTGAGCGGCTTACTGCCGCCCAGCAGGCGCGCACGGGTGCGGAAAGTGCCTGCCGAGGCGACGATGCCTTCAGCCTCGAGCTTCTGCGCCACGCTGGCGAGCGTCGCGCCCTCGGGCACGGAGAAGGTTGCCTCCTTCACCAGGGGGCCGCTGCCATACCAGCCGTAAAGGAAGTGGACGCCATAGGCGCCCACCACCAGCAGCACGGCAAGTGCAATGATCCTCAGGCGGCCTGCTGCCTTTGGCATCGAACGCCGCCTCCCCTGTCTCCGGCTCAGATCGCCTTCACGATCACGCTGGCGTTGGTGCCGCCAAACCCGAACGAATTGTTGAGTGCAGCGCGAACCACGCGCTTCTTCGCGACCTTGGGCACGAGATCGACACCTTCGCAGCCTTCGTCCGGATTATCCAGATTGAGCGTGGGCGGCACGATCTGATCGCGGATCGCCAGCACGCAGAAGATCGTCTCGACCGCACCGGCCCCGCCAAGGAGGTGGCCGATGGCGGACTTGGTGCTGCTCATCGAGGCGCCGGTGAGATCGGGGCCAAGCACGCGTTTGATCGCGGCAAGCTCGATCGTATCGGCCATGGTCGAAGTGCCGTGGGCGTTGATGTAGTCGATATCGCCCGGGACCATGGCAGCCTTGCGCAGCGCCATCCGCATGGAAAGCTCGGCGCCCTTGCCTTCAGGATGCGGCGCAGTGACGTGATAGGCATCGCCCGAGAGGCCGTAGCCAACGACTTCGGCGTAGATCTTCGCGCCGCGCGCCTTGGCGTGCTCGTATTCCTCGAGCACGACGACACCCGCGCCTTCGCCCATAACGAAGCCGTCGCGGTCCTTGTCATAGGGACGGCTCGCCTGTTCGGGGCGATCATTGTAGCTGCAGTTGAGCGCGCGCGCCTGGGCAAAGCCGGCAACGCCGAGCGGGTTGATCGTGCTTTCCGAGCCGCCCGCGAGCATCACGTCGGCATCGCCGTCCTTGATCATGCGCGCGGCATCGCCGATCGAATGCGCACCGGTCGAGCAAGCGGTGACGACCGCGTGGTTGGGGCCCATCAGGCCATACTTGATCGAGACCTGGCCCGAGATCAGATTGATCAGGCGGCCGTGCACGAAGTGCGGGCTCACGCGGCCCGGGCCCTTTTCGTGCAGCACGATCGATTCGCTTTCGATGCCCGGCAGGCCGCCGATGCCCGAACCGATGGAGCAGCCGGTGCGCATCTTGAGGTCGTCGTCCATATCGACGAGGCCGGCATCTTCGAGAGCCTGGCCCGCGGCATCGATGCCGTAGACGATGAACGGATCGACCTGGCGCTGGACCTTGAAATCGACGCGCTTGTTCGGGTCGAAGCCATAAGGGTGGTCAGCCGGCTTGACTTCGCAGGCGATCAGGCACTTCTGGCCCGTGGTATCAAAGCGGGTGATCCGCCCTGCGCCCGATTTCCCGGCGATAAGATTGGCCCAGACGGTTTCGACATCGGCTCCCAGCGGGGTGACGAGGCCAAGTCCGGTGATGACGACACGGCGCATTTCAGTCTCCGAAACGTTCGCCCGCAACCGGCGAACGGACCTTGAAGCACAACAGGCCCAGACCCCTTACGGGACCGAGCCTGTCGAAGCCCCGGCGGTTCAACACCGGGGGACGACCGCCGTTCCCGTCAAACCCCGCAAAGCAGGGCAGGACGGAAAGGTGCCGACGGGTTGGCAATCCGAAAGGATCAGCCCTTGTTGTCGTCGATGTACTTGATCGCGTCAGACACGGTGGCGATCTTCTCGGCCGCGTCATCGGGGATCTCGACACCGAATTCTTCTTCGAACGCCATGACCAGCTCGACGATATCGAGGCTGTCGGCACCGAGATCGTCGATGAAGCTCGCGTCTTCGGTGACCTTGTCGGCCTCTACCCCGAGGTGCTCGACAACGATCTTCTTCACGCGGTCGGCAGTATCGCTCATTCTTTTGCCCCTTCAAGGAACTGGGTTGGTATACTCAAATCTGGCCATCGCCCTAATGTCCGGATTGCTGGCTGGCAAGTGGCCCGATGCAATCGAACGCTGTGGACGAATTGTGCGTGATGCGTGACGAACGGTGAAAGCTGCGGCGAGAGGGGCGGCCGAACCTGAGGTTTGCGCGCCCATCCTACCAATTCGCTCACCCCTTGGAGGGTTCCACCGTCCGCAGATGCAATTCGCGCAGCTGTTGAAGGCTCGCCGGTGAAGGCGCGCCCATCAGCAGATCCTCGGCGCGCTGGTTCATCGGGAACAGCGTGATCTCGCGCAGGTTCTGCGCGCCGCAGACCAGCATGACGATGCGGTCCACACCCGCCGCCATGCCGCCGTGTGGCGGCGCGCCGTACTGGAACGCGCGGTAGAGCCCGCCAAAACGCTCCTCGACGTCTGCCTTGGAAAGGCCGACGAGTTCGAACGCCTTGACCATCAGTTCAGGCGACTGGTTACGGATCGAGCCCGAAGCGATTTCATAGCCGTTGCAGACGAGATCGTACTGGAACGCCTTGATCGTGAGGGGATCCTGACCCTCCAGAGCAGCCATCCCGCCCTGCGGCATCGAGAACGGGTTGTGCGCAAACTCGACCTTCTTGGCGTCTTCATCCCACTCGTAGAACGGGAAATCGACGATCCAGCACAGCTCGAAGCGGTCCTTGTCGATAAGGCCGAGCTGTTCGGCGACGCGCGTGCGGGCGGCACCTGCCAGCTTGGCCGCCTGCTCGGGCTTGCCAGCGGCGAAGAACAGGCCATCATCCGGGCCCAGGCCAAGCGCCGCGTAAAGCGCTTCCATGCCCTCGGCGCCGTGATTCTTGGCGATCGGGCCGCCGAACTCGCCGCCCTTCCGCGTCACGTAGCCGAGGCCGGCGTGGCCTTCGCTGCGCGCCCACTCGTTCATGTCGTCGAAGAACTTGCGGCTCTTGTCGGCCGTGCCCGGCGCGGGAATCGCCCGCACGGTGCCGCCGCCCGCGACGATCTTCTCGAACAGGCCGAAGCCCGAGGTGGTGAAATGGCTGGCGACGTCGGTGATGATCAGCGGATTGCGCAGGTCCGGCTTGTCCGAGCCGTACTTCAGCATGGCATCGTCATAGGCGATGCGCGGGAAGCTGCCCGAAGGCGTGACGGGCTTGCCGTTCGCGAAGGTCTCGAACACGCCGCCGATGACCGGCTCCATCGTTTCCCAGACTTCTTCCTGGGTCACGAAGCTCATCTCGAGGTCGAGCTGGTAGAATTCGCCCGGCAGGCGGTCGGCCCGCGGATCCTCGTCGCGGAAGCAGGGGGCGATCTGGAAGTAGCGGTCGAAGCCCGCCACCATCAGCAGCTGCTTGTACTGCTGCGGCGCCTGCGGCAGCGCATAGAACTTGCCCGCGTGGATGCGGCTGGGCACGAGGAAATCGCGCGCGCCTTCGGGGCTGGAAGCGGTGAGGATCGGGGTCGAATACTCGGTAAAACCAGCGTCTTCCATGCGATTCCGCATGTCGCGGATCACCTTGGTCCGCGTCATGATATTGGCGTGGAGCGTTTCGCGGCGCAGATCGAGGAAGCGGTAGCGCAGGCGGATATCCTCGGGATACTCCTGCTCGCCGGCCACCGGCATGGGCAGCTCTTCCGCCGCCGAAAGCACCGTGGCGGCGCGGGCATAGACTTCGATCTCACCCGTCGCGAGCGCGGCGTTCACCGTGCCGGCGCTGCGGGCCTTGACCTCGCCCTCGATCGTCACGACGCTTTCGACGCGCAGGCTTTCCAGTACGGCGAGCGCCGCGCTGTCGCTGTCCGCCACGATCTGGGTGATGCCGTAGTGATCGCGCAAGTCGACAAACAGCACGCCGCCGTGGTCACGCTTGCGGTGGACCCAGCCCGAAAGGCGCACGTTCTGCCCGACATGCGCCTGTGCCAGCGCGCCGCAGGTGTGGGAACGATAAGGGTGCATCGAGGAACTTCCAATTGGGCTGGCCAATCGGCCAGCATTCGGGCAGGGAATGGCTGCGGCCAAGAGGCGATGGCCGCTCATTTGTCAAGCCGCAGGCCCCGGACGGGGCCACCACCAGCTCCGGACCGGGCCATGCATGGACCGTATGAAGCGCATACAGAAAAGCACGATGAAGATACACCCGCTGATCACCACGACTCCGGCCCTTGCCGATCTGTGCGAGCGCCTGTCGAAAGCCGATTTCATCACGGTCGATACCGAGTTCATGCGCGAGAACACCTATTGGCCGGAATTGTGCCTGGTGCAGATCGCCGATGACAAGGAAGCCGCCGCGATCGACCCACTCGCGCCCGGCCTTGATCTTGCCCCGCTGCTCGAACTGTTGGTCGACAACGAGGACGTGCTCAAGGTGTTTCACGCCGGTGGGCAGGACGTGGAAATCATCTACAACCTGACCGGGCGCACCCCGCACCCGATCTTCGATACCCAGATCGCGATGATGGCGATCAGCCAGTCCGAACAGATCGGCTATTCGAATCTGGTTGAAAGCTGGCTCGGCTTCACGGTCGACAAGGGCGCTCGCTTTACCGACTGGTCGCGCCGCCCGCTGACCGAGCGGCAGATCGAATATGCCATCGGCGACGTTACGCATCTTTCGAAGATCTTCCCGCGCATGCTCAAGCGGCTGATCAAGACCGGGCGCGGCGAATGGCTCGATGCCGAGATGGAAAAGCTCGCCGATCCAGAGAATTACCGCTCCGATCCTCAGGCCGTCTGGCAGAAGATCCGCGCGCCCAGCCGGAACCCGGCGGTGCTCGGCCGGCTCAAGGCGATTGCCGCCTGGCGCGAGACCGAGGCGATGGACAAGAACATCCCCCGCGGGCGGATCATGCGCGATGAAACGCTGGCCGATATCGCCAGCCACCCGCCGCGCGAACAGCATGAGCTGGCCAAGGTCCGCGGGCTTTCCGCCGGTTGGAAGGACAACGATATCGGCCGCCGCCTGATGCAGGCCATCGCCGATGCCAAGCCGATGAGCGATGCCGAACTGCCGCCGCGCGCACCGCGCGGCGCGCCGCTGGGCAAGGAAGGCGCGCTGGTTGCAGACTTGCTCAAGCTGCTGCTCAAGATCCGCAGCCGGGAGATTGATATCGCGGCACGTTTGCTGGCGCGCAGCGACGATCTCGAAGCGCTGGCTGCCGGGCAGCGCAAGGGCCTGCCGATCCTCGAAGGCTGGCGCTTCGATCAATTCGGCCGCGATGCGCTGGAACTGGTCGAAGGCAAACTCGCCTTCGCAGTGGTGAAGGGCAAGCTCAAGATGGCGCATATCGATGCCATTGCCGGCGGCAATGACGATGACGCCGAGCCGGAGGCTGACGAGGACGCCATCCTGCTGACCACCGACAGTGATCAGGACGACGGAGGCGACGGGCGTAACTGGGACGACGTTCAGGCCCCCGAGTCCGGGGCCGACTGAGAGCGCCGCGCGGCATGACCACCTACCTGCCCACCCTCAAGCAGTTGCAGTACCTCGTCGCGCTTCACGAGCACGGCCACTTCGGCCGCGCGGCGGAGGCCTGCTTCGTCTCGCAGTCGACGCTTTCGGCGGGCCTGCGCGAACTGGAAACGCTACTTGGCGTGACGCTTGTCGAGCGCACACGGCGCGTGGTGCGCTTCACCTCGCTCGGCGATCAGGTGGTGGCAAAGGCGCACCGCCTGCTGCGCGAGGGTGAGGAGCTCTCCGCCCTCGTTCAGGCACACGGCGCGCCGCTTGTCGGCGAACTGCGCATGAGCGTGATCCCGACCATCGCCCCGTTCCTCCTGCCGCGCATCCTGCCGCGCCTGCGCCGCGAGCGGCCTTTGCTCAAACTGTTCCTGCGCGAAGAGCCGAGCGCGGCTGCGGTCGAATCGCTGCATCATGGCCGGGCTGACTGCGTGTTGCTCGCCCTCCCCTTCGCGACCGGCGAGGTCGAGGCGGCGCACTTGTTCCACGACCGCCTGCTCGTCGCTTTCCCCAAGGACGACCCGCGCGATCCCCCGGAAAGCATCGCGCCTGCGCTGATCGACGAGGCGCGCCTGCTGCTGCTGGAAGACGGGCACTGTCTCAAGGACCACGTGCTCGCCGCCTGCAACCGACCCGAACTGCGCGCGAGCGCGAGCGTGATCGGCACGAGCCTGCATACGCTCGTGCAGATGGTCGACAATGGCCTCGGCCTTACCATGCTGCCCGAAATGGCGGTCAAGGCGGGTATCCTACAAGGCACCCAGATCGTCGCTCGCCCGCTCGAATCCGAACACGCCAGCCGCGAGATTGCGCTGGTGTGGCGCAAGAACTCGCCGCGCGCCGAGGAATTCCGCCTGCTGGCGAGCGAACTCGCAGCGGGTTGATAACTGTTGATAAGAGAGATATCCTCGACGTCTCTTTTATCAGCGAGGCAGACATGATCAGCGCCGATCTCGGAAGCAAGCTTGAGGAATTCGTATCCTCGCTCGTCGCAAACGGCCGCTACAACTCCAAAAGCGAAGTCCTGCGGGAAGGGGTGCGGCTGATTCAGGACCGCGAGGCGCGGCTTGCAGCGTTTGATGCAGCGATCATGGAAGGCGTGCGAGAGGCCGATGCGGGTCTCGGCGCGCCGGCAGAGGACGTTCTCAAGCAGCTGAAAGACAAATATCGGTCAATGATGTGACCATATTGCCGGTGATCATTGCGCCGCGCGCGCAGTCCGATCTAGCAGACATCGGTGATTTTATTGCCGCCGAAAATCCAGCCCGGGCAGAAACCTTTGTCGAGGAGTTGATCGGGCGCTGCCTCTCCCTGTCCGAACAGCCCGAACGGTTCCCGCTTGTGGAGCGACTTGCTGGCGCCGGTGTCCGCAAGATGGCTCACGGCAGCTACCTGATCTTCTATCGGGTCTATCCGAACCGCGTGACCGTCGCGCGCATCCCCCACGGCGCCACCGACTACGAAGCGAGGTTCCTCGCCCCATGAATCTCCCGCCCTACGTCTCGCTCGCCATCGCGATCGTTGCCGAAGTCATCGCCACCACTGCACTCAAGCAATCGGCCGGCTTCACCCGGTTACTGCCGCTGGCCATCAGCATGGCCGGATACACGATCGCGCTGTTTTTCCTTTCGCTGACGCTGGAGCGCATCCCAACGGGTGTCGCCTATGCGATCTGGTCTGGTGTCGGCATTGTGCTGATCACGGCGCTGGCGTGGTTCGTCCACGGCCAGCGGCTCGATACGCCCGCCCTTGCGGGGATCGGCCTGATCATGGCCGGGGTGCTGGTGCTCAATCTGTTTTCAAAGTCCGGGGCAGCCTGAACGTCGTCAGTCCATGTGCTTGAGGCCGACGCGCAGGTAATCCCAGCCGGTGATCACCGTCAGCGCTGCGGCGGCCCACAAGGTGATCAGGCCCACGGTGTGCGGCACGTTCGCCGTGATGGTCCCGAGCGGCATCGTCCAGTCCGGTGCACCCTCCCCCAGAATCAGCGCGCCCAGCGCAATGAACTGGAAGGTCGTCTTCCACTTGGCGAGCCTTGAGACAGGCACCGAAACCTGAATACCGCCAAGAAACTCGCGCAGGCCCGAAACCGCGATCTCGCGGATCAGGATGATGAGGCCTGCGATCACGTGCAGATCGCCCACAAAGGGCCCCGTCAGCACGCCTTGCGCGGTGAGCACGAGGATCACCGCCGCGACCATGATCTTGTCCGCAATCGGATCGAGGAAGATCCCGAGCTTGGAAACCGTGCCCTGCGCGCGGGCGAGGTAGCCATCGAAGTAATCGGTCACCCCCATCAGGGCGTAGACCGCAAAGCCGATTGCATAGCCAACGTGCCACTCTGGCCACCACAGCAGGCCTGCCAGCAGCGGCACGGTGACAATGCGGGACAGCGTTAGCAGATTGGGAAGTGTTAGCATCGTATCTCCACCATAGGCATGATGGCGACGCGAAGAAACCGCAAGTTGGTCCGAACATGCCCCTTGTTCGCCCCGTGCAGGGCGCTATGGGATGAACGCGAGATGCGAAAGCTGGCAAAACCCGAATGACAACGCCCTAATGACGACAATTGCGCTGCTCATCCGGAAACGCCGCTTTCTGCCGCTTTTTGCCACGCAGTTGCTCGGCGCGTTCAACGATAATCTCTACAAGAACGCGATGATCCTCTATGTGGTATACACTGTATACCACTCGGAAGCGGCGGAAGCGCGCTTCTCCGCGATTGCCTCCGCGGTGTTCATCCTGCCGTTCTTCCTGCTTTCAGCGCTTTCTGGCCAGCTGGCTGACATGCGCGACAAGGCGCGGATCATCCGCATCGTGAAGGCGGCCGAAATCGGCATCATGGTGGTCGGCGCCGCCGGATTGTTCCTCGCCTGGCGGGGCATGGCCGTGCAAGTGGTAGCCATTCCGCTGATGCTGACCGCGCTGCTTGCCATGGGCGTGCATTCCACGTTCTTCGGCCCGATCAAGTATGCGATCCTGCCGCAGCATCTCCATCAGGATGAAGTTCTGGCTGGCACCGGTCTCGTGGAAGCCGGGACCTATATCTCGATTCTTGCAGGCACAATCTTTGCCGGCTGGATCCCGGTCGAATGGGCGGCGCTCATCTGCATCGGCACTGCCGCCATCGGCTTCTTCACAGCGCAGTTCGTGCCCTCCGCGCCGCCGCAGATGGAGCCCGTGCCGCTCGATTTCAACGTGTTCCGCTCCTCGATCACGCTGGTGCGGATGACAACGCGGCACCCGCGCGTGTTCCTTGCCATTGCGGCGATCAGCTTCTTCTGGACCATCGGCGCGGTGCTGTTCATCCAGTTCCCGCCGCTCGCCAAGAACGTCCTTTCGGCGAGCAAGGAAGTGGCGAGCCTGTTCCTCGTGGTGTTCTCGATCGGTGTCGCCATCGGCTCGGTTTCGATCAATCAGTTGCTCAAGGGCACCGTCTCGGCGCGTTTCGGCCCGGCCTCGGTGATCGTGATGGGCCTGTTCATCGTGGCCTTCCACGTAGTGTGCAAGATGTGGCAGCACGCGGTCGGCTCCACTCTGCTCAGCGTCCCGCAGTTCGTGATGGAGCCACTTGCAGTGCCGCTGCTGCTGACGCTGCTGGGCATTGCCATTTCAGGCGGAATGTTCGTGGTTCCGCTCTACGCCTTCCTGACGACCGTGGTCGACAAGGCGGAAACTGCGCGCACGATCGCGGCGAACAACATCGTCAATGCGGGCGCCATGGTTGTGGGATCGCTGATTGCAGTGAGCCTCAGCGCCGCCGGCGTTCCGCTAGCCGATCAGCTGCTGCTGGGCGCTGCCATGTGCCTTGTCGCCGCCTGGCTGGCCCGGGTGCTCCACCGGGCCGAAAAGGCCCATGTGGGCGAGATCGAACACACCTTCGAGTAAGCGCAGGCTTCAGAAGATGAAGACTGAAACCGCCAGGAAGCAGGCACAGTAGGCCAGCAGAAAGTCCATCACATCCTGCCGCGTGATCCGCCTCGGATCGACTGGCGGCGAAC
Organism: Novosphingobium sp.; assembly: GCF_965228995.1. Lineage (GTDB taxonomy): Bacteria > Pseudomonadota > Alphaproteobacteria > Sphingomonadales > Sphingomonadaceae > Novosphingobium. The sequence goes on along the minus strand of NZ_OZ245852.1, from coordinate 1,851,685 downwards.
GTAGCCCTTCGGGTAGCTGCAGTGCTTTCATCGCCGCTTCCACCTCAGGCTCGAACATCGGCAGCGGGCGCAGCACATGCGCCGGCAATGTGCGGCGAAAGGGGTGGCCGGCAAGTTCGGGATTGGGGGCGCGCCGTTTCAGCATGGCTCCTGTGGTAACGCTTTGTTTACCACGCGGGGAGGCTGCGAATCGGCCTTGTCCGCAGTCAAAGCGGGACTGTTCCGATCCGGCACATCCGGCTTTGAGCCCCGATCAGATCGTCCCGCCCGCCATCTCCATGACGATATCCCATTCAGACGCGCGCACCGCCGAAACCGAGAGGCGCGAAAGCCGCAGCAATTCCATCTCCGCCAGCGCGGGGTTGGCCTTGATCGCCGCGAGCGTGACCGGCGCCTTGAGCTTGGCAACCGGTTTCACTTTCACCGCCGCCCACTTGCCTTCAGGGTCGGTCGGATCACTCAGGCCCGCAACACTGATCCGAGCGATTCCAACGATTTCCTTGCCGATATTGGAATGATAGAAGAAGGCAAGATCGCCCACCGCCATGGTGCGCAGGTTGCGCGCGGCGAGGTGATTGCGCACGCCGTCCCAGGTCCCCTCGCCCTCTGCCAACAGATCATCCCAGCCATAGACGTCGGGTTCCGACTTCATCAGCCAAGCCTGTGCGGTCGCCTTGATTTTGCTCATGCATGCCTTCCGGGATCGGGATATGGGAGGCTCATAATCGCTGATGGAAGCCGCGCAAGCCATGAACCTCGATACCCTTCCCGTGCTCTCGCTGGCCGCCCCTTCGGGCAGGCTGGCCGAGGATCTTGGCAACAGCTTCCAGCGCTTCGGCTTCGCGCTGGTCTCGGACCATGGGCTCGATCCGGCGCTGGTGGCGCGCGGGTGGGAACTGACCGCAGCATTCTTTGCGCAGGATGAAGCGGCCAAGCGGCGCTGGCACATCGCAGGTGGCGGCGGACAGCGCGGCTATACCCCGTTCCGCACGGAAATCGCCAAAGGCGCGGCGCACCACGATCTCAAGGAATTCTGGCACGTCGGGCGCGAGCTATCCGCCGGCGATCCCCTCGCGGCGACGATGCCGCCCAATGTCTGGCCCGATGCTCCGGAAGGTTTCCGCGAGACTTTCACCGCCCTCTTCGCCGAGTTTGACCGCATCGGCGCGCAGATTCTCTCGCACATCGCGGTGTGGCTGGAGCTTGCGCCGGACTGGTTCGATCCCGCCATCGCAGGCGGCAATTCGATTCTGCGCCTGCTGCACTACCCGCCGATCCCGGGGGAAACCGGCGGCGCGATCCGCGCCGGTGCGCATGAGGACATCAACCTCATCACGCTCCTGCTGGGGGCCGAGGAAGCCGGGCTTGAGCTGCTCACCCGCGAAGGCCGCTGGATCCCCGCTTCACCCCCGCCGGGCGCGCTGGTGGTCAATATCGGCGATATGCTGCAGCGCCTGACCAACCACGTCCTGCCCTCGACCACGCACCGCGTGCGCAATCCCGATGGCGCGCGCGCCGCGCACAGCCGCTACTCGATGCCGTTCTTCCTGCATCTGCGCAGCGATTTTTCGATCCGCACCCTGCCCGGCTGCGTGAGCGGCGAAAACCCGGACCGCTATCCCGTGCCAATCAGCGCAGACGAGTACCTGCACGAGCGGCTGCGCGAAATCGGGCTGAAAGTTTAGACGCCGACTTTCACTACCTCGAGCGCGCCGTCCTTCCCGGCGAAATCGAACTCGTCGCCCGCCTCGGCGCCTAGCAGGGCGCGGCTCAGGGGTGCGGTGAAGGAGAGCAGGCCAGCCGCCGGATCTGCTTCGTCATCGCCGACAAGCGTCACGGTGCGCTCCTTGCCGTTGAGGCGGTAGCTCACAGTGGACCCGAATGCCACGACCCCGCCCTCAGGCGGCGGCATGACCTGTGCGGTGGCCTGCCGGGTGCGCCAGTAGCGCAAGTCCCGCTTCACGCGCTTGATCTCGGCCTCATCTGACAAACCAGCCAGTTCCGCCTCCAGCGCCTCGACGCGCGCGGCGATCAGCACAAGGCCGCGTTCGGTGACGAGGTTGGGCCCGGACGGGATCGGTAGCTCGAACTTGGGTTCGAGATGTTCGTCATCGCTTTCGCGGCGGAATGCGACGCTCATGCTTCCTCCACTTCCTCCACCGTCCATTCGGCGAGATCGGGCGCGCTGCCGATCAAGGCAAGGCCGTGCGCAATGGACGTCAATTCATCGCCGCTGGCAATGCGCGTTTCGCCGAAGCGCTTCTCGAACAGCTGGCGGACGGCCGGGATGAGCGAGGAACCGCCGGTGAGGAAGACGTGGTCGATCTGGCCCGGCGCAAGCCCAGCCCGCGCGAGCACGCGGTCCACCCCGCCTTCAAGCTCGGCAAGGTCCGGCGCGATCCAGCGCTCGAAATCGGCACGGCGGACCTCTGCCCTCACCGCAAGCCCCTCCCCCTCGAAGGCGAACACCGCCTCGGTCTGGCTGGACAGATCACGCTTCACCGCGCCGACCGCTTCGTAGAGGCCGTAGCCCAGTTCATTCTCCACCACCGCGATCATCCGGCTGATGGCCGCCGGATCGCTGGCCGAAAGCCGCAGCTTGCCCAGCTGATCAAGCGTACGCCGATTGCGCATCAGCGCCAGCCGCGACCAATCGCTGAAATCGGCGAAGTGGCCGGGCGGAATTTCGAGCACCTTGTCGAACGAGCGGTAGGTGCCCCCCTTGCCGAGCAACGGCAGGACGAGCTGGTCCATGATGCGAAAGTCGAACCGGTCGCCCGCGATGCCCACACCAGCCGAGGCGAGCGGCACGCAGCGGCGCGGGGCATCGGGCGCCTCGACGCGGACGATCGAGAAGTCGCTCGTACCGCCGCCGAAATCGGCCACCAGCAGCGTCGCCGGATCACTCAGCCGCGAGGCAAAGCCATAGGCCGCGCCGAGCGGTTCATAGACATAGTGGACCTCGCGGGCGAGCCGGGCGAACATCCCTGCATAGCGCGTGCGAGCGAGCGCCGGATCGGGCCGCGAACCGACGTAGCGGACGGGCCGGCCCACCACGATCCGCTCGGGCAAGTCGCGCAAGGCCTCGCCGGCATGCGCGATCAGATGATCGAGAAAGGTGCGGCCCATATCCTCGAACGCGAGCCGCTTGGTGAAAACCGGTGCATGTTCGAAGGTGGCGCTGGCCGCGACCGACTTGAACGACTGAATGAACCGCGAACCTTGCGGATCGGCAAGGAATTCGGCGATGGCCCATGGCCCCGCCTCGTGCCCCAGCCCGCCGCGCAGGGCATCGTCCTGCCAGAAGCACAGCGCCGAACGGAACACCGCGCTGGCCCCGGCGGGCGCAGCAAAATCGGCAAGGCGCACGGCGCCATCGCCTGCGCTGCGCGCCACGACCGAGTTGGTCGTGCCGAAGTCGATGCCGATTGCGGGCACAGGGGGAACGGGCGCAGACATGGGTAACGGGACTTTCGGGCATGGTGGCGGCTGGCGATTCGCAGCGGGCCGACGCCCCTAGCCTGCCGTCTCCTTGGGCACCACGTTATATTTGCGCACTTCGTCCTGGCTCAGGCAGTAGCGCGTGGTCTTGTTCTGCGCCGAAGCGACAGCCTGCTGCCGGTACATCACTTCGGTCAGCAGCTTGCGGCTGATCCCCATGCGGATGAGGAAATCGTTGTCCTCGCTCGCCAGCAGGGCGCTGTCCTGTTCGATCTGGCCGATCAGGCGGGTCGTCTCGGCGCTGCCTTCCTCGACCGAGATCTCGATCGTGTCGCGGTCGCCGGTGTGCGTGAACATGTGGACCATGAACACGCCGCCCGGTTCGACGAAGCGCCGGTCGCCGCCCATGAACACGAAGTTGCATGCCGAAAAGCATGTCCAGCCTTTGGGGATGCGCGTGACCATGCCCGGATAACTGCGGATCACCTTGCCCGCGAGATTGCCCGCACGCGCATCGCCGCCGCGCGATTTGATCCACACTTCCTCGATCCGCTCATCGGCATCGAGCGCGGCCTTGAGGCGCACTGGCAGGGTGGAATCGATGATCCCGTCGGCGATCAGCACGTGCTTGCCGTTCTTGTCGGCCGCCGTCAGCGCAATCGCCTTGGCCTGCCCCCAATCGGGCGCCGCGGGGCACGAGGGATTGTCCTTGTCCATCAGGATCGCGGCAGGCTTCGCCGCGACAAGCGCCAGTCCGGCAGCGCCAAGCGCAAGGCTGCGCAGCACGCCCATCGATCAGGCCATCAACGCATAGCGCGCCTGGCCGGGCTTGCGGCACATGCGCTTGTTGGCGGTGGTCTCCTCGCCGTTGACGATGATCACGTCGCTGACGGTGATGCACTGCATCCCGCCGGAATCGTTGTCATTGCGCGCGACCACGGTCGAAGTGCCCGACACGTTCTCGCGCGTTTCCGAAGTCCAGGCGGACGATGCGCCCACCGGCGGCGGCGCAGTATTGTCAACCTCGCCGCGCGTCGCCTCGATCGTGGCGTTGGCGGCCTGCTTCTGCTCGGCAGGATCCAGCTTGCAGGCGATGGCGTTGGTAAGCGTGCCGGCGACATCGGAAATCGGGAAGTAGCTGGAGACCCCGGCGGACCCGGCTGCGCGGCCGAGCCCCTGCCCGATCAATCCGCCCAGCACCGCCGAACCTTCGCTCTTGCTCTTGCCCTTGGGGCAGCCGTCAGAGCTTTTCGACGAACTCGAAGGCACGCTCGGCAGCGAGGGGAAGCTGAATCCGCCAAACTGCGCGCTGGCGCTCGTCGCGACGAGGCAGGTGCCGGCGAGCAAGCCGACAGCCGCGCTGATCCGGCGGCGGAGAGACGGACGAGACGTGTTCATCACCAATGGCACCCCTGATCTGCGCGGCGCGGCCCGCCCCGGTTTGCCCGGAGCGATACCCGCCGCTGCATGGCCTTTGCTATCCGGCGAAGATTTGATCGCCGATGAACCCGATAGCGCGCATGCCTAGGCAGGGGTGTGATGTGCGTCAATGGCAGGGACATGCCGCGAAGCGGCATTCGCGCCGCGCCGGAAACGTCTGATCGATTGCCTGGGGGAAGTGGTGGAGCCTAGCGGGATCGAACCGCTGACCTCCTGCATGCCATGCAGGCGCTCTCCCAGCTGAGCTAAGGCCCCACAATTCCTGACAGAGATGCCGCTGGAGGCCCTCTGCACCGGCAGCGTTGCGCCGGAGGACCGCGCCTTTATGCGAGGCCCGGTGCGCTGGCAACACATTTTTGCACCAGCGCGTGATCGCCGCCGGAGCGCATGCGGCATGCTGCCGCCTGCACTCCGGCGTGCGGAAAAATCAGACTTCCTCGTCCTCGCCGTCGTGGCCGGGAACGCCGAGGTCATCGTCGCCACCAAGGTCGACGTCGTTGTCCGGCGAATCGGCATCCTCGTCGATGTCGAGGTCCTCGTCGGCGAGGTCCACGTCGGGTACGACGTCGACCTTTTCCTTCTGGATCTCCTCGTAGGGGATCGGCTGCTTTGACTTGAGCACGGGCTCAGGCGTCCACGTATACTTGCATTCGACACAGGTGACCGGGTCATCCTTGCCCAAGTCGTAGAAGCGGGTGCCACACTTCGGGCAGCCGTGCTTTGCGCCCCATTCAGGCTTGACCATGCGAAATCCTTAAACTTGCGCCCGCAACAGATGGCGGGAGCATCAATGTATTTTGCTTGATGGGGGCGCAGTGGCCGGGAATCAAGCGCGGCGCGCGCCTTGCCATAGGCGCGGGGCGCTGTCAAAAGCGCGCCGGTTTTCAAGACGTCTCCTGCCCCGGAAAGAGCTTTCCCAGTGCATTCAGCCGAAACTTCCGCTCCGCGCCCTCGCCGCTTCATCGCCGCCGGGCCGCTCACCGGGCGGATCCGCGTTCCCGGCGACAAATCGATCAGCCACCGCTCGATCATGCTGGGCGCGCTGGCGGTTGGCCGCACGCGGGTGACGGGGCTGCTGGAAGGCGAAGACGTGATGGCCACCGCCGCCGCCATGCGCGCGATGGGCGCTGCGATCGCTCGTGAGCCAGGCGGCGCCAATGGCCCGGAGTGGGTGATCGACGGCGTGGGCGTGGGCAGCCTGCTCCAGCCGCAGCAGGCGCTTGATATGGGCAATTCGGGCACGTCGACCCGCCTCCTCATGGGCCTCGTTGCCAGCCATCCGATTACCGCCACCTTCATTGGCGATGCCAGCCTTTCGAAGCGGCCGATGGGCCGGGTGATCGAGCCGCTTTCGCAGATGGGCGCGGATTTCACTGCGGCACCGGGCGGCCGCCTGCCGCTGACGTTGCGCGGCATCGCGCCCGCTGTGCCGATCAGCTACCGCCTCCCGGTCGCCTCGGCGCAAGTGAAAAGCGCGGTGCTGCTGGCCGGGCTCAACACCCCGGGCACGACGACGGTGATCGAACCCATCCCCACGCGCGATCATTCGGAGCGCATGCTGCGCGGCTTCGGCGCAGACCTTGCGGTCGAAGTCGCCGCAGACGGCACGCGGACCATCCACATCACCGGCGAGGCGGAACTCCGGCCGCAGACCATCGAAGTTCCGGGCGATCCCTCTTCCGCCGCGTTCTTCATTGTCGCGGCGCTGCTGGTGCCGGGCTCCGACCTCGTGATCGAGAACGTCGGGCTCAACCCCACGCGCGCCGCGCTGATTGGCGTGCTGCGCGACATGGGCGGCCAGATCGAGGAACTGGACCGCCGCGATGTCGGCGGTGAACCGGTGGCGGACCTGCGAGTGCGCCATTCCGCACTCACCGGGATCGAGGTCGATCCGGCGGTCGTGCCAAGCATGGTCGATGAATTCCCGGTGCTGTTCGTTGCCGCTGCGCTCGCGACAGGCCGCACGGTAACGCGCGGCCTTGATGAACTGCGCGTCAAGGAAAGTGACCGCATCGCGGCAATGCGCGCCGCGCTGGAACAGGTAGGCGCCCGGGTCACCGAGACCGAGGACGGCCTCATCATCGACGGTACCGGCGGGGAACCGCTGCGCGGGGCCAACAATGCCCCCATCGCCACGCACCTCGACCACCGCATCGCCATGAGCATGGCGGTGGCCGGCCTTGCCAGCATAGGCGGCGTAGAGATCGACGATACCCGCCCCATCGCCACCAGCTTCCCCGTGTTCGAAGCGCTGCTGGACAAGGCTAGCGGGGCGGCATGATCATCGCCATCGATGGCCCGACCGCTTCGGGCAAGGGCACGATCGCGAAGGCGCTCGCTGCGCACTACGCCCTGCCGCACCTCGATACCGGGCTGCTTTACCGCGCAGTCGGACGGCAGGTGTTCCTCACCGGCGGCAATCCCGACGATCCAGACCAGGCCCTTGCGGCGGCGGACTTTCCGGAAGGGCTGCTCGATGATCCGGAGCTGCGCAGCGAAGCGACCGGTGCGCTTGCCAGCCGGGTTTCGATACACCCCGGTGTGCGCGCCGCGCTGCTCGCACGCCAGCAAGCCTTTGCCCGCCAGCCGGGCGGCGCAGTGCTCGACGGCCGCGATATCGCCACAGTGATCGCGCCCGAGGCCGAGGCCAAGCTCTTCGTCACTGCCAGCGTCGCCGCGCGCGCCATGCGGCGCTGGGCGGAAATGCAGAAGCGCGGCGAGAGCGTGACCCGCGCGGAGATCGAGGCAGACCTCGCCGCCCGCGACGAGCGCGACCGCAACCGCGCCGCCGCGCCGCTGCGTCAGGCCGCAGGCGCCGCGCTGCTCGATACGTCCGCGCTCCCTATCGAAGCGGCCATCGCGGCGGCGATTGCGTTGGTCGAGAAGCAGCTTACGGCTTGACAACCACTTTTCCATAACGCGATATATAACGCGTTATGCGAAAGGGGGATGCCGTGACCGATATCTTGCGCGAAGCCGGACCTGTGTTTCTGGGAAGCCGGCTCAAGCGGCTTGCCGAGCGGATGCAGGCCGAGGCTGCCATCGCGATTGCCGAAGCAGGACTGACCTGCCAGCCGGGCCACATGGCGCTCCTCGCCACCCTGGCGCGAGGGCCGCAGAGCATCAGCCAGCTTGTCGCGGTCGTTGGCACCAGCCAGCCGGGCGTGACCCGCGCGGTGGGTCAACTCGCTCAGCTCGGCCTCGTCGAAACCGTGACCGGGCGCGACCAGCGCCAGCGGCTCGTTTCGCTCACACCGCAGGGAGAGGAAGCCCACGCCGCCGCGATCACCGATGTCTGGCCGCGCATGGGCGGTGCCGTGCGCTCGGTGCTGGCCAGCATTCCCGGCGATTTCCTAGGGGATGTCGAACGGATCGAGGAAGCCCTGGCCTCCCGCCCGCTGCTTGACCGGGTCGGCCCGGCGCGCCGGACGGTTCTGCGCCTGCGCGAATTCAGCGACGAGCTTGCGGGGGCTTTCCACGACATCAACAAGCAGTGGATCGAGGCAATGTTCGTGCTCGAACCGGTCGACCGCGAAGTGCTCGAGAACCCTCGCGAAAAGATCATCGACGTTGGCGGCACGATCCTGTTCGTCGAAGCCGAAGGTCTTGGCGTGGTCGGCACCTGCGCCCTCAAGCCGACGGGCGGCGGCAGCTACGAACTCACCAAGATGGGCGTGCTCGAAAGCGCGCGCGGGCTTGGCGCAGGTGCCTTCCTGCTGGCTGCCGCGATAGCGCGGGCCCGGCGGATCGGGGCCGATCCGCTGTACCTGCTCACCAACCACACCTGCGAAGCGGCGATCCACCTCTACGAGAAGCTGGGCTTTCGCCACGATGGCGGGATCATGGCGGACTACGGCACCCGCTATGCCCGCTGCGATGTGGCGATGCGCTATGTGCCTTAAGCGGCATTCTCCATGTGCCCGCCGGCCAGCGGCTGCGCAATGTAGACCGCGACATCGCCGACGCCCTTGAGCCCGATCGTCACCGGCTCGCCGAAGCCCTCACGGTCACGCGCGCGCAGCCAGGTGATTTCGGAAACCGCGATACCGTTGACCGGGGCCGTGGCATCGAGGCGCGCGGCGATGTTCACGGTGTCGCCCCAATAGTCATAGGCCATGCGCGTCTCGCCGATCACCCCGCCGACCACCGGGCCGCTGTGGATGCCTGCACGCAGGGCAACTTCGATCCCCGCCCCCTTGCCCATTTCGGGCACGCCCGCGATCACCGCACGGGCAAAGGCGATGGCGGCATCGGCGCTGTTGCCCGAAGGCACGTTGCCCCCGGCGATGGCGAGATAGGCATCCCCCACTGTCTTCACCTTCTCCACGCCGAACTCACGCGCGCAGGCATCGGCATGGTTGAAGAAGGCGTTGAGCAGTTCAACCAGATGGCCGGGCGAGACGCGCTTGGCCAGGGTGGAAAAGCCCACCATGTCGATGAAGATCACGCTCGCGTCGGCATAGGAATCGGCGACCAGCAGCCCGCTGCGAATGCGGTTCACTGCGGCCGGCGGCAACATGTTGAGCACCAGTTCCTCGTTGCGCGCCCGTTCGGAGTCTAGCGAATCCGCCAGCTGGAACGCCGCGCGGCTGGTGCGGCCGACCGCGAGGTTGATCGCGACCATGACCACCGCGCCGCTTGAGTAGCTGAGCACGGAATAGACCACGCCCGAGATATGCGGCTGCCCGTTGCTGATCTGCGCGAACCACGCGAGCGCATCGAGCGCCAGCCAGCCAAGGAACGCTCGCGGCCGTCCGGCGAGCGTGACAGCAGCAAAGGCGGTGATGATGAGCCGGTCGATTACCCCGACCGCGTAAAGCGTCGCATCAAGGCTCGCGAGGTGCTCAAACAGCACCATGTTGATCTTGCCGACCAGCAGCGACAGCGTGAGCAGCGCGATGAAATCGATCAGGACAAAGCGGATATAACCGGCCCAGAACGTCGTGCCGATGTAGGCACCGCAGACCAGCAGCGCGAAGCCGAGGAAGATCGCGAGCTGCGCGTTGTCGGTCGGCGCGAGGAACATCGGGTTGACGATCGAATAGGCCAGCGCAACGACCATGAAGATCACGCCGTAGAGCCGCACGAACGGAAGCCGCAGCGTACGCGCCCTCTCGGAGTAGCGGCGCTCCGTCTCGTCGTCGGCAAAACGGCTGAACAGGCCTGGTCGGCTCATCGCGATGGCGCTCTTGGCTTCAACACTCACTGGTGCCTCCCCACAGCAGTTGGCAGTCTGCCAAGCCGTTGCCCCGCTCTCTTATTCCCCAATGCTTGCAGGAAAGACAATGATTTACTGCGGATCGGGGGGTCTCCCCCCCGCGTTAATGCGTAGGGCCTGAAGGATCGCGGACTGCTGCCGTTCTCAATGCATGTGGTAAACGGCAGCGGCAGCGGCAGGAGCAGACCATGACGGACGAATTGGACGGAACGTGGCGGATCAACCACCGGCGTACGCGCCGCGTCGGTTTCGAGCTTCCGGTGCGCTGCAAACATGGCGTGACCCGGTCAACGGTCATGCTTAAGGACATGACGACCCACGGCGCGCGGATCGAGGGGATCCCCCGCCACCGCATCGGCGATACCGTCACGCTGTTTCTGCCCGAACTGGCGCCCAAGCTGGCCGTTGTGATCTGGTCGGAGGACAAGACGTCCGGCCTCGAATTCGAACTGCCGCTGCATGAGAACATCTTTGCGAACCTTGTCGCCGATTTCGCGATCGGGCATCTGCAACGGCTCGAGATGGCCCGGCCTCTGACGGATAATGCCGCCAAGGCGGAACCGGCAGTGCCGCCGACGCGCCACGCGGCCTGAAACTGCCAATTCCAGCTTGCATCTTCATCAGATCACGCTAAGGGCCAGCGCTTCCGCGAGAAGGGCGCTGCCCATGCGCGGAAATCGAAGAAAGCCGGAGGGGCCCCGCAATACCGCGGATCAGCCAGCGATCGGTTAGATTGATGAAGGACGCAAGGCCCATGCCTCTGTACGAGCATGTCTTCCTTGCGCGTCAGGATCTGAGCCAGGCTCAGGTTGACGCGCTTGCCGCCACCGCCACCGAAATCGTCGAGAGCAACAACGGGAAGGTCATCAAGACCGAGACCTGGGGGCTCCGTTCGCTGGCATACAAGATCCAGAAGAACCGCAAGGCGCACTTCGTGCTGCTCGACATCGAAGCGCCTGCCGGCGTGGTTGCCGAGCTTGAGCGCCAGACCGCGATCAACGAGGACGTGATCCGCTTCATGACCGTGCGTGTTGACGCCCATGAAGCCGGCCCCTCGGTGATGATGCGCAAGAACGACCGCGAGCGGACCCGCCGCCGCGAACGCGAAGGGGAATAAGCCATGGCTCGTCCGTTTTTCCGTCGCCGCAAGTCGTGCCCGTTCTCGGGCAAGGGCGCCCCTGTCATCGACTACAAGGACGTGCGCCTGCTTCAGGGCTTCATGTCCGAGCGTGGCAAGATCGTGCCTTCGCGCATTACCGCCGTTTCGGCAAAGAAGCAGCGTGAGCTGGGCCAGGCGATCAAGCGCGCCCGGCACATCGGCCTGCTTCCCTACATCGTCAAGTAAGGAGCGCAGACCATGCAGATCATCCTGCTCGAGCGCATCGAGAAGCTGGGCTCCATCGGCGACGTTGTCACCGTCAAGGACGGCTACGCGCGCAACTTCCTGCTGCCCAACAAGAAGGCGCTTCGCGCCAACGAAGCCAACCGCAAGGTCTTCGAATCCAACCGCGCGCGGATCGAGGCGGACAACGCTGCTCGCCGCGAAGAGGCCAAGCTCGAATCCGCCAATGTCGAGGGCAAGGAAGTGGTGCTGATCCGCGCCTCGTCCAACTCCGGCCAGCTCTACGGCTCGGTCTCGGTGCGCGACATCGTCGATGCGCTGGTCGAACAGGGCGCCAAGGTGACCAAGGCGATGGTCGTGCTTGAACGCCCGATCAAGGCGATCGGCATCTCGACCGTCAAGGTCTCGCTGCACCCCGAAGTGAGCGTTACCGTCAAGGTCAACGTCGCCCGGTCGGCCGACGAAGCCGCGCTGCAGTCGCAGGGCGTCGACGTCATCGATGCGATGTTCGATGCCGAAGTCGGTGGTTTCACCGAGGATTACGATCCCAATGCCGAACCGGGCGAAATCCCGGCCGACCTGCTTGAGGACCGTGCCGCAGACGCGGACGCCTGAGGCAAGGCCAAACGGCAACAAAAAAGGGGCGCTTCCGGCAAGGAAGCGCCCCTTTTTTCTTGCAGAAACACAGCAGGCGCGCAGAGCCCGACGCCCCTCCCCTCACATCACGAAATCGGCCGCCACGAGGGCGCTCGCACTGGTCACGAGGATCGCGAAGTCGGCCACCTTGTCGCCATTCACGTCGCCCTGGACTAGCCACTGGCCGCTCTGCGCGGTCACCGTCAAGGCGCCGTGCGTCCCGTCGAAGCTCGCCATCAGCTTGAACGCGCCGTCGCCCGCATCGGCACCATTGGCATCGATCCTGGAGAGATCGATGAGATCATGCTCGGCGTGGGAGAAATCGTAGATCGTGTCGCGGAACTTGGTATCGAGACCCGCATCCTGCAGGCTGTTGTAGACGAAAGTGTCTGCCCCGGCGCCGCCGAACAGAGCGTCGATGCCCTGCCCGCCGATCAGGATGTCGTTGCCGCCAAAGCCCCGCAGCGCATCGTTGCCCGCGCCGCCGGTCAGGGTATTGGCCGCCTCATTGCCGCTGATCGCGTTGTCGCCGGAGTTGCCGGTGCCGTTGATGGCCGCCGTCCCCATGAGGATGAGGTTCTCGACGTTGTCGCCAAGCGTAAAGCTCACTGTCGACTTCACCATATCCACGCCGGCGTTGGCCTGCTCGACAACCTTGTCGCCGACATTGTCGACGACGTAGATGTCGTTGCCGCCCATGCCCGCCATGGTGTCGGCGCCGGCCAGGCCATCGAGGTAGTTGGCGTTGCCGTTGCCGGTGATCTGATTGGCAAGATCATTGCCGGTGCCGTTGGTGGCGGCCCCGTCAAGCACCAGATTTTCAAGCGTGGCTCCGAGCGTATAGTTCACCGAGCTGATCACCGTATCGGTGCCCTCACCCGCCAGTTCGATCACCTTGTCGGCGGTGCTCGAGACCACGTAGGTGTCGTTGCCGGTGCCGCCGGTCATCGTGTCGTTGCCCGAACCGCCGTCGAGCAGGTCGTTGCCGGTCCCGCCGTTCAGGACATCGTTTCCGGCCCCGCCGTAGAGCGTGTCATCACCGATGCCGCCGGAAATATCATCGTTGCCGCTGCCGCCGGTCAGTTCGTTGGCAAGGCCATTGCCGGTCAGCTTGGTGCTGGTGGAGGACTCCACCACGACATTCTCGACATAGGGGCCAAGCGCGTAGCTGGTGATGCTGGTGCCAGTGATGTGCACGGTATCAATGCCACCAGAAGGATCGAAGGCTTCGGACACCACGTCGCCGGGGTTGTCGATCCAGTAGCTGTCCGAGCCCGCGCCGCCGATCATGACATCCGCGCCGGTGCCGCCGATCAGCGTATCATTGCCGGCCCCGCCGACGAGCCGGTCATTGCCGTCCCCGCCCTCGAGCAAGTTCGACTGTTCGTTGCCGGTGATGATGTTGTCCTTGGCGTTGCCCGCGCCGTTCACTGCAGTCCCCGCGAGCACAAGCGACTTGGCCTCTACCGCCAGCTTCACGTTGAGCCCCGAAGTGACAGTCACATTCGGCGCAGCGGCGCTGCCGACGAGCGGTGCCGTGCCTGGTCCCGGAGGCGGTAGCGGCGTCGTGCCGAGCAGTTCGTTGAGCCAGTAAGTCACCGTCTCGACGCGCGCGTTGGCATTGCCGTCCTCATTGAGGAAGCGGTCCCACCGGGTGTCGAATCCGATATGGTAGATGCCGTCCATCACCGTGTTCACCGCTTCCTCACCCAGCAGATAGCTTGCTCCGCCATCGCCCTGGATGAGGTGGAAACCGGTTTCGATGCCGTTCTCGTCATTCCCGTGGGCGGCGAGGAAGGCGGCCTGCCGGTTGGCGTGGATCCACGCCGAAAGGTCGTACGTCTCCGCGACGGTGAGGTGCCCATCGTCGAGCGCGCCCGTGGCCTCGATCGCATCGATAATGATGTGGTTGAGCTTGTCGGCCGCCGCCGCCCCTTCGCGGATCTGGGTGGCAGAAATGTTGTTCCTGAGGCCAACATCTTCGCCGATCATCTGGATGAGCTGGTCGAGCCCGGTCCCGGTTGTCCCCACCGGGCCATCATAGGCATAGGGCAGCCCGCCCGCGGGCATCGGTCCGTTTGCGGCAAGTGCGGCCTTGTAGTCGTCGATCGAGGCATAGAACCGGTCTGCGCCGACGGGATAGCCATCAAGCTCCAGCCGCAGCCCCTCCGCCCCGGTGTTGTCGAAGTAATAGAGGTCGACCGCGTAGAGCCCGGCCTTGTCGACATTGATTGTTTCGCTGGTACCCGAGAAGCCGCGATTGCCAGCAAAGCTCGAAAGCTCATCGCCGCCCAGCTTGAGCAGAAAGCCGTCGTCCGAGCGTACGTTGACAAGGTGCTGGCCCTTGTCGAGCCAGACATACCCCTGCAACCTGAGGCCGATGGTATTCATCGCGGTCGTGTCGCCGCCGTCGGTCAGGCTCGCCTTGCCGTCGAGGAACTGGCCCAGCGTCGCCACTTCCTTGAACCCGCCGAAGTCGACCGTTTTGGCGGTAAGGTGGAAATTGGCGGTCTTGGTCGCGGTCTGCGCGATCAGGTCGTCGATGGAATCGAAATTGGTACCGCGATCGAACACCTCCCCCTTGAGGCCGGTGCCCGCGCGCGCAGCAGGCTGTTCGCCTTCAAGCGCAGCGGCGCCGTTCCATTCCGTCGGCAAGGCACCTGAATGGTTGATCGCCCGCAGTTCGAACGGATCGAGGATGCGGTCATAAATGGCGAGGTTGCCGACCTTGCCATCGAGATGGCTGTCAAGCGTGCCGGGATGGCTCGCATCGCGGCTCCACGTACCCGCCCCCAGCACGAGACTGCGCGTATTCGGACCAAGGCCGCTGGTGGCATCGACATCCGCTGCCACGCGCTTGCCATCGAGGAACAGCCCCAGGCCATCCTGGCCGAACGTGATCGCCAGCGAATACTGGCGGCCGCTCTCGATCGTCACGCCCTCGGCCTTGAGCCACCAGTCGCGGGTGCCGTCCTGCAGGACGACATAAAGTTCGCCATTGCGCACGAACGCGGTGATGTCGCCGTCCGCGTTCGATGCGCCGTCCTTCGAGAACACCACGTGGGTCCCGCCGTCATCGGCATGGTTGGCAAGGAAATCGAGCGCGATCGTGCCTTCGGCGACGCTGGTGTCCGGAAGCTTGCCAAGATCCACCGCACCCTTGCCGCCGGCATCGACGACAAGCCCGGCCCGGCTGAACACGAGATCGGGCTTGAGCGTTGCGGCATCGACCGGAGCGTGGCTCGAATGCAGCGAGCCGGACGCAAGGTCCTTCGCCAGCAGCAGGCTGATCCAGTCGGAGGTATCGGTAATCCGCTGGTTCGCGTTGCCGTCCTCGTTCTCGAAGCGATCGCCCGAGATCTTGAAGCCGATGTGATAGATGCCGTCAGCCACGGTATCGACCGAGAGATCGCCGTAGATGTAGTCGCGCCCGCCATCGCCCTGGGCGTAGTGCAGCCCGCTTTCGAACGCGCCGTTGTCGTCGCCGTGGAGCTTGGTCCACTCGGCGAGTTTGTTGACGATGATCCAGTGATTGAGGTCGACCATGTCCATCGGGTCGAGCTTGTTGTCATCGGCGACGCCGGTTTCCTTGATCGCCTGGAGCATGATCTTGGCCATGCCATCAGCTGCCTTGGCAGCATCGTTGATCTGCTTCTGCGAGATGCGGTGGTTGAGGCCGATATCATCGAGCAGCCGCTCGGTCAGGAGATCGAGGCCAGTGCCGGTGGTGCCGTGCGCCTGCGGATCGGCCTTGCTGTTCTTGAGCGTACCCGCCGTCAGTTCGGGCTCGAGGAACGTGTTGAGCCAGTGCGCCACATCATCGACGCCCGGGCCCCAGTAATTCTTCGGAGACGTCAGGTGGCCGTCCTTGATCTCGTAGGCAAGGCTGTAGATCCCGTCGAGCACACGGTCCACACCGGCCTCGCCGAACAGGCGGGTGACGGCGCCATCGCCGGAGACTTGCTGGAAGCCGGTCTCGATGCCGTTCTTGTCGGTGCCATAGAGAGCCGTGAACTTGCCGTAGCCGCTGCTGCGCAGATAGGAATTGAGCGAATAAACGTCCGAAACGGTAATCTCGCCATCATTGGCGAGGCCGAGGGCCTTGATCGCGCTCACGATCATGCCGTTCATCGCATCGGCTGCCGCTGCCCCTTCACGGATGGCCGCGCCGGAAGTCCCCATGTTGAGGCCGTAGTCGCTCGCGATCAGATCGATGGCACGGTCGAGTCCCGTGCCGGTAGTCCCTATGATCCCCATCATGCATCTCCTTGGCTTCAGGCCTTATGTGGAGTGCATGCCGAAGGAGGTTTTAAGTACAATGGCTGCGGAGAAGCCCTAAGGGATTAACCTATATCCTAAAGACTTGAGCATTACCCGGTCGCTCCGATTTTTGGGTGTTCCAAGAAACGGCATTTGATCCCAGACACTTGCACACCTATGTTGAGAACGATTGGTCGGGAGCGGGTAATGAAGCGTGCACATGCCGTCGCAGTTGCGGCACTTCTCATCGGGGTCGCCCCGGTTAACGCCTTCGGGAAAAGTTCCGAAATAATCGGTGAGGCGAAAATCCAACGGGACGAGTGGGGCATCGCCCATGTCTCGGGCAAGACCGATGCCGATGCAATCTACGGCATGATCTACGCGCAGGCCGAGGACGACTTCCCGCGAATCGAGCGCAATTACCTCGTCAGCCTCGGCCGTCTCGCCGAAGCGGAAGGCACGACCGCGGTGTGGCAGGACCTGCGCCAGCGGCTCTGGGTCGATCCTGACGTACTGAAAACGGACTACGCGAAAAGCCCTGTCTGGCTGCGCAAGCTGATGGACGCATGGGCTGCCGGCCTTAACGCATACCTTGCCGATCATCCCGAGGTTAAACCGAAAGTCCTTACGCATTTCGAACCCTGGATGGCGCTGAGCTTCACCGAAGGCAGCATCGGCGGCAATATCGAACACATCCCGCTTTCGCAGATCGAGGCGTTCTACGGCGCCCGCAAGGTTGCCATGACCGACGACGAGCTTGGCCGCCGCCTCAAGGAACCGGCCGGGTCCAACGGCATCGCCATCGCACCCTCGCGCACGGCGGATGGCCATGCGCTGCTGCTCATCAATCCGCACACCAGCTTCTATTTCCGCGCCGAACAGCAAGTGACGAGCGGCGAAGGTCTCAACGCGTATGGCGCGGCGACATGGGGGCAGTTCTTCATCTACCAGGGCTTCAATGCGGATGCGGGGTGGATGCACACCACCAGCGGCATCGACAATGTCGACGAGTTTGCCGAAACCGTGATCCAGCGCGATGGCCAGCCGCCGGCCTATCGTATCGGCGATGTGGTGAAGCCCTTCACCACGCAGACCGTCACGCTCAAAGTGCGGCAGGCGGACGGCACGTTCGGCGAACTCCGGTTCACCACTTATGCGAGCGAACATGGCCCGGTGGTGCGCGAGGAAGGCGGCAAGTGGATCACCACCGAGCTGATGAACCGCCCGATACCCGCACTGGAGCAGAGCTTCCTGCGCACCAAGACGCATGATCTGGCGAGCTTCCTCAAGGTCGCGGAGCTCAAGGCGAATGCGTCCAACAACACGCTGTTTGCGGACAGCAAGGGCGAGATTGCCTATCTCCATCCGCAGTTCGTGCCGGTGCGCGATGATAGCTTCGACTGGCGAAAGCCCGTCGATGGCAGCAATCCCGCCGCGCGCTGGCAGGGCGATCATGCGGTGGCCAGCCTGCCCAATGTGCTGAAACCGGCCAACGGGTGGGTGTTCAATGTCAACAACGCGCCGTGGACTGCTGCCGGTCCCGACAGCCCCAAGCCCGAGGCGTTCCCGCGCTACATGGACCAGGCTGGCCAGAACGCGCGCGAGGCGCATGCCCGCGCGGTGCTGGGCGACAGACGCGACTTCACGCTCGAAAAGCTGATGGCCGCCGCCTACGATCCCGCTCTCCCCGCGTTTGATCGCCTGCTGCCCCAGCTCTTAGCCGCAAACGCCGCCGCGCCCGATACGAAGCGCGAAGGGCCGATCGCGCTGCTCAAGGGGTGGGACCACAAGTGGGCGCTGAACTCTACCGCCACCAGCCTCGCGGTCGGCTATGCCGAGGCACTGTGGAACCGGGTTTCGCAGATCAGCGATGGCGACGAGGAAAGCCTGTGGGAGCGGATGAACAATCGCATCACCGATGCCCAGCGCCTCGCCGCGCTCGATGATGCGGTAAACCGCCTCGTCAGCGATTTCGGCTCGTGGCAGGTGCAGTGGGGCGCGATCAACCGCTACCAGCGCAATGACGGCGCGATCACGCAGGTGTTTGACGATGCCAAGCCCAGCACGCCGATCGCGTTCGCCAGCGGCAACTGGGGCAGTCTCGCCTCGTTCGGGGCGCAGCGCTATCCCGGGACCAGGCGGATGTATGGCACCAGCGGCAACAGCTTCGTCGCGGTGGTCGAGTTCGGACCCAAGGTCCGTGCCCGCGCGGTGAGTATCGGCGGGACCAGCGCCGACCCGGCCTCACCCCATTTCGGCGATCAGGTGGACCGCTATGCCACCGGCAACTTGCGCGAGGTGTGGTTCTACCCGGAGGACCTCAAGGGCCACGTGGTCTCCACAAGGTTGCTCAAACGAATGCGCTGATACCCCGACTTCCAAAGGTCACGCCGCGCAGGTACAGCGGGAGCATGGATCATATCGCCTCCGTGCTCGACGAGCTTACACGTATCTACACTGCCTCGGTCGCCCGGCTGCGCGAGGACGTGATGGCCTTCGCCGCCACGGGCACCTTGCCGCCGGATGAGCGGCGCCGTGACGGCAGCTATTGCTACCCGGAACTGCGCATCCACTTCGGCGGGGAGCCGAGCATCGAGCCGACGGGGCATTCGTTCGGCCGCCTTTCGCAAAAGGGCACCTATTCCTGCACGGTCACGCGGCCGACGCTGTTTGGGGACTACCTTTCCGAACAGCTGGCGATCATCCTGCAGGGCTTCGACGTGACGGTCGAGGCCGCCGTTTCGCGGCAGGAAATCCCGTTCGCCTATGTGCTCGATGGCAGCCTCGGCGCGCAGATGGGGAGCATCGGGCCGCAGGAACTGGCGCGGCACTTCCCGAATGCCGATCTGGCCCACATCGGTGACGAAATCGCGGACGGCGAGTACAACGTCGGCGACGGGCCCTTGCCGCTTTCGCTGTTCGATGGCCTGCGCACCGATTTCAGCCTGGCGCGGCTGGTGCACTATACCGGCACGCCGGCGGAGGACTTCCAGCGCTACATCCTGTTCACGAACTACCACCGCTATGTCGATGAATTCGTTGACTGGGCGGGCAAGCAGCTGGGCACGGGCGAGTATGTCGCGCTTTCGGGTGCGGGCGGGCTCCACCTGACCGAGCCGACCGAGAATGCCCGCGCGCGCATGTCGGACACCGCTTGGCGGCGGCACCAGATGCCGGCCTACCACCTCGTGGCGCCCGACCGCAGCGGGATCACGCTCGTCAACATCGGCGTCGGCCCCTCCAACGCCAAGACGATCTGCGACCACCTTGCCGTGCTGCGGCCCGAAGCGTGGCTGATGATCGGCCATTGCGGCGGCCTCAGGCCCACGCAGAAGATCGGCGACTATGTGCTGGCCCACGCCTACTTGCGCGACGATCACGTGCTCGATCCGGTGCTGCCGCCGGAGATCCCGATCCCGGCAATTGCGGAAGTGCAGGTTGCGCTGGCACGCGCGGCGGAGATCGTCAGCGGCGCGGGCGGCTCGGACCTCAAGCGGCGGATGCGCACCGGCACGGTCGTCACCACCGATGATCGCAACTGGGAACTGCGCTACTCGCATTCCGCCCGCCGCCTGAGCCTCAGCCGCGCAGTGGGGATCGACATGGAGAGCGCCACCATCGCCGCGCAGGGCTATCGCTTCCGCGTGCCCTACGGGACGCTGCTATGCGTTTCGGACAAGCCGCTGCATGGCGAGCTGAAACTGCCCGGACAGGCCAACCGCTTCTACGAGGAAGCGATCTCCAGCCACCTCGCCATCGGCACGACCGCTTGCGAGCTGCTGCGGGCCGAAGGCGCCCGCCTCCACAGCCGCAAGCTGCGCGCGTTTAATGAGCCGCCGTTCCGTTAAGCGGCAAGTTGACACAGTTGACACAGTCTTGAGAGGAAACTGTCACCCCTCCCTCCGGCAGTGCAAAGTACTGATTTCCAAACACAAGCTGCCGATCCGTCCGACCCCGGTGCGGACGGCGCCACTGGCAGCGTGTTGGACAATTCCGGCGGGCGCACCGCAGCGGGCGGCGAAACAGCCGGTCGATTGCGGACACGCCATGGCAAAACCACGGTTCAAAGAGCGAGCCGGATCATGGCGCATCTGCCGGTCTGTAGGAAAATGGTTTCTGCCAGGTCCCGGCGCGGCGGCGCAGGGGCCTTTACAAGCACCCCGGCAGTGATAGCCTCCGGATCTGGAGGTGGCATATGCGCCGCGCGGGGGAATTGGGCGACATACAGCGCATCGGCGGCCACAGCCGCTGGGTGCGGTTGACGCATTGGACGATCGCGCTGGCGGTCTTCGTCTTGATCTTTTCCGGCCTTGCCATCCTGATGGTCCATCCGCGCTTCTATTGGGGACAGGCCGGCAACGACCTGATGCGTCCGCTGTTCGAAGTGCCGCTGGGCCCGAACTTCCACACCCAGCAATTCTCCGCGCAGACGCCGTTCTTTGCCGGGTCCGGCGGAGCCGCCACGGCAGACCGGCTGGCCGAGCCGTGGAACCAGAACGGCTGGGCGCGCAGCCTCCATTTCCTTGCCGCCTGGGTGTTTCTGGCCGGGCTGGCCGCCTACCTCACGCTCTGCGCGCTGACCGGCCATGCCCGGCGCAGGCTGCTGCCCGGGCGGGGCGAGCTGACCGGCGGCGCGCTGGGGCAGGATCTGCGCGCGCACCTCACGCTGCCCATGCCCTCCCCGCCCCCCGGTGCGCCTTATGGCCTGCTGCAGAAGCTGACTTATGCGTTCATCGCGTTTCTCGCGCTGCCGCTGATGGTGCTGACCGGCGTGACCATGTCGCCCGCCATCGCCGCGAACTTTCCGATCCTGCTCGATCTGCTGGGCGGCACGCAATCCGCGCGCACGCTGCATTTCTTTGCCTTCAGCTGCATTGCCCTGTTCCTGCTGGTCCATCTCGCGATGATTGCCCTGACCGGCCCGGTGCGGCACTTGCGCGCCATCATTCTGGGAGCCTGACATGGCGAACGACCGCTTCCTGCTTTCGCGCCGCGGCCTGATCGGTGGGCTCACGTCCAGCAGCGCGCTGATGCTGACGGGGTGCGGGCAAAGCCAGCCGCCGACTTACGGCAACCTGCTGCGCATGGGCGACAACTTCACCTATGCGATGCAGCGCAGCCTGCTCTCGCCCGCTGCGCTGGTGCGCGAGTATGACCGCTCCGAGGTCACCTCGATGCCGGCCACCGGCACGTATGATCCGGCAGTGGCAAGCACTGGCGCACACGATCCGCAAGCCGGGCACGATTATGCAATGCTGCGCAAAGGCGCCTTTGCCGACTGGCGGCTTGAGGTCAGCGGACTGGTCGACCGGCCCGCGAGCTTCTCGCTGGCCGATCTCCAGCGCCTGCCGCGCCGGACGCAGATCACCAAGCACCAGTGCGAGGAAGGCTGGTCGGCCATTGCCGAATGGACCGGGGTGCCGCTCCATAGCCTGCTGACCGCCTGCGGCATCCAGCCCGCGGCGCGCTACGTGGAATTCTACACGTTCGACAAGAACGCCGACAACATCGACATGATCGACGCGCTGCATCCCCAGACGCTGCTGGCCTACGGCATGAACGGACGCGATCTCCCCATTGGCCACGGCGCGCCGCTGCGGCTGAGGCTGGAACGGCAGATCGGCTACAAAAGCCTCAAGTTCCTGCGCCGCATCGTGGTGAGCGACCGGTTCCAGGATCTGGGCAATATCAAGGGCGGCTGGGCCTGGTATAACGGGATTTGAGCGGCGCTGAATTACCCCTCCGACCCGCCTGCGGCGGGCCACCTCCCCATTTGTGCTGCGCAAAAATGGGGAGGATATCAGGACGTTACCAGCCGCAGTTCTGGCCCTTGTTCTGGGCTTCGAGCCACTTCTGCAGCGGAGCGAAGTAGCGGATCATCGCCTTGCCGCTGATCTCGCGGGTGCCGGTGAAAGCCTCGAGCGCATCGGGCCAGGGCTTGCTGGCGCCCATCGAGAGCATGGCATTGAGCTTCGCGCCGACCGCCTTGTTGCCATAGAAGCTGCAGCGGTGAAGCGGACCTTGCCAGCCGGCTTCCTTGCAGGCGGCTTCGTAGAACTGGAACTGCAGCACGCGAGCGAGGAAGTAGCGCGTGTAGGGCACGACCGCGGGGATGTGGAATTTCGCGCCGGCATCGAAGGCATCGGCGGGGCGCTCGGCCGGGGGGACGATGCCCTGATACTTGAGGCGCATCTGGTTCCATGCCGCTTCGTAGCCATCGGGCTTGATCGAGCCATCGAACACACCCCAGCGCCAGCGGTCGATGAGAAGACCGAAGGGCAGGAAGGCGACCTTGTCCATCGCCTGGCGGAGCAGCAGGCCGGTGTCCTTGTCCACCGATGGAACCTTGGCCCGGTCGAGCAGGCCGATCTGGACGAGATATTCGGGCGTGATCGAGAGCGCCATGGTATCGCCAATCGCTTCGTGGAAGCCGTCGTTGGCGCCTTCCATGTAGTAGCGGGAGGGTTGGCTGTTGTAGGCGCGCTGGTAGTAGTTGTGGCCGAGTTCGTGGTGGATCGTGACGAAATCGTCCGAATTGACCTTGATGCACATCTTGATGCGCAGGTCCTGCTTGTTGTCGATATCCCACGCGGAGGCATGGCAGACGACCTCGCGGTCGCGCGGCTTCGTGATCTGCGAGCGCTGCCAGAAGGTTTCAGGCAGCGGCGCGAAGCCGAGCGAGGAATAGAAGCCCTCGCCGGTCTTGACCATCTTCACCGGATCATAGCCCTTGGCGGTGAGCAGATCGCCGATATCATAGCCGATATCGCCCGCGCCCTTGGGGGCGACCACATCGTAGATATTGCCCCATTCCTGCGCCCACATATTGCCGAGCAGATCGGCGCGGATCGGGCCGGACTTGCCCTGCACGGCGGCGCCATACTTTTCGTTTAGCTTGGTGCGGGTGTAGCAGTGGAGCTGGACGTAGAGCGGGCGGACCTCGTTCCAGATCTTTTCGGTCAGCGCGGCGAAGGCGGCCGGGTCCATATCGTAGTTCGAGCGCCACAGCGCGCCGGTATCGGCAAAGCCCAGTTCGCGCGCGCCCTCGTTCGAAAGCTCGACCATGCGGGCATAATCGGCCTTCATCGGCTTGCCGACGCTGTCGTGCCACGAGAGCCACATTTCCTTGAGCTCATCCGGATTGCGATTGGTGCCCATTGCGGCCTCGATATCGCTGCCGTTGATGACCTCGCCCTTCAGGGTGCCTTGGCCCTTGCCGTAGAGGCCCTGAATGCGCGCCTGCCGCGTGCCGAATTCTTCCGCCGCGCCGGGAGTGGTGGGCACCGGGCTGGTGATCTGGGTGCGCATCATCACGAGCTTGCGCTCATCTTCCGCGGTCAGGCCGGGGACCTTGGCCATACGCGCGGCTTCGGCGGCGGTCTTGACCATGAACGTGTTCTGCTCGGCATTGGAGGCGGCGACGAGCGCTTCGGTATCGTCCGTGATGTTGGTTTCGTAGACCCACTGGGTGCGGCCGGCGCGGATGGTCTCAGCGAAATAGGCCTGATCGGCAGCCTTGATCCACGCCTGCGCGGCGGCGGCATCCGGGGCTGGGGCGGCCTGCTGCGCGAGCGCGGGCACGGCGGCAAGGGACGCCGCGAGCGCGGCGATGGAAACGAGGTTTTTCATGGGGCTGGCTCTCCGGTCAGTGCAACTGGACCGTGTTTGCGCCCGGTCCTTGCTGCCACCGATAGCCGCCCGGGAAATAGCGTCAAGCGGTAAGGAATGAAACCAGTTCGGCGCCCATCGCCGGCTCGGTCACGCTCGACATATGGCTGCCGGGGATGACTGCGCGGCGGGCATCGGGGAGCGCATCGGCCAGGCGGTCGGCGCTGCCGTTGTCGCTGTCCTTGTCGCCGCAGAGCACCAGCGTGGGCATGGTGATCGCGGCGAGCGCGGCGGGCGGCGTATCCTCCATCGAGCCGAGCAGAAGGCGCGCCGCGGCGGGATCGGTGCCCATGGTCTTCAGGAACTGCTGCGCGGCATAGGCAGGGTCGCCGAGCCGGATCGTGCCGAAGCGGTCCAGCATATCGAGGAAGAACGCCTGCCGCCGCGCCCAGCCGGCGAGGCCTTCGAGCCCCATGCCGGCCAGCACCAGCCGGCGGGGCCGCGCACCGGCGATGACCGCGCGGGCCGACGTGCGCGAGCCGAGCGAAAAGCCGACGAGATCGTAGTCCGTGAGGCCGAGGTGGGCGATCAGCGCTTCGAGATCGCGGGCGAGGACATCGGGCGGATAAGCAGCGGGATCGTGCGGGGCCGCGCTGGCACCATGGGCGCGCAGATCGGGCATCAGGCACTCGAACCCGGCCGCGACAAGCTGCGCAGCGGTGCCGAACTTGATCCAGTTGACCTGCGCGTTGGAGAACAGGCCGTGCAGCAACACGACGGGCCTGCCGCCGCCACCTTCTGGCCCCATGCGGTGCAGCACCAGGGGCGCGCCATCGAAGCCGGGATAGGTCTCGCTCACTGGCTGAGCAGCCTTACGCCGGAGAGCATCAGGACGGCGGCGAGCGCGGGGCGCAGCACGTGATCGGGCGAGCGGGTCGAAAGCATGCTCCCTATTACCGCACCGGGCAGCGAGCCGACAAGCAGGCTGGCGAGGAGGCCGAAATCGACATCGCCGATGATCCAGTGGCCGAAGCCCGCGACAAACGTGAGCGGGACGGCGTGGGCGATATCGGTGCCGACGATCTTGGCAACGCGCAGCGCGGGATAGAGCATGAGCAGCACCGTCACCCCGATCGCGCCCGCGCCGACCGAAGTCATCGTGACAGCCACACCGAGCAGCGCACCGAGCAACACCGTGGGAATGCGCGCCTGCCGATCATCCAGTCGGTCGTGCTGCTTGGCGAGCACCGCGAGCTGCTTCTGGAACAGGGTGGCGACCGAGGTGACGATGAGCATGGCGCCAAGACCGAGCAGGACGACATGGCTGGAGCCTTTGCTCATCTTGCCGAAATCGGAGATCAGGATCAGCGTGACGATGGCGGCGGGGACGCTGCCGATGGCGAGGCGGCGCATGATGTGCCAGTCCACCGTTTCGCGCTGTCCGTGGATCGCCGAGCCGACGACCTTGGTCACCGAGGCAAAGAGCAAATCGGTGCCGACCGCCGTGCCCGGCGCGACGCCGAACAGCAGGACGAGGATCGGCGTCATCAACGAGCCGCCACCCACGCCTGTCAGGCCGATCAGAAAACCCACGAGCAGCCCGGCGACGCCGTGTAGCAGATCGAAATGGGCCAGCATGGCAATCCCCCGGCAGGTCCCGTGGTCGGGTCCCTTTCGTTCGAGGTGGAGTAGAGCCGCAAGGGCCGCGCGGCAATGCAAGAAACTCTATCAGCAGGGTTGACGTTTCTATTGCCTGCAGCCGCTGCGACGGAACATCGCGGGCTGCGGCTCATTCAAGGAACCATGCGGCCCAACGCTCCCGTTCGGCTGCACGGAGTTCCCGATCATGAATCGCCCCACCCCCCGCCACGCCGCTTTCGGCCGCCTGCTCATGGCGACAGCGCTGTGCCTCTCGTTTGCCGCCCCCGCCTATGCCGAGGGCAAGGCCGACCGGGCCCGCACCGCGATTGCCGAAGCGCAGACCAAGATCGATACGGCCGAAAGCATGGGCACCTCGACTGCGCAGCCGGGCCGGACCGCCGAAGCCAACGCGGCACTGGCGCACGCCAAGGAAAACCTTGCGGCCGGGCACAAGCCTGAAGCCATCGCCGACGCGATCCGCGCCTCTGCACTGGCCGATACGGCGCTGGGCCAGATGCAGAAGAATGCAGCCCAGCACAGCGAAGCCATGCAGGCTCAGGCGCAGGCCCAGATGCAGGCCCAGATGCAGACACAGTCCAATGATATGGCCCGCGCGCAGATGAGCGTCGATGCCGCACACCAGCAGACCGACATGGCCAATGACCGGGCAAACCGCGCCGAAAACGCGGCCGCGGCTTCCGCTACCGATGCGGCGTTCTCACGCAATGCCGCGATGGCGGCTCAGGCTCAGGCTCAGGCTCAGCCGACGCAGGTGCAGACGACCGTTTCGACCGAGCGGTCGGAAACGGCGATGGAACGCCCCGCCCCCGCTGCGCAGGCGCCTCGCCATGCCGTGCACCACCGCCGCGTCGTCCATCACCGCCGCATGATGCATCACCGCAAGGTGACCACCACGACGACCGTAACGCATACGGGGATGTAAGCTGCTGTGCGGCCCCTCTCCGCAAGGGGAGGGGCCGCAGAGGCCGCGCGTCAGCCCTTCTTGAGGTGGCGGCGGCCGAGGAGTTCGGCGATCTGCACCGCGTTGAGCGCGGCGCCCTTGCGCAGGTTGTCCGAGACGCACCACAGCGAGAGGCCGCTATCGACGGTCGGGTCTTCGCGCACACGGGAAACGAACGTGGCATAATCGCCCACGCATTCGATGGGAGTGACGTATCCGCCGTCCTCGCGCTTGTCGATCAGCATGATGCCCGGCGATTCGCGCAGGATATCCTGAGCTTCCTTGGCCGAGATCTCTTCCTCGAACTCGAGGTTGATCGCCTCGGAGTGGCCGACGAAGACGGGCACGCGCACGCAAGTTGCGGTGATCTTGATCTTGGGATCGAGGATCTTCTTGGTCTCGGCGACCATCTTCCATTCTTCCTTGGTCGAACCATCATCAAGGAAGCTATCGATGTGCGGGATCACGTTGAAGGCGATCTGCTTGGTGAACTTGCGCGGCTCGACAGAATCGCCAACGAAGATCGCACGGCTCTGCTCGAACAGTTCGTCCATGCCGTCCTTGCCCGCGCCCGAAACCGACTGGTAGGTCGCGACGACGACGCGCTTGATCCTGGCCTTGTCGTGCAGGGGCTTGAGAGCCACGACCATCTGCGCAGTCGAGCAATTGGGGTTGGCGATGATATTGCGCGCCTTGTAGCCATCGATGGCGTCCGGGTTCACCTCGGGCACGATCAGCGGCACGTCCGGGTCCATGCGGTAGAGCGAGGAATTGTCGATCACCACGCAGCCCGCCGCCGCCGCGCGCGGGGCGTGGACCTTGGTCGCGGTGCTGCCGATGGCGAAGAGCGCGATATCCCATCCGGTGAAATCGAAGTTCTCGATGTTCTGGACCTTGATCAGCTTGCCGGTCTCGCCGAAGTCGATCTCGGTGCCCTGCGAGCGCGAAGAGGCAACCGCCGCGATCTCGTCGATCGGGAACTCGCGCTCGGCGAGGATATTAAGCATCTCGCGCCCGACATTGCCGGTCGCGCCTGCGACCACTACCCGGTAACCCATTGTACTCTCCTTGCGGCGGCCTTCTCGGCCCTATCTGATAGCCCTCTCCCCTTGAGGGGAGAGGGTTGGGAGAGGGGAAAAGCGCTGCGCTTGCCCCTACCCCCTCTCAACTGCGGCTAGGCACTCCGTGCCAAGCCTTCGTATCTCTCCCCTGAAGGGGAGAGAGCAAAGCTATTTGCCCGTTCCTACCCCATGACGGTCGAGGAAACGGAATACGGTTTCATAGAGATGCTTGCTGACTTTCGGCCCGCCGATGCGGTGGGTGAAGCCGGGGTATAGCATCATTTCGAACGGCACGGCCTCACCCTGCAGCTTGGCGATCAGCGCGGTGGAGTTTTCGAACACCACGTTGTCGTCGGCCATGCCGTGGATCAGCAGCAGCGGATCGCTGATTTTCGCGGCGTCGGCCAAGGCGCCCGAGGTTTCATAGACCTTGGGCTCCTTGTTCGGATCGCCGAGATAGCGCTCGGTGTAGTACGTATCGTAGAGCTCCCAGCGCGTGACAGGAGCGACGGCCACGCCGGCCGCCCATTCGCCGGGATGCTGTTCGAGCATCTTGAGCGTCATGTAGCCGCCGTAGGACCAGCCGAACGTGCTGACCCGCGCCGGATCGACGAAGGCGAGTGACTTCAGATAGCGCGCGCCCGCAAGCTGGTCCGCCACTTCGACCGAACCCATCGCGCGGTTGATCGCGCTTTCGAACTTGACGCCGCGGTTGTCGGAGCCGCGCCCGTCGATGGCGAAATAGATATAGCCCTTGTCCACGATCGCCTGCGCCAGCGCGCCCTGCCAGCCCTTGGCTACGACTTGCGCGTGCGGGCCGCCATAGTGGTAGGAGAACACGGGGTAGCGCTTGCCGGGCTCCAGCGGCGGGGTGATCATCATCCAGTGGAGCGGAGTGCCGTCTGCCGCCGGGATCGTGCCGAACCGGGCAGGCCGGTGACTGGCGAGAAATGGCGCATAGGGGTGCGCTCCCTCGACGCGGTTCTCCTCGATCCACGCGAGGCGCTTGCCGGCCGCATCGGCAAGATAGGACTGCGGCGGCTGATTATCGGCGCTGCGGGAGACAACGAGCGTCTGGCCCTTGCGGTCCATCGCGGCGCTGTTGTGGAAGGCAAGGTCGGTCAACCGGTCGAGCTTCTCAGGCGTCTTGAGATCGAAGGCGTAGACTTGCGGCGCAAGCACATCATCGCGCGTGCCAACAAAGGTGACGCGGCCCGCCTTCTCGTCAACGCCGACGAGATCGGTGACCACCCAGGGCCCCTTGGTGAGCTGGGTGAAATGGCCCGCCTTGTAGTGATAGAGATGCGCGAAACCGTCACGCTCCGAAAGCCAGATCAGGCTGCCATCGGCGAGGAAGCGGTAGGCGTCCGAGAGGTTGATCCAGCTGTCCTTGGCGGCGGTTTCGGTGAACAGCACCTCAGCCTTGCCCGTGGCGGGATCGACCTTGAGCATATCGAGCTTGGACTGCGCACGGTTCTCGCGCTGGACGTAGAGCGCCTTGCCATCGGGCGCCCAATCGACGCGCGCGAGGTAGATGTCCTTGTCTGCGCCAAGGTCGACCTGAACGCGGCTCTGGCCGTCTGAGCCGATTACCCAGAGCGAGACTTCGGCGTTGGCGCTGCCGGCGACGGGATAGCGCTGCTCGAAGGTCTTGGTGCCTTCGGCGCCGATGGCAGCGCGGGTGACGGTGCCGACCTTGGCTTCATCGAAGCGCTCGACAGCAAGGCGTGCGCCATCAGGCGACCACCAGTAGCCCTTGAGGCGGTTCATTTCCTCCTGCGCGACGAACTCGGCCTCGCCCCAGTGGACCGTGGCGGCGGTTTCGGCGGGGGTTATGGGTCGCGGCAGAACATCGCCAAAAACTTCACTCACGTAGAGTTGCCGATCACGGATGAATGCGAAATGGTCGCCTTTGGGACTGAGGGTTGCATCAAGATCACCCCCCTCGGTCCATTGAAGCTTGCGCGCAGAGCCTTCGAGATTGGCCAGATACAGCTCACCATCGATGGGGACGAGCACGGCGGAGCTGTCCGCCGTCCATTCGTAGCTGACGATGCCCTTGAGGTCCCCGATGCGCTGGCGCTCGCGCTGCATCTTCTCCGCTTCGGAAAGTTCGCGGCCCGAGGAGAGCTTCTTGGAATCGACCAGCATCTTCCAGCCGCCGGCCTTGCGGTCGAAGCCCCACAGGTCATAGCGCTCGCGGTCGTCCGGGCGGCCCCGCAGCACGGTGACATAGCGGCCATCGGGCGAGAGCTTGACCGCGCGCGGCACTGGCCCTGCCAGACTGGGGCTGGCGAAGACGCGTTCGAGCGTGAGGGCAGGTGCGGCTTGCGGTGCGGTCACGGCACTATCCTTCGTCTCGGCAGCAAGAACGGGCAAGGCAGCGACAAGCGCGCTGGCGGCAAGCAGAGAAGTCAGCAGTCGCATGGGTGCGATGGTCCTTGCTGGAGGTGGGGCAAAACGAAAAGAGGCGCCCTGGCCGGGTTGCCAGGGCGCCTCTTGAAGCACGCTACGGTGCCCGGGCGATGGGCTTATGGGCCCTCCCTGGTCAGCTTTCCGTAGTGGTTTTAATCGCCTTGCGCTCGGCAATACGCGCCGACTTGCCGGTGCGGCCACGCAGGTAATAGAGCTTGGCACGACGCACCACGCCGCGGCGGACCACGGTGATGCTATCGATGTTGGGCGAGTAGAGCGGGAACACGCGCTCCACGCCTTCGCCGAACGAGATCTTGCGAACGGTGAAGTTCGAGCCGAGGCCGCGGTTCGAACGCGCGATGCACACGCCTTCGTAGGCCTGAACGCGGGTGCGCTCACCTTCGACGACGCGCACGCCAACGCGCAGCGTATCGCCGGCGCGGAATTCGGGGATGGTCTTCTTCGCCTTGAATTCGGCGATGGTCTCAGCTTCGATCTGCTGAATGATGTTCATGACTCAATCGTCCTGCACTTCACGCTGCGCGCCAGAGGCAGACTGGACCCGAACGCCGGTGTGGCGCTCCCAAAGGTCCGGCCTGCGTGACCGGGTATCGTCTTCAGACCGGCGTTTCCGCCATGAAGCGATTTTCGCATGATCCCCCGATCGCAGCACTTCAGGGATCGTGCGCCCTTCCCATTCAGCGGGTCGGGTATAGTGCGGGTACTCGAGGAGGCCGTTCTCGAACGACTCCTCTGACCCACTGGAAGGGGCGCCCATTACGCCGGGAAGCAGCCGAATGCAAGCATCGAGGAGCATCAGCGCGGCAGGCTCCCCGCCCGACAGGACGATATCGCCGACGGAGACTTCTTCCACGCCCCGCCCTTCGAAGATGCGCTCGTCGAAACCTTCGAAGCGGCCGCACAGCAGGATGACGCCGGGGCCTGCCGCAAGCTCGCGCACGCGGGCCTGCGTGAGGGGTTTTCCGCGGGGGGTGAGCGCGATGACGGGGCGTTCCTCCCCGGCACGGGGAGGGGGACCATCCGCAGGATGGTGGAGGGGCACGGGCGGTTGTTCCGACCCGGCGAGGTCAGGCGCGTCCGAACCTGCCCCTCCACCACCTTCGGTGGTCCCCCTCCCCGTGCCGGGGAGGAATTGGCGCGCATGGTCGATAGCCTTGGCGAGCACATCGACGCGCAGAACCATGCCTGCGCCGCCGCCTGCGGGGGTGTCGTCCACTGTGCGGTGCTTGTCCGCCGCAAAGTCGCGGATCTGGACGGTATCGATGGCCCACTTGCCCTCCGCCATGGCGCGGCCTGCAAGGCTGACGCCGAGCGGGCCGGGGAACATCTCGGGGTAGAGCGTGAGGACGGTGGCTTGGAAGGTCATTTGGAGGCCCAACGGGCTACGGCCATATTCGCGGCCAAATTGATAAGTATCACGGGAAAGCCAACGAGCAGGAACATTGCTGGGCTGTACGCAGAATGATCCGCCGCGCCCTCACCCAACAGCCAGTAAATGTGACCGAACAAGGCCGCAGCGAATACAAAAATCGTCGGCACGAGACCAGCCAACGCCTGCCCAATCCCCAACTTGCGACCATGCCTGATCAATAGCAGCACAACAGGGACTGAGATAATCATCGGCACCAATACGAGCACAAAAACGTCGAAGAGATGGTTCATCACACCGTCCAGTTCTCAAGCCTGAGCCCCGGCACATAGGCGAAATCGGCTTCGTTGTTTGTCACCACCGTCGCCCCGATGCTGAGGGCATGGGCGGCCAGCATCCGGTCGAAGCGGGCGCGCTTGAATGGCAGGCGCGCGTATTCGCGCGCGGCGGCTTCATCGAAGGGCAGGATCGGAATCACGGCGACGAACGCATCGAGCACGTCTTGGCGTGGCGGCTTCCCGTTCCATGTGCCAAGCGCGACTTCAGCGAAGCTAATCGCCGAAATGCCAAGCGCGCCAGCGTCGCATCCCGCCAAACGCTGGTTGAGGCGCGAGTCTGCTGCGCCGCCCATAGCATAGATCGCGAGGTCTGAATCGATCAGATAACGGATCACTCGCCAGACAGTGCCTTGCGCCGCGCGATGGTGCTCGGGCGTTCTTCGAAGTCCTCACGCGGCGCAGGCTTGAAGCCCGGCAGTTTGCCGGCAAACCCACTGATATCGATCTTGCGCTTGGGGGCGTCTACCGGCTCGATCCGAAACGTCATTCGGTCCTCCTTGACCATGCGCACTTCGGTGCCTTCCTCGAAGCCCATGCCCTTTGGAAGGCGCAGGGCGACGGAATTACCGGACTTGAAAGTCTTGCCGAGGAATTCTTCGCTCATCACCGTCTCCGTATACACACACCGTATATACACAAGCTGCGCCGATTTGCAACCGCGCCCTCAATCCTTCCCCTCGAACGCAAACTCCAGCGATTGCAGCGTGATCGGCTTTGTCGGCGCCAGCAGCACGGTGCCCTTGATGCTGCCCTTCTCGCACTTCCACGCGAAAGTACCGCTCATCGCGCCTTCCGCCATGATCGGCGCGGCGGTTTCACACGCGCCGGACTTGGCCTTGGTTTCTGCCAGCACCTTGGCCCAGTTCGCCACCGTGCGGTCCATCGGGAAGTTCATCGCGACGCGGCCTTGGAGCGCGTCGATGGTCCCGGCGCTCCAGACTGTCTGCGCGGCGGTGTAGAAGCTGGCGAGGTCCGCCGAGACGGGCTCCACTTGCTTGGCCAGCGCGCCCTTGGCGGTGAGCAGGGCGGCGACGTCCCAGACCGCCTTGCTGGGGCCTGCATAAGTCCTGTTGGTGAGCGCAAAGAGCGCGGCGCCGTATTCGGGGAGGACCATCACGTGGCTGCCGTAGCCCGGGTAGCCGCCGCTGTGGGCGAGGACGGTGCCGTAGTCGCAATCGGTGAGGACGCGCCAGCCCATGCCATAGGCGGCCGCGCCCGGGCACTGCTTGTCGCCGCCGGTGGCGGGGCGGTGGAATACGGCGGAATTGTTTGCTCCGCGCATGATCTGGCGGACGGTGGCGCGCTTGACGAGGCCGGTATCGGCGCCATCACGCGGGGGCCAGGCGGAGACGATGAAGGCGAGCCACTTGGCGTAGTCGGTCGCGCTGACTTCGAGGCCGCCCATGCTGTTGAAGGCGCCGTCCTTCATCGTGGGTTCTTCGGCCCAGGCCTCGTTTTCCCAGCGGTAGCCCACGGCGCGCTTGTCCTTGGGGTGGGCGAAGACGTCGAAGCCGCTGGCGCTCATGCCGAGCGGGGCGAGGAGGCGGGTTTCGACGAATGTGCGGTAGGGCGCCTTGGTGATGTTGGCGATCACGCGGCCGAGGATGGCGTAGCCGAGGTTGGCGTATTCGTAGCGCATTTCGGGCGCGCGGGTGAAGGGAATGCCCGCGCGCAGCATCGCGGTGAAGGCGGTCTGCGGGAGGACCGTCTGCCTGTCCCCCCACGGATCGTCCGTCACGAAACCGGCGCTGTGGGTGAGCAGATCGCGGATGGTGATGCGCGGGGAATCGGTGGTGGGATAAGTCCAGCCGCGCATTTCAGGGACATAGCGGTCCGCCGGATCATCGAGCGCGAGGCGGCCTTCATCGCGCAGCTTGAGGATCGACATCGCGGTGAAAGCCTTGGTCATCGAGGCGATGCGGAACAGCGTATCGGGCGTGACCGGGCGCTTGGCGGTGATATCCTGCACGCCTTCGGTTTTCACATAAGCGAGGCGGCCGTCCTTCACTACGCCGAAGACCATGCCGGGGATGTGGTTTTCGGCCATCCAGCCCTTGAGGATGGCATCGATCTCGCTGTCGAACGCGGCTGGATCGGTGGCGGCGGGCGGCTGGGCGGTCTGGGCGAGTGACGGCAGCGGAGCGGTGATAGCCAGCGCTGCCAGAAGAAGTGTCGTGAACTGCATCGCCTGTCTCCCGCCCTGTGGAGTGGGACACTGGCACCAATTGCGGATCATGACGAGTGCAGCGCACCAATTTCGAGCAGTCTTTTCGGCGCCTCAGCTGCCGCAGCCGCCGCAGCCGCCACCGCCGCAACCTCCGCCCCCGCCCCCGCCGCTGCAGCCGCCGCTGCTGGAGCCATCGCCCCCGGTTCCGGCGCTGCGCATGCGATGGAAATCCGAGAGGTAGGAGCCTGCGAGCACTGCAGTGCCGAACAGCGCGACCGCGAGGGGCGCTTCATCGTTCGGCGCGGCACGGCGCAGGCGGGCGGCTTCCAGGCGAGCGTCTGCAAGCGCGGCCTTGCCGGCGCGGGTGCGGCGGTCAAACGCGGCGAAGCGAAGCACTATGGCGAAGAAGGTGAGGAGCAGCAGTCCGGCG
Source organism: Novosphingobium sp. (assembly GCF_965228995.1). Classification (GTDB taxonomy): domain Bacteria; phylum Pseudomonadota; class Alphaproteobacteria; order Sphingomonadales; family Sphingomonadaceae; genus Novosphingobium. The sequence goes on along the minus strand of NZ_OZ245852.1, from coordinate 1,817,337 downwards.
AGGATGCCGACCGGCCGATCACGCAGCGTGCCGACGATAAGTTTGGCGAGGCCGAAGAGGAAGAGGAGCACGAACGGGGCGGTCTGGATCAGACGCATCTGCCGGACCGTCGCCGCGTCCATCAGGAGGCCGCGCTGCTCCAGCTTGCGCTCGGCCGTTTCGGCGGGGCCGGCAACCGCGAGGAGCATGTCGCGCCAGCGCACCGGGGAGCCGAGCGCGATCACCCGGCGCTCGGCCAATGTGCGGCCGCCATTGGTGTCGCGGATCTGGAGCGTGCCGCCTGCCTGCACGATGGCCGAGCCTGCCGCCAACAATCGCACCGCAACGGCTTCGGCAAAGCGTTCGCGGCCACCGGCGAGCACGGCAAGTTCGTCTTCGTCGGCAGGGCGGCCCGGGCGGCCATCGGGGCGCAGGTACCGGGGGATGACGATGCTGGCGAACACGGCGATGAAGGCAAGCATCAGGTAGAGCTGGAGAAACTCGGGGCCATGCAAATCGAGCGGGCCAAGGCCTGTCATAAAAGACTCCACAAGGCATACATCAGAAGCGCGAGCAGCCCGCCGCCGAAAAGCCAGCGCCAGGGCAGGATCAGCGCATCATGGGGGTGAACGCGACGCGCCATGGGATCGATCAGCAGGCGGCGGCGCGCATCAGGCCAGATATCCGCGGGCGCTGGGCCGAACGCGGCTTCGTAGCTGCGCAGCGTGAGCGCGTATTGCTCGAAGAAGCGCTCACCCTCGGCGCGGCCACCCATGGTCGGGCCGTGATGCAGCGCGCGGCCAAGCACTTCCGGGCAGAGCCGCTCCCAGTAATCGCGCGTGTAGGTGAGGTGGAGGTGCCAGGCCTGATCGACCGCGTCGGACGGGGTGACTGGATGCGGGGCCGTGACGGCGAGGTAGAGGAACCGGCGATATTCCTCGAAAACGCGGGCGGCGTGCGCATCGGTCCAGCCGTTTTCACGGGCGAGGCGCTGGACGAAGGAAAGATCGGCGGCGGCAGGCCCGACTTCGTAGGTGCAAAGAAGGGCCCAAAGGGTGTCGCACAGCGGGCTTGCTGTTGCCGAAAGTGACGAAGCGAAAGGCGCGTTCATCTGATCTTTCATCTAGCAGCGCGACGTTACCGGAGCGTTACTGCGGCGGGATCCAGATTTCGGGCGGGGCCAGCCCGCGTGCGCGTTCGGCAGCCATTTCGGCGAGGAGCCATTCGCGGAAGCGTTCGATCTTGCGCACGCCGTGGCGGCCTTCGGGGCGCACCAGCCAGAGCGAGACGGGGGGCATGAAGACCGGGGGGAACGGCTGGACGAGCGTGCCCGCCGCAAGCTCGTCGCGCCAGAACACCGGCGTCATCAGCGCGGCACCAAAGCCGGCGCCGGCGAGGCGGGCCTCTTCCATCTGGCTATCGAACGCGATGCCGGCACGCGGCGCTGCATCAGGCATGGTGACCCCCGCCAGCGCGAACCAGCCGGTCCACCATGGGTCTTCGGGCGCGAGGCGCTGGACGCGCAGGAGGTCTGCCGGTTCGCGAATGTCATTCGCCTCAAGGAAGCCGGGCGAGCAGATCGGCGTGACATGGTAGCGCATGAGGAATTCGCGAGTGAGGCCCGGCCACGGCCCCACCCCCGAACGGATCGCCACGTCGATCCCGTCGCGCGCGAAATCGGTGATGCGCCCGGTGGTGGCAAGGCGCAGCGCCAGATCCGGCATGGCGACCTGAAAGCGCCCGATCCGCGTGCTGAGCCAGGTGCCGCCGAACGAGGGGATCGTGCTGATCGCGAGAACGCCGCTATCGTCCGCGCTGAGATTGGCGAAGGCAGTGGCGAGATCGGCGAGCGCGGACGAGACCGCCGGGGCAAGGCGGCGGCCGGCTTCGGACAAGCGCACGCGCCCCTTTTCGCGCAGGAACAGCGGGCGGCCGACCCGGTCTTCCAATTGGCGTACCTGATAGCTGACGGCCGCCTGCGTCATCCCGAGTTCTTCGGCGGCGCGGCTGAAATTTTCCAGCCTTGCGGCAGCTTCAAACACGCGAACAGCGGACAGGGGCGGAAGCTCGGGCACTCGCCAACAATAAGGCCACCTTATAGGATATGCCAGACCTTTTGTTGGCCGGGCGCGCGGCGACAAGGCACAATGCGGCCATCAGCGAAGGAGACAGGCGATGATGGACGAATTCTGGAGCCGCGGTTGGGCCGAAGCCCACAAGGCAGCCTTGCAGGCGCGCGAGAGCAGGGCGAACGATGGTCGCCCGGTGCCGACGCTGTGGGACGACCTGCGCAAGCTGGTTCGTGACGTGGTTTCTCCGCCAGTGCGCAAGCAGGCTGAAGATGCGTGCGGGGAAGCGGCGACCTGCCAGCTACCTGCTTGTCAGTCAGCAGCGTAAGCCGCTTCGATAACCAGCCGTTCACCGTTCCATTCAGGCACGGCCTGCAGGCGCATCGGCACCATGAAACGTTTGGGGGGCTTGCCCTCTTCGGCAGGCCGCTCGATCTCGAGCACATCGCCCGCGCCGAAGTTTTCGACCGCGATGCAGGTGCCGAGCACCTCGCCCGCAGTCGAGACGGCGGGAAGGCCGATCAGATCAGTGTAATAGTATTCGCCTTCTGCCAGCGGCGGGAGGCTGGCGCGCGGCACCGTCAGCACGGTGCCGCGCAGCTTTTCAGCAGCAGTGCGATCAGCCACTTCGGCAAAGCGGCCGATGGCGCCGCCCTTGCCGTCATCACGCAGCTTGGTGAGCGTGAGAGCGCCGTCGTTGAAGCGGGCGTGAGCCTTGAGGCTCTCCACCCCTTCCCCGAACAGCTTGAGCCGCACTTCGCCGCCCACGCCATGCGCACCGCTGATGGCAGCGAGCGTGACGGGGCGGGCGTGCATGGTCCGGCTTAGCCTTCGGTCTGCTCGGCAGCAGCTTCCTCGGCGGGCGCTTCTTCAGCAGCCGGGGCTTCTTCAACTGCGGGAGCAGCGGCAGCAGCCGCGGCGGCCTCTTCGGCCTCACGCTTGGCTTCTTCGGCCTCGGCGATCTTCTTGGCGCGGTCTTCAGCGCGATCCTTGGCCTTCTTGCCCGGCTCACCCTTTGCGGGGTTCACAGTGGCGGTGCGTTCCTTGATGCCGGCCTTGTCGAGCATGCGGGCAACGCGGTCAGTCGGCTGCGCGCCGACGCCGAGCCAGTAGCGCACGCGGTCTTCGGTCAGGCGGACGCGGTTCTCGTCATCCTTGGCGAGGAGCGGGTTGTAGGTGCCGACCTGCTCGAGATAGGCGCCATCGCGGGGCGAACGGCTGTTGGCGACCACGACCTTGTAATAGGGGCGCTTCTTCGAGCCACCGCGCGAGAGACGAAGGGAAACCGACATACTTCAAACCTTTCCGAGTAAAACTGAAACTGAAACTGAACTTGAAATCACTTTTTCCTGAGCAGATCGCCGAGGTTGGCGGGCATGTTGCCGCCGCCAAGGCCGGGCAGGCTTCCGGGCAAGCCGGGCATGCCGCCCATCCCTGCCCCCATGCCGCCGCCGGGAAGGCCACCGGGGCCTGGACCGGCATCGCCGCCGCCCATTCCGCCGCCACCGAACATGGCAGCAAGGCCCTTGAGCCCGCCCATCTTGCGGATCTGCTTCATGGCTTTCGCCATTTCCATGTGCATCTTGATGAGCTTGTTGACGTCCTGCACTTGCGTGCCGGAGCCCTTCGCGACGCGGATCTTGCGCTTGGCGTTGAGCAGTTCGGGGCGCTCGCGCTCCTTGGGCGTCATCGAACCGATGATCGCGTCCATGTGGAGCAGCACGCGGTCGTCCATGCCGGACTGCGCCATCGCCTGCTTGGCCTTCTTCATGCCGGGCATCAGGCCCGCCAGCACGCCAAGACCGCCCATGCGCTGCATCTGCTGCAGCTGGGTGCGCAGGTCGTTCATATCGAACTGGCCCTTGGCCATGCGCTGCGCGAGCTTTTCGGCCTCGTCGGCCTTGACCGTGGCGGCCGCCTTCTCGACGATCGAGACGATATCGCCCATGCCGAGGATGCGGCCGGCAACGCGTTCGGGATTGAACTGCTCGATCGCATCGAGCTTTTCACCGGTGGCAGCAAACTTGATCGGCTTGCCGGTGACAGCGCGCATCGAAAGCGCTGCACCGCCGCGCGCATCGCCGTCCATGCGGGTGAGCACCACGCCGGTGAGATCAACCTCGCCCGCGAAATTCTGCGCGACGTTGACCGCGTCCTGACCGGTCAGCGAATCGACCACCAGCAGCGTTTCGCGCGGGGCCGAGACTTCGGCGACGGCCTTCATCTCGTCCATCAGGGCCTGATCGACGTGGAGGCGGCCCGCAGTATCGAGCATCAGCACGTCGACCGCCTGGAGCTTCGCGGCGCTCAGCGCGCGGCGGGCGATCTCGACCGGGGACTGCCCGGGCACGATCGGCAGCGTGGCAACGCCGGCCTGGGTGCCGAGCACCGCAAGCTGTTCCTGCGCCGCCGGACGATTGACGTCGAGCGAGGCCATCAGGACCTTCTTGCCCTGCTTTTCCTTGAGCAGCTTGCCGATCTTGGCGGTCGTCGTCGTCTTGCCCGAGCCCTGCAGGCCGACCATCATGATGACGACCGGCGGCGTGGCAGCGAGATCGAGCTCCGCCGTCTCGGAGCCGAGCATTTCAACGAGCGCGTCGTTGACGATCTTGACGACCTGCTGGCCGGGGGTGACCGAGCGCAGCACCTGCTGGCCGGTGGCCGCTTCGGTGACCGAATCGATGAAACGGCGGACAACCGGGAGCGCGACGTCGGCTTCGAGGAGCGCGATCCGCACCTCGCGCATGGCGGCCTGAACGTCTTCCTCGCGCAGCGCGCCGCGACCACGCAGGCGATCGAAGACGCCTCCAAGCCGGTCTGACAGACTATCGAACACGCAGCGACGCTCCTTTTCCCGGTGACCTGCAGCGAAACGCCAAAAACGCCGGTGGGCGAAACCTCGCCGACCAGCGTATGGTGTATCCACGGAAACCGGGATCAAACTACCCTGACAAGACGACCGGGGCCACCTTTCAGTGAGGCGCGCCTACGCGAAATGCGGCTGCGGCGCAAGTCCCTCCGCCCTGCGGTGCGAGACGCCCTCAGGCAAGCGGAGCTTAACCAAAACTTCAGGGCACTGCATTAAATATCCGGATCGGACCCGAAAGGAATGGGTAAGCCGATCATGGCCAATGCTGGGCAGGACAGGATTGATGCGACGGGCTTCGCGCCTTCGCCCCAACGCGCCGAGCGCGATCTCGTCGCGCTTGGCATCCTTGTGTCGGCCATTTTCCTGTTCGTCGGCACAGGCTCGACCGTGCTTACCGGCATTGCCCGCAGCTGGCTCTATGGTGTGGGCAGTCCGGACGTGCTGCTCACCAATGCACTGATCCTCAACATCGCGCTGCTGATCTTCGGCTGGCGCCGCTATACCGAACTGCAGACCGAGATCACCGAACGCCGCAAGGCCGAGCAAACCGCGACGCGGCTGGCGCGCACCGATGCGCTGACCGGCTGCCTCAACCGCCGCAGCCTCGACGATGCCATCGCGGCGCTGGTCGATGAGGGAGCGCAGCACGGCGACGAGATCGCCGTGATGATGATCGACCTCGACAAGTTCAAGCGCTCGAACGATCTGCTCGGCCACAAGGTGGGCGATGCCGTGCTGGTCGAAACGGCGCGGCGGATCGAAGCGCTGATGCCCCCGCGCGCCGTGGTTGCGCGGCTGGGGGGCGATGAATTCATCTGCGCGGTGATCTTCCCGCCGCGCAGTGACAGCGCCATCGAGCAGCTCGCCGTGCGGATCAATGACGCGCTGGCCCAGCCGATCTTCTCGGGCGACTTGCGCGCCGAAGTCACGGCCTCGATCGGGATCGCCGTAGGCGCGCGCGGGGCGGTGCACAGCGCCGTGCATGTTGCGCAGGATCTGCTCCACCGCGCGGACCTGGCGATGTATCAGGCCAAGCGCCGCGGGCGGAACCGCTTTGCGTGGTTCGAGCAGAGCATGGAAAGGGAGCTGCGCTTCCGCGGCGAACTTGAGCAAGGCATCCGGGAAGGGCTGAAGCACGGCGAGTTCGTGCCTTATTACGAAAAGCAGATCGACCTCGACACCGGCGAGATCACCGGCTTCGAGATGCTGGCCCGCTGGCTTTCGCCGCGCCACGGCATCGTCAGCCCGGAAGTGTTCATCCCGGTTGCCGAGGAAATCGGCCTGATCGCCGAGCTTTCCGAGGCGCTCATTACCCTCGCGCTGGTGGACGCCAAGGCCTGGGATCCGCGCCTCACGCTCTCGGTCAATATCTCGCCGGTGCAACTGCGCGATCCGTGGTTTGCGCAGCGGCTGCTGCGGATGCTGGTTGCGGCCAATTTCCCGCCGACCCGGCTGGAAATCGAAATCACCGAGACCTGCCTGCACGAAAACATCGCGATCGTACGCTCGCTCATCACCAGCCTGAAGAACCAGGGCATCCGCATCAGCCTCGACGATTTCGGCACCGGCTATTCGAGCCTCGCGCAGCTGCGCACGCTGCCGTTTGACCGGATCAAGATCGACCGCAGCTTCGTCTCCACGCTGGCGCGCAGTGCGGACAGCGCCTCGATCGTGGAAGCGATTTCGTCGCTGGGGCGCGGGATGGCACTGCCGATCACGGCAGAAGGCATCGAAAGCTCCGAAGTGCTTGCCGCGCTGCGCCAGTTCGGCCAGTTCAAGGGCCAGGGCTATCTCTATGGCCAGCCCGCATCGGCTGAGGACGTGAAGGCCGAACTATCGGCGCATGGGCTGCTTAGCGGCCAGTCCACCGGCAGCGCTGCCCCGGAGGGCCCGAGCGCCTGCAGCGCCTGAAACCGTTGCGCCGCGCGGCGCAGCCCCCTAGACGGGCGGCATGTCTGTCGCTTTCCGCAAGATGCATGGCCTAGGCAACGATTTCATCGTGATCGACGCGCGTGCGGCACCCGTGGCGATGTCTGCCGCGCGCGCCGCTGCCCTTGCCGAGCGCCGCACCGGGATCGGCTGCGATCAGCTTATCGTGCTCGAACCTTCGACCACGGCCGATGTGCGCATGCGCATCTTCAATGCCGATGGCAGCGAAGTGGAAGCCTGCGGCAATGCCTCGCGCGCGGTCGGCCTCATGCTGGGCGGCGCGCAGCGGATCGAGACGCTGGGCGGGGTGATCACCTCCACCGCTGGCGACAACGGCGTCACGGTCGATATGGGCCCCGCGCGCTTCGGCTGGGACGAGATACCGCTGGCTTACGGGATGGATACTCTTTCCATGCCGGTGGGCTGGGAGGATCTCGAGGCTCCGGCGGCAGTCAATCTGGGCAATCCGCATGTGGTATTTTTCGTGCCCGATGCCGATGTGGTGGATCTCGCGCGGTTAGGGCCGGTGATCGAGACTGACCCGCTGTTTCCCGAGAAGATCAATGTCGGCGTCGCTTCCGTGCTGGGGCCGCGCCATCTCAAGCTGCGCGTGTGGGAGCGCGGCGTGGGCCTGACGCGTGCCTGCGGGACGGGCGCCTGCGCGGCGGCGGTGCTGGCGCTGCGGCGGCGGCTGGTGACGGGGCCGGTGCGCGTGGACCTGCCCGGCGGGCCGCTCGAGATCGCATGGGAGGCGGGCGGCACGATCCTGATGACGGGGCCGGCTTCGTCCAGCTTTTCCGGTACCTTTGACGAGGATGCCTATCCGCTGTGACTGACGGTGTGGTCACGCTGGGCTGCCGGCTCAATCTGGCCGAGAGCGAAACGATCCGCAGCCTGATCGCAGGGGCGGAACGGCGGACAGTCGTGGTCAATTCCTGCGCAGTGACGGCCGAAGCCGTGCGCCAGTCGCGCCGCGCGGTGCGGCGGCTGCGCGCGGCCCATCCGGACGCGCGGCTGCTGGTGACGGGCTGCGCGGCAACGATCGCGCCCGAGGATTTCACCGCGATGCCCGAAGTCGACGGCGTGGTGGCCAATGCGGTGAAGCTCGATCCCGCGGCATGGAAGGTGCGTGCTACCCCCCTGCCCGCACCTAGTGCCCGCCACACCCGCGCTTTCGTGCCAGTGCAGACGGGGTGCGATCATGCCTGCACGTTCTGCATCATCCCAGCGGGGCGCGGCAAAAGTCTGTCGCAGCCGGTCAGCGAAGTGCTGCGCGTGGTGGAAGGGCACCTTGCCAGCGGCGCGCGCGAAGTGGTGCTGACCGGGGTGGACGTGACCGGCTGGGGCGCGGACTTGCCCGGCGCGCCGCGCCTCGGCGATCTGGTTGCCGCGATCCTTGCCGCGTTCCCGGCCCTGCCCCGCCTCAGGCTCTCCTCGCTCGACGGGGTGGAAATCGATGGCCTGCTGTTCGAGCTGATCACCGGCGAGGCGCGGATCATGCCGCATGTCCACCTTTCGCTGCAGGCCGGGCACGACCTTACCCTGAAGCGCATGAAGCGCCGCCACACGCGCGCCGAGGCGGTGGCGCTGAGCGAGCGGCTGCGCCGGGCACGGCCCGAGATCGCCATCGGGGCGGACCTGATCGCCGGGTTTCCCACCGAGGACGCGGCGATGCATGCGGCCAATCTCGCCATCGTGGCGGACTGCGGGATCGTCCACGGGCATGTCTTTCCCTATTCCCCGCGCCCGGGCACGCCCGCCGCGCGCATGCCGCAAGTGCCGCCACCCATCGTGCGCGAGCGGGCCGCCGAAGTCCGCGCCGCAGTCGCCGCCATGCGCGCGCGCTGGCTGGAGGGGCTGATTGGACGCAAACGCGAAGTGCTTGCCGAGCGCGACGGAACCGGCCATTCCCCCGAATTCGCCCCCTACCGGCTGCCTGAAGGCACCGCGCCGGGGGATATCGTGATGCTGCAACCGACCCGTATCCGCGAAGGCGTGCTGGAATGACCCCCGACGAGAGTGCAACCACGAGCGAGGCAGGCTGGACCGACCGCCTGCTCGGCGGCTTGCGCAAGACTTCCGAACGCCTGACCGAGAACCTGGCTGGCCTTGCCGGCGGCACCCGCCTGACCGACGTGCAGCTCGACGACCTTGAGGATGCGCTGATCCTCTCCGACCTCGGCCCGCGTGCCGCCGCGCGCATCCGCGCGAAGCTGGCATCGGCGCGCTTCGAGAAGGGCGTGGACGAGGCCGCGCTCGCCGAAGCGGTGGCCGAAGAGATCGCCGCGATCCTGCGCCCGGTGGCCAAGCCGCTGGAGATCATCGCCTTCCCGCGCCCGCAGGTGATTCTGGTGATCGGCGTCAACGGATCGGGCAAGACGACGACGATCGCCAAGCTGGCGCACCTGTTTCAGGAGCAGGACTATTCGGTCATGCTGGCGGCGGGCGATACCTTCCGCGCCGCGGCCATCGGCCAGCTGCGCGTATGGGCGGACCGGCTCGGCATCGAGATCGTCTCGGGCGCGGAGGGCGGCGATCCCGCCTCGATCGTGTTCGACGCGGTGAAGGCGGCGACCGACAAGGGCATCGACGCGCTGATCGTGGACACCGCCGGGCGGCTGCAGAACAAGCGCGAACTGATGGACGAGCTTGCCAAGGTGCGCCGCGTGCTGGGCCGGCTCAATCCGGACGCGCCGCACGACGTGGTGCTCGTGCTCGATGCGACCAACGGGCAGAATGCGCTGCAGCAGATCGAGACTTTCAAGGAAGTGGCGGGCGTTTCGGGCCTGATCATGACCAAGCTTGACGGCACCGCGCGCGGCGGGGTGCTGGTGGCGGCGGCGGAGCAGTATGGTCTGCCCATCCATGCCATCGGCGTGGGCGAGAAGATCGACGATCTCAGGCCCTTCGATCCCGATCTGGTCGCGCGGGTGATTGCAGGAGTGGTGCGGTGAACGAACCGGCAGCGAAGCCCAAATCGTCCTGGGTAAACCTCGCGGTCGATTACGGGCCGCTGCTCGTGTTCTTCCTCTCCTACCGCTGGTTCAGCCCCAAGGACGCGGGAGACCAGAGCCTTGGCGCGGTGGTGGCCGTGACCAAATCGACCGTGGTGTTCATGATCGCGACGGTGGCAGCGCTGGTGATCTCGAAATGGCGGCTGGGCCGGATTTCACCGATGCTGTGGCTTTCGACGATCCTCATCATGGGCTTCGGCTCGCTCACGGTGTTCCTTGGCGATCCGGTGTGGATCCAGATCAAGCCGACCGCGATCTATCTGCTGTTTGCCGGAATGCTGTTTGGCGGCCTGCTGCGCGGGAAGGCGATGCTGCGGCTGCTGCTGCAGAGTGCGTTTGACGGGCTTTCGGAGGAAGGCTGGCTCAAGCTTTCGCGCAATTGGGCGTGGTTCTTCCTGTTTCTGGCGGGGCTCAATGAAGTGCTGCGGCATGCCTTGTCGTTCGATGCCTGGCTGCTCGCCAAGCTCTGGGGCGTGACCACGCTCTCGTTCCTGTTCACCTTCGCGCAGATCCCCATGCTGCTGCGCCATGGTCTGGGCGAGGATGCGGAAACGGAAGTGGAGCAAAACCCGCCTGCCGGTTGACGAATCGCCCTAAAATGCAATGACAAGCGCACCTTATCGCGCATATGAAACCGACGGACCGGCTGGGTGGCCGGACAGCCATCAAAAAACCATCTCTTCGGGGGAAACCAAAATGGCAAAGTTCTTTGGAAATCTGCACCTCGTGCTCAGCGTCGGCTTTGCTGCCGCGCTCATTCTGATGTTCAGCTTTCACAGCTCGGTGCCGGTCACCAGCTACTCCGCCACGCTGTGGCTGCACGTGTTCTTCGGTATCGTGTGGATCGGCCTGCTCTACTACCTGAACTTCGTGCAGGTGCCGACCATGCCCAAGATCCCAGCCGAGCAGAAGGGTGCCATCACCGGGCACATCGCCCCCAAGGTGTTCTTCTTCTTCCGCTATGGCGCGCTGCTGACGCTGATCACCGGCCTCGCTGCCGCTGCCATCGGTGGTTACGGCCACGAATCGCTGACCTTCCAGGGCGTCGGCAAAGGCGGCCTGATTGGCGTGGGCATGTGGCTCGGCATCATCATGGCGTTCAACGTGTGGTTCATCATCTGGCCGGCCCAGAAGAAGATCCTCGGCATCGTCGAAGCGACGGCGGAAGAAAAGGCCGCTGCTGCGCCGCGCGCGCTTTATGCCAGCCGCACCAACCTGCTGCTGTCGATCCCGCTGATCTACTCGATGGCGGCCGCCAACTTCACTTGATTGCCTGAGCAATCGCGCCCACAACGGCGCGGCGTCCCGGGTGGACGCCGCGCCGTTTGCGTTTGTGGGGGGGAACCGCGCGCTCCGGACAAGAATGTCCACGCCAGAAAGGTTTCCCTGACCCATGCGTACTGTTTCCCTAGCGGTGCTTGCCGCTGCGATCGCGCTTTCCGCCTGTTCGGAAAAGACCAAGCAAAACGCCTCCGAGACCGCGACCTCAGCCGGTGAGGACATGTCCACTGCCGCGACCGATACGCGCGAGGCTGCCAGCACGGGTGCCGCCAAGGTCGGCGCAACGGCCGGCGCTGCGGTGGACCGCGCAGAAGAAGCTGCCGACCGCATGGGCAAGCGGATCAAGCAGGGCGCGGACGAGGCAAAGGATGCACTGAAGGCACCGCCTTCGCCGACGCCGTCGCCCAAGTAATCTGCAACGGGGGGCCCTCGTGCCCCCCAAAACCCGCCATCAGATCTTGAGCTGGCTGCCGAGTTCGACCACGCGGTTGGTGGGCAGGCGGAAGAAGCCCATCGCATCCGCCGCATTGCGCAGCATCCAGGCGAAGAGCATTTCGCGCCACAGCGCCATGCCCGGGACATCCGCCGGGATCAGCGTCTGGCGCGAGAGGAAGAAGCTCGTGCGCATCATGTCAAACGGTTCGCCGCAGACCGAGACGCCGCACAGCGCAGCGGGCACGTCGGTCTCCTCCATGAAACCGAAGCGCAGGATCAGGCGGTAGAAGCCCTGTCCGAAATCCTTGACCACCGCGCGCTCGGCCGGTTCGACCGTGGGCACATCGGCGATCTGCACGGTGAGCACCACCACGCGCTCGTGGAGCACCTTGTTGTGCTTGATGTTGTGGAGCAGCGCTGAAGGCACGCCCGCCGCAGCTGAGGCCATGAACACCGCCGTACCCGGCACACGGGCCGCGCTGGTGTGCGCCGAGCGGGTGAACACCTCGAGCGGCAGCGCGCCTTCGGCCATGTGCTGGCGCATCAGCGCGCGGCCGCGCGACCATGTCGTCAGCAGGGTGAAGATCGCCATACCCATCAGGAGCGGCACCCAGCCGCCATCGGGGATCTTGGCGAGATTGGCGCCGAGGTACGTCGCATCGATCGCGAAGAACAGCGCGAGGAGCGGCAGCGCGAAGATCGGCTTCCAGCGCCACAGCTTGAACAGCACGACCGCCAGCAGCAGGTTGTCGATCAGCATCGCGCCGGTGACGGCGATGCCATAGGCCGCGGTGAGGTTGCGCGAGCGTTCGAACACCAGCACGAGCAGGATGACCGCGATCATCAGCGCCCAGTTGATCGCCGGGATGTAGATCTGGCCAATACTCGTCGAGGTGTGGCGGATCGTCATGCGCGGGATGAAGCCCAACTGGATCGCCTGCTGCGTGACAAGGAACGCACCCGAAATGACCGCCTTGGCCGCAATCACCGCAGCCGTGGTGGCGATCACCAGCAGGGGCCATTCGAGGCCCGGCGGAGCGAGCAGGAAGAACGGGCTGTGGATCGCGCCCGGATCGCGCAGCAGCAGCCCCGCCTGCCCGAGATAGTTGAGCACCAGCGCGGGAAGCACGAAAACCAGCCACGAGACGCGAATGGGTACGCGGCCGAACTGGCCCATATCTGCGTAAAGCGCCTCCGCGCCCGTCACCGCGAGCACAGCGGTGCCCATGGCGATGAAGCCGTGCCACGGATCGGCCATGAACATCGCCAGCGCCCATTGCGGCGAGAGCGCCCAGATCACCTGCGGATCGGCGGCAATGCTGCGCAGGCCGAGCAGCGAGATCGTCGCGAAGTAGAGCAGCATGAACGGCCCCGCCCAGCGCGACGCGAGGCTGAGGCGCGTGCCGGTGGTCTGGCTCTTGGTGGCGAAGAGGCCGATCACAATGGCCACCACCAGCGGCACGACAAAGCCGTGGAGCGACGGGTTGTAGACCGACATGCCCTCGACCGCGCTCATGATCGAGACGGCCGGGGTGAGCATCGAATCGCTGTAGAACAAGGCGGTGGCGAGCACCCCGAGCAGGACGATGCCCTTGCCCCAGCGGCGGCCGGTGCCCTGCTGGTTGATCAGCGCGAGCAGCGCGAGGCTGCCGCCCGAGCCCTTGTTGTCCGCACGCATGATGACGGTGACGTACTTGAGCGTCACGATCAGCATCATCGACCAGAACATCAGGCTGACGATGCCATAGATATGCAGGCGATCGAGCGGGAGCGGATGATGGCCGGCAAACGTATCGCGCAGCGCGTAGAGCGGGCTGGTGCCGATATCGCCAAAGACGACGCCGATCGCACCGACGGCGAGGCTGAGCCCGCCGAGCTGCCGCGCCGCGGGCGCAGCTTCGGCGGCGCAGGGCGAGCCTCCCGCTCCGCTATCCGGTGCAGCGTCAACCACGGCTTCGTTCATTCTCGACAAGTCCCCGCGCCATGGCGCAAACAGACCGTGAGCATAACACAGATGCCCCGGACGGCGGCGCGCTTTAGCACTGCCCCATGGTACCCGCAATGGGATGCACACGTGTGTCAGCAAGGCCAAAAATGGCCAATAAGCTCTTGATTTTTAAATTATTGCTGGGCCGGCTTGGCACCGGAAGGTGCCTCTGCCGGTGCGCCGGCCATGCCGCCCTGCATCTGGGCCTGCTCGGCGATCATCGAGTCGAGCCGCTGCAGCCTTGCCTGCAAGTCAGCGCGGTAGGGTGCATCGGCGGGCGAGCGGGCGAGCAGCTGTGCCCAGAGCGTGCGTGCTTCGGCCAGCCGCCCGGTCTGCGCGAGCGCGAGGCCCATGAAGAACGGCGGGCCGGGATGATCGGGCGCGATGGTGGCGGCTTTCTGGAACGCGAACTGCGCGGCCGGCGTGATCACCCCATCGGTATGGCCGACGAGCGCATTGCCGAGCGCGACCCACAGATCGGCATCCTGCGGCGACTTGGCGATGGCACTGCGCAGCACATCGGCAGCGGCGCCGAACTGGCCCTGCCGGGTGAGCGCATCGGCGAGGATCAGCCAGGACTGGCCCTGCCCGAACGCCGTACCCATCTGCTGGCGTTCCTTGACCAGCGTCTGATCAGCCAGCTTTGCGCTTTCGACCGGCGCCTGCGGCGCACCCGGCTGCCCGGGGTGGCCTTGCAGCGCATAGCCCGAGATGCCGAACAGCAGCGCCGCAGCGGTGATTTCCCAGCCGGTGCGCGGCAGCTTGAGCACAAAGGCCATCACGCCCCAGACGACGACGGCAACGATCAGGATGAGCACCCAGGTCATGCGCCCTTACTCCGGCGGAAACGCCCGCGCAGCAGGAACGCCGCCAGCGCGAGGAAAAGGAGCGGCGCGGCAAACAGCGGCCAGGTGATCGGCTTCACTTGCGGCGTATAGCTGACGTAATCGCCGTAGCGCTCGATCAGCCACTGGCGGATGGCTTCGGGATCCTCCCCGGCAGCAATGCGCGTGCGCACCTGATGGCGCATGTCGCCGGCCATCGGCGCATCGGAATCGGCGATCGACTGGCTCTGGCACTTGAGGCAGCGCAGCGTTTCCATCAGCGCCTGCGCTTTGGCTTCCTGCTTCGGATCGGCCAGCTGCTTGTAGGCATAGGGCGCGGGTGGGAGCATGTCCTGCGCAGCCAGCGGGGCGGAGAGCGCGAGGGCGGCGAGGACGGTCAGGATCAGCACCCAGACCTTCGTCATCCCCGCGAAGGCCGGAAGCCAGGGCAAAGCTGCGCTGCGCCGCTCTGGATCCCCGCCTTCGCGGGGATGACGAACGATGGGGGCGGAGTGCCGGGTGGGAAGTGCCGTCATCACTGCGCCTCCGCCAGCTTGCGCATGATCATCGGCACATCCTCGGGCCGGATATCGCCGATGTGCTGGTAGCGTATGATCCCCTTGCCATCGACAACAAACGTCTCGGGCACACCGGACGAGCCGATGGCGAGCTGGACCTGGCTGAGATCGTCCTTGCCGATCCGCGCGAAAGGATTGCCATACTGACCGAGGAAGCGCGCGACATCCTCCTTGCGGTCACGGATCGCGACGCCGTCGATCTCGACGCCCTGCCTGGCGAGCGCGGCCAGCTGCGGCGATTCCACCGCGCAGGGCACGCACCAGCTGGCAAAGACGTTGAGAAGGCGCGGCTTGCCCTGCTGGAACACGGTGGTCGCCAGGCCTGGCCGCACGTCGGTGGCTGGGGGCAGATCGAAGGTGGGGAGCGGCTTGCCGATAAAGGCGCTCGAAACCTCGCGGTCCGCCGGCCAGTAGAGCCCGACGAAGACGAGCGCGAGGAAGCCAGCGAAGAGGCCGAGCGGCAGCCATACGGCGAGGCCGGGGCGCTTTGGGACGGTTGCGTCGCTCATCGCCCCTGCCTTTCGCGGCGCCATGCGATCTTGTCGATCGCGACGAGCCGCTTCACATCGCGCGCAACCCGGCCGAGCAGCGCGAGGAGGCCGCCCAGCGCGACGAGTGCGCCGCCATACCAGATCATCGGCACGAAGGGCTTCCACCAGAAGCGCATCTGCCAGCGGCCGTCATCACCCTCTTCGCCGAGCACGGCATAGAGCTGGCCGTTCCAGCGAGTGAGCAGCGCGCTTTCGGTGCGGTTGCCGGGAGGATTGGCGAAAGTGCGGGCCTGCGGGTGGAGCACGCTGGGTGCAGCGCCGGCATAGCTCACCGCAACGGTCGCCTCGAGCGCGGTCCAGTTCGGCCCGGCGACGGGATCGATGGCTTGCAGGCTGACCTTCCACGGGCCGACCTGCTGGCTGTCCCCGGGGCTCATCGCGGCGAGCCGCTCGGTCGAGAATGCGCCCTCGCTCGCCATGCCGAACAGCGCGACGGCAATGCCGAAGTGCGCGACAACCATGCCGTAGATGGGCAGCGGCGTGCGCCGCAAGTTGCGGCCCACGAGCGGCTGGAGCGAGGCCACGGCCAGCCCCGGCGCAATGGAAAGGCCGAGCGCAGGCAGCAGATTGATCGGCGCGAAGAGGAGTTCGACCACCAGCAGCGCGGCGGCCATGACCAGCGCGGGTACCGCAATCTGCCAGGTGATTCGCCCGCCCGTATCTTCGCGCCAGCGCAGCACTGGCCCGACCATCATGACCAGCATCATCGGGATCGCGAAGACTGCCGAAACCGGGTTGAAATAGGGTGGGCCGACCGAGACCTTCACGCCCATTGCCTCGGTCAGCAGCGGATAAAGCGTGCCGACGAGCACGATGCCAAGGATGCCGCAGAGCATCACGTTGTTGAACACGAGGGCAGATTCGCGGCTGACCACGGCAAAGCGCGCGCCTTCGGTGACGGTGCCTGCGCGCAAGGCGAAGAGCAGCAGCGCGCCGCCGATGTAGATCGCCAGCAGCGCGAGGATGAAGGTGCCGCGTGTCGGATCGACCGCGAAGGCGTGGACCGACGTGAGGATGCCCGAGCGCACGAGGAACGTGCCGACCATCGACATCGAGAAGGCGATCACGCCGAGCATCACCGTCCAGGTCCGCAGCGCATTGCGCGCGGCAAGCACGCTGCACGAATGCAGCAGCGCAGTGGCGGCGAGCCAGGGCATAAGGGAAGCGTTTTCGACCGGATCCCAGAACCACCAGCCGCCCCAGCCGAGCGTGTAATAGGCCCAATAGGAACCGGCGGTGATGCCCAGCGTGAGGAAGATCCACGCGCCGAGCACCCAGGGGCGCATTGCGCGGGCGAACGCCGGCCCGACATCGCGCGTGACGAGTGCGCCGACCGCAAAGCTGAACGCGATCGAGAGCCCGACATAGCCGACGTAGAGCGTGGGCGGATGGAACGCGAGGCCGATGTCCTGCAGCAGCGGGTTGAGCCCGGCGCCTTCGGGCGGTGGCTCTGCCAGGCGCGTGAAGGGGTTCGAGGCAAGCAGCAGGAAGGCATAGAAGCCGAGGCTGACGAAAGCCTGCCCGGCCAGCGTGGCGATGAGCGTTTCCTCCCGCAGCCGCTTTTCGATGAGCGCGACGAAACCGCCAGCCAGGCTCATGATCGTCACCCACATCAGCATCGAGCCTTCGTGGTTGCCCCATGTGCCCGCGAGCTTGAAGATGAAAGGCTTGGCCGAATGGCTGTTTTCAGCGACCAGCTTGACCGAGAGATCGGTGGTGAGGAACAGCGAGATCAGCGACGCGAAAGCGCAGGCGACGAGCACGCCTTGCAGGATCGCCACCGGACGCACGACGCCGGCAAGGTGCGCGGTTGCCGGGCGCAGCGCGAGCGCGCCGGCCACCAGCTGCAGGACGGCGAGCGCGGCCGCCATCCACAGCATCGCAAGGCCGAGTTCAGCTATCATGGTGGTAGGCGATCATTTCGTCTCCGCGATCACGGCCTTGGCCTGCGCTGTGGTCATGTTCTTCATTTCGCGCGGCACATACTTCTCGTCATGCTTGGCGAGCAGATTGTCGGCCACGAACGTGGCGCCTTCCATGCGTCCTTCGGCGACGACGCCCGAGCCTTCGACGAAGAGATCGGGTGTGATGCCGGAAAAGCGCACCGGAACGCGCGCCTTGTCGTCCCTGACGATGAAGTTGATCGTCACGCCATCGGGCAGCGTCTTGATCGAGCCCTTCTCGACCATGCCGCCAAGGCGCACCGCGCGGCCGGCCTCTGGCGGCTTGGCGACAAGTTCGCTCGGCAGGTAGAAGTAGGCGGCCTGCTTGCTCAGCGCATAGGCGGCGAGCAGCCCGGCACCGATCAGCGCGACGAGCGCGAGGATGATCAGCACGAGGCGCTGATGCTTGGGCTTGATCATGGCAGGCTTGCTGGTGGTGTTCATTTGTCGCGCTGCCCAGAGTTACGAACGACGTCGCGGCGCTTTTCGGCGCGCCGCATCGCCCACAGGGTCCAGCCCACGAGCAGGAGCGTGCCTACCACCCCGATGGTAAGCGCGGCGGCAACGAACTGCCATTGATCAAGCCTCTCGTGCATTTTCCGCCGCTTATGCCATTGCCTTGCGGCGCAGGCGCGCCTCGGTCTGGATATCGGCGAGCAGCATGCGCATGCGCGCCAGCACCAGTCCGCCGAAGATGAGAGTGAAACCCAGCGCCGCGATCAGCAGCGGATAGAGGAACGCCGCATCGATCGCCGATTTGCCCGCGGTGATCGAAGGCGGCTGGTGCAGGCTGTTCCACCACACCACCGATCGGTTGATGATCGGGATGTTGACCGCGCCGACAAGGCCGAAGATCGCGGTGACGCGGCTTGCACCCTCACCCGCCGCGGCATCGCGCTGCGCGGCGCCGGCGAGCGCGATATAGCCGAAATAGAGGAAGAGCAGGATGAGGAAGCTCGTGAGCCGGCCATCCCAGACCCACCAGGTGCCCCATGTCGGACGTGCCCAGATCGATCCGGTGGCAAGGCAGATCGCGGTGAACGCCGCTCCCGGCACCGCCGCCGCCCGCGCCGCAATGCCCGCGAGCGGATGGCGCCAGACCAGTTCGACCAGGCTCGCGATCGCAATCGTCGACCAGCCGGCCATGCCGAGCCAGGCCGAAGGCACGTGGATGAAGAGGATGCGCACCGTTTGCCCCATGAGCCGATCGGGCGGGACCATGAACAGGCCCCAGGCCAGCGCGCCGAACGCGAGGATCAGCCCCGGCACCAGCATCAACGGCATCAGCCAGCGCGCCATGCGCAGGAAGCGGGCAGGATTGGCAAAGCCGTGCATGAGCGGGCAGGTACGTCCGTAACTTGGCAGGACAGTCGAACCTGTCCTTGGCACCATCCTCTGCCACCTGCCCGCAGAGGGAGCAAGAGCTTAGCGCGCCTGAACCTTGGTGCAGGGGCGACAACTGTCTCAAGCTGGGGAGAAAATGGGGCGACCAATGGGGTTCGAACCCACGACCTCCGGTACCACAAACCGGCGCTCTAACCAACTGAGCTATGATCGCCACACGATCACGCCGCTGCGAAAGCACAGGCGGCGCGGGCGAGCGCCATTGCAGAACCGGCGCGAAATGGGAAGAGGAATCTTGCGGGGCGCATCATAGCTGCACACGAACCAGCGCGTTGGCTCAAAGCTGTAGGGCGGCGATGATCTGCTCGATTTCCGCAAAAAGCGCGGCTGCTGCTACCCCGAGCGCCTCGGCGCGCTCTCCAATGGCGGCGCAAAAACCCGGCGGAAACCTGTCCCGCCGGGGTCTTGCCGATCAGTCTTGCGCCGCGATCAGAACTTCGCGCCGGCCGAGACCATGAACGTCGCCGGGGGGGCCCAGCCCTGGAAGAACACGGTGGGCAGGGATTGGGTGCGGTAGTCCTTGTTCGTCAGGTTCTTGCCCGAAACGCGCAGGAAGTAGCCTTTGTAGTTCAGCGTGGCCGAGGCATCGAGCAAGCCGTAGCTGGGCTGGATATCGTTGAAGATGGCGAAAGTGCCCAGCGAGAAGCTGTCGATCCACGAATAGCCCGCAGTGAGCGAGACCTTGGCATCGGCGGAAAGATCTCGCGAATAGGTGCCGCGCACCGTGAAGTTGTTGCTGGGTACGCGCTGGAGGGTGGTGCCGCTGAAGTCCGCCGTGGTGCCGGGCGCACCGGCCTGTGCACCGGCGCCGATGGCGGCGGTCTGGCCGTTGATCTTGCCGTCCTTCACGTTGGCATCCTGAATGCCGACCGTGCCCGCGAGCATGAAGCCCTCAAGCGACGGGGTCATCTTCCCGAAATCGAGATTGAGCTCGAATTCGAGGCCCTTGATCTGCACCTTGGGATAGCTGGTGACATAAGTGTTGGTGCCCGGCCCGTAGCCCGGTGTGACGACAACTTGCGACTGCTGGAAGTTCTTGATGTCGTTGATGAAGCCGGCGACGTTGAAGGTCACGGCGCGGTTGAAGAACTTCGTCTTCAGGCCCGCTTCGTAGGTCGTGTTGGTTTCGGGCAGGAACGAGAGGAAGTTGTTGCCCGAGCAATCGAGCGCTGCCGCAGCACCGCCACCCTCGCCGCCGCCTGAAGGTGCCGGACCGCAATTGGTCTGACCGGGTTGCTGTTCGGAAAGCGTGCCGCGGATCGAGAAGCCGCCCGAGCGGAAGCCTTCCGAGCGGTTCACGTAGAGCAGCAGATCAGGCGTTGCCTGCCACTGCACGTTGAAACGGGTGATCAGCTTCTGCCAGCTGCGGCGATCATTGATCGGCCCCACCAGCGGGATCGTGCCCAGCAGGATGTAGCGGGTATCGAAGCGCTTGGCCTCGAAGATGTTGCGCAGACCGCCCGAGATCTTGATCGTGTCGGTCGGGTTGATGTCCACGTTGCCGAAGAACGACCAGCTGTGGTCTTTCTCGCCCGAGAACTGATCAATCGCTCCGTTGGTGTTCTGGTGCAGTGTGATCTTGTGATCGTAGTAGAACGCGCCGACGAGGTAATCGACGAGGCCGTTGGCGGCCTTGCCTTGCAGGCGAACTTCCTGCGTGAACTGCTTGTAAGTCTGGTCACGGATGGTCAGGAGCGCGCTGCCGGTGGCCGCCAGCAGCGGGTTACCGACACTGGTGCAGCCAGGCGCGCCCTTGCAGGTGCCATCGAAGTCCTGGTTCACCGTATCGCCCGAGGACATGTACGAGGTCTGCGAGGTGAGATCCCCGATCGGGGTCTTCGCCTTCAGGGTGAGGCTGCCAATATTGGTGTTCAGCCGGTCCTTGTCAGCGCCGAGGTTGTTGCCGATCTCACGCGGCTTGAGGCCATCGGGACTGCCGGTTACGGGGTTGTAATTCGGCCAGACGGCCGCCGGGCTGCCGCCGCTCAGGATGCCGGCAGTGAGCACGTTGCCGAACTGCACCGGGGTGCCGCCGCCGGTCTCGTGGATATGATCGAGGCTGAGATCGGCGTTGAGCCAGTCTGTCAGGTCATAATTGATCTTGAGGTTGAACGCGCGGTAATCACTGCCGCCGGCGCGCTGCTTGGTGAACACGTTGTTGTAGTAGCCGTCAGTCCGGCGATACTGGCCGGAAAAGGCGATGCCACCGTTCGCGCCAAGCGGCGCATTGAGCACGCCGCGGCCGTAGAACTCGTTAAACGAGCCGTAGCCAGCTTCAACCGACGCGCCCAGCTTGCGCGTGGGGGCGCAGCGGCTGACATTGATCAGGCCGGCGGTCGTATTCTTGCCATAGAAGATGCCCTGCGGGCCGCGATCGACCTCGACCGAGCAGACGTTGAACATGTCGAGTAGCTGGCCGGTGTTGTTGCCGAAGAACACGCCGTCCTGAATGACGCCGACCGGCGGGCTCTGCGTCTTTTCCACGTCGGCATAGCCCTGCCCGCGGATGAAGATGGCGCTCTGCCCCGGCGCGGCAGTGCCGATGCCGATGAACACGTTCGGAGCCGACCCTTGCAGATCCTGCAGCGTGCGCGGAGCGAGCAGGGCAAGGTCCTCGGAAGTGATCGCAGTGAGCGCGACGCCGACCTTCTGCTTGTCCGTCGCCTGGCGCGTGGCGGTTACGATAATGACATCCTTGCCGGTCGGTTCCGCTGCACCGCCGCCCTGAGCGGCAGCGTCTGCGGCCTCTGCCGCGTGGGCAGGCATGGCCAGGGAAACAGCGACCGCCGCAAGCGACGACCAGCCAAGAACGCGCGTATACCGCATGCCATTCTCCTCTCATCCAATGGACAGCCGGAGCCTGCGGTTTTTCCCTGCAGTGCTTGGTCCCGACTTCCGGGGAGAGGATTGGCGGCGGGCCCAACCACGACAACCGGTAAAAATGAGAGGATCGCACCGAATTCGCGGCGCCTGTGCAATCAGGTTACAGTATCGATTGTTAGGCCATGGCGGCTACGAGAGATCAGGCGCCCCGTCTTCCACAGCAGAACGCAGCACTGGCAGCGCAGTGAGCACGGTTTCGAGATCGGCGGGGTCGAGCCGCTCGCGGAAACGGGCCTCATGTTCGGCGATGCGGCGCCAGGCCTCCGCCGCCTGCGCCGCGCCCTTGTCGGTTACGCGCAAGGCAAGACTGCGGCCATCGACGCGGGTGCGCGCGACGAGGTCCCGCTCAATCAGCCGGGCGATGATCGGCACCATGTTGGCGCGCTTGATCGCGATCGCCTCTCCCACCTCGCTCTGCGAGCAATCGGGATTTTCGGCGATGACCAGCAGCGTGGTTATTTCCGCCGGACGCATATCGAAATCGGCAAGCGTGCGGACGAAATCCGCCATCAGCACCGCGGTCGCGCGGCGCATCTGATAGCCGAGCAGCTTGTCGAGTGCGTTGGTCAGGATCGCCATGGGCGCTGTTTCACCCCGCCGTGCCATGATGGCAAGGGCCGCGGAAAAAGGATTTCACGAAAAAAGGGCGACCGAAGCCGCCCTTTCCTTGAATCGGGACTTGCCTGACGCTCACTTCTTGAGCGTGAGACCGCCAAAGCGCTTGTTGAACTGGGCAACGCGGCCGCCCTGATCGAGCTGGCGGGTGCCGCCGGTCCACGCCGGGTGCGACAGCGGATCGATTTCGAGCGCCATGGTGTCGCCTTCCTTGCCCCAGGTCGAGCGGGTCTCGAACACGGTGCCGTCGGTCATCTGCACCTTGATCATGTGGTAATCGGGGTGGGTATTGGCTTTCATGGGTCTCGCTCCACACTGCGAAGCCGGTTCCGACCGGCCTCAGGGAATCTCGGAAAGGCGCGCCCTTAAGCGGTTTGCGCCGGAAAGGCAACGGGTGAACCGTGCATTGGTTCGCGCAGAGGCGCGGAGATCGCAATGCCGTGGTTTCGCGCCGCAGGCCTTGTTGCATCACTTCGACAGCAAGCAAGGGAAGCAGCAAAGCCGCAAACACGCCGTCTCTGCGAACTCTGCGGGCTCTGCGCGAAATAAATCTACCTGAAGTTCAGCTATCCGCGATCATCGCCGTGAAGCTGCACTCGGTCGCGATCTTGTCACCCAACATGGCGCGCGCCGAGAATTTGCAGACGCGGGCGCGCTTCTGGGTGAACTCGGCGTGGAGATCGAGCAGGCAGCCCGGCTCCACCGGCGTGCGGAACTTGGCTTCCTCGATCGCCATGAAATAGACGAGCTTGCCGGTCCCGGCGAGCCCGAGCGACTCCACGGCGAGGACGCCGGCGGCCTGCGCCAGCGCCTCGATCTGCAGGACGCCGGGCATGATCGGTCGGCCCGGGAAGTGCCCCTGGAAAAACTGCTCGTTCATCGAGACGGCCTTGATGGCGTGGATGCGCTCCCCCACCACCAGCTGCACGACGCGATCGACGAGCAGGAGGGGATAGCGGTGCGGTAGCGCCGCCATCACCCCCCGGATGTCCATGCTGAGCGGTGCCGAGGGCGAGCCCTCCGCGTCTCCCGAGACCTCGCTCATTCGCGCTTGCCTCAGCGGCCTTCGGGGGCCTTGCCCGCCGGTGCGGCGGGGGCAGCAGCGGGAGCAGCACCCTGCGCGGCGGCCTGCTGAGCGGCAGCTTCACGCTGGGCGCGCGGCAGCCAGCCAGCGGGCGGCACGAGCTGCACACTGGGGATCAGCGTGTTGAGCTCGTTCAGGATATCCTGATTGAGGTTGTAGACCGCATCGGCCTTCAGCACGCTCTGCGAATCGAACACGAGCGTGATCTTGCGCTTGGTCATCGCGGCCTGCGTGGCAGCGGTGAGCTTGTCGCTGATCTGCTCGATGATGTACTGCTGGGCCACGTTGAGCGGCTCAGCCATCTGCTGGATCTCGCGCTCGGCCGACTGCTCGAGCTGCTGGATCTGGGCGGCCTGCGTGCGGAGCGCGGCCTGATCGGGCTTCGCAGCCTTCTGGTCCGCCTCGAACTTGTCGTAGAGCGGCTTCAGCTGCGCGGTGATCTGGTTGCGGCGGGTGTTCACCGCATCGATCTGCGCCTTGTAGGTGACGGGCAGCTGGACCATCGCGGTCTTGTAGGCAGCCGAAGCGCCGACCACGGCCTGGGCGTTGGCATAGGCAATGCCGGGGGCGATGATGCCGCCGGGCGTGCTCTGGACCGGGGCAGCGGCCTGAGCCATGGCCTGGGGCGCCGTGCCAAGCGCGAGGGCGGCGACAAACGCCGCAAAAATACGATTTTGCATCAGAACTGGGTTCCTACGTTGAAGTTGACTGTCTGGGTACGATCGCCATCGACCTTGCTGAGGACTTTGGCGACGTCGATGCGGAATGGTCCGAACGGCGAGTTCCAGTTGACGCCGACGCCGACGGAAATGCGCGGCTTGGGGCTGTCACCAAGGAAAGTCTCGTCGAACTTCTGAGATACGTTGTTGGGCTTGCCGCTAGCGTCGGACGCCTTAGTCGTCAGACTGCCGGTGATGTTGTCCTGATAGAGCAGAGTGGTGCCGAACACGGCCGGCCGGGCCACGCTGAACACAGCGCCTGCATCCACGAAGATCGAGGGCCTGAGGCCAAGTTCGCGCGCACCAGCGCCCAGCGGAATCTCGAGCTCGGCATGGCCGAGGTAGTAGTACTTGCCACCGAGCGCATCGTCGACAAACTGGTTGCGGTCGGTGCTCACCGTGCCGCCGGTGCCGTCCTTGGGATCGAACCCGCTGTAGAACTTGCGCAGCACGCGCGGGCCGACGCCGCGAATGTCAAAGCCGCGCAGCTGCGGCTGGCCGAGGAAGAAGCGATCGGTCAGGCGGACGTCATCAACCGTGGGATCATTGGTGCGGTTGCCAAGCGCCTTGATCGCGCCGCCCTCACCGCGCAGCGAGAACACGAAGCCCTTGCCCAGCGCGAAGTAGCGCGAAGCGTTGGCATTGATGCGCGCATAACGCACCGAACCGCCGAGCCCGGCGACATCAACGCCGAGCACGAACTGCGTACCCTTCGTCGGGCGCAGCCGATTGTCGAGCGTATCGTAGACCACGCTGGCACCGATGATCGAGCTCGTGCGCTTGCCGATCGCGTCGCACAGGTAGCGGCCCGCGAGGTAGATCGAGCACTGCAGATTGCCGTTGGCATCGGGCAGATAATAGGTGGCCTGATCGAGGGTCACGTCCTCGAGATTGAGCGTGTAGCGCCCGATCAGCGACATGTACTCGGTCAGCGGCAGACCGGCACGGACCTGGAAGCCCGTGGTGGCGTTCTTGTAGGTCGTGTTGCGGTTGCTGTTGAAGAAGTTGAAGCTGTTGAAATCGCGGCGGTAGATATCAAGGCCGAGCGAAACGTTGCGATCGAACAGGTACGGCTCGGTAAAGCTGACCTGCACACTGCGCGAGTAGCGCGAAATGTCGCCCGAAAGGCCGATCGTCTGGCCGCGGCCGCGGAAGTTGTTCTGCTGGACCGAAGCCTGGAAGATGAAGCTTTCAAGGCTCGAGAAACCGGCCGAAAGCTGGAGCTGCCCGGTGGGCTTCTCTTCGACATTGGCCTCGAGCAAGATGCGATCCGCCGCGGAGCCGGGCTTCTGCTCGACCTCGAACTTCTCCTGGAAGTAGCCAAGCGACTTGATGCGGTTCGACGAGCGCTTGATCTGGAACGAGTTGAACGCATCGCCCTCGGCCACACGGAACTCGCGGCGGACGACCTTGTCCTGCGTGAGCGTGTTGCCGTTGACATCGACGCGTTCGACATAGACGCGGGGCGCTTCCGCAATGCGGAAGGTGACCGACATCGTCAGGTCGTCCTTGTTGCGGTTGAAGTCAGGCCGCACGTCGGCGAAGGCATAGCCGAAGCTGCCCGCCGTCTCGGTCAGGCTGTCGACCGTATCTTCGACAAGCTTCGCGTTGTACCAGTTGCCAGCCTTCAGTGGCAGGCGCTTGGCCAGCGCATCGCCATCGAAATCGCGCAGCTGGCTATCGACCTTCACGTCGCCGAACTTGTAGCGCTTCCCTTCCTCGACCACGTAGGTGATGATGAAATCGCGCTTGTCGGGCGTGAGTTCGGCCACGGCCGAGACGACGCGGAAATCGGCATAGCCGTTGGTGAGGTAGAACTGCCGCAGCTTCTGCTGATCGAACGCGAGGCGATCGGGATCGTAGCTGGTGCCGCTGGAAAACACGCGGAACACGCGCGCCTGCTTCGTCACCATCTCGCCGCGCAGCTGGCTGGCGGAGAACTTTTCGTTGCCGATGATGTTGATCTGGCGAACGCGCGACTTCGGGCCCTCGTTGATCTCGAACACGATATCGACGCGGTTCTGATCGAGCATGACCATCTTGGGCTCGATCGAGGCGGCGAAGCGGCCCTGGCGCTTGTAGAGCTCGATGATGCGGGCAACGTCCGCGCGGACCTTGGAACGCGTGAAGATCTGGCGCGCCGCGAGCTTGATCTCGGGCAGGATCTTGTCTTCCTTGAGGCGCTTGTTGCCTTCAAGGATGATGCGGTTGACGACCGGGTTTTCCTTGACCTCGATCACCACGTCGCCGCCATTGTCGCGCACCTGGACATCGGCGAACAGTTCGGTCGCGTAGAGGTCCTTGAGAACCTGGTCAGCGGCGGCCTGCGTGTACTTGTCGCCTTCCTTGAGGCGAATGTACGAGCGGATCGTATCAGCCTCGAGCCGCTGTGCGCCCGATATGGTGATCGAGTGGACGAACTCGACCGGAGCGGGCGGCGGAGCCGGGGCTGGAGCAGGCGCCGCGGCCGGAGCAGCAGGCGCGGCCGGAGCCGCCCGTGCCGATACGCCCTGCGCCTGCGCGAGGACCGGCATGCCGGCAAGGCAGGTAGTTGCCGCGAGCGCCGCTAGCGTGGCTGCCAGATTGCTCTGGCCGGTCATGCCGCGTGCGGTCCGGGGCAAGTTGCAAGCATTCATCACCAAGCGCCATCCCGTTTCTTCGTGCAGCGAAGCGGCAACAACCGCCTCACCCCGCACCATGGCGCGCGACGGCAACAATCCGTCACGCCCCGCGATGCCGCCTCCTGCCCGATGCAGGCCCGCCAATCAAGCAAGCTCACCGCAGCAGACCGTAATTGCCCCGCATTTTGTGGAAAATCCGGCTCCCCCCACCGTCCGGCGATGAAGCGCGGACAAAACCGGTCAATACAGGTCGCCTCACCCTCCGAAAACGCGCAGCGATGCAACGTCGTTGAAGGTCACGAACAGCATCAGCGCAACCACCAGAGCAAGCCCCGTGCGGAAGGCCCATTCCTGACTGCGTTGACTGACCGGTCGGCGGCTGACCGCCTCGATCGCATAGAATGCGAGGTGGCCACCATCGAGCACCGGAATTGGCAAGAGGTTGATGAACCCGAGGTTAATCGAGATGAGCGCGATGAACCAGACGTAGTTCGCCCAGCCCGAGACCAGCTGTTCGCCCGAATACTTGGCGATCTTGATCGGTCCGCCCAGTTCCTTGATCTCGCGCTTGCCGGTCACGATCTGGCCGATGCCGGTGATCATCATGCCCATGATGTCGCGCGTCTGGACCACCGCGTCGGCCACTGCTTCGACAGGCCCCACGGCAATACGCTCGGCCGTGGCCGGGCCGATCCCGAGATAGCCGATCTTCTGGGTGTTGCCGAACTTGTCGGTCTCTTCCTTGTAGGCCGCTACCGCCGGAAGCGCGATGCGCCGACCACCGCGCTCGATGACGAGATCGAGCGGTTCACCCGGATGCTGCGCGACGGCGAGGCGGATCTGCAGGAAGCTGTCGATCGCCGAGCCCTGCAACGAAACGACCCGGTCGCCGAGCTGAACACCGGCCTTCGCCGCGGCCGAGCCTTCCTGCACCATGCCGACAACTGGCGGGATGACGACTTTGCCATAGGCCATCGTGAAGCCCGCGAGGATCGCCACAGCGAGCAGGAGATTCGTCAGCGGCCCGGCGAGTACGATCAGCGCGCGCTGCCAGACCGGCTTGGCCTGAAACGTCCGCTCGCGCTCTTCGGCGGGCAGCGAGAGCCATTCGGCGCTGGGTGTGCTGGCGGGGTTCATGTCGCCCGCGAACTGCACATAGCCGCCCAGCGGCAGGATCGAGAGCTTCCAGCGGGTGCCGCGCTTGTCGGTCCAGCCTGCCACTTCCTTGCCGAAGCCAATCGAAAAACTGTCCGCCTTCACGCCGAACAGGCGGCCGACGAGATAGTGCCCGAGCTCGTGAATGAACACGAGCGGCCCGAGCACCGCCACGAAGGCCAGTACGGTGAGCAGCAACCCGGGGCTTTGCACGGCAACGTTCAGGACACGGTCTCCATCGTCTCGGCGGCGCGGATGCGGGCTTCCCGGTCCACCGCGATGACGTCTTCAAGGCTGGCGGGTGCCTGTGGGAGGCCCCTTGCCAGTACGTCCTCGGCACATTGCACGATGCGGGTGAACGCGATCTGACCGGCGAGGAAGGCGGCAACCGCGATTTCGTTGGCAGCATTGAGCACAGCGGGTGCAGCGCCGCCCGCCATCACTGCCTCGCGCGCCACGCGGGTGGCTGGGAAGCGCTGCTCATCGGGCTTGAAGAAGCTCAGGCTGCCGATGGCGGCGAGATCCAGCGGCGTGCAGGGCGTGTCCATCCGCGCAGGCCAGGCCAGCGCCGACGCGATGGGCACCCGCATGTCCGAGGGGCCGAGTTGCGCGAGGGTTGAACCATCGCGGTATTCGACCATCGAGTGCACGATCGACTGCGGGTGGATGACGATGCGCAGGCGTTCGACGCCAACCGGAAAGAGATGATACGCCTCGATAAATTCGAGACCCTTGTTCATCATCGTGGCCGAATCGACGCTGATCTTGGCGCCCATCGACCAGGTGGGATGCTTGACCGCCTCGGCCGGGGTAGCGCGGTGGATGCGCTCCATATCCCATTCGCGGAACGGGCCGCCGCTGGCTGTCAGCGTGATGGCGTGGACGTGCGCGGGATCATTGCCGGCAAGGCACTGGAAGATCGCATTGTGCTCGCTGTCCACGGGCAGCAGCGTCGCCCCGGTGCGCCCAACCGCAGCGGTCATCACGTAGCCCGCCGAAACGAGCGCTTCCTTGTTGGCGAGCGCGACGGCCTTGCCGCATTCGATCGCCGCCATGGTGGGTGCAAGGCCGGCACAGCCGACGATGGCAGCCATCGTGATATCCGCCCCGCGCGCCGCCGCCTCGATCACCGCGGCCGCGCCGCCAGCGGCCTCGACACCGCTTCCGGCCAGCGCCTCACGCAGTTCAGGCAGGCAGCTTTCATCGGCCACGACTGCGACTTCGGCACCGAATTCACGCGCCAGCGCGGCGAGCTGCGCGGCATTGCCGTTCGCCGTCAACGCTATCACGCGGAACATGTCGCGGTTGCGCCGCACCAGATCGAGCGTGGAGGCGCCGACCGAACCCGTTGCGCCCAGAATGGTAATCGTGCGCGTCATGCGCCACTTGCTCCCCCGCCTGCAGCCCCGAATGCGGCCCACGCTGTTCCTGTTATGATGGCGACCGGCAGAAGTCCGTCAACCCGGTCGAACAAGCCGCCGTGCCCCGGAATGAGCCGCCCGCTGTCCTTCACCCCGGCGCGGCGCTTGAGCCAGCTTTCGTAGAAATCCCCCGCCTGCGCCGCAACCGCGAGGCCCGCCCCGGCGAGCGCCGCCATGCCGAGGCGGGTGGTGCGGAAGGCTTCGGCAAGGCTCGGCCCGGTGGGGCTCATCGCCGAGAGGATGTAGGCGGCGAAGAGGATGTAGAGCATGGCCCAGCAGGCCGCTGCAGCCATGCCGCCGGCAAGGCCTGCCCAGGTCTTGGACGGGCTGATGCTCGGCGCGATCTTGGGGCCGCCGATGGCGCGTCCGGCGAAATAGGCCCCGGTATCGGTGCAGATGACAAGGCCGAGCACCGCGATGAGCAAAACGGCGGGCATCACGATCAGCGCGAACGCCGCCCAGCCGATGTAGAGCCCCCCGGTGATCACCCCCGTCACCATCCGGGCGGGATCGGGCGCGATCTTCGCGGCAAGCGCGGCATATTCGGCAAAGACCCCGAAGCCGACGAGCGCGATGAAGCCCTTGAGCACCAATCCGCCCTGCCACAGCGCGAAACCGGCAATGCCGAGCATGACGACCGCAGATGCGATGCGCACCGGCAAGTCGCTGCGCGCTGGTGCAGCAGGCGTTTCAGCGCCCTCCATAGCGGCGCTCACGGGTGGCGTAGTGATCGAGTGCCTCGCGCAGATGCCCCGGCGTGAAATCGGGCCAGAGCACATCGGTGAACCACATCTCGGCATAAGCCGCCTGCCACAGCAGGAAGTTCGAGAGCCGGACTTCGCCCGAGGTGCGGATGAGCAGATCGAGCGGCGGCAGGTCTGCCGTATCAAGCTCGGCCTCGATGGCCGCGACCGTAACATCGCCCTTGGCCGCCGCTGCTGCCGCCGCGCGGGCGATTTCCTGCTGCGAGCCGTAGTTGAGCGCGATGGCCAGCGTGGTGCTGCGCCCGTGGGCGGTGCGGGCCAGCGCATCGTCGATCATCCCGACGATATCGGGGGGCAGGATCTTGTAATCGCCGATGATCTTGAGCCGCACGTCGTTGGCGGCAAATTCATCGATATCGCTGCGGATGAAGGCGCGCAGCAGGCCCATGAGATCGGAAATCTCGTCCTCGGGCCGCTTCCAGTTCTCCGAGGAGAAGGCATAGAGCGTGAGCGCCTCAAGCCCCATGTGGCGCGCCGCGCGAACCACTTCGCGCACCGCATCGACACCGCGCTTGTGGCCCACGGCGCGCGGCATCAGGCGCTTCTTCGCCCAGCGGCCATTGCCGTCCATGATGATCGCGACATGGCGCGCAGGCCCCGTGTAGCCGCCGCCTTGCTGGCTGGCAGCTGCCGTTTCGGATCGAGGCGCCGGGGCCACGTTCACTTGCCGAGGATTTCCTTTTCCTTCTGCGCGCTGACCTCGTCGGCAGCCTTGATCAGCTCGTCGGTCAACTTCTGCAGTTCGGTCTCGAGCCGCTTGCGCTCGTCCTCGGAAATTTCCTTCTTGTTCTCGTCGGCCTTGAGCGCATCCATGCCGTCGCGGCGGACGTTGCGGATGGCGATCTTGGCCTTCTCCGAATACTGCGAGGCAAGCTTCGCCAGCTCCTTGCGGCGTTCCTCGGTGAGATCCGGGATCGGCAGGCGCAGCGTGTTGCCATCGTTGATCGGGTTGAGACCAAGGCCCGCCGAACGGATCGCCTTTTCGACGGGGCCGACGTTCGACTTGTCCCACACCTGCACCGACAGCATGCGCGGCTCGGGCGCAGAAACCGTCGCCACCTGATTGAGCGGGGTGTTCGCACCATAGACGGTGACCGTGATCGGATCGAGCAGCGCCACGTTCGCACGGCCCGTGCGCAAGCCCGAAAGATCACTCCTGAGCGATTCGACAGCGCCTTTCATGCGGCGTTCGAGATCGGCCTTATCGTACTTGGCCATGACTCAAGCTTCCTTGTTAAACGCTCATCTTCTGAACGATGGTCTGCGTGCCCTGCCCGGCCAGCACGCGGGCAAGATTGCCGCGCTCGCGGATCGAGAACACCACGATGGGGATGGCGTTGTCGCGGCACAGCGCCACGGCAGAGGCGTCCATCACCTTGAGATTATCCGCCAGAACCGTATCGAAATCGACAATGTCGTAGCGCTTGGCGTTCGGGTTCTTCTTGGGGTCGTCATCATAGACGCCGTCGACGCTGGTACCCTTGAAAAGCGCATCGCACTTCATCTCTGCTGCACGCAGCGCGGCGCCGGAATCGGTGGTGAAATAAGGCGCGCCGACACCTGCCGCGAAGATCACCACGCGCCCCTTCTGGAGGTGGCGTTCGGCGCGGCGACGGATCACCGGCTCGCACACTTCGTCCATCTGGATTGCGGATTGCACGCGGGTTTCGACACCGATCTTTTCGAGCGCGCTCTGCATCGCCAGCGCGTTCATGATCGTGGCGAGCATGCCCATGTAATCGGCCTGCGCGCGGTCCATGCCCTTGGCAGCCCCCGCCATGCCGCGGAAGATATTGCCGCCGCCGATGACAAGGCACAGCTCAAGCCCGGTGTCCCTCGCCGCCTTCAGCTCTTCCGCCATCTGCGCGACGAAATCGGTATCGATACCGAAGGGCTGGCTCCCCATCAGTACTTCGCCCGAAAGCTTGAGAAGGACGCGCTTGAGGGGAGGAAGGCTCATCGTCCGGGAGAACTCGTCAGAATGGAAAGCGCCGCCCTTATACGCACAGGACGGCGCGTGCCAAGGGCATGGGGCACAGGTTTGTGTGTGCCAAACGCGAAGACGGCGTTCCCGCGAGAACGGGAGACGCCGCCTTTGCGCGTAGTCGGCTTACTTGATGCCGGCAGCCGCGGCGACTTCGGCCGCGAAGTCCGTTTCAACCTTCTCGATGCCTTCACCGAGCTGGAAGCGGACGTAGTCGACCAGCGTGATCTTGGTGCCGGCGGCCTTGCCGGCAGCCTCGACGACCTGCGCGACCGGCGTCTTGTTGTCCATCACGAACAGCTGCGAAAGCAGCGCGTTGTCCTTGGCGAACTTGGCAATCGCGCCATCGACCATCTTGGCCTGCACTTCGGCGGGCTTGCCGCTTTCGGCAGCCTTTTCCGCAGCGATCTTGCGCTCGCGCGCGATCATCTCGGGATCAAGGTCATCGGCCTTGAGCGCGAGCGGGAAGGCGGCCGCGATGTGCATCGCGATCTGCTTGCCGAGCGGCTCCAGCACATCGGCCCCAGCTTCGGATTCGAGCGCGACGAGCACGCCGATCTTGCCAAGGTTCGGCGCAGCGGCGTTGTGCATGTAGGGCACGACGACACCGCTGGAAACCGCGACGGTCTTCATGCGGCGAACCTGCTGGTTCTCACCGATAGTGGCGACGTTGTTGGTGAGCTTGTCGGCAACCGTGCCGCCATCGGGGTAAGCTGCAGCCTTGAGCGTCTCGACGTCGTCGGCGGCAAGGCCCAGCGCGGTTTCGGTGGTCTTGCGCACAAAGTCCTGGAACTGGTCGTTCTTGGCGACGAAGTCGGTTTCCGAGTTGACCTCGACGGCCACGCCGCGGGTGCCCGAAACGGCGACACCGACGAGGCCTTCAGCAGCCGTGCGGCTCGACTTCTTGGCGACGGCGGCAAGGCCCTTGGCGCGCAGCGCGTCGACCGCAACCTCGATATCGCCGCCGGCTTCGTCCAGCGCCTTTTTGCAATCCATCATGCCGGCGCCAGTGCGCTCGCGCAGGTTCTTCACGTCAGCGGCGGTGTAGGCCATTGCGGTGATCCTTCTTGTCTCGTGAATATGGGTGCAGCCGCAGCCCGGTCACAGCTGCCTGGCGCGGCCCGTAAGGGGTATCCGGGTCAGTTCGGTGACGGCGCCATTGCAGGCACCGTCACCAGGAACCGACAGGATCAGGCTTCGGCCGGCTCGACCGCAGCTTCTTCGGGAAGCGGCTCGTCCATCGCGCCGAGATCCGCGCCCGAAGCGATCGCGGCATCACGGCCACCGCGCGTGGCGGCAGCGGCAATGGCTTCGCAGTAGAGGCGGATCGCGCGGCTGGCGTCATCGTTCGCCGGAACCGGGAACGCGATGCCATCGGGCGAGACGTTCGAATCGAGGATCGCCACGACCGGGATGCCGAGAACATTGGCTTCCTTGATCGCCAGCTCTTCCTTGTTGGCGTCGATCACGAACATCACGTCGGGAATGCCGCCCATGTCGCGGATGCCGCCGAGCGAGAGCTCGAACTTGTCACGCTCGCGGGTAAGCTGGAGCACTTCCTTCTTGGTGAGGCCCGCGGTGTCACCCGAGAGCTGCTCTTCCAGCGCCTTGAAGCGCTTGATCGAGCCCGAGATCGTCTTCCAGTTGGTGAGCATGCCGCCCAGCCAGCGGTGGTTGACATAGTGCTGGCCCGAAGCGCGCGCGGCCTGGGCAATCGGCTCCTGCGCCTGGCGCTTGGTGCCGACGAACAGGACCTTGCCGCCGCCCTGGACGGTCGCCGAAACGAACTCGAGCGCGCGGGCGAAGAGCGGCACGGTCTGCGAGAGGTCGAGGATGTGGATGCCGTTGCGGGCGCCGAAGATGTACGGCTTCATCCGCGGGTTCCAGCGGTGGGTCTGGTGGCCGAAGTGCGCACCGGCCTCGATCAATTGCTGCATGGTGACGACGGGAGCCGCCATAGGTCATTCCTTTCCGGTTCAGCCTCTGGAATGCAGGAACCGCAGGCGGGAAAAACCCCAGCGCGGCACCGGTATGGGCGCATTCCATGTGGATTGCCGCGCCCGACGCGAACACCGTGTTCGAATCATGACGTAGCGCTGGGGCCGTTAGCGCCGCAATGGCCCGGCGTCTACAGCCAAGTGCTCCGCCTGCTGGCAAAGCGGCCTCCTCCGCGCGCGAGGAGCGCAACCAAAACGCCGTTCAAAGCGTAAGTGCAGGCAGGTGTTGTGACAAATCAGCCCGGCGCGTCCATCGGGCCGACGCGGATTGCTACCCCACTGCATAATTTTTGAGGCGGCCCCTCGAATCACTTGACGAGGTAGAACAAAAAGAGAACAATCGGGCCATAGACGGGAAAGACTTGGAACTTTCGATTCTCTCCCCACTTTATCCACAGGGTTTCCACCGCCTGTCAAGCGGTTCGCCCAGGTTCGAAAGGCAGCGTTTCCATGTCCATGGTCTCCCTCCTCGCGTCGCTTGTGATGGCTGGTGCTGGCTGCGTGGCTTTTGCGGCGATCGCTGTCACCGTGCGTGCCCAGCTCCCCGCGGTGCGCCGGTTGCTGGCGGATTCGCGCGCGCTGGCGGCAGACCGCGAGTTCCTCGTGCAGATCACCGCTATCACTGCTCCCGCGGCGCCGCGCATTGCCGTGCGGCCTCGCCGGGCGCCGGTGCGCCTTGTCAGGCCTGTTCAGGCTTCGGCTGGCCCGCGCTGGCGCGCAGCAGCCTGATCCGGCGATAGCGCCACACACCCACGGGCATCAGCGCGAGGTAAATGGCGCAAAGTCCGACAAGGCTCAGCCAGGGTTCGGTCAAGAGCGCAACGGTCAGCATTCCGGCGAGCGCGATCACTTCAAGCCGGATTGCCCGGCGCGGACGCAGCGCTCCCCAGCCCAAAGTCGGCAGGTTAGATATCATCAGGAATGCGATCAGCAGAGCCCAGGGGCCCACCACAATGGGCGCGCGCAGCAGATCGATCCCGCTGGCAAACCACAAGTAGAGCGGCAGGAAGGCGAGGCCAGCCCCGACCGGCGCTGGCACACCGGTCATGAACCCGGCAGACTTGTGCGGCTGGCCGGGCAGATCGATCGAGGCATTGAACCGGGCGAGCCGCAGCGCACAGCACACCGCCAGCGCCAGCGCGGCAAACCAGCCATAGCGCGGCACCGCGCTCAACGACCAGAGGTAGAGGATCAGCGCCGGGCCGACCCCGAAGGCAATCGCATCGGACAGGCTGTCGAGCTCGGCCCCGAAGCGCGACTGTGCCTTCATCAGCCGCGCGACGCGGCCGTCGATCCCGTCGAGCAGCCCGGCAAGCATGACTGCCAGCACGGCCGAGTGAAAATCGCCGCCGATGGCAAAACGGATGCCGGTCAGTCCGCTGCACAGCGCTGCCGATGTAATCGCATTGGGCACCAGCGCGCGGAGGGTCAGCCCGCGCGGGAGGCGGCGGCGGCCGAAATCTTCGCCCGAGTAGGCATTTCCGGCCCCGTCCCTTGCCGCGGCGCGCTTGCCCGGCGGGGGCAGTTCGGTCACTGGCGCACGCCCTCGATCATCGGGCTCTGGCCGAGCACGGCGAGTACCGTCTCCCCGGCGACAACGCGCTGGCCGATCAACACACGCGGCTCGGTACCAGTCGGCAGATAGACATCGACGCGGCTGCCGAAGCGAATAAGCCCGACCCGCTGGCCTCCCGCGACAATATCCCCAGCCTTGACGAACGGCACGATGCGCCGTGCCACCAGGCCAGCGATCTGGGTAAAACCGATGCGCACGCCGTCGCCGCGTTCGACGACGAAGTGCTGGCGCTCGTTCTCTTCGCTCGCCTTGTCGAGATCGGCGTTGAGGAACTTGCCCGGGATATAGACCACCCGCCGGATCGTGCCGCCGATGGGCGTGCGGTTCACGTGCACATCGAACACCGACATGAAAATGGAAACCCGTGTGACCGGAGCATCAGCCAGTGCGGGCTGGCCGCTACCGTCATCCGCGGTCATCTCGCGCGGGGGGACAACCGTGCAGATCAGAGTGATGAGCCCGTCAGCCGGCGCCACGATCATGCTGTCGTCGCGCGGGGTCACACGTTCTGGATCGCGGAAGAAAGCAAGCACACACAGCGTCAGCAGCGCTAGCGGCCAGCCCAGCAACGAGCCGCCCAGCAGCGCGCCCACGAGGCAGGCTGCCCCGGCGATCGCACCGAACTTGCGCCCCTCCGGATGGATTGCGGGCCAGGTGAACCCGGCCGAACCACGCCCACGATTGTCTAGAATTTCTCCCGGCATCCCGCCCCTCTAGGCCCCGGCGCGCGCGCGGACAAGCACCCAGCGCAAACACTCGCCACGAGCGGCCAGCCCGCGCTCCGACTCTTAACCTTCACCGCCGATCCGGTAACCGATTGCCGCCGGGCAAAGGTAAGATTCATGATGAATTTTCCGAAATTCTGACCGTTTCGGACCAATTTCAAAAATATTTTCAATGGGATCCGGCGGTCCCCTTAGCCCCCGGCGCAGTAACCTTTGGCGGGCGACAGCGGTCTCGAGTTCACAATTACGCAGTGTTTTCCGTAACTTAATCGAACTCGTCCACCAACATACTAACTATTGATGGTTAACGTCGTGGCAAAGGAAATAGGCACGCCGCGGCGCCGCGGCACGGCCCATCGCCGCTTTGCTCTTACCTGATGTTAACCACGCTCGGTGAAAGCACTCACGTATGAATACGTACCTAACACCCCTTCGCCGGGCTGCGGGCATCGCTGGATGTTCGCTTGTTGCCCTATCTGTAACGGCTCCCCTGGCGGGCACCGCGCATGCCACTGGCGTGCTCGCTGGCACGCTGATCGAGAACACCGCGACCGCCACCTACCAGACAGGCACGGGCACCGGCTCGGTCACGTCGAACAAGGTTACGGTGAAAGTTGACGAACTGCTGGACGTTGCAGTGGCGACGCTCAGCACCGCGCCGGCCACGGCGAGCAGCGAGCCAGCCGTCCTGATCTACTCGGTTACCAACAGCGGCAACGGCCCCGAAGCATTCAATCTGGCCGCCGATCCCAAGATTTCGGGCAACGCCTTCGATGGCGCGGTCAAGTCGGTCGTGCTCGATAGCAATGCCAACGGCATTTATGACCCCGGTGTAGATACCGTGCTCACGGCCGGTGCCCTCGCCACGCCGGTTCTGGCACCCGACAAGAGCGTCAAGGTTTTCGTCCTCGTTACGCTTCCGACCGGGGCGAGCGACGCGCAGACCAGCCAGGTCCGCCTTACGGCCACGGCGCAGACCGGCACCGGAACCCCCGGCACCAGCTTTGCCGGCAAGGGCGAAGGCGGCGGCGATGCCGTTGTCGGCCTGACCACCGCTTCGGCCAATTCGCTCGGCGCGCTGATCGCCAGCCTTGCCAACATCACACTGACCAAGTCCGCCACGATCCTTGATCCCTTCGGCACGGCCAAGCCCGTGCCCGGCGCGGTCGTCACGTACTCGCTGGCCGCCAAGGTGACCGGCAGCGGCTCGCTCGATGGCCTGCATGTCATCGACACGATCCCTGACGGGACGACCTACGTGCCCGGCTCGCTCAAGCTCGATTCCTCGGTGCTCACCGATGCAGCCGATGGAGATGCCGGCACCGGCGGCACCGGAGGGATCGATGTCACGCTGGGCAAAATCACCGGCGGAACCACCCGAACTGTCAATTTCGCCGTCAAGATCAACTGATTAGCCAGGGAATCCAACCATGAAAGTTTCCTTCATCGTCAAGTCCCTCATCGGCGCGACAGCCATGGTCGCCATGGCTGGGCCTGCCCTCGCGGCAGCCCAGTCGGCACCGTCGCCGGTCTCGCTCAAGGGCGATGTCATGCTCGAGAAGACCGTGACCGAAAACGGTGTCAGCAAGGTCCAGCTCGTAGAGCCCAAGGTCGTCATTCCGGGCGACCACCTGCTGTTCACCACGCGCTATCACAACGAAGGCGCGCAGCCTGTCACCAATTTCGTCGTCACCAACCCGCTGCCCTCGGCTGTCGTGCTTTCGAGCGAAGCGGTGGCCGGCACGGAAGTCTCGGTCGATGGCGGCAAGACCTGGGGCCAGCTCGGCAGCCTCAAGGTCGCCGGCAGCGATGGCAACGCGCGCGTGGCCACCACAGCCGATGTGACACACGTTCGCTGGACCATTCCCGCAATCGCTCCGGGCGCTTCGGGTGAAGTCCAATACCATGGAATCGTTCGCTAAATTAGCGAGACGGGGGGTCGCCATGCCTGTGAGCGACCAGAATATTCGCAGGCAACCCAGTGGAGCATAAGAAAATGACGTATCGCAGCAGACTGCTGGGTGCGGCGGGCGTTTGCGCCCTTGCCGTTCTCGGCGCCAATCCGGCCTACGCGGCCGGTACAACCGCAGGGTCGACGATCACCAATACGGTGTCGGTGACCTTCACTGTCAACAGCATCGCGCAGACCGGCACGAGCGCTTCCGACACGCTCACGGTCGACCGCAAGATCAACCTGACGGTCGCTGAAGTGGGCTCAACCACGACGACGGTAACGCCGGGTGCGACCAACCAGGTGACGACCTTCACCGTGGTCAACACCTCGAACGCGCCGCTCGATCTCGCGCTCTCCGCAGCCCAGCAGGTGGGCGGCTCCGGTGCGCACTCGAACACAGACTCGTTCGACGTGACCAACGTGCGCATCTTCCGCGACGTGAACAATAACGGCATTTACGACTCCGGCACCGACACTGCGGTGACCTACCTCGACGAAGTGGCCGCCGATGCTTCGGTCCAAGTGATCGTCGTTTCCGACGTGCCGCTCGGCCAGGCCAACGGCGCAGTTGCCGCAGTGACGCTGACCGCCACCGGCCGCGAAGCGGGTGGTGCTGGCAGCATGGGTGCTGCGCTGGTTCAGACCACGGGTGCCAACACCGCGGGCATGGATACGGTCTTCGCCGATGGCGCAGGTGCGGGCGACTCGCTGCGTGACGCTTCGTTCGCCGCCAAGGACGATTATACCATCTCGGCTGCGACGCTCAGCGCAATCAAGTCCTCGCGTATCATCAGCGATCCGATCAACGGGGGAACCAACCCGAAGATGATCCCGGGTGCGACGATCCAGTACTGCATCGCAATCAGCAACGCCTCGGGCAGCGCTACGGCAAATTTGGTCGCCGTGAGCGACCCTATCCCGACGAACCTGACCTACGACACGGCCTTCGGCGTGAGGACAGGCGGCACGGCGACGATTGTGAGCGGCGTGGCGACCTGCGCGAACGACACGACCGGCACGGGCTCGGTGGCCTCGAACACGGTGAGCGGCACACTGCCCTCGGTCGCTGGCGGCGAAACCAAGACGGTGGTGTTCCAAGCCACGATCAATTGAGCGGGGCCTAGGCGGCCACCACTCAGGACATCGAGGATCATGGACGGTCAGGCGGCGGCAAGCCCGGGGGGGATGCCGCCGCCACACCCCCCTTTTGTCCTGAAAACAAAGAAAAGAAGCCATGTCGGCATTGCGGAACAGGATCTGGGCGATAGCCGCGCTGCTCTTTGCAGCGCTGCTTATCACGACCAGCGTTCCCGCCGCGGCAAACACCATCACCAACACCGCGCACGCGCACTGGAACCAGGGCGAAGCCGAACTGACGACCGATTCCAATGTGGTCTCGTTCGATGTGGTGCGCGACGACACCCGGATTTTCGTGCTGCCCCTGCCCAATGGCAGCGAAACGCTGGCGATCAACGCCGGAAATTGCGGCGGCACGGCGCTGCCGAGCGTCAATATCGACCCCAAAGGCGCCGATCCGGCCGAACCTGCGACCATTTCGAGCATTATCGTTGGCCAACCGGTGGTCTTCCGCCTCGTGCTGGGGCGCGCCGGGCTCGATCCCGGGCGGATCGACACGGTCAATGTCACGATCACATCTGCAAGCGGTGACAAGGAACAAGTCGCCATCACCGAAACCGCGGCAGATAGCGGCGTGTTCTATGGCGCCATCCCGACCAGCGCGATCCCGCCGCAGCCCAAGGATGGCGATTGCCGGCTCAGCATCTCTGGCGGGGATCGGGTTACGGTGACTTACAACGGCACGAGCGGCGACGGTTCGGTGATCAAGACCGACGTCGATGTGCTGGCTGACCCCTATGGTCTTGTTTTTGATAGCGAAGATGCCGCCCCCATCGATGGCGCGCGGGTTACGCTGGTCGATGTCGCCACCGGCCAGCCCGCGCGCGTCTTCGCCGATGACGGGGTGACCACATGGCCTTCGACGATCGTCACCGGATCGGTCATCACCGATGGCGCGGGGCGCACCTGGCAGATGCCGGAGGGCGAATACCGCTTCCCGCTTGCCCCGCTCGGTGCATATCGGCTGGTCGTCGTCCCGCCCGACCCGTACACGGCGCCATCGGCGCTTACTCCGAAGAATTTCACCGGCCTGAGACGTCCCGATGGGGGCGATTTGGTTATTTTGCCTGCATCCTATGGTGAGAGTCTGGCACTTTCGAGCCCAGCACCGGTCCGCGTCGACATTCCGGTCGACAGGCCGCCGGTTGCGGTCAGCCTCAGCAAAGTCGCCTCGCGGCAAGTCGCCCAGCCGGGCGATGCCGTGTTTTATACCATAACCGTGCGCAATACCGACCCCGGGCGGGCGAAACGCGGCGTGGTGCTCAGCGATACGCCCTCGGCGAGCCTGCGCCTGCGCGCCGGAACGATCCGCGTCGACGGCGTGAAAGCGCCGGAGGACGCGGTGACCGTCGCGCCGGACGGGCGGACCATGACCATTGCCATCGGCACGATCAACCCCGGCGCAACCCGGACGGTGACCTACGCGATGACGGTGCGGCCCGAAGCTTCCGCTGGCAACGCAGTTAACCGCATCAACGCTGTAGATGCCCGTGGGCTAACCGCAACGGCGAGTGCGGCGATCCGTATCGAGCGCGACAATCTTGCCGCAACGATGACCCTGATCGGCCGCATCACGCTGGGCAGCTGCGATGTGCCGAACACGCGGGCAGCTCCGCGGCCGGGGATCGGCGGAGTGCGCCTCGTGCTCGAAGACGGCAGCTTTGCCGTTACCGATGCGGATGGGCGCTACCACTTCGAAGGGCTGATGCCCGGCACGCATGTGGTTGAAGCACAAGCCGTTACCCTGCCCAAGGGCGGCAAGTTCGTGGATTGCACGCGCTCCACCCGCAGCGCAGGGAGCGCGACCAGCCGCTTCGTGATCGGCCAGGGCGGCAGCCTTGTCGTGGCCAATTTCGCCGCCACCGTGCCCGCTGAAACGCTGGCTGCGGCCGCCGCAGCTGCAGCCGCCAAGCCTGCTGCGGAGACCGACCGCCGCGCTGCGGGCGGCGATACCGACTGGATCGCCAAGGGCGATGGACCGAGCGAATTCCTCTTCCCCGCCGCAGATTACAACCCGCGCGCGCCGACCACCCGCATCGTGATCCGCCACCGCAAGGGGCAGACGGTTTCGCTGAAGATCGACGGCAAGCTGGTCGACAAGCTCGCCTTCGACGGCGCGCAGAGCTCGCCCGAGGGCTTTGCAGTCAGCGTGTGGCGCGGCCTGCCGCTGACCGGTGAGGACACCCGTTTCGATGCGGATATCCGCGATGCCGGCGGCGCCGTGGTGCAGACGCTGACCCGCACAGTCCACTTCGGCTCAACACCCGCCAAGGTCGAACTCGTGCCCGAACGCACCCGCCTCGTCGCTGACGGCGCGACGCGGCCAGTGATTGCGGTGCGCGTGCTCGATCGCACCGGTCGCCCGGTTCACGCCGGCATTTCCGGCCCGATCGCGCTGTCCGCTCCCTACGAAAGCGCGGCGGCGCTCGATGCCATGCAAAGCCGTGTGCTCTCGGGCCTCGACCGGGCGGCGCCGACGTGGATCGTCAAGGGCGACGACGGCGTCGCGCTGATCGAGCTTGCACCGACCATGGTCAGCGGCAGCCTCGACCTCACGTTCCAGTTCACCGACCGCGAAGTGAAGCGGCAGCAAGTGCTTGAAGCCTGGGTCGTGCCCGGAGAGGCGAAGTGGACGCTCGTCGGCCTTGCCGAAGGCGCAGTCGGTGCAAAGACGATTGCCGATCACATGCAACGCACCGGGCACTTCGACAGCGACCTTGGCAACCATGCCCGCGTCGCGTTCTATGCGAAGGGCCGGATCAAGGGCAAATGGCTGGCGACCGTGGCCTATGACAGCGCCAAGCAGCGCGCTGAGCAGCGCCTGCTTGGCGGACTTGATCCCAAGGCCTATTACACGGTGTTTGCCGATGGCTCGGACCGCCGCTTCGATGCCGCCAGCGTCAACAAGCTCTACGTCCGCATCGAAAGCGCAAAGGTGCGCGCGATGTTCGGCGATTTCGACACCGGCTTCGATCACACCCAGCTCGGCCGCTACCAGCGCACGATGACCGGCGTGAAAGCCGAAGCGCGCGTGGGCAAGCTGCGGGGCGAGGCTTATGCTGCCAAAGTTGCCACCACGCATCGCCGCGATCAGATCCCCGGCGGCGGCATCAGCGGGCCCTATCGCCTCTCCAGCCGCGCCATCGTACCCAACAGCGAGACTGTGACCATCGAAGTGCGCGATCGCTTCCGGTCCGAAGTCGTCGTCTCCAGCCAGGTGCTGACGCGCTTCCTCGATTACGACATCGACCTGCTTGCGGGCACGATCAGCTTCAAGCAGCCGGTGCTGAGCCGCGATGCGAACCTCAATCCGCAGCAGATCGTGGTCGATTATGAAATCGACACGCTGAATGGCGGGGCGTGGAATGCCGGTGCGCGGGCCGAATGGCGCAACAAGTCGGAAAAGGTGCGCCTTGGCGCGACCGCGATCAGCGATGCTTCGGCGAATGCGGGCGCAGCGGTGACGCGCACCAATCTCGGCGCGGTCGATGCCAAGGTTTTCCTCGGCACCAAGACCGAAGTGCGCGCCGAAGCGGCGATGAGCCATGCGACTGGTGGCAGCACCAAGGCGGCATGGATGATCGAGGCCGAACGCCATGACGCGCGGCTCGACGTGCTGGCCTATATCCGCTCGCTCG
Source organism: Novosphingobium sp. (assembly GCF_965228995.1). GTDB lineage: Bacteria > Pseudomonadota > Alphaproteobacteria > Sphingomonadales > Sphingomonadaceae > Novosphingobium. The sequence goes on along the minus strand of NZ_OZ245852.1, from coordinate 1,774,201 downwards.
ATGCCAATTTCGGCGTCGGCCAGGTCAGCATCGGCGAACTGGGCCGCCGCAAGATCGGGCTCGATACGCGCTATCGCCTCAGCCAGAAGTGGCTCGTGAGCATGGCCGCGTGGCGAGATCAGTCGCTGATCGATGGTTCGCGGCGCAGCGCGATCCAGGTTGGCACGACATGGAATTCGGCCGGTACGGAAATGCGGCTCGGCATCGCGCGCTACAGCGAGACGCTGGCGGATGGCGCGGCGGTCGGCCCGACCGGGGCGAAGGGCGGCAGCACCACCTTGATCGAGGCCGGCACCACCAAGCGTCTGTTCGACAACAAGCTGGAGCTGAGCGCAGCGGGTTCGATCTCGATCGGCCGCCGGGATGCGACATCGTATCAGGCGCCGCGTTACCGGCTGGGCGTGCGCTATGCGATCACGCCGGATGTGCGCCTGATCAGCGATTACGAGATCGGCAACGGCAGCCAGGGCGAGACGCGCACGCTGCGCGGCGGGCTCGAAGTGCAGCCGTGGACTGGCGCGAAGATCGCCACGGTGATCGGGCAGCAGACCACCAAGGGCCTCGCCGCGACCGGCGACCAGCAGGCGATCACCGAGCAGGGCAGGCGCGCCTTTGCCTCGTACGGCCTTGCGCAGTCGCTGCCGGTCAGCAAATCCCTGACGCTCGACGCGACGATTGACGGTAACAAGGTGATCGGCGGCAAGAGCGCGCTCGCCACCAATGGCGGAACGGCGGTGGTCGGCGCGAGCAGCCAGACCACGATTGCCGAGGACTTCACCGCCTATACGCTGGGCGCGACATGGCGCGCGGGCCGCTGGAGCGCGACCGCGCGCGCCGAACTGCGCAGCGGCGAGCTATCGAAGCGCAAGGGCATTACCTTCGGCATGATCCGCCAGATGGGCGAAGGCAGCGTTATCGGCGGGGCGGTAACATGGTCCACGATGCACGACGCCAGCGGGGCAACGAGCGAAGTGGGCAGCGCCGCGATCTCGATCGCGCATCGCCCGGCGGCTTCGGCCTTTGCGTTCCTCAGCAAGCTGGAATTCCGCAGCGACCGCATTTCCGGCGTGACTGCCGCGACAGGCAGCGGCGCCGGCGCAGCGACGGACGGGACCGCACTCACCGTCGATGGCAATGCCCGCTCGCGCCGGATTGTCGCCAGCTTTTCGGGCGATTGGGCGCCGAACGGGCGCGTGGACGGGCAGATGGTCCAGCGCACCGAGATCGGCGTGTTTGTTGCCGCACGGCACAATCTCGATCGGTATCAAGGGTTTGATCTGGCCGGGACGACCGTGCTCGGCGGGGTCGATGCGCGGATCGGCATTGGCCGGCACATCGAAGTGGGCGGCAGCGCCACTGTGCGCCGCAGCCTTTCCGATGGCACGACGTCCTATGCCTTTGGCCCGCAGATCGGCATCGTTCCGGCGGACAACGTGATGGTCGTGATCGGCTACAACCTGACCGGCTTCCGCGACCGCGATTTTGCCGCCGCGCGCAACACGACCAAGGGCGTTTTCGCCACGATGCGGGTCAAGTTCGACAGCAATAGTCTCGGATTCCTGGGCCTCGGCCGTTAAGGAAACCGGTTAAGATCTCCTTCCAGAGCGTACCGGGGCGGGACTAAGCACGGCAGCGCCCTTGCCGCCACCGTGCGAGCGGCGTATCAATCCTTTGGTAACTTTGCCGCTTGTGCAGGAATTGCCAGTGCACCGCGTTCGCCCCGCTCGTCTCCATCGCGTGATCCGCTGGATAGCGGCGGCCGCTGCGGGTGCGGGTCTTGCCAGCGCTGCCGCCCCTGCCCTCGCTGCAACACCTTCAGTTACAGTGAGCGCGGATCAGGCACTGCGCTTCGGTACTTTTTTCACCGATACAACCGGTACCCGCACCGTCTCAGCAACCGGATCGGTTACAGGATCGGCCATTGTCCCGCTCACTGGCACAGCGCCCGGCCCGGCGCAGTTCACCTTCACCTATGATCGCGGCAACAATGCCAACCTGGCCTATTCGCTGCTGATCGCGGTGCTGGTGCCCGGTTCGGCAAGCCAGGTGAGCGGCGGCGTGACGGGCACCATCGCGCAGTTCGATACCGACCTGCCCGGGCTGGGCGCGCTGGTCCCGGGCCAGATCGCACAGTTCACCCTGGCCGGATGCCAGCGCCGGATCTGCAGCCGCACTTTCCGCGTTGGCGGCACGCTGCAGGTCGCGCGGACTTCCGGCGGGGCGGACCTTGCGATCCCCCTGCCCATCGTCGTGACCGTGCTGGCGGAACTGTGATGCGTGCCCGTCTTGCCTTGGCCGGCATGGCTGCTGCCCTTGCATCGCCTGCATATGCCGCAACCGGCCAGAGCTCTACCGCCATCGGCCAGGCACAGGCGGTGATCATCGCGCCGATCATCGCCGTATCGCTGGGCGATCTCGATTTCGGCTCGCTCACGTCCTCGCTGACGGCAAGTGGATCGGTCACTGTCGGCGCGGAAGGCGGCGCGACGTATGCAGGCGGCGCCGCACCGGCCTGTGCGGGCGGCGGCTCCTGCGCCGGGATCGCGCCTGCGCGGTTTCTCGTCAGCGGCGAGGCAGGCCGCAGCTATATTGTCAGCGCGCCTGCAGCGATTACCGCGACCGGGACGCTTACCGCAGGCGGCAGCGCACCAGCGCTCGCCATCGACGCGCTGAGCGTGCATCTGGCGAGCCACGCCGGTAGCGGAACCAGCATCGGCCAGCTCGATGAAAGGGGCGAGGACCGCATCGGCGTCGGCGGCCGGCTCAACGTGCCAGCGGGCACCGCTGCTGCGCACTACCGCGCGACATTGACGATCATGGTAACCTACAGCTGATCGCTTGCCGTAGACTGCGCGAACGCCTCTTTCCGCGGGCCTTACCTTTCATTAACCATATTCACTTAGGAAATGTACGTAAGAGGACGCCGGGGAAGCCCGGCCCCTCCGGCCTCGCCGTATCTCCGGTGCGGGGCAAAGGGACCAGGAGCTTAACCGGTGAACAAACTTTTTCCCGCAACGCTGATCGCGTTTGCCACAGCAAGCCCGGCTTTTGCGGGATCGGGCAACACATCGAGCGCGACGGGCACAGCGACCGCGACGATCGTCGCGCCGATCGTGCTGACCCATCCCGCGAGCGCCAGCCTCAACTTCGGCCGCTTTACCCGCGGCACTGGCGGCACGGTAACGGTGACAGCCGCCGGCACCGCCTCGGTCGGCAGCGACGTGACGTTCGTTCCGGGCTCGACGACCGCGGCAGACAGCTTCACAGTGGCGGGCGATGCCAACCGCTCGTACTCGATCGCGACGACCGGCGGCAGCGTGAGCTCGGGCGGGACGAACCTTGCCTTTACCACCACGCCCTCGGCCGTGACCGGCACGCTGAGCGGAACCGGAACTGGCAGCTTCACCGTCGGCGGCACCTTGACCGTGAGCAACGCGGCACCGACCGGCGCCTATAGCGGCACGTATTCGGCGACAGTCGCCTACAACTGATTTCACTGCCCTGCCGCATCCAGGAGATGCCGGAAAGGCGCGGTAACAATTAACAAAAAATCCCATTTCTTTACCAGGCGGCACGCAGGCGCGTGACCGCCTGGATCGCTTTTGCGCTGCAGAGTCTTGAGCAAAAAATATCTTCGTTTTCCGATAGATAGATGCGGCGAAAAACAACAACATTTCGAGTCGGCGCGTGAAAATCTTTTCGAATGGTTTCCACCGGCAAACGCTTTGTTAACCAAGTTTGCTTAGGACATTTACCTATCGAAGCACCGGAACAGCGGGGCTCCGATGAAACGGCGTTTACCAGCTCCAAGACCGGGACGTTGCGGGGCAAACAGCATTCAGGAGCATACGACGTGAAGAAGATCATTCTCGCATCCACCCTTGGAACTCTTGGCGTTCTGGCGATGGCAACCCCGGCTTTCGCCGGCTCGGGCAACACCTCGACGGCCACCGGCACCGCGACAGCTACGATCGTTTCGCCGATCGTGCTGACCCACCCGGCGGCTGCCAGCCTCAGCTTTGGCCGCTTCACCACCGGCACCGGCGGCACCGTGTCGGTCACCGCTGCTGGCGTTGGCTCGGTCGGCAGCGACGTGACGTTCGTGCCTGGTTCGACCAACTCGGCTGACCAGTTCACCGTCGCAGGCGATGCCAGCCGCTCGTTCTCGATCTCGACCACCGGCGGCAACGTGACTTCGGGCGCCACCAACCTCGCCTTCACCACCACGCCTTCGGCTGCGACCGCTTCGCTCAGCACCACCGGCACGGCCAGCTTCACTGTCGGCGGCACGCTGACTGTGACCGGCACGGCGCCTGCAGGGTCCTACACGGGCACCTACTCCGCCACCGTGACCTACAACTGAGCCCGGGATTGCGCCGGCTGTCGCCTTCCGGGCGGCAGCCGGACTCTCGCTGCAGTTACCACGGCAAGGCCTGACCATGACTTCTCGTTTCCGCTCTTTGCTGACCGCACTGGTCGTGCTCGCGGTGCCGCTCCCGGCATTGGCGGCGCCGGGTGGTACGGCAACGATGACCGGATCGGCCAGCGCCACGATCATCACCCCGATCAGCATCGTCGCCACAGCACCCCTGAGCTTTGGCGTGATGGCCCGCCCTACTGCGGCGGGCACGGTAACCGTGAGCACTGCAGGCGCGGTTTCGACCACCGGCGGCATGGTGGGCAATACCGCCATTGCCCAAGGCAGTTCAGGCCCGCAGGCCGGCAAGTTCCGCGTGACCGGAGATCCCGGCCGCCAGTTCTTCGTCACCCTGCCGGCCGCCGCGACCGTGACTCGCAGCGGCGGGTCGATGACGATTACGCTTTTCACTGTCGGCGCGCTGACCGGATCGCCCGTCGGCACGCTCGACATCGCGGTGGGCGGCACGCTTGCCGTTGGCGCCGCGCAGCCCATCGGCACCTACAACGGCACCTATCAGGTCACCGCTTCGTACAACTGACCAGCGCGCCTTCTGCCGCGCTTTCCGACCGCCCGCGCCGCTCCGGCCGCGGGCTTTTTTGCGCGCGATCGGCCGCCTGAAGGGCCGGTTACGCGGTTCCGGTCGGCAAAAAGCACCGGCGGCAAAAATATTTTCTCAATTTTTTCCGCCACCTGGGCGACCAAACAGGTGCCATATCCATAGCGCGAACATGCATCGCAGAATGCGAATATTCTGCATTGTGCACGAAGCTTACGTGGTTAATCGCAAACAAAGACCTATTACTGAATGGTTTATATTCCCGATTTGGGACACCTCTTAAGTAAAAATTCACATAACTACCCATTAACTCGCCCCGAATACGCAGATTTACGTACGGAAGAACGGCGATCCCGCCTGAATTCGCAGTACCGCAGTTCTGTTGTCGCGTCGCAGCCCAGGGGGGAGGCGCCTCGACCACCTTTCGGGAGCATACACGTGAAGAAGATCATTCTCGCTTCGGCCATCGCCCTTGTCTCGATTGGCGTTTCGGCCTCGCCTGCACTCGCAGCTTCGGGCAACACCTCCAGCGCCAGCGGCAGCGCGACCGCCACGGTCGTTCAGCCCATCGTGCTCACGCACTCCTCGGGCGCCGCACTCGGCTTCGGCCGCTTCACCACCGGCACCGGCGGTTCGGTCACCGTTTCGTCGGCGGGCGTGGGCTCGGTCGGCGGCGATGTCGCTTTCGTGCCCGGCTCGACCAACTCGGCCGACGCTTTCACCGTCACGGGTGATGCCAGCCGTTCGTTCTCGATCAGCACCGGTGCGGGCTCGGTCACTGACGGCACCACCTCGATCGGCTTCACCACCTCGGCCTCGGCCGCGTCCGGTACGCTGAGCGTGGGCGGCACGGCCAGCTTCACGGTCGGCGGCCAGCTGACGCTCGCCGGCACCGAAGCGGCCGGCGCCTATGCCGGTACCTACTCGGCGACTGTCACTTACAACTGATCGCACGGATCGGCCGGGAGCTGCCCGCAGCGGGCGGCTCCCGGCATGTGCACTCCCTTTCCCGGAAACCCTTGATGTCTTCGCCCGCGCGATTCCTGGCTGGAATGGCGGCCATGGCTTGCGCCCTGGCAGGTCTTTCCGGCACTGCATTCGCAGCCCCGAGCAGCTCCACCGTGAGCGGCGCGGCGCAGGCGGTCATCCTCACGCCGCTGACCATCGCGCCGGTGAACGCCCTCCAGTTCGGGCAATTGACCCGGCCGACAGCGGCAGGAACCGTGGTCATGTCGCCTGCGGGCACCATCACCACGACGGGCGGCGTGCTCACCAGCACGGCCATCGCGCAGACCGCATCGCGCGGCCCCGGCACGTTTACCGTCGTCGGCGAAGCGGGCCGGGCCTTCAGCGTTTCCCTGCCGACGGTTGCAACGCTGCGCCAGGGCGCGCGCAACATGCGCCTCAGCACTTTCCGCAGCAACTGGACTGCAGGCGCCGCACTCAGCGCCTCGCGCACCTTTGCCCTCTCGGTCGGCGCCACGCTCCATGTGGGGGCCAATCAGACCACCGGCACTTACACCGGCAGCTACACTGTAACTGTGACTTATCAGTAGTCCGCGATTGCCAGCGAATCAGGGATTCCCCATAAGGGCGTTAACCTATTTCGCTGACACGGGACGTACCACTTGCACATCATCGGACCTCACGGCCTTGCGGCGACGCTGAAGACTGCCGCGCTTGGCTTCAGTCTTGTTTTCGGCTTGCCTTCCAATGCTTTGGCGCAGGCCGCGGGGCAGGCTGAAGCGCCAACCGACGCACCCCCGACGCCTGCTGTGCTGCCGGCCGGTGCGGTTGGCGGGATGGGCGATATCAACCTTTTTCCCAAGCGCGTCGTTATCGACGACCGCACGCGCATCGCCAGTGTCGGGCTCTACAACCGCGCCGCTGCGGCTGGTGAGTACGAAATCACCGTTTCCGACATGGCGATGCAGCGCGACGGGCGGCTCGTCGATCTTGCTTCGGTGCAGGATGCAGCGGCGCGCGATGCGGTGCATACGGCGAGCGGCTTCCTGCGCTGGTCGCCCCGCCATGTCGCGCTGCCAGCAAGCGAAGCGCAGATGGTGCGGATCATGGCGCGCGTGCCGCCGGACCTGCCACCGGGCGAATACCGCTCGCATTTTACTGTCGTCTCGGTCCCGCCCGAAACCGGGGGGACCAGCATCGACGAGGCTGCAGGCGCTGAGACCGGCGGCGGGATCGGCGTGCGCATCGTGCCGCGCTTCGGCATTTCGATCCCGGTAATCGTGCGCGTGGGCGAAACGACGCTGACCGCGGGACTCAAGGATATGAAGCTGAACGCACCGCCCGGCGGGCAAGCGGCGTTCGCGCTCACCATCACGCGTGAGGGCACGCGTTCGGCGTTCGGCGATATCGTGATCACCGCCCCCGGCGCCAAGAAGCCGGTGGCCGAGATCAAGGGCATCGGTGTCTACACCGAGATCCCCGAGCGCGCGGTGCAGGTCCTGATCGATCCGGCTACCGAGCCCCGCTTCCTCGCCAGGGGAACGCGCTGGACGGTGAGCTACGTGGATGACGACATGTCACCCGGCAAAGTGCTCGCGCGGCAGGAATTCATCGTGCCGTGAAACGTCGCGGGGGGGGCCAGCATCGCGGATCCTCCAGTTCGCTGCGGGTCGTGCTGGGCGCTACGCTCGCGCTCGCAGGTGATACCGCGCGCCGTGAGCTAACGCCGCCGGAAGGCCCCGCGCCCGATCCCCCGCGCGAGGTGAAGAAGGCGCGGCGGCCCGGAAAGCTGCCTGAGCCGCGTTTTGCCGCAGCCGTATCGCCTGCGTTCGAAGCAGCCCCTGCGCGCAAGAAGGCTGCCAAGCGGGAGAAGAAGCACACAGCGCAAGCGCGGGCGGACATTCCTCTGGCGCAGCCTGCCATCGCCCCGGCCTTGGCCAAAGCGGAGCCGCTGCCCGCGCCCGAAGGCGTGCTATCTGCGGAGTTTCAGCGGGCGATCGCGCCAGAGCCGGTCGTCACGCCGCCGCCTCCGGTCGCTGAGGCCCCGAATAGACCACCGCTTGCTCCTGCCGAGGCCGCGCCTGCCCCGGAACCGCCCGCGAAGGCCGCGCTGGCCGAAGCCGATCCGCTCCCGGCGCCGGCATTCGGTCCGCCGCCGCCACCTCCTTCGGCGGCAATCCCCGCGCCGGTCGTGGAAACGGTGCCGGTTGCGGCCGAGCCGGTGGCAGCACCTGCTCAGGCTTCCCCTGCCCTGACGCCGGACCCGGTCCAGCCGCCGGCACCCGCGGTTACGGAGACAAAGTCAGCGACGTTGGCGCTCCCGGCCTTGCCAGCGCTTGCTCCGCCTCAACCGGAAGCCCCGCGCCCCGCTGCGCCCAAACCGGCCGCGCGCACGCCCCCGGCGGCGGCAATGGCCGCGCCGCCTCCCCAGCCTCAGGCCGCGCCACTTCCTCCACCCGCAGCCACTGCGCCGGACAAGCCGGACCTCGCTCCGCCGCCGGTTAAGCTGGCCGAAGCGCTGCCCCATCCGGCCTTTGGCGGCGTGATGGTCTCATCTGGCTCGCCTGCCGAGACCGCTGCGAAGCCCGCGTCAACGCGCCTCGCTTATGCACCGCCTCCGCTGCCGATCACGCCGGCGGCTGTCAGCACCGCCGCTGCCCCGACCCCTGCCCCTGCCCCCGCACACACTGCCTCGCGCAGCTTTGCCGAAAGCCGCCGTGCGTTGCCCGAGCCGGCGTTTGGCATGCCGGCAGCAGCGCCGAAGGCTGCGCTCGCCGCTTCCCCGCTGCGCGCCAATGTGACCGATCAGGCCGGACTCGGTGCCGCGACAACCGTGCCGGTGATCAGCGATGATGACGAGCTCATCCTCCAGATCGACACCGCGCAAGGTGGGCAGAGCGATACCATCGTGGCCTATGGCCTGCGCCAGGGTGTCTACCTGCCGCTCGGCGCGCTCACCCGGTTCCTCGATCTGCCGATCGCAGTCAGTGACGACGGCCATTACGCAAGCGGCTGGTTCCTCGATGAAAAGCGCACGATCACGCTGAACTTGCGCGATGGCACGCTGCTTGTTGCGGGCCGCCCGGTTGCTCTCGGCAAGGGAGATGCCGTTGCCTACGAAGGCGAGCTCTATTTGCGGGCGGAGCGCTTCTCCGATCTCTTCCCGCTCGATCTCAAGGTCGATCTGCGCGCCCAGACGATTGCGGTAAAAACGCGTGAGCCCTTCCCCTTCGAGGAGCGCATGACGCGCGAGGCGGACCGCGAGCGGCTGGCTTCACGCTCCAACCGCGAGGGACCCGCCCGCTTCCCGCGCGAGGAGACGCCGTGGCGCGGCCTTTCGCTGCCGGTGGGTGAGACCGAAATCCGCGCGCTAACCGACGAAGATCTCGGCGCCCGGGTGGAAGCGGACTTGCGCCTTGCGGGCGACTTCGCCTTCATGACCGCGCGGGCCTATGCCAGCGCCTCGAGCCGTGACGGGCTGACGGCAGCGCGCCTCGAGCTCGGCCGCCGCGATCCCGATGGCGATCTGCTCGGGCCGCTGAAAGCCACCGAATTTCAGCTCGGCGATGTTGCCACCAGCGCGCTGCCGATCGGCCTGCGCGGGGTTAGCGGGCGCGGCGCGTTCGTCACCAACGCACCGCTTGAGCAGGCTTCGATCTTCGATTCTGTCGATCTGCGCGGCGATCTGCTCGATGGCTATGAGGTCGAACTGTATCGCAACAATGCGCTGATCGGATCGACCCGTACCCCGGTGAACGGGCAATACGCCTTCCTGCAAGTGCCGGTCGATTTCGGGCTCAATGTGTTCCGCCTCGTGTTCTACGGGCCGCAGGGGCAACGGCGCGAGGTCGTGCGCAAGATCAGCGTCGGCGATGGCCGCCTCGCGCCGGGCCAGTTCATCTACAGCGTGGGCGCCGCGCAGAAGGACACCAACCTGTTCGGCGTGCGCGGGCCGCGTTTCAGCCCCGCGCCCGATTTCGGCGCGTGGCGGGCGACGGCGCAGCTTGGCTATGGCCTCAACCGCGCGATCACTGCCACCTTGGGCGCGGCGACGTGGGAGAGCGCGGGCAAGCAACACTGGCTTGCCGCTACCGGCCTCAGGAGCGGCATCGGTGCCACGGCCTTGCGGCTCGATCTCGGCCTGCAGGACGGCGGTGGGCACACGGTCGAGGTGGGCCTCGGCGGCAAGGTTCTCGGCCTTGCCTACAGCCTGACCCACGCCGAATATGGCGGCGGCGCGATCGACGAAGTGCGCGCCTTCACGGCCGATCCGCTGCGCCGCGCGAGCGAGCTCAATCTCAACACCACGCTGCATTTCGGCTCGGGCATAAATGCGCGCATCATGCCGATCACCAGCCAGGTGCGCCGCATCGAATTTGCCGATGGCCGACTCCAGACCGATGCCGCACTGCGCACGACGCTGCCACTGGGCGGGGTGCTGCTCTCCAATACGCTCGATTACAACCGGGTCAGTGCGCCGACCGCGGCGAGCAGCAGCCGGCTGCTGGGCACATTCGATCTTGCCACGCTGTCAGGCTCGCGCACGCGCTACCGCGCCAGCCTCGGCTATGGCCTTGCGCCCACGCTCAACCTGCAATCGGTGACGCTCGAAGCCGATCGCCGCTTTGGCGAAAACACGCTTGTGCGCGGCGGGGTGACGCATACGCTGACCGATCACCAGACCACGCTGGGCCTTTCCGCGATCCGTCGCATCGGCCCGGTCAACGTGGCGTTCGATGGGTCCTACGGCTTTCCCACGCGCAACTTCTCGCTCGCCTTGCGCATTGGCTTCAGCTTCGGGCGCAACCCGCTTTCGGGGCGCGCGTTCATTGCCCGCCCCGGCCTGACCAGCGGGGGTGCGATGGCGGTTACCGCCTTTGCCGATGCCAACGCCAACGGGGTGCGCGATCCGGGCGAAGGCCCGGTCGCGGGGGTCACGTTCCTTTCGGGGACTGACGAGAACCGCACCGATGCGAATGGGCGGGCCTTCATCCGCGGCCTTGGTGACGGCGCGCGCGCCTCGGTCAGGGTGGACAGCGATTCCATGCCCGATATCGCGCTCGCCCCGGCGCGCCCGGGGATCGAGGTGGTGCCGCGCCCGGGCCGCATTCACACCAGCGATTTCGCCATCGTCACCCTGAGCGATATCGAAGGCACCGCTTATTTCCGCGCCGAATCCGGCACGCGCGCCGTCTCGCGCCTCCAGTTGCGGCTGCTGCGAGCCGATGGCAGCCTGGCCGCGCACGCGCGCAGCGAATCCGATGGCTTCTTCCTGTTCGAGCGGCTGCCTGCGGGCGAATACCACCTCGAACTCGATCCGAAGCAGGCCGCATCGCTCAAGATCAGGCTCGAGGGACCAGTCAAGCTCACGCTCGGCGGCAAATCGAGCGTTCTGCGCCAGTCCATCTACGTGACATCCGCAAACTAGCCTTCCCCCGGCGGTAAAAATCTCTAGCGTTGCGATTAATGCATTCCGCGCCCGAATTCCCGCAGCACCACCAGCCCAAGCGGCTGCTGAGCACGACTGCCGCCGCTGCAGTGGTCATGGGCATGGTGATCGGAGCCGGGATTTTCCGCACGCCGCAGCTCGTCGCGCAAAGCCTCGGCGGCGAAGGTGCGTTTATGCTGGCCTGGGCGCTGGGCGGCATTTTCGCGCTGATCGGCGCGCTTTGCTATGCCGAGCTTTCGGCCGCCTTTCCCGATACCGGCGGCGATTACCGCTTCCTGCGCGAGGCCTTCGGCGCCGATGCCGCCTGGCTTTTCGCGTGGTCGCGCTTTGCGGTGATCTTTTCCGCCTCGGGCGCGCTGCTGGCCTTCGTAGGGATCGACTACCTCGCCGAACTCGTGCCGATGGGCACCTTTACCCGTGCGGCTGTTGCGGGCGGCATGGTCATCCTGCTTACCGCGCTTAACTTGCGCGGGGTTCAGACGGGCACGCGCGCGCAGATCGCGATGGTGGCGATGGACGTTCTGGCGCTGCTCGCGCTTGGCGGCGCAGCGCTTTGGCTGGCCTATCACGGCGTGGCACCGCAGCAGGTGGCGGCAGGGCCCGTCGCCCCGGTCACGCTCGCTGCCTTCGGGCAATCGATGGTGTTCATCATGCTCGCTTATGGCGGCTTCAACGATGCCTCCACGCTCTCTGCCGAAGTGCGCACCCCGGCAGACATGACCCGCGCCCTGTTCGGCGGCATGGTGCTGATCACCGCGCTCTACATGATCGCCAACTGGGCCTATGTGCGCGGGCTCGGCATGGCGGGCCTGGCAAACAGCGAGGCCCCCGCCGCCGCCCTGATGGCCCGCGCGTTCGGTTCGGCGGGCGAGACGGTGATCGTGATCTGCGTCGCCATCGCGGCCTTTTCTGTGCTCAATGCGCTGATCATCGTCGGCGGGCGCACGCTCTATACCGCGGCGGAGGACGAGCCCTCGCTCGCCGCGCTTGCGCAGTGGGACCAGAGCCGCGGCGTACCGCGCGCGGCGATCCTCGTGCAGACGGCGGTCGAACTGGCGCTGATCGCCTGGGGCGCGGCTTCGGGCCGGGGCTTTGCCACGATGGTCGATTACCTTTCGCCGATCTACTGGCTGTTTCTGACGATGAGCGGCCTTGCCGTGGTGATCCTGCGCCAACGCCAGCCGGACGTGGAGCGCCCCTACAAGGTACCGCTCTATCCGCTCCTGCCGCTGGTGTTCGCCGCAGCCTGCGCGGGCGTGCTCTACAGCAGCGTGGTCTATGTCGGCTGGTCGGGCTGCCTGATCAGCTTCGGAATGCTCGCGATGGGCCTCGTGGTGCGGACGGGGCTGCGCCTGATGATCAAGGCCTGATCGTAAGGGCCTGACACGCTTTGCCATTGCGGAGGGGGCCGGCTGTCATGCTAACTGGCCCCATGGTCACAAACTCCTTTCGCGCTGCGGTGATTCAGGCGGCGTCCGATCCGGCCGGCAGCGAAGCTTCTGCCAGCAAAGCCACCCGCCTGATTGCCGAAGCAGGCGCGGCCGGAGCCCGGCTCGCCGTGTTTCCCGAAGCTTTCATCGGGGGCTATCCCAAGGGCGCCCGCTTCGGCGCCCCGATCGGCCTGCGCCTGCCCGAGGGGCGCGAAGCTTATGCGCGCTACTACGCGGCTTCTGTCGCGCTCGATGGGCCGGAGATCGCGCTTGTGCGCGAGGCGGCAGGCGCGGCCGGTATGGTCGTGGTGATCGGGGTAATCGAGCGCATGGGCTCGACGCTCTATTGCACCGCGCTCATCATCGACGGGGCGGCGGGCACCATGGCGCATCACCGCAAGCTGATGCCAACGGCGGCGGAGCGGCTGATCTGGGGCTTCGGCGATGGCTCGACCCTGCCTGCCGTGGAAACCGCGCTCGGCACCGTGGGCGCGGTGATCTGCTGGGAAAACTACATGCCGATGCTGCGCATGGCGATGTATGCGCAAGGCGTCACGCTCTACTGCGCGCCGACTGCCGACGACCGCGACGGCTGGGTTTCCTCGATGCGCCACATCGCGCTCGAAGGGCGCTGCCATGTGCTCTCAGCCTGCCAGTTCCTCCGCCGGCGCGACTTGCCGGAAGGGCAGGAATGCGTGCTGGGTGAGGATGCAGACACCGTGCTCATGCGCGGCGGCAGCATGATCGTCGGCCCGCTGGGCGAAGTGCTGGCAGGGCCGGACTACAGCGGCGAGACCGTGCTTTACGCCGATATCGACCCCGTCGAGATCGCGCGCGGGCGCTATGATTTCGATGCGGCAGGGCATTATTCGCGGCCCGATGTGTTTCGCCTCACGGTGGATCGGCGGGCAAAGCCGCCCGTCGCGTGGATCGAGGACGAAGCCTGATGCACCTCAGGATGGACGCCCTCAGCGCCGCCGAGCGCTACAAGCTGCTGGCCGGAACCGTGGTGCCGCGCCCGATTGCCTGGGTTTCGACGCTCTCGGCGGCCGGGGTAGGCAATGTTGCCCCCTACAGCTTCTTCAACATGATTGCCTCCGCGCCGCCGCTGGTGGTGCTGGGCGCGATGCGCGGGGCGAATGGCGGCCTCAAGGATACGGCGACGAACATTCTGGAAACGAAGGAATTCGTCGTCAATCTCGTCAGCGAGCCGATGCTCGAGGCGATGAACCTGACGTGCGTGGATGCCCCGCCCGAGATCGACGAGGCCGCGCTGGCGGGGCTGGAGATGCTGCCCAGCGAGCTGATTGCACCGCCGCGCATCGCCGGCGCACCGGTGAGCCTTGAGTGCAGGCTCTATCAGGCTATCGACGCGCCGCCGGGCAGCACGATCATCCTTGGCGAAGTGGTGGCGATGACCATCGACGAACGCTTCGTCGATGCCGCGACGCTGCGACCCGATCCGGTGGCGATGCAGCTTATGGGCCGCGTCCACGGGGTGGGCGGCTACACCCGCATCCGGACCGATCGCACCCTGGCGCGGCCGGTCTACGAAGCACCGCCTGCCGCGCGCGGCGGCGCCTGAAACCTAGAATTCCGCCCACTCGGCATCGATTGCCACATTGCCGTAGACAGCGGGGCGAGCAGCGACCGGTTCGACAATCGCCGCCGGCCGCGCGGTTGGTCTGCCGGGCGCCAGAAGTTGCGGTACCGGCCGTGCCGCCGGGGCCAACAGGCGTGCGGGCTCCTCACCGATCTTGAAGCTCGCGAAGGCATTGCTCAGCTGCGAAGCCTCCTGAGTCAGGTTCTTGGTTGCGGCGTTGGTTTCCTCGACCATGGCCGCGTTCTGCTGGGTCATCTGATCCATCGCGCCAATAGCCTGGCTGATCTTGCGCAGCGCAAGGCTCTGCTCGCCCGCCGTTTCCGCGATGGTCGAGATGGACGCGGTCACCGTACTGACCCGGCTGATGATCGTCTCCAGCGCCGAGCCGGTTTCGTTGACGAGCGAGACGCCGGATTGGACATGACTGGTGACCGCAGCAACGCGCAGCTTGATAGCGTTGGCCGCTTCGGTGGCGCGCAGCGCCAGCGCGCGCACTTCCGATGCGACGACGGCAAAGCCCTTGCCCGCCTCACCCGCACGGGCCGCCTCGACGCCTGCGTTCAGCGCGAGGAGATTGGTCTGGAAGGCGATCCCGTCAATCATCGTGGTGATGTCCGAAATCTCGCCGCTCGCGCGGGCGACGTTATCCATCGCCTCGATCGCGCGGCTCACCACCTTGCCGCCGCTTTCCGCCTCGCCGCGGGCTTCGACCATCGAGCCGCTGACATCGGCCGCGATCTTGGCGTAGTCCTCGATCTGCGTGGTCAGCCGGTCCATCGCCGCCGCGGAGGCCTGCAGGCTGGCCGCCTGCTGCTCGCTGCGGCCAGAGAGATCGGTGGTCGCCTGCTGGATCTCGTTCGACGTGAGATTGATCGCGACGATGCTCTTCTGGACCAGACCCATGGCCTGACAGAGCCGCTCCATCGCATCGTTGAAGTCGTTCGCGACCGACTGGAATGCCGGAGGCACTTCATGGAGGCGGACCGAAAGATCGGAATGCGCAACGGCGGCGAGGTTTCCGCCGATCTTGGCCATGGCTTCCTCGCGCTCCTTGACCGAGCGATCCCGCTCAAGCGTCGCATCGCGGAACACGACCACGGCCTTGGCCATGTCGCCCAGTTCGTCGGCGCGGTCGGTGCCGGGGACCAGAGAATCGGTCCGGCCCTGCGCGAGGGCCGACATGGTCCGGGTAAGGTCGGTGATCGGTGTCGCAATCGAACGCGCCAGCCGCCGCGAAAGGACCAGCGCGAGCCCGATCAGCGCGGCGCCGCCGATCCCCAGGGCCAGCCAGGCAAACAGGATCGCGCTTTGCTGGCGGGCAGCAT
The DNA here is from genome assembly GCF_965228995.1 of Novosphingobium sp. Taxonomy (GTDB): domain Bacteria; phylum Pseudomonadota; class Alphaproteobacteria; order Sphingomonadales; family Sphingomonadaceae; genus Novosphingobium. The sequence goes on along the minus strand of NZ_OZ245852.1, from coordinate 1,758,452 downwards.
CGGCTGTGATCGCGGCAGTCTGCGCATCGCGGACCGCGCGCAGGGGCAGGACCGCATCGCTCACCAGCACGGCCTTGCCGGCTCCGCGGATCGCATCCTGCGCGGCATCACGCATACCGGACTTGACCATCGCAACATACTTGTCGCCCCAGTTCTCGCGCCACTTCTGGGTCTCGCCGCGCGATTTGCGCACGAGTTCCTTGAGATCCGGATCGGTCAGCCGCTCTTCCAGCTCAGCCGAGGTCTTGTCGTAATCGTCGCGGCCTTCGTAATACGATTTGAGGTAAGTCGGGTCCGCAGTGACCAGATAGCCGCGCAGCTGGCTGTTCTGCCTGAGCAGGGCGGTTTCCAGGGTCAGCGCATCGGCCAGCACGGCCTGATTTTCAGTCGTCGCCGAGGACACACGCGAGACCATCGCGAGGCTCGCGCCAAAGATGACCATCATGGCTGCCGCGGTGACGTTGAGTGCGACAAACGCGAGAGCAAGCCGGCGCGGAATGTTCATTCGGTCGAACACGGTATCCGGTATCCTTGAAACGGTGAAACGGGGTCGGGACGGACAGGAGCCGCCCGCATGGCCGAAGCCCTGCGGGCGGCTCGCATCAGAACGAGTAGCGCAGCGAGGCCGTCACGGTTCGGCCGTTCATCACTTGCGCATTCACCAGACCTCCCGGCGGAATTGCGCCCGAAGCGATCTGGACGATCGCCAGCTTGTTGAACACGTTGAAGGTATTGATGCCGATCTGCACCCGATCGACCGGGCGCACCTGCAGGAACGGACTGAAGAGCACATAGCCCGGCTGCTTCAGAATATTGGTATCCTGCGCAAAGCTGCTGGTGGTGCCGTTGATCACGCTGCCCAGCGTTACCTTGCCCAGTTCCACCTGCGGGCGGGCCTGGAACGAAAGCGTCGGGATATGGCGCGGGTGATTGCCCTCAAGCGCGGGATTAGCGCGATCCTTGTCGATCTTGGCGTTCGTCCAGGTCGCGCCCAGCGTCAGCGAGAACGGCCCGTGCTGCACTTCGCCCTCGAGTTCGACGCCCTTGGCGCTGTACGTGCGGTCCACCAGGCTGACGACGACCTGCCCCGTCGCATCAGCGCCGATCTGGTAATTGCGTTCGGACGTCGAGGCCCAGAAGCCGGTAACATAGGCAGTGATGCCGCCCTGGCGGAATTTCACACCTGCCTCGGCCTGCTTCACCACAGCATAGGCAATCGAGGGATCGAACAGTTTGCCGGTGCCCGGATCGAGCGTGCTCACCCCCAGAAGGCGTTCGGCATTGGCGCGCGTGCCGCGGCTGTAGCGCGCGAAGCCCGAGAACGGTTCGGCAAAGCGGTAGTTGACGCCAGCCGAATAGGACACCGCGTGATAATCGTAATCAACGGTGGCGGACTTGCCGAGCGTGAGGATGATAACTTTGCTTTCAGGCACGGAGATCTTCCCGTCGCCATTGACGTCGACCGGGGCCGAGGTGGGTAGTGGCGCCCCGAAATCCGGGCTGGTCACTTTGCCGGTCACCCTGCCGTTGTCCCAGCGCAGGCTGCCGCCCACCGAGAGCCTGCCCGTCTGGAAATTGACCGAGCCATAGGGCGCCAGGATCTTGTACTGGAGATCAAAGCGGTCGTGGTAGGACGACGGCGGAAAACCGATGGCGAAGCCATAGGCATAGACGCCGTTTTCGGTCAGCGCCGTGCCATTCGCGGATGTAAGATCGAGCAGGGCATTGCGCCCGCCGCCCGCCAGATCATTGAGGGTGCTGACAAAGTTCCAGTACATGTCGACCGACTGGGTTGACTTGTAGACGCCTGCCGTAGTCGTCAGGCGGCCAGTCCCAAGGTTCCACACGCGGCTGGCACGAAGGTCGTTGGTAAGGTTGTCGACCTGATTGAGCTTGGTATTGATACGGACCGAAAGCGCGGTCAGGCGGCCGTCAGCGATCTGCTGTCCTCTGAGCGGGCCGTTGAGGTAGCTGAGAGTAGCACCCGGGCCTCCAAGCAGCCCGGCAAGCATCGGCGCCGGAATCGGAATGAGCGGGATCGTGTCGTTGAACTCGCCGCCGACGTCCGAAAAGCGGAAGCGGTTGGTCACCGTCCAGCCAGATACGTCGAACTGGGCTTCCAGCCCGATGGACTTGCTGATGCCGTGCAGGCCGTTGCGCGAGTTGTACGACGTCGGGTTGTTGTTCTGGTCTACTCCGATGTAGTTCGACGTGTAGAGCGAATCGTAGGCGTCGCTGCGCACGTTGGCGCCGGGAATGTCCGTGAATGTCGGCTTGTCGTTGGTTCCGCTGACTACGACCGGATACCCGGTGTAAGTCGGCTGCCGATCATCGAGATACTTGCCGTAGAAGCGGATATAGCCGCCATCGAACTGCTTGGTCACGTTCGCCTTGATCTGACCGCCCCGGAATCCGTCGAAACCGCTTTTGCGCGGACCTTCGCCCTGGCGGAAGAAGCCGCCGACGTGGAACCGCCAGCCATTGCCGAGCGGGCTGCCATAGGCAAAATCGAGACGTTTCAGATCATAGCCCAGGCCGCTCGAGATCTGGAGCGTGCCGCCGGCAGTCTCACCGGTCTTGGAGATCAGGTTGACCACCCCGCCCGGCGAATTGGACGCGAACGTGGAAGCCGAACCGCCGCGAATGGCCTGGACCTGCGAGAGTGTAAGGTCGGCGCGGACGAACATGTCGGCTGAGGAGCCGAAGAGATCGCCGAACTCGAGGACGGGCAAGCCATCTTCCTGAATCTGCAGGAACTTCGAACCATCCGCCGCGAGCGGCAGCCCGCGCACCGTGATCGAGGAGAAGCCGTCGATATCCGAAGTCTCGGCGCGGATGCCCGGAATGTTCTGCATGATGCCGGCAATCGAGCTCACCGAAAGCTTGGCGAGATCTTTCTCGTCGATCACGCTGGCCGAAATCGCGGTATCGAGCAGGTCGCGCCCCTTGGCGACCCCTGTGCTGAAAGTCTTGCTGCTCGCGGCGGGTGCCGCTGCCGGGGCGGCTGCCGGCTTCGGCGCGTCACTCTGCCCGTTCGCCTCTTCCGCAAGAGCCGGGGAAGCCAGCGCCGTCGCAAGCAGGGTGGAAACCAGTAGATGCCAGTGTCGCATGGGATACCTCATGTGGAAACGTCGAGGCTTGGCGATAATGGCATTGGCTTAAGTCCGGCCGTTTGAGGACTTACGCACTTCTACGATGGTTAATTCCCTGCATTTCAGAGCTCTAGCGCCCGGCTAGGGGCTCCTACGTGGGGGCGCTTTCCCTGAAATTTGGAATGAATTCATGCAGATCAGGTCTCGTTCCAGACAGGATGGCAAGCCCCATGTTTACTTCTGCAATCAGGGCCGAGCCCATGACCCACCTGCGCTCCGCATCGCGCGCAGAGAAGCACCTCTTGCTGGAAGCCGCCAAGGCGCACAGCTTCGGCAAACACTTCGTGGCCGCGCTGCTTGAAAGTATGGCGCGGACGCTGCGGCACGCCCCCGCGCTCGTGCGCATGGTCGAGGATTGGCCGGGCGATCTCGCCAGCGCCGGCGTCATCTTCCGCCTCAACGCCGGCCTTCATGCGATTGCGCGATCAGGCCGGTTTCCCGCCTTGCAGTCGATCTACCTGGCGGCCAATGCCGCCACCGTGCCCGATCCGCTGCACCTCGATCCAGCGCTCGCACTTGCACTGCACGATGCTGAAGACGAACTGCTGCTCTGGCTGACCCGCCCGACCCAGACCAACGAAGTCGCGCGCCTTGCCGGGCTGGCGGCAGTGCTGATGGAACTTTCTGCGGGGTGCGACATGCCCTGCCGCCTGCTGGAACTGGGCTCGAGCGCGGGGCTCAATCTCAATCTGGCGCTTTATGACCTGTCCGTCGGTGGGCTGCAGGTTGGCGATCCCGCCAGCGATGTCCATATTGCTCCGCGCTGGCTCGGCCTTGCTCCCCCGCCCGGCCCCGTGCGGATCGCAGATGCACGAGGGGTTGATCTCAGCCCGCTCGATATCGCCCGCCCCGAAGATGCCGAGCGCCTCCATGCCTACATCTGGCCAGGCGAGCAGGAGCGCACACAGCGGCTGCAGGCCGCCATCGCGCTGGCACGGCAGCACCGCCCGATGGTTGACCGGGCCAGCGCCGCCGAATGGCTGACGCGGCAGCTTGGCGCGCCCCAGGCTGCAGGCGAACGCCGCGTGGTGTTCCATTCAATGGTGCTGCAATATCTGCCCGACGCCGAGCGGTTCATGATCGACCGGCTCATGGCAACATGCGGCAGCCGCGCGAGCCGGGACCGGCCGCTCGTGCGCATCGGCCTCGAATGGAACGAGGGCCGCACCGCAGTCGAAGTGCGGGTGACACAGTGGGATGGGGAGCCGCATTCCGGCCGCACCAACCTCGCTGCGCGCTGCCATCCTTACGCGGAATGGTTCGAATGGCTGGGCCTTGAGGCCGCGGGGGTCAGCCCTGGCTGATTGATGCCTCTGGCGCCGGGCCCTCCGGAAGCCGGGCCGAGCCCATCACCGCAATCATCGCCGGCAGAAACAGCAACACCAGCGGCACAGCGGCCAGCAGGCCGAAGATGATCGCGGTTGCCAGCGGCTGCTGAAGGCCTGCACCGCGGCTGACGCCGAGCGCCAGCGGGCTCAAGGTGAGGATTGCGATGAGGGCCGACATCAGGATCGGACGCAGCCTTCTCGAACCCGCCTCGCGCAGACCTGCCAGCGTGACCGGCGCATCAGGATCGATTTCGGCGAGGAAGAAGATGACGAGTTCGGTCACCATGCCCACCACCATGGTCAGCCCCATGAGCGCCGAGATATCGAGTTCGATGCCGGTCAGCCACAGTCCGCCCAGCACCGCCGCCGCCGAAAGCAGGACGGTGGCTATCGCCGCAATCGTCCACACCAGCCGCTCGAACAGGAACGTCAGCAGCAGCGCCGCGAGCAGCAATGCGGCAGCGAAGACGAGGGTCAGATCGGCAAAGCTCTGTTCCTGCTGGGCATACAGCCCGCCGAAGTCCACCCGGACCGTCCGGGGCAGATGAAGCCCCGCCACCGTCTGGCGGACATCCTTCATCGCCGAACCGAGATCGCGCCCTTCGAGCCGCGCAGTCACGGCGATGAACGGAGCAAGGTCCTCGCGCGTCAGCTGCTTTTGCCCGGCAGTGACGGAAATCGTCGCGATCTGCGAAAGATAGACCGCGTGGCCATCGGGCGCTGTCAGCACCAGCCGGGCAAGATCGGCCGCCCGGCGGCGCAGATCCTCGGGCGCCCGCACACGCACGCTCACAAGCTGTTCGCCGATCCGCACCTGCGTCGCGCGGGTGCCGCCGATCAGCGCTTCAAGCTCGGTCGCCGCAGCATCCGGATCCAGCCCTTGCTGCGCCGCGCGGCCGGGATCGAGCTTTATGCTGAGCGCATCGCCCGCCACGCGCAGCCCATCGACGACTTCGACGACACCATCGAGCTTGGCAACCGCTTCCCCGACGCGCTTTGCCGCGGCTTCCAGCGCAGCAGGATCATCGCCGAAGAGCTTGACCTCGATCGGCTGGGGCACCGCGGTGAGATCGCCAATGAGATCTTCCATCAGCTGGGCGGTTTCGATCTCGATCCCGGGTACTTTGGTGGCGATCTGCCGGCGAATGTCCGCCATCACTTCGTCAATCGGGCGGCGCGAGCCACTTTTGAGGCGAATGAAGTAATCCCCCTCATCCGCTTCGGTCAGCCCGCCGCCGAGCTGAACGCCGGTCCGCCGCGAATAGCTAGCCACTTCGGGCGTCGCGATGATGATCGCCTCTACCTGTTGCAGCAGCCGGTCGGTATCGCTCAAGGCGGCCCCGCTCTGCGCCTTGTAGTCGAGGATGAAGCCGCCTTCGTCCATCGCCGGCATGAAGCCCGAGGGCACCTGCGACCACGCCGCCAGTCCGAGCGCGGCCATGCCGATCCCGACCACCGCGACGAAGAGCGCGGGCCGCGCGAAGGCCCGGTCCCCGGCGCGGCTGTAGCCGCGTGCGAGCCAGAGCTGGAAGCCGCCTGCGCGTTCGGCGGTCTCGGCGTCCTTGTCGCGCAGCCAGCGGGCGGCGATGAGCGGGATCACCAGCCGCGAATAGAGCAGCGAAAGGCCGAGCGCGGCGACCATCGTCAGCGCGAGCGGCTTGAAGAAGCCGCCCGTCACCCCGGTGATGAACGCCAGCGGCAGGAAAACGACGATGGTGGCAAGCGTCGATCCGATCAGCGGACGGCCCATCTCGGCAGCGGCATGGAGCAGCCCCTCTGGGCCCTTCGCCGTACCATCCTGCATGCGCCGCATGATGTGCTCGAGCATCACCACCGCATCGTCGACCACCAGCCCGACTGCCGCCGCCATCCCGCCAAGGGTCATCATGTTGAAGCCCATGCCGAGCGCCGCCAGCAGCAGGCACGTGCCCGCAAGCACGGCGGGGAGCATCAGCCCGGTGATGACCATGAGCCGACCCGAGCGCAGGAAAGCGAAGAGCACCAGGCCCGCGAGCACCGCCCCCAGCAGGATCGCATCGCGCACCGCCTCGGCCGCACCCGTGACGAGTTCCGACTGATCGTAGAATGTGCTGGCAGTGACACTTGGCGGCAGGCCGACCGCCGCGAGCCTTGCGTTGACTTCGTGGACGATCTTGACCGTGTCCCCGTTCAGCGACTGGCGGATATTGAGCAGCACCGCCGCCCGCCCGTTGGACGTGACGCGGGTGTAGGTGGGTTCGACAGAGGGGCGGATCGTCGCGATCTGCCCCAGCGTCGCGACACCGCCGGGCCCCGCCTTGAGCGGCGTGGCAGCGAGATCGCCAAGCGCGGTGACGCGGCTCTGCGCCAGCACGAGATAGAGCCGATGGCGGTCCTCGATCTTGCCGACGCCGCGCACATCGTTCGCCTTGCCGATGGCAGCGGCGATATCCGCTAGGCTGAGCCCGATCGCCTGCGCCCGCGCGGGATCGACATCGACGGCAAATTCGCGCGGCGCGCCGCCCAGCACATCGACGCCTGCAACCCCGCGCACTGCCGTAAGTGCAGGCCGGATGGTGAGCTCGGCAATCTGGCGCAGCGCCGTGCTATCAAGCGAGCGCGAGGTCAGCGCAACGCCAACGACGGGGAACAGGGTCGGATCGGACCGGCGCACCTCAAAGCGCGTTCCGGGCGGCAGATCGGGTAGCAGGGTCGCCAGTGCGCCCTGGGTCGCGAGCGTGGCGGAGGCCATGTCGTGCCCCCAATCGAACGTAAGCGCGACTTCGGCCGAACCGCGGCTGGTGGTCGAGCGGATATGCGAGACGCCGGGAACCGCGCGCAGCGCAATTTCCATGGGCCGGGTAATCTGCGCCGCCATCTGCCCCGGATCGCGCTCGCCCGCATCGATCAGGACCGAAACGCGCGGATAATCGATCGGCGGGAACAGGCTGACCGGAAGGCGCGTTGCGGCAAGGATGCCGCCCGCCGTCACCAGCACGAGCGCCAGCAGCAGGGCCCGCGCATGATTGACCAGAAGCCGCGTCACCTGGTGCGCACCTTCATGCCGTCCTCAAGGGCCGTGCCGCCCTGCGTCACTACCAGATCGCCCGCGGCAATGCCCTTGATCACGGCGATCCGATCACCGGTCGCAGGGCCGGTTTCGACATCGCGGCGATGCGCGGCCCCGCCGCTGACCACGAAAACAAACGGCTGCCCGCCATCATCGAGCAGCGCCGCATAAGGGATCGTCAGGGCGCCAACGCCGCTGCCGACGCGGACTTTGCCCTCCAGCGTCTCGCCGCTGGCGATACCGGAGCCGGCCGGCAGGCGGGCAAATACCGAGGCCAGCCGGGTCTGCGGATCGACGGCCGGATCGACCGATGCGACAGGCACGGAGAACGGCGCGCGACCGGCCGCAGGCACGATCCCGATCATGGTTCCGGGGCGCAGCGCGCGCGCCGTGGCGGGATCCGCACCAAAGCGGGCGCGCACGTCATCCGGGCTGCCGACCGTGGCAATCGGAGTTCCGGCTGCGACCATGTCACCGGGCCGTGCCGCCAGCGTCTCGACAAATCCGGCACTCGGCGCACGCAGGGTCAGCGACCCGGCACGGCCGGCAAGGCTCGCCTGCGTCGCGCGCGCGCTCGCCGCCGCCGCGCGCGCGGTTTCAACATCGGCATCGCTGACCAGACCGTCGGCCCGCAGCCGCTGCGCGCGGGCGAGTGCGGCCTCGGCGGCGCGCGCGTCGGTCGCGGCTTTGGCCAGATCGAGCCGGGCAATCGGTGCGGGTGTCAGCACGGCGATCACATCGCCGCGCGCAACTCTGGTGCCGACCGGAGCGACAATCCGGGTGACTACGGCATCGGTCGCGGCGGTAAGTCCCTGCTTGCCGGTCGCCCCGCTTTCCGCCGTGCCGAACAGCGTGACTTCGGCAGCGATGGCACCGGGTTCGGCGCGCGCGAGAGTGACGAGCGCGACCGGATCGCCAGCGTTTTCGCCGTCACCACCGGCAGAACAACCGGCAAGCAGCAGGAGGGCAAGAAGCGGTGCAGCGGATCGGATCATTGGGGCCATGTCTCGTTCAAGGAGCCGGTCAGCAGTTCCAGCGCGATGGTTTGTTCGGCAATCGCCTGATCGTCCTGCGCCAGCAGCACCTGCTTGTCGCGCAGGGCTTGTTCGGCGGTTTCGGCATTGGCAAGCGGCAGATCGCCACGCGTCGCGGCGCTGCGCGCCGCCTCGGCAAAGCGAGTCAGCGCGGGCAGATCGGCGAGGATCGCAGCGCGCTGTTGGCGCGCGATCGCAAGTCCGTTCACCGCCGCCGCGATATCGGCGCGGGTCTGGAACAGGCGCGCCGCATACTCGCTTCGCAGCGCTTCACGCGTCGCGCGCTCGATCGCAATCGTGCCGCGATTGCGGTTCCAGATCGGCAGATCGAAATTGACCGCAGGGCCGATCGAGGCGTTCCCGGCGGAATCGCGACCGGTGTTGATGGTCAGCGTGAGGTTGGGAAACTGATCGAGGATCGCCTTGTGCAGCGCCGCTTCTTGCGCGCCGTAGCCCGCCTGCAGCGCCATGAGATCGAAGCGGCGTTGCTTGGCAAGATCGAACAGGCGCTCGGGATCGGGCGCTATCGCCGCAGAAGCCGGCGGTGCGAGTGCAAGCACTGTGGCCGGGGGCAAGCCGAGCAGGCGAACCAGTTCGAGCCGGGCCGCGGCCAGATCGCGCGCGGTGGTACGCTGGCGGTCGAGCGCATCGAACGCGGCAATCCGCGCCGCCTGCACCTGATCTGCAGCCAGATCGCCGCGCCCGGCGGCCCGCATCGTACGCTCGAGCTGCGAGCGGGCAGTCGCCTCGGACGCGGTGACGATGGGGAGCAGGCGCTCAAGGCTGATGATCCGCGCGGCCTGCAGGCGCGCCTGCCCTGCTGTCTGCCATTCCGCCCAGGCGAGATCGAGCCGGACCTGCTTCGCCAGCGCCGCGGCCCCTTCGCGCCGGACTCTGGCGGTCCTCAGGGCATTGATATCGAGCCCGAGTGCCCCGGCAAGATCGAGGAACGGGTCCGGCCCGGAAAGGACCGTGTTGGCGCCCAGACTGAAATTGGGATCGGGCAGCAGGCGCGCCGCAAAGGCCTGCGCATCGGCAATCGCGGCGCGCGCGCGCAAGGCCTTGAGATCGGGGTTGGCAATCACCGCAATCGTGGCGACCGCGTTCATGTCGAGCGGGCGCGCGAGATCGATGGCGGCGGGCTGGAGGTAGGGCCTGCCAAGGCTCGCGCCGTCACGTGCCAGGGCCTGCTGCGTTTCCGCATCGTCCAGCGCCGGGGTCAGCGGACGCGGCGTATACCCGGCACAGGCCGAAAGTAGCAGCAGCACGGGCAAACCGGCGGCAAAGGGCCAGGACAGTTTCACGATCATGCGGCGAGCTTGGGCAGCAGGAGCGTCACCCGCAAGCCCGGGTGATTATCTTCGATGACCAGACTTCCGCCATGCGCCGCCGCAATCGCGGCGACGAGGTTCAGTCCCAGCCCGTGCCCCGGCGTCGTGCGGCTCGATTCAAGCCGGGCAAAGCGGCGGGTAATCCGCGCGTGATCGCCCGGGGCGACACCGGGGCCGTTGTCGGCGACGGCCAGCAGCACGCTTTCGCCCTCGCCCCGGACTTCTATCGTAATCGCGGTTCCCGGCGGCGTATGGCGCTGGGCGTTGTCGAGCAGGTTGATCGCCGCCTGAGCCAGCAGCTCGCGGTCTCCCGCGATGGCAAGCGCGGGGGTGATCGAGGCGGTCAGGCTGCGTCCGCCATCGGCAACGGCTGGGGCATAGCTCTCGGCGAGATCACCCGCGAGTTCGGAGAGGGCGACAGGCCGGAAGTGGCGCTTGATCTCGCCAGCTTCGACTTCAGAGATGCGCAGGATCGCGGCAAACAGGGCGAGCAGATCATCACTTTGCGCCAACGCACGCTTGAGCGCGGGGCGGTGCGTTTGCGGATCGCCGCTGCCATCGAGTGCGCTCTCGATCAAACCGCGCAGGCGCGCGAGCGGTGTGCGCAGATCATGCGCGACATCGGTCGAGACCTGCCGCAGATTGTCGAGCAGTGCGCCGATCCGGTCGAGCATGGCATTGAGCGCGATGGCCAGCTGGTCGAACTCGTCGCCTCTCCGCCCGACCGGTATGCGCGGTGCCAGATCGCCCGCCATGATCGCCTGCGCGGTGCCGCTGATCCGCGCGAGCCGCTGGCGCAGATAGCCGCCGAGCAGCAAGGCCCCGATCACCCCGAGCGCGATCACTAGCACGAAGGCGGCGGCAAACAGCGTCAGGATCGTGCGGTCGATCCGCTCGACGCCTTCGCTGTCTATGGCAATGACCAGACGCCCGCCCCCCGCCAGGGCACTGACGAGCGCCCGCGCCGGATCCGGCCCTTCCTTCGGGTCGAACAGCATGATGTCCTGCGCACCCGTTTGCGCCGGGTTTGCCGAAAGGGAGCCTGCGAGCTTGCGACCGGCCTTGTCGAACACCGCGTAGTGATAGCCGTCATCCGGGTTCATCGCCTCACGCTTGGTGACTGCGGCGGCGAGATCGGACATGCCGCCTTCGTCAAACTCGCGCACGAGGCTCGCGGTTTCCTCGGCAATGCCGATATCCTGCTGGTTCCGGAAATCGGCATCGGCAGCGTAATAGACCGCGAGCCCCAGCAGCAGGATCGCGAGAGCAAAGGCGGCGGAATAGGTGAAGGCCACGCGGTAGGCGGCACTCGCCGTCAGTCTAGCCATGGGCGCGCATGCGGTATCCGATCCCGCGCAAGGTTTCGATCGGATCGCTGGCGAACCCCTCATTGAGTTTCGAGCGCAAGCGGCTGAGGTGGCTTTCGACAATGTTGGTCTGCGGATCGAAATGAAAGCCCCAGATGTTTTCGAGGAACATCGTCCGCGTCACCACCTTGCCGGCATGGCGCATCAGCTGTTCGAGTAAGGCAAATTCGCGCGGCTGGAGATGGACTTCGCGGCCCTCGCGGCGCACTTCGCGCTTCAGCAGATCCAGCGTGATCGCGCCCACTTCGAGCCGCGTGGTTGCATCGTTGATCGGCGGACGGCGCATCAGCGCGGTGAGCCGCGCGAGCAGTTCGGCGACCGCGAAGGGCTTGACCAGATAGTCGTCCGCCCCGGCTTCCAGACCCGCGACCCGGTCGGCAATGCCGCCCAGCGCGGTTAGCAGCAGCACCGGCGTGCCCAGCCCTTGCGCGCGCCAGCGCCGGAGCACCTCCAGCCCGTCGAGCACCGGCAACATCCGATCGAGCACGATCACGTCGAAGCTTTCGGCAAGGCCGATCCGCAAGGCTTCCTCGCCGCTATCAGCGCAGGCAACGATATGGCCCTTCTCGCCGAGCGTCTTCGCGACGAAATCGGCGGTCCCGCTGTCATCTTCGGCGATCAGAACCCGCATCGGCCCCTTCCTGATGGCGTGAGGTCTGGCGAACAGCACCCAGGATGCGGTCCGGCAGATTCTTGCGCCGCTATAGGATGGTGCTTCATCGAAATGGCCTTCTAAAATCCCAATGTACATGAACGGCGGGCGATTTGGGACCGCAACTATAAATCTTCCCAATGTAGCGGCTGCAAAGGCGATCCCTGCTGGCAAGCACGCCGCGGGCGAGGCATCCAAGCGCCACGTCCCTCCCCCTCAGATCGCGAGAAGCACCCATGCGCCCTCTTCGTCTTTCCCAAATGTCACTCGCCGCGCTTTCGTTCGCGCTGACCGCGGCGGCACCTGCGCCGTCGTACGAAGTCGCCGGATCCGTTCCCGGCCCCGATGGCGGGTGGGACTATGCCAGTGTCGATCCCGCGGCGAAGACGCTTTATGTCGCGCACGGCGAGGCGGTCATGGCGGTCGATCTGGCTAACGGCAACGCGGTGCGCTCCTTCGGCACAATCGCCAAGGCGCATGCCGTCGTGCCGATCCCGGGTCAGAACACGCTGCTCGTCTCGAGCGCGCATGATGATACGGTCCGCCTGCTCGATACCGGCGATGGCCACGAAATCGCGCGGATCGCGGTTGGCAGCGATCCCGATGCGGCGTTCTACGATCCCGCCAGCGGGCGCGCGGCGGTGATGAACGCCAAGGCCGGAACCGTCTCCTTGATCGACGTCGCTGCCCGCAAGGTGGCCAGCACGATCACGCTGAAGCCCGGCCTTGAGTTCGCCGTGATGGGCGAAGGCTCGACCATGTTCGTCAACAATGAGGATACCAACGAGATCGCGGTGGCGGATCTGAAGACCGGCAAGGTCGGCGCGGCCATCCGCCTCACCGGATGCGAGGGACCAACCGGGCTCGGCTATGACGCGGCGACCCACCAGCTCATCAGCGCCTGCGCCAATGGCAAGGCGGTGGTGGTGGACGCCCGGACCCGGCGCATTGTCCGCCTGCTCGCTATCGGCAAGGGGCCCGATGCGGTGATCATGGACACCGCGCGCCGGCTCGCCTTCATCCCCTGTGGCGGATCGGGGACGATCAGCATCGTCAGGCTGGACGGCGCGAAGGGCGCAGCGATTGCCGGAACCGCGACCAGCGAGCCGGGCGCCCGCACCGGAGCGCTCGATCCGGCGACGGGCAAGCTTTACCTGCCGACCGCTCAGTTTGGCCCGGCAGCAACGCCGGGCGGACGGCCTGTCGCAAAGCCCGGTTCATTCCACATCCTGATTGTCGCACCGAAGTAATACGGAGCGCAAAAACGCCGCGGGAGAGCTCTCCCGCGGCAGATTAAATTGTCCCAACGTTCGGGCCTGAAAGGGCCATTGTCTCAGAAGCTTCACAAAACGACCGCATCGCAACATGGCACGCCGGAACGCAAAGTCTCCGGCTAACTCAGTGTGATGCAGCAAATTTTTGGGGAGCTTGCGTGATGAAAATCCGGGCGATGGCGCTTGTCTCGACGATACTGGTACCTTTCGCGGCCGCGCCCGCGCTGGCGGCGGACGGCGATAGCAACAATGGCGGTACCGGCCCCTCGCAGGACATTGTCGTGCGTGCGCCGCGCGTCGAGGAAATGGCGCGCGAAGCACAGAAGATCGCGCCCAATCTCATCAACGTGCAATCGGCCGAGGCGATTGCCAAGTATCCCGATTTCAACGCGGCCGAGGCGCTCGCCCGCATCCCCGGCATCTCGCTTTCAAGCGACACCGGCGAGGGCCGCTTCGTCAACATCCGCGGCATCGACGGCAACCTCAACGGCGCGACTTACGGCGGCGTGGTCCTGCTCAACACCAACCCGGGCGGCACTGTCTTCGGCAGCGGACGCGCAGTCGAGTTCGACACGATACCGACCGGCGCGATCGACGGCATCGTGGTCTACAAGACCGGCCTGCCCAATCACGACGCCGAAGGGCTCGGCGGCTCGGTCGAACTGACCCCGCGCTCGGCCGCACACCTCACCAAGCCCTTCATCGAAGGCGCGATCGGCTATGGCTACGAACCGGCCCACAAGCACGGCGGTCCGCTCAATCTCGATCTCGGCGTGGGCGGGCGGTTCGGCCCCGACGACAAGCCGTTCTCGTTCGTGCTGACCGGCTCTTTCCGCGAGGATCGCCGCGGGTTCGACGATATCGAAGCCGACTATATCGATGACAAATCGCTGACCTCCGCCTCGGGCCCCGCCTTCTCGGCGCTGCAGGTCGACAAGGCGCTCGCCGATATCCAGCTGCGCCGGTACGACTACCACCGCCGCCGCTTCGGCTATGGCGGGGAGCTGGCGTACACGCCAAGCGATGACCACCAGTATTACATTCGCGCCTCGATCGCCGGCTATGTCGAATCGGTGCTCAAGAACCGCCTGACTTACGACAAGCTCGACGGCTCGGCACTGTCAGTCGATCCCGCCAATCCTGCGGGCTATGCGACCACTACCAAGATCACGATCAAGGGCACCGACGAGGAGGAAACGCATCTCAACGAGGTCTTCGTCCTCGGCGGGCGCGACAAGTTCGGCGCCTTGTCGCTCGATTACCGGGGGTCCTACTCGCGTGCGACATTCAAAGTCAGCCGCAATTTCGGCACGACTTATACCGGGCCGAGCAACGTTCCCTTCACCTATGACAACATCACAAATTCCGAGTTCCCCAGCCTCGGGATCACCGGCGGCGCCGTCAACGTCAACGATCCGGCGATCTACCAGCTGACCAAGCTCAGCAATGCCCAGGAAAGAGCTGTCGACCGCGAATGGTCCGGCGCGATCAATGCCACGCTGGCGACCAATTGGCTGGGGCAGGATGACCACTTCCAGTTCGGCGGCGAGGTGCGGCTGCGCAACAAGGTCGACACGCCCGCAGCGCAATCCTACGATCTGCCGGACAGCGGCCTGCCCGCACTCACCGGCGCGATCACGGATTTCTACGCGAACCATTATTCGAATGGTCCGCAGGTCAATCCCACGGCCATTCGCCAGCTTGCGGGGCAAGCGTCCACCACCGGCCTCGCCGACGATCTGACCGGCTACTTTGCCGCAGAGGAAGATATCTACGCCGGCTATGCGATGTACACCGCGTCGCTGGGCAAGCTCGGGGTGCTGGCCGGTGTCCGCGTCGAGCACACCAAAGCGACTTATTCGTCCTATGCGTTCGATCAGGACGACAACAACCTCGGGCTGGTCGTGCGCAAGCGCAGCTATACCAATGCTTTCCCGACCTTGCAGCTGAAGTATGACGTCACCCCGACCTTCGTGGCGCGCGCGACTTACTCAAGCGCGATCGGCCGGCCCGGCTTCTCGCAGATCGCCAAGCCGATCACGATCGATCGCGACAACGAGATCGAGACGACCGGCAATCCCGATCTGAAGCCGACCATCGGCCACAACTTCGATCTTTCGCTGGAATACTATCTCCCGCATGCCGGGATCATCTCGCTCGGCTTCTTCGACAAGGAATTCAGCGACTACGTCGTTGCCCGCACGCGCAACGGCACCGATCCGATCAACCTGCCCGACGCGTCGGTGGTCCAGTTCGTGACGTATGAGAACGTCTCGTCGGCGCATGCGCGCGGGGTCGAGGCGGCTTACGACCAGCGCTTTGCCTTCCTGCCCAAGCCGTTCGATGGCCTCGGCATTGGCGGAAACGTGACCTATGTCGACAGCGAAGTGGAACTGCGCCTTGGCGAAAAGCGGGCGCTGCCCGCCACCTCCAAGTGGACGTGGAATGCTGCCGCCTATTATGAGGCGCATGGCGTGCAGCTCCGGCTCGCGGCACAATATGTCGGCAAGAACCTCTTCGGGATCGGCGACAGCGCGGACTTTGACGTGTTCCAGAGTGCGCGCACCACGCTTGATCTCACCTCGTCGCTCGATATCTACAAGGGCGTGAGGCTGTACTTCAACGTGAAGAACCTCACCAACGAGCCGCTGCGGATCTATGAGCGCAGCGAGAATCGGCCGATACAGCGCGAGTTCTATGACCGCACTTTCGAGGGTGGCCTGAAGTTCAAGTTCTGACAGGTTGCCGATAAGCCAAGGAGACCCCGATGACGTCCCTGATCCTCGATCGCCGCTCGCTGCTCGCCGGCATGGCGGCCACGGCGGCTCTGCCCAGCCTTGCAGCTGCCGCGCCCAACGCGCCGGCAAGCTTCCTGGTGGTGGGGGACTGGGGGCGCGACGGCGCGCAGCACCAGCGCGACGTGGCGGTCCAGATGGGCAAGCTGGCGCAGGCCCAGCGCAGCCGCTTCGTCGTCTCGGTCGGCGACAACTTCTACGACAACGGCGTGCAATCGGTGAGTGATCCGCAGTGGCAGAGCTCATACGAACAGGTCTACACCGATCCCGCGCTGCAGGTTCCCTGGTATGTCGCACTGGGCAATCACGATTATCGCGGCAATCCACAGGCCCAGCTCGACTATGCCCGGACCAGCCCGCGCTGGCACATGCCGCAGCGCTATTATCAGGTTTCCGGTGCCCAAGCCGGGGCGGCACAGATCGACCTGTTCGTGATCGACACTTCGCCGACCGTCCACAAATACCGCGACAAGGTGGACAGCGTGATCGCGCGCAATATCGCCACGCAGGACGTCGGAGCGCAGCTGGCCTGGCTCGACAAGGCGCTCGCCGCCTCGACCGCGCGGTGGAAGCTGGTGATCGGGCATCACACGATCCGTTCGGGCGGCAGCGGCCATGGCGAGACGCCGGAAATGGTCGAACAGGTCCTGCCCATCCTGCAGCGGCGCGGCGTGACCGCCTACATCTTCGGCCATGACCACGACCTCCAGCATATCGCGCGCGACGGCCTGCACTACATCGGCTGCGGCGGCGGATCGGAAGTGCGGCCGGTTGCCAAAGTCGAAGGCACCCGCTTTTGCGCCGAGCGTTCGGGCTTTGCCGCCATGACCGTTGGCGCCAGCGGCCTCTCGCTGGAGTTCACGGATTACACCGGAGCCAGCCTGTACCGGTCCATGATCGCCAGCTGAGCGCGGGACGAGCCCGCAGCACGGAAAATCGCTGGTAACCCCTTGCCAAACTGGCACGATGCTCCATCGACGGGTAGCTTGGCCTGCGCGTGATTGTCGTAGATCCAGCTTGCGCGGCATGAGGGAACGCGTTTCGTGAAAGTGCTTGTTGTCGAAGATGATGCTGCCCTGGCCGAGGCCATGCTGGCTGCGTTCGCCGAGGCCAACTTCAACGCCGAGATGTGCGCCACCGGCCGCAGCGCTGCCGAGATGCTGTCGCTCTACGCTTTCGATGCTGCAGTGGTCGATCGGGGCTTGCCCGATATGGACGGCCTCGATCTCGTCAACGATTTGCGCCGTGCCGGAAGCCGGGTGCCTGTCATCATCCTCACCGCGCAATCCGATGTCATGTCGCGGATCGAAGGTCTGGACGCTGGCGCCGATGATTATCTCGGCAAGCCTTTCCTCTTTGCCGAACTGAGGTCTCGTCTCAACGCAGTGGTGCGGCGGGCCGAGCACCGCCTTTCGAATACGCTCACCTGCGGCAACCTCACCTACGATGTGGTCAGTCACGTCGTGAGCATCGACGCGGCGCCGATCAATCTTTCGCCGCGCGAACGCACGCTGCTCGAGATCTTTTTGCGGTCGAAGGGGAGGCCGCTGCATGCCTCCCATCTGGAGGACCGGCTCTGCGCCGCATCGAAAGCACTGACGGCCAATGCGCTTGAAGTGAGCATCCACCGGCTGCGCCGCAAGCTGGCCGCGGCCGGCTGCTCGGCTGAAATCATCTCGCTGCGCGGCCTTGGTTATTGCCTGAAGGTCGCCAAGGCGTGAGGCGCAGTCTTTGGCTGCGCATAGTTCTCGCGCAAGTGGTCATCGCGATCGTGCTCGCGCTGGGCCTTCCGCTTGTGGTCAATCGCACGATCCACGAGATCGGCGATGACCTCACGCAGCGTTTCCTGAAGGGAGAGGCGGCCCAATACCTCACGGCAGCCGCGAAGGCACCGGCGGACCAGCAGGTAGACGCACCGGCGGCTGGCGCAATTGCCGTCTACATGGCGGCGGGAACTGAGCGGCGCCGGCTCTCCGGCCCTCTCATCGCGGATATTTCCGCCCTGACTTCCGCACAGCTATCGCGGGAGGGATTTTACCACGGCCCGCATTCCGATTTCCTCACGCGGCCGATCGGGCCCGCGCAGACGCTTGTTATCGCGGAAGATCGGCGTCATCCGGCCGTCCTGCTCGACGATATCGCCGCGCATTTCTTCAGCCGCTTCCTCGTGATCGTCCCCATCGCGCTGGTCTGTTCTACGCTGGCAAGCTTGCTGGCACTGTCGCGGGCCATCCGGCCGATCAAACAGGCAGCAGCCGAAGCGCGGGCGCTCGATCCGATCCGCCCCGGAAAAGCGCGCCTGCGGGAGGATTTCGTTCCGACCGAGATCGAGCCGCTGGTCCACACCGCCAACGAACTGCTGGACCGCGCCGTCTCCAGTTACGAGCGAGAGAAAGTGTTCGCGGCCACAGTCGTCCACGAACTGCGGACCGCGCTTTCGACGATCAGTCTCAGGGCCGAACTTCTGCCGGGCGGAGAACCGCGCGAAAAGGTCGTAGAGGCGGTCGCGCATGCGAATGAAGTCGTGACCCAGATGCTGGGCCTCCATGGGCGCGAGGAGGAACTGATGCGCGGGATACCCCGCACGGTTTCGGCTGTGGCGCGGGAGGTTATCGACGATCTCGACGGACTGATCCGCTCCTCCGGCCATGGACTTGTCCGGCTGCGCAGTGCTGGCGATGGAACGGCGCTGCTTGCGCCGGGATCGCTGGTGCGGATCACAGTTGCCAACATTGTCGAAAATGCGCTGCGCCATACCCCCGCAGACGCTGAAATCGCGATCATCTGCGATGATGCTGCCGCGACGGTGGTCGTCGCCGATAGCGGTCCCGGCATCCGGATGCGCAGCGGATCCGACGGGCGCAAGATCTATTCCCGCGCCGATGGGGCGCAATCGCGCAGTTCGGGCCTGGGCATCGCGATTGTCACGAGGCTGATCGAATCGGCAGGCGGCTCGATCGCCTTTGGCACCAGCGAGGCAGGCGGGGCAGCGGTTACGCTCCGCTACCCGGCGGCGCAGGCCAGCACGAGCGACGGGATTGGCACCTAGGGTCAGGACCTATTAACCGCACCTTCGAGGTTTGAGGCAAAATGGCTCAGTGCTAGGAAGGAAGCCGCAGGAATATGTCAATATTTCAAGGCTTCCTGACGAAGCAATGGGCCATTTTGGTCAAATCCCTGCGGGACGCTGGAATGGCTTCCATCTCAGACGGAAATTCACTTGGAAAGGCAACCAGCCTTCCCGGCGTGAATTTCCGCCTGATATGTTCGCAATTCCAGCGCCTCGAAGGCGCGGTTAATAGGTCCTGACCCTAGGCAGTTCTATTGGCCCTGGCCATCCTCGGCCTGACCATTGGCCTGATAGAGCGCCACGGTATCGACCAGCCGCGCTGCCCACGCCGCGCTGCGCTGCAGGCGCGCTTGCTGGACTGTGGCCTGCGACTGCAGGAGCGCGAAAGTGCCGACCTCGCCAAGCTCCTGCTGGCGCCGGGTGAAGGCATAGGACTGCTCGGCTGCAGACAGCGCACGCGCCGTTGCATCCTCTGCCCTGGCATCGGCCTGCAGGCCGTTGATGGCGTCGGACACGTCGACGAAGGCCTGCAGCACCACGGTGCGGTACTGCGCCTTGGTTTGGTCCAGCACGGCCAGTGCCGCCTGCTGCTGGCGGCGCAGCGCTCCGGCATGGAAGACCGGCGCGGTCACCCCGCCGAGCAGCGACCAGAATACATTGCCATCCTGAAACATGTTCGAAAAAGTCTGCGCCGCGCCGCCCGCGCTCGCGGTCAGCACGAACGAGGGGAACCGCGCGGCGATGGCAGCGCGGGCGTCGGCAGCGGAACCCTCGACAGCGGCGGCGGCGGCCTGCACGTCGGGCCGGCCACGAACAACAGAAGCGGGCAGTGCCACAGGCATATGCGCCGGAAGCACGAAGCAGGTGCTCGATGGCGGCGGCGGCAAGGCTTCGTCAGGAGCCCGGCCCAGCAGCGCGGCAATCAACGCCCGCTGATGCGCTTCACTGCGCTGCAAGGCCGGGAGCGTGGCTTCCGCGGTCGCCAGCGCAGCTTCCTGCGCGGCAACATCGGCATCCCCTGCATCCCCCAGCGTGCGGCGCTTGCGCGTCATTTCCAGCATATCGCGCGCCGAGCGGATCGAAATTTCGGTGGCCGTGATCTGATCGGCGAGGGCCGCACGGCCGACGGCGGCGATCACGAGATTGGCCGCCAGCGTCTGGCGCGCGGCCAGCAGGTGGGCGGCGGCTACCGAAGCGGCAGCGCGAGCCGATTGCCGCCGGGCGCGCAGACCGCCGAACACGTCGAGCGGGTAGTTCACCGTCACCTGCGCGGTTTGCAGCGAATAGAGCAGCTTGCTGGAATCCGCGAGGGGGGATTGCAGCGAGGCAGAACTGCGCGTCCGCTGCCCGGAGTAGGACACGTCAACACCCGGTGCGAGCGCTGCCCCGGCCACCGCAGCCTGCGCCCGCGCCGCGCGCAAGGCAGCATCTGCAGCGGCGATGTCATTGCTCCCGGCCAGTCCTTCGTCGACCAGCTTGTCGAGATCAGCGCAGCCGAATTCCTTCCACCACGCTCGCGGCGTCGACTCGCCGATCGTGAACGCTTGAGCCGGAACGCCGCTAACGGCGGTGGCCGAAGTCTGCGCGCCCGCGCCCGCCACTGCAGGCAGGCGGGCGTGCGGATCCGTGTCACCGACCCCGGTGCAACCGGCCAGCAGCGTGCAGGCGGCCAGCGGCAGGGTAATCGGCAGGGCAAGGCGCAGGCGAGCGATCATGCCGGCTCCCCTTCTTCGGTGTGATGGCCGATATCGCGCCCGTGCGGCCCGCGATCTTCTTCTGGCAAGTGCAGGGAGAAGCGCTCGACCAGCGCAGGCAGCACCAGCAAAATGAGCAGCGGCGCAAGCGCCATGCCGCCGACGACGACGAGCGCCAGCGGCTTTTGCACCTGGCTCCCGATCCCGTTCGACAAGGCCGCCGGCAGAAGCCCGATGGCCGCGACAAGGCAGGTCATCAGCACGGGGCGCATCGCATTCGAAGTGGCACGGCGGACCGCCACATGCCGCGTCGCGCCATCATCGACGACCTGGTTGAAGGTCGTGACGATCAGGATCCCGTCCATCACCGCGATGCCGAACAGCGCAACAAACCCGATCGCAGCGGAGATGCTGAAGGCCGTTCCCGTGAGCGCGAGCGCCAGCACCCCGCCGACGATCGCCATGGGTATGGCCGAGAAGGCAAGCAGCGTGTCGCGGATCGAGCCGAAGTTGGCGTAGAGCAGAATGAGGATCAGGATCAGGCTGATCGGCACCACGATCTCGAGCCGGGCAATGGCGTTCTGCAGGTTGTCGAGCTCGCCCGCCCATTCGAGGTGGTAGCCCGGCGGGATCGTGACATGCGCCTTGATCCGCGCCTTCGCTTCGGCAACCACGCTGCCAAGATCGCGCCCGCGGACGCTGAACTTGATCGGGATGTAACGTTCCTGATGCTCGCGGTAGATGAACGATGCGCCCGTAGTCAGGTGAATGTTCGCCACTTCCGACAAGGGGACCTGGATCAGGCCTTTCCCGTCAGGCGAGGGTGCGCCCACGGTGATTTGTCGAATGGCTTCAAGCGAGCTGCGCTGATCGGCACGCAGGCGGACGACAATCGGGAAATGGCGGTCGGTCCCGGGCTCATAGAGCTGCGCCGTGCTGCTTCCGCCGATGGCGGCGGCAACGGTCTGGTTGATGTCGTCTGGCGTCAGGCCATAGCGCGAGGCGCGGGCGAGATCGACCTCGATGCGCACAGTCGGCTGGCCGAGCGACTGGAACACGCCGAGATCCGCGATGCCCTTGACCTTCGCCATCTCGGCCTTGATCGCATCCGCAGTTTTTTCGAGCGTCGCGAGATCGGGGCCGTAGAGCTTGATCGAGTTCGCGCCCTTCACACCGGAAGCCGCTTCCTCGACGTTGTCCTCGATGATCTGGGAGAACGAGAAATCGACCCCCGGATAACGACTACCGAGCTCGCGCGACATGTCCTCGACCAGCTTTTCCTTGGTCATGCCCGAGGGCCATTCGCCCGCCGGCTTGAGCGGCACGAAGTATTCGGCGTTGAAAAAGCCGGTTGCGTCTGTGCCGTCGTCGGGCCGGCCATGGGCCGAAAGAACCGCCTCGATCTCGGGGTAGCGCGCGAGATCGCGCCGGATCGCGTTGACCACCGGCTGCCCGGCCTCAAGGCTGATCGAGGGCGGCAGGCTCGCGCGGATGTAGAGGTTGCCTTCTTCGAGATGCGGCAGGAACTCGATGCCGAGCGACCTGACGCCGATCCCGGCCAGCGCCAGCGCAATCGCCGCGCCGCCGAACGTGAGCACGCGGTTCGCCTGCGCGAAAGCCGCGGCCGGTTCGTAAACCCGCCGGAGCCAGGCGACCAGCCTCGTCTCGACCTCAGACAGGCTGTCGGGCAGCATAATGGCGGCAAGGACCGGGGTGACCGTGAACGTCGCGATCACGCCGCCGGTAATGGCGTAGGCATACGTCTTGGCCATCGGCCCAAAGATGTGGCCCTCCACCCCGGTCAGCGTGAAGAGCGGGATGAAGCTGGCGATGATGATCGCGGCCGCAAAGAATATGCCCCGGCTCACCTCGGAACCGGCATGAAGGATGGCGCTCATCCGGCTGGCGCGGCTGAAGTGGCCATGGCCCGATTCCACGGCAACCGATCGCTCGACCATGTGGCGGAAGATGTTCTCGACCATGATCACGCTGGCATCGACCACGAGCCCGAAATCGAGCGCGCCGACGGACAGGAGGTTGGCACTTTCGCCCTGGGCGACGAGAATCAGGACCGCGATGGCGAGCGCGAAGGGAATCGTCGCCGCGACAATGATCGCGCTTCTGAGGTTGCCCAGAAAGATCCACTGCAGCGCGAAGATCAGGATGATCCCTGCCATCAGGTTTTCGAGCACCGTATGCGTCGTCAGGCGGATGAGGTCCGAACGATCATAAACCCGCTCGAGATGCACGCCAGGCGGCAGGATGCCCGAGGCATTGATCTCGGCCACTTCCTTCTGCACCGCCTCGATCGTCGGCATCGACTTGGCACCGCGCTGCATCAGGACGATGCCCTCGACGATGTCATCGAGACCGTTGTAGCCCGCGATACCCAGCCGCGGCTGGTTGCCGATGGAAACCTGCGCCACGTCCTTGAGCAGAACCGGCGCCGAGCCGGCTGTCCCGACAAGCACGTTCTCTATGGCCGAGGGCGACTGGATCAGCCCGACACCGCGAACAATCGCCGCCTGGGCACCGAAATTGATCGTCTGGCCACCAACGTTGCTATCGCTCTTGGCAAGCGCCGACATGACCTGCGCCATCGTCACCCCGTGGGCAACCAGCCGGTCATTATCGACCGTGACATCATACGTGCGCAGCTTGCCGCCCCAGCCGGTCACATCGGCAACGCCAGGTATCCGCTTGAACCGGCGCTGGAGGATCCAGTCCTGCAGGGTTTTCAGGTCCATCGGCGAATAGCCGTCAGGCGCAACGATCCGGTAGCGGTAAATCTCGCCGATCGGGCTCGTCGGCGACAAGGTCGGCTGGGCACCGCCCGCCAGCGGCGGCAACTGGGCCAGCCGGTTGATCACCTGTTGCTGGGCTTCCTGATAGGTCAGATCGTAGCTGAACTGCACTTTCACATCTGAAAGGCCGAACAGCGAAATCGCTCGCACGGTGGTCAGATGGGGGATGCCCGCCATCGCCACTTCGATGGGAACGGTGACATTGCGCTCCATCTCCTCGGCCGAAAGGCCCTGGGTCTGGGTGACGATCTCGACCATCGGCGGAACCGGGTCGGGGTAGGCCTCGATGTTGAGCGCGGCAAAGGCAAATCCGCCCGCGACCAGCACGGTCACGAACACGGCAACAATCAGCAGCCGCTGCCGCAGCGCAAAACGGAGCAGCCGGTTCATTTACCCAGCCCTGCCTCATTCACGAAAAGCGCACCGGCGGTCACGATGGTCTCGCCCGGGCGAAGTCCGCGCAAGACTTCGACGCGGCCGCCCAGCTCCTCGCCGGTCTGGACCTGACGGCTCGCCAGCCGCTTGTCCGGCCGCATCACCCAGACCCGCGCGGTGTCACCTTCATGGATCACCGCTGTCGAGGGGACCATGATGCGCGTGCCGGGGCTGAGATGGTGGATCGAAAAGCTCGCGAACATCTGCGGTTTCAGCGCCCCATCGGGATTGGCAATGGTCGCGCGGACCGGCAGGCGGTGCGTCGTGGGATCCAGCCCCGCACCGACCGTGTCGATCACCGCTGTGAACCGGCGCCCCGGCCAGGCCGGGGTGCTCACATCGACCTTGTCGCCGACATGCACGCCGGACGCATCGCTTTCCGATATCTGCGCCTGCAGCCACACGCGCGAGGCATCAGTGATCGTGAAGACGGGCTTTTCGCCGCCAACACCGACATACTGCCCCGGGGAAACATCGCGCAGGGCGATCGTCCCGCCGATCGGCGCGTGGAACGTCGTGACTTCGTGGAGCCCGCTGATTTCGCTGACGCTTTCAAGCTTGCGGATTTCGGCCGGCGACTTGCCGAGGATGGCCAGCTTGTCACGCGCAGCGCCAACTGCCGCTTCGGCGCTGCGTTCCTGCGCCTGGCTGGCCGCGAGTTCGGTCTGCGCCTGCTGGTAGTCCTTGCGCGCGCCGCCGGCAGTCTCGGCAAGTGCTTTCGCGCGCTCGGCATTGCGGCGCGCGTTGAGCAGGGCAACCTGACTGGAGCGCAGGTTAGCTTCTGCCGAAAACAAAGTGTTACGCGCATCGACGAAGTCGCTGGTGCGGATCGTCAGCAGGGGCTGGCCCGCGGTGACGACCTGCCCCGCATCGACCAGCACCTTCATGACCTGCCCTGAATAGGGCATCAGCACCGGGGTGCTGAGATCGCCGTCAGCCTCGATCGAACCTGAAGCGGTGGTGACCTGCTCGGCCTGCCCTGCCCCGACCTTCTCGAAGGACAGCGTCGAAAGCTGCGCATCCGTGGGACGGAACGTCCCCGGCGGGTCAGGCGGAACCTCCTGCGGAGCCGGCCTGAACAGCGCAGCGACGAGCCAGGCGGCAAACGCCAGTACGGCCAGCGCCGCAAGCGCGATGACAAGCAAGCGCACCTGCTGCCGAGCCGGGAGCCTTTGAGCGGGCGGATTGGTATCGTGGGGAGTTGTCGAGGACATTGATGAGGTACCAGTTTGCGGCCGGGCCTATAGTTTACGTCGCTTACATGTCCCTTACAGCTTCTTTTTCCTGGCGCAGGCGCCGGTCGCCACCGGAGCATCGCCTTGCGGCGGCATGCAACGCTTAACGCGAAACATGGCTTGGATCAGCCGCTGTCCGCCAGGTGCTGTTACAGCAGGGCCGGAGCACGCGGTGCGGTGTTGGGTTCAGCGCTCGATCCGCACCAGCAGCGATTCATAGCCGACCCAGCGGCGATAGTCGGTCTGCTCATCGTATTGGCGCTGCTCGCCGAGCACGGTGATGGCGCTGGTCTGCGCGGCGAGCTGCTGGATGAGGCTGCGCAGGATCGCGCGGGCCTGCGTCGCGCCGAGGCAATTGTGCACGCCGCTGCCGAACCCCACGTGCGGATTGGGCGACTGGTCCAGCCGCACCACCTCCGGCTCGGCGAACACGGTCTCGTCGTGGTTGGCGGAAGCCCAGCACAGCGAAACGCGTTCACCGGCAAGCACATCGTGTCCGCCCACTTGCGTGCTATGCGCGCAGACCCGCCCGATATGCGTGAGCGGCGAGATGACGCGGACGAACTCCTCGATCGCAAAGGCGATCCGCTTGGGATTGCCGGCCAGGGCAGCCAGTTCCGCCCGGTGTTCGGCAAAATAGGCGATGATGCGGCTGACCGAATGGATCACCGTGTCGCGTCCGCCGGCGAAGGTCAGATTGGCGATGCCGATCATCTCGTCCATCGTCAGCGCGCGGCCATCCACCGTCGCGCGGCGCAGGATCGCGAAGAAGTCCGCGCCCCCGGTGACGTCGGCGGCAGCGAGCGCGCCCCTGATATAGCGGTCCAGCGCCGCGCCCTTGCCCGTGTTGTCGTCCCCGTCGTGGAAGACATGAGTGCCCCAGCCGATCCATTCCTCCGCCGCCGCTTCCGGCATGCCGAGCAGCAGGGCAAGCGCATGTGACTGCAGCGGCAAGGCAAATCCGCGTACGATCTCGATCTGGGGCCGGGCTGCGGCCTCCGCAAGCAGCCGCGTGATCAGCGCATCGATCCGCGCCTGATAGTCCGTCGCCAGCGGCTGCAGGAAGATCGGCTTGAGCAGATCACGAAACTGCGTGTGCAGCGGGGGATCCGCCTCGATCGGCAGCTGGCGGACCGACCGCACGTCTTCCTCCGACGGGATCGGCACGCGCATTGGTGCATCCGAGGAAAACACCGACCAGTCCTTCGCCGCCCGGCGGACATCGCCGTGGCGCAGGATCATCGGGATGCTCTCACCGGCGAAATCGGCGATCAGGACACCGCGCGCCTGACGTTCGGCGCGAAACGGATCGATGCAATCGGGGTCTGCCATGCGCGGGTTATCGCATCAGCGGCGGCGGACGAACCAGCGGACAAAACCGGTCAATTGCTTTCGTGATCTTGACCTTTGTGCCCCGCGGCGCGGTAATCGCGCGGGCTCATGCCGAAACGCCTGCGGAACTGGTCAGCCAGATGCGCCGGGCTGGCAAAGCCGGTCTGATAGGCAATCTCGCTGACCCGCTCCCCGCCCGAAAGCAACCGCTGCGCCGCCAGACGCAGGCGATAGGCCCGCAGATAATCCGAGAACGTCGTGCCGAACACCAGTTTGAACCGGCGCGAGAAATAAGCCTCCGAGAGGTGGCAGGCACTGGCGGCGCTGCTCAGGGTGATCGCGCTGGCGGGATTGCGCGCCACGAGATCGAGAGCGGGCCGCAGCCGGTCGAGCCCACAGCTCTCGCCGGGTGCCGGTGCGGGGCTGCCATCGGCGGCGAGCGCGAGGGAGTCGAGGATGAGCTCGACCAGGCCGGCCATGATCACCCGGGCGGGCGCTGGCTCGGCCGCCAATTCCAGGAGCCAGCCAAACAGCGCATCCATCCGGCCGCGCATCGCGCCTGCAAACGTAACCGCGGTGCAGCGCCCCAACCGCATCTGCGCCTCACCCGCAGCAAGCGCCGGATCGAGATGCGCCAGAACCCAGCGGTGCGGCCCGGCGGTGATGGCAAAATCGTGATGACGCATGGAGGGCACGAACACCAGCGTCCCGGCGCTGAGCGGGAAGACACCGTCCTCGCTGACGAGTTCGCCTGCGATGTCCTCGAACCACACCAGTTCGGCCGCATCATGGAAATGCGCAAAGCGTTCAGGCGCAGGATCCGCAGCAGCGGCCATCACGCGCTCGGCACGCACCAGCGCCAGCGGGTGTACCTCGACCGGCTCGCAGATGGACCCTCTTGCCATGGCGCGACGCTAACAGCGGTGGCGGGCAAGGTCCATGTGAACGACTGGCAGCCGGCGGCGTGATCCTCTGCCGAACCGCCGCTTGCAAATGTCCCTCGCGCAATGCCCGCAGGACGGCCTTGGTCCGGTCGCTGGTCTGCAGCTTGGCGAGGATGACCGAGACGTGGTCCTTGATCGTCCCGGCCGAGATGCCAAGGGCATCGGCAATGCCCTGATTGCTGGTGGGGCGAATATAACGCCGGCCCCTACCATGACGCGGGCTTTCGTCCATGAACTGGCTGCGGCCAATGGAGAGGCTGGTGGTGGACAGGGCTAGATTCGAACTAGCGTACGCTTGCGCGGGCAGATTTACAGTCTGCTGCCTTTAACCACTCGGCCACCTGTCCACACCAGTGTTGCCGGTCCGGGAGCAAGCCCCCGATTGTGCACCGCCTCTTCGTGAAAAAAGGCGGCTCCGGCCGAGTGAGGCGCCCCTTTGGCGAACCACCGCCCACCTGTCAACAGCCTTGCCTGTCAATGGGGCGGCTGGCATGGGCCATGCAATATTTTGCAAGCATGGAAAGCCAGGCAATGCCCAAGCGCGATGAAAACACCGGACGCCAGAAGGCCATGCGCGGGCGCGCCGGGCGAATGCAGGGCGGGCGCGGCTCGGGGCGGGCCTCTACCGGCGCGGTGCGGCTGTGGGGCCGTCATGCGGTGGAGGCCGCGCTGACGAACCCGCTGCGCAGCGCCAAGAAGCTGTGGGGCACGCGCGAGGCAATCCAGTCGCTGCTCGATGACAATGATGCCGAACTGCCCACCACGGTCCCGGTCGAATATGCGCAGGCCGCCGATCTCGCCCGCCTCGTCGCCCGCGATGCGCCGCATCAGGGGCTGGTGCTCGATTGCCTCGCGCTCGATGATGTCGCGCTGGTCGATGTTCTCGATGAAGCCGAGGGGCGCACGCTGGTCCTGCTCGATTCGGTTACCGATCCGCACAATGTCGGCGCAATCCTCAGAAGCTGCGCTGCGTTCGGCGTTGCCGCACTGATCACGCAGGATCGCCACGCCCCGCCCGAATCCGGCACGCTCGCCAAGTCCGCCTCGGGTGCGCTGGAAGTCGTGCCGTGGGTGCGGGTCGTCAATCTCGCCCGCGCGCTCGAACAGATTGCCGAGGCCGGCTACTGGCGCATCGGGCTCGACGGCGATGGCGAGGCAGTGTTTCCCTCGGCAGTCCCGGCCGGCCCCGTCGCGCTCGTTCTTGGTGCGGAAGGCGAAGGGCTGCGTCACAATGTCGCGCAGCACTGCGATTCCGTTGCCCGGCTGCCGATTGCTTCCGCAGTGGAAAGCCTGAATGTTTCTAATGCGGCAGCAATTGCGCTTTATGCTGTCGCGACTCGGGGCGAGGCCGACTGACCCAGTCGGCGCTCATCCCGCGACAAGGGGGGATGAGCCATGATTGCCAAACGCCGCACCGCTGCCGTTCTTGGGGCCGTTGCCGCACTGCTCGTGCTGGCCGGCTGCATGGTCCTGCCGGGCCGCTTTGCCAGCGACATCGCGCTGCGCCGCGACGGGACGTTCACGTTCCACTACAAGGGCGAGATCATTCTCGCCGCGCTGGCGCAGGGCAGCAAAAGCGCCAAAGCCGAAGCAGTTCCCGCCGAACCTTTCGAGCAGCAGCCC
The DNA here is from genome assembly GCF_965228995.1 of Novosphingobium sp. Lineage (GTDB taxonomy): Bacteria > Pseudomonadota > Alphaproteobacteria > Sphingomonadales > Sphingomonadaceae > Novosphingobium. The sequence continues at coordinate 1,729,333 of NZ_OZ245852.1, read as the reverse complement.
TGCACCGATCCGAAAACCGACGAAACGCATGACTGCAGCGCAGCCGAAATCGCCCAGCAACGCGCGAAGTGGAACGATGAGCAGAAGGAGCGCAAGGCGGCCAAGGCGCAGGAAGATGCGCAGAACCGCAAGATGATGCAGGCCTTCATGGGCGGCATCGATCCCGATGATCCCAAGGCCGCCGAAGCCTTCGCCCAGCGCCTCGCGCGCCAGCAGGGCTACACCTCGGTGGTCAGCAAGGGCGCGGGCAAGTTCGAGGTCGACTTTACCGAGACCGGCCGGCTCGATCACGATTTCACCTTCCCCACGATCGAGCGGCTGCCGATGGTCATTCCGTTCGTTTCGGTGATCCGCCGCGCCGATGGCAGCGTGCGGGTCGATGCGCCTGCGTTCAGCACCGCAGCGGCCAACCCGGTGATGCCCGGGCTGGGCGCCATGGCAGGAGCGATGGGCGGCCTGAAGACTGCCGATACACCGGGCGCCAAGCCCGGTGCGGGCGGCCAGCCGATCGCCGAGGGCACGTTCACGCTGCGCACCGACGGTCAGATCCTTGCCAACAACACCGATGAAGGCCCGCAGGCCGAGACAGCGAGCGGCCTCAGCCGGCTCGATTGGAAAGTGGACGCGCGCACGGCTTCTGCACCGACGGCGCTGATCAAGCTGGGGAAATAGTAGGCGGGAAAAGGGCTGACGGAGAGGCCGAACCAAAAACGCCGCCCCGGCATCCCGGGGCGGCGTTTTTGGTGCGTGTTGCGTGCAGCCCCGCAAGGCCTCACGCAAATGCCTGTCTCTTGCTTAGTTGACAGCGTCCTTCAGGCCCTTGCCGGCCTTGAACTTCGGCTGGGCCGAGGCCTTGATCGACATCGGTTCACCTGTGCGCGGATTGCGCCCGGTCGACGCCTTGCGCTTGGCAACCGAGAAGGTGCCGAAACCAACGAGACGCACTTCATCACCCTTGGCCAGCGCTGCGGTCACGCTATCGAAAACGGCTTCAACAGCCTTCGTCGTGTCACCCTTCGAAAGGCCGCTCGCATCGGCCACTGCGCTGATCAGATCATTCTTGTTCATTGCGGAACCCCCATTGGCTTTTATGCAAACAACTTGCTGCCTGAATCGAAATTCTGGTGGCGGGAAGAGAGCCGAGAAAGAATCGGCTGTCAAAGCGAAAAACGCCCAAAATCGCCGAAAAAGCGCCAGAATCCGGCCAGTCCCTGACTCGGCCCCCCTGACCTCGCGGCTGGAAGGTATGGACTGGTCCCACAAAGGTTAATGCTGCAGCGCATGGGTGCAGCATGACATGTCATGCTGCACCGCAATAAATGCGCCTTCAGTGTGCGGTTGGCGCAGTGGCTCCGCCGCCGAGCGTCGGGGCCGGCCCGGCCGCCAATTCGTCGGCCTCGGTCCACTCGATCGCCTCGATCGGCGCAGCGAGCGCGCGGGCCAGGACTTCGTCGACATGGCTCACGGGCAGGATCTCCAGCCCCTCGCGGATGTTTGCCGGGATTTCGGCAAGATCCTTGCGGTTCTCTTCGGGGATCAGCACCGTCTTGATGCCGCCGCGCAGCGCGGCCAGCAGCTTTTCCTTGAGCCCGCCGATCGCGAGCACGCGCCCACGCAGCGTAACCTCGCCGGTCATCGCCACATCGGCACGGACCGGGATGCCGGTGAGCGTCGAGACCATCGCCGTCACCATGCCCACGCCCGCGCTCGGGCCGTCCTTGGGCACCGCGCCTTCAGGCAAGTGGATGTGGAGGTCCTTGCGATTGAAGATCGACGGCTTGATCCCGTACTGCGGCCCGCGCGCCTTGACGAAACTGAACGCCATCTGGACGCTCTCGCTCATCACTTCGCCGAGTTTGCCGGTGGTCTTGACGGTGCCCTTGCCGGGAACCGTCACGCTTTCGATCGTCAGCAGTTCGCCGCCGACTTCCGTCCAGGCAAGGCCCGTCACCGCGCCGACCTGGTTCTCCTCATCGGACATGCCGTGGCGGAACTTGCGCACACCAGCGAAGTCCGGGAGGTTTTCCGGCGTGACCGTGACCGCGGTTTCCTTCTTCTCCAGAATCCGCCGCAGTGCCTTTCTTGCCAGCCGCGCGATCTCGCGCTCCAGCGTGCGGACACCGGCTTCACGAGTGTAGTAGCGGATGAGGTCGCGCAGCGCTGCTTGCTCGAGCGTGAATTCGCCCGTCTTGAGGCCATGCGCCTCGATCTGCTTGGCGATCAGGTGGCGTTCGGCAATCTCGACCTTTTCGTCCTCGGTATAGCCCTCAAGCCGGATGATCTCCATCCGGTCGAGCAGCGCCTGCGGCAGATTGAGGCTGTTTGCAGTGCACACGAACATCACGTCCGAGAGATCGAGATCGAGCTCAAGGTAATGATCCTGGAACTTTGCATTCTGCTCCGGATCGAGCACCTCGAGCAGCGCCGAGGCGGGATCGCCGCGGAAGTCCTGGCCCAGCTTGTCGATCTCGTCGAGCAGGAACAGCGGGTTAGACGTGCCCGACTTCTTGAGATTGGTCACGATCTTGCCCGGCAGCGAGCCGATATAAGTGCGCCGGTGGCCGCGAATCTCGGCCTCGTCGCGCACGCCGCCCAGCGACTGGCGCACGAACTGGCGGCCGGTTGCCTTGGCGATCGACTTGCCCAGCGAGGTCTTGCCCACACCCGGCGGGCCGACGAGGCACAGGATCGGCCCCTTCAGCTTGTTGGTGCGCGCTTGCACTGCGAGATACTCGATGATGCGGTCCTTGACCTTGTCGAGCGCATAGTGATCCGCGTCGAGCACGGCCTGCGCCGCCGCGATGTCCTTCTTGAGCTTCGACTTCTTGCCCCAGGGCAGGCCGAGCAGCACATCGAGGTAGTTGCGGATGACAGTCGCTTCCGCGCTCATCGGCTGCATCGTGCGCAGCTTCTTGAGCTCCGCCGTCGCCTTGGCGCGCGCTTCCTTGGAAAGCTTGAGCGTCTCGATCTTTTCCTGCAGCTCGGCAATCTCGTTGCCTTCGCCGTCATCGCCGCCACCCAGCTCAGACTGAATCGCCTTGAGCTGCTCGTTGAGGTAGTACTCGCGCTGCGTCTTCTCCATCTGGCGCTTCACGCGGCCACGGATCTTGCGCTCCACCTGCAGCACGCCAAGCTCGCCCTCCATGAAGGAGAGCACCATCTCGAGCCGCTTCATCGGATCGGCCTCGGCGAGCACGGCCTGCTTTTCCGCGACGCGCGCGGCAAGGTTGGCGGCGACCGCATCGGCCAGCTTGCCGGCATCTTCGATATCGCCGAGCTGCGATCCCGCATCCTGCGGCAGCTTCTTGGAAAGCTTGGCATATTCGCCGAACTGCTCGACGACCGAACGCATCATCCCGGCGATTTCTGCGCCGGAGACTTCAGCCGGTTCGATCAACTCGACTTCGGCGCGCACCAGTTCGCCTTCGCTCACCGTCTCGGTGGTGAGCGCCTTGAGTTCAGCGCGCTGCTGGCCTTCGACAAGCACGCGCACCGTGCCATCGGGCAGCTTCAGCAGCTGCAGCACGGTGGCGATCACGCCGGTATCGTACAGATCGTCGCGGTCCGGATCGTCGCAGCCCGGATCGAGCTGCGCGAGCAGGAAGATTTCCTTCGAACCCGCCATCGCCGTTTCCAGCGCCGCGACCGATTTCTCACGGCCCACGAACAGCGGCACGACCATGCCGGGAAACACGACGATGTCGCGCAGGGGAAGCAAGGGATAATGTGTCATACCATCAATTCCATTCACCCTGCCGCCGGGAGAGAGAACGGCAGGTTCTCTTGAATGTGAATATGGGAGCCCGCTCCCCTGCCCGCAATGGCCCCTTGTGCCGGGATTGTGGATGAGGAACCGCGAGGCCGTCCTGACGGCACTTGCGGTCAGTCCTGCGGCCGCGCCGGTGTCTTTTCGAAGAACTGGTTGACGATGAACCGCGCCAATATGTCGACCTTGGCGTCCGACGCGTCGTCCAGATGTGCCGCGTTGAGGAAGCTCATCGTCCCCTGATCGTTGATCAGCGCCGTGACAGCACCCTTGAGGCCCTCGTCGGTTGTCGGTTTCTCCAACAGAAGCTTTTGCGCGATATAAATGGCTTCAAGGTTCTGCACATGGGCGATGGAAACGACGTAGCCGTTCGGATCGATGTTCGAACCGGAGTCCCGCACCACGTAGACAATGAGCCTGGCGGAGGGGAAGGTTTCGCGGACGACATAGCCCGGCTGCCTTCCGAACAGATCGGCGATGCGGCCTTCGAGGCTCTTGCAGACAGCCGGCTCGTCGCAGACGACCTTGTAGGCGACGGGTATCGTTTTGGGCGCATCGGGCGACGCTGAAGCCGGAGAGGCCAGGACAAGACTGCCGCACAAGGACACGGCGAGGCTTCCCGGATTGCGGATCAACCCCCCCATGCCTGCTGCCCTGTCCTGCTAAAGTGCAGCCCTGATGTGCATCACGCTGCCAGCAATTGCAACGCAGAGGCACCTGGTCCCCCTGCCGAGGCCTTTCAGGGCAGCGGCTGCACGACCGGCTGCGAAATGAACACCGGGGGCAGCGGCGGCGCTGGCGGGGCTGGCGGCGGAGCCGGGGGTGCCGCCACGTCCGGCACCGTGGGCGCAGCAGGCGCAGCTTCCTGCCCCGCCGCCGCATCCGCTGCCTTGTCGTCCTGCTCCATCACTCGCTTCTCTGCCGCCGACACCGGGGCAGCCGCGGCGCCCACCGGCCGTGCGAACGGGCCATAGCGCACTTGCCCCTTCGCCAGCGGCCCGCGGCCATGCAGCGCCTCGATCTGGTCGATCCGCGATTGCAGGTAGACCCGGCGATAGGTGGCATAGGGATCGGCCGCCTTGCGCAGCCGCTTGAAGTCTTCGTCCGCCTCGTTGCGATAGTCGATCGAGTCGATCACGCCGATCGGAATGGCGTAATACGGCTTGTTGAACGGCTTGCCCACGGCCAGCGGCACGACCAATCGATCCGCAATCAGACCGAATAGGTCGCGCACAGTGGTCGGGCCGACCAGCGGCAAGAACAGGTAAGGCCCCGGACCCACGCCATAATAGCCCAGCACATTGGCCAGGCCGTTTTGGCGATAGGGCAGGTTGAACGGCTTGCTGCGCGCAACGTCGATCGTCCCGCCGAGCCCGATGGTCGAATTGATGCCGAACCGGCCGACGGTTTCAAACGCCTTGCCGGGCTTGAGCTCGAGCATGAAGGCGGCGGCCACCACCGGTTCGCGCACGTTGCGGATGAAATTGCGCAAGGCCATGCGCAGCGGGCGCGGCACGCCTTTCTCGTAGACATTCGCCACCGGGCCGACGAACGCATCGTCCACCGCCTGCAGCACGTCGTAGCTCGTCTCGTTCACCTTCGCGAGCGGATCGCCCGGCGGGGCTTTAAGCACACCCGAGACGACGATCTCGCCCGGCAGTGGCGGCAATTCGTCATTGGCAGGCGGCTGAGCGACAGACGGCTTAGCGACAGGCGGCTGCGCAACCGGGGGCTGTACCGCAGGCGCCGCCGCCGGGGTGGTCGGTGCGGGCGGAAGAACGTCGGCAGGCGGGGTACTGGCCATCGCGGCGGCAGCAAACAGGATAAATGCGCTCAGGGGGAAAGGACCTTCGTGGGGCGAGCCAGCCGACAAACCGCCGGCTCGTTCAATTTGAGTGATATTACAGTATAGCGACTGTGCCCCCCAGACACCAGACCGCCGCGTGCGTTCAGAATGGCAGCTTGAAGCCCGGGGGAATGCCCGCCGCCATCTGCACCTTCTGCATTTCCTCGGCCGCGGCGGCATCGGCGCGCTGGCGGCAATCGTTGAAGGCGGCCGCGACCAGATCTTCCAGAATGCCCTTCTCGGCCTTGTCCATCAGGCTGTCGTCAATCGCGACGCCAATCACGCGGCCCTTGGCGGAGGCCTTGATCTTCACAAGGCCGCCACCCGCCACGCCCTCGACCTCGATCTGGTCGAGCCGCCCCTGCGCGTCTTCCATCTGCTTCTGGATGGTCTGGGCTGCGGCCTGCGCGGCCTGGATCATCTCTTCCATCGACTTCATGCGCGTTTGCTCCAAGGTTTCCGTTCTTGCGCCGATATAGCGCTTTCATCGATCATTTCAGCCCCCGGAAACGCCGCGAACGCCGCGCGCACCAGAGGGTCTTCGCGCAAGGCCGCGTCCTCGCGCGCAGCCTCCGCCGCGCGCGCTTCCTCAAGGCTGGGCATCGCGCTGGCCAGATCGCTGCTGCGCTCCACCCGCCAGGCCCCGCCCGTCGCGCCTTCGATCCCGCGCCGCATGTCCGCCGTGGGATCGCCCGGAATGCCGGGCGCCAGCGCATAGACGAGATGTCCCGGCGCAAGCGAGACCACCCGCACGGAAAGGCGCATTGCCGATCCGATCAGCGGCGAGACCTGCTCGACCTGCTCGACCAGCCGCGCCCACTGCGCCGCCACGGCCTCCGCGCTCGGCGGCGCAGCGGCGGCAGGCGCGGCCGCGCTGCCCGCAGGCGCTGCTACCGGCACGGCCGGAGGATTGGCGGCAAAAGCTTCAAGCTGCTTGATCAGGCCGCCCGGGTCCGGCAAGTCCGCCGCGTGCATCACCCGCAGCAGCGCCATCTGCGCCGCCACCAGCGGATCGGGCGCGCCGCGCACTTCCTCGTAGCCCTTCAGCAGCAGCTGCCACAGCCGGTGCAGCGCCCCGGCGCCAAGCCGTTTGGCCCAGCCTTCCAGCGCCTCGCGCTCTTCTGCTGACCGCGCGTCCGCCGCACCTGAAATCTGCGTCACGGTGATCTTGTGTACCAGATCGAGCTGCGCGCGCATCATCGCGACCGGTTCGATCCCCAGCGCGAACTGGCTCGCCACTTCTTCGAGCACGCCGTCGCCCTTGCCGCCGATCACGGCGCTGAACAGGCGGCGCTGCATGGTCTTGTCGGCAAGGCCGAGCATTTCGCGGACCTGCGCGGCGGTTACCTCCCCGCCGCACTCTGATCCCATGGCCATATCGGCATGACTGATCGCCTGATCGAGGATCGAGAGCCCGTCGCGGACCGATCCTTCCGCTGCCGCCGCGATCATCGCCAGCGCCTCGTCCTCTGCCACGACGGCTTCCGCCTCGCATACCTTGGCGAAATGTGCAGCGAGCACCGGCGTCTGGATGCGGCGCAAGTCAAACCGCTGGCAGCGCGAGAGCACCGTCACCGGCAGCTTGTCCACCTCAGTCGTCGCGAACAGGAACTTCACGTGCGCTGGCGGCTCCTCCAGCGTCTTGAGCAGCGCGTTGAACGCGTTGCGGCTGAGCATGTGGACTTCGTCGATGATGTAGATCTTGTAGCGCGCCGAAACCGCGGCATAGCGCACCGCCTCAATGATCTCGCGCACGTCGTCGACGCCGGTGTGGCTCGCGGCGTCCATCTCGATCACGTCGATGTGCCGCCCCTCGGCAATCGCGACGCAAGGCTCGCATACCCCGCACGGGTCGATCGTCGGCCCGCCCTGCCCGTCCGGACCGATGCAGTTGAGCGCCTTGGCGATCAGGCGCGCGGTCGAGGTCTTGCCGACGCCGCGCACGCCGGTCATCAGGAAGGCATGCGCCAGCCGCCCGCGCCGGATCGCGTTGCCCAGCGTCTGGACCATCGCATCCTGCCCGATCAGTTCGGCAAAGGTCTGCGGCCGGTACTTGCGCGCCAGCACGCGATAGGGCTGCCCGGATGGCACCGGCGCAGGCGAGGCAACCGGCGGCGGCGCGCGCTCTTCCTTCACCACATGGGCGGCCGGTGCCGGCGCGGGATCGCCAAACATCGAAGCCTGCCCCGCGGCCTCAAGCTCCGCCGCCGAGGGACCATCGTCCTCGGGCTCATCGGCGATTGGTGCGCCAAACATGTCGGTGGAATCGGCCATGGCCCCTGATTAGGCCCTCCCGCGCCAATTGTCGAAGCCCCCCGGCCCATCTCGCCGGGGATTGACAGACAGCTTGCAAACGAGAAGCCTGCGCCCATGAGCACTGTCACACCCGGCCGGATGACCGCCGCCCATCAGGGGTCCCTTGTCGTCTTCGTGATCGGCATGCGGATCAATCACTTCCACAAGGTTGGCAAGTGGTGGCCGGTGTTCCAGTCGATGGGTCCGATGCTCGCCGAAGTCTCGCGCGATCCCGCAAGTGGCTTCCTCGGCTACGAGTTTCTCCTGCGCAGCCTGCGCACCGTGGTCCTGCTGCAATACTGGCGCGATTTCGACAGCCTCGAGGCCTATGCCCGCGCCCGGGAGAAGCAGCACTGGCCGGCATGGACCGCCTTCAACAAGGCGATCGGCAACGATGGCACAGTGGGCATTTTCCATGAGACCTACGTCGTGCCCGAACACGGCAGCGAGACGATCTACGGCAACATGGTGCCCTTCGGCCTCGGCAAAGTCAGCGGCGTGGTGCCCGCAACAGGATCGCGCAACGAAGCGCGCTCACGGATGAAGGGCATTGCTGGCGGAGAGTGAGCTACACTCCATCCACAACCCGCTCATGCTGAGCTTGTTGAAGCATCAAACCCAACTGTCGCGCCAATACCCTTCGACAAGCTCAGGGTGAGCGGGGTTTTGGTCAGACTGTAAATTGGAATAAAGGAGCCGGGCGACCCGCCGCACATCGTTGTGGCTGCTTCCTTCCGGACCTGACCAGGTTGGCGACAGCTAACGTCCGCCCGACTCCCGCGGCGCATATGGCGGCGCTCGCCGAAAAATGCAATCCCGCGCTAAGGCGAGATGCGATTACCGAAAATTGTCCGCGTAGCTCTGCAGCTTGAGCCGCTTGGGCGGCACCGGGCTGACATGGACGGCAATGCCGTACTTTTCGGCATAGGCCTTTGCCTCGTCCGCCGAGCCAAACGTCAGCACCACCTGCACCTGCGTGTCACCGGATCCGGCCCAGCCCATCAGGGGATCGGGCCGCCGCGCCTCGGCCGGGGCGAATTCCAGTACCCACTGATCGGTGCGTGACCGGCCAGATTGCATGGCATTTTTCGGGCGCTGATAGATGCGTGCAGACATTGTGCCCCTTGGCCACGAATCATGGCTGAAATCAAGTCTGTGATGGCCCGAAATGCGGAGATTGCCGCTCTGGATCCCCGCCTGCGCGGGGATGACGAAGGAAGCAGGGCCAGTCCCCAACGGATCGTCATCCCCGCGCAGGCGGGGATCCAGAGCGACCAGACACAAATCTCACCGCTTCCCCGCCTGAAATGCGTTCTTGGTCCGAAGGCTCGCTTCCTCTTCCCAAGGCGCTTCCGGCCAGCGGTGCCTGGGATAGCGGCCCTTCATGTCCTTCACCACATCACGCCATGAACCGCGCCAGAAGCCCGGCAGGTCGGCGGTCGTCTGGATCGGCTTTTGCCCCGGCGAGGTGAGCGAAAGCAGCAGCGGGCGCGCCGTTCCGCTTTGGGGATCACCGATCGTCGGGTGCTTGTCGAGGCCGAATAGCGCCTGCACCCGGAGTTCCACCATCGGCCCGCCTTCATGTGCATAGTCGATCGCGTGGCTCGTCCCGGCCGGTGAAGTGAATTCCGCCGGTGCCAGCCGGTCAAGCGCGCTACGATCGTTCCAGTCCAGCCGGGCGAGCAGCGCCTCGTGCAGTTTGCCCGCGCTGATCTGGAAATCCCTGCGCCCCGCCAGAAGAGGCCCGAGCCAGCCCTCCGCCTCAGCCAGCAAGGCGCTTTGCGAAAGCGCCTCCAACCCGGCGTACCGCGCCCGTTCGATCAGCGCCAAGGCCTTGTCGCCCAGCGGGAGCAGCCCCAGCCCTTCGGCCCGCAACCGTTCCAGCAGCAGAGCCTCGACCGCCGCTGCTTCCGGCGCCGGATCAGGCACACGGGCCAGCACGATCGCGCCCAGCCGCCGCTCGAGCCGCGCCTCGATGCGCGCTTCGGCCGCATTCCACGCCAGCGCGTGGCGTGCCTCGATGCGGTGCGCCAGATGCCGCGTGACTTCGGCTTCCTCGAGCGCCAGTGCGGCCGTGATCCGCGCGCCCTTGGCCTCGCCCTGCGCATCGCCGATCACCAGCCAGCCAGCGCGGACCAGCGAACTTGCCGGATCAAGCCGGTAGCCCCGCCCGCCCGATGCGAGCCATTCCTCCCCGTTCGCTGAACGCGCCCGCGCGATCCGGTCCGGGAAAGCTTCCGCCAGCAGCACGCTGAGCGGTGCCTGCTGCCCCTGCTTAACCCCCAGTTCGCGCGCAGCCCGCTCCGCCGCCTTCGCCCAGCGCGCCGCCAATTTGCGCGAAGCCTCCGCCCGTGAGCCCCGCTCACGCTCCCAGCGCTCCAGCCGCGAGGCAAGATCTTCGCCGCGCCCGCCGAGGCCGCGCTCCTGCAGCAGCAGCGCCAGCCGCGCTGCCTCGTCCGCCTGCCCCCGCGCCGCCGCATAGAGCAGCATGTGAGCCAGCGCCGGCTCCATCGGTAGCGAGGCCATCGCGCGCCCATGCGCCGTGATCCGGCCTTCCGCATCCAGCGCACCGAGCGCCGCAAGCTGGCCCCGCGCCGCGGCCATCGCCGCTAGCGGTGGCGGATCGATCCACGCCATGTCAGCCGGATCTCCCGCCCCCCATTGGGCCAGCGTCAGCGCAAGCGGTGCCAGATCGCTTGTCAGCGTCTCCGGCGGATCGAAGGCTTCGCGCCCCGCATGGGCCGCTTCTTCCCACAGGCGGTAGGCGACACCCGGCCCCTGCCGCGCTGCACGCCCCGCGCGCTGCGCTGCCGAGGCCTGACTTGCGCGCACCGTTACCAGCCGCGAGACGCCCGCCGTCTTGTCAAATTCGGAACGCCGCGACAGCCCCGCATCGACCACGATCCGCACACCGTCGAGAGTGAGCGAGGTTTCCGCGATGCTCGTTGCCAGCACCACACGCCGCCGCCCCCCCGCGTCGCGCCGGATCGCAGCGCGCTGCCCCGCAGGCTCGACTTGCCCATGCAGCGGCAGCACCAGCGCCTGCGGCAGCCGCTCTGCCAGCAAGTCGGCGCAGCGCTCGATCTGCGCGACGCCGGGCAGGAACGCGAGAATATCTCCCGCCTCCTCGCCCCAGGCCTGCACCACCGCGCTTGCGGCGGCCTGCTCCGGCTTCAGGTCCGGCCGCGAACCCAGCCAGCGAATGGCAAGTGGATGCGCCTTGCCCTCGCTTTCCACCACCGGGCAATTCCCCAGCAGCCGCGCAAACCGCGCCCCATCGAGCGTGGCGGACATCACCACCAGCCTCAGGTCATCGCGCAGCACCCCTTGCGCCTCGATCGAAAGCGCGAGCGCCAGATCGCTGCCCAGCCCGCGCTCGTGCGCCTCGTCGAACAGCACTGCCGAAATGCCGTCAAGTTCAGGATCGGCTAGCAGCGCCGAGACGAAAATCGCCTCGGTCATCACCACGATCCGCGTGCGCGGGCCGCGCTTTGCATCGAGCCGGGTGACATAGCCGACGGTTTCCCCCGCCTGCTCCCCCATCACTTCGGCCATCCGCTCGGCCGCAGCCCGCGCCGCCACGCGCCGGGGCGAGAGCACGACAACCTGGCCCTTGCACCAGTCCTCGCCGATCAGCGCGGGCGCGACCGCCGTCGTCTTGCCCGCGCCCGGCGGCGCGATCAGCACGGCAGCAGCGCTGACGCGCAAGGCGTCCAGCAACTGTGGCAAGACTGCATGGATGGGAAGGTCACTCACGTTCTTTGCCCTAAGCACCCTCTTGCGGCCCCGCAATCCATGCTAGGGCGCTACGCATGAGGACCAGCATCGAAATTCTCGTCGCAATCCTCACAAGCATTCTTGCCGGCGGGGTGGTCATCGCCGTCCTGATTGCCACGGCGGCGCTGCTGGCTGTTGGCGCCTTGTGGTGGCTGATCGGCAAGCGCCCGCACTAGCGCGCCCCCGATTTCACCAGACCTTAAACTCATATTCCGCGCTGCGCTTGACCGGCCCGCGCCGCCGCGCCACCCTGTACGTCAAACCTTCCTGGAGCACCCCACAACATGCAACACCGCCGCCTTGGCACTTCTGCTATTGTCGTTTCCGATATCTGCATGGGCACAATGACCTTCGGCAGCCAGGCCGATGAAGCCACCGCGCTGCGCATCCTCGACATGAGCTACGACGCGGGCATCAATTTTTACGACACCGCCGAAGGCTACCCCGTGCCGCCCGATGCAAAGTGGGTTGGCCGCACCGAAGAAATCGTCGGCAAGTGGATGAAGACCAAGCCGCGCGATGCGATCATCATGGCCACCAAGGTCTCCGGCCCCAGCCACGTCTGGTTCAAGAGCCCCAAGCGCAACGGCATGACCGCGCTTGACCGGCACAACATCATCCGCGCGGTGGAGGACAGCCTCACGAAGCTCGGCACCGATTACATCGACCTCTACCAGACCCACTGGCCCGATCACGACACGTCTTATGAAGAGACAATGGAAGTGCTCGACGAACTCGTCCGCGCCGGCAAGGTGCGCGTGCTCGGCTGCTCGAACGAAACCTCGTGGGGCCTGATGAAGTCGATCGAAGCCGCCAAGGCCGTCGGCGCCGCGCGTTATCACACGATCCAGAACAACTTCAGCCTCAACAACCGCCGCTTCGAGGATGAACTGGCGCAAGTTTGCCGCAAGGAAGGCGTCAGCCTGATCCCTTATTCGCCCATCGGCGGCGGCGTGCTCGCCTGCAAGTACAGCGGCGGCGCCCGCCCTGACGGTGCGCGCTTCTCGAAGTACCTCGAAATGGGCGGCCGTCAGGCGAGCATGGCGCGCCGCTTCGTCAACGAGAAGTCGATCGAATCCGCCGAACGCTTCGCGGCCATCGCGGCCGAGCATGGCCTCGATCCGGTGACCTTCGCGGTCGCATGGTCGAAGCAGCACGATTTCGTCGCCTCGACCATCGTCGGCGTGACAACCGAAGAACAGTGCGCGCCGATCTTTGCGGCGGCGGACTTGGTTCTGCCGGAGGAAGCGATGAAGGCGGTGAACGCGGTCAGCCGCGAGATCATGTATCCGATGGGGTGAGGCGCGGCCGCTCTGGATTCCCGCCTGCGCGGGAATGACGAAGTTTTTTTTGGGGGGGGCGAAGGGTCTTTTGCTTCGTCACCCCCGGTTCTTTTGTTTCGTCATCCCCGCGCAGGCGGGGAACCAGAGCCGCACAACCAGCGCTTACTCGTTCCGCACCTCCAGCATCGCCGCCCACTCGTTGGCCCAACCATCGAGCGTGGCGAGCTTCTGCGCCAGCGCCATGCCATGCCCGGTCAGCGCATAGCCCGCTTCGCCCTGCTCGATCAGCGCCAGTTCTCGCAAGTTCTTGAGGCGCTGGTTCAGCAGCGCTGGCGAAACTTCGTCGCAGCGTGCCCTCAGCACACGAAACGTCGCCGGGCCCTGCCCCAGTTCCCACAGCAAGCGCAGCGTCCAGCGCTGGCCCAGCACATCGAGCAGCACCATGATCGGCCGCCCGGTCTGCGATCCCCTGACCGGCATGCCGGGAAGCTTGGCCACGCGCGCCCTCCTGATTGACGCTACATTTTTTGTAGCATAAACTCGCTACTGATCCTGTAGCAGAAGGAACGCATCGTGGCCAACCAGCTCGCCCCGCTGTTCGAACCCTATCCTTCCGAAGTTGCCGCCATCCTCGCGGGCTATCCGCAGCAGGACGGCTATATCCTCACGCTGTTCCGCACTTTCGCGAACAGCCTGCGCTTCTTGCGCAAAGGCGTGCCCAATCTGCTCGACCGGGAAAGCCCGCTGCCGCTGCGGTTCCGTGAGATCGTCATCCTGCGCACAACCGCAAACCGCGCCTGCGAGTACGAGTGGGGCGTTCACGTTAGCATTTTCACGAAGGCCGCACGCTTCTCGCCCGAACAAATTGCCGCGACTACGTCCGCCGCCATCGATCCTGCACTGTGGAATGAAACCGAGGCCCGCCTGCTCGACGTGATCGACGCACTGTGCTGCAAGGGCCGGCTGGACGATGCGCTCCATGCCGGCTTCATTGCCGATTGGACGAAGGAACAGCAGCTCGAGATTTTCGCGCTATGCGGCGCCTATCACACCGTCAGTTTCGTCGCCAACGCCGCACGTCTGCCCGGAGAGCCTTTCGGCGCGCGCTTCCCCGCGTCCGCCTAGCGCCGTTCAATACCGCCGTGCGACCGCAAACTCTGCCGCTTCGGTTAGCGCCGACTTGGCCGCGCTCGCCGGGAACGCCGCAATCGCATCGATCGCGCGCTGGACATAATGGCGCGCGCGTTCGCGCGTCGCGTTCACCGCCTCGTGCTTGCGGATCAGCGCAACCGCGTGGGCGAGATCGGCATCGCTGTTGCGATCCCCGGCAATCGCTTCCTGCCAGAACGTGCGCTCTTCGGCCGAACCGCGCGCGTAGGCGAGGATCACCGGCAAGGTCATCTTGCCTTCGCGAAAGTCGTCGCCCTGGTCCTTGCCCATTTCGGATGCGTCCGAATCGTAGTCGATCGCATCGTCCGCCAGCTGGAACGCGATGCCGAGGTTGCGGCCATAGCTGTCGAGCGCAAGCTCATCGGCCTCGCTGCGCTCTGCCACCACGGCGGCAATGCGGCAGGCGGCGGCGAACAGCGCCGCAGTCTTGGCATTGATGATCGCGAGGTACCGTTCCTCGCTCGTTTCCACCTGCCGCTGCGCGACAAGCTGGTCGACTTCGCCCTCCGCGATCACTGCGGACGCATTCGAGAGGATCTTGAGCACCTTGAGGCTGCCATCCTCGACCATCAGTTCGAAGCTGCGGCTGAACAGGAAATCGCCCACCAGCACGGTTGCCGGGTTGCCGTAGATGATATTGGCGGCCTGCTTGCCGCGCCGCATGCCAGAGCCATCGACCACATCGTCATGCAGCAGGGTGGCGGTGTGGATGAACTCCACCGTCGCGGCCAGCTTGTAGTGGCGGCTGCCGCCGTATCCCAGCAGCGAGGCGCTCGCGAGGGTGAGCATCGGGCGCATGCGCTTGCCGCCGCCAGCGATGAGATGCCCAGCGAGCGCCGGGATCAGCGGGATGCGCGATTGCATCCGGCTGAGGATCACTTCGTTGACACTGTTCATGCCATCGGCCACGAGCGCCATGAGCGGCTGCAACGAAGGCTCGGCGCGGCGGGGTAGAGGGTGGATGGTAGCGGTCATCGCTCGCCCGCTTGGCCTGCCCACCGGCGCTTGGCAAGATGCAAGTTGTGCCACAGCGGGCCGCATCCCCCTGCGGCGGGGCGAATGAACGGAGATTTGGGATGAGCGAAGACCCGGTTCTGGCCGGTTACCGCCAGAGCATCGACAATATCGACGCGGCGATGATCCACATTCTGGCCGAACGTTTCCGCATCACCCAGGCGGTCGGTGCCTACAAGGCGGCGCACCAGCTTCCCGCCAGCGACCCTTCGCGCGAGGACCGCCAGATCGCCCGCCTGCGCGCACTGGCGGTCGATGCCAAGCTGGATCCCGAGTTCAGCGAGAAGTTCCTCCGCTTCATCATCGAAGAAGTCATCCGCCACCACGAACAGGCGGCAGAAGGCAAAGTCTGAGCATGGGCTCTGGCGGGCAAGGATTGCTTCGCCACGCGCGCGGGTGACGTAGGTGGGCTGGCTGGGGCAGGCGATCCCCACTCCCGGTTGCAGAGGGTCGGGAGTGAGCAGCCGCTCCTAAGCGGCGATCAGGAAATCGGTATAGGCCAGCGCCGGGGCGCCCGTCAGCAGCGCAACCTGCACCGCAGCGGTCGATCCCGTGCCATCCGCGTCATACCACAGCACCCCGGTCGTCGTGTTGTAGATGAACCGATCGGTCGCATCGTGCGCCGCATTCACCCCCGCACCCGACCAGAACGCATCGACGCCCATCGCGCCCGTTGCGGCAAAGCCGGTATAGACCGCGCGGCTGAACGAGAGCTTGTCGGTGCCGGAGGTGAAATCCTGCAGCGTATCGAAATTGGTCGCCGCGTTGGGCGCGCTGTCGAACACGAACGTGTCCGTCCCCGCCCCGCCGTTCAGCGCGTCGTTCCCGGCGCCGCCTGCCAGCCGGTCATTGCCGATCCCGCCCAGCAGCGTGTCATTGCCCAGACCGCCGGTCAGCGTATCGTTGCCGTCGAGCCCCGAAAGCACGTTGTTCGCGCTATTGCCGATCATCACGTTGTCGAGCGTGTTGCCAGTGCCGTCTATGCCCGTGCTGCCCGAAAGCGTCAGGTTCTCGATATTCAGCCCCAGCGTCCAGTTGAGCGATGCCGTCACGAGGTCGGTCCCGCCGCCGGCCGCCTCGGTCGTCACGTCGCCGATATTGTCCACGACATAGCTGTCGTTGCCCGCGCCGCCGATCAGCGTATCCGCGCCTGCGCCGCCATCGAGCACATCATTGCCGCTGTTGCCGGTAATTACGTTGGCCAGCGCATTGCCGATGCCGGTGTGCGTCGAGGAATTGGTGAACGTCAGATTCTCGACATTGGCGCCCAGCGTATAGCTCGCGAGCACGGTCTGCACCGTATCGGTGCCCTCGCCAGAGAGCTCGGTCACCACATCACCCGCTGCATCGACAACGTAGATGTCGTCGCCCAGCCCGCCGATCATGGTGTCGTTACCGGCCCCGCCGTTCAACGTATCGTTGCCGCCAAGCCCGGTGAGGATGTTGTTGCCGCTGTTGCCGGTCAGCACGTTGGCATCGCCATTGCCGGTGCCATTGATCGCGGCCGTGCCTGACAGTGTCAGGTTCTCGACATTGGCGGAAAGGGCATAGCTGACCGAAGCGGTCACGAGGTCGGTGCCCTGCCCGGCGAATTCGGTCACCACATCGCCGGCATCGTCCACCACATAGCTGTCGTTGCCGAAGCCGCCGATCAGCCTATCCGCCCCGGCGCCACCGCTCAGCGTATCGTTGCCCGCATTGCCAGTGATCACGTTGGCCAGCGCATTTCCGGTGCCGGTATGCGCTGAGGAGTTCGTGAAAGTGAGGTTTTCGACGTTGGCACCAAGCGTGTAGCTCGATAGCGTGGTCTGCACGAGATCGGTGCCCTCGCCTGCAAGTTCAGTCACCACGTCGCCGGTCGAATCGACGACATAGGTATCGTCTCCAAGCCCGCCAATCATCGTATCGCTGCCCGCGCCGCCGTTCAGCGTGTCATTGCCGCCAAGGCCGGTCAGCACGTTCGCGCCCGAATTGCCGATGAGCACGTTGGCATCGCCGTTGCCGGTACCATTGATCGCGGCCGAGCCCGAAAGCGTCAGGTTTTCGACATTGGCGCCGAGGGTCCAGGCGATCGAGGACGTGACGAGGTCTGTGCCCTGCCCGGCAAGTTCGGTCACCACATCGCCCACGTTTTCGACAACGTAGATGTCATCGCCGAGCCCGCCGATCATGGTATCGGCGCCCGCACCGCCGTTCAGCGTATCGTTGCCGCCAAGGCCCGTGAGCACGTTGTTCGCGGCGTTGCCGGTCAGCACGTTGGCATCGCCATTGCCGGTGCCGTTGATCGCCGCCGTGCCTGAAAGCGTGAGGTTCTCGACATTGGCCGCCAGCGTCCACGTGATCGAGGCGGAGACGCTGTCGGTCCCCTCGCCCACTGCCTCGGTGGTCACGTCGCCAGCGTTGTCCACGATGTAGCTGTCGTTGCCCTGGCCGCCGATCATCGTATCGGCACCGGCCCCGCCGTTCAGCGTGTCGTTGCCGCCGAGGCCCGTAAGCACGTTGTTCGCGCTGTTGCCCGTCAACACATTGGCATCGCCATTGCCCGTGCCGTTGATCGCGGCCGTGCCCGAAAGCGTCAGGTTCTCGACATTGGCGGCCAGCGTCCAGCTGATCGACGCATTGACGGTATCGGTCCCCTCGCCCACGCCCTCGATCGTCGTGTCACCCAGGTTGTCGACGGTATAGATGTCGTTCCCCAGCCCGCCGACCATGCGGTCCACCCCGGCGCCGCCATTGAGATTATCCGCGCCGCCGCCGCCCGTGAGCACGTTGTTCAGCACATTGCCGGTGCCGGTGTGCGCGGAATTGTTCGTGAAGGTCAGGTTCTCGACATTGTTGCCCAGCGTATAGCTCGCGAGCGTCGTCTGCACCGTATCGGTGCCCTGCCCGGCCACTTCGGTCACCACGTCGCCGGCCACATCGACGACATAGGTATCATCGCCGATCCCGCCGATCATGGTATCGCTGCCGGCGCCCCCATCGAGCAGGTCGTTGCCGCCGAGGCCGGTCAGGGTGTCATTCCCGGCAAGGCCGATGATGTGGTCGTCGCGGCTCGTGCCGGTGAGCGCATCGATCCCGTCGGTACCGGTGATCACATTGTAGGCGCCGTAGCTGAACATCTGCGCCTTGATGCTGGTGCCATCGGCATCGCCGCCGAGGCCGCTGCTATCGCCCCACGCGATGACGAAGCCGTCCCCGGTCACGCTGGTGATGACCGGGCGCTCCTGATAGCCCGAGGTCACCGTGTTGATCAGCATTTCGCTGCCGAGCCTGGTCCCGTCGCCATCGAAGACCTGCGCCTTGATGTCGCTGTTCGTGGGGGTGAGGAAATGCTGCCAGGTCACCACGAAGCCGCCGTTCGGCAGCCCGGCAATCGCGGGGAAATCCCGCTCGCCGGGGCCCGCATCGCTCACCACCAGCGAGGCGCCCACCTTGGCGCCGGCTGCGCTGAATACTTGCGCGCGGATGAGGGTATCGGGCTCGCCCGTTGCCGGGTGCGAATCCTGCCACGCCACCACGAAACCGCCCGTGGCGAGCCCCGTAACCACAGGCAGCGCCTGATCGCTCTGCACTTCTGCGTCGACTGCGATCTCGCCGCCGATCTTGGCACCGGCTGCGCTGAAGAGCTGTGCCTTCATGGCCGCCCCCGGCAGGCCTGTCAGCGGATCGACCACATTGCCGTCCATCCACGTCACGAGATAGCCGCCGCTGGAAAGGCTGGTGACCATCGGCTGGGTCTGATCGCCGGTGGTCTGCGTGTTCACCCGTGCCGCGCTTCCCACCGGCATGCCCGCCGCGCTGTAGAGCTGCGAAAGGATTCCTGCGCCGCTCGCATCGCCTGCGGTTCCGGCATAGTCCTGCCAGGTAACCACGAAACCGCCGCCGGAAAGGCCGGTGATCGTGGGATTATGATTGCCGGGCAGGTTGTCGCCGCCCTGCTGCGTCCAGGTCGTGCTGTTGACCAGAAACGCCGGTGTCACCACTGCGCCGCCCGCGCTGTAGACCTGCGCCTTGATCTTGTAGTCCGACTGGATGCCCGCCTCGGTCCAGGTCACCACGAACCCGCCGCCCGCAAGGCTGGATATGGTGGGGAACGACTGGTCGGTGGCCGCGCCGCCTGCCACTGCAAATTCGCCGCCCACCTTGGTGCCAGCCGCGCTGTAGAGCTGCGCCTTGGCCACGCCGAGGCCGCTTGCGGCGGAATAGTCGGTCCAGGTCGCCACGAAGCCCCCGCCGGAGAGCCCGATGATCGATGGCAGTTCCTGAAAGCCCGTGGTCTGGGTGTTGACGAGGAATTCGCCGCCAACCTTGACGATTTCTACCATTCTGGGTCCCCGCGCGCACCGCGTTGCACCATCCGGCAGCCGTTCGGCGCGCGGGAGCACAAAGGGTACGTTCCAATCTGTTATGCGGTGGACTAACCGATGATCGTTAAGATTCCTTGCTTCGGCCTCCCGCGCGGGCAAGCGGACGGAGGACGCCAAAAGACGGAGAAATGCGCGGTTACAGGCCTAACGGAGAGGGCACTAAATCGGCGAAAGGTAATGAACTGCGCGCTCCGGATAACTACGTATCCGGTCTCAATCGACCAGCGGCACGCCCGGCAGCTGCTTGGCCGTGCGGATCGTCAGCGAAGTCTTGACGCTTGCCACATTGGGCGCGGGCGTCAGCTTGCTGGTCAGGAATTCCTGGAAGCTTTGCAGATCGCGGCTGACGATCTTGAGGATGAAATCGATCTCGCCGTTGAGCATATGGCACTCGCGCACTTCGGGAAGAGTGCGCATGTGCTCCTCGAACTGGCGCAGCGATTCCTCGGCCTGGCTTTTCAGGCTGACCAGCGCGAAAACGGTGATGGCGAAGCCCAGCTTCGAGGGATCAAGCTCGGCATGATAGCCCCGGATCACGCCTGCTTCCTCAAGCGCGCGCACCCGCCGCAGGCAGGGCGGCGCCGTCAGGCCGACGCGCTGCGCCAGCTCGACATTGGTTACACGCCCTTCATCCTGCAATTCGGCGAGCAGACGCCGATCAATCCCGTCAAGAGTTGCCATGGTTCTCTTTATGCCTTGCGTACGCTCGGATGCTCGGTTTCGGATCGATTGGTTAACGCCTCCTCTTGCCATGCCAGCCAATCACGCGGCATGCAGGAGGCTGACTGACCAATCTTGGTAACTTTCCACACCTTGTGCGGCTTCCACTGATAATTTTGTTGTTTAATATCGCAATCGTCCCACAATGCAACGCAATCAACAGACCCCTTCCAGCCCACCCGCATTTTGTTAGGGTCCCGGTAACCACACGGGCGCGCTGTACATTGCCTTGCCCTCGCTCGGAGAACGCATGATTGTCGACGATCGCCTCGAAACCGTGCTGCGCACCGCCGCGGCCGGACCGGGCGCGGTCGCCACACAGATGCGCCAATTGCTCGATCTGCTTGGCCGCACCCCGGCTGCGTGCTGGACCGAGCAGCATGTCGGAGCACTGACCAGGCTTGATGCGCTGAGCGCCATGCTGGGTGAGAGCGCGAGTGCTGCCCTGATCGCCTCGGCAACCCTGCGTTCACCAATCCTTGTCGAACACTTTGCCGAAGCCGGTCCCAAAGTGGCACTTGCCGCGATCACTTCGGCACGCTTGCAGGAGCGCGAATGGCTCCAGCTCATCCCCGATCTTCCTGTCCAGGCGCGCGGTTTTCTGCGCCACCGCCGCGATCTGGGGCCGGACGTCGAAGCTTTGCTGGCACGGTTCGGCATCACCGATTTCGCCCTCCCGCTGCCGCCGGGCTTTGCGCAGGAAGGCCAGCCCGAAGCGCAGGTCGTGCCTCTCCCGCAAGCCATTGCGCAAATCGGCACGCCGCCGCAGCCCCCCGAAGCAGCCGCCAGCCCGGCTGGTGAGGGTATCGGCGCGATCATCGCCCGCATCGAGGCGTTCCGCCGCGCGCGTGACATGCCGCAGGGCGCGCGGTTTCTCGGCGCTGATCAGCCGGCCAGTGTCCAGAGCCATCTGCCCTTTGCCGACGAAGTGCATCCCGCGCCGCCTGCGGTCACGATGGCGGATCTCACACTCGATGCCGATGGCACGGTGATCGCCGCCAATGCCGCACTGGCCGGTGCGCTTGTCGGGCTGCGGCCCTTCGCAGCGGATCCGGATGCCCCGGTCGCCTGCGATCCCGCCACGCTCGCCGCGGCCCGTGCGCGCCTGCCGGTGACTGGCGGCCGACTGGAATTCGAAGGTCCCGGGATGATCGAAGGGGCTTGGCAGATCGATGCCGTACCCGCTTTCGCCCCCGATACCGGGCATTTCCTGGGCTGGCACGCTCGCCTGCGCCGCCCGCCGATACTGTCCGTTGCCGGGATGCCCGCGGCCAACGACGACGAGGCCTCCCGCAGCGCGGACCGGCTACGCCAGATGCTGCACGAGCTGCGCACCCCGATCAACGCGATCCAGGGCTTCGCCGAACTGATCCAGCAGCAGATGCTGGGCCCCACGCCCCACCAATATCGCAGCCTCGCCGCAGGGATTGCCTCCGACGCCGCACGCATGCTCGCGGGGTTCGAGGATGTGGAGCGGCTCGCGCTGCTTGAAACCGCAGCAGCAACGCATCCCGGCCCGGCAGACGGAGAAACCGATCTCACCGCGCTGCTCCTCCGGCTGATTGCGCAGCTTGATCCGCTGCTAGCCCCGCGTGAGGCAGCGCTGTCTCACGATCTCCCAGAAGGCCCGCTGCCTGTCGCGGTGCACTATGATGATCTCGAGCGCACGTTGTGGCGGCTGCTCTCGCTGATCGCCAGCGCCGCCACGCCGGGCGAACGCATGGCGCTCTCCTTGCGCGTCGGCGCGGGGCCGCGCGGCTATGCGGCCCGTCTGACCATGCCGCTGCCCGCCTCGCTCGCTTCACCGGCCCAGACTGCCCCGCTTCTGGTTGCCGACAGTCTCGCCAGCCCCGGCGGAATGCTGGGCAGTGGCTTCGCGCTGCGCCTGTGCGCAGCAGAGCTTCGCGCCGCTGGCGGGCTCATGGTGCGGGAGCCGGGAAGGCTTGACGTCACCTTGCCGCTCTTGACCGCCGCGCGCCATGCACCTAGCCAAAGCGGTAAAGCAGGCGGACAGGCCGGCTAAGGGGATCTTCTGAGGCGTGGCGCAGCCGAACATTCTTGATGTACCGCATGCGAAGCAGCACGTGCGCTTCGCGCCAGCTTTCGGTCAGCGCTTCATTGTCACGGTCGATACCGAGGAAGAATTTGACTGGA
The DNA here is from genome assembly GCF_965228995.1 of Novosphingobium sp. Classification (GTDB taxonomy): domain Bacteria; phylum Pseudomonadota; class Alphaproteobacteria; order Sphingomonadales; family Sphingomonadaceae; genus Novosphingobium. The sequence goes on along the minus strand of NZ_OZ245852.1, from coordinate 1,706,941 downwards.
CGCAGCCGCTCGGCCGCACCGGCCATGGCCTAAGCCACGTACCTCGGCTCGCCCGCTTCCAGCAATTCTGCGAAGGCATGGGCGTCGCCCCGGTCTATCTGATCGACTATCCGATCGCGACCGATCCCGCCGCGGTTGAAGCGCTGGGAGACGCCGTCGCCAACGGCCGCGCTGAAATCGGCGTTCAGCTCCATCCCTGGGTGTCTCCCCCGCACGACGAAGAAGTCACCATCTTCAACAGCTACGCGGGCAATCTTCCGCCCGCGCTGGAAGCGGCAAAGTTCAACACCCTGCACGATGCGATCGAGCGCGCGTTTGGCAAGGCACCACTGATCTACCGTGCCGGGCGGTATGGCGTCGGGCCGGCAAGCGCGGAGATCCTTTCCAGCGCAGGGCTCGCGATCGATACCTCTGTGCGCTCCCGCTTCGACTACAGCTCAACCGGCGGCCCCAATTTCCACGAACACCCGGTGGTGCCCTGGTGGGTTGATCGGCCCGGCGGACTTATGGAACTGCCGCTCACCACCGTGTTCTGGGGCATGCTGCGCCAGCAGGGCCCGCTGCTTTATCCGGCGATGTGGCGTATGCCCAAGCTGCGCGGCCTCCTTGCGCGGATGGCGCTGCTCGAGCGTATTCCCCTGACTCCTGAAGGCGTCAGCATCGACGAGGCGATCAAGGGCATCGACATCGCACTCGATGATGGCCTGCCGATCCTTGTGTTCTCGTTCCACAGCCCTTCGCTGCGCCCCGGGCTCACCCCCTACGTGCGCGATGCGGACGGCCTCGACCAGCTCTACGACTGGTGGCGCGCGGTCTTCTCCTATCTCAAGCAGCGCGATATCCGCCCTGCCACGGTGGCTGACATCATGGGCGCCGTGCGCTTCTGAGCCACGCTTGCCAATCGGCGAGCGCCGCATTAACCGGACGATCAAGGTGGGCCTGTAGCTCAGCGGTTAGAGCTGGCCGCTCATAACGGCTAGGTCGCGGGTTCGAATCCTGCCGGGCCCACCAGCCCATCCCAAACCCCAGCACTTTCCGGAAAGTCCCGGAAGTGTTGGGGTTTCGTCAACTACTTGGTCCTAGGATTGGTCCTAAATAGGGGCCAAACATGAGTGCATCCAAGCGGCGGGTCGAAGGCTACGATTACCTCTATCAGCGGGGGCACAGCTATGAGGTGCGCCTGCAGGTGCCGCGCCCGTTGCGGCCTACGGTCGGAAAAGGTGAGCTAAAGAAGTCACTTGGCGGCGATTTCGCCAAAGTGAGACGAGTATACCATCGCACCGTTGCCGACTTAGCCGCCCTAATCGACCAAGCCCGGACAGCGGCGGCTCCTTCAACGCAAGCTGTTGGTCGTGCGCGTGTAGCGCCTGATCGGAACGACATCGACGCGGCCTGCTATGCGCATTTCCGGCGCATGGGGGTCAACATGCGTGGCAAGGTTTCCATGCCCATCGGGGATGATCCAGCCACCCGGAGAAACCGCATCGAGGGCCATCGTGCTATGATAGAACACCATCTGGACATGGTGGACCACGGCCACTGGAACATCATGAGCCTTGATGCACGTTGGCTGTGCGAAGAACGGGGTTGGGTTTTCGCCGAGGAAAGCGAGACGTTTCGGTATATCTGCGAAATGCTACTTAGGGCGCGATTGCAGAGCTACCGTGACGAACTTCGTCTCCTCGAAGGAAGAATGACACGTGATCCCGATGGTGACGAAGCGTTTGGGCGTAGCCCGCCAAAGCCCAGTAAGCAGCCGCTGACCTTGGGCGATCTGGTCACAAAATTCCGTGCCGCACGAGACGTTAACTGGTCAACCTCCACCGAGAAGAACTACGTCATTATCTTCAGGGTGATCGAGGAGATTTGCGGCAGGGACACACCACTCGCCGAGATCGACAATGATTTTTGTGTCGGTGTTCGCAAACGCTTGCTGGAGGTGCCTTCAAACTACCAAAAGCGCCCGGCAACACGCGGCAAATCGCTAGTCGAAGCGATCAGCATCGCTGATCGCGAAGGGCTGCCGAAGATCAGCCCGGCGACCGTCAACAGCCACCTGAACAAGCTCGGGGCGATCATCCGATACGGGTGCAACCAGGGCTGGATCGTCGGAAACCCGATGGCCAAGATCGAGGTCAAAGACCCTGTCTCCGACGAGGACAAGCGCGACCCTTTTAAGGTTCATCAACTCAACGCCATCTTTGCGTGTGAACCATGGGCCAGCGGTCCCGGTGGGACCGCCACGATGGAAAGGCCCTCTCGGTATTGGGCACCGCTGATCTCGCTTTACTCCGGCGCGCGCCTCTCTGAAATTTGTGGGCAGTTGGTCAGTGAGATGGTCGAGGAAGGCGGTGTCCGCCTGTTTGACTTCCGCCACCGCCCCGGCGTCCGCCATATGAAAAAGAAGAAGAGCCGCACGGTTCCCGTCCACGCCCAACTGATCCAACTCGGCTTTTGGGACTTTGTGGAAGCAGCTCGCGCCTCAAAGCGGGAGTTGTTATTCTCTGACACGTCCCAGAACCTGCACGGGAGTTGGGGCGATCCAACGTCAAAGTGGTTCGCCCGCCTCGTTAAGCGGCTCGAACTATCTGGCACAGCATTGTGCTTCCACAGCTTCCGCCACACGTTCGAGGATGCGTTGAAAGAGGTGGATTTGCACAACACGCCAATCGGCAACGCCATCACAGGCCGGGTAACGCCGGGCGTATCAGCGGCCTATGGGTCGAGCTTCACCGTCACGAAGCTGGCCGATGTGATGGCCAAGGTTGACTATCCGGGGCTGGAGTTGCCATCGGCCATGTTCGCAACGATGGACGCCCTTGAACCATCCGGCTGACATTCAACATGTTGTTGGCCGAGGCTGACTTTTCGCCGGACAAGGTGCGCTTGATGCGTCACCAGTATGTTGCCAGCGATGGCCTGCCCCCATATGCAATGGGGCGCGATGCCGTGCTTGTGTTTGAACGCTATCAAAGCGCACAGAACGGCGAGCCTAGTTCGCCAGCCGCTATTGGGCCAGATTTTTCGTGCTACCCGATGGCAGCACACTTTTTGTCGGCCTGAATAAGATCGAAGGGCACGCTCCCCTGTCATGCGCGTGAGGACGGCGCAGATGGGCCGAGAACTGGACATCTATCACTATCGGCGCGTTTCGGCGTTCGATTATCTGATAGGCTGTTTGCGGCTCGAATAGGGACCTGGTGCGCGCTCGTGGGCGCAACGGGCTGATCGGCTTACGGTGCAGGCGGGCTTTGGGGGCACAGGCAAGCGTGCTTGAGGTCGCCGTGTCAGCGGCCACAATGGATGAGATCATCGCCATGGAGCAGCTGCGGAAGGTAAAACTCCAGAGCCGCGATTTTGGCTTGAACCGGAACTGACCTTAGGCCCCGCGCGTTTGGGCCTTGTGCAAGTGAGGTGATACTTATCCAAGATTGCTTTGGCATCGGCACTGCGAAACGGAGCGCAAGCTGGCGCGCCTGCCAAATTCGAAGCATAATTTGGATGCCCGATGTTGAAAGGCAATCGGGGCGAGGGACGGGCACATGATCGCAGCGCAGACCAAGCGAAACTCGCAGAGCTTGATTATCAGCGAACAGCAGTGCAATGATGGCGAACAATTAGAGAACAAGGTCCGGGACTTCCTCTATGCGGTCGATTGAACTGTTTGTTGGCGCGGGCGGCCTCGGCATCGGCGCGAGCCAAGCTGGCTTCCACCCAGCAGCCGTAATTGATTGGGACAAATGGGCCTGCGACACCATCCGTCGCAACCGCGATCTTAATTTGGCGCCTATGAACCAATGGCCGCTGTTCGAGGCTGACGTATCCAAGTTCGACTTCCGCTCTGTCGCTGACACTGTTGATCTGGTCACTGGTGGCCCGCCCTGTCAGCCGTTCTCTCTCGGGGGCCAGCACCGTGCTTTCCTAGACAAGCGCGACATGTTTCCGCAGGCTATCCGAGCCGTGCGCGAACTCCGCCCGCGTGCGTTCGTGTTCGAAAATGTGAAGGGGCTGACCCGCGCCACCTTCGCCAATTATCTTGAGTACATCCGTCTTCAGCTCCGCCATCCCGATCTGATTGAACACGAGAGTGAGCCCTGGATGGACCATCTTGCCCGGCTCGAAGATTACGAGACGCGAGGGCGTCACGAAGGCCTGCACTACCATGTCGTCATGCGCGTACTGAACGCAGCAGATTATGGCGTGCCCCAAAGACGTGAGCGGGTGTTCATCGTCGGCTTTCGCGCAGACTTGGGCGCGGAGTGGCACTTTCCAGAGCCGACGCATACGCAGGAGGCCCTGCTATGGTCGCAGTGGCGGACGAACCTCTATTGGGACTTGCATCGAGTAGCCAAAAGGCACCGGCCGCTGGTAAGCGATGCCACGTTGCGCGCCGCCGAGAAACTTCGCATCATGCCGCAAGCGAAGCCATGGCGCACGGTGCGGGACGCAATCTCGGACCTTCCCGACCCCGAACTACATCCCGGTGTCGCGAGTGGCTATGACGACCACAGGCTGCAACCGGGCGCAAGGTCCTACCCCGGCCACACTGGTAGTCCGCTCGATGAACCAGCCAAGACGCTCAAGGCAGGCGTGCACGGCGTGCCGGGCGGTGAGAACATGCTGCGACGTCCCGATGGATCGGTGCGTTATTTCACTATCCGCGAGAGTGCACGGCTTCAAACCTTTCCAGACAAGATGGTGTTTCATGGTTCCTGGACTGAAACCATGCGTCAACTCGGCAATGCGGTGCCGTGCAAACTTGCCGCCGCCGTAGTGACGGAAGTTCGGGACTGCCTCACACGAACTTCATCACCCGCTGATACATGCGGCGAAGGGTCGGATCAGCAAGGTCTTGGCTTAATTCAGCGGAGCGCCTTCCTATAAGCTCTGCGGCTTGATCGGCGCGGTCAACGCCCGCTGGGCGGCCACCCCGACCCGGGTGAAGCGCGTCCCACAACCCCGGCTTGCCAGTCATGCGGTTCTTGCCAACCACTTTGCTGCCGAAGCTCATTCCGTTCCACGGCGGGCGGAACAGCCGGATCATCACCGCTTCGGCCAATGTGATATATGCGTCATTCAGCACCAGATAGCGGCAGCGAAAGTCAGCGAGCGCCAAATTCTCGACTGCCTCAATTGAACGCGAATGTTCCACGATGCGGCCATGCAGCTTGCGCTCACTGCTTCCGTGCGGGCTGAACCCTTGCTTGGCGCTCTCCCCCGCCGCTTTGCCTATATAAACCGGGTATTTGAACCGGCCTCCGTCAAGCTTGCAAAGCGTTGAATAGGCAGTGTGTGAGCCGCAGTAATATAGGGCATAGATGCCCGCGCCGCTGAACGGCTTCTCCGGTGGCATATTGCTTAACGGCTGCTCCAGCAGCTCCACGGCCAAGGTGACGCCCACATTCTCGACGGCCAATGGATCAAATTCATTCGGAACAGGCATCGGGCAGATATGCCATATCGACGACGTAACGTCATTACCCGTCTATGCAGTCCGCGAGATAGCTTTTGCCGCTGCACTTCCATCAACTTCCTGCCAAAGATCCATACTGGAACAAGCAATGGGCTGATTTGGGTCGGCAAGATCTTTCGGCGTTGCACATATGCGCTTGGTTCTGGCATTTATCGTTTTTTGGGGGGACTGCATTGGCGGACGAATCGCGCGAGGAGGCCATTAGGCTCTTTCTACGAACTTCAAGTATTAACGGGATGGATCGAGTATTCGCCATCGGTCCGTTCGGGGGGCGTGTTAGCTTCGCTTCGCAGCAACGCCGTGCTCTGAACACGGTTTGGGCGCTGGAGCAGGATGGCTGCATCGCGGCCGGCAGCAAGGTAGCAGTACTAGGGGGCGGGCTGGCAGGCGTCACGGCGGCGACCGCACTGGCCGCGCGAAAGTGCATCGTTCATCTTTTCGAGAGTGAGCAGCGCATATTGTCTGTCCAGCAGGACACGAATCACCGATTTGTCCACCCGACAATCAACTTCTGGCCCGAGATGGACCTAAGCCCCACAACCAAGTTCCCCTTCTTGGATTGGCACGCGGACAAATGTTCGCGGATCATCGACGTGCTGCACGACGAGTGGCGACTACACTTTAAAAAGTACATCACCAAGACCTACCTCAAGTCCGAGGTGAAAAAGATCGAGACCGAAGATGGACTTCCGTTCGTCGTTTGCGCTCCCGGAGGCGATGCCCCCGAACGCAGCGGTCCCTACAAAGCCGTGATCATGGCGATGGGGTTCGGGCGCGAGCGGAGTGTGAAGGGGCTTCCCTTCGTCAGCTATTGGGACAGGGACGAACTCGTCGACGCCGAGGGATCGGCACCGACGAAGACAGTTAGCGGTGTAGGTGACGGCGGCCTCATCGACGCCCTCCGGGTCGTGCATAGAGAATTCCGAGGTGGTCGTTTAAGTCTTGATCTCATCGAGGCACTGATGCAGACGGGCATCCCAAATTTGCTCAAGTCGGCGGAAAAAGCAGTTCGTAATAAGGCCGGAACAGATCGTGAGATCGCGGCGGTCGAATATCAGAAATGCTACCAGCAAATTCTAGAGGACATGCCGCCGGTAGCCCTCGAGCCTCTCAATCGCTCCTTGCGGGACGATCTAAACGAACCGGTGATGATGCTCGGCGGAACGAGCACGCCTTACTCATTGACGGCGGCCCCTATTCACAAATTGATGTTGGCACACGCGATATCGCGGGAGGTCATCGAATACAAGCAGGCTAATCTCGCCGACGGTCCTGTGTTGATGGTTGGAGGGGTGAAGGCCAGTTTGGCTAAACCCTGCATCGTCCGACATGGGCCCGATCCCGATCTGGGCGGACTGCTTGATAAGGCTCAAATCGGTGCGCTAAGGGACCGACAGATGGTTTTGGACGACGTGCTCTCGGATGCGCACTATGACGGCTCCTACTGGGCCGCTTGGTCCGAATATCCTCAGCAGAACTTCACTGATCCTGGCTTCGTCGCATTACGATACCGATCGGCGGCCGACTATGTATTGCACGAATTCAACCTTCCGCTGACACAGGCGGACGACGACGGAAAGGCGAGCTACTACGTGAGCCAAGATCCAAAGAGACCCGATCTCGTTCGGCGGGTGCCGCCCGAACTATACGGGATTCGGACTGAGGTGCGTCCCCCAAGGGTGTTTCATGCTTAAGGCGGCTTCCACGTTGGAGCGTCCGCGCCTCGCAGTAGCCGCCCGGAATGAGTCCGTTGGTGTGACATACCAGGCACTCGTGTATGATCGGGCGAATCAGCGCTTGAGCTTCGTCACAACTTTATCCGCATTGCGCCGGTGTGGCGACGAACGTCGACCTCGGGCCCGCGACGGTACAACATTCAAGCAGGTAGTGGAGCCACAGGTGGTGAGCGAAATCGACGGATATAGCAATGCCGTGAGCGCGCTGCGGCTTCTCGCCGTTCCCAAGGACCGGGAGGTTCAGGAGCAGTTTAGCCATTGGGCCGTTTCGGCACATGTGGCGTCCTCGCGCGACTCCCTAGGTGCCACGGTCAACATCCTCAGCGGCGAAACTCGTGTTTCTGGCCGGGTGCGGGCAATCGAAGCAGCGTTCTGGCTCGCCCTTGGAGACGACCCACCGATCGCTTTCAGCGGTGGGATCGAGGTTGGGCTCGGCGATGAGTGCGATTGCGAACGGCTCGAATTGGGCGCCCCCGCATTCGCCGCCGACGGGGATTTGCTCGGCTTCGTCGTAGCCACTGACAACGAGATCGCGATGCTCGCGCCCGCAGCACCGTTGTTTGAAAATAACGGACTCGAGATCGCCACGCTCGCCCAAATCCGTGAGCATAACGAACGTGTCGGTGCTGATCGCTTTCAGGTGGTCGAAGCTTCGCACTTCGGTGATCGAATTCGCGAGTTTGGGATGAGAGTTGCGGCCAGTTCGGCGTTTTACTCGAGAACAGTCGGTGCCTGAGACGATCGGTCGAAGAAAAGTAACCCCCTATGACGATGCCTTCGAGGACCTCGTGGCCTCGATTATGCGGGCGCAAGGCGATCTCGCCGTCGCTTTACGAAGCACGTCGATCGATCTCGTTCCCGACGGTTTGGTCAACCGCCATTTCGCCTGGCTCACCCAGACGTACGACGAAGGGAAAAACAGGCACCTCTTCGAAGCCGATGGCGGTGCAAGTCCGCTACGCGTTCGGCCACTTCGAAACCGCAAGGCTCTCGACAAAGTTGCGCGCGACTTGCTCGACGACCGCAAATCGCTGCCTTTCGAACCCGGGGCCGAGCGCGGGCAGGATGAGTTGGTGCAAGCGAGTGCGACGCGTATTTCGCGCCTCGTCAAATCGTCTTTCGTTTTCGCCAACCCACAGGATCTGGATGTCAATGAAAGCTGGGAGGACAATCCCTCTCGAGCACATGAAGGCTTCGCGAACGTAGAGGATATCGCGATACGATCACCGCTGAGTGTCGCGTTAGAATACCTTACAGCGCCGAGTATGCCAGCTTCACGAGCTTACGCGCTCTTGCCAGTGCGTAACTTCATCTTTGAGACATTCGGGATTTTTCCTTCCGACCTCGGGATCGAGGACCCGGATCAGACTTTCTCTCCAATAGAGTTGGAGGAGGCGCTATCCCATATTTGGACATCCTTCCGCCCACGCTATTGGTCACGTGGCCGCGATCCCATCCCAGCAGAAGGCCGGTCCAAATCCGGCAGCGTCTTACGTCAGTTTCTGGCGGCGCGCGGGGTGCTTTGGCTCCGGTTCCAGTCGCTCGACGACGCTGCGGCCTACTTCAGCGAGGGGCGCTTCAGGGTCGCTCCAGCGCCGTATGAGTTTGTGCGCTCTAGCCACCTCGAGCGGCTCCCTGACTTCGGAGAGCTGGTCAACGAGATATGGGGCATCCCCATCCCGATCCGGGGCGCCGAGACGTTGCTGCGTGGCGGCCTGAAATTCTCGAGCCGACGCGGTCTAGTGATTGGAATGCACGGCGGGCCCGGGACGGGGAAGACCAGCATCGCGCTCGCTCTCGGCGCTGTATTGGCGCCGATGGGGATCGACACCCTCTTCATCACGGCGGAGGAGACGCGCGAGGATCTGGAGGCGAAGGCGAACGGCTTGGTGCCCGACGAGCTTCGCCGATTGTCTTTCTTCCCCGACCGCGACGACCGTTGGCTTGAGATCGAGCATTTCCAGATCGAGGTCGATGGACCACCGGGAGCGAAATCTGCGCTTAGCCGGATGGAAAGCGCGCTCTCGGAGCTAGCAGATGCGCTAGCAGCAATACCGGAGCACGAGGAGAGGGGCCGCTTGGCGCCGAAACCGTGCCGTGCGCTTATTGTATTGGATGGCGTCCATGATCTCATCATGGCCGCGCAAGGGCCGGAGCAGTCAAATTATTTCGTGAAACACCTGCGTGAATTCATTGTGCGATGCAGAGAATTGAGAGCGCTTGTCATCTTGACGGCGGGCGAGGACTGGGCTGGAGAACGCGCTTTCGACTATCTCGTGGACGTGGCTTTTCGGCTCACGCACGATCACATATCGGACAACGGGCGCAAGCCCGATCGACGAATCAGCTTGGCAAAGGCGCGCCACCAGCTTTGCTCAGTCGGAACGCACGGTCTGCAGATTGGCGGCACCAAAGGGGTGCGGTTTTCGCCCCAAATCAACTATCAGATCGATCGCAAGGCGATTTGGAAGACCCGACTGCCAGAAATGCACGTCGACAAAAAGGTGATGAGGCGCGTGCTCTCGCAAGATTCGTTCGAGCGATTCAACCTCTCTCGTGCGCGCCGTCGGTTGGTTGGGGACGCGGGGTTTCATGATCTTGGGATGGGGGTCCGTCTTTTCAGAGGGTCGAATATATTTCTAAACGGGGAAGGCTCAGGTGGGAAGGCCGCCTTAGCGCTGAAAATTGCGATCTCCCCGACTTTTGAGACGAATGGCGATCGGACCGATCGACCGGAACGAATACTAATCGTGTCATTCTTGTATCCAAGCCAATATTACGACAACATCCTACGCGCGCTCTTAACGCTTCGAAGGATTGAGTACGGGATATCGGTCAATGATTTACGACCAGCATACGAAGTAATTCACCTATATCCGGGCAATTACCGAGCGGATCAACTCTTTAATCGTATCGAATGGATGCTGGATTCTGCTGAACTTCAAGGCGAACCTTACACGACCGTCATGATTGACGGACTGCACAACGTTTTTCTGCAATTTCCGGAGATCGAGCATTACTCGCTGTTCTGGCCGCAACTTTATGCTTCATTGCGCCTCAGGCCCCTAACGATCATCAGCACGCATACTACCTTCGTACTGCAAGGAGCGTTGGCTGGAGCGGAATACCGACTAGATGATCGCCGATCCGAACCACTACGACACGCCCTGGTGCAAAAGACCGATTTCCGTTTCGAGATCGATCCGTATCAGCGCACGACGGACGGCTATTATGAGCGCACCACGTCATCGAGCACGTCGAACATCTTCTGCATCCGCACGATTTCGGCGATCAACCAACCCATACCGCAGTTCGAGCTCATGTGGAGCCGCGACCGCTTAGTGCTCTTTGAGCCGAACCAAAGGCCACGGCCCGGCGCTGGCGATCCAGCGCAACGAAGACTCGATTTCTAGAGGTCGCACACTGCGAAGGGGAGCATCGAGCCAGACTGAAATCTTTCGAATTGACCAAAGAATCTGCGATCAGCTCGATCAGGTTGAAGAGTGATCTGCCCCTCTCCCACGCTGGGATTTATAAACGGGAGCGAGAACGCCTTCCATCATGGCCCTGCCCATGCGCGACAATCTCGAACCCGCCCCGCAGGCGTCCGCCGTGTCTCAGTTAAGTCGGGTAAATCCATGTGAGCCAGTGGCTCGCAACATCTTAGGCTCATGTGCAACAATGAGACCGGACAGCCGGTAACGCGGTGGCGATATGATGCGTCTGGACCAGCCCGCCGCGCGCCGCCGCTTGACAAAAAATCTCATTATTTCCGTGACTTACAGGCCCTCTGATGGCAATGTTTCCTTGGAAAAACCGAGGAGGATCAGATGCTTATCGGCTACCGGCGTAGCTCCACCAGCGAACAGGTCGCGGGGTATGAAGCCCAAGGGGCGGCGCTGCGGGCAACGGGGTGCACCAAGATATTCGGGGAGATGGTTTCGTCGGTCGCGCAGCGCGATCAGCTTGCCGCTGCGCTGGAATGGTGCCGGGAGGGTGACACGCTCGTTGTCACCCGCCTTGACCGTCTCGCGCGCAGCACCGCCCACCTGCTGGCCATCGTGGCTGATCTGGAGGGCAAGAAGGTTGCCCTGCGCATCCTGGACTTCGGCGGCACCGAGGTGGACACGAAATCGCCGTCAGGGCGGATGCTGCTGACGATGTTTGCGGCTGTTGCGGAGTTTGAGCGCGCCGTGATGCTGGAGCGGCAGCGTGCCGGGATCGCCCGCGCCAAGAGCGAAGGCCGATATCGGGGCCGTGCGCCGACAGCCCGCCGCCTAGCGCCGCAGGTCTGCGAGTTGCGCGCCTCCGGCTTGGGCGCGAGCGCCATTGCCGAACGCCTTGGGATCAGCCGGGCATCCGTGCACAGGATCATGTCGGAGGCCGCAGCATGAGCAAGGCAATCCCGCGCCGGTTCGCCGACATCACCGCCAAGCTGGAGGACCTCCATGCGGTCGCGGTCGAAGGGCAGCGCGCCGACAACGCAGCCGACATGCAGGAAGTCCTACTCATCCAGTTGCGATCTGGCATCGCCGCGCTCGATGCAACCATGCGCACCATGGCAAAGTCGCTGAAGGGGGCAAGGCCATGAGCGATGACGGCTGGCTGATCGGCTACAACGGATTTCGCTACAAGCAGGGCTACTCGGTCATCCCGATCCAGAATGATGCACTGCGCCGGGGCCTCATCACCCGGCCCACCATGTGCAGCATCTGCCGCGATGGCCGCACCGAGCGACCGAAGGGGCGCGACTACCGCTTCCTGCACCTTGAGGACTACTCGCAGCCGCTGGCGATCTACCCGTGCTGTAAGCGTTGCCACGCGGCATTGCATGCCCGGTTCCACGATCCGGAACGCTGGCAGCGCCTTCTCGCCCGGTATGGCAGGCCCGGCGATTGGGCCTCGCTACTCTCACTCGATCCGGCGTCGCAGCTTCGGCCCTTCGCCGAGACCTATCCGTACGGCCTGCCTCCCCCGCCGCCAGAGAGCGAAGCCGTGCAACCCAGCCTGTTCGATTTTTCTAGGTAGAGACACCACATCCGGGATTGCTCGCCTGCCACACGTCCCAATGCATGCAGCTTCTGCGCCCGCTTCGTGGACATGCGGCGCAGACAGAGCGGTAGAGCGCGTCATTGTCGCAGCGTGCTCCGAGTTGCCCGCCACCTGCGTTTCGCGTGCATCAGCGACCGTTTGCGGCATCCGTGGGACAAGCTGACGTTTAAGCCGCCTCGCTCTCGGCTCCCGCAGCAGTAGCAAGCAATTGCCAACACCGACCTATTTCATCCAAAAGGCGCTTGCGACGCTGCTCATGGGCAGCCCCGTATTCGGGAACTATTTCTAAGACCTCATACCGCCGCCCGTGTAAGAGCATCGCGAATATGACGTCGCGCGACGCCTCGCTTAAATAGTCTGGCGTCGCATGAAGTAGATAGCGGGCGCTGGACAGCTTGGCCCGTTGCAATGCCTCTGCCATCTCGCGTCCCTGCCATCGGGGATAGGCGCGATGGTAAGACGCAACCTTGCGGTGCGCTTTGACAATTTGGTCAAGGCTGGGACATTCATCAACGTCCAGCAGCATTTCATGGTAAAGCCGGTCCGGTGACGGCTGCCATGAGAAATCGCCGTGCTGATCGACTGTTCCGAACTGACCGATGAACGAAACACCTGCTGCGAAGCCGCCGCCTTCGGAGGTCCCGACCGTCAAAAGATGTCCGCGCTCCTTGACCCTCAACCTCAATGACCCACAGGCTGGCGTCGCTGCCACGTCCCGTAGCTGATCCGCTCTCGCATCGGCTTCCTGCTCTGAACGTCCGAGGACGAGCAGATTGTCAGCGTAGGTAATGACGTCGAGATCAAAGTCGATCTCGTGGGCGGCCAGCAGTCGGCCTATCATTACCTCGCCCACAATGGGGGACGACGCGGCACCTAGCGGGATGCCTTGTGTGTCATTGAGGGGAGGAGGCACCATCCCAAGCGGTATGGTAGTGTCGGACAATGTGCCGATAGCATCGGACGAAGTTCGGGCACCAGTCCGTATGCTCTCATCGAAGATCACATGACGGACAACCGCTTCCGGCAATGGCCGCAGCGCATCGACCAAGGACGTGAGTGTGATGTTGCCGTAGAACCCGGTTGCGTCGAGTTCCACAGCGTGTGTCATTCCACGTCTGTAGGCCGCTTCGACAGCCGAGAGGGCCGCCGGTATCCCGCCGCGAAGCAGAAACTGATTTTCGCGGGGAGGATGGAGAGCGCGGACTACATCCGCGACTAAAATCTGGTGCGCACGCTTGACGGGACCAAACGACTGCACGGCTCGCATCTGTCTGCCTGCCGGTATCCAGTGCCGCCTTACATGCTCGCTACAAGGCGAGAACGGGTCTAGCGCGTCCGCGATGGTGGCAATCGTGTCGGCGGTAGCCTCGCCGATGCGCTTGGCCTTGAGTAGGCCCATGTACGCATAAAGTTGCCGGAACCGGCTGCCGTGCAACACTTGCCGAACTAAAGCGCGCTGCTTTCGCCGTTCGGTTCCGCCAATCCGCGCCATGGCCTGATCACGCCACGCCCGAAGTTGTGGCAACCGGGCGACAAACTCGGGATTGCGTATCTGGAAGCGTTGATACGGCCCGGCGTTCGCAGGGATGATCGACGCCAACGGCGTAGGTCTGATCTCTGCGCGCGGTGCTGATCCCATCCGAACGGATTGTCAGAACATCCTTACGATCCAATAAACAGGCTAGCAGAGGTGTTAGTCGAGCAGACTACCCGGCGTCACGCCGAGCACCATGGCCAGCTTCTCGACCACAGTGATCGATGGGTTCCGCGTCCCTCTTTCGATGTCGCTCGCGTACGTGCGATGCAAACCCGCGCGCCCGGCAAGCTCCTCCTGCGACAGACCCAAGGCTGTGCGAAGGGTCCGCACATTGCGGCCAAGGCGATGGCGTATGTCCACGCCGCCAATCCGCCTCGATGTAGACTATCCGTCTACAGACTATCGTCTACACATCCTTTACTCACGTGGGTTATTCTCGCTCCAAGATACGATAGCCAAGGAGCGACAGGGTGAGTGAGCAGCAGAACGCCGAGGTTGTTTCCGGCACCAGTGCAAGGATTAGGTGGGGCGAGATACTCATCGCTGTTGCGGTGCTTGGTGGCGTTGTGAAGGCAGTCTCGCAGCAAACCGGCAATCCATCTGGTCCTGTCGCAGCGCAGAAAGCCTCGCCACCAGAGGACAAACTGACGGCGATGAACTCGAAGCTCGCCCCGGACGTCGCGGCCCCTCTAGACGGGTCATACGATCCCGAGGGGCAGGCCAAGCTCGGCAAGCGGGTTTGGGCCGTTTCAAACGATCTGCGGCGCTGGGCGGCTCTCGCTGCGGCTGAAAGCGATAGCTGTGATCGGGTCGTGGCTGTTACCAACTGGAAGAATGCCACCCGGACAAACCTGCTCTGGCGGGTGGGTTGCGCGAACGGCGAGGTGTTTATCATCCCCGAGCAGCAAGCGCGCAGCGTGAAGGCGCAGTACGATCCGAAAGCCACCACGGAGGACCGGAAGAAATACGCCAGCCTTGTCATGGTGGCCCGTCCCGTCAGTGCAGAATGGGCGGCTTTCAGCGAACCCTCGGCTGCGGCGACCTGTGACGAAATGATGAAGCAGGCCGCTGTGGACCGGACCTCCTATGATAGCGATTGGGGTAAGTCCGTCACGAGGGACGAAGAAAGCGGCACTGCAACGATAGTGCGCGACTACAGCGCGGGTAACGCCCTCGGTGGCAAACTCTCCGGCACATACCGGTGCGTCGTAAGGGTGGATGGCTCCATCATCAGCCTAAAGGCTCGCGATGCGATGGGGCTGCACGTGGTTCTCTAGGTGGCGTGGACAAATTATACGGCTTGCGAAGTGACCGAGTTCGGGTGGGAAGCGGACGTTATGCATCTGTCAAACGGGGTGTTTCCGCCCTACTCTGCAAGACTTCAATCGTCTCCGACGATGTCGAAGGTCGTTTCCGACCCAAATATTTGCTTAATGTAATCGTCCAAATCGGCGTCACCATTGAAGTGCACCCCTACGTCGACCCGATTCGTCAGATCGTCACCGGTTTCACTGTCGATCACTGACTCGATTTGAAACATGCCGCCCGCTCCCGCTCGTTCGGATGTCTCGTGGTCAAGCGCTACTTCTAAGTGCATCCGTCTATCCTCTTATGTTGCTCACAGGCTGGTGAGCCTGCTGACATTGTGCGGGCAAACCACCCATATAGGGCGGAGAAGCGCGTCTGCAAATGGGCGCAAACGGTCGTTCAAGTTTGTCCGCGCGGCCTAGGTTCCTGACGAACAGACTGCCCGGCTTGCAACCCAGCACTAAAGCTCGACGCTTAGCGGTAGCCATCCGGTGACCGGCGGGCATGGCTTGTGGTGGCAAATACGCACCATCATTGCGGACAGCAACGGCGGAATTGCGTCAGTCTCTTAGCTAGCTTGCGATGGCACAATTGACATCAAATTAGCTGTTTGACGTGGTCCTAAATGTGGTCCTATCTTGCAACCCGTTGCATCAATAACTGCCTGAAAAATATGCCGCTTAGACTTGTAGTGGGCCTTCCTGCCGGGCCCACCAACCTCAAGTGCACTTCAGGTGTACCGGCAAAGCCCCAGAAAGGCAGGGCAGACGGAAAGTCTCAGCCCCGCAGCCCCGTCAGCGCCGCCGGAGCAATCGCCGGGCTTTCCAGGCTCGCCACCGGCCAGGCGCAATAATCTGCGGCGTAATAGGCGCTCGGGCGGTGGTTGCCAGAAATCCCCACACCGCCAAACGGCGCCGAAGAGGCCGCGCCGTTGGTCGGGCGGTTCCAGTTGACCACGCCTGCGCGGCTGGCCGCCCAGAAGCGGCGATAGAGCGCCTCGTCGCCGCCGATCAGGCTTGCGGCAAGGCCGAAGCGCGTGGCGTTGGCGGCAGCCATGGCCGCGTCGAAATCGGCCACGCGGATCACTTGCAGCACCGGGCCGAAGATCTCTTCGTCGGGCACCGCGAGCCCCGTCACGTCGATCATCGCGGGCGATAGCAGCGGCGTGCCCTCACGCACGCGCTGCAGCGGGCGGATCACCGTACCGCCCATCGCCACGAGCGCGTCCCACGCCTTCTCGACGCGCGCCGCCGCGTTCATGTCGACCACCGGGCCCATGAACGGCGCTGGCTCGTCGAACGGTCCGCCCACAATGATCCGGTCCGCCATGGCCCCGATCGCAGCGATCAGCGCATCGCCGTCCGGCCCCACGATCAGCCGCCGCGCGCACGTGCAGCGCTGGCCGGCCGAGAGGAACGCCGATTGCACGACGAGTGATGCGGCGGCTTCCACATCCGCTGCAGCAATATCCCAGGCGATCAGCGGGTTGTTACCGCCCGTTTCTATGGCAAGGATCCGGTCGGGCCGCGCTGCAAACGCCTGATGCAGGGCGAGGCCAGTGGTAGAGGAGCCGGTGAACAGCAGCCCGTCGAGTTCTGGATGGGCCGCCAGAGCGCGCCCGGTATCGGCACGCCCCTGCGTCACCACCAGCACGCCCTCGGGCAGCCCTGCCTTCGCCCACAGGTCCGCCATGAAGGCACCCGAAGCGGGCGTCAGTTCCGATGGCTTGAACACCACCGCGTTGCCCGCCAGCAGCGCCGGCACGATATGACCGTTGGGCAGGTGCGCGGGGAAATTATAGGGCCCCAGCACCGCAAGCACGCCGTGCGGCTTGTGGCGCAAGGCTTGCGGCACGCCCGCCGCCTCGCCATGGCGCTCGCCCGCGCGCTCGGCCTGCGCGGTGATCGAGATGGCGACTTTGGCTGCCACGGTGCCGACTTCGGTGCGGGCTTCCCACAGCGGCTTGCCCGTCTCGCGCGCGATCACGGCCGCAAAGTCCTCGGCGTTAGCCTTGACCATTTCGGCATAGCGTTCTGCCACTGCGATACGCTCGGCCAGCGGGCGCAGCGCCCAGGCCCCTTGCGCGGCGCGTGCCGACTTGACCGCCGCATCGACATCCGCGTCCTCCCCCTGCCACAGCACTTCGCCGGTCATGGGGTTGGTGGAAGTCCAGCTTGTCATCGTCGCTCCTCGCCCGCGCGGGCATGGCAGTATTACCCGACGCCCAGTTGGGGTCAGGCCGCGCGAAGGTCAACCGCTCCGTTTCAATCCTTGTGCTTGGTCGTCTCATCCCGCGGCGCGCGCTTGCTGCCCTTGCGGCTCACCCAGCGGCCATCGCCGCCCTTTTCAAGGGCTTGCCCGCAAAAGCGGCAAGGCCCGATCTTGAGATGCCCCTCGTATTCCACCGCACGGCGAGAGGGCGCATGCCGCCCGATCGCACACCCGATCCGCTTCAGCAGCGCCACCATGTTCAGGGAAACTCCGTTACTGCCGATCCCACCATACCGATCGGTAGAAAACTATGCTTGGCATAGATATGTGAAACCAACAATAATCGTCTTACCAACATGGGGCGCCCAGCCCACGATTGCGCCTTGCCGCACTCGCCGCGCTTGCTTAAGGGCAAAGCCAGTCGGGGAGTAGCGCAGCCTGGTAGCGCATCTGCTTTGGGAGCAGAGGGTCGCAAGTTCGAATCTTGTCTCCCCGACCAATCTGTCCTCGGCTGTCGGACCCGCACGAGTGCGTCCGCCGCACTTCGTTACCTGCGCTTGACTGCCATTATGATCACGTGCCGTTCGCTTTGCCCGGTCGGGGACGACTCCGGGCCTCGATCGGTTTCGATCGCCGTGACGGCGAAGCCGCTGCGGGCGAGTGTTCCGGCAAATCTGTCGTCGTGAGACGCAGACCAGACGCCGAGTATTCCGCCCTCCTTCAACGCAGACCGCGCGGCCGCTAACCCTTCCGGGGAATAGAGCCAATCATTCGCCCCGCGCGTGAGGCCTTCTGGTCCGTTGTCGACGTCGAGCAGGATGCAATCGTAACCTTGCGCCGCGGATTCAATCAAGAATGCAACGTCGTGCTGCACCAGTTGGACGCGCGGATCATCGAGACACCCATCGGTGATGCGCGCCATGGGCCCTTTCGCCCACTCGACGATCTTCGGCACGATTTCCGCAACTGTCACTTCAGCATCGCCGCCGAGCGCCCGGAGAGCGGATCTCAGCGTGTAACCCATGCCGTAGCCGCCGATGAGCATGTGAACCGGGTAGCGACTGCCGAGTTCTGCGCACACCGCGCTGGCGAGAACACCTTCCGAGGCCGAAAGGTCTGTGCTCATCAACTCATTGTCATCGAGCAGGATCGCGAAATCAGTTCCACTCCGGATGAGGCGGAGCCTGCTCCCGTCCGGAACGAATGCGGTGTCGACGAGGTGCTCGCCGACATTCAAGGCGGACATGCCGCTGGCGTTGGCAGGATGCTTCAAGCGCTACTTCTTGCGTGCCTTGCGGGCCGCATACTTTGCGTCCCGCGCCGCCTTGCGCTCGGCATCGGTAAGAGCAGGCGTGACCTTGGCAGCGCGATCGGCCTTCTCGGCAAGTTCCTGCGCCTTTTTCGCGGCCAGCAATGCGCGCTTTTCGGCCTGCATTTGCTCACGCGCCTCGGCCGCGGCAATGCGTTCGGCCTGTGCTGCGGGATCGAGCGGGGTTCGTGCCTTTAGCTTTGCGAGTGCCTGTTCTCGCGCCGACGCTGCCGCCGCGCGCCGGGCTTCCAGCCCGGGTTCCTTGTAACCTGCCATAAACGGGATCGTCTCCGAATGGGGGCGCTTGCTTTTCCGTGCGATGGGATCGCAATCCGCCAGGATGCATGTGGTGGCGAGCGACGCCTACGCCTGAGAGGTTATCCGGCGTGGCGGCGTGGCTGCACCGACATCGCGGCCCCCTACGCCGTGTCGCGGCTTATGTCACGAATTGTTGTTCAACAGGATCGAAACGATGTGCGCGCAGCGCGAAAGCCGGGCGCGCCAGGGCGTCGCTTGACTTACCCTGCCCCGCATCCAATAAACCGGATAATTATCGGATCATCGGGGAATGGCATGGCGGCGCAGCAGGAACCAACCGGCCCCGCGCCCTCTCGCCTCGGGCTTGGCGCGTCCCTTCTGATCGGCGCTGCAGGGCTTCTCGTTCTTGGTGTCCAGCCGCTGCTTTATGGCGGCTATGTGCATGAAGGGCGGATCGGGGAAGCCAGCCTCGGCCTGCTTGCGGCTATCGAAATCGCGGCAATTGCGCTCGGCAGTGCCGGGGGAATTGCGCTGCTGGCGCGGGTGCCCGCGCGGATGGTGGCGCTGATCGGCATCGCCGTCACGATTGCGGCGAACCTGCTCCCCGTGATGGTGCCGCTGCTCCTCTCCCGCGCGATCTCTGGCGCAGGTGGCGGATTGCTCGTCGGTGTGGCGGCTGGCGCCATCGCCAGGGCCAAGGGCCTCAACGCCGCGGCCGCCGCGTTCCTGTTCCTTCAGGCAGCGAGCCAATATGCCATCCTGCAATGGTTCGCGAGCGCCGCCGCGCCCGGTTCGGCGGCCGATGTGCAGCACGCGCTGGCCCTGATCGCCGCGCTCGTTGCACTGGCTCTGCCGCTGGTCCCGACGAAGCTGGCCCCCGCAGCCCATGCCGAAGGCACCGCAAGCAAGGGCGCCATCCCGCTTTCCGGCTGGATTGGCCTCACCGCCTCGGCGCTGCTGGTCGGCGCGGTTGTCGGCATCTGGGCCTACATGGGGCTCTGGCTGGAATCGCGCGGCATCGCGCCCGAACGCATCGCGCCCATGCTCACAGCCTCGATGGTCGGGCAGATGGCGGGCGCAGGGGTCGCCATTGCGGTGGGCGAGCGCGGCCATGCCGGCCTGAAAGCGGTGGTCACCGGCCTTGCCCTCATCCTCATCGTCGCGCTGCTGTTCCTGCGCGGCGCAGACGGGACAGTCGGCTGGAGCCTCGTCGTCGGCTATGGCTTCGTGTGGATGGTCCTGACGCCTGCGTTGACCGGCTTCCTGCTCGAAGCCGATCCCACGCGCCGCAGCCTGCCATTTGCTGCCACGGCGCAACTTATGGGTGCGGCGATCCTGCCTACGGCGGCGGGCATGCTGATCGAAGCGGGCGGCCTCGATACCGTGCTGTTTGCCTGCTCGGCCGCCGTCATTCTCGGCCTCGTGCTGATCGGTGCGGCGCTCGGCCTCAGGCCCCGGCTTCAGGCGGCGACGTAAGGTTCGACTGGCAGGCCCTCGTACCGCGCCTTGAGCTGCAGACCGAGATACTGCGAATAGCTGCGCGCCATCGCGAGGTTCCCCGCCATGAACCACAGCCCCGGCTCCGGTGTCGGTTTCCACAGGTTCTTCATCTCGCCTTCCCATGGGCCGGGATCGCCGGGGAATCCGGAGCCATAGCCCCAGGTCTTGCCGATGCGCTCCGCCACTTCCGGATTGATCAGCCGCGAGACCCACTGCTTCATGTCGCCAAATCCGGTCGCGTAGATGATGCGGTCGGCCCGCTCATGGCTCCCGTCAGACAGCACCAGGCCGTCCTGGACGATCCGCTCGATGCTGACGCCCGAACGCACCTTGATGCGCCCGTCCGCGACCATGTCGGAAGCGCCGACATCGACGTAGTAGCCCGAGGACGTGCGCTGGAACTTCATTGCGATGCCGGTGCCGTCCGGCCCGAAATCGATCTGGAAACCCGCATCGGTCAGCCGCTTGTAGAACGGCGCCTCATCGATCTGGATCTGGTCCCACGCCGCCTTGTTGACCTTCTCCGACAGGCGGAACGGCACCGATGCGCCGAGCAGATCGGCCTTGTCGGTCGTCAGCCCGGCTTCGAAGACTTCCTGCGAATAGGCCCCGCCGAGCATCTTTTCCATGTTGCTCTGGCGCACGATCAGCGTGGAGGAGCGCTGGATCATCACCGGTTCGGCGCCGTGGCTGACGAGATCGGCGCAGATATCGTGCGCGGAGTTGTTCGCGCCGACCACGATCACGCGCTGGCCGGCCAGCCCCTCGCCGCCCGCATGCGCGCTCGAATGGCACTGGTGGCCCTTGAAGCTCTCCTGCCCCGGAAACTCGGGCGTGATCGCAAAGCCCGCATTGCCCACCGCCATCACCACATGCTCTGGCGACAGCGTCACCGGCTTGCCATCGCGCTCCAGCGCAACCTGCCACTTGCCCGTCACGGGATCGCGCGAGATGCCCTTGCATTCCGTGCTGGTCCATACGCCCAGCTCCATGATCCCGGCATAGTATTCCAGCCAGTCGCCCATTTTCTGCTTGGGCGTGTAGACCGGCCAGTGATCGGGGAACGGCACGTAGGGCATGTGATCGTACCACACCGGATCGTGCAGCAGCAGCGACTTGTAGCGCGAACGCCACTGGTCCCCCACGCGCGGGTACTTGTCGACGAGCAGACACGGCACGCCCAGCATCTTGAGCCGCGCGCCGAGCGCGAGGCCGCCCTGCCCCGCGCCGATCACCAGCACATAAGGCGGATTGGTCTCGCTCCACTGCTCGACATCGTCGTGGCGCACGTCTTCCCAGGTGCGCTGGCCGGTCTCGTCCACCACGCCCGAATGGCGGCGGCCGCGCAGCGGTTCCTCGAAGCCCTTGAGTTCCTTGAGCGCGGTCAGCAGCGTGAAGCACTGCTCACCCATCAGCCGAACATAGCCTTCGCCGCGCCCCAGCGCCGTCTCGAAGGTGATGAAGCCTTCGCTCGCACCGGCGGGCGCATCGCTGGCAAAGCCGCCAATACCGGAGCCAGCGGCACGTGCATTGGCGAACGTGGTGATCGCCTCGGTCCCCTCATGCGTCGCCAGTGTCCAGCCGAGCGCCAGATAATCGCGCCACAGGCCTTCGGGCAGGAACAGGCCCGCCACCGCAGCGCCATCACCGCTGTCCAGCGCCGCGCCAAACTTCTCAAGCCAGCCATGTACGTCAAGCATCAGGAAACGCTGCCTTTTCTTGTTCTACCCTGCCGCTCAGAAATGCGCGACAAGCTGCACCCCGAAGGTCCGCGGATCGTTGTAGTTGATCTGGTCCTGCGTGATGACTGGCGCAATTGAGGAGATGTAGCGCGCAGAATTGAGGTTCTTCACCCATAGCGCAACCTCATAGGCCTTCGTGGGCGATTGCCAGCCCAGCCGGGCATTGATCTGCCCATGCGCGCGCACCTCGGTATTGGCGGCATTGTCCGGAAACAGTGCGATCGAGGAGACATACGTGCCGTCCACCCGAGCGCGGAGGGAACCGGAACTGCCCAGCGGCACCGTCCAGTTCACCCCGCCCGAGAACGCGAACCTGGGCGCGTTGACCAGCCGGTTGCCCGAATAGCTCACCCCGCCGAGCGCCGCGAACTTCTTGTATTCGCTGTGCATGAACGTCGCCGCAGCAAAGAGATCGAGATTGCGGGTCGGCCGCAAGGTCAGTTCAGCCTCGAGCCCGTAGATCTCGGCATTGCCCGCGTTGAGCTTGCGCTGCACCGGGATCGGCCCGGTTAGGTCAAACACGAAGACCTGCAGATCGCGGTAATCGTAGTAGAAGGCCGAGGTATTGAAGCGCACTTTCCGGTCGAGGAATTCGGTCTTCAGGCCCACTTCGTAGGCGTAGAGCTTCTCCGAATTGAACGGCGCCAGCTGCAGCGGATCGGTCGAGGCGCCGCCCGCAAACCCGCCGCTGTTGTAGCCCTTGGAAAATGAGGCATAGACCAGTGTATCGCCCGTCTTGTAGTTTAGCGCGCCGCGCCACGAGAGGTCGCGGAAGGTCTTGGCACCGTTGAAATCAAGCAGCGGCAGCGTGACGTCCGAGTAGGCCTTCACTGGCACCACGCCCCCGATCGCATCGAACAGGCTGTGGTAGTCCATGCTGATCCGGTCGCTCGACCAGCGCAGGCCGACCGTCGCGGTGAGCTTGTCGGTCAGCTTGTAGTCCGCCTGCCCGAACAGCGCGAAGCTGCGCGTCCGCTGGGTATAGGGATAGCGCAGCAGCCCCAGCGAATTGACCGGATCGAACGTGCCGAGAAGATTATTGGGATCGCGCAGGGACCGCAGCAAATCGAAGCTGCTGTCTGTCGCGAGCCGGTCATGGAAATAGTAGGCACCCACGATCCAGTTGAGCTTCTTGTCGCCCGTCGATTGCAGGCGCAGTTCCTCGCTCCACTGGCGCGGGCGGTCCTCGTAATAAGCCACCACGAAGTCGTTGGGGCTGGCGTCGGTATCCTCCAGCGTCGCGCGGTTGACTTGCTCATAAGCGGTGATCGAGGTCAGCTGCACCCCGCCGAAATCGACCTGACCCAGAAGCGAGGCGCCGAACACGCCAATCCGCTCCTTGCCCTCGACATTGTAGTCGCCAGCATAGACGTTGTTGTCCGTATCCGCGTAGCCGAAGGCATCGGTGGGCGTGCCATCGGGTAGCTGGGCCGGGTTCCCGAAGAAATCGACCCCTTGCCCGCGGTGCTGGAACTGGCGCGCGCCGCCGGTGTTGTTGCCGCCGTGGACCGAAAGCCGCAGCAGTACGTTCGGCGCTGGGGTGAAGTCGGCAATTCCGCGCAGCGCCCAGAGGTTGATGTTGTTGACGTAGTGGCCTGTCACGCGGTTCAGGGTCGTCCCGTCCCGCCGGTTGTAGAAGCCCGCCACGCGCACTTTCAGGAGGTCTTTGACGATGGGCCCGCCGATCCCGCCTTCGAGCTGCACCTCATTGAACCGGCCATAGAGCGCGGAGAAATCGCCGCTTAATTCATCAGTCGGCTTGCGACTTGAAAAGCGGATCGCGCCCGCCGTGGTGTTGCGGCCATAGAGCGTGCCCTGCGGCCCCTTGAGCACTTCGATCCCTTCGGAATCGAACACATTGAACAGCTTGCCCGCGTTCGCGCCGAGAAACACGTCGTCGACATAGACGCCCACCGCGCCCGTGGTGTTCGAGTTGAAATCGCCGATGCCGACGCCGCGGATGAACAGCGATGTGGTCGAAGCCGCAGTGCCCGCCTGCATCGAAAGGCTGGGTACCAGCAAGGTCAGGTCACGCGGATCGCGGATGCCGGTATCGGTGAGCGCATCACCGCTGATCGCCGCAATCGCGATCGGCACGTCCTGCACGTTCTGCGCGCGGCGCTGCGCGGTGACGACGATTTCAGCGATGCCATCGCCCTTGGCTGGCGGCGCGGCTTCTTCCGCAAGGGCGGGCGCGGCGATGATCAGCGCGCTCCCCGCAAGCAGTATCCCGAGGCACCGGTTCCGAATGGCCTGCCGCATCGTTATCTCCCCGCATCGGCTTTGCGGTGCGTCCCGCAAGCCCTGATCCCCATGGCGAGCGAAGCTGCCGCGCAAGGGCCGGGGGCGTCAAGTTGAATCTGATATAAGTTCGGATTTTTATCTGAAAATGGTTGAACCGCGCAAAATCGGCGCTAGGCTTGGCGGCATGGTTACGATCATTCCCCGGCCCGCGGCAGGCGGCTCTGCCGAAAGGGTTCGTCTTCCGCGCCAGAAGCGCAGCCAGCAGCGGTTCGAGGCCATCCTCGATTCCGCCGATCGCCTGCTCGAAACGCTCGAGCCTGCGCAGATCAGCATCTACACGCTGGCCGAAGAGGCGGGCCTTTCCGCCCCTTCCATCTACCATTTCTTTCCCGATGCAGGGCAAATCTTCGTCGCGCTTGCCGAACGCTACACCCGCGAATTTGTCGCCCTGCTCGACAAGCCCCTGCCCCCCGGCATCCAGTCCTGGCAGGACTACATGTCGGCGCGCTACGCCCACGGCCGTGATCACTACAACGCCCACGCTGCCGCGCGTCGGCTGCTGCTCGGCTCCGGCCTTTCCGCCACGATCCGCGCGCGTGATCTGGAAAACGACCGCGTGCTGGCCGAACGCTCGATGGCCGAACTCAGCCAATTGTTCGAGATCGCCCCCAGCGCCGAACTGATCGAGCGCTTCACCGAACTGCTCGTGATCAACGATGCGATCTGGACGCTGTCGGTCCACCGCCACGGCACGATCACCGACGCCTACGAGGAGCAGGCCCGCCGCGCGCGCGAGGCTTATGCCCGTACTTTCCTGCCCGAATGCCTGCCGCTGCGCATCAGCGCAGAACAAGCCGCCTGAACCATAAGAGGGAGAGCCCGATGACCAGCCCGCACCTTGGCAACGCCGCCGACCAGTCCCTCCGCGAGCGCGCGATGAAAGTCGTGCCGGGCGGCATGTACGGCCACGAGGCGACGACGCTGCTCCCCGCGTCCTACCCGCAATTTTTCAGCCGCGGCGAAGGCGCCTATATCTGGGATGTCGATGGCAATCGCTACCTCGATTTCATGTGCGCCTATGGCCCTAACCTCCTCGGCTACAACGACCGGCGCGTGAACGATGTCGCTGTCGCGCAGCTTGCCTTGGGCGATACGATGACCGGCCCCAGCGCCCATTTCGTCGATCTCGCCGAAGCCCTTGTCGGCATGGTCAACCACGCCGATTGGGCGATGTTCTGCAAGAACGGCACCGACGCCACGACCATGGCGATGACCACTGCCCGCGCGCAGACCGGCAAGCGCCGCGTGCTCGTGGCGGAAGGCGCCTATCACGGTGCCGCGCCGTGGTGCACGCCGATGCCCGCCGGTATCGTCCCCGAAGAGCGCGCGTTCATTTCCAAATACCAGTTCAACGATATCGCCAGCCTCGAAGCCGCCGTCGCCGCAGCGGGCGATGATCTCGCCGCCATCTTCGCCTCGCCCTTCAAGCACGATGCCTTCATCGATCAGGCGCTGCCCGATCCGGCCTATGCGCGGCGCGCCCGCGAACTCTGCGACGAGTGCGGCGCCATGCTGATCGTCGACGATGTCCGCGCGGGCTTCCGCCTGATCCGCGATTGCAGCTGGGAACTCGTCGGCGTGCGCCCGGACATGAGCTGCTGGGGCAAGTCGTTCGCCAACGGCCACCCGATCTCCGCCCTCCTCGGCAACGACCGCTGCCGCGAGGGTGCGAGCCAGATCTACGTCACCGGCTCGTTCTGGTTTGCCGCCGTGCCGATGGCGGCCGGGGTCGAAACGCTGAAGATCCTGCGCGAGACCGACTACCTCGAAAACTCCGTCCGCCTCGGCACGCTATGGCGCGAAGGCCTCGATGCGCTGGCCGCCAAGCACGGCTTCGCCTTGCGCCAGACCGGCCCGGTGCAGATGCCGCAGATCCTGTTCGACAATGACCCCGACTACCGTGTTGGCTTTGCCTGGGGCGAGGCGATGCTGAAGCGCGGGGTCTACGTCCACCCCTGGCACAACATGTTCTTCTGCGCGGCCATGACTGAGGCGGACATCCAGTTCGCCCTCACCGCTGCCGATGAAGCCTTCGCCGCGGTCAAGGCGCAGCTGGCGACGATCGAACCGCATCCCGTCGTGCTGATGTTCCTCACCGCCATGGCCGGAGCGCACTGACGGTCCGGCCCACCGCAGGCGGGGCGGAGGGGTAAATTCAAGGCTTGGCAAACCCGGCCCATTGCGTCTTATAGCGGCGAAAAACCAACACGCTGCGAGAGGACGCCCCGATGAGCCAGACCATCTACCCGGTCCCCGAGAACTGGGCCAAGGGCGCCCTGATCGACGAGACTCGCTATCAGGCGATGTACGCCCGGTCGCTGGCCGAACCCGATGCGTTCTGGCGCGAGGAAGCAAAGCGCCTTGACTGGATCAAGCCCTTCACCACGGTCAGCACCACCAGCTTCCATGAGGCCGATTTCGGCATCCGCTGGTTCGAGGACGGCACGCTCAACCTCGCCGCCAATTGCCTCGACCGCCACCTCGCGGAACGCGGTGACCAGATCGCCATCCTGTGGGAGCCAGACAGCCCGGACACGCCCGACCGCCGCATCACCTACCGCGAACTCCACGAAAGCGTCTGCCGCTTCGCCAACCTCCTGAAGTTGCGCGGCGTCGTGCGCGGCTCGCGCGTTACGATCTACCTGCCGATGGTCCCCGAGGCCGCCGTCGCCATGCTCGCCTGCGCACGGATCGGCGCGATCCACTCGATCGTGTTTGCCGGCTTCTCGCCCGATGCACTGGCCGGGCGCGTGTCCGATTGCGACAGCCGCCTCATCATCACCGCCAACGAAGGCCTGCGCGGCGGCAAGCACGTGCCGCTGAAAGCCAACGTCGATGAGGCGCTCCGGCACTGCCCGGGCGTCGATACCGTCATCGTCCTGAGGCACACCGGCGCGGCTGTGCCGCATGTCGAAGGCCGCGATCTCGACTGGGCCAGCGCGGTCGCCGCCCAGAGCGCGGACTGCCCGCCCGAGGAAATGAGCGCCGAGGACCCGCTGTTCATCCTCTATACCTCCGGCTCCACCGGCAAGCCCAAGGGCGTGCTCCACACCACCGGCGGGTACAGCGTCTGGGCCTCGATGACGCACGAGTACGTGTTCGATTACCGTCCCGGCCAGATCTACTGGTGCGCGGCGGACGTGGGCTGGGTCACGGGCCACAGCTATGTCGTTTACGGCCCGCTCCTCAATGGCGCGACGACGGTGATGTTCGAAGGCGTGCCGAACTTCCCCGATCCTTCGCGCTTCTGGCAGGTCGTCGACAAGTTCGGCGTCGAGATTTTCTACGGCGCCCCCACAGCCCTGCGCGCGCTGATGCGTGAGGGCGACGAGTGGGTGAAGAAGACCAGCCGCCAGTCCTTGCGTCTGCTCGGCTCGGTGGGCGAGCCGATCAACCCCGAGGCCTGGGAATGGTACCACAAGGTCGTCGGCGAAGGCCGCTGCCCGATTGTCGACACCTGGTGGCAGACCGAAACCGGCGGCGCGATGATCACCCCGCTGCCCGGCGCCACCGCGCTGAAGCCCGGCTCGGCCACGCGGCCGATGTTCGGCGTGAAGCCTGCGCTCCTCACCGGTGAGGGCCAACTCCTCGAAGGTGCAGCGGATGGCTGCCTGGTCATCGAGCAGAGCTGGCCCGGCCAGATGCGCACCGTCTGGGGCGATCACGAGCGCTTTTTCCAGACTTACTTCACCACCTTCCCCGGCCATTACTTCACCGGCGACGGCTGCCGCCGCGATGAGGACGGCTATTACTGGATCACCGGGCGGATCGACGACGTGATCAACGTCTCCGGCCACCGCATGGGCACCGCCGAGATCGAGAGCGCGCTCGTTGCCCATCCCAAGGTCGCCGAAGCCGCCGTGGTTGGCATGCCGCACGAGATCAAGGGCCAGGGCATTTACGCCTTCGTGACAACCAACGCCGACGTCGAGCCCGATGAAGCCTTGCGCAAGGAGCTCGTCCAGTGGGTCCGCCACGAGATTGGCCCCATCGCAACACCGGACGTTATCCAGTTCGCTCCCGGCCTGCCCAAGACCCGCTCCGGCAAGATCATGCGCCGCATCTTGCGCAAGATCGGCGAAAACGACACCGGCAATCTCGGCGATACCTCAACGCTGGCGGACCCTTCGGTGGTCGACAACCTCCTCGCCAATCGCCCCAACGCCTGACGCGCAATAAATCCGCCCCGTTCCGCGCCTGTTGCACGGCAGCGGACGGGCGGCTCAGGCGTGCCGCGAACGTGCGCACAAGGGCAGCGCGCCATCCTTGCGGACGACGACAAAAATCAACGATAGGGGAACAAAACCAAATCTGGACACCCGGCGCGGTGCAATTTTACGCATCCTCTCCCAAGGCCGCGCCGGGTGAACGACTTGTTTTGTGATCGGGCAGTTACCGCATTGGCGAGGCAGAGTCATCATGAAATTGCGCACCGGCATTCATCCGCGCACGAAATGATGCCGCACAGCGAAACGCGGCCCTGTGCAAAACCCTGCAGGAATGCTGCGGCGATGCTGCGCCTTTTCCCTGATCCCGCCGAAGTGCGATCTTATCCGTCTGGATCTTATTCAGCGGCACCATGCCCCGGACCCCTCGCCTTGCCTCTGCCGCACTCGCGTTTGCCGCGACAAGCCTGTCCGCGCCCGCCCCGGCAGTGGCGCAATCGGCCATCAGTTTTGGCGCAGCCTACACTGCCGATATGCTCACGGCCCTCCGCGGCAGCCCCGAGCGCGGCACCGATGTGGTCGGCCGCGCCGATGGGTGGGTGGACTTCAAGGGCCCCGTCGTCGGGCTCGATACGCTTTCCGCGCATATCGATGTCATGGCAGCCCATGGCCCCGATTTCTCGGGCCGCCGCGTCGGTCTTTACCAGACGGTAAGCAGCATCGAGGCGGATACCCTGCCCCACGTTTACGAAGCCTGGGTGCAGTGGAAGCCCAGCCCCGCCCTCTCGGCCAAGGCCGGGCTGATCGATCTCAATGCCGAGTTCGATATCCAGAACACCGGCTCGCTGTTCGTCAACAGTGCCTTCGGGATCGGGCCGGAAATCTCGCAAAGCGGCCTCGCTGGCCCTTCGATCTTCCCGATGACAGCCTCCGCGCTGGTCGTGCGGCTGCAGCGCGGCCGCAAGGCGCTCGCGCTGGGCGCCTTCGATGCGCTGGCGGGCGTGCGGGACGATCCGCGCAAACTGGCGGTGCGGTTTCCCGGCACCACCGGCGCCCTGCTCATCGCGGAGGCGCGCGTGCCGGTCGGCACCTGGCTGCTCCAGTTCGGCGGCTGGCACTACACCACGCGCTTCGACGCGCTCGATACGATCCAGCCGCCCGCCGTTTCGCGCGGCGCCTACGGCATGCTTGAGGGCGCAGTGACGCGCAAGATCAGCGCGTGGGTCCGGTTCGGCATCGCCGATGCGCGTCCCAATCCGATTGCAGCTTATGCCGGCGGCGGCGCGGTCGCCATTGTCGGCGAGTGGCGGCTCGGCCTTGCAGCGGCCCATGCGCGGCTGGGCCACGCCGCACGGCAGACGCTGTTCGCACCGGATAGCGCGCACCGCGCCGAAACCGTGATCGAACTCACCGCGCAGCGCAAGCTCGCCCCATGGCTCAATATCCAGCCCGATCTGCAATATGTAATCCATCCCGGCTGGGCCATCGGCGCACGCAGCACGCTGGTTGCCGGCATGCGTTTCAGCCTCGCCATCCCGGACGATTGAGGCCTTTTCGGCACCCCCCGGCCGATAGCCAGACTGTACCCCTCACGCTTTTCATTCTTGCAAACAGCCCATGCGCTGCGATCTTCTCCGGCGTGCCATCCCCGGCGCAGAGGTTCGCAAAATCATGCCGCAGTACCCGTTCCAGCTTGTCGACGTCTTTGGTGAGACTCCGTTTTCCGGCAATCCGCTGGCCGTGATCGCACTCGACGCCGACCGCGATACGGCAGAGCTTCAGGCCATCACCCGCTGGCTCAACCTTTCGGAAACGGCGTTCCTCCTGCCGCCAACCGCCGACGCCGCAGACTACCGCGTCCGCATCTTCACGCTCGATCGGGAACTGCCGTTCGCAGGCCATCCCACGTTGGGCTCGGCGCATGCCTGGCTCGCTCTGGGAGGCACGCCGCGCCAGGAAGGCAAGGTCGTGCAGGAATGCGGCGCGGGCCTGATCGATGTGCGCCGCAGCGCCGATGGTCTCGCCTTTGCTGCGCCGCCGCTCCTGCGCTCAGGGCCGGTCGATGCGGAGAAGCTGGCGGAAGCCTGCGCTGTTCTCGGGATCACGCCGGACGATGTGGTCGCTGCCGAATGGATCGACAATGGCCCCGGCTGGCTCGGCATCCAGCTCGGCGATGCGGCGGCGGTCATCGCGGTCGAGCCCGCGCGTTCCCATGCCGCGCGCATCGATATCGGCCTTGTCGGTCTGCATCCTGCCGGCAGCCCCTTTGCCTACGAAGTGCGCGCGATCTTCAGCGATCCTTACGGCGGCCTGATCGAGGATCCCGTCACCGGCAGCCTCAATGCCTCGGCCGCTGAATGGATGCTGCGCGCCGGGCACGTCACCGCACCCTACACCGCGACCCAGGGCACCCGCCTCGGCCGCTCGGGCCGGGTTCGCATCGAACACGAACCCGGCAGCCCGATCTGGGTCGGCGGCAAGACCGAAACGCTGTTTTCCGGCACGACGGGCGAGGCAGCCTTCCCCGCCGCCTGATGCGCCTCAGCGCTTGGCAGGTTCGCCGCCGCGCATTTCGAGGCCCAGCGCCCAGCGCCGCTGGAAGCCGCGCCAGAAGCCCGGCTGCTCCGAACCAGCCGGCTTGCCGCCCACGTTCTGGAAAGGCGCCAGCGGCCACTGCCCATCGCCCGCGAGCGGCGGCGCGACATCGAGATAGGCGCGCTTGGCCTCATCGCCCTTCAGGTGAAGGTCGAGGAACGCCGTGATGAAGTGCTGGTTGATCGCGTTGATCCGCTCGGTGCGCCAGACCGGCTCGGCGAAGTATTCGCGCGTGGAGAAATCGGCATCGGCTTCGGGCGGCGGCGGATTGCCGCCGACGTTGTGGCGGGCGTTCTGATAAAGCAGGAAGTGGCGCTCATTGTTCGCCATCTGTGCGAAAACCCAGCTCACGCCGCCGCTCGCGTCGACGATATCGTCATCATCGCCGTCGATCAAAAGCACCGGCTTGGCAAAGGCAGCGAGCGCCGCCTCCGACCAGACGCGGACCGCCGGGCTGCCGCCGAACGGAGCGAGCGCCACCACCGCCTTGATCCGCGCGGCGAGCGGCTTGCCCGCCTTCTGGCTCGCAAACAGTTGGTCGCGGGCAGGCGCCGGTAGCTGGCCGAACACCGGGCTCGTTGGAGAATAGTCCAGCCCGGCAGCCCCGAGCACGCCGAAACCGCCCATCGAATAACCGACAAGGCCAATCTGATCCGCGTCGATCTCCTGCCCCAGCGCATCGCCGGCCTTGCCCGCGCGGCGGGTCAGATCGTCGATGACGAAGCGGATATCGCGCGCGCGGTGGACCAGCACATTGCCGAACGAGACCGGGAAATCCGCCGGGTTCACCACGCGCAGGTCGGCATGGTCGATCGCGACGACGACGTAACCCTTGGTGGCGAGGTTCTCGGTCAGCCAGGTCATGAAGGTGTCCCAGCCGCTATACCCATGCGAGACGACGACCAGCGGGAAGCGCTGCCCCTTGATCGGCGCGGCGCCGTCCACCGCAAGGCTCGGAATGACAAACGGGCCGCCCGTGCCATCGGGCCTTGGCAGCACGTGCGAGAACGAGGTCCGCGCAGCGCCCGGCTGGGCTGCAGCGGGATACCACACCCGCGCCCGGATCGTCCTGGTCGTCCGCGTGGGGCCGGCGGCCGAGAGCACCACGCTATCCGGCGCGTCGATGGCGAGCGCCTGCGTCCCGATCGCATAGGAGCCCAGCGCCGCGAGCTCCGGCGCATCGGGCGGCGGCACTGCATAGGCCTGCCGCACCGGCTGGGCCGCAGGGAGCGATTGGGCCTGCAGGGCAGGCTGGGCCGCGCCCGCAAGGACCAGGCCGGATACAAGCAGACGCCGGAGGTTTTTCATCACACGCTTTTCCGTTTCTTGATGTCAGCAGGATTCGCCCCAAACGAAAACGCGCCCACGCAGATAAGTCTGCATGAGCGCGCCTTCACGTCCGGAGGGGGTGGACGATCAGAAGTTCAGGCGAACGCCAGCCGAATAGCGCGCGCCGGTGTCGACGTAGTCAAGCACCTGATTGTCGAAGCGGCCAGTGGTGACGTTCTTCGAATTGGTCACGTTCGTGCCATCTGCGAAGACTTGCGCGAACTTGGTGACATCGTAGCTCACGCGCACGTCGACCTGCCTGAACGGACGGCGGAACACCGGGTCACCGCCCTCGCCGGGCGTCACCAGATATTCGAGGAACCGGCCGCGACGGTTGTAGGCGACGCGGGCGGCAAAGCCGTTCTTTTCGTAGAAGCCCGTGACGTTGTAGCTGTTACCGAGGCCTTCAAGCGCGAACGAGGTCGTCGTGCTCTTCGGGTCGAAGGTAGCGCTGCTGTCCACGAACGTGGCGTTGGCCGAGAACCCGAGGCCGTCGAGCGGGGCGGGCAGGTAGTCGAAAGTGTGCACGACATTGAGTTCGATGCCGCGCACCGTGGCGTTCTCGGCATTGCGCGGACGGCGCACGCTGAACGTCGCGGTGTTCGGACCGGTGATGCCGCCGCCAATCGGGAGATTGCTGGCATTGGCGATGGTGAAGTTCTCGAGCGAACGGGTCTGCACGATGAAGTTATCGACGCTCTTGTAGTAAGCGGCCACCGACAGCGTCGTGGTCGGCGTCGGGTACCACTCGAGAGAGATATCGAAGTTGTTCGACGTGTAGGGCCGCAGATCGGGGTTGCCGCCGCTGGCATTGAGGCTGGCCGGACGCGTCACGTCAAAGTTCGTGCGCGGAGCCAGATCGCGAATCTGCGGGCGGGTGAGCGTGCGCGACGCGGAGAAGCGCGCGATGATCTTGTCCGTCAGGTTCACCTTCACGTTGACGTTCGGCAGGAAGTAATCGTAGCTCGTCCGCTTCGCCGTTGCCACCGGCGCCCCACCGTTGGCGAAGACCGCCTGGTAGATCGTCGGATCGTTCGGCACCGAAAGCAGGTCGGTCAGCGCCAGCTGCTGGCCGCTGGCGGTCACTTCCGTGTGCACATAGCGCGCACCGAAGTTGACGAACCACGGCAGCGAGCCAAGGTTGCCCTTGAAATCGCTTTCGATGTAGCCGGCGAACACCTTTTCCGAAACCGAGAAGGAGTTCGGCTGGACTCTGGCCGCAAAGCCATTGGTCGCCGCAAGCGCAGCCGCCGTCGTCCCGGGGGCAAGGCCGCGTGCCTGATCGCGCACTGCCGCCTGAGCCGGGCTCTCGAGGAACTTGAAGTAAGCCTCGGGATCATAGCTGAGGATGCTGGTCGGCACGCTGCCCGTACCGCCCGGCGCACGCAGCGTGAGCGGGCTCAGCAGAGCAGCCGAAGCGGGCTCGTTGTAGCCGCAATAGAGGCACAGGGTGTTCGGATCGGTACCGATCGCCTGGCTGTTCTTGCTGCGGTTGGTGTTGACGAGGCCGAAGCGGACCGCATCGAGCACGCCGCCGTCAGACTTCCACTCGGTATCGAGCTTGTACTCGAGCACGCGCTCGGCCTCGGTGTTGCCCTGGCGCAGCGCGATGTGCGAACGGCCCAGCGCGGCGTTGGTGAGGTCCGAAGTATAGCCCACCGTCGAGGGGAAGCCGCTGCCGGTCGCCTGCTTGAAGCTATAGGTACTCGGGATGCCGATCACGGTGAAGTAGTTGCGGCCGCCAGCCGAATCCTTGGCGCGCGACCACGAAACGTCGGCCTTCACGGTCAGGTTGCTGTTCGGCTTCCACTCGGCGTTGCCGCCAAATGCGTATGTCTTCACGAAGCGGTTGTTCGACGTCTGGATGAGGTCGGCGTTGCCGTTGGTCGTGAGCGAGGTGACGGTACGGTTCGAATCGATCGTGGCCGCCGTATAGCTCGAAGGCTCGAACCAGCTGCCCAGCGCCTGCACGCGCGAATTGACGTTGAACTGGTTGTAGAGGCCATCGACCGTGAAGGTCAGCTGATCGTTCGGACGGTACTGGGCGGTGCCGGTCACGCCGATACGTTCGCGCTGCTGGTCATCCTGGCCAACGTCCTGGTTGCGGGGCGCAAAGACGTTCGTGAACAGCGGGTTCGCCGCCGGGCCAACTGTCGTACCGGGAATGTAGCCGCGGTTCTGCGTGTAGCGGGTCTGCGCATCGCGCTTCTGGTAGGAAACCGAAGCGAGCACGCCAAACTTGCCGTCCGCAAAGGTATCGCTGATCAGGCCAAATGCCTGCGGGGTCACCTTGTCGCTGTTGCGCTCATACTGACCCTTGGCCGAAAGAACGGCCTTGAAGCCATTCAGGTCGAGCGGACGCGGCGTTTTGAGATTGATTGTCGAGCCGATGCCGCCGTCCTGCAGGCGGGCCTGCGAGCTCTTGTAAACTTCCGCGCCGTTGATCAGTTCGGCCGCCAGCAGGTCGAAGCTGAATTCGCGGCCCTGGTTGTCGCTGGCGAACGTGCGGCCGTTGACGAGCACGGTGTTGAATGCCGGGCCAAAGCCGCGCACGGTGACTTTGCTGCCTTCGCCGTTGTTGCGGTCGATCGCGACGCCCGGAATGCGCTGCAGCGATTCCGCCACGTTGGTATCGGGGAACTTGCCGAGGTCTTCCGAGCTGATCGCGTCCACGATGCTGGGCGCGTTGCGCTTGATGCTGGCAGCGCTGCGCAAGCTGCTGCGGATGCCGGTGACGACAATCGCATCGGGCTCCGAAGTGCCGCTGGCGGGAGCTTCATCTGCGAATGCGGGGGCTGCGCCGCCAATGATCGCCAGCGCGCTGCAGCAGGCCAGTGCCTGGATGCGCATCCGCGACATAGCAGATAAACTATTGAATTGAGACATACTTTGGCTCTCCCTATGCTGCCGTCAACCGTTTTCGGTCGGAACGTGCCAAGTGCATCGACGCGGGTTCCCACGTCGTTGGGGGTTTGACTGATATGTTTTATCAGATAAATCAAATGAAAGTTTTTTGGGCCATCGCATTGACGCTCGACTGGTGCGAAATTGCAGCACTTGGCGAGCCCAGCGATGCCATTGGGACAAGCCTTGCCAAGCCCCGTCGGGCAGCGGCAATAAGAGGTCAGGGAGCAGGACATGAACGACAGGGTTCGGCAGGTGGTGATCGTAGGCGGCGGCTCGGCCGGCTGGATTGCGGCTGCGCGCATTGCCGCAGCGCACCGCCCGGAAGGCGAGAACGGGGTGAAGGTCACCCTGATCGAATCCGTCACCATCGGCACGATCGGCGTCGGTGAAGGCACCTGGCCGACCATGCGCAACACGCTGCGCAAGATCGGGATCTCGGAAACCGAGTTCATGCGCTCGTGCGATGCCGCCTTCAAGCAGGGCGCACGCTTCACCGGCTGGGTAACGGGCGAGCCGGGTGACAGCTATTACCACCCGCTCAATCCGCCGCAGGCCGCCACACAGATCAACCTTTCGGCGCACTGGCTGCGGCAGCAACAGGGCGCGGGCACCGATTTTGCCCATGCGGTCGATTTCCAGTCTGCGCTGTGCGATGCGGGCCTTGCGCCCAAGGCCATCAGCACCGCCGAATATGTCGGTCTCGCCAATTATGCCTATCATCTCGATGCGGTGAAGTTTGCCGCCCTGCTCAAGAAGCATTGCATCGAGCAGCTGGGTGTTCGCCATATCACCGATGACGTGACCGACGTGCAAGTCGATGAAGCCGGCTTCATCACCGGCGTGGTCACGCGCGAAACGGGGCTCGTTTCCGGCGATTTCTTCGTCGATTGCACCGGCTTTGCCGCCTTGCTGATCGGCCAGACTTATGGCGTGCCCTTCGTCGAATGCAGCGATGTGCTCCTCGCCGATCACGCGGTTGCGCTGCAAGTGCCCTACGAGCACGAGGACGAGCCCATCGCCAGCCAGACCAACTCGACCGCGCAGGACGCCGGGTGGATC
This sequence comes from Novosphingobium sp., assembly GCF_965228995.1. Classification (GTDB taxonomy): domain Bacteria; phylum Pseudomonadota; class Alphaproteobacteria; order Sphingomonadales; family Sphingomonadaceae; genus Novosphingobium. Next base: position 1,670,455 of record NZ_OZ245852.1, on the reverse strand, counting down.
TGGGACATCGGCCTGCCAACCCGGCGCGGCACCGGCTATGTCTATTCGAGCCGCCACACCAGCCACGATGAGGCCGAAGCCACGCTGCGCGCCTATCTCGGGCCGATTGCCAATGGCCTCAACTCCCGGCGCATCCCGATTCGCTCCGGCCACCGGCAGCGGTTCTGGGAAAAGAACTGCGTTGCCGTCGGCCTCGCCAACGGTTTCCTCGAGCCACTCGAAGCCTCGGCGCTGATGCTGATCGAAACTGCGGTCGATTTCATCGTCGACCGCCTGCCGCGCAACCGTGCCGTGATGCCCGCGCTAGCCAGCCAGTTCAACGCCGCCTTCGATCACCACTGGGCGCGGATCATCGATTTCCTCAAGCTCCACTATGTGCTCACCAAGCGCGAGGAGACCGCCTTCTGGCGCGACAACCGCGATCCCGCGACCGTGCCGGAGCGGCTGCGCGAACAACTTGCGCTATGGCGGCACCACCCGCCCGGGCCGCAGGATTTCCCGCATCAGCCCGAAGTTTTCTCGTGGCCGAGCTACCAGTACGTGCTCCACGGCATGGGCTTTGAATGTGATCTTGCGGAAGGCAGCCAGGTTACCGCCGAAGCGGCGCTGGCGCAGCGCTGCTTCATGGCGACCCGGCGCCAGCAGGAGCAGGCGCTCGCCGCCCTGCCCCCGCACCGCGCACTGCTCGATGCCTTGCGCGTGCACCGGTTCCAGGCGGTATGAGCAGCGAGCCTACCATCGCCGCCGTGAGCCACGCGCGCCACGGCCAGATCACCATCGGGAGCGGCACCGATCTCGCCGCCGCAGCGGGGCTCGGCCATGTTCCCCTCGGGCTCGGCGAAGTGCCGCTGGCCGCTTGCGACTATCCCGTGGTCCTCATCAAGGACGGCGCGACCGGCGCATTCCGGCTGGTGGCGCTGCTCGGGTTCGAGCCGGCCCGCAATCTCTACCTGATCGGTGAGCACTGGGCGGCGACGTATCTGCCGCACAATGTCCTGCGCCTGCCCTTCTGCCTCGGCACGCCGAGCGGGGATGCGCTGGAATTGTGCATCGATGAAGCAAGCAGCCTCTTCGGCCGCACAACGGGCGCTGCGCTGTTTGCCCCCGATGGGTCCGAGACCGCCTTCCTCGCTGGCCGCCGCGCGCTCCTCACGAAGATGCTGAGAGATGCCGAGGCGGCAGACCGCTTTGTCAACGCCATCGCGGCCGAGCGCCTGATCACGCCGATGACGATCACGCTGCATTTCGCGGACCAGCACCAGCAGGATATCACGGGCGCCTACACGATCGATCCGCTCGCGCTCGAAACGCTGGCCGATGCCGCCGTGCTGAAGCTGCACCGCAGCGGCCACCTCGCGCCGATCCACGCGATGATCCAGAGCCTGGGCCAGTTGAGCCGGCTTGAGCAGCTGCACAACGCCCGCGGCGAGCGCCAGATCACGCAGTCTGCGGTGCAACTGCACTTGTGAGCCGGCGCGGCCGCAGCGCGGGACATTTCATGGGCTTGCTCTTGCCGCGCCGGACGCGTAGCAGAAATAGATCATATAAATGCGACAATAGGTCGTGCGACCAGTCGCAAGCGAGGGATGCCATGGCACAATCATCAGCCGAACGGACGATCAGCGCGCCCGCGCGCAGGCATTTTCCGCTCCTGCAGGGCCGCGCGGCATGAGCGCGGCGGCCACCTCCCTCCAGCCGGTTTCAATCGGCACGAGCACGCAGCTGCTCGCCTTTGCTTTCGTGATCATGCTCGTGGGCAGCCTCACCTGGTGGCGCACCCGCGTCGGCCACGCGCATAGCGACAACGAGGACCGCGAATTCTTCCTCGCCGGCGGCAGCCTCACCTGGATCTATGTGGCCGGCTCGATCACGATCACCAACCTTGGCACCGAACAGCTCGTCGGCGCGAACGGCAACCAGATGCTGCTGCTGGCCTGGTGGGAGCTTGCGGCCGTGTTTGGCTTGCTGATCCTCGCCTTCGTGTTCGTGCCGATCTACTACCGCTACCAGTGCGTAACGACGACCGAACTGCTCGAGCGGCGCTACAACGATGATCGCATCCGCACGATGATCTCGACGCTGTTCCTCTTCGGCAACCTGTTCATCTCGATGCCTTCCGCGCTTTACACCGGCGCACTGTTCCTGCGCAGCGTGTTCGGGATCGATCTGCCGCTGGTCATGGTCGGCTTGTGCATTGCCGTACTTGGCGCCGGTTACGGCGTGCTCGGCGGCCTGCGCGCGGTCGCCATTTCCGAGACTTTCAGCGGCGCGAGCCTGCTCTTCATCTGCCTCCTGCTCGTCTTCCTGTCGCTGCAGGCCATCGGCTTCGATTTCTCCGGCATTCCTCCCGAGCGGCTGACGCTGATCGGCGACAGCAATTCGCCGATTCCCTGGCCAACGCTGCTGACGGGCATGCTGTTCATCCAGATCTTCTACTGGTCGACCAACCAGGCGATCACCCAGCGCGCGATGGCCTCCCCTTCGGTGCGTGAGGCGCAGAAGGGCGTGCTGGCAGCCGCCGCGATCCGCCTGATGATCGTGCCCGCCATCGTCGTGCTGCCCGGCATCGTGGCCTACAAGCTCTATGGAAATGTTCACGATGCCGCGTTCGGCAAGCTAGTGGGCAATGTCCTGCCGGGCTGGCTGGCGGGGACGTTCGCCGCCATTCTGGTGACGAGCGTCGCCACCCATTTCGTCGCCATCCTCAATTCCTCGGCAGCGCTCTACATCTGCGACATTCACCAGAAATACGTGAACCCCCGCGCCAGCGTGCGGGCGCTCAATATTGCGGCTTCGGCGATCATGATCCTGATCGCGGTCGTGCTGATCCCGGTCTACGCAAACGCGGTCAGCATCATCAATCTGCTGCAGCAGCTGAACGGGCTGTTCTCGATGCCGATTCTCTCGGCCTTCATCGTCGGGCTGCTGTTCCGCGACGTCGATGCCCGCGCGGCGATTGCGGCGGTCCTGTTTGGCATCATGCTCTATGCCTACTTCACCTTCGTCCACGCGCCGTTCGGCCTGCACTACATCCATCTGATGTTCGTGACGCTGTGGTCGTCGATCGGCTTCTCGCTCGCTGTGAACCGCTTCGTCTTCGGCAACCGCGCAACCTTCATCCGCTTCTGGAAGCGCGACAAGGCCGAGGGGCCGGAAGTCACCTTCGTCTGACGCGTGATGAGCCAGCCCCCGGCTCAGGGGGTTGCGGTGACTTCGGCCTCGCCGATGAGGGTAAGCACATCGCCGATCAGACGGCGCATGGCGCAGCGCGCGCCATCGCTGTCGCGCTTCAGGATCGCGTCGTAGACCGCGCGGTGATCTTCGATGCTGGCGGTGCGGCCCTTGATCCGGTTGGTGAAATGGATCGAGGTAGCCAATGCGCTGGCGACCATATCGCGGAATTGCTTGTAGAACGGGTTGCGCGAGCCCTCGAGCACCGCGACGTGAAACGCGATATCGGCGGCCAGCGTGTTATCCGCCCCGGCTTCAGCTGCAACCATCCGGGCAAGCCCTGCCCCGATCGCCACGCGTTCCGCCTCGGTCGCCTGCATCGCCGCCAGCGCCGCTGCTTCGGGTTCGATGGCAACGCGCAGCTGGTTGAAGTGGCGCAGCAGCTCGACCGAGAACTTGCGCTCCAGCAGCCAGTGCAGAACGTCGCTGTCAAACAGGTTCCACGAGGACTGCGGCTGGACAATCGTCCCCTGCCGAGGCCGCGCGCTGAGCAGGCCCTTGGCCGTCAGCATCTTGACTGCCTCGCGCGTGACAGCGCGGCTCACACCGTGCTTGCGGGCAAGTTCGGCCTCGGTCGGAAACGCGACATTGTCGTACTCGCCGATGACGATGGCACGGCCGATCATCTCGAGCATGCCATATGTCAGGTTCCGGCCAAGGCTGGTGCGCATTTCAGAGGGGAAGGTGTCGGTCGTGATGGCGCTGACTTTCCTGTTCACCAAGCCGGGTAACGATTACGCAACTGGAGCGGATAATTCAATTCCTCCTGACATCAAAGTCAGATAGATATGATAATTAAGTAAACGCGCTATCGGAGACGCCCTTGGAAGTTGCCACTCTAGCGGTCGATTGGGGTTCCACCAACCGCCGCGTTTTCGCGCTCGCGGCGGACGGAACCGTCGTGGATTCGGCGCGCGATGATCGCGGAATACTCACCATGGCGGGCGGCGATTTCGCTGCCGAAGCCGCCGCCATGCGCGCGAAATGGGGCGATGTGCCGATGCTCTGCGCCGGGATGGTCGGGTCCAATCGCGGCTGGTCTGATGCGGGCTACGTCGCCGCGCCGGCCAATCTTGCAGGAATAGTCGCTGCAGTTCACTGGGTGGAACCGGGCCGCACGGCTATCGTCCCGGGCATCTCGCGTGAGAGCAAGGACCGCGCCGACATCATGCGCGGTGAGGAAGTCCAGCTGCTCGGCGCGGCCGCTGCAGGCCTTGTCAGCGCCGACGCCTGGCTGTGCCAGCCCGGCACCCACTCCAAATGGGCCCAGTTGCAGAACGGCAGCCTGATCGATTTTACCACCGCGATGACCGGAGAGTTGTTCGCACAGCTCAGCCGCAGCGGTCTGCTCGCGGATGGGCTCGATGGCGCCGTCCACGATGGCGCAGCGTTTCGCGAAGGCGTGAACGCAGCGCGCGGCGGCGATCTGCTCGCCCGGCTGTTCGGCGCGCGCGCTGCACTGATCCTGGGCAAACGCGGTCGCTCGATCCAGGCTTCCTACGTCAGCGGCCTCCTGATCGGGAGCGACTGCGATTCCCGCCTTTCGCGCGATTTCGCGGGCGCGCGCGCCGACGGCGTCGATGTCCTCGCCTCACCCGAGCTTGGCGGCCTCTACCTCGCCGCGCTCGATGAACTCGGCTGCAAGGCCCGGCTGGTGGATAGCCACGCCGCCTTCCTCGCCGGGATCACCCAGATCTGGAGCATGCTGCAATGACGACTGCCGATACCTTCAATGCCGCCTTTGCCGCGATGCCGCTCGTCGCCATCTTGCGCGGGCTTACGCCGGAAACCGCCGATGCGGTGGGCGACACACTGGTCGAAGCCGGCTTCACGCTGATCGAAGTGCCGCTCAATTCCCCGCGTCCGCTGGAAAGCATTGCGCGGCTGGCAAAACGCCTCGAAGGCCGCGCGCTGGTCGGCGCGGGCACGGTGCTGGATACCGCCTCTGTCGAGGCTGTGGAGCAGGCTGGCGGCACGCTGATCGTCTCGCCCAACACCAACCCGGCGGTGATCGCCGCTGCCGCCGCGCGCGGGCTTATCGCCGTCCCCGGCTTCCAGACCCCGAGCGAAGCTTTCGCCGCGCTTGAGGCCGGCGCTCGCGCGCTCAAGCTGTTCCCCGCCGAAGCCGCCAGCCCTGCCGTCCTCAAGGCCATCCGCACCGTCCTCCCCGCGGGCACGGCGGTCCTCCCGGTCGGCGGCATTTCGCCGACGACGATGGCGCCGTGGCATACCGCTGGCGCCGCCGGGTTCGGCATCGGCTCCGCGCTCTACAGCCCCGGCGTGACCACCGAGGCCCTCGCCGAACGAGCTGCTGCCTTCATCGCGGCCTACCGGGCACTTTAACGCTTCAAGTGGAGAATCAGCGCCGTGCCTGGATGCAGGCGCGGCGGCTGAAAGCCTGCCTGCATCAGCGCCGCGCCGCGAAACCGTCCGCCGTCCTTCAGTGGCCACGCCGCCTTGAGCCGCGGCGGCCAAACCACACTGAGCTCATAGTCCGCCGCCGGATCGAGCCCCGCCAGCCGCAGCGGCTCAGCGAAATAGCCGCGCTGCTCCTCCACCATGGTATAGGATACCAGCGCCTCGCTCCCGTCCTCGGCCACGATCGCGAAGGCATTTACGCCCTCCGCCGCGTCGATCCGGTGGAGCGCCCCGGTGTGAATCAGGTCGCGGTGCGCCTTGTGCAGCGCCACCCCGGCGGCGAGATCGACGGTCTCCTGCGCATCGAGTTCGCCGAGATCGGCTTCGATGCCCATATGGCCGAACAGCGCCGTCGCCACGCGCAGCGGCATCGAAAGCTGCCGCCCGGTGATATGGCAGCGCATCGGCCCGACATGCGCGCCCATCAGTTCTGCGGGCAGGAAATGCGAAAACCCGCGCTGGATCGAAAGGCGGTCGAGCGCATCGTTCGAATCGCTCGTCCACACCCGGTCGGTCCGGGCCAGCACACCAAAGTCGGCGCGCCCGCCGCCTGATGCGCAGCTTTCGATCTCGACCGCCGGGAACTCCGCCCGCAGCTGGTCGAGCACCGCATAGAGCCCTTCGACATGCGCCGTCGCCCCCCCGCGCCCGTCCGCACCGCCCGGCTGGCTGAGATCGCGGTTCATGTCCCACTTGAGGTACGCGATGGGATATTCCTGCAGTAGCGCCGCCACGTCCCGATACATCCGCTCGCGCACCTCCGCCCGCCCGAAATCGAGCACCAGCTGATGGCGGAACGGGATCTGCGGCGCGGGCGGCGTGCCAAGCACCCATTCGGGATGCGCGCGGAAGAGATCGCTATCGGGATTGACCATCTCGGGCTCGACCCACAGGCCGAACTCCATGCCCAGGACGCGCACCTTGTCGATCAGCGGGGCCAGTCCCTCGGGATAAACCGCAGGGCTCACCTGCCAGTCCCCCAACCCGGCGCGGTCACTTCGGCGGCTGCCGAACCAGCCATCATCTAGCACGAAACGCTCCACCCCCACTGCCGCCGCGCGTTCCGCAAGCGCCATAAGTTTCGCAGTGTCGTGGTCGAAATAGACCGCTTCCCAGCTGTTGTAATGCACCGGTCGCGGCTTTGCGCGCAGGCGCCGATGCTCGTACCGGGCGCGCAGATATGCGTGGAACTGGCGCGAAACCGCCCCCAGCCCGGCGTCCGAAACGGTCGTATAGATCGTCGGCGTTTCCAGGCCCACGCCCGGTGCCAGCGCAATCTCGCCGGGCAGATAAAGTGCCTCCATCGCGACCGAACGTCGGCCATCTGCCAGCGTTTCGACCGACAGCCGGTGATTGCCGCTCCAGCCGAGATGGAACCCATAAGCCAGCCCGCGCGTCTCGTTCGCATCGCGCTCGGTCGCGAGCAGCCCCGGAAAGGCATCGTGGCTGGTACGCCCGCGCCGGTTTTCGCGCAGCCAGGTGCCCATGGAAAGCTCGTGCCGCTGCAGCTGGAACTCGCCCGACCAGCGCCCCTCGAATCCGATGATTTCGCGCACAAAGCCGGGGAGCGGGATCACCGGAGCCGCCAGATGATCGACCTGCAGCGGCTCCGCGCTGCGATTGATCAGCGCGGTCGTCGCCGCCAGCACATCGCCCAGAAGCCGCAGTTCGTGGACGAGTTCGATGCCATGCGCTTCATCCCAGCTGGTGAAGACCAAGCGGTTCGCGCTTTGCTCCACATCGGTCAGCCGAGCATAACTCGCCCAGTTCAGCCCGCCGCGATGCGCGGCAAGCCCGGGCCGACCGGGGAAGCCCTGCCCCGCCTGCGGAGTGAGCGAAAGCGGCGCTTCCACGGCGGGCGAAGCATTGGCTTCGGCCCGCGCCGCGAGCGCGGAAAGTTCGCCCGGCGCCAGGTCATCCGGCAGCTTCGGCCCCCAGTAGCGGACCGTTGGCGCTTCGGCGATCACCTCCACCACCAGCGTGACATTCGCGCTGTCGAGACGATAAGCGGGTGAAAATGTTGCGGTCATGGGAGCTTTCGGTGGTCAAATGGTATTTGTATGATAAATGACTGGGCCGGGTTACCGCTGAAGCGCGGTTCCCTGCAACTCATTTCTCCAGCCCACCCGGCACGCCTCCCCGGCCTGCCGGGTTCCGGATAAAACACCGAAGGATCGGCTCACTATGCTTGGCGTCTGCTACTATCCCGAACACTGGCCCGAAGCATGGTGGGCGACCGACGCCCGGCGGATGAACGCACTCGGCCTCAGCTATGTCCGCATCGCCGAGTTCGCGTGGAGCCGGATCGAGCCCGATCCCGGCCGCTTCGAATGGGACTGGCTGGACCGCGCGATTGCCACGCTGGGTGCAGCAGGCCTCAAGGTCGTGATGTGCACGCCCACCGCCACGCCGCCGAAATGGCTGATCGACCTATATCCCGAAATCCTACCGGTCGATCCCGCAACCGGCCGCACGCGCGGCTTCGGTTCGCGCCGGCACACCGATTTCTCGAGCCCCGTCTGGCACCGCGAAGCGATGCGGATCAGCACCGCCGTAGCAGAGCGCTACGGTGAAAATCCCCATGTCGTCGGCTGGCAGACTGACAACGAACTGTGCTGCCACGATACCGCCATCAGTGCCTCACCCGCCGCGCTCGCAGGCTTCCGCAGCTGGTGCCGTGAGCAATACAGCGATATCGCAGCGCTCAACGCGGCCTGGGGCAATGTCTTCTGGTCGATGGAGTACCGCAGCTTCGACGAGATCGAGATGCCTGTGGGCGCGGTCACTGAAACCAGCCCGGCCCACCGCATGGCTTGGCGCCGCTATTCATCGGACATGGTGGTGCGCTTCCACGCCGACATGATCGCGGTGATCCGTGCACATGCGCCGGGCCGCTGGGTGACGCACAACTTCATCCCGATGCCGGAAACCGGCGTCGACAATCACGCGCTCGCCGCCGATCTCGATTTCGCGGCCTATGACAACTACCCGCTCGGCCGGGCCGATCTCGCGCTGGCCAAGGCCTCCGCTGCCGAGTTCGAACCGCTGATGCGCACTGGCCACCCCGATTTTCAAGGGATCCTGTTCGACCAGACGCGCGGTCTCACCGGGCGTCCCTTCTGGGTCATGGAGCAGCAGCCCGGGCCGGTGAACTGGGCCAACCACAACCCCCGCCCCGCCCCCGGCATGGTGCGGCTGTGGTCATGGGAAGCCTTCGCTCACGGCGCTGCCGTCGTCAGCTTCTTCCGCTGGCGGCAGGCGCCCTATGCGCAGGAACAGATGCACGCTGGCCTGCTCCGCCCGGATTCGAGCGAAGCAGAGGCATGGCCCGAGATCGAACAGCTCGCCGCCGAACTCGCCGCAATCGAGCTCCCCGCGCCCACCAAGGCGCAGGTCGCCATTGTTGTCGATCACGAATCCGATTGGCTCGGCCAGATCGAGCAGCAAGGACGCGGCTACAACTACCAGAAGATCCTGACCGCCTGGTATGGCGCGACGCGCCGCCTTGGCCTTGATGTCGATTTCGTCGCGCCGGGTGCGGACCTTTCCGGCTATGCGCTGGTACTGGTCCCCGCGCTCGCGCTGCCAACAGCCGAAGCCGCCGCGCGGCTGCAAGCATCCGAGGCCCACGTGCTGATCGGCCCGCGCTCCGGCGCCAAGACGCATGACGTCACCATCCCCGAAGGCCTCGCGCCGGGCCGCCTGCGTCCGCTCGTGCCGATCCGCGTGCTGGCGGTGGAAACGCTGCGCCCCGATTGCCCGGGCACGATCACCATCGGCAATACCACGTTCGCCAGCGGCTTCTGGCGCGAGACGATCGAGGCCGGAGATTGCACCGTGCTCGGCCGCTATGAAGACGGCGCACCGGCGATGGTCCGCCATGGCAAGGTCCACTACCTCGCCACCTTGGTCGAAGACGCCGCGCTTGACGCCATCGTGCAGGCCATGGCCGCCGAGGCGGGCCTCGAAACCACTCCGCTCGATGGCGTACTGCGCATCCGCCGACGCGGCGAGCTGACCTTCGCGATCAACTACGGCGCCGAACCGGCCGAAGCCCCCGCCCCTGAAGGCGCGGTCTTCGTGCTCGGCGGGCGCACTGTGGCCCCGCGCGACCTTTCGATCTGGCGCGTGGGCTGATCCGGCTCAGAAGGCGAACGGGTCGGTTTCGATCCGTTCGCCCAGCAGGAAGGCATCGGCGACCAGCGTCAGCGGACGCAAGTCGCAATCGCTGCGGCCGGTGGCGACCAGTTCCGCAAACCGCCGGTAGAGCGCGGGATATTCGCCGATCCCGTCACCGGGCTGCTCCGCCCCGTCGATCCACAGCCGCGCGCCGCCCTCGGCGAGTGTGAGTGTGCCCCGGTCGGCCTCGATCACGATGTCCCAGCGCGGCGTCCCGGTCGCGCGGAAATCGAGATCGGCGGTAACGGGCGCGGTCTCGTCGTGGATCATCTCGAGCATGGCGGTAATCGGCGCCCCGCGCCCCGCCGGAAATTCCAGCCGCGCATCCGCAAGCCGCAGCGGGCCGGGCAGGATCGCCGTCAGGATTGAAAGCATATTGATCCCCGGATCGAACACGCCCAGCCCGCCTGCGGCGAGAATCCACTCCTGGCCCGGGTGCCAGACGCGAATGTTCTCGTGCCAGACAATGTCCACCCGTCTGATCTGCTTGTCCGCCAGCCAAGCGGCGGCTCCGGCAACGCCAGCACCATGGCGCGAATGCCACGTCGCAAACAGACTGCGCCCGGCCGATTTCGCCTGCGCTTCCAGATGATGGACTTCCGAGAGCGTCGCCCCGGGGGGCTTCTCCAGCATCACATGCCAGCCAGCCGACAAAGCCTGCGCCGCAATCCTGTGGCGACCAACCGGCGGAGTGCACAGCGAAACCGCATCAATGGCCAGCCCGCTTTCGATCAGCGCCGCGATATCAGTGAAGTTCGGCACGCCCTCGACGCGGCCATTACGGCTGACCGCCGCCGCCAGTTCGAATCCGGCCTCGGCAGCGATAGCGGGCAGATGCTGGTCGCGCGCGATCTTGCCGATACCGACAAGCGCCAGTTTGCGGGATTGGGGCATGCATTTCTCCGAGTGGAATATTTTATCTGATATATATGCTATAATGCGGAAATTGGCTATCGCACAGCGGATGATGATGCGTCATCATCGCTGGAGCGTTCGTTGCTTGAACCTGGAAGAAGGTGGCGGAAAACCGCCTCTTGCAGGGCCCTGCAGCAACAGCGTGGTGTGGGTAAGGTGGAATACATGCCGGAAAACGGCATTCCAGGCGCAGGCTCGGGCAAGGCTGGTAACAAGCCTTCCGATTCTTGCGCGATGAGTAAAACCGAGTTGGGATAGAATACGCATGACAGAACATAACCAAGAATCCCGCGCCCCTCGTTTGCGGTCGCGCGCCTGGTTCGACAATCCCGGCAACCCCGACATGACCGCGCTCTATCTGGAACGATATCTGAATTTCGGCCTCTCGGTCGCCGAACTCCAGTCGGATCGCCCGATCATCGGCATCGCCCAAACCGGCAGCGATCTCGCGCCCTGCAACCGCCACCACCTCGTCCTCGCCGACCGCGTGCGCGATGGTATCCGCGATGCGGGCGGCATTCCCATCGAGTTTCCGGTCCATCCGATCCAGGAAACCGGCAAGCGCCCCACCGCTGCACTCGATCGCAACCTCTCCTATCTCAGCCTCGTTGAAGTGCTCTACGGCTACCCCATCGACGGAACCGTGCTGACCATCGGCTGCGACAAGACCACGCCCGCCTGCCTCATGGCTGCCGCCACAGTAAACATTCCCGCCATCGCGCTTTCGGTCGGCCCGATGCTCAACGGCTGGTTCAAGGGCGAGCGCACCGGCTCGGGCACCATCGTCTGGAAAGCGCGGGAGATGCTGGCCGCCGGCGAGATCGATTACCGCGGGTTCATCGAACTGATCGCCTCGTCCGCGCCCTCTACCGGCTATTGCAACACGATGGGCACGGCGACGACGATGAACTCCCTTGCAGAAGCGCTCGGCATGTCGCTCCCCGGTTCGGCGGCGATCCCCGCGCCTTACCGCGATCGCCAGCAAGCCGCTTACGAAAGCGGCCTCGCTATCGTCGAAATGGTGCGCAAGGATCGCAAGCCTTCGGACATCATGACCCGCGCCGCCTTCCTTAACGCAATCCGCGTCAACAGCGCGATCGGTGGATCGACCAATGCGCCGATCCATCTCAATGCCATCGCCAGGCACATGGGCGTCGAACTCACGCTCGATGATTGGCAGGACCATGGGGCCGGCATTCCGCTGCTGGTCAACCTCCAACCTGCGGGCGAATACCTCGGCGAGGACTACTACCGTGCGGGCGGCGTTCCCGCTGTCGTTGGCGAACTGCTCCGCGGCGGCCTGCTCGATGGCAGCGCGCTCGGCTGCAATGGCCGAACGCTGGCCGAAAACTACAGCGAAGCGCAGATCGAAGATACGCGCGTGATCAAGCCGCTGGCTGAGCCGATGCTCGCCAATGCCGGGCTCACCGTGCTCACGGGCAACCTGTTTGAATCCGCCGTTATGAAAGCGAGCGTTATTTCGGAATCTTTCCGTGCCCGCTATCTCTCGAACCCCGAAGATCCCGATGCCTTCGAAGGCCGGGCCATCGTGTTCGAAGGACCGGAAGACTACCATGCCCGCATCGACGATCCGGCGCTCGGCATCGACGAACATTGCCTCCTCGTTATCCGCGGGGTCGGCCCGATCGGCTATCCCGGCGGCGCCGAAGTCGTCAACATGCGCGCGCCTGCGGCCCTGATCCGGGCAGGTGTCGATGCCCTCCCCTGCATCGGCGATGGCCGCCAGTCCGGCACCTCGGGCAGCCCCTCGATCCTGAACGCCGCGCCAGAGGCAGCAGTCGGCGGCGGCCTTGCCCTGCTGCAGACCGGCGACCGCATCCGCATCGACCTCAAGCGCCGCACTGCCGAAATGCTGGTGCCCGAAGATGAGCTCGAGCGCCGCCGCGCTGCGGGCCTTGCCGCCGTTCCCGCCGCACAAACGCCCTGGCAGGAACTTCACCGCAATATCACGGGCCAATATCCTGGCGGCGCAGTGATCGAGTCCGCCGTGCAATACCAGCGCATCGCCCAGACCCGCGGCCTCCCGCGCGACAGCCACTAAGCCATGACCACGCCGCGCCCGATCCGCCGCGCCACCCGCGATATTCTCGGCGAAGGCCTCCTGTGGAGCGCACGCGAAAACGCGCTGTTCTGGACCGATATTCTCGGCCGCAAGCTCTGGCGGATGAACCTCGCTGACGATCAGATCACC